>CP067379.1:0-3401157 GCA_019565575.1 Flavobacterium covae
TTCTAATAAAGAAACAGAACAATCAATATAACTATCAGAATTATTTACAAGCGTCTTTTTAATATCTAAAACAAAATCATTTGGGATTTTAAACAACCTTTGTTTGAACTGTTCTAAATTTTCATACACACCAGACGCATAATATTTTCTTACTTCATCTTTGTTTAAAACAATCTTTTTTCTATAGTATGTTTCTTTATCAAACCTAAAGGTTAATTTAAACAAATGTTTGTTCTTATATTCTGAAATTAGTTCTATAAATGTAAGTCCTCCTTCGAAATTTTTTATTTCTGTAATTTTAATATTTTTTAAATCCTCAGAAGTGAATTTATATGCCTTATCAGAGTTTGGTTTTTTAGAATAGAAATCAAACCATTTACTTAGATATTCTATAGTAGATAAATCAAACTTTTTTAACCTATAAAAGGCATCAAAATCCAGATCTGTTAATTCTCCATTATTATCTTTAAATTCAGGTTTCCATTCCATTTTAATATTACTGGCAATATATGAATCTTCAGAATTATCATTAGGTACATCTGACGAGCAAGAAAACGTATATGATTTAGAAAAGGGTTTATTAGCAAATTTTCCTGAAATTTTTGCAATTACCTCTCCTTTAACAGCATCCTTTTTTTCTATTATGGTATTCTCAACTAATAAATCTACCTGTTTGTATCCTACTTTTTTAAGTCCTCTGGTGTTAGTAAGACTATTGACAATTTCATCTGTCTTTTTAATAGATGTTACTGGAAAACTAAAATATTCTTTTATATTATCTTCTGTTGGGTCTTGAGCAGCTACATCAGTAGGTAAATTTGTATTTAGATTAACCAATTCTTTATCATTACTGGAGGGATAGTAGTAAATTAATCAATAGAACTAAAATTACTTTTTTCATATCATTATATTTTATAGACTTATTTTTATAAGTCAGATCAAGAGCGCAAATATACCAAAAATTAAATATGCTTTTTTTCATTCAAAAAAGTTACAACATTCTTCTCAATTCGTTCATTAATATTTGAAATATCTGATTTTTCAAATTTTTGTCCGATAATATTTTCGTATAATTCTATATATCTATCTGAAACGGTTTTTATATACTCATTGGTCATTTCTGGTATCTCTTGTCCTTCTTTGCCTTGAAATCCATTTGTAATTAACCATTGGCGCACAAATTCTTTTGACAATTGTTTTTGTTCTTCTCCTCTATCTTGTCTTTCTTGGTAACCATCAGCATAAAAATAGCGAGAGGAATCAGGTGTATGAATTTCATCAATTAATACAATTTCCCCTTCTTTTGTTTTACCAAATTCGTATTTTGTATCTACTAAAATTAATCCACGAGACGCAGCAATTTCAGTACCTCTTTGAAATAGAGCTCTCGTATATTTTTCTAAAACTAAATAATCTTCTTCTGAAACGATTCCTTTTGTTAAAATTGTCTCTCTTGAAATATCTTCATCATGCACTCCTACTTCTGCTTTAGTTGTGGGTGTAATTATAGGCTCTGGAAATTTATCATTAGGTTTCATTCCTTCTGGCATTGTAACACCACATAATGTGCGTTTTCCTGCGTTATATTCACGAGCTGCATGACCAGATAAATATCCTCTAATAACCATTTCTACTTTAAAAGGTTCGCATAAGTGACCAATTGCTACATTAGGATCTGGTGTTGCCACTAACCAATTAGGAACAATATCTTTTGTCATTTCCATGAATTTTGTAGCAATTTGATTTAGTATTTGTCCTTTATACGGAATTCCTTTTGGCATGATAACATCAAAAGCGGATAACCTATCGGTAGCAATCATTACTAATAGATCATTATTGATATTATAAACTTCACGTACTTTTCCGTGATAAACTGATTTTTGCCCAGGAAAATTAAACTGGGTAGAAGTAATAGTGTTCATTGTGTTGTTGTTATAATTTACATTGTTGTAAACAGTACTACAAAAGTAAAGGTTTCCTATTTACTTACAAGATAAATCATTTTTTTATTTGTTGTATTTTAAATACAACTTATTATTATTTTTTAATATATTTGCTTGATAAAACACAATTTATAATGACAACAACCGAAAAAGAATTAATTAAAGCAACTATCCCTGTATTAAGAGAAAATGGTGTATTATTGACAAAACATTTTTACAATAGAATGTTTACTTATAATCCTGAATTGAAAAATATTTTTAATTTAGGAAATCAAGCAAGTGGTAAACAACAAACTGCTTTAGCTATGGCTGTATTAGCTTATGCAGAACATATAGAAAACCCAAGTGTATTAATAAATGTACTTAAAACAATTGGGAATAAACATGTTAGTCTTAATATTACTAAAGAACAATATGAAATTGTAGGAAATCATTTAATTGCTTCCATACAAGAAGTTTTACAAGAATCAGCAACAGCGGATTTATTAAATGCTTGGACTAAAGCTTACTGGCAATTAGCTCAACTAATGATACAAATAGAAGAAGAAATGTATCAAAATAATCTTAGCAAAAAGGAGGATGGAAAGGATGGAGAAGTTTTATCATTACGAGAATAATTGAAGAAAGTGAAGAGATTAAATCTTTTTATTTAGCTCCCAAAGACAACGAAGCGATTGCTGATTACTTACCTGGACAATACATTACAATAAAAACTCATATAGAAGAATTAGGGCATGAACAACCAAGACAATACAGTCTTTCATCCTCATTTAACGAAAAATATTATAGAATATCTGTAAAATCAGAAAAAGGCACTAACAATAATCCTGACGGATTAGTTTCTAATACTCTACATCATAAAAAGAAGGAAGTGAAGTATTTGTATCAGCACCAGCAGGCATTTTTAATATTGAAAAGAAAATAGATTATCCAATGGTTCTAATAAGCGGAGGAATAGGAATTACTCCACTATTAAGTATGCTTCAAAGCCAAAAAGATTATGACAATCAGACTATATGGATACATAGTTGTCGTAATGAAAAAGTACAAGCATTTAAAGATGAAGTAGAAGAAATAGCTCAAAAAGACAAAAATTTAAAATCGTATACATATTATGAACAAATAGACTCTGAAACGGACAGTGTAAGGAGAGGACGGATTAATTTAGTAAATCATCAAGAAGAAATTTTAATAGAAGATGCTAAATATTATATTTGTGGACCTGAATTATTTATAAAATCACATTATCAATCGCTCATTAATTTAGGTGTGGATAAAGACGCTATTCATTTTGAAGAATTTGGTCCACAGCTTTTGAATCTTAATTAAAAAAGTTTATGAAACTGAATCATTTTACTGATTTTTCTATGCGAGTACTAATTTTTTTAATTCATCTAAATAAAGAAAAAGCTACTTCTTTAGATGAGCTAGCTAGTACTTTTAATTTATCTAGGAATCATCTCATAAAGGTGATTCAGTTTCTTTCTAATCATAATTTAATAGAAACCAAAAGAGGCAAAGGAGGCGGAATACGTATTGCTGAAAAAACCTTAGAAACCCCTCTTGGCAATTTAATTCATTTATTAGAACAGGATGAAAATCCTATTATTGATTGCAAAGCTAAACCTTGTATTTTTCCGAGTAGTGAATGCCAATTAAAACATTTATTACAGAAAGGCTATAATTCATTTATCCTAACTTTAAATGAGTATACTTTAGAAGACCTTCGTTTTAAAAACTGGAATGAAATACTTAACCAATCGTAATAATTTTTATTACCTATTATATTGTAATTGTTTTATTTTTTTTATAAATTAGTATTTGTCGTCTTAGAGCTTTGCGATGGTGTGAGTAAAGAAGCCTAGACTTTCAGTTTGAGAGATACTGAACTTTACAAATACAAAACCAACATTAAATTGAGCCTGAAGCCACACTATTTCAAAACTCTTGTTGTGCGATCGGCAAAATTGGTGCAATTATAGTTCATTTACTGTTTATTTATTTTAATGGTATTAGTTTAGGATTTTCAGCCATAACAACAATGTTTTTTCTATCACAACCTCCAAATAATTTTACAAGAATTTGAATTTTTGTTTTCTTATCCCAAACTGTTAGCAAAAATAATTTATTATACAACTCTAGTGTATTAAAAGTTAATTGATTATTTTTAATTTTATTATCAAAAGTTATTGATTTATTTATGAATTTGGGTAATTTATTTATATCAATTTTAAATTGATTTATCTGTTTTAATTTAATTGAATCCATAACTATTCCCATATAAATATCTTCGGAGGCTAAATTTATATCTTTTATCTCCACTGGAAGTAATTTCGTATTTTAATTCGTAATTATCTTTTCTATAAAATTCAAATACAAATTTGCCACCTCCACAAGCTTGTGAATATGAAAGTTGATAAAAGTAACTTAATAAAATAAGGGTATATAAAGCTCTCATAATTATAAAATTATTTTTTTTATTACTTCTACGGCAACATCTATAACCTCTTTAATTCTAGTTATATTATCAAGATTTGCTAAATGGAAATGCCCAACGGGTTTACTTGAGGAGACTCCCCTTATGGCTGTAGTTCTGTACATTATTTCGTTTGACAAATAATTTCCGCCACCACCCTCAGTCGATGAATTTAACTTTGAACTATCAAATCTAACATCTAAACCATTTATATTCACAGAAAGATTATTACCAAAAATTAAATTTTTGGTAATGTAGTTAAGTTATGTTTTTTGTTGGTGTTTAGAACAAATCTACTAGAGTTGTAATTGTATTCTTTATAATCCTGTCCTCCAATACACATATTATCGTGGAAACCTCCCCTATACTCAATAGCATCTGCTTCAATATCAAACCAGTTGTTACCTCCATTCAAACTAGTAGTTATAATCAAATCTACCTGTCCAATATGTTCTTTTATTACATTTTCAACAACTTGATTGTCAAAATCCTCATAGCGAACAGGAAATACACAAGTTTGAATTTGAATATTTTTATTTTGTAAATCTTGATTATTTTGTAAAAATAAAGCTAAAATACCAGAAGGATTAAAAGTGTTTACAGAATCTGCCCCCATACTTGTATTAAAATTTGTATCAGGATTAAGTTGAAACGGATCAAACCCCGTAATCAAAACTTTTTTCTTGCCACTCGCTTTTGAGAAATCTATTCCAGTATAATTACGGCTGTTTTCTTCAAAAAGCTGTATTGCTTTGTAAAGTTTACTATTTTTCGGAACTATTGATTTGATAAAGAAATCTTCTTGGTCTTTTTGGGGTAATGTTTTAATATCTTCTATGTAAACATATTGGCGTTTTAGGATTACTTGCATTGCAATTCTTGCCCAATACAATGGTCGGTCATCAAGAATCGCTTCTATTTCTTTTATTTCCTTTTTCTTTTCGCCTGTTTTTTTGATATTGGTAACAATGGTAGAAGTATGGTCTTTGTGTTGCCAAACGGCATAATCCCACAATTCTTTAGCACTTTTTATTACTTTTGCCTCGATTTGGTCTGTGGTTAAATCTCTGTTATCCTCGCATAGATATTCAGAGAATCCATCTACAATGTTTTTTATGGCATCGTTTTTTTCTTTGTGCGCGTCTATAAATTTATTTTCGTAGTTGGTTAATAAATCTTTTGAACCTGAATCATCTGTTTTGAATAAACCTATTAACTCTTCATAATTTCGTTTGTAGGTTACTGGTTTTAGGCGTTCGCCTTCGAGTGGGAAATAAACGGGTTTGGCTTCAAAGCTAATTTTGACATAAAATTCGTTTAAATCTTCTTCTTTTATTTTGGTTATGTGTTGGTCATAATCGTATTCTTCTAAATCATCGCTGTACCAATTTGGATTGAGTTCAAAAAGTGGCGTTTCGTATTGATTGTTAAAAACAGGAACAAAGCCCCAACGGTAACCGCTACCGTTCATCATATCAAAATTTTGGTTCTTGCTTTTTGATTTTCCTTGCAAGGTAAGATAAATCATTTTGCCGTCTTTGGCATTTTTGGTGGTAACTTTTATTTTGAGTTTTTGACCATAATAAAAATCTTTGGTGTTTTGATTGAGTAGTTTATTGTTTTGGTCAAAAAATTCTACTTTTTCAACATAAGGATGTGTAGTGTAATATTTTTCAGGTGGAACATATTCGCCAAATGTAACTCCTTTTTCTTTTCCGCTCATTATAATTTGTTCACCAGCATTATATTCAATACTTTCTGCCCAAATATGATAATCTCCACCAACTGTCTCGGTTATTTTTCCGTCAACTATGATTGTCTTGCTTCCTCCAGTAAATATTTTTGTCGTTTCTCGCATTTTCCTTCTTTGGTTAAAGGTTCTCGTTGCTGACGCAGAACATCCTTATTTGTGTATTTACTCGTATTCAACAACCATTCTCACAAGGTTATTTTAGCAACGTTTATTGATTAATCTTGATTTTCTATGCTTTTATAAGCATCAATAATTTTTTTAACTAATTTATGACGTACAATATCTTTATCATCTAAATAAATTATTCCTATTCCGTCTACATTTTTTAATACTAAAAGAGCTTCTTTTAATCCTGATATTGTTCTACGAGGTAAATCTACCTGACCTGGATCTCCTGTAATAATAAATTTAGCATTTCGTCCCATACGAGTCAGAAACATTTTCATCTGACTATGTGTTGTATTTTGAGCTTCGTCTAATATAACAAACGCATTATCTAATGTACGACCACGCATAAAAGCTAGAGGTGCAATTTGAATAACCCCTTTCATAATATAATCTTCTAAAGTTTGAGGAGGAATCATATCACGCAGAGCATCGTAAAGTGGTTGCATATACGGATCTAACTTTTCCTTCATATCTCCTGGTAAAAAGCCCAGATTTTCGCCAGCTTCTACAGCAGGTCGAGTTAATATAATTCGCTTTACTTGTTTTTCTTTTAAAGCTCTAACAGCCAAAGCAACTCCTGTATAGGTTTTTCCTGTTCCTGCAGGTCCTACAGCAAAAACCATATCATTTTTTTGTAAAGTATCTACTAACAATTGTTGGTTGGGGGTCATGGCTTTTATTAGCTTCCCTCCTACACCATGAACTAATATTTTATCATGATCAGATATTTTAGAATTTGATTGTACATCTCCTTCTATAATCCGCATAATAACATTATCATCTATACTATTGAAACGTGTAAAATGAAGCATCAATCTACGAAATCGCACTTCAAATTCATCTAACACTTCTTCCTCTCCAAAGGCTTTTAACGTAGTTCCTCTTGCTATAATTTTTAGCTTTGGATAGTATTTTTTTATTGTTTCTAAATGTTTGTCATGAGCTCCCCAAAATTCTTTAGGAGCTATATTTTCTAATTCTATAACCCTTTCGTTCAAAGTCAGATTAATTTAGTTAAAAATAAATTCGTTTTGTTTATCCCAAATCTACTAATTTTGCCTCAATAATACAGCAATAGTTATAAACAATCGAATGTCAATAATTACACTTACTACCGATTTTGGAGTCAAAGACCACTTTGTAGGTGCACTAAAGGGAAAAATTTTCACACAAATCCCTAATGCTCAAATTGTTGATATTTCTCATCAAATAGACCTATTCAACATAATAGAAGCAAGTTACGTAATTAGTGCTGCATATTACAACTTTCCCAAAGGTACTGTTCATCTAATAGGTGTAGATAGTGAACAAACCATAAACACAAGGCATCTGGTAGTGTATTGGAACGAACATTATTTTGTGTGTGCTGATAACGGCATCATGAGCTTGGTCTGTCAAAACCAAAAACCAGAAAACATAATCGAAATTAATGTTACAAATCACCTCCCTCAAACGGCTACTGATACGGACATTTTGTTAGCTGTAGCTTGTCATATTGCAAAAGGAGGACAATTAGATATCATTGGCAAAAAGATTGAGGATTTGAAGCCACAAAATCAACTACAAGAAATAGTAGAATCAAACAAAATAAAAGGAAATGTTATATACATTGATCATTACGGAAACTGCGTGACCAATATTACTCGTAATTCTTTTGAAAAATTAAATATTGATAAAAAGTTTGAAATAAAATTTGGTAACAAGACCATAAAGAAAATACATCGTTCTTATTCTGATTTTAATATCAGAGAAGGTTATACGCTTAAAGACTATGAGGGCGAAAAATTAGCACTCTTTAATGAAGCAGGCTACTTAGAAATTGCTATATTTAAAAGCAACCCAAACACCACTGGCACAGCTAAATCTTTATTGGGTTTAAAATATAGAGATACTATTAGCGTTATTTTTGAATAAATTTAAATCCATAACAACCATCTATATGCTAGTCCGAATAGTAAAACTTAGTTTTCACGAGCAAAACATACCCACTTTTTTAAAAAATTTTGAGCAAATAAAAAATGAAATTCGAAATTCACCTGGAAATCAATTATTAGAACTTTATCAAGATCAAGATAATCCGTGTATATTTTTTACTTACAGCTATTGGGAAAGCGCAGAAGATCTAGAAAATTATAGAAATTCTGCATTATTTGATGAAGTTTGGACCTTTACAAAAAAACTATTTAATGATAAACCAGAGGCTTGGAGTGTAAACAAACTGGTTTCTTTAGCGTAAAGCTTTGCTTCTATATCTATCTATTAATTTTTTATTATATTTTTAGGACTTTTGAACCTATACCATATTTTATGAAAGCCATACTTTTTAAAGAATTTCGATTATTTTTTGGATCTCCTATTGGTTATTTAGTTATTGCTTTATTTTTGCTCATAACGGGATTATTTTTATGGGTTTTTGAAGGTGACTATAATATACTTAATTCTGGTTTTGCCGATTTAGCTCCTTTTTTCACAATTGCTCCTTGGATTTTATTGTTTTTAATTCCTTCTGTAACAATGCGTAGTTTTGCCGATGAAAAAAACAAGGAACTATCGAACTCCTATTAACCAAACCTATACGTTTAGGTCAAATTGTTATTGGTAAATCCCTAGGTGCTTTTTTATTAATTCTTGTTGCTATAATCCCTACCTTAGTTTACATAAAAATGATTTATGATTTAGGATTGCCCGAAGGAAATTTAGATTTTGGCAGTACATTAGGATCTTATTTTGGATTATTATTTCTAATAGGATCATATACTTCAATAGGTGTTTATACTTCTACTTTATCAGATAATCAAATTGTGGCTTTCTTAACGGCTGTATTAGTCTGCTTTTTATTTTATTTTGGATTTCAAGGTATTTCTACACTCACCTTTTTTGAAATTTTAATGACTTTGTAGCATCATTAGGAATGGACTATCACTACAAAAGTATCAGCCGAGGTGTCATTGACACACGTGATCTAATCTATTTTATGAGTGTCATTTTTTTCTTTTATACACTAACTGTTACTAACCTTAAAAAATACAAGAAATAAGATGAAAGATTCCACAAAAAAAATAATTGGTCTTATCCTTGCATTAGTTCTACTAAATAGTATTAGTCATTATATTTTCAAACGTTTTGACTTAACACAAGATAAAAGATATACATTATCAGAAACCTCTTTAAATATTCTAAAAAACGCACAAGAACCACTTTATGTGGATGTTTTTTTAGAGGGCAATTTCCCTATAGAGTTCAAACGCCTACAACGAGAAACAAAACAAATATTAGAAGAATTAAAAGCTTATAATTCTAATATTATCTTTCAATTCGTTAATCCACTTGAAAACCCCGAAGAAGCAGAAGCTGTAATGCAACAATTTTATGAACGTGGATTAACTCCTGTCAAAATAACGGTTGATGACAAAGGAAAACAATCACAAGAAGTTGTCTATCCTTGGGCTATTGCTACATATAAGGGTAAAAGCACAAAAGTTCCTCTACTTAAAAATCGTATGGGAGCTAGCACAGAACAAAAAGTTATTCATTCAGTACAACATCTAGAATATGCTTTTACAGATGCCTTTCATAAAATAACTACCCAAAAAAAGAAAAAAATTGCAATCATAAAGGGCAAAAATGAGCTCCCAGATATTTTAAAAGCTGATTTTTTACAAACGGTTCGTGATAATTATTTTATTGCCCCTTTCCCTATTGATTCTGTAAAAACAAAACCTGAATTAATACAAAAAGCACTCAAAACATTTGATTTAGCTATTATTGCAAAACCAAAATCCAGCTTTACTGATGCTGAAAAACAAGTATTAGATCAATTTATTGTAAATGGAGGAAAAACACTTTGGTTAATAGACGCTGTAAATGTTTCTATGGAAGATCTTAATCAAACAGGAAATACATTAGCATTCACAAACGATTTAGGTTTAAATGATTTGTTCTTCAAATATGGTTTTCGTATAAATCCTGTTTTAATTAAAGATATGCAAGCTGTTCCTATAGCATTAGCTACAGGCAAAAGAGGAAGTGAAACACAATATCAAAACTATCCTTGGTTCTATTCTCCTTTTGCATATACAGAAAGCAAACACCCCATTGTAAATAATATTGATGGTGTCAAGTTTGAGTTTTCGAGTCCTATTGACACTTTAAAAAATAATATCAAAAAAACTATTTTACTAAAATCCTCTCCTTATTCAAAAACAGTAGGTACACCTGTGGAAGTTAGTCTTGAAATGGTAAATGAAAAACCTCTTGCAAAAGATTATACTCCTGGAAATTTCCCTATAGCATTATTATTAGAAGGCAAATTTCATTCTGTTTTTGAAAATCGTATATTGGCCTTTAAATCATCTGAATTTAAAAATATAGGTAAGGATTCTAAAATGATAATAGTATCTGATGGTGACATTATTAAAAACCAACTTGATCAAAATGGACAACCAATGGAGCTAGGTTTTGACAAGTGGACCAATCAAATATATGCTAATAAAGAGTTCTTGATGAATTGTGTAAACTTCTTATTAGACGATACAGGACTGATTTACATACGTAGTAAAGAGGTAAATCTACCATTATTAGACAAAGAAAAAGTATACGAAGAATATGCTTATATTCAATTCATTACCGTTGGTGCACCATTACTTATTTTAATTCTTTTTGGCATTATTTTAAACTATTTAAGAAAGCGAAAATTTGCTCAATAATTATTTAAAAAAATAATTTCAAAAACTAATTAGTTTACGATATATTTGTAAAAACTAAAATCTATACACCATAAGGTTACTTACTTAAATAATTTGCGATGAAATTTATTGTATCGAGTTCTTATTTACAAAAACAACTACAGGTCTTGGGTAGTGTAATAAACAGTAGCAATACTTTGCCTATTCTAGACAATTTTTTATTTGAATTAAAACAAGACCAATTAGTCGTTTCTGCCTCAGATTTAGAAACTACTATGTCGGCTTCTTTAAACATAGATTCTACCAGTGAGGGAAGCGTGGCTGTACCCGCTAAATTGCTATTAGAAATTTTAAAAACATTTCCAGAACAACCTCTTACCTTTACAGTAGAAGAGAATAACACTATTGAAATTAGTTCTCAATCTGGTAAATATGCCTTAGCATACTCACCAGGTGCTGAGTTCCCTAAAGCTGTCGTTTTAGAAGACCCTTCTAAAACATTAGTACCAGCAGAAGTATTATCAACAGCTGTAAGTAAAACTATTTTTGCAGCAGGTAATGACGATCTTCGCCCTGTAATGAGTGGTGTGTTTTTTCAGTTTTCACCAGAAGGATTAATTTTTGTAGCTACAGATGCTCATAAATTAGTTAAATATGCTAGAGCTGATGTAAAAGCTTCTCAAGTTGCCGACTTTATCATGCCAAGAAAACCTTTAAACATTCTAAAAGGTATATTAGCAGCCTCTGACTCAGAAGTTACTATAGAATATAACGATGCTAATGCCACGTTTTCTTTTGACAACTACGTCTTAACTTGTCGATTAATTGATGGAAAATACCCTAATTACGAAGCTGTTATTCCTAAAGAAAATCCCAACAAATTATTAATAGATCGTGCACAATTTTTTAAGTTCAGTACGTCGTGTGGCTATTTTTTCAAACAAGACTACACACCAAATCCGTCTTAAGATTGCAGGTGCTGAATTAAACATTTCAGCAGAAGATATTGATTATTCAAATAAGGCAGAAGAACGTCTTACTTGTGATTACCAAGGCGATGATATGCAAATTGGATTCAACTCTCGTTTTTTAATGGAAATGTTGACAAATTTACAAAGCGACATGATTCAGTTAGAAATGTCTATGCCTAATCGTGCTGGTATATTAACTCCCGCTGATGGATTAGACGAAGGAGAAACCGTTACTATGCTTGTAATGCCTGTAATGCTAAATAGTTAAAAATACTAATGGCTGTCCGAAAAGAGCACACAATCTTATATCATTCACCCAAAGGGAGAAACAATAAATGTGTCTAATATAATTTCATAGAAGTAGTCATTCAAACATTAAATCATACTTTTCGGACAACCTTATCATTTCCAACACAACCAGTTTCACAATATAAATATCTCTTTTTAGCAATAAAAATCTTCTAGTAATAAATTCTAATTGAAGTTATAGTCCTTTCTGCTAGAAATATCGACTATAAACAATACCTTTGCAAAAAATACAATTAGAAATATGTCATCATTTGAGCCCTTTAATTTACCAAAATCTTTACAAAAAGCATTAGACGAATTAAAATTTGTCAGCCCTACTCCTATTCAGGAAAAATCATTTAATGTAATCATGTCAGGTAGAGATGTTATGGGAATTGCTCAAACAGGAACAGGTAAAACATTTGCCTATTTACTTCCACTACTAAAACAATATAAATTTGCTCAAACGTACAATCCACGAATCATGATTTTAGTACCTACTAGAGAATTAGTGGTGCAAGTAGTAGATGAAGTAGAAAAACTGACACAGTATATGTCTGTTCGAACTCTAGGAATTTATGGGGGCGTAAACATAAACACTCAAAAAAACCAAGTATATCAAGGAATAGATATTTTGGTTGGAACCCCTGGACGTATAATGGATTTAGCTTTAGATGGTGTTTTATCTTTGCAAGAAGTAACTAAACTAGTAATTGATGAATTTGATGAAATGTTGAATTTAGGTTTTCGTCCACAGATTACTTCTATCTTAACCATGTTAAAACCCAAACGCCAAAATATTCTTTTCTCAGCTACTATGACAGATGAAGTAGATGAAATACTTAATGATTATTTTGATTTTCCTGAAGAAGTTACCCTTGCCAAGTCAGGCACTCCGTTAGAAAAAATAGAACAGGTATCATACCATGTTCCTAACTTTAATACTAAAGTAAATTTATTAAAACATTTACTACAAACGAATGAAACTTTAGAACGAATTTTAATATTTGTTAATAATAAAAAAATTGCTGACATGCTTCATGATAAAATTGAAGCCGATTTTCCTGATCAATTTGGTATAATTCATTCTAACAAATCACAAAACTATCGTTTACTTACCATGTCATCTTTCCAAAAAGGGGAAACTAAAGGTATTATTACCACAGATGTAATGGCAAGAGGACTGGATATTTCTAACATTACACATGTCATAAACTTTGAAATGCCTGAAATTCCAGAACAATATATCCATCGTATTGGTAGAACTGGACGCGCTGACACAGAGGGTATAGCAATCAGTTTTATCACACCAAGAGAGGAGGATATAAAAATAGAAGCCGAAATGCTAATGGATCTTGAAATCCCTATTTTAGATTTCCCTGAAAGTGTAGAAATTTCAACACAATTAATAGGACCTGAAAAGGAAAAGCAAAAAATAAAGCATTTACTTAAAAAGCCTAAAGCATCTGAAAACACTGCCTTTCAAGAAAAATCAGAAAAGAATAAAAAGGTAAATTTAGGTGGTCCTGGTAAACGCAAACCTCGAAAAACAGCTCCTAGAAACCGCGCTGTTGAACGTAAACGCACAGAAAAACGTAAGAAAAAATAAAACTACTAAAAAAAGTATCCTAAAAGTCTAAAACCTTAATTCTAAACAAAGTCAACGGACTCAAGAAACTAGATAAGTCTAATTATTTACTTTTAGGATACTTTTATTCATCAAATTAAGTATGATCCACACAATATAAACACAGAAAGCAAACTGAAGAAACAAATTATTATTTACTTCTATTTTAATCGCTTAATATTTTTTCACACAAATAATCTAATCTTTATTTCTTCTTCTAAAACTTTCCTTGGGGAGCAATAGTATTACAATGTTAACCATTGAAAAAAGTTAACTTTACTACAATAATTTATACCATTTAAACTTTAAAATTCCCTCATAATACTATTTTTTTTAACCTTGAGACTGTCCAAAAAGTTCGCAATCTTGTTCATTTCAATCAAAGAAAGAAATCACATAATACGATTATCAGACTCCTCCTTACATCGGAGTGACAAACTGCATATTAATTTAGATACTATTCTACAAAAGCAATAAATTAGTATTGGTTCTCGATACGCTTCGCGCTCGAACTAACGATGATTTCAATTATATACTCAACCGTTTGTTCGGGTTGTTTTAAAATAAAAAAACAGATCAAGAATTTTACTTTTTAATTCAGTACATTTTAAGTTTAAATGGTATACTTAGAACGTTTTCTAAAATTCAACATACTCATTTAAAACATTCAATAATTGTTCTTTTTCAAAGGGTTTTATCAATACATCATTCATTCCTGCTTTTTTACATTTATTGAACACCTCAAATCTATCAAAAGCAGTCAATGCAATAATAGGGGTTTTAATTTTTAAGTTTCTTATATGAATAGCGGTTTCGTATCCGTCATAAATAGGCATATTAATATCTAAAAAGATGATATTAAATTGTTCTTTTTACAAATTTCTATTGTTTGTAAACCATTTTCAACAATTATAACGTGGTAGCCAAAAGATTGTAATATCTTTTCTGTTACTATTTGATTAATCTTATTATCTTCTGCTAAGAGTACTTTAAGTTTTCTTTCTTGTTTTTCTTCTACTAATAAGTGAGGTAAAGAAATCTGATCATCTATTTCAAAACTCAACTGAAATATTACCTTTGTCCCCTTACCTTCTTCACTTTCTAAAAAAATGGCACCTCCAAACAGAGCTATTAGTTTTTTTACAATTGGCAATCCTAAACCTGTTCCTTGATAGTCTTCTTCTCTTCGTTCTATTTGAACAAATTCTTCAAAAATACGTTTTTGGTTTTCTTTGGCAATTCCTATTCCTGTATCTTCTACAACAAATTCTAAACATATTTGATTATCTATTCTGGTAAGCAATTGAACACTTACATCTACTTTCCCTTTTTCTGTAAATTTGAGGGCGTTGCTAACCAAATTCATTAAAATCTGAGATAATCTAAGACCATCTCCTATAATTTTTTCTGGTATTCTAGGATCAATTTTTATATTAATTGTGTTTTTTGTTTTAACTGATTGCATATAGAAACTATTTTTAATAGCTTCCATTTTATCCCAAAGATTAAAATTACTCTTTTCTAGGACAATTTTTTTTTCTGTTATTTTATAAATTTGTAAAACATCGTTTACTAAAGACAGTAAATATTGGGCTGAAAACTTTAAAGACTCTAAATATTTACTATTTTTAATTTCGGGATATTCATCTGCTAATAAATCAGAAATCCCTATAACTCCGTACAAAGGAGTTCGCAATTCATGTGTAATAGTTGAAACAAATTGTGATTTAAGTCGTGTAGATTCTTCTGCTCTATCTTTGGCTTCTTCTAACTCGTTATTAATTCTTTTCAAACGCACAAAACTTTTACGTCTATGCTGATTGTTCTGATATAGTATATAGACCAAAATAATTAAAAACCCTACAATAATCATAAACAAAAAAATGATTAGATAGGTTTTTTTAAAACTAAGCTCTTGTTCTTCTTTTTGTTTTTCAATATAATTTATTTGTTCCTCATACTCTTTTATCTTGATAGCATCCTCTTCACTTTTTACTGATTCTGAACGAGATTCGTTATAAACTTTGTCTTTATATTGAGAACTTAATTTTTGGTATTTTAAAGCTTTTTGATACTCTTTAAATTTTTCAAAATGCAAAGCATAATCAAGATAAACTTCTGACAAATAACTATCAAGCAAATTTTCTTTTTCTTTTAATCCATAATGAATTGCTTTTTCAAAAAAGTATTCTGCTTTAGCTTTTTCATTTTTATAGCTATGATAACGCGCCCATAAAGCATTGTAATTCAATTGTGCCTCTGATTCCTTTTGCCCCGTTATATACAAACTCGCCTTTTTAAAAAAGGTATTGCTTCTTCATAACGATTTTCATCAACGTAAGCTCCTGCAATATTCAAAGAGTTATAAACGGTTTGAATAGGTTTATTTATTTTTTCTGTATAAAATAATCCTTTTTATAATATTTAATACCTTCTTCAAAATTATTTTCATAATAAGAACAAAGAGCTCCAAGATTATTATATATTAAATTCTTAAGGGTATCATTATCCTCTAGATTAGCATAATATAATGATTTTAAAAAATAATCTTTTGCTTTTTTAGTATTTGCAAATTCAGTAAAATTAGACCCTAAAATCAGATAGGCTTTAGATTTCAAAGCATTGTTGTTTAACTGAAAGGATTCTGATAGTATTTCTTGAGCTAACATCATTGATTTTTTGGGATCTAACTCTCTCAATGCTTTTTTTGCTCTTTCTATTTTTAATTCAGTTTTTTTACGGCATCTACTTCTTGTGAAAAAACATCATTAGTCCTAATAATAAGACTCAATATAATTATAAAAAAAGGACGCATCTTCTCACTATTTGATTTTTTAAAGAAAGGAATTTAGTCAAAAATAGTTTATTTTTGACAATTAAAACTGTTTTGCATTAATTTTAATGAATGAAACACCAATGTATCAACGTCTTTCTAAATTTGCTCAAAAATTCATCAAACCTTCTATTTTTTTAAAATATGGGTTTAACTTATCTCCTATGTACAGGCGAAGTACAGCTCGGGTTATGTATATATCAGAAAACCTAAAAAACATATACATTAAGATCCCTCATAATTATAAAAATAAAAATTATGTTGGGTCTATTTTTGGTGGTAGTCTTTTTTCTGCGGTAGATCCTATTCCTATGACGCAATTAATGTACCTTCTTAAAGAAGATTATATTGTATGGGATAAAGCAGCCTTAATTCGTTTTAAAAAACCTGCACGAGAAAACGTATATGCAACTTTTCATTTTAGTGATGAGGAAATAAACGAAATCATTGAAAAAGTACGTATAAATAAAGAAATAGAACATACTAAAACAACATATATCACCAATAAAACAGGAGATATTACATTTTGTGAAGTAACAAAAACTATTTACATAGCAGAGAAAGAATTTTATAAGGAAAAATTAAAGAAAAGAGAACTGTCTTCTTGAATTTCGACTTGTTTTTTTCTTATTTTCCCAACAAAAATTACTAACATATTAATCTATTCATAAGATTCAATCTAAAAAATGTATCTTTGACAAACTCAAAATATAAATGCAATTTAAACATCCTGAAATTCTTTATTTTCTTTTTTTACTGATTATCCCAGTAATTGTGCATTTATTCCAATTACGTAAGTTTAAAAAGAATATTTTACAAATGTTCGCTTTCTAAAAGAACTGATTGTTCAAACACGCAAAAGCTCTAAAATAAAAAAATACTTACTATTAGCAACTAGGCTGTTATTATTAACAACTCTTATCATTGCTTTTTCTCAACCTTTCTTTAAGGCCGTGGATCAAACGGGTAAGAACAATGAACTGATCATACTATTAGATAACTCTTTTAGTATGCAGGCGAAAGGAAAAAAGGAGAGCTACTTAAACGTGCCATACAAGATTTATTAGAAAACGTACCCGAAGAAACAACTTTCTCAATTCTAACAAATGATACTGATTTTTGGAACACTAATATAAAAACTATTTCCAAAGAACTTCAAAATCTAAATTATAGTCCAATTCCTTTTTCTCTTGAAAATTCTTTGATTAAAACAAAATCACACAATAATAACCAAGGAAAAGACATTCTTGTAATCACAGATGCAATTGGATTACAAACAGAATCTCTAACAAAGTCTCCCACAACTAATAAAACTTTTTTCTTAATTCCCGAAGCTGAAAAAACAAGTAATGCAGCTATTGATAGCGTTTTTATAAATCAAACTCTTGATCATTTTTATGAAATTGGCGTATTAGTTTCTTCTAATTTTGAAGAAGCTAGATCAATACCTGTTTCCTTATATAATCAAAACAATTTGATAGCCAAAGCAATCATGCCTCTAAACAAAAGTAAACAAACCTTACTTTTTACAATTCCTAAAGAAACCTTTAGTGGGTATGTTTCATTACAAGATAACAGTTTAGCTTTTGATAATACTTTTTATTTTAATTTTTTGAAACCTAAAATTCTAAAAATCCTGAGCATTGGAGACCCTTTTAAATCTAATTTCCTTTCTCGAATTTACACACAACCTGAATTCAATTTTTCTAATACTCCTCTTAATAGCTTAGATTATAGAAATATCGAAAACCAAGATTGTATTATATTAAACGAATTAGAAAATATTCCTTTAGCCATGCACACTAACATAAAAAGTTTGTAGAAAAAGGAGGCAGTTTAATAATCATACCTTCTGAAAAAATCCCTCCTTCCAATCTAAATTCTTTTTAAAAAAATTTTGCAAACATCCTATTTCTTAATTCACAAAATGAAGAGAAGAAAATAACTAAAATTAACTTTTCAAATCCTTTATATAATAATGTTTTTGAAAAAAAATTCATAATTTTCAATATCCTATTACAAAACAATCTTTTGAAATAAGAAGTAATCTTCCTCATGCTCTTTCTTATGAAGATCAATCAGCATTCTTAAGTACATTATATAAAAACACAGGAACTGTTTTTATTTTCTCAGCCCCTTTAAACAAAGAGAACTCTAATTTTCAAAACGCACCATTAATTGTTCCTACCTTTTATAAAATGGGTACTTCAACTAATGAAAATGGAATACAATATCAAATAATTGGTCAAAATAAAACTTCTATAATTAATGTTGATCTCAACAAAGATGAAATAGTTTCTATTACCAATAAAGAAGAAAACTTTATTCCTATCCAGCAAGTTTTGGAAAACAAACTTAAATTTAGCTGTGGAGATAATCCTAAAAAAGCTGGTAATTATCACATCTACCAAAACAAAAAAAATCTTTACCCTATTAGCTTTAATTATGATCGTAAAGAAAGTCAATTAATCGCTACTAACCATAATAAAATCAATACTATAAACAGCTTAAATAACTTCTTTGAAACCCTTCAATTAGAACGTACTGACCAGCAAATATGGAAGTGGTTTCTTATTTTAGCTTTATTCTTTTTGATCATCGAATTGCTCATTCAAAAATTTGTAAAATGAATTTAATTATCCGTAATGCTCGAATTATTGAAAAAAACCATCCTCTAAATCAAGAAATCACTGATATTCAAATCAGCCATGGAAAAATAGAAAAAATTGGTAAAAACCTACCTATTCTAAACGATTATGAGGTCATTACATTCCCTGATTTACACATTTCAAAGGGGTGGATAGACACCAGTGTATCTTTAGGAGAACCTGGCTTTGAAGACTGTGAAACCATTAGTAACGGATTACAAGTAGCAAGTAAGTCAGGTTTTACAGCAGTTCTTCTACAACCTAACTCATTTCCTATTTTAGACAATCAATCTCAGATATTTTTTGTAAAACAAAAAGCAAATCAAAATGCTACTGATTTATATCCGATTGGAGCACTTACAAAAAACAGTAATGGAAATGAATTAGCTGAACTTTTAGACATGAAAAATGCTGGGGCAATAGCATTTGGGGATTACAATAAAAGTTTAGATAATGCTAATATTCTAAAAATAGCATTACAATATACACAAGATTTTAATGGAAAGGTTATTGCCTATTCAATGGATCACAATATAAAAGGTAAAGGTATTGTAAATGAAGGAATAATCTCTACCCAATTAGGATTAAAAGGAATTCCTTCTTTAGCAGAGGAATTAATTATAGCTCGTAATTTATATATATTAGAATATACTGGAGGAAAACTCCATATTCCAACTCTTTCCACAGCTCATTCTGTAGAATTAATCCGACAGGCAAAAGCCAAAGGTTTACAAATAAGTTGTAGTGTAGCTGTTCATAATTTAACCCTAAATGATGAAGTTCTAACCAGCTTTGATTCTAATTATCGAGTAACACCTCCTATTCGAACAGAAGAAGACCGTAAGGCCCTTATTAACGGAATCCTTGATAATACAATTGACTGCATTACAACGGATCATAATCCTATAGACATTGAACACAAAAATCTAGAATTTGATTTAGCTAAAAACGGAACTATTGGATTAGAAAGTGGTTATGGAATCTTACAAAACATTTTACCTATAGAAGTCATTATCGAAAAATTAACTGCTGGTCGAAAAATTTTCAACATAGAAGAACCAAGTATAAAAGAAGGAGAAATAGCCAATCTGACTCTTTTTAGTCCTACTGAAAACTCATTTTTCCTAAAAGAAAATATTCTATCTAAGTCTAAAAATTCTGCTTTTATAAACCTTCCTACAAAAGGAAAAGTATTTGGAATTATTAACAACTATCAATTTATCAAAAACCAATAATGAAGACAGACTTAAACGATATTAAGAAAGGAAAAAGTACCGCCATAATAAGCTATATACTTATAATAGGACCTCTTATTGCCTTATCAATGAATAGTGGAGAAGACAAAACTCAATTTGGCTCTTTTCATGTACGACAAGGCTTAGGATTAACCCTTACATTTGTAGCACTAGGACTTATGTTATCCAATTTCAACGTACCAATGGCAACAATCAGTATGTGGTTTTTTATAACTTTATTGAGTTTTTACGGCTTGTACACTGCCGGTAAAGGAGAATCACGTCCATTGCCTTTATTAGGTAATTTATTTCAAAAATTTTTAAAAACCATCTAATGAATTTATCTCTATACCATTTAGTCAAAGAACCTAAAATTAAAAAAGACAAAAATCCCTTACTTTTATTACTACACGGTTACGGAAGTAATGAAGAGGATTTATTTTCGTTTGCCTCTGAACTCCCTGAACATTATTACGTTATTTCCGCCCGTGCACCTTATAATCTTATGCCTAATGCCTACGCTTGGTATGCCATCAACTTTGATGCAGATGAAAACAAATTTTCAGATTTAGATCAAGCGCGCAATTCAAGAGAATTAATCATTAGCTTCATTGATGAATTAATAAAAAATTACCCTATAGATCCCAATAAAATAACGTTAATTGGTTTTAGCCAAGGATGTATTTTAAGTTATGCCACCGCTTTATCATATCCTAATAAAATTCAACGAATAGTAGGTATGAGTGGTTACTTTAATCAAGAAATTGCATTAGAAAATTACAATCAAAATGATTTCAGTAATTTGCAAATATTTGCCTCACATGGGAGTGTAGACCAAGTTGTTCCTATAGAATGGGCTCGCAAAGCACAACCTATATTAAATAATTTAGGAATCCAAAACATTTATAAAGAATATCCTGTAGGTCACGGGGTAGCTCCTCAAAATTTTTATGATTTCAAAAATTGGCTTCTAGAAACTGAATAATAATAAAAAGGGTGTCTTTTGTACACCCTTTTTATTATTATTTTTTTATTTTCTTCTTCTATCTTCTTTATCTAAATAGTTGGGAATCCCATTACGATTATCATCCCCTTCTGCTTCATATTTAGTAAGTATTCCATCATTATCATCGTCACGATCAACATAATTAAGATACCCATCACCATCTGTATCACGCTTTAAATTAGTCCAAGGAGCATTTAAGTTTGAAGCATCAAAACTATATTCTTCTTCAAAAGTTGTATGACCATCAAAATCATGATCCTTTCTCTTCATTGACATTAATTTTACATTAAAAATTAAAGGCGAATATGCTGGAATATTAACCTGAGTAGTAGAATAATAAGCTAATCCTGAAGGCAAAAACAATACTGCTGCACCAAAATCTTTAAAATTCGGAACATTTGTAACAGCATCTACCTCTGCGGTTCCTGTAGTCATAAAAGATAACATTTTAGACCAACCAACTATTACCTTGTCTAAATCAAATCGAACTGGATACTCTGCTCGGTCAAACAATTGGTTTTTATTAAATGTTGTTTTCTCTTGATCAAAACCTGTTTTTTCTTTTAATAACATACCGTGATAGGCAACCAAAACAGAATCTATAGGACAAGGACTTTTAGAAATTTCAGGCTTTAACTCTCCCCCTCCGTTATGGTTAATATAATATACTTTAAAATCATAATCATTATGGCGTATAATTTTAAACTTTGGGGCATATTGATCTTTTATAGAAATCAGACCTGCTTTAGAGCCAATTCTTTTTACAAATTCAACATTCTTATCCCCATCAACATCCATGTGGTAATCTTCAAAAAACTTCTCTATTTCTAAAATTTCTCCAGGTATTTGCTCTGAATATGCTTTAGGAGGTACTATTTCTCCTGATCCATTATTTTTACTACAAGAAACTAAAGCAGCCATAAAAAAAAAAGCCTCCTATTATTTTTTTTTATTTTATTCATTCTTTTTAAAAATTTGTCTGCAAGATACAATTTTGAATTATTTTTGTATACTAATTTAACTAAGAATTTTGATTTTATGCGTATTGACAAATACTTATGGTGTGTACGATATTACAAAACTCGCAACATGGTAACTGAAGCCTGCAAAAAAAACCAAATAACTGTAAACGGAATTACAGCAAAACCATCTAAAGAGATTTTCCCTGGAGATAAGGTTACTTTTAGAAAAGATCAGATTACTTACAGCATTCAAGTTTTAGACATTCCTCCAAACCGAATAGGTGCTAAATTGGTTGACATATATCGCAGGGATGAAACTCCTGAAGAAGCATTTGCTCATTTAGAAATGCTTAAGCTCTCGAAAGCACATTATAGAAAATACGGAGAAGGCAGACCCACCAAAAAAGATCGTCGTGACCTAGATGAATTTGAATTAGATTTTGAAAATGAGTTAGAAGATGGATCTGAATAATAACTATTGGGAAAATCGCTACCAAAACAACGAAATAGGTTGGGATGTAGGCTATATTACGCAGCCTTTGAAAGAATATATTGACCAGTTAACAAATAAAGACCTAAAAATATTAATTCCTGGAGGAGGCAACTCGTATGAATTTGAATATTTAATACATAAAGGTTTCTATAATACGTATGTTCTTGATTACGCAAAAACTCCTATTGAAAACATTAAAAAAAGATTACCCTTAGTATCTTCTAATCAGATTATATGCGAAGATTTTTTTTACATCATAATTATTATGATTTAATTATTGAACAAACTTTCTTATGTGCGCTTCCTCCTTCTTTAAGAAAAGAATATGTATCAAAAATGGTTTCGCTATTAAATCCACAGGGAAAAATAGCAGGTCTTTTATTTGATTTCCCTTTAACAAAACAGGGACCTCCTTTTGGCGGTTCTAGTAAAGAATATCAAATTTTGTTTTCAAATGATTTCTATATAAAAACACTAGAACCCGCCTACAATTCTATCAAGCCCAGACAAAACAAAGAACTCTTTTTTATATTCACAAAAAAATAATAACACACAATGAATACAAATATTATACTTAATAACATCGAAATAGAATTTAAAATTAAACGTATTGCCTACCAAATATATGAAACGTTTATAGATGAAAAAGAAATAATTATCGCAGGAATACAAGGAAATGGAAGCATATTAGCTCAAAAACTCATTATAATTCTAAAAGATATTTCTCCTCTATCTATTCGATTTTGCGAAGTTATAATTGACAAAAAAAATCCCAACTCACCTATACAAACAAGCCTACAAAAGGAAGATTACAGCAATAAAGGACTTGTTTTAGTAGATGATGTACTCAACACAGGAACAACACTTATATATGGCGTAAAACACTTTTTAGAAACTCCTCTTCAAAAATTCAAAACAGCTGTTCTTGTAGACCGTAATCACAAAAAATACCCCATAAAAGCTGATTTCAAAGGTATTTCTTTATCTACTTCTATATTAGAGCATGTACATGTTGTTTTTGAGAACAATAATCAATATGCCTATTTAGAATAAAGAGTTGCCAACTCTTCACAAATTTCATCAATCGTCTTATTATCGACAGAGACTATTTTTTTACAACTATTATAATAATAGTTTCTGTCAAATAGATGTTTTGCTATAAATTCAATCATCTCCTCTTTTTTTAAATTAGCTATCAAAGGTCTTTTATGTGATTCTACTATCAAACGGTCAACCAACAATTGAATTGAAGCCTTTAAATAAATTGAAAGCACATTATCTTCTTGCAACAATAAATGATTTCCCGCATAACAGGGAGTGCCTCCTCCTAGACTTAAAACAAAAGATTCTTTTTTAGTAATTGAGCTTTCAAAATAGTATGTTCTAACTTTCGAAAATAGATTTCTCCTTCCTTTTCAAAGATTTCTCTGATCGTTTTTCCTGTTTGTTCTACGATTAGATCATCTAAATCTAAAAAATCAAGTTTTAACTTTTGGGCCAAAGTCTTTCCTATACTTGATTTACCAGCCCCCATATAACCAACTAATACAATTTTACACATATAAAACAATTTAAAAATCAACAACTTACAAAAAACTACAAAAAAAAAAGAAATAAAAGCTTCTTTTCTTTGAAAAATCAAAAATAAGGTAATATATTTGCACCCGCAAACAAGTAATGTTTACGACTCCGTAGCTCAGTTGGTAGAGCACATCACTTTTAATGATGGGGTCCTGGGTTCGAGCCCCAGCGGGGTCACAACATATTGCTAAGTTTTTTGACTCCGTAGCTCAGTTGGTAGAGCACATCACTTTTAATGATGGGGTCCTGGGTTCGAGCCCCAGCGGGGTCACAACATATTGCTAAATTTTTTGACTCCGTAGCTCAGTTGGTAGAGCACATCACTTTTAATGATGGGGTCCTGGGTTCGAGCCCCAGCGGGGTCACTACATATTGATATTTTTTTGACTCCGTAGCTCAGTTGGTAGAGCACATCACTTTTAATGATGGGGTCCTGGGTTCGAGCCCCAGCAGGGTCACTGAAGCCAAACAAAAGTTTGGCTTTTTTATTCTCAATGGCCATGTGGAGAAATTGGTAGACTCGCCATCTTGAGGGGGTGGTGTTGAAAGACGTATGGGTTCGAATCCCATCATGGTCACCACATATTTATTGAAAATTAAAATTAAAATATTGACTCCGTAGCTCAGTTGGTAGAGCACATCACTTTTAATGATGGGGTCCTGGGTTCGAGCCCCAGCAGGGTCACTAAAAAAGGTCATTCTATATAGAATGACCTTTTTATTACCACAAGTTAATCAAATCTAATCTCTGATCAAGTCATAAACCTTAATAGACTAATAATTTTTTACAAAAAATAAGTTAAATAAAACATAAAAAAACAAAAGACAAAAAGCATAAAACCCTAAAATAAAGCAAATTACATTTCACAAACAAGACTAATTCTTTTTTTAACACATAAAAAAACATAAAGTATTATATCTTTGTGCAACCCAAATGGTTCATTATTCTTTTTGTTCTTCATAACAAAGAAACTCCAAATTTGGAAAATCTAATGACACCAAATAACAAAAGCTTTATTTTTTTAATGCTTATCGTTTTCTCCTTAATTGTTTTTTATAATAAATAAACGATAAACAATCAACATAGAATTAAACTAAATTAAATAATATCTTATGAAAAAGTTATTTATTACGATGCTATTTGCATCTTTAGGTGTACTTTCTTGCCAAAAAGAAAACATTACAGAAGATAAAACTGTAAATTATGCAAAAACACAACTTTTAACAACCTAAAAAACAGGTATGATGACTCTTACGACTCTAAAAAGACTTATACCCTTACAGAAAAAAGAGAAATCCCAGTTCAATTTAATATTTTATACAAAAAAGGAAAAAGAGGAAGTAAAATAACCGATCAAGATATAAGAAAACAAATCGAAATTTTAAATAAATCTTTCGAAGGAAAAGACGACAATTTTGCTAATACTCCTCAGGAATTTTCTAAACTTGCTTCTGGAAATACTAACATTTCTTTTGTATTGAAAGGGATTAATAGAAAAGAAACTGAATTTGATGCTGTATTAGGTCAGCAAGAATGGTTTAAAACAAAAGAGCATGGTTTTCTTGCTGAAAATACTGAAAAAACATTAACAATATGGATTTTAGACAGTTTATATGATGAAGATGGTGATGATTTTGCAGGATATGCTTCTCCACTATCAGGTGATAGAAATTATTGGGGAATTGCATTAAATTCATTATATCTTTACGATTCTGCTCCTCAAAATCCAAGTATCATAAAATTTGGATATACTAAGGGAAAAATACTTGTTCATGAAGTAGGACATTATTTTGGATTATATCACCTTTCTGGACCTACTGGCAATTGTGGTGATGATTTAGTATCTGACACTCCTCTAGCTCCAAAAGAGCATTATGGATTTCAAAAGCATCCTTTAAAAGAGATTTGTCATGGCAAAGAGTATACTCAAATGTTTGTAAACTATATGGATTATGCTGCTGATGAACAAAGAACAATGTTTACAAAAGGACAGGCAAATAAAATGTTTTTTACTTTTCAAGATGGAAAGCCTCATCAAAAACTGGGATCAAAGAAATAAATATTAAAATTTTATTTCTATAAATATTATTCCAAAGAGGTTCATGTAAAAAAGTGGATGTACTAAAAAAATAGTAACTTAAGTTAGTTTATTACTTCAACAATAGAAGAAGCAATATAGTCTATGACAAGATTACAAACTTTTAGGACATCCTCTTTTTACTTAATTAAGGATCTTTTTTTATTTAATCAACAAATCTTTCATTGTTACAGAAGTTCCATTATAAATATTAACATCTACAGAACCTTTAATTCCTAGTATTTTACCATTTTCCGTTAACTGCCATATAGACCATTCTGGATCTATTTCTTTATAGAAGGCGGTATAATTGGCAATCCAAAAAGGGTAGTCTTCAAAATCTTCCTTCAAAAAGTCTTCGTAATAACTTTCACTACTATAAATAATAGGCTTAATTCCGTAATGTGCTTCCACTTTTTCTAACCATCGTTTCAATCCTACTTTTAAACGTTTTATTGATTGGGCTTTGGGTAATTTTTCTATATCTAATACGGGCGGGAAATCACCTTCTACCAAGGTAACTTGTTTTATAAAATTTTCGGCTTGTTCTATTGAATTTTCGTTAGGTCTATAATAATGATACGCTCCTACTAAAAATCCTTTTTCTTTTGCTTTTAGCCAATATTTTTTAAATTTTTTGTCTACTTTATTACTTCCTGCAGTTGCTCTAATAAAAACAAATTCTATAGGATACCCTCCTTCTATTTCTTTTACTTTCGCCCAATTTATATCATCTTGATATTCTGAAAGATCAATTCCGAAAGATTTTTCAATATGCGTATCTAATACTTTATCAATAGGCATAGATCGAGCTTCACTATAAACAATCTTATCTGTAGTAAATCCTAAATAACGAGCAATACTTCTTTTTGACTATAAAAAAGCACTGCGACACTTAGTATCATGACTAATTTAAAGAATAAAGAGCTCGAAAAAAAAGATACTTGATTTTTTGTTTTTTTTTGAGATCGTGTATTAGTTCGCTTTCTAACTTCTCTAGAATATTTTTTTGAGTCATTTACCTCTTCTTCAAAAATAAGTTATTAGCAACTGAAAGTAGCACATAGGCAATAATTATTAGAGGGATTCCTAGATATTTAAAAACTAGTAATAAAATAACGCTCAATATCAGAAAGAGAATTTGTAATGTGTTTTTAGACCAAGTAAATTGTTTTATTTTCAGAGAAAACAGTGGTATTTCGGCATTCATAACATAAGCACTTAAAACAGTAATTAATAAAAGAATGTAAGGATTCTGTAAGACATCTACAATAATAGAAATATCCGTAAATTTAATAACTAAAGGCAAACTCATTATAAACAATGAATTAGCTGGAGTTGGAACGCCTATAAATGAATCTGTTTGGCGAGTATCTATATTAAAATTAGCTAATCTAAAACAAGCTCCTAACGAGATAATAAAACCTAGAAAGGGAAGCAAAACAACCGGATTCTCTAAAGTAATATGATTTAACTCCTGCCCTCCGCCTATTGTTTTTAATATCATTTGAAACATAACATATCCTGGAGCAACTCCACTTGTAACCATATCTGCCAATGAATCTAACTGTAATCCTAATGGGCTTTGAACTTTAAAAAGACGCGCAAAAAAGCCATCAAAAAAATCAAAAAATATTCCTAAACACACAAAGAAAAAAGCCCACTCGAACTGTAATTCTGAAACAAAAACAATAGCTATACAACCTGAAAACAAGTTTAATAATGTAATTAAATTTGGAATTTGCGATTTTATTGACATAAAGATGATTTTGTAATTTTTAATTTTAAACTTACAAAGGTAATATAATAACTTTATAAGTTCTAGAGTTTAATATATCAGATTTTTATTTGATATTTGCCAAAACTGTTCCTTTGAAAAAGATATTAACCTTTAGTTTTTTAATTGTCTTCAAATCCTTTCAGGCTCAAACGGCTCGTAAATATTCTAACGAATTTATGAATATTGGTGTTGATGCTAGAGCTTTTGGAATGGCTAATACCATGGTGGCTCATACGAGTGATGTAAATTCTGGCTATTGGAATCCAACTGGTTTATTAAAAATTGAAGATAGTGAAGCGGCCTTTATGCACGCTAGTTATTTTGCTAACATTGCTCAATATGATTACTTAGCCTATGCAAAAAAAATAGATTCTCAAAGTGCTTGGGGAGCATCTATCATACGATTTGGGGTTGATAATATTTTAAACACTACTCAACTAATTGATGCTAATGGTACTATAGATTATAATAGAATTAGCTTATTTTCTGCTGCAGATTATGGGGCAACATTTTCGTATGCTCGTAATTTGCCTATTCAAGGCTTAAAATATGGCGTAAATGCGAAGGTTATCAGAAGAATTATAGGAGATTTCGCGAGTTCTTGGGGCTTTGGTTTTGATGCAGGCATGCAATTCGAAAAAAACAATTGGAAATTAGGTTTTCTAGTGCGTGATATTACGACTACTTATAATATTTGGATTATTAATGACAAGGAATTCCAAAAGATTCGGGAAGCACAAACTCAAATTCCATTACAAAATCAAGAGTTACCTACAACATCTGAAATTACATTACCGAAGGCACAATTGGGGTTAGCTAAAAAATATAATTTTCATAATGATATGAGTCTTTTAGTTGCTACCAACTTAAATATGGAGTTTCAACGTACTAAAGATATTATTTCTTCTGATTTAGTAAGTATTACACCTGCTATAGGTTTTGAATTAGGCTACAACAATCTTGCTTTTTTAAGAACTGGAGTTGGCAATTTTCAAAACACACTAGGAATAGATGGTAAAAAAAGCATTGGTTTTCAACCGAATTTTGGTCTTGGCTTTCATTATAAAGGTATTTCTATTGATTATGCTTTAACTGACATAGGTAATCAAAGCGTGGCTTTATACTCTAATGTTTTTTCTTTAAAAGTAGATTTATCTATTTTTAGATAATCATAAAATCAGTTATATTACATTTACAAAGAATAAGGTTTAACTAATAGATTAAACAATGAAAAAACAACTTATCTTTTTATTAGTTTTAGTACAACTCTCTTTTTTTTCTTATTCACAAATTCCTAGTCTATCTGAAAAAGCGGTATTCAGCATCTTAACAGTAGATGTTGCTCAAGAATCTCATACATTATATGGGCATACTGCTTTACGTATTCAGGATCCTATGGCTGGGTTTGATGTGGTTTATAATTATGGAATGTTTGATTTTAGAACGCCTAACTTTATATTAAAATTCATTAAGGGTGATTTACAATATTATGCGGCTGTTTATCCTTATGCTGATTTTGAATACGCCTATAGAGACGAAAATCGGAGTATTTATGAGCAAAGATTAAATCTTTCTTCTCTTGAAAAAAATAAATTATTTGAAAAATTAAACCATTCTGTTTTTTCTAAAAGTAAATATTACACTTATAAGTTTATTGATCGAAACTGTACTACTAAAGTAATTGACATCCTCAATTCTACGTTAGAGGATAAGCCTATTATAAATACACTACATAAAGAAGAAACCTACCGAGAAGTGTTGTATAATTATCAAACAAAACAGTATTGGCTAAATTTAGGGATTAATATCATATTTGGTCATCGCCCAGATGAACAAGCAGAACTTTTATTTTTACCACTTGATTTAATGAAAGTACTAGAAGTAACGCAACATAACGGAAAACCTTTGGCTGAAAAACCTCAAACATTATACAAAACGACTGCAAAAGACAAACCTTTTTCTTTATTGAATAGCTGTATTCCGCTGATTATTGTATTACTTATTTTTGTTCTATTGAATAAAAAAGGATTAAATATAATTTTCTTTACTCTAATAGGATGTTTTGGAATATTTTTTATGATTGTAAATGTATATTCTCTTCACCGAGAAGTAACCTGGAATTATAATATCCTTTTATTTAATCCTTTTTACTTGGTATTGGTTTATTTTTTTCTTTAAAAAACAAATTCAAATAGCTTCAAAAGTAGCTTTCCTTTGTTTTATCAGTATGGGGATCTATTTAGTTTATATGTTGAATAAACCACATTTATTTCTTATAAGTCCTTTATTTATCACAAATTTAGTTATTCTGCTAAGGTTTTATAAGAAGAACTTAGCAAAAAAAATAAGTTATGATAATAAAACGTTTTTTTGTTAGAAGCACAAAAGTAGGTTGTTATTTTTAATATATTTTACTGTCCACGGTAAAACAAAACTGTACTGATTGTTTTTATCATAATATTAAGATCTATGAAAACACCTCTATGCTTTATATAATATAAATCATATTGTAATTTTACTAAACTATCTTTTAATGATTCTCCATAAGAGTAGTTAACTTGAGCCCAACCTGTTAATCCTGGTTTAATAACATGTCTTGTTTGATAAAAAGGCATCATATTGTTAATTTTATCAACAAAAATAGGACGCTCAGGTCTAGGACCTATAATTCCCATTTCATTTTTTAATACATTAATGAATTGAGGAACTTCGTCTAAGCGTGATTTACGTAAAAATTTACCAAAAGAAGTAATTCGAACATCGTTTGGAGTAGCAAAAACAGCCCCATTCTTCTCAGCATTTACTAACATAGACCTCAGCTTATAAATATTAAATACTTTTCCATTCTTCCCTACACGCTCTTGTTTATATAATAACGGTCCTTGATTGCCTAGTAGGTTCCCCAAAAGTATAAAAGGAAGAATAAATATCCCTATTAGTAATCCTATAGAAGAGATTAAAACTTCCATAATTCGAACATAAATCAGATATAGCTGATTTTGATTATTACGAGAAAATGGAAAATAACGATAAAAATCTCTTTCTGCTAACTGAACGGGTATTCGTTGGGTAATAGCTTCATATACCTGCGAATACTCTCGTACAGAAAAACCATGTTCTACAAGATATAATAATTTTTCATATAATTCTACAGGCATTCCTACTGATCTTGAGGAAGCTACTACTATTTCTGAAATTTGATTTTTTTTAATATAATTAATTAAATCGTTTACTAAAATATTAGCCACCGTGTGATTCGTATCTTTCGCGTAAATTTTGGATAAATTTACATACCCTAATATAATGTAATGTGGATCATTTTTTCGAAGTCCATTTATCAACTCATCTATTTCTTTTTCTTCACAAATTAGTAATGCTTTTTTTACAAAACGATGCGATGCTAAATAATTGGCATACATTAATCGCCATCCCATTAAAGAAGTCGTGATGGCAAGATAAAACAACAGTATTTGCAATCTATTTTCGGGTAGAGAAGGCGTAAGAAAAGGGGTTAAAAGATAAACTAAAACGGTAATAGAACTTGTGAGTACTATACTTTTTAAAATACTGGTTTGATTACTTGCTGTAGGCAAATCGTACATTTCAAAAACAGTTCCAAAAAAAAGCAGATATACTGATAAAACTAACGTCCAATAGAAATTTTGATCTGAAATTTTTAAATAACTGAAATCAAAATGACTTCCTATAAAGTATAGAACAAAAACAACAACAAAAACATCAAAAAATCGAAGTAAAATTTTTCTTTCTGAAATCTCAAAATGCCAATGTTTTTTATTTATCATATTCATTTTTAAAGTTCCTCGCAAATTAAACAAATTCAAGGAGAGAAAAAAATAGAGTCAAATATATTGTCTAGCTTATTATTTTTAAGATAATATCTCTTTCCAAAGATTTTTTACTTGTTTCCAATCAAAAGCTTCGACTTTTTTTCTAGCCTGATTAGCTATATCTAAAGCTTTATCTGGGTTCATCAGTAAAAAATGAATAGCTGATACCATTTGTTTAGGATTGTTATCAGCTACTAACAAAGCATTTTCTTTATTTGAGAGCAATAAAGGTATTCCTCCAACTCTTGTACTCACTACAGGCAATCCTAACGCCATTGCTTCAATAACACTAACGGGTGTATTATCAAAATGGGTTGTATTTATAAAAATAGCATAGTTTTGGGAAATTGTAATCCATTGCTCTTTTGATAATTTTCCTGCAAAAACAATATCTACTCCCTGCTGATGGGCATATTTTTTTGTTTGTTCTAAACTACCGTCTTTATCAGGTCCTATCATACATAATTCTGCTAAGGGATATTTTTTCTTCAATTCAATCAGAACATCTACCGCCATTTTTGGATTATAAATAGAAGCAAAAGCTCTTACCCAAAGCAACTTGGGTTTTAAATCAGTCCTTAATTTAAATTGATATTTTTCTATTTCAATTGAATTAGGAATAAAAAAAATATTTTCAAAACCTGCTTCTGTAAAATATTTTAGCAAATAATTAGACGGAGCAACATTTTTATAGGCATTTCCAAAAATCAATTGACATAATTTAGGATTTTTCCTTAAACGATTAGGCAAGTTACCTCCATGTAAAATAGGAATATATTCTATATTTAAAATTCTGGCTAATTGACTTGCTAAAAAAGCAAACCAAAATGCCGAAGTACTGTAAGTATCTATTAATAAATAATCTGCTTTTCTGTTTTTAAGAACTACAAACAACATATCCATTAATCTTAATAATGGATTTTTAAGAGAAGATGCTGTTACCAACCTATACCCTTCTAACTCTAACAGAGAACTTAATGTATCAATTGTCGTAACATTATACCCTTTCTTTGATAGTTTATTACCTATGTAAATAAGTTCTTTCAATTTATCCTTTTTTGTTACAAAAACTTCAAATAGTGTAATTGGCCAAAATATTTTAGATAATATATGGATTTTAGATTTACGTAAAAAAACCTGCTTTATTTTAACTATATCTGTTTCGTGATAGTGTCCTGTAAAATCATTTCCTGCTAATTTTCTTCCTATTTTATAGATAACATTTTCTGTAGGACCTGATATTATTATCTCTCCATTTTCTTTTAAAAGATTAATAAAGAGCTCTAAATAATTATCTAATTCTGCTATAGGAATGTGTTCTAAAACATCTAAAGCTACAATATAATCAAACTTATTTTCTTTGAAGTCTATCTTAAAAATATCATTTTCTATAAAATGTATATTTTGAGGAAACTTTATTTTTTCAGAAAGAATCCTTACTGGCTTTAGATTTAGATCTATCGCTGTAACATGAGATCCTTTAGACGCTAAAGTATAAGAAAAAACTCCTGAACCACATCCAAAATCCAATATTTCTGTTTTTTCTGGTTTCTTTTTAATAATATAATTAACAACAATTTTTAATCTTTTCCAAAAAATATAGTCTATTAATGGATTTTTATGAGCATAAGCAGGAAAAGCAGCTTCCAGAGAGTACTTCGTCAGTCCCTTCTTTAACCAAAATTTCTTGAATGGCTGTTTTAAAAATTTTTCTTTCTAATTTCATCTATAATTTATAAAGTTTATATGTTTTTGTTTCAATCAGTTTTTCAAGAAAATATTTTTCTTTACTTATTATATAATTAACCTTTTTTTGTTTTAAAAATTCTAATTGTTTTTGACCATTTAATTTAGTAAACTGATTATAATCATTGTACCAATTCATAAATTTTATTGGATTCCCTTCTATTAACATTCCTGCTCCTTTGCCATCTAAATATACGCTTCTATCTGCTCCAGCACGTACTAAAAAATGTCCGTAAAATAATTCATCTTTAGATGTATTTTTCTTAATATATTCAATAATTGTAATTAAGTCTGATTTTTTATGATTTGTTTTTTGTGTATTTATCCTAAAAATTTCAGGTAAAATTGATTTTCCTAAATCATCTCCAATAAGTGGTAATTTACCTATAACTCTTGTATGTGAAAATACTAACAGAAATACAAAACTAAATATCCCAAACATTTGATAACGTTTTTTAAGCTTAAATCTCTCTATAAATTCTATCAATAGAAAACCAAAACTAATCTCCAAAAGAATTAAAATAATTTTTTGAAATCGTATAAATTGAAAAGCCATCCTTAAACTTGTTCCTGCTATTTGATTTATAAAATTTTCTATATAATAAATTGAATTGGACATTATGAATATAACTATAATAGTAAAAAATAAAATTTTACTTATTTTCTTTTTATGAGATTGATCTAAAAATATAAATAGGAAAAAACTAAATAAAAAAACCAAAATACCTTTCTATTCCATTGAACAATAAATTGTAAAGGATTAATGAAAACTTCTGGGATTCGGGTCAAAAAGCATCATTAAAAAGTTGTTTATCCACTTTTACTATATTATCTATATGACTAAAATAATTAGTAATAAAAGGGAAAACGCCTATCGTAAAAAAAAAGAGCTATTGAGATACTTTGACCAATTATTTTTTTCCACATCGTCTTTCTTCTAAAAAACGATAGCTTATATACAAACTCAAGTACATTATAAATCCACCAATTCCCGAAATAGGATGAAAATTGGAAATAATCCCCAAAGATAAAGAAGGAGTTAATATTTTCTCTTTTTTTTTGATACGTATAAATCAAAAATGGTAATGGTAAAAATGCTTGGAATAATGTACGAGGCATTATAGTCCATAGTTCTGATATTCCTAATAGTTCTCCTCCTGGAGGCCAAACTATTCCACGAACCAATATAGACATTAAAAAAGCAATCCAAGAAAATCTATACATTTTTAAAAAAGCTAAATACCATAATATACCAAACATGAAATGGGTTATTAAGCCTAATATATTTAATGCTTTTATATAATCGTGATCTACAAACTTAGCTATAAAACGAAGTGTTTCTACATAAAATGGTGTATAATATTCTACATCTTTTATATCTGCTAAAAATAAGTCTTTAGAAAACAAAGATGGATCATCTATTTTTTTACAAATAGGAATTATGTTAGCCAAATCACTTGACAAGTCTAAAACGGTTGCTTCTTTTTGTTGCCAATAAAAACCCGATGCAATCATCAAGTTAAAAAATACAACGAACCAAAAGGGAACATCTTTAATTTTCTTCATTTGCTTTAGGAGCTTGAGATATATCAAATTGGATTGCTTGTAACAGCATTTGAAACCCTAGTATAATGGAAAGTGTGATTATCATAATTGTACCTGTAGGAGCCAACATTTTTTTGAAATAATAGTATATCCAATTGTAAACTCCGTATGTAATACCGAAGAAAAAAAGAGGCACTCCAAAAAAACAAATATACTGAGCCTATATTAAAATCATATAAAAAATATTGTTTTACTATTCTCTTAATAAATAGTTTCATTAGTTTAAAACTGAATTCAAAAGGAATTTTCCAAAGTTGCATTTGTGATTTTTCATTTGCATAAATTGCAGGCATAGAAATATCTTTTATTTTAGCACCTGTAAAATACATCTCGGAAAGCAATGAGGTTTCAAAAAAATATCTATTTGATAAATTATTAAAATTTATTTTTTTCAAGGTATTAATTTGAATTGCAAAATAACCATTGGTCGGATCAAAATTATTCCAATAACCTGTAGCCATTTTTGTAATAAAAGATAACATTAAGTTTCCTATTCTTCTAGCAAAAGGCATTTTTGATAAGGCTTTAATATCTCTAAAACGATTTCCTTTTGCCATTTGAATTTTACCTTTTTTCAATGGTTCTATCAGATCAGGCAAATATTTCAAATCCATTTGATTATCAGCATCTACTTTTATAACAATTTGAAAATCATTTTTTATTGCATACAAGAAACCGTGTATAGTAGCCCCCCTACTCCTAAATTTCTATCATTTTTTAAATAAACGAATTTCACTTGATTATTAAGGTTTTCTAAAACTAATTTTTCAGGAAAAACATCAGGACTTTTATCATCAACAATAATTAGAGCATCAATAAAATCAGGAATTTGAGAAACAACATCTATAATATGCTTTCTTGCATTATAGTAAGGAATTATAATTGCTGTTTTGTCATTTCTCATATTTTTTTTCCGCAATATAACAAAAAACAGGAGAGCTTAACAAAGTTATAATTGAAAAAAATAATCCGAATAATCCAAATAAAGGCCTATATACGTACAAATGTTCTCCAAAAAAAAGTGTTACTATCATAGCAAGAACTATTCCTCTTAAAGCGTGTTCTAATTGAGTAAAAGGCTTTAATTTTAGTAACAAAATAGAAAAAAGCCATCTAAAATAAAAGAAAAAACCTACAAGTCCCACTTCGTTTATTAAACTTAAATAAATGTTATGGGCTGAAAAACCTATAATCAATCTATTATTAAAACCTATCCCAAAAGGTATTATATATGGTTTTTCTAAAAGGTAATTAATATATTCCAATGACAAACCTTTTCTTCCAGATCCCAAATCTTCATATAGTTCATTTACATTTCCTTCCCTTAAGACCTTAGGGTTCCTAATTTTATTTTCTATCCTTTTTTCAAAAGTTTCGCTAATTCTATCTATAATACTAGAATTATAAAAAGAAACGCTAACTAAAATTATGACTAGTAAAACCATAGAAATAAAGAACTTAGATGTATTTCTTAGTGCATAATAGACCATAAAAACAAGCACTCCTACATAAGTAGTTCGAGATCCACTTAATCCAATTGTAAGTAATGAGGTTGCAATTGCCCCTATTAACAGTATGGTGTTTATTGAAACTCTTTCATCATTTATTAATCCTAAAGAAAATACAAAAATAAAAAGAGCCGAAATTCCAACTACTATTTTATTGGGACCAAAAGTTCCTGACAAAAATCCGTGGTAACTTATTAAATATTTATCTGACCACAAAAAGGAACTACATTCATATTTTGTAATATAACTATTACAAATGAAATAATTGATACAAATAAAATAAATGACACTATATTTTTTAAAAACTTAAGATCTGTTATAAGAATGGAAAGAAATACAGTAGTTAGATAAAAAACCCAAAAATGATATAAATAAAGTACTGATTGAACAAACCATAAAACCCTATCCATAAAAACAGAAAAGAGTAACGTAAATAATATCGTTAGTGTACACCAAAGTATGAACTGATGGAAATACCTATAATAAAAAATCTTATATATATATTTATCAAGCTCTGTTTTGTTTTTAAAATACAATCCAAGTATATAGATGCCTACAAAATCATAAATTCTTAATTCATTATCTCCCTTTAAACTATATCCAATTATGGGAAGATTATAAAAAAAGAAAATATCATTAAATAGATAGCAATCTTTAATAACTTATTTGATTTTAAAAGAGTTAATATATCTGTTTGTTTCTTCTTTGATATTGTCATTTACAAAATTCAATAAATTTTTTTATTACTTCAGATTCATTAAAAAATTCGTTTACAAATTTTTGAAAGGCCAAACCTTTCTCTAAACGTTTGTCTCCATCTTGAATTAAATCATTTAATTCTTTTATAAATTCAGCTGTTTCTGTTACTTTTATAATTGCACCGAATTTTTCGTTAAAAAAATTCGGGATTTCCCACATCTGTTGTTACTGTGGGAAGTCCTCCTGCACCATATTCTAACAACGCAACGGGTAATCCTTCTGAAATTGAGGTTAAAATTCCTATATCACAGCCAGAAATAACCTCAGCTACATTAGATAATCCTCCGTATATAAAGATATTATTGTTTAAATTATAATCTACTATTTTTTTCTTTTATAGATTTAGAATACTCATCATTTGTATCTTGTCCCACTAAATGAAAACTCCAATCTGGATGTAATAAAACAATCTCTTTTGCAATTTTTAATAAAAATTCATGATTTTTTTGAGGTCTTAAATTAGCCAGATGCAAAATCCTTTTCCCTTTTTTTCCTCTTAAATTAACTACCTCATTTGTAAACTTCCAATCAAAAAAATTGGGTATGTATATATTTTTTTTACAAAGTAATTTATACTTTGCCCAAGATTCTAATTTTTTATTTACTGAAATTATACTGGTAAAAAAACAAGAAAAATATTTCAAGAGGAGAAATGATCTTTCTTCTATATTTTCGCTAAACCCATAATGATCATGCCAAATAATTTTAATCTTTGGAACCGTTAATTTTAGTAAAACTGCCCAAAAAAAGGACGAACTATGAGCCTGAATATGGGTTATCCTATTTTTTATTAAATAATTCCGTGAAGATAAATACGGTTTAAAATCTAATACCTTCTTTCTATCGATAAACAAATAGTTTACATTCTTAATAATTTGTTCCTTTAATAGTCCTTCACTTCTTGTAGCTATTAGACCTGAAAATTCAACCGTTTTAGATAAAGCATTAGCATAATTTACTGCCATACGCTCTGCTCCACCTATTTCTAAAGTGTCTATTAGTTGTACTATTCTCATGGGATTAATAATTTACTAATTGCCAATTCAAATTGTTCAATGGTATAATATTGTGACCATATTTGTGCTTTTTCACTTTTCCTTTTTAAAAACTTTTCCTTTTGTAAAAAATCAATAATTCTTCTTACATCATCATCAATATCTTCCTTTAATAAGATTCCTCGTTCATCATTATTAAGCATATTAGAAACACATGAAACTCTAGTTACTAAAGGAATAGTACCCCCAAAACATGGCTTCTGCTACTGCTTTAGGCCATCCTTCACTTTTAGATGGTAAAATTAAAAAATGACTTTTTATATAGGCTTCTTTTAATTTTTCTTTCGTTTGATTTCCTCTAAAAAGATAGATTTTTGTAAATGGCTTTGTTTTACATATAATAATAATTCTTCTTTTAATATACCTTCTCCATATAATTCTAAAGAAATATTATATCCTTGTCTAAGTAATTCTTGAACTATTTGTATTGAGTATAGAGGATTTTTACCTAATGTTAAAGTTCCTACGAATAAGATTTTGATTTCTTTCTTTAGTACATTATTGAACTTTTCACTAAAATAACTTTTTACTTTTTCTTTTTCCTCATAAGTTGCAGTAAAAAAAGGTTTTATATTACTCGTTTGATTAAGCCATTCTCCATATACCAACACTTGCATATTTCTCGTAAGAAAAGTATTCGATAAAATCCATTTTTGAAATTTATAAGACCAAGGCTGTTTTGCATTTGGATCCCAATTTCCTGCATATTTTGCTGTTTTTTTCTTTCTTGGAAAAAAAATTTGTATAATAGCTCCCAATAACCCCATGTTTCCTGGACAACGTAAATGTATATGATCTGCTTTTCGAAAACCTTTATTGATCTGATAAATCAGAATAGGTAAACTGATTATAAAGTGAGCGATAGCCTTGAAACTAGTAAGATTAAAACTAGGTACTTCTAGCCATTTTTTTTTTTTATGCTCATAGGATAACCAAATAGGGTCAATATCCCCTTTCGATTTTGGAGCTATTAAAATTAATTCATCTGTATTTTTTATCCATAAATTCATTTCGCGTACATAGGGAGCATAACCATATATTTCGCCCTTTTTTTCTATATGTTGTACGTGAGTAATTATTACAAATCTCATTAACTATTCGTTTATTGAGGTATTTTGACAAATATACTAATCCATCCCCAAATTCTTCCTAAAGATTCCTGAAAGGCTTCTTTCTTTTTACTTCCTTTAAATATATTGGCAATTCTAATCATAAGTAATATACCTGTTATTACGTGCCATTTACATCTGTCTATAAATTTAGGATTAGGATTTTTCACTCTCCAAACATACCATCCGTTTCTTACTACCATTTTGCCATATTTAAACTTATTAGGTCTTCCCGAAGGTGCATGATAATGGGCTAATCTTGCAGCAGTATTACAATACAATTCCCCTAATTGAGAAGTTCTAATAGTAAAATCAGCATCTTCATATAAACCATACCCTTCAAAATAAGTTGAAAACTGAATCTTTTCAAATAGTTTCTTTCTAAAAGAAGAAACTCCTCCCATTAGTTGTTCTACAGGATATGTTTTTCCACTTGGAGGCAAAAAACTTATACTTCTTCCATGAGCAAATAAAGGCAAATATCCTGGAGGACAGTTAGTATCTAACTTCATTCTTTTACGAAATTTGAATCGACTGGGTTCTTTTCTTATAAATCCATCCCAATAAAAGTACTTTAATCCGATGTTTTCTTTTTGGCTTTTTTCCCACTTCACCTCATTGGTTATATAACCTCCTACTCCTAATGCGTCTGGAAAGATTAGGTATGTTTTTAGTATTTCTTCAAAATAATTTGCTTCCAAAATAACATCATCATCTAAAAAACAAACAATTTCTGTTTCTTTATTTACTTTTGTAATACCAAAATTTCTTTGACGTGTCAGACCTCGTTCTTCTTCAGAAACTTGATAATATGTTAGATTTTTATACTGATGTGTAAAAAGTGTATCCTTTGTTTCGGAATCGGGCGAACCATCTACAATAATTATTTGATGAGGATATGTTTTTTGCGCTTTTATAGACTCTAATAAATTAGTTAAAGAGCTTTTCCTTTTATAGGTGCAGATAATAACACTAAATTTCATTTTCTTTTAATTTTTCAGCCCATTTTTCACTTATTTTCCATTGTTTTTTAAAATTTAAAAAGTATGCAAGGGGATTTTTTATATTTTGAACTTTATAAAATTTTAAAAACAATACTGTTTTATATCCCTGCAATTGCTTTAGAGAACTATATTTCCTTTTTACATACATTATAGTGGGCGATGGTTTAGGTTTATATACATCATTCTCCCATGAATGTACAAACTTAGTTCTAAATCCTCCAACCGGTGCCTTTAAATGTAATATTGATGGTTCTGGTAAATAGATTATATCACATCCTTTATTTCGTAACTGCATTCCAAACTCTAAATCTTCTCCAAAACCAAATTCTATTTTTTTATCAAAATATATAAAATTGTAGAATCTTCTATTAAAAATACTACATCCTGAACCGAAAATAGTGGTTTGTGATATTTCCGTACATTCATTTTCTTGATTTTTCTGTAAACAATTAAAAACTACCGAGTCTATTTTTAAATTGACAATAAATTCAAATCCTTTTTCTAAAAATTTTGGTTCTATTCTAATATCATCATCTGCTAAAAAACACCATTTACTTTTCACTTCTTCTAATGCTAAGTTACGCGCATTACAAGCTCCTACTTGATGAGTAAAAATATGTTTTATAAAAAAAGGCCAAGATTCACTATTAATATACTCAAGTTCCGAAACACTTCCTTGTACTGAATTTTGCTCTACAATAATAACTGTTTTGGGTAAATGTGTCTGTAAACTTAAATCTTTTAATATATCATATAAATATTTCTTCCTCCCTATAGTGGGAATAATCACATCAATCGTTTCTTCTTTATAATCAATACTTTGTGAAATTCTTTTAAAAATTAATTCATTTCCTTTATTTTTAGTCTTTGAATAAAAGAGAGTTTTTACAAGATTGAAAAGAGTTATTCTTTTTTCATAAACAAGATAATTTGTAAAAAGTAAATAACACCATACTATTTTATAGTGTTGACTTACAAACTTAAAAATTTCTCCTTGTGTTCCTTGTTTTTTTGAAAAGGAATTAATAGAATTTAGTAGCAACCTAGGTTCTGAATAACAAAACAAGCCTAATGGTTGATACAACTTAGCTACTGAATTAAGAATAAAATCAATTGAATTCTTAGAATACCATAAAGCAATAGGCATTTGTAATATAATACTACTATTGATAGCTCCCACTAAACTACTCATTTGCCAAGTGGGATATTTTATTTTTTTATTAATATTAATAAATGGTGAATCTTCAATATAGCCTATATCTTCTGATAAATAATTCGTATTGGGAGTATATGAAATCATTAATCGATCAAAAGACATAATTTTCAAAATATATTCTTTATTTATAAATTCTTGAGCGTCTTCATGACTCCATACTATAATTTCCTCAGGATTTTTTTTTGCTACTTTATAAATAACCTCTCCTATCCTCTTTTTTTTGAAAGGATCAATAAATACAGCATCATCATTAATTATTTTTGTAACAAATGAAAAATTATGTACAATTATAATCATAGTAAACTCTTGTAAAATTGCATATTTTTTTGTACTATTATTTTAACATCAAATTTAGAGGTTACAAATTTAGAGGCTTCTATTCCCATGTTTTTTGCAAAGTCTTCATCTTTTAATATCCTATTTATTCTTTGAGCATATTTTTTATGATTGGCAGGGTAAACTAGAAATCCACTTTTTCCATCTTCCATTAATTCTTGCGCCCAACCAATATTACTATTTACTATGGCTTTTTGCATAGCCATTGCTTCTATAGTAACCAACCCTAATGTTTCTGCATACGTTGGAAAAACACATACATTTGCTTTTTGAATATAATCTTTTACTTCATTATAGGGAATTTTTCCTAAATATTCTATTTTATCAAAGATTTCTAATTTTTTGAATTCGTTTTGCAATAACTCCCATGTAGAAACTGAATTGGTTTTTATGTCGTAGGAATCATTTCCTATCAGTACTAATTTTGCATAAGGGTTTTCTTTAAATACTTTTTTTAAAATATAGGGAAGTTCAAAAACTCCTTTTTTTCTAATTAATGTTCCTATATATAAAATAAGTCCTTTATCAAATTCTATTGAGTTTGGATTTTGAAATTGCTCCAAATCTAAACCATGATATATTGTCGTAACTTTTTCCTTTGACAAACCAAAAAGTCTGGCGGAAAGTTCTCCTGCAAATTTAGTGGGGGCTATATAAGCTTGCGCCTTTTTAACGGCAAGTGTTTCAAAAAGTTTATTTTTAATTTTTGCTTTCTTTTTCTAAATGGCAAAAGTAAGTATCACTTCCATGAAAACGAATAATTAAAGGAACTTTAAAATTCATAAAAGCTGTAATTCCTGTCCAATCGGGGGCTTCTATTAAATTAATTCCTTCTAAATCAATTACTTTATTTACGTATTTTTGAATATATTTTCTATAAAGATACCATTTAACAAATAAATATTTTTTATCTTGAATAAGATGAAAATCAATTCCGTCTTCATTAAATATTTCATTTTTTTTTTTGTCTATAAACAAATACCGTAACTTTCACTCCATTAATAACTAGAGCGTTTGCTAAGTTTTTAATACTGGTTCCCAAACCTCCTGTCTGTTTCATTTTGACATGCGGGTATTCTGGAGTTAAAAAAGCTATATGCATATTATTTTTTAAAAAAATCTTGAATTACTCTTTCTGTTAAGACTCTTGCGCCTTCTTCATTCATGTGACCACAACTAGAAAAAAAAACATCTTCATCAATAAATTTATCATAACGTATTATCTCTGGATAAATTTCTTTTATTTTTTTAAAATAATTCATTCCTTTTGTATTTGCACATATAGGTGTTGTTATAGCAATACAATTAATTTTGTTTTGTATACAAATTTTTTTATTTCTTCATAGTATACATTCGTTTTAGCCTTTCTTAATCTTAGATCATAAGCTAATTCAGTTCCTTTTCCTATCAAAGGAGTAAAACCTCCATTTAACAAATAAGCTGATTTTTTTTCTATTAGGTTTAAAAAAAATTCTCTTAATCCTATTTTCGCTTCGTATTTAATATATCTATAAAAAGGTAGGTAACATAACCAATTGTAACTATCTATTTTATTTTCATAAAATTCTGAAATAACTTTTGTTTTTTTTATAAAAGGCATAAACTTTGCTCTTGTTCCCTCTGAAAATCCTTCCGTGCTAAGATTCAGATCTACTTCAATTAGTACATTTTTAATTTTAAATTGATTTTCTATCATTATCTTTAACAGCAATAGCGTTTCTTGTAACGTAGAACCGCTCATACCGTAATTGTATGTTTTTATCCCCTTATCTACAAATATTTTAGTAATGAAATGATTATTAGCTCTAGATGAGCCTACTATAACAAGATCATATTCTTTTTTTTTAGAATTAACGACATTAAAGATTTTATCTCTATTTATTGAATTTAAATAAACAGAAGTATATAAAACATCTAAAAGAAAAGCACTTAAAAAAATAAGTACAACTATTTTAAATACAAAAATTAAAAATTTCTTCATTCATTTAAAAACAAATAAGTTATCACCAACAGTATTTACTTTTTAAAACTCTTTTTTCCAAGTACTTACTAATAAAATATTTTTTTACTACTTTGTTAAAAGGGTTTTTATTTTATTCCAAATTTTTTCCGAAGCTAAAGTTGGTTCTTTTCCAACTACAATATCAAACCATTTTTTTCCTTCTGAAACATTTGATAGCTTCTCATCTAAAATATTTTTTACAATAGCTGTTAAATCTTTTTTGTCATGTACAAATAAAGCTGCTTCTTTGGAAGGCATGGAACGAAAATGAATGTATTTATAATTTTGACCAATATCGCGAATTCCTTTTTTTAGCTGTGGCTGCTCGTAATCAAAGAACAAGCATGAATTATTATGTGCAACAAAATCAAAAACCATTGAAGAAGCTTATGTTGCCTACAAATTCCGTGTGCTCACAAATATTTGATTGTAGGGCAAAATCTTCTTTTGTTGGCATAATTTCGTTCCATGTTTTTCCTATGGGACGCCATAAAGGATCTATGGAAACGATAACGTCTTTATATTTATCTAATATTTTTTGATATCTATCTGTAAAATCTACAGGGCATTTACGATATATAATCCCCAGATTATATCCTTGTTGGTTCAATTCTTTAACCGATATTGCTAAGTCTTCTAAATAATATTGATCCAATGGTGATGTTACGATATCATCTCCAGAGAAGCAAATGTATTTTTTTTCTAAATCTAAATGATGTGTCTTATAAAAATCTTCTTTTGATTGCAATAAACTCGGATCAAAATGGCTTTCAAATTGTGGTGTTCCGGTGACCAAAACTTGTTCTGGTTTTACATAAGGACAGTATTGAATCAATTCGTTTTTCATGTAATCGCTCCAAACAAAATAATAGTCTGGTTCTATTAAGGTTGTTGCTTTAGGCAAATTATCCCAAGAAAATATAAAACTAGCTGTAGGTATTCCTAAATCCTGTGCTGCTAAAATAGGTGCTATGGCTTGCGTAGGCCTAGGATTGGTACAAAAAATAAAATCGGGTTTTTGTTCTTGTAGTTGTTTTTGGGAATATTGGTATTTTTCAGTTGTTCGTTCTAATTTTTTTATTTTTTCTCGAATTGTTTTTATGCCTTGTTCATTGGATTTAGTGGCTACTAAAAAATCGACGTATAAACTTTTAAAGGCGTTTTTGAATCCTTTATAGGATTGTGGGAAATTATAGGTATTGTATACTGTTTCTTTAAACTTTTTATCAAATAAATTTAACTCTGTTCTTTTCCTGGCTCTTGTAAAAACAGTAGTGAATGGATGTAATTTATTATTGGTAATTTTTATTTCTTCATATCCTATTTCTTTTTGATATCAAAAGGGGTGTTATTCCAATATACAATTTCAAATCCTAAATCTTTTCCTATTTGATTAAAATTTGTAAGTGCAAAATTTCGCAGACCAACCCCATCTGGTAGAAAAATAAATATTTTTTTTTGTGACATAAATGTCTTTTTTAAGCTTTTTTAAATTTTAATTTATCTCTTTGGATTTGTTCTATTGGTAAAATGTCTTGTTCTTTATAAGACAATGCTTTATGAACGGCTTTTAGATCTCTTGCTAATTTTCGCATTCCTTCTGGCTCTAAAGATGCTGCATGGTCAGTTCCTTTCCATGTTCTATCTAATGTATAATGACGCTCAATCACATTTGCTCCTAGAGTAAAAGCAGCTATATCTACAGCAATTCCTAAATGATGTCCTGAAAAACCAATATGTTTTACTTTATCACCGTATTTTTGGATTAAGAAATTAATATCTAAAAGACAAACATCTTCAAATGGGACAGGGTATCCTGATGTACAATTATATAATACAAGATCTTTATTTCTATTTTTTTCTACAAAATAGTTAACTAAAGAATCTACCTCATCCTTTGTGGTCATTCCTGTTGAAATATGTATTTCTCCTTTGTAGTTATCACACAACCATTGTAGCATTTCAAAATTATTATTGCATGCGGATGGTATTTTTATAAACTCTGGTTGTAGAGAAGCTATTTCTTTAGCGGATGTAGTATCCCATACAGAGGTAGAATATACGATTCCTAATTCTTCGCAATATTTTTTTAATTGGGCATGTTGATATACATCAAATTCTAAAAATTCTCTATGGGCTCCATAAGTATCGCCATAAGAATTTATAGGATTGGGATGTGGTGAATTGTATTGTTCTTCGGTTAGGAGTTCTTTGTTGTTTCGTTTTTGAAATTTTACGGCATCTACATTACAATATACTTTTGCCATTTTTATAAGTTCTTTGGCAATTTCTATTTTTCCTTTATGATTACATCCTATTTCAGCAATTACATAGGGTTTTTTAAATATCATATCTTTTATTGTATTTCATTATCCATTCACAGGTTTCTCTTATAGCTCCTTCCAGAAGAATTTTTATTTAAAATAATGTCTGCGTTGTTTTTCAGCGTTACCGTGGCGTTTTGTGGTGTAAAAGACCAACCAACGGAACAAATACAGGTTAAATCATTTACATCATCTCCTACATAAGCTATATTTCCAAAACTAGTATTTTTATTTAAAACAAAATCTTTTAATAATGAAAATTTATCTTTTACTCCTAAAAAAAGGTTTTTAATTTGTAATTTCTTCATTCTCTCTTCTACTAGTTTGGAATTTTCAGAGGTTATTACAACAACCTCTACGTTATTTTGCCTAAGAATTTCTAAACCCATTCCATCACGCATATCAAATTTTTTCATTAATTCGCCTTCTTTGCTGTAATATACACATCCATCAGTAAAGACTCCGTCAACATCTAGCACTAAATAATCTATTCTTTTTTGTTCTTTTAGTTGTTTTTGTCTTTTAGCTAAAAGCATTTCTACTATTTCCCAATCTGTTAAGCTGTCGATTTCTGTTAATGATTCTTCTGGCATTTCAACTACTGCTATCTTACCGCTTATTCTATTATTAGATTGCAGAAATTCTTTTTTGTAGTGGCATATATTGCGCCATTTTCTATTAAGAGTCCTTCAAAATCTTGTCTTCTAGGTCTTTTAAATATATCATAATTCTGTGCTTCACCTTCATTAGACCAAATGAATCGGTGTGTTTTGACAACGCTTAAAGCAGCATCATAATTTTCATTGAGTTTATTTAAAACCTTATTAATATCATTGGATGTTGTAAATGGTGATGTTGCTTGTAATAAGCACAATATATCAAAATCGTAATTAATTTTTTCTGCTAATTCTTTTATGGCACTTTCTGTTGATGCGGTATCGTTTGCATTTTCGGCACTTCTTAAAAGGGGATATACTTTATTTGTCCAAGTGTATTCTTTTTCGATGAATGCTAGTATTTCTTCATCATCCGTAAAAACAAAAATCTTATCTAATTCGGAAAAAATTGCTTCTGTTAACACCCAACAAAAGAGAGGCCGTCCAAGCATTTTTTTTTGTTTTTTCCTTTGATTCCTTTTGATCCTTTTCGTAAAGGTATAATGCCTATTTTTTTCATATTAAAAATTTATTTTTTACACATCTGATTTAAAAAACCACTTAATTCCCTTGTAAAAATAGTGGCTCCCATCTTATTCAAATGCGATTCATCGTAAAAATACAATTTATTTTGATAAACAGAATTTGTTGTATCGTAAACAAAAAACTTAGAATTATTAAGAGCCAAATCACGTATTCTATTTTCAAAAGTACTACTATGTGCTGCAAAATTGGGTGAAAAGGCAAAAACTACTTGAATATTATTAACCATACATTGTTTTAGGATAGATTGATAAGCTGTATTTTTAATTAATGATTCTCTAGCAATGGAATAGGGTCGAATTTCATATTTATATTTCATTATGAGCTTAGGATTTTTAAAATTAACTGGCATAGAACCGCAAGGAAGTATGGAATCAAATCTTGTAGGCTTACGTTCTAAAGTAAAATTAGTTTTATTCAGTCGCGACAAGCACATGAACCAAGATGTAAAATTACGATCACCTCTGTTAATTAATTCTTGATTTATGTAGTTATATTTCACCAATGGATACAATCTATCCAAACGATACGTTATAGAAGTTGTTGGAATTAACTCAAATGGTTCATCGACTGAAAAAATGATAGTTTTAGGCTTCTTATTATACTTTAATAATGTTTTTAAAATAAAATTATGGAACTCTACGTCTGAACCTGGAAAAGCAATATTATATGCCGATTGTCCTGTTTCTTGTTCTATTTGACTTGCAATGATATTCATTGCACCACGTGAAGATCCTAAAACAATAATATCTTTATTAATTTTCCCTTGTAGGAGTAATTCAATTCGGTTATCTACTTGATAGTTAGGCGACAGATGGATAAATACATAAAAAAGCTTGTCAATTATAAAAAAACAGCTGCAAATAGGAACGACTTACATAGAAACTTTTTCATACTAAAATTGAAAATAAATAAATTTTTGTTCTTTGGTTCCTAAAATAAAAATAGCGATTAACAAAACCATATAAAATGACCAACGAAAAGCTTTGGTCCAATTAAATCCAAAAGTAGCTAGAGCATAATCATTTTTCCTTCCAATCCACTCAATAGTCATAAAAACAAAAATAAGTATTATCATATTCGTTGGTCTTACCTCTGGAAGGCTCAATAATTGTTTGGTAAATATAGATCTTATGTATTGAAGAGCGTGTGTTAAATTATTAGCTCTAAAAAATATCCAAGCAAAAACGGTTAACATAAAAGTAACTACCATAGCTAAAAACTCTCTAATGGAAGGGAGAGTACCCTCTTCTGCTACTATGTTAATATTATTTCTATTTTTATTAGACAACAACAAAGGTAAAAAGTAAATGGCATTTAACAATCCCCAAATAATAAAGGTCCAATTAGCACCATGCCAAAATCCACTAACTAAAAATATGGCAAAAGTATTGCGAATTTGCATCCATTTTCCTCCTTTACTTCCCCCTAATGGGATGTACAAATAATCTTTAAACCAAGACGACAAGGAGATATGCCAACGACGCCAAAACTCGGCTATATCTCTTGAAAAATAAGGAAATGAAAAATTCTTTAACAATTCAATACCAAATAATCTTGAAGTTCCTAGAGCAATATCCGAATAGCCTGAAAAATCACCATAAATTTGAAACGTAAAAAATAATGCGCCCATAACTAGTGTACTCCCCGAATAGATCTCAGAATTATTAAAGATTAAATTAGCATACTCAGCACAATTATCTGCGATTACAATCTTTTTAAACAAACCCCATAAAATTTGCCGCAAACCATCCACAGCCTGTCCATAAACAAACTTACGTTCTTTTTTTATTTGAGGTAATAGATGGGTAGCTCGCTCTATTGGTCCAGCAACCAAAAGTGGAAAATAAGATACAAAAACGGAATAGGCAACAAAATTTTTCTCCGCAGAAATTCTTCTTTTATACACATCAATTACATACGAAAGTCCGTGAAAAGTGTAAAAAGAAATACCAACAGGTAAAATTATATTTAAAGACCAAGTGTTTATCTGAATCTCAAAGACTCTAAACAAGTCAGAAAAAGAACTTGAAAAAAATTAAAATACTTAAATACACCTAGAAAACCAAGATTAATGCCAATACTCAACCAAAACCAAAACTTTCTCCTCCTTTTCGAATTACTTCTTTCAATTTGGATTGCAGAATAATAATCCAAAAGAGTAGAAAATACAAGTAAAAAAAGAAAACGCCAATCCCAACGCGAATAAAAATAATAACTGGCCACTAATAACAATAGATTTTGCCTCTTCAAACTTTTTGAAGTAAAGAACCAATACAAAATAAATATAAGTAAAAAAAATAAAGCAAAATCTATAGAATTAAACAGCATAAATTAGTAAGATAAAGATTGGAGTGTTCTAACTTTTTGTAAAAGAGTGTCAGCAACGGGCTTTCTAAATTTTTTTTTCTCTCTATAATGAACAAAAATATGATTTAATGCTTGAACATACAGCTTCAAATAAGTCGCATCTTTAAGACCATACTTTTTAAGATTATGAAACAAAAACTTCAATATGGGAAGTAAAGGCTTCCGATAATAGTTTAAAAAAATAAAAAAGGTGTTTTGTAATTGCTTTTGAAAACGGTAATAATTCTTTCCTTGTTTTTTTCTCTTAATAAGATCTACCCGATGATTTACTATGATCTGATTAGTATACCATATTTCATAACCTAAATTTAATACTTCTAAGGAGAGACAGGTTTCTTCTCCATAAATATCAATCCATACAGGAAATCCTTTCGTTTTTTCATAAACTGATTTTTTTATGGCAAATCCGCATCCTATAAATTCGTTTGTTTCGTACCATTGAACAGGTTCTTGATAGGAATCTAAGGCAGCTTGATCTGTTTTAAAGATCCCTTTTACTTCCTTAAACGCTAATATTCCAATAACTGGAAGTTGTAAACAAAGTTCGTATTTGTTCCTTGTAATTCGTTGAAATTAAATGAGCGTCATCATCTAATCCAATTAAATATTTACCCATGGCATGAGGGTATAAAAAAGCTCTGGCAGGTGAAGCTGATATTCGTGTTTTACCAGAGTACCACTTTACCCATGAAAATTCTTCTTTTAACGTTTCTGTTTCAGGACAAGCATCAATATAAACTAAAACTTCGTCATTTTTTAGATCAATAGCTTGTTTTAGAATTGATAACGTTTTGCTTAGATCATCAGTACGATTATGTGTTACTATGAGGTACGAGAACTCCATTCATTTGATATTTGAAGATACAAATCTACTATTTTTGACTTAAGAAAGACTCTATCATAATGGTAATTAGCATTGACTATATTTATTTCTTGGGCTTTTTTACGCAACTGAAGATCTTGTAATGCTTGTAAAATTAAATTAGCTATTTCTTGCTCATTTTTTGGATCTTGAATTAAAAATCCATTTTGTCCATTTTGAATCACTTCTTCTGTTACACCTCCTGGGTTTGACTGTATGGGAAAAGCTCCCATTCCCATTGCTTCTAGAAGAGCATTGGGCATACCATCAGACAAACTATTGGCTAAATGTAGTGCACTTTTACCCATATAATCTAACAAAATGGCATTGGGTATATATTTTTTCTGGCGAAAATTTGCACTTTTTCTTGATTAAATAACGGTTTTGACTTCAAATAATTTACAACAACAGCATCTGCACTGTATACTAACAAATCATATTTTTTGAATAGAGTTGGAATGTATTTTTCTATAGATTTCAATATAACTAGGGCTTTCCCTACTCCATCTTCATATCCTTTTATCATTATAGTTGTTCTATTTTCAACAGCCAAGATTGATTCTTTAGGATAGTCAATTCCTCCATTACCTGGATAAATACCTAAAAAATTGGATTTAAAACCTAGTTGTAACGCTTTTCCATAGTCTCTACCACAATCTGTTATTAAATAATCTACTCTATTTAAAAATTGTTGTACAAAAGAAGTGTCAAGTCCTAGACGTTCGTATTGAAATAAATCACTCCCCCATGAGGAATAGACTAAAGGAATGGTCTTGTTTTTTTTTAATACGGAAAAAACAGGATGCCCTGCTAATTGCATTTCAAATACATGAATAATATCAGGTTGTATTTTATTGATTAGCTGCGAAAAAACAGTAGTTACAGATCGTTCATTTTTTTTTTTGAATGGTGGAATAAAAACTTGGCAAATATTTTTTAATTTTTTGTCGAAATGGATAGTTCCATTTCATTTTCCAACCTGGATATTGTTTTACCCAACTAATTTTATCCGAAAACCCTGCACCATCTGTAATATCAAACCAATGTACTTCATAGCCTGTTTCTTTCAATTGATTAGTCCATTGAAAAAAATGATGATTGGGTATGGCGACTAAAAGTATTTTCATCCGACTAATTTAAAAGTTTTTGATAAGCTTCATTAAATTGCTGAATTGAAAAATGAGCCCTCGCATATTTTCTACAATTATCACTTAATTCTTGTATTAATGAAGGCTGCTTAATTAAATGACATAAATGTGTAACTAAATTTGCTATAATTTTATCTTCTTCTAATTCATCTATTAAATATCCCGTAATACCATTTTTAATATGAGAATCAACACCCCCAACATTTGTGGTGACAGGAATACAACCAAAACTCATCCCTTCCATAAAAACCATCGGAAAACCTTCATAAACAGAAGTTAATACTAAAATTGAGGTAGACCGATATAATGTTTTTAATACTTCAATATCACGAATATCTCCTAAAGGTTCAACGCCATAAGATAAAACCAAATCTTTTCTTATACTAACTCCACTACCTGCCATATAAAATATAGTTTCAGGATATTTTTGTTTAACGAGTTGAGAGGCTTTCAAAAAAAGTTCGGGTCGTTTTTCCTCAGACCATCTACCTATAAAACCAACTCGTATTTTATTTGCAGACTTTGCTGGAACTTTAGATGGTATAGCAACGCCATTAGAAATAACCTGAATATGGGAAGTAAAAGATGATATTCCGGCTCTCAAATAATAATTTGTAATAACAGATTTAGCAACTTCGTTAATTACAACTCTTGTGGTAATAAAACGGGCACTATCAATAATTATTTTTTCTCGGCAATCATCTATACTAAAAGCATGAAATAAATCAATTTTTTTGATATCAACACTTATAAATGGTAAGATTTCATAGTAATAATCAGAATTGGAGCCGAAAACTTTTGTAATATTTTTACTTGCATTTATTTTATTTGCAATACATGAAGTTAACATCCGTATTAACCTAGTATTTTTTTTATTTAGAATATCATTAAGCTCTAAACAACAAGCAAATTGGGTAAAAAAGGAAGCATATTAGAAGTTGCGGAAGCTTTGGTAAAAAAAACAACACATTTCTTGGGGTGTATTGCTTCTAATATAGCCGCATGTACTTTTTCGGCACCTCCTGTGTGGTAATAAGGAAAAAAGAAAATAACTTCAACATCAGGTAAAACCCGAATCAATTTGAGGTTCAAACAAAATAAATGATAATAACCTATAAAAAGTTTTATTATTTTTTTTAACTTATACATTCTTTTTATTGCCTTACAACAAACCATAGTATCTCTTTCTAGTAATATTACTTCTTCTACTTGTAATGAAGTGTATTTATGAATAACATTTTTTAAAGTAAATGGGCTGAACCAATAATTATGATCTGGGTGAACTATTTCTATAAACGAATCATCTTCATAATGATTACGATTTATATGACGTTTAGAAAAACAATTTGGTGCGGTAATGTAAAACGTTTGAGCATTTATACTTTCTATTCCTTCTAAAAAAGTTCTAACATTATCTACATGTTCAATAGTTTCTGGAACTATACATATATCGTAACGATTCGTTAAAATTAGAAAAATAAGGTTGATTTACGTGAGCTTTTAAATGCTCAAGTCCTTCTACATCTACATCAAAACCATGAATAGATCGAGTTACTTTTGACAAAAAAATATGTAAATTATATTCTGGTTTAAAAATGGGCCAATCATTACATCCGAAATGAATTATATCTTTTCCAGCACATATTTGCTTGAAAAATTCAAATCGGTTTTCTACACTCTTTTTATCCACATATTGTACCCAAAAACCATCAATTCTTTGGTACATGGGTAATTCTTTAACAAAGATTTTTTTGTATAGTTTTTTTAATTCGTTAATCATAATCATTTCCCAATAAAATTAAATATTTGTTCTCGGGTTAATCCTTTTTTTTGTAGTATATATCGGGTAACTCTTGTCTTTTTTAAAATTCGTTTAAACAGAATTTGTTTCAAATAAAAAGCTATTCTAGTTCTTTTAAGCATTGGTAAGTGGGTATAAGAACGATACCTGATAACTTCTTGATATAATGAGTCAAAACGTTTTTGCATCCATGGCTCATATATATTTCCTAAGTGAAAAGCAAAATTGTCATCAGTTGATAAACGATACCCGTCATTTTTTAAAACGGGTAAGTCTGTATATTTATACTCACTATCTCCCAAAATTTTGTAAATACTGTTTTCTTTTGGTAAATTTTGAAATACTTCGCGTTTGTAGGTAGCGCAAAAATGAGGACATCCTACTACTGCTTTTACTCCATTGGTAGCATGTAATTTTAGAATGGTATCTTTCCATGTGGGTTCTAGCCATAACCATCCTAAACTTTTGGCAAACATTTCCAATTCCTCTTCATTAGTCACGGATTCAAATTGTAATTTTGAGCTAAAAAAATAATCAAACCAAATGTTATGGGTAAGTTCAAAATGCTTTCTAAAAACAGGAACTGGACTAACTGCCCCTGCTTTTGGGAAAGATTCAAATATTTTTATTACTTGTTCTTCCCATTCGTTTTGAAACAATACATCAGCATCTGTAATGGTAATCAATCGTTCTTCTGCTGTTCGTAAAGCTTTCAAAATACTGTTTATTTTACCTATTCCTTCTCTTTCTATTATTAATTCATCTATAGATCCTTTGGAATATAAAATGCTTAAACGCTGATTAATTAGTACTGAACTGCCATTGCTTATCACTGAAATCTTTAAAGGTGAATAAGCTGTTTTACGAACGGAATGTAAACAAATTTCAAATATTCGAAAAGCATCTTTGTAATAGTCTTCTTCATGTGGAATATGTAAAGGAATTATGACACGATGATCACAAGCAGTTCGTTCCACCAGTTTCCCTATTTTTGTGGGATTGTCTCCTAAACGCATATTAATTAGGTTTTTTATAAAAGGCTGTCAATTTAGCTATCCCTTCCTCTAAAGTTATCAAATCTTTATTTAATATGGAAAGCATTTTTGAATTATCGGGACATCTTCTGGCCATATCTCCTTCTGGCAGAGCGGGTAAGAATACTATTTTACTTAACGATTGTGTATGCTTAATAATTTCTTCTGCTAAAGACAAAATTGTTTGTTCTTTATGACTTCCAATATTAATGACATCGTTCATACAAAGTCCTTCATTTAATATTTTTACGCAAGTTGTAATATTATCATCTACATAACAAAAAGAACGGGTTTGCATTCCGTCTCCATAGATATAAATGGGTTCATTCTTCAATGCGGCTTTAACAAATCGGGTAATTACAAAATCCTCGCTCTGATTAGGTCCATAGGTGTTAAAAAATCTAAAAATAGTATAATTTAACCCGTATTCTTGTTGATAGGACTTAAAAAAGGCTTCCCCTACATTTTTTACAATTGCATAAGGCAATCTTGAGTTTAATGGTGTTGTTTTTTCATTTTGAGGAATTTCAAAAGGTTCTCCATATACCTCTGAAGAGCTTGAAAAGAATACACGCTCAACACCTGAATTTTTAGATAAACTCAAAATATTTTTAATTCCTTCAATATCTTCTAGAACAGAAATTGGATTAGCTAATGTGCGTTTTACTCCTACTACAGCTGCATAATGAAAAACATAATTAAAATCATATCGTCCAAAAATGGGTACGATATCGTTATATACATTACAATTGGCTTTAATAAACTTCACATTTTCTTTTTGTGGAATCTTATGCAGTGAACCCGTAGATAAGTTATCTATAATAACTATATAATTTGAGTTGTCTTCTGCTAGTTTACTTGCTAAAGCACTCCCTACATTTCCTGCTCCTCCGGTAATTAAAATATGTGTCATTTATTGTTTTATTTTGACTTATTATTTACTTTAAAACTCTAAAAATAGAAATAAAAATGAATTACTCATAAGATTTTTATTCATTTAAAAAAGAAGATTTATTTTTATTTTCTATTTTTTGTAATTCTTTTAGTATTTTACTTGATGTAGTTCCATCTCCATAAGGATTCACAGGTAAAACCTCTCCTTGAAATTTATCCAATAATTCAATTGCTTTTTCAACAATTAATTTTTTGTTTGTTCCTACTAAAAATGAAATTCCCGCCTTAACACCTTCTGTTCTGTTCTGTAAAAGTTCGAGTAACTAGAACAGGCTTTCCCAAAGTAGGAGCTTCTTCTTGTATACCTCCTGAGTCTGAAATTATCATAAAAGATTGTTCCATTAACCAAATAAACAATGGGTATTCAGCAGGTTCAATTAGTAGAATATTTTCTTTTTTTTCTAATAAAGATGTTACAGGAACTAGAACTTTTGGATTTAGATGAACTGGATATACAATTTGAACATCTGTCCTTTTTGCTAAGGTGAGTAATGCTTCGCAAATCTGAACTAATCCTTTACCAAAATTTTCCCTTCTATGCCCAGTTACTAATATCATTTTCTTAGTAGGATCTAATTGCTCTTTTAGTTTAGATATAGCCTCATTTTCATATCCTATTTTGATTTTATTTACCGCCCACTTCAAAGCATCAATTACAGTATTACCTACTTCAAAAACAGCTTCTGGGTTAATAAGTTCTCGTTGTAAATTTGAAACCGATTGAGAAGTAGGAGCAAAATGATAATCCGCAAGCTTAGCCGTTAATTGTCTATTCAATTCCTCTGGAAATGGAAAATATTTATGAAAAGTTCTTAACCCAGCTTCCACATGTCCTATTTTAATTTGTTTATGAAAAGCCGCTAATGCCACTATTGAGGAAGTTGTTGTATCTCCATGTACTAACACCAAATCAGGTTTCACTTCATCTAAAACAGGATCAATATGTAATAATATTTTGGCACATAATTGATTCAAACTTTGGTTAGGTGACATCAAATTTAAATCATAGTCAGGTATAATTTCAAAAAAATCTAACACTTGATCTAACATTTGTCTATGTTGTGCCGTTACACATACTTTTACATCAAATGCTTCTTCTTTTAACACATGATATAAAGGTGCCATTTTAATAGCTTCTGGCCTAGTCCCAAAACAAATTAAAATTTTCATCACTTTTTTTATTCGTTACAAGAATACTTATATTTTATCAATTTTTCTGAACAAATCTAAGTTTTCTACCTAAATATTTCCTTCTTTTTTATTTTATAATTATTTTAAAACAAATAATTAATAGCCTATTGAAAATTTTAAATCTTCATTCATATTTTTAAACAAATGCAAATACTTCAAAATTCTATATCTTGAAAAACAGTGACTCTATTGAAATTTAAAAAATATGTTATTAAAATAATTTCATTCAAAAGCTAAAAATTTGATTAAAAAGGAATAGCTTAACTTATCATCAATTTAAATATAAAAACATGATAAAATACGAAGAGATTTCTACTTTCTTACTTTCAAAAACAGTCAATAACATATCTCTTTATACAAATTTATTTTATTAAGAAACAATCAAATAAGTATTACAAACTAAGCTAGAGATATAGAAAAGATTAATTATTGTATTTTATCCATCTTTTAATATATTTTTTAATCTTTTCACTTAATGGCTTCTTATAGGTTGTTAACTTTTGCCACATTTTAATTTTTTCAACCCAAACATCATCCAACCAAACTTGTAAATAAGCCAAAGAATATCCAGAATCAATAAATTCCTTTGCTTGAGAGACCAATGTAGTACTGTAAATATGAAATGCAGGAGATTCTGTATTTACAAAAATATCAAAATCCATTACTGCTGCACGTGTACAAAAATGTTTGTCTTCTCCTAACCAAGTCATATTTTTTATAGGTTGGAATCGAACACCTGATTCTAATATTTTTCGAGTCAATAAAGTACAAGCCCCTGTAAAACCTACTTCATAAGTTCCTGGTATTATATACGTTATCATACGTTCTAACGAATTCCCCTCTTTATCCCAACAATTAGGCATATAAGAAGCTGCGTACGAAAAATGTGTCCAAAATATCTCTGCAACAAAATCTTTTTAGCTTGAAATAAATTAATAATTGTTTTTGGATGCAGGACTAAATCAGCATCCACAAAAAATAAATAATCATAATCTTGATTTAAAAAATATCGAATCGCGCTATCTTTTATCAAAGTAATTCGATCGTATAAATCTTCTTCCCAACGCTCTTTTCTTTTTTAGTATCTGGTTCTATATCAAAAATTGCATTCAACAACAAAGCTTTATTTTGTTTAGATACAAATTCATTTAATATAACAGTACTTTGAGGATCAAGGTTGTCATCAAAGAAAGAAAAAGTAAATTCAAAATCATTAATTTCTAAATCTAACAATGAGTGAAGATGAAGTTTAACGATTTCATTTGGTTTTCTAACAGGAGAAAAAAGTAATATTTTAGTTTTCATTCTATTTGAATTAAACTTTTTGAATAGACCAATACTGGGGTAGAAGATGTACTCCATGAAGTCTAGACTTAAATTCTCTTTTTATCTGATATTTTTCACTTTTTATTACTTCGAAATACAATAGTTTGTCAAATATCGTGTATTTAGATTCAACAATTGCATCCATAACAATAACAGAAATAAAATACTTACTTGGTACATAATTAATATTTAAGAAATCACAAGCAATTTGAAAACATCCATCTTCTTCAATCTTTACTTCTTCTGCCATAAGGTAAGTTGAGCCTGTAGTCAAAATCTTATCTTCATAATTGTAAATTTTATATTCTATAATTAAAGTCCCTTTAAATCCTTTTGACTCTAGACACATTACAACTTTAACATCTTTATTAAAACCTACTAAATCAACATTTTCAAAAGATTCATTAGCAACGTAAGAATCTATCACAATTAAATTTTCATCAAATGTTGCCAAAGGAAAATTTATCTGAGAATTATATGTTACTTTTAAATATTCGGATATAATGAAATCAGTCTCTCCGATCATTTTAATAGTTCCATGCTCTAGTAAAATAACTTTTTTACAAAGTTTTTTAATTGTAGACATATCATGACTAACAAAAAGAACTGTTCTTCCTTCTCCTTTAGCTATATCTTGCATTTTTCCAATGGCTTTCTTTTGAAATTCTGCATCTCCTACAGCTAACACCTCATCTATAATTAGAATTTCAGGTTCTAAAAAAGCAGCTACAGCAAAGGCTAACCGAACAGTCATCCCACTACTATAGCGCTTAGTAGGAGTATCTATATAACGCTCACATCCACTAAAATCAATAATTTCATCAAGCTTAGAGGTTATTTCTGTTTTTGTCATCCCTAAAATGGTTCCATTCAAATAGATATTTTCACGCCCTGTAAGTTCTGGATTAAATCCTGTTCCAACCTCTAATAAAGAAGCTATTCTTCCTCTTGCTTTTATAACTCCTGTTGAAGGGGTGGTAACTTTAGATAAGATCTTTAAAAGAGTAGATTTTCCTGCTCCATTCTTACCAATGATACCTAATACTTCACCTCTTTCTACCTCAAAATTAATATCTTTTAATGCCCAAACATAATCACTCTCCCCTTTAGTTGTTCTATCATTTGATCCTCCTATTTTTAAATAGGGGTCTTCTTTTCCTCTTATTTTATACCACCAACGATTAATATCATGACTTAAGGTACCCGTTCCGATAACCCCCAGACGATATTGCTTAGAAATATTTTCGACACGTAATATTATATCTCTTTTTTCCATTTTTAAACTGTATCAATAAAACTTTTTTCTGTTTTATTAAAAATTACTAATCCTAACACAAAAATCATGATTGTTACAAAAATTGTATATACTAAACCAAAAATGGATATTTCCCCTTGATTAAGAAGAATAATTCTAGAGGTTTCAACAATATATGCTAGCGGATTATATTCTACAAGCCAACCATATTTAGGCAATTTTTGACTTATTAATTCTATAGGGTATACCACAGCCGATATATACATTAATAATTGCACACCAAAAGAGATCAAAAATGACAAATCTCTGTATTTAGTTACTAATGAAGATATTATCATTCCCAAGCCTAACCCTAAAAGTCCCATAAGAATTATAAGAAAAGGAAAAAAATTACATTAAAATTTATTATATTTTTCATTCCTAAAAACAAATAAAACAAATAAAATCCAATATAAATAATTATTTGAATTCCTAATTTCAGTAAATTTGTTATTACAGTTGATAATGGCATTATTATTCTGGGAAAATATACTTTACCAAAAATATTTGCATTTTTCTTAAATGTATCAGCCGTTTCATTTAAACAGGATGTAAAATAATTCCAAACTATTATTCCTGCCAAATTAAAAAGAAAAGAAGGTACTTTTCCTGTTTCAATCCCTGCTACTCTATTAAAAATAATGGTAAAAGTTATTGCAGTAAATAATGGTTGTATAAAATACCATAGTGGTCCTAAAATGGTTTGTTTGTAAACCGTAATAATATCTCTTTTACAAACATTCGCAGCAAATCTCTGTATCTCCAAGCTTCTTTTAAATTTAGATCAAAAAGTGAAGATTTAGCTGTAATAATCTGATCCCATTTATCTTCTTGAGAAATATTCATTTTTTCTTTGTTAGGAGCGCAACTTAATAAAATATACTATTAAATACAATAAAAAGAAAAATTATCATTATGTAAAGATTGTCTAAATCCATACCTTTGCTAGAATATAAAGAAATTTTATGCTATTTTTTACTAAATCAAAACCTCTATTAAGAGAATTTACTGAAAACCAATTTATTGATCTGCATTCTCATATATTGCCTGGAATTGATGATGGTGCTAAAAATATAGAGGATACTGTACGTTTAATAACAACTTTATCAGATTATGGTTTCACTCAATTCATGGCAACACCGCACACTTTTTCAGGGTATTATGACAACACTTATGAATCTATAGCTACAAATTATCACAATACCGTTAATGAATTGAATCAAAAAGGGCTTTCTTTCACTATGAATTTCGCATCAGAATATTTAATGGATGATTATTTTGTCTCTCTCTTCAAAAAAAAGGAAATTCACACCTTAAAAGATCAATATGTTTTGGTGGAAATGTCTTACCTAAATGCTCCCATTAATTTATTTGATATTTTATTTGATTTACAAGTAGCAGGATATACCCCTATATTAGCACATCCTGAGCGTTACTTGTTCTACCATCAGCAATTTGATTCTTATAAAAAGTTAAAAAATGCTGGATGTAAGTTTCAATTAAACTTATTGTCTACTGTTGGTTATTATGGAAAAGAGGTGAAAAATATTGCGGATCAGTTATTAAAAGAAGATCTAATTGATTTCACAGGAAGTGATGTTCATCACGAAAAACATTTAAAAGCTTTTTTATCAAAAATAGAAATTAAAAATACAGACGCATTGAAAAATGCTATTCGAAATAATGATTATTTCAAAATATAATGTTTTATTTTTTATAACCTTATTGTTTATGCTATCCTGACTATAATCAGATTTATTTTTAAAATTATTCCTTTTTATCTTTATGTATTAGTCAAAAAACTATAGAGTACTGGCAGTTTTAATAGAAATCAGATGATACTTTAGACTATGCTTTGATAAACATTTTTAATTATTTATTCCTAAACATAAATCTACTTAAATCTAAACAAATCATATTTCTTAAATCCACCTACTGCTAAAATGAATCCTTTAAATCCTTTTTTTGCAATTATAATTTTCTTTATTGCTTTTACAACAGCCTATATTATAAATTTAAAATTTAAAATAACAAATAACAACACAAGATATGAAACAATAGATGGAATAAGAGGTTTTCTTGCCATAGGTGTTTTTATTCACCATGCCTCTATATGGTTCCAATATTTACAAATCAAATCTTGGGTAGCTCCCAAATCAAACTTATATAATCAATTAGGACAAACAAGTGTTTCTCTTTTTTTATGATTACTTCTTTTTTGTTTATAACCAAGTTATTGAACTCAGAAAATCAAAAAATTAATTGGTCTATTATATTTATATCAAGATTTTTTAGGTTAGTACCTATGTACCTTGTTTCAATATTTTTACTAATATCAATTGTATTTATAATTAGTGATTGGCAACTCAATGTTCCTCCTTTTAAACTTTTAAAAGAAGTACTAGAATGGGGTACTTTTACCATTTTAGGTAGTCCAACCATAAATGATTTATCATTTACTCATATAATAAATGCAGGTGTTGTATGGTCACTTCCTTATGAATGGCTCTTTTATTTCAGCTTGCCTATTATCTCTATTTTAATTTTCAAAAAGAAAACATCCTTTTTTTATACTGTAATTAGCCTTTTTTTCATTCTTTGTTTTTTTAAAATTTATGGTTCAAGTATTCCTCATCTACTTTCTTTTTTAGGAGGTATAATTCCTCCTTTTATCATTAAGTATAATACAAAAAAAATTAATTTTAATTCAAATTTTTACAGTATAATAATTTTATTATGTTTGGGATTAATTTTACTTTTTCATACTTCAGACAACTATATCTGTAAGCTTTTAATAATAATAGTATTTAACTTAATTGCTTTAGGCAATGAGATGTTCGGAGTTTTAAAAAACACTACATTAAAATTCTTAGGAGAAATCTCATATAGTACTTATTTAATTCACGGAATAATTATATTCATCACGCTTTATTTTGGTTTTAGTCTAGAGGTAGTAGAAAAAATGCCTCCTTCAACATTTTGTTCTATAATATTTCTCATTACCCCTATTATCATCTTAACTAGCTTTTTATCTTATAGAAACATTGAAAAACCGTTCATGGATTATTCAAAAAAAATTAATTATGATAAAATAAAGCATAGCATAACAGAATTTTACAAAAGAAAAGCGTAATTATAAAGACAAATTGGTAATGAATAATACCATTTAAACTTAAAATATACTGATTAAAAAGAAAATTCTCGATCGTTTTTTTTCATTTTAAAAACAACTCAAACAAACGGTTGAGTATATAATTGAAATCATCGTTAGTTCAAGTGCGAGGCGAATAGAGAATCAACGATGATTTTATTGCTTTTGTAAGATTAGTACCTAAATCAACATGCGTTTTGTCACTCCAACGTAAGGAGGAGTCTCATAATCCGTATTATGTAATTTCTCCCTTTGGTCGATAAGATTACAAAGTTTTTAGACAGTCTCAAGGTTAAAAAAATAGTATTATGTAAAAATTTCAAAGTTTAAATGGTATAACTTTATTATTTCATAAAAATCATTAAGTAATAAAGTTTGTTTTTCAGGAAAATATAAAAAAACGGAATAAGACTTTTATCATATTCCGTTTTTTATATAGATTAATTTGCTACTTCGCTAATAAATTTAATCCTCATAAGTCGTAATTCTTCTGTATCATAATCCCCATCAAATTCATCTAAAGCATCTTGAATTTTATCTGATTCAGAATCCATAAAATAATCATGAATTTCTTGTTGTTGATCTTCATCTAAAATTTCATCAACCCAGTAATTAATATTTAGTTTAGTTCCTGAATATACGATTTGTTCCATTTCTTTTAACAAAGCATCCATATCTAAACCTTTGGCTTTTGCAATATCATCCAAAGGTAGTTTTCGATCAATATTTTGAATAATATAAAGTTTTAAGCCTGAATTAGCTCCAGTGGACTTAACAACCAAGTCATCAGGTCGTATAATTTCATTTTCTTCTACATATTTAGCAATGAGATCTACGAATGCTTTTCCATATTTTTTAGCTTTTCCTTCTCCTACACCTTGAATATTGCTTAACTCTGCAACGGTAATAGGATATTTTAAAGCCATATCTTCCAATGAAAATTCTTGAAAAACTACATAAGGTGGCACTCCTTCTTTCTTTCCTACTTTTTTACGCAAATCAACCAACATAGTCATCAAAACCTCATCTGAAGTTCCTGAGGATTTAGAGGATGTCACGATTGTATCGTCTTCGTTATCATCAAATTCATGATCTTCTGTCATCATAAAGGATACTGGCGTATTTAAAAACATATATCCTTTATCTGTCATTTTTAAAACGCCATAACTTTCAATATCTTTACGAATATAGCCATCAACCATTACCTGACGGATTAATGCCATCCAGTATTTTTCATCCTGATCTTTACCTGTTCCAAAAAAGGACAAGGTATCTGTTTTATGTGCTTTGATAACAGCGTTTACTTTTCCTATTAAAGCTAGGATGATTTCTTTTGCTTTATATATTTCCTTAGTATCCCGAATTGTTTCTAATAACTTGACTACATTGTCTTGGGCTTCTGTTTTCTTTTTGGGATTACGCATATTATCATCCATATCTCCACCTTCTCCCGTTTCGTTATCAAACATTTCCCCAAAATAATGCAATAAAAATTTACGGCGCGACATAGAAGTTTCAGCATACGAAACAACCTCTTGTAGTAAAGCAAAACCTACCTCTTGCTCTGCTATAGGTTTTCCTGCCATAAATTTTTCTAGTTTTTCAACATCTTTATACGAATAATAGGCTAAACAGTGCCCTTCTCCTCCATCTCTACCTGCTCTACCTGTTTCCTGATAATAACTTTCTAAAGATTTAGGTATATCATGATGAATTACAAATCGTACATCAGGTTTATCGATTCCCATACCAAAGGCAATAGTTGCCACCACTACATCAACTTCTTCCATCAAGAACATATCCTGATGTTTTGCTCTTGTTTTAGCATCAAGACCTGCGTGATAAGGTACAGCTGAAATACCATTTACTTTTAATACTTCTGCTATATCTTCTACTTTTTTACGCGAGAGGCAATAGATAACGCCTGACTTCCCTTTATGTTGTTTTATAAAACGAATAATATCTGCTTCTACATTTTTAGTTTTTGTTCGTACTTCGTAAAATAAATTAGGGCGATTAAACGACGCTTTAAAGACGTTAGCATCTGACATTTCTAGATTTTTAAGAATATCTTCTTGTACTTTGGGTGTAGCTGTTGCTGTAAGTCCAATAATAGGAATTTCACCCAAAGCTCTAATTATATTTCTTAAATTTCTATACTCAGGTCTAAAATCATGCCCCCATTCCGAAATACAATGTGCTTCATCAATTGCTACGAAAGAAATTTTATGTTCTTTTAAGAAATCAATATATTCTTCTTTTGTTAAGGATTCAGGTGCTACATATAATAACTTTGTTAAACCAGATGCTATATCTTTTTTAACTTGATTAATTTCTGTCTTATTTAATGAAGAATTAAGAACATGTGCAATCGCATCCCCTGAGCCTAAGCTTCTGAGGGCATCTACTTGATTTTTCATTAACGCAATCAGAGGCGAAACCACGATAGCTACGCCATCTTGAATTAGCGCAGGTAACTGATAACATAACGACTTTCCACCACCTGTGGGCATAATAACAAAAGTATTTTCTTTAGATACAATACTTCTTACTACTTGTTCTTGTAATCCTTTAAATTGGCTAAATCCAAAATACTTTTTTAATTCTTTGTGTAAATCAATTGGGTCAGAACTCATTCTTCAATTATTTTCTATTGATAAATTAACGAAATGATGAAAATCAAACAGCTTTTATACTATCCCCAACTAGTAAAAAAAAATGTGTTTGGTGTTTTTGAGAAATTTTAAACAAAATTAATAAAATTTCAATCAAATAAAAAATCCTTTCAACTAGGTATTTTTATAAATTTGCACTTAATAAAGTTACAAATTTCTTTATCATTATACAAATTTTAAAAAGAGACTCTTGTTTTGATAACCAAAGACACCCTTCTTGCCACTGCTAAAGCCTCCTTATTAGAACAAAGTGAAGCAATAGCTAACTTAGTAAATTATTTGACAGATGATTTTGCACAAGCAGTTGAAATCATATACAATACAAAAGGTAGACTCATCGTTACAGGAATAGGAAAAAGTGCCATTATTGCTCAAAAAATGGTTGCTACTTTTAATTCTACAGGAACCCCATCTATGTTTTTACATGCCTCCGAAGCAATACATGGTGATTTAGGTATGGTACAAAGTGGCGATGTCATTATTTGCATATCAAAAAGCGGAAATAGTCCCGAAATAAAAGTATTGGTTCCTTTATTAAAACGCTTTGGCAACCAATTAATAGGAATGACTGCTAATCTTCACTCTTTTTAGGCAAAGAATCTGATTTAGTCTTACATGCTTATGTAAGTAAAGAATCTTGCCCTAATAATTTAGCGCCTACTAATAGTACTACTGCACAACTTGTATTAGGTGACGCATTAGCCATTTGTTTAATGAAAAAAGAGATTTCAAAAGTGAAGACTTCGCTAAATATCATCCTGGTGGAGCATTAGGAAAAAAACTTTTATTAAAAGTTAGTGACTTATTAGACAAAACCCATAAACCACAAGTTACACCTGATTCTCCTATAAAAGATGTAATTGTAGAAATATCTGAAAAAAGACTTGGTGTGACAGCAGTCATAGAAGAGAAACAACTAATCGGTATTATTACAGATGGAGATATTAGAAGAATGCTGAATACTACCGAAACTATATCTGGATTAAAAGCAAAAGATATTATGACGAAAACGCCAAAAACAATTGCGTTAGATGCCATGGTAATGGATGCGTTTCATACAATGGAAGATTTTTCGATTACACAATTAGTAGTAGAAACTGATGGAAACTATGTAGGAATATTACATATACATGACATTTTAAAAGAAGGAATTATATAAATGGCTAAGAAAAATTTATCAGAAATGTCTTTTTTAGACCATCTAGAAGAACTTAGATGGCTACTTATAAGAAGCTCTATAACGATTGTTATATTAGCAATCGTAGTATTCTTTTTGCTGATTTTATATTTGACCAAATAATTTTTGGTCCTACACGAGTAGAGTTTGTTACATATCGTTTTTTTTGCGATGCCTCTCACTATCTTGGTTTTGCTGATACAATTTGTATTGAAGAACTCCCTTTTACCATTCAAAACACTAGTATGGAAGGGCAAGTAAATGTGTTTGTATGGATGTGTATTACAGCTGGGTTTATTTTAGGATTTCCTTATATATTATGGGAATTATGGCGTTTTATTAGCCCCGCCCTCTATGATAACGAAAAAAAATATGCCAAAGTTTTTATCATTTCAGCATCAATTCTTTTTTTTACTGGTGTTCTATTTGGTTATTATGTCATAGTTCCTATGTCTGTAAACTTTTTAGCCTCTTTTTCTATCAGTAGTGTTGTCAAAAATGATATTGATTTAAATTCATATATAGGAATGGTTAAAACATCTGTATTAGCAGGTGGTATTTTTTTTGAAATGCCCATCATTATTTATTTATTAACTAAACTAGGACTGATTAAACCAAGTTTTTTACAAAATACTCGAAAATACGCTATCGTAATCGTATTAATCATAGCCGCCATTGTTACCCCTCCTGATGTGGTAAGTCAGGTAACTGTTGCAGTTCCTATGCTTTTAATTTACGAAATGAGTATTATTATTTCCAGAATTGTATACAAAAACCAATTAAAAGAGCAAAATGGCTGATTTAGTAAAAGATTTTAATGATTATCGTTCTAAAATGAACGAAAAGATTTTAGGTGATGACAACAAGGTTATCAAAAGAATTTTTAATCTGGACACAAATACTTATACGGAAGGTGCTTTAGATACCAAAACAAAAGAGTTAATGGGACTAGTTGCATCAGCTGTATTACGTTGTGATGATTGTATCAAATATCACCTAGAAACTTGCTACAAACTAGGCATCAACAAAGCTGAAATGATGGAAGCTATGAGCGTTGCTACATTAGTTGGAGGTACTATTGTAATTCCTCACTTAAGAAGAGCTTACGAGTTTTGGGAAGCCCTTGAAAATAATTAATTTATTTTAAAATTAGTCATTTTGAAAAATTGAAATTATAATTTTATACTAATTTCTCTTTTTCTTTGATTAATTTTAAGTTTATTTGTCAGATTGGATTTAAAAAATGATTTTGAGTATTTTATTCATTTTCAAATTTTTCAAATTTTCAAATTTAAAACATGGTATTAAGAGCAGATAATTTAGTCAAAACATACAAAAAGAGATCCGTTGTAAAAGGGATATCTGTTGAAGTTAATCAAGGTGAAATAGTTGGACTTTTAGGTCCTAATGGGGCTGGAAAAACAACTTCCTTTTATATGATTGTAGGCTTAGTAAAACCTAATTCGGGAAACATTTACTTAGACGACATGAACATTACTGATTTCCCTATGTACAAAAGAGCTCAAAACGGTATTGGCTATCTTGCTCAAGAAGCTTCTGTCTTTAGAAAGATGAGTATTGAAGATAATATAATGAGCGTCTTACAATTGACTAATCTTACTAAGGATCAACAGGAAGAAAAAATGGAAGCTCTTATTGAGGAGTTCTCATTAAATCATATCCGTACAAACCGAGGTGACTTACTATCGGGTGGTGAGCGTCGTCGTACAGAAATAGCACGATGTTTAGCTACTGATCCTAAATTCATTTTATTAGATGAACCTTTTGCGGGTGTTGATCCTGTGGCTGTAGAAGACATTCAACGTATTGTGGCGAAACTTAAAAATAAAAATATTGGTATTTTAATTACAGATCATAACGTACAAGAAACTCTTGCAATTACAGACAAAACATATCTAATGTTTGAAGGAGGTATTCTAAAAGCTGGAGTTCCTGAAGAATTAGTAGAAGATGAAATGGTACGTCGTGTATATCTAGGACAAAATTTTGAATTGAGAAGAAAAAAATTAGAATTTTAACACAAATACTACGATCAACAACTTAAAAAAATTTTTAGGTTGTTGATCTATTTTTATTTTGTTTTTTTTCAGTCTCAAGATAAAACCAACATGCAAATATTGATGTAGGTTGAATATTAACATAAAAACTAGGTTAATTATTGATTACAAAGTTATTTTTGGGTTAATCATAAATATAATCCAAAGATTTAGACTTATACTGTCAAAATTTTTTTTTGTTTTTCTTAAAATTCTTAGATTTTATAATCCTCCCTTTATCCGTAACTAAAACATAGGAATAAGCTGGATAATTAGCTAATAACTTGGTTCCTTCTTTTAGTCCTAAAACCATTATAGAAGTACTAAAACCATTGGCAATTTCCGCACTAGGACCAAAAACAGTCGCACTACAAATACCTTGGCTTGGATAACCTGTTTTAGGATTAATAATATGGGAATATTTTTTCCCATTTATTTCTACATATTTTTCATAGCTTCCTGAAGTGGTTACAGCATATCGTCCTAATTTCACAATATCTACAAATTCTTCTTTTCCAAAAGGATTAGTAATTCCTATGCTCCATTGTTTTCCGTTAGCTTGTTTTCCCCAAGTAGTCAAATCACCTGATGCGTTAATAATTCCCCCAAAAACTCCTTTTGTCTCTAAAAGGGTACGTACCCGATCAGCCGCATAACCTTTTCCTATAGAACCAAAACCAATCTTCATTCCTTTTTCTTTTAAAAAAATAGTAGATGTTACCGTATCTATTACGATGTTTTTATAATTTACTTTTTCTATAGATTTTTTTATAGCAATTTCTGTTGGCATTACAGTCATAGAACCATCAAATTTCCATATTTTGTCCATTGCTACTATACTAATATCAAAAGCTCCTTCTGTTATTTTTGAAAAATACAATCCTGACTTTGTGAGTTGTATTACTTCGTCATCTACTTTTACGGGTTGTAGACCTGCATACTGATTAACTTGTGAAATTTGTGTAGTAGGTTTCCATTCTGAAATTAGATTTTCTATGCGATCTATTTCAGTTATGGCTTCATTAATTCTTTTTTCAGCCAAAATGCTATCTTTTTCTACTATGGTAATATCAAATCTGCTTCCCATAAGTGTAACAGTTCTATGGCGTTGTACCTGTGCATACTGCAAAAAGGGAAAAAGTAGAATCAAGACTAGTATTTTCATTAATAACAATCTATTAAAATTTGCTCTTTTGATTTGTAAAAATCTATTTTTTTAGTATTATTTCTTAAAGCATAATTTTCCAACAAGGCTTCTATGTCTTTTTGCATGGCTAAAGATCCACAAATCATCAATATTCCTTCTTCCTCTAATATCTGAAAAATAAAATCTAAATCGCGATTTACTAAATCTGTAACATAAGATTGATTTCCTTCTCTAGACAAGGCTAATTTAAATTCTTGTAATCTTTCTTCTTTTTTAAACTCTTTTATCTGAGCTTCTATTTTTTGTACAAAAGAACTTTTTGCTCTAAACCCTGCATACAAATATAAGGATTGGTTTGATGTAGATTCTGCTATGATTCCTAAAAAGGGAGCAATACCTGTACCATTAGCAATCATCACTACTTTTTTATTTTTAGGTCGATTAAATTTAACATTTTTTACAATAGTTCCTTTTAGCGTTTGTCCTTCTTCTAATTGATATAAATAATTAGATCCTAATCCTCTGGGATGTAGTTTTATCATGAGTTGTATTGTATCTCCAAGCTTACCTATAGAATATAAACGCTCTTTTTGAGAATCTTCTAGGTCTATAGCTAGCAAATCACCTGAACTTACTTTTATTTTTTTTTTGAGGTTCTAATACCAGTATAAAATTGGAACAATTTCCTTCCACTTGGCTTTTAGAAATCACTTTAAACAGGGTTTTCTTTTTATTCTTATCTAAATACGTCGTTTCTAAATTACTTAATTGAATGGTAGTAGTCTTATTCCAATTTGATATCCAGTGTAGCCAATCGTTTATAGATTTATCATTTATTGTGTGTAAATCAATTATTTTTTGATTCCAAGATTGTTTTTTTAATAATGTTTCTACTTGTTTAGCATATCCACAAAAATCTGGATATTGGGACGAACCAAATCCTACTACGGCTGTTTTTATGGTATGTAATTGCTTGTATTTTTGAATTAATTCTTCAAAACGACTGGCATTAGCAGGCGCATTACCATCACCGTAAGTGGAGGTTAAAAACAAAATGGTATGTGCATTGGGTGCTGTTTGATACTGATTCATAGATCCAACAAAGGATTTGATTCCTTGTTGTAAAAACTGATTATGAATGGCATTGGCAAACTTCATCGTACTCCCGTTTTCTGATCCAACTAATATGATTAATTCACCCTCTTCTAAAGTATAATTATTGGTCTGTCTATGACGTAACCGTTTATATGAAATCACAAATCCTGAAACAATAAAAACTAAAATACTGAATACGCTAATTAATAATACAGACGACCAAAGAATAGATCCTCTTCCTGTATGTAGATCTAAACTGAGGTTTTCTAACCTCGTCCATTTTGATATTGGAACTTCATTCAATATATTTCCATTCCATTGATTAATTAAGATTACTCGATCTTTTAAATTTAGTGTAAAGTGTTCTTCTACTTCGTCTGCAAACGGAAATTCTAACTTTTGAACATCTGATAATAATACCTTTTTAAAAATGGGAAAATCTTCTATTTTTTTTTGAGAAAGCGGTTTTTGAGAAACAATTTCCTTATGATTTAGTAAAGAATCTTTCTCTAAAATTTTAAAACTATATAGTGTTAAAAAGGCTCCTGTTAAGGCCATAATCAAAATAGGGATAGCCATCCATCTACTTAGTAATACATGAAGATAGGAAGACCAATGATCTTTTTTAATTTTTTTTTATAAGACCTATGAAACCATTTTGACGTTTTAGTAATAAGGCAATTCCTGTACTGGTTATAACAGCCAGAAGAAAAGCATTGATTCCTAGAATAATTCGCCCTGTTTTATGCAAAAAAAGCGATCGGTGTAAAGAAGTTACCCATTTAATCCATTGTGTTGTTTTTTTAGGAGTTCCTATTATTTTACCTGTATTAGGATTAATAATAGCTTCTACTTCATTAGCTTCTATGTCTAATCCTTTTATTATTACATACTGGCTAGGAGAAACGGTTAATTCTGTTACTTCGATAAACTCTTTTTTTAGAGGGGTTAAAACTTTTGCAAGTTTGATTTCCTTAAAATTATCAACTTTATAGGATGGAATTTCTTTATTTATGGTATCTATTGCTAAAATTCCTCCTGTTACAGAAGCTAGTATTAGAAATAGAGAAGCTATAAGAGCTAAGGCAAAATGGGCCAGTCGCCAAATAGATAAGGTCATTGCCTATTTATATTTTATTTAATTTAACAAAACGAATATACCCTTTTCCTTCTACTTTATTTAATAAAGTTTCTGTGGTTAACGGAAATTCTGCATCTGTAATATGATATTTTTGATTTTCTACGGCTGATTCGAAACGAATTTTATATCCTGTATTTATTTTAGAGTCTTCTATTTCTAAAACGGTTACACTTCTATCTCCACCTGCCACGGAAGCTCCTGTTTTAGCATCTACTTTATTTTTTTTGCTATAAAATTTATACCATTCTTTGATATCTTTATACCATTTTTTGTCATCTCCCATTACATATAATGTTTTCTCATATTCTCCTTTTGGGTTTATTAATGATGCTACAATATAAGCTCCTTCTCCTACATAGTTTGTCATTTGTAACATACATTTGTATTTAGAGGTTTGAGCTGTTATGCTATTAAAAAACAATGAAAAAACAATCAGTCCTAAATATCTTGTATTCTTATTCATCTTTTATTTTAAAAAATCTAAATTTATTTGTTTTTTAACTAATACTTCATTTTCTCGGGCTAGTGAATAAGCTGTTTCATCTAGATCCGTTTTTGCCTTTTTATCGGCTCCTAAAGTAAGTAAATAGTTTATTATATTTTCATCTTTGGCTACCATGGCGGCTTTGTGCAAAGCGGTTAATCCTGCTTCATTTTTAACATTTATATTTATTTCAAAACCTTCTAACTTTTTTAAATATTCTAAATCATTTTTTATTACGGCAAGATGGTAGAGCGTATCTCCTTTTCTTAAAGGTTTTTTTAAATCTATTCCTTTTTCTTTTAACCATTTTAGTTTATCTAGAAAATCATCATTTTCGTTTTTAGGTGCTCTATAATTTTGCACTAAATGGTAAGCTAAACCTTGTCCTTCTTTATCCAACAAATCAATAGTAGCTCCTTTATTTACTAGTGTATTCATTGTTTCTACTAAGCCTGATTTAACGGCTTGCATTAAGGCAGATTCCCCCTTATTATTGGTTTTACTTACATCAACTCCTTTTTCTAATAGAAAATTCACAAATGCTAGATCACGCATTCCTGCTACTTTATGTAAAACGGTATTTCCTTCATTATCTATTGTGTTTATTAAAACACCTTTTTGTAAAAAATATTGAGCAATTGGGACTTGATTTTGCTTCTTAGCTATCAGGTGAAGAATGGTTTCTCCATTTGCAGTCGTAACAGTTGGTTTTAATTTTAAATCGTCAATAAGATATTGAAATATTTCTAAAGAATTAGCAGATCGTCGAGTAGCCTCAGCAGCTATTAATAATGCGTTAGAGGTCCATTTACTTCCCTTTTCAATAAGTTTTTTTAAATTAATAATATTACCGGTTCTGGCAGCATAATCAAAAACTGTTTTTCCTAATGCGTCTTGATCTTTTACACTTAATCCTTTTGTTTCTAAAAATTGTGTAACGGACAAATCTTTATCATAAGGTACAGCTAACATTAATAGGGTTGCTTTATCCTTATATAATTTTTTAGGGTCTAAACCTGCTTTAAAAAAAATTTCTATTAATTCTTTTTAGCATTACCACTAGCCAAAGCATAAGCCAAAGGTGTCGTATTATGAGAATCTTCGTGATTGATATTAGCTCCTTTATTTATAAGATTTTGTACTAATTCTATATTTCCTTTAGCAGCAGCCCAATGCAAATAAGTTCTTTCATCATGTGTGAGTTTATTTATTTCATTTCCTTTTTGTTCCAATAAATAGTAAATTATTTCATTTGATACATCATTATTAATAGCTAATGTAACGGGATCAAAAGCGGAAGAGTTTAGCTCTGAAGCATTATTACCTTTGGCTATTTCAGCTTGAACGGTGGTTAGATTTGGATTTTTTTCCAAAAATTTCCATCTAATAATGTATTTTTTTGTTGGGCAATTGACACTATATTAAATAGTATTGCTATTATTATATGTATTCTTTTCATTTCTAACTTTTATGTATAAGTAATAAAAAAATATAAAGGCAAAAGTATAGTTTTAAAACTATACTATTTGCCTTTCACAAAAACAAAACCTTTTAAAATTGATATTTTAGTGTTGCCATAAATTGTCTTGGCGGTATTGGATTAATACTGTAATTTTCATGTACTGTATAATTTAAAGTATTAGCCACATTAGACAATTTACATAATAAACTTATATTTTTATAAGTATATCCTAGGGTTGCATCCGCAACTGCATAACCACTAACTGGAATCTCACGTTCTTCTATAAATACTGTTCCATTTTTATCTTTTGCATAACGGTTATTCCAACCACCTATACGATTTCCTATATAGTTACTTATGGCTCCTATTGAAAGATTTTTGAAAAATCCGTTTTGTACTGTATAAAAGAAACTTAAATTAGCTGTTTGATCAGGTGTACGAGCCAAACGATCCCCTTCTACTGAACTGCCTACTAATCCAGATGTTTTCACAAAACGCATATCGTTATAACTATAACCTGCATTAATTTTAAATCCTTCAATAGGTGTTATGGTAACATCTAATTCAATTCCTTTGCTTCTTGTTTTACCTGATAGTTCTTTGATATTCGAATTAGAATTGGCTTTACCATCTAAGGTTGTAGCTGCCATTTGGACTAAATTATTATTTTCAATGCTATAAACAGTTACTCCTGTTGTTAAATTACCTTTAAAAAATTCTGTTTTTACCCCTGCTTCATATTGATTTATAATAGAAGGTTTTATAGGATTGTTATAAATATCAACACCTGTGTTGGTAGTGAATGAATTTGAATAACTTCCAAAAATTGCTATTGATTGCATTGGTTGAAAGACCAAACCAAATTTAGGAGAAAATGCTTTATCTACTTGTATAGCGCCTTCAATTGGTGTATTATCTTTATCTGCTTCATGATTAAGCACAAAAGGAGTTTGTCCTTTAGGACTTGTATTATTTCCACCATCAATTTTGGCATTATATACAGTACTTTGAACTTCTTGCCATGACCAACGTAAACCAGCAAGTACTTTTAATTTTTCATGAATAGATATTAAATCTTGAGCAAAAAAGCCAAAACGTTTTCCTTGATTCTTTGTTAGTACTGAATTATAATTTTCTTGTGATCCTTTTTCGTTTGAAAATGTAATAGGATCAAAAATATTGATCTTATCATAATCTGTTATAGCAATAAATTTACCATCTTTTTGTTTTGTATAAAACAAATAGGAATAACTATCCGTATAACTAGTTTCTCCATCTATTCCTGTAAATAGTTCATGCTTGAAACCAAAAGTTTTAAAACTTCCTTGTAATCCTAATTGTTGTCCTAATAGTGTTTCAACATTTTTGTTCTTACCTAATTTTCTAGTTAAATCACCCGTTATGTTAGAAGGTTGAATTCTGTCTGTTCCTTCAAATTGTCTTGAATAGTTTTGAAATGACATATTTGCAATAAACTTCCAAGAATCATTAATCTGATGTTTTAAAAGAGCGGATAATGATCCTTGGCGTGTTTGTCCGTTAGACCAATTAGCACCTAAATAGCGACTAATAGGAACATCCAGAATAGTTTTCCCAAAAGCACCCGTTCCAAAATCAGGTGTCCAATTATCGTGTAAATAATCCATTTGAAGAAGTATATCTGTTTTTTGAGTTGCCTTAAATAGAAAAGAAGGATTAATATAATAACGTTCTCTATTTACTACATCTCTAAAACTTTTTGATTTTTCAAAACTACTCACTACTCGGTAAGCAATTGATTTACTAAGAGGCCCATAAAAATCAATTACAGGTTTGTAAAAATCATAACTTCCTGTTTGAAAAGATAGCTCTCCTCCTCTTTCAAACAAAGGGGTTTTGGTTACTAAATTTAAAATTCCTCCTGGTGCTACATTTCCATATAACAAGGCACTATTTCCTTTTAAAAATTCTACTTTTTCTAATGAAATCACCTCAGGCATTGACCCTCCATTTTGACGAAAACCATTTTTAAAAATATTATTCGTACCCATATCATAACCTCTTGACCAAAAGGATTCTTGTGCTCCACCACGTGCTGAGCCTACATAAACACCATTTGCATTTTTTACTACATCGCTCAAACGAACTGATTGTTGTTGAGAAATCACTTCTCCTGCAATAGATTGTAAGCTCTGAGGGTTATCAAAAGGTTTTAACCCAGTACGAACGGTAGAAACAAACTTTTTTTGTTTATGTTGTCTTATTTCTATTTCTTTTAACGAATATCTTTTTTTCTAACCGTATCATTTTCAACGGTATTTTCTATTTCTCCTTGAAACTTATCTTGACCAAAACTTTGCCCTGACAAGAATAATAAGCATCCTAACCAATATAACTTCATTTTATTTAGACTAATTTTAAATTGTTTTTGGATTGCAAATATATGATTAGAATTTTAAAAAAGAAAATTATTTTTAATTATTCTAAATAAAATTTAAACAACTTAACTATGTTATCAAGTAATCAAGTATTTGGTACTTCTAAAATTTAATATTATCAGATTTTCTATAATTATTCTAAATATTTTAAAGTAAGACTAAAAAAATATGAAACATTTAAAGAGTGGTAAATCCAAACTATGAAATAGAAATTTGTTTCAGATAAAATAATTTTAAATCTAAAAAGAATGTTTTTTATCCTCAATGTAAAATTAGATTTTTTGAAAAATTCTCATATTTTTTATTCTTTTCATCTTCATCATTAAGCATAACACATAAGTCTAATTTTAGCTTTCTTTATAATTTTCATTCCATTTAAAATATAAACGACATTAAATTTTACACAAAAAAAGGCTATCCTAAACTTTTTAGGATAGCCTCTTAAAATAATATATCAGATAAATTTTTAATTCATTTCTTTATTTTTAAATTTTCAGAATTTAGTCCTTTATCTTATAATAAAGAAATCTCTAAATTTTTCCCAAAAAGTTTTTTCTTTTACTTCCTGGCCGTATCCGTATCCGTATCCGTATCCGTTTATAACATCAGTATCATTTAGCACCATAGACATATTTGGTAATTTACCTTCTTTATAAATAGAACTTGGAATTTTTAATAATTCTTTCTCTAAATATTTAGCTCTTACTACATATATAAAAGCATCTGCATTTTTAGCAATAAGTAAAGTATCTGTTACTAGACTTACTGGAGCTGTGTCAACTACTACATAATCATATTTTTCTTTTAGATAGTCAAACATCTTTTCTAACTTTTGACTCATTAATAGTTCTGCAGGATTAGGAGGAATGACACCTGCTGGGAGAACATCAAAAGAATCATAATTAGGTAGTTTAACTATATAATCTTCTATTTTTTGATCAATAGTTGTAAGATAATTAGTAACTCCTCTATTAGGTAATTGTAAATAATCGTCTAAACGGGGATTTCTAATATCTAATCCTACTAACAAAACCTTCTTTCCTGTTAGTGCTATAGTCCCTGCAAGATTTACTGTTATAAAAGTTTTCCCTTCAGCAGGTAAAGTAGAAGTTAAGAAAATAGTTTTAGCATTGGTTTCTAATTTTGAATTTAAAATAAATTCAAGATTGGTTCGTACAATACGCATAGCTTCCAGCTGCACTTGAACGACTTTCTAATTGAATAATTTCTTCGTGCGAATCGGAATGAGGCACATCCCCAAGAAACGGTATCCCTAATTTATCTAAATCTGCTTTTGTTTGAACCTTTGTGTTTAATAAATCTTTTAAATAAATGATTATAAACGGAATTAATAAACCAACTAAAATTGCAACAAAATAAATAATTAAGGGTTTTGGTGAAATAGGATTCTCTAAAGCATAAGCTTTATCTATTATTTTAGAATTAGGTGCTGTAGCTGCTAAAGTAATTGCTGTTTCTTCTCTCTTTTTAAACAAATATAAATATAACTCTTCTTTTATTTGTTGTTGACGAAATATACCTCTATATTCTCTTTCTAACTTTGGAATTTTATTTAGTTTTGAATTTAATGAATTGCGTTCTCCTAGTAAATCGCTATTTTTAAATTCTAGAGCTGATTTTTGTTTTGATAAACTTTGAGCTATAGAACCTTTTAGAGTTAAAATACGATCATTTAATTTTTCTATATTCGGATTATCAGATGTTGCACTTTTTAATAATCTATTGCGTTCAATTACTAACAAATTAAACTCATTGATTAAACCAGCCGCTGACGCATTATCAGAAGGAATTAAATTTATAGGTAGGACATCTATCTTATCGCTCTTCAATTGAGCGATCATCATATTTATTACAGTAAGCTGAGTCCCAACAGAAACTTGCTCTGCATTAAATGCAGATTCTGTTTTCAAATCTAATTCTACTTCAGCAGAAATATCAGTCAGATCGTTATTTTTTTTATATTTTTCTATATTTTTTTCAACTCCTTGTAGTTCTTCTGTAACGATAGCTAGACGATCATTAATAAATTTTGCCGTTTTTTCTGATATTAAATTCTTATCAATGATAGCGTCCTGATTATAGTTTACTACTAGCTTATCTAAGAAATCAATGGCTCTTTGAGGCACTGGATCTGTAAATGTTATTTCCACTACATTTGTTTTTTTATTGAGTGGTTGAACAGATATCATACTTTGAACCGCACTGGTTTCTTTTTCAAAATCTTTTATAACTACCTGATACGTTCCTTCTTGATTATATTTTAGCTTCCTATCATCACTATGAACAGGTATTCTCTCTATAATAAAATTCCCCAATCTTTCAGATTTTATAATCTGATTATAACGATACTCTCCTATTAAATCTTTATCTTGAGTATATAATAAAAATTTATGAGATCCTTTCAACGATACTACAAGGGTTGTATCTAAATCCGACTTTTCTTTATTTTCAAAGAAAATTTTTATAGGGCTTTTTCCATAAATATTAGTGGTTTTAATCCTTCCAACAGCATAATAATTTATATTAAAACCGCCAGAGAGCAAGGTCTTTTTACAATATTTCTAGATTTTAAAATTTCGATTTCATCATCAATCTTATTTTTAGCTCCTCCAAAACCACTAATATCTTCTAAAGCAGAAAGCTCAGATGCCAAACCTCCTGATTCTTTATCTTTTATTAATATCGTAGTAGATGCCTTGTATATGGATGTTGTATAACGTAAATAAACTTTTGCTAGGGATAGTGACAGTATAACCAGTACAACAAACCAATACCAATTTCTCAAAAATTTATTTAGTATCTCCTTTATATTTATTTCACTAATATTTTCTTCTTGGGGCATGAATATATTTTGCATTTTATCATTATTTTTTAAACAATAGTACTAGTGATATAAGAACAGAACTCAATGAAATCCAAACGGGTATATTTTGATTAAATGTAGAGGCATTAGCTCTTGCTCTATTAGGTTCTATATAAATTAAATCATTCTGTTTTAAATAATAATAGGGCGAATTCATAAAATCAGACTTCGTCAAATCAATTCTATGATATGTTTTCTTCCCTTCATTTTCTCTTATTAATAAAACATTTTCTCTTTTCCCATATATAGTCAAATCACCCGCTAAACTTAATGCTTCCAGGCAAGGTAATACGCTCACTAACTACGTTAAAAGTTCCTGGCTTTGCGACCTCTCCTATAACACTTACTTTAAAATTCATTATACGAACATTTACAATAGGATTCTTTATATATGTTTTTAATTTATTTTTCAACAAATTAATTGCCTCTTCTTTTTTAATCCTCCAAAAGTTAAAGTTCCTATAATTGGAAATTCTATTTGATTTTTTTGATCCACCAAATATAATTGCTGCTGTCTCTGACCAGGCGCACTTTGATTACCAACATTTGGTGCCATTGTACTTTCTAAACTAAATGGAGCTGCTGCCTCAGGATCTGGTGCAGAAACCGTAATTAACAATAAGTCATCAGGTTGTATTTTAGGTTCAAAAAAAACTACATTTTCAAAATTCGAATTACTAGACAAATCCGAATAATATGCTATCTTCTTTTGCTGCGAGCATCCTAATACAAAAAAAGAAATTATTCCAAAAATAATTAAATAAATTTTACCTCTCATATATCAATTTTTATCTAAAATTTCATAATCTGAATTTAAACTTTTAAATTCTGGCACGATCATTTTCATATATCCTACTATATCATTATTAGAATAATTAAATGTAGTATCAATCAATAATTTAATATTTTCTTTTACACATTTATAGTCTTCTATCATATCTTGAGCCACTAATATTTTTTCGTGGTGAGTAGGCAAGGTTTTTGAGTCATCTTTTAGTAATTCTTCGTACAATTTTTCACCTGGTCTTAGCCCTATTTCTTTTATCTGAATATCTACATTTGGAATTAAACCTGCTAAACGTATCATTTTTTCTGCTAGACTGTAAATTTTAACAGGTTTTCCCATGTCAAATATATAGATTTCCCCTCCATTTCCCATAGTTCCAGCTTCCAATACAAGTTGACAGGCTTCCAGGAATAGTCATAAAATATCGAATTATATCTTTATGAGTAATGGTTACTGGTCCTCCTTCAGAAATTTGCTTTGTAAACAATGGTACTACAGAACCATTAGATCCTAAAACATTACCAAAACGAGTTGTAATGAATTTTGTACTTTTGATATTATTTTTTAATAATTCAAAGTGTAGTGACTGAACGTATTTTTCTGCAATTCGTTTACTTGCCCCCATCACATTACTTGGGTTTACGGCCTTATCTGTTGAAACCATTACAAATCGCTCTACTTTGTATTGAACGGCTAAATCAGCCAGATTACTAGTTCCCATTACATTAACAAAGATTGCTTGTGACGGATTTTCTTCCATCAAGGGAACATGCTTATAAGCCGCGGCATGATAAATAATATCAGGCAAATATTTTTTAAAAAGAATATCTAAACGCTGTTTATCTCTGATATCTGCAACTTTTGTTATAATTTCTATGGAGGAGGTATCATGCTTATCTAATTCTATTAATAAATTATGTAAAGGACTTTCAGCTTGATCTATCAATAACAATATAGTAGGTCTAAAGGCTATTACTTGTCTAACAATTTCACTTCCTATAGAACCAGCGGCTCCTGTTATTAAAACTGTTTTATTGGTATGTGTACTAGAAATCGCTTTATTATTTAAAACTATTGGCTTCCTATCTAATAAATCTTCTATCTCAAAATTCTTAATTTTCTTTGAAATTTCTTTTTGGTTCTCCCAATCTGTAACAAGAGGTACCGTAAAAACTTTAACACCTACTTCTAGACATTCTTCTACTATTTGAATCTCTTCTTCTCTTGTTAAACTCTTATCAGCAATAACTAAACCTGAAACATTATTTTCTTTCAATAAATCTACTATATTTTCTCTTATAGAGAATACAGGTAATCCCAAAGCTCTTTTAGAATCATTAGATTCATATCTATCTATAAAACCTTTAATATGAAATCTTTTAGGTATTTCTGACAATAAAGCGTTTGCAACAGCTATGGCGTTTGCATCTGAACCATAAATGAGTAATATTTCTTGTTTCCCTACCAAAACATTTGAAAAATAAATTTCAAATGTTTTTTTGACTAAAACTCTATAAAAAAAAAGCAAACAAAAAACTATAAATGAATTTACTAATAATGCTGTTGTAAAATATAAATCTACAGAAAAAAAAGTTTTACTAAAAGCATCTATTATTACTAATGATGAAAAAGCAAAAAACTGAGCAAAGAAAATCTTCACTGCATCTACTATAGATGAATGTCTAATTATACCTGAATATGTTTTAAATATCCAAAAAAGAAAATATTAACAAAGAAATACAATGGAATTTTAATTCCTTCGTATTGAGTTGTTATAAATTTAAGATTAATTCCTTTAAACAAATAGTAGGTTAATGCCGTAGCAAAACTAATTACTAGAATATCTAGAAAAAGAACAGACCATCTAGGTAAATAACCTACATTATTTAAGTCAATTTTAGACAGAATTTTATTATTAATTTTTTTATTTAAGTACTCTCTCACTTCTTTAAGAACATTATTTTAATTTAGTTTTTTCGGGCTACAAATTACTGAAAAAATAATTGAAGTTCCGAGAGAATTCTCTCTTTTTCACTTTCTGTCAAATTAGAACCTGAAGGCAAACATAAACCTCTTTCAAATAAATCCTCTGATATTCTCGCTCCGTAATAAGGGTATATTTTAAATACTGGCTGAAGGTGCATAGGCTTCCAGAGTGGTCTTGTTTCAATATTTGCTTTTTCAAAAGCTAAACGGAGTGCTTCTCTTTGTTCATAAGACTCTAATACAACTGCACTTAACCAGTGATTTGAATAAAAATTGTCCGTTGGCTCACTTAAAACAATTACATTTGGAATATTTACAAAGAATGCCTTATAGAACTGATTCATCTCTCTTCTCAACTCAACATGTTTGTTTAAGACTTCCATTTGCCCACGTCCTATACCCGCACAAACATTACTCATTCTATAATTATAACCTATATGACTATGCTGATAATGAGGTGCATCATCACGAGCCTGAGTCGAAAGAAATACTGCTTTTTGCTTAATACTTATATCATCTGTCACCAACGCTCCCCCTCCAGAAGTTGTAATAATTTTATTACCGTTAAAAGACAGTATACTAATATCTCCTAATGTTCCACATTTTTGTTTTCTATAGGAACTCCCTAATGCTTCTGCACTATCTTCTACAACAGGAATTTGATATTTTTGAGAAATTGCTTTTATTTGATCGTGCTTGTATGGCATCCCATATAGATGAACCGCTATTATTGCTTTTGGTTTTTTCCCCTTTAGAAATTCTATCTTTTATAGCTTCTTCTAAAGCAATTGGACACATATTCCACGTTTCTGATTCACTATCCACAAAAATAGGAATTGCCCCTTGGTACACAATAGGGTTTGCTGGACCAGCCGAAAATGTCATACTCTGACAAATTACTTCATCACCTGCTTTAATATCTAAAAGAATTAGAGCTAAATGTAAAGCGGCTGTTCCTGAACTTAAGGCAGCAACAAATACTTTTTCTTCAAAATAACTCTCTAAATCTGATTCAAAATCAGGAACGTTATCACCTTTAAAATTAATCCAATTACTCGAATTAAAAACATATTTATCTTCGTGTCCACTAAGGTGAGATGTAGAAAGAAATATATCGTATTTTTTCAAAACATAAGTTTTATTTATTACCTTCAAATTCTACAGTTGGTCTATCTGATTGTTCACTTTTTTTCCCCTGTCTAAATAATATAATAAAAGTTCTAATTATAATATTTAAATCCAAAAAAAAAGATATATTTTTCACATAAAAAACATCATATTCAAATCTTTTTAACCACGGTAGCTGATTCCTGCCTTTAACTTGTGAAAGTCCCGTGATACCAGGTTTAACTTCATTTCTTCTTTTTGAAATTCGTTATAAAGCTGCATATAATGAGGTAACATCGGTCTTGGACCAACTAAACTCATATCTCCTTTGAGAACATTTATCAATTGAGGCAGCTCATCAATTGACGTTTTTCTAAGAAATTCCCCAAAACGATTCATCCTAACTTTGTCTGGAAGCAAAAATCCATTTTGATCTTTCTCATCAGACATACTTTTAAATTTATAAATATCAAATTCGACTCCATTCATTCCTAATCTTTTTTGAATGAAAAACGGTTTTTTTTTAAACAAAATATATAAAACAATACACAATAAAATTCCAAAAGGCAAAACAAACAACAACAGTATAATTGCTCCTATAATATCTAATAATCGTTTAAAAAAAATCGGTACACCTAAAAAAATTTATTTAATTCTATCTCCTTGTCCTTTACCTCCAACAGTAGCCAAAATATAACGGAAGTAATCTTTCACAGTTAATTCTTTTAACATTTTAGCATCTACCTCCGCTAATTTTTTTGGGGTTGACATATCAATTTCGTTAATTTGAGCAAGCCCCGTTATACCAGGCAAGAAATTATATACTCCTAACCTTTCTCTTTCTTCAATCAACTCGGTCTGATTAAACAAATTAGGTCTTGGTCCCACCAAACTCATATCTCCCTTCAATACATTTAGTAATTGAGGTAATTCGTCCAACTTTGATTTTCGTAAAAGGCACCAAATTTTGTCACATCACTTTGATTAGCCAAATGAGATGCAACAGATTTTGTATTCACATTCATTGTTCTAAACTTCAACAAATTAAAGGTTTTTTTATTTTTACCTACTCGCTGTTGGATAAATACAGGTTTACCTGTATCAAACAATCCTATAACATATAATATTACCCCGACAGGCCATAAAAAAAATATACCTAGTAATGAAAATGTAAAATCGAAAAAGCGTGTCATAATATTTATTTTTTAAAACTTTGAATTGTTTTTCTTAAACCTTCTTCTGCTGTAAACGGTAGTTTTTCTATGTTTAGAGCTTGTTTTATCTTTGTATTAGAAACTAACAACGTTGATGTCATTTTTTCCAATCGAATGGAATTCAACGGAATAGGAACAAAATCACCTACTTTTGCTATTGCAATAATAATTCCTTTGGGAATCTTAAAATCTTTACTTTTAATCCCAATATTTTCCTTTATTGCACTCACTATTTGATTTGTAGCTATAGGTTCATCATCTGCTATATGATAAATTCCTCCTGGTATGCTAGCGTTATTTTCAATTATTTTTTTATAAAAAGCAAAAATTATTTATAGAAATAAAGGATCTTTTATTATTAAAGGCTAATAAAGGATAGGGAATTCCCTTTGAAATAAATTTATACAGCAAACTTAAACTTCCTTTATCGCCAGAGCCATGTATCATGGGAGGGCGCAAAATTATAATTTTTTTCCCTGATGAAATTTCTTGACTTAGTAAATATTTTTCACCTTCATATTTTGAGCGTGCATAAATAGAGGTATGATTTATTTTTGAATTTTCATTTAAGAAATCACTTGAAGCTATTTCTTCGACCACAGCTATTGAGCTAATATGTATGAATAGTTTCGCATTGCTTTTTAAAAAGCATCATAGATTTTTTTCACAACCTGATAGTTTGACTCAAAAAAATCTTGTTCACTATATTCATTATTGTGATCATGTGCTTTTCCAATACAGTTTACAAAAATTTCTGTCGAATTGGGCAAATTAGATTCCCAACCCTCATCCCTGTAATTTACTTTAAAACAATTATCAATTAAATAAGAGATTAAACTTTGACCTACAAAACCTGGAAGCGCCAAAAATTGCTATATTATTATTTACCATACCAATACTCATCTTGATGCGTATTAAATAAACAATCTAACCAACCATCTAAAGACATCATCCAAAAGTCTTTAGTATTAAGATCAAAGAAATTTTCTTTAAAAAAACCTTCGTCTATTTTTACATTTCCCCTATCAATAATCAATATATTCCTTGGGTCATAAAAGGCATAATTGATTATATCTGAATTAGTTGTAATTAGTTTTTTTCCAGCACCAAGAACCTCAAAAGTTCGCATAGTCAACCCAACTTGAGAAGGATGATTTATATCTAAAACCGACATTGAAATATCATATAAATCAATAATTTGCTCATGGCTTAAACTATGAAAAGAGACTTTATTAATATCAAAATCTTGAAAGGTTTTATCAAAACGTTTTTTGAAATAAAAAACAAATTTATTATGTGAAAAATAAAAGGCAAAATATCTTAATCCTTTTTGCCTACACCAATGAGCTACTTTTTCACTAATTAAATACCTATCTGTATGAGCCGTTCCTATGAATAAGGAAACATATTTAAATTCCTTCTTCTCATTGTTTTTAGATTTTTCATATAATTTTTCATAATCTTTAGAGAAAAAAAGTGGTCTAAAATTCAATTGATAATTAACAGCATCTGATCTATCAAAAGTAAATTTCTTATCAAAATAACCTAAATGATATAACCCATTTGGATTATTTGCGAAAGAATCGAAATTATAATAAATTGATGTGATTTTTGGATTTAGTTCTTTAATTTTTTCAATAAAAAAAGTAGGTATTGCTTCGCCCTTTATCACAAAAAAATAATCAAATTTTTGTTTTTCAATCCTTTCCAGAATTTTTTTATAGTACTTATTAATTTGATATTTATACAAATTTTTATTAATTCTAATTACCCCCTTTGCCAAGCTAGAATTAGAAACCCTTTCATCAAACAAAAAAACTTCTGCACCTAATTCTGTGAGTCTTTGTTTAATAATTTTCTCGTAATTAAAAAAACTCACAGAAAAGAACAATATTTTTTTTCCTTGAAGATTTTTTTCTAACATCACTTTAACAATCCTTTCTTTTTCATCTCAACTAAAGAATTCTCTAACTTATCTTCTTTAATTTCTTGTTGTAAAACCCACTTTGTAAATCTCTCTATACCTTCATCAAAATTTACTTTAGGTAAAAATCCTAATAACGTATTTATTTTAGATAAATCTGCATAGTTGTGTCGTATATCCCCCAATCTAAAATTGCCTGTTATGGTTACGGGTACATCAATTCCATAAGCTTTAATGAGAGTACTAGCCACTGTATTTACATCGGTAGCAATACCTGTCCCTACGTTAAATACTTGTCCATTTGCATCGTTTTTTTCAATTCCTAAAATTGTAGCCTCTACAACATCATCAATGTAAACAAAATCCCTACTTTCCAAACCATCTTCAAAAATTTTGATTCCATTTCCATTACGTATTTGCGTTGAAAAAATAGACAAGATACCTGTATATGGGTTTGATAAAGACTGCCCCGCTCCATATACATTCTGATATCTAAAAGCAACTGGAGCAATACCCAAAGTTGGGCAAACAGTCATAATCATTTGCTCTTGGTTTTGCTTTGTAATACCATAAACAGATGATGGATGAATTTTAGATTCTTCACACGTAGGCAGCAATTCAAGAACTTTACCATCGCTATACTTAACTTCAAAATCCCCTGATAACATATCCTGTTCATTTCTTTGCGTTGGATATACGATACCTAATTCAGGATGTTTATATTTACCCTCTCCATAAATAGAACGGGAAGAAGCTATTACAATTTTTTTTTATAGTATGTGTGGGATTATTAGCTAAGATATCGAGCATAATTGCTGTCCCTTGAATATTTACCTCCGCATACTTTTCAATACAATACATAGATTGCCCTGTACCTGTTTCAGCTGCAAAGTGTACCACAACATCTTGATTAAAAAGTGCTTTCTCCCAATCACCACGAGAAGTTACGGTACCTTCAATAAAAACTACTTTATCTTTTATACTTAAATATAAAGGAGAAGTTGTTTCTGGGTTTTCACCATGAATTTGAGGAGATAAATTGTCTAAAATAGTTATTTTATGCCCTTTATCAATTAGCTTTAGAGCTAAATTAGAGCCAATAAAACCTGCTCCACCAGTAATTAAAATTTTCATATTATTGTATTTTTTCCCACTTTTGGGTGTCAAAGTTAAACTTTTTTACAATTCTAGCCGGTACACCAACTATAACGCAATAATCGGGAAAAACTCCTCTTACAACTGAATTTGCTCCTACTATACATTGTTTACCTAAAATAGTACCTGCTTGAATCGCTGTCCCCATTCCAATAAAACAATTTTCCCCAATTTCAGTTTTTTTTATAATGTTTTTTTGTTCTAATATTGAAACATTGATTTCTGTATAATCATGATCAATATCAGTTATGAAGGTATTTGCAAGAATGGTGGTTCCTTTGCCTACTACTAATTCTGAACCTGTGGTTATATGTACATTTTGTGCAATACCAACATTATCTGAAATAATTAATTTAGAATCTTCTCCATGCACTTCTAATCTTATGTTAGGATAAATTCTTACACGTTTACCTATAAAAATTTTTTTCATACCTTTTATTGATATTGGTTTTCCTAAGTAAGAAGGAAAACTAACTTTTCCGAAAAAAGGTGAAAATAAAAACAGTCTTGCAAACCAAAATAATTTTCTCATTTCCAATTATATTTTCTAAGTAAATATTTCAATTCTGAAAACATTGAAAAAAAATAAAATTCAAATAGATTTATGGCATGAATTCTCTTCATTTCTTTTATGTTTTTATGAACTCCTCTATTCATTTCTTTTAAATTAGATGAGAGACCTTGTTTTCCATAATCATTGTCAGTCTCAACTAATTTTTCGTTAATAATTATCATCCTATACTTTAAAGAAATACGCATCCACAAATTTGCATCTTCAGAATATTTTTGATTTTCATCAAATAACCCAATATTATTTAGTATCTCTTTTTAAAAAAAGCGGTAGAAGTTTGGCCTACAACTTTTAACAACAATTTTTTCAATGAAATTTCTGAAAAATTATTACTAATTTTATACGGAAAAGAAATTCTTTCATTATTTCTTAATCCACAAACAAAATCATATCCTAGATTTATATATTTAATTTGTATTTCAATTTTATATTGTAACCAATAATCATCACTATCAAGGAAAGCTATGAAATTACCTAATGAGTATTTAAGGCCTATATTTCTTGCTTTAGAAACCCCTCCATTAGACTGATTTATTAGAATCACATTCATTTGGGAATTTTTAGAAATATAATCTTCTACAATTTCTTTAGAATTATCTTTAGAGCCATCATTAACAACTATTATTTGATAGTTGCATTTGTAGGTTTGATTTTTTACAGAATCTAATGACCTTACTATTGTTTTAGAGGCATTATACATCGGTATTACAACAGATATAATTAACTCAGAATTTCTTTCCATTTTTCTAAAATATATTCATCCTTCCATCCATCTGACACTTCAATGGCATTTACTCCAAATTCTTTTAATTTTTGAGGATTTTGGAGAAGATTTAAAGTAGATCTTTCGAGTATTTCAAAATCATCAAACGGAACTAAATAACCGGTCTTCTCATTTTCTACCATATCTCTTGGACCAGAAGGACAATCGTAGCTAACACAAGGCAAACCAAAAGACATAGCTTCTAATATAACCATTCCGAAACCTTCTGACTGAGAAGCCAACAGAAACAGGGAAGCATTTTTATAATAATCTTCGACGTCTTTTTTAGGTGGTAAAATCTCAACATGCTTTTGCAAATTCAACTCTTTAATCTTACAAAGATAAGCTTCTTTTAAATTACCATCTCCTACTATATGCAATTTCCAATCTTTAATACAATGAAAATTAACAACTTTATCCCATAAGTCTATTAGTATCCATTGTCTTTTGGCTTCTGTCATCCTTCCTACCGATAAAGCAATTTTATTTTTTAAAGTACTTTTTTCATACTTTAACGGTGACTTAAAATGAGGTATATACACTGCATCAAACCCTAGGGTCTTGTAAACTTCTGTATCCGTTTTAGTTGGTACACAATAACATTTTGCCTTTGGATACAACCATTGCTTAATTTTTTTATAAATCAAATTATAAGCGTCAACACCTCCATGCTCAGTTAGTATTACGGATTCATCAATTCCTTTAGCAAACTGAAACTCTAAAGCATTTAAAGGATGTGCCAAGTAAAAATAATCATATTTGTTATTTTTTAGAAAAACAGATAATTTTTTTTGACTTGCATACAAATTATTCGCAACTTCCAAGACTCTTTGAACTTTACTGTTCATATTAAACTTAATTTCAGAATCTAAACTAACAATCTTTATACTTTCATTTAGATTATAGTGACTATAATCTTTATCTTTTACAAGTATTGTTACATCCATTGTAGCACAAAAATTTATTCGCTATAGTGGCAATTACCCTTTCGATGCCTCCAGCAGGAGTCATACTGTTAAAATAAAACAAAATTTTTTTCATTTTACAAAATAAATATAATCATAAACATCTAAAATACTGTATGTGTATATTTTGTAAAAAGCCATAGTCAAGTATAAGAACAAAAGAAAGTATTTTTTAAAATAATTTCTTTCTAACCAAATTACATTACCTATAATAACTGTATCCATGATTGTAAAATAAGTACTGAATCTTACACCAAAATCAGGTGATACTAAATAGGTAGATAGATAAACTATAAAACCCACAAAATATAGATTAAACAATACAACATTTCTTTGATTTTCAAAAAATTCTTTTCTAACTAAATACAATCCTAAAAATGGCAATACCCTTTTTAGAATACCTACAATATAGAGCGTTTGAATATTTTCAGGGTTTTGTTGAATTTCAGAATAATATTGAAATTTTAAACTTAAATATTCAATATTATCAATCATAAAATTTGCAATAAAAGATGCAGAAAAGACCGCAAAGAAGAATCTTAAATAATTTTTTAATTTCATTTTATAACTTGGAATAACAAAAATAATTAAGAAAACCAATGAAGTTATATGAAACATTGCACCTAAAACAATTGATAAAAAAGTTTTAGCCTTATTCCCTTTAATAAAATAATTCACCGCTAAACAGGTAAAAGATAAAGCTATACCTTGTCTGATTCCACTGAAATTATAATACAAAAAGAAATCGGAAAAGAAAATCAATAATGGCAATAAGAAATAAGAAGAATTAAACCTTATAAATTTATACAGATTAGCCAAACATATAGAATTTATAATAAAAAGGAAAACATTATAATGAATATCATTGTTAGAAAAAATAGAGTTTAAATAATAATAACCTAGTTCTGTTTCCCAAAATTTAATGCGATAATTTTCAAAATACTGTGCCGAATCGGTTCCAACAATCGATCCATCTCTTAAAGAAACAAACAATATTAAAACAAGGGTAAAAAAATAAGAGAATAGATTTGAAAACCATCTTTTATATTCTACTTGTTCTAAAATCGCAAAAAAACTAATAAAACTTCCTGTGAAAAAATAAATCATTTATTTAACTTTATCTAATTCCTTAACAATATTAATATTTAATTTTATTAGATAACTTTCTAATGCACTTTGAACAGCAGTCATATCCATTAATCCTTCGATTATTTTATAACGTTCCAACTTTAATATTTTTTTTACTCTACCTAAAACTCTATTTTTTAGAAATTTTTTATAAGGTCCTTTTTGCTTAGCTCGATTTAAAAGTTTTAATTCTTCACTCATTGAATTATTGTCTTTGTTTGCTTCAATAAATTCAAATAGTAAACTCTTTAAAGTGGGATCAGCATCTAGTATATTTGCATAGAGCATATGTTTATTAAATTTAGTAATCACGTCCTCTTTATTAAATTCCTCCAAAGCTGCAAAAGCAGAATCTGCCCATATGGTTTGTACGCAATAAATATTTGGCACTTTACTATTCCACTGGTAATTTTCCTTCCCTTTGAAATGGGGTGCATCTTTCAACTTTTTTGAGTTACTTTTCTTTTGGCCTTCTTGAATGGAACCGCTTACTTTGCAAACACCCGGTATTGTAAGAGGGTAGTCTATAACCAACAATTTTTCAATATTGCAAGCTAATGCTATTGCAGCATATATATCAGGGCTTAATCCTTTTAAATAACAGCCAGTTTGCAGCTTAATTTTTTCAAATATTTCTTTTTAACAATCCCATGATAAAGTTTAGGAAAATCAAAATCTAAATAATTAGTAGCCCCATTCTTCATTAATTGATCCAGAGAATCTGATACATTTACCACTTTTGCTTTGCCTGTAAAATGAGTAATTGTAAGTGTACTGTCTGTCATTTTGGTAAAAAAAGTATCTGGGGCACCTGTTCCAGCCCATCTGTAATTTGCCTCAACATTACCAACCAAAGCTTCATAATTATTATCAAACGCCCATTGTGTAGCCTTAAGTATTTCTGGATTTATACCATCATCATCCCCAATTGCGCATAGATACTCTCCTTGCGCCAATTCTATTGCAGCGCTAAAATTATCCACAAAAGAAAGAACCCCTGGTGTATAATTATAAACCAATCTACTATCATTTTTATAAACACTTAATATTTCGCTAAGTAATTGATCATCACTATTATCCTGAACAACCACTTCAATTCTTTTATCTTCTATTGCCAAAATGCTTTCTACGGCACTTAAACAATACATTTGACGATTTTTAGTAGCTACTAGAATACTTAATAAAGGATTTTTCATAAATTTTATTATGGAAAGTTATATAAGCTTTTAAAGTCAAAAATATTATGCCTTCTTATAATATTATTAATAATTATTATTAATAAAACCGAAATAAGTCCTGATAGCACTAAAATAAGATAAAAATTATTAATAAAATTGACATATAGTACATTTAACATAAAGATTGCTGTAATACTAATTATTAGAGGGATAATCATATTATCTATTAGATATCTTATAAAAGATATTTCTAAATACTTTTTAAAGCAAATAAATGAAAGATAGATAAAGGAGCCAAAATTTATTAAAATCCAAGGTAATGCAACCGCATTCAAACCATATTTTGAAACACAAAAATATAACAATGGTAAACCAAGACTTATTTGAACAACTCCTTGATAAACATTATATTTTGTTTGACTTTTTGACAACAACAAATAAAATAAGGGAAATTGTATGGATAGAAACAAAGAACCTACACATAATAATCTTAATACCAATGCTATTTGTGACAGTACGTCTACACTAATGTTGTTCCCTACCCAAGCATATATAATTTCTTTTGCATAAATTATTAATAATAAAGTTGTAGGAACAATCAAAACAGACAATAAAAAGGAAATTTTATTAAAAGAAATCTCTAATTTTTTAGTATTTTCATTTGAAAATTTTGAAAATAAAGGAAAAATAAATAATGCAATGGGGGTAGCCAAAATAATGGGTATTTGAGCTAATATAGAAACAATATTATAATATCCAAAAGTCTTCAAAGAGAAGAAAGAACTTACTATAATTTTATCTGCTTGAGTATTTATAGAGGAAATAATAGCAATTAAAGACATTCCTCCAATGTACTTTAAAATATCTTTAGGTATACCAGGTAAGATGACTTCTAATTTATCATTAAACTTTTTTAATTTTTTTATAATTAAAAATCTTAAAACACAGACATACAACACATTACACAAGATTTGCCATAAAAAATAAACCTCTAAAGTTGGTTTGATAAATATAAGCAACAGGACAACGACAGCAGATCTAATTAAATTCCAAATGATTTGTATAAAATTCACCTTAACCTGTTCATTTAAACCAAATAACGCACCATAATATAATGATGATACTAATTGAAAAACAATTCCTATACCAATTAAAATAACATAATAAGACAATTCTGTTTTAGCAAGTGTCTCAGAACTGAACCATTTTTGGGCAATCAAGTTAGATGAAAAAATTATTATCGTTAACATTGCCAAACAAATACTCCAGTATAATTTTTCAATCCTACGCAACACGCTATATTTATATGAAGAACTATTATCAGTGGCAAATTCTTTAATTATAGCAGAAGACATCCCTGAATCTGCAAAACTAATTATACCTAATAAAAGTGTGTAAAATCCAATAATTGCATAATTTTCAATACCTAAATAACGTATATATAGTGGTACAAAAATAAATATTGATAACATACTCCATAGTTTGGAGCCATAATTCGAAATTAGTTTTGCTAAATTAGATTTCTCCATTACAATCTATCTAGTATTTATATAATTCAGAATGGTTTTTCATGAATTTTTTTTGTTCATTTATCATAGTTACATATGATGGCACTTGATATGCAATCGCTTCATTTGTATTCAAAAATGATTTATCACAAGTATAATCTTTTTCGCCTTTAATTATTATTTGTTTTTCAAAAATAGAATTAAACATCCTCAATAAATCAAATTTAGATATAGGAATATTATTGGTAAGATGTACCAACCCTACTTCCAGGATTCTCAATAATCCAATCTATAAATTTTGCTAGTTCTAAAGTTGTTACTCCCGACCATAAATTACTTCTAAAACCATTTACTTCAACTTTTTGTTTCATAAACCAATGAAATAAACCTTCTCCATTTTCTTTTATTTCTGGACCAATAATTGATGTTCTTATCGTCAAGTTTTGCTCATCAATTATTTCTCCTAAAGATTTTGACATACCATAGATATCAATAGCATCTTTAAAAGAATTTTCTGTGTATTTTCCTGATTTACCGGAAAAAACACAGTCTGTTGAAATATGAATTAATTTAGCCTTATTATTCTCTGCTATCTTTTTTAAAAGATGTGGGAAATATACATTGCCAAAAATGGTTTGATCTGGATTCTTTTTTGAAGATTGAATAAGCATACCGACACAATTAATTATAATGTCTGGATTCACATTTGCAACTATTTCCTCTACCTTTTTCTCATCAAAAATATTCAGTTTAAAGGTATTTTCACCAAAATCATTACTGTTTGTGGTTCCAAATACTTCATATTTTTTAGTTTCTGTAAGGTAAGTATATACAACATGACCAGCCATACCAGTAGCGCCTAATAGTAATATTCTTTTCATATTAGTTTTCTTTAGTTTTATGAGAAACTATTTCTTCTCTAACATAATCTAAAGTCAATAATAACTCTTTTAACTCTTCAACATTCAGAAGCTTGGTGTTATCAGAATTATATTCATCAACATTTAATTTAGGCCCGTCATCCTGTACATATTTAGTATAATTTAAATCTCTAAAGTCAGCTGGAATTCTATAAAAATTACCTAAATCTTCAGCTTTTGCCATTTCTTCTTTTGCGCAAAGCGTTTCATAGAGTTTTTCAGAGTGTCGTTCGCCAATAATTTGAATTTCATTATTTGCATTAAACAACTCTTTCATAGCAATTGCAAGGGTTTCTATTGTTGCTGGAAGGAGATTTTTGCACAAAAATATCTCCTGGATTTCCATTTTTGAAGGCAAACATAACTAAATCTACAGAATCCTGTAAAGACATCATAAAACGAGTCATTTTAGGATTCGTTACAGTAAGCGGTTTCCCTTCTTTAATTTGTTTTATAAAAAGAGGAATTATAGACCCTCTTGATGCCATTACATTCCCATATCTAGTTGTCGTATAGATACCTCCTATTTTTTGGACTTTAGGGTCTCTCGCTTTAGAAACTGCCATTTTTTCCATCATTGCTTTTGATATCCCCATAGCATTAATAGGATAAACGGCTTTATCAGTACTTAATACAACAAGACGTTCCACACTATTTCTTGCTGCTGCTTCTAATACATTTTCTGCACCTAAAATATTTGTTTGTACCGCTTGCATAGGATAAAATTCACATGAAGGAACTTGCTTTAAAGCGGCAGCATGGAAAACAAAATTAACACCAGCCATTGCATTATTTATACTATCAAAATCACGTATATCTCCTATCACAAAATTTAATTTATCATTTTTGTATTCGATACGCATATCTTCTTGTTTTTTTTCATCTCTACTAAAAATACGTATTTCTTTCAAATTCGAATTCAAAAAGCCCTTTAGCATTGCATTACCAAATGAACCAGTACCTCCAGTTATTAACAATATTTTATCTTTAAACATTTCTATAATCTAAATATTAAAAATCTTCCTCAAATACTCCGCATACGAACTTTTACCTAAGCCATCTGCAGATTTATTAAACTCTTCTTTAGAAATAAACCCTTTACGATAGGCCACTTCTTCAATACACGCAATTTTTAAACCTGTACGTTTTTCAACTGCTTTAACAAATTCAGTCGCTTCGGTCAGTGATTCATGAGTACCCGTATCTAACCAAGCGAAACCACGCCCCATTAACTGCAAGTTCAATGCGCCTTGTTCTAAATACGTTTGATTAACGGTTGTGATTTCCAATTCACCGCGATGAGATGGCTTAACATTTTTAGCAATCTCAACTACTGAATTTGGATAAAAATACAAACCTACTACTGCGAAACTTGATTTTGGATTTTCTGGTTTTTCTTCAATAGAAAGTACTTTTCCATTTGCATCAAATTCGGCAACACCATAACGCTCTGGGTCATCTACATAATAGCCAAAAACAGTTGCTTCATTCTTTTCTTTTACGGTATTAACCGCATTATTCAATAAATTTTGTAATCCTGCTCCGTAGAAAATATTATCCCCTAAAATCAAACACACATCATCATCGCCAATGAACTCTTCACCCAATATAAAAGCTTGCGCTAATCCATCAGGAGAAGGCTGTTCCACATAAGACAATTGCATTCCTAACGGACTTCCATCACCAAATAAGCGTTGGAAATTAGGTAAATCGTGAGGTGTAGAAATGATTAATACCTCTTTAATACCTGCCAACATCAATACTGATAGTGGATAGTAAATCATGGGTTTATCATATATCGGTAACAATTGCTTTGAAACCACCTGCGTTAGTGGATGCAATCGGGTTCCTGAACCTCCTGCTAATATAATTCCTTTCATAGAAATTTAGAAATTAGAAATTAGAAATTAGAATTTTTCAATTCTGATAAGTCTAAAAACGTATTTGTTTATTGATATTGTTTTTCGTAATAGTTAGCGTATTCTCCTGAGGTTACGTTATTCAACCATTCCGTATTTTCTAAATACCAATTAATGGTTTCTTCTAAACCTTCTTCAAAAGTTACAGAAGGTTTCCATCCTAACTCTTTATTAATTTTAGTTGCATCAATAGCATAACGCAAATCGTGACCTGGACGATCTTTTACATAGGTAATCAATTGAGCTGACTCACCTTCATTCCTGCCTAACTTTTCATCCATTCTTGCACACAATAGCTTAACTAAATCGATATTTTTCCATTCGTTAAACCCACCGATGTTATAAGTTTCATGATTTTTACCTTCGTGGAATACTAAGTCAATAGCTACTGCATGATCTTTTACAAACAACCAATCACGCGTATAATTTCCATCGCCATAAACAGGTAATGGTTTTTTATTTATAATATTGTTGATGAAAAGAGGAATCAATTTTTCTGGAAAATGATAAGGTCCGTAGTTATTAGAACAATTCGTCAACACATAGGGTAAACCATAAGTTTCGCCATAAGCACGTACAAAGTGATCCGAACTTGCTTTTGAAGCTGAATACGGTGAGTTAGGATCATACGAAGTGGTTTCAGTAAACAAACCTGTGTCACCTAATGAGCCATATACCTCATCGGTTGAAATATGATAGAAGCGTTTGCCCTCGAAATTGTCTTTCCAAAGATTTTTAGCCGCATTTAACAAATTCATGGTTCCAATCACATTGGTTTTTACAAATGCTAATGGATCAGTTATCGAACGATCCACATGCGATTCAGCTGCTAAATGTAAAACGCCTTCGAATTGATACTTTTTAAAAATTTCATTAATAAAATCAGCATCTACTATATCGCCTTTTAAAAAAGTGTAGTTTTCTTTATCTTCAATGTCTTTAATATTTTCTAGATTACCTGCATAAGTCAAAGCATCTAGATTATAAATATGATAGTTGGGATATTTATTTGTGAATTGTCTTACAACATGAGATCCAATAAATCCCGCTCCTCCAGTAATCAGAATATTTTTCATCTTTTTTTAATTATTTTCATTAGAAGATCCTACTCCTGAATATACAAAACCTATTTCTTTTATTTTATTACGATCTAAAACATTTCTACCATCAAAAATAAAGGCTGGTTTTAACATACTGTCATATATTTTCTTCCAATCGTATTCTTTAAATTCATCCCATTCTGTAAGAATAGCAATAGCATGTGCATTTTCACATGCAGAATAGGGATTTGTTACAACCTCTAATTCTTCTGTTCTTTGCCCCATCATATCTATAAAAATCTGCTTTTCTGAAACCTTAGGATCATAAACCACCACTTTTGCTTGTTCCGTTACTAAGTCCTTGGCTATATCAATAGCTGCAGACTCACGCGTATCATTAGTATCTTTTTTGAAAGCCCAACCTAGCATGGTAATTTTTTTACCTGATACCGTATTATAAAGTGTTTTTACTATATTCTTTGCAAAACGGTGTTTTTGATGATCATTCATAATAATCACTTGTTCCCAATAATCGGCTACTTCATTTAAACCGTATGTTTTTGCGATATAAACCAAATTTAGAATATCTTTTTGAAAACACGATCCTCCAAAACCTACAGATGCTTTTAGAAACTTAGCTCCAATACGAGTATCCATTCCAATGGCTCTAGCCACTTCATTAACATCAGCCCCTGTTTTTTCACAAACTTCTGAAATAGCATTAATAGAAGATACACGTTGGGCTAAAAAAGCATTAGCTGTTAGTTTAGAGAGTTCCGAAGACCATACATTTGTGGTTAAAATTTTTTCTATGGGTACCCAATGTGTATATATCTCTACTAAAGCTTGAATTGCCTCTTGGTTTTCACCTCCTATTAACACGCGATCAGGAGTGTGGAGATCTTGAACTGCGGTTCCTTCTGCCAAGAATTCAGGGTTAGATAGTATATGAAACGTTACTCCATTTCCTGTATGATCTAGTATACTCTTCAAAGCTTCCGCTGTTCTTACTGGAAGTGTTGACTTTTCAACTATAATTTTATCTGTCTTTGCTACACGTGCAATTTGACGTGCACAAAGTTCTATATATTTTAAATCAGCTGCCATACCTTTACCTGCACCATAGGTTTTGGTTGGGGTATTTACAGATATAAAAATCATATCAGCCTCGTCAATAGCTTTATCTACTTCCAGTAGAAAAAAATAAATTTCTACCTCTAGCTTCCATTACTACTTTATCTAATCCTGGCTCATATACGGGAAGTTTTGAAAGTTCAGAATTATTCCATGCTGCAATTCTTTCTTCATTTAAATCAACAACTGTTACTCTTATATTAGGACATTTTTGTGCAATTACAGCCATAGTAGGCCCACCAACATATCCTGCACCTATACAGCAAATATTCTTAACTTTCATCATTTTCTTTTATGAAGCGGCAAAGTTACAATTTTCCGTCTACTTTACAATGTAATATTCCTTTTACATCATAAATAATTGATTTTTCTTTTTGCAAAGTAGCAAAATCAAGACTTAAAAATTGTTGATGAGCTACTCCTAAAACGATTCCATCAAATTTATCGGAAGGCAATTCTGTTAATGCTTCTAAATTATACTCGTATTTAACTTCTTCAATACTAATCCAAGGATCATAAACAACTACTTCGACCCCATAGTCTTTTAAGGCTGTAATTACATCTATAATCTTTGTATTACGAACATCAGGACAATTTTCTTTAAATGTAATTCCAAGCATTAATACTTTAGATCCATTAACTGAAATTCCTTTTTTATCATCACTTTAACCACTTGTGATGCTACATATTCTCCCATGCTATCGTTTAAACGACGTCCTGCTAAAATTATTTCTGGATGATATCCTTTTTCTTGTGCTTTTTGCGCTAGATAATAAGGGTCCACACCTATACAATGTCCTCCAACCAAACCTGGTTTGAAGGGCAAAAAATTCCATTTGGTACCCGCAGCAGCTAACACATCTTGTGTATTTATATCTAGTAGATTAAAAATCTTAGCCAATTCATTTACAAAAGCTATATTAATATCACGTTGTGAGTTCTCAATTACTTTAGCTGCTTCCAGCAACTTTGATGGTAGGAGCTAAATGTGTCCCTGCTGTAATAACTGAACTATAAAGTGCATCTATCTTTTGTCCTACTTCAGGTGTTGAACCTGATGTTACTTTCAATATTTTTTCTACTGTATGTTCTTTATCTCCAGGATTGATTCGCTCTGGGGAATAACCTGCAAAGAAATCTTCATTAAATTTCAATCCACTTAGTTTTTCTAAAACAGGCACGCACTCTTCTTCTGTTACTCCAGGATATACTGTAGATTCATATATTACAATATCTTCTTTTTTGAGCACTTTCCCAACCGTTTCACTGGCTTTGTACAAAGGTGTCAAATCTGGTTTATTATGTTTATCTACTGGTGTTGGCACCGTCACGATATAGTAATTACAATTAGCTATCTCTTCTATTTCTGATGCACAAAAAAGCCCCAAGCTATCATTATTCTCAGTTTTTAGCACCGATTTTAAAAGTTCAGAGCTTACTTCTAAAGTAGAATCTTTTCCCTTATTTAAATCGTTTACACGCATTTCATTTATATCAAAACCCACTACATTATATTTAGTAGCTAACAATCTAGCTAATGGTAATCCCACATAACCTAATCCTATAATACCTATTTTGATCATTAATTTATTTTTAAATTTTCGAAATACCAATTCACTGCTTCTGCCAGTCCTTCTCTTAAAGAATATAAAGGACAATACTCTAAAATCTTTTTTGCTCTATCTATAGATGCTAAAGAATGTGGAATATCACCAATTCTAGTAGGTCCATAAACAATCTTTACATCTGCAATTTTAGGATCTTTTTTTGTCAATTCTTCCTTTAAGATATGAATCATGTCATTCAATGTTGTTCTTTCTCCAAATGCTGTATTGAAAACTGTATTTATGGCCCTAGAATCCTGAGTTAACATAGCTAATTCATTCATTTGAATCACGTTATCTATATAAGTAAAGTCTCTAGAATAATTACCATCTCCATTTACCACAGGACTTTCATACTTCATAAATTGCATTACAAATTTAGGTATCACAGCGGCATAAGCTCCATTTGGGTCTTGTTTTCTCCCAAATACATTAAAATAACGTAATCCTATCGTTTCTATTCCGTAGATTTTCCCAAAAATATCAGCATAAAGTTCATTTACATATTTTGTAATGGCATACGGTGATAATGGTTTCCCTATAACTTCTTCGATTTTTGGTAAACTTTCCGAATCTCCGTAGGTAGATGAACTTGCTGCGTATATAAATCTTTTAACTCCCGCTTCTTTAGCAGCCCATAACATATTTAAAAAACCATTTATGTTTACATCATTAGATGTTAAAGGATCTTTTATAGAACGAGGGACAGATCCTAATGCTGCCTGATGCAATACATAATCAGCTCCATCACATACTTTCTTACACATTTCGAGGTCTCTAATATCTCCCTCAAAGAATTGAAAATTCTCATTTAACATAAAGTCTTGAATATTCTTCAAATGTCCTGTTGCAAAATTATCTAACCCAACTATCTCGTAGCCTTTACTTAAAAAATATTCCGTTAAATTAGAACCAATAAAACCTGCACAACCAGTAATTACAATCTTCATGTTAAGATTTTTTATAAATATTTACAATTTTATTTATGATCGTTTTTACAAACGTTTCTTTTTTATCTATCTCTAAATATCCATTCCCATAGGCTCCGTAGCTATAACCATAGCCATAGCCATCTCCATAACCATAACCATATTTTGATTTATTGTGATACCCATTAAATACTATACTTATATTTTTTAAGACACCTGTCTTATGTTTTTCGTTTACAATACGTAACATTTCTTTTTAGTTACTCCTTGTCTTACAACATAAATAGAAGCATCACAAAAAGGAGTTAATTCTAATGCGTCTGCTACTAATCCAATCGGAGGTGTATCTAATATTATATAATCGTAGTATTGTTTTAACTCATTAATTAAACTCTCCATACCTTCGCTAAGGATTAATTCTGATGGATTTGGGGGTACAGGTCCTGAACTTATCAGATCTAAATAAGGTATATGTGTATGTTTTATTACTTCATTTAAACTTTTTTGTCCAATTAAATAATTTACAACACCTTCATTATTTGTAAGGTTAAAATCTTGGAATAACTTAGGTTTTCTTAAATCAAGTCCCACTACTACTGTTTTCTTTTCACTTAGTGCGAATACGGAGGCTATATTAAGGGAACAAAATGTTTTACCTTCACCTCCTACCGAAGAAGTAATCATCAAAACTTTAGCTCCTGTTTGAACCTGTTTTTTGTATAAAAATTGCAAAGACGAACGGATTCCTCTAAAACTTTCAGCTAATGGTGATTTTGGTTTTTCAAAAACAGCTAAATTAGATTGCTTGTATTTAAGTCCAATAACTCCTAAAACTGGAATTTGAGTTAATCTTTCAATATCTTCTACTTTGTTAATTGAATTATCTAAAATTGTCAATACAAAAATTATACTCAAAGGAAATAAAACACCTATTAGAAAAGCTAAAACATAATTTGTGCTTGTTTTAGGTCCTATTAATCCTCCTCCTACATCTTTAGCTGGATCTATAAACTGAATATCTGAAAGATTTGCCGCTTTTACTATGTTCGCTTCACTGCGTTTTTCTAAAAAAGAATTGTATATATTTTTATTTAAATCATATTTACGATTTATCTTTACTAATTCTTGTTGTTGTTCTGGTAGTTTATTAATCAGGTTTTCTGCTGTTTCTATTTTTCTATTTATAGCAACTAAATCAGAGTTTACTGAACGCTTGGCTGATTCTATATTTTCCAACAGAACTCTTTTCAAAGCCTCCATTTGTGCATCAAAATCTTTAAATTTTTTATCGTTTTTTAAAATATACGATAATTCTGCTCGTTCCGCTGATAATTGTGTTAATTTAGCAACATTAGTTAATATATTAGGGTCATCAATACCCGCAACGGAGGGCGCTGGTAATTTAGAAAAATCAGAATTTCTGATTAAGTAACTCTTTAATGAATTGTAATAACTATATTTTCTATTTAATAGTTCTTTTTCTACATCATATTCTGTTAATTTATCTGAGTATTTGGTACCTCCTTCTTCTAACTCAAAAATATTTTTTCCTTTTGAAAAAGTTCTTAATTCGTTTTCAGTATTTTTTAAATCTCTTTCCATAGACACTAAAGTACTATCTATAAAGTCTATTGTATTTTGAGCGAATTGATTTTTTGACAATAATTGACTTTTGATTAAATACTTAACTGTTCCATTAAGATAGTCTACTAACCTTGGCTTATTGGTTCCTTGCAAACTTAATCTAACAATAGCGGATGTTTTTGAATCATTTTCTACTTCTATTCCTTGATAAGTGGCTACTGTGCTATTAAAATCAGCAAAAGTGATTATGTATTTATTTTTTTCATAAAAACCTGGATTCTTAACTAGTTTTAATTTAAGATTTAAAAAAGGTAAAACAACAGGTTCTCCTATTTTAAATTTTTTTGAAAACATTCCTTTATTTACTGGTATTGTGGTAAACTCGTCAATTGAGTAATTATATAGAGTTGCACTGGTTTCATCAAATTGAGTTGAGAGAATAAATTCTTGTTTAGTTACAAATTCTATTATTAAATGTTTTCCTAATAATTGAGGATAATTTATATTAGCATCTACAACAAAGGGAGTTGTTCCGTATACATCTTCTAAGTTATATTTTCCTTCTTGTAAATATTGAATGTAAAAACGTAATTCTTTAACCACTTTTTCATTATGAGATCTTGATTTTAGAGTACTCATTAATGTTTGTACTTGATCTGAGGTTCCTCCCCAGTTAAAAATCAAACTTGTATTAGAAGTAAAAAAAGGATTACTTTCTTCTTTATAAGCTACAGTAGTAGTCATACTGTATATTTTTTCTTTTCTAATATTTATCTGATAAGCTACAAAAAGGTAATTAATAATGTTATCACAAACCAATACCAATAACCTAAAACTCTATTTAAAAAAGATTTAACATCAAAATTAGTTTGAGATTCCAAAAAATTAAAATCTTTAATATCTAACATTACTTAACGTTTTTTACTAATAAAAAGGTTGTAAACAATAATGATAATGCACTGACAATGGTAGTAAACGATTGTAAAGCATTTGTTCCTAATCCCCAATTTTTTTGTTTAATAGGCTTTATATAAATATAATCATTTGGCTGAATGTAATAATAGGGTGACTTCCAGCAGATCAACATTTGTAAGATCAAGTGTATGTATTTCTGTACCTTGAGATTGTTGACGAATCAACATAACCTCTTTTCTATCTCCTGTAAGAAGAATATCTCCATTATTTGCTATTGCTTCTAAAATTGTCACTTTTTCTTGCATTAACACTTTAGTTCCTGGTGATTTTATCTCCCCATTTATCGTATAACGAAGACCTCCTAATTTCACCATAACAAAGATATCTGCTTCTTTATGAAAATATTCTGAGAGCAGTTGTTTTTCTATCTTAATTCTCAATTCTTCTAGCGTTAAACCAACTACTTGTAAATCACCTAAAACAGGAATTCTGATATATCCATGATCGTTTACTAGATATCCATCAAAATACAATTCATCTGCTGAAGTCCCTCCTTGCGATACACTAGAGACATTAAACATTTCTACTAATTTAGGATCAAGAGCTTTAATTTTTATGGAAAGTACATCTGAAATCTGAAGTCTATAAGGCTTAAGTGCAACTTGCTCTAAGGTAACAGATTTTCTATTTCCTTGTAAGTAAATCACGTCTTTGTTTGATATACAAGAAGAAATTGTAAATAAAATAAAAGTTAATAAATATAAGGATAGTTTATTCATTTTAATATTATAACATCAGTTTATATTTCACTTACAATAGAAACAGGTTTTTATTTTTGATTAAATTTTAAAAAATATTCACTTCAAAAAAACAAATATAGTTTTTCATTTTGTAAATAGAACAACTTTAAAAATTAAATTTTCAAGAAGTTCTTAGCGAGTTTTCAAAAGGAATTCGATTTAAAATACTACGTCCTAAAGTAATTTCATCTGCATATTCTAATTCATCTCCTACAGAAATCCCTCTTGCTAATGAAGAGATCACTAAAGGATAATCTTTTATTTGTCTATAAATATAAAAATTAGTGGTATCTCCCTCCATAGTAGAACTCAAAGCAAATATAACTTCTTTAACATTACCTGATTTTATTTTTTCTACTAAAGAATTAATTTTTAACTGACTTGGCCCTATTCCTTCTATGGGCGAAATTTTACCGCCTAATACATGATATATTCCTCTGTATTGCCCCGTATTTTCAATAGCCATTACATCCCTTACATCCTCTACTACACAAACTAATGTTTGATTTCTATTATCGTTTGAACATATTTCACAAAAGTCTAGATCTGAAATATTATGACATGATTTGCAAAATTTTATTTCATTTCGCATTTTTAATAATGCGCCTGTCAAAAAGGTTGTTTGTTCTATAGGTTGTTTTAACAAATGCAAGACTAAACGCAATGCTGTTCGTTTTCCAATTCCTGGCAATTGCGCAATCTCTTGCACTGCATTTTCTAATATTTTTGAAGAAAAATCCATAAGGCAAAATTACGCTTAAAAAAAGAAAAATCCAAACACTTTCATATTTGGATTTAAAAAATCAATTAGATGAAATTAAAATCATTTCTTTTTAAATTTTATCTTTCTTTCTCCTTCTACACCTTCATAAATAATTTCTAAATCACCTACTTCATCCATATAAATTTCGCCTCCTTTTTTAAACAAGTAACTTAATTCAGCAAATTCATTATTTATCGTTCCTCCTAAAAAATCTATTTTACATTTTGAAAAGCTATACTTTTTTTTATTTCCTACTTCTTCAACTAACTCTAAAACTAGATCTTTTACTTTAAATTGACATCCTGACAACCCCGATACTTCGTACTTATCAGTTCCTTTCTTCATAAAAGTAATTGAACTTCCTTGAACAGTAGTATAAGTAGCTCCATTAAAGAAAAACTTCATTAAATATGTATAATGTATCTCACCGTTTGAATACGCAATTCCACTACACAGGAATAACGCTATGATTAGTATTTTATAAAATTTTTTCATGTTAAAAATCATTATTTGTACTACAAATATACACAGAAATTCCCACAAAAAAACGAAATAAAAAAGTTCTACACATTGAATTTTCATCTATAAAAAATTATATTCAAATTCTTCTTTTTATGCTTATGTATTGACTAGAACTTCTAGTTTATAAGGGATTCTTCAAAACAACAAATCTTTCACTTATGTATTCAAATTCCTCAAAAAAGAAGCTGTTTTTTTAAGATAATTCAAGTTTTTTCTATCTTGCAATACAAAACTAAAATTATCCATTTAACTTATGTCACCATTTGCAATTCTTTCTTTAATCATTATCTATTTTGGGATTTTATTTTTCATTTCCCACTTCATGAGCAAAAACAATAGTGGTAATGATGCCTTTTTCAAAGCTAATAAAAATTCTAAATGGTATTTAGTTGCATTTGGGATGATAGGAACCGCATTATCAGGTGTTACATTCATCTCTGTACCTGGAGAAGTAGGCAATCCTGAATTACAATTTAAATATTTTCAATTCGTAATAGGCAATGCTTTAGGTTTTATCCTTGTGGCTACAGTATTATTACCTCTATACTACAGAATGAACTTGACTTCTATTTATGGTTATATAGAACAACGTTTAGGTAAAATTAGTTATTTGACAGCTGCTTCTATCTTTTTGATTAGTCGAACAATTGGGTCTGCCTTTCGTCTTTATCTTGTGGTTATAGTTTTGCAACGATATGTTTTTGATTATTATGCAATTCCTTTTACAGTTACTGTATTCCTATCTTTATTTTTAATTTTTGCATACACTTACAAAGGAGGCCTTAAAACTATTATCATTACGGATACCTTACAAACGTTTTTCTTGGTATCTTCTGTTTTTCTTACTATCTTTTTTATTTGTCAAAGTTTAGATTTATCTACATTACAAGCTTTTGAAAAAGTTAAAAATAGCTCTTATTCTCAAATATTTTTCTTTCAAGATTATTCTAAAGGCAATTATTTTTGGAAACAGCTTTTAGGAGGGGTTTTTGTAACTATTGCCATGGTAGGTCTTGATCAAGACTTGATGCAAAAAAACCTGAGCTGTCCTAACATAAAAGAAGCCCAAAAAAACATGTTTACATTTACAGGAATTTTTGTGATCATTAATATTTTTTTCTTAGGTGTAGGAGCATTACTGTATATGTATGCAGAAAAAAACAGCATTGCCATTCCTATGGTTGACAACGTAGTTCGGACAGACTTCTTGTTCCCTGAAATAGCCTTAAAATCATTAGGATTAGTTCCGGCTATTGTTTTTTTATTAGGTCTTACAGCTGCCACCTTTGCCACTACTGATTCTGCTCTTACTGCTTTAACCACATCATTCTGTATTGATTTTTTAGGAATGGAGAAAAAACAATCCGAAAATGGCGACAAAAATTTAAATAATGATGTAAAACTTAAAAAAACACGTCATATCGTTCATTTGTTTTTTTCTGGATTAATATTTTTAGTAATTGTTTTTTTTAATACTGTAAACGATGCTTCCGTTGTAAAAATGATTTTTAAAATTGCTTCATACACTTACGGCCCTTTATTAGGCTTATATGGTTTTGGTTTATTCATGAAAACCAAAACTGTTCGAGATAAACTAGTTCCTTTTATTTGTCTAATTTCTCCTATCATTTGTTATTTTTTATCAACTCACTCTGCTGAATGGTTTGACGGCTATACCATCGCGGAAGAGTTAATAATCTTTAACGGATTAATTACTTTCATTGGCTTATTATTTATTAGCAAACCAGCAACAAATAGTACACGTTTCTAGAAAAATATATTTCACACATCAAAGAGGTGCTTAGAAAAGTTCTAGAGAGTAATTGACACTTTTTATCACTAAGAGAAATCACACAAAATACGCGATGTGATTTCTCTTTTATTTGTAAAGTTCTGAATATCAAAAATTCTTTCTAAGTATCTTTTTTAATATTGTTTAGTACCTAAAAGTACCAGTGTACAAGCTACTTCTATTATGATATTATTTTTTTTTAACAAATCATAAAACTCAGAATTTTCAGTACCTGGATTAAAAATAACTCGCTTAGGTTTTAATCCTATTACATAATCATAATAGTCTTTTTGACGTTGCGGATTTAGATACAAAGTAACTGTATGTATATCTTCTAAAAAGAGGAAATCCTTTCTGAATTTCTATCCCAAAAACACGTTCGTTTTTTACTCCTAAAGCAATTACTTCATGTTCATATTGCAACAATCTACTCATCGCTATAAACGAGTATCGCTCTGGGTTACTAGAAGCTCCTAAAACTAAAGTTTTCATTTTTACTATTTTTAAAACAATAAATTTACTATTTTTAAACTTAGCAAACTAGAACTTAACATTTTCTTTACTAATAAAGCCGTTTAGAATTTTAATTTTACAAAAAAACTATGGATCTATTTTTTTACATTTTTGCTGCCTTATTTTCGGTACTTAATCCTATTGGTGCTATTCCTGTTTTTGTTGGACTCACGAATGGATATACGCGTCAAGAACTTACCAAAACATCTAAATGGACCGCAATCAACGTATTCATAATTATGATTGTGTCATATTTTTTAGGCGAATATGTCTTGCACTTTTTGGTATTAGTTTAGAAGCCTTACGAATTGCAGGAGGTATGATTATAGCCAATTCTGGTTTTGGTTTATTGTCAGGAAAGGTTAAAAAGCGCAAAGGAATAAACAAAAAGGTAGAAGATGAGGCACAACAAAAACACGCTATTGCTCTTACTCCATTAGCCATGCCTTTGTTAGCGGGACCTGGTTCTATATCTTTATTAATAGCTTTTTATCAAGAACATAATAACTGGATAGCTATAAGTTTAGCTATAAGCGCTATTTTAGCAGTAGCTGTTTCTATTTTCTTAGTTTTAAACAGTGCTCATTATCTAGTTCGTTTTCTTGGAGAAGCAGGCATTGTGGCTATCTCAAGAATTGTTGGTTTTTTTGTAATTGCAATAGGTGTTCAGTATATTGTAAATGCTATTTTAAAAATCATAGAAAACAGTCATCTAATTAAGTAATGAATACATCAAATTTAAAAGCAAATCCCATAGATTTGAATAAGTTGAGTTGATTAAATTCGTCTTTTTTTTATTTACTTTTCTTTGCATTCAAAGTACGTAATCAAATTTTATTAGTCTAAATTAGACAGAATATCAATAAATAATAACAATCTAATTAATCCTTTTATTTTTTCTTTGTTATAATATTTAACCTAATTTTTGATTCAAAAAAGGCATATAAAAAAATCCCAAACTTTTTTGCTTGGGATTTTTTATATTTTATTGTTTAGGCAAAAAGATCTCTGCCATCATACAACGAGCACTACCCCCTCCATAGGTTTCTATAATCTCTAAATTTGAATATAGAATAGCCGTATGTTTTTCAATTTGTTCAATTTGTCCTTTATTCAGTGAATTATAAGCTGATTCACTCATAACTAAATATGTTTTATCATCATTCCCTTTTACTTGTAACATATTACCAGCAAAGGCATTTACTTGACTTTCGGAAATATAAATAATTTCTTTCCCATCATTTTTTAGATTTTCTACTAAATTTTTCTTTTCCGTTTTATCATCTATACATTCTGAACAAAGAACTGCAAAAGTTTCACCTATAGCCATCATTACATTTGTATGATAAATCAATTCTCTTTCTTCATCAACTGTTTGAAAGGCATTAAATAAAACAGGAGTAAACTCAAAATCTTCACAAAATTCAATAAATAATTCTTCATCGGCACGAGGAGATAAAGCACAATATGCTTTTTGATGTACACGATCTAAAACCATACTCCCTGTTCCTTCTAAAAAAACGCCATCTTCTTCTGCAAGTGTGTAATCCATTATTTCCTGAATAACAAAACCTTTTTCTTCTAATATATCTAGAATATCTTCTCTCCGTTCTAAACGACGATTTTCGGCAAACATAGGATATAGTACTATATCTCCATTTTCATGAAATGAAATCCAATTATTAGGAAAAACCGCATCAGGTGTATCACTATCTATCGTATCTTCTACTACTATTACATGAACTCCTGCTTCATGAAGTTTATAAACTAAAGCATCAAATTCTTGTTGTGCTTTAGCCGTAATAGTTGCTGGTAATATTGTGTCTTTTTGTTTTTGATAATAATTGTTTACTGCCGTTTGTTCATTCATTCTAAATGAAGCAGGTCGCACCATTAATATAGAATTTGTTATTTGCTGCATATTTATTTAGTAAAAAAATTCTCTCAAACACTACTGATACTTATTATATTTTAGTGATTGAGAGAATTTTTTATTTATAAAATTAATCATCTGTTTTTTACTACATTTACAATAGAATCTACTATATCTAGAGCTATTTCCGCCATTGTATTTATTTTTTCATCTAAACAAGGATTTACTTCCACTACTTCTACACAAGCCGTTTTAGGATTAGAGGTTAAATGTACCAATAAATCTTTTGCTTCTTGTGGTGTTATTCCGTTAGGTACTGGAGTTCCTGTACCGTGTGAAGTCAAGAGGGGATCCATAGAATCAACATCAAACGAAATATAAATGATATCACATTGATGCAATTGTGTATTAATATTGTTTACTAAGGTCCATATTCCTAAATTTCTGACATCTTGTACTGTATACCATTTAAGACCTAACTTTTCAATAACAGCTTCTTCTTGAGACTCTGTATCACGTACAGCTATATAAACTAGATCTTCTGGGTTAATTTTTTTTGTTATACCTCCAACATTTTTTAGACGGTTCCAATAATCAATTGTTTTTTCATCTACTTTATTTATTTGACATTCTAAGTTATCAATATCCATTACAGAGGCTAAAGGCATTCCGTGCATATTTCCCGAAGGTGTGGTATAAGGCGTATGAATATCTGCATGAGCATCAATCCAAATTACCCCAATTCTTTTATCTGGATAAGCAGATTTAATACCTGCTATAGTTCCACCAGCAGAACCATGGTCTGCGGCTAAAATAATAGGAAATTGTTTTTTTTGTAATAGAGAAGAAACCTTTACATTTAGCTCCTCATAAATAGAAAGTAGTCCATCTATACGTTTTGCAAAAGGAAATTTTGTTGACTTATCTAGGTAAGTGTTTACATCTTTAATTTCTTGAAGATCATTCTCACCAAAAATATAATTTTCTTTTTTCCTTGCTGTGGTTATAATGGCTTCTGGGCCTAAAGAAGCTCCACGTGTACCTGCTGTAATTTCTGATTTGTTTATTAGAAAAGTAATTGACTTACCCATAAAGTTTTAGATTGGATGATGATGATTGATAACATCTATTTCATCTGTTTCGATAGCAAATATAAAAAAAGCCCCTTGAGAGAAGAAGCTTTTTTATGTTTTATTTATTTTTAAATTATCTTTTATCCATGGATACAAATGGTCGTAATGGATAACCTGTATAAACTTGGCGTGGGCGTCCGATAGGTTCTTTATTTAAACGCATTTCTTTCCATTGTGCAATCCATCCTGGAAGACGACCAATAGCAAATAACACAGTAAACATATCGGTTGGAATTCCTAATGCTCTATAAATTATACCAGAATAGAAATCCACATTTGGATATAATTTTCTATCTACGAAATAAGGATCTACTAAAGCTGCCTCTTCCAATTGTTTAGCAATATTTAGAATTGGATCGTTTACTCCTAATTCTGCTAACACTTCGTCTGCTGCTTTTTTAATAATTTTTGCACGAGGATCAAAGTTTTTATATACTCTATGTCCAAAGCCCATTAAACGGAAAGGATCTTCTTTATCTTTAGCTCTTTCTAATGCTTTTTGCGCATCTCCTCCATCTTTTTGAATTTGTTCTAACATTTCAAGCACTGCTTGATTTGCTCCCCCATGTAAAGGTCCCCATAGTGCAGAAACCCCAGCAGAAATAGAAGCAAATAAACCTGCATGTGAAGATCCTACAATTCTAACTGTAGAAGTCGAACAGTTTTGTTCATGATCAGCATGTAGTGTAAATAATTTATCTAAAGCATCTATAACTGTTTTATTAGTGGTATAGGGGGCTGTAGGCAATTCAAACATTAAACGCATGAAATTTTCCACATATCCTTTCGTATTATCATAGTAGTTTAATGGAAATCCCATCATTTTACGATATGTCCAAGTAGCAATTACTAAGAATTTACCCATAGTTTTACAGATTGCCTCGTACATCTCGGTTTCATTTTCTACATTTACTACTTTAGGATTAAAAGCAGTTAAAGCAGAAGTTAATGATGATAACACTCCCATTGGGTGAGCTGTTTTAGGAAATCCATCAATAATATTCTTCATTTCTTCGTTTACCAAAGTATATTTACGAATATCATTTTCAAATTTTTCTAATTGAGTTTTTGTTGGTAGTTCTCCGAAAATAATCAAATAAGACACTTCTAAGAACGTAGCGTTTTCAGCTAAATCTTCAATAGCATATCCTCTATATCTTAAGATTCCTTCTTCACCATCTAAGAAAGTAATTTCACTTGTACAAGAACCTGAGTTTTTATACCCTGGATCTATCGTGATCGCTCCTGTTAGGGTGCGTAATTTTTCAATATCGATAGCCGTTTCATTCTCAGAACCCACCATTACAGGGAACTCGTATTTGTTGCCATCAAATTCTAATATCGCAGTTTTTGACATAATTAAGTTTATGGTATTTATCTTTTTAAATTGGTTTAACAAAAATAGGGATTTGATATTAAATTCAAAACTTACCCAATGCTTTTCTCCAAATTTAATAAATGTTTTACAATAAGTTTACAATTTTAGAAAAGAAAAAAAACACCATATATAGTTTTTTTTTCTAGAAGGTCATTCCTTTAAAGGACGTAAGGAAAATCAGATAAATAAAACAAATTTTAAAAACTGAATTTAAACTAATTAAGACCTTAACTTAATAACATTGTACGCGCGGGAGTTGCATTTACATTAGAACTAAACCATGTTACTAGAAAGAATAATATTTGAATTAACAACTTCATAAAGTGTTCTGCTGTTTAATTTTATCTGCAACTATAATATTTATCATCTCACTAAAACTATAAGCCACTTTGCTTACACCTTTTGGATAACCCCATTTGCTTGAATCTGGGACATACTCATCTCCACAATAAAACAACTCCGTTTCAAAACGATAAATGGACGAATTATTTCCATCATCTACAATTTTTCCAACATAGATTATTGTCATTGCAAGTTTTTTAAAATCAGCCCACCCTCACTTATTTTGATTTTTAATGAAAAAACACACCAAACAACCTAGCTCATCATTTTATAATTCCGTATTCATTAGGTTCATCATTCATAAAATCTATTCTGAATTGCTCAGGCATCTGTTGGCGTGCAATCTCAATTGCCTTTTCAAGTACAAAAGGAAGTCTTGTGGATTGCGTTGTTTCTAACACCCAATTTACACTTGTCTCTAAAGAAATCTTATGTCCTATAGAAATATATATTGGGTTTGTATTTTCTTTTGTTCGGAGGGCTTTTCCAACTACTTTTCGGTCAAATATAAGTTCTATACGATCTGCTCTTTTAGTCCCTAAGTCTTCCTTTTTGTAATAGCCTACAAGACGTTTTTTGGCGCAACCAATAGTAGGCATATCCAGTTGTATACCTAAAAATGTAGCGAATCCCATATTTTTAGGGTGTTCTATACCATGACCATCACAAAAAATAAGTTGGGGTTTTACAGCTAATTTTTCAAAAGCTTTGATTGCCCATATCGTTTCATTAAAACCAAAAACATCAGGTATGTGCATATTAATCCTATCTTCAGTATAAATTGCTTGATCTACAATTTCTTGACTATTTACATCTATAACAGTTACGACTGCAACTATTTTTTGGGTAATATCATGATAGGCTACTGTTACTCCTCCAATAAATTGCATATCAGTTGGCAGTTGATCCTCGTTTATTGTTTTACCAATTTGTTCTTCTTGCCACACAAACTTTTCCATAAATGTATCAGGAATTGTCTTTCCTAGATATTCTTTCATTTGATTATGAATGGCATAAGCGACAATAACTTTTGAATATCTTTCAACATCTCCATGTACATAAACAAATGTATCTAGATCTATTTCAATATACCCTTTTTCATCATAAGAATGATACTTATCTATTATATCTTGATTATTTGCAATTAACTTTTCATAATCCAAATCATTACGACTAATCAACATTTCAGTTGAACCCACTTCTCTTTGTTTTCTATCACGATTATTAATAGCAAAATTATTTAATAAAACAAAATCATAACACAACTCATATTCAGTGCTATAAATTTCTTTAGACATACGAAACCTAAAAATGAACCTTTTTACCCCATGAGGCTGTCCTAAAAGGGCAGCTTTTTTTATGCCGCAAATTCACGATATTGGTGATTGCTAGTAAAATTTAATTTTTCAAAAACAATTAGAAGGCAAAATCGAGTCATATAGTTGTATGTTGAGCAAGAACGAGTTGTTTTAAAAGCTTTTTTCATTGAATCTGTAGTTGTAGCCACCATTTTTCTGAAATTATGACCAAGCGCCATTAGTAGAAACTCCATTTCTACCATTTCTAACCCAAAAAATGTAAACCGATTAAATTTATTGTTGTTTTTTAGTTGTCCGAATACTGCCTCTACTTCAACAGGTCTTTTACTTCTGTGTTTGTGTCCTTTTTTGAGTTTAGTAATTCTTTAGCTTCGTTTTTTAGGCAATTTAGACGGTGATTGACTTCTATTTTTCGATTCCCTTTTGCTTTGTGGCATAAACTTCTCAATGGGCATCCTTCGCATCGTTTAGCTTGATAATAAGTCACTTCTGATTCATATCCATTGCTAGAGATTCGCTTACCTATTCCTATGTTTTCCATTTTTTGCCCCATAGGACAGATATAGAAATCGTATTGTTGATTGTAAAATAAATTTTGCACTAAAAAGGATTCTCTTTAAGTTTCTTTTTCTGCTCTGCATGAAAATAATTGTACTTTACAAAGGGCTCAATTTGCTTGTTTTTAAGCATTTGGTAATTTTCTTCACTGCCATATCCAGCATCGGCGACAACTTCTTTACTTTGTCTATTATAGTTTTCTTCAAAACTGTTTAAGTGTGACTCTAATGTGTTGGTATCGTTGGTCGTTTGATGTATAGAAACGTGTGTAATAAATTGATTTTCAGTTGATATTTGAGGGTTGTAAGCTGGTTTGAGTTGCCCATTTCTCATAGGATCTTCCTTCATTCTCATAAAAGTAGCGTCAGGGTCTGTCTTACTATAAGAGTTTCTATTTCCAAGTATTTCTAAATCCTTTTCGTATTTCTCTAATCTTGGAAGGTGTTCTTCCTGTAATTTCTGTAGTTCTTTTACCTGTTTCTTAGTCGGTTCTTTTAACTTTTTATTCAATTCTGATAGCTTTTCTTTTAATTCATCTGAATTGATTTTTTTTGGCAATGCTTCTTGGTTAAGTTCTTGGTTTTCTGATTGTATACTGTTTTCTATATCAGATAAAATAGTGTTGATTTTTACTTCTAATTTCTCTTTGTATTTTTCAACCGAACCACGCCAAACAAAGGTGTATTTGTTGGATTTTGCTTCAATTTTAGTACCATCAATATATTGAACATCAAGGCTTATATAACCTAGGTCGACCAATATTTTTACTACTTCTGCGAATAAAACTTTGATTTTATCTTTCAAAATTTTGCCTCTAAACTCGTTAATGGTTCTAAACCCAGGAGTGGAATTGCCTGAGATAAACATAAAATGAATGTTCTCATTAAGTGCTTTGGCTATTTTTCGGCAAGAATAGATATTTGACAAATAGCTATAAAACAATACTTTGATTAGCATTCTAGGATGGTAAGCAGAGCATCCACCACCGCGATAAAGCTTAACTATGTCGCTAATATCAAGTCTGTCAACTATAGAATCGACCAGTCGAACAGGGTGGTTATCATCAATTTTATCAAAAATATTGATTGGAAAAAGTTCTGGAGAATTGCCTGTCTGGTTTTTAAATGTTACTTTAGCCATTGCTTGTTTTTTGTCACCTCTAAAATACATGTTTTAGAGTAAAACAGCAATAAAAAAGGCTGTCCTAAACTTTTTGGACAGCCTCAGCCAAATATAATTCACAATCTTTAAAACCACATTGCAAAGAACAACCGTGATCTATTCCATTTACATAAGTTTCTTTACTACATGAGTTATTTTCTAAATTTATATTTTCTTTAATCCCTGTAAATGATTTACCATTATGTTTTATAGAACCATTCACTTTTAATTTTTCCCAGTTTTGCAGCTCAAAATATTTTATCATTTTATTTACTATTAGGAAAGAAAACCCCTTCCGTTATATAAAAACAATGAGGACAAGTAACCATGTGTTTAATTTCATTATTCTTTTCATCTTTATTTACCTTCCATCTTATAACAATTTTAATATCCGATCGCTCAGATTTACTCAACGTATTTTTCAACGCAACAGTTTTCGCAGAATTTCATTCTGTGCACACAAGCTGTTCAAAGTCTCCCGACTTTGTGCTATCACAAATTAAACTTTTTTTGCAATAAGTCACTTATTTTAATTTTTAATGAAAATGCGAAATTGTAAAGAGTATTAGATTACTAGCTTAACGTAAAGTCAGGAGACTTTGCACAGCATTCATATCTTTAAATTATGACTCAGACTCTGGGCAGCCGAGGATACCATCTAATCCCTAAACACTTCTAAGACAGATATATAGTCCTCGTTGTCATCTAAAGTTAAATTTTTAAGATTTAAAATACTTTCAGTATAAGCTATTTCTGTTTCAGTGAACAAAACTATACCTGTAATGTTTTCTTCACTTAACAACCTTAATCTATCAATTCTAAAAACTTTCTTTTGAAATATTAAAGTCTCATAAAAACAAACACTTAATAGATTTTCAAAGTTAATCTCTTCAATAAAATTACTTCTAAAGAAAATCGGACTATATATTTTGTACCTATCTATATATACAATATTTAAAAAAAAATAATTTTCAATTTTTATAATATAATATTCCTGCTCATTAAATTGAAATTTAAACAAAATAGATTTATTGTTATCTATATAAATTTCATCTGCATTAATTATTGCATATAAATTATTTATCTCAAAAGTCTGAAAAAATGTTTTGAGATAATCAGAATTTATAATATTTACAAAAACATTATATTTATTGTTTTCTTTATACTTTGTATTAATGAAAGGTATACTTAAATAGTCCCCGATATAATTCTGAGCTATCATATTATATTTTATTAATCTATCCATATTATATGCTCATGAAGTTTATTTTGCTCAATATTAAACTCTTTATATAAATCTAAACCTTGCTTTGGTTTAGTTTCATCCAAATAGAACTCTCCAAAATTATAATGTTCTTTATTAACCCCTCCACCTATTAAATTTTCCGCAACATCTGGCAAATCTTTTCTAACTAAAAGTACATTTTCAGCATTCTTACCACTAAAATATATTTTAACCTCCAGTTGTCTTCCAGTATATCTATCAGTTACATATTTAGTTTCAAAATATTTCGCATTAAATTTCTTAATTAGATATGTTTCTGCCTCTATTTCATTTTTAACAATATTATATGCTCTATTAGATTTCGATAGATCTTTTGTAACTTTTATGACGTTGATACCTTCAACCAATTCTTCTTCAACTCTTCCAACATTTAAATCAATTTTTTTAATCCAAGGAATTAAATTCTCTATTTTTAAAGCTAATTCTTCAGAAATATTTTTTAAATGCTTTCTAATATTAAATATTTCACCTGAAATATTACCCATTTCGACCCCTTCACCTGTACAAGTCGAACATTCTTTAACAGGTGGGTTGGATAATTCTTTTGCCGTACCATCTGGTGATACTTCATACCATTTGGTATTATCAGCGCGTTTTATACCATTTTCAAAGATCGTTATAGCACCATCAGTGGTATAAACTTTTTTACCAGTAGCTTGGGCAAGTGCTTGGGCACTGGCTAAATCATTACAAGACAAAAGTACAATCTCTTTTTTATTTGGATCGAGTTTTTTAGCTAAAATTTCTGCTAATTCCTCTGGGCTTACTTCAATATTATCCCATAAAAAGTTGCCATTATCTAAAGCATGTAAACTTAAAGCTACTTGATCTGAGGTACGATTCAATAATTGACGAACATTTTCTTTAAATAATGTTCGCAAACGAATACTAATTTGCGGTTCTAATTTTGCCAGTGGTAATATTTTTAGTTTCCCCGCCTTATTAAAGGCTGCTTTTACGATTGGACTCGATAATTTAGCGAAATTACTCATTGCTTGTCCTATAACATCCAATCGTTCGACTGTTTGTAAAAACTTAGAGGCTATATTGGCTTCACCTGCTCCAATAAAACAAGAAGCTACAACAAAAACAACTTTACCGCTCAAATGACTTACCATACATGGATTTGCAGTTGCCTTTTTCCATTCTTGGTCAATCATATTACCTAAGGCTGACCAACTGAATTTATCAAAAGCCTCTTTTAATTTTGCACGGGCATTATCTTTATTGGTTATCAAATTCATGAGTCCTTCATCAGCTTTAACTACAAGTGATAAACCTTGAGGAACACCCGCCACCAACTCCACAAAGCCATTCCAAACACCGCATAGTAAAGCAAATTGCTGACGACTTTGAGAATACTTTACTACATCTGTATTACCTGAATTCATGAACTTATCCATTTCGTCATTTATGATGGATAAACTAGCTAAAGAATACACCATAGATGGTAATGGATTGTATTGTGCATGATCTGGATTATAAAAACGTTCTGGTATTTTTGCCTCCTCTATTAATCCTGCAAGCCCGTCTAATAGTGCTGTTAACGGATTGAATTTTAATTCTGGTAAATCAAGTGTTGCTAAAACATCTGAAAGATATTTTATATATATACCTGTTCCTTCTGCATCTCTTCCTTTAATTTCTTTTCCTAAAAACGTTTTTATAGACGCTTTTCCTTGTGCATCAAAATCAATCCAGAGCGCAATTTGCTTACCAGGTAAATCATGGACGTAAGTAGCTATTTCAGTCTTTTTTTGTTCTGGTGTTTTAGTGTCTGTCAAATAAATTTTGCATACCAACTTACTAGAAGTATTTATAGCTTGCAATTCAGAAAAAACTTTTTGCTTTTCAGCATCTGAAATTACCTTAGTATAATCAAACAAATGATTTTCTGAAATATTTACTGGTTTATTATCTGGTGAATACGCTTGATTTGCTTTTTTTCCAAGATTATTTATATAATTAGCATAACCTGATCCTGATCCTGAATTAGAATCACTATTACATGGTAAAACTCCCCAATAAACATTTCTATCGTCGCCCTCTTTCTTCTTAAATTCAGCTTTGCCTTTTATAGTGCCTACATATGCTTGTAATGCTTGTAAACTATTAATTTTATCTTTAATTAATTTATATGTTGTTTTGATATACTTTCTATCATTACAATTCAGCTCGTTATCATAAAATAACCAAATGACATCATTATCACTTGAAGGACTAACTTTTATAGTATATTCTATTTCTTTTTCGATTCCGTTTTCATTTGTTTTTACAATAAATTTGGCTTTAGTGCTATCCCACAAGTAAACAACTTCCTTATCATTAATTCTATCCTCAAATCCACCTAGGGTACCTAATGGAGCGATATATTGTAAAGATGTAGCTACGGTATTCAGTTGGCTTTTAACGAAAGTCAAATTTGGTGCTATGGCAAATCCTCTTGCTAACTCCCCCTTCTCACTTCCATCCAACACATACAACCCAAATTTAGGGTGGCTGATGCGTTGCCAATGCACATATGGTAATTTTGTTCCCGTAGCATAATCCATTAACCATGGGGTATTACTGTTTTTATCACCTGTCGAAAATTGTTCCCATGGGTGCTGCAACTCGAATACGCCGTGACCTAATTCGTGCCCAATTATTGTTGCTAGGTCATTGCCTGCTTTTACCTCTTCTCCACTTTGATTGGTAAACACAAAACCAAATTGTGAATGGCGTGGCATGAAACCTGAAATGGCTCTACTTGGGGTAATCCCTTTGGTAACAAACACATAGTATTGGTCTTTTTGGATGTCTTTACCCGCTTTGTATTGCTCTACAAATTGCGATTGGTCTTCGGATAATTTTTCTAATAGGGCATCTTTACCACATTCTAAGGTGTTTTTTGCTACCTCATGGTTGGGCGCAATTGTCACTTTAAATTGTACTCCAGCATCTGCATAAATGGCATTAAGTTGCGTAGCGATCCCATCAGGTATGGTCGCATTATTTACGGGTACTAAGGTTATATTTACATCCGTTTGTGTTTTGATTGGAATAATTTTTGCCGCGCCTAATACTTGGTGCTTGGCTCCGTCTTTTCCTGGTATTAGTGCCAATAGTTCCTCAGGGGTTGAGCTATGATATACGGGTACTTCTAGTCGTTGATAGGCCTTGCCATTTTTCATAACCAGCCCCCCTATTTTTTTAGCCACGCTGCCTTTGATATTAAATAGGATACTCTCAGGCTTTATTGTTGTACCATTAACGGCTATTACTGCATCTATAAAATCAAAACTACGACTTCCTTTTCCATCATTTTGGATTCCTTTATGATATAAAGTATAAGGTGTCGCTCCGTCAGCAATGGTTTTGTATAGTTTTTGAATGTCAGGATGTGCTTTTGCAGGCATTACATCGTCAGCATACTTACTTTCTGACGATCGCTCAAAAGTAACACGAGCGGCTATAGGAGCTAGCTTTGTTACCATGCCTGCGCTGGTAATACCTTGTGTATTAGAAGCATCAGGAATAAATCCTGCGGCTTGTCCTTCATTTAAAACCACGGGCTTATCGCTTCCTGGGGGCACTGCATATACGTTTCCTTTGGGGTCGCGGATGATTATGAGTTCTTTGGGGTCTAGATCAAAACTTTGGGTTTGTCCATTAGTACCGGTGACTACTACTTCATTACTGTTTACTGTAATATGTGACAGATCGGGAATATCAAAATTGGTTTGAAATTGATGTTCTTCGGTATCGGGGGAAAGAAGATCAAAACCGTCTTCTATTTGATCGTATAGGCTACTGAGATCTATTATATTTTTCCAACTTGGATCATATAGGGCTTTGATTTCGCCTTTTACTAGCCTAAAGTCTGTATTAAGGGTAATGTCTTTAAATTCTACGCCTATTTTTACAAAGGATAAATAAGGGACGTTCACGTAGCCTTTGCCGCTATAGCTTCTTTTGCCTCTTACTTCGGTGAGTTTGATGGAAAAATCGCCTGCAAGAATGATTTGATCATTGGGTAATTCTCCTTCAAAAAGGGTTGTATTACTTAAATCTATATTGGGTTTTATGCCACATTTGATGGCTATTTCTTCTTTACGGGGTTGGGTAAATTCTTCTACGGGGGTATAATTTATAAGTCCTCCTATGCACTCTCCTCCTACTCGATATTCGTAGGTTGCTCCTGCTTCTAGATCGTATAGTTTGGCTTCGTTATTGTAGTAGGCTGTTGGGTACCAACTATTGGTTCCTTTTTACGGTATTCTATTTTATAATCTACAAAGTCGGGATTGGTTTGCCACGTAATTTTGGATTGGGTGGCATTAAGGGAAATAGCTACTACGAATTTTGGAGGGGGGCAATTACCTGGGTAGATAAAATCAAAAATTTCGCTATAACCATTGTTATTAAATATGGCTTTATCGCCAAATCCAGGTTGACTTAGTGCTTTTACGCGCCAAGCGTATTTACGTCCTGCAATTAGTTGGGGCTCTACGGGACCGTAATGTAAAACGGTCGTGGAGGTGGTGGTTTTGTATAAGGGTATGCTGGTTAGAAAGGCATGGTTAGAGGGGACTTGATGGTCTAGGAGTTCTACTAGTTCAAATTCGTATTCTATATTTACCGCATTGAGGTGTCGCGGGGTCCAGGTAAAAATAAGGTTTTGGGGGTCTTGAAAACCAACCAGTTCATGATTACTAGGGCTATTCAGTAACGGGGGTTCATTGTATACAAAATAATAGAAGGTACAGGATTTTTGTGAAATTCGCTGGTTGGTTATAAAATCATATACTTCTATACAGTATTTGTAATTGCCTTGTGGTAAGGTACTGCTGTATTGGTTTTGATTAATTCGGATAGGTTTTCTAATTGAAAATAAGGGGATAGATCTAGATTGGATAGTTGTAGGGTTTCGCCTCCGTTTAGGTACATAATGGGAGCTCCTTCTACTATTGGAAGTGATTGGGCTTGAATACCATTTCCTTCTATGTATAGCTGTAATCGTACTTGACGATGAACAACATTTAGATCCGCTGTGTAGATATTGACTAGATATTTTTGATCAACTGTTGTAGCATAGCTCGACAAACTGGATAAATAAGGAGGAAATACGCTGCTGTTTACTTGTACTGGGTAAAGTTGTGACCATCCTACGCTATTTAACAGTAGTAACAGAAGGCAGAAAAAATATTTTAATCTATTCATATTCAATTTTTTATTGAATTTTGTTTGTTTATTTTTTATCAGTTATATGGAGTGAAAAATGACTCCTGTATTTATGACTTATTTTTAAATTTTTCTTTGTAGTTTTTTACATAAGTGTCTATTCCTTTAACTACTAATGCTTCAACGATTGATAACGGTTCTTTTGCCTTTTGAATTGTTGGTAATATTGGTTTTTTAAACTTATTACTGTTTTGTTGTAGGAATTGTTTAAATCTAGATTTTCTTTGGGTCCTAAAATCTTCTAGATTAGACACTACGAATTGCACAACAATAAGTTTCTTTATCTTTTTGTAAAAAACTATGAATCCTAGCTTATATCTATTTTTTATAAACTCTATTTTGTTCCTTATCTTGAACATCAAAAACAAGTATCCTTTTTGATTTATAAATATTATACTTTTCTAATTTGAATTCATCGAAATGTGATCTTTATATTAAAAAGGTTTTTATTTTCACTTAAATCATATTATTATGATTATTTCTTTGGGGATCTATGCTCTAAAAAGAAGTAAGTATAATTATCATAAAATAAAATTCAAATTTTAAATAGCATACGCATAAACATTTCTAGCTAGAATCGTATATCTTTGGACTTCATCACAATGTTCAAATAAAAAATCCTGACTAGTCAATCAGGATTTTAAAATATCAAAGTTTTTATTTATTTATTTTAAAAGCATTTTCTTTTGGAAAATAGGCTACATCTCCTAATTCTTCTTCGATACGTAATAACTGGTTATATTTTGACATACGATCAGAACGTGAAGCGGAACCCGTTTTAATTTGACCACAGTTCAAAGCTACTGCTAAATCAGCAATTGTATTATCTTCAGTTTCACCAGAACGGTGTGACATTACAGAAGTATACCCCGCATTGTGTGCCATATTTACGGCTGCAATTGTTTCTGTTAACGTACCAATTTGGTTTACTTTAATCAATATTGAATTTGCTATACCTTCCGAAATACCACGAGATAAGCGCTCAACATTAGTAACAAATAAATCATCACCTACTAATTGTACTTTATTACCAATTTTTTCTGTTAATAATTTCCAACCAGACCAATCATCTTCATACATTCCATCCTCAATTGAAATGATTGGATATTTAGCACATAAATCTGCCAAATATTCTACTTGTTCTGCAGAAGTTCTTATTTTCCCTTTTTCGCCTTCAAACTTTGTATAATCATAATTTCCGTTTACATAAAACTCAGAAGCGGCACAATCTAAAGCAATCATAATATCATCACCAAAAGTATAACCTGCTTTTTCTACTGCTAATTTGATTGAATCTAAAGCATCTTCGGTACCACCCGCTAAATTAGGAGCAAAACCACCTTCATCTCCTACTGCCGTAGAAAGGTTTCTATCGTGTAAAACTTTCTTTAAATTATGAAAAATTTCAGTTCCCATTTGCATAGCATGCGTAAAAGAAGTTGCTTTTACTGGCATAATCATAAACTCTTGAAAAGCAATAGGCGCATCTGAATGCGAACCCCCATTGATGATATTCATCATAGGTACAGGTAGCGTGTTTCCAGACACTCCTCCTACGTAACGATATAAAGGCAAGCCTAACTCGTTAGCCGCCGCTTTAGCTACTGCTAATGATACTCCTAAAATAGCATTAGCTCCTAATTTAGATTTATTAGCTGTTCCATCTAAATCGATCATAATTTTATCGATAAGGTTTTGTTCGAAAACAGAAGTACCTACTAAAGCTTCTGCAATAGTTGTATTTACATTTTCAACGGCTTTCATAACACCTTTCCCCATGAATGCAGTACCGCCATCACGTAATTCAACGGCTTCATGCTCGCCTGTAGAAGCCCCCGAAGGAACTGCCGCACGACCTAAAATACCGTTTTCTGTTACTACATCTACTTCAACCGTAGGGTTTCCTCTCGAGTCTAAAATTTGTCTTGCATGGATTTTTATTATAATACTCATTTTGTTTAAGTTTTTAGATCTTAGAAATCAAAAATAGATTTTCTAAAACAGTTATTATTTAATTTTATATTTTTTTATATTTTCAACAAATTGATCAAACAAATACGATGAATCGTGAGGTCCAGGACTGGCTTCCGGGTGATATTGAACTGAAAAACAATTTTTATTTATCATTCTCATACCCGCAACCGTACCATCATTTAAATGTTCGTGTGTAATTTCTAAATCTGTATGTTTTTCCAATTCATCTCTGTTTACAGCGAAACCATGATTTTGTGAAGTAATTTCTCCTTTACCAGTAATTAAATTTTTTACGGGGTGGTTAATTCCACGGTGACCATTAAACATTTTATAAGTAGATACACCATTAGCTAATGCAATTACTTGGTGACCTAAACAAATACCGAATAAGGGTTTATTTTCATTTAATATTTGACGAGCTACTTCCTGTGCACTATAAAGAGGATCTGGATCACCAGGACCATTAGACAAGAAAAAACCATCAGGATCAAAACCTTTTAAATCTTCAAAAGAAGCATTATAAGGAAAAACTTTAATATAACAATCTCGTTTAGCAAGATTACGTAAGATATTCTTTTTGATCCCTAAATCTAAAGCTGAAATTTTATACGTTGCATTTTCATCACCAAAGAAATAAGGCTCAGTAGTAGAAACTTTAGAAGCTAATTCTAGACCTTTCATATCTGGAATAGCTGCTAATTCTTTTTTAACTCTTCTATTGATGTATCATCAGTACAGATTACCGCGTTTTGCGCACCATGATCTCGAATATAACTCACTAAAGCACGAGTGTCAACATCTGATATACAAATCAAATTTTCTTTTTAAAATAATCAAAAAGATTACTTTCAGAATTTGGGCGTGAATGAGAACTTGAAAAATTTTTACAAACTAACCCTGAAATCATAATTTTTTCAGATTCTACTTCCGCTGCATTTACCCCATAGTTACCAATGTGTGCATTAGTAGTAACCATGATTTGACCAAAATAAGAAGGGTCGGTAAAAATTTCTTGATAACCCGTAGTACCTGTGTTAAAACAAACTTCTCCAAAAGTTTTGCCTGATATTCCTACAGATTTACCGTGAAAAATTGTTCCGTCTGCCAGAAGTAAAGTCGCAGACTGTTTTGTTGTGTGTTGCATTGTTAAAAAAAGTTTGACAAATTTATTCAAAAAAAAAGGATAAACCAATAAGTTTATCCTTTTTTATATTTATGAATTGAGCATCATATTATTCTGCAGATTCAGAAGATTCTTCAGTTGCAGGAGTTTCAGCAGCACCTTCCAGCTTTTTTAGCTTTAGCTCCACCACGACGGCTTTTAGCTTTTTTAACTTCTTTTTTACCACCGTTATAGATTTCGTTGAAGTCTACGAACTCAATCATTGCCATATCAGCGTTATCTCCTAAACGGTTACCTAACTTGATGATACGAGTATATCCTCCTGGACGGTCACCTACTTTAGCAGCTACATCTCTGAATAATTCAGTAACCGCATATTTATTTCTTAAATAAGCGAAAACTGTACGACGATTATGAGTAGTATCTTCTTTTGATTTTGTTACTAAAGGCTCAACAAATTGTTTAAGTGCTTTAGCTTTAGCTACAGTTGTATTAATACGTTTATGCTCGATTAACGAACATGCCATATTAGCTAACATAGCTTTTCTATGTCCAGTCTGTCTGCTTAAATGGTTTACTTTTTTTCCGTGTCTCATGACGTTGCTTTTTAAACTTCATCTTGCATCAATCCACCTTGGAGAGCAAAATATGAAGGCTATTATTCTTTATCTAACTTATATTTTGACAAATCCATTCCGAACGTTAAGTTCTTATTGGCAACTAACTCATCAAGTTCAGTTAATGATTTTTTACCAAAATTGCGGAATTTCATTAAGTCATGTTTGTTGAACGATACTAAGTCTCCTAATGTATCAACTTCAGCAGCCTTTAAGCAGTTTAATGCTCTTACAGATAAGTCCATATCAACTAACTTAGTTTTCAATAACTGTCTCATGTGTAACGATTCCTCGTCATATGATTCTGTTTGAGCAATTTCATCAGCCTCAAGAGTGATTCTCTCATCAGAGAATAACATAAAATGGTGAATTAATACCTTAGCCGCTTCCAGTTAGAGCATCTTTAGGATGGATAGAACCATCTGTTTTGATTTCAAAAACTAATTTTTCATAATCCGTTTTTTGCTCAACACGGAAGTTTTCGATAGCGTACTTCACATTCTTTACAGGTGTAAAGATAGAATCAGTAAATATAGTACCGATTGCAGCATTTTGTTTTTTGTTTTCCTCTGCTGGAACATAACCACGACCTTTCTCGATCGTCATTTCCATGTTCAAATTTACATTGCTGTCTAAATTACAAATTACTAATTCAGGATTTAACACTTGGAAACCTGAAATAAATTTTTGAAAATCACCAGCAGTAATTTGATCTTTACCTGATAAAGAAATAGAAACTGATTCGTTATCGATATCTTCAATTTGACGTTTAAAACGTACTTGTTTTAAGTTAAGGATAATTTCAGTTACGTCTTCTACAACACCAGGTATAGTAGAGAACTCATGATCCACTCCTTCAATACGAATAGAAGTGATAGCATAACCCTCAAGAGCAGAAAGTAAAACTCTTCTTAAAGCGTTACCAACAGTCAATCCGTAACCTGGTTCAAGAGGTCTGAATTCGAATTTGCCTTCGAAATCAGTAGAATCGATCATGATAACTTTATCGGGCTTCTGAAAATTAAATATTGCCATAAATTTCGACTGATGTCAATTATTATTATTTGTTGTACAATTCGACAATTAGTTGTTCTTTAATGTTCTCAGGGATTTGTAATCTTTGAGGAACAGAAACAAAAGTACCTTCTTTTGTATCATTATTCCACACGATCCACTCATATACTTGAGAAGCAGCAGCTAAAGAACGTTCGATTGATTCTAAAGATTTAGATTTTTCACGAACAGCAACTTTGTCACCTGGTTTTAAATGGTAAGAAGGAACGTTAACCACTTCACCATTTACTGTAATATGTCTATGAGTTACAATTTGTCTAGCAGCTCTTCTTGAAGGCGCCACACCCATTCTGTAAACTACGTTATCTAAACGAGCTTCACATAATTGTAAAAGGATTTCACCTGTTACACCAGAAGCAGCAGAAGCTTTTTCGAATAAATTTCTGAATTGTTTTTCTAAAATACCATAAGTATATTTAGCTTTTTGCTTTTCCATTAACTGAACAGCATATTCAGATTTTTTACCTCTTTTTTTAGCTAAACCATGTTGCCCTGGAGGGTAGTTTCTTTTTTCGAAGGCTCTGTCATCTCCGAAGATTGCTTCGCCAAATTTACGAGCAATTTTAGTTTTTGGACCAGTATATCTTGCCATTTCTAATACATTTTTAAGGTTGAGATTATGAATTCAGGTCTTATTTATCCTCCGATAATCTATATTCAACCTAGTTATACTTAATTAAATCAAACTATAAAGATGTTAAAAATTCAAACATCCTTAAACTCTACGTCTTTTTGGAGGACGACATCCGTTGTGTGGTAATGGAGTAACGTCAATAATTTCTGTCACTTCGATACCTGAGTTATGGATTGAGCGGATTGCTGATTCTCTTCCGTTTCCAGGTCCTTTTACAAACACTTTCACTTTTTTAAGACCAGCTTCTAAAGCAACTTTTGAGCAATCTTCTGCTGCCATTTGAGCTGCATACGGAGTATTCTTTTTAGAACCTCTGAAACCCATTTTACCAGCAGATGACCAAGCTACAACTTCACCTTTCTTGTTTGTTAAAGAAATGATGATGTTGTTAAAAGTTGAACTTACGTGCGCCTCACCAGTAGACTCAACAACAACTTTACGTTTTTTTGTATTTGCTTTCGCCATATTACTAATTATTATTTAGTTGCTTTCTTCTTGTTAGCAACAGTTTTTCTTTTACCTTTTCTTGTTCTAGAATTGTTCTTAGTTCTTTGACCTCTTAAAGGAAGACCAGATCTGTGACGGATTCCTCTGTAACATCCGATATCCATTAAACGTTTGATGTTTAATGATGTTTCAGAACGTAATTCTCCTTCAATTTTGTAATAAGAAACCGCTTCACGGATTGCACCGATTTCATCGTCATTCCATTCAGACACTTTTTTATCTTGGCTTACCTGAGCTTTCTCTAAGATTTTGATAGCTCTACTTTTTCCAATTCCGAAGATATATGTCAAAGCGATGACACCTCTTTTGTTTTTAGGTATATCTACCCCTGCTATTCTTGCCATAATTATCCTTGTCTTTGTTTAAATCTAGGATTCTTTTTGTTAATAACGTATAATCTTCCTTTTCTACGAACGATAATGCATTCCGCACTTCTCTTCTTAATTGATGCTCTTACTTTCATTTTAGTATCTATAAGTAATTCTTGCTTTAGACAAATCGTAAGGGCTCATTTCTAGTTTCACTTTGTCACCAGGTAACAATTTGATGTAGTGCATACGCATTTTTCCAGAAATGTGAGCAATTACAACATGCCCGTTTTCTAATTCTACACGGAACATGGCATTGGACAATGCCTCTATAATTGTTCCATCTTGTTCAATTGCTGATTGTTTTGCCATATTAAGCTACTGCTTTTCTGTTTTTACCTGTTTTCATCAAACCATCATAATGCTGATTCAACAAGTATGAATTGATTTGTTGAATTGTATCTATTGCAACTCCAACCAAAATCAAGAGTGATGTACCACCAAAGAACAATGCCCATTGTTGCTGTACTCCTAACACATTCATAACAATAGCTGGGAACACAGCTAACAATGCTAAGAAGATAGCTCCTGGGAATGTAATTAAAGACATCACATGATCTAAAAAGTCAGCTGTTTCCATTCCAGGCTTAACTCCTGGGATAAAACCACCACTTCTCTTTAAATCATCAGCCATTCTTGTTGTTGGCATAGTAATAGCAGTGTAAAAGTACGTAAAAATTACAATTAACGTAGCAAACACTAAATTATACTCCCAACCAAATATATTTTGGAATCTTGTACTGATCGATTGAGCTGTTTCAGAAGATGATAAACCAGCCACGGCAGCAGGTATAAACATAATAGCTTGCGCAAAGATGATTGGCATAACACCTGAAGCATTCAACTTCAAAGGAATAAATTGACGATTACCCCCCATCAAGTCTTGCTCTAGATCTCCAGAAACGGTACGGCGTGCATATTGCACTGCCACTTTTCTAACTGCCATAGTCATTAAAACGCAGGCAATAATGACAAGTAACCACACGATGATTTCTACAACAATCTTCATTAAACCTCCGTTGTTTTGAGAAACAGCAGATGAAAACTCCTGAGCAAATGCTTGTGGTAAACGAGCAACAATACCTACTAAGATTAACAACGAAATACCGTTTCCGATACCTTTATCTGTAATTTTTTCACCTAACCACATCGCAAATAAAGTACCAGTAGTTAAAATTAATACAGATGAGAACAAGAAAGCAAATGAATTAAATCCTAATAAAAATGCTTCACCTGGTAAAGTACGGTATAAGTTATAAATATAACCAGGACCTTGAATTAACGTAATACCAATAGTTAACCATCTTGTAATTTGGTTCATCTTTTTTCTTCCACTTTCTCCTTCTTTTTGTAATTTTTGCAAATAAGGGATAGCGATTCCCATTAACTGAACTACAATTGAAGCAGAAATATAAGGCATTATACCCAACGCAAAAACAGATGCTTGTGAAAAAGCACCTCCCGTAAATACATTAATTAACCAACCAATACCTTTATCAGTCTGATTGGTTAACCCTTGCAACTTAGTCGCATCAATTCCCGGCAATGTTACGTGAGCTCCGAAACGATAAACTAACAGAAGTCCTAATGTAAATAGGACTCTGTTTCTTAGTTCCTCAATTTTCCAAACGTTTTGTAACGATTCAATAAATTTTTTCATCGTGTCTAGAAAATTTATAATTCTATAGCTTCTCCTCCAGCTGCTTCAATAGCTGCTTTAGCAGATGCTGTGAATTTGTGTGCACTAACTTTTAATTTAGTTTTAAGCTCACCTCTACCTAAAATCTTAACAACTTCAGTTTTAGTAGCTAAACGATTTGCAACTAAAGTAGCAAAATCTACTGTATCAGTTACAACACCATTATCAACTAGAGCTTGTAAAGTATCTAAGTTTACACCTTGATATTCAACTCTATTGATATTTTTGAAACCAAACTTAGGAACACGTCTTTGAAGAGGCATTTGCCCTCCTTCAAAACCAATTTTTTTAGAGTAACCTGAACGAGATTTAGCTCCTTTGTGACCACGTGCAGCAGTACCACCTTTACCAGAACCTTCTCCTCTACCTACTCTTTTATTTTGGTTATGTGTTGAACCTTCAGCTGGCTGTAAATTACTTAAATTCATAACAGTCATTTGTTATTTAGTTTCTTCTGTAGAAACTAAGTGTTTAACTTTATTTACCATTCCAAGGATAGCAGGAGTTCCTTCATGCTCAACTACTTGACCCATTTTACGAAGTCCTAAAGCTTGCATTGTTCTCTTTTGATCCTGAGGACAATTAATAATGCTTCTTACTTGTTTTACTAATATCTTAGCCATAATTTCCTTGAATTAACCTTTGAATACTTTCTCTAAAGATACTCCTCTTTGTTTAGCCACAGTAACTGCACTTCTCATTTGCAGTAAAGCATCAAAAGTTGCTTTTACCACATTATGAGGATTAGAAGAACCTTGAGATTTAGATAATACATCGTGAACTCCTACTGATTCAAGAACCGCACGTACAGCACCACCTGCAATTACTCCAGTACCATGAGAAGCTGGCATTAATAATACTCTAGCTCCACCAAACTTACCTTTTTGTTCGTGTGGTACAGATTGTCCACTCAAAGGAATTCTTACTAAGTTTTTCTTAGCATCTTCTACTGCTTTTGCAATAGCTTCCAGAAACGTCTTTAGATTTTCCTAATCCGTGACCCACTACACCGTTCTCGTCACCTACTACTACGATAGCTGAAAAACCAAATGCTCTACCACCTTTAGTAACTTTAGTAACACGATTAACACTAACCAAACGATCTTTCAATTCAAGACCTCCTGGTTTTACTAGTTCTACGTTTTTATAATTATGATACATAATTTCTTAGAATTTTAATCCAGCCGCTCTAGCGCCTTCTGCTAATGATTGAACACGACCATGGTATAAATAACCACCTCTATCAAATGTTACTGTATCGATACCTGCTTTTAAAGCTTTTTCAGCAAGTAATTTTCCAACTACTGCTGCTACTTCAATTTTAGTACCTTTAGCATCCACCTCTTTTTCACGAGAAGAAGCTGCTAATAATGTAACACCATTTACATCATCTATAAGCTGAGCATAGATTTCTTTGTTACTTCTGAATACAGATAAACGAGGTCTTGCAGCTGTACCGCTTACAATTTTTCTAATTCTGTACTGTATTCTTTGTCTTCTTTCAGATTTTGTTAATGACATAATCTTAATTTTTAAGCTGATTTACCTGCTTTTCTTCTTAATACTTCACCTACAAACTTAATACCTTTTCCTTTATATGGTTCAGGCTTACGGAAAGAACGGATTTTAGCCGCTACTTGCCCTAATAATTGTTTATCATAAGAAGTTAGCTTTACAATAGGATTTTTACCTTTTTCAGAAACAGTTTCCACAGTTACCTCTGGAAGCTACTTCTAAAACGATATTATGAGAATACCCTAAAGCTAAATCAAGTTTATTCCCTTGATTAGAAGCACGGTATCCAACACCTACTAATTCTAATTCTTTTGTAAAACCAGTAGATACACCAGTAATCATGTTATTAATTAAAGCTCTAAATAAACCGTGTTGAGCTCTTTCTTCTTTGCTATCTGCAGCTCTTGAAACAAGAACTTGATTTTCTTCAATAGTTACTGTTACGTTGTCAGTAATCTCTTGAGAAAGCTCTCCTAATTTCCCTTTTACAGTAATAACTGAATCTTTTAATTCTACAGTTACTCCAGCAGGAATGGCGATTGGACTTTTACCTATTCTTGACATCTCTTAACTCTTTTTTAGTATACGTAACAAATTACCTCACCACCTACATTTAACTGTCTAGCTTGCTTGTCAGTCATTACTCCTTTAGAAGTAGAAACAATAGCAACGCCTAAACCATTTAAAATTCTAGGTAATTTAGTGGCACCTGCATACTTACGTAAACCTGGTTTACTAATTCTTTGAATGTTCTTGATTACCGCTTCCTTAGTATCTTTATCATACTTTAAAGCGATTTTGATTGTTCCTTGAACAGTCTCATTTTCGAATTTGTAGCTAAGGATATAACCTTGATCGAATAAGATTTTTGTGATTTCTTTTTAAGATTAGATGCAGGAATCTCTACCACTTTGTGGCTTGCCTTCGAAGCATTTCTAATTCTTGTTAAGAAATCCGCAATTGGATCTGTATACATATAAACAAAATTGCGGTTATGGTTTTCAACCCACACTCGTGGGTTGAACCTATAACCTGTTAATAATCTCTTTTATAATCTTACCAGCTAGCTTTTCTAACTCCTGGTATCAATCCTTGGTTTGCCATTTCACGGAAAGTTACACGTGAAATACCGAATTGACGCATATACCCTCTTGGTCTACCTGTTAATTTACAACGATTGTGCAAACGAACTGGCGAAGCATTCTTTGGTAATTTTTGCAAAGATACATAATCTCCAGCTTCTAACAAAGCTTTTCTTTTCTCTGCATATTTTTCTACCGTTTTTTGTCTTTTCACCTCGCGGGCTTTCATTGATTCTTTAGCCATGTCTTAATTCTTTTTAAAAGGTAAACCTAATTCAGCTAATAATGATTTTGCTTCCTTATCTGTTTGTGCAGATGTTACGAAAGTAATATCCATACCCGTAATTTTATTTACTTTATCGATATCAATTTCAGGGAAGATAATTTGCTCAAGAACTCCAAGGTTGTAATTTCCTCTACCGTCAAAACCTGTAGATTTAATACCGTTAAAGTCTCTCACACGCGGCAATGAAGCGGTGATCAAACGATCTAAAAACTCATACATTCTTTCTCCACGTAAAGTTACTTTTGCACCAATTGGCATCCCTTTTCTTAATTTAAAAGACGCAACGTCTTTTTTAGAAATAGTAGCTACTGCTTTTTGACCAGTAATCTTTGTCAATTCTTCTACAGCATATTCGATAAGTTTTTTATCTGAAACCGCTGCGCCAACTCCTTTACTTAAAACGATTTTTTCCAATTTAGGAACTTGCATTACGTTTTTGTAACCAGATTCAGCTGTAAGAGCAGCAATTACTCTGCTCTTATATTCTTCTTTTAGTCTAGGTATATAAGCCATCACTATAATACTTGATTAGATTTTTTTGAAAATCTTACTTTCTTATCTCCTTCTACTTTAAAACCAACTTTAGTAGCATTACCTTTAGCATCTACTAACATTAAGTTTGAAACGTGTATAGGAGCTTCTTTTTAACGATTCCACCTTGAGGATTTTGAGCACTTGGCTTAGTGTGTTTAGACACTATATTTACCCCCTCAACTACCGCTTTGTTTTTTTCACGAATTACACGTAAAACCTTACCTTCAGCACCTTTGTGGTCACCTGCGATAACCTTTACAGTGTCACCTGATTTTATTTTTAGCTTCATCATCGTAATAATAATTAAAGCACTTCTGGTGCTAATGATACAATTTTCATGAATTGTTTTTCACGAAGTTCTCTAGCTACTGGACCGAATACACGAGTTCCTCTCATTTCACCTGCTGCATTTAACAACACACAAGCGTTATCATCGAAACGGATATAAGATCCATCTGCTCTTCTTACTTCTTTTTTAGTTCTAACAACAACTGCAGTTGAAACCGCACCTTTCTTAACGTTTCCGTTAGGAGTTGCATCTTTGATAGCTACTACAATTTTGTCACCAACTGAGGCGTAACGTCTTTTTGTTCCACCTAAAACACGGATAGTTAAAACTTCTTTAGCTCCCGTATTATCTGCTACTTTTAGTCTTGATTCTTGTTGTACCATAATTATTTCGCTCTTTCAATGATTTCAACTAATCTCCAACACTTAGTTTTACTTAATGGACGAGTTTCCATGATTTTCACTGTATCACCAATGTTACAGTCATTCTTTTCGTCGTGTGCAACATATTTCTTAGTTTTTAACACGAACTTACCATATAATGGGTGTTTTACTTTAGTTACTTGAGAAACAACAATAGACTTATCCATTTTGTTAGAAGTAACAACACCAACTCTCTCTTTTCTTAAATTTCTTTTTTCCATCTTTTCAGCTGAATACTATTTATTGAAGCTCTCTTTTAGTTAATTCAGTTGCGATTCTCGCTACTGAACGTCTGATACTTCTAATTTGAAGTGGATTCTCGATTGGAGAAATAGCATGAGCAATTTTCAGGTCGGCATAAGTCTTTTTAATTGAACTAGCTTTTCTTGTAACTCAGCTGCAGATAGATTTTTAATTTCTGATTGTTTCATAATCTTCTTATATTATGCTTCGAAATCTCTAGCAACGACGAATTTAGTTTTTACTGGTAATTTTTGAGCTGCAAGACGTAAAGCCTCTTTTGCAACTGCTAGTGGTACGCCACCTACCTCAAACATAATTCTTCCTGGTTTAACAACAGCAGCCCAGTATTCAACTGCACCTTTACCTTTACCCATACGTACTTCAAGAGGCTTCTTAGTGATAGGTTTGTCTGGGAAAATTTTGATCCATAATTGCCCTTCACGTTTCATATAACGAGTTGCTGCAATACGAGCCGCTTCGATTTGGCGTGAAGTTAAGAAAGCACCTGTTTCGTGAACCGATTTAATTCCAAACATTCCATTTGAAAGTTCGTGACCTCTATTAGAGTTCCCTTTCATTCTACCTTTCTGTACCTTACGGTATTTTGTTCTTTTAGGCTGTAACATTTTTCTTTAATTTAAAAATTACTTTCTTTTACGAGCTCCTTGTTTACCGTTTGATTTTCCACCACGTGGAGCATCACCACCCTTACCACCTTGTGCAGCTTTTTTATCCATACCTACAAGTGGAGAAAGGTCTCTTTTACCGTAAACTTCACCTTTCATGATCCATACTTTAACCCCCATTCTACCATAAGTAGTATGCGCTTCAACTTAAAGCATAATCAATGTCAGCTCTGAAAGTTGATAGAGGAATACGTCCTTCTTTGAAACTTTCTGAACGTGCCATTTCAGCACCATTTAAACGACCAGAAATCATTACTTTGATACCTTCAGCGTTCATTCTCATAGAAGCTGCAATAGCCATTTTGATTGCTCTTCTGTAAGAAATACGACCTTCAATTTGACGACAGATGCTATTAGCAACTAAATAAGCGTCTAACTCAGGTCTTTTGATTTCAAAGATGTTGATTTGAACCTCTTTGTCAGTAATTTTCTTAAGTTCTTCTTTTAACTTGTCTACCTCTTGACCACCTTTCCCGATAATGATACCAGGTCTAGCAGTAGTGATAGTAACGGTTACAAGTTTTAAAGTTCTCTCGATGATTACTTTTGACACACTAGCTTTTGATAAACGAGCGTGGATATACTTTCTGATTTTGTAATCTTCAGCGATTTTATCACCGTAGTCATTACCACCATACCAGTTAGAATCCCATCCTCTGATGATACCAAGGCGATTTCCGATTGGATTAGTCTTTTGTCCCATCTTTATTAATTGCTTTGTGTGTTATTAATTGATCCTAATACGATTGTTACGTGATTAGAACGTTTTCTAATTCTGTGTGCACGACCTTGTGGTGCTGGACGTAATCTTTTTAACATCATACCACCATCCACTTTGATCTCTTTTACAAATAAGCCTGCTTCCAGCTACATCACCTTCACTATTTTTTTGCTCCCAGTTATTGATTGCAGATAATAAAAGTTTTTCTAATTTTCTTGAAGCTTCTTTTTGACTAAAACGTAATATGTTTAGTGCATTCTCAACTTTCTGACCTCTTACCAAGTCTGCTACTAAGCGCATTTTTCTAGGTGAAGTAGGGCAGTTATTTAACTTAGCAAATGCGATAGACTTATTAGCCTCTTTTCTTGCCTCTGCTGTTTCTCTTTTACGAACTCCCATGTCTTCTTTTATTTTTTACCTTTATTTTTAGCTCCAGCGTGACCTCTAAAAGATCTAGTTGGTGAAAACTCACCTAACTTGTGTCCTACCATGTTTTCAGTAACATATACTGGAACAAATTGACGACCGTTGTGAACTGCGATTGTTTGTCCTACGAAATCAGGAGTAATCATTGAAGCTCTAGACCAAGTTTTAACAACATTCTTGTTTCCTGCTTCCAGCATTCTCCAATACTTTCTTCTCTAATTTATAGTGTACGAAAGGTCCTTTTTTTAATGAACGTGCCATATCTTATTATTTCTTTCTACGTTCTACAATATACTTGTTGCTCGGGTTTTGTTTAGCACGGGTTCTATAACCTTTAGCCGGTAAACCTTTTCTTGAACGTGGGTGACCTCCAGATGAACGTCCTTCACCACCACCCATTGGGTGATCAACAGGGTTCATTGCTACCGGTCTAGTTCTTGGTCTTCTACCTAACCATCTAGATCTACCTGCCTTACCAGAAACAATTAACTGGTGGTCAGAGTTAGAAACTGCTCCGATTGTTGCAGTACAAGTTAATAAGATTAATCTTGTTTCTCCAGAAGGCATTTTGATAGTAGCATATTTACCATCACGAGCCATTAACTGAGCAAATGTACCTGCCGAACGAGCGATTGTTGCACCTTGACCTGGACGTAACTCAATACAAGAAATTACTGTTCCTAGAGGAATTTTGCTTAATGGCATAGTGTTACCGATTTCTGGAGCTACATCAGCACCTGAAATAACAGTTTGTCCTACTTTTAAACCATTTTGAGCAATGATATATCTTTTTTCACCATCAGCATAAGCTAATAACGCGATAAAAGCAGTTCTGTTTGGATCATACTCAATTGATTTCACTGTAGCTGGAATACCATCTTTAGTTCTTTTGAAATCAATGATACGATATCTTTGTTTGTGACCACCGCCTGTATAGCGCATAGTCATCTTTCCTTGACTATTTCTACCTCCAGATGATTTTTTCGGCGCGATTAATGAACGCTCCGGCTTATCAGTAGTAATGGCGTCAAAACCATTAACAACTCTAAAACGCTGACCTGGGGTAATAGGTTTTAATTTTCTTACTGACATCTTACTTTACTTAGTTGTTGTAAAAATCAATTGTTTCTCCTTCTTTAACTTGTACGATTGCTTTTTTATAAGCATTAGTTTTCCCTGATATCATACCACTTTTTGTATATTTAGTAGTACGATCTGGACGTACATTCATTGTATTTACCTCTACAACAGTTACACCATAAGCAGCCTCAACAGCTTTCTTAATTTGAACTTTGTTAGCTTTTTTATCTACAACGAAACCAAAACGGTTGAATATTTCTCCGTCTTTAGTTACTTTTTCTGTAACGATAGGTTTTATAATGATACTCATGGCCTATTATTTGCTTAAATTTTGTTCGATTCCTTCTAAAGATCCCTCTAAAAGAACTAAATTATTTGCGTTTAATATCGCATAAGTACTTAATTCTGAGTTAGTGATTACAGAAGATTTTTGTAAGTTACGAGATGATAAATAAACATTTTTGTTTTCACCACCTAAAACGAACAATGATTTTTTGTTTTCTAACCCTAACGCTTTTAACACGTTAATGAAATTTTTAGTACTTGGAGCTTCGAAACCGAAGTCTTCTAATACGATTAAGTTAGATTCTTTCGCCTTTAAAGCTAAAGCAGATTTACGAGCTAAACGCTTTAATGCTTTATTTAATTTAAAAGAATAGTTTCTTGGTCTTGGACCGAAAACAGTTCCTCCTCCTTTAAACAAAGGACTCTTTTTAGATCCTGCACGAGCAGTACCAGTTCCTTTTTGTTTTTTAATTTTACGAGTACTACCAGCAACTTCAGCTCTTTCTTTAGCTTTGTGTGTCCCTTGACGTTGATTAGCCAAATATTGTTTCACATCTAAGTAAAGAGCATGGTTATTAGGCTCAATTGCGAAAACTGAATCAGAAAGCTGTACTTTTCTTCCAGTATCTTTTCCGTTGATATCTAATACTTTTACTTCCATTACTTCTGAATGATTACATAAGAGTCTTTATGCCCAGGAACACATCCTTTAACAACAAGTAGGTTCTTTTCAGCAACTACTCTTAAAACTCTAAGATTTTGAACTTTAACATTGTCTCCACCCATTCTTCCAGCCATACGCATTCCTTTGAATACTCTAGAAGGATAAGATGAAGCACCTACTGAACCTGGTGCTCTTAAACGGTTGTGCTGACCGTGAGTAACTTGTCCAACACCACCAAATCCGTGACGTTTTACAACCCCTTGAAAACCTTTACCTTTAGAAACACCTTGAACATCTACGAATTCACCTTCAGCGAATAAGTCTACAGTGATCACATCACCTAATTTGTGCTCATTTTCAAACCCTTGAATTCAACAACTTTCTTTTTCGCAACTGTCCCAGCTTTTTTGAAGTGACCTTCAGCAGCTTTTGTAGTGTGCTTTGCAGATTTGTCATCGAAACCAAGTTGAAGAGCCTCATACCCGTCAACCTCATTGGTTCTGACTTGGGTAACAACGCAAGGACCAACTTCAATAACAGTACAAGGAATATTTTTCCCGTTCTCGTCGAAGATGCTAGTCATTCCGATTTTCTTTCCGATTAACCCAGACATACTTAAATAATTAATTATTAATAATATATAAAACTCTAATTTTGAGTGCGCAAAAGTAAGCATTATGTTTTGAATATCAAAACATAATGCTTAAATATTTTAATTTAAGTGATTTATCACACTTTAATTTCAACTTCTACTCCACTTGGAAGCTCTAATTTCATTAAAGCGTCGATCGTTTTTGAAGATGAAGAATAAATATCTAACAATCTTTTATATGAACTCACTTCGAATTGTTCTCTTGATTTTTTGTTTACGTGCGGAGAACGTAACACAGTGAAAATCTTTTTGTTAGTAGGTAATGGAATTGGACCAGTAACTACTGCACCTGTACTTTTTACAGTTTTTACGATTTTTTCTGCTGATTTATCAACCAACATATGATCGTAAGATTTTAATTTTATTCTGATTTTTTGACTCATTTTCTTAAAAATTAAGCGTTACCTTTAGCTTTCTTAATTACTGCCTCTGAAATGTTAGATGGAGTTTCTTCGTAGTGAGAAAATTCCATTGTTGATGTAGCACGACCTGAAGATAATGTTCTTAAAGTAGTTACATAACCAAACATTTCTGATAATGGAACGTTTGCTTTAATAGTCTTAGCACCGTTTCTATCACCCATATCATTTACTTGACCACGACGACGGTTTAAGTCACCTACGATATCACCCATGTTTTCTTCTGGAGTGATAACTTCAATTTTCATGATTGGCTCAAGGATTACAGCTCCAGCAGCTTTTGCCACTTCTTTGTAACCTAATTTAGCAGCTAATTCAAAAGATAAAGCATCTGAATCCACCGCGTGGTAAGAACCGTCTAATAAAGTTACTTTTAAACTATCCACAACATATCCTGCTAAAGGACCTTGTTTCATAGCTTCTCTGAAACCTTTTTCAACAGCTGGAATATATTCCTTAGGAACGTTACCACCTTTAACTTCATTAACAAACGTTAACCCGACAGCCCCTGCTTCCAGCTGGCTCTAAACGGAAAACGATATCACCGAATTTACCACGTCCACCCGATTGTTTTTTATAAACTTCACGGTGTTGCGCAGATTTTGTAAAGGCTTCTTTGTACTCTACCTGAGGCTCACCTTGATCTACTTCAACCTTGAACTCACGTTTCATACGGTCTACTAAGATATCTAAGTGAAGCTCACCCATACCAGAGATAATCGTTTGACCTGAAGCCTCATCAGTTCTAACTGTAAATGTTGGATCTTCTTCAGCTAATTTAGCCAAAGCCATACCCATTTTATCTACGTCAGCTTTTGTTTTAGGCTCAATAGCGATACCAATTACTGGATCAGGGAATTTCATTGATTCAAGGATGATAGGATTTTTCTCATCACACATTGTATCACCTGTCTTGATATCTTTAAAACCTACTGCCGCTCCAATATCACCTGCCTCGATATATTCGATTGGATTTTGCTTGTTAGCGTGCATTTGGTAGATACGAGAGATACGTTCTTTATTTCCTGAACGCGTGTTCAAGATATAAGAACCTGCATCTAAACGACCAGAATAAGCACGGAAGAACGCTAAACGACCAACGTAAGGGTCAGTAGCAATTTTAAATGCTAAAGCAGCAAACGGCTCTTTTACATCTGGACGACGTAAGATTTTAGTTTGATCTTCTTCTAATAAATCTGCATCATCAGGGTGAATCCCTTCGATACCTTCTTTATCTAAAGGAGATGGTAAATATTTACAAACTGCATCTAACATGAACTGAACTCCTTTGTTTTTGAATGAAGATCCACATAACATTGGAATAATAGCCATATCAATAGTCGCAGCACGTAACGCGTTATTAATTTCGTCTTCAGTAATTGAATTTTCATCTTCCATGTACTTATCTAATAAGTTTTCATCATAAGAAGCGATCTCTTCAATTAATTTAGAACGATATTCCTTTACTTCATCAACCATATCCGCAGGGATATCAATAATATCAAAAGTAGCACCTTGTGTTTCATCATGCCATACAATAGCTTGATTTTTCACCAAGTCAACTACTCCTTTAAAATCGTTTTCCTCACCGATTGGCAATGTAATAGCTACTGCATTAGAACGTAACATATCCTTAACTTGTTGACACACATTAAGGAAGTTAGAACCTTGACGGTCCATTTTATTTACGAATCCCATACGAGGAACTCTATATTGGTCAGCTAATCTCCAGTTTGTCTCAGATTGAGGCTCAACACCATCAACTGCAGAAAACAAGAATACTAAACCATCTAATACACGTAATGAACGGTTTACCTCTACTGTAAAGTCAACGTGACCTGGAGTATCGATAATATTAAAGTGGTAAGGCTTAGATTCTGCAATGTTTTTACCTTGATCAGTTGGAAAATTCCAAGTACAAGTTGTAGCTGCAGAAGTAATAGTAATACCTCTTTCTTGCTCCTGAGCCATCCAGTCCATAGTAGCAGCACCATCGTGCACCTCACCAATTTTGTGAGACTTACCTGTATAGAACAAGATACGCTCTGTAGTGGTAGTTTTACCTGCATCGATGTGAGCAGCAATACCAATATTTCTAGTATATTTTAAATCTCTTGCCATTTCTTTACGAATTAAAATCTAAAGTGAGAGAATGCTTTATTAGCTTCCGCCATTTTATGAGTATCCATTCTTTTCTTAACAGCAGCACCTTCTTCTTTAGCCGCAGCTAAAATTTCAGACGCTAAACGAGCTGCCATAGATTTCTCATTTCTTCTTCTAGCATAAAGAATTAACCATTTCATCGACATAGAAATTTTTCTATCTGGACGAATTGGCATTGGTATTTGAAAAGTAGCACCTCCCACACGACGAGAACGAACTTCTACGTGAGGCATAACATTAGTTAAAGCATCTTTCCAAATTTCTAATGATGTCTTTTCAGCATCTTGCTTTTTAGTTTCAACGATCTCTAAAGCATCGTAGAATACTGCAAAAGCAGTCGATTTTTTACCATCCCACATTAAGTTGTTCACAAAACGTGTAACTAATTGATCGTTAAATTTTGGATCTGGTAAAAGAGGTCTTTTTTGGCCTGTCTTTTTCTCATTTCTTTTTGTTACTTTTTTAAAGTTTCAAGTTTCAAGTTTGAAGTTTCAAGTTTACAGCTCTTCGCTTTTCACTAATTACTTTTCACTTTTCACTCTTTACTTAATTAAAAATTACTTTTTGTCTTTAGGGCGTTTAGCACCATATTTAGATCTTCTTTGTAAACGACCGTTAACTCCGGCAGTATCCAAAGCACCACGTACGATGTGGTATCTAACTCCTGGTAAATCTTTTACCCTTCCACCTCTAACTAATACTATCGAGTGCTCTTGTAGATTGTGTCCTTCTCCTGGGATGTAAGCATTTACTTCATTACCGTTAGTCAAACGTACACGCGCAACTTTACGCATTGCAGAGTTTGGCTTTTTAGGCGTTGTAGTATATACACGCGTACAAACCCCTCTTCTTTGAGGACAAGAATCCAAAGCAGCCGATTTACTCTTCTTAGTTAATTTGGCTCTTCCAGTTCTTACTAATTGTTGAATTGTTGGCATAATTAATACTAAATTATTTACTAGTTTATAAAATCCCGCTATTTACGCGGGCTGCAAAGGTATATATAATTTCCAAAAAAACAAACTCTAAAACATTAATTTTCAGCACTATTCTTTTCTACACAATCAAAATGATTTTTTTACATTATTTTTACCCCAAAAGACAAGCCTTGAAACCTTTTTATTATATCATATTTTTTTTTATTTTTCCTCACAAAAACTGGGGACAATACACTTACCTAGAAATCAAAGGAAACTCTACCTATCAAAGCAAAATAATAGATTCTATACCCTTTTCAAAAAAACATCTTGATTCTATTTCTCTTTTTAAAGAAATCAATAAAATCACTAAAACCTTAACTCAACAAGGCTACATAGAACAAAAAATAATATCCAACACTAAATTTAACGACAGCACACGCATCATAAAATATGAACTCGGGAGTCGTATACAAAAAATCCACATTTACCTAGGAAATCATAAAATCTTATTAGAGGAAAAACAGGACACTTTAAAAATAAATTTTAAAAACCTAGACACACAACTCTTAAATTTCACTAAGATATTAGAAAAAAAGGATTTCCTTTAACTGAAATAAAACTCTCCAACATAAAGAAAGAAAAACAAATTTTATACACAGAAATCACAATTCCTAAAGACACAAAAAGAAGTATTAGCGAAATACGAATAAATGGCTATTCCAACTTTCCAAAAAATCATTTACATCATATACAAAAACACTATCAAAGAAAAACTTTTAATGAAAATATTTCTATAGAAATTAAAAATAGTTTTAAAAAATTTCCTTTTGCAAAACAATAAAAGAAGAAGAAGTTCTTTTCTCAAAGGACTCAACTATAATTTACGCTTATTTAGAAAAACAAAAAAAAAACACCTTTGACGGCTATATCGGATTCACTTCTTTAAAAAACAAACTAAAACTAAATGGTCATTTAGATTTAAAATTATTAAACACATTAAATTCAGGAGAAAAACTTAATCTATACTGGAACAATAATGGAGATCAGCAATCTCTTTTTAATTTAAGTTCTGAAATACCTTACATATTCAGAACTTCATTATCTTTAAAAGGCGATTTAAACTTTTTCAAACAAGACAGCACTTTTCAGAAAACAAAATCCGAAATAGAATTAGGATATTTAATAAATTACAACACTCGTTGTTATATAGGTTACCAAGAAACTGAATCAAGCGACATACAAAACTCAAAACTAAGAACACTAACAGATTATAAAAATTATTTTTATACTATTAGCTTTCAATTGACAAATCAAATTTCAAACGAAACACCGTTTAGCGAAAAAACGAATCTGATCTTTAAAACAGGAGCTGGAAAAAGAAACACAACAAACCATACAACACAATATTTCATATCCGCAGAATTATCTCATCTATTCTTATTCAACAACCAAAACAGCTTATTCATTAAAAGTCAAAATTATTATCTAAACAGCAATTTTTATTTAACCAATGAATTATTCCGATTCGGCGGAATTAACTCCATCAGAGGTTTTAACGACAATAGCCTTCAAGCTCATTTCTTAACTTCAATCATATCAGAATATCGATATAAAATCAACCACAACTTATACATACACAGTATTATTGACTACGCGCATACCGAAGATGCAACTTTAAAAACAAAGAACGACTTAAAAAGTTTTGGATTAGGTTTTTATTTAATCAACAAAAAAAGTCTTATTCACATACAATATAGCAATGGAAGAAGCAATAATACTGACTTAAAGATTAAAAATTCTATTTTTCACATAAATTTATCTTTTAATTTATAATAACCACTAAAAAATCAAATAAAAAAAATAAACTTTAAAATTTATTTCACATATTTGCATGAACTAATCAATTAATTATTTTATGAGATCAAAATTTAAATGGATTTACACACTACTGATAGTGTTGACAGTTCAGTTTTCTTTTGCACAAGAGAAAACTATTACTGGAGTGGTAACAGATGCTTCTGGACCATTACCTGGAGTAAATGTATTAGTTAAAGGTACACAACGTGGAACTTCAACGGGATTTGATGGTAAATACAGCATTAAGGCGAAAGAAGGAGAAACTTTAATCTTCTCTTTTATAGGAATGAAAGAAATCGTAAAAACAGTTGGAGTATCAAATGTAATTAATACTGTTTTACAAGACGACTCAAAAGTACTAACAGAGGTGGTAGTTACTGCGTTAGGAGTAAAAAAATCTTCAAAAACTTTAGGTTACGCAGCTCAAAATGTAAAATCTGGAAGAAATCAGCAAATCTGGTAAATCAAACTTATTAGATGCCATAAACGGTAAAGTATCTGGAGTTCAAATTACAAACTCTGGAGGTCAAGCAGGTTCTGGAACAAATGTCATCATTCGAGGATACAGCTCTATCACCGCTAATAATCAACCATTATATGTAGTAGACGGCATACCAATCGACAATACTACAGCAAACACAAACGAAAGTGACCCTCTAGGAGGAACTCCTGCAACCAATAGAGCATCTGACATATCTCCAGATGACGTAGAAAGTGTTTCAATATTAAAAGGGGGTGCTGCTACTGCCCTTTATGGTATACGTGCTGCAAATGGAGCTATTATTATCACTACAAAAAAAGGAAAATCAGGAAACAATCTGTCAATTGATCTATCTACAAATATTTCAGTAGAACAAGCAAACAAATACCCATCATATTCTGATAAATTTACGACTGGAAATAACGGTATATTTAACTATTCCACCACAAACCAATGGGGTCCGTTATCTGACAATGCTGGTGTATACCCTGCTGGCTCAAGAGATTTAGACGGAGACGGAGTTATTGAAAATATTACAGACAAACCTATTCAAATCTACAAAGATAATTATAAAAGATTTTTTAAAAACGGATTAACACATAAATACAATATTGCTGTTTCAGGCGGATCTGAAAAAAATACTTTTTTCACATCTATTTCAAGCACTAAACAGAACGGAATTATTCCTAACCAAGACTTCATTAAAAACTCATTCTTATTCTCAGGAACTCAAAAATTTAGTGAGAAATTTGATATGGATGCCAAGGCAAATTACATAAACACGACTGGCACATATTTCAACAACATTCAATTAAGTCAAAATTTAGGATACTTCAACAACAACTATGATGTTGTAAGCTTCCCTTATGAAAATCAATTTGGAGAAAAAACATATTGGCATCCAAATTTAAGTAACCCGATGTGGACAGTATACAAAACTGGTGAAAAGAGAAACTTAAACAGAATTATTGGTAATTTAGGCTTCAACTACAAAATTTCTCCAAAACTAACTTTAACTTATAAAGTTGGAATTGATTCATATAACGAATCAAGAAGAAACGTAAACCCAATTGGTACTGCAGAATTTATAGACACTGATTATGCTGGAGACATGCGAGAAGTAAGAATTACAAGCTCAGACATAAACTCTGACTTATTCCTAAGATATAACGCAGATTTGACAAATGATATAAAAATTTCTGCAATGATAGGAAACAATTTCTTCCATAAGGAATATGATTATTTACTAAATAAAGGTGTTTCGTTTATTGTCCCTGGATTACATGACATAACTAACACAAAAGAGAAATTCATAAATCATATATCCAATAAAAGAGAATTGGCTGGAGTTTTCGGAGAACTAACTACTAGTTACAAAAATCTATTGCACTTAACTGTAACAGGTAGAAATGACTGGGCTTCAACATTACCTAAAAAGAATAATAACTTCTTTTACCCATCTTTAAGTGGTAGTTTCATCTTCTCTGAATTAATGGACAATAAATCTTTTTATGGTAAATTAAGAGCTTCATATGCTAAAATTGCAAACATTCCTGATCCTGCACAATTACAGACTTATTATGTAAAGCAAGATGCAAATTTTTTCAACAATCCTGCTTATACTTTATCCAACACAAAATTGAATGAAAATCTCAAACCAGAAAATATCACTCAATGGGAAGTAGGTACGGAATTAGGATTTTTGAACAACAAAATTGGTTTAGAGTTCAACTATTATGAAAAAAAATCGATAGATCAGATCGTTTTAACACCTGTTTCTTATACAACTGGAACCTATGATCAAATGAAAAATATTGGTGAAATACAAAATAAAGGTATTGAAGCCACTTTACGCTTCAATGATTTATTCAACTCAAAAGATTTAAAATGGAATACGGAATTTAACTTCACAAAAAACAGAGGAAAAGTAATAAAAATTGGAGAAAACATCAGCCAAGTATCTTTAGGTTATGCTTATTGGGGCACATCAGAAATTATAGCAAAAGAAGGGGAAGCATTAGGCGCAATTTATGGATATACTTATGAACATATAGATCCTAACAACCCTAACTCACCACTATTGGTTGATGCAAACGGAACTCCTACTAGATCTGCTAGTAAAAAAATCCTAGGTAACATTAACCCAGATTTTATCTTAGGATGGAACACATCTGTAAGTTACAAAGGACTAAAAGCTGGATTTTTATTAGAACGTAAACAAGGTGGACAAATTGTAAATGATTATGCAAACCAAATGGTATATACAGGCCACTCTTCAATTACAGATAGAAGATATTATACTAATCCAGCTTCACCTATAAAAGACACACAGTTTTTCAATGGAGTTGATGCTAATGGCGTACCTGTTAACAAAGAAGCACAATTAACCAAAACATTTTACACTACTATTTACGGTCAAGTTGATCAAAACTTTGTTGAAGACGCATCTTGGTGGAGATTAAGAAACGTTTATATAGGATATGCTTTATCTAAAAACATCACAAAGAAACTAAGTCTTAGCGATTTAGAATTCACGTTCTCAGCAAGAAATTTATGGTTAAAAACCGACTATACTGGTGTAGATCCTGGAAGTAAACTCTTGGGGAACTGGATCAGGAGGAAATGGTATTATTGGGATAGATTCAAACTCATTACCTAATACTAAATCATTTGATTTTGGTGTTAAATTAAAAATTTAAAAAAATGAAAACTAGATATTTAAAACTGTTCACGCTATTTACAATTGGATCCTTAACTTTTTCCTCTTGTAATTTAGACGATAGATTCGAAGAAATTAATAAAAATGAAAACAACCCAACTAAGGTTGACCCGAGCTTTTTACTTCCCACAGCAGAAAAAGAAATATTTTCCTCTGTTGGAGGATTTGGCAGCAGAAGTGATGGAGATGGTTTCATAGGTCAGTTTTCACAACATTTTGCTGGTAACCACGCAACTGGTCTTGTTTACGATTCATATGCGTTAACAAATGGTAGTTTCGCTCCTATCTTCGAAAATTCATTTGTATATTCACTGAGAGACTGTAAAGAAATATTAAAATATAACGATCCAAGATTTCAAAAATACAGAGGAGTTACAAAAATTTTAATGGCTTATAAATATGGATATCTTACAACTCTTTACGGAGATATCCCTATTACAGAATCACTTAATGATAATAACACAAAACCTAAATATGATTCACAAGAAGATGTATATAAACATATACAAACCTTACTTGCTGATGGAATATCGGATTTAGATTCTAATAACACTTTAGATCTAAAATCAGATTTCATATACAATGGAGATATTACAAAATGGAAAGCTGCCGCTTACCTTTTAAGTGCAAGATTTTATAATCACTTCCAGTAAAAAAGACCCTAATGGATCTGCTACAAAGGCTCTTGCCGCTATTGACAAAGCAAAAGCTTTAGGCATGAATTCAACCAATTGGGATCTTAATGCTAAATTTGATGGAGGAACTCAATTTCAAAACAACTGGATAGGCGCATTTAACAACGGTATGATAGTTGCAAACAAACCATTCATTGACCGCTTAATCAACACCAATGACCCTCGAACGGAAGCTTTATTCTGCTCAATAAACAGAAATGAAAAAGATTCTTATGGCAAAGGAAAAATTCAAAGCGGAAAACCAGGAGATGAAGAATATGCATGTGTAGGAGGTTCAGACTCATTTTATGGAAAATCAACATCTTCTATTCCAGTAGCTACATATAGTGAGTTATTAATGATTGAAGCTGGAAGCGGCCCTAAGAATAGGAAATAAATCTAGATCAGCTAATGCACATAATGAAGCTATAAAAACTCATATCGATCAAGTTACTTCGCTTCCACAAGGAGTTGCTAGAAAAGCAGCATATTTCGCAACTTATGCTAGTGAAACTGATTTAACAATCTCTTTAGAAAAAATTATGACTGAAAAACACAAAATCATGTTTGCTATGAGTGTAGAATCATGGATGGATTTCAGAAGACATAATAATCAGTTCCCTTCTTGGGCAAGCATACCTTTAGATGATACCGAAACAACTCCTATTTCAAACCAATATATACAAAGGATTTTATACCCACAATCAGAGTTAAATCTTAACGGGGAAAATGTTCCAAAAGGCATCACTATTTTTAAAAAATTACCTATTTTACAATAAGAGTATATAAAAACTGCCTTTAGGGGCAGTTTTTTTATATCTTTGCCTCCATGGAAAAAGACAACCAAATTTTCGGAATCAGAGCCATCCTTGAGGCTATACATGCAAAAAAGAAATAGATAAAGTTTTTGTTCAAAAAGATGCACAAGGAGACTTGATGCAAGAATTACTCAAAACTTTAAAGAAAAACAATATCAATTTTAGTTACGTCCCTATTGAAAAGTTAAATCGTTTAACGTCAAACAATCACCAAGGAGCTGTTGCTACCATTGCGCCTATTTCTTTTGTTAGCTTAGAAAATTTGGTAGAAAGAATAATGGAAAACAAAAAAACGCCCCTTTTCCTAATCTTAGACCAATTAAGCGATGCGCGTAATTTTGGTGCGATTATCCGTACTGCGGAATGTACAGGTGTAGATGGTATCATTGTACAAAAACAAGGTTCCGCACCTGTAAATGGCGACACAGTAAAAACATCGGCTGGTGCCGTGTTCAATATTCCTATTTGCAAAGTTGATCATATTAAAGATGCTGTCTTCTACCTTCAAGGTTCAGGTATCAAAACAGTAGCTGCTACTGAAAAAACAGACAATAATATTTACGATATTGACTTAAAAGAACCACTTGCTATTATTATGGGAAGTGAGGATAAGGGGGTAAACCCATCTGTTTTAAAAATTGTTGACGAAAAAGCTAAATTACCTATGTTTGGCACCATTTCTTCATTGAACGTTTCTGTGGCATGCGGTGCTTTCTTATATGAAACAGTAAGACAAAGATGGGAAATCTAAGATATATTCATTATCTAGAACCACCCTTTTTAAGCTTATAATTAATTATAGATCATTGCCTGGTGTTTCATCGGGCTTTTTCATTTCATAAATAACAGGAAGATTTGAAACGAAATAAACCCACTTTTCTAATTCTATTTGACGCATTTTAGAGCTCGAAATAAATTTCCCCTCCTCATCAAAATGTTTCATAAAAGGATCTTTTTAAAATCATAATTTGGTTCTTGCCAATCGTATAACAAAGGTTTTTGATATACTGGCGCATTATACAGCCAACTAAAAACCACCCCTACCACAAAACCCGATAAATGGGCTTCCCAAGAAATATGCTCTTCTGCACTTGGAAAAATATACCAAACCATCCCTCCATATAACAAAATTATCGTAAAAGACAAAGCTACTAATCTATAATATCCCGTTTGAAGTCCTTTAAAAAAAAAAAAGAAGCCAAAACATACACTAACCCACTTGCTCCTATGTGGTAATTTTCTCTACCTATCAACCAAGTTCCTAATCCTGATAAAAGCAACCCTATCCACAAAACCTGAAAAGAATGTTCCCTATAAAAATAACGCAAACAGGCTAGCAAAAACAGCAAAGGCAAAGAATTGTTGAACAAATGCCCTATATCGCCATGTAAAAAGGACTAAACAAAACACCTCTTAACCCCGCCAAACTTCGGGGATAAATTCCATATTCGGTTAGATTTATTTTAAATTCCTTTTCTACCCAAAAAACAATCCAAAGACACAAAACAAAATACAAAGGTAATAATACCACCGATGGCGTAAATCTAAATTCATTTTCATTCATATCTCTAAATTCTATTATTACAAACCATACAATAATTCTTTATTAATCTGTCTTTTTAATATACTCCTATTACAGTCCATTTTATTTAAAGTCTTTATCAAAAAAAGATCCAAAACTGTTTTAATGATTTTTTGTCAGAAATAGTTAATTTTACTTCCTATGAAAACACCACTAGCAGAAAGAATACGTCCTAAATCTTTAGAGGAATATATCAGCCAGTCCCACTTAGTAGGCGACCAAGGCTCCTTGACCCATCAAATTAAGAACGGCATCATCCCTTCTCTAATTTTATGGGGGCCTCCTGGCACAGGGAAAACCACTTTGGCCCAAATTATTGCTCAAAATAGTAATCGCCCTTTTTATGAGTTGAGTGCTATCAATTCGGGGGTAAAAGAAGTGCGAGAAGTTATTGATAAGGCCAAACAAAGTGGTGGATTATTCACCGCTAAAAACCCTATTTTATTCATTGATGAGATTCATCGTTTTAGTAAATCGCAACAAGATTCTTTACTGGGGGCAGTCGAAAAAGGGTGGGTAACCCTTATAGGGGCAACAACCGAAAATCCAAGTTTTGAAGTAATCCCCGCTTTGCTGTCACGCTGTCAGGTGTATATCTTAAATCCTTTTACCAAAAACGATTTAGAAGCCCTACTCTATCGTGCTATAACTAATGATATCTTTTTAAAAGAAAAAAACATTGAGTTACTAGAAACTGGAAGCCTTGTTACGTTTATCAGGTGGAGATGGAAGAAAACTGTTAAATACTTTTGAGCTTATCATTAATGCCACTAACGAATCTCTCATTACAATTACCAACGAAAAAGTGATGCAACTGGTTCAAAAAAATACTGTTTTGTATGACAAGACAGGAGAGCAACATTATGATATCGTCTCTGCTTTTATAAAATCTATAAGAGGGAGTGATCCTAATGGCGCTGTGTATTGGTTAGCAAGAATGATTGAAGGTGGTGAAGATGTAAAATTCATTGCAAGGCGTATGTTAATCTTAGCTAGTGAAGACATCGGAAATGCAAATCCTACCGCACTAATAATGGCCAATAACACTTTTCAAGCAGTTACTACAATAGGATATCCTGAAAGCCGAATTATATTAAGTCAATGTGCTATTTATTTAGCAACCTCAGCAAAAAGCAATGCTAGCTATATAGCTATAGGAAAAGCACAACAAATAGTAAAACAAACAGGAGACTTACCCGTTCCTTTACATTTGAGGAATGCTCCCACTAAGCTCATGAGAGAATTAGGATATGGAGAAGAATACAAATATTCCCACGATTACGCAAATAATTTTGCCGAACAAGAATATCTTCCTGAAACTATTTCGGCGACTAAATTTTACGAACCAGCCGATAATGCTCGAGAAAGAGAATTGAGACAATTCTTAAAAAACAGATGGAAAGAAAAATATGATTATTAAAAAACTGCTTTAGAATATAAACTATTTAATAGTTAAATCTAAAGCAGTAAACTACTCAATAATTTTTAATATATCACATTATTATTCTAATGATTGCAGTTTTTCTGTTTTAACTTCCAGGAAACATAATTGCAGCCCATTTAAAAGCACCTTGTTTTATTGCATCATAAGTCACATAAAAATAACCTTGACGTCCCCATGATCTACCCCATGAGTTCTGAACTTTAAACTGTTTCGTAACATCATTATATCCTACTATACATACACAATGTCCTCCATTTCTTTTCCCATATACAGAATTCCCAAACGTAATTATTTCTGGAAATTGCTTCAAAAGATTGATTATAATCAAAACAAGCTGGCACTGGATAATTTTTACTTAAATAATATTTAATATCATCTACACTAGTTGCTGAAATATTTTTCCAAGAACTTATCTTACGTTCTGTAGCATACTCTAATTGTTTAGCTGATGGCATTATAAAACAACCTCCTTCAACATAAGGCATTTGATCTTCCCCACATTCTCCTTTTTGTTGTAAAAGATTCATAGCGTTATCAGGATAAGATCCTTTAGCACAATCTGAAATTTTAATTTGATTGTATATAAACGCTGCACTCCTTGAGGCACTTCTCCAGTTTTTATTATGAACAGGATTATTAATATATCTTGTAATACTGTGCGCTGCATAACCTACTCCCCATCCAACACATGATCCTTCTCTTCCTTGATTTCCTATAGGCATTGCAGGCAACTCAAAAGTGGTTGGCATTGCTAGAAGTGATCTAGCATTAGAAGGTGGCAAATCTGGACGATACTTCATTAAATCATTCTCATACTCTTGAGGAGTTAACGGATCTATTGATCTCAGATAGGATTCTGAAAACTCTGGCACTCCTAATCTAGATAATTCTTCTCTTTTTTCATTTACATCCAATTTCTCTGTTTGACAAGCTCCAAACAAAAAAATAGAAACGAATAAATAAATAGGGTTTCTGAAATTTTTTAGATTTTTTTTCTTGTTCATTTTTTAATTTTTATGGTTAATAACGATACAAATAAAAGAAGAAGCCTATTATAAAAAAAAACAGAAACTGAACATAAACTCACCATAAATTACCTACAAATCAAAAAAATACCGAACGTAAGACTAGGTACACATAAATGTATTATTTTTACAAAACAACCCTATAATCCAACCAAAAAACTTAAGAATATGAAAGAGGTAGTAGAAATATTAATCTTTTCGATTTTAAAAGACCCTAAGATTACTAATAGTTTTTTAAACAACACTAAATCTTGGAAGAGAGCTCATTATATCTATCTTTCAGAAATAATTGAATTTGAATTAAAAAAAACCAACTTAATTAACGAAAAGAAAAAAATAGAAATCGGAACCACTATATCCGCTACAACTTTAAAAAGAATTTTCGAAATTGACAAAAACAAAGTCTATACAGATGATATTCGTTTCATCAAAACCTTAGATAAATTAGCTCTTTTTTAGGTTTTCAAAGTCTTGATGATTTTATAAAAAAAGAACAAATCCTAATTTTATTAATTCTGAGAATACCAATAAGAATATAATAAAAATAGACGCTAAAAATTCTATTTCTGAAAGCACACTCTACAATATTATCAAAGATTTTTGTCATATTGAGTTAGATTCTATAAAAAGAATTCCTAATTTTAAAATGGAAGAATTTTATAACGTTTTGGATATTCAAAGTCCTATTTTAAAAAGAATCACAAGAAATTTAAATGAATTATCAAAACAAGGATATGTTTATCATAAGGAAAACAATCATTCTAATTATGAAATTTTTAACTTTAAAACCATTGATATAGAAGAAAAAACAGCCATCATTTCAACCAATGAATACTGGAATTTAACTCTTACTAATCGTAACGGAACAAATACACAAATAGTAAATTTTTCGAATGAACAAGTTTATTTTATAAAAAAAATAAACAATACTTGGAAAATATGGGATAATTTCAATCCTTATAGTGATAAAATTATTGAGAACATAAAAGAACGTTCTAAATTATAACCTTATCATAATAGTACTAACCTAAAAGAACTCTCTTTTTATTAACCAAAAAGGAGAAATCTCTTTTTCTGATTACGAGACTTCTCCTTATAAATAATTAATTGCCTTTTAGCTTCTTATTAAAATAGTTTTTAAAAACTAATATCTATTTTTTTCTCTATTAACTCTTTCTTCTTCTAAAAATTCAAAAAACCAAGTATCTTCTTTTTTTATTACAATTCCGTTACGTTTTTTAAAAGAGGTTAAAAAAACTGAAGGAGATGAAGTTTTAAATAAAATTAAATTTTCTCCGGTAATTTTATCATTTACTTCATAAAAAAGCTCTGTTTTTACGGTTACTATTTTCGTTTCTGTAATTTCTTCTTTGTTCATTTCTTTTAATTTTGACTGAATAATTTCCTCATCAAAATCCTTACCTGAAAATTTATAATTTGCTTTACTAAATGAATTTAAGGCATCAATAGTAGCTAAATTATAACCTTTTGCTACATCTTTTTCTCTACTTTCTCCTAAATCTGTTGTAAACAAAATATTCCCCTTACAATCTTTAAATTCAAATTTAATTTTTGTTGAAAAAATTGTATTTTCTTCCACTCCATTTACAAAGAGTTTATTGCAATTATAATCTAAAAAGTCTTCTGGTAATTTTTCGTTAGAAACATACGCTTCAATTCCTTTTTGTCTTAAATACATCTTTATAGTAGTATTAATCCGGTATTGATTATCTTCATTTTGAAATGAAAATTTTGATGGAATAAATGCTATTTTATAATCATTTAAAGACTGGCCTAAACTCGTTAATGAAAATAAACTCATTAATCCCATAATTAACTTTTTATTCATGTTTAAAATATATTTTTTAATTCGATTAAAGTATTGATTTGATTAATTTTTCCTTCCACTTGTTGATAATTTGGATTAAAAAAAATAGCTTCAATACCAAAATTTAAAGCTCCTTCAACATCTGCTTGTACGCAATCTCCTATCATAATACTTTCTTCTTTCCTAGCTTTTGCTTTATCTAATGCGTACTGATAAATCATTTTATCTGGTTTTTTAACGCCTGCTAATTCTGAATTAGTAATTGTATCAAAAAAACGATAAAGATTTGAATTACGCATTTTTTTTAATTGTACTTCTTTAACCCCATTTGTTATAATATGTAATTTATATTTTGGATAAAGATATTGAAGTACCTCTACGCATCCTTCAATCAAATAATTATTGTTTGTTAAACAATTCACATAATCTTCTGAAATTTCATAAATTAGTTGATCTGAAATCAAAATATCTAATATATCAAAGGTTTCTTTTAATCTTTTATAACGCAATTCTTCATGCGTTATCTTATCTAACTGATATAATTTCCAATATCGTTGATTGATTGGATTGTAAATTTTTACAAAATCGTGAATAGATAGTTCTGGAAATAAAGGTTGTAAAATAACTTCAAATGTCTTTTCTGAATTTCGATCAAAATCCCAAAGAGTATGATCTAAATCAAAAAATATATGTTGTACATGATTATATTTCAATATGATAACTATTTTTTATAAATACTTTTGACTTATTAATTAGGTTTTATTTTTCGAGTTTTATCACGAGTTTCTTTTTGTAAAAATTGCTTGTAACAAAGAGTTGTATTTATTCCCCTTTTAAAATTACTACATCTATCAAATTATACATCCAATTATCTACATCGGTCTCATTTAATTTTAATGTACCTGATATAGTTACATATTGATCTGTACGAAGTTTTTTCTTTCCTTCTTTAAATTTTAAACCTGCTATTGTTTCTGGTCCTGCTTTTCCACAAAAAAAGCAGGAAGCAAATACATTTTTGCTAATGGCATAATTTACATTATCAATAGGTACAATAAAACCTGAAATAATAACTCTTTTATTATTTCGCATCTTAATTTCAGGACTGATTACGGGGTAATCAATCATACCATAGTCTTTATGTTGTTTTTTAACAAATTTTATATACCCTAATTTTTTCCAATTTAAGGTATCATTAAGTATTATTTTTTGATGAAAATGTTCTGAAATTATTCGTTTTTCTATTTTGTTAAAACTTACTAAGGTCAAACTTACCAAAGTAATCAATATAATCCATTTACGCATTTGCTAAGGTTTTTGATAAATTCATTTTATATGCTTTAAAAGCAGGAATTAAGGCTGAAATAACTCCTAATAATAAAGTTACTGATAACAAAGCTCCTTCCTTTTCCCAAATAACTTCAAAGGGATCAAAGATCATTTTTAAATCTTCTTCTGAGAGTTTGGAAATTATTTGAAGGGCAAATCTACCAATTATCGTTCCAAAACAAAAACCTACTAGACACAAAAATATGCTTTCTAACAGAACCAATAGGATTAATTGATTTTTTGTTGCTCCTTGTAAACGCAATAAGGCAAACTCATATTTACGTTCTTTCAAACGGTTATAGAGCATTATAAAAATACTTAGTCCTGAAATTAACATAATACCATATCCTAAATAAGATAATGCTTTTATTCCAACTCCAAAAAGTGTAAATAATCTATTGATTTCAATTGCAGGGGAAACGGCTTGCATTTTTGTATTAGATGCAATGATTCTTGGCCACATCATAATAGCCATCTTATTTCTAAATTTTAATAGTACTGGAAGTTATTTCTCTAGAATGATTATAATGATGTTCTTCATCACTAATTTCTTCATGTACATTCCAAACACTTTTTATGGAACACATTATTAGATTATCAATCATTTTACCTGTAGGTTGTAGTACTCCTACAACTTTAAATGGTTTTGTTTCGTGTTTTTCGCCTTCTTTTGCGTCACCATGTATACTATAAAAAGTACTTCCTATTTTTAAATTCTTTTTCTGAGCAACGGTAGAACCTACAACTACTTCAAAATCGGCTAAAAATTCTTTTCCTTCAATGAATTGAGCATCAAATTTTTTCAGATAATCTCCTGTTGTTCCTACGATTTTATAACTATCATAATTATCTCCAAAAGCCAATGGAATTGCTTTTTGTACGAAAGGATGTTTCATCCATACTTTTGCTGAATCATAATTTATATTACCTGTAGGCGTATCTATCTGATAAACTGAAGATAAGACTAATTGCAACGGACTTCCTTGTGCTCCTAGAACTAAATCTATATCATCTGCATTGGATGAAAATTGTTCTTCAAACTGCTTTTCTAACAATATTAAAAGTGTCATAATTGTTATACTGCTAGTTAAAAGCAAGATACTTAAAAAAGTATTTAAAGGCTTAAACACAATATTTCGCCAAGCTAATTTTATAATCATACTAATTGAATTTGATTTACAAAGCGTTCTTTTAACCGAGAATCATGTGTAACCACTACCATCGCTGTTTTGTATTCTTTTGCAATATTTTCTAACAATTTGGCTACTATAACTACATTTCCATCGTCTAAACTAGAAGTGGGCTCATCCGCTAAAATGACTTTTGGTTCATTTATTAGAGCTCTTGCAATGGACAAACGCTGTTGTTGTCCCACACTCAATTGATAGGTTTTTTTATAAAGATAATCTTCTAAACCTAAATGCGTTAAAATTTCTTTTGCTTTAATAATTCTTGTTTTTCCTTTTCCTAAGTAGGAAGCCATTAACACATTTTCTAATACATTTAAGGACTCAATAAAATAATTTTGTTGTAAAACAACTCCTATATATTTCCCTCTAAAGTGATCTCTTTCTCTTTCATTTAAGGATTGTAACGCACATCCATTAATTATAATTTCTCCTGATTGAGGTAATAACATCCCTCCTAATAAGTGTAATAAAGTCGTCTTACCTATTCCTGAACTTCCCGTAAGCAATAATACTTGAGATTCTAGACAGGTAAAATCAGGAAATAAAAGTATTTTATCATTAGCATAACTATACTGTAATTGTTTGATTTGTATCATTATTTATAACAAATTTTCATCAGCAAAGCTAAAGTACGCCTTTTCTGTTATTATCAAATGATCTAATACCAAAATATCTAAATATTTCCCTGCTTCTATTATTTTTTTTGTTAGTTGTATATCAGCATCACTGGGCTTAAGTTTGCCTGATGGATGATTATGTAACAGGATTATCCCAGTAGCGAAATACTCAAATGCTAATTTATAAACTAATCGAGCATCTACAATAGTTCCCGTGATGCCTCCTTTGCTAATCTGTGTTTTATGAATTAGTTTATTTGAATTATTTAAAAATAATACCCAAAATTCTTCATGAGGTAATTCTCCTATTAGAGGCTGCATTAATGAATAAACTTGTGAACTTGAGGTAATTTTAAAAAATTCTTTTATATTTTCTTCCTTCCTCCTGCGACCTAATTCTAATGCAGCTGCTATAGACAACGCTTTTGCTTCTCCTACTCCTTTAAATTCTCGAAGTTGTTGAATAGAAAGTTTTCCTAATTGATTAAGATTATTATTAGTAGAGGCTAAAATACGCTGACAAAGCTGTACAGCACTTTCATTACGAGATCCTGAACCAATAAGAATAGCAAGTAATTCAGAATCAGATAAGGCTATTTTTCCTTTGTTCAAGAACTTTTCACGTGGACGATCATCTTTGGCCCACTTATTAATTGGTGTATACATATTTACCTGGCTTTTAACGAATTACAATTTAATACCTTTTTTTCGAAAAATTATCAAATGTTTTTTATTTTTATTTATTCTAAATAAATTTGTTTTTTATTCTTTTTATAAATTACTTTGCTATTATTTTTAATAAATCTAAATAAATATGAATAAGTCTGTTTTAATTATTCTATTAGCAACGATGTCAATACATCTACATGGTCAAAAAAAGAGAATCAAAAAGATTCTATAAATAGTCTAAAAGAAATTTCTATATCTGGAACTGCAAATAAATTTGCCTCTAATAAAGTTTCCAGCAGTTTAAGATTGAAAACAGAAATTACAAAAATTCCTCAAAATATTCAAATCGTAACAAATGAGCTCCTAAAAAGTCAAAACATTACCACGATGATGGAAAATGTAACGCGTAATATAAGTGGTGCTCAAATGAATGAGCATTTTGGTAATTATGCAAATATCAACATGAGAGGTTTTAAACTCCCTTCATTTAGAAATGGTATGAACATAGACATTGGATATGGGCCATTAGCAACCGATCTTTCAATGGTTGAAAATATTGAATTTGTAAAAGGTCCTTCTGGATTTATGACTTCAGCAGGAGCCCCAAGTGGTATTTATAATGTGGTAACTAAAAAACCAACTAAAAAATCAATTAATGAAATAGGTTTTTCAGGTGGGAGTTTTAATTTTTACAGAGGAACTTTAGATTCTGGTGGTGCATTAACTGATGATGGCAAGTTACAATATCGTTTTAATGCTATGTATCAATTTTCAGAAACCAATAGACTATTTGAAAAAAATTCGAGATATAGTATCGTTCCATCTTTTAAATATGAATTTAATGATAATACATCAATAACAACTGAATTCACTTACCAAAAAGCAAAACAAATGTTGAGTGCTTCATACGTATTTGCTCCTGTAGAAAAAGGACTAGGAAGTTTAGATAGAGATATTTCTCATATAGACAAAAATTATCCTAGCTCTGATATAGAGGAAGTTAACCTATTTATAGATTTTAACCATAATTTTAATAATAAATGGTCTATCAACTCCCAATATATGATTATGCAATATAAACAACTGGGCTATACGAATTGGGTCTATCAAATACATCCTCTTGGATATACTCATAGAATGCTTAATAATTTTGACACAAAATCATTAAATGAACTAGCACAAATATATGTTAACGGGGAAATAAATTTTTTAGGCATGACGCATAAATTATTAACTGGTATTGACTATAAAAAACTTAGCAGTAAGTATGATTGGTCACATACAGCTACTTATGATATAATTCCTTTCAATCTTTTCGATCCTACTTATGACAAAGCTGTTTATCCTACATTTAACAGGGAATCGGGATTAACAAATATTGGTAGTGGAACTGAATATGCTTCTATCTATGCACAAGATGAAATATGGCTTTTAAATGATAGATTTAGAGTAACTCTTGCGGGACGTTATTTTAATGGAAAAACCAACGATGATTACAAAAATAAAGTTACTATAAAAAAATAACACCAAGAGTAGGTGTGAGCTTTGATATTACCAAAAACTTTACCTTATACTCTCAGTATGACAACTCAATTATGCCTAATTATGGCACAGATAAAGAAGGTAAATCTTTTGATCCAGAATATGCTCGTAATATTGAAATAGGATTAAAAAAATCTTTTTTAAGAGACAAATTAAAAACAACATTATCTGTTTATCAAATCACAAAAAGAATGTATTAGTAACTGATCCTAACGACATTATTAACAGATTACAAGTAGGTAAAGTACAATCAGAAGGAGTAGAATTTGACATACAAGGTCAATTATCCCCTGAATTAAATATTGTTTTAAACTATGCCTTTACAGAAGTAAAAACAATTGAAGACATAAATCCATTAAATATTGGTAAAAGAATTGAAGGTCATTCTAAACATACCACAAATGGTTGGATTAACTACAATTTTAAAGAAGACTCTTTTTAAAAGGTTTTGGAACTATGTTAGGATACCAATATTTAGTAGACCGTTCTACATCTAATTGGGGAGCCGATAACAAAACTATATTACCTGATTATTTACGATTAGACGCAGGTATTAATTGGAAATATAAAGGATTAAATCTAGCTCTAAATGTTAATAATCTATTAAACAAATACCTTTATTCTGGAGGAATAGCAGGAACCGTTGCTTATTGGCAAAGTGAACCTGGTAGAAACTGGAGAGCTATGCTAACCTATAAATTTTAAAAATTCAAAAGCATTAAGAAACTTTAATTTGAGAGTTTCTTAATGCTCTATTAAATAAAATGGAAATAAAAAGTATTAAACAAAAAACACGAAAAATACATCTTTGGCTTGGGTTAACCTCAGGTATTATTGTTTTCATAGTAGCAATTACAGGTGCTTTATATACTTTTAAAGAAGAAATTCAAGCTTGGAATCAAGAACACCCAAAAATTGAAATACAAAACAAACCCTTATTAATCCCTAGTGTATTACGAAGTATAGCATCAAAAAAAATTCCCAACAAAGAAATACATGCTATAAAATACAATGGAAATGATAACGCAGTTGAAATCATATTCTATAAAAATACTCCTAATTATCATATTATCCTATATTTAAATCCTTATAATGGTAAAATCATTAAAATAAGCGATCTAAATACAGGCTTTTTCCATTTTATATTTGAAGGTCACATGTATCTATGGCTACCTCACGCTATTGGACAAATTATAGTCGCAACAGGTACATTCTTATTCCTATTCCTAGTTATTACAGGTCTTATACTTTGGCTCCCTAAAAAAGTAAAGAAATAAAAAAAAGAGTATGGTTTCAATGGAAAGAAGGAATAAAGTGGAAAAGAAAAAATTTTGATTTACACAATATAATAGGTTTATATACTTCCCTATTTGCTTTAATTTTCATTATTACAGGATTAGTTTGGGGATTTCCTTGGTTTGGATATTTATACTACAAAGCAGTAGGCGGAGAAAAATCAATGATTTATCAAGAACCCACATCTTCACGTAAAAGTATCAATACTAAGGATAATTCTTTTTCTATAGACAAAGCTTGGTTTATTATGAAATCAGAATATCCAAAATCTAAATCAATTGAAATTCATCCTCCAACAAATGACAGTACTTCTATAGCGTGCAATTCAAATCCAGAAAGTCATACTCTTTGGAAAACAGATTATCGCTATTTTGATCAATATACTCTAGAAGAAAAAAAAGTTGAACATTTATGGGGACAATTTAAAAATGCTGATAATTCAGATAAAATCCTACGTATGAATTATGATATACATACGGGTGCTATTGCTGGGTTAGCAGGAAAAACTTTCGCTTTTTTAATAAGTCTTCTAATCGCATCATTACCAATAACAGGTTTTTTAATTTGGTGGGGGCGCAAAAACAAATAGCTTATGTGTTGTAATTTTTCAATCATTAATCAAACCAATAATGGTATGCTTATTTTTTTAAAAGGCTGCCAGAAATATCAACTAACTTTTAATAATTTAAACTTTAGTATGTCTGCTGAAGAATTAGATGCTTTTTACAAGTATTTAAGAAGAATGAATCCTACCTATTGGGAAAAAGAATATGAACAATCAGTGTATGAAAAAAAGATTCCTATTCCTACTCTTCAGGATAATTTCATTATTATGATAAATAGAATAGAATTATTTGAACTTCTTGTTTTGACCAAACCAAATAAAACTGAATTTTTTAAATTAGTTGAAAACCAAATTTTATCTATCAACTGGAATTAACTTTTTTTAAACAAACTATAAACTTACTTAATGCTTGAAAACAACAGCCATACTAGATTCTCCAACTTTGTTCAGAAAGGCTTTGAGCTCCTTTATGCTCAAATTATTAATTAAGTCTAAAAATTATGAGCTAGATACTTTTTATCAATTAGAAAACTTAATTAATAAAGCGGTAATAGATTATCTTTTTTTGATCCCACTAATTTTAACGAAGACTTACTGGATCAAATTCTTAATCTAAAAAAAGAAAAAAGAATAATAAAACTAATTATTATAACTTCTAATGAAACCTATCTCAAAAATCATTTAGCATTAAAATCAAACATTTTAAACTTTGTTGATTCTATTATTAGTAAAGATTGTTCTGAATCCCAAATCATAGAATTATTTCATTATATAGACAAAGATGAATATTTTTTCCCGTCAAAAAGTATTCACAAACAAATTGATTTTAATTTAACAAAACAAGAACGTTGTATTTTAAAAATGCTTACGGAAGGTAAGAGTAACGAAGAAATTTCCAATAACCTTTGTATCAGTATTCATACCTTTCGCACACACAGAAAAAATATTATGAAAAAAGTAGGTGTCAATACTACTACTGATCTAATTTTATACAGCCTAAAGAACGACATTGCTAATCATTAACATATAAATATTCCTTTATAAAGCCTTCTTGCCTATCTCAAGAAGGCTTTTTTTATAAATCATATAGTCTTTTCTTTAATCCAAATTACATGTTATACCATTTAAACTTAAAATACACTGGATTAAAAAGTAAAATTCTCGATCTGTTTTTTTCACTTTAAAACAACTCGAACAAACGGTTGAGTATATAATTAAAATCATCGTTAGTTCGAGCGCGAAGCGCATCGAGAACCAACACTAATTTTTATTGCTTTTGTAGGATAGTGTCTAAATTAACATTATGCGATTTCTTCCTTTAGTCAAAATAACAAGATTACGAACTTTTTGGGTAGTCTCAAGGTTAAAAAATAGTATTATTAAAAAATTTCAAAGTTTAAATGGTATTAATTCTTACTATGAAAATCAAAAAACAAATAAAATAGATATTTTTTAGTTTTAAACTCATTTTTTATACCATAAATACCCCTCTCATAATTTAAACTTAATCAAACCATCAGATCTAAATATACCTCATATTAGGTACTTAAATACTATTATAATATTAAAAAAAAGACAATATTTAAGGTATTGATTAATCCAATTTGTAAGTATTACTTTGTTTTCTAATTTTTATTTAATCTAAATAAATCATGAGCGAATTAGTTTCAACTATCAAAACTAAACCTAAAAAGGGTTACAAAAAGCTGCTAAACAATAACATATATATCTTTTCTGACGAGAGAGAAAACTTGAATCTCTATAAGAAAAGTATGAAAAAAGCCATAAGACAAATCATTAAAAATAACGAAAAGAGAACCACTCCTTATACAGGTAAGAGCATTTCTTCTTTACAAAATTTAATTGATAAAATAGATTTATATGACAATGAAAATGGTTTGCCTCTAAAAAAGGTTTTAAACGAAATTCAAAAAATATATCTTGATGACTGCATACTATTTCATCACCCAAAATACGTTGCGCATCTAAACTGTCCAATTCTTACCCCTACTCTTGTAGCAGAAGCCTTTATATCTTCTTTAAATTCTTCTATGGATACCTGGGATCAAAGTACAGGAGGAACCTACATAGAATTAAAATTAATTGAATGGACTCTTCAATTATTAAATTATCCTAAAAATGGTGAAGGTATTTTTACAAGTGGTGGTACACAATCTAATTTAATGGGCCTTTTATTAGCAAGAGATCATTATATCAAAACAAGATACAATATAAACCCTGTAATGGAAGGTTTACCAGCAGAGGCATCAAAATTTAAAGTACTTTGTTCCGAAGTCAGCCATTTTAGTTTAAAAAAGAATCTTAGCTTATTAGGATTAGGACAAAATGCTATAGTACAAATTCCTGTTGATAAAAATTTTAAAATGAATATCAAGGAACTCAAAAATAAAATAGAGAAATTAAAAGCTAATGGTGATATCCCTATAGCCATCATAGGAACAGCAGGTACTACTGATTTCGGTTCTATAGATCCACTCGAAGAAATAGCTTCTATAGCAAAAGAAAACCATATCTGGTTTCATGTTGATGCTGCTTATGGTGGAGGTTTACTAATAAGTGATATACACAAAAACAAGTTAAAAGGAATTGAACTTTCAGACTCTGTCACAATAGATTACCATAAGACTTTTTATCAACCTGTAAGTTCAAGTGGCTTTTTTATGCGTGACAAATCATTTGTTGATTATATTAAATACCATGCTGATTATCTAAACTCTAAGGAACAAGAAGATGAAGGTATTCCTAATATGGTTAAAAAATCTATTCAAACAACCAGACGATTTGATGCTCTTAAATTATGGTTTACTCTTCGTTGTATAGGCGTAAAAGGCTTGAGTTCTTATTTAGAAACTTCTATAGAAAATGCTCTTTATACAGCCAGCTTATTAAAAAACAGAAATGATTTTGAAATTATCCATCAACCTGAAATTAGCGCAATCGTTTTTAGATATACTCCTTTTCAAGATCAATATAATTCATATTGTAACCTCAACTCATACATAAGAAAAGCTCTTTTTAACGAAGGAAAAGCGATCATAACAAGTACAAAGGTAAACGAAAAAGTATTCTTAAAATTCACCCTTTTAAATCCTTTAACAACCACAAATGACATTGATGAAATAATTGATTTAATCATCTATCACGGTCAACAATATTCAATTAAAAATTAAAACTTTATGGAAAATAAAACATACGACTTCATTGCAATTGGCGTAGGTCCATTTAATCTTGGATTAGCTTGCTTAACAAACCCTATTAAAGAATTAAATGGTTTGTTTTTTGATAAGAATGAAACATTTGACTGGCATCCTGGTATGTTATTACAGGACACTACTTTACAAATTCCTTTTCTAGCTGATTTAGTTACACTAGCTGATCCTACCAGTCCTTTTAGTTTTTTAAACTATATTAAAGAAAAAGGAAAAATTTATTCTTTTTACATTCGTGAAAATTTCTTACTACTACGTAATGAATACAATCAATACTGCCAATGGGCTATAAACAAACTAGCTAATGTTCATTTTGGTAAAGAGGTTACAACAATAGATTACAATGAACAAGAAAAAATTTATTTAGTTACCGTACAAGATACAAAAAGTAAAAAAGTAAATATTTACGCTTGTCGTAAACTTGTTTTAGGTACAGGGACTACTCCTTATATTCCTAAATCATGTAATTCACTTAAAAACAGAGCCATTCATTCTTCAGAATACTTAACTAATAAAGAACAACTTCAATCCAAAAAATCTATAACTGTTTTAGGAAGTGGTCAGAGCGCAGCAGAAGTTTTTAATGACCTTTTACAGGAAATAGACATTCATGGCTATCAACTTAACTGGATTACACGTTCTCCTCGTTTTTTCCCGATGGATTACAGTAAATTAACTCTTGAAATGACCTCTCCTGAGTATGTTGACTATTTTTATAATTTACCAGAAGCCAAACGAGATCATTTAATTCATAATCAAAAAGAATTATACAAAGGAATCAACAAAGATTTAATAGGTAGTATTTTTGATACAATATATTACAAAAAAGTCCTTCATCCTATTGATGTAAATTTAAGAACAAATGCTGCTTGCATTAATTCAAAATATAATGAAATTACTCAAAAATTTGAATTAGAATTACATCACGTCGAACAAGACGAAAACTTCGAACATACTACTGAGGCCTTAGTACTAGCTACTGGATATTCAAGTACTATCCCTTCTTTTATTAATGATATTAACCACAGAATTAACTGGGATAACAAAGGTCGTTATGCAACGAATCGTAACTATACAATTGATATAGAAAGTTCTGAAATTTTTGTTCAAAATGCAGAGCTACACACACATGGTTTTGTAACTCCTGACTTAGGAATGGCTTGTTATAGAAACTCTTATATCATTAAAGAAATGGTAGGTAAAGAAATTTATCCAATTGAAAAACAAATTGCTTTCCAACAATTTGGCGTTACCGAAATGGAAAAACAAAAATCAAACCTAAAAGCATAATGGGATTGACAAACAATAGAATTGCTGCAATAGATTTTACTAGAGGTATAAGTGTTTTCTTTTTAATTATTGTGCATACAATGCTCATATACGGAACACTCGAAACTCAAACAGAAACAACGATAGGACAAATTATTATTTGGCTAGGACGTGGAGCTGCTATGTATCTTATTGCTATGGGAATATCATTTACATTTTCCAGAAGACAATCCTTTTATGCTATCACAAAAAGAGCTTTATATATATTATATATAGGCTATTCTTTAAATTTTGAGAAATTTATAATCCCCGAATTTATATTCGGTGGATTACCTTATCGTTTTTTAAATGCTTATCATTTAAAAACACAAACACTTGAAACAACGTTATTTTTCTTAGGTCTTGGAGATATATTACAATTAGCAGGAATAACCTTATTGTTAATAGCCTTTATTAATCAAATAACAAATAATAAATGGATATACTTCTTTTTAGGATTATTGATAATAATAGTATCCAAAGAATTAAGCGGATTAAAAATAAATATTTTAGGTCTTCAATATATATGCGACTTATTTTTTAGTAATCAATACAATGTTTATTTTCCTGTATTCCCTTGGAGTGCTTTTATTTTTATGGGGGTCTTTTTGGGTAAACAATTAAAAGAAATCAATAATGATACTCAAATCTTCTTTAGAAACTTAGCAATCCAGAGTTTGGGACTAATTGTACTAGGTCTTTCACTTGTCCTTACAAATTATAAATACCATTTTGGAGATTATTATCATCTAGGTCCTGGAGGAAGTATTATTTTACTAGGAATTATGATGCTCTCTTTTTGGATATCAAATCAATTAATTATTTTTTTAAATCCTAGCACACAATTTTTTAGTTACATAATCTATTTAAGTAAAAATACAACTAGTATCTATTTTATTCAATGGACTTTAATTAATTGGGGAATGTATGTTTTTGGATTTTGGAGCCTCAATCAATGGAATGTTTTAGCACTAATAATCTTATTTACAGCATTAACGCTTTGTGTCAATATTTTATACAGAAAATTAAAGTCACGAAGAATCATACAATTTGAAAACAATCAATAAGTACTTAAACAATGGAAAAAAATATAACCGATATAGCATCAGAAATTGTCTTTTCTACCTTAATAAAAGGATTAGGAACCATCGATTTTATACCTCTCAATATCCAAACTCATATTCCTATTATCCACGATTGGGTAAATAGAGAATATGCTCAATATTGGGGTATGATAGGTAAAAATAGTGAAGAAATTAAAAACGAATATGAAAAAATCATACAACATTCAGAGGTTTTTCTAGGACAAGTAAATGGCGAAATTTCCTTTCTTCTAGAAAAATACAATCCTAAAAATGACCCTATCTCTGATTACTATAAAGTAAAAGATCATGATTGTGGTATTCACGTAATTGTAGCTCCTACAAATCGTCCTATCCACAAATTTACTTGGAATATTTTCTCCTCTATAATGAAATTCATTTTCTCTGATCTTACTATTGAAAGAGTTGTAGTAGAACCCGATATTCGAAATGAAAAAATGTTTAAAATATGCCATCGAATTGGTTTCAAAGATGACAAAATCGTAGAATTACCTCATAAAACAGCGCGCCTTTCTTTTTGTACAAGAAGACAATTCATTAAGAAAATGGATTCTGAAAATTCTGTCACACTAAATATATCCCAATTATTTAGCCAAATTGAAAATCCTGAAACAGCTACGAATCATATAACAGAAAACTCTTGGGCACTCGCTAATAAATTATTGGTTAAAAAAGCAATTAGTGAATTTTCTCATGAAAGCATTTTTACTCCTACTTTTATTTCTAGAGAAAACGGAGAAGATATTTATCAAATTATCAGCGATAATAGTGAAATTTCATACTCCTTTAAAGCAAAAAAATTAGCTCTTAATCACTGGTTGATTAATGAAAGTTCTATTATTAAAAATCACAATCCCGAAGAAAAAATAGATGCTGTTTTATTTTTCAACGAGTATAAAAACACCATCGGAATTTCAGATGATTTATTCCCTTCTTATATAGAAGAAATAATCAGTACCTTACAAAGCAGCATCTTTAAATTAAATAAAGATAGTTTAAACGCTCACCAATTAGTACATGCTGATTCCCAAACCATTGAGCAATCTATGAACGAAGGGCATCCTGGTTTTGTTGCTAATAATGGAAGAATAGGCTTTAATAGCACTGATTATCAATCCTATACCCCTGAAACAGGTAATCATTTTCAATTAGTATGGTTAGCAGGTAAAAAAGATCGAACAGTTTATGCTGGCACACAAGAACTAGATTATGAAACTCTAATTCGTCAAGAATTGGGAGACGAAACCATTGAAATATTCAATATCATGATCAAAGAACAAGGAAAAAATCCATCGGATTATTTCTTTATGCCAACACATCCTTGGCAATGGTTTAACAAACTCGCCATTATTTTTTCTCCTGAAATAGCTCAAGGAAATCTAATTTGTTTAGGTTACGGAACCGATTATCATCAAGCGCAACAATCTATCCGAACACTTTTCAACGTAAGTCATCCACAAAAATTATATACAAAAACTTCTTTATCTATTTTAAATATGGGATTCATGAGAGGACTTCCAGTTTATTATTTAGGTAGCGCACCTGAAATGGCAAAATGGTTAGAAGATTTATTAAAAAATGACCGTTATTTACAACAAGTTCGATTTGGTATGCTTGGTGAAGTAGCATCTATTAGCTACATTAATCCTTATTTTGAGAGCTATGGGAAACATAATCCATACAATAAAATGATTGCCTCACTATGGCGTGAAAGTCCTGTAAAATACCTTCAAAAAGGAGAACAATTAATGACAATGGCTGCATTATTACATATAGATAAAGAAGGAAACTCTTTTTTAACCGAAATAATAAAAGCGTCAAAACTTACTACTGACAAATGGTTAAAATCTTATTTCTCAATTTATCTTACACCCCCCTTCATTGTTTTTATGAATATGATTTAGTGTTTATGCCACATGGAGAAAACTTAATTTTAGGATTAAAAGAACATGTTCCTGTACGTTCATTTATGAAAGACATTACAGAAGAAGCCGTTATTCTAAATCCAGAAATTAAACTTCCTATAAATCTAGAAAGAATGTATGCTGGAAGTCCCTGAGGATGTAAAATTACTTTCAATATTTATAGACGTTTTTGATGGGTTCTTCCGCTTTATGTCTGGCATTTTAGTATCTCAAATACAGTACGACGAAAATCGTTTTTGGGAATTAGTAGCCGAAAGTATTCAAGAATACCAACAAACACAACCTCATTTAGAAGCAAAATTTGAAAAATATGATCTATTTACTACTGATTTTGAATTATCTTGTTTAAACAGATTACAACTGAATAATAATAAGACTATGATAGATCTAGACGATCCTGTTGCCTTATTACAATTTCAAGGTAAAATTTCTAACCCTATTGCTCCGTACAAAAAAGTAATAGCTTAAATTAAGAAAGTATGAACAGTACACAGCAATCCAATCAAAGTATAGAAAACCCGATCTGTTTTAGTAAAAAAATAGAGTCTATAGGTTTTTTTGAACTAAGAAAATTTAACCTAACCCAAGACCTACCTATAATTTATCAGTGGGTTCAAAAAGAATATGCTATTTATTGGGGTATGATGGGTTTAAACTACGATGAAGTGAAAACCATTTATCAAAAACTAGTAGAAAACACTCATATATACATTGGTTTATTTCAAGGAAAAGTAGCTTTTTTATTAGAATGTTATGATCCTCAAGAAGATATTATTAAGGAACATTATGAAGTAAAAAAGGAGATATGGGTATGCATATTTTAGTAGCCCCTCCTGACAAAAAAATAAACGGTTTTACTTGGCACATTTTCAAGTTTATCTTAGACTTTATCTTTAGTGATTCATCAATTAATCGTGTAGTTGTAGAACCCGATGCAAAAAATGAAAAAATACACATTTTGAATGAAAAAGCAGGGTTTGTTTTTCAAAAATTCATTGATTTACCACATAAAAAAGCACGATTAGAATTTTGTACAAGACAACAATACTACAATGCTCTCATAGATAAAAATTAGTATTGAACTTTTCTAAAAATGAGGCTGCCTGAAGAGTTATCTAACCTGTTTCTTAGCTTCGTATAAAGGTTTTCTTTTAGTCAACCTAAAATAAAAATAGAGTCTCACTCTATAACAAACGAAGTAAAATTAGACTCTTACTTGAAGTAAGAGTTCCTAAACTAAATTTTTATCTTTAACTATCTAAGGCAGCCTCTTTATAAAATAACATTATGAATACAAAAACATCTACTGCTCCTACTCTTGCAGAAAATATAAAACACCTAAAATTAACCCATTGGGAAAAAGCAAATAGACTTCTTACCCGAAAAGCTATTTCAGAATTTTCGCATGAAACACTTATTCATCCCATTTATGATGAAAACATAAATAAATATCGACTAAACACGATAGATAATCAATACAATTATACATTTTCTGCTCATTTAAAAACACTCAACCATTGGCATATTCCTTATGAAAGCATTGTAAAAGAAGATATTAACGGCAATAATATTCCTTTATGTCTGATTAGTTTTATTCTTGAATTTAAAGACGTACTTGAAATTCCAACTGATTTACTGCCTACTTACTTAGAAGAAATTAATGCAACTCTTTATAGCACTGCTTATAAAATTTCAAATGAAAAAATCAGTGCTAATCAGCTTCCTAATGCAGATTATCAAACTATAGAGCATTCTGTTACCGAGGGGCATCCTTGTTTTTTAGCAAATAGTGGTAAAAATGGTTTTAGCAGCATTGATTTTAATTTTTTTTCGCCTGGAAGCTAATAACCCTATTCAATTATTATGGGTAGCAGGTCATAAAAGTAGTGCTCAATTTTCTTGTATTGATTCTCTCAGTTATGACTTACTAATCAAAACAGAGTTAGATCCCGACACCCAAATTATATTTCAAAAAGTACTAGAAACTGAAAAAATAAATCCTAATGAATACTTCTGGTTCCCTGTACATCCATGGCAATGGGATAATAAACTGACCTTGATTTTTACTCATGATATTGCCCAAAAAAAAATTAATCCCTTTAGGGTTTGCCCCTGATAAACACTCCGCTCAACAATCTATACGTACCTTCTATAATCTTTCTAATACAAACAAGCATTTTACAAAAACAGCTCTCTCTGTAATCAATATGGGATTTATGCGGGGTCTTTCTCCATATTATATGGAAAGTACCCCTATTATTACTACTTGGTTAGAAAACCTTGTACAAGCTGATGCTTTCTTACAATCAAAAAGATTTACTGTTTTAGGAGAAGTAGCCACTTTAGGATATCGTAATATTTTATGGGAAAGTCTTGGAAAAACCATTCCTCATAACAAAATGTTAGCAACACTTTGGAGAGAAAGCCCCGCTACAAAACTTCAAAAAGATGAAGATTGTTTTACCATGGCTGCATTACTTCATTTAGACTATGAAGGTCAACCTTTTATCAAACATCTCATTGAAGCATCTGGGATTAATGCTAAACTGTGGATAGATCATTATTTACAAGCTTATTTAATACCTTTAATTCATTGCTTTTATACCCATGAATTAGTATTTATGCCACATGGAGAAAATCTTATTCTAGTAGTAAAAGACCATATCGTTGAACGTGTTTTAATAAAAGACATCACAGAAGAAATTATGCTCTTTAACCACACAACTCCTTTGCCAGAAAAGGCTGAAAGAATACGAATGAATCTACCCGAAAAATTAAAGATATTAAGTATTCAAAATGATATTTTCCAACATTTCTTCCGTTTTCTATCTGCTATTTTAGATCAATACGGTATTTTAAGTGAGTCTGATTTTTGGGAAAGCGTAGGAAGCTCTATTGCCCAATATCAATTACAAAATCCTCAACTCAAAGATTTATTTATACAATACGATTTATTTAGTAAAACGTTTGATTCTTGTTGTCTAAATCGTTTACAGCTTAAAAACAACAAACAAATGCTGAATCTTGCTGATCCTGCTTCTAGTTTACAATTTGTAGGAACATTAGAAAATCCTATTCATCAATATAAACCCGTATGGTAAAAACTATTAAAGCAAAATTAAAATTTCTTCAACATCATGATGTTGTTGATTTTAATTCTATTGGACTTAAAGAAGGAATCTGGTTATTAGCTATCCCTATGATTTTAGAGTTAATCCTTGAATCAGTCTTTTCTTTGGTAGATTTGTACTTCGTAGGGCATTTGCCAGATAGTCATTTAGCCATTCAAATTATAGGTTTTACAGAATCTATCAACACCATAATATATTCAATAGCGGTAGGTTTTAGCGTAGCTGTTACTGCTCTAATTTCTATTTCTATTGGTGAAAAAAAATAGAAAGAACAGGAAAAATTATCATTCAAGCATTAATCATCTCTTGCTTACTTTCTTTAATAATTAGTATACTAGGTTATTTTTATGCTACTGATATTTTTGCTTCTTTAAATGTTTCTCAAAAGGCTATTGTTTATGGTATAAGTTATCCTAAAATTATCTTCAGCAATAGTATTTTTATTCTATTATTGTTTTTAATTAATGGAATATTTCGAGGTATAGGTAATCCTTTACTCGCTATGAAAAGTCTTTGGATAGCAAATGGTTTTAATCTCATATTATGTCCTTTACTCATAAATGGCTGGGGAATTTTTCCTGCTATGGGGATTGAGGGAGCAGCTTGGGCAACAGTCAGTGGTAGAGCAATAGGCGTTTTTTATCAATTATATTCTATTTTCAAAATCCGAAAATCTATAGGTTTTCAAAAGAACGGTATACAGTTTCATTATCCTATCATAAAATCTATTACTTCTATTGCTATACCTGGTATATTACAATATGTATTAGCCTCTTTAAGTTGGATTTATTTAGCTCAATTAATTGCTAAAAGTGGTGGCGAATATGGATCAGCAGGATTTCAGATAGCTGTTAGAGTTATGATGTTTTTTATACTCCCTATTTGGGGTTTAAGTAATGCTGTTGCCACTCTTACAGGTCAATATTTAGGCGCACAACATAGTATAAGAGTAAAAGTGTTAACTAAAATTGTACTTAAATACACTATTATACTTTGCTTAGGGATTACACTAATAAATATTTTTTTTGCAGAGGGTATTAGCTTATTTTTCACTAATGACATACAAACTATAGCACAAGCAAAGGAGTTCTATGAAAATTATCAGTTTAGGTTATATCTCCTATGGAATTTCAATGATTTTAAATAATCTATTTAATGGAGCTGGTAATACTAAAATTCCTACATTAGTTAATTTTCTTGGTTTTTGGATTTTCCAGATACCACTTGCTTATTATCTAATTGATATACAAAAAAGTAATTATTTTTATGCTATTGGATTGATTCCTATTACCGAAACAATACTTTGTTTGCTTTATGGTGCCTTATGGAAAAATTTAGCCAATAGCATAACAACACAGGATTGATTTGTAAAAGAACCTTGCGTTATTATTTATTAAAGAGGTCATCTGAAAAGTTAACTAACCTCTCATTTCGATCAGAAGGAGAAATCACACAATACAAATTATGAAATTCCTCCTTTTGTCGGAATGAATAAACTAAATGTTATTTTTTGATTTTTGAAATAATGTCTTAAAAAGATTGATTTTGTGATTTATTACTGAATCAATCCTTTAACCTCATCAAAGTTTAATCCGCCATAGTTTCCTGAACTCATCAAAAGCAAAGCGGAATTATTTAATTCTTGGTTAAACAAATAATTTTTAAAATCCGTTGGATTGGTATAAATAATCAAATCGTCACGTTTAAAGGATTGTGCTATTTGGTTATAAGTAACTTCCTCTAATTTTTTAATTTTCACAGCATCGGGTGAATAAAACACAACCGCTATATCGGCTGCATCTAAAGCACCTTCGTATTGTTTTAAAAATTCAACATTTAGACTACTGTATGTATGTAATTCTAAACAAGCTATCAATTTACGATCAGGGTATTGCTTTTTTACAGCTTTTGTAGTAGCAGATACTTTACTTGGTGAATGAGCAAAATCTTTATAAGCTATTTTATTATCTGATTCTGCTATTTTTTCTAAGCGTTTAGAAGCTCCTTTAAAGGAGGCTATTGCTTCATAAAATTCTGCTTCATCTACTCCCATACATTGACATACCCATTTAGCTCCTGCTAAATTATTTAAATTATGTTCGCCAAAAATTTCTATAGGCATTTCTCCTTCGGGCGTATGTAATAAGGTGATTCCTTTTTCTACAGTATATTCAGGAGTAGAATAAGCAATCTTACGAATAGGATTTTCTGCTTTTTCTGCTATTTGTTTTACCTCTGAATCATTTTCGTTATAAATTAGGATTCCTCCATTTGTAATTTTTTGAATAAAAACATCAAATTGCTCTACATAATTTTCATACGTTGGAAACACATTAATATGATCCCAAGCTATTCCTGAAATCAATGCTATATTAGGATTATATAAATGAAATTTTGGGCGTAAATCAATAGGAGAGGTTAAATATTCATCACCTTCTAAAACAATGAATTCATTTTCTTCTGTTAAATGTACCATCGTATCAAAACCTTCTAACAAAGCTCCTACCATATAATCTACCTTTATATTATGATAATTCATTATATGTAAAATCATAGAGGTAATGGTAGTTTTTCCATGACTTCCTCCTATAACTACTCGGGTTTTGTTTTTGGATTGTTCGTATAAAAACTCTGGGTAGGAATAAATTTTTAATCCTAATTCTTGTGCTCTTAATAATTCTGGATTATCCGCTTTGGCGTGCATCCCTAAAATGATAGCTTGTATATCTGTTGTAATTTTTTCAGGAAACCAACCTAGATCAAATGGTAATAATCCTTTAGCTTCTAATCGTGATTTAGAGGGTTCAAAAATAGCATCATCGCTACCTGTTACTTGGTATCCTTTATTATGCAATGCTAATGCTAAATTGTGCATAGCTGCACCGCCTATGGCTATAAAGTGTGTTCTCATTTGCAAGTCTAGAAATTTAAAGGTTTAGAAGTATAGGTATTTAATAGCTTACCCAATAAATCGTAACCTGATTTTATTTTGTTCAAATATAAGCTATCCGTTTTTTATGGGAAATAGCCTTGGTTAAATTATCTTTGAAAAATCTAGTCTTTCCTTTTTTATAAAAAGGTCATCTAAATATTTTCTCTTATATAAAATAAATATAACAACTTAAAATAAGCTCTAAATTATTCATTATCAATTTCTTTATATTAGTCCTTTTAAACCTTGTTTTTTTATAGTTATTTAAAAACGTGTTAATTCATTTATAAAAATATGAAGACAAAAGAATAATTACTTTTTGAAATCATTTTTTAATTGTTCTGCTTTTTCTTTGTCTTTTATTTTATTTGTATATAAATCATATAGCTTTTCAAAGGTTATTTTAGAGTGACCTATTTGATAGGCTTTTTTAAACCAAAACTCTGCAGTTTTATAAGCATCAAATTGAACTGCTATATACCCTTGTGCTAAATAACCATCTATAGGTGAAAAGGTTATCAATTCTTTAGCATATTGATCTGCTTTTTCTTGTCCTCCTCCAAGAAATTTGGGCAACTCACAATATAGCATAATCAATGCCCAGCGAGCTCCTATGTGTTTGGGATCTAAAGCTAAGGTTTTTAGAAACGTTTCTTCTATACTTCCTATCATTGTTAATGCTTTCAATTTATTAGAATTTTTCGCTTTCATGGCTAAAGCACTTCCGTATTTAAACCAACTATCGGCTTTTTGAGGTTCTAATCGTACTAATTCTTGTCCATAATGTACCATATAATTCCAATCTTTTTGGTAAAAGGCTATTTCTCCTAATTTTGAGACTATTTCTATATTTTTAGGATTTGTTTTGAGTATTGTTTCTAAAATGGGTTTAGCCTGAAGGTATTTCTTTTGTTTATATAATTCTAATGCTTGTTCTAACGGTTGTTGAGCATTCAATAAATAACAAAAAAACAGAATTAGTATTTGAAATATTTTCATTTATTTAAATTTTATAGGTCATTAATTTCTCTTGAAATTACTTTTATTAGTTGATCGTATGAGTATCTAACTTCTAATAGTAGTTTCATACATCAAAAATATAATAATATTGTAAATAAAAAAGCTGAACTCAATTGAGTCCAGCTTTTACACTACATGTCATTATATAAACGTATTATTTTACCAATGTCATTTCATCTACAATATGTTTGGCACCTGAGAAATTCTCTATTACCCATAATACATAACGAATATCACAGTTAATTGTTCTTTGTAATTTTTTATCAAAGATTACATCTCCTGCCATTGCTTCGATGTTTCCATCAAAAGCTAGACCTATTAATTCTCCTTTACCATTTAAGACAGGAGAACCTGAGTTACCACCTGTTATATCATTATCAGATAAGAAATTCACGTGTAAAGTTCCATCTTTATCGACATAACGACCAAAATCTTTGTTTTTATTCATTTCTAACACACGAGTTGGCAAATCAAACTCTGCATCTTCTTTTTGTATTTTTTAACTTGACCTGCTAAAGTAGTGTAGTTATTGATAGTTGCTTCATTACGCTTATCTGCTGGCAATGCACGCACCTTACCATAGGTTAAACGTAAAGTAGAGTTAGCATCTGGATATTTTATATCTCCAATTTTAGAATCACGTAATCCTTGTACTAATTTACGAAATGCCACACCAAAATCGTTTTGTGCTTTTGCAATCGCATCTGATTTAGATGAAAAATGCGTTAACATATCATTAGATAATACATACAAAGGATCAGTAAGAAGAGCTGTCTCATTTGGGTTAGCAAGGAATGCTGTAATTTTTTCTTTAGATGTAAATAAACTCAAATCGAAAGCTTTATTTACATAGGCTGTAAAGTCATTATTATTTGTTTTAGCTAATTCAGCCACTTTAGGAGCAATAGAATAACCTGTAGATTTAGTAGCATATAATTTTAATTGCGCAGCTAAAATATCTTTTTCAGCAGGAATATGCACTTCTTTATACAAATCATCTGTCATTTTTAAAATAACTGGAGCTAATTGTGCACGTTTGGCAGCATCTGCTTTAGCATACATTTCTAATTGCTTACCAATAGTTCTACCTATAGAAGCAAAGTTAGAGGTACGGAACATTTGCATCATATAGTTATCATGACGTGCTTTTTCATTTGTCATTTTATAGAAATTGTTGATAGTTTCAACCACATTTCCATACTGTGCTTTGTTTTCTGTTTTATTTGCCCAAATATTGAATTTAGCTTCTTGAGCTGCTTTTGTTTTAGCTGTACCAAACTTAGTCAAAGCATCGATCATTCCTTGACGATTTTTCCAATAGTTGGCTGTAGAAGCAAATTTAGAAGCATATATTAGATTCAAAGCATCACTTTGATTCATATATTTTTTCATATTATCCATACCTGTTTTAGCTCCTTCAACCCAAGCTGGATAAGCATATTTTACGTTTTGCTCAATTCCTCCTGCTGGCATCCAACGATTTGTACGACCTGGATATCCCATAATCATTGCAAAATCACCTTCTTTAACACCACCTAAATTAACTGGTAAATGGTGTTTCGGTTTTAAAGGTACATTGTTTTCAGAGTATTCTGCAGGATTACCATTAGCATCAGCGTATACACGGAACATAGAAAAATCCGCTGTATGACGTGGCCATTCCCAGTTGTCCGTATCACCACCAAATTTACCTAAACTTTCTGGCGGTGTTCCTACTAAACGTACATCTTTATAATCTTGGTAAACAAAGTAGTAGTACTCATTTCCTTGAAAAAAAGGACGTACAGAAACTACATATTTACCGCCATCGTTATTTTCTTTTTCAATTTTTGCAATTTCAGCGTTGATTGCTTTTTCACGTTCAGCTTCGGTCATTGAATCATTCACAACGGCTAAAATTCTTTTTGTACAATCGTCCATACGAACAAAAAGAACGAACAAACAAACTAGATGGTTTTAATTCTTCTTTTTTAGAACTAGCCCAAAATCCGTTTTTTAAATGATTTTTTTCAGCACTAGACAATTCAGCTATAGCATCATAACCACAGTGGTGGTTAGTTAAAACTAAACCTTCTTTAGATATCATTTCAGCTGTACAGCCTCCATTAAACTGAACAATAGCATTTTTTAAACTATTATTATTGATACTATAAATTTCTTCAGAAGTCAGCTGAAGTCCCATTTTTTGCATATCGCGGTGGTTTAAACGTTCTATAAACATTAAAAACCACATCCCCTCATCTGCTTTTACACTTGTGGGTATAAGTATAATAGCCGTAATTAGAGATAGAACTAATTTTTTCATAATATTAATTATAATCTTTTTTGTTGCGAATATAAAGGATATTTTAAGAATAAATCAATACCATCTTGAAATTAACATCTTTAACATTTAAAATTAATCAGGCTTGAAAATTTTCAAGCCTGATTTTTATAAGAAAAGTTTATACAATTTATTTAACTAATATTTTGTAAACTGAATTTTCTGCCTGATATCTCTCTAAGTTTATATAATACATACCATTTTTCATATTGATTGGTAAATAAATTTTCTTAGCTGTTTTATCAAATTTCAATTCAAAACGTTGTCCTATGGTATTAACTAAAACAACTTCTTTAATATCTTCGTAACTTTCACAATCTAAATTAATTACTTCTTCATTTTGTGAAATATAGTTTGGATATACTTTACATTTATTATTATTAGTAGAAACTACTTGAGTTTGATCTAATCTAGAAGAAGCAACTACAACAGGATTGTCACCTCCATAACATGGTATGTAAATTTGTATAACATATACTCTACCGTCTCTCATTTTTAATTTAGAAGTCACATTCCCTCTTTTACCAAAAAGACAATTCATCAAAAAAGTACTTCTACTTTCCGTTATTCCATCCGTTTCACCTGGATAATACGTTCTAGAAAAATTTTGATCTGGGAATCCCATCTGATCCCAACTCCACGTTACTTCTGCCACATCTTTTCCTTTCACTACTTCTCCATTATTATATTTCCATATAAACACATGAAAACCTGGCCAATTATAATCATAATCATACACTAAATTAGGTATTTCTCTTTTTTGAACCGTGTATTCTTGAGAATGGGTTTCTATCCAAGCCCCTGATACACATTGGTAACTAGCAACTAATTTTATTTTATCACCATTTGCCCATTCAGATCCTTTTAGAGTATAACTAGATCTACCATATCCTTCATAAACTCGTACTCCGTTTTTAGTCCAGTAGTAATAATAATTTCCTGACCCTCCTGTAAGACTAGCGCTTAATGATGAGGCATCTCCTGAACCATACAATATCCGTAATCCTGATATTGCAACGGAACTTGGTGAAGTATTTTTTTCTACTATATAACTTTGCGAAGAGGTTTCAATCCAAGTTCCTGATATACATTGGTAACTAGCTACTAATCTTATTTTGTCTCCATTTGACCACTCTGATCCCTTTAATGTGTAAGTAGATCTTCCGTATCCTTCATGTACTCTCACATCATTTTTAGTCCAGTAATAATAAAAATTAGCTGTTCCTCCTGTAAGATTAGCTGTTAAAGACAATTCTTCTGAATTACAAAATGAGCGTAATCCTGCTATTGCAACAGTACTTGGAGAGGTATATTTATCTAGGTTATACTCTTGTGAAGCTGTTTCTATCCAACTACCTGAAACACATTGATAACTCACAACCAATTTCAATCTATCTCCATTATTCCATTGATTTCCTTGCAATGTATAATTAGATTTATCATAGCCTTCTGATACGCGTGTCCCGTTTTTTGTCCAGTAATAAAAGAATCTTCCTGAGCCTCCTGTTACATTAGCAGATAAAGAAATACCATCCGAATCACAAAATGCTCGTAATCCAGTTACGGCAACAGCATTTGGTGAAGTATTTTTAACAATTGTGTATTCTTGCGAAGGTGTTTCTATCCAACTACCTGATGCGCATTGATAACTCACAACCATTTTTAATTTATCGCCATTGCTCCATTGATTTCCTTGTAAGGTATAGGTTGATTTATCATAGCCTTCTGATACGCGTGTTCCATTTTTTGTCCAATAGTAAAAAAATCTTCCTGAGCCTCCTGTTATGTTAGCAGATAAAGAGATACCATCTGAATCACAGAAAGGTTTTAATCCTGAAATTGCAAGTGAACTTGGCGAACTGTTTTTTACTATTGTTGATTCTTGTGAGTACAAATTAGACCATGATCCTCCTATACGAGTTAAATAATCGACTTGTAATTTCAATTTATCTCCGTTAGACCAATTTGTATTATCTACTGTATAATTTGCTTTATCGAATCCTTCTGTAACACGTTGTCCATTTTTATACCATATATAATATAGTCTATCACATCCTACTCCTCCTACTGTATTTGCGGATACACGGTAGGAAGTTTCACAACCGCTTAAAGTTCCTAATCCTGAAAACGAAACGGAAGTAGGTGCTGTTCGTTCATCTATTGTATATTCTGGCGATAGGATGTCTATCCAATTACCTGCTACGCATTGATAAGCTATTCCTACTCGTAATTTGTCGCCATTTGACCACTGAGACCCTTGTAAAGTGTAGGTTGATAGACCATATCCTTCATATACTCGTGTCCCATTTTTTGTCCAATAGTAATAGTAACTTCCTGTACCGCCAGTTTGTGTTAAACTTAAGTTTAAGCTATCACTTGCTAAAAAAGGAGCTAAACCGTTTACAGCTAATGAAGTTGGGGACGTGTATTTCTCTACAGTATATTCTTGTGAAGGTCTTTCTACCCAACTTCCTGAAATACATTGATAGCTAACCACTAATTTTAGTTTATCACCATTACTCCATTGATTTCCTTCTAAAATATAAGTGGATTTATCATAGCCTTCTGATACGCGTATCCCGTTTTTTGTCCAGTAATAAAAGAATCTTCCTGAGCCTCCTGTTATATTAGCAGATAAAGAAATCAAATCTGAATTGCAAAATGCTCGTAATCCAGTTACTGCAACAGCACTTGGTGAAGTATTTTTGTAAACCGTTATATTTTTTCTTGGACTAACACAATTATTACGAACAAATTCGGCACTTATCACATCACCATTATTCCAACTGTTAGATTGCAAGTAAAAATCTTTGCTTGTTTCTTGTGTAAGTACGTTGTTTTTATACCATCTTATTTGATCTCCTGAATCAAAACCAGAAACTGTAACTGAGGTTTCTTCATTAGAACAAAGTTGTATAATTTCTTTGTTTACAATAGGTATATTAGGTATATTAGATATGGTTATTGGCAAATCGTAAGTAATTGTACCATCAAAAAAACCTGTTGCACATTGAACTTGAACTAATACTTTTAATTTATCACCATTCGTCCAATCATTTCTATTCAATCTATAATTTCTCTTGTCATATCCTTCCGCAATACGTATATCATTTTTTAACCATACGTAATAAAATGATCCATTTCCTCCTTCTGTAACAATATTCAAATCAAGTCCTGATTCACAAGTTCCTAAAGTTCTTAATCCATTTACATAAACATTCAATGGGCGAATATTTTTATTGACGCTATACTCTTGTGAAGCTGTTTCTATCCAACTACCTGATGCGCATTGATAACTCACAACCATTTTTAATTTATCGCCATTGCTCCATTGATTTCCTTGTAAGGTATAGGTTGATTTATCATAGCCTTCTGATACGCGTATTCCATTTTTTGTCCAATAGTAAAAAAATCTTCCTGAGCCTCCTGTTATGTTAGCAGATAAAGAGATACCATCTGAATCACAGAAAGGTTTTAATCCTGAAATTGCAAGTGAACTTGGCGAACTGTTTTTTACTATTGTTGATTCTTGTGAGTACAAATTAGACCATGATCCTCCTATACGAGTTAAATAATCGACTTGTAATTTCAATTTATCTCCGTTAGACCAATTTGTATTATCTACTGTATAATTTGCTTTATCGAATCCTTCTGTAACACGTTGTCCATTTTTATACCATATATAATATAGTCTATCACATCCTACTCCTCCTACTGTATTTGCGGATACACGGTAGGAAGTTTCACAACCGCTTAAAGTTCCTAATCCTGAAAACGAAACGGAAGTAGGTGCTGTTCGTTCATCTATTGTATATTCTGGCGATAGGATGTCTATCCAATTACCTGCTACGCATTGATAAGCTATTCCTACTCGTAATTTGTCGCCATTTGACCACTGAGACCCTTGTAAAGTGTAGGTTGATAGACCATATCCTTCATATACTCGTGTCCCATTTTTTGTCCAATAGTAATAGTAACTTCCTGTACCGCCAGTTTGTGTTAAACTTAAGTTTAAGCTATCACTTGCTAAAAAAGGAGCTAAACCGTTTACAGCTAATGAAGTTGGGGACGTGTATTTCTCTACAGTATATTCTTGTGAAGGTCTTTCTACCCAACTTCCTGAAATACATTGATAGCTAACCACTAATTTTAGTTTATCACCATTACTCCATTGATTTCCTTCTAAAATATAAGTGGATTTATCATAGCCTTCTGATACGCGTATCCCGTTTTTTGTCCAGTAATAAAAGAATCTTCCTGAGCCTCCTGTTATATTAGCAGATAAAGAAATCAAATCTGAATTGCAAAATGCTCGTAATCCAGTTACTGCAACAGCACTTGGTGAAGTATTTTTAACAACTGTATGTTCTTCTGAAAATGTTTCAATCCAGCTACCTGATGTGCATTGATAAGAGACTGATGCTTTTATACGATCGTTATTTGACCATTCCATAGGAATTAGAGCGAAAGCCGACATATCAGTGCCTTCTACTAACTTAATCCCATTCTTATACCATTTGTATATAAATGTTCCACTACCTCCTGTAATATTCAAGGTTAAGCTCAAATTATCATCATTTGAACAGAAAGGACGCACTCCATTAATAACTATATTAGAAGGAGAGGTTTGTTTTTCTATTACAAGAGAAACTTCTTTTGTAGTAGTAGGATCTAAATCCGTAAATACAACTGATTTTAATGTGTCTCCTGTATTTAAAACAGCTCCTGTAAAAGTAATATCGGAACTATTTGTGGATTGACGAATATTATTAAGATACCATATATATTTATATCCAATCGTTGTATCTCCTGTGATATTTACTAAATATCTTTGAGTATCATTAGCACATAACTTAGGATTGCCTGATATTGTAGTAGAAAAGTTGGGAACAAACTTATAATTGGTATTAAATTTAATTTTTTGTTGTGCTTTTCCACTTATGGCTACGTACATAGCGTTATAACTTCCTGTAGTATTTTTTGAATTTATAACAAAATCATAATTACCATTTCTGAGTATTGCATCTTTCAACACATTTTCATCTTCTGTAAAATTTTCATCTTTATTAAAATCTAGATAAAATTTAGGTTTCCCAAAAACAGATGATCCATTACTATTCGTTTGAGTTGAACTGAATGTATAGGTTTCTCCTGATTTAAATATAGTATAACTAGATTTAGACATCATGTCATAATCTGAATATGATCCATAAAAACCTACAAAACGTTTGTCATAAATTTTTGAACCAGAAGAATCAGTAATGGTAATTTGATTAAAACGTGTTTTTAATAAACTTACTCTGAATAAAATTTCTTGTTTTGCACTACCAGCAATGGCTACATATTTAGCTAAAACGGCACCTGTACCTACACAACATGAAGGAATTTGAAAATCATAACGTCCTGCTACCAAATTACTACTTAATAACAGATCTTCTGAATTTTGTAAAATTCCATCACCATTTAAGTCAACAAAGAAATTAGGTTTCCCATAAGATGTGCTACCATCGCTATTGTTTTGAGTAGGAAGAAACTGATAATTTTGACCCGCTGTATAAATAGCCACTGGGGCTGCTGAACTAATATCATAATTTGCATATCCATTATATGGACTTGGAAAATTATATGTAAATAGAACTGTACCTGCAGTTTCCTTTACTTCTACCTTTGTAAATCTAGTCTTAACTTCTAATTGTATTTTTAATATTATTTCTTGTTTTGCACTATTAGATGAAGCATAAAGAAGAGCTTTAGTTGAAGCATTAACTCTAAAATTAGTTGGTAATGTAAATTTGTATCGTCCTGATACTAGTACGGATTTGAACAAAACATCTTCACTAGCTTCTAAAATACCATCATTATTTAAGTCTATAAAAATTTAGGTTTGTTAAAACTTGTTGTCCCATCGTTATTACTTTGAGCAGCTGAAAAATAATAATCTACACCTGATGTCAAGCTCACTTGTGAAGTAGTACCTAAATCATAATCTTTATATTCAGTGTATGAATTAGTAAATAAGACATTGGTGTTATCTTCAATTTTCACAGTACTGAATCGTGTTTTTAGAGAATTTCCACTTGGTGTGTAAGAAACAAAACCACTTGGTATAGCAAATAAGCCTCCTAACACCCCTACTACAAACTGACCTGAACCTGCTATAGTGGCTCCTGCGGCTCCTGCTATTGCAACTAATGCCCCTCCCCCTGGACCTGGTTTAGGCGTATTATCATAAGATTCGTTTTCTTCCTGATTACATGATTTTACAAAGTCCGCTTCCGAACGTTTATAACAAGATCCTGTGGTTACAACTGCTTGATAAATACCTGAACTGGTTCCTGTAGTTGTTAAAGATTTGCTATTTTGTTGAACAACTCCATCTTTTATAAACTGGACAGTTGCATTAGGATTTGATGACAATAAATTTTGTAACACGTTTTGTTTACTAGGATCGGTAGCTTGAGCCGTTAGCGTAAAAGAACTGGTTCCTTTAGCTGGACAAAATTCAGCAGTACTTTCTGTTAAGCTAATCGCAGGTATTTCTGAATTTGGTAAATCTACTTTATCTGAATTACTAGGTGTAGATTTTAATCCCATGGATAACATTAGTTTTTTTTCAGTAGATGAAATTTCTATTGTTCCTTCTTTAGTAATATTTAAATAGCTATTTGTGGTAACGTTTTTTACTGTATATAATACATTTTTATTACTGTCTCTACTCAGATCAAAAAGATCGGCTTGATCTATTGTAGAACAAACAACAGCCCCCCAACAAATTTTAAGCCATAGTTTTTATTAGACTTAGAAATAATTTTTCTGCTGGTTGTATCATAATAAAAAACAAAATCTCCTGGTAACAAAACGGTTGGATCTTGTTTGTATTCTTCTACCGTTGGCTTAAAGTTTGTTCCATTAGTATCATTATAACGTAAAAACTTTTTAAAAGTCTGATCTGATATAACGAAATAATTATTTTTTGAATTTTCTTTAACTTTTACAGCTATATATTCACTGTTTTTAAGAGGTAATTCTGTAGTAATTGTTTTTTTCGGCGACTGTCCCTCCTGAACTAGTAAATTTAGTCCATTCATAATCAACAACATCAGGCGAAGGATTTTTAACTAGAACTTTAAAATTATCCTCACAGTCAGGCTTTGTAAAATCTAGTGTTATTTTTTTATCTGCAACTGTAAAAGCATAAGATAACGTTTCCTTATTTGAATCTAGCTTTCTATTGTTTAATTTATCTTTTATTGTAAAATAAAAAGTTCCTGGAAAATTTATTTCTATTTTTTTACTTATAAAATCTCCTTTGCATTTTAGTTCTTGCCCTCCTAATGTAATTTCTTTTCCATTATAGTTTAAAACTAAATCAAACTTTTGTGGGTAATTATTTGAGTCTGTATCTTCCGCTTGAATGTTTATATAAGCGGGTTCAAATTGCCCTGGTACTAACTCTAAGTCAGGAACGTCAAAATCTACAGTAGGCATGGTAAAATTACCAATCACTTCATATACTCTTCTAAATTTTTGAGAAGATTCAACAACCAAACCATCTGTATTGATAATTTTCACAAAAATCTCTACATCATATTGTCCTATTTCATTTAACCCTTTAAAAAAACAAACATCTCCTAAAAGGCATAAACCAGAATCTTTACTTAATTCATAATTATTACCTGATTTTTTATTTGTCAGAATAGCTTTTACAAATTCTACCGTTTGTACTTTATTGTCTAGCGGGTTTGCTTCTTGTACAAAACCTATTTTAAATAGGTCTCCTACATTACCTTGTGCATTAGCTACATCCATATCAATAGTAACATAAGGCAGAAAACCAGACATAACAATACTCAAGGGGCAGGCTAATTGATTCCCTTTTAGAGATTCTCCTTTAACAATAAGGGTGTAATATCCTTTTGATAAGTATTCTGGAGAAATTTGTTCTACTGTATTAATCTTATCTATACCATTAATAGCTGGTTTCTTAGGATTTTTAGCATCTAATATATAGGGCTGATAAATATCTCCTTGCTGTGATTGTAAACTTAAATCTATATTTGCATTCAACCCAAACCCAAAATCTTCATCCATCCATGCTGCTGTTATTTTAGGCACATCTCCTCCTGGATAATACAACGGAATTTTATATATTATTTCAGAACTAGCTCTTAGTGTTTTTACATCTTGGATAACTAAGGCGTTTTTAGCAGCGTATCTAAATAATTCTTCTCCATTACATTGCCCCCAACCTGACATATAATCAGGACCTGGATCGCCTATATCCAATGCACTATTTATTAAAGAGGCTTTAATTGTTGTAGCTGTAGGATATTGACCATTATTTATTTTATATTCTTCAGAAAATGCCGAGACAATAGAACTTACTAATGGGGTTGCAAAGGATGTCCCTTCTTCTTTTTAAAATTAAAATCAATAGTCTGACCCTCTGCACAAATATCAGGTTTTATACGTCCATCTGTAGTAGGTCCAATAGAGGTATATTCTGTTACAGAATAATTTCCAGCATCATTCAGCATACTTGTAGCACCTACAGTTATTAGGTTTTTCCCCCCAGCATAAGAATTAATAGAACCATTTATTTGGGAAGGTTTTGGGTATAAAACGCCATTGCTTCCGTAGGGGATTTTAATTTTCTTTCCATTTTGGTCATCTACATAAATATCGGAGCCCAACTGTATTTTTGAGTCAATTTCTTCCGATCCTCTATGACCGTGATTTCCAGCTGCAAATAACAGAACCGCTTGGTTATTATTTAAATAAGAAAATTGATTATACTCTTTTTCTTTATAAGAAATATCTTTTAGTCTATCTAGATAATCATCTCCATTAAAACCTCCTCGCCAATAAGGTATTCCTTCGGTTACTGTCCATTGAAAAGGAGCTCCCCATGAACAATTAATGGCAAAAAATTTAGACGGATCTTTTTTCAATTCCTCTTTATAGTCTCTTAATGAACCGATTCCTCCACTAACTGAATACTGACCTATTACATTATTATTTAGGTTTTTACCTACAAAAACACCACGCTGAAATTTTGTGGGGTCTCCCCCGATCATTACAGCTGTAACATCTTCAGCGTGTTCATCTATTGCATGCACACCTCCTATTTCCCGAAAATTATCTTTAAAATTTTTAAAATAATCTCGGGTCATATTAGCAAAACCACCTATTTCAGAAATAATGATCGAACCAAATGATTTAACACCATTAATGTATTTAGCTATTTGTTCGTTTATATAATCGTGTCCTAGTGCGTCAAATCGTGAAGCCTTATTAGCTTTTATTGTATTATTAATAAGTTCTTCATAGATCAATTTTCCATTAAGTGTATCCAAATTAGTTTTATTTGGACAATCTTTTATTAAATCGTACTCTTTTTGTATTTTTTTATCAAAGGCTTCTTTTTTAGTTTGAATTGAATTCCACAAGATATTTTGCTGTGGTATAAAAGGTCCGAAAAAACCTGTTTCTAATGTATTAGTCTGTATTTGAGAAAAAAGAGACACATTAAACAGTAAGAAAAATAGAATTTTATGTCTCATATTTAATTACATGTTTTAATTCCTGAACCGATCACTACTCCTTCAAACTCCATTTCAGCACAACTAGTAAAATTACCGTATGCTTGAGTTACTTCAAATTTAAAAATTGCGGGATTATTAATAGGTTGTGATAAATTAATAACTTTATCCGTATTATCTGCAATCCAAATAAATTCTCCGTTATTTCCGCCTGGTAAAGAGATAAAAACGGTAGGAGCATTTGCAAGGCTATAGGATATATTTACTTTGGTAAAAATTCCATTTAATCCTAAACGCCTAGGCTTATAAATTACTTTACTAACACTAGAGCAGGTGTTACTCAAATAAAATTGTAAGGTATTAGGCACTCCACTAATGGACCATTTAGAATGATAGGCAGAATTTACATCTTCATCATAAGCATAATCTAAATTATTTGGAGCTTGAACGGACTCTTCTTCAATGGTAGCGGTTGCGTACACCACTGGAATTCTTGACTGGGCTTGCAATATAAACCCTGTAAGAATAAAAAATAAATGAAAAAATAATTGCATATAAATTAGGTTAAATTTAGTTTATTGGGGTTAGTTTAAGGAGCATGTGTTTGATATTACATTACGCGCTTTTAAATCTTCTATCAATGCTTTATCAATTTCTACATACAAATTGTTTTCTGGAGTATTTACAGGAGCGTTTTTTACAGGAAAGCCTTGTAAAAACATATAGTAGGCTAGTTGAACAACAGTAGTTGAATATTCAATATGGGGATTTATAGAAGCATAACTGCATTTATCCTTTATATAGGCTTTTACCTCAGGTTTCAACTTAGTGCAAACATCTGTTAAACTAACAATTTTTTGCATCTGTTCTGTTCGTTTAGTATTTTCTTCTAGATCCATCCATTTGGCTTGTCTTAAATTTTCATTTAATCTTACTCCATCAGCAACGTACTGAGGAGCAACTGGATTATCTTTTATAGGTGATTTGTAATTAACAAAATCTTGAAGTAAGTTTTGATTAACTGAAACATGTATTAACTCGTGTAAAAGAGTGCCTGCACTATTTTTTGAATAACCAATAGTATAACTTTTAGGTAATCCTATTTCTGTATCATATTTACAAATTGTGGATCCTCCTTGTCTTGTATCTTCTCTGTTTAAAGAAGTAACTAATTCAATATTTCGTAAAGCATCCTTAATAGCAATAGCTAAATACGGATTTGAAACCACAAAACTATGACTTTTCAAAACTCGTATATCGCGTTGAACTTCTGGATCTATAACTTCTTTTTGCACACATTTTTAAATGCAAAAGAGAAAAAACACTCCCTAAAAACAAGGGAATTGTAGATTTAGGTAAAATTTGATTCATTTTATATTTTTTTAACATAATATTATAAAGTTATAATTGATTTTAAATATCTACAAATAAAATCTCATAATTATTTCTATATTATCTAAAAAATCAAAATTCTTTATAATATAGTTCAATTTTTAATAAATATATTGTATATTAAATTTCCTCCTTCATACGGAAAACCGGTAATTCTGGGGGGATTTGATTGATAATCTACACATTTTAAACTTGGATTGATACCGTTATTATAATATCCACTATCACGGGTAACTACCACCATGTGACCACTACCTCCTTGACGTGTATAAGCTAATCCTACACTTTGTCCATTGGGTAAAGTAGAAAGAAGACAATAAGCAGTAGCTTCATCTAAACCTGTAATACACCGAACACTAACTCCTGCATTTCTAAATAAATCTATAATTTCATCTATCTGTGCAGTATCTTGTTGCATTATACCTGTTGATGCAACTAAATCTGTAACTGTTGTGTTTAGCAATGCTGCAGTAGAACAGTAATAACAATTTTCATTTAAACAATAACTATTGGTTGACTTTATGGGATCCATAACAGGATAAAAACCTTTTTGTCCTAACCCCAAAAAAGAAAAGAACAAGAAAAACAAAGTAGTAATAAACTTTTTCATAAAATTATACATAGTAAAAATTAAAAAATAATACAGCGTTCTCTCCTTCTATCACTTACCTCTCTTCTAACATCTACTTTTAATCGTATATCATCTAGTTTATCAAATTCCTCAATAGCTTTTTTTTGCTGTTCACTTAATTTGGGTTTTGTACACTCAGGACACACAAAAGTATACAATGACTCTCCACTCCGAAGTTGGTGATCCAAAACAGGATTTTGACCTTTAGTTCTAGTTACTAACTCATTCATCCAATCTTTGGCCGGAAGACAAATAATATCTTCATCTAGTGGATCTACTCCTCTAAATTGTTTATGAGTTGGATCTAATACCAATTCTTTTCCTTTAAAAATTATTGTTACAGCAGTGTGATTAAATGATTCGTATTGAGGATAACGCCATTTCCAATAAGCAAAAGTAGCCCCCTCACCAACTGAAAAACCTTTTGAAGATAATAGCATTTTAACACGTATAACATCAACACATGCCCCTCCATTAGTGGATATAAATTCTTTTATTGCATCTTTTGCTCTGTCTAGATATTGCCTTAACTCTTCCTTTTGCTGTTCCGTTTGCAAATTGGAAGATACAATAGCAAAACGACTACAAGGATCTTGTGAAAATCCATTTATAAAAAACAAAAACAGTATATAAAATTTCATAGATTTAAAAAATTAAAAATTATTATCTCCTAACAAAGTTGTATTCCATCTTTTTATCATATCATAACGAGTTGACGCATCAAATGGAGTAGAAGTTCTTAACATATTATATACATCTGTTTCAACAGACTTAAAACGGGAAGTTTCACAAGTGATGATGATGATTTTAGTTAATGCAGAAGATAATGCAGAAGATATTATTGTACCTTTAAAATTACTTATTGTTCTAACTAAAGTCTCTAACTCAGCTTTATTAATAATTGGCAATGAGGAAGCATGACCTAAACTTCTATAAGAACCATCTATCGAAAGAGTGATACTATTGATCCCTTTCAATTCAGGATTTGGGAAAGGTTCTATATTGAATAAATAATCTCTTCCATCTCCTCCCTTAAATCCTATGACATACAATGAAGCGTTTGGGGCGGGTATGCAAGCCCTACTTTCAAAAGCTGCATTAAGGTACAGAAGGCAACTGGCTTCATTAATCTTTACTTTAACTTGTAAAACATTCGGAACATTTGCATTTCCTCTAAAAGCATCTCTAATATTTTGAATATTAGAATTATAAACAGTATGTTCTAGATTTAGATCAAAAACTCCTAGAACTCTACTTTTTTTCAGATAAGATTTATCCAATTGATAAATCTTTTTTTGACAATTTACTTTTTTTTCGTTGAATCCTAAAAAAACAAGAGATAAACAAGAAAATAATAATGGTTTTAACATATATTTAATATTTAATTCAAAAGCAATATAAACAAAAAATACTTATTGTTTAAATAAATAAAACCAAATATTTATTTTTTACCAAAAAACACAACTAGAACTTTCTTTTATAACAACAAATATGTGTTTTCAGTAAATAATCTTTAAAAAAGCAAAACGCAGTTTAATAAAAACCATTTAGATTTAACGATCGGCAACTGAAAAGACTTAATTACAGGCTTGTATTAAAAAATAATTCTTTTGTGTTTTATTTCTAATTACATTTAGACATTAAAAACGATCTTTTCTTGATCTAATATTTAACGGTTTAACAGAATTATTTAAAAAACATATACTTTAAATTCAATTACAAATAGAGATGAAAAAAATCTTATTGATTTATTTAGCCGCTTTAACGGCACAGGCACAAGATTATAAGAAGCCCTTAGTAGAAGCCCTTAAAGAAAAAGATCTTCGAACTGATATGTACCAATTAGCAGGGGATCAATTTTTGGGGCGAGAGGCTGGTACTTTAGATGAACTAAAAGTATCTACTTGGTTTGTTAATAAAATGAGAGAAACAGGTATGCAACCAGCTGGAGAATTTGGCACTTATTATCAATTTTTTGACATGTATCGTCATCAAATAAGTCCGAATAGTTACATAAAGATAGGTAATAAAAGTCTTAATATATGGAAAGACATATTAGTAGCGGATGTGGTAAATGCTGATTTTAAAACGGCTATTGTATATGTAGGCAAGGCGGAACCCGATGAATTAGCTACGAAGAACATTCAAGACAAAATCGTTGCAATTGAAATTTCTGACACCAATATAGACAAAGAGATGACTTTGTTTGAACGCCGTTACCCTGGTTTTATTAAAACAAAATATTACAATCAAGTAAAAAAATTAGGTGCTAAAGGAATTATATTTATAACAGACGCCATTTCCGAAAAAAGTTGGACAGAAGTACTCCCTCAAATGACACGAGGTATATATGGTATAGAGGGATTACGAGATAAAGTTGAAAACACTCTTCCTTTATTTTGGATTAAAAGATCCAACAAAGAATGGTTAACTCAAAATCCAGAAATAGAAATTCGTCTAGAAACGGAAACGTATCAATATCCATCCGTTAACCTAATCGGAAAAATAGACGGAACAGATCCTCTGCTAAAAAACGAATATGTATTAATTAGCGGTCATCAAGATCACGATGGTATCCGACACGTAGTAATGAATGACAGTATATATAATGGAGCGGATGATAATGCAAGCACTTGTGTTGCTATGCTTGCAATAGCTAGAGCGTATCAAAAGCAACCTTCAAAACGCAGCCTTTTATTTGTATTTCATGGTGCAGAAGAACGAGGATTATTAGGTTCTCGATATCATACTCAACACTTAATGGTTCCTAAAGACAAAATAGTGGCTGTATTAAACGGCGATATGATTGGGCGTAATAATTTAGATGAGGCGGCTTTATTAGGAGGAGAAAGTCCTCATAAAAACTCTGATGATTTAGTTAAAATGGCTATTGATGCTAACAACGAAAGTACCCGTTTTAAATTTTTAAAAGATTGGGATTTACCTGAGCATCCTGAATATTTTTATTTTAGAAGTGATCATGCTCCTTATGCTCGAATGGGGATACCTGCTATTTTTTTTTACTTCTGTTTTACATCATCAATATCACACACCGCAAGATGAATCAGAAAATATCAATTTTAAAAAATTATATAAAATGACGGAGTGGATGTACAGAACTTCATGGAAAGTTGCTAACGAACCTAAACGTCCAAAACTTCTTGATAACTTTAAACTTGAACGATAGTTTTATACAACGAGACTGTCCAAAAAGTTCGCAATCTTGTTCATTTCGACCAAAGGGAGAAATCACATAATATTGATTATGAGACTCCTCCTTACCGGAGTGACAAACTGCATTTTGATTTATTACTTTTTTGGACAGCCTCTTTTTTTAATGTATCTTATCGTTTGTTTACTTTCTTTATTATTTCTTCATTATCAAATCTCATAATTATAAAATAAACTCCAGAATCTAAGAAAGACAAATCGTGCTTTTCTTCTATTTCTACTTGGGTATCATTTATTTCATAAACAATTCTACCTATACGGTCTACTACTTGAAGGGTATATAAAGAGGGTGCCTTTTCAAAGGTTATATTTAATATATCATTAAATGGAACTGGGTAAATATTAAAATCTTTTTTAGGCTTAGGATCCGTTACAACTACAGGCCCCTTATCAAATACATCTTTAACAAATTGAGATGATATCAAATCATAATAGGTTTTCATAGCAGCGGCTTGCTGTTGTGTAAACATATACATACAAGGATCATCTAGATAATCCATATAGTTCATGGTTAAAGCTTTTTCATTTGGCTCACAACCAGGAACTGATCCTGGTTTAAGACAACCAAAACTTGCGTTACCCACTTTTGGTGTATCTGCTATACCATCATCACTAGTTGCACAACCTTTACCATCACCGAAAGTATGTCTTAAGTTAAAAAAGTGTCCTAATTCATGCGTCAATGTTCTTCCTAAATCATTATTTTTCACAGGTACATACCCTGGACATCCTAAACCACTACCAAAACAAAAAGTATTTATGACTACAGTATGACCTTGTGATGGTCTTCCTCCCAAAACAGAATAGCCTAATATTTGCGAATTATCTTTTTAGGGATTTGACGAACTACTAAATTCATATATCCCTTCCATGTAGGATCTGAATCAGAATTATTTAAAAAATCTGTACCAAATGTAATCGCTGGAACGCCATCTACTAATCCTGATTCTTTGGGATGATTTTTCGTAGCTAAAACAAATTGAACATTCATTTTTCCGTTCAAAGTATTAGGATACATACGCGCATCAACGCTCCACTTTGAAAGGTCTTTATTCTCCGCATTATAATCCGCGTTTAATATATCTATTTGGCTTTGTACTAATCCTGCTATACATTTTTTATCGTTTTCAGTAGGAGATGTAAACATTGGAAAGTGAACTGCTACGGGTATTTTTATAGGTTCAGCTAGTTTATCTTCTGTTTTTCCTTCTCTAGTATTTTTTAAAAGTCTTTCCTTAAATTTAGTTTGTAATTTATAATGATCTATTTTGTTTTTTGGATCTTTTAAATATTCCTGCATATAGGATTCCGTACCACATTTTCTATCTTGAGCAAACCCTAAGACAGAAATTACTAAAAACAACTTAAAAATTATTTTCATCACTTAGATAATATATTAGTTTTTAAAAATTTTAATTTACCGTGTTAAGCATTTTCCACAACTTATCTTTTAACTCTAGCATTCCTTGTTGCGCTACAGAAGAAATAAATAAATATTCAATACCTTTAAAATCCTGATCTAATTGTACTTTCATTTCAGTCTTTAACTCATCATCTAACATATCACATTTAGAAATTACAACTAATCGTTCTTTATCTAAAAGTTCTGGATTATATCTACGTAATTCATCAATTAAAATATCGTATTGTTTTCTAATATTATCCGCATCAGCAGGAATCAAAAAAAGCAAGGTAGAATTACGCTCAATATGACGTAAAAAATAATGTCCTAACCCACGACCTTCCGCTGCTCCTTCTATAATTCCTGGAATATCGGCTATTACAAAAGATTGAAAATCACGGTATGCTACAATTCCTAAATTAGGTTTTAATGTTGTAAAAGGATAATCAGCTATTTTAGGCTTAGCAGAGGTTAGTACAGATAATAATGTAGATTTACCTGCATTAGGAAAACCAACTAAACCCACATCTGCTAGTACCTTTAATTCTAGAATAATATCCATTTCGTTACTCGGCATGCCTGGTTGAGCATATCTTGGTGTTTGATTAGTTGCGCTTCTAAAATGCCAATTTCCTAATCCTCCTTTACCTCCTTTTACCAATATTTCTTTTTGTCCATGTTCTGTAATTTCAAATAATACTTCATCTGTATCTTTGTCTTTTACTACAGTTCCCAAAGGCACTTCTAGGAACTTATCTTCTCCATCATGACCTGTAGAACGAGATGAACCTCCATCTCCTCCATGACCTGCTTTAATATGTCTTAAAAATTTCAAATGAAATAATGTCCATAGATTCTTATTTCCTACTACTATAACATGACCTCCGCGACCTCCATCTCCTCCATCAGGACCTCCTTTTTCAATAAATTTTTCTCGGTGTAAATGAGAAGAACCTTTCCCTCCTTTACCTGAAGCTGCATATATTTTTACGTAATCTACAAAGTTACCCTCTGTCATCTTTTCTTTTTATTGCTTTATATATAAATCAAAAGTATTCAAGAACAGGTTATTGCTTTCTTCTTTACTCACAACCTTCTTTTACTTCTCTCTCCCCAACCATTAGCTTGATCTTCAGCTATTTTTTTTTAATTTTAATTTATTTCTCTTAATGAACGAACAATCACTTTATCTATCTTTACTCCATCCATATCTATTACTTCTAGTTCCATTCTATTCCAAATAAGTTTTTCTCCTACTTTGGGAATGGAACCTAATTCTGTCATAATTAATCCACTTACTGTTGTAACTTCGTAATCATTAATCAGATCATCCATATCAAAATAAGTTAGGAAATCATGCAAAGAATAATGTCCATCTACAAGCCAACTTCCATCTTCTCTTGATATTAACTGAAATTCTTCTTCATAAAACTCAGAAGCATCACCTACTAATGCTTCTAAAATATCATTAAGAGTTATAATACCTTGTAATACGCCATGTTCATCTGTTACAAAAGCATAATGTACCTTTGTTTTCTTAAAAATTTCTAAAGCCTTATAGGCCGAAGTGTGTTCGATAAAATAGACAGGTTCTTTCGTTATTGAACGCAAATCAAAATTTCCTCTATTTTCAAAACTTGCAAATAAATCTTTCAAAAAGACCACTCCTACAACATTATCTAAATTATCTTCACAAACAGGATATACAGAGTGTAATTCTTCTAATACTTGTGATTTTAAATCATTCACATGATCTTCTAATGAAAGATAAACTACTGATTTTCTATGTGTCATTAAGGAATTAACTTTACGATCACCAATATGAAAAACACGTTCTACTATGTCTTGTTCAATTTCTTGTACTTCTCCTCCTTCAGTTCCTTCTTTAATAATAGCCTTTATTTCCTCTTCAGTAACCTTTCCGTCTGCTGTTGGTTTTATATTAAGAACTTTCAATATAAACTCAGTAGAACTGGTTAATAACCAAATAAAAGGAGCTGTAGCTACGGAAATCATTTTCATAGGTACAGCTACCGCTTTAGCAATTGTTTCAGGGTAATTTAAACCAATTCTTTTAGGTAATAACTCTCCTAACACTAAAGAAAAAAAAGTTAACATTACCACTACAACTCCTGTCCCTAAGCTTTTAGAATATGGAACTGTTACAGGATAACTTTCAAAAAACGCTTGTACATCATGCGTTATTTTATCTCCAGAGTAAATACCTGTTAAGATTCCTATTAAGGTAATCCCTATTTGTACCGTTGACAAAAATTTATTGGGAGAATTGGCTAAATCTAATGCTGTTTTTGCACTCGTATTGCCTTTTTGGCTGCGGTTTCTAACCTATTTTTTCTTGCTGATATGAGTGCAATCTCTGACATAGAAAAAACTCCATTTAACAGTATCAACAAGAATATTATGACTATTTCCATTAATTATCTTCGTTTGATTTGGGTAAGTTTTAAACTATAAATCATTTGTTTTATTTGATTTAATTTACACAAAAATATAACATTTCGCTTTTTTAATTTAAACCCTACAAACAAATCTTATAATTTTTCTATAACTGAACTTAATCGTTGTGTAACTTCTTCAATTGTACCAATACCATCTATAGCATGAAATTTTCCTTTATTTTGATAATACCCAATTAAAGGGGCTGTTTTTTCATTATATTCTTCGTAACGGTTTCTTATTTTTTCTTCATCTTGATCATCTGTACGTCCTGATGTTTTACCACGTTCTAGTAATCGTTGTACTAAAATTTCATCATCTGCTTCTAGAGCAATCGTTGCTGTAACTATCTGTTCTTTACTGGTCAGAAAAAGATCAAGAGCTTCTGCTTGGGCAATAGTTCTAGGAAATCCATCAAATAAAAAACCAAATGAATTAGAATTCTTTTCAACTTCAGATTCCAACATCTTAATGGTAACATCATCTGGCACTAAATCACCTTTGTCAATATATGTCTTAGCTAACATTCCTAATTCCGTTTTATTTTTAATATTAAAACGAAAGATATCTCCAGTTGACAAATGAGTTAAATTATATTTTTTTGTTAAAAATTCAGCTTGAGTCCCTTTTCCCGCTCCAGGTTTTCCGAAAAGAACGATATTAATCATTTTATTCTAAAATTTTTATTTTGTTAATCTTATTTTTATTATTCTGCTAACTGATATACTTCCTTCCAGGTTTCGTCCTAAACCATCATAATCTAAGCCATACCCTACAATAAACTTATTTGGAATTCTAATTCCTACATAGTCTAGCTTTATCTCTTTAGTATAAGCCTCTGGTTTAAAAAACAAAGTAGCTATTTTAAGTCTTTTAACCCCTTGGTTCTTAAAAATATTTTTTAGTTCTTCTACTGTATTTCCTGTATCTACAATATCTTCTACGATTACCACACTTCTCCCTTGTAAATCTTGATTTAAACCAATTAACTGTTTCACTTCATGAGTCGTACTGATCCCTTCATAAGAAGCTAATTTTATAAACGAAACTTCGCAAGAAGAATCATAATGCTTCATCAAATCTGACAAAAACATAAATGATCCATTGAGTACTCCTATAAAAACGGGTATTTCATCTTCAAAATCATTTTTGATTTGCTGGGCTAAATTACCTATAGCGAAATCAAGCTCTTCAGACCCTATAAACGGTTTAAAATACTTATCGTGTAACTTAATCTCCATTTTGTGTTGTTTAAAAAAATAAACAGCAAAGATAACATAAAGATTTTAGATATTAGTTTTAAGTTCTTAAGTTTTTATTTACTTTTTGGAACTCTATTTTAAAAAAATAATCTTGTAGAAAATTATTTTTTCATTCAAATTCAGTAAAAAATAATTATTTCATCAGATTTTCGTTTCCTTAAATTATAAAACCAATTTAAAAACTCTGATGATCAAGAGGCTGTCCAAAAAGTTTAGGACAGCCTTTTTATTGCTGTTTTACTCTAAAACATGTATTTTAGAGGTGACAAAAAACAAGCAATGGCTAAAGTAACATTTAAAAACCAGACAGGCAATTCTCCAGAACTTTTTCCAATCAATATTTTTGATAAAATTGATGATAACCACCCTGTTCGACTGGTCGATTCTATAGTTGACAGACTTGATATTAGCGACATAGTTAAGCTTTATCGCGGTGGTGGATGCCCTGCTTACCATCCTAGAATGCTAATCAAAGTATTGTTTTATAGCTATTTGTCAAATATCTATTCTTGCCGAAAAATAGCCAAAGCACTTAATGAGAACATTCATTTTATGTTTATCTCAGGCAATTCCACTCCTGGGTTTAGAACCATTAACGAGTTTAGAGGCAAAATTTTGAAAGATAAAATCAAAGTTTTATTCGCAGAAGTAGTAAAAATATTGGTCGACCTAGGTTATATAAGCCTTGATGTTCAATATATTGATGGTACTAAAATTGAAGCAAAATCCAACAAATACACCTTTGTTTGGCGTGGTTCGGTTGAAAAATACAAAGAGAAATTAGAAGTAAAAATCAACACTATTTTATCTGATATAGAAAACAGTATACAATCAGAAAACCAAGAACTTAACCAAGAAGCATTGCCAAAAAAAATCAATTCAGATGAATTAAAAGAAAAGCTATCAGAATTGAATAAAAAGTTAAAAGAACCGACTAAGAAACAGGTAAAAGAACTACAGAAATTACAGGAAGAACACCTTCCAAGATTAGAGAAATACGAAAAGGATTTAGAAATACTTGGAAATAGAAACTCTTATAGTAAGACAGACCCTGACGCTACTTTTATGAGAATGAAGGAAGATCATATGAGAAATGGGCAACTCAAACCAGCTTACAACCCTCAAATATCAACTGAAAATCAATTTATTACACACGTTTCTATACATCAAACGACCAACGATACCAACACATTAGAGTCACACTTAAACAGTTTTGAAGAAAACTATAATAGACAAAGTAAAGAAGTTGTCGCCGATGCTGGATATGGCAGTGAAGAAAATTACCAAATGCTTAAAAACAAGCAAATTGAGCCCTTTGTAAAGTACAATTATTTTCATGCAGAGCAGAAAAAGAAACTTAAAGAGAATCCTTTTTAGTGCAAAATTTATTTTACAATCAACAATACGATTTCTATATCTGTCCTATGGGGCAAAAAATGGAAAACATAGGAATAGGTAAGCGAATCTCTAGCAATGGATATGAATCAGAAGTGACTTATTATCAAGCTAAACGATGCGAAGGATGCCCATTGAGAAGTTTATGCCACAAAGCAAAAGGGAATCGAAAAATAGAAGTCAATCACCCTCTAAATTGCCTAAAAAACGAAGCTAAAGAATTACTAAACTCAAAAAAAGGACACAAACACAGAAGTAAAAGACCTGTTGAAGTAGAGGCAGTATTCGGACAACTAAAAAACAACAATAAATTTAATCGGTTTACATTTTTTGGGTTAGAAATGGTAGAAATGGAGTTTCTACTAATGGCGCTTGGTCATAATTTCAGAAAAATGGTGGCTACAACTACAGATTCAATGAAAAAAGCTTTTAAAACAACTCGTTCTTGCTCAACATACAACTATATGACTCGATTTTGCCTTCTAATTGTTTTTGAAAAATTAAATTTTACTAGCAATCACCAACATCGTGAATTTGCGGCATAAAAAAAGCTGCCCTTTTAGGACAGCCTCTTCATTCCCTTTATCATTATGTAGTTCGCTATAAAATAAAATATTGCTCACAAAACAGCGTTAAAACTCTAGTTAGTTTATGAAATAAAAAAATTCCCCCTCTAACCTATCAAATTTTAACTTTCAAATTTTAACTTTTTACTCTAAAATTCGCATCATATAAGACAAAGACTACAACATAGAGATAAAACAACTAAAACACAAGACAATAAACAAAACACAACAAGCTCAACAACAAATAGTTAACCAATAAAAAATAAAAAAACAGACTTTAACAAAATATACGGAAAAACCGTATATTTTTTAACAGAATTTTCTCTAATTTTGAATCAAGCAAAACAAACTAAAAAACTATAAATAAACACCCTACTTATTTCAAAGCGTACTTTTAACCCAAAGTCGTCTTTCATTAAAATACCCTTCCCAAACGGGGTATTTTTTTTTATTAATACCTCATCTTCATTCGTTTTTTTGAAAAAAATAGTATATTTGCTCTACACACAACACAACAACTACAATGAATTATTATTTTTCTTCTGATTTTAAATTGGGAATATTAGGAGGTGGTCAATTAGGAAAAATGCTTCTATGGGAAACACAAAAATTTGACATCCAAACATTTGTTCTAGATCCTAACGAAGAAGCTCCAGCAAGAACAGGATGCGATGAATTTTACCAAGGTAATTTACTAGATTTTGACACCGTTTATCAATTTGGAAAAAAAGTTAACTTATTAACTCTTGAAATAGAACATGTAAACCTAGAAGCTTTAGAAAAACTAGAAGAAGAAGGCTTAGCTATTTATCCATCGCCCAAAACCTTACGATTAATTCAAAACAAAGGACAACAAAAGGATTTCTATTCAAAAAACAATATTCCTACTTCAGTACACCAACGTTTTTTTGACATTACTGATCTAAAAGAAGCTATTAAAAAAAATGAATTAGAATTTCCTTTTGTCTGGAAATCAGCTCAAGGTGGTTATGATGGGAATGGCGTAAAAATTGTTCGTTCTAGCATGGATTTACTTCATTTACCTGAAGTAGAATGTTTAGCGGAAGACTTAGTTTCTTTTAAAAATGAGTTAGCGGTAATAGTTGCTCGCAATCCTAAAGGAGAAATAAAAACATATCCCGTAGTTGAAATGGAATTTCACCCAGAAGCCAATCAGGTAGAATACACCATTTGTCCTGCTAGGATTGACGATACTGTAGCACAAAAAGCACGCGAGGTGGCTTTAAAGGTTTCTGAAGCGATGAACCACGTGGGCTTGCTTGCGGTAGAGATGTTTCAAACAGAAGATGATGATATTCTTGTAAATGAAGTTGCGCCTCGCCCACACAATTCAGGTCATTATAGTATTGAAGCAAGTTATACCTCACAATTTGAACAGCACCTGCGGGCTATTTTAGATTTACCTCTAGGCAATACAAATAGTAAAGTAGCTGGTATTATGGTAAATTTAGTCGGAGAAGAAGGCTATTCTGGACAAGTAGTCTATAAAAATATCGGACAAATAATGGCAATAGAAGGTGTGACTCCTCATATTTATGGAAAACGCGAAACAAGACCTTTCCGTAAAATGGGACATGTAACGATAGTAAATGAAAACATGAGTGAAGCAAGAAGAATTGCTGAAGAAGTAAAAAATAATATTAGAGTGATTAGTCAATAGAAAAGCCTCCTAACCCCCAAAGGGGGAATTTAAAAATTCATAAAAAGTTATAAATTTGTAATTAAAAATAAATGAAACTTTCAAAGTTACATATAGACCAATACAGACATTTAGAAAATTTAGATTTTGACTTTACCTATCCTATGGATTTTCACGATGAAACAATGCGTGGAAAACCTTTAAACAAAATATGTTTTATTGGGCAAAGTGGAACAGGAAAAACGAAGTTATTAGAACTAATACACAAAGATATTAGCAATCTACTGAATACTGAATTAGATGAAGATAGCAAAATCTGGATAAATTTCAATAAATATGATAGTACTATTGGATTACAGATAAACGAAAATAACTTTAGTTTTAAAGAAGGCAATTACTACCTAAATGGAAACATTATACAAAGAAGTTCGAATAAATCAACTTTTACTAGCACACTTATAAAAGAAGCAAAAAGTCTATTTTATTTTACAGCTGAACTACTATCAACTAAAAATTTAGAATTTTTCGAAAAAGAACCTATTTTGTTAATAGAGAAATCTAGAACTTTTTCTTTTATTGATCAATTTGCTGTAAATGAAAATCAAAACATAATTTTCAATGACAATATTGAAGAAGAAATTTGGATCAGATTACTAAATTCAAGTATAAATTATTTACAAAACTTTTTACAATTTGCAACAGAATTAATTAATAGCGGAAATGTACTAGACAATTCCTCTCAAAACAAAATAGATGCTTGGAAATCAGAAAATATAAATCCTCTAATAGATTTTTCAGAAAAATTCAATATCATCTTAGAGAAAATTCAATTAGAAGTTGATTTAACAAATGCAAAAAACATTATCCCTTTAAAAAATAAAAACACAGGAGAGAATGTTGATATAAAAAACATCAGTACGGGAACCAAACAACTTTTAATCAACTCCTTACCTCTTTACAAACTCGAAACCAATGAATCAATCGTCTTAATAGACGAACCAGAACGTTCTTTATATCCTGATATGCAAATGGATTTAATGGACTATTATCAAAATCTTGCACCAGAAGCTCAATTTATAATTGCAACCCACTCTCCTTTTATCGCAGCGTCTTTTGAACCTTGCGAGCGATTTATTTTATATTTCGATGAAGATGGAAAAGTGGCAGTAAGACAAGGAACGTCTCCTATAGGTGATGACCCGAATGACTTATTAAGCAATGATTTTAAAATAGATTACATTAACAAATTTGGTCACCAAAAATTTCAGGAATACATTGACTTAAAACAAAAAGTTTATTTTGAAAAAGACGAAAAACGAAAAGAAGAGTATTTAGAAAAATTAGAAAAACTAGGAGACCAATATAACTTCTAAGCCATGAAAAGAATTATTAAAAGCCAAGACTCAAATGTTTTACAAGAAAATTTAATTTATAAAAAGGAAACAATCAAAAATTAAGAAAAATTCTTTTACAAGAACAAAAAAATTTTTGCGCTTATACGGAGGAATATATCAACATAAATGACGCTGTTGATATTGAACATTTCAACCCAAATCTTAAATACACTGATAAAGACTCATATTACAATTGGTTTATGGTAAAACACAAACCTAATAATAAAAAAGGACTCGATGGATTGAACCTATACTCCATCCCACAAATGAAGATTTCGAAAAAGAATAATTTACTTTGAAGGCTTTTTTATTCATAATCCTAATGATATTGAAGCTAAAAATTTGATTTCTTTGTTAAACTTAAATCATGAATCTTTTGTAAAAAACAGAAAAAATTATATTAAAAGACGAAAAGAAAGAATTCAAGAGTCAAATAAATCAAGTTTCGATTATTTTAAAGAAAAAATAGAAAAAGAAATTGACTCCATCAAATACCTTAGAGCCATACAAGAAGAATTTAACATAGACATTTGGAAAATGATTCCACAACCATAAAATAATACATAATTTAGACAACACACTATGAAAGTAGCCATCGTAATGGGAAGCATCTCTGACATGCCAGTAATGCAGGATGCCATAAACATATTAGCAGAATTTGGAATCGAGACAGAAGTTGACATCGTTTCGGCTCACCGCACCCCTGAAAAGTTGGTTGATTTTAGTAGCAATGCACACAAAAGAGGAATCAATGTAATTATTGCTGGTGCCGGTGGAGCGGCACATTTACCAGGCATGGTCGCTTCGATGAGTCCACTACCAGTTATAGGTGTACCCGTAAAATCAAGCAATTCAATTGATGGATGGGATTCTGTTTTATCTATCTTACAAATGCCTGGCGGGGTTCCTGTTGCCACAGTAGCCTTAAATGGAGCTAAAAACGCAGGTATTTTAGCAGCACAAATTATTGGTGCACAAAATCAAGACATTTTAAAAAGAATAATTGATTATAAAGAAGGTTTAAAACAAGCGGTTTTGAATGCCTCAGAAAATTTAAAAAAATAATAGGAGGCTGTCCTAAAAGGGCAGCTTTTTTTATGCCGCAAATTCACGATATTGGTGATTGCTAGTAAAATTTAATTTTTCAAAAACAATTAGAAGGCAAAATCGAGTCATATAGTTGTATGTTGAGCAAGAACGAGTTGTTTTAAAAGCTTTTTTCATTGAATCTGTAGTTGTAGCCACCATTTTTCTGAAATTATGACCAAGCGCCATTAGTAGAAACTCCATTTCTACCATTTCTAACCCAAAAAATGTAAACCGATTAAATTTATTGTTGTTTTTTAGTTGTCCGAATACTGCCTCTACTTCAACAGGTCTTTTACTTCTGTGTTTGTGTCCTTTTTTGAGTTTAGTAATTCTTTAGCTTCGTTTTTTAGGCAATTTAGAGGGTGATTGACTTCTATTTTTCGATTCCCTTTTGCTTTGTGGCATAAACTTCTCAATGGGCATCCTTCGCATCGTTTAGCTTGATAATAAGTCACTTCTGATTCATATCCATTGCTAGAGATTCGCTTACCTATTCCTATGTTTTCCATTTTTGCCCCATAGGACAGATATAGAAATCGTATTGTTGATTGTAAAATAAATTTTGCACTAAAAAAGGATTCTCTTTAAGTTTCTTTTTCTGCTCTGCATGAAAATAATTGTACTTTACAAAGGGCTCAATTTGCTTGTTTTTAAGCATTTGGTAATTTTCTTCACTGCCATATCCAGCATCGGCGACAACTTCTTTACTTTGTCTATTATAGTTTTCTTCAAAACTGTTTAAGTGTGACTCTAATGTGTTGGTATCGTTGGTCGTTTGATGTATAGAAACGTGTGTAATAAATTGATTTTCAGTTGATATTTGAGGGTTGTAAGCTGGTTTGAGTTGCCCATTTCTCATATGATCTTCCTTCATTCTCATAAAAGTAGCGTCAGGGTCTGTCTTACTATAAGAGTTTCTATTTCCAAGTATTTCTAAATCCTTTTCGTATTTCTCTAATCTTGGAAGGTGTTCTTCCTGTAATTTCTGTAGTTCTTTTACCTGTTTCTTAGTCGGTTCTTTTAACTTTTTATTCAATTCTGATAGCTTTTCTTTTAATTCATCTGAATTGATTTTTTTTGGCAATGCTTCTTGGTTAAGTTCTTGGTTTTCTGATTGTATACTGTTTTCTATATCAGATAAAATAGTGTTGATTTTTACTTCTAATTTCTCTTTGTATTTTTCAACCGAACCACGCCAAACAAAGGTGTATTTGTTGGATTTTGCTTCAATTTTAGTACCATCAATATATTGAACATCAAGGCTTATATAACCTAGGTCGACCAATATTTTTACTACTTCTGCGAATAAAACTTTGATTTTATCTTTCAAAATTTTGCCTCTTAACTCGTTAATGGTTCTAAACCCAGGAGTGGAATTGCCTGAGATAAACATAAAATGAATGTTCTCATTAAGTGCTTTGGCTATTTTTCGGCAAGAATAGATATTTGACAAATAGCTATAAAACAATACTTTGATTAGCATTCTAGGATGGTAAGCAGAGCATCCACCACCGCGATAAAGCTTAACTATGTCGCTAATATCAAGTCTGTCAACTATAGAATCGACCAGTCGAACAGGGTGGTTATCATCAATTTTATCAAAAATATTGATTGGAAAAAGTTCTGGAGAATTGCCTGTCTGGTTTTTAAATGTTACTTTAGCCATTGCTTGTTTTTTGTCACCTCTAAAATACATGTTTTAGAGTAAAACAGCAATAAAAAAGGCTGTCCTAAACTTTTTGGACAGCCTCTTTTATTTAGGATATTTTCTATTTTAGCAAAAAGAAAAAGATCCAGTAGTATTTAGAAATTTAAAGTAACATGAATACCGATTGGGTTAAATCAATATTTAAATTTTAAATATCATTAGATTTTTAACACTTATCTCTAAAATCAAGACACCAAACATATAACCTTTTACTATATAACACAAAAATTAGACAAAACACATAATTTTATGAAAGTTCTCGTTAATAAATTTGAAACAAAACACAATACAGCTCCTTTTAATTCAATTGAATTGAAAGATTACAAACCTGCCATTATTGAAGGTATTGCGCTAACTAAAAAGAAATTGACACGATTATTAAAAACCAGGAAACGCCTACTTTTAAAAACACAATAGAAGCTTTAGAATTCTCTGGACAAACACTCGACAGAATTACCAGCATCTTTTTTAATTTGAATTCTGCCGAAACTTCTGAAGAAATGCAAAAAATAGCACAAGAAGTTTCCCCTTTATTAACAGAATTAAGCAATGACATCACATTAAATGCTGAACTTTTCGAACGTATTAAAAAAGTTTACGATCAAAAAGACAACTTAAATTTATCTGTAGAACAAAATACTTTACTAGATAAAAAATATAAATCTTTCACAAGAAATGGTGCTTTACTAGCTGAAGATAAAAAAACGCGTTTACGAGAAATAGATACTGAATTAGCTAAATTAAAACTAATTTTTGGAGAAAACGCTTTGGCTGAAACCAACAATTATGAACTCCACATCACTAATCCAGAAAACTTAAAAGGACTACCAGAAGATACTATCGAAACAGCTCAGGCATTAGCTAAAAGTAAAAATAAAGAAGGTTGGCTTTTTACTCTAAATATACCAAGCTACTTACCTTTTGTTACTTATGCTGAGAATAGAGAATTACGAAAAGAATTAACCATAGCTTATGGAAAAAAATGCTTTCAGAAAAATGAAAACAATAATGAAGCTATTGCAATTAAAATCGCAAATCTAAGACATGAGCGAGCTAATTTATTAGGTTATAAAACGCATGCTCATTTTGTCCTTGAAGAACGCATGGCGCAAAATCCTGAAAAAGTAAAATCGTTCTTGAATGACTTATTAACCAAAGCAAAACCTGCCGCAGAAAGAGAGTTTGCACAATTGATGGCCTTTGCAAAAAAAATGGACGGCATTGATCAATTAGAAAAATGGGATGGTGCCTATTATTCAGAAAAATTAAAACAAGAATTATTTAATCTGGATGATGAAAAACTAAAACCTTATTTTGAATTGGAAAAAGTACAAGCTGGTGCTTTTGAAATTGCGAATCGATTATTTGGCTTAACTTTTACCGAAGTCTTCGATATTGACAAATACCATGATGAAGTTCATACTTTTGAAGTTACAGATGAAAAAGGAGACTTAGTCGCTGTTTTCTATTCTGATTATTTCCCTAGAGAAGGAAAACGAAATGGGGCATGGATGACCTCTTTTAAACACCAATTTATTCAAAACGGAGTAAATGAACGCCCTCATGTTTCCATTGTGTGCAATTTCACTAAACCTACCCCTACCAAGCCTTCATTGCTCACTTTTCAAGAAGTTACGACCCTATTTCACGAATTTGGACATGCTTTACATGGCATGTTAGCCAACACAACTTACCCAAGTCTGTCAGGAACCTCTGTTTATTGGGACTTTGTAGAGCTACCAAGTCAGGTAATGGAAAATTGGTGTTATGAACCAGAAGCATTGGCTCTCTTTGCTAAACATTATGAAACTGGAGAAGTGATCCCACAGGAATATGTAGATAAAATTAAAGAAAGTGCAAGCTTTTTGGAAGGAATGGCAACATTACGACAATTGAGTTTCGGTCTTCTAGATATGGATTTCCACGGGCAAAATCCATCTGAAATCAAGTCGGTAAAAGAATTTGAAAAACAATCTATGGCAAATACAATGCTTTATCCTGATGTAGCAGAAAACTGTATGAGTGTTTCTTTCTCTCATATTTTTCAAGGTGGCTATTCATCAGGATATTACAGTTATAAATGGGCAGAAGTCCTAGACGCTGATGCTTTTGCTTATTTCCAAGAAAATGGTATTTTCAACAAAGAAGTAGCGGATAAATTTAAAAACTATGTTTTATCACAAGGAGGTACAGATCATCCTATGACGTTATACAAAAAATTTAGAGGACAAGAACCTAAACCCGAAGCTTTGTTGAAGAGAGCGGGACTTTTATAATTTAACACTCATGATCTTCAAAAAATATAAAAAAATAGCGCTCTACAGTTTTACGCTATTTATGGTAGCTGTAGTAACAGTAAACCTCTATATCAATTCAATTACAGAAAAAAATATTTACAAATCTAAAAGAGACATCCCCACCACTAAAGTGGGGATTATTTTCGGTGCTGGAATAAATGGTAATAATCCAAGTAAATATTTAAAAGACAGATTAGATGCAGGCATACAACTTTACAATGCAAACAAAATACAAAAAATTCTACTCTCTGGAGATAACGGTCGAGAAGAATATGATGAACTAACTGTGATGAAAAATTATTGCTATCAGCACGGGGTGGATACCACTAAAATTTACATTGATTATGCGGGTTTTGATAGTTATTCGACTTTGTATAGAGCGAAAAAAATATTTTCAATTAGAAATGCTGTGCTAATATCTCAGGAATACCATCTAAACAGAGCTATTTATATTGGTAACCAAATTGGAATTAATTCCATAGGTTACTCTGCCAATAAAGGTCTGTACAAAGGATACAAATATGTTTGCTTTAGAGAATATTTTTCAAGATTCAAAGCATTTATAGACGTGTTACGAAATAGAAAACCTAAATTTTCAGGAACTCAAATACCTATAGATGGCGTTTCAAATTATAGCAAAGAAGATAAGAGGTAACTTTTAAAATTGCCTCTTAAAATAAACTTTCATTTTTTTTGAAAGTTTAAAAACATTTTTATACCTTTGGGGTATGGAATTCAAAGAAGCAAAAAATAAGTTTGTACAAACCTGGGGGGCGTTAGGTTCTCAGTGGGGTATCAACAAAACGATGGCACAAATTCACGCCTTGTTGATGGTATCTAACGAAGCTGTTTCTATGGAAGACATTATGGAAGAACTACAAATTTCTCGCGGAAATGCTTCTATGAACATTCGAGCTTTAATGGATTGGGGAATTGTTTACAAAGAATTTAAAGCGGGAGAACGCCGTGAGTTTTTTACTGCCGAAAAAGACTTAGACGAACTAGCCGTTAAAATTTCTAGAGAAAGAAGTAAGCGAGAAATAAAACCAGCTTTAAAAGTACTAAAAGAAGTGTCTTCTATTGACGCAAATACATCAGCTGAAGAAAAACATTTTGTAGAACAAACCACAAAACTATATGACTTTGTTCTTAAAGCTGATAATGTACTTGACAAAATCACAGAATACAAAGACAATTGGTTGGCTCAACTGTTAGTTAAATTTATGAAATAAAAAATTTTAATCAAAACTTTCATTTTTTTCTGAAAGTTTAATAAATACAAATATTATGAAAACTATATTTACAACAAGCAAAATAATAAATATCATCGCTTTACTTTTCCTAGTCCTAGGCGGATATGGTTTAGCAATAACAGGATTTTTACAAGTATTAGCAGCAACTTTATACTTGATTGCATTTCCAAAAAACAAATTAATATATAGTTATTTTGCTCTTGTCATTATTTTCTTTGCGTTTTGGGATAGAACTTTTAATTGGTTTTTCACACTACCTATTTTGCTGATTTTCTATTTGACTTATATCATTCATTTTCAAAAAAAATTTAATTAAAACTTTCAATTTTTTCTGAAAGTTTAAAATTTATAAATAATTATTAACACTATGAACTTCTTAACCGCACAATGGAAAAACTTGGTAATGGCAAATTATATTGTCCAACCAGCTGTCTTACAAAAATACCTTCCCGCTGGCACCGAATTGGATTATTTTAACGGAACTGTTATGTGAGTTTGGTTGGATTTATGTTTCAAGATACTAAAGTTTTAGGCGTAAAAATCCCCAATCACACCCATTTCGAAGAAGTAAATCTTCGATTTTATGTAAAACGCTTTGAAAACGGGGAATGGAGACGTGGTGTGGTTTTCATTAAAGAAATTGTTCCTAAAAGCGCCATCACTTTTGTAGCAAACACTTTATATAAAGAGCATTATGAAACCCAAATTATGAGTCATAATATAAAATTACAAGCTGAGATTTTAAATGTATGCTATAACTGGAATCAAAAAAACAGCACTAACAAAATCGAAGTAAATGCTTATGATTTCTTATCTCCATTAGATCCAAACAGCGAAGCCGAGTTTATTATGGAACATTATTATGGTTACACCAAATATGCTAAAAACACTACCTACGAATACGAAGTACAGCATCCTAAATGGGAACAATATACCATCAAGAACTACCACATTGCAGTAGATTTTGAAAAAAATTACGGAAAGGAGTTTCGCTTTTTAAATACAGTGAAACCTTGTTCTGTCTATCTAGCCAAAGGTTCAGTGATTACAGTAAAAAACAAAAGAAAAATTAACATTTATGATCCCTTTTAATTATAATCTGATTGGTTATACCTCTTTTTAATCATAATCATTTTTATCATAGCTGTCGTAGGCAAAATATGTTACAAAAACGGGAATGTGTATGTCAACGAATTAATTCCAAACCACGCCGATTTATGTGTTCAAATAAATAAAACACTTTTAGTTGGCTACTATCTTGTAAACATAGGGTACAGTGCTATGACGCTTATTTGGTGGAATGAGATTATCACCATCCAACAACTCATCGAAACCCTTGCCCTAAAAATTGCAACGATTGCCTTTATACTATCTTGCTTACATTATTCAAATCTTTATATACTAACAAATTACGTTCAAAAATTAATTAAATAAATCATTATGGAAACTTCAAAAATTTTAATCGGTTATACAATCTATTTACCTATTGTAATTGTCTTAACTTTTTATGTATCAAAAACATTATTCAAAAATGGTAAGACCTTTATGCTCGATATTTTTAGAGGTAGAGAAGAAATTGCCACTGCGACCAACAAGCTATTTGAAACAGGCTTTTATCTCCTCAACTTAGGTTACGCATTAATGATTCTAGAAATCAATCTTTATGAAAACACCTACCAAGAACTAATCGAAGAATTGAGTTATCAAATAGGAGGATTTTCAATTTATTTAGGTGTGATGATGTTCTTCAATTTATACTTATTTTTTAGAGGAAAAAGAAAATCTAAAGAAACGAGTTTGAATAATCAAATTATAGCTTGAAAATAGAAAACTATTAGAAGATCATCTAATTTAGTAAGGGAAGTCACTCTAATGTGATTTCTCCTTTCGTCGAAATGACAAGATTGAAAAATTAAATCATTAAACAAATATGAAAAAATTAGTCATTGCCGCTGGTACGGGATTTTTAGGAAATGTCATTATAGATTATTTCCAACAAAAATGCACTGAAATCATCGTCTTAACTAGAGGAAAATCTAGACAAGAAAACAATATATGTTATGTGCATTGGAATGCTAAAAGTTTAGGTGGATGGGAAATAGAATTAGAGAATGCTGATGTATTGATTAATATGGCTGGCAAATCTGTTGATTGTAGATATAATAAGGAAAATAAAAAAGAGATTTTGCTTTCTAGAATTAAAAGTACAAAGATCCTAAACGAAGCCGTTTTACAATGTCAAAATCCGCCTAAACACTGGCTTAATTCTTCAACTGCGACCATATATCGTCATTCTGAAGACAAGCAAATGGATGAATACACTGGAGAGATAGGCAATGATTTTTTCGATGAATGTCGCTCAAAGTTGGGAAAAAGCCTTTTTAAAACCGAAACCCCACAAACAAAGAAAACAGCTTTGAGAACTTCTATTGTGTTAGGCAAAAAAAGGGGTGCTTTCCCTCCTATTAAAAATCTTGTGCAAATGGGTTTTGGAGGTAAACAAGGAGATGGCAACCAATTTATAAGTTGGATTCACGAAAAAGATTTTGCCCGAGCGATAGATTTCATCATTGAGAAAAAAATTACAGGAAAAGTGAACCTCGTTTCTCCCGAACCAATCCAAAACAAAAACTTTATGAAAACACTTCGTAAAGAAATGAAAGTACCTTTTGGAACCCCACTTGGCAAACGAATGTTAGCATTTTGCGCAAAAATCATTGGTACTGAGACCGAATTGGTTTTAAAAAGTAGAAATGTAATTCCGAAACGATTAATCCAAGAAGGATTTAGTTTTGAATATGAGAATTTGGAAATGGCGTTTAAAGAATTATTGAATAAAAATAATTACATAAAGTCCCACTAAGTAGGCACGAAGTTTCACAAAGAAAAATTCGTATAAAGCAATAATTGAACTTCACCACAAGGAACTCAAAGTAGTCGAAACATTCGCTAAAAAAACTTTGTGTGACACTACACTGTGTAACAAATAACTAAAGTATTTATTTTTATTTCTAAGTCTAATTTACTCCATTTAAAGAGAGAAATTTTATTTGGGAATAAGAGAGGTATTTTTTGGTATAAAGTAACTATAAATGATACACAAGAGTATTTTGTTTGTGAATTGATTCCAAACAATTAACAGCACATAACAATCAAGTGTTTACAGAATCAAAAAGAAATTTTCCAATCTCTTGGTTGAGAAATGGTTGTTAAAAAATGGTTGTTAAATGAACGAGTTTTTTAAAATCACAAACAGGAAAGCAATTAATCAAACATTCTTGAAAATTAAAACTTAAATCTTTTCAATTAAATCTATCTCTTTCTTTTCATTCAATCTAACCATAAATATTGCTTTTTTATTATTTTTCACCTCTTCAAAAAAATCTAATCTTGCTCCTTCAACTGTTATTTCTATATATTTCATTTCTTCAGTACTGTAACTAAAATCTTTAGTCAATCTTAGTTTATCTACCTCTTCTGAAATACAATCAGTATTAAATGATTCATTATTTTCTTTTGAATTAAAAATTGATTTAATGTTAAAATTAACCGATGCACAATTATAAATTAATTCATAATTATCTAAAGTATCAATTACAACTACATTGGTTATAAACAAAGAATATCTAGAAAATAAATTAGAGTTACATTTACAAACTTCTTGTTTGGAATCATTTTTTTGCTTGCAACTTAAAGTAATCATAAAAAGCAGTAAAATGTATATTTTTTTCATTTTCCTTTAATAATTTTTAAGTTGAATCAGACATAAAACCCAACAAACAATTGGTATTGCCTCCACCCAAAAAGACGTATAGTATTTAGAACGATCAGGGGTAGCAAAAAATAATGCAATAGCAATAAAAAATGGCAATATCAATTGCAATGCTACTAATTGATTATTGAAATTGCCATTGCTGTTGAATTTAAAAACTTCCAATAATACACAAATAACCAACAAAACATACCCTAACCATTTTGTTTGTCTCACTCCTATTTGCTGCGGAATAGTTTGTAAACTTAATTTGTCTTTTGACAAATCAACGATTTCAAAAATAAGCATCAAAACAAACACAACAAAAAATCTTTGAATGAAATAAAAAACAACATCATATTTTATAACTAATTCAGTATTAAAAATGGGTAACCAAACGGTTACAATAGCCCAACTCAAAGCCACTAAATATATTTTTACTCCGCTCCAGTTTCTAAAATTAGTTTTTTTAGGTACTATGGGCAAGGTATAAAATCCTGTCAATAAAAGAGCACCAATGGCAATAATTTGTGTTATCTGGTTAAGTTGAAAGAAATAGTAACCACAGCATAATACCGAAACAAAACTTAACGAAACGATCCATTTTAATTGCTTATGCCAAACCTGTTTTCTAACTCTGGTTAATTCATAGTATTTAATAAAATTGTAACCTACAATCGTACCATAGAATGCAAACTCTCTAACATTATTAGTATTTGAAATATGAAATTCAATACAGCTAATTTGCACAAAGGCAAAAACAGCTAAAGCAACATGAATGCTACTGTTTATATAAAAATCAAAAATGTTTTTTAAAAATCTACTCATTTTCAATGGTTACATATTGCTTAAGTTCCATTCCTTTTTCATCTACTACCGTTATAAGATGTCTTCCTGTAGATGTTATAATTGGCATTTCGTGAAAAGTTTGTGTGGTACCTTCAAATTCTTTATCAATATACCAATATAGCTTTGATTCTCGATTAGAGTGGGCTATTTTAAAAATTACAGGTTGTATTTTTCCTTGAAAATTTTTTGTTAGATAAATTTTACTATTAGCTTTAGGATAAATAAATCCCATAGTGCCTTGAGAGGCTCCCTGACAATCTTGACGGTATGGGGGTAATGGTTTATAATCTATATGTAATCCTTTATAATACCATTCCATAACGGGGGGCAGTATAAACCACGATTGGGTTACTATTTTATCGACATCTTCACAAGTGTTATTTACTTGAAACTGTTTTGTAATGTCTAAATGAATGGTTTTATGAAAAGGGCATATTATTGTTTTTGTTCCGTTTTTGGGAATCATTTGCTTTACTTTAGGACATCCTGTCTTGGCTAAATAACCACTTTGAGCACAACATTCTTTTTCAACTAAATCAGAAATAGGTGGTTTAAACCATTTTTTTCTAGGCAATAAATTAAATACGTCAAATAGAACAGGTGCTGCACTATCAATACCTGTTAATTGTGGTCGTCCTTCTCCTGACGCATTTCCTACCCATACACCTACCACATAATCACTATTTGTGCCTATAGCCCAAGCATCTCTATTTCCAAAACTAGTACCTGTTTTCCAAGCTAATTGGATAGAGGAATCATAAAAACGCCAAGCCTCATCTTCTGCTGGTCTATTGACTTCTTTCATAGCTTCATAAGTAAGGTATATTGCTCCTGCTCCTACTACTTCTTTTTGGTCTTGTTCCGTTCCAAAATTTGGTTGAAAATCTTTTTTGTAATTGAGTTCGCTAAATTCATATTTGCGATATTGTTTAAATTCATTATAATAATTTAAGGTTGAAGTTAAATTAGCATAGGTTCTACTCAAATCCCACAAATTACTTTCAGCACCTCCTAATATTAACGATAATCCATAATGATCAGGATGTTTATTAATATTTTTTAACTTGTATTGTTTTAATGTTTCGTAAAATTTATGAACTCCGTGTTCTTGTAACATTAATACGGCTGGAATGTTTAATGATCTTGAAAGTGCTCGTTGCGCAGGCACAGCTCCGTCAAAAGTTAAATTATAATTTTGAGGTATATACCCTGATATTTGAGTAGGAATATCAGGTACTAAAGTATTAGACAACAACTCGCCATCATCTAACATAGAAGCAAAAAGCAAAGGTTTTAAAATGCTTCCTGTGCTTCGTGGTGCCGTAATAATATCTACATCCTTATCGTGATACATATCAGTTGGGGTATTGCCTACATAACTCAGTACGTTTCTGTTTTTGACATCAAGCACAATCACTGCCATATTATGGACTTCGTTTTGACTATATTGATTGTGATACTGACTTACGATTTGGTTTACTCTATCTTGTAACGAAATATCAATAGTAGTCACAATTTTTTGTTCAGGATTTTCTTTTGCCACTTTTTGCAATAAATGCGGTGCAATTTGAGGCAAATTAAATGGTTTTTGCGGCAAGGGTTCAGTAATAGCAAGATCAAAGGTCAGTTTATCGATAATTTTATTATCTAATAACTTTTTCAACAATCGATTGCGCTTTTTCAGTAATTGTTGCTGATTTTTCCCTGGGTAAATCAACTTGGGTGAATTAGGCAAAACCGCTAATGTAGCGCTTTCGGCCCACGATAATTGATGCGGTTGTACCCCAAAATAACGCCAAGCAGCCATTTCAAGACCTACCACATTTCCTCCAAAAGGGGCATGTGCAGCATATAATTCTAAGATTCTTTGTTTTGAGTATCTAAATTCTAATCGAGTGGCTAGAATAATTTCAATAATTTTTTTCGAAGTAGGTTCGTTTTTTATTTTTTCTAGCCAAGCGAATGACCTGTTGTGTTACTGTACTTCCTCCTCGAACCACTTTTCCTGCAGTTTTATTTTGTTTTACTGCTTTAACCATAGCTACAGGATTAAATCCAAAATGATGATAAAAGTGTTCGTCCTCAAAATAGACCACACATTGTTTGAATTTATCAGGAATAGAGTCTTGCTCTGGAAAACGCCATTGACCATCGCTTGCAATTTTTGCTCCTAATAATTCTCCAGTACTGCTTTCTATGACCGTTGAATAAGGTTCTGCAAAAAGTGTACGTGGTAATGAGAAATAATAAATAATTAAGATTATAAAACCAATAACCGATTTCTTTTTATTGGAAATAATCCAGTTTTTTATTCGTTTAAAGAAATTTAGATTATGAAATTTATTTTTTAAATCCATTTATGATTAAATATTTTCGGATTTTTTTGTTTCACAGAGTTACACAAAGTTTCACGAAGCTTTGTGAGACTTTGTGTTACTGTGCTAAATTCAATTTTTACTTAACAATTTGAACCCATTGTCCTTTGGTACGAGCCATAAAACTGTGGTCGTACATGGCTTCACACTGTGCTCCTGGCAGATAATAGTTTCCTAAATAAGACGCATTAATAAGCATTTTAAATACTCTGGTTTCTCCTGATTTTAAACTAAAATAATAATTGGCTCTATCGTCTCGCATATCAATATAATCTGCCGTATTTTCTGTTGCATTACCGAAATCAGTATAACGAGTATTCACAATTTCAAACCCTGGAAGGTACTATTTGTGTTAATGCTATATTAGGAACCATTTCATTCTTTTGATTTTTTAATATTATTTCAGCTATTAATTCTGTTCCTTGAGCTATTTTAGAAATCGTAACTATTTTTCCTTTTTTATCTTTAAACACTACTGGAAGCAGAAACATTGTTAGAAGTAGGTTGTTCTTTTCCTACTGGTAAAATTCCGCTATTAATAATTCTAACAAACAAAGTATTGTTTTTATTGTTTTTAATATCTAGCATTCCACGAACAAGAGTCCTTTGTATAATGGCTTTTGAAGTATTTATAGATACTGATTTACCTCCATTTGTCAACTCAATGCTAATTCCTTTTCCACCGTTATACTTAGCAAATTTTGCCATTGCATACAATGAGTAAGCTGTAGTTTGTGTACTCATCCATTGATCTGATGATAAATTTTTAGCTAATTTGACTGCCATTGTAAAAGCCTTTTGCTTTTGTCCTAACAATACTAAACTTTCTAAAGTCATCGCCCTATTTCTGTCCTCTGAACCATAGCTATAATAATATTGACTTGCAGTATCATTAATATTTGATTTTAACAATAAGGCATTTGCGGCACTGCTTTGTTCTACTAGAGCGTAAGTTGCTGCCAAACGAAGTTTTGTTTCATTTGTAATTCCTTTTGTTTCTCTTAAACGGTTCATTGATGCTAAATCTGGAACTCCTGCTAAAGCTAAAGTATACAAACGGTATGCTTGATTTAAATCCGTGTTATAATCTAATTCCATTCGCCAATTTTTAGCTATTTTTTGTTGATAGCCAATCCATTTAGATTTAAAATTTAATGGTAAATGGTATCCTTTTTTCTCAGCTTCTAACATAAAATGACCCGCATAACTCGTTCCCCAATCATCTGGAGTGGTATTTCCTTGCCAATAAGCCATTCCTCCTGTTGATAATTGAAAACTAGTTAATCGTTCGATCCCTGCTGTAACATTACGTTGTATTTGACTCTTTTTATCGGAATCTACATCTATTACATCGGTTAAATATAATTGTGGAAATACAGAAGAAGTGGTTTGTTCTACACAACCATGGGGATATTGAATAAGATAATCTAAACGCCTTCCAAAATCAATAGTAGGAATTGATGCTATTTCTACCATTGCATGATTGCTGCCTGTAACACCAAAGGCTTTCCATGTCATTGTTTTTTTAGCATTTCCGGCTAATAAAGCATCCGTTGTAAGAGTTGTAACTGGATTAGGATTTATTACATCTATTTCTACTTCATATATTGATTTTTCGTTCCCTGAGGTTGCTATTACTTGAAGTTTTCCTATACCAGTTGTATTGCCTACACTTACGTCAAAATAAGCCATTTTTTCATCTGGATTTGCAAAATATATTTTTTGTATAGCTGGGCTGATTAACTTAACTGCATTGTTTGTTTTTACTTGAACTGTTACATTTTTTATATGGTTTTCAGTAGCAAAGAGCGTAACTGGCAAGGTTACTTTTTCAGAAGGTGAAATTTTTCTAGGCAAGGAAGCTAATACCATTAATGGGCTTTTTACCGCGGTACTTTTTTCTGCCATACCATACGCTCCTTTTTCAGCGTTAGCCGCTACTACCATTGTTTTGACTGAACCAATATATTTTGGTAATTTGATTGTATGCGTTTTAGTGCCTCCATCTAATTTAAATGGACCAAAGTACATGACTACAGGTTTAAAACGATTTGCTTTTTTAGCATTAGCCCCTCCTCTTTCGGCATCACCTCCTATACTAAAAATTTGATTTACTCGTCCTCCATACGCCCCAATTACATTATCATAAATATCCCAAGTACGAACACCTAATGCCTCACGAGCATAAAAACTATCCCAAGCGTTCGGGGTTTTAAATCGGGTTAAATCTAATAGTCCTTCATCAACAACTGCAATTGTATAGGTCATTGGCTTACCGTTTTCTTCACTTACTTTTACATCTACTGTTTTTTCAGGTCGCACTACATCGGGCATTTCTATTTTAGGTTTTAGAATGGTTTCTTTATCTATTACACTAATCGGAACAAGACCATACATACGAATAGGGGCATCATTTTTAGTAGATGCGTGCGGACGTAACATAGTAATATTAATATATACATTAGGAGCCATATCTGGCGTAATATCTAAATCTACTTGCGTTTCTCCGTCTGATGTTTTTTCCCAAAAAGTTTTTATTACTCTTGATCCATTTTCAACAGAAATCAAAGCACGTCCCCCTTCACTTGATGGGAAAAATATTTTGGCTATTTCGCCTACGTGGTATTCTTTTTTGTCCGTAGAAAAACGCAACATAGCAGCCTCTTTTCCATCTGTATTTTTAGAACGTTCAGACCAATAAGGGTAATCTAAAAATACGGTATTTCCTGTTGCATGACCATCATTTGGATCAATAGCTCTGATCAAATAACGTCCCCAATCATTTTCGGGAACAGAGAATGCTATTTCTCCACGTCCTGATGAATTGGTATTAATTACATACGTTTTGTAAGCGGTTGTTGAGGTACTGGTACTGTAATTTGATAAATTATCGGAAGACTCGTCCCACCACCATCTAGAATCTATTTTATAAATCCTTACTTGTAATCCTTTAACAGGTTTGGGTTGTCCATTTTCGTTAAGTGTTACAAACTCATAACGATTATTTTTTCCTGTTTCTAACAATCCGTATTTGTTAGGCTCTGGTGTTTTAATTCCTACATAAGTTGGGTATGGCGAATATTTTACCATACTTACATCAGTGCTTACATCGCCTCCATTTTCATACACTTTGGTAATAAACGCAGCATTCAACATTCCAGACGCTTGTCCATGTAAAGTTGGATCTATAGAAAAACGGGTTAAACCTTGTTGGTTAATTTTTCCTGAGTATACATTTATTTCTTCTGTTGAAAAAGATCTTGTAGGATCATCAAATACAAATTTATCATATCCTTTAAAAGAGGTAACTTGTTGTGTAAACTTTGCTTGTACTTCTGTTTTTAGATCTTTAGCAACAGCTCCGTGCATCCAAGTAACTTTAACGGTATTGTTGTTATTTTTTGAAGCAGAAAGTATATCTTTGTTAAAACTGTTTTTAATTTTTAGTCTATTAGGCTTGATCGTTTCAATTTTTATACTCTTATAAAAATTAGCTCCTCCTACACTTATCATTGCTTCCCAATTACCTGTTGGAGCTGGAAGTATTCGTTACTAAATCAAAACGATAATGATTTGCTTCATTTGTTTTATGAATATACTGGTAAATGGTTTTCCCCATTGGATCATTCAATCTAAATTTGATAGGATGATTTACAGGAATTTTATTAGCATTATCATTTAGAATAAATGATAAATGAATCGAATCACCAGGACGCCAAACACCTCTTTCTCCATAAATATATCCTTTTAATCCTTTTTGTAGAGATTCTCCTGCTACATCAAAATTACTCAATGATAAAGACAGTTCATCATCTAATTTAACATAAGTTGTGTTTTTACCTTGTTTTACTATAGCAAAATAAGCAAATTTCTTTAAGTCAAATTTAGCGATTCCATCACCATCAGTAGTTGAAGTGGCTAATTTTTGTTGTTGATAAGTGTATAAATCTACTGTTGCACCACTTACGGGGTCAGTTGATACAATATCACTTACTGCAATCGTTATACTTTTATTATTCCCCCTCTTAGCTATAATTCCTAAATCAGTAGCTAGAACATTTGTTGATACCTTTGTGTTGTTATAATAATAATCCGTACACGGATCTTGACTTTGTAACCATTCGTAGTCTTCCTCATAATAGTAATCATAATCTTCCCCACTATAGTTTACATCATCTTCTTCTATTTCCTCTTCCTCTACGATTTCTTCATTATCGCCTGAACATTTATATAATGCGTCACTTTTTTTAAATGAAAACTCTACTCTATAAATAGAACCGGGATCTGATTCTATAATTTTTGATAAATCAAGAGCATAAGTATTCCATTTGCTATAATCTAAAAGCTCATTTTGTTTTAATTCAAGGGTTGTTTTGGCAACTGGTTGACTTACTTTTTTAAGGTTTCTATTACCGTTCAACTCATTATCTTGTAAAAATTGTAAAATATTATTTTCATATATTTTATATATTTTCACATTTACTTTTTTCAAATTAGCCGCTTCAAAATTTATTTGTAAATGGTTAGAACTTGGTAAAATAGTTCCGTTTTTAATTAGTCTAACAGCTGGTTTTATAGATTCAAAATCAATTGTTTTTGAGTAATTTTCTTTTAGTTCATCACCATAAATATTTTTAATCCCTTGAAAAATCTCTACTAATTTAGATCCATTTAGTTCCGTTGTTTGAATTTCTTCTGTTTCTTGCTCCGTTTCTTCTTCAACATAAGATTCTTGACTTTCATCTGATACAGAAGCGGTTTCTACTGAATCTAGGACTTCTTCTTCAACAACTGTTGCTGCTGAGTCTACAGCAGTAGCTGTGGTATCCACATCTGCAACTGTTGTTACCTGAACAGGTTCTGCTATGATAACTTCTTCTTTTTCGGGTTTATAGTTATTAAAAAATACTTTCAAAACATTGCCCGTAGTAGCATATTTGACTCCATTTGTATTTTGAATATTTACTAAACCATTAAAATCTTGGTCTTTTTTTAAGGGATCTGAAAAATTAATTAGTAATGACTGATTGTTTTCATCTCCTACCTCAACACTCATTACTTTAAAATCATTTTTTGCAGGTATTGCTAATTTAGATTTCCCTTCGTTTTCTGCATCAATTTCATCACCATCCCATTCAAGTACTATTTCACTGGCTTCATCAAAACGTTTAATTCCTTCTACGCGATACTTAAATTCAGTATTGGTACTTTCCTCTTTATCAAAAGTAATAGCTAAATCATCTCCCTCTTGTGAGCATTCTAACAAATCTTCTACGTCGTCAAAATCAGCCACATCAGCAGTTTTTACTGTACCTACTAGATAGTAGGTTTCTTTATCTGATGATTGCAATTCATCTGTTTTGACAACAAAATCTTGTTTGATTGTTTTTAAAGAAAATTTAAACTCTTCTAATTCTTTTGGAACTGATTTTATTTTCCCAAGGTTTAAAGTCACTTGATATAACGTGTTTTGATCTAATTTATCTTTCGGAACAAAGGCTACTGTATTAGAAGAAAGTGCCACAACTTTTCCACTTACACTAGGGGTTATATCAAATAAATCAGAATCTAACTCTTGATTTACTTTCCAAGTGGGATTATTAAAATCTAATTGAACCCGAATATCTGATTTAACTGAAACAAATCCAGAAGTAAAAGCCGAGATATACCCTTTAAACAATCCAAAATTAGAATCAAAATCAGATGTTTTTTTGGAGCAAGAAAATTGAAATAAAATTGCACAAAACAACGCAAAAAGCCTAGATAATTTCATGTTTTTAAAATTTTGTTTACTTGAATAATTAACGTAAATGTACAGTTTTTAATACATAGAAATATCACATAAAAATTAATTTCGTTAAACAGCTACAAATATCAGTTAAATAGTAGTAATTTTGATGCACTCAAAACAACACATTATTTTTTGATTGAATGAGAACAGATTCATTTGCTTTAAGACACATTGGTCCAAGAGAAGAAGACCTTCAACACATGTTTAAAACAATTGGTGTAGAAAACATTGACCAATTACTATACGAAACGTTTCCAGATGGAATTCGTTTAAAGGAGAACATTACATTAGACGATCCTATGACTGAATATGAGTACTTAGCTCATATCACACAGTTAGGCGGCAAAAACAAAGTTTTTAAATCATATCTTGGAATGGGATATCATCCTGCAATTGTTCCTCCTGTTATCCAAAGAAATATTTTTGAAAACCCAGGATGGTATACAGCTTATACTCCTTATCAAGCTGAAATTGCTCAAGGTCGTTTAGAGGCCTTATTAAATTTCCAAACTACTATCATAGAGCTAACTGGTATGGAAATTGCAAATGCCTCTTTATTAGACGAAGGAACTGCTGCGGCTGGAAGCAATGACACTTCTTTTTGATGTTAGAACACGAGATCAAAAGAAAAACAATGTAAACAAATTTTTCGTTTCAGAAGAAATATTACCACAAACGCTATCTATTTTAGAAACCCGTGCAACTCCATTAAACATTGAGTTGGTAATTGGCAACCATGAAACGTTTGATTTTTCGACTGATATTTTTGGAGCTATATTACAATACCCAGGAAAATATGGTCAAGTATATGACTATAGTCAATTTATAACAAATGCTGCTAAAAATGATATTAAAGTAGCGGTAGCTGCTGATATTTTATCTTTAGCAAAATTAACTCCTCCTGGCGAATTAGGAGCAGCAGTTGTAGTAGGAACGACGCAACGTTTTGGAATCCCATTGGGATTTGGAGGTCCTCATGCTGGCTACTTTGCCACTAGAGAAGAATATAAACGCTCGATGCCAGGTCGAATTATTGGCGTTTCTATAGACGCAAACGGAAACCGTGCCTTACGTATGGCATTAGGTACTCGTGAACAACATATTAAACGTGAAAAAGCCACTTCTAATATTTGTACAGCACAAGTATTATTAGCCGTTATGGCTGGTATGTATGCTGTTTATCATGGTCCAAAAGGATTACAGTATATTGCCAATAAAGTACATGCTTCCGCAGTAACTACTTCAAAAGCATTAGCATCTTTAGGAATTAATCAAGTAAATTCTTCTTTCTTTGATACACTTTTAGTAAAAGCAGATAGTCTTAAAATAAAAGAAATTGCCGAAAAGAATGAATTTAACTTCTTTTATCCAAATAATAACTGTGTTGCTATTTCTTTTAATGAAACCACTTCAATTGCAGATATTAATACCATTCTTTCCATCTTTGCCGAAGCAACTGGAAAATCAGCAATTCATGTTTCAGAACTAGCAACAGAAAATCATATTCCTTCTAACTTAATTAGAACCTCTACTTTCTTACAACATGATGTATTTAACAATCATCATTCTGAAAGTCAACTGATGCGTTATATTAAAAAACTAGAGCGCAAAGATTTATCATTAAATCATTCTATGATTTCATTAGGTTCTTGTACTATGAAATTAAATGCTGCCGCTGAAATGCTTCCTCTTTCATTACCAAATTGGAATAACATTCACCCTTTTGCTCCAGCTGATCAAGTGCAAGGTTATCTAACGATGTTGAAAAAACTAGAAGAACAATTAAATACAGTAACTGGCTTTAAAGGTACTTCATTACAACCAAACTCAGGTGCTCAAGGTGAATACGCAGGTTTAATGGCTATTCGTGCTTATCATATTTCACGTAATGAAGGACATCGTAATGTATGTCTTATCCCTTCTTCTGCTCATGGAACAAATCCAGCTTCAGCAGCTATGGCAGGGATGAAAATCATCGTTACTAAAACAACTCCTGGAAGGAAATATAGATGTTGACGATTTAAAAGCAAGAGCTATTGAACACAAAGACAATTTATCTTGTTTAATGGTAACTTACCCTTCCACACATGGAGTTTATGAATCTACCATTATTGAAATTACAAACCTAATTCACGAAAATGGTGGTTTAGTTTATATGGACGGTGCTAACATGAATGCACAAGTAGGCTTAACGAATCCAGCTACCATTGGCGCTGATGTTTGTCACTTAAACCTACACAAAACATTTGCTATCCCACATGGTGGCGGTGGACCAGGTGTTGGACCAATTTGTGTAAACGAAAAGCTAGTTAACTTCTTACCTACCAATCCTGTGATAGCAACTGGTGGTAAAGATGCTATTTCTGCTATTTCTGCAGCTCCTTTTGGATCCGCTTTAGTATGCTTAATATCTTATGGCTATATTTCTATGTTAGGAGCTGAAGGTTTAAAAGCTTCTACAGAACACGCTATTCTAAATGCAAACTATATGAAAGCACGTTTAGAAGAACACTACCCAGTTTTATATTCAGGCGAAATGGGACGTGCAGCTCACGAAATGATTCTAGATTGCCGTGAATTCAAACAAAACGGGATTGAAGTAGGTGATATAGCCAAACGCTTGATGGATTATGGCTTCCATGCTCCTACAGTATCTTTCCCAGTAGCCGGAACCTTAATGGTAGAACCTACTGAATCAGAAGATTTAGCTGAATTAGATCGTTTTTGTGATGCTATGATTTCCATCAGAAAAGAAATTGCTGAGGCAACCATTGACAATCCTAACAATCCTTTAAAAAATGCACCGCATACTTTAAGTATGTTAACAGCTGATACTTGGGATTTACCTTATTCAAGAGAAAAAGCAGCATTCCCTTTAGAATATATTGCTGAAAACAAATTCTGGCCTACAGTGCGTCGTGTAGATGATGCTTATGGAGACAGAAATTTAGTTTGTTCATGTGCACCTATTGAAGCGTATATAGAAAGCTAATATAAAAACCTTTTTATTATTTCGCATTATAATTTTAAAGAGGGTGTCCGAAAAGTCAAAACTCAACGTCTAGTTTCTCACTTTGACAATAGGAGAAACCAAATTATCAAGGTTATATGATTTTTTGATCGTTCAGTTCAGTCCGTTCGAAACCTCCCTTTGATCGAAATGGCAAGATTACAACCTTTTCGGACAGCCTCTCTTTTTATTATCAAACTAACAAAGACTCTTTAAATAACCTCACCATCCGTAAATATTCATAATTAAACCCAGATTACACATTAGAAATTTATTATAAATAAAAACAACTTTAAACTTAATAAACACTCTCTTTTTTACTCAATCATAACAAATCTATAACCAGGTTGAAAAATTACTGTGTATTTTTGCCTACTTACCTTTTTTTATCTTTATCACAAAGTTTAACACATAATTTACGATTATGCAAAGTTTAACTTTATCATTTTTAACAAGACTATTTTACTATTAAATCTTCTAAAATTCAACAAAAAAAGAAGAGTTATTCTATTATAAATAAAATACTACAACAAAAGAATCTATCGTTTTAAAAGGTACAAGAAATAATACCATTTAAACTTAAAATATACTGGATTAAAAAGTAAAATTCTCGATATGTTTTTTCCATTTTAAAACAACTCGAACAAACGATTGAGTATCTAATTGAAAACCATCGTTAGTTCGAGCGCGAAGCGCATTGAGAACCAATACTAATTTTTATTGCTTTTGTAGGATAGTGCCTAAATCAACATGTAGTTTATCACTCTGACGTAAGGAGGAGTATCATAATCTACATTATGTAATTTCTCCCTTTGGTAGAAATAACAAGATTGCGAACTTTTTGGACAGTCTCAAGGTTAAAAAAATAGCATTATGAGGAAATTTCAAAGTTTAAATGGTATAAGTCAAAAATCAACAATGATATAAAAAACAACTTTTTAAAACAATATTCTCCTCATTCTATCCCTACTTTTACAACAAATTAGCATTATTACTTTTATCTATTTCTTAATTTTCTTTTTATTTTACTAAACATTCTCTAATCATTATCACAAATCAGCTCAGTAAAAAAAATTATATTAGTTTTAAATTAGTTTTTTTAGATATTCCAAAAAAAAAACTTTAAATTCAATTTATAGCTAATCCAAAGATTTGTTTAACTAAATTAGTAGTTTTCAAAACCCAATACAAAATGAGTATTAAGATAACTGGTTCAGGAAGCTATATCCCTACTGAAATTATAAGCAATTTAGATTTTGCCAAGCATGTTTTTTTAAATGACGATGGTACACCTTTTCCTCTACCCAATGAGACTATTACAGAAAAATTTCACGATATTACTGGAATTGAAGAACGTAGATACGTTACAAATGATTTATTAACTTCCGACATTGGCACCATAGCGGCTAGACAAGCAATAGAAGATGCAGCTATAGATCCAGAAACACTAGATTATATTATTTTTGCGCATAATTTTGGAAACGTAAAACATGCAGCTATACAAACGGACATTTTACCAAGTTTAGCAACTCGTGTAAAACATAATTTACGCATTAAAAATCCTAAATGTGTGGCTTACGATATGCTTTTTGGCTGTCCTGGCTGGATAGAAGGTGTCATTCAAGCAAAAGCTTTTATTCAGGCTGGAATGGCAAAAAAATGTTTGGTAATTGGTGCCGAAACCTTATCACGAGTTGTTGATTTACATGATCGTGACAGCATGATTTATTCTGATGGTGCTGGCGCTACCATTATTGAATCATCAAAAGATAAAGGCGGCATTCTAGCACATGAATCAGCAAGCTTTACTTACGATCAAGCATATTATTTATTTTTTGGAAATTCTTTTAATAAAGACCACGATCCTAATGTTCGTTACATTAAAATGTACGGGCGAAAAATTTATGAATTTGCCTTAAACAATGTTCCAAAAGCCATGAAGGAATGTTTAGACAAAAGCGGTATAAATATTAACGAAGAAAAAGTGTTAATTCATCAAGCTAATGAAAAAATGGATGAAGCTATCATTCATCGCTTTTATAAATTATACAAACAAACTCCCCCAGCAGACATTATGCCTATGAGCATTCACAAATTAGGCAATTCTAGTGTAGCAACTGTTCCTACATTATTCGACTTAATTATTAAAGGAAAAATCAAAAATCAACAAATTAATAAAGGAGACGTAATCATTTTTGCATCGGTAGGTGCTGGAATGAACATTAATGCCTTTATATATAGGTATTAGACATATTTAAAAAGAGTCCCTCATTTCTAATTATAAAATACTCGTTTTTTAATAAAAACAACACACTATTGCAAATATTACTATTTCAAAAGAATCAGTTGAAATTTTAAATCTAAATTTAAGAGAAGAACAAATCATTTAAAAAATAGACGAACCACTTTTATAAAGCAAATAAAAAAGCCTCTCAAAAAATGAATCTTTAAGACGAATTTTATTTTTTGACCTAGGTATGTTAAAAGTTAAAACGGTCAAAATTTTAAGATTAAGCTATAACGCAGTATCTCAAATACTAAACGACAAACAGGAAAAACATTATATAAACACTGATCATGTTCAAAAAGTAAAAGAGTACTGTAGAGAAACTGCAAATAAGATGTAATTTTTAAATGCTAATTATATATTTTATCTATTATTTTTAAAAACACTTTTGTTTTTTTTAAAAATACATAAAATTAAATTATCAGCATAAGTTCAAAAAAAAAGCCTTGTTTTTCAAGGCTTTTCGTGGAGTCGCCGAGAATCGAACTCGGGTCCAAACAAGCAATCAAAGAGCTTTCTACATGTTTAGTTTTCACTTAAATTTTCGACTAAAAGCAAGGTTGAAAACGACCACTCTTAGCTTAGCTTTATTCGTGTCAAAAAGGGTTTAAAGCTTTACCTTTTCTAGGTTTATTTTTACGGTTCTTCTTTTCCAACCGCCACAAACCAAGGCTTTTGAGAAGAATCTAGCTTTCCTACCTTGTAGGAACTAGGCAAATCGTACTATAATTCGGATTAAGCAGCTAAAGCGTAATTATTTTCGCCGTGTAATGTTCGTATAGCAGATATTTACGAGCCTACCATACTTGGCTCGACATGCTTACTAATCAATTCCACTCGCTGTCAAAACCAGTCGACCCCAATTAGTCCTGCAAAGGTAAAAACATTTTAGAAAATACAAAGTTGATTTTAAAATAAATTATTCTATTAACTCATCTCCTTTTTTGTGTATATGGAAAGGATAATCACCAAATAGTCCCGTTGCCAACTTCATATAATAAGCCTTACGTGTATACTTATTAGACAAAGCAATCAGGGTTACTTTTTCTTTTTTAATGTGATATAAGCAGAAGTGTTTCCATGCCACCATCCATTATGATAAAACATTTGTTTACCATCTTTCCATTCTAAGAGTCTAATTCCTAGTCCATAATTTCTAATTCCTCTGGCTTCATAACTATATCCTTTATAGACCTCTGCCAGTAGTTTTTTGTTTAAAAAATCAGAGTTATATGTTGCTATATCAAACTTTAATAAATCACGAGGTGTTGAGTATATATTTTTATCACCATAAATATCATCTAAATGGTTTAAAGGGTATTTTATATAATTCCCTTTATAGGAACAACTAGCTGTGTCAGCATCTTTATTTAAATCAAAAACATAGGTATTTTTCATTCCTAATGGCTCAAAAATCATTTTATTCATAGCTGTGCGATAATCCATTTTAGATACCTTTTCTATAATCAATGCAAGTAATGCGTAATTGGTGTTACAGTAACTAAACCGAGCATTTGGTTTAAACTCCAAACCTATATTTCCGTTCTTAATAACGGATATTAAATCACTGTTATGCAATGTTTTTCCTCTTTCCCAGACCCCTTTATCTTCTATGAAGTAACTATAATTTCTCAAACCACTTCTGTGGTTTAACAGCATTCGAACTGTTATATCTTCGTATGGAAAACCATCTAAAATAGTATTTACTTTTTCATCGAGTTTTAACATATTAGAATCAATCAATAATAATACTGCTGTAGCTGTTAAAACTTTACTTACTGACGCTATATGAAGAGGGGTATCAACGGTTATGGGAAGTTTTTTTTCAAAATTACTCATACCACTATATTTTTCATATAAAATTTTTCCGTTTTTAGCTACTAATATACCTCCTGAAAAATCATTACTAAAAAATTCTTTATTGTACAGATAGTCCATACTATCTTGTACCATTTTAATTTCTTTTGAACCAACAATAGAAAAAACCCCTTGATAAGGCTTCATAGTATAAATTTTCCCTATTTTATATTCATCTTTGATTTTTGTTTTCTTTTTTTTATCAGTACAAGCAAAGAAAAAAAACGAAATCACTATACCACATATCAAAACTCTAACTAATCTCATAACTTTTTTTTAAAAAACAACCCCCTTTTTAAAATTCATCGCTCATCTTAATTCTCTTCTATTAATCTTCTTCAAAGTGGGCGGCAAATATAACGAAACCTCTATACTTTTCATACAAACAACTCTTTTTTAAAATTGTATAATATCTTTTAAATGTTATATTTGCAACAAACTTAAACTCTTAAGTTATAAATCCATACTTTTAAACTACTAAAACAGATGAAATTTGGTATTATTAAAGAGAAAAAACCCACCTGATAGACGCGTTGTTTTTTCACCAGAAGAATTACTGAAAGTAAAAGAAATTTTTCCAGAAGCTAATTTTGAAGTTGAAACTTCTAATATTCGAATCTTCAAAGATGAGGAGTATAGTAATTTAGGCATTTCAGTAGATACAGACTTAACTGATTGTGATATTTTAATAGGAGTAAAAGAAGTACCTGTTGATGCCCTAATTCCTAACAAGACTTACTTCTTTTTTTGCACACTATAAAGAAACAACCTTATAACCGTAAATTATTAGCAGCTTGTTTAGAAAAAAACATTCGATTAATAGACCATGAGACTATAGTAGATACAAATAACAAACGATTGATAGGCTTTGGACGCTATGCTGGTATAGTGGGAGCTTATAACGGTATTAGAGCATTTGGATTAAAATATGATTTGTATAATATTGCAAAAGCAGAAATACTAAAAGACCAACAGGATCTAATAGATAGACTAAAAAGAATCACACTCCCTCCAATTAAAATAGTACTAACAGGACATGGAAAAGTAGGTCTGGGAGCTAAAGAAATGTTAGATGCTATGAAAATGAAAAAAGTTAGTATCGAAGATTTTTTAAGCAAATCATACGATCGTCCTGTGTATACTCATATAGATTTAGAGGACTACAATATTCGAAAAGACGGAAAACCGTTTGATAAAAAAGACTTTTATACACATCCAGAGGAGTACACTTCTAACTTTGAGCGTTTTACTAAAGTAGCGGATGTTTTTATGGCGGGGCATTTTTACGGGAATAACGCTCCTTATATCCTTACAAAAGAAATGCTAGCCGCATCTGATAACAAAATAAAGGTAGTTGCAGATATATCTTGTGATGTAGAAGGCCCTGTGGCATGTACACTTAGAGCATCAACAATTGCAGAGCCTATTTATGGTTATCTACCAGGTGAACATCGTGAAATTCATTATGAAGATCCAAGAGCCATAGTTGTAATGGCTGTTGACAATCTCCCTTGTGAACTTCCTAAAGATGCAAGCGAAGGATTTGGAAAAACATTCTTAGAACACGTAATCCCTTCATTTTACAACAATGATGCTGATAAAATACTGGAAAGAGCCACTGTATGCCAAGACGGAAAACTTACACCTAAATTTGAATATCTTCAAAATTATGTAGAGGGAAAAGAATAATTTTAAATAAAATAGGCTATCTAGAACAAAATATTATCAGAATAAATATTTTTCAAGATATAAAAACCTAAAGAAGGTGTTCTAAGAGGATGTAATTTTGTCACACTATATTTACAAAGGAACACTGGAACGAAGTAGACGGTTAAGACCCCCAATCATACAGTAGTTATCCTCTCTCTTTTATGAAAAGAGAAGTGATAAACTAGACGCTAAATCACTACTTCTTAGAACACCTTCTTTTTTATTTTTTAATCTACTACTACTTCTCCTGATTTACGATAAATATATTCTCCATAAATATGTCTTTTGGCAAATCTATTAGGAGAATCTGCATTAATCATTTTAATATAAACATTTTTAGGCACTCCAATATATTCGTAGGTCATTCCATTATGATACGTTACAAATAACACTTGTTTTCAAGATAAAAATCAACTATAGGAGAATTGACAATCATTTCTTGATACTCTGGAAGATTTTTATCTCTCGTTTCATTAGCAATACTCACTAAAAAATGATACGCGTTGATAATGTCTTTACTCTTTTCTTCCGCCAAAATACGCCCTGCTTCATCATTTGCAAATTTATCGGGATGGACTTCTTTCATCGCATTTCGATAAATTGTTTTCAACTCTTTTAGGGTTACATTTTTATCTACTTCCAACAATTTGCGATACTCTACTACTCTTTTCATATTTTTATAATAAAAAGCCATTCATTTCTAAATGCCTTACTTAGTAAAAAGAACAGGATTCGAACCTGTATCCGCCGAAACAGATATAAACCTAGACTTTATAAAATCAAAACTGATTTTTTTCACAGACTTCTTTATTCCCTTTTTTATCCAAAATGTTTTTAAACTCAAAAAAAACATACAAAGACTCTAATAAAACGATTTTTTACTTTTCTATTAAGATTAAAACCTTCTTTTTTCTTTCTCAAAAAAGTCAATAAGCTTTCAAATAGAACACAATTAGAAACTTTAAATCTAAAAAGGCAAAGATAGAGAAAAACTTTAACGAGTATTAACATTGAAAATATTTAACGCTTTTATTCAAATACAAAAGGCACATCATAGAAATTTATTAAAAAATAGCGATACCATAAAATAAACTTTCTAGGATGTTTTTTCCTTAGAGTTTGATTTTATTAAATCAATTTAAATTATTTTTATTACCTGAATTTAAAAACCAAAACCAATGACTCATGAACCTCCTAGGGATTTTTTGATTTCTAAAAAACTACGTTTTATAGAAAATCTTCACATCGTTTTTTGGTTGATAAAAGATATGTGTTGGTGTTTAGAATTTAAAACTTTAGGCATAACAATGGCTATTCCTACTATTTTTATTAGTGTTTATTTTATTTTTAAAAATAAAGCTGATGTTTCTGAGTTATACCACAATATAGCGGTGTTTCTTTGGATTGTTGCTAATACTTGGTGGATGTCGTCTGAGTTTTTCAAGTTTGACGAAAATGTACTAATATTAGGCTTTAAAGGACGCTCTCTTGCTGCTTTTCCTTTTGGATTAGGTATTTTATTATTATTTGTTTTTTACATTTTCATTTATCCTAAAGAGGGACAGACTAATAAAAATCAATAATTCAGACTTAATTACAAATACTTTCTTTTTTGGGGTTGATTGAATTTTCAAACTTGCTCCTCTTTTTAGACTAACCAATTCATACCTTTTAAACTTAAAATATACTGGATTAAAAAGAAAGTTCTCGATGCGTTTTTTTCATTTTAAAACAACTCGAACAAAGGGTTGAGTATATAATTGAAACATAAGTCAATCAAATTTTAAATCATTTAATACAAACATCAAGAACAATAACAAATCATTATAAAACAATACTAAATTACTTTGACAACAGAAGCACCAATGCTTCCAGCCGAATCTTTTAATGCAAAAATAAAGGCTTTTAGAAGTAAATTTAGAGGCGTAAGAAATATAGAATTCTTTCTTTTTAGACTTGCAAATTTATATACCTAATTTATCAAATCCACAGGTTTTGGACTTGATCCCAAAAAACCCTTGTAGAATAGATAAGTATAAAGCATAAAAAAGAGAACCAATTATTTTGATTCTCTTCTTAGTAGCGGGAACAGGACTCGAACCTGTGTCCGCCGAGGCGGATATGAACCCAGAATTTACAACTTAGCAACTAGCTCCTTCACAAATTCCCTTCCATTTCCAACTTTTAGAAATTTCTCTCTTTTTAAAGCCTCAGATTTGTCTGTAAAAAACTCTACACAAACTACTTTCCATGGTCTAAATCTGACTGTATAGCCTTTATTACCCAAATAATTATGAGATTTAAATCGCTCAATCAAATTAGACGTAAAACCAACATAGGTCTTATTATGTTTCTCAGAGTATAATATGTAAACCACAAATTCATCCATATCAATACAAAAAAGCCACTCATTACTGAATGGCTTAGTAGCGGGAACAGGACTCGAACCTGTGTCCGCCGAGGCGGATATGAACCCAGAATTTACAACTTAGCAACTAGCTCCTTCACAAATTCCCTTCCATTTCCAGCTTTTAGAAATTTCTCTCTTTTTAAAGCCTCAGATTTGTCTGTAAAAAACTCTACACAAACTACTTTCCATGGTCTAAATCTGACTGTATAGCCTTTATTACCCAAATAATTATGAGATTTAAATCGCTCAATCAAATTAGACGTAAAACCAACATAGGTCTTATTATGTTTCTCAGAGTATAATATGTATACAACAAATTCATCCATATCAATACAAAAAAGCCATTCATTGCTGAATGGCTTAAATTTAGTAGCGGGAACAGGACTCGAACCTGTGTCCGCCGAGGCGGATATGAACCCAGAATTTACAACTTAGCAACTAGCTCCTTCACAAATTCCCTTCCATTTCCAGCTTTTAGAAATTTCTCTCTTTTTAAAGCCTCAGATTTGTCTGTAAAAAACTCTACACAAACTACTTTCCATGGTCTAAATCTGACTGTATAGCCTTTATTACCCAAATAATTATGAGATTTAAATCGCTCAATCAAATTAGACGTAAAACCAACATAGGTCTTATTATGTTTCTCAGAGTATAATATGTAAACCACAAATTCATCCATATCAACACAAAAAAGCCATTCATTGCTGAATGGCTTAAATTTAGTAGCGGGAACAGGACTCGAACCTGTGACCTTCGGGTTATGAGCCCGACGAGCTGCCTACTGCTCTATCCCGCGCTGTGCGATTTGTATTTTTAGTTTTTATAAACTTAGTAGCGGGAACAGGACTCGAACCTGTGACCTTCGGGTTATGAGCCCGACGAGCTGCCTACTGCTCTATCCCGCGCTGTGCGATTTGTATTTTCAGTTTTTCAACTTAGTAGCGGGAACAGGACTCGAACCTGTGACCTTCGGGTTATGAGCCCGACGAGCTGCCTACTGCTCTATCCCGCGCTGTTTCGAGTGCAAATATACAACGTTTATTGACATCTACAAGCACTTTTATCTTTTTTAATTTATTTTATTTTTAAAAAACTATAAATCAATCATTTAAACTTAACACATCTGAAATAAACTCGTCTATTTGCTCAAAAGTAACATTAGGCATACAAATAATATGAGATTGCCCTTTTTCCGTTGCTAGTTGCCATTTTGCTCGAACCTCAATAGAAGGAGACGAAAAAACCACTGTAATAGCATTAGGATTACGCCAAGCCTTTACGCCTATTTCATTTAATCTTTTCTCTGTATAAGCTGCCACTTGCAAACTATGTTGTGTACGTAAAGCAAAACCTTCAAGACCTAATTTTTTAATGGCATACCATAAAAACAAAGGACTATGCCCATTCCTAGATCCTGTAATCGTAGCATCTGAAGAACCTATATAGGCAATTTTTTTAGCTATTCTGTCACGATTCTCTTTTTTTACTACTACTACTCCTGGAAGGCATAGGCGAACCAATAAATTTATGCCCACTTACGGATATACTATCACATCCATCTACAAAATCAAAAGCAGGACGAGGCTCTACGAAAGGAGCAAATCCACCCGCTAGAGCAGCATCAGCATGAACATAATGTTTTTCAATTGCCATATCTGTAACAATTTTCTTGATTGTTGGAATATGATCCTTAGCTTCTGTCATAGTAGTACCTATATTTGCTACTACTACTACAGGACGGTGTCTATTATAACGGATAGCTTCTTTTAAATCATTATAATCTATCTCTCCATTTTCTTGAGAACGTACAATAACATATTCCATATTAAGAAGCGTTACATTTTTTTGAATACTATAATGAGTATCTTCAGAAAAATAAACCATAGCATTAGGATACAATTCCCTGGCAACATACAAACCGTATAAATTACCTTCTGAACCTCCATTTGTCACATAACCCCAAACATTTTCAGGATTGGCTCTAAAAAGTTCTGCAAAAAAATGAACGACTTCTCGTTCCATCTCTCGTGAATCTACTTGGTAGGTTGATTTCACAAATGGATCGCCTAAATTGTTCATTGGAAATTGCAAAAAGGAAGTAGTTCAGAATAATCAAAATCTTTAGAGACTGGATATCCTAAAAAATATTTTGTACGATCTTCTACTTGTGATAATAATTGTTGTAACTGCTGAGAGATTTCTAAATGGGGATTACTCATTGTGTTTATTTTTTAACAAAAATAATATTATCAGAATATTATATTATAAAAAAACCTATATTTAGAAATTAAATCTACCGAAACATTATTATACAAAAATAATCTCTAAATAACAAATAATTCAATAGGGTAAATCCTAATAAATTTCGACTCTCAAAAATAAGAAACCCAAATTAATTTTATTATTTAGATTAATTTGGGTTTCAACTTGTTTTATATATCGTTAAAATGATATTGTTTTCTTTTTTTCAAAAAAAGAGACTGTCCGAAAAGACCAAAATAACAAACCAAACGTTGATTTTTGGCTCCCTCCTCTTCATTTTATAATCGGTTTATTTTTACTTCAATGCTTTATATAAAATTTCTACTGGATGTTGTGCTTCTCTACCAGTTCCATCTGCAATTTGATGACGACAACTTGTTCCTGATGCCGAAATAATTGTTTCTTTTGATTCTTGACGAATAGTTGGAAACAAAACTAATTCTCCTATATTCATTGAAATTTCATAATGTTCCTTTTCATACCCAAATGAACCTGCCATACCACAGCAACCACTTGGTATATTTAAAACCGTATAATTTTTAGGTAATGACAATATTTGTTTCAAGGGCACTAAGGAAGATAAGGCTTTTTGAAAACAGTGTCCGTGCATACGTACACGTTCTTCTTTATCTGTAAAATGATCAGAAGTTATTTTTCCTTTTTCTATTTCTTGTGCTAAAAATTCTTCTATTAAAAAAGTTTTTTCAGCAATTTTCTTTGCTTTATTTTTTTAAATCATTTCGACACAAATCGGGATATTCATCTCTAAAGGTTAAGATAGCAGATGGTTCTATTCCTATTAAAACAGCCTCTTTAGGCAGCAAATCGTATACTTTTTCTACATTTTTTTCGGCTATTTCTCGGGCAATTTTTACCATTCCTTTCGATAAATAGGTTCTACCGCTGATTCCTATTGATGGAACGTTAACTTTATAACCTAATTTATTTAATAATTTAACAGCTGTTTGCCCAATAGTTACATCAAAATAATTTAAAAATTCATCGCTATACAGATAAACTTCTCCGTTTTCAAAAGTTCCTTCTTGATTAAATTTAGCAATCCATTTTTCAAAGGTTATTTTATACATTTCAGGAAGAGAGCGTTCTGTAGCAAATCCTGTTGTTTTCTTTACTAGGGTTCCTAAAAATCCTTTGGTTGACAAATTATACAAAAAGGGTACTTGAGCAAACATTTTGTTTACTCGTGGTGTATGACCTATTAATTTAGAACGAAATTTTATTCCATTTTTATCATGATACTGTTGCAGGGCTTCTGCTTTTAACTTAGCCATATCTACATTTGAAGGACATTCTGATTTACATCCTTTACAACTCAAACACAAGTCTAAAACATCTATTATTTCTTCATGATCAAATGGGTTCATTTTTTTTAGAGTGTGTGATGGTTTCTCGTAAGATATTGGCTCTTGCTCTTGTGGTATGTTTTTCGTTACGAGTAGCCATATAACTAGGACACATGGTCCCTCCGCTTTTCTCGGTTTTACGACAATCTCCAGAACCGTTACACATTTCTGCAGAACGTACAAATCCGTTTAACTCTGAAAAGTCAAAATATGTTTCTGGCATTGGTGTTACTTGTCCTGCTTGATAACGTAAGGAAGTATCCATAGGAGGAGTATTGACAATTTTACCTGGATTAAAAATTCCCCATGGGTCCCACGTATTTTTTACTTGGATAAACATTTGATAAATTTCTTCGCCTAACATGAATGGTATAAATTCGCCTCGTAAGCGTCCGTCTCCGTGTTCTCCACTTAATGAACCTTTGTATTTCTTCACTAAATGTGCAATATCTGTAGCAATCGTACGGAACATAGCCGTACCTTCTTTTGTTTTTAAATCAATTATAGGACGCAAGTGTAATTCTCCCGTAGCGGCATGTGCATAATGTACACAAAATAGATTTCTACTTTCTAAAATCTGATTGAAATCTTCAATAAAATCAGGTAGATCTTCTACAGCTACTGCTGTATCTTCTATTACGGCTACTGCTTTAGCGTCTCCTGGAATATTAGACAAAAGTCCTAAACCTGCTTTACGAAGATTCCATACTTTATTTGTATCTTCTCCGTAAACAATTGGAAAATGATAACCTAACCCTGCTGCTCGCATTTGCTCTTCCATTTTTTGAGCTGTTTCCTGAATTTCTTCTACTGTATCACGAAGAAATTCTATCACTAAAATAGCTTTAGGATCACCTTGAACAAAGAAACGATTTTTACTTTGTTCTATATTTTCTTTAGTACAGTCTAGAATGTAATGATCTATTAATTCTACGCTATCTGGATTGTATTCTAATGCGATTAAATTAGCCTTTAAAGAAGCATTGACACTATCGCAGTGCACACACACTAAACCCGCTTTAGGTTTTAAGGCATTCACTAAGTTTAACTTGATTTCTGTAGCAAAAAATAGAGTTCCTTCCGAACCTGCAATAAGCTTACAGAAATTAAATTTTTCTTGAAAGTTTCCAAAAGGTGCTGTATCAGCTAATAAATCTAAAGCATATCCTGTATTACGCCTTGGAATTGTTTTTTTGGGATAATTGGCATTAAACAATTCTTGGTTTACGGGGTTAGATAATATTTCTTTGGCTTGCAAATAAATTTTTTGTTCTAATTCACTTACAACATTTATACCTTGACACTTAGCTTCAAACTCTTCATTGGTTAATTCTCCAAAAGTAACCTCATTTCCATCTGCTAAATATCCTTTGATTTCTAATAAATGTTCACGAGTAGAACCATAGACAACTGAACGAGCACCACAAGCGTTATTCCCTACCATTCCTCCAATCATACAACGATTACTGGTGGATGTCTCGGGTCCAAAAAATAAACCGTATTTTTTTAGATCTAAATTAAGTTCATCTCGAATGACTCCTGGTTGTACCCAGGCTGATTTTTCTTCTTTATTGACACTTAAAATAGATGTAAATTTTTGGGATATATCTACAACAATACCTTGCCCAACGACTTGACCTGCTAAGGAAGTTCCTGCAGCGCGTGGTATAACACTTAGTTTATTTGTACGAGCAAAATCTATTATTTTCTTTATATCTTCTTTTGATTCTGGCACCGCAACAGCCATAGGCATTTCACGGTATGCACTAGCATCTGTGGCATACAGTGTACGCATGGTTGTATCATGGTATAACTTTCCTTGTAATGATTGTTCTAAAACATCTAATTTCATGCTCACTTTTTAATTCTTTTTAAACAGAAATTTTTAATTTCTTTTGATACGTTATGTTTTTAATGATTAATACAAAATTCTATATCGTATTGTATTGGGTATCATTTTTAATTGTTTTTCTAAATCTGGATCATAAAAACTATCTACATCTGTAATTACGTACCCTATTTGTTCATTTGTTTTTAAATATTGTCCTAAAATGTTGCAATTTGCATTGGAAAATATTGTATTAATTTGTGCCAATATTCCTTTGACGTTTTCGTGTATGTGCATTACTCGATGTGCATTATCAAATTCAGGTAATTGAATTTCGGGCAAATTAACGCTTCCAAAAGTAGTTCCTGTATTGATATACTGTATTATTTTTCTTGACACATAATTTCCTATATCGTGTTGGGCTTCTTCTGTACTACCTCCTATATGTGGTGTTAGTATGACATTATCTCTTCCACGCAGAGCCGAGAGGAATACCTCATCATTATTTTTAGGTTCATAAGGAAAAACATCTATAGCTGCCCCTCTTATCTTACCACTGTCTAAATTAACGATTAGTGCATCCATATCTACTATATGTCCGCGGGACAAATTTAAGAATACTACTCCATTTTTCATCGCACTAAATGCGTTTGCATCCATCAGTTGTTCATTACTTTCTCTTCCATCAACATGCAAAGACACTACATCTGCTACTGCTAATAGTTCTTGTAACGATGCGCATTTTTTAGCATTTCCTAAAGCTAGTTTATCTACCACATCATAAAAGTAGACTTGCATTCCTAGGGCTTCCAGCTAAAATAGAAAGTTGAGATCCAATACTACCATATCCAACAATTCCTAATTTTTTCCCTCTAATTTCTACACTACCATTAGCCGACTTATCCCAAATTCCTTGGTGCATTTTTTGACTTTTTTCAAAAGTAGCACGCATTAGCATGATCATTTCTCCTATTGCTAGTTCTACGACTGAACGTGTATTACTATAAGGGGCATTAAAAACAGCTATTCCTTTTTGGCTACAAACTTGTAGATCTACTTGATTGGTTCCTATACAAAAAGTTCCAATTGTATGCAGTTTATGGGCGTTTTCTAAAACACGTGCTGATACGGTTGTCTTAGAACGAATTCGAGTATGGATACCTCCTTAATCTGTTCACACAACTCCTCTTCTGATAGTGATCCTTTTAAACTTGTAACTTGATACCCTTCGCGTTCGAATTGAGCAACTGCGTCTGGGTGAATGTTTTCTAATAGTAAGACTTGTATTCTATTCTTAGGATAAGAAACGGACGCTTTTACGGACAAATCGTATAAGATCTCATCTAAAGAGGGAGCTACTTTTTCTGCCAAATCTAATACTACTTGACGTTTTATATTTTCGGTAAAAGCATAGAATTTAGATACTACTCCGTATTGTTTTGTTTCATAATCGGTATAGCCATCACCTATCATGATTACTTCACCTTCTAACTTTAAGGATTGTATTTTTAATGCTTTTCCTTTGTTTTCACATAGTTCTTCTTTTTCATCAAATCCTACTATATTTCCATGATGGTCAAAAACGAAGGTATTTGCTAATACATTTTCGGGTTTTATTCCAAACTCTTGGACAATAGGTACTATAATTTCTTTGAATCCGTTTGATATAACGTACACTTCTTCGCTGTGCAGTTTAAAGAAGTTTTTATTTTGAATAACAGATGTGGAAATTTTATCTTTTATTTTTTTATTAATTCTTCTAGATGATCTCGATGTGCTTGTAATAAATGAATTCGTTTTGATAACGATTCTTTTAAGGTAATACTTCCTTCCATTCCTTGATTGGTTATTTCTTGAATGGTTTTTAGAACTGTTTCGGCTATAGGTGTTTCTCCATGAATAATAGTACACAATTCATCAAGTGCTTCTACTTGTATAAAAGTACTATCGAAATCGAAAATAAAGATTTTGCGTTGTGCCATAACAGATTTAGTGTATTTTAATAATTTGAAAACTAAATTAATAAAAGAATTTACTTGGCTACAGAAACGATCTGAATTAATTCATCTAAATGTTTTAATTCGTACTTTTTCAAGATTTGAGGGTCTATATCTAAGTATTTTAAGATTTGTTTATTTGCTGTATCCTTTTTATTGGATAACCGAACGCCTTTATTTTTTTCTTTTGTCTTTTATGATGAATTGTTTAAAATCTAATGCAATATAAAATTTTTGATTTTCATATACTATTTTTCTAAATACAGACCAATCGGGTCTTAATTCTTGTGCACTTTGTATCGTTTCAAAAATTTCAAAAACATCTTTATTAACTACATCAAAAGCAATGTAGGCATTGGATTCGTAATGATTTTCTATAATTACTTTTTCATCATATTTTCCATGAATAACATAGGGTTTCAAATCCGTATCTAATGGTTTAAAGTAAATGTGTTGTTTACCAGTCTTAAAACTAGGGTCATCATTAAATCCTTTTACTAGATCAAAAGTCCCTATTCCCACAATATCTTCATGTCTACACAAGAAATATTCAGAACTTTTGTCAATATATTTCACTTCTTCATTTTGTTCTGAATCGGTCAAAACAGGGGAATAGTTCCTATTGATAAAATGTCCCAAATGATAATTCTGTTGAAAAGCCTTTGTCGCTAAAAATTGCATTATTACTTCTTTTGGCAGTGTGTCATATACATAATTCACACCGTTTCGAACGACTAATCGATCGATTTGCAAAGCTTCTGAAATCCTGGAAGAAATCAGGATGTCCATAGGGAGCGGTATCTTCTATTGTGCAATAAGAAGCAATTAAATTACGATCTAAATCAAATAGGATGTATTTAATATAATTTAGTTGATAATTTTTACATTTTAGACTTTCTTGTTTCTGTTCAAAAAAACCAACTTTTTCTCCGTGAACGAGTAAGTCATTTGCTACGATTTTAAATTCTTTAGTACTTATGTTTTCTTCAATTGGTTTCGTTTCAGTGGGTTCTAACTTTAATCTTTCTTCATCTATTGTAAAAAGACGTTCTAAATCAAGTCCTTTTTGATTCAATACATGGTACTGACATAGCATCTTGATAAATTCTCTGGAACGACTAAAGGATTCTTCTAAAACTTTTAATCTTTTTACATCTGAGTAGTTAGGGCTAATCAATTCAAATTGAATTTCATTTATTTCTTTACAACCTCTACAAGGTATCATTTTCGCATGAAGCATCAAATTATTATTCAGATCATATAGATCATATTTGAAGCGATTGGATATTACTTTTAGCTGAAGAACTGGAACGCCATCTATAGTTACTTTTTCGTTTTTTATTTGAATAGTTTGCGCGCCTGCTGTTAGAGAAATGAGCAATAGGAAAATTTTTTTAATCATGCTAGTTTCTTTTAATTTTTTGTTTTAAAACAAAAGAGTTCTCTTATTTTCACAAGAGAACTCTGTATTATTTTTTATATAAAAACTTATTTTGCTTCATTTTGAAGTTTCACGTCTGTACTTTCAAAAATTTTATCTGCTGGAAGCAGCTATAAATCCTGAATAAAGCTCTCCATTAGCCATTGGATAACGCAACGCAAATTCATAATAGCAAGAAGGTATCTCTTTAGCTCCTTCATCAAAGTTTACTGTATATAAATCAGCTAATGTACTTGATTGTTCTAGTAGCTCAGCAGGAGTTCCCTTAATTTCACCACCAGAAGTATTTAATTTCCAACCATTATCTTTTAAAAATTGGTTTAAAGACTGTAATGTTGGAAATTGGGTTAAGGCATTCACATTAATTGTAAAGTGATTAGCTCGGAAACCATAAATATACATCCACGCTGCATACTCTGACTCTTCCAATAAATTGGAATAGATTGCGTTAGAAGAATTATTCCATACAGCACCGCTTAAAATTAAATCTTCTTTTTGAAATACTGATTGGTCACAAGCATCTAAAGTTTCTTTTACTGTTTTTTGTAATGATTCCGAACATTTAGCTAATTCTAATTGTGAAATAAAAACGCGTGGCGCGCTTTTATCTGTAGCGTGTTCATAATGCTTTGCAAATAATTTTTTAGATTCAAAAACATATTCGCCTTTTGGCTCATAACCTGCTTTTATAAAAGGTTTTTCTAAAACCGAAATATCGACACGTTTATCATCGTATGTACGAATAGCTATATGATCATTTCCTATTATTTCTCCTTCCAGCAGCTAATAATGCGTGAATTTTTTGAGCAGATGGAGTAATAGCGATGTATTGCTCCCATAATTTTGACAATAATTGATCTTTATCCATGGTGTTGTTTTCTTTTAATGTGACACAAAATTAGTGTATTTATAAGTATATTTACAACATCTAAGTAAATTTATTAAAATTTGACTTTTATAGATTCCTAATTATGTTAATTTAACATTTTAAAAACAATATAAAATAGGCAAAAAGATCAATATTATTTTTTTACTTATTTTCTCATTAATACCAAAGTTTAAAAAGGATAAAAATGTCACAAGGGTTAAATAAAATAATAGATTATATCAACAAAAAAATAATTCAAAAGCTAAGTTTAGATGGTCGTTTTGCCTATTCTGAATTGGCTAAGGAATTAAACATTTCTAATTCATTAGTTCACCAACGAATCAAGAAAATGCAAGAAGCAGGTATTATCAAAGGTTTTTCTATTAAGCTTGATGCAAAAGCTATGGGCTACGAAACTATTACCTATACAGGAATTGCTACTAAAGAAGCTCGTTATTCTTATTCTATTGCTGAAAGACTAAAAGAGATTCCAGAAGTTGTAGAATGTCATTTTGTGTCTGGCAAATATGCTTTATTTTTAAAAATTGTAGCTACTAACAATGAAGAGTTTAGGAAAATTTTATACGAAAAAATTCATATCATTGAAGGTGTTGGAAGTACTGATTCATTCATCTCTTTTGGCTCTGCATTTGAAAAAGAGATCCCTATACTTTAAGCTTATCATTTTTGTTTTTGTATATATTCTATAGTACCCAATTTTAAAAATGAATAGGCAAACTCCTTTTATCTATTGCTGTTATTTTACTAAAATCCTGAAATTACTCAAACCTACTTTAATAAGTAAAAAGAGCATCATATTCACTATATAACGCGTATAATTATTAAAAAATACTTACTGACTCAATAATGAAATACTCCATTCTAAAATTTAATAAATATAAAATAGACCTCTTGTTTGAGTAAATAAAATTTTTATTTCTCCTTATTTTTTTCGACGTTTTTGTAATCATAATATTTATTTTTAGTATTTCTATTAAAAATAGTCTTTCATAAAACTACTGAAAATCTAGTTCTATTAGTCGTTTGTCTATATGACAGCTAAAAACACTCTGTCAAATATTTTTTGTAAATTTGAATCATCAAACCATTTGGAATCATGAAGGCTAAATACATCAATCCGTTTACCGACTTTGGATTTAAAAAAATATTTGGGGAAGAAGCCAGCAAAAATTTGCTCATAGACTTCCTTAATACACTATTGCCTGAACACGACCAAATTAAAGAACTTTCTTTTAAAAACACCGAGCAACTCGGAATTACCGACCTCGACAGAAAAGCCATATACGACATCTATTGTCAAAATGAAAAAGGCGAAAAATTCATCGTAGAACTACAAAAAGCAAAACAAAATTTCTTTAAAGAACGAACCATTTATTACGCCACTTTTCCTATCAGAGAACAAGCCGAAAAAGGAGAATGGAACTATAACCTCAAATCCGTTTACTGTATAGGTATTTTAGATTTTACTTTTGACGATTACGAATCTGAACCCGAAAAAAGCGAAGTCGTACATACCATTAAACTAAAAAACCAAAATGGAAAAGTTTTTTACGATAAACTAACCTATATCTATTTAGAAATGCCCAACTTTAAAAAACAGGAAACCGACTTAAACTCCCGTTTAGACAAGTGGTTGTATTTTATTAAAAACCTAGAAGACTTCCAAAACATACCTACCATTTTCAAAGATGAGGTTTTTACTCAAGCTTTTGAAAAAGCTGAATTGGCTAATTTTGGACAATGGGAATTAGATAAATACGAAAGTAGTTTAAAAGTGTACAGAGACCTAAAAAGTATTATTGATACAGCTTTTGATGACGGTAAAGAAGAAGGAAAGATTGAAGGAAAGATTGAAATTGCTAAGCAAGCAAAAACAATGGGGCTTTCAATTCCTGATATAATAAAGCTAACAGGACTATCCGAAAAAGAAATCAACGAGTTATAAAAGTGTACCCAAATAGTATCTAACTATTTCGAGGCAGTGCAATCTCTGGCACACATTTTTATTACAGGAGACATTACTCTTCTTATTATTATAAAATTTAAAATTATTTTATCTGTAAAATTTTCAATATATAATTGTTTTTATACCATTTAAACTTTGAAATTTCCTCATAATACTATTTTTTTAACCTTGAAACTGTCCAAAAAGTTCGCAATCTTTCATTTCGACCAAAGGGAGAAATCACATAATGTTTGATTTAGAGACTATCCTACAAAAGCAATAGAAATTAGTATTGATTCTCGATGTGCTTCGCGCTCGAGCTAACGATCATTTCAATTATATACTCAACCGTTTGTTAGAGTTGTTTTAAAATAAAAAAGATCGAGAATTTCACTTTTTAATCCAGTATATTTTAAGTTTAAATGGTATTAAAACTTTTTTTTATTTTGTTTCTCTTATTTTTAAATATTTTTTGTGACCATACTAATCATTTTAATATTTTTACAAAATAACGTTTGATTCCCCTTCTAAAGTTTTGGTTAACAAATGTCTACTGGATTAAATTTCAGCTTAATTTAAAATTGATTTTTTACTTACAAACTACTATCTTTAATAAAAACAAAAGCTAATTGGTTCTGTCACCATCAATAAAATGACAGAACATGAATAAAGATCTAACAATATTTTTTCACCTTAAACAAAAAAAAATGAAAAGAATATCAATAACATTGTTTGCTCTAATAGTAATCATTTTTATTATTAATTATTTTTATCAAGTTAATTATTGTGCATCTCCAACTAACTACTATGTATCGCCAAGTGGCAATGATGCCAATCCTGGAACGAAGGATTTCCCTTGGAAAACGATTCAACATAGTTTAAATAATATGCCTGCTAATAGCACACTAAATGTTGGTAGTGGTGTTTACAATGAAAAAATTCAAATTCCAGTTAATAATATTACGATTAAAAATCAAACTTCTACTCTTCCTATTATTGATGCAACGGGTATTACCAATAAAAATTCTATCATTTCTATTTTAAACAAAAAACACATTACAATAGATGGTTTAGAATTAAGAAATAATATTCAAAATGATGCCCAAGGTATTTTAATAGAGGGTTTGTGCAATGAAATAACTATCAAAAATTGTATAATTCATGATATTCATTTTTCTTCAAATCCAAATGCTCCTGTAAATGCGTCGACTAATGCGCAAGGAATTATTGTTTATGGTACCAATCCTACTAAAGCAATACGTAATTTAGTTATAGAAAACAATCAATTATTCAATTGTAGGCTTGGTTATAGTGAGGGAATTGCTATTAATGGTAATGTTGATAATTTTAAAGTTATAAATAATACTGTTCATGATTTAACAAATATTGGAATTGACGTAATTGGGTATGAAGGTACGTGTTCTTTTTCTAGGAATGATCAAGCAAGAAATGGTTTGGTAAAAAACAATACCATTTATAATTGTATTTCACCCTCTGCTAGATCTGGTGGAATTTATATAGATGGCGGCAAAAAAATCATCGTTGAAAATAATGAATCACATCATAATGGGTATGGTATTGAAATTGGTTGTGAAAATATTGGCAAAACTACTGATGGAATTATAATTCGTAATAATATATTCCATAACAATCAAGTTTGTGCAATTGCATTAGGAGGTTTTGATTATCCAAATGGATCTGGTAAGGTTACTAATTCAATCATTATAAATAACACTTGTTTTTCAAACGATTTTACCAGTTCTGGCAACGGAGAATTATATTTATCTTATAGTGAAAACTCGATCATAAAAAATAACATTTTTCACACAAATTCAAACAGTAATTTAGTTTATGCTGAATTAAGTCAACCAAATTTAAATTTTAATGATAATATATTTTATTGTCCAGACGGGATTGATAATCTATATGCTAATTGGAACGGATCAAGTTATACTGGCTATTTTTCATTTGTTATAGGGACTTCGTCTAATTTAAATTCTAAATTTGCTAATCCAAACTTTACTAAAACGGATATTACTTCTCCTTGTTTTAATTTATTATCAACTTCTTTAAACAATTAATATTTATTTTTACATTTTAAGGGTTGCTTTTAAAACTCAGTTAAATATAAAATTTGAGTAGTTGGTTCTTTCTAGAGTTCTAAAAACTATTAATCATGGATATTTTTCTAAGCGTTTTTCCGTAATATATTTATATTTTTTATTAGTTTGTGTAGAATTCATCAAGTATATCATTATTTATATGCAACAATAAAACATTAACATTTATTTATAAAACAATCGCCTTATATTTAGGCGATTATTTTTTTATTTTGGAATCAATTACGTTTACTATACACGAGGCAATCCAAGATCTTCCTGTTACATGGAATACGATTGCGAAGGACAATGCTTTTTTACAAACGTCTTATTTATCTGTTTTAGGAGAGTCTTCTCCTGTTAATATGCAATGTTTTTATATTGCTATATATGAAAACAATAAACATATAGGTGTTGTCCTAGCTCAATATATCCAATCACAGCAATTATCTTCATTTGGCGATCGAGATAAATGTTTTAGAATTTACACAAGAAATTTTTTACTTCGTCATTTTGCTTCTAATGTTCTATTTATTGGTAACAATATGATTACGGGACAAAATGGATATGCGTTTAACAAAGAGATGAATTTTTCTTGTATTAGTCAAATTTTACAAGAATGTAAGAATCATGTAATATTACATTTAAAAAAACAAAATATCAATATACATATTATTGTTTTTAAAGATTTCTATGAGGGTAGCAGTAATGAATTGAAAAAATATTTTTTAAGGATTTTTTTGAATTTAATATTCAACCTAACATGATTTTTGAGTTAAATCCAGAATGGAAAACGGAGGAGGATTACATGGCTGCTTTGTCAAAAAAATATCGAGATCAATACAAACGTTCTCATAAAAAATTTAGTGGTATTACTACCCGCGAATTATCTTTAGAAGAAATTAAAATATATGAAGAAAGAATATATGAACTTTATCATCATGTAGCTAAAAATGCTCCTTTTAATACCTTTTTCTTATCGAAACATCATTTTTATACTTTTAAAAAACAATGTGGTAATGGTTTTAAACTAACGGGATATTTTTTGAACGATGATTTAATTGGTTTTCATACCTTACTTTTAAATGGTGAATTATTAGAAACCTATTTTTTGGGATATGATGAATATGTACAAAAAGAAAAGATGTTGTATTTAAATATGCTGTACAACATGACTGAATTTGGCATTAAAAATCAGTTTAAGAAGATCATTTTTGGTCGAACAGCTTTAGAGATCAAAAGTTCTATAGGAGCAAAACCCGTTGTTATGTCTGGCTTTATTTATCATAGAAACGCGATTATCAATCGCTTTATCAATAAAATATTTGCTCGTTTAGAACCTCAAATTTCATGGCAAGAACGTCATCCTTTTAAATAGTCTACAAGAGTAAGCAATATTTTTGTTATAAAAACAGCATATTGCTTACTAAAAATTTAAGGCACTATCTTTCTAGTTCTATTTGTATATTTTCCCAATTTTCCATTAGCATATCTAGTTCTTTTTTCTTGTTTTCATAAGCCGTAAAAAGGAAGTGTCTTGTGATAATTTTTCATAATTTTCGGCTAGTGTAAGATCATCTTTTTGTATTTTTTTTCTAATTCTTGTATTTGGCTTTCTATTTTTGACAGCTTATTTTGTAGTATTTTTTTTAGTTTTTGTTCTTCATAGCTCAAATTTTTAGTTTGAGTATTAAGACCTGAATCGGGTTTAATCTCATCTTTTTTCTCAACTTCACGAAAATTATCTACGTTGCGTTGTTCTAAAAAGAAATTAATATCGCCTAAATATTCTTTAATTTTTTGATCTTTGAACTCGTACACCGTATTTGCCATTCCTTGTAAAAAATCACGATCGTGGGAGACTAATAATAATGTTCCTTCAAACTTTTGTAAAGCTGCTTTTAGTACATTTTTAGACTTAATATCTAAATGATTTGTAGGTTCATCCATTACTAACACATTAAAAGGCTGTAACAATAGTTTACATAATGCTAATCTATTCCTTTCTCCTCCTGAAAGCACTTTTACTTTTTTTTCTACATCATCACCTCGAAATAAAAAGGCTCCTAGCATATCGCGTACTTTAGAGCGGTTTGAGTCTGTAGCAGCATCAATCATAGTGTCTAAAAGTGTTTTTTCGCCATCTAAATAGTCTGCTTGGTTTTGGGCGAAATAACCTAATTGTACATTGTGTCCTAATTTAATTATTCCTTCATAAGGAAATTCATTGACAATTGCTTTTATAAAAGTGGATTTTCCTTGTCCATTTTGTCCAACAAATGCAATCTTACTTCCTCTTTCTATATTTAAAGAAATATCTTTTAGAATTGTTTTTTCGCCGTATGCTTTTGTAACTTTATCTGCTTCTATAACCACACGGCCAGGAATTACTGAAATAGGAAATGAAATATTCATAACAGAGTTATCATCTTCATCTACCTCAATCACTTCCATTTTATCTAACTTTTTTATAAGAGATTGAGCCATTGATGCTTTAGTGGCTTTGGCACGGAATTTTTCAATTAATTTTTCTGTTTCTTCAACTTTTTTGAGTTGATTTTTTTGGGTTTGTAGTTGTTTTTCACGAATTTCTTCTCTAAGTTCTAAATACTGTGTATATGGCTTATTATAATCATATATTTTTCCTAGTGAAATTTCTATGGTTCTATTGGTTACATTATCTAAAAACATTTTATCATGTGACACGATAACGACTACACCTGGAAAAGTTTTCAGGAAACTTTCTAACCAGATGATACTTTCTATATCCAAATGGTTTGTAGGTTCGTCTAATAACAAAATATCATTGGTTTGTAACAATAATTTAGCTAATTCAATACGCATACGCCACCCTCCAGAAAAAGTATCCGTTTGACTATTAAAATCCTCTCGTTTAAAACCGAGTCCTAATAAAACTCTTTCTGCTTGTCCTACATAACTATATCCTCCTAAAATTTCATAGCGATGTTGAAAATCACTTAATCTTTCTATTAATTCAGTATAGGATTCTGTTTCGTAATCAGTACGAGTGGCTAGTTCTTGATTAATTCTATCAATTTCAAATTCTGCTCGTTTAATATCTTCAAAAGCCATATAAGCTTCTTCTAATACTGTTCTGCCTTTCACAAAATCAATATCTTGACGCAAAAAACCAATTTGTACGTCTTTTTCCGTTGCAATATCTCCAGAATCAGGTTTAAAATCTCCCGAAAGAATTTTTAACAGGGTGGACTTTCCTGCTCCATTTTTTCCTACTAGTCCAACGCGATCACCTGCGCCTAATCTAAAGGTTACTTCTTCAAATAAAAAAGTTCCTCCAAAAGAAATTGATAAATTGTGAATATTTAGCATAAAATGTTAATTAAATTATATATTCAAAAGCATAAAAAAAACTACCTTTGATAAAAATTTTTGCAAATGTTAAAAAAAGGATTGAAAATCAATAGCATTTTAACAGGAAGTTGTCCTAAATGTCAACAAGAAAGCATGTATAAATCAAGCAACCTGTTTAACCCAAAGTATACAATCAAAATGAATGAACATTGCTCACATTGTGGATTACAGTATTCAATGGAACCTTCATTTTTTTATGGTTCTATGTATGTTAGTTACGCCTTAGGTGTTGCGTTTGGTGTGGCTGCATTTATCATTTGTTATGTATTTTTAAAAACTAGCCTAAAAACAGCTTTTATAGGCATTAGTTTAACTCTTGTTATTTTTATGCCTGTTATCATGAGACTTTCTAGAAATATTTGGATTAGTTTCTTTGTTTCTTATGATAAAAATTGGCAATTAAATTCAAAAAAATAATCATTTATGAACGGTCCTAAAAAATTACAATCTAGCATTTGAGTAACAAATTAAAAGCTAAATTATTTTTTTAGGACCGTTTCCCTTTTTAAAAGATATACTTATATCCCAATCCAAAGGTATTAAAGTTATATTTAGACTGAAAATTAATATCAGCTGAAACTTTTAAATAACTTTTTTTCATTACTTTATAATGAGAATTTACTCTGAAATTTATAAAGTTATTTTCAAAAGAATCAAAATAGTAAGCTCCCGAAGTATGTAATTTAAATTTAGAATAATCATCTCCTAGATTTGCTTCTACACCGGCACCTCCAAAGTATCTACTTTTTATCAAATAGACTGGTGATACTTTCACTTTCTCATCTATATTTGAAAACTGACATAAAACTTCTAAATAGGGGTTTATTTTAAAATTCTTTTCTCTATTTGAGGCTGTTTTTATTTTCGAACTTAATGTAAAATTTAAATTTGAAAGACTTGGATAGTAATCAGTTATAAAATAAGAATCTACTTCTAAAAATTTTAAATATCTATTATAAGTTCCATTCCATTGAAACTGATATATGTTTTCTTTGTAAGCTTCCAAAAAATTAGCTGGGATGTATTCTAAGTTTGTACTTAGATTGTATTTGCTTGTTATTAGATTAATGCCTCCTTTTGCATTATAATAGAGTTTGCCATTCCAATCTTTTTCTAATCCTAATCCGTAAGTATAGAAAAATTTATTAATCTGATCTGTTTGCTTTCTTTTAAACTCATAAGCCAGTTCTAGGATAGTCGCTAAATTATTAGATGTTTGATCTACACTATACAATTCTTTATGTTTAACATAGAAATCGTGAGAATTTCTTTGTTTGTCAAAATGAGCGTATTTTATATGGTTTTGAAAATTAGTTTTCTTATTTACAAAATAACTCAAGGTTGAATTTGCATCAAGATAATCTCCGTATAAATCTTTTAATTTCATTACAATTTTTTCTTTATTGATAGGTGTAAAAATGGTGGGATATTTACGGATTAATTCTTCTTGTGTTTCTATATCAAAATAAAGAATTTGTTCATTCAAATGTTCTTTTATTTCTTCAAATATTTTTTGATCTTTTATTTGTAACAATACTCCACACGCATCATCGTATTTTCCTAATATTTCATATATCTGAAACATTTTTTGTTTCATAGATTCATCATTTGGATTTTGACTTATGTATTTGCGATAATATTGTTCTAGTTCTACATATTGTCTTAATTCAAACATCCATGAAAGACGAGTATCTGCACTTATTAGGGATGTATATTCTGACCAATTAATAGCATTTTGATAATCTTCATTTTCGTTTACATAACTCCAACTAATATCTGAAACTAGATTTTCATTAAAATAAGAGGTTGCTGGGTCTAATGTTTCTAAATATTTAAAAGCTTCGTCCTTTGCATATACGAGGGCATGATAAAGATAGGCTTCTTGATTTTCACAATTAGGTTCTAATTGAAATATTTTGAATAGTACTTTTTTTATTTCATCATAATCTTCTGATGCTGTAATAATTGATAGATATTCTTTTAGTACTGATAGTTTTTCGTTATTCCACTGGTATTGATTGCATATCCATTTTGTATGTAATTCTTCCGAAGAATAACCTAATATATTAGATAATTCAAATGAATAATTGATATTATGTTTTGAAGGATATTTATCGCAGTGTTTTTCTAACAACTTCCAAACTTCATCTCCTTTACCGTCCCAAGACATATAAGTGGCATACTTATTCCATACAGCATAATTAATTTTTGGTTGACTTAGCATTAAAGATAATAATCTTCGTTTTTCTTCTTCTAATTTTTTAAAATAGTCTTCAGCTCCTAATTTCCCAGATAAAAAGAGTTCTCTATTTTTCCCAAATTGGTTGTATTCTTCTAATACTTTTTTAAAAATTTGAGTTTCATCCATTATTTTTTTCTCAAGGGTAAATGACAATTTATTAGCTGATTTAAGAGATACTAATTTGCCTCCCATAAAATCTGTTATGCTATAATTTTTAGATTGAGTTGCTAATTCTTCTTTGTTTTTTGGGGTTAATTCATCAAAATATACCCCCAAGTATTTCCTTTTTCTGTAAATAAATCGGTTTCTTCTCTAACTATATATTTTTCACCTATTATTAAATGTTCGTATTTAGATTCTCTCCATTTCATAACTATAGGTGCAGCGTCTTTTACTGTATAAAATTCGCTTTGCGGATTAATTTCTTTGAACTCGGTCAAAAAATCATCAAAGCAGCTGTACAGTGTTTTTTTCCTCTTTTCCAGTTTAGACCAAGATCATTTCTTAATTCATAATGGTATTTTTTCTTTTTCTTTTCTTTTTTATTACCAATTTGAAAAACATCATCTGGGTGAACAAAATGCGTCCAAACTCCTGTGTACAAATAAGTTGAATATATATTATAATATTTTTCATCGTTAAAATAAAATCCACTGGACACTCTGGGATAATCAAATAAATCCTTATGATATGGATCAAAATCAAATTCTCTATCTCCTCCTTCCTTTTTGTCTCCTAGGTACAAACTTGAAAAATATTTCAAAGATGACATTCCTCTTTTGAGTTCACTTATTCCATAAGGGTCTATATAATTAGAAGGGGGTACATAGGTAACTGGAAAATCTCCAAAGTCATTTACTAACCATTTTTTTTTAGTTGCTTTTAATGAGAAGAATATATCTTCAGGATCTTTCCATTCTTCTTTTAACAATGATACGTGGTTATAGCCATGAAATCCTAGTTCATGATTTTCTTTAAGTAAATCATGGGTTAAAAAATTAGAAGTTCCTCTTTTAGTATTGTCTTTTCCTTCCATTTTAGCAAAATCCCATTGTTTAAAAGAAAAAGGAGCATGTCTAATATCATCATAATCAAAAGCAAGTAGTGCCGTATATTTAATGTTATACTTTTGAGCTATTTTTTTCATATCGGGCCACCATTTTTTGTATACAAATTCATTCATTGTCAAATTGTATTCTGACCTGATAGGTTCTTGTTTTGAATCGTATAGCGGAGACGGAAAATCGTCTAAAAATACAGTACTTGTATTAGCTAAAGGATATGGTATACCTGAGAGCCCTCTTAAAAGAAATGTAAAAAGTAACCCTCTATCTCTTTTTTCAAACATTTTAGAGGAATTACAGCAAATTACTTTTCCCATACCTATATTATTTTCTATTAATATGGGCATAGTCATTTGATTATCTGACCATATTCCTATATTCAAATCTTTTCTAAAGTTTACTTTAGCAAAAGCAAAATGTTTGGTATCAGTATACAAATTAACTTGTCTCTTACCTCCTAAAGAAATGGTATTCAGACAGATTCCTTTAGATGTAATATCATAACTTAGATCTGAATCATAACGCATTCCCCAGAAAAACAGAAAACGTTGATCTTCTCCTATGTTTGGAAAAATTAAAGTTCCTCCTGTACTAACAAATTTTAGTAAAACAGGTATGGTTTGGTTATTTAATCTTTTTGTATCATTGATAATTAATATTCTGGCTGAACTTTCTATTTTTAATTGTTCATTAAATCTATCTACAATTTTAAAATTAAAAGGTATCTTAGTATAATCACATATCTTTCGAAAATGTTCATAATAGGTCACAGATAAATCGTCTTTAGAATCTAATATATATTCTACGACGGGTTTTTTACTCAGGCTTGATGATTCGTATGGAGATAAAAGATCATGCTGCTGTTTGTTTCTTAAATAATCATTTTTTAATCTGTAAAGCGAGTCAAGACTGTTACAACTAAAGAATATTGAAAAAGACAAACAAAACATTAGAATTTTAAAAAACCATATTGGAAATTTGACTTGAAAACGGTTTATTAATAATTTCATACACTTCTAATTGATTACTATCAAATATTTTTTTTATTTTTCTATTCCTCAATTTCAAACGTTCAATTCTATCTAATATTTCAACATTTAATTCTTTATATTCGTCAGCATTGTATTTGAAGACGAAAATACTTGAGGGTAAAATAAATTCTGGATGTTTAAATAAAAATTTATTTCTTTTTATATTTTTAGCGTAAATATAATCTACTTTCATATAATGGTCGGCAAGAAAATCTTTATAAGGAACAAAATAACGCCTTCCACTACTTAGATTAAAATATTCATCTTTATTGACTACTGCATACGTTCTATCTAGATAATTTCTAAGAATCATTTCATTCACTGCCAAAATATCTTGATGTAGTTTTTTAGTTTCATTCATTGGTAGAAACAATACTGCTTTTTGTAAATAAGCAAAAATAAAAATAGAAAAAACGACAACAGATGCTCCTTCGTATATATGGTATCTATTTTCTGAAAAAATTTTGAGAAAATCTAAAACAATTGCAATATTTATCCCCATTAAAATAGGGATAAAAATAGACAAGACTTTAAATAATAAATCTTTATCTATCCATTCGTTATCTATTTGAGTCAACAAATAGATAGCTGTTACAAACAAAAAAACTAGAATTTTTTTCTCCAACCTTTTTAAAAAGATAGCTGATAATAAATTGAGTATAAAACCTACTATAAATATAATTTGATAATAAAATATTAATCTGTCTATTTCTATTCTTATAAAAGGATTTGAAAAGGATAGTTCTACATCAATTAGAGTTCTTCTAACAATATTTGATAACTTTTCTTGGTGCATAATCAAGAATGTTTTATAAATAAAAACAACTATAATTGATGAAAGGATATACATCTGAAGTACTACCGATGATTTGTTTTTTTTAAAATACACGATTACTAAAAAAAGCACTAAAAAGGTAATAAGAAAAGAAACGCATATAAGTCTAACAAACCTATAGCGATGAAAGCTATTAAGAACTTAAAATATTGTTCGCTTCTTGTGTAAGGTAACATCTTTAGTTTTGTCATATAAATCACTAATGGTAGAATTAGTGTGAATGACAATAAAAGAGAGCAACTTTGATAAAAATTTGTAATATCTGGAAGGAAGGAATGTAAATCCTAAAATATAGTAAACTGTTACAAATATTGGAATAATGATCATAGATTTTGTTATCTTTTGAATAAACCAAAAGACTACAATGGTCATTGATAACAACTGAAAAATAGAGTATACATAAATACTTATTTCTAGAGAAGAATTTGTTATATGAGAAAGAAAGCTTACAAAAGCATAAACTCCTTCTGGGTTTATTTCTTCGGTAAACCATTTATTCATGTCTTTTGCCTTTACTTTTTCGAGTGTATCAAACCAATTACTTGAAAAAAGATAATGATCAAACTTTATAAAGTAAAAGGAAATAAGACAAATTGAAAACAATAAGAATAAAAGAGACGATATAATATAAACGTTTCTTCTTTCTAATTTTAAATGGGCGTTAGATAGAACAAACTTCCAATTAAACTCGTTATTTTCTACTTTTTTTAATACTAAGAGTAAACGTCTTTTAAATTTATTAACAATTATACTTGGTAATTTTAAAGGATTTACAACCCGTAAATAATCACATAATCCAACAGCTACAAGTAAACCTGTAACAACCAAACCATCGTATATTCTTAAATTAATTGTTATAAATAGGATTACTATGAGTAAACTAAAGTACTCAAAATATTTTCTAATAATACAATCTAGTAAGTAATTAAAATCACGACGCAACAATAAGTACTTGCGTGTTGCAAATAAAATTATTAAAACAATGATTAAAATTTTTAGTATTCCTACCCCTATAGCTGTGTAAACATTCATACTAATCTTTTATTTTTTGCAAGGATATTTCTGATATACTGTAAGTTATATTTTGGGTTTTAATTCTTTTTCTTATTTTTTTTATTTGATTTTCATCAACTGCATATTCAAGTAACAAAGGCTTTATTTTGTATTTATCCATAGCTTTTTTTATACTACCTAAACGTTCTGAAAAACTTTCATTATTTCGTATTAAATATTTTTTTTCTCTAAAATCATAATCTGTATAGACTGACTCTACTAAGACATAATCTACTTCTCGATATAAGTTTTTTACTAAATCCAATCCTGCATTTTGGACTAATACTTTATTGGGATATTCTCTTTTAATATCTTTTACGAAGGCTATTAAATTATCTTGTAAATTACGTTGTACTCCATATTCTGTATAATTATCTATATTATCTAAAAAAAGACCATCATATCCCATATAAAAAATGTTTTGTATACGGCTTTTAAGAATTTTTTGAATTTTTGATGATCCAATATCTAAATAGTAACTATTCCAATCTGTATTTTTTTCACTTACAGCACTTTTAAGTAATTTATAGTCCCTTGCTCCTTCATTTATTTCTCCAAGGCTTATATAAGCAATTACTTTTTTATTATTTTTCTTTAAATAAGATACTTCATTGTATGTAAAATGAGCGGATTCAACAATGAGTAAATCATAACCAGAAACTTTTGTTACATCAAATTTCCCATAACAAACTAAAAATTTAGTCTTTGAATGAGAGTTCAAAGAAAAACAAAGAAACAACATAATGAGTTTAAAATGACGCATAATAATAATAATCCATTTTTTTTAAAAAACTTGTACAAATGGTATGATGTAAATAACATAAAAAATATGTTTCCTACCAAAAATCCTACAACACTAAGATCATAAGAGAAAAATCTGCTAAAAAATAATCCAAAAATTAAATTAATTACAAAAGAATACAAAATACTTTTAAGTGGTATTTGTGGTTGTCCTAATGTAAAAAAATGTAAAACATTTAGCACAGAACATGAAAAGAAAAAATATCCTAAAGAACCTATAATACAAACTTGTTTATTAATGTTATTTAATTTAATTTCAAAAAAAGCATCATATCCGTGAGGGGAATAGAGTATAAATAATTCTATCACAAAAGCCACAAAACTTGTAATTAATAATAGCAAAAAATTCCCCAAATAGTTATCTATAAATCCTTTTCCATAGTTTTCTATTCTATTAAGAGTTATCTCAGTCTGTAATCTATCCAGTAATTTTGCAAACCTAACAATCCCAAATTCAAAAACACCAGCTACTAAAAGGTAGGTAAGTAACGCTATATCCATGCCTATTTCATAATCTTTTTCGAAGAATATAAAGTATAAAAAACGTTCTTTTTCATGTACTGACCAAGCTATAATTCGATCTAAAAAAACGTATAGAAAAAACAACATTCCATAAAAAAAATATATGTAATTATTATAAATAATAAACTCTCTTTTTATATCTTTTGTTGTGTAACTTGGATCAAAGGCATTATGTTTCTTAAAAAACCTAACTAAGTATAACCATAAAATTAAAACTACAAAACCTAATCCTATCCAATGGGTAAAATAAATATAAAAAGGTGTAAAAACTTTTAACGCTAGAGAAAAAGCAGAACCTAGTATTATAACAACTGGAATTATAATTCTTTCTTTAAATACATATAAAGGTGCTATCATTAATAACATAGAACCGATAAAGATGGAATATATACCACTCAATATGGCCATCTGAAATGCAAAAATTCTAATAAATAGGACAATAAAACAAATATAGCATTCACAAAAATAGAAGTTTGAACCCCATTTTAATTAAATGGACAGTGGTTTGAAAAACCATTTTATTGTTTTTATGATTCCAGTAAAAAGAAATTTGTTTACTAATAACTGTTACAACTCCTCCTGTAAGCACCAAACTAGTTATAACTCCAATAACCACTGAAGTAGATTGTAAAATATTAAAATCTGAATATACCCACAAAGAATATCCAAAAACTATAACACAAAAGACTTGAAAAAAATGGGAAATACATAAAATATTCCTATTAAATAGTCTTTAAAAAAATCTTTAATATCTTCTTTAGTTAATTTAATTGACAATATATCATTTTTTTCAACTTGTACTTTATCACTATATCTTTCTAAAATTTTGCTATACACTACTTTTGAAAGATTAGCTATTGAAGGAAATCCATAATCATTTTGAACATCTATTTCTCGAATTCCAAAAGATTCTATTATTGCTTGTGTAACATTTACACTCATAGGTTTCCCTACTCGTTTTTGAACTAAAAAAACCAGTTGTTCTACTTTATCACTTTTAACTCCTTCTTCCATTATTTCCTCATTTCTAATAGTTCTTCATATATTTCTTCGTATTGATCAATAAATTTGTCAATTGTAAAAAACTCTTCTACTCTTTTTCTACAAGCTATCTTCATTTTTCCTCTTAAAGTATGGTCTTGTAATAATTTAATAACGGCTCTCCCTATATCTTCAGGATCTTTAGGTTTGCATAATATACCACATTCTTCATTTAAGGCTTCTGCGACCCCACCTACGTCAGTGGATACAACAGGTATACCGCAACTCATTGATTCAATGATTGTATAAGGAAACCCTTCTGAAATAGAAGTTAAAATAGAAATATCTCCTTCACAAAATACAACCTCAGGTTTAGGATTAGGTCCTAAAAAGAAAAAATTCTCTTGAAGTCCTAATTCTTCTATTAGTTTTAAACATTTTGAAGTATATTCAGGTACTGCATCATTTTCGCCATGTATACGGTATTGCACATTGGGTAATACATCAGCTACAACTCTACAGGATCTAATCATTGTTAAAATATCTTTTAACTCGAAAATTCTAGCCATAGCAACCACAGTTGGAATCCCTTCAAATTCTTTTGGTTTTTCAAGAGGTTTAAAACGCAAATGATCGATTCCATTATAAACTACTCTTAATTTACTTTCTTCTGCACCATACATCAATTCCCATTTGAAATTAAATTTATTAACAGACATAATAATATCCGACTGATGATAAGAAGCTCTAGCGGAACATTCAGACAAACGGATTAGAAAATCTTTTAAAAAGTAAGAACTATCAGATTGGCTAATAGCTAAAATTCTTTCTCTTATGTAAACACCATGTTCTGTTAGTAAAATAGGAGTTCCATAGAGATATTTTTGTATGATAGCAGGTAAAACTATAAAGCTAGATATCGTTAAATGAATAATATCTGTTTTTGGAAAATCAATAGAAATAGGTAATAAAAAATGATATATCCAACGCATTGCATAGGTTAAATCTAAAAGAGAAATTTCTTTTATACCATAATATTCTGTATAAGTGATAATCTCTTTTTTAAATACATTCCATATACTTTCATCTTTAAATACAAGTTTGTAATCATTTTCTTGAAAAAAATACCACATTCCGATAAAAACTTCTATTAATTCATCTGCATCAATATGTTCTGAATAAATACATTTTAAAAGTCTTTTAAAAAGGGGGAATAAACTTTGTTTCAAGGTCTTCTATAAAAAGAAACTCTTTTTTATAATAAAATCATAATATGTATCATCAAACCTAATAACTTCTTTAGGTTCTAATGCGTACCAAATAGGCACTTGAACAACGCCTAAAACTGATTCATTAAGCACATATTTAGGTTTAGTTTCGTAGAAGGCATTTACAGAATAAATCTTAAAATTAAATTTATTGATTTTATTACATAATATATGCGCCCAAGTTGACACACCTCCACCATGAAAGGGATAAGTTCCCTCTAAAGCCATAAGGATACTTGATTTGGACATAAAAAAGTTTAGTTTGTTTTCAGGCTATGAAAGTAATTTTTTTTTATGAAATCTTTCTGTAGAAATATTTCTATCTAACTCTATTCCTTTTTCAAGAAAATTAAATAAATTATGTGCTAGCCAAGGCCCTAACATAACACCTCTAGTACCTAATCCGTTTAATATATGTAATTTTTTATAAATACAATGGGTTCCTAACAAAGGTCTTCTATCCTTCACTGTAGGTCGAACACCCGCAAAATGTTCAACTATTTCAAAATCACAATCAATTAATTCTTTCAAATTTTCAATTAGTTCTTGTTTTGCGTCTTCTGTAGGAGTATCTGTTTTATCTTTCCAATTATAAGTAGCTCCTACCTTAAACAATTCATTCCCTATAGGTAAAATAAAAATGCTTGATTTTAAAACTACATCTAACTTTAGATTTGGAGCTTTAATTATTAGTAATTCTCCTTTAGTCCCATCTAAAGGGAGATTATTAAAATAAGGATTATTAATTAAACCATATCCCTCAGCAAAAATTATATTTTTATAAGAAATTCCTTTATAAATAACATATTCTTCTAAAATTTCAAGAGTATCATACTCAAATCGCTCATTAATAAAAGCATTTTCTTTTTTCAAATAATTTATGTAAGTGTCTATTAAAAGAGAAATTTCTACATAACCTGTATACAGCACTTCTCCAAAACCAAAGTCAGAAGTAATTTCTTCATATTCTTTATGAATAATTTTTGGAGAAAGAAAATAAGATAAATTAGGTTTATCACAAGCTTGAAACCAGTTATTTTGCTCCTCTATTGAAGCAAATTTTCTAAAAATTGGGATTGGAAAAACAAAATTTGTCTTTAGTTTAATTTCAAGAGTTTTTAAAAAAGGTAAACTAAAATCTATTTGTTCTTTTGCTTTCCAAACTTCGCTAAATCTTTTTAGGATAACAGGATTATAAAGTCCTCCTGCAATTCTAGAAGAATTGGTAGAAAAATCATCTAAAACTCGCACTGACTTTCCATTATTTCTTACTATTTCAGCAAAACTAATACCCGCTATACCAGAACCAACAATTAAATAATCAATCATGGCACAAAGATAAAAAAACTCTTTTTCTAAAAATAAGTTTTATTCATTTATATATGTTATAACAGTATAGATTATTATTTTTTAATAAAAAAATAAATTTAACATATTTTTAAACAAAAAACTAAAGAAAGCGCTCTTATGCAGGAATGAAAATAATTATCTAAACTCAGATTTTATGATGAAGATGAGAAAGACAGAGAAGTAAAACACAAGGATTCTTTTTAGTAGTTGTAGTTTTACTTTATCGAATACAAAAAATGAAGTATTCTTTAAATTTAAAATCATTTTTATCTGTATTGAATTTTCAATTCGTAATTTAGTTTAAAATATAAAAAAACTCCTACCTTCTTATTTAAGGCAGGAGTTTTTTTATGTAATTGGAGAAATTTATAATTAATAAGTCCACATATCTTGTTCGAAGTCACGGATTTTATCTCTTACTCTTTGAGCTTCTATTAATTGCATTAAAGAATTATCTTTCATATACTTAGATATATCACGATCATTATAAATATTTTCTTCTTTATAAATAACTGAATTAAATCTTCTTGAATTTAATAAGTGATCAAATGATATTGGCATAGAGGTATTCTTTTCATTAAAAGCTTTCGCATCATGTAGGATTTCCCTTGCATCTGGATAGAATACCCAGAATAAATCAATATAATCTTTTTCTTCTTCTGATTTACCAATGGTGTAAACATCTGGAATAACAGGACAAATTCCTAAAATACGATAACGCAAATCGGATTGTCTTTTATCAAAATACCACAATCCAACTATTCTATAATCAGAAACATCAATAGAAGCTAGATCTGTTTTATTGATATATTCAGGAGAAATGAACTTTGAAGCTGGGATTACTTTTGTTTCAACACCAACTTTTTTACGTTTTTTTCCTGTTCCTTCATATACAGGTACTTCTACAGTTCTACTTCTATAGGCATTGATATCTGAATTCATTTCTTCTCTACCTGCATCAGTAGTATCAATCTTAGTGAGCGATGCACTAATGTCTTTTAATGTTTTCTTTTCTCTAAAATAACTATCACCGTACACTTCCAGTAATCTTACCTGATTTTATACCCTTTACTAATACATCGTAAAGAGATCGACGATCAGAACCTATACTGATTGTATCAATTGGATAGTATAAAGAAAAATTAATACGCTCATCTAAGTCAATTATCTCCCATACTTTCTTAGACATCAAGATATCTCTATCATCTACATAACCATAGTCTAAGGCCTTGTCATTATCCTTAGTTTGTTGAGCTGCAGATTTCAAACCTATTTGTTGAGGTTTTTTTGCATTCAACAAATTTGACTGAGCGAAAGTTGATATACTTCCACTAACAAAAAATGCTAATACTAAATTTCTCCAATTCATACTTTTCTATTTGAGGCGTTTAAAAATTAAACGAAATTTATGTAATTATTATTGTACTTCGTAGGTACAAGATGATACTCGTTTAGCAACTTGATCTATACCTGAGAAAGATGCTTTAATCTCAGAAATTACTACCACGTCACCTCTTTGTGCTTTTTGAATAGCTCCTTTTGCTCTAGCATCCATTTTATTACCAGTAACTACTATGGTTGGTTGGCCTGGAACTTTTACATTAAACTGTGTAACACGTACATCTACTGGAAAGTCAAAATCTTCCATTTCTGCAGTTACTGTACACACTTCTAAGTTAGACTTAGATCCTTTTGCAGAAACTTCTCCACGAACTTTTCCTGTAGGCGCAGGTAACCCTTTTATACAGGAATTCTTTTTTATCAGAAACAACTTTGCCATCAGGTAATTTTGCACTTACATTAATCATTAATGATGCACCTGGACCTGGTTTTAATATATATTTACCATTTCCTGTTTTAGTCATACCTGGAGCTGATGCGTTTACACTATTATCAGCTACACCTGCAAAAGAGATTGAAATTGGATTAGGTACACCACGGTACACTACATTCATTTTGTCTGCAGATATTGTAGCGGAATTTGGGCGAGGTACTACTACATAAGAGCCTGCAAATTTTAATGGAATTGTTTTACCGTCTTCTAAGAATGTAAATTGTCCATTAATGTTTTGTTCTCCTACTCCACCTGCAGTGGTTGAAATAACAGCTTGTCCATTTTCTAAACGTCCAGGACCTTGGAATGATGTTGGTTTTGTATTTTCGTCATAACGACCTAATACTACTTTCCCTTTTACTTGTTCTCCTTGAAAATAAGCATTTTTTTCTAATACTACGATTGCTTGATAGTTGCTATAAGATGCTGCTTGTACGGCTGCTTTACCTAGTGCTGCACTAATTACATCAGATTCAGCTTTTTTAGCATCGTTTTGCCAAGCTGACAACTTAGCTAAGGATGCAATTGAAGGGAATCCTTTGAAATGATAGTTTAAAAATTTATCTTTTGATCCATCTGTTTTTACAACATCTTTAGTATCAAATTTGTTTAAAACTTCATTTAAGATATGCGCGTATTTCTTTTCAGATCCTAATGCGCTTTTTAATTCTGATTTATATGTTTCTATGGCATCTAATACGGCTTTTCCTTTAGCTGTATAATTTTCTCCTTGAAACCATGTTTCATCTAATTTATCACCTTTATCCATAGATTCATAAGGCAGCTTCCCATTTTCTAACTCAATATCTTTTGTTAGATCTGCTTTTATTCCATCTACGAAAGAATAAAACTTATTTGAGGCAGCTTCTACTTTATGAGCTGTTGCTGCTGCCATAGCAAATTCTCCTTTAGCTTCAGCTGCTTTCTGATCAAGAGAAGCTAACATTTGCTCATTAGTAGACTTTGCTGATTGATTAGATCCTTCAAATCTTTCATTCATTAAACCAAATGCTGAAAGGACCTCTTTTGACATATTCATTGCCAACATAGCGACGAAAACCAAATACATAAGGTTCACCATCTTCTGTCTAGGACTTAAATTACCTCCTGCCATTCTTTTAGAATTTTTTTAGTTATTAAATTTATTTAAAAAGACAAGAAGATTATCCTCTATTACTCATAGCTGACAACATACCTCCATAAACACTGTTTAATGTTGCAATATTAGTCGTCATAGATTGCATTTGTTCTTTTAATTTAGCTGCATTTTCTGCAATTTCTTGATTTGCTTCTGCATTACGTGAAGCACTTTCTAACTGCGACTTGTATAAATTATTTAAAGATGCCATATTATTAGCTGCAGCTAACATTTCATCTGCATATTTCTTTTGTCCTGCAATAGCATCTACAGTCGGTGCCATATTTTTAGCTGCTCCTTCAAAATTTTTAATACTATTCCCTAAGCTAGCCATTAATTCACCATCAATTTTTGCTTCTTTTAACATAGCATCTAATTTCTGAGATAGTATTCCTTGCGCTTCAACTGGTTCTTCTTTTCTAGCTTTTTTAGCAGTTGGTTGTCCTCCTGCTAATTCAGGATAAACTAGAGTCCAATCTAACTCCTGAGCTGGAGTTTCGAAAGCAGATAAACCGAAAATTAAAGCTTCTGTACCTAAACCAGCGATAAGCATAGCACTTGCTCCTGGCCAGTGCATTAATTTAAATAAAGCTCCAACGATTACTACTGCCGCACCAAACCCGTATGCGAAGTTCATTACTCTAGGTGATAAAATTGCCATAATAATAAATTTTTAGTTAAGTTAATAATTATGATTTGTTTAAAATATATATTTAAAAAATCTTATTTTGATACATTACCCGTTGTTTCTGTCCCCATATAATCTTGAATAGTACGGAACCCAATATAACTTCTAGCAGAATCTGCATATTCAAAATCACGAGTACTAACTTGCAAGAAATATGCTACGTCTTTCCAAGAACCACCACGTGTTACTTTACGCATATTTTTTTGGTCTGAAACATTTGGATTCATTGTTGACAAGAATTCATAAGCTGTTGGATCATAAGAAGAATCTGTCCACTCTGCTACATTACCTGCCATATTATACAGACCATAATCATTTGGTTCATAAGCGTCTACTTCTACTGTGTATAGTGCTTGATCTGCTGCATAATCTCCGCGAGAAGGTTTAAAATTAGCTAAATAGCAACCTCTATCATTTTTTGCATAAGGTCCTCCCCAAGGATATGTTCCTGATTCTAGACCTCCTCTTGCTGCATATTCCCACTCAGCTTCTGTTGGTAAACGATAAGCGTTTACGTTATCTTTATGAGATCTTTTTCTAGCTCCATTATGATACAATGTTCTCCACGCACAGAAAGCTTTTGCTTGTTTCCAAGAAACACCTACTACAGGATAATCTCCGTAAGCTTGATGCCAGAAATAATCATTGTGCATTGGTTCGTTGTAAGAATAAGCAAAATCCTTAATCCAAACTGTTGTATCTGGATAAACAGTAACTTCTTCTTGTTTGATAAATTCCTTACGTTTCCCTACTTTAGCTTTAGCAGCTGCTTGAATATCCATCCAAGTGTATTTAAACTTTAATTTTTCAGAGCGCAAAGTTCTCAATCCGTTGTACGCTTCTGCCGCAGGGATATACATAGAGTCCATTACTTCTGTATAATAAGCATCAGGATACTCACTTGTTTTCCATTTAATTGGAACTTTTTTGTTTAATTTTCTCCCTGAATATGGATCATCTCCTGTACCAATACTGTAATAATTATCATACATATACTTGTCATAAACTGACATTTTAGTTGTATCGGCATCTAAGAAAGCATAATCTGCTATGCTACCACCTTTTGAGGATTTTTTTGCGTCATTTTTTTGACCTAACTCATCAGCCGCTATTGCTAACTTTGTTCTAACAATAGAATCTCTCACCCAATGCACGAACTGACGATACTCACTGTTTGATATTTCAGTCTCATCCATATAAAATGAACGTACTGTCACTGTTTTAGTTGGTGCATCTTGAACATTAGCTAAATCATCATCTGATTTACCCATGATAAAAGAACCTCCAGGAACCAATGTCATTCCATAGGGCTTTTCAGGATGCCAAGCTTTTCCCTTAACACCAACAAGCTGGCCATTGTCTTTTGAACCGCAGCTGTATAAAAACATAACAAGTACTGCTGATAAAATGAACTTCTTCATATAAATTTGGGTTATGTATGTATTCACTTTTACTTTAAGAATGTAAACCTATTTATTTATTTCCTAATTACCAAAAAAACGTTAAAAAAACTTACAAAAAAAAATTCTACAACAAATTTTTACGTTGTGCTTTCCACCATCTTTCGGGCACTATACCTTCACAGGCATCTAAATAATCATCATAGGTACAAGGTAGTAACGTATTTTTTTTTAGTTTATTATAAGAATTTGACAAAAAAGGTATTTCTATCCACCAACGTCCTGTTTTATCGCTCTTATAGAAAATAAGTTCTTCTTCTAAAGGAACTATATATTTTATAAAATTGCTTTTGGTTCCAAAAGGATACTCGTTAGAGCGATAATGATATCCTTCTATGAAATACCAAATTACTTGGGCTATTAAAACGGATTCAGAAGCAGTGTATTTATGATTAAAAATCCCAAAAGTAGTTACCTTATCACTAAGCCCTGCATATCTTGAAAAAGCGCAAATTTCCTTTCCTGAAAATCCATTAGGCATAAAATCTACAAAGTTTCCCGAATTAGAGGACATAACAGATTTCATATCTATAGAAACTAAATCTGCATCTCTTAAAACAGGTTCCGTAATAGTAGGATCATGAGCTACTTCTCCTAGTCGATAGGAATCAAAATATAATTTTTCTATCAAATCAATTTCTTCTTGTGAATTAAAATAGGTTTGATAACCAATATTACTGTAATTGAATAGATTATTAGGCTCATCAACAATCATTTTGGTCAGGTAAGAATCTGCTAAAAGACCATTATCTCTAGCAAAATCAAACTGACTATCAATTGTTACAACATTAACCATTTGTTCTAAACGGTCATAACCTCTATAGATAGCATACGTTAAATCTTGAGATCCTCCTATGACTATTGGGATAATATTATTCTTTACCAATTGTTCTACTATTCCTTTTAGCACAAAATAGGTGTCTTCTAATTCTGCTCCTCCTATTATATCTCCTAGATCTACAATATTCACATTCCAATTCCCTGGATACAAAGAATATAGGGATTTTCTTATTAAAGACAAATCAAGGTTTGTATTATTTTTCCCTCCTCCTCTTTCTTCTAACACTCCTACGATAGCAATTGATACATTTCTTAAATCGGGAAATTCCTCATGTGTATTAAATTGGATTTTTCTTCCTAAAGAGGCTTCTGGAAAATTATAAACATCAATTAAAAAATCAACATCTAAGGGTTTTAAAAAATCAAACACCATTATTACTTATTTTTTTTGATAGTTGTCTTTTTAGGCGTTGCTTTTTTAGTAGCTGTTTTCTTTACTGGAGCTTTTGCTTCAATCATTTCTTGTACTTTTTCTAAAGTTAACTGAGCAGCATCAATATCCTTGCTCAATTCTATTTTGATCTTTCCTTTGAGAATCACGGAACGTCCCCACCTAGCCTTTTCTACTCGAATTCCTTCTGTTTCCCAATTATGAATTAATTTTTCACTTTCTTTTTTCAGTTTATCTTCTATTAATTCTGTAATATCCAAGGATGATAATTGATCAAAATTATATTTTTTATTAACATTTATAAATATTCCATTCCATTTAATAAAGGGGCCAAAACGTCCTACTCCTTTTTGAACATCTATTCCTTGATATTGGCCTATGGGTGCATCGGCTTTATTTTTATCATCTATTAATTGTTTTGCTCTTTCTAGCGTTACATCCAAAGGGTCTTCTCCTTTTGGCAAGGATATAAAAGTTTTACCAAATCTTACATAAGGTCCAAATCTACCATTATTTACCTCGACCTCTTCCCCATTATACTCTCCTAACATTTTAGGCAATAGAAATAAATCCAACGCTTCTTCTAGAGTAACAGTTCCTATATTTTGTTCTGTTCGTAAACTAGCAAATTGCTTTGCATCATCTTCTGCATTTCCTATTTGAACCATAGGACCAAATTTCCCTAAACGAACTGAAACTTGTTTGCCTGTTTTAAGATCAATTCCAAGTATTCGTTCACCGCTTTCTCGCTCTGCATTTTTTTCTACATTTTGAACATTTGGATGAAAATGTTTATAAAAATCATCCATCATGTTTTCCCATTCTTTATTACCTATTGCTATTTCATCAAAATCTTGCTCTACTTTTGCTGTAAAATTATAATCTAGAATAGTTTCAAAGTTTTTAACTAAAAAATCATTTACGATTGTCCCTATATCGGTCGGCACTAGTTTTCCTTTATCTGATCCTACATTTTCAGACAATACTTCTGATTTTATTTGATTATTTTTTAAAATCAATTGGTTATATTTACGTTCAGCTCCTTCAAAATTTCCTTTTTCTACATAATTTCTATTTATGATGGTAGAAATAGTAGGAGCATAAGTAGAGGGACGACCAATCCCCAATTCTTCTAATTTTTTCACTAGGGATGCTTCTGTATAACGAGCTGATGGTCTTGAAAAACGCTCTGTGGCGGTAATATAATTATTCTTTAAAATTTCTTTTATTTTAAGAGCAGGCAACATTCCTTCTTCTTTTTCATCTTCGTCATCATTTCCTTCTAAATACACCTTTAGGAAGCCTTCAAACTTAATAACTTCTCCTGTTGCTCCAAAAATTTCTTTATGGGTATCTGCCTCTACCTTTACATTCGTTCGCTCTAATTGCGCATCACTCATTTGAGAAGCAATTGTACGTTTCCAGATCAAATCATACAAACGAGATTGATCTCTATCTAGCTGAACACTATGGCGTGACATATCTGTTGGACGAATTGCCTCATGCGCTTCTTGTGCTCCTTTAGATTTCGTTGCATAATTTCGTGGTTGGCTAAATTCTTTTCCGTAATAATTAGAAATTTCGTCTTGAGCTGCTATCATTGCTTCTTGAGACAAGTTTACACTATCTGTTCTCATGTAAGTAATTAACCCTGCTTCATATAAACGCTGCGCTACTTGCATAGTAATCCCTACTGGCATATACAATTTACGAGCTGCTTCTTGCTGTAAAGTAGATGTTGTAAAGGGAGCCGCGGGTGATTTCTTTGTTGGTTTCGTTTCTAAATCTGCCACCTTAAACGTAGCTCCTATATTTTGTTCTAGAAACTTCCCAGCCTCTTCTTTTGTAACAAAGTGTTTGCCTAATTTAGCTCTGAATGTTCTTCCTGATTCATTAGAAAATTCAGCAGAAATACTATACGTTACTTCCAGTTTTAAAGTTTTGAATCTCACGTTCACGCTCTACAATTAAACGTACTGAAACAGATTGAACTCTACCTGCTGATAAACCGCTTTTAACTTTTTTCCAAAGTACCGGTGATAATTCATATCCTACTAAACGATCTAGAACACGACGTGCCTGTTGCGCATTAACTAAGTCGTAATTAATGCTTCGTGGATTTTCAATAGCTTTCTGAATTGCTGTTTTAGTAATTTCATGAAAAACAATTCGTTTGGTCTTTGTACTATCTAATTTTAACTCTTCCGCTAAATGCCATGCTATAGCCTCTCCCTCGCGGTCTTCATCGGAAGCTAACCAAACCATTTCAGCGGTTTTAGACAAATCTTTTAGTTTTTTCACTAAAGCTTTTTTATCAGAAGAAACTTCATATTTAGGTTTGAATTTATTTTCTACATCCACCCCCATTTCTTTTGAGGGTAAATCAGCAATATGTCCAAAACTAGACTCCACCTGAAAATCTTTTCCTAAAAACTTCTCTATAGTTTTCGCCTTAGCAGGCGACTCTACGATTACTAAATTCTTTGCCATTTGTAACGTTTATTTCTTCGGCAAAAGTAGAAGTTTTTTTTGAAATCCAATTTTTATAGAATTATATATTACGTAAACTTTTTTCAAAAGCATTAGTAGTACTTCTATTCTTCAACTTTTATTTTAACATGAAAAACTTTTAAAAACATTACTATACAAACTTTTAAACAAACAAATATGACATCCTGTCAGAATAAAAAATTTAGTATTATCTTTGCTAACTGAAAAATACGAATGGCATTTTTATGGAAAAGGTAATTGACGAGAATAAACAGGGAACAAGCTTAATTTTAGAGCAAAATCAAAAAAATACAAAAAAGATGTTCATAGAGAGTTATGGATGTCAGATGAACTTTTCAGATAGTGAAATTGTAGCATCTATCTTAACTGAACAAGGTTACAATACTACGCAAAATCTTGAAGAAGCAGATTTAGTTTTAGTAAATACTTGCTCCATTAGAGATAAAGCGGAGCAAACCGTTCGTAAACGTTTAGAACAATATAATGCAATAAAAAGATCAACCCTAGTATGAAAGTAGGTGTCTTAGGTTGTATGGCTGAACGTTTAAAAGAAAAGTTCTTAGAAGAAGAAAAAATCGTAGATCTTGTTGTAGGACCTGATGCTTATAAGGATATTCCTAATTTATTAAGTGAAGTAGAAGAAGGTCGTGACGCCATTAATGTTATACTTTCAAAGGAGGAAACCTATGGCGATATTCAACCTGTTCGTTTAAACAGTAATGGTGTAAATGCCTTTGTATCTATTACAAGAGGATGTGATAACATGTGTACATTTTGTGTTGTTCCTTTTACCCGTGGTCGCGAACGTAGTCGTGAACCACAAAGTATCATAGAAGAAATTCAAGATTTATGGAACAAAGGCTATAAAGAAGTTACTTTATTAGGTCAAAATGTAGATAGTTACCTTTGGTATGGCGGAGGACTCAAAAAGATTTTGTAAAAGCGAGTGAAATGCAAAAAGCAACCGCTGTAGATTTTGCTCAATTATTAGACCTATGTGCAACCAAGTTTCCTAAAATGCGTTTTCGCTTCTCTACTTCTAATCCACAAGATATGCACATAGAAGTAATTGACACAATGGCCAAACACCATAATATATGCAAATACATTCACTTACCAGTACAATCAGGAAGCACTCGCATATTAAAAGAAATGAATCGTCAGCATACACGTGAAGAATACTTAAAACTTGTTGATAAAATTTACGAAATCATTCCTGATATTTCACTTTCTCAAGATATGATAGCGGGTTTCCCAACTGAAACAGAAGAAGATCATAAAGACACCTTAAGCCTAATGGAACATTGTAAATATGACTTTGGATTCATGTTTGCATATTCTGAAAGACCAGGAACATTAGCCGCTCGAAAAATGGAAGATGATGTTCCTGAAGAAATCAAAAAACGTCGCTTAAACGAAATCATTGATTTACAACAAAAATTAGGCTTACAACGCACACAACGTTTTATTGGACAAACAGTAGAAGTTCTAGTTGAAAAAGACTCTAAACGTTCTAATCAGCACTGGAGTGGAAGAAACTCTCAAAACACAGTAGTAGTATTCCCTAAAGAAAATTATAAACCAGGTGATTTCGTGTTAGTAAAAATAACAGATTGTACTGCTGCCACCTTAATAGGCGAAGCAATCTCGTATTCTAATATTATGCAAGATTAAAAAACACATCCTTTTATGTTTCGATTGTTTCTACATATTCTTTTTTTCTCATTTGCTATAAATTCCTTTAGTCAAGAGAAACTATTTTTTAACACACAAGAAGAAAATTCAGATGTCTTTTTTGGTATGTTAACAAAAACAATCAATTTTATATAAAAAAATGTTCTATCATCAGTGAAGAAATGTTAATTGTTGATGAAAAAGGAGTTCAAAGTACTGAAATACTTTCAAGATTTAAAGATATAATAAAAAAAGGATCGAAAATACAATTAGAAACAATAGCAACAGTAAAAGAAAACAAAGGCAATTTTTCAATTCATATCATTAAAATTAAAAACATCATCATCAACAAAAGTTGTTTATTATTAGATTCTTTAGATTAATTTATGGAAAATGTACAAAGCATAAAACAACGATTTGAAATCATCGGTAATGACCCGAAGTTAAATAGAGCTCTTGAAAAAGCAATTCAAGTAGCTCCTACAGACATTTCCGTTTTGGTTATTGGTGAAAGTGGTGTGGGAAAAGAAAGTATTCCTAAAATCATTCATTCTCTTTCACATCGTAAACATGGAAAATACATCGCAGTAAACTGCGGTGCAATTCCTGGAAGGAACGATAGACTCTGAATTATTTGGTCATGAGAAAGGGGCTTTTACGGGGGCTACCAATACTCGTGAAGGCTATTTTGAGGTAGCTGACGGTGGAACCATTTTCTTAGACGAAGTAGGAGAACTTCCACTTACAACCCAAGTCCGTCTACTACGTGTCTTAGAAAACGGTGAGTTTATAAAAGTAGGATCCTCTCAGGTTCAAAAAACTAATGTACGTATTGTAGCTGCTACTAATGTTAATATGCAAGAAGCTATTTCTAAAGGTAAATTTAGAGAAGATCTTTATTATAGATTAAGTACCGTTGAAATAGCACTACCCGCTTTGCGCGAACGAAAAGATGATATTCATTTATTATTTAGAAAATTTGCCTCTGATTTTGCACAAAAATACAAAATGCCCCCTATAAAATTAGAAGATAGTGCTGTACAACACTTAATAAAATACAGATGGAGTGGTAACATACGTCAACTACGTAACGTAGCAGAACAAATATCCGTTTTAGAAACTAATCGTAATATTTCCGCCAATACACTTATTTCTTATATCCCAAACGAAGGAAATAACCTACCTCAAATTGTAAGTCCAAAATCAGAAAACGATTTTTCATCAGAAAGAGAAATTCTATACAAAATCCTATTTGACATGAAAGCAGACTTAAACGACCTTAAAAAGTTAACTCTAGAACTCATGCAAAATGGTAGCACGAAAGTACAAGAAGCAAATAAAGGATTAATTCAAAGAATTTACGGACAAAAAGAGGAAAACAATCCTTATTTCCAAGAAGAAACAAGAGTACAAACCATCCCGAATACACCTCATATTCAAGAAGAATTCGATGACGATGATGACTCTGATTACATTTTTGCTCACACTATTGAAGAAGAAGAGGACTCTTTACGCCTAGATCAAAAAGAAATTGAGTTAATTAAAAAAGCTTTGGAAAGAAACAAAGGAAAAAGAAAAGCCGCAGCTGATGAATTAGGTATATCAGAAAGGACTTTATACCGAAAAATAAAACAATTCGATTTATAATTTTCTATACTTTATCAAAAACGTTTATACAAAAACTTTATTTTTGAAAAAGGATATTCATTATCAACATTATGAAACAATTTAAACATATATTCTTTCTCTTTTCTTCATTAATACTATCTTCTTGTGGTGTCTATAACTTCACAGGTACAGGTAAAATAGAAGCAAAAACATTTCAAGTAAATACCTTTCAAAATGTTTCAGAACTTATTGAACCTGGGATTGAAAGAAAATTCACCTTACGATTACAAGATTTAATTCAAAATCAGACCAATTTAAATCTAACAAATACAAATGGAGACCTCGTATATGAAGGCGAAATAGTAGACTATCGCATTAGTCCTATGACGGCAACTGCTAATCTAACAGCTGCTCAAAATAGACTTTCAATTACTATTAACCTTCGTTTTTCAAATAAAAGCAAATCAGAAGAAAATTTTGAAAAGAAATTTTCTTTCTACTATGACTATCCAGCAGCAGAACAATTAACGGGAAGCAAATTACAAACAGCTTTAGACGAAATATTTGAACGAATTACACAAGATATGTTTAACGAGACCTTAGCTAAATGGTAGTCTATGAATACAACAGAACTTACCTCTTTACTAAAAACCCCTAATATAATCACTCATTCGCAATGTAGTGAGTTAGAATCTGTACTCAAAGAATACCCTTATTTTCAGAGTGCAAGAAGCTTATATTTGAAAGGGCTACATATACAAGACAGTTTTAAATACAACGCCGCTTTAAAACTGACAGCTGCTCACACTACCGATCGAACTATTCTTTTTGATTTCATTACCAATAAAAATTTTGCTCAAGAACGAAACTTTGAAGTGATTACGCCAACAATTCATTCAAAATTTTCTTCATCTGATAAAATTAATGAAGCTATAGAATCTGTCTCTCAAATAAACGAGGCATATACAAAAGAAGAACTCGAATTAACAAAAAAAAATACATCTTCAAACGATTCTATCAATTTAGAAACAGAAATACAAAATTCTAATGTTACAGATGAAGAAAAACTAGAACAATCTGTTTTAAATTCAATTATTATTGCCAATGAGACAATAGAAGATTCTAACAACAATACAATCACAGAAGAATCTATCTCATTAGAAAATCCTTTAGAAAAATCCATTTTGTCTTCTATATCCGAATCAGACCAATCCATAAACAATAAAATCGAAATACCTTCTTCTCATACACCTTCAATTAGAGAAAAAGTATCTTGGCTAGAAGATATTATTGATTTAGATCAAAAACATGAAATCGAAATCAATCTTAGCGAACCTATTATCCTTAACGACAACAAAACGCTTTCCTTTCAAGAGTGGTTACTTCTATCCAAAACAACCCCTATTGAAAGACCCGAAAATATTATTACTGTAGAAAAAGAAGAGCCCATAACAAAACCAGCAGAAGAAAACATAACTAACAAAATTTCTATCTCAGACACTATTTCTAAAAATTCTACAACAAATGAAATTTCAAATACAACAAATAAAAAGAAGATACTGAAGTAAATTCTAAAATGGATCTAATTGATAAATTTATTCATAACAACCCTAAAATTTCACCTCCAAAAGACAATATTCCAGCTCCAAGCTATATTTCAAAAAAGAATGATAGCCCTTATTTAATGACTGAAACTCTGGCAAAAATTTATTTAGAGCAAAAAAAATACACAAAAGCAATACAAGCTTATGAAATTTTAATTTTGAAATATCCAGAAAAAAGTAGTTTATTTGCAGACAGAATTTTGGATATAAAAGATTTACAACAAAATAACAACAGATAAACAATGAGTACATTTACAATTTTCTTAGTATTAATCACTATAGTTTGTTTTTTATTAGTGGTAGTAATTATGGTGCAAAACCCTAAGGGAGGAGGATTATCTTCAACTTTTGGTAGTTCACAAATGATGGGAGGTGTTCAAAAAACAACAGATTTCTTAGATAAATCAACTTGGTATTTAGCAGGTGCTTTATTAGTGCTTATCTTATTATCTAGCTTAAGTTTCAATGGAACTAATAGTGATACAGGCTCTAAACTAATTAATGAATCAAGTGCTCCAGCTACGGTTCCAGCGGCCTCAAACACTGATGCCAAAACAACTACTCCAGCTACTCCTACCAAACCAGCTATGGAAGAAAAAAAATAATTTTAAACAAAATACTCTAAAATGCCAGCTCTGACAAGCTGGCATTTTCATTTTTACCAAACCTTCCTTTTTGACAGCTTTTATAAATTGGCATAATTTCTGCAAAAACACTACAGAATTTAATAACATTAAAAATCCAAAAATAATTATGGCATTAAACATTAAACCACTTTCAGACCGCGTTATCGTGGAGCCAGCCGCTGCTGAAACTCAAACAGCTTCTGGCATCATCATCCCTGATACAGCTAAAGAAAAACCTCAAAAAGGAATTGTGGTAGCTGTAGGAAACGGAAAAAAAGACCAACCTATGACTGTTCAAGTTGGCGATACTGTTTTATATGGAAAATATGCTGGAACTGATTTAAAATTTGAAAACAAAGATTATTTAATTATGCGTGAGGATGATATTCTTGCGATTATCTAAATGGAGTAAAAAGTAAATAGTGAAAAGTAAAATTTAATATCTATTCACTAATTACTTACCACTAATCACTAAAAAAAAAATTAAAATGGCAAAAGATATAAAATTTGATATTGAAGCACGTGACGGTTTAAAGCGTGGTGTAGACGCGTTAGCAAATGCAGTAAAAGTAACTTTAGGACCTAAAGGTCGCAATGTAATTATATCTAAATCTTTTGGAGCACCTCACGTAACTAAGGACGGTGTTTCTGTAGCAAAAGAAGTAGAATTAAAAGACACTCTTGAAAACATGGGTGCGCAAATGGTAAAAGAAGTAGCTTCTAAAACCAATGATTTAGCAGGTGATGGTACTACTACTGCTACCGTATTAGCACAAGCAATCGTTAAGGAAGGTTTGAAAAACGTAGCTGCGGGCGCTAACCCTATGGATTTAAAACGTGGTATCGACAAAGCAGTTGAGGCTATCGTAACTGATTTAGGCAAGCAAGCAAAAGAAGTAGGTTCATCTACTGATAAAATCAAACAAGTAGCTTCTATTTCAGCTAATAACGATGAAGTTATTGGTGATTTAATTGCGACTGCTTTTGGTAAAGTAGGCAAAGAAGGAGTTATCACTGTAGAGGAAGCAAAAGGTACGGATACTTACGTAGACGTAGTAGAAGGTATGCAGTTTGACAGAGGGTATTTATCACCTTACTTCGTTACAAACACAGAAAAAATGGAGGTTGAATTAGAAAGACCTTACATTTTATTATACGACAAAAAAGTATCTTCTTTAAAAGAATTATTACCAATTTTAGAGCCTGTTGCGCAATCTTCTAAACCATTATTAATCATTGCGGAAGATGTAGATGGGGAAGCTTTATCTACTTTGGTCGTAAACAAATTACGTGGTGCTTTGAAAATTGCTGCGGTAAAAGCACCAGGTTTTGGTGACCGTAGAAAAGCTATGCTAGAAGACATTGCTATCTTAACTGGAGGTACCGTAATTTCAGAAGAAAGCGGGTACACTTTAGAAAACGCTACTTTAGAAATGTTAGGTACTGCTGAAAAAGTTTCTATTGATAAAGATAACACTACCATTGTAAACGGTGCAGGTGACAACGAAATGATTAAAAATCGTGTAAACCAAATCAAAGCGCAAATGGAGTCAACAACTTCTGACTACGACCGTGAAAAATTACAAGAACGTTTGGCTAAATTAGCTGGTGGTGTAGCGGTATTATATGTGGGTGCTGCTTCTGAAGTAGAAATGAAAGAGAAGAAAGACCGTGTGGATGATGCGTTACACGCTACTCGTGCTGCGGTTGAAGAAGGTATTGTAGCTGGTGGTGGTGTAGCCTTATTAAGAGCCAAAGCGGTTTTAGCTGACATCAAAGCTGAAAATGGTGACGAAGCTACAGGAATTCAAATTGTTTCTCGTGCTATTGAAGCGCCATTACGTACTATAGTTGAAAATGCTGGTTTAGAAGGCTCTGTAATTGTGGCTAAAGTAGCGGAAGGCAAAGAAAACTTTGGATACAACGCTAAAACTGATGAATACGTAGACATGTTAGAAGCAGGAATCATTGACCCTAAAAAAGTAACACGTGTAGCATTAGAAAACGCTGCTTCGGTTTCAGGAATGATTCTAACGACCGAGTGTGCTTTAATTGACATTAAGGAAGAAGTTCCTGCTGGTGGTATGCCAATGGGTGGCGGTATGCCAGGAATGATGTAATATCTAAAGATCTTTTTAAAGATAACAAAGCACTTAAATAAGGCACTAAAGAGACTGTCCAAAATTTTAGACAAATTCAAACTTAATTTTTATAATAATGAGTTCGATATTTTATCGGGCTCATTTTTTTTATTAGACTTGATTCTTTCGATTTAAAGTTTAAACCCAGATTACGCATTAGAAAAAGATACTGTACAAAAAAAGTGTGTAAAGAATTTTTTGTACAGTATCTGCTTATTTTCTCTTATTCCCCACTTTATCGTATTGAGGCTTTTGCAGGTTAGACAACGCTTTTTTTTTTGAAGTTTTCATGAAATAAAAAAAAATTTTGACTATTAAACCTAAATCAACTTGAATAGAAGGTTGAGTATATAATTGAAATCACCGTTAGTTCGAGCGCGAAGCGCATCGAGAACCAACACTAATTTTTATTGCTTTTGTAGGATAGTACCTAAATCAACATGCAGTTTATCACTCCGAAAGAGGAGTCTCATAATCAACATTATATAATTTCTCCCTTTGGTCGAAATGAACAAGCTTGCAAACTTTTTGGACAATCTCAAGGTTAAAAAAATAGTATTATGAGGAAATTTAAAAGTTTGAATGGTATAAAATCAGCAATATGTACTATGTAAGTTAAAAATGGAGGCTCTATTGGGATTCGAACCCAAATCGTCAGAACCGGAATCTGATATTCTATCCAATTGAACTATAGAGCCAGTATAATTAAAAAATTAAGGATTTTATTTATGGATCAAACTAGAGAACTGGATAAAATCCTTAATTATGTTTCACTTATTTTAAGCTAAAAGTTTTTTCACAATATTCGAAATAGTTTTCCCATCTGCTTGTCCTGCTAAAACTTTAGAAGCTTGTGCCATTACTTGTCCCATAGCAGCCATTCCTGAGAAACCTCCTTCTGCAATAATTTTAGCTACTTCTGCTTCTACTTCTACTTCTGATAATTGAGCAGGTAAAAACTTTTCGATTACTGTTACTTGTGCTAATTCAGGTTCAGCTAAATCTGCTCGATTTTGCTCAACATAAATAGCCGCAGAATCCTTGCGTTGTTTAACTAGACGTTGTAATAATTTTATTTCATCATCAGCTGAAATTTCTTCCTTAGCTCCACTTTCTGTCTGCGCTAATAAAATAGCTGACTTAATAGCTCTTAAAGCCTCTAACGCTACTGAATCTTTAGCTTTCATAGCATTTTTCATTTCATCCATAATTTTTGCTGATAAACTCATAATGATTTTATATTAGATTATTGAAATTTTAGATTTGTTTGACTTTTTTATGTACAAATAAAAAGGTTTCTTTCGAGACGCGAAATTAAAAAAATAACCCGAAAAATCATCATATTTTTCGGGTAAGATAAAAGCAATTTTATTTTAGCTAATCTACATTATCATGTAAAAAGAATTATTAGAACGCAATTGTATTTCATCATTATTGTCTAAACCTAAAGACATTCTTGATTGATTATTTTGAATAGGGTTATTAGTTACATCCAATCCCATTCTTTTATATGCAGGTACTTTTTCGTATTCTTCTACACGGGATGCGTTGTTATGAAATTTATAATTAAATTCTTTCATTTTTCGACGGCGTTCTTCTGCTCTTAAACGCAACGATTCTTCAATAGACATTTCTACTGGTGAAATTTCGTTAGAACTTAAGCCATAATTTTGCTCTACTACTGTTTCTTCTGTTTGTTTGATTGTAATATTTAATTCCTCTGGAATCTTTTCTACTACAGGTTCCGCTTTTTTGGTCTGGAAAAATGGATTTTCATTTTCCATATATTCTTCTAGAGAATGACGAATAATTCCATCTTGTGAAACTTCTGTCATAGGTACGAGTTGAACTGCTTGATTAACTTTTATATCTTTAATTTCATCTGTTAGTTCAAAAACATTTTTCTCAGGCGTTATTGCTTCTTTTCTGGCTACTGGCAAATCAAAAGTAAATGCCATGGGATTGGAAACAGAAATCACTTCCAGGTGCTACTACTTCCATTGCCTTAACTTCAGGTGTTGTTATAAAAAATTCATTTGCTGCGATTTCTTTAGGTGGAACAATTTCAAAAGTAACATTTAAATTTTTAATAAATTCAGAAGTAGGAACTAAATCTAAACCTGACATAACAGCATTATTTACAGCTGTTTGATGTACTACAGGTTCTTGAAAATCTACTTCTAGAGAAGCTGTTGATATAGGATTATTAGGAGTTTCATCTTCTAAATTATACACTATTCTTGAATCTACAGGGGGTATAGGTGTAACTGGAGGTACTGAAACAACAGGTTCAGTAGGGGTAATGATTGTATTAAAATCAAAACCTTGCGCTTCAAATTTTTGAGTTAAATTTTGCACTAATTTTTGCTCATCTTCTAAAGCATGAATTATTTTTTTAGGTTCTGTATTTACAAAACCCGCTTGTTGTTCTATACAAAATCCAGTTGCAATAACTGTTACTGAAATTTTATCTCCAAGTTCTTCATCTTCTCCTACTCCCATGATAATATTAGCATTATAACCTGCTTCTTCTTGGATATAATCATTAATTTCACCTATTTCATCAATAGTAATTTCATTAGCACCTGAAACGATAAGCAACAAAACGTTTTTAGCACCTGTAATCTTATTATCATTTAACAATGGGGAGTCTAGAGCTGCTACAATGGCTTCTTTAGCTCTGTGTTCACCTTCTGCTGTAGCCGATCCCATTATAGCGGTACCACTATTAGATAGAACTGTTTTAGCATCTTTCAAGTCTATATTTTGGGTATAGTGATGGGTAATTACTTCTGCAATACCTCTTGAAGCTGTAGCTAAGACTTCATCAGCTTTAGAAAATCCTGCTTTAAAACCTAAATTACCGTATACTTCACTGGAGTTTATTGTTATTAATAACAATCAACGAATCTACTTGTTTTCTTAATTTTTCAACTCCTAGTAAAGCTTGTTCTGAACGAACTTTCCCTTCAAATTGAAAAGGAATTGTTACAATACCAACGGTTAAGATGTCTTTTTCTTTAGCTAATTGGGCTATTACTGGTGCAGCACCTGTACCTGTACCTCCGCCCATACCTGCTGTGATAAAAACCATCTTAGTGTTTGTATCTAACATTTTTTCTATATCTTCTATACTTTCTAAAGCTGCTTGATGTCCTACTTCTGGGTTTGCTCCAGCACCTAGTCCTTCTGTTAAATTAGCTCCTAATTGAATACGATGCGGAACATTACTATTTTGCAAAGCTTGAGAATCTGTATTACACACAATAAAATCAACACCTTTGATTCCTTGTTTATACATGTGATTGATAGCGTTGCTACCACCACCTCCAACACCAATTACTTTTATTACATTGGTTTGCGTTTTAGGCAAATCAAATGATATACTTCCAAATCCTGAGTTGCTTTCCATACTATTTGGTATTTATATTTTCTTCTTTTATTATTGATAACGAAGATTACTCAGCGTTATCTAAAAAATCTTTAATTCTATCTATATACTTATCAAAAAAGGAACGACGAATCGTTTTTTCAGTTGATTTTGATTCAGGGATTTGGGCTTCCTCAATTTCTTTTTTCAACTCCTCTTCTATCATTTTTTGTTCTGCTTCCAGTAGGCTTTTGAACTAAAATAGGTTCTGGCACGTAATCTTCTTGAGGGATTGCACTCATTGTATTGTTACGAATACTATTCATAACAAGCCCTACTGCTGTAGCATATAAGGGGCTTGAAATTTCTTCGCCGGAACTACCTGCTAAATGTTCGTTTGGATAACCTATACGGGTATCCATTCCTGTTATATATTCTACTAATTGTTTGATATGTTTTAACTGAGCTCCTCCTCCTGTCAATACAATTCCTGCAATTAATTTTTTTCTTGGATCGTCATGTCCATACGATCTGATTTCACTATAAATTTGCTCTATAATTTCTACTACGCGTGCATGAATAATTTTAGAAAGATTCTTTAATGAAATTTCTTTTGGCTCACGTCCTCTTAATCCTGGAATAGATACTATTTCGTTATCTTTATTTTCTCCTGGCCAAGCAGAACCAAATTTTGTTTTTAATAATTCGGCTTGTTTTTCAATAATTGAGCAACCTTCTTTTATATCTTCTGTTATTACATTACCTCCAAATGGCACGACAGCTGTATGACGAATAATACCGTCTTTAAAAATAGCTAAATCTGTTGTACCTCCTCCAATATCTATTAGAGCAACTCCTGCTTCTTTTTCTTCTTGGCTTAAAACAGCATCAGCCGAGGCTAACGGTTCTAATGTTAATCCCGACAGATCTAGTCCTGCACTTTTTATACAACGTCCTACATTACGAATAGAAGATGCTTGTCCTAGTACAACATGAAAACTCGCTTCTAAACGTCCTCCATACATACCTATAGGTTCCTTTATTCCTTCTTGCCCATCAATTTTAAATTCTTGAGGTAATACATGTATTATCTCTTCACCTGGTAACATCGGTAATTTTTGAACCTGTCCAATAAGCATATTAATGTCTTTTTCACTAATTACTTCTTCGGCATTAGGTCTTGATATATAATCGCTGTGTTGGATACTTCGAATGTGTTGTCCTGCAATACCCACCACCACATCTTTTATTTTATAGCCTGAATCTTTTTCTGCTAAGGAAACAGCTTCTTGTATAGACTGGATGGTTTGAGTTATATTATTTACTACCCCACGAGCCACACCGAGACTTTTAGACTTTCCTACGCCTAAAATTTCAAGCTTACCATATTCATTTTTCTTGCCTAACATGGCTACGATTTTAGTCGTACCTATATCAAGCCCTACTGCTATATTATCTCTTTCCATACTCTTCTATTTTGTGCATACTACTTGTTTGATAAATTTTAGGTTAATGGTTTTGTATGAACCTAAAATTGTATCCTGCACTGCTTTTTGAAAAAAAGCTTTATAATTATTAAATTTTCGTTCCATATAAATGGTTCTTCCAAAAATTATATCATAACCATAATTTCTATTTTTCATTATTACACTTCCATCTGGTTTTATTTTCATTCCTATGATATTTTTTTCAAAAATTCATCATCATGAATTATTTTTAATAGTGTTACAAAATCCTTACTATAGGAATTTTTCGTAGCACCATAAACTAATGGTACACGCGCACTAAAATTATCAGACAAAGGCATTCTACCACCCTTATAATCAATATAATAAGAGTCGTCATGATTAAAAACTCGAGCAATTGGGGTCTTTTGAGTAACTATAACTTTAAGCTTTCCATCTACGCTTACATAAACTTCTGATTTTTCAACTAGTTTATGTTTGTTTATAGAAGCCTCTATAGCGTTCAAATCTAGCTCTTCTTTTGTAACGGAAAAAGAGCCTCCAAAATTTTCTATTAACAAGTTATTAACCGTTTCGGGTGTTAAAAAGGGGTTATTTTTATCCACAATTTCCACTTGAGTTTTTGCTATTTTCCTAGATTTATTTCTTTTTGAAGCAAAAGAATACAAGAAAATTACAATTCCAAAAATGATTATTAATTGAATGTTTTCTAACCTATTTTTACGCATTTAATGCTTTTTTTATTTTCGGAACCATCTCTCCTATATCACCTGCTCCAATTGTAACAATTATTGGGGCATCTGACAATTTTAATAGATTTATTAGTTCTTCTTTTTGTACTAATTTTTTATTTTCATTTTTTATTTTATCCAATAACCATTGCGATGTAACTCCTTGCATAGGCAATTCACGTGCTGGATAAATTTCCATCAGGTAGATTTCATCAAATTGTGCTAAACTTTCAGCAAAATCTTCTACAAAATCTTTGGTTCTACTGAACAAATGTGGCTGAAATATAGCCAGTACTTTTTTATTTGGATACAATTCTCTTACTGCCTGATGTACGGCATTTATTTCAGTAGGATGATGTGCATAATCGTCTATGTACACAAAATCAGGTTTACGAATTTGAAATGAAAAACGACGTTTTACTCCTTTAAACGTAGCTAGTGCATTTACAATAGACTTTACAGGGGTACCATAAGTACGTGCCATAGCTAAAGCTAATAGAGCATTTGTTAAATTATGTTTTCCTGGCAATCCAAATCTCACGTCTTTAATTTCTTCTTTTGGTGTTTTTACGTCAAAAACATACCATCCATCAACAATTCTTACATTATATGCTACAAATTGAGAATTATCATTAACTCCTACTGTTACTCCTTCTAAAGATAAACCATTGATTACAAATAACTTATTCTTATCTTCAATTTTTGTTGCAAATTCATTAAATGAAGCTTTTATTGCTTCATCATCTCCATAAATATCTAAATGATCTGCATCCATTGATGTTATACAGGCAATATTCGGGTGCAAATGTAAAAAAGATCTATCAAATTCATCTGCTTCTACAACAGTTATTGTCTTTCCTGAACCAATTAAATTAGAATTATAATTTTCTACTATACCTCCTAAAAAGGCGGTTACGTCTAATCCACTTTCATGCAAAATGTGTCCTAAAATACTAGAGGTCGTGGTTTTACCATGAGTCCCTGCTACTGCGAAGCAAAATGTATCTTTTGTTATTATTCCTAAAACTTCAGCCCTTTTTTTTATAGTAAATCCTTTTTCTTTAAAATAATCCCATTCTGAAAGTTGTTTTATAGCGGGTGTATAAACTACTAGGGTATTTTCTGGCGTACAATAATCTGGAATATAATTAGTATTGTCCTCAAAATGAATAGCAATTCCACTTGTGATTAAATCGTTAGTTAGCATAGTAGGTGTCTTATCGTATCCTATTACTTGCTTACCTATATTTTTAAAGTAGCGTGCTAAAGCACTCATTCCGATACCTCCTATACCTATAAAATAAACATTATGTATTTGATTTATATTCATTTTAATCTTTATTTTCAATGTTCAATGGTAATTTCAATATTCAATGGTAATTTCAGCAACCATGTTTATTGATATTTTTTATGTCTTCTAATAATTATTTTTTATTGTTGTTCATCTTTTATTTGACTCTCTTCATTATTTCTTCTACAATTTGTTTTGTTGCATTAGGCAATGCTAATGCTTTTATATTTTCCCTAGATTTTCTTGTTTTTCTTTGTCATTAAGAAGTGTTGCAAAAACGGGTTCAAATGTATTATCTAATTCAGTTTCTTTTAAAAGTATAGCTCCTTGTTTTTCTACTATGGCTAGTGCATTTTTGGTTTGATGATCTTCCGCTACATTAGGTGACGGGATAAAAATAACAGGTTTGCCAACTAAACATAATTCGGAAACAGACGAAGCTCCTGAGCGGGAAATTATGAAATCGGCTGCTGCATATACGAAATCCATTCTGTCTATAAAAGAAAAGACTTGTACTCCTTTTTTGTCACTAAAGTGTTTATATTCTTCAAAATATAATTTTCCACACTGCCATATTATCTGAATATCTTGTTCTAATAACCAATTGATTTCTTTTGCTATTAATTGATTAATTCTTCTTGCTCCTAAACTACCTCCAAGTATTAGTAGTCTTTTTTTTGAAGGATCTAACTTAAAATAAGTTAAGGCTTCTTCTTTTTATTTTCAACAGAGATTATATCTTGACGAACTGGATTTCCTGTAAGAATTATATTTTCTTTTGGAAAAAATTGTTCTAAATTTTCATACGCTACACAAATTTTTTGGGCTTTTTTACTTAATATTTTATTTGTAATTCCTGGATATGAATTTTGTTCTTGAATTATTGTTGGAATCCCTAATATAGAAGCTATTTTTAATACTGCTCCACTAGCGAAACCTCCTGTACCCACGACTACATCTGGATTAAATTTTTTGATAATTTGAAATGACTTTAGTAAACTTGATATTAACTTTAACGGGAACATAATGTTTTGTAAAGTTAATTTTCTTTGAATTCCTGCAATCCATAATCCTTTTATAGGATAACCTGCTTGAGGAACTTTTTGCATTTCCATCTTATCACGGGCTCCTACAAACAAAATATCAGCTTGTGGATAACGTGATTTAATCTCGTTTGCAATTGCAATAGCAGGATAAATATGACCTCCTGTACCGCCTCCACTAATTATTATTTTGGGATTTTGCTTCATCATTTATTTATTTAAAACAGCATTCATAGGATTATCTTTATCTTCTATTGAATAATCTTGTTCTAGTTCCGTATCTATTTTATTTTGTTCTTCAATTTCTCTGTCTATAATACGCTGTAAAGCAGCTTCTCTTTCTTCTTTTTCTTCTTTTTCTTTTACGATTTCCTCTTCTTTTTTGTTACATTAAGGATGATACCAATGGCTGCACAGGTCATCCAAATAGAAGTACCTCCGCTACTTATCAATGGTAAAGTTTGTCCTGTAGTGGGCAATAATTCTACTGCTACTCCCATATTAATAAAAGCTTGGAAGATGATTGGAAATCCTAAACCTGCTACTATAAGTTTACCAAATAATGTGGGTGCTTTATAGGATGCTATTACAAAACGTACAAATAACATGAGGTATAGAAAAATAATCGCAAAACCTCCTATTAATCCAAACTCTTCAATAATAATCGCAAAAATAAAATCGGAAGAGGATTGCGGAAGGAAATTTCGTTGTACGCTTTTACCTGGTCCTAATCCGTAAATCCCACCTGTTGCTATAGCCGTTTTTGCTTTTTCAATTTGGTAATCTTCATCTGGATCTGATTTGTCTGATATAAAATTTTCAATACGACTCATCCAGGTATCTACACGATTAGGGAAGGCATCTGGAAAAGCTTTAACCAACAAAATAAAAAACAGTGCTGCTCCTATTCCCATTCCAATAATTATACCACTATTTTTTATAGGATATTGTCCTACAAAAGTGATCATTAAAACCATTGAAAAAATAAGTGCTGCCGTAGAGAAATTGGCTGGAAATATTAGTCCTACGGTAACAAAAACGGGTATCCATAAAGACACAAATGATTTTTGAAAAGTCATTTCTTCTGTATCTGTCTTAGACAAATAGCGTGCTACATACATATATAAGACCATAGCTGCTAAAGCGGATGGTTGAAATGATATACCTCCTGGCAATTGTATCCATCTACTGGCATTAGCACCGTCTATTACAGTTCCTTTAAATAAGGTATAAAGTAACATTAACCATACAAAAGGCAGCAAAACCATTGATAGGTTTCTAAAATAATGATACGGTACTTTATGCGAACCATACATGATGGCAAAACCCAGTCCTAAGTGCATAAAATGTTTGAGTAAATACCCTAATGTATTCCCTGTTCCTCTACCTAGATAAGCTAAATTACTACTTGCGCTGTATACGGGCATAAAGGAAAATAACGCCAGTAGCGCAACAAATGCCCAGATGACTTTATCTCCTTTTAGATTATGTAGTAATTTTTTCATATTTTGTATTAAAGTTTAAGAATTTAGGTTTTATACTTTAAATCCTAGATTTTATAAATTTTGAACTGCTAGTTTAAACTGTCGTCCTCTGTCTTCGTAATTTTGAAATAAATCAAAACTTGCGCAAGCAGGTGACAATAAAACGGTATCTCCTTTTTCGGCTAGGCGATAAGCTTGTTTTACTGCTTCTGCCATTGAGCTAGCTTCTATCATTTCATCTACAATACCTCCAAACGATTCCATTATCTTTTTATTATCTATTCCTAAACAAATAATTGCTTTTACTTTTTCGTTTACCAACGGTAAAAGTTCTGTATAATCATTCCCTTTATCAACTCCTCCTACAATCCATACAGTTGGTGTAGACATACTGTCTAGGGCAAAAAATGCAGCATTTACATTCGTTGCTTTAGAATCATTTATATATTGAACATTGTTTATTTTTAATACTTTTTCAAGACGATGTTCAACCGCTTGAAAGTCTGACAAACTTTCTCTAATGGTTGCTTTTCTTATTTTTAACAATTGTGCAACTGTTGCTGCTGCCATAGCGTTTTTTACATTATGTTTTCCTTCTAAAGATATTTCGTTGGTTGGCATATCAAATACTTCGTTTGTTATATTGAATTTTATTGTATCTTTTTCTAAATAAACTCCAAAATCTAATTTTTTAGAAATGGAGAAGGGTATTAATTTCGCTTTGGTTGTATTTTGACTCAACCAATTATTTATATCTTGATCATCTGCATCGTAAATCAAAAAATCTTCTGTTGTTTGATTCATTGTTATTCTAAACTTTGAAGCAATATAATTTTCGTATTTATATTCATACCGATCTAAATGATCTGGACTAATATTGGTTATAATAGCAATATGTGGTTTATATTTTTCAACTCCGTCTAGTTGAAAGCTACTTAATTCTAAAACATAAGTATCAAACTTATCATCTGCTACTTGCCATGCAAAACTCTTTCCTATATTTCCTGCAAGTCCTACATTTAATCCTCCTTGCTTTAAAAGGTGGTAGGTTAGCATAGTGGTCGTAGTCTTTCCATTACTACCTGTTATCCCTACCGTTACCGCATCTGTAAACTTGTTGGTAAATTCAATTTCGGAGAGTATTGGTATTTTTTTTTCTATTATTTTTTTTACAATAGGTGCTTTATCTGGAATACCTGGGCTTTTCATTACCATATCTGCATTCAAGATAAGTTCTTCCGTGTGTTTTTCGTCTTCAAATTTAATTTTGTGTAGCAATAATATCTCTTTATATGTATCTTTTATTTTCCCAAAATCAGACACGAATACTTCATATCCTTTTTTCTTTCCAAGGATAGCGGTACCTACACCGCTTTCTCCTCCTCCTAAAACAACTAACTTCATAGATTATCTTAATTTTAGAGTTACAACCGAAACAATAGTTAATAAAATTCCTACAATCCAGAAACGAGTAACTATTTTACTTTCGTGGTATCCTTTCTTTTGATAGTGATGGTGTAATGGTGACATTAAGAAAATACGACGTCCTTCTCCGTATTTCTTTTTGTATATTTAAAATAGGCTACTTGTAATACTACTGAGAGATTTTCGGCTAAAAATATTCCACAAATAACTGGAATTAGCATTTCTTTACGAACGGCAATTGCCAATACGGCAATCACACCTCCTATGGTTAAACTTCCTGTATCTCCCATAAAAACAGCAGCGGGAAAACTATTATACCATAAAAAACCGACTAATGATCCTATGAAAGCTGCTATAAAAACGGTCATCTCTCCTGAGTGTGGAATGAACATTATGTTTAAATATTTAGAAAAAATAATATTTCCTGAAACAAATGTAAATACTCCTAACCCTATTACTGATATAGCGGAGGTTCCTGCCGCCAGCCCATCAATACCATCAGTAAGATTGGCTCCATTTGAAACCGCTGTAATAATAAAAATAACTACTGGTATAAAAATTAACCAAGCATAATTTTCATATCCTTCTCCCATGAAAGATAATACTTCGGCATAATCAAACTCATTATTTTTGAAAAAAGGTATTGTAGTGGCTGTTGATTTTTCTTCAATCATCATGGGTTTAATTGTATTTTGAGAAGCATCTATTTCAATTTTTGTATGGGCCATCTCTTTACGTACAGTTACTTGTGGATGAAAATATAAAACTGATCCAACAAATAACCCTAATCCTACTTGACCTATCACTTTAAAGATTCCTTTTAGTCCTTCTTTGTCTTTTTTGAATACCTTTATATAATCATCTAAAAAGCCTATTAATCCCATCCATAACATAGATATTATTAATAATATTACATAAATATTATCTAATCTTGCAAATAATAAAACTGGTATTAGAGTAGAAAATATAATGATAATTCCTCCCATAGTTGGCGTTCCTGCTTTTTGAGTTTGTCCTTCTAAGCCTAATTCACGAACTGTCTCACCTATTTGCAAACGTCTTAGATAGCTTATTACTTTTTTTCCGTAAATAGTAGACAATAATAATGACATAATGATGGCCAATGCAGATCGGAAGGTGATGTATTGAAAAACGCCTGTTCCAGGAACGTCCTGAACTTTATCTAAATATTCAAATAGGTAGTATAACATACTTTATAAGATTTTGGATTTTTATTTTAGATTTTTTAGTTTGAAACCATAAATCTATCTTCTAAATCAATTATTATTTGTTTAATTGTTTTAATAATTCTTGTACTATTTTCATATCATCAAAATCGTGACGTATTCCATTGACTTCTTGATAGGTTTCATGTCCTTTGCCAGCGATCAAAATTATATCTCCGTTTTCAGCTATTTGACAAGCTGTTTTTATAGCTTGCTTACGATCTATAATGGACACGTATTTTTTAAAATTTTCTGCCGTAATTCCTGCTTCCATTTCTTCAATAATAGCTTGAGGATTTTCTGTGCGGGGATTATCCGAAGTCAAAATTACTTTTGAACTCATTTCTGTTGCAATTCGCGCCATAATAGGTCGCTTTGTTCTGTCTCTATCTCCTCCACATCCTACAATCGTGATTAATTGTTCGTTTTTAGTACGGATATCATTAATAGTGTTTAATACATTTTCTAGGGCATCGGGGGTGTGTGCATAATCTACTATGGTCGTAATTTTTTCTTTGGAAACTATAAACTGAAATCTACCCGACACACTTTCTAACTCTGACAACAAACGAAGGGCTTCTATTTTATCTATTCCTAATTCAACTGCTACAGCGTAAATAGCTAATAGATTGTAAGCATTAAAAGTACCTATTAATCGTGTCCAAACATCTTGTTCATTAATTTTTAACTGAAGTCCAGACAGTTGATTTTCTAATATAACGGCTTTGTAATCAGCATAGGTTTTTAGAGCATAGGTTTTTTTTCTTGCTTGTGTGTTCTGCAACATGACAGAACCATTTTTATCATCAATATTGGTTAATGCAAAAGCAGTTTTGGGTAAATGATCAAAAAACATCTTTTTTACATCACGGTATTCTGCAAATGTTGAGTGATAATCTAAATGATCGTGTGATAAGTTGGTAAACACTCCTCCTGCAAAAAATAAACCTTCGGTGCGTTTTTGATGTACTCCATGAGAACTTACTTCCATAAAGCAATATTCACAACCTTCTTGAACCATTTGATTTAAAAAATGATTGATAGTTAAAGAATCTGGTGTTGTATGAGTGGCTTTGTATTCTGTTGTGTTTACCATTATTTTCACGGTTGATAATAATCCAACTTTATAGCCTGCTCTTTTAAACATTTGATATAGTAGAGATGCAATTGTGGTCTTACCATTTGTACCTGTGACTCCAACTAATATTAATTTATTAGATGGTTTTTCATAAAAATTATTAGCTAATTGTGCTAAAGCTGTATTTGTATCTTGTACTTTTATATAGGTAATATTTTTTAAGCAAGTCTTAGGAAGTTGTTCACAAATTATAGTTGTGGCGCCTAAACTTATTGCTTTTTCAATATACTGATGCCCATCGGACAGAGTTCCTCGGATTGCTACAAAAATATCATTTGTTTCGATTTTACGAGAATCGAAATGAATTTGATTCACGGTTTTTGTAGTAGATCCCTGAACCTCTTCTATGGGTACTTTGTATAATAAATCTTTTAAATTCATTCTTTTTATTCCTTTTAATTGAAAGATAAAATACTTGTATTATTTTATTTATGATAATTCTAAAACTATAGTTGTATTTTTTCTTATAATTTCTCCTGCTTGAACAGACTGTTTTTTTACTTTACCAAATCCGTTTACTTGTACTTTCATACCTAAATTTTCTAACAAGGCTACTGCATCCATTCCTGGCATTCCTTTTGTATTTGGCACATATAATGGTTTTCTATTTAGTTTTTCATTATAGGTCAAATAACTTTTTTCTTGTTTGTTAACTCTTCTTTTTAATGATTTTATTTCATCTGTAGAAGGAACATCTGTAAAAACTTTTTGTGCAATTCTTTTAAAAACAGGACCTGCTACATCAGCACCGTAATAATTATTACTGGAGGTATTGGGTTTATGAATGACCACTATACAGGAATATTGCGGATCTTCTGCTGGAAAATAGCCTGCAAAGGAAGAGGCATAATACATTTGTGTGTCTCCTTTATGATAATCTATTTGTGCGGTTCCTGTTTTTCCTGCCATAGAAAAATCTTTTGAATATAATTTAGATGCGGTTCCTCTTTTAACAACATTTTTCAACATGGCTTTTATTTTCAAGAGCGTAGCATTAGAACAAATTCTAGAGTTAATTACTTCTGTATCAAATTTTTTTATGACTTTATTCCATTCTTTTACCTCTTGAACAAACTTAGGTTTAACCATTACACCATTATTAGCTATTGCATTGTATAATGTAAGTGTCTGTAATGGCGTAACTGAAACACCATAACCAAAGGCCATCCATGGGAGCGAGATACGACTCCAATTTCCTTTTCTTGGTTGAGGTATTCTAGGTTTTCCTTCTCCTTTAAAAGGTAGTCCTAAAGGTGCGTTTAGTCCTAAATAGTTGATATGGTCTACAAACTCTTGAGGGTTTTCTTTATAATTTTCATACACTGCTTGAACTAATACTGTATTAGAAGAAAGTTCAAATCCTCTAGCAAATGAGATTTTACCATATCCTCCCTCATGAGAGTCTTTTACTTTTCGCCCTCTATATACAACTACTCCTCCATGTGTATTGTAAATTTTATTAGTATCAATTTTTTTATCTTCTAATAGTGCTAAAACATCTACTAATTTAAAGGTGGAACCTGGTTCATGTGATTCTGCAACGGCGTAATTAATAGTTTCATAATAGGATCCATCCTTAGCTCTCCCCAAGTTAGAAATAGCCTTAATATCGCCTGTTTTGGTTTCCATGACTACTGCGCAACCGTGTTCTGCTTCATATAGTTCTAACTGTTTAAGCAATGCGTGATGTGCAATATCTTGTATATAAACGTCAATCGTAGATACTATATCATAGCCATCTATCGGTTCTACTTCATTATTATCTCGAATAGGTTTCCATTGTCCTTTTGCTATTTTTTGCTTTAAGACTTGTCCATTTTTTTCCTTTCAAATACTTTCCAAAAGCACCTTCGATTCCTACTCGGGTCAAACTTCCTTCATCATTAAAACGTTCATAACCTATTGTTCTTTCTGCTATTTTTCCTATTGGATGTTCTCTTACTGTTTGCTGTTCTATAATGATTCCTCCTTTATAAGCACCTAGGTTTAGTAAAGGAAATTTTTTAATTCTAGCATGCTCTGTATAACTTAACTTGCGTGCAACTAACATATAACGATTTTTATTTGCTCTTGCTTTTCTAAAATCGTTTAGTAAAAAACTGCTTGTTTTTTTAGCATAGGTGCTAATGAATCTGCAAGCGATTTTATATGTTTATCAAAATTTTCTTGCGAAGGTGCTAATGCGTCGAAACGGATTGTATATTCAGGAATGGAAGTTGCTAAAAGACTTCCATCTGATGAATAAACATTTCCTCTATTGGCAGGGATTACAAAATTTTTAATTGTACGTTCTTTGGCCAATTGTCTATAATAAGTTCCTTCAACCCATTGAATATTACTTAATTTTACAGCAACAGCAGATGACATTACAAGTATAAGTAATGCCACTCCATAAATACGATTTAATATGTTTCTATTTATTATTGCCATAGCTTTTCCCAAGCTGTCTTTTCTTTTGCTACTTTAATTTTTTTAGGAGGAACGGAAGAGGGTACAATGTCTAATATTGCCATCTGAGCTGCTACGTTTGACTCCATTTTTATTTTCATTAGTTCTGATCTTCGGTCTACAAATTCTGATCGTAATTCTTTTACTTCATTGTTTAATTCGGCTATACGAAAAACTTTTTTCTCATAACTATGTGTATTTGCTATCATTACGATAGCTAGTACTAATAAGAAAAGGATAAAAATCCAATTCTTTGCGGCATCTTCGTTAAGAAGATAGCGTGCTTTTAGTATATTAAAGATTTTGTTTTTCATTTTTTATTTAGAGATCCTAAAGACAATATTTATTGTTATTTTTTTCAGCTATACGAAGCTTTGCACTTCGAGCTCTATTATTTAGTTTTATTTCTTCATCTGTTGGCACAATAAGTTTATCAATAGCTTTCATGGGTACTTCAAACCTGCCAAATATATCTCGTTCTGGTTCTCCTTCAAACATTCCATTTTTTATAAATCGTTTTACCAAACGGTCTTCTAAAGAATGGTACGAAATAACGCTTAACCTCCCTCCTATATTCAAGATTTCTAATGATTGTTCTAGAAATTCTTTTAAAACTTCCATCTCTTGATTTACTTCAATACGTATAGCTTGATAAATTTGAGCTAAAATTTTATTGGCTTTATGACCTGGTAAATGTTTTTTTAAAACTTGTTTTAAATCTTCTGTATTAACAATATGTTCTGTTTCTCTAGCTTCTATTATTGTCCTAGCTAAAGCTGCTGCATTTTTCAGTTCTCCATATTCTAAAAAAATACGACGTAGATTTATATCATCATACTCATTAACTACAGTGTAAGCACTCAATTCATTTTTTTGACTCATTCTCATATCAAGCGCTCCTTCAAAACGAGTAGAAAAGCCTCGTTCTGGCACATCAAATTGATGAGAGGAAACCCCTAAATCTGCCAAAATCCCATCAACTTTTCGAACGTTATGAAAACGCAAAAAGTTTTTGATGTACCTAAAATTTTCTTTTATTAATACAAATCGTGTGTCTTCTATTACATTTGCCCAAGCATCTTCATCTTGATCAAAAGCAAATAACTTTCCATTAGGTCCTAATCGAGCTATTATTTCTCTTGAATGACCTCCGCCTCCAAAAGTTACATCTACATATATGCCATCCGGTTTGATATTCAAACCATCCACTGTTTCTTTTAATAAAACCGGATTATGATATTCCATTGTCATCAAAATTTAAATCTCCCATTACTTCTTCAGCTAAATCAGCAAAATCCATTACTGAATCATCAATAGCTTTTTCATATAATTCTTTATCCCAAATTTCTAATATAGTTACCGCCGAAGACAATACTATATTATTGGTAATATTTGCAAAAACAGCCAAATCTTTGGGTATTAATAGACGTCCCGTAGCATCAATCTCTACCACTTTTACTCCCGCAGTAAATCGACGAATAAAATCATTATTCTTCTTTACAAAACGATTTAACTTGTTGATTTTTTGCATCATAACATTCCATTCACTCATTGGATACAACTCTAAACATGGTTGAAAAACAGAACGTTTTAACACAAACCCTTCCTGTAAAGAAGTAGCCAATTGGCTCTTTAAGGCAACTGGTAACATCAACCTGCCCTTAGCATCCGCTTTACATTCATATGTTCCAACAATGGTATTCAAGGAGTTACGCTTTGTACTGTACAAAGACAAAGATAGAAATATTTTTACCACATTTTACCACAAAATACCACTTTGTTTATAAATTTTAATTTTATAAGAAATACATGACAAAACTCGAAAGCTATAATTTTTATAATCTCAGATTTGCCATTAGACTTTTATCACAGACAAAAAGAACTTTGAATCTGAAAGGTGCTCTATTTTTCATCTCCAATTTGGCAAAACTTCATATACGCGATTTTTTTACACCTTTTATATTATTTATACTTTTATTTTTCATCGCAAAATCTCAAGCATCTCAAAAAACAACCTTCTTAATTAACATTCATCTATTTGTTTTTTTAGTATATTGCCATTTGACATGGTAGAGCTTAAGACATTTTGAATGAATAAAAATTTTTCAAAAAAACGGATAAGTATCACCATAGCAAAAGAGAGTCAAAAAAACTGGAAGTAAGTCTTCTATTCGTTTTTACATAAACAGCATTTTTATTTTAAGAGTAGACAAAACCGTCTGTGTATTTTTATTATAGACCAATACTTATAAAAGTAAAAAACCATTATTATCTACAATATGAATAAAAATTTTATCTTTGTGACGTTATGACACAAGTTACATCTGACAACAATAGCCATCAAGAAACGGTAAAAAATGTTTTTACTAGTTATTTAGAAAAAAATGGACATCGAAAGACACCAGAACGATATGCAATCCTTCCAGGAAATATATGATAATTCAGAACATTTTGATATAGAAAATCTTTACATCAAAATGAAAAATAAAAATTACCGAGTGTCTCGTGCCACACTCTACAATACTATTGAATTATTATTAGATTGTGGTTTAGTTCGTAAACATCAGTTTGGTCAGAATCAAGCACACTATGAGAAATCTTATTTTGACAAACAACATGACCATATTATTATGACTGATACTGGGGAAGTAATTGAGTTTTGCGACCCAAGAATACAAACGATCAAACAAACTATGGAGGATTTATTTGGAATTGAAATCCAAAATCATTCATTATATTTCTACGCTACTAAAAAGAATAATTCTTAAAATTACAAACAACAACACAATGACTGTAGACTTACTACTAGGATTACAATGGGGAGATGAAGGCAAAGGAAAAATTGTCGATGTATTAACCTCTAAATATGACATTATAGCTCGTTTTCAAGGAGGCCCTAATGCTGGACACACACTTGAATTTGATGGAATAAAACACGTTTTACGTACAATCCCATCTGGTATTTTTCACAAAAACTCGATAAATATCATAGGAAATGGTGTTGTTATCGACCCAGTTGTTTTTCAAAAAGAAATTGAAGGACTTGAAAAATTCAATATGAATATCAAGTCAAAATTATTAATTTCAAGAAAAGCTCATCTTATTTTACCAACCCATCGTTTGCTAGACGCAGCTTCTGAAACAGCTAAAGGTAAAGCCAAAATAGGTTCCACTCTAAAAGGTATTGGTCCTACTTATATGGACAAAACAGGTCGTAATGGCTTAAGAGTTGGAGATATTGAAATGTCTGATTTCATTGAAAAGTATCGTTCTCTAGCTAATAAGCACGAGGAGATGATTAAATTCTACGATGTAAACATTCAATACAATCTTCCTGAAATGGAAAAAGAGTTTTTTGAAGCTATAGAAGAGTTAAAAAAACTAACTTTTATTGACAGTGAAGATTTTTTAGCTAAAGCTCAAAAAGAAGGCAAATCTATTCTTTGTGAAGGAGCTCAAGGTTCTTTATTAGATGTTGACTTTGGAACTTACCCTTTCGTTACGTCTTCTAACACCACCGCTGCAGGAGCCTGTACAGGTCTAGGAATTGCTCCCAATAAAATAAAAAGATGTTTTTGGGATTTTTAAAGCCTACACTACTCGCGTAGGCTCTGGTCCATTCCCTACAGAAGATTTCGGTACAGATGGAGAAACAATGGCAAAAGTAGGAAATGAGTTTGGATCTGTCACAGGACGCGCTAGACGTTGTGGATGGTTAGATTTAGTAGCTTTAAAATACGCTATTCAAATTAATGGAGTAACCCAGTTAATGATGATGAAAGGAGATGTCCTTTCTGGTTTTGAAACACTAAAAGTTTGTAACGCTTACAACTACAAAGGAGAAACAATAAAACATCTACCCTTTTCTATTGAAGAAGAAAACCTTACTCCTATTTACACTGAGTTTAAAGGTTGGAAGGCAGACCTAACAAATATGAGCACTTTCGAGGAGCTCCCTATAGAATTAAAAAACTATATTCAGTTTATCGAAGAAGAACTAGAAGTGCCTATTATGATTATATCTGTAGGTCCTGACAGAAAACAAACAATTATTAAATCTTAAAATAAAAGAATAGATATCTAAAAAATAAAATTCAACATCTAGTTTATCATTTCAAGCATAGGAGAAGCCATATTATCAACATTATATGACTTCTCCTTTTCGCTTAAATCATTATTTGATTCATTATAAAAATCATTCTGATACCATTTAAACTTAAAATACACTGGATTAAAAAGTAAAATTCTCGATCTGTTTTTTTCACTTTAAAACAACTCGAACAAACGGTTGAGTATATAATTAAAATCATCGTTAGTTCGAACCCAAAGCATATCGAGAACCAACACTAATTTTTATTGCTTTTGTAGGATAGTGTCTAAATCAACATGCAGTTTATCACTCCGATAAGGAGGAATCTCATAATCAACATTATGTAATTTCTCCCTCTGGTCGAAATGAAAATATTGCGAACTTTTTAGACAGCCTCAAGGCTGAAAAAATAGTATTTATGAGGAACTTTCAAAGTTTAAATGGTACATTTTTTTATTTTTTCCTCTATACACTATTAATCCACCAAGTTAGTTCCTCTACAAAAGATTAATAAAAATTATTTTTTTCATTTTTAACCACTATATTTGTCGTATAAAAAACAAGTTAATAAAGTGGAGCACTTAATAGAAGACGGCAAGTATAAATATTTTGAAGCAGGGGAAGGGACTCCAATTGTAATCTTACATGGATTAATGGGAGGTCTTAGTAATTTTGGTGGAGTTGCCGAATACTTTCCTAACAAAGGTTATAAAGTGGTAATACCTGAATTGCCTCTATATACCCAAAATATATTAAAAACAAATGTAAAAGCATTTGCAGTATATCTTAAGAACTTTATAAATTACAAAGGTTTTGACCGAGTTGTCCTTGTTGGCAATTCTTTAGGAGGGCATATTGCCTTATATTTCACAAAACTTTTTCCTGAAAAAGTTTCTGGTCTAGTCATTACAGGAAGTTCTGGTTTATATGAAAGTGCTATGGGAGAAAGCTATCCCAAGCGAGGCGATTATGAATACATTAAAAAAAAATCAGAGGATGTTTTTTACGATCCTGCTGTTGCTACAAAAGAAATTGTTGATGAGGTATATGCAACAGTAAACGATCGCATTAAACTTTTAAAAACACTTACAATTGCCAAAAGTGCCATACGTCATAACATGGCTAAAGATTTACCTAAAATGCACGTTCCTACAGGAATTATATGGGGTAAACAAGATAAAGTAACACCTCCAGAAGTAGCAGAAGAATTTCACAGACTACTTCCTAATTCTACTTTATACTGGATAGACCAATGTGGACATGCTGCAATGATGGAACATCCTAAAGAATTTAACAGAATTCTAGAAGAATGGCTAGAAACAAAAGCAGAGCATAAATAATAACTTTCCCCTTCGTATAAGGGGATTTATTTTGTATATATGAAAATTAATACCGCTGAATTTATCATAAGTAACTCGATTGTTAGTAAATGTCCACAGGAACGTTTACCTGAATATGCTTTTATAGGAAGATCTAACGTAGGAAAATCTTCTTTAATAAACATGTTAACCAATCATAAAAATCTAGCAAAAACATCTTCAAAACCAGGCAAAACCCAACTAATTAATCATTTTAAAATTAACAACAATTGGTTTTTAGTTGACTTACCTGGATATGGTTATGCAAAAGTTTCTAAAAAACAAAAGAAGTCTTTCAAAAATTCATTACAGATTATTTTGAAAAACGAGAGCAATTAGTTTGCGCTTTTGTATTAATAGATATACGTCATGAGGCTCAGAAAATAGATTTAGAATTTATTACATATCTTGGCGAAATTGGAATCCCTTTTTGTATTATTTTTACAAAAGCTGATAAAATAAGCAAAGGTAAAACCGAACAAAATGTTGCTGCTTATCGCAAGGCATTATTAGCTAACAATTGGGAAGAAATGCCACAACATTTTATAACATCATCATTAGATACAATAGGTCGGGACGATGTTCTAGAGTTTATAGACAACGTAAATCAGGAAATCTTTAAAAACAATGATAATTTTATCTAATAGAAAAGAGATCCAAAAAATCGAAACTCAACATCTAGCCTATCTCTTCTAAAATAGGAGAAATCACATAATATAGATATGTGATTTCTCCCTTTTACCGACACAACAGTATTTTTATCTTTCAGATCGTTTTTTTATTTAAATGACTTAAGCTCCATCTTAAAGAATCCTGTATCTTCATAAACATTACCAATATCATCGTTCCAAAAAACATAAGAATCATTAATAGCTGTTGTTGTGGAAAACTTAAATACTTTACAATGAAATGTTCCTGCTGGCACCGTAATCACAGAATCTATATCTATAACTTTATGTGTTACAACCGCTTTATCCGATCTAGTATATTTCCATTCTTCATTTAACTTAGCATTTTTTTTATAGTTTTTCGAAAAATAATCTTTATCATTATTAGAATCAATCAAAAGAAAATCACCTTCTTGTTTCATTAAATCTACACTAGACCTATGTAATTTACCAAATGTGTCATAAAATCCTCTTGTAACCAAAAACCCTTCTCCATTACAATTACCAAAAGTCATTTTCATTGTTCCTGAATTTATTCCAAATTGAAAAAAATCAAATACAAGTTCTTTTCCCGTTTTCAAAAAAGGTATTGACGACTCACAATTTCCATTACTACTATCAGGTGCTACACCTATATTATTTTCTTTACTACAAGAAACTAAAAACAAACAGATGCAAAATAAGGATAACTTTCTTTTCAAGATTTTCATAATTTTCCTATTTATTTAATTCTAATTTTTCAGCAAAATAATCACAAAAATCGCGCATCGTTGCACTCATTTTTTCATCAGCGGTTGCACGTTCAAAAGTATCTGCCATAGCTACCAATGTCTGATGAAAGAATATCTTCATTTCATCTACAGGCATATCTTTTGTCCACAAATCAATACGCATTGTTTCTTTTACATTGCTGTCCCAAATATTCAGCATGAATGCTTTTGCTTCTTGCTTTTCCACTCCTCCATCTTTTGCTGTCCAATGCAATTTTTCAGGAATATGATTTTCATCTAACGAGATTTCAAACTTAATATCGGATGTTTTTGTTATTGGCATTTTAAATTTTAGAATTTTAGAATTTAATTAACTAAATTCTTATTAAACATTTCATTAAATAATGAGTTAACGACTAACTCTTTACGGGTTTATATTTCGACTTTTTAAAAAGTTCTTTTGCATCTAAAACAAGCATCTTTTGCAGAGGAGTGTCATTCTGATCCATATAAGTACGAACAATCTGCCAACCAATCCACGCTCCTATACGGGCAGGGGTTTGATTATCACTTTCTAGTCCAAATTTAGAAAAGGGTCCTGGCGTTATTAATTTCTGAACTAACATAGGGTTTGTATCATATAACATTTTTTGTTCTATCATAAATCGCCAAATATTTTCATCATTTTCCTCACACCATTTTAACTCTTCTGTAGTATATGCAATTTTATCTTCATCTAAGGTTGTAGGTAACAAAACATCTTTTAAATAAAGTTTCTTTCCTTCATAAATCATTTGTGACAAAAAATCACGATCAGTAGGTGGTTTAACTTTATATAGCGCAAATGCGTCTACTATATCAGGCATCATTTGTAAGGGTTCAAATCTTCTTTTTAAGAATTCAGGGTATTCATAAAAACGATGTGATTTACCTAAATATAATTCTAAAGAAATAATTAACATATTCTTATCGGGAGCATAAATAACTTTATAATCAGGATCCATGTCTTGAATAACTGTATATACTTTAGGTATTCTGGTTTTTGGAAAATAGTATTTTATATATTTAAAAAGAGTTTCTATATTTTTCTTTTCAAGATCAAAATTATCGTATCTCTTTTCCACTTCCTTATATAGTGCTCTCCATTGTGGGTTTACCATCTTTTCGGCTAAAAATTGTTCATCAACTTGAGGAGGAAAGAAAAAAGGATATTTTTGTTTTAAATTGGGTAAATCAGAGGGTTTTGATTCAAAAAGGCTTTATCATAACGATCTACCACAACATTTACATTCATTTCTTCTGCTTGATCTTTTACTTTTTCGTTTTTTTTACAAGAAAAAAGGGAAAGGATTATAAAAGTTAATGCTATATGTTTCTTCATTTTACTATAATTGTATTAAGATCACCTCAAAACGGTTTATGACGTAATTTTATTATTTTTGCAAATATACATTCGTTTTTAATACTATCCTCACTATGCAAAAAATAAGCACTCTAAATGTAGAAAAAGTAAACACATATATCGTAAATTGGTTAAAAGAATATGCTGAAAAAGCAGGAGTAAAAGGCTTTGTTGTAGGTATATCAGGCGGAATAGATTCTGCTCTAACTTCTACATTATGTGCTCAAACAGGACTTACCACCTTATGTGTAGAAATGCCTATACATCAAACTGAAAGCCATGTAAGTAGAGCATACGAGCATATTCATTTATTAAAATCAAGATTTTCAAACGTATCCGATACACGAATAAACTTGACTCCTATTTTTGAGACATTTCAAAAAGAGGTTCCTACATCGGAAATCGAAGACAAGCTTTATTTGGCTTTAGCAAATACCCGCTCACGTTTACGAATGGTGTCTTTGTATTACTTAGCAGGTTTAAACAGTTTATTAGTCGCAGGAACAGGAAATAAAGTAGAAGATTTTGGGGTAGGTTTTTTTACAAAGTATGGAGATGGAGGTGTAGACATCAGTCCTATAGCAGACTTACTAAAAAGTGATGTTCGCGCTCTAGCAACTTATCTAGAAATACCGGCATCTATCTTAAATGCAAAACCTACTGATGGGTTATTTGGTGATGACAGAAGTGATGAAGATCAATTAGGAGCCAATTATGACGAATTAGAATGGGCTATGGAACAATTAGAGAACGGAAAAACGAGTAATGATTTTGAAGGCAGAGAAAAAGAGGTTTTTAAAATTTACTTACGCTTAAACACCATTAATCAACATAAAATAAATCCAATACCTGTATGTGTAATTCCTAAACAATTCAAATAATTTCTACAAAAGTGTAAAACATTTTCTACAACTGATAATCAAGCCTTTATATTTTTATTTGTAATTTTGTACTTACACAATTTTAAACGAATAATGTATGATAAAGATAGGTCTTGCGGATAATCATCCAGTGGTTCATTATGGTATTAAATCATATTTCAAAGAACATTCTGATATTACATTAGTAGGAATCGTGGATAACTTTGACATGATTGAAGAGATGTTAAAACGAAAAGAGGTAGACATCTTAGTCATGGATATGGAGCTAAATGGGTTAAACAGTATTAATAATATTAAAAACTTATTACAAAATTACCGAAAACTTAAAGTTGTTTTATTTTCTAATTTAAACGAACAAATATATGCTCCCAATGCTATAAAAGCAGGAGTTTCATCATTTGTTGAAAAATCAGAAAAACTAGAAAATCTTGCCTCAACAATCATAAAGGTTAACAGAGGATCTGTTGTTTTTAGCGATGCCGTAAAACGCAATATTGCTTTAATATCAAAGCAATCTAAACCAGAACAACTCTACAGAAAATTATCAAGTCGAGAAATCGAAGTATTACGTTATCTATCCAATGGTAAAAAAAACAAAGAAGTAGCAGAGACTTTGAATTTAAACGAAAAAACGATTAGCACTTATAAACTCCGTTTATTAGCCAAGTTAAATGTAACCAATCTTGTAGACCTTGTCAATAAAGCTAAAACTTTAGAAATTGTCTAATTCTAAAAATTGGACTTTTAGAATAACTTTTTGAACGATCACAAAAAACTTACAAAAACTCTTATTCATAAATTTGTCTTAACAAAAATAGATAATTATGAAAAAGAGTTTTTTACTTTCTTCTCTTATAGGAAGTACTTTATTAATAGGTTGTTCAAAAGATAACAATACTCCAAGCCCTAGTAGCAACGAAATTACATTTCCAACAGGAAAATTAGCAGTAGAGTTAGGCCATCCTGAAAGCGTTCTTTTTGATGGCAAACAATATTTTTATATTTCAGATATCGGAACACAATTAGCTCCTCACGTAAAAGACGGAGATGGAATGATTACAAAAGTAGATATCAACGGTAAACTAATTTCTAAAAATATTAGTAAAGTTTCTTTAAACGCTCCAAAAGGCAGTGTTCTTATAGGCAATACATTATGGATAAACGACATAGATGAGCTAAAAGGAATAGATATTAATACAGGAGAACTTACCGATCGAATTTCTTTTAATGATCTAGGAATTGACTTAACAATAAAAGGAGGCACAGGATTAAATGATCTTGTTAAAGGAAATGACAATAATACTTTATATGCAAGTATTACCAATAATGGCGGTATTTATAAAGTTAATTTAAAAGAAAAAAGCAAAGAAAAAATAGGTGAAAGCAACTTTGTAAATGGCTTATTTTTAACAGATAATACACTATGGAATTGTGCTTTTGCAAACGGATTGTCATTAAAAAAGTTAGATCTAAATTCTAAAAACAATACTGATGCTCTTAACAGCCCAAATGCTTCCAGGAGGTTTAGATGGCATAACTCTTATCAATAATGAATTATATATATCTGATTGGGGTAAAGATTACAATGGATCAAATGAAGTAGGATCTATCTTTAAATATAATCCAACAACACAAAAGAGCGAATTAATAGATCTTACTAATAAAATAGGAAAAAAATACCTTAATGGCCCTGCGGATATTAGCAGTTATAACAACTATTTATTTATACCTGCAATGGGAGAAGGAGCTGTTTATATTGTTAAAATTTAAAATTCCCCGATAAAGGAAAATGTTCGAAAAGTCTAAAATTTCATATTTTATTTTATCCTTTTAATCTCACTAATTAAAATAAAATTTGCCATTTTTGTTTAAATAGACTAAGCTTGCTATTTATTACTTTAAATTAAAAATAAACAAAATAATATTTTTACTTTTCGGACGTTTCCTTCTTAAAAAATTAAGAATAACGAGACATAACACGTCCTAATTTACTAGAAAAGTTACCTACTAATTTAGAATAATCCATTACCGTATATAAAATTTCAGAGTTATCAGCCTGTGGATCAGGCGATAATTGTCCTTTTACTTCTTCTATAATTTTGTTTACTAAAAACCATCGTAAACTCAAAATTGTTTCGGTTACATATTGTCCAATTGTTTGATCTTTTAATTTTACATAAATCAATTTAACTTCCCAATTATGCAAACTCATTTTTTTCATCTTCCATTAAAATAGAAGTTACCTCTTGTGCTAATTCTGGTGTTAGTTGCATCAAGAAATGCTCAATTTCAAATTTTTCATTTTGATGATAATAATTCATCACTTCATTGTAGATTGCTCTAAATAAAGGATTTGCTAACTCTACTTCGTCTTCTTGAAGGCTTAAATAAATTCGCTGGTAAACTTTGTATTTGCTAAACTCTTTTATTTCTTTTAACTCTCCTTCTGGAGTGGCTTTATAGAGATAATCCGCAAATTCTTCTTCTGCGTTTCCGTAGAGCAAAAGAATTTCTATTATTTTGCGTTCTAGCTGGTATTGAACATCTACTTTTGTTTTGGTTTGCTGATCTTCATTTTTTACAACCGTAAATGCTTTTTGTTCTTGTTTTATTTTTTTATTTGATTCTGTAATATCTTTTTGAATCAATTGTGCTAATGTATTAAATAATACTTCTTCTGAAATATCCATAATACGCGAACATTCTTTTATGTATACTTCTCTTTTAATTCGATCTGGTATCTTGGCTATACTAATAATCATATCACGAATTAAGTCTGCTTTTTTAATAGGATCATTTTTGGCTTCTTTCATAAGAAGAGAGGCTTTAAACTGTATAAAATCCATAGCATTTTCATCTAGATAGCGCAATAAATCATCATGAGGTGTTTTTCTTGCAAAACTATCGGGATCATCTCCATCTGGGAAAGTGCATACTTTTACGTTCATTCCTTCCTCTAGTATTAAATCAATTCCTCTGATCGAAGCTCTTAGCCCTGCTGCATCTCCATCAAAAAGAACAGTAACGTTTTTGGTCAAACGATTAATCAAACGAATTTGATCTGGAGTTAGAGCAGTACCAGATGAGGCTACTACATTTTCTATACCTGCTTGATGCATTTGAATTACATCCGTATATCCTTCACATAAATAACAATTATCTTGCTTAGCTATAGCTTGCTTAGCATAATAGATTCCGTATAAGACTTTGGACTTATGATAAATTTCACTTTCTGGGGAATTGACATATTTAGCTACTTTTTTATCGTTAGTTAAAATACGCCCACCAAAACCTAAAACACGACCGGACATACTTTGTATTGGAAACATAACACGTCCTTTAAAACGATCAAAATGTCTACCATCTTCTTTTGTTATTGTCAACCCCGTTTTGTCTAAAAATTCTAATTTATACCCTTTTTCTAAAGCTTCTTTTGTAAAAACATCCCAGCCCTCTGGTGAAAATCCTAAACCAAATTTTTTAATTGTTTCTAATGTAAATCCTCTTTCTTTAAAATAAGAGAGTCCTATTGCTTGTCCTTCATTGGTATTAAACATTGTTTCTTGAAAAAATTTTGAGCAAATTCAGACACGAGATACATACTTTCTTTTTCATTTGCTACCGCTACTTCTTCTGTAGATTGCTCCGTTTCTTCAATTTCTATATTGTACTTTTTTGCTAGATACCTAATGGCTTCTGGGTAAGAAAAATGCTCATGTTCCATTAAAAAAGTGACTGCATTTCCTCCTTTTCCCGAGCTAAAATCTTTCCAAATTTGTTTTACTGGAGACACCATAAAAGACGGTGATTTTTCATCTGAAAAAGGGCTTAAACCTTTTAAATTGGTACCTGCTCTTTTTAGTTGCACAAAGTCCCCTATAACCTCTTCTACTCTAGCGGTTTCAAAAACAGTTTCTATTGTATTTTTGGAAATCACGATTAATGTTTTAAAAAAGGTTCAAATATACAATTTTAAAAAGATCGTCTTATTATATAATAAAACGAATCTATATAAAAAAGAAAACCTTGTTTTTGGATATCGTTTATATAAAAAACCGTTTCTAATAATACCTAAGTATTTTTAACAAAAAAAGGTGTCCTTTTTTTCCGGACACCTTTTTGTTACTTTAATCTAAAATCTGGTTTTTTTCGCACATCATTACTTTTAAACATATTGATATTACTAATTTTTGTAATACTATTTACTTTGTCCTTTTGCGTAAACCAATCTGATGGTGTTTCTGCTTTTACCAAATTTTCATTCGTAATAACTTCCAGTACAATTATTTATAACTGAATTGACTATTTTTATTTGTTTATAATTTTCTTTTTCTAAATATTTATCGTCCATAGCAACAACGCTTGCAAAACCAGAAATGACACATTTATTCATTTCAACAAATGAATCTGTTTTTACGGAAATAGCTTCTTTTACTAATCCCATAGCGTTATCCTCGTTGCTAACCATTGTTACATTATTGAGTTTGATAACTGTTTTTTTACGAGTGGGATCAAAATTTTCTAGTTTATCATAAGTATCTATTTCCATAACTCTTGAACGAGTATTATCTGAAATATAAGGATTTCGTATGGCTATTGAATTACTCATTGTGCAAATAGCCCCCATAGAAAAGTCAAAATCATCATCTGCATTTTGAAATGAGATAATATTATTCATATCAAAGGTTCCGCCCACAACTTCTAATCCATCATCCTTAGCCATACTAATTTGGATGTTTTCTATTTTAGTCTTTTTTCCTACGGCTCCTAAAGTCAAACCATTTAACATGGTTTTTCATTTAATTTTTTTCCTGCAAATTCTATACGTACATATTTCAAAACACCTGAATCACTATTTTCGTTATTCCCTCCAAAAAGATTATATTTAGGGTTTGGATCATAAATAGAAGAAACTATACCTCCATAACGATTAACGGGTGCATCTCCATAAATAATAATACCTCCCCAATCTCCTGATTTTCTATCTGAAGTTCCTTTACTTGATGTAAACACAATAGGATCTGTTTCAGTTCCTTCTGCCTTTATTTTTGATCCTTTAGTAACAATTAAAGTTCCATTAGAGTCAAAATCACCACGCATCACTACACCTGGCTCTAAGGTTAGAGTTGCTCCATTAACTACATATACAGACCCCATTATTAGATAAGTCCCTTTTTTAAGAGTTGTATTTTCCCCTATCTCTCCATTTAATATTCTACTAGGTGCTGCATAATCTTGTGTCTTAGGCTTAAAATTTGTCCAATTATTAAACCAATTGAAATCACCATAAACTCCTTGTACATTTTGTGCTTGACTGGAAGCAAATACTAATAATAGTACACTTAATAACTTTTTTTTCATTTTTTGGGGTTTTATCTATAAAAAATAGTGACAAAGCTACTTTTTAGTTTATTAATAAACAACCCTTCTATTAACAAAAAATTGTTAAATAATAATTTAAAAATGTTTTATCTATGAAAAATTATCAATAATTATACCAAATAAGCTAAATTTAATTTAAATCAAATCTTAATACTAAGGAAATATTATTCTGATTAATCATGTTATTCTTAAATGAAGGCGTTATATCATGTTTTAGATATAAACTAATTTCTTTGTAACTTATATAAGTTCCTAAACTATAAACAAATTTATTTACATTAAAACTGCCTTTCTCTTCTAAAAATACAGTTATGGTTATTTTCTTTATATCCTATGTTTTGTTTTTAAATTAAATCTTAAAAATCCTCCTATTTCAAAACGAAAACTTTTTTATGTGTGAAAAATATTTTTTCCATTTATTATGGGTGATTTTGAAAAATCTAACTCTAAATATAGAGAAAAAACTAAATTTACGACTTTAAATCTTGAGTCATCTATTGGTTTAGAAAAGTTATCCAGAAACGTTTGATGCTCTCCTTCTATAAAAAACGATTATTTGTTGGTCTTAAATTATTGTACTGAACTGAAAAACCATATTTAAAATGTAATAAATTATACCATTTAAACTTAAAATATACTGGATTAAAGAGTAAAGTTCTCGATCTGTTTTTTTCATTTTAAAACAACTCTAAAAAACGGTTGAGTATTAATTGGATTCATCGTTAGCTCGAACGCGAAGCGCATCAAGAACCAACACTTATTTTTATTGCTTTTGTAGGATAGTCTCTAAATCAACATGCAGTTTGTCACTACGTAAGGAGGAGCCTCATAATCAAGATTATGTGATTTCTCCCTTTGATCAAAATAAACTGTGTTTATTTTGAGGCATCTCATGTAATCTCTAGCATTTGGGCTATTTCCTGATGTTCATATCCGTCTATCACATAAAGATTAAAACCATCTGTATCCTAATGATAATTTGTCTATCAAAAACTTGAATAGCTCCTACAGATAATTTGCTTTCAATATCATTGTATGTATCTTCTATTATAGCTTCATCTTCTAGAAATACGACCTCTTTTTTTACTCTGAGAAAAGAAACACATTCATTAACCATTATTTTTCTTATTCAACCTTCAAAACTCCCTTTATGTTCATTTTTTTTAAGATTCATAAAAGCGGTAATGATTCAATTATCGTCTATTTATAATGAGGACAAAGAATTGAAAAAGTTTGTATTGTATTTTAAAAAATTATTTTTTTCTTTCAATTACATAATTAACCATTAAGATCAAGGCTTTTTTGTAATCTGATTCAGGGAAGTCAGCAAGCAACATTAATGCTTCCTCTTGAAATTCAATCATTTTTTTTTCAGCGTATGCAAGTCCATTATTTTCTTTCACGAATGTTATAACTTCTTTTACACGCTTTTTATTTTTGTTATGGTTTTTTATAGAATTAATTAACCATTTTTTTTCTTTGGAACTACATGTATTAAGAACATAAATGAGCGGAAGTGTCATTTTTTGTTCTTTTATATCAATTCCTGTTGGTTTGCCTATAGCTTCTTCTGAATAATCAAAAAGATCATCTTTTATTTGAAATGCCATCCCTATAAGCTCTCCAAATTTCCTCATTTTTTCTATTAATACAGAGTCATCAGGTCTAACGGAACACGCCGCTAAAGAACAACAGGCCGCAATTAGAGTTGCTGTTTTTTGCCTAATAATTTCATAATATATTTCCTCTGTTATATCTAAGCGACGAGCTTTTTCTATTTGAAGTAATTCTCCTTCGCTCATTTCACGAACCGCAACTGAAATGATTTTTAACAAATCAAAATCTCCGTTATCTATTGAAAGTAACAACCCTTTTGACAATAAGTAATCTCCTACTAAAACTGCTATTTTATTTTTCCAAAGTGCGTTTATAGAGAAAAAACCACGACGGCGATTACTATCATCTACCACATCATCATGAACTAAAGTAGCGGTATGTATCAATTCTATTACTAATGCTCCTCGATAAGTTCGATCTAAAACCCCTTCTTCTGAAATCATCTTAGCAGTAAGAAAAACAAACATAGGACGCATCTGTTTTCCTTTCCTATTTACAATATAGTAAGTAATTCTGTTTAATAATGCTACTTTAGAAGACATAGAGGAATGAAACTTTTTTTCAAAAAGCTCCATTTCCTTAAGTATCGGTTGTTTTATTTGAGAAGTAATATCCATTTAAGGTTTCAAAATTAAAATAATTTCGGTATATAAAAAAGATTTTTTATTAGACTATAATTAAACCTTTTTTTAGTAATTTGGTCTAACCTATAAAACCTAAAACTTTTGATTATGAGAACTAAAAATTTTATCATTGCCTTATTTAGTGCTTTTACTGTACTAATGAGTTGCAACAAAGAAGAAAATGAAAATTTATACACCCCAGAGGTTACTGAGGATGATATGTCTGCTTCCAGCAAAAACAGATGCAGCTGTTGAAGATCTTTCAAGTGTTGTACTTGAACAATTGGGAGAACTCAATCTAGCAGCAAGAACAATATCAACAGAAAGACAAACCCCTGCTTGTGCTATAATAAGCGTATCTCCTCAAGCTCCCTACACTCCTGGGCAAGTAATTACCAAAACCGTTGATTTTGGAACAGTAGGTTGCACTATGCCAAATAACAACGTATTAAAAGGGAAAATCATCATTAAATTTACCTATCAGCCTAAATCAACTTCTCATACACTTACCTATTCCTTTGAGAATTTTTATCATAATGGTATAAAAGTAGAAGGTACCAGAACGATTACAATAACAAGAGGTACCTCAACAGCCAATCCTAACGAGCACTTAATTTTTAAAATTGACTTAAACCTAACAGTTACTTTAGAAAATGGTAAAACTTTAAAAATAACAGGAACTAAAACAAGAGAAATTATTGAAGGACAAGGTACACCCGAATTATCCGATAATGTTTACCAAATTACGGGTAACTGGGAAACTGTGTTTCCTAGCGGGACAGTAAGAATAGCCAATATAACTTCTCCTTTAATTGTAAAATTAAATTGTCAATATATTGTAAAAGGAATTATTTCTTATTCAAAATTAGACAAAATAGCTGCTACTCTAGATTTTGGAAACGGAGAGTGTGATAATAAAGCTTCCTTAACAATCAATGGTGTAAATTATCAAATCACTCTTAGAAAATAATCATGTACCATAAAAGGATAGATTATTAATTACAATCTATCCTTTTTCTTTTTATCCTAAAAATTAAAAAACCTCCTTAGCAATCGCCTTAATATTCTCTGCCTTTCCCATAGAATAATAATGCAAAACAGGAATACCTGCTTTGACTAATTCTTTACTTTGCTGAATACACCACTCGATACCAATTTGTTTTACTGCTTCGTTGTCTTTGGCTTTTACCACTGCCATAATCAAATCATCTGGCAAATCAACTTTAAAGCGATGCGGAATTAAATTCAGTTGCTTTTTTGTCGCGATGGGTTTTAATCCTGGAATAATAGGCACGGTAATCCCTGCATTACGGCATTTTTCAACGTATTCAAAAAACTTTTGATTGTCAAAAAACATTTGGGTAATGATATAATCGGCACCGTTTTTTATTTTCTGTTTCATGAAATAAATATCGCTATCCATACTTGGTGCTTCCATATGTTTTTCAGGATAACCCGCTACCCCAATGCAAAAATCGGTCGCATTGGTATTTTGCAAGTCGGCATCCAAATAAATCCCTTTATTCAAATTATTAATTTGGGTTACTAACTCTGTAGCATAAGCATTCCCTTCTTTTTCGGGTTTGAAATAAATTTCACTTTTCACGGCATCCCCTCGCAATGCCACAACGTTATCAATCCCTAGGAAATCTAAATCAATCAATAGATTTTCGGTATCTTCTTTAGTAAATCCGCCACACAAAATATGCGGAATAGCATCTACATTGTACTTGTTTTGAATCCCAGCACAAATACCCACCGTTCCAGGACGTTTTTTTACAATTTTCTTCTGCAACAAGCCGTTTGCCAATTCTTTGAATTCGTATTCTTCTCGGTGATAGGTCACATCAATAAACGGTGGATTAAACTCCATTAAAGGGTCTATGCCGTCAAAAATACATTGGATGTTTTGTCCTTTTAAAGGTGGCAATATTTCGAAGGAAAATTGTGTTTTCCCGTTTGCTTTTTCTATGTGTTCGGTTACTTTCATAAGTCAGCCCCCTAACCCCAAAAGGGGGAACTCCTATCAGGGGTCAATAGGATTTCATATCTACTAATTTTTATTCTTAATCCCTCCTAAAGAGGGGTGACTGGAAGTGGGTAATCAGTTTTGCGTTTATAAATTTTTTAAGGTCTTGGGTTCCTCCCCTTTGGGGAGGTTAGGAGAGGCTTATATTAGGCGCTAGCCACTTCGTTGCTTCTTCTATAGAAATCCCTCTACGTTTGGCGTAATCTTCGACTTGGTCTTGTTTTATTTTTCCTAGTCCAAAGTATTTACTTTGCGGATTGGCAAAATAATACCCCGATACGGAAGAAGCTGGCCACATCGCCATACTTTCGGTTAATTTGACTCCTATTTGATTTTCCACCTCCAACAACTTCCAAATGGTTGGTTTTTCCAAATGGTCTGGACAAGCTGGATAGCCTGGAGCAGGTCGGATTCCTTTATAGGACTCTTTAATTAATTCTTCGTTAGTCAAATTTTCATCGGAAGCATAACCCCAAATTTCTTTTCGCACTTTTTCGTGCAAATATTCAGCAAATGCTTCGGCAAAACGGTCGCCTAATGCTTTGACTAAAATTGAATTATAATCATCCAATTGCTGTTCGTATTCCTTTGCTTTTTCATCGACACCAAAACCTGTGGTCACACAAAAACAGCCCATATAATCTTGTTTACCCGATTCTTTTGGCACAATAAAATCGGCCAAAGCGATATTTGGAGCACCAGCAGTCTTAACACTTTGTTGTCTCAAAGTCAAAAAGAGCCCCCTAGCCCCCAAAGGGGGAACTATCACCTTTGAGGACAATCGTTGTCTAATTTTTTCAACTGTTTCAAACAAATGCGTTAAAACTTCTGTATTGGTAAATCGTATCACTTCAAAACCTTTCGATTCCAACCATTCAGTTCGCATTTTATCGTGTTCAATTTGTTCTTGTGTATTATGAATTGAACCATCTACTTCAATAATCAGATTCTTTTCCAAGCAAACAAAATCAACTATATATTGCCCAATAATATGTTGTCTTCGAAATTTAAACCCATCAATCCCCTTATTAGACAACACATTCCAAAGCATTTTTTCTGCTTCTGTTGGTTGATTACGCATCTCATTAGACTTACTTTTTAATTCTTCATAAAGCATAGGATTTGCCGTTTCCCAGAACTGCTTTGACACAACGTTTAGCGTTCCCCCTTTGGGGGCTAGGGAGCTTACCTCAATATCATCATCATTAACTGTATTTGCGGGAAAAATTCCCAAAATCCCTTTTGCTGTAAACCATTTTTCAGAAATGATTTTTTCCAACATATTCTGGGCATCCAAGAACAAATTAGTGGCTTGTTCACCTACTACTTCATCGGTCAAAATCGCTGGATATTTACCATACAATTCCCAAGATTGAAAAAATGGCGTCCAATCAATATAACTCACCAACTCTGACAATTCAACATCTATTATTTTTGTCCCAATAAAATTAGGTTTTGCAGGCTGATAAGAATCCCAATCGATTTGAAATTTATTTTTGCGTGCTTCTTCAATAGAAAGAAAGTTCTTTTCACGGCTTCTATTCAAATAACCATCACGTAAGGTATCATACTCTTCCCGTAGTGATTTTGCAAAATTCGCTTTTGTTTCCTCTTGTAATAAATTTGACGCAACGGTTACTGCTCTAGACGCATCATTAACGTGAACCACTGTCGACTGGTATTCAGGTGCAATTTTCACAGCGGTGTGTGCACGTGATGTAGTTGCTCCTCCAATCATCACTGGAATTTTGATATTTAATTTATCTAATTCTTTTGCTAAATACACCATTTCGTCAAGCGAAGGTGTAATCAATCCGCTTAACCCAATAATATCTACCTTTTCTTTGATAGCGGTATCAATAATTTTTTCAGGTGGCACCATAACCCCTAAATCGATTATTTCGAAATTATTACAAGCCAAAACCACCGAAACAATATTTTTACCTATATCGTGTACATCGCCTTTTACAGTTGCCATCAAAATCTTGCCGGACTTGCCTGCCCCCCGCCCCCGAAGGGGGAGCTCCTAACTGTGTGTTCAATTCTTTACCTATAATTTCAATAGTTTGAAAAAGATTATTTAAAACCTCATCATTTTTAAATCTTATAACCTTGAACCCTTTTGATTCTAGCCATTCGGTTCTAAATCTATCGTGTTCAATTTGTTCTTTATTATTATGCACAGCTCCATCTACCTCAATAACTAATTGCTTTTCAAGACATACAAAATCAACAATATATTCACCAATAATATGTTGTCTTCTAAACTTAAAACCGTCAATACCTTTATCAGAAAGCACATTCCACAGCATTTTCTCCGCTTCCGTTGGGTTATTTCGCATTGTCTTCGCACTTTCCTTCAACTTAGCATATAAAATTGGACTGGCAGTTTTCCACGTCTGCTTGTCAGCTCCCCCTTCGGGGGTTGGGGGCTTATATACGGCATTAAGTATGCCACTGCCTTTTTCATTACTCGGGCGGACTTCACTACTTGAGGCAAAAACATTTTACCCGAACCAAATAAATCCCCAACCACATTCATCCCATTCATTAAATGATTCTCAATCACTTCAATAGGACGAGCAACTTGTTGGCGTGCTTCTTCAACATCTATTTCTATAAATTCATCTAATCCTTTTACTAAAGAATGTGTTAAACGTTCTTGAACAGAACCACTTCTCCATTGAGCCTCTCCCCCAGCCCCTCTCCGAAGGAGAGGGGAGCCGTCGCCTTTAATACGTTCCGCATATTCTAATAATCGTTCAGTAGCGTCATCACGTCTATCTAATAAAACATCCTCAACATGTTCTAACAATTCTTTATCAATTTCGTCGTAAATCTCCAACATTTCAGGATTTACAATTCCCATCGTCATTCCGTGATTGATGGCGTGATATAAGAATGCTGAATGCATGGCTTCACGTACTTTGTCATTTCCTCTAAATGAAAAGGAAACATTACTTACCCCACCCGAAATATTTGCATACGGAAGATTTTCCCGAATCCATTTAGTAGCTAAAAAGAAATCAATAGCATTACGACGATGCTCTTCCATTCCAGTTGCTACAGGAAAAATATTTGGGTCAAAAATGATATCTTCAGCAGGAAAACCTACCTTTTGAACTAAAACATCATAAGACCGCTTACAAATTTCGATACGACGCTCATAAGTATCAGCTTGACCAACCTCATCAAAGGCCATTACAATAACAGCTGCCCCATAGCGTTTAATCATCTTAGCGTGATGTATAAATGTTTCCTCTCCTTCTTTCAAAGAAATTGAATTCACCACACCTTTCCCTTGAATCACCTTAAGACCCGCTTCAATAATTTCCCATTTAGAACTATCAATCATTACTGGAACACGGGCAATGTCAGGTTCGGCAGCAATAAGATTTAGGAATTTAGTCATAGCAAACACGCCATCTAACATCCCTTCATCCATATTCACATCAATAATTTGCGCTCCACCTTCTACTTGTGCACGTGCAATATCAAGTGCTTCATCGTACTTTTCTTCTTTAATTAATCGAAGAAATTTACGTGAACCAGTTACATTAGTTCTTTCGCCAACATTGACAAAAACAGAATTTTCATCAACGAAAAGCGGTTCAAGACCTGATAATTGTAAATTTATTTTATTTTTCATTCTTAATTCTAACTAATCTGTGTGCATCTCTTAATATTTTTGGGTGACTTTGCGTAATAGTGATATTTTTATTTCACAGAGTTTCACAAAGTTTTTCCACAGAGTTTCACAAAGTAAATTTTAAATTTCGACTGCTGCTCTTGGCTGAAATTCCTTAGCAACTTCTGCAATTAATTTAATATGCTCAGGAGTTGTTCCACAACAACCTCCAATAATATTCACTAAATTCTCATCTAAATACTCCCTTATGAGTTGTTGCATTTCTTCTGCTGTTTGGTCATATTGTCCAAATGCATTCGGCAACCCCGCATTTGGGTGTGCTGAAATATTAAGTTGGGTATTATGCGCTAATCTTTTCAAATAAGGCTTCAATTGGTCAGCTCCTAAAGCACAATTGAAACCAATACTTAATAAAGGAATGTGCTGAATGGAGATTAAAAAAGCCTCTACGGTTTGCCCAGACAAGGTTCTTCCAGAAGCATCTGTAATTGTACCAGAAACCATCACTGGAATATCCAACCCTCTATCTTCCTTAACCTCTTCAATAGCAAACAAAGCCGCTTTTGCATTTAACGTATCGAAAATAGTTTCCACCAAAAGTATATCAGCTCCACCATCAATTAATGCTTCTACTTGTTGACGATAGGCAATTTTTAAATCATCAAAAGTTACAGCTCTATACCCTGGGTCATTGACATCAGGTGACATAGATGCCGTTCTGTTTGTTGGCCCAATTGAACCCGCTACAAAACGAGGTTTATCTGTAAACTCATCGGCTACTTCGCGAGCAATTTTAGCCGATTGAAAATTTAATTCATAGACCAAATCCTCCATGTGGTAATCAGCCATTCCAATGGTAGTTCCTGAAAACGTATTGGTTTCAACAATATCGGCACCAGCTTGAAAATACAAACGATGCACCTCTTTCACGGCCTCTGGTTGTGTGAGGGACAATAAATCATTGTTCCCTTTTAAAGGATGCGGAAAATCTTTGAAGCGTTCACCTCTAAAATCTTCCTCCTCAAACTTGTAACGCTGCAACATGGTTCCCATTGCGCCATCGAGCACAAGGATGCGTTGCTTTAAAATATCTTGAAGGAGCCCCCTAGCCCCCAACGGGGGAACAGCGTCTTGTTGAAAATTACTCATATTCTTTCTTATCATTCTAGTTGAATGGTATACCATTGAAATTTTTACTACAAAAAAATGCTCATGAAAGATGTTATCCTGAAGTGGGAGGAAAAAAAACAAAAGTTATCTTTTCTATATATCAAATCAACTATATAGATAGAATGTAGCACCTTTCCAAATTGGGAGGTTGCTAAGCGTTCGTTGGGTCTATTCCCTCCCGCTTTCTTGATAACAACAATAAACTTATGAACAGGGCAAAGATAACTAGCACAATTTTAAAAAGAAAATTATTCAGAATTTTACTAATTATACTTAAATTTAATTATATATTTTCTAATAAATTACATTATACCAAAATAAATTTTAGCATTAAAAAACAAACATGGATTATTTACAGCAAAAACACCGTAAGCGTTTCATGTTTAAAAGTTAATTAAAACACAAACTGACATTCTTTTTTCGAATCAGTATTCCTAAATCATTAAATCAACATTTGCTTTCACATTGAAATTGAAACCATAAAACTAAACCTCAACGCCCTCTCTTACTTTGAGTTGTTCGGCTACTTTAAGTACATCAGCTAAAACACCACGAGCAGTTACTTGCTTACCAGCACCTGCACCTTGTATGACCATAGGAATAGCTCCATACGAATCCGAGTAGATTTCTATTAAATTATCAGCACCTCGCAATTGCCCCAAAGCAGAACTGGCTGGAACCGAAACTAATTTGACCGACAATTCTTTTTTCAAAACATCAAAATCACCCACATACCGCAGCACATTCCCTTCTTTTTGTACAATTTTTTTATTTTCAAATACTGCATCCAAAAGCACTTTTGATTTATTATAATGCTTTACAGGTAAAGCTGCCATCTCCTCCGGTACAAGCGATTGAATTTTAATATCTGAAAATTCAAAATCATAACCCAACTCACGAGCAAGAATGAGAAGTTTACGAGCGACATCATTTCCACTCAAATCCTCACGAGAATCAGGCTCTGTCAAGCCTGCTTGTTCAGCGTCTATTAAAATTTCCGAGAAAGAACGGTCTTCCTCCCCAAAACGATTAAAAACATAGCTAATTGTCCCCGAAAAAACGCCTCTGATTTTAGTAATTTTTTCTCCAGCTAAATGCAAATCTTGAATCGTTTGAACGACTGGTAAACCAGCTCCTACATTGGTTTCATAAAGAAAAAGTCTATCAAATTTCTTTAATTGACGACGTAATTCTTTATAAAAATCAAAATGAATTGTATTTGCCTTTTTATTAGCAGAAACTATGTGAAATCCATTTTGAACCAAAGGAATATAACGTTTTATAATATCTGAACTTGCGGTTGCGTCTACTACAATTAAGTTTTCCAATTCATTATTTATCACATAATCAAAAATAGCATCCAAATGAAAAGGGACTGCATTCGTAGAAAAGTCGGCTTCCCATTGATTTCTAACTCCTTCTTTTTCATAAAAAGCAACTGTAGAATTCGTAATTATAGGAATCCGTAAATCGATATTACGTTGTTGTAGAAAAAACTGCTGACTTTCTAATACTTGCTGGATGAATGTACTTCCTACATTTCCTATTCCAAACAAAATAACATTAACTCTGATAACTGACATTTTTAGTTGTTTTTAAATTAAAAATTGGCAATAAAAGCTGCCCTAATTGTTCATATTCTATCAAAAAAGCATCATGCCCATGGACGGAATTAAGGGTATGAAGAAAAAGCTTTTCATATTTTGCACTAAAGCGCTGATGCAAATTCCTATTTTCATAAGCCATAAAAAGCCCATCAGAATCAATAGTTATTTGATGAATCACCGCAGTGGTTTCTTTAAAAAAAGATTCAAGAGCAACATCATCTACAAATTGCCCAATTGTTTTCAACAAATGATTCATTAATTTATAAGCCGAGAGGGAAAAACGCATACCTAATGTTTGTCCATGATAATCCAACCACTTTTCGACAGCATACGTCCCTTTAATTTGTTCCTTTTGAAATTTCAAATCGATAGCTAGCGGGCTACGATAAAGCATCATAGCCAGTTTACGAGCATCCTCAACAGGAAAAGCAGAATGGTTCAAAATATCATCTTGAATTTTCACCTGAGCGATTAACCAATCATTAGCTTTATAATTAGATGCGATAGGAATTACATATTTTATAGCTTTAGGTCGCAGAAAAGCCATTTCCCATACAATACCACCTCCTAAACTCCCACCTATAAGCGCATAAACTTCATGAACACCTATTGACTCTAAACCCTCCCAAAATAATTTTGCAATATCTTGAGTAGTAAAATCTTTATAATTTTGAATCAAACTCCCTTCCTGATACCCATTACCAATTATATTAAAAGCAACAACAGAAAAAAATTGAGTATCGATTGCTTTATCTAGTCCAACTAATGACTTCCACCATCCTTGCTCACCAGCAACATTTGAATTCCCTGTTAATGCGTGATTGACCACCACAACGGGCGCTGTACCAAGTGGCTGACCAAAAACCTGATAGGATAATTTTAGAAACGGAATGGTTTTGCCTATTCCTAATTTATAATTAAAAACATCAATTTCATTTAACATCTGACTAATCGTTTTACGTTTAAATAATACACTACTTACGGATAAAAAAAAGCCCTTTTGGAAATATTACCAAAAAGACTTATAAACACAAACAACCAAGATTTAAGTCTTTATATAATGGTAATAACTAGGTGGTGCACAACAGCACATCATATAGTAGCAACACATCGCTTTTTTTATTGTTAACATCTCTTATACTTTTAAATTAGGCACAAAAAAAACCTCTGCGAGGCAGAGGTTATAGAAATCACAAATACTTATGCAATACTCACCCCTGCGGAAACTTCCACATCATAAAATCCATATTGCAAATTGTTGTACTCATTTTATTTTTTATTTTTTTACACAGGACAAACTTAGACAGTTTTTCTGTATAAATAAAATTTTAAGATTATTTTTCTAAATTTTGTTAAAAAATACCACCAAAATAGATTTGCTTACCCAAAAAAGAGATAAAGAGCATTTAAAAAACTAGAAAATAGAATTGTTATAGAATTTGGTTTCCACCCAAGACAAGCAAACAATCTAGAAATTAACAAATTATCCCTAAAATCTCCAAAACATGTACTTTAGAAATCATAATTTTCAAACTCCACACGATAACCAATAAAGCCACTAATAGCAAAGCTGTTCGTTGCGGAATTTTCCCTACAAGCTTGGCCGCCAATGGTGCAGCTAGAGAACCACCAAGAATTAAACCTGCTATAATATACCAGTGACTGACTCCTATCGCTAAAAAGAATGTTACAGAAACGGCTAGCGTCACAAAAAACTCCGCTAAACTTACGCTTCCAATTACATATTTAGATTTTTTCCCTAATGACAACAAGGTAGAAGTAACAATAGGTCCCCAACCACCTCCTGAAAAAGCATCTAAAAATCCTCCAGAAAACCCTAATACTCCCGTGGCGACGCTTTTTTTACGTTCTAAAGGTTTACGGCGTAACGCTAGTCGTAACAAATTTAAGCCCATTATCATTGTATAGGCAGACAAGAGTATATAGGTCTCTTTTTCGTAAGTCTTTCCTAGATATACCAATAGCAAAGCTCCTGCTACAGCTCCTATAACCCCTGGCACTGCCAACCAAAACAACAGTCGTTTATTCACATTGCCGAAACGATAGTGCGAATATCCGCTGATGCCACTAGAAAACATTTCGGCGGTATGTATACTTCCACTTATAGCTGTCAAGTTCACCCCAAACAGCATCATACTGGTTGAACAAGTTAATCCATAGCCTAATCCTACAGCTCCATCAACTAATTGTGCAAAGAAACCTACAGTCAACATGATATAAAAAGCAGATGGTATTTGACTTGTAAAATCAAGCAATTGGTGAATAGAAACAATCCCCGAAAATCCGTAGCCTACAAAAACGGCAAAAAACACAATGGATAGTTGGAACGCTAATCGTTGGTATTTTTTATTGGCTTTTTTCTCTTTTTTAGGATTTAATGCTTGAGTAGCTTGATTTAGCACCTCTAATTTTTCTTGAAAATCGCCTTTTAAAGAATCTCGTAAAGCATTTAAACTGTCTAAATTTTCTTCTATAGAATCTGGAATTACATCGGTAAAAAATTCTCGCATTCTACGAGCTAACACAGGCGATTTCCCATTGGTAGAAATAGCAATTTTCATATTCCCTTTATTGACTATCGACCCTAAATAAAAGTCGCATAAATCAGGTTGGTCAGCAGCATTGACTAAAATTTGTCTTTGATTGGCCAACTTTTTAATGCTTGCATTCACCTCTTTATCATTAGTAGCCGCAATCACAAAATCGATATTTTCTAAATCAGTCTCTTGAAAACTTCTTTCTTCAAATTGAACAGAAGGTTCATTTCTAAGTTTTAGTAACGTAGTATCAAAAATTTCTTTCCCCACTAATTTGATAGAAACATTTGGATTTTGTTTTAATAATGTTTCCATTTTTTCTAACGCTATATTACCACCGCCTACGATGAGAAATCGCTTACTTTCGGTTTTTAAAAAAATGGGGAAAAGTGTGTTATTGTTCATAATTGTTTTTTTATTTGTTTAATTCTATACTATGAAAAATAGAAAAACGAATAATGTTCCTATCATAAAATTCATCGCCAGAAGTTTTTTGTTGAAACCAATTCATATACCCTATCTCCACAGCAAAACTTTTATTAAGTTTATAATTCAATGCGGTATAAATTCTATTTTGGTCAAAAACATTTTTTACAATTTTATTTCCCAAATTAAACATTACCTCATCTTTGATTTTGAATATTAATTTTTCTTCATTTTCTTTTTTAACCAATGGAAAATCAAATCCTAATTGGTATCTAAATCTAAAATTAGAAAATACAAATCCACCTCTTAGTTCTTCATTTTCCGTTTGATGAAAAAATCTAGCTTCTAGTTTATACCGATGGTTAATCGAAAAGAAGTTATATTTTTTCTTAGCATTAAATCCGATATCTGGTCGTAATTCAGGTACAATCAATTTACTAGTTGATTCGGGGTCATTCGGACTTTGTAAAAATAAAGTCATTCCCACCGAAGCATTTACATTATCAAACAATTTCCTATCCAAATTTGTCCTGAACACTAATTGATGTTGCGCCGCTGGATTGTAAAATTGTCTTTCTTGTATTTCTGAATTGAGTACCCAATTAGCATTAAATTTTAATTGGTTATAATACCCATACCACAATAACTGTTGGCTTTCTACTTTCTTTTGCGCAAAAGTGAAGGTGGATATAAGTAGTAGTATTATAATCTTTTTCATTTTTTTCTTTTGAGGCTGTCTGAAAAGTAATAAATAAGCATCTAGTTTGTCACTTCGACGACAGGAGAAGTCGCATTATCAGTATTATGTGATTTCTCCCGCTGGTCGAAATGACAAGATTGCGGCTTTTCGGACACCCCTTCATTCTTAATTCAATATCACTCGGTTAGCGTAATCCCCAAAGGTTTCACTTTCTTGTTTTTCTTGAATATAACGTCCTAGTAACACATCTATCTCTGCTAAGATTTGCGCTTCGGTTTGTTTTTCTTTATATAGTTTATTTAAACATAATCCGTAACGATCACCTCCTAACATAAAGTTGTAGAGAGTGAGGATAAGAGAAGGAGTATTTTTTTTCTTTTGAGGCTGTCTGAAAAGTAATAAATAAGCATCTAGTTTGTCACTTCGACGACAGGAGAAGTCGCATTATCAGTATTATGTGATTTCTCCCGCTGGTCGAAATGACAAGATTGCGGCTTTTCGGACACCCGCTTCATTCTTAATTTAATATCACTCGGTTAGCGTAATCACCAAAAGTCTCCCCTTCTTGTTTTTCTTGGGTATAACGTCCTAACAAAACATCTATTTCTGCTAAGATTTGCGCTTCCAGTTTGTTTTTCTTTATATAGTTTATTTAATCGTAAACCGTATCTATCACCACCCAGCATAAAGTTATATTGTTCAGGACCTGTGCCTATGAAACCTAGTTCGGCTACATACGGACGTCCACAACCATTAGGACAGCCTGTCATACGTATAGTCAATGCATCTTCCGATAAGCCATGTTTTGCCAAAAGCGGTTCAATTTTAGTAACTAATACCGGTAAATAACGTTGTGCTTCGGCTAAGGCTAACGGACAAGTAGGCATTGCCACACACGCCATGGAACTTTTACGAATGTTACTTACGTTTTTCTCTATATCGTATTTGGTCAATAAAGCTTCAACTTTTGCTTTGTTTTTCGTTGAAATTTCGCCTAATAACAAGTTTTGGTTACCTGTAAAAATGAAATTATTTATATTCAACTGTGCCAATTCATACAAAAAGGCTTTTTGCTCAGGTTTTACTACGCCGTGTTCTACAAAAAGGGTATAATACCATTGCTCGTCGGCGCTTTGTTCCCAACCGTAACGGTCATTACGCTCGGTAAACGTGTAAGGACGTGCAGGTTCTAATTGAAATCCGATGCGTTTTTCTAGTTCCGCTTTGAAACCTTCTACGGTCATTTTATCGACGGTATATTTTAAACGAGATAATTTACGCTCTACACGGTTTCCAAAATCACGTTGCACCGTTAATACTTCATACACCGCTTTTAAAGTTTTTTCCTCAGTATCTGTAAACCCTAACACATCCCCTAAACGTGGATACGTCGAAGCATTTCCGTGGGTTGTTCCTAAACCTCCACCTACAACAATATTGAAACCTTTTAATTCATTGTTTTCGATAATAGCAATGAGCCCCAAATCGTTTGTAAACAAATCGACATCATTACTTGGCGGAATCGCAATCGCAATTTTGAATTTACGAGGCAGGTATCTGTTTTCATATAACGGATCAGCTTCTGCCGAACGCTCGTAAATTTTTTCTCCGTCGATAAATACTTCGTAATACGCTTGTGTTTTTGGCAATAAAAGCGTTGAAATTTTATCGGCATACGCGTGAATTTGTGCGTGTAACGGAGACAACTGCGAATGCGAACTAGCAATTACATTTCGGTTTACGTCGCCACACGCAGCAATAGAATCTAATTGTGCCAAATTAAATCCTTGAATCGTTGGGCGCAATTCGTGTTTTAATAATCCGTGTAACTGTACCGTTTGGCGAGTGGTAATTTTCAAAGTTCCTGTTCCGTACTGTTCTGATATGTTATGTAAGGCGATCCATTTTTCGGCATTGATAATTCCGCCTGGAATACGCAAACGAATCATAAACGAATATAATTTATCTAATTTTTTCGCAGCTCTTTCGGCTCTACGGTCACGATCATCTTGTACATACATTCCGTGAAACTTTACTAGTGTTTCATCGTCTGGTCGCACATTTCGGTGTGGTTATCGATATCAATACTTTCTTTTAGCGTCCCTCTTAATCCGTCGCTATTGATTTTTATATATTCTACTGGTGATAATTTGTCGCTCATTGTTATTTTTATTAGCCCCCTAACCCCCAAAGGGGGAATAAGGATTATGAATAATTTACACTACGTTTCGAGGCTCCCCTCCTTTGGAGGGGTCGGGGGAGGCTCTAATACACGTCTTTTTGATATTTTCCTTGTTCTTCTAATTGGTCTAACACTTCTTTTGCTTTTTCAACCGATATGTTTCGTTGAGAAGCGATTACTTCTATAATCGTGTTTTCGACATCTTTACTCATTGGGTCTTTTTGTCCGCAGATGTAAATAGAAGCGCCATTTTCTAACCATTCGTTAAACTGGTTTGCATTTTCTTTGATGCGGTCTTGTACGTAAATTTTACGTTCTTGATCTCTAGAGAAAGCTGTACTTAACTTAGTTAGCACTCCTGTAGATAACCATTCTTGAATTTCTGTTTGATAATAAAAATCGAAAGCAAAATGTTGTTCGCCAAAGAATAGCCAATTTTTTCCCTCTGCTCCTGTTACATCGCGTTGTGCTAAGAAACTTCGAAAAGGTGCAATACCGGTTCCTGGTCCGATTAAGATAATATCAGCATCTTCAGCAGGTAAACGAAAATTGTTGTTTTTGTGGATATAGAAATCATAATCGGTATCCAAAGGATAATCAGCTAAAAACTGAGAAGTCAATCCTGTTTTTATAGTATCACCCACTTTAAAACTATTTAGGTTTACCGTTAAATGCACTTGTCCGTCGTGTGCTTCGGCAGCAGATGCAATAGAATACAAACGAGGCGCAATAGGATGTAATAGAGCTACCACTTCTTCCAAAGTGCCTTTTTAGGTTGGTATTTTTGGATAATATCTACTAAATCGGCTTTTTCTTCTGTAATTTCGATATCTAAAACTTTAGCTACATTTTCTAAGGATTTTTTAGATAAACCACGAATATTTTTATCCTGGAAGTGTAGCCACATCGGTTACATTAAAATAAGCAGCAATACTTTGTAATTCCGTTTCGTTATTTTTTGGAATTAAACCTAAAGCATCTCCAGGTTCATAAGCTACTTCTTCATTAGGTGTAATTTCGATATGATAGGTTTCTTTATTCGAACCTCTATCATTCAGGATAACTTTATGTGAAATTTGCCCGGTAAAATTCTGCTTGTGCGATGTTGTTGCTACCGCCGATTTTACTACCGCTTGGTTTGCCGTTGAAGCATTTCCGAATGCATTTTGTAAATCGGTTTCCCAAGTTGGAATTAAACTGGCATAATCCACATCGGCCTTCACTAATGGCAGTAAACGTGTTGCTCCTTTTTCGGCTAAAACTTCATCTAATAATACACCTGCATTACAGAATAAAGGATACGAAGAATCACCTAAACCGAAAACCGCAAACGACAATTTATCTAATTTTCCATTGAATGCTTTGATGGTTTCGTAAAAACCAACGGCATTTTGCGGGAATTCGCCTTCGCCTTGTGTACTTACCACAAATAACACCAAGGTTTCTTTTTGGAGTTTAACCAAATCAAATTGGGCAACATCCACACTTTTAGCTTGAATTTTGTTCTTTTTGAAAGTGGCTTGAATCTGAGAAGCTACTTTTTTAGAATTACCTGTTTCGGTACCATATACGATTAATGGTTTTACGGCTATAGCTGCAATTTGAGCAGGAGGAATTACCCCTGTTGCTTGAATTCGAAATTCTTGGCTAAATATCCTGCCAAATAACCATTGGCATAAATCAGCTCTTCATTAGTGGCGTTCTGCACCAATTGTTGTAATAAGATATTTTTAGTTTCAGATAGCATTTTGATAAATAGTTTTATGATTATCGAAATAAGATTCAGTATTAGATTTTTCGGCAAACCAAGCATATTGCTGGTGAAGTGCTACCACTTTACCCACCACAATTAATGTTGGCACATATTCAAATTCAGGTAACGGTTTTGTGGCAATATCCTCAAAACTAAACACCTTCGTTTTTTGATTAGGTGTAGTAGCTTGTTGAATGACAGCGACTCCCTTTTCAGGATCGATATTTTGTTCGATTAATTTTTGTGCTAGTACCTCTAGTTTTTGACCACTCATATAAAACACCAGCGTATCACTCGTCGTTGCCCAGTCGGTCCATTGTTGACTTTCCACATTTTCCAACTCATACAAGGTCAAGAAACGAAGTCCGCGGGAATATCCTCTTGCTGTTAAAGGCATTCCGGTATAAGCAGCAGCACCAAAAGCGGCAGAAACCCCAGGAATAATTTCATACGGAATTTCATTGGCAACTAATACTTGCAATTCATCAAGAATATTTGAGAACAAAGTCGAATCACCACCCTTTAAGCGAAGTACTAGTTTTCCTTGTTGGGCAAAAAGCACGATCAATTCGTTGATATCCTGTTGCGGTGTCCAAACGCCTTTAGAACACTGTTTACCTACATAGACAATTTCTGCATCTTTACGAGCATATTCCTCAATAAGTTCAGGCGAAACTAGTCGGTCAGTTAAGACTACATCAGCCTTTTGCAAGTATTTCAAAGCTTTTAAACTAATGAGCTCTGGATCTCCTGGTCCTGCTCCCGCTAAGATTACTTTTCCTATATTTTTTATACTTCTTTCCATTGTTTTAGGTATGAGTTATCCCTATCGAGGCAAATTTGCCTCGATGAGAGTTACTTTCTGTTGTTTGTCACTCCGACAAAGGAGGAGTCACATAATTGATTTACGTTATGTGATTTCTCCCGCTGGTCGAAATGACAACTTTGTAAAATTTTATTGATTAAAACAATCCTTCAATTGAAAGGTATCGTTCTCCGGTATCGTAATTAAAAGTTAATATGGTTGCATCGTCTGGTAATGTGGCTACTTTTTTAGCTACTGCGGCTAAAGAGGCGCCTGTAGAAATTCCAACCAAAATCCCTTCGTTTTTAGCGATGTTTCTAGCGTATTCAAAAGCCTCGTCTTTGCTTACTTGAATTACCTCATCAATTAAACCTGCTTGGTAAATTTCTGGAACAAAACCAGCCCCAATACCTTGTAGCGGGTGCGGAGAAGGACTACCACCACTTAAAACAGGTGATAATTCAGGTTCAACTGCAATTACTTTTAGGTTAGGGAATTTTTCTTTTAGTACAGAAGCCACTCCTGTAATATGGCCTCCTGTTCCTACCCCTGTGATGATATAATCTAATCCCTCAGAGAAATCGGCTAAAATTTCTTGCGCAGTTGTACGCTTGTGTACCTCAACATTCGCTTGATTATTAAATTGTGAAGGCGACCACGCGTTTGGAGTAGTAGCAACTAGTTCGGCAGCACGCTCAATAGCACCTTTCATTCCTTTTTCGCGTGGAGTTAAATCGAATGTAGCTCCGTAAATTTCCATTAATTTTCTACGCTCTACACTCATTGATTCAGGCATTACAAGAATTACTTTGTATCCTTTTACTGCTGCTACTAATGCTAAAGCAATCCCTGTATTTCCTGGAAGTAGGTTCTATTATTACGCTATCTGGTTTTAATAATCCTTTTGCTTCCGCATCTTCAATCATTGCCAAGGCAATACGATCTTTGATACTATTCCCTGGATTTGCTCTTTCTAATTTGATATATACGTTTTTGTTTCCATATAATTTATTGATTTTTACAACTGGGGTGTTTCCTATTGTTTCTAAAATATTATTTGTTTTCATTTCGCTATGTATTTATTTATTATTTGTGCTCAATGCTGTCGCTTTTCAAGCTCGAGTCATTTTTTTCTGTATAATGTATTGTTGTATATTGTACTGTTGTGAGTTTGTGTGCTAGTTGTTCTTTTTACTAATTACTTTTTACTTTTTACTAAATCACGTAATTCAAAGGCTCTGGAAATTCACTTTTTGATTTAATTTCGATTTCGCTTTTATGATAGACCAAAGAATTTTCTGGTACTGAATGGGTTAACCAAACATTTCCTCCTATCACCGAATTTGTGCCAATTACTGTATTTCCTCCAAGTATGGTCGCATTGGCATAAATAGTAACATTATCTTGGATCGTGGGATGTCTTTGAGCTGTAGCTGTTTCTTTTGAAACCGATAAAGCCCCTAGCGTAACACCTTGATAGATTTTAACATTTTTACCTATTCTTGTTGTTTCACCTATTACGATTCCTGTTCCGTGATCAATGAAGAAATTCTCTCCAATTTCAGCACCTGGATGAATATCAATACCAGTTCGGCTATGTACATATTCCGAAATCACTCTAGGAATTACAGGCACATTTAATTTCCAAAACACATTGGCAATTCTATAAGCGGTGATGGCAAAAAATCCTGGATAGGCCACCAAAACCTCTTCTTTAGACTTGGCCGCTGGGTCAAAATTGACAATCGTTTCTAAATCATTTAAAAGAACGTAGTGCAAATCTTCTATTTGCTCAAAGAAAAAGTTGGCATAAACCACAATTTGGTTAGTATCTTCTACCGTTTTCGCTAGAATATCTTGCAGTTTAATTTGGAGTAACTTTTCTTTATTTTGAAAGAACCGGTAGCTATTATATTCTTGATTGATATCGAACAACCAATTAATTAGCTCGTCAACCCATTTTTCAACTTGATTTTTGTTGATAGGATTTTTAGCTCTTTCTTGATTTTTTATGTAAATTGAGTAGGACATATTATAAAAACATTAGGGCGCCCACGGTGTTATAACTGGTTTCATCAATAAGGATTGCATTTCCCGTTTTTGAATTTTGGGTAAATGAATCGATAAATAAATACTGATTTGTACGTAAACTAATTTGGGCAATATCGTTTAGTTTAACTGTATCTCCTTCCAGTAAATTGCCATTCGTTTATATTCCATTTTCTATTTATCTGTTGGATTTTTACACGAACTGTTTTGAAGCGATGTTGCAAAAGATAGGTTTTCCCAACTTGCAAATCGGAGGTATCAAGCCAAGATACCCAAGTATCAATTTGGTTAGCCTCCTTTGGCAGCTGATTGTTTAAAACAATAGTATCTCCACGGCTGATGTCTATGTTAGCTTCAAAATGTAATACTACATTATCACCTGCAACTACTTGTTCTACCTCTTCTTGATTTCTTTCAATTTTTACAATCGAAGTTTCAATATTAGCCGGTAATACTTTTACCTTATCTCCTACTTTATAACTACCGCTTAATACAGGTCCTGCATAACCTCTATAATCGTGGTTCGCTTCATCTTTAGGGCGAATCACCCATTGTACTTGAAAACGAGCTGGTAAATCATCAGTCGAATCAATTTCTACATTTTCTAAAGTTTCTAAAATTGATTTACCCGAATACCAAGGCGTATTTTCAGAAGTATTTACCACATTATCTCCCACTAATGCACTAACAGGAATGTAAATAATTTGGTCATAATTCAATTCCGATTTGATTTCTTCAAAATCTGCTTGAATTTGGTTAAACGTTTCTTCAGAATAATTCACCAAATCGATTTTATTAATCGCGATAATAGCTTTTTTAATTCCCATTAACGAACCAATACTTGCGTGACGTCTGGTTTGTTCCGTAATTCCTTTACGAGCATCTACTAAAATGATAATTAAATCAGAGTTAGATGCACCTGTAATCATATTACGTGTATATTGCTCGTGTCCAGGTGCGTCCGCAATAATGAATTTTCTTTTTGAAGTTGAGAAATATTTATATGCTACATCAATGGTAATTCCTTGCTCTCTTTCGGCACGAAGTCCGTCAGTGATTAATGATAAATCGATGTCAACACCTTCTTGTTTGGTTTGTTTTTGCAAAACCCCTAATTGGTCTGTATGTATGCTATCCGAATCATATAAAAGCCTTCCTATTAAAGTACTTTTACCGTCATCTACATTTCCTGCTGTTATAAATCGTAATGTGTTCATTGTTTCTCTTTTAAGGCATTAGCCAAAAGGCACAAGCCATTAGTTTTTAAAAATATCCTTGTTTTTTTCTGTCTTCCATAGCGGCTTCTGAGAGTTGGTCGTCTAGACGTGTTTGTCCTCTTTCGCTGATTCTTGTTTGAATAATATCTTCAATAATATCATCGATGGTGGAAGCTTTTGACGGAACGGCTGCGGTACAAGTCATATCCCCTACGGTTCTATATCTTACACGCTCAACCACTACTTGATCTCCATCTTGCGGCTGAATGAATGCTGAAGTTGCCACCAATTTGTCCTGGTGGACAATACATTCTCTATCGTGTGCAAAATATAAATTAGGTAATTCGATATTATACTTTTTAATGTAGTTCCACACATCTAATTCGGTCCAATTACTGATTGGAAATACTCTTACATTATGACCTTTTTGAATTTTTCCGTTTAAGATATTCCACAATTCAGGTCTTTGCAATTTAGGATCCCAGGCTCCGAAATCGTCACGAACAGAAAATATCCTTTCCTTTGCTCTAGCTTTTTCTTCATCACGTCGAGCTCCTCCTATACAAGCATCGAATTCATTTTCTTGAATAGTATCTAATAAAGTATAGGTTTGTAAAGCATTACGAGATGGGAATCTACCTGCAGTTTCTTTTAAATTGTATTTCTTGATGCTTTCTTCTACATTACCTACGATTAGTTTTTCTCCAATTTGGTTTACTAATTTATCTCTGAATTCAATAGCCTCAGGAAAATTATGCCCAGTATCTATATGTACCAAAGGGAATGGAAATTTACCAGGACGAAAGGCTTTTAATGCTAAATGGACTAAAACAATTGAATCTTTACCTCCTGAAAATAATAATGCAGGTTTTTCAAACTGAGCAGCTGTTTCACGAAGAATATAAATTGCCTCGTTTTCTAATTGTTCTAAATAATCTATATCTTTTTTCATTTATTCTATATTATTTTGTTTCAATTTTCAGGTTTGTTACACAGAGTTTCACTAAGTAAAGCACTAAGTTTCACAAAGATTTTAACTTCTATAATCGCAAAGGTTTTACCCAAGGTTCGCAAAGCTGAACATTTCTAAATTCTGATTTCTAACTTCTAATTTTATCTATGTAATCCACATTCTTTTTTTGATTGGTCTTCCCACCACCAACGTCCTGCTCTAAAATCTTCTCCTTCTTTTATGGCTCGGGTACACGGTGCACAACCTATACTTACATAGCCTTTGTCGTGTAGCGTATTGTAAGGAACTCCATTTAGTTTTAAATAACTTACTACTTCTTCTAATGTCCAATTAAGTAGCGGATTGTATTTATAAAGTTTGAAGTTTTGATCCCATTCTAACAGTTGTACATTTTGACGGTTTTGTGATTGCTCAGCTCTTAGTCCAGTTATCCAAAGATTAGCTCCTTCCAAAGCCCTATTTAAAGGTTCAACCTTTCGGATATGACAACATTCTTTTCTATTTTCAACACTAGCATAAAAACCATTGATTCCGTTTTGATTCACATATTTTTCAAGTTTAGAAGCTTGCGGATAATATGCTTTTATTTGATTTCCATATTGCAGAGTGGTTTTATCCCAAACCGAATATGTTTCAGCAAATAATCTACCTGTATCTAGTGTAAATACTTCAATATTATTTAATTTATTAGTAAAAATTTCATTAGTAATTACTTGGTCTTCTATACCGAAACTAGTCGAAAAAACTATCTTCCCTGTAAAATTTTCACTCAAAAAACGAAGACTTTCAGTTAAGTTATTCGAATAATTTAAAAAGTTTTTTATTTGTTCTGTCATAACATTTTTTTTAATAAAAAGGCCTCTTGAAATTCAAGAGGCCCGCACAATTATATATATAACCAAAGATTAATAAATAGTACACACGACCTCCCACCGAAGTTGGCAACAACAACAGCAAGAAGCGTTTGCATTAAATTTTACTACTATTTTATTATTTTTTTCATTTTAAATTTTCTAAATTTTGGATATAAAAAAACTCCCCACGAAGTGAGGAGTTTTAGTTATTGCTTTTATCTTTTTAAATATACAACAATTCTACTCCTCAAGATTTTGAGCAGCAGATACAACAGTTGATATTTTTAATATTTGTTTTCATAATTGTAGGGCAAATATAAGACCTTATTTTTTAAGTTAAAACATTAAATCTTATTTCCATAATCTTTAAAGGTATTAAACTATTTTCATTATTTATTATCTATAAATAAATTAGTTTACCGAAAAAATTACATTATTCTTCGGGTTTATCGCCTGTATAATAATTCTTTTGTTTCTCTAACCCATAGTTTGTCTTTTCTATATCTAATTCAGAATCTTGAATTTCTTTATAAATTTCCTCGTAGTCTTTTGAATGTAAACTATTTGGTACTACATGGGTATCAAAATTTAGTTCTATTTTATACTTTGGGAGAAAATTACCATATACATAAATCTGATGTTGTACATATCCTGTATTTTTATTGGTATCATATTCAAAATGCAAATAGCCTGTAGATTGTGGCACTATGTTTTTTATATTGGAATCATCTGCTATAATACATCCACATGAGGTTTGGATTTCTTTTATTTCTAACAAATTCTTTCCTATATTTTTGATAGGGTATATAATATGGAGTTTTTCTCCTTGTGCGACTGGGAAATAATGTCGTTGAGGGTCTTTTACTTCAATAGTTGTAATTTGCCCTTCTTCTTCACAGCTAATAAAGACTAATAGGAATAAAAAAATTAGTAGTTTTTTTTGAAATAAACACGTTTTTAAGAGATTAAAATAATTGTATTTCATCGCAAGCTGTCTTTTTGTTTTTAGCATTAGTTATTACTTTTATCATTACATCATCTTTTTTCTGAATCGATATTTTTGTTTTAAAAACCCCAATTCTTTTTTCGTTTTTAGATTCTGAATCGTCTGTTAATTCGGTATATAAGTTTCCATTTTTATAAATTTGAATTTTTGTTGGGAGGAATATCTTAAGACTTGGATTATTTAAAAAATTTATTTTTAAAGTGGCGTTAGAAACTTCTATACTTGGAAGTCTTACTACTAAATCTTCTTGACTTGTCAAAAACCATCCATGATGATAATCAGAGATGAAGCCAATTGTATTATCTGTTAGCATATTAATGTTGGTATAATCTTCATCTAAGGTTGATAGTACTTCAATTTTTTTACCTAATAATTTATTTAATGGTTGTTTGTTTTTTATAATTTTTTCTTCAAATTCTTTTAAGAAATCTTGAATAGCTCCATCTTGTTCTTTAAAGTTTTTTAAGCCTTCATAGTTTGTGTATTTTTTCAAACGATTGTATGCTTGTATTACTTCTGGTTTTATAGTAATTGTATTCTCTTCTATTATGTAGTAACCGTTTTGTTCGTTTTCTAATAAAAGTTCTAGATAGGTAAAACTTAAGGTGGTTATTAATTCTTTTATTTTTGATTTTTCTTTAGGTTGACTAGAGTTTATTGCTTGGTTTAATTGATTGTAAAAATTAAAAAATTTTGATGCGTTTATATTTTTACTTCCTTTTTCATAAGGAGAGCAAGGGAGGTTTTCTTTTTCTGCTGATTTTTCAAAATCTATATAATATTCTGATAGTAACTGGTGATTTTGAGGAAATTCTTGTTTAAAGTATTTTTTTATTAAATCTTCTACTTTTAGATCATAGTTCATGAGTAATGAAGAGATAACAAATGTTTTTAATCCTTGAAAACTGGTATAATCATAACCGCTTCCATTTATAAAAACACCTTTTATACCCATTTTTTTGAAATACTCTAGTTGTTTTTGTAATCTGTAAAGAAGTGGATATGGTGTTAGGTAATCATCAAAATTAGAAGCATAGTCCCATAAATAGACTTTATTTACTTTATTTTTCCATTTTAATATTTTTTCTTCAAACGGGTTTACTTGCGTTTTGTTTTCAAAATATACATTTTTTGGAAAATTAATGGTACTGATCATTACTCCTGTGTTTTTGGGAAGTTCTTTTTCTGGGGGTGTTTCTGTTGTAAGATAAGCAGTAGTAAAAAAATTATACTGTGGAAATTCTTTTGCTAATTTTTCCATTAGATATACAACAGAAGGTGTTGCATTTGAAAGGGTATTCCCTAATCGTTTGCATTTGGGATCCAAACAAACTAGCTTGTTATCATTGGGAACCAGCATAAATGAATATTTTTTATGTGTATTAATACCAAAATTATCTATTATATAATTTTTTATATAATTATAGGTTGCTTCTGAAGAGAAACAGAGTTGTGTGGTATTTCTTTTATTTTCTACTAAGGCAAATGCTTGAATATTTCCTTCATTGGCTAGTAATTTCCCTAAATTATGTCCCCAAATTCCCCAATCATTTTCAATGTTATTAGAATTATAGAGTACATCTGCATTGGGTTGTAAAACAGGACTAAAATGAGGTTCTCTGTATTCAAAAGGAAAACTAACGGTGCTTTCTTTTATGGTTATAATAGCGGGTAATAAATCTTGTGTTTTGATTCTATCATCTTGGATGCTTAGTTTTTTTAAAAACTGATTAAATAGCCATTTTAGATTTTTTTCTGAGTTTGCAATTAATTGAATTTCTTTTTTTCTTCTATTTTTATCTGATAATCAAATATTTGTTGTGAAGATAGTATTACTCTTATTAGTAATCCTTCTTTGTTTTCATCTTTAGATATTATTTCTGGGGTTGAAGATCTTGTCTTTAATTCATTGTAGAAATAATCTTTTTCTAGATTTTCTAATTTAGTTTTATAATCAAAGATTATTTTGTATTTATCAGAATATAATTTTACATCTTCTAAATCCGTATAAGGTTTTAAAGAACAACTACATAATACAAAAAAGAAAATTATTGCTAAACAGAGTTTAGATAGGGCAATATAAAAGGAAAATATTTCTCTCATCATATTAATAGAGGATTATATAAATAGTGATTTAAAACGAAATTTGGGTTTGAAAATATAAGTTATACATATTGGTATATTTATTTTCCGTTATTTTTATTGTACTCCAGCTTCCGAGAAACCCAACTGTAAAATGTGAATTTATCATATATTTAGGTCCTGCTCCTACCATTGTATTAAAAGCATTCCAAGTATTGTATAAATTAAAATTTAGTGTTTGTAAGTCTGAAACTGTCCCTACGGCTCCTACTACTTGTATACAACTTTTTTTTTCGTTAAAGACATAAAACCTAGTGTCTGTACTGACGTTATAGAACATTGTATTATCTATAGAAAAGATTCCTGCTTTTATATTCCACCCAATAGTTTGCTCATTTTTTGATAAGCCTAAAATTCCTTGAATCATATTAACCTGGCTTGGTAATTGTCTAAAACCTATACCTAATTCTACCTCGTAGTCGTTACCAAAGGCTTTGTATAGTGATATTTGTGTTTGAATTTTAGAAAAATATTTTGTTCCGTATCCTGCATTTAATCTAACATAAAATTTATCACTAAAGGGATGGTACCACTCAACTATGGGTTGGATCCCTGTTCCTTCTTCTCGACCGGAATAATTCAATTGAAAAGTATAGGTGTTTTTATTTTCTTTATGAGCGTATTCTATTGTAGAAATAGATGAATATTCTTGGTTTCCTTGAATTCTGCTTCTCAAATGATATATTCCTATTTCATTTTTAAAGGTTTTATTTTTTAATGCTTCTAAATGTTTTTTGAAATCTGAGAATTCCATAAGAGAAGGCTCGTATTGTTTTTGATAATAATAAGCTGAATCAAAAACTTTTTTTGTTTCTAGCAATACTCCTTTATCAAATTTTAAATCTTTATTATTTTTATCAAAATACAGAGCGGAATTTATTAATTGTAACGCGTCATTGTGTTGTTTTTTCTTAACTAGTTCTTTGGTTTTAATGCGTGCATTTTCTGTATATACATTTACCAGTGATTTATTACGTGGAAATTTTTCTAAAAGGGGTAAAGTAAGGGCAATAGCTTTATCATATTCTTTTTGCGCTGTATAGGATTCTGCTAATTTTACTTTAAATGGCAAGTTATCTGGATATATTGTTGTAGCTTGTTTTGCGGCATCTAACATAGCTAAATGGTCTTCCATTTGATAAGCAAGACTGATTGCGTATTGTAATCCTAATTTACTAGTAGGCTTTACTAGCAGTATTTTTTTGACTACTTCGTATGCTTCTTCTATATTTTGCTCTTCTATTGCTTTTTTTATGAATGTTAATGCTTCCTCTTCGAAACCATTTGCATATATCGTTTTTTTAGGTTCGGAAGATTTTTCTATTAGTTGTAGGTACATATCAAACGCATTTGTATAATCTTCAGAGGCTACTAAAGCATTTATTTTTTTTAAATTTCTAGCATCATCATTTGGTTTTTCTTTTAAAAATTCATTGATAATAAGAAGGGCTTGATCATGTAAACCTGTTTTCAGGTAACATTGAAATAGACCTAATTTTGCGGGTTCATAATAATCATTTTGTTTTCTTTGATTTGAAACAGTGCGTAATAAGTCAATAGCCTCTAAATAGCTTCCCTCTAGCATGAGTTGTTTGGCTGTTTTATACTGAAATGCTTTAAAATCATCTCTAATATCGGAATCATTAGGGAATTTTGAATGCAATTTTTGTAGTATTTGATTTGATTTTGATTCGTTTCCTAATTGTTTGTAAACAAAATATTCTTTTGATAAAATTTCTTTTATATCTCCTTTTATTTTTTTTGCTTTAGATATAAAATCAAGTGCATCATTATAATATCCTTTACTTATTGCGTTATTTAAGAGATATATTAGTGCTTCTTCGTCCTTTGGGTTTTTTTCTAAAATTTTACCATATAATGTGTACGGATCATTATTACTTTGGATTCTTGCTGATTCTACTATTAATTCGTCATAACTTTTCTGAAGTTGAGAATCATTTTTTTTTGACATCTTTCTTTTTAAAAACTCTAATGCTTCTGCATTTCTATTCATTTCAGATAAGATAGCAACTTTTTTGGTTATATAGATTTTATTTTCTGGAAATTTTTGAGTTCCTTTTTCAGCATACAAAAGGGCCTTTTCTTTGTCTCCAGCTGTTAATAAGCTATTTATTATATCTACATAAATATCAACTTGTTGGTTATCTATTTTTGCTAATTCTTCTGCTAGAGTAACGGCTTCATTCAGTTTTCCTTCTTTTTTAAGGCGTGCTATTTCTTGTTGTGTATTGTATATATAATCTTTTTGAACAGTCGCATCTTCTGGATATATCTGATTTAATCTTTTCAGCATTCGAGTTGTTTCAGTAAGATTGCCTTGTAATCTGTATATTTCTATTTTTTTTATCCATAATTGTTTCCAATAGGGATTTACTTCTAATAATTCATTTATGTAACAAATGGCACTAGAATAGTGTTTAGAGTTCATTTCTACATTTACAAGCAATTGTTTTGCATCGAAATTTGTTTTATCGTATTGCAAGGATTTAACTAAATGATATCTTGCATTTTGAAAGTCTTTTTAATATAGTAATACCTTCCTAAAAGCATTCTGAGATTAGAATCTGTTTCGTCTTGTTTTAAGCCTTCATCTATAATGTCTTTGGCTTTTTGCCATTCTTGTTTTTTAAAATATTTTTTAGCCATAATGGCATAATCTTCCATTGTATCTTGGGCATTTAAGGAGCATATTGATAGGAAAAGAACTAGTAATAAGTGGTAATTTTTTGAAATCATTTTTTATTAATACAATTATTCAACTTCTTGATTTTCTAGAGCAGTAGGTGTTGTTTTATTTTGTGCAAAACCTTGACGGGTCATTTGCCCCCACTCGAATTTTTTACGTGATAAAAAATCTACGTATCCTTTTAAGCTATAAAAAACGATAAGTGGATGATATATAAAAGGTTCTACTAAAGTAAAAAAACATAGTTTTAAATATTCATTAAAGGTTCTGTATTGTTCTTGTACTAATTTATCTAAATAAATGGTTATTAATGAAAGACAAATTCCAAACAAGTAAACAAAGGTTAACATTATACTTGCTGTATAAAAATTTATTCCTCTTGTTATTAATAAATATATGGTGTATAAATATCCTATTAGTTCTATAAGTGGTGCTGAAAATTCGAAAAATAGAGTATATGGTAAGGTAATCATTCCTAATTGTTTATATTTAGGATTGAAAAGGTATTTTCTGTGAACTGTAAAAATTTGCAATAACCCACGAGCCCATCTTGTCCTTTGTCTATTTAATATTTTAATATTAGGAGGTCCTTCTGTCCAACAGCAAGTATCGGGTATTTGAACAATTTTATAATCTTTATTAAAATTACACATATATCCTATGATACGGGTAGTTAAGTCCATATCTTCTGCATGTGATGAAGGGTCATATCCTCCAGCGGCAATAACTACGGATTTATCAAACATACCTAATCCTCCTGATATATTGCCTATGGCATTTATTCTTGACCATCCCATTTTTCCGATTAGATAACTTCTTAAATATTCTACTTCTTGAAAAAGGGGAATAATTCTATTAGGGACTTTAACTTGTGTAACTACCCCATTTTGAATTACACAACTGTTAGCCATACGCAAAGTGGCTCCTACTCCTATTACTTGTGTTTTATTAATTAAGATGGGTTTAATCATTTTTATAAGTGCATCACGAGATAATATACAATCTACATCAGTACATAGGAAATAAGGATAACTAGACGCATTTATTCCCGCATTAGAGGCATCTGCTTTGGTACCTCCATTTACTTTATCTACAACCGTCAACTTAGAATAAGCTGGATTCGTGGATTTTAAAATCCTTTTTAAGGGTTTTGTTTTTATTTTTTCTACGTAAGCAAATGGTGTTTCAACTAGCTCGAAATTTTCTATTAATAATTCTAATGTACTATCCTTACTCCCATCATTAACAATAACTACTTCAAATTTTGGATAATTTAAAGTAAGCATGGAGTGTACATTGTCAATTATAGTCATTTCTTCATTATATGCTGGGGCTACAATCGAAATTCCTGGAGCAAAGGGCGTTTTTAAAAAGTTTTCATCCATTTCTTTACTCTGATTCTCTTTGTACTTTTTTATTTCTTTATAACCATAAATAATGAGCATAAAATAAATAATGGTGAGCATTGAGGCGTAAAGAAAAATTACATTTTGAAAGATATCTGCCATGTTAGTAGTTGTAGTTTCCGTAGTTTTTTGACATACAGTTAGTTGTTATAAGATATTTTATTTTTTTAAACTTTTATTAGTGGGTTTTTGATGTGCTTAAATATTAAATTTTCAAAACCATCTTCAATTTTAGACTCCATTTCATTAATTAAATTCACTCCTTCGTTATCATAATTGTAAATAGCACGTCCTATTCTAATTTTCAAACTAGTATCAAATGTTTTATAAAAAGCTGATTTTAAAAACTCTAATCCTTTCTCAGGTTTTGTTTCTGTTACTGTTTTTATAATACTATGTTGAACTGATATAGGTTCAAAGTCATAGTTTGCAATTAATGCGTCTTCTATATTGTTATTTTGAAGAATTCCTATTGCCTCTATAAGGGCTTTTCTAACTTTAGAATGGGTAGTTTGCGTTAGAAGCGTTAATAAAAAGGGAAGATTTTCATGTTGTTTATAGAAAGATGTTTCGTATATAAAGAAACATTTTAAGTCTATATTTTCTGTTCTCGTAATCCATTGAGCAAAATTAGGAATAAACTCTTTTGATCTTTTTAAAAGAATTTCATGAATTTGAATTTTATCCCATTCTGTAAATTCACTATCAAAATCTTCATTAAAAAAACGAAAGGGATCATGTTTACTTAAATAAATATATGCTTTTCTTGCTTTTTTACGCAATGCTTCATTTTTATCATAAACTAATGATATTATAACGGATTCCGATATTGTTAATCGTAATTTTATAATTTGTGATAATCCTTCTAATTTTGTCTTGAGATTTCCTTTTAATAATCTTTCTTCCCAAAAAGATTTTAAATCAAAAAAGTACAAAATTTCATTAAAATTATGTAAATCATATACCTCATCTTCGTCTATTAACTCAATAATAGTTTCTGTAATTAGTAGTTTGTGTGTCTTTTTAAAATCTTTTTTATTTTCAAAAACAAGCTTAATATCTTCCAATGTGTAATCTTTAGGCGAATAAACTATTTCCTTTATTTTTTGTAAATAAATTAGATTAAGCGTCTTTTTTTGAATTGCAACTGATTTTTTCTCCCAATTCAAATAAATTAAATTGAGAAACGTCACAAAGTATACACATATAAATATGAAACTCAAAATTATTGCCAATTGTAACACAGGAGGCAATTCTGAAATTGAAAAATAAAAATCTTTTAAAACAAAAATAATTTTACCCATTTACCAAAGTATTTTACTTTATTTGCAATACAGCTCATAAAAAACCACAACACCACAAAGTGTTATAATTTGACTGCCAAGAAAACGCTTATTAAAGGGATATATTTTTTAATAACATTATTTTAACGTTATTTTAACAATTATGTGTGAATATTTTTTTAAATTTAACAAGTATATCCTGAACTGATTCTAATCCGACTGAAATACGTAACATTTCACTCTCTAAACCATTCACTTCCAAATATTTTTGCCCTTCTTTTGTTTTTAATAAATCGTAATGCGCTAAATAAACATAAGGCATTACTAAAGTAAATTCCGTTCCTAAACTAGGTCCTTTAGCCAATTCTAGACAATCATAATAATTTGATAATCTTCTGTTAAACACTACAGATACCAATGCTGGAATGTTATTGGAACAAGTTATCTTTTTATAATTCTCGTATGCTTTTCCACTATTAACACTTAAAACTTGTTTGATTTGAGGCTCATTAGAAAAAAAATCTATTACAGCCTGTGTGGATGAAGACATTTTTTCGATTCTTTCCTGATATTGTAATATTTGAAATCCTAATCGCTCTATCTCTCCTACAAAAGGTTTTATTATGTATTTTTTTACTTCTTTCAACAATTTTAAATCTCTAGAAACAATTCCTCCCATCAATAGATCTCCATTTCCACAAGCAAACTTTGATAAACTTTCGACTGCTATATCACAGTATTCTAAAACATTTAGATTAAAAGGTGTAATAAGTGTAACATCTAGTAATAATTTAACCTTATATCTTTTACATATAGAATAAAGTTTTTTAACATCTACACAATCTAACTTAGGGTTAGACACTACCTCTGTTACTAACAATGAAATATTTTGATGATTTTCTTTTAACCAAAGTTCTAAGTTTTCTAAATCATACACATCTACTTGCCAATAATTATTTGGACTTCTTTTTTGAATTACTTCCATTGTATCTAGATACAACCAACCTAATTGTACAACTCCGTTTTTCCCTTCTAAAATGCCTTTTTGAATAATAGCTTCACAAACTGCAAAAAGGGCATTAGCTCCAGAGTTCGTTAAAACAATACAATCTGAATTCACTCTATACGCTTTACTTAAGATTTCATAAATATTTTCATTTGCTTGAAATAATTCCTTTTTTTCTTCTTTATATATATGTGTAATCAAACCTAAATCAAATAATATTTTTTCAGCTTTTCTAGAACTCATAATAAGTCCTGTATTTCGGATATAAGCATGAATTGTTTTTAACAAATAATGATCTGATTTTATTTTCAAAAAAACACAATCTAATAATGGTATAAAATCCAATCTTATATGGATCATCTTGCAAAGAATTTCGTATGCTTTTTGAGAAGAGAGAGGCAAAATCAAATATTCTTCCGTTAGTTCATTTTTTTTTTGAACATAATCAACTAGTCGTTGTACTAATCTATTTCGAAAAAAACGAGGGTACCCAGATTCCATCTTTTCAATAATATTTTCATCTCCTTCTTCATACCCTACAACATCATCAATAGTAGGTAAACTAACTGAAACAGCATGTGGATTATCGTACGGTATTGATTTCCCACAAGAAATAGGTTTTAAATAATTATACATGACCAATATTTTTTAAAGTTGGGCAAGCAATTGCTTGTTTTATATCTTGAATTAAATCTTTTGTATTTTCTAAACCAATCGAAAATCGTACCGTATTTTTGGTTAAACCTATGGCTTGCAAAGCTGATTCTGAAAAAGTTGCATGACTCATTTTAGAAGGAATTTCTACTCTTGAATCTGTTGTTCCAAATGAAACTTTTTCGCCAAATAATTTTGTATTTTCAATTACTGATTGAGTTATAAATTCATTTTCAAAATCAACTGTTAAAATAGCTGGTATTATTTTCATTTGCTTTTTAACTAAATTATGTTGCGGATGTGTTTTTAACCCAGGAAATCTAACCGATTTTACCTCTGGGCACTTTAATAACTCTTCAACTATCTGAAAAGCACTTTGTTCTTGTGCTTTCATTCTATAAGTTAGTGTAGGTAACCCTAAAGAAACTAAAAAAACATCAAAAGGGCTTTGCGCACGACCTTGTGCATTAGAATAATAATGAACTTTTTTATACCAAAATTCTTCTTTTACAACAATTGCACCAGCCACACAAGCTCCGTGACCTGATACATACTTAGTGGCCGAAAAAACTGAAAAATCAGCACCTAAATCTAATGGTCTTTGACAAGCAAATGTTGCCATACTGTTATCTACTGCAAAAACGCATTTATATTTTTTAGATAAATTAGCAATAGAATTTATATCTACAATTTTTAATCCAGGGTTCGTGGGAGATTCACATAATATTAACTTTATATCATTGTGTTTTAGAATAAATTCTACTTCATTTTGATTCGTAAAATCCGCATAAAAAACGCTGATATTATTTTTTTCAAATAAAATATTTAACACCCTATAAGTACCTCCATAACAATCTTTTTCTACCAACACCCTATCTCCTGTCTTTAAAACAGTTTCAAACAATAAAGCTATAGCTGCAATACCTGTATTTGTACAAATACACCCAAAACCATTTTCCGCTTTAGCAAAAATAGCTTCCAACGCATTGCGCGTAGGATTATCTGTTCGTGAATAATCGTATAAAAAATCAGAATCTTGCTGACGCTTATAATCAAAGGTAGCCGTGTTATATATGGGCAAATGGGTAGCACCATAAGCATCTTTGATACCACTGTGCTGGGTTAAATTAGCTAAAAGAGTTTCTATTTTCATGTCGTATATATAATAATCATATTGTAAAAAATTAATTCAAAAAAAAACCTCTGCAAATGCAGAGGCACTCTCATAAATGTGGATAACACTATATAATAGTAACTCTGGAGAAAGTTATTCTCATCATATTCATCATCTTCTTAAAATATCTTTTCATCTCAAATCAAAAACAAAGCAAAATTAGATTAATATTCTATAAAATTAAAATAAATAATTTATTTTTCTGTTTTTTATTAATAAAACATATTTATATAAAAACAAAATCTAATTAAAATTAAATAAGCCAATTAAAAATCTGAAAAACAACAAAATCTCAAAACCATAGTTTATCCAAAAAAAAGTTAATAATCATTTAGAATTCAATTTCCTTTTATACATTTGTACCAAGTTTACAAGAGGAAAAATTTGAACTGATTGCAACCTCATAAAAAATGCTAAAGCAGTAACTACTACTCTTTAGGCAATCGCTACAAAATTTTCCTCACGAATTATTACAAAAAAAAACTAGTATATGGCCTATTTATTTACCTCAGAATCAGTGAGTGAAGGACACCCTGATAAGGTAGCTGATCAAATCAGTGACGCATTAATTGATAACTTTTTAGCATTTGACCCTACCTCTAAAGTAGCTTGTGAAACCTTAGTAACTACTGGTCAAGTAATTTTAGCAGGAGAAGTAAAATCAAAAACATATTTAGATGTTCAAAATATTGCTCGAGAAGTAATTAAAAAAATTGGTTACACGAAGAGCGAGTATATGTTTGAGGCTAATTCTTGTGGTGTTTTATCAGCCATTCATGAACAATCTGACGACATCAATCGTGGGGTAGATAGAATTACTGCTGAAGCTGATTTTGAAACTAAAGCGAACGCACAAGGGGCTGGCGACCAAGGTATCATGTTTGGTTATGCCACGAATGAAACAGAAGATTTCATGCCATTAGCACTTGACTTATCACACAAATTATTACAAGAATTAGCCGAATTACGTAGAGAAAATTCAGCGATTACTTACTTACGTCCAGACGCTAAGTCGCAAGTAACTTTAGAATATGACGACAACAACAAACCGGTTCGAATTGATGCTATCGTAATTTCTACACAACATGATGATTTTGCTGAAGAAACAGAAATGTTAGCTAAAATCAAGAAAGATATTATTGAGATTTTAATTCCTAGAATTATTACTAAATATCCGCAATATGCTCATTTATTCAATGATAAAATTGAGTATCATATTAATCCTACTGGAAAATTCGTGATTGGAGGTCCTCACGGAGATACTGGTTTAACTGGAAGAAAAATCATCGTAGATACTTATGGTGGTAAAGGTGCTCATGGTGGTGGTGCTTTTTCTGGCAAAGACCCTTCAAAGGTTGACCGTTCTGCTGCTTATGCCACTCGTCATATTGCTAAAAACTTAGTAGCTGCTGGTGTAGCTGACGAAGTTTTAGTGCAAGTTTCTTACGCTATTGGAGTAGCTAAACCATGTAATGTGTACATTAATACTTACGGAACAGCTAAAAATGGTTTAACTGATGTTCAGATTTCTGAAAAAGTTAATGAGTTGTTTGATTTAAGACCGTATGCGATTGAGCAACGTTTAAAATTAAGAACTCCTATTTATAGCGAAACAGCTGCTTACGGACACATGGGACGTAAAAACGAAATAATTACTAAACGTTTCACATCGCCAACTGGCGAAATTAAAGAAGTAGAAGTTGAGCTATTTACTTGGGAAAAATTAGATTTCGTTGATAAAATTAAAACTGCTTTTAATTTATAATAACCTAAATACAAAATTAGACAGCCTTGCAAATTACAGTTGTAAGGCTGTTTATTTTTATATACCTTTCTAGTATGAAAAAACTGCTATGTATAACACTATTATTATCAAATATTTTCACTTTTACACAATCTTCAAAAATCACTGTATCATTAATAAATTCTAAATTAATTGAAGCAGAAGAATATATCGGCGAAGACAATACAGGCTTTTTATACTTTATTAAAGACAACACCTTATTTAAGATAAAAGATTCAGAAAAATACCAATACAAAAACATAACATTAGGAAAAATATCTAAAGTTGACTTACAAAATCCTTTAAAAATTCTTATTTTTTTTGAAAACTTTAATACCATTATTGCTTTAGACAATCAATTTAATGAAGTACTAAAATCAGACTTTAACAATATTAATAACACAATTACCTTACAAGCCATTGGAATCTCCAGTCTAAATAATTATTGGCTTTTTAACCAAAACAATCAACAGTTATTACGCTACAACTATACTACAAACACAACGCAAACGATTGGTGTAATTTTTGAAAAACCAATCAAAAATTATTTTTCTACTTATAATCTCTTTTTCTGGATAGACACAGAAAATAATTTTTATCAATGCAACATTTTTGGAAAGAAAACATTTTTAAGCAAATTACCTGAATATGATAAAATTTCAATCAGTGATGAAAAAATAATTCTATATCAAATAAATAAAAAACTTTTTCTTTTTGACATTAAACAACAAAAAACAATTCCGATTGAAAATATCCAAAATTCATTCATAAGTTTTTATTACAAAAACCAAAAATTAGCTATTTTTACAGCTCAAGGAATTACCAATTATAAAATCATTTTACCCTAATGCATATAGCAGTTGCTGGAAATATAGGAGCTGGAAAAACCACATTAACCAGACTTCTATCTAAACATTTTAAGTGGGAACCCCATTTTGAAGATGTAGATGAAAACCCTTACCTAGACGACTTTTATCACTCTATGGACAGATGGAGTTTTAATCTTCAAATTTATTTTTTAAATAGCCGTTTTCGACAAATTTTAAAGATCAGGGAAAGTGGTAAAAAAATCATTCAAGATAGAACTATTTATGAGGATGCCCATATATTTGCTCCCAATTTACATGCCATGGGACTCATGAGTAATCGTGATTTCGAAAATTACACTTCTTTGTTTGAATTAATGGAAAATTTAGTAGGTCCTCCAGATTTGTTAATCTATTTAAGAAGCTCTATTCCTAATTTAGTTGGACAAATTCACAAGCGCGGACGTGATTACGAAAATTCAATTTCTATTGATTATTTAAGTAGATTGAATGAACGTTATGAAGCTTGGATTCAAACTTACAATAAAGGAAATTTATTAATCATTGACGTTGACAATATTAATTTCGTTGATAATCCTGAAGACTTAGGAATGATTATCAATAAAATTGATGCTAAAATTAACGGCTTATTTTAGTTCTAAAACGCATCATATCAAAAACTAACATCTTTTACAAGCAATTAAAAATCAGAATAGAATTATGTTTTTTATTCTGATTTTTTATAAAAACGGTTTAATTCAACCCTTTTATAGATAATTGCACAACAACAAAATATAAAACGTTTTCAAAGAAAGAATCAAAGTAAATTCAAATCCTAATATACTTTTCAAAAGAAAAAGAATACAAATGTTTTTCATCTTTAGGATGAAGAACAGACTCTTTAAGTTCCCATTTATCTTGATCTATTTCTGGAAAAAACGTATCTGCCTCTAAAAAATGACTATGCACCCTTGTTAACTCTATTTCATCTGCCAATTCTATAAATTGTTTATAAATCTCACCTCCTCCTATTACATATACGTCTTGATCTATAGGACAAGTTTTTAATGCTTCTTCAACATGATTTACAACAATACATTCTTCTGAAACAATATATTCTTTATTTCGAGTGATAATAATATGGGTTCTATTAGGAAGTGGCTTAGGAAAACTTTCAAAAGTTTTACGTCCCATAATAATATAATGACCACTTGTTAACCCTTTAAAATGCTTAAAATCATCTGGCAAATGCCAAAGTAAACTATTATTTTTTCCTAATTCGTTTTTTTCTCCTGCTGCTGCAATTAATATAATTTTTTTAGGCATTCTTTTGAATCTCTTTTTGAAGTTGTTCTAACTTTCGCTGTTGTTTAAAAACTAATTTTTCAATTTGCTCTCGTTCCCATTTTTTATTCATAAAACGCTCTGTTATAAAGACACGAATAAAATGTAAGACTAAGAAAAAAGTCCAAATAACTATAATCCAAAAGACTTTATTAGGATTGGAAAATGTATTTAATATGTAACTAATAAACAATAAAAACAAACTAACCGTGAACCATATTACAAAATGAATATATAAGCGTTTTTTTTGTTTGATTCTCAAACGAGCATATTCATATAGTTCATACTGATTAACATCCATCTGTTATTATCTTAAATTGCTACCTGTCCTTTAATATGTGGGTGTGGATTATAATCTACCAAAGTAAAATCTTCTAATTTAAAATCAAAAATGCTATTAATTTCTGGATTCAAAATCATTTTAGGCAATGAACGTGGTTCTCTGGAAAGTTGTAGCTCTAACTGTTCTAAATGATTATTATATATATGAGCATCTCCAAAGGTATGAATAAAATCACCAACCTGTAAGTTACATACTTGCGCAATCATCATAGTTAGCAAAGCATAGGATGCAATATTAAAAGGTACTCCTAAAAAGATATCTGCACTTCTTTGATATAACTGGCAAGACAACTTACCATCAGCTACATAAAACTGAAAAAAAGCATGACAAGGAGGCAAGGCCGCTTTTCCGCATGAAACATTTTCAGCAAAGTTTTTTTATCATCAGGCAAAACTGGAAGGATTCCAAGCTGATACTAACATTCTCCTACTATTAGGATTTTTCTTTAAAGTTTCTATCAACTCTGTTATCTGATCTATTTCTTCATTATTCCAATTGCGCCATTGATGACCGTATATGGGACCCAAATTACCTTTTTCATCTGCCCATTCATCCCAAATACGCACCCCATTTTCTTTTAGGTATTGAATATTTGTATCCCCTTTTAAAAACCAAAGGAGTTCATAAATTATAGATTTTAGATGTAGTTTTTTTGTTGTTACCATAGGAAATCCTTCATTTAAATCGAAACGCATCTGATAACCAAAAACACTTTTTGTACCTGTTCCTGTTCTATCTCCTTTTTGATTCCCGTTTTCTAAAACATGTTTAACTAAATCTAAATATTGTTTCATTTTTGATTTATTTATACTTTTATTAGTCTAATTCACATAAATGAATCTCTTTTTATTTAAGATTCTCTTTTATTTATTTCATCACGAATTTTAGCTGCTTTTTCATAATCTTCATCTTGAACAGCTTCTTCCATCAGATCATTTAGCTCCGCTAAACTCAACTTTGAATAAGCAGATGTTCTATCCTCTTCTTGTGAAGCTCCAAAAGTTTCAGGTGTTGAAAGCACATCTTCATCTGTTGCCATATTTTCCTCCGAAGAAGTACTCAAATAAATCCCTGCTTTGTCTAAAATATTTTTATAAGTAAAAATTGGGGCATCAAATCGCAATGCTAATGCTATAGCATCAGAAGTTCTGGCATCTATAATTTCTTCAATTTTATCACGTTCACAAATCATACTTGAGTAAAAAACCCCATCTACTAATTTATGTATAATTACTTGTTTGACGATTATATCAAACCGATCTGCGAAATTTTTAAACAAATCATGGGTAAGAGGTCTTGGAGGCCGAATCTCTTTTTCTAAAGCTATAGCAATTGACTGTGCTTCAAAAGCTCCTATAACGATAGGCAATTTTCGATCTCCTTCTACTTCATTTAAAATCAAGGCATAAGCTCCATTTTGTGTTTGGCTATATGAAATTCCTTTAATAGATAGTCTAACTAAACTCATTTTTTTGGCTGTGAATATATCTTGCAAAGTAACAAAAAACTTTGTACTGTTAATAAAAAAAGAGCCATAATATGGCTCTTTTAAAGATTATTTTAAATGACCTAACTATGAATTTTGAGCTTTAAATGCTTTTAATTTTTCAATTAAAGCGGGAACTACTTGAAAAGCATCTCCAACAACTCCATAATCTGCAACTTTAAAGAAAGGAGCTTCTGGATCTGAGTTAATTGCTACTTTTACTTTAGAAGAGTTAACTCCTGCAATGTGTTGAATTGCTCCTGAAATACCAACGGCAATATATAGGTTAGTAGCTACAGGTTTACCTGTTTGTCCAACGTGTTCACTATGAGGTCTCCAACCCAAATCAGAAACAGGTTTAGAACATGCAGTTGCAGCTCCTAAAATGGTTGCTAATTCTTCAATCATTCCCCAATTTTCTGGTCCTTTTAATCCACGACCTCCTGAAACTACTACGTCCGCATCTGCAATAGTAACTTTTCCCGATCCTTTTTCTACTGATTGAGTTTGTACTCCAAAATCTGCATCAGAAATAACTGGAGCAAAATCTTCATCTGTAGCAGAACCCGCTAACTCTACTAATCCAAAGCTATTTTTTGCAATAGCTAATACTTTTACATCGGTATCAATTTGTGTTACATTAAAGGCTTTGTTAGAAAAAGCATTTCTTTTTACCTGAAATGGAGATGTGCTTACAGGTAGAGCCACTACATTAGAAGCGTAACCAGCACTTAGGTTTACTGCCACAAGAGGTGCTAAATACAAAGAATCTGTAGTAGAAGACAATACTACTACACTAGAAGTCTCTTTTACCGCTGCTTGTTTAATTACATCTGCATAAACTTTAGCATTAAAATTATTTAATTTATCATTAGATACTTTCAACACTTTATCTACACCATATTTACCTAATTCTGAAACATCTCCTGCGTTAATTGTTAAGGCCGTCACTGTTGTCCCAGTAGATTCTGCTATTTTCTTTGCGTATGAAGCTAATTCAAATGCTACTTTTTTGAATTTCCCTTCAGCTGATTCTGCATATATTAAAATTGACATAATATTTTACTATTTTATTTGAACGTTGAATTATAAATTTTAAATACACCATTATAAAGTACTATTTAAAATTCAAAATTTAAAATTAGATAACTTTAGCTTCGTTGTGTAATAGATTAATAAGTTCATCTAAATTATCTGGACTTACTAGTTTTACTTCTTGTTTTGGTGCTGGTTTTTCAAACTTCACTGCTTTTGTTGCAACATCTGCTCCTACAGGTTCTACAACGCTAAGAGGTTTTGTTCTGGCAGTCATAATTCCACGCATATTAGGAATACGTAAATCTTTTTCTTCTACTAATCCTTTTTGTCCTCCCACAATAAGGGGTAATGATGTAGTAACTACTTCTTTTCCTCCATCAATTTCGCGAGCGGCTGTTACTGCATTACCTTCAATTTTTAGGTCAATACATGAATTAATAAAATTATATCCTAATAGGCCAGCTGTCATACCAGGAACCATTCCTCCGTTGTAGTCTAATGATTCTTTCCCTGCAATTATTAAGTCAAAACCACCATTTTTAATTACTTCTGCCAATTGTTTTGCAACAAACAAACCATCTGTAGGATTTGCGTTCACACGAATTGCATCATTTGCTCCAATGGCTAATGCTTTTCTTAAAGTTGGCTCTGTATCAGCTTCACCTACATTTACCACCGTAACTGTAGCACCTTGTTGTTCTTGAAACATTACCGCTCTAGTTAATCCAAATTCATCATTTGGATTAATTACATATTGTACCCCATTAGTATCAAATTCTGAATCACCATTGGTAAAATTAATTTTTGAAGTAGTATCAGGTACGTGACTGATGCAAACTAATATTTTCATTGTTAATCAAATTGGTTTAAAATTTATAGAATTACAAATATAACTAAAATATAGATACAAATATTATGCGTGCATAATATTTTTTTATGATTTTTTCGATAGTTTCTCTTTTAATTTCATTGATGATGGTCTAAAATTTCATACTTTTGCGATTCATTTTGTAGAATCTAATAAAATTTTATGAGAACGATACAGTTTAGAGAAGCCATTTGTGAAGCTATGAGCGAGGAAATGCGTCGTGATGAGTCGGTGTATTTAATGGGTGAAGAAGTGGCTGAATATAATGGTGCATATAAGGCATCAAAAGGAATGTTAGACGAGTTTGGTTCTAGACGCGTTATAGACACACCAATTGCTGAAATGGGATTTTCAGGCATAGCGGTTGGTAGTGCTATGAACGGTTGCCGACCAATTGTAGAATATATGACATTTAACTTTTGTCTTGTTGGAGGTATAGATCAGGTTATTAACAATGCCGCAAAAATGAGACAAATGAGTGCAGGGCAATTTCCTATGCCAATGGTTTTTAGAGGACCATCTGCTTCGGCAGGTCAGTTAGCTGCCACACACTCACAAGCTTTTGAAAACTGGTTTGCCAACTGCCCAGGTTTAAAGGTTATTGTTCCCTCTACCCCTTATGACGCTAAAGGTCTTTTAAAATCGGCTATTCGTGATAATGATCCTGTTATTTTCATGGAATCAGAACAAATGTACGGAGATAAAGGCGAAGTACCCGAAGGAGAATATACAATTCCTATTGGAGTAGCTGACATCAAACGCGAGGGCACGGATGTTACGATAGTATCATTCGGAAAAATCATCAAAGAAGCTTATACAGCTGCTGACGAACTAGCAAAAGAAGGTATTTCTGTTGAAATTATTGATTTACGCACAGTTCGCCCTATGGATTATGATACAATTTTAAGCTCTATCAAAAAAACAAACAGATTAGTGGTACTAGAAGAAGCTTGGCCTTTTGCATCAGTAGCTTCTGAAATTACTTATATAGTTCAAGAAAGAGCTTTTGATTATCTAGACGCGCCTATTCAAAGAATTACTACAGCAGACACACCTGCTCCTTACTCACCAACTTTGTTAAAAGAATGGTTACCAAACGCTCAGGACGTGATCAAAGCAGTTAAGAAAGTATTATATAAATAATAACTATATATACATGTTACACATTATAAAGCTCCATCTTTGAAAAAATGATGGAGCTTTATTTTTACATATATATTAATTTTAAAAAATATGCAAAAAAAAGTTAGTTTTTTTATAATATTGTTTTTTACATTATTTACAAACGCTCAAACCAAAGTTAGCGGCATAGTATATGATGACCAAAACTTACAATTACCGTTTGCCAACATTTATTTTAAAGGCAATAAAACGGGTATTTCTTCTGACGTAAATGGGAGTTTCAATATTGAATCCCCAAACGATTATAAAACAATTATTATTAAATATGCAGGCTTTGAAGATAAAGAGGTAGAACTAAACACAGCCATTATAACCAACTTAAAGGTGGTCATGTCTACAACTAAACAATTAAAGGAAGTTGTTGTAGTTGCTAAACCTAAAAAACATTTAAAAAAAGAAGAAAATCCTGCCTATAAAATCTTACAACAAATCTGGAAAAACAAAAAGAAAAACGGTTTAGTATCTTCTAAATCTTATCAATACACTAAATATACTTCAATAGCAAATGGTTTAAGCAATTTAGACAGTGTCTTTTTAAAAAGAGTCTTGGGAAATCATTATGACAGTGTCATAAAAATTGCTGAACAAAAAAGAAATCAAACAAACTACATAATCCCCACTTATTTAAAGGAAACAAATGAGAAGGTTTATGGCGACAATATTAACAGTAGGTATAAAGAAGTTATCGAAGGAGAACGAACTACTGGATTAGCAGACAAAGGTTTTATGATGGAAAAAATAGGCAATTTTATAAAACCCTTTGACGTATATGATGATGATGTAGTAATACTAAACAAGGTATTTATGAGTCCTTTATCAGTACGCGGATACAGCCAATATGAATATGTTTTAAAAGATAGCATCCAAGATGGAAACAAAAAAATATATGAAATTTTTTATTTCCCTAAAAACAATCAAGATTTGCTTTTTCAAGGATCTTTTAAAGTAAGCGATAAGAATTTTGCAATCACAGAAATCTACCTACGTAATAATCCTAAAGTAAATTTAAATTTCGAGGAGAAACCTTTCTATCGAAAAAAATTTATTCCATACAAGATAATGACGTGTACCTTCCTGAACGCGAAACTTATGAAGGTGATTTTACTTTTTTCTCTAAAGAAGATGGAGAAAAAGGTATGTATTTGAAAAAAAATATACTCTACTCTGACTATATATTTAATCAAGAATTAACAACTAGTTTCTACGATCAAGTTGAAGTTCAAACAGTAGCCAATCAATTTGAAAAAGAAGATGACTATTGGAAAAAACTTACTACTCGTGAAGCTGGAATAAACAATACAAGAAAAATCATTACAGATTTAGGAAATAACAAAAGAATAAGAAGAGTTACCAATCTAATTACAATACTTACCTCTGGTTACTTTACTGTTTTCAGAAATATACAATACGGCTCTCTATACCAAACTTTTTCAAACAACAACATAGAAGGTTTTAGATTGAAAGCTGGCTTTAGAACATTTACAAGCCCTAATGATCTCTTTAGAGTAAACGGCTATATGGCGTATGGAACACTAGATCACGCTTTAAAATTCGGTCTTAGCACACGTTATCTACTTAACAGTAGTCCTCGTATTACATTAGGATTAGGCTTCCTAAAAGACAACCTACAACTAAGCAGTGTTGGCTTAGAAGAGTCCGAACTTATTGCAACAGGTCCTAGCACAAATGTAATTATTGCAAGAGGTGAAAATTACAGTCTAACAAATATTGAAAAAAGCGTAATAAGTACTGATTATCAACCTCATAATAACTTAAAATTCAACTTAAGTTTGGTGCATCGTTTCATGAAATCTGCCAATATTAATAGATTTTCATTAGCATACGATTACAATGGCGAAATCAAAAACACATTAACTGATTTTGCTATCACCTGTGGTCTTTTTTATACACCTAAACGAGATGTTTATGGTTTTGGGGTAGACCAAACTTATACAGGAAAACTATATAGCACATTTGCTCTTAAATATACTCATGGTCTAAAAGGAGCATTTAACGGACAATATAATTATGACAAAATTCAGTTATTATACGAAAAACCCTTACAATTAAGTAATTTTGGAGTACTGAGAACCACATTAGAAGGAGCTAAAGTTTTTCAAAAACTACCTCTTAATCTACTAACGCCCATTGTTGTTAATCAAGCATATTCCATTTCTCCTAACTCATTTTCTTTATTAGATTATTATGATTTAGTTACAGACCAGTATTTTTCTTTACGTTTTGAACATCATTTTAACGGTTATCTATTCAATCGAATTCCATTGCTTAAAAAACTAAAATTAAGAGAAGTTTTATTTTACAAAACGATTTGGGGAAGTATTTCACAAAGCAACAAATCGATCAATCAATCATCTATAAACTACAATGCTCCAACCAACGGGTATTCAGAATATGGTTTTGGAATTGAAAATATTGGCTTAGGAAATTTTAAACCTATCCGAATTGATTTTATTTGGCGTTCAGCATTTACAGATATTAATGGTAACACTCCTCCTACTTTTGGGGTACGTTTTGGATTCTTTCCTGAATTTTAATAGCTTTCGCTTTTAAATATTTACAAAAAAAAAGACGTTATTTTTAGGCAAATCACAAACCAATATGGTTTGCCTAAATTAACGCCTTCCCGACCTCCCCAATTTAAAACATTTGTTATCTTAGTATTAGAACAACAAATATCTATTGATGCTGCAAAAGCCATTTTTTTTGCGATTAAAAAAACTTTCAGAAAAATCATACCATTTAAACTTAAAATATACTGGATTAAAAAGTAAAATTCTCGATCTGTTTTTTTCCATTTTTAAAACAACTCGAACAAACGGTTGGTATATAATCGAAATCATCGTTAGTTCCAGCACGAAGCGCATCGAGAACCAACACCAATTTTTATTGCTTTTGTAAGATCGTGTCTAAATCAACATTATATAATTTTTCCTTTTAGTCGAAATGAAAAGATTGCGAACTTTTTGAACAGTCTCAAGGTTAAAAAAATAGTATTATGAGGAAATTTCAAAGTTTAATTGGTATTACTCCAGAAAATTTATCAAAAATTTCAGAAATTGCCATATCAGCAAACAAAAATCAAAATACATCAAACATTTAGCAGGAGTCTTTATAAATAAAAAATAATACAACAACATTAGCATCCAAATCAACAAAAGATATTAGAAAAGAACTGATTCAGTTAAAGGAAATTAATTATTGGACTATTGTATTTACCTGATATTTTACCTCAACAATCTAAATCTTTTACCTTTGGAAAACATCGTCATTCTAAAAACCCTTAAAGTATTGAACTTAGAAACAAAAGAAAAAATAATCGTATATACTCAAAATGATTTCCTTATAAAAATTATATCTCTTTTTTATATGGTCTTATTATCTTCAAAAACGTGAAATAAAAACCACATATCAACACTAATTAACTCGTTTTCAAGACAAACAAGATACTATTTATTGAAAAACTAGTATTTCCAATTTCTATATTCCAAATTTTAACGTACCTTTGCACCCTCAAAATTAAATATATAAAATAATGACTACTGATAAAATCACTACATTTGACGTGTTAGTCGAAATTCCTAGAGGAAGCCGTAATAAATATGAGTATGATTTCGATTTAAAAAGAATGCGTTTTGATCGTATGCTGTACTCTTCTATGATGTATCCAGCAGATTATGGTTTTATTCCTGAAACTCTAGCTTTAGATGGTGATCCTCTAGATGTTTTAGTTTTAGTTACTAAACCTACTTTTCCAGGTTGTGTTGTAGAAGTAAAGCCTATTGGTGTTTTCAACATGGCGGACGATAAAGGATCGGACGAAAAAATTATTTGTGTACCTATTTCTGACCCTATTTGGAACAAATTAAATGATTTGTCTGACATAAATCCACATTTATTAAAAGAAATCGAACATTTCTTTGAGGTTTACAAAGATCTAGAAAACAAAGAAGTAGATGTGCAAGGATGGGGTGATATCAATGATGCTCAAAAACTTATAAAAGAATGTATTGATCGTTTTAATGCTTTAGAAAATAAACCTGATGGATTATTTAGCATAAAATAGTTTTTATCTCTTAATTAAACTATAAACTTTTCATTACAAATAGTTAAATATTTTAAAAACTATCCAAAAAAGGAATACTTTAACATTCAGTTTTACTTCTATAAGACGATAAATTACGCTATCAGCGTTCTATCACTTTTTTAATTGAATCTGTTCAACGAAGTCAAATAAAATGTTTACCTCCTTTTTTTGGGTAGTTTTTTTCAAATTCAATTCTCTTTAAATCCTAAATTATACCATTTAAACTTAAAACATACTGGATTAAAAAATAAAATTCTCGATCTGTTTTTTTCATTTTAAAACAACTCGAACAAAGGGTTGAGTATATAATTGAAATCATCGTTAGTTCGAGCGTGGAGCGCATCGAGAACCAACACCCATTTTTATTGATTTTGTAGGATAGTGTCTAAATCAACATGCAGTTTGTCTCTCTGGTAAGAAGGAGTCTCATCAGAATTAAAAAACGTTATGTTACGCTCTTTATGCGATCCCTCCTTACGTCGGGATGACAAGAACCCGAAGTAAAATGCCTTTTGATTATTCCTCCGAATGTCACACACTTTATGAGATCCTTCCTTAGATCGGGATGACAAGAACCCGAAGTAAAATGCCTCTTGATTATTCCTCCGAATGTCACACACTTTATGAAATCCTTCCTAAGATCGAGATAACAAGAACCCGAAGTAAAATACCTCTTGATTATTCCTCCGAATGTCAAACACTTTATGAGATCCTTCCTTAGATCGGGATGACTAGAACCCGAAGTAAAATGCCTTTTGATTATTCCTCCGAATGTCACACATTTTATGAGATCCTTCCTTAGATCGGGATGACAAGAACCCGAAGTAAAATGCCTCTTGATTATTCCTCCGAATGTCACACATTTTATGAGATCCTTCCTAAGATCGGGATGACAAGAACCCGAAGTAAAAAAATGCTATAAAAAAAGGAATCTACGTCTATTAAAAATAAAAAAATCAAATATTATATGTTTTTTATATATTTGAATAATAAAAAAATAACATAAATATTACAAAAAAAACAAATTAAATAAATTGTAACAAATAACTAAACTATATGGATACTTATAACAGTGACTACGGAAGACTCAATCATCCTGACGACATAGCACAATACGCCTCATTACGTTCCTTTAAAGACTTTTTAGCCGACAAATCAAGTCCATTAGTCTACTGCACCCTTACCATAGAAGGCAAATCCTTCCTAGAAAAATCCCATTTTAACCTACAGTTCCATCAAAAAACCAACGAACACGACACCTTTACCCTAGATACCCGTGCCGATTCCCTAGACAATGAAGATGCCTACATCATGGAAAATTCTAAAAATTATCTAGGAAAAACCATACACATCCACCTGCACCGATTTGGAGAAATAAAACAAACCTTTACAGGCATTATAACCCATTTAAACCTTTTAAAAAAAGACGGTTACGGTAGGCTATATATTACAGGACACGCTCCTACCATTATGTTAGAGCAAGGACTTGAATCCCAAAGTTTTGAAAACAAAACCCTAGAAGAAATCTTTCAAGACATAACCGCCCAATACCCCAAAGACACCCTTCATACCATTGTCCGAAACAACAACACCCAAAATGTGTTGCCTTACACCGTACAATACAACCAAACAGATTATCAATTTTTACAACAACTTGCCATACGCTATGGCGAATACCTGTATTACAACGGACAGAGCCTAGTATTAGGCAACAAAGTAGGCCCTAAAATCATAAACCTAGACGAAAGTGTAGACCTAGTACACGTATCCTTTGAAATATCAGTAAAACCACAACAATTTACCTACACCACCTACGATGTAGAATCAGGCACCAGCCTACAACGAGATAGCGCCTCGGCTCAATTACAAAACAAAGTCAACCCCTATCAACAAGTAGCCCTAAAAGCCTCAAAAAACGTATTCCATAAAAAACCCAATAAACTCCACAACCCCACGGGTATCAACAACCGAACCGATAGAGAGTTACAAGATGCCGTACGAAAACAAAAAGAACTCAGAGAAAACCTGATGATCGTAAAAGGCAAAAGCAAAGACCCCCAACTCAAACAAGGCGATCTAACCAAACTAGTTGATATAAACGACCGCCCTATGGAAACCTATCGCATCATAGAAATTCAACATTTTCATGATGGCAATAGCTATTACAACGAGTTCGTAGCCATTCCCGATTTATGGACCCCTCCTTATTTTGACGACAACACCTATCCTAATTGCGAAGAACAAACCGCACGGGTAGTAGACAACAACGATCCTATGAGCATGGGGCGTGTACGCGTACAATTTCCATGGCAAGAAAGAAAAAACCAAAAAACCCCATGGATTCGCCTAATACAACCCCACTCAGGAGCAGGCAAAGGATTTCATTTTATCCCCGAAATAGGCGAAGAAGTCCTTGTAGGTTTTGAAAGCGGCAATGCAGAAAAACCTTTTGTACTAGGCACTCATTATAACGGAAGCGAAACCAGTGGGTACCATACTAGCGGCAATGATGTAAAAGCCATAAAAACCCGTAGCGGTATAGAAACCCTTGCAAACGATGCCGAAGGAAGCTGGAAACAAAGCACCCCAGATGGTAACTACTTACAATTTGATGGACAAGGCAATGCTACACTTAATATCCCTAAAAACTTTAATATAATGGTAGGTAATGATGTTACGATAACTATAGGAGGGAATTTGTATAAACTGGTAGCATTGAACGAAAATGATACCATAAGTGGTACATCTACAGAAAGTATAGGAGGTCTAAAAAACACGTATATAGGAATGGATATGATGACTCATGTAACGGGTAAATTAGTAGAGGTCATTCAAGGAGATGTGCATACCGAATCTAAAAAGGAAAGAAATGAAGTAGCGGCAGGAAAAGCAATAAGTAAAAGCGAACAAAACACGGAACTACACAGCGACGCTGGGTTAAGAAAGAATGCTGCTGAAAAAACCAATACCCATTAATTATGTCAAGAACAAGAATTGTAGGCGGTAATCTAATTAAGATTACGGGCGGCACCTATAGGATATTTGCAAAAGAAGGTATAGAGTTTCACTCTAACGGTAAAATTATAGAAAACGCAAAAGAAGGTACAGTATATGGAGACCCCCAACAACCTCCTAAATTAGAAATAGAATCCAGTATATTTCCTGCTTGTATACATTTTTATCGTTCAAAACTGCATTCAGAGGGAAAATATGGCAACAAAGACTTGTTTTATAAAGGAGAATTTGGCTTTGACAAATTTGAGAGCCAAGTATGTGCAGAGGGTACTTATTCAGACTATCAGCCTTTACTACATACTGTTCCTAAAGAGGAACTTGTAAAAGACGAAAAAATACACCTGAGTGCCTACGCCAGTATGTATCCGCCAGGTGTAGAAGGCAATCAAGACAACAAAAAAGTACGATAACTGTATATGTACTAGCAAAAGAATCCAAAACAAAACTAAAAAATGCTAGCAAAGTACGCTTTAGCAGTTCAAACCCTACTGCCATAAAAATAGTAGGAAATGACACCCTGACCCTTACAATAAATGATGTTAGCCCACAAGCCTTAACGCTTGAGTGTTTACAACCTTTTGATAAAGATGTGGTTATCACCGCTATTGCAGAAGGCGATGTTTTTGTATTAGGACAGTTAATTATAAAGGCAAATGCTAAACGGTATAGTACCATTATACAACCTGTAGAAATTGTTTTTTCAAGCCAAGAAAATCTAAATGTTGTTAGCATACCCAATGCCCCACTTTTTAAAGAACTGGAAAAAAAGTTTAACAACAACTCTTTTAACCAAGCTTATATTTATGGCGAGTTAGCCCCCCAAACCCAAAAAATTATAGTTAACAAAAAGGATTTTATGGATAAAGGGCATTTGTTTGAATTGAATGATTTGATGTATGTAAAAAGAAAAAAAGGATGATGATTCAACCAAAGATTTTAACAAATTAATCGAATCAAAATATACCTATGCTTTAAAAAAAATGGGAGCAGGTAATCCAGCTGAATTAGAAATACAAATAAAACGGCAGGAACAAAAATTATTAGCAACTTTTGATAAAGAATTTGATTATAAATTAGGCAAAGATTTAGTGTATGCACAAAAAAAACACCAAGAAAAAATTGTTACTAAAGCTTGGAACCACCCTAAGGTACAAGCTGAGTATAGTAAGTATCTAGAACTAAAACAACAATACAATCAAAATGGCGGAACGTTACCTCTTAACAAACACAATACCCTTCATTTGTTTTATAGTAAAGATATACACGGCGGGGGCGATAACAGCACAGCAGAGGCTGATAGTTCAGGGCAAATGATTATCGATACCGTTCATGCGTATTCAGCACTTGGTTCAGGAGTGTGTTATATTTTTGATTCAGGACTTAAAGCCACTGATAATATTACGACGATACTGCACGAGCTAGGACATAGTTTAGGATTGGAACATTCGTTTGAAAAATCGCTTGGAAACTATGAAAAAGAATCAACAACAAACGATATAAAGAAGATATTGAAACTGAAATTAAAGAGTTAGAAAATAAATTAAAAAACATAGATGAGCCCAGACCGTTACTAATTGGCATTAATTGTAATCACATATATAACACTATAAAGAAATCAATTGAAGCGAAATTAACTGAATCATATTTTGAAAATAACTTTCTAAAAGCTATATTAGGGAATCCACAGGGAGCATTAGTATCAGAACAAAACCATCAGTTTTATTTAGGTTCAAATCAAAAATCGAGTGCAACACAAGCGCAAACCAAAGAGGAGTTAAAAAATAAACTTAAAGTCTTAAAAGCCGAAAAAGAAACAGCTGATAGTTTAGTTGTTTATCCCAACTGGAAAAGCCAATCAGAAACCTTAGATAACTATATGGATTATTACCAAAAAGAAAATTCATCGGATATTAACCCTGATTTTGAACGCAAATCTTATACCCAAAAACAATGGAGTATCATGCAAGAAAAAGGTGAAAGTATTTCGGTTTTAAAACCTACAAACCAATGAGAAAAATTATTACGTTATTAACTTTTAGTATATTATTTTCCTGTAGTAAAAGTACTTATTATGTTTTTGAAGAAACCAAAAGTAATCCGAATGAAAATAAAAAAAGTATAACTAGCTATTGTGTTCTAGAAATCACAACTAAAAAGAGGTGATTTTTAGAGGAGCCTCTGATCATTATATAGAAAATGAAAAAGAACACTATATATATACATATATAGTGACAAAGAAAGTTCATTTATTGATAATGAATATGTGATTTTTTGTAGAACCCCTACAGTTTTTTACTTTGTTCCAGATAAGTTATATATTGATAAAAGAAAAAAGTTTGATAATGGTATGATAAATGATTTGGCACACTGGGAAAAACATAAAAACATCTTTTTTTCATCAAAACAAAAAAAAAGATACTTTAACATACTTAGACATTCAAGATGTGAAGAATTTTATAAAAAATGATAAAGGTTTTCAAGATGCTAATATATCTTGGTTTCCACCATATCTTAAAAAAGTAAAAAAAATAGATTACAAAAAGTTTATTGAGTATTCAAAAAAATTAGAAGGTTTAAATTTAAAAAAACCAACATCCAAAGATTTAAGTAGAAACTTTCAGGAAAAGTATTAAAACAATTACCATATAAACGAGATTATTGGACAATACTTATATACTGCCATAAAAAACTAGTGAAGAAAAACATAATAATATTTTTTTTGAAAACAACTTTATAGGTGCCATTTTAGGTAACTCACAAACACAAGGCGCATTAATATCCGAAGAAAACCATCAGTTTTATTTAGATTCAAGTCAAGAATTGAGTGCAACACAAGCGCAAACCAAAGAGGAATTAAAAAATAAACTTAAAGTTTTAAAAACAGAAAAAGAAACGGCTGATGATTTAGTCGTTTATCCTAACTGGAAAACCCAATCAGAAACCTTAGACAACTATATGGATTATTACCAAAAAGCAAATTCATCGGATATTAACCCCGATTTTGAACGCAAATCCTATACCCAAAAACAATGGCGCATCATGCAAGAAAAAGGCGTTGAAATTACCGTTTTAAAAACTATAACACAATGAGAAAAATTGTTGTATTACTTACTTTTATGACATTAATAGCTTGTGGCAAAAGCACGTATTATGTATATGAAAAATACAAATATGATCCAGATTTTAGAGTAAACTATTTACATAGTTATTGCGCCCTAGAAATCACACCTAAAAAGAGGTGATTTTTAGAGGCGCATCTAATGAGTATTATATTTATGATAAACAAACCACTTATTTTGATGATAATAGTAGTGAATATATATATATATATAGCGATAAAGAAGCATCTTATATAAGTGAATATGGTATAGATTTTTGTAGAAGACCTTCTTATTGTGATTATTTTTCACCTAGTGTTTATGAAGTAGAAACGAATAAATACGTATTTAAACCAGGACCTATTAACGAATTTTATAATTCAAAAAATTGGGATAAAGAATATATATCCTATATGTATAGAGATGCTAAAACGGATACCCTTTTTGCATTAAATAATAATATGATGAAAAATTTTATTAAAGAAGATATAGGTTTTAAATACGCTAACATCCCTTGGTTTCCACCTTATTTAGTGAAAGTAAAAAAGATAGACTATAATAAATTTAAAAGGAAATGTCGTAGGTTAAAATACGCACATTTTAAAGATCCTAGAAAATTTACGGGCAAAGTATTACACGTTGATAAACCGTATTAACCTTAAAAAATCCTAAAAATGAAGGCGCATTAATATCCGAAGAAAAGCATCAGTTTTATTTAGGTTCAAGTCAAGAATTGAGTGCAACACAAGCGCAAACCAAAGAGGAATTAAAAAATAAACTTAAAGTTTTAAAAACAGAAAAAGAAACGGCTGATGGTTTAGTCGTTTATCCTAACTGGAAAACCCAATCAGAAACCTTAGACAACTATATGGATTATTACCAAAAAGCAAATTCATCGGATATTAACCCCGATTTTGAACGCAAATCCTATACCCAAAAACAATGGCGCATCATGCAAGAAAAAGGCGTTGAAATTACCGTTTTAAAAACTATAACACAATGAGAAAAATTATTGCATTACTAACGTTTAGTATCTTATTGTCTTGTGGCAAAAGCACGTATTATGTATATGAAAAATACAAATATGATCCAGATTTTAGAATAAACTACTTAGATAGTTATTGCGCCCTGGAAATCACACCTAAAAAGAGGTGATTTTTAGAGGATCATCGAGTAGGTATATAATTAAAGACAAAAAAAACACTTATTTTGATGATAATAGCAGTGAATATATATATATATATAGCGATAAAGAAGCTACTAATATAGGTGAATATGGTATATTATTTTGTAGAAAATCTTCTGAATGTTTTTATTTTTCACCTACCGATATTCAAATAAATACAAATGAATTTAGATTTAAATCAGTAGATATTAATGATTTCTACAATATAAAAAATTGGAATAAGCAATATGTAATGTATAGCTATGACGAAAAAAATAAAGACTCTATTATACTCTCTAAAGCAAATAGTGTAAGTAATTTTATTAAAAATGATACAGGTCTTAAATACGCTAACATCCCTTGGTTTCCACCTTATTTAGTGAAAGTAAAAAAGATAGACTATAATAAATTTAAAGAACAATGTTCAAGATTAAAATACGCACATTTTAAAGATCCTAGAAAATTTGGGGGCAAAGTATTACACGTTGATAAACCGTATTAACCTTAAAAAACCCTAAAAATGAAGGCGCATTAATATCCGAACAAAACCATCAGTTTTATTTGGACTCAAATCAAGAATTGAGTGCAACACAAGCGCAAACCAAAGAGGAGTTAAAAAATAAACTTAAAGTTTTAAAAACAGAAAAAGAAACGGCTGATGGTTTAGTCGTTTATCCCAACTGGAAAACCCAATCAGAAACCTTAGACAACTATATGGATTATTACCAAAAAGCAAATTCATCGGATATTAACCCCGATTTTGAACGCAAATCCTATACCCAAAAACAATGGCGCATCATGCAAGAAAAAGGCGTTGAAATTACCGTTTTAAAAACTATACAATAATGAAAAGAATTATTATTTTACTCATTTTTACAGTGTTAATATCCTGTGGCAAAAGCACGTATTATGCCTTTGAAGAGTATGATTACGACCCTGATTCAGGAAAAGATTATTTATACAGTTATTGCGCCCTAGAAATCACACCTAAAAAGAGGTGATTTTTAGAGGATCATCTAGACGATATGTAATTAAAGATAAAAAAACCACTTATTTTGATGATAACAGTAGTTCATATATATATATATATAGCGATAAAGAAGCATCTTATATAAGTGAATATGATGTAGATTTTTGTCGAAGACAGTCTGATTGTTATTATTTCTCACTTGATGATTATCAAATAAATACTAGAAAATTTAAATTTAGATTCTCTATAATTAACAATATATACAATGGTAAAAATTGGGATAAAGAATATATATCCTATATGTATAGAGATGCTAAAACGGATACCCTTTTTGCATTAAATAATAATATGATGAAGAATTTTATTAAAGAAGATATAGGTTTTAAAAAAGCGAATATCCCTTGGTTTCCCCTTATTTAGTGAAAGTAAAAAAGATAGACTATAATAAATTTAAAAGGAAATGTCGTAGGTTAAAATACGCACATTTTAAAGATCCTAGAAAATTTGGGGGCAAAGTATTACACGTTGATAAACCGTATTAACCTTAAAAAAATCCTAAAAATGAAGGCGCATTAATATCCGAAGAAAACCATCAGTTTTATTTAGACTCAAGTCAAGAATTGAGTGCAACACAAGCGCAAACCAAAGAAGAGTTAAAAAATAAACTTAAAGTTTTAAAAACAGAAAAAGAAACGGCTGATGGTTTAGTCGTTTATCCTAACTGGAAAACCCAATCAGAAACCTTAGACAACTATATGGATTATTACCAAAAAGCAAATTCATCGGATATTAACCCCGATTTTGAACGCAAATCCTATACCCAAAAACAATGGCGCATCATGCAAGAAAAAGGCGTTGAAATTACCGTTTTAAAAACTATAACACAATGAGAAAAATTATTGCATTACTAACGTTTAGTATCTTATTGTCTTGTGGCAAAAGCACGTATTATGTATATGAAAAATACAAATATGATCCAGATTTTAGAATAAACTACTTAGATAGTTATTGCGCCCTGGAAATCACACCTAAAAAGAGGTGATTTTTAGAGGATCATCGAGTAGGTATATAATTAAAGACAAAAAAAACACTTATTTTGATGATAATAGCAGTGAATATATATATATATATAGCGATAAAGAAGCAACCATTATAGGCGAATATGGGATTCATTTTTGCCGAAGACAGTCTGATTGTTATTATTTCTCACTTGATGATTATCAAATAAATACTGGAAAATTTAAATTTAGATTCTCTATAATTAACAATATATACAATGGTAAAAATTGGGATAAAGAATATATATCCTATATGTATAGAGATGCTAAAACGGATACCCTTTTTGCATTAAATAATAATATGATGAAAAATTTTATTAAAGAAGATATAGGTTTTAAATACGCTAACATCCCTTGGTTTCCACCTTATTTAGTGAAAGTAAAAAAGATAGACTATAATAAATTTAAAGAACAATGTTCAAGATTAAAATACGCACATTTTAAAGATCCTAGAAAATTTGGGGGCAAAGTATTACACGTTGATAAACCGTATTAACCTTAAAAAATCCTAAAAATGAAGGCGCATTAATATCCGAAGAAAAGCATCAGTTTTATTTAGGTTCAAGTCAAGAATTGAGTGCAACACAAGCGCAAACCAAAGAAGAGTTAAAAAATAAACTTAAAGTTTTAAAAACAGAAAAAGAAACGGCTGATGGTTTAGTCGTTTATCCTAACTGGAAAACCCAATCAGAAACCTTAGACAACTATATGGATTATTACCAAAAAGCAAATTCATCGGATATTAACCCCGATTTTGAACGCAAATCCTATACCCAAAAACAATGGCGCATCATACAAGAAAAAGGCGTTGAAATTACCGTTTTAAAAACTATACAATAATGAAAAGAATTATTATTTTACTCATTTTTACAGTGTTAATATCCTGTGGCAAAAGCACGTATTATGCCTTTGAAGAGTATGATTACGATCCAGATTATAAATATAACTATTTATATAGTTATTGTGCTTTAGAAATCACACCTAAAAAAGAGGTGATTTTTAGAGGATCATCTAGACGATATGTAATTGAAGATAAAAAAACCACTTATTTTGATGATAACAGTAGTTCATGAGGCTGTCCTAAAAGGGCAGCTTTTTTTATGCCGCAAATTCACGATATTGGTGATTGCTAGTAAAATTTAATTTTTCAAAAACAATTAGAAGGCAAAATCGAGTCATATAGTTGTATGTTGAGCAAGAACGAGTTGTTTTAAAAGCTTTTTTCATTGAATCTGTAGTTGTAGCCACCATTTTTCTGAAATTATGACCAAGCGCCATTAGTAGAAACTCCATTTCTACCATTTCTAACCCAAAAAATGTAAACCGATTAAATTTATTGTTGTTTTTTAGTTGTCCGAATACTGCCTCTACTTCAACAGGTCTTTTACTTCTGTGTTTGTGTCCTTTTTTTGAGTTTAGTAATTCTTTAGCTTCGTTTTTAGGCAATTTAGAGGGTGATTGACTTCTATTTTTCGATTCCCTTTTGCTTTGTGGCATAAACTTCTCAATGGGCATCCTTCGCATCGTTTAGCTTGATAATAAGTCACTTCTGATTCATATCCATTGCTAGAGATTCGCTTACCTATTCCTATGTTTTCCATTTTTTGCCCCATAGGACAGATATAGAAATCGTATTGTTGATTGTAAAATAAATTTTGCACTAAAAAGGATTCTCTTTAAGTTTCTTTTTCTGCTCTGCATGAAAATAATTGTACTTTACAAAGGGCTCAATTTGCTTGTTTTTAAGCATTTGGTAATTTTCTTCACTGCCATATCCAGCATCGGCGACAACTTCTTTACTTTGTCTATTATAGTTTTCTTCAAAACTGTTTAAGTGTGACTCTAATGTGTTGGTATCGTTGGTCGTTTGATGTATAGAAACGTGTGTAATAAATTGATTTTCAGTTGATATTTGAGGGTTGTAAGCTGGTTTGAGTTGCCCATTTCTCATATGATCTTCCTTCATTCTCATAAAAGTAGCGTCAGGGTCTGTCTTACTATAAGAGTTTCTATTTCCAAGTATTTCTAAATCCTTTTCGTATTTCTCTAATCTTGGAAGGTGTTCTTCCTGTAATTTCTGTAGTTCTTTTACCTGTTTCTTAGTCGGTTCTTTTAACTTTTTATTCAATTCTGATAGCTTTTCTTTTAATTCATCTGAATTGATTTTTTTTGGCAATGCTTCTTGGTTAAGTTCTTGGTTTTCTGATTGTATACTGTTTTCTATATCAGATAAAATAGTGTTGATTTTTACTTCTAATTTCTCTTTGTATTTTTCAACCGAACCACGCCAAACAAAGGTGTATTTGTTGGATTTTGCTTCAATTTTAGTACCATCAATATATTGAACATCAAGGCTTATATAACCTAGGTCGACCAATATTTTTACTACTTCTGCGAATAAAACTTTGATTTTATCTTTCAAAATTTTGCCTCTAAACTCGTTAATGGTTCTAAACCCAGGAGTGGAATTGCCTGAGATAAACATAAAATGAATGTTCTCATTAAGTGCTTTGGCTATTTTTCGGCAAGAATAGATATTTGACAAATAGCTATAAAACAATACTTTGATTAGCATTCTAGGATGGTAAGCAGAGCATCCACCACCGCGATAAAGCTTAACTATGTCGCTAATATCAAGTCTGTCAACTATAGAATCGACCAGTCGAACAGGGTGGTTATCATCAATTTTATCAAAAATATTGATTGGAAAAAGTTCTGGAGAATTGCCTGTCTGGTTTTTAAATGTTACTTTAGCCATTGCTTGTTTTTTGTCACCTCTAAAATACATGTTTTAGAGTAAAACAGCAATAAAAAAGGCTGTCCTAAACTTTTTGGACAGCCTCACAAAGAAAGTTCATTTATTGATAATGAATATGTGATTTTTGTAGAACCCCTACAGTTTTTTACTTTGTTCCAGATAAGTTATATATTGATAAAAGAAAAAAGTTTGATAATGGTATGATAAATGATTTGGCACACTGGGAAAAACATAAAAACATCTTTTTTTCATCAAAACAAAAAAAAAGATACTTTAACATACTTAGACATTCAAGATGTGAAGAATTTTATAAAAAATGATAAAGGTTTTCAAGATGCTAATATATCTTGGTTTCCACCATATCTTAAAAAAGTAAAAAAAATAGATTACAAAAAGTTTATTGAGTATTCAAAAAAATTAGAAGGTTTAAATTTAAAAAAACCAACATCCAAAGATTTAAGTAGAAACTTTCAGGAAAAGTATTAAAACAATTACCATATAAACGAGATTATTGGACAATACTTATATACTGCCATAAAAAACTAGTGAAGAAAAACATAATAATATTTTTTTTGAAAACAACTTTATAGGTGCCATTTTAGGTAACTCACAAACACAAGGCGCATTAATATCCGAAGAAAACCATCAGTTTTATTTAGATTCAAGTCAAGAATTGAGTGCAACACAAGCGCAAACCAAAGAGGAATTAAAAAATAAACTTAAAGTTTTAAAAACAGAAAAAGAAACGGCTGATGATTTAGTCGTTTATCCTAACTGGAAAACCCAATCAGAAACCTTAGACAACTATATGGATTATTACCAAAAAGCAAATTCATCGGATATTAACCCCGATTTTGAACGCAAATCCTATACCCAAAAACAATGGAGCATCATACAAGAAAAAGGAGAACGTATTACGGTTTTAAAAACTATACAATAATGAAAAGAATTATTATTTTACTCATTTTTACAGTCTTAATATCCTGTGGCAAAAGCACGTATTATGTATATGAAAAATACAAATATGATCCAGATTTTAGAGTAAACTATTTACATAGTTATTGCGCCCTAGAAATCACACCTAAAAAGAGGTGATTTTTAGAGGATCATCGAGTAGGTATATAATTAAAGACAAAAAAAACACTTATTTTGATGATAATAGCAGTGAATATATTTTAGTTTGAAATCCCCATAGTGGGCGGAAGTGTAAACGGTTCTTTTCAACACGGGTTTACTTCACTTTGTTTTTATTTGTTTTTTTGTGTTCAGTGATTACAATTCATTATTGGTTCTTCGAGCCCAACGAAACCTTAGCTGTTGGCGGTAGTGCCTTATTATAATTTGTTTATTTCTTCTTTGGTTAAGCCTGTTGCCTGCGTAATGATTTCTACTGAAACACCTAATCTTTTTAAGGATTTAGCCGTTTCAATTTTTCCTTCAATTTTTCCTTCAATTTTTCCTTCAATTTTTCCTTCAATTTTTCCTTTTATTTCTCCTTCAATTAATCCTTCCATCTTTCCATCGTCGAAAGCAGTGTCGATAACGCCTTTTAAATCTCGGTAAACTTTAAGACTGCTCTCGTATTTGTCTAAATCTAATTGCCCGAAATTTGCCAACTCTGCTTTTTCAAAGGCTTGGGTAAATACTTCGTCTTTGAAAATTGTGGGAATATTTTGAAAATCTTCCAAGTTTTTGATGAAATATAACCATTTGTCTAAACGGGAGTTTAAGTCGGTTTCCTGTTTGTTAAAATTGGGCATTTCTAAGTAGATATAGGTCAGTTTATCGTAAAATACTTTTCCGTTTTGGTTTTTTAGTTTGATGGTATGTACTACTTCGCTTCTTTCGGGTTCTGTTTCATAATCGTCGAAGGTAAAATCTAAAACACCTACGCAATAAACCGCTTTCAAGTTATAGTTCCATTCGCCTTTTTCGGCTTGTTCTCTAATGGGAAATGTGGAGTAATAGATGGTTCTTTCTTTGAAGTAGTTTTGCTTAGCTTTTTGGAGTTCTACGATGAATTTTTCGCCTTTTTCGTTTTCGCAATAGATGTCGTAGATGGCTTTTCTGTCGAGGTCGGTCTGCCCGAGTTGTTCGGTGTTTTTAAAAGAAAGTTCTTTGATCTGGTCATATTCTGGCAACAAGGCATTGAGGAAGTCGATAAGTAGGTTTTTACTGGCTTCTTCCCCAAATATCTTTTTAAACCCAAAATCCGTAAAGGGATTGATGTATTTTGCCTTCATGTTCTCAACTTGTTTTCTTTGTCAAATTTACAAAAAATAATCTTTGATGTTGATCTTAAATTTCGGAGGATTCTGGTTGAGTATATAATTAAAATAATCGTTCGTTCGAGCGTGAAGCGCATCGAGAATCAAGACTAATTTTTATTGCTTTTGTAAGATAGTGTCTCAACATGCGGTTTGTCACTCCTACACAAGGAGGAGTTTCATAATCAATAGTATGTGATTTCTCCCTTTGGTCGAAATGACAAGATTGCGAGCTTTTTGGGCAGTCTCAGGGTTAAAAAAATAGTATGATGAGGAAATTTCAAAGTTAGATGGTATAAATCAACATACGGTTTGCACTCCTACGAAGGAGGAGTCTTATAATCAATAGTATGTGATTTCTCCCTTTGGTCGAAATGACAAGATTGTGAACTTTTTGAACAGTCTCAGGGTTAAAAAAATAGTATGATGAGGAAATTTCAAAGTTTAAATGGTATAAAAAACCAAAATAAAATAACTTCAAAAAAAAGAGGCGTTTATGCCTCTTGTATATTCTTAAATTTTTACTTCGATATTCCCATAGTGGATGGAATCTCAACGGTTCCGTCCAACATGGGTTTGATTGTTAGCTCTTCGAGCCCAACGAAACCTTAACTGTTGGCGGTAGTGCCTTATTATAATTTGCTGATTTCTTCTTTGGTTAAACCTGTTGCCTGCGTAATTATTTCTACTGAAACATCTAATCTTTTTAAGGATTTAGCCGTTTCAATCTTTCCTTTTATTTCTCCTTCAATTAATCCTTCAATTAATCCTTCAATTAATCCTTCCATCTTTCCTTCGTCGAAAGCAGTGTCAATAACGCCTTTTAAATCTCGGTAAACTTTAAGGCTGCTCTCGTATTTGTCTAAATCTAATTGCCCGAAATTTGCCAATTCTGCCTTTTCAAAGGCTTGGGTAAATACTTCGTCTTTGAAAATTGTGGGAATATTTTGAAAATCTTCCAAGTTTTTGATGAAATATAACCATTTGTCTAAACGGGAATTTAATTGGTTTTCCTGTTTGTTAAAATTGGGCATTTCTAAGTAGATATAGGTCAGTTTATCGTAAAATACTTTTCCGTTTTGGTTTTTTAGTTTGATGGTATGTACTACTTCGCTTCTTTCGGGTTCTGTTTCGTAATCGTCGAAGGTAAAATCTAAAACACCTACGCAATAAACCGCTTTCAAGTTATAGTTCCATTCGCCTTTTTCGGCTTGTTCTCTAATGGGAAATGTGGAGTAATAGATGGTTCTTTCTTTGAAGTAGTTTTGCTTGGCTTTTTGGAGTTCTACGATGAATTTTTCGCCTTTTTCGTTTTCGCAATAGATGTCGTAGATGGCTTTTCTGTCGAGGTCGCTCTGCCCGAGTTGCTCGGTGTTTTTAAAAGAAAGTTCTTTGATCTGGTCATATTCTGGCAACAAGGCATTGAGGAAGTCGATAAGCAGGTTTTTACTGGCTTCTTCCCCAAATATCTTCTTAAACCCAAAATCCGTAAAGGGATTGATGTATTTTGCCTTCATGTTCTCAACTTGTTTTCTTTGTCAAATTTACAAAAAATAATCTTTGATGTTGATCTTAAATTTCGGAGGATTCTGGTTGAGTATATAATTGAAATCATCGTTCGTTCGAGCGTGAAGCGCATCGAGAATCAAGACTAATTTTTATTGCTTTTGTAGGATAGTGACTAAATCAACATGCGGTTTGTCACTCCTGCGTAAGGAGGAGTTTGATAATCAATAGTATGTGATTTCTCCCTTTGGTCGAAATGACAAGATTGTGAATTTTTTGGGTAGTCTCAGGGTTAAAAAAATAGTATGATGAGGAAATTTCAAAGTTAGATGGTATAAATCAACATGCGGTTTGTTTCTCCTGCGTGAGGAGGAGTTTGATAATCAATAGTATGTGATTTCTCCCTTTGGTCGAAATGACAAGATTGCGAACTTTTTGGGCAGTCTCAGGGTTAAAAAAAGTATTATGAGGAAATTTCAAAGTTAGATGGTGTAAATAAACATGTGGTTTGTCACTACGTAAGGAGGAGTTTGATAATCAATAGTATGTGATTTCTCCCTTTGGTCGAAATGACAAGATTGCGAACTTTTTGGGTAGTCTCGAGGTTAAAAAAAAGTATTATGAGGAAATTTCAAAGTTAGATGGTATAAATCAACATGCGGTTTGTCACTCCGACGTGAGGAGGAGTTTGATAATCAATAGTATGTGATTTCTCCCTTTGGTCGAAATGACAAGATTGTGAATTTTTTGGGTAGTCTCGAGGTTAAAAAAATAGTATAAATCAACATGCAGTTTGTCACTCCGACGTGAGGAGGAGTTTGATAATCAACATTATGTGATTTCTCCCTTTGGTCGAAATGACAAGATTGTGAATTTTTTGGGTAGTCTCGAGGTTAAAAAAATAGTATAAATCAACATGCAGTTTGTCACTCCGACGTGAGGAGGAGTTTGATAATCAACATTATGTGATTTCTCCCTTTGGTCGAAATGACAAGATTGCGAACTTTTTGAACAGTCTCAGGGTTAAAAAAATAGTATTATAAGGAAATTTCAAAGTTTAAATGGTATAAAAAACCAAAATAAAATAACTTCAAAAAAAAGAGGCGTTTATGCCTCTTGTATATTCTTAAATTTTTACCTATAAATCCCCATAGTGGATGGAATCTCAACGGTTCCGTCCAACATGGGTTTGATTGTTAGCTCTTCGAGCCCAACGAAACCTTAGTTGTTGGCGGTAGTGCCTTATTATAATTTGTTGATTTCTTCTTTGGTTAAGCCTGTTGCCTGCGTAATGATTTCTACTGAAACACCTAATCTTTTTAAGGATTTAGCCGTTTCAATCTTTCCTTTTATTTCTCCTTCAATTAATCCTTCCATCTTTCCTTCAATTAATCCTTCCATCTTTCCATCGTCGAAAGCAGTGTCGATAACGCCTTTTAGATCTCGGTAAACTTTAAGGCTGCTCTCGTATTTGTCTAAATCTAATTGCCCAAAATTTGCCAACTCTGCTTTTTCAAAGGCTTGGGTAAATACTTCGTCTTTGAAAATTGTGGGAATATTTTGAAAATCTTCCAAGTTTTTGATGAAATATAACCATTTGTCTAAACGGGAATTTAAGTCGGTTTCCTGTTTGTTAAAATTGGGCATTTCTAAGTAGATATAGGTCAGTTTATCGTAAAATACTTTTCCGTTTTGGTTTTTTAGTTTGATGGTATGTACTACTTCGCTTCTTTCGGGTTCTGTTTCGTAATCGTCGAAGGTGAAATCTAAAACACCTACGCAATAAACCGCTTTCAAATTATAGTTCCATTCGCCTTTTTCGGCTTGTTCTCTAATGGGAAATGTGGAGTAGTAATAGATGGTTCTTTCTTTGAAATAGTTTTGCTTGGCTTTTTGGAGTTCTACGATGAATTTTTCGCCTTTTTCGTTTTCGCAATAGATGTCGTAGATGGCTTTTCTGTCGAGGTCGCTCTGCCCGAGTTGCTCGGTGTTTTTAAAAGAAAGTTCTTTGATCTGGTCATATTCTGGCAACAAGGCATTGAGGAAGTCGATAAGTAGGTTTTTACTGGCTTCTTCCCCAAATATCTTCTTAAACCCAAAATCCGTAAAGGGATTGATGTATTTTGCCTTCATGTTCTCAACTTGTTTTCTTTGTCAAATTTACAAAAAATAATCTTTGATGTTGATCTTAAATTTCGGAGGATTCTGGTTGAGTATATAATTGAAATCATCGTTAATTCGAGCGTGAAGCGCATCGAGAATCAAGACTAATTTTTATTGCTTTTGTAGGATAGTGTCTCAACATGCAGTTTGTCACTACGTAAGGAGGAGTTTTATAATCACCATTGTGTGATTTCTCCCTTTGGTCGAAATGACAAGATTGCGAACTTTTTGGGTAGTCTCGAGGTTAAAAAAAAGTATTATGAGGAAATTTCAAAGTTAGATGGTATAAATCAACATGCAGTTTGTCACTCCGACGTGAAGAGGAGTCTCATAATCAATATTATGTGATTTCTCCCTTTGGTCGAAATGACAAGATTACGAACTTTTTGGGTAGTCTCGAGGTTAAAAAAAAGTATTATGAGGAAATTTCAAAGTTAGATGGTATAAATCAACATGCGGTTTGTCTCTCCTACACAAGGAGGAGTTTGATAATCAACATTGTGTGATTTCTCCCTTTGGTCGAAATGACAAGATTGCGAATTTTTTGGGCAGTTTCAAGGTTAAAAAAAGTATTATAAGGAAATTTCAAAGTTAGATGGTATAAATCAACATGCGGTTTGTCACTCCTACACAAGGAGGAGTTTGATAATCAATAGTATGTGATCTCTCCCTTTGGTCGAAATGACAAGATTGCGAATTTTTTGGGCAGTATAAGGGTTAAAAAAATAGTATTATGAGGAAATTTCAAAGTTAGATGGTATTAGGTGATAAAAATTTATCACAAACAAAAAAATTTTGAACCTAAAAAGCACTCTTATTTTTATCCTTAGTATAATAAAACCACATCTACAAAAGAAAAATTTCCTTCATTTTATTTTCCCCCTTCTTTACTCATAATTTAGGTTAAATATGTATTATTTCAAAATAACATTAATTGAGTTTAACATTTCAAAAAACTTTTCTTCTCCAAAAGAACACAACAATAAATAAGCCTCAATTTTCACGCCTCTTATTTATCAATCAACAACCTTATTCCTCATTCAAAATTAAATTTTATATTTGCTTCAAATATTTTCTTATGTCAATTAGTACAAAACCTTATAAAAATTCTGACTCAAGCAAAAAGAACAAGTATCTAAAATGTTTGATACGATATCTCATGAATACGACAGCTTAAATCGCGTGATCTCATTCGGGATAGATGTGCAGTGGCGAAAAAATATTGTAAAATTAGTAAGCACTATTCGTCCTAAAAAAATACTAGATATAGCTACAGGAACAGGGGATTTAGCCATCTTAATGAAAGATACAAAAGCTGAAAAAATTATAGGTTTAGATATTTCTGCAGGAATGCTAGAAGTTGGTCGAGAAAAAATAAACAAAAAGGGGTTATCTAATCAAATTGAACTCATATTAGGCGATTCTGAAAATATTCCTTTCGAGGAGAACAGCTTTGATGCTATAACAGTAAGTTTTGGCATTCGAAATTTTGAGAATTTAGAAAAAGGTCTTTCCGAAATTTACAGGGTATTAAAACCAGAAGGTATTTTTGTTATTCTAGAAACTTCTGTCCCTGAAAAATTCCCTTTTAAACAAGGTTATCATTTTTACACTCAAACGATTATGCCTTTAATAGGAAAAATATTCTCTAAAGACAAAGTAGCTTATCGTTATCTAGCAGATTCAGCATCTATTTTTCCTTATGGAGAAACGTTAAACAATATTTTACAAAAAATTGGGTTTATAGATGTAAAGCATGCTCCACAAACTATGGGAGTTGCGACAATTTATTCTGCTTCAAAAAAATAAAAAATGAAACAATATTTAATATTATTACTATTTGCATTTCCTGTTTTAGGTCAATCTCCTTTTACCAAACACATATTTGCAAAAAAACCATTAATCAATCTAGCTAATTTTGATAAACAGCGAATTCATTTTGGTTTTTTCTTAGGATTTAATAATTATGATTTTAAAATCAGCAAAAAGCAAAATGGACAAGATGTTATTGTAGATAGTCAAACAGGTTTTAATGTAGGACTAATAGCCAACCTAAGGCTACACGAACATATTGATTTACGTTTTGAACCAGGATTACATTACGGACAAAGAAATCTTCATTTTCCTAATATGAAAGAAAGTCGAGATGAACTCAGAGAAGCAAAATCAACTTATATTCATTTCCCCCTTCTTTTGAAATTTTCATCAAAACGTACAGGAAATATCAAACCTTATATCGTAGGCGGTATTTCTAGATCTATCAATTTATCTAGCAACGCTGAATCTCTAGATGATAATTTTGCTAACCGCTTTAGAATGATTAAACAAAGTAATAACTATGAGTTAGGAGCTGGTATTGACATTTATCTTGAATATTTTAAATTTTCACCTTCTATAAGAGGCATTTTCGGGTTTAATAATGAAATAATCCCTGACAACAATCCTAATAGTCCATGGACTGGAAATATTGAGAGTATGAATACAAGGGGTATTTTCATAAATTTTGCTTTTCATTAAAAAGTCCTCTTAAACTCACTTAAAACTATTGCAGTAGCTGTAGCTACATTCAAACTTTCCGTTTTTTGTAAATCGCCAAATTGAGGTATTGTTATTTTATGCGAAACTTTATTTTCTATTTTTTTGGAAATACCGTTTGCTTCATTACCTAAAACAATTATACCTTGCTTAGAAAGCTCTTCTTTATATATATTATTACCCTCCATAAAAGCCCCATAAATAGGAAGTTTTGTTGTACTCAAAAATGATTCTAAATCAATATAATGAACATCAACTCTAGCTATAGATCCCATGGTGGCCTGTACCACTTTTGGATTATATAAATCTACCGTTTCTTTAGTACATACAATCTGAGCAACACCAAACCAATCACAAAGTCTAATTATCGTACCCAAGTTACCTGGATCTCTAATATCATCCAGTGCTACTATAAGTCCTGTTTCTTTCAACAATTGATCTTTTGGAATTCTAAATAAAGCTAAACAATTATTTGCTGTACTTAAAGCACTCATTTTATTTAATTCAGCAACAGACACTAACATTTTAAATTTAGCAGGCAATTCTTCAAATAAATTTTCTGTCATATACAAATACTCTAGCTCAAACTTAGATTCTAAAAGTTCACGAATAACCTTGATTCCTTCCGCTAAAAACAAGCCGTATTCTTTCCTGTATTTTTTTTGTTGTAAACTAGAGACAAGTTTTATTTGGTTTTTGCTAAGCATAAATGTATTTTTGAATTAATTTTTTTGATTTGAACAAAATCCCTACAAAAATATCAATAATTATTGTATTAGCAGTACTTTATACCGCATGTAGCACGGTAAAAAAAGTTCCTGCTAAAAGACATTTATTAATTAAGAACACTTTAGAAGTTGATGGTATCAAATTCAAAACTAATGAAGATGGAATTATTGAACAAATAAATCAACAACCTAACAGCTCTATTTTAGGTTTTAATCTAAGATTACATCTATATAATTTAGCAAAGGAACATACAGACTCTCTTTTTAAAAAAAATACATTAGATAATCCAAAAAAATACAAAAGATTATCCAAATGGTTATCCGAAAAGCAGGTTCATAGACTAGGAAAATCTTTTTTTTATTCTGGGATTCATAATTTTCTTAAAAAAACAGGAGAGCCTCCTTTTTTGGTAGATTCTCTTAAAACAATTAGAAATGCAAAAAACATAGAAGCTTGGTATCAAAACCAAGGTTATCTGCGCGCCAAATCTTCCTATAAAATTAATTATCTAAAAAACAAAAAAGCAACTATTGAATATTCCGTAAAAAAGGGCAGACCTTATATTTTAGATACAATCCATACAAACATAATCAATAAATCTATTGACTCTTTATATAAAAAAACAACACAAAAATCCTATACTAAACAAAAAAAACAGTATAAAGAAAGTGATTTTAGCAATGAAATAAATAGGCTCACTCAGTACTTCAAAAACAATGGCATATATGATTTTCAACAACAAAATATTGAATTTGAAATTGACACAGCTGATTACAAAGTACCTGTAACAATAAAAATAACCGATCGAAAAGTAAAAAAAGGAGATTCTACAATTACAAAACCTTATGAAATAAAAAAAATAGGAAATATAAAAATCAATATAATTAACAAACCTAAAAAAGGTTTTTTTATAAAGGAGATCAAAGACAGTCTAGCCTATAAAAGCTACAATTTTTATAGTAACGAAAAAATTAGACATAGAGCCAAAGCTATAACAGATGCTATTTTCATACAAAAAGATAGTGTTTTTAGCGATTTTAATAGAACACAAACATTACGTTCTTTAAGCAATCTACGTGTATTTAATTTCCCTAATATTATCTTTACAGAAAATTCTAAAGATAAAACTCTTACAACTAACATTACACTTATCCCTAAAGAACGATTTAGTTTTAGAGCAAGTGCTGATTTTACTCATTCTAACATACAAGATTTTGGTATTACAGGAAACACATCTGTTCTTATAAATAATATTTTTAGAGGGGCTGAAATTTTAGAAATTGGAATAAAAGGAAATCTAGGATCATCTAAAGATTTTGCAAATCCAAAAAAATTATTTTTCAATATTCAAGAATATGGAGCAGATTTAAAATTATCATTTCCTAGAATATTTTTTCCTCTTAACACAAAATCCATTATCCCTAAATCTATGTTTCCTAGTACTCTTATAAGTGCTGGTTTTTCAAAACAACTTAATATTGGTTTGGATAAAGAAAGTGTTACAGGAACTATAAATTACAGTTGGACTCCTTCTCCTAAAACTAATTTTAAATTAGATTTAGCGAATTTACAATATATAAAAAACGTTAACATCAATAATTACTTCAATGTATACACATCAAGTTATGAACAACTCAATCAGCTTGCTAAACGATACAATCATTATCCAGAAATAGTCGACGATCAAAATAATTTATCAATAGAAAATGGAGGACCTGATTTATTCATGAAATATGTTTTTGAAGGGCTTTATCCTGAACTAAATGAAAATATTCAAGACTTACGAACAATTCAAAGTATTCTAGAAAGAAAAAAAGATTAACCGAAAACAATCTCATTCTCTCTAGTAGCATCAGTTACAACAAAACCTCCCAAACAGATATTTCTGATAAAGAGTTTTACAGTATTAAGACAAAACTGGAATCAACAGGAAATATTATGTCCTTCATAGCTGACATAAGTAAAAGACCTAAAAATGCTAATGGACATCGAAATATATTAGGACTTGAATACTCACAATATATAAAAGGAGAATTAGAATATATTAAACACTGGGATTTAAGAAATAATGTATATATAGCTTTCAGAGCCTTTGGAGGACTTGCAATACCCTATGGAAATTCAAACTCTATCCCTTTTACTCGAAGTTATTTTGCAGGAGGTGCTAATGATAATCGCGCTTGGCAATCATATAGTTTAGGCCCAGGAATATCAAACACAATAAATGATTTCAACGAAGCAAATATGAAATTAGCATTTAACACTGAAATCCGTTTTAACATTTTAGGTCAGCATCATGCCGCTTTATTTGCTGACTGCGGCAACATCTGGAATGCCAATATTGGAAAAGCATACGAAATAGACGAAGAAAAAGTATTTAAAAATATTAAATCTTTAGAAGGTCTTGCATTAGGAACAGGAATAGGCTATCGCTATGATTTTAATTTTTTCATACTACGATTAGATTGGGGATTCAAAACATATTCACCCAATCTTAATCAAGGAAGTCGTTGGTTAACAGAGTTCAACATAAATAAATCTCAATTTAATATAGGCATTAATTATCCATTCTAAATAAATTTGTAATTTTGTCCATCTTTTAAAAAAACAAACAAATGACACACAACATAAAATCAGGTGTAGCAACTGGTGATCAAGTACAAGAAATTTTTAACTATGCAAAAGAAAAAGGGTTTGCTTTACCCGCGGTGAATGTAGTAGGTTCTAGTACTATTAATGGAACTATAGAAACAGCCGCAAAATTAAAAGCCCCTGTAATTATTCAATTCTCTAATGGAGGTGCTGCTTATAACGCAGGAAAAGGTCTTTCTAATGACGGACAACAAGCCGCCATTTTAGGCGCAGTAGCTGGAGCAAAACACATCCACACTTTAGCAGAAGCTTACGGAGCTACCGTTATATTACATACGGATCATTGCGCTAAAAATTTACTTCCTTGGATTGATGGTTTATTAGACGCTTCTGAAAAACATTTTGCAGAAACAGGTAAACCTTTATTTTCTTCACACATGATTGACCTATCAGAAGAACCTATAGAAGAAAATATAGAAATATGCAAAGAATATTTAGCTAGAATGAGCAAAATGGGCATGACTCTTGAAATAGAATTAGGTATTACAGGTGGTGAAGAAGATGGCGTAGACAATTCGCATGTGGATAGCTCAAAACTTTATACACAACCAGAAGAGGTAGCTTATGCGTATGAAGAATTAATGAAAATATCGCCCCGCTTTACAATTGCTGCTGCTTTTGGAAATGTACATGGTGTATATAAACCTGGAAATGTAAAGCTAACTCCTAAAATACTTAAAAATTCACAAGAATACGTTCAAAACAAATTCAATACAGGAAATAACCCTGTAGACTTTGTTTTCCATGGAGGATCAGGTTCTACACTTGAAGAAATAAGAGAAGCTATTTCTTATGGGGTAATTAAAATGAATATCGATACTGATTTACAATTTGCATTCACCGAAGGAATACGCGACTATGTAATTTCTAAAATTGACTATTTGCGAACTCAAATTGGTAATCCAGAAGGTACTGATGCTCCAAATAAAAAGCACTATGACCCTCGTAAATGGGTTCGTGAAGGCGAAATAACTTTCAATAAAAGATTAGAACAGGCTTTTGCCGACTTAAATAACATAAATACTCTTTAATTATCAGTTATAGTTATGAATTAAACCAACAATTCAAACTTATAACTTTAAACTCATAACTAATTATGGCTTGGTTTAAAAGAAAAGAAAAAGGAATTACGACTCCTACTGAGGCAAAAATGGATGTGCCTAAAGGTTTGTGGTACAAATCGCCTACAGGAAAAATTGTAGACGCTGATGAGTTAGCCAGAAATTTATGGGTAAGTCCTGAAGATGATTTTCACGTACGTATAGGAAGTGCTGAATATTTCCAGATACTATTTGACAACAATCAATTTACTGAGTTAGATGCTAATATGACAGCTAAAGACCCTTTAAACTTTGTCGATTCTAAAAAATATTCTGATCGTTTAGTTGATACCATTAAAAAAACGCAACTTAAAGATGCTGTACGCACAGGAGTAGGAAAATCAAAAGGAAAGGATCTTGTGGTTTGTTGTATGGACTTTGCCTTTATTGGTGGATCTATGGGAGCTGTTGTGGGCGAAAAAATTGCACGTGGTATTGACCATGCTATCAAAAACAGAATCCCTTTTGTCATGATTTCAAAATCAGGAGGAGCGCGCATGATGGAGGCTGCTTATTCACTTATGCAATTAGCCAAAACATCTGCTAAATTAGCTCAATTGGCAGACGCAAAAATCCCTTACATTTCATTATGTACAGACCCTACAACAGGTGGAACCACTGCATCATACGCCATGTTAGGAGATATTAACATAGCTGAACCTGGAGCGTTAATAGGTTTTGCTGGACCTCGTGTAGTACGAGACACTACAGGAAAAGATTTACCTGGAAGGATTTCAAACATCTGAATTTGTACTAGACCATGGATTTTTAGATTTTATTTCACATAGAAAAGATCTTAAAAACAAAATAAATCTATATATTGATTTGATTTTAAATCAAGAAATACGATAATTAAAGAAGTTATCCAAAAAGCAGTTTAACATTTTTAATTACATCTTCAATAATCAAAAGAAGGTTCATTATCAACATTCTGTTTTTTGCTTCACCTCTATTACTTCGTTTGAATCTCTATCTATAAAAAGAATCAAACGAAGTATTTTTTTAACGACAATTCTTCTTTTAAAGATATCTGTGTTTCCCTACTCTAATTCTAATACCATTTAAACTTAAAATATACTAGATTAAAAAATAAAATTCTCGATATGTTTTTTTCATTTTAAAACAACTCTAACAAACGATTGAGTATATAATTGAAATCATCATTAGTTCGAGTGCGAAGCGCATCGAGAACCAACATTAATTCTTATTGCTTTTGTAGGATAGTACCTAAATCAACATGCAGTTTGTTACTCCTACGTAAGGGAGGAGTCTCACAATCAACATTATGTAATTTCTCCTTTTGGGCGAAAGATTGCGAACTTTTTAGACAGTCCCAAGGTTAAAAAAATAATATTATAAGGGTATTTCAAAGTTTAAATGGTATAAAAACACCTTTATTTCTTCAAATATATTAAAGCTATGGTAATACATATTGCTGACCCTCGACAATATATTTTTTTTAAATAACTAATTTCAATATAAACTTGATGTAAAACAAGATTTAAGAATCAACCAAATCTAAGAAAAACTACATTCCACTTCTAATTGCCTCTACAGGATCTAATTTTGAGGCCGAAATAGCGGGTAATATCCCAGCTATTAAACCAATAATAATAGCTAAAAATGTTCCAAATAAGATATTTGAGAAACTCAGAACAAAATCAAAATCTAATACCTGTGTCAACCCTAAAGTAACTAACCAAACAAATATAATCCCTATTACACCTCCAATTAAACATAAAACAATTGCTTCAAACAAAAATTGCAGTAAAATAAAACGATTTTTAGCTCCCAAGGATTTCTGTATTCCTATTAAATTTGTACGTTCCTTTACCGATACAAACATAATATTAGCAATACCAAAACCACCAACTAGTAAAGAAAAACCAGCTATTATCCAACCTATCAAATTCATCTGCGAAATTAACCCATCCAACATATCAGTTGCTCCTTTTATAAAATTCAAAAAGAAATTATTGATTTGCCCGTGACTTAACCCTCTGTAAGTTCTCATTTTTTGAACAATTTCACCTTTCACTTCCGCTTCACTTACTCCTTCAAGGGGTTTAATAATAATAACAGGCATAAACTTTTCATTATTATCACTATAAAGAGCACGTACTTTATTTAAATTAAGATATACACTCCCATCTGGATTTTCCCCAAAATTAATCATACGATTCCCTACTTTTCTTAAAACCCCAAACACTTTAAAACGCTGTCCGTATATTCTAATTTCTTTCCCTATTGCTGACATACCATCAAAAAGAGTTTGTGCTACTTCAGCTCCAATTACCACACCACCAGTACTCGAATTAGACTCTTGTTCATTAAAGAACCGTCCTTCTAAAAAATCTAATTTGTTAATATCTATATACTCATAAGTACAAGGTACAATTCCTACGTTAGTCATTGTTTTATCCTCAAACTTCACAGTTTCACGTTTGGTAAAATACTGATAACAAATCCCTTCTATTTTAGAGGTATTCTCTTTCAAATAACGATATTCATCATAGGTAACTTTAGGAAATTGCTCTATTTTCCAATCAGGAACATCCGTAGGTGAAAAAGAATACTTAAATAAATACACTGCACTATTATCTAAACTCCCCACATCCTTTTTAATTTTCTGATCCAATGAATCTACAGCTGATAAAATAGTTATAATAGAAAAAATTCCAATGGTAACACCTAATAAAGAAAGTAATGTTCTTAACTTATTATTGCGCAACGCATTCACAGCAAAACTAAAGCTCTCTTGAAGCAATCGTAGGTATATGATCATAACGTTTTTATTTATTGGTACTAAATTATTCTCTTTTGTTACAATTCTAAAATCTAATTTTGAATAGCTCTCAAAAAAAAACTATTTTTGTCCTTTAATCACAACAACACAATGAATACTACTAAAACAATTCAATCGGCATTGATTTCAGTGTTCGACAAGACGGGTCTTGAACCTATCGTAAAAAAATTACACGAACAAAATGTTACAATTTACTCTACAGGAGGAACTGAAGAATTTATCTTAAATTTAGGAATACCTGTTGTACCTGTAGAAGAAATAACTCAGTACCCTTCTATCTTGGGAGGTCGTGTTAAAACTTTACATCCTAAAGTTTTTGGAGGTATCTTAAACCGTCAAGAAAACGAGAATGATGTAGCACAAATGCAAGAGTATGCAATTCCTCAAATTGACTTAGTAATAGTAGATCTCTATCCTTTTGAAAAAACCGTTGCTTCAAAAGCTAGTGAAGCTGAGATAATTGAAAAAATAGATATTGGTGGAATTTCTCTAATAAGAGCAGCTGCTAAAAACTTCAAAGATACAGTTATCATTCCTTCTATTAGCGAATACAATTTATTATTAGAACTTATTAGTAATCAAAACGGAGCAACCACTTTAGAACAACGCAAAAAATTTGCTATTAAAGCCTTTAATGTTTCTTCTCATTATGATTCGGTTATTTTTAATTATTTTAACCAAAATCTCGAAGAACCTGTTTTAAAAATTAGTGACACCAAAGGAGAAGTTCTTCGTTATGGGGAAAACCCTCATCAAAAAGGATTTTTCTTTGGCGACTTAAACAAAATGTTTAACAAATTAAATGGCAAAGAATTATCATATAACAATTTATTAGATATTGATGCAGCAGTAAATCTAATAAGTGAATTTAAAAATGACGCTCCTACATTTGCCATCTTAAAACACAACAATGCTTGCGGCATAGCTACTCGCACAACTATAAAAGAAGCTTATTTAGATGCTTTGGCTGGCGACCCTACCTCTGCTTTTGGAGGCGTTCTAATAGCCAACAACACAATTGACGTAGTAACTGCAAACGAAATCAATAAACTATTCTGCGAAGTAATCATAGCCCCTGCTTACAACAATGAGGCAATAGAAATACTAAAAGAAAAGAAAAACAGAATCATATTAATACAAAATCCTGTTGATTTACCCAAAACTAATGTAAGAAGCTGTTTAAATGGTACCTTAGTTCAAGAAAAAGATTTAATAACAGATTCTAAAGAAATTTTAAAAACAGTAACAACATCTATTCCTACAGAAAAAGAAATAGAAGACTTATTATTTGCTTCGAAAATCTGTAAACACACCAAATCAAACACTATTGTTTTAACTAAAAACAAACAATTATATGCTTCCAGGCACAGGACAAACTTCACGTGTTGATGCCTTATACCAAGCAATAGAAAAAGCAAAATCATTTAATTTTAATTTACAAGGTGCTGTTATGGCAAGTGATGCGTTCTTTCCTTTTCCTGACTGTGTTGAAATTGCCCATAAAGCAGGTATTACATCCGTAATCCAACCAGGCGGATCAATAAAAGATGAATTAAGCATAGCATACTGCAATGAAAACAAAATGTCCATGGTCTTTACAGGCACGAGACATTTTAAACATTAAAAATAATTTTTAAAACAAACATCCTACCCTTGTCAATTTAAATTGACAAGGGTTTTTAAAAAATAACATTTTTAACTTTTTACTAACAATATATATATCCATAAATAACCGTTATTTCCTCTATATAACTTATTTTTGCAACGCCCTTAAATACCTCAAATGATTTTTACATTGGATTTTGTCTAATACAATTTCTAAACACGTGTATACACTAGCATCAATATCACAATACTCGTTTGTATAACTTAAAAATCACAAAAAAATCCTTAAAAAGAGGAAAAATTCCAAACAAAACCAACCATTGTAGCTAAAGAACAATACTAAACATTTTAAAAATCTAATTATCAAAATCTAGATCAAACAAAAAACATAATACTTTTTAAACAAAACAAATCATTATAATGAGAAATTCATTACTCCTTCTTTTTACATTATTTATTTGTAATAACACAAACGCTCAAAACATTTTTCCTACTTCCAGGAAATACCGGAATTGGAACACTAACTCCTTCTCAAAAACTTGAGGTTAATGGAAATGCTATTTTTGACCATCAGTCATCCAATCATACACATATAAAAATTGGTCATGATGTAAATGACAATATCATTTCTGACAATTCAAATGAAAAACACTATGGCGGAGGGTATTTCTTTAGAGTACACAACGAAACAATACCACACAAATATATAGATGCTTTACTAATAGGTGAAAATGGTAATATAGGAATAGGCACAGCAACTCCTTCCAATGATCAAGGCTGGGCTAGAGTACTTGATGTAGCAGGCAATGATCATTCTAAAATATTAGTTACCAACTCGAATGCTACATACAAAACAGGAATCTTTTCACACAATAACTGGCATGGAGGAGGAGGCTTCTTAGGAACCGAAAGTAACCACAACCTTCATTTAATAACAGGCTATACGCCCAGAATATCCATACTTACAAATGGAGATACTGGAATTGGAACACTAACTCCTTCTAATGATCAAGGCTGGGCTAGAGTACTTGATGTAGCAGGCAATGATCATTCTAAAATATTAGCTACCAACTCGAATGCTACATACAAAACAGGAATCTTTTCACACAATAACTGGCATGGAGGAGGAGGCTTCTTAGGAACCGAAAGTAACCACAACCTTCATTTAATAACAGGCTACACTCCCAGAATATCCATACTTACAAATGGAGATACCGGAATTGGAACGCTAACTCCTTCTCAAAAACTTGAGGTTAATGGAAATGCTATTTTTGACAATCAGTCATCCAATCATACACATATAAAAATTGGTCATGATGCAAATGACAATATCATTTCTGACAATTCAAATGAAAAACACTATGGCGGAGGGTATTTCTTTAGAGTACACAACGAAACAATACCACACAAATATATAGATGCTTTACTAATAGGTGAAAATGGTAATGTAGGAATTGGTGGCAAATCATCAAATAATAAATTTGAAGTTTATGGAAACACATCTATAGGAGGAGCTGATTTAAAATTAGGAATGAGTGACGGTCAGGATCAAGGTAAAATATTAGATCAAAGAGCTTTGGTACATGGGAATAACGATGAATTATGGGTTAATTACATGAGCGATTTTGAAGGAGGAACAAGAATAGGTAAAAGCGCAATAATACGAAACAACGGAGACACTGCCTTACAAGGTAGACTTGAAGTAAAGGAAATAAAAATAACAACTACTCCTACAGCGGACTTTGTATTTGAGGAAAATTACAATCTCCCCAAATTAGAAGAAGTAGAAAAACACATTAAAACAAAAAAACATCTACCCGAAATAGCCTCTGCAAAGCAAATGCAAAAAGAAGGAGTAAATATAGGCGAATTTCAAATAAAACTTCTTCAAAAAATTGAAGAGTTAACTCTTTATTCTATTGAACAAAACAAGAAAATTGAAAAACAAAGCAAGAAAATTGAAGAACAAAACAAAAGAATAATAGATTTAGAAAAACGAATAAACAGCACAAACAAATAACCCCACAATAAACATCATCATTAATATTAGATATACTAATAAAAAATATCACAAATTTAAGATTTAAAAAAAACAATATTCACATTTTTAAACATTAAAACTAGATCAATATGATATTAATTGACAAAGAATTCCCTAGTATTTCCGTAAAAACGATTCAAAAAAACAAAGGTGTTTCAGAAGTAAACCTATTTGAATTAGCAAAAAAGAAAACAAAAAAATATTATTATTTTTCTATCCAAAAGATTTCACATACGTATGCCCTACTGAGTTATTTGCTTTTCAAGAAATCTCAAAAGAACTTGAAGAAAGAAATGTACTATTATTTGGAGCTTCATGCGACACTGTAGAAACACATGATGCTTGGCTACAAACCGATGCGTCTGGAAGGAGGAATCAAAGGAATTACATATCCTTTAATCTCTGATTCAAATAGAAATCTTTCTAATATATTAGGCATATTAGATGGAAATAAAAGCATGGAAAATAACCATGAGATCATCATTAATGACAATATAAGTTACAGAGCTACTTATTTAATCAACGAAAAAGGCATTGTATTTCACCAAAGTTTAAACAACATGTCTCTGGGAAGAAATGTATTAGAATTCATGAGATTAATAGAAGGCTATACAAGCATACAAGAAACAGGAGAAGTTTGTCCTGCTAACTGGGAAAAAGGAAAAGAAACTTTTAAAAACGACAGAATCAGTACGGCAAAGTATCTATCCCGATTGTTAAGCAAACAATTCTCTAATTAAAAATAAAAATTGCGTTAAAAAAATTTTAACGCAATTTTTATTTTCGTATTAACCAAAATATTTTCATACTTTTGCAACTTAGTATATTTTATAAAAACTAAGTAACCCTTAAAAGGAAATATGGGATTTTTTGATTTTATGACCGAGGACATTGCAATTGACCTTGGTACCGCAAACACTCTAATTATACACAACGACAAAGTTGTTATCGATAGCCCTTCCATAGTAGCACGTGACCGTATATCTGGCAAAATTATTGCCGTAGGCAAAGAAGCTAATATGATGCAAGGGAAAACCCACGAAAACATAAAAACAATCCGTCCTTTAAAAGATGGAGTTATTGCAGATTTTGATGCTTCTGAACAAATGATCAAAATGCTTATTAGAAGTATTCCTGCATTGCAAAAAAAATTATTCACTCCTGCTTTACGTATGGTAATTTGCATTCCATCAGGAATAACAGAAGTAGAGATGCGTGCAGTAAAAGAATCCGCAGAACGTGTAAACGGCAAAGAAGTGTACTTAATTCATGAACCAATGGCAGCCGCTATAGGTATTGGTCTAGACATTATGCAACCAAAAGGGAACATGATTGTAGACATAGGTGGGGGTACTACCGAAATTGCCGTAATTGCATTAGGAGGAATTGTTTGTGACAAATCAGTAAAAATTGCTGGTGATGTGTTTACAAATGACATCATTTATTACATGCGTACACAACACAACTTGTTTGTAGGAGAAACAACAGCCGAAAAAATAAAAATCGAAATAGGAGCAGCAATCGAAAATCTAGACTCTCCTCCAGACGATATGTCGGTTCAAGGTCGTGACCTTTTAACAGGTAAACCTAAACAAGTAGAAGTATCATATCGCGAAATAGCCAAAGCCCTAGATAAATCTATTCAACGTATTGAAGATGCCATCATGGAAACTTTATCCCAAACTCCTCCTGAATTAGCAGCAGATATATACAACACAGGTATTTATTTAGCAGGTGGAGGATCAATGTTAAGAGGTTTAGACAAACGTATCTCTCAAAAAACAGACCTCCCTGTTTTTATTGCAGAAGATCCTTTAAGAGCTGTCGTTAGAGGGACAGGAATGACCCTTAAAAACTTAAATAGATTCCGTAGCATTTTAATAAAATAAGATTACGTAATCTTATTTTATTAAAAACACAACATAGTATAACAACCTTTACTATTATTTTACGATGCAGCAAATTCTAAATTTCATTATAAAAAACAGCACTCGATTGCTGTTTTTGCTGCTTTTGGTAATTTCGTTAACACTTACCATTCAGTCCCACTCTTACCATAGAAGTCAGATGGTAAATTCAGCAAATGCCGTTACAGGAAGTGTATACGAAAAAGTAAATGAAGTAGAAACCTACTTTAGTCTACAAAATCAAAATGACAAATTAGCAAAGGAAAATGCTTATTTAAGAAAACTCCTTTTCAATAAAAAGATAGCGTTTCAATCCTACCAAAAGATTCTATTAAAGGATATGACAAACTAGAGGTAATAAATTCTAGAGTTATTAATAATTCATACAACAAAACTGAAAATTATCTAACCATAAGTTCTGGTTCAACAAAAGGAATAAAACCAGACATGGGAGTAATTAGCAATGAAGGCATAGTAGGAGTTATTGAAAAAACTTCTCCCAATTACTCAACCGTAATTAGTGTATTGAATTTAAAATCTAAAATAAACGCCAAAGTTAAAAGAACGAACCATTTCGGTTCTTTAATTTGGAAAGCAAAAAATGCTGGTTATGCACAACTTATTGAAATACCTAGATTAGCAAGTGTTAAAAAAGGTGACACAATAGTAACAGGTGGTCGTTCAACTATTTTTCCTGAAAACATACCAGTAGGTATTATTGACCGTATCTATATGGATACAGAAACTAATTATTATACCTTAGACGTTCGTTTATTTACAGATATGACGAACCTAAACCACGTATATATAATTAAGAATAAAGATGCTACTGAAATCAATAAACTGGAAGCTGAAACAGTAAAAAAAGATGAATAATACTCTTATATCAAATATAGTTCGTTTTGTACTGCTAGTTGCGGTTCAGGTAATCATTTTCAACAAAATAAACCTATTTGGTTTTGTAAACCCTTTTCCATATATTCTTTTTATACTTTTATATCCTGTCAATACAAATCAAGCAGGATTATTAATAAGTAGTTTTTTATTAGGCCTTTCTATTGATTATTTTGAAAATTCAGGAGGTGTTCATGCTACAGCTTGTTTAATACTCGCCTATTTGAGACCTAGCTTTTTTAAATTTGCTTTTGGATTAAGTTATGAATACCAAACAATACGAATAAATGATCGCCTATCACCCGAACGATTTACTTTTATACTGATTTCAATCATAACGCATCATATTATTCTTTTTACACTTGAATTTTTTAAATTCATATTTATGTTAGATGCTCTGATTCGCACCCTTTTTGCTTCCCTATTTACATTAATAGTAAGCATTATATTTATTTATTTATTTAAGCCTAGTAAACGTTAAAAAATGAGAAAGCTTCTTTTACCTGGTATGATTATAGTTTCTGCTATTCTAATCATAGCAAGGCTTTTTTATTTACAAGTAATAGATGATGAACTAAAACTAAAATCAGAAAACATCTCTATTAAAATAAAATATGACTATCCCGAAAGAGGATATATATATGATCGTAATGGCAACTTACTAGTAGCCAACCAACCCTCTTATGACATTATGGTCGTACCCAGAGAGGTAAAAAAACTGGACACGATTGAATTTTGTAAACTATTAAATATCACTAAAAAGATTTTTTAAAACGTTTAGAAAAAGCGGTCGTTTATTCTCCTCTACTACCTTCTGTTTTTATGGGACAATTAAATAAGATGGAGTATGCTGCTTTTCAAGAAAAAGAGCGCAAATTTGATGGTTTTTATATTCAAAAACGTTCCTTACGAGATTATCAATTTCATCATGGAGCTAATATTTTTGGATTTATAACACAAGCAAATGAAGCTACAATTACCAAAAACCCTTATTATAAAAGCGGTGACTTACTGGGCAAACAAGGAGTAGAAGAAATGTATGAGGAAATACTAAGAGGTCAAAAAGGAGTAAAGCATATCCAACGCGATCGTTTTAATCGCGAAATTGGACTTTATAAAGAAGGCAAATACGATACAATTGCCATTCAAGGTAAAGACATCACCTTAACCATTGATTCCAAACTACAGGAATATGGTGAATTATTAATGAAAAACAAAAGAGGAGGAATTATTGCTATTGAACCTAAAACAGGCGAAATACTATGCTTAGTAACAGCTCCTACTTACGACCCTGCTATTTTAGTAGGTCGTCAGCGTTCAAAAAACTACACTAAATTATACAATGATTCTTTAGCAAAACCTTTGTACGACAGAGGTTTATTAGCTGAATACCCTCCAGGATCTCCTTTTAAAATCCTAACTGCTCTAGTTGGACTTCAATCTGGCGCAATAAATACTGAAACAGCTGTAGGCTGTCATCATGGATTTAGTTATGGTCGACGATTTATGCGGTGTCACTGTGGAGGTGGTGTTCGAAAATTACACATGGGTATTGCTAAATCCTGTAATGCTTACTTTGGAACAACTTATCTAAGAACCCTTGGTATGTTCCCTAATGCCTCTAAAGGAGTTGATTCGTGGAGTGATCATTTAAAGAGTTTTGGATTAGGACAATTTATGGGATATGATTTACCTACGGGAAGAAAAGGTAATATCCCTACCTCTAAAACATACGAACGTTATTACCCTAATGGCAGCTTAAAATCAACCATGATAGTTTCTAATTCTATTGGGCAAGGCGAGATACTTATGACCCCAATTCAATTAGCAAACATGATGGCAACCGTTGCCAATAAAGGCTATTATTATACACCTCATATTATTAAAAAAATTAAAGGCCGACCAATTGACGCTAAATTCAGAACCAAACATACTACTACCATAAACAAAAAACATTTCCCTCCAGTAATTGAGGGATTGGCAGAGGTTTTTAAAACAGGAACTGCTTATTTTTTAGGCGTAGAAGGTATTGAAATATGCGGAAAAACAGGTACCGCAGAAAATTTTGCAAGAATAAACGGGAAAAAAGTCCAATTAGAAGACCATTCTATATTTGTAGCTTTTGCTCCTAAAAACAACCCTAAAATAGCCATGGCTGTTTTTGTTGAAAACGGAGGCTATGGAGCTACCATTGCAGGCCCTATTACCTCATTAATGATTGAAAAATATCTAAAAGGAAAGATTACTAATAAATTTAGAGAAGAAAACATTATAAACAGAAGTCTTCAACATCAATATAATAAATTTACTAGAAAATACATAGACTCCATGTACAGAATTAAGTTACGCAAAGATTCTTTAAATAGAGTCAAAGCAAAACAAAAGCTGGATTCATTAGAAAAAAATACTAACTCAGTTACAAAAACAAATTAATGAGAAATCAAAGTATTGGAAAAAATATTGACTGGATTACAGTATTAATTTATATTCTATTAGTACTAATAGGTTGGGCCAACATCTATTCAGCTGATGTAACACCTGATTCAAGTTATATTTTTGACATTAAACAAAATTATGGAAAACAATTAATTTTCATCTCCTTTACCGTACTAGTAATCATAGTTGTACTTTCTATTGAAGCTAAATTTTACGAACGCTTTTCGAGTGTACTTTATGGGATTTCATTACTTTCCTTAATTGGGTTATTTATAGCTGGTAAAACCATTGCTGGACAAAGATGTTGGTATGCCATAGGGTCTTTTACATTACAACCCTCCGAATTTGCTAAGTCAGCAACAGCCTTGGCTCTTGCAAAATTTTTAAGTGATAGTCAGATTAATTTAAAAAACTTTAATCATCAAGTATTAGGACTTGCTATCCTTTTTATACCCATAGGTCTCATTATGCTACAACCAGATGCGGGTAGTGCACTTATATTCATTACCATGATTTTTGTCCTTAATAGAGAAGGTCTACCCTCTTGGTACCTATGGACAGGCATAGGAGCTATTGTTTTATTTATCATGTCTTTATTATTAAAACCACAATACGTGGTACTCATTGTGTTAATAGGTGTAACGCTACATTTCTACAAATCAAAACCAGTGAGAAGAAATATAGTTGCCAGTTCCATTGTTTTTCTACTAATGTCAGGTTTTAGTATTTCTGTAAATTATGTTTTTGAAAATGTATTTCAACAACATCATAGAGATCGTTTTAATATCCTTTTAGGAAAAGAAGTTGATTTAGCAGGAATAGGTTACAACACCAATCAATCTGAAATAGCTATTGGATCAGGCGGATTATTAGGAAAAGGCTGGTTAGAAGGCACTCAAACTAAAGGAAATTTTGTACCCGAACAACATACAGATTATATTTTTACAACTGTTGGGGAAGAATGGGGTTTTCTAGGATCGACTGTGGTAGTATTATTATTTGCAGGATTATTACTTCGTATTTTATATTTAGCCGAAAATCAACGTACAAAATTTAGTCGAATTTACGGATACGGCGTTGCCTCTGTTTTATTTACTCATTATTTTGTAAACATTGCCATGGTTATAGGTATCTTTCCTACTATTGGAGTTCCATTGCCTTTTCTTTCTTATGGTGGGTCTAGCTTATGGTCTTTTACCATTTTACTTTTTATCTTTTTAAAAATGGACGCAAATAAAGTAAACGAGTGGTAGTGCTTCAAAAACTCCACTCTTTATAATTTTTATTTCTTTCTAAGGTATTTTCTATATCATCAGAAAGTTTAGAAAAAAAATCAATTCCAGTTATTTGCTCTATTTCATCTATTGACACAGCAAATTCATAAAGCGGGCGATTTGAATCTTCATGAGGTATTAAAAAAGCAATTCCTTTATATTTACCCTCTTTTTATTTAATAATATTTTATAAAAATACTCAGGTACTGTAACTTTTTCTCTCCCTATATGTTTTAATTTTCCAGATAAGATTCCTCCTGTAACTACATATAATCCATTATATTTCTTTGCCCAATATCGTGTCTTTTGTTCTAAACGATTCCATATTCCTGCATTAAAATCATTTCTTTGTGGTGTTATATTAGAGGTATAAAACGTTTCATCAAAAGCTTTTTTAGAAAATCGCCTATCCGCTGCGGGGCATAAATGACCACGATCATATCCTGAACGAATATAGTTTTTCCAACTAGCTGATCCACTTTCAACCATTGGATCATCTATAAAATAGGGTCTTTTATGATGTATATATACAATTTCGTTCCTATTTAGTTGATATGCCACCCATTCCGCTTGTTCATCTTTTTTCGCTATAAGAAAGCGTATAATACAAATGACGCACCACTTGCCCCGTTTTAGATGTGGGCAATAAAAAATCAGAATTAATTTCTTCTGATACAAAATCATGTTTCTTTATTTCTTCATTCTTCTTACAACTTAAAACAAACCATGATAATAATACAGAATGAATAAAAAATAATCTCTTCATAATTTATTAAAAATAATATTTGTAAATTTAGTAACCTCAAACAGAAAAGTATGAGCTAATTTTAAAAAAAAATATTATGAATTTAAAATTTATTTACTCAGGAGTATTTATGCTTATTTCTATAGGAATACAAGCACAAGAAAATACACTTTCTGAATCTGAAAAACAATTAATCATTAAGAAAGAAGATTCTATTGCTAAAATAAAATTAAGTGAAGTACGCGCTCAAAAAGAAGCTAAAAAAATAGCAAAAGAAAAGGAGAAAGCACTAAAAACAGAAAAAGCGCTTAAAGAAGCAGAAGCTGACCGAATTAAAGAAGAACAACGCCGGATAGAACAATTAGAGAAAGACAAAAAAAGAATGGAAAAACAGCTTGAAAAAGCTGAAAAAGAACGCAAAAAAATAGAAGAAGTCAAAAAGGATTTAGCAAAAGCACGTAACAAACAAGAAGAGATCAATCAAGATATTGAGAAAGAACAGAAAAAATTTGACAAACTCAACCAAAAAGGAAAGCTATCTCCTCTAGACATTGAAAAGTGGAATAAAAAAATAGAAAAAATGCGTGAAAAAGCTACTACCCAAGACAAAAAAGTAAAAAAAGCGGAACGTGAATTAGAAAAATTATAAAATGATATCTTTGTAAGATAAAATTACGGTATACCCTTTATCTAAAAAATAGGATAAAGGGTTTTCCTTTGAAACAACCATAACAAAATCCCCTCCCCAAGCTCCTAAACTTTTAACCACACCATTAAAATCCGTAAAAAGTGTCTCTTTTACAGTTTGTTTCTCCAAAATCGTACTCATTTCGATTTCGTGTAATTCTAATGCTTTAGAAAAACTTTCTATTTCAGTTGCATTTATAACTTGTTGAGTAAGTGTATTAATCCTTGGAATTATGGTTTTTATATCAGCTTTCTTTTCATTATATCTCTTAATTGCAGTTCGACTATTTTGTTTTTGATTTAAATAAACAAAATATATCTGATCTATAAAATCTGGAAAAAAATCAGTTTCTATAGTATGGGGTTTTCCATCAATAAGTTGATAAATTATTGGAGAAGAATATTTCGCACATGCAATATCATATCCACTACCTCCAAAACTATTTTTAAGCAATGTAAAAGCATCAATCTCTAACCATTGAGCAATATTATTTATTAGTGTTGAAGAAGTCCCTAAACCCCAAGTTTTTGGAAAAGTTAGTTCTGTTTTTATTTTGTATCCTGAATGTTTTTTAAAAAATTCTTTATTTAACAAGTATCCGTGGTATAGTATTTCCACTAATGTTGTTTTTATCTTATCCTCTTTAAATTCTTTTTAGCTAGAACCTCTTGCAAACTAAAAGAACTCTCAAACCAGATACTACCATCACTATCGTAACTAGTCCACTCAAAAGTATTAGGCAATCCCTCTTCAATTATCAAATTTTGTCCAAACTTTGTAGGCAACGCTAAAGCTTGAGCACCATCTAAAACTACATATTCTCCTGTAATCAATAGCTTACCGTTGCTATAAAAAGTTTGTTTCATAGTATTTATAAAAAAGTTTTTTACTTTCTAATTTCAGCTAGATAATCTACAACGGCGCTATGTGAAACCGTATTTTTCTCAAAGTATTTCACCACTTTTTTTCGTTCCTCTTCAGTAGCTTGAAATTGGTTTAAAATATTCATCAAGTGCATTTTCATGTGTCCTTGCTGAATGCCTGTGGTAGTTAAGCTACGCAATGCAGCAAAATTTTGAGCTAAACCAGCCACTGCTATCACTTGCATTAATTCTTGGGCGGATGGTTTTTCTAACATTTCTAGGGCTATTTTGACTAAAGGATGCAAAGTAGTTAATCCTCCTACTGTACCTAATGCTAAAGGAATTTCCATCCAGAAAGTAAAGATTCCGTTTTCTATTTTAGCATGAGACAAACTAGAATATCTGCCTTCTTTTGAAGCATAAGCATGAACTCCTGCTTCTATTGCTCTAAAATCATTACCTGTAGCAATTACTACAGCATCTATTCCATTCATGATGCCTTTATTATGTGTAACGGCACGATAGGGTTCTATCTCTGCTATACGAACTGCCTGTACAAATTTTTCGGCGAACTCTTGTGGATTTTCAATATGTTTTTCAGCTAATTCTTCTACTTTACAAGAAACTTCTGCACGAACTAAACAATTTGGAACATAATTAGATAAAATACTCATCACGATTGTGATGTTTTTTTCTTCTTCTGAAAATATTTCAAATACTTGTGCTTCCTTTTTTAATGTTTTCGCAAATTGCTCTAAACATGAATTAATAAAGTTAGCGCCCATTGAATCTTTTGTTTCAAAAGTGGCGTGTAATTGATAATAGTTTTCTAAATCCGTTGTTTTATCACGAAGTATAATATCTAAAATTCCTCCTCCGCGTTTTTGCATATTCTTAGTAATACTTTCCGTTTCGAGAAAAAATTTCGATTTAATTGCATCAAAAAAAGTTTCTAATTTTTGTTTATCTCCTTGGTAAATAAAATGGACTTGTCCTATTTTTTTCAGTATTAATAACAGTTGTTTTAAATCCACCACGATCTGACCAAAATTTAGCAGACTTACTAGCAGCAGCCACTACACTACTCTCCTCTACAGCAAAAGGAATAGTATAATTCTTCCCATTAATTATAAAATTGGGTGCTACACCTAATGGTAAATAGAAATTGGTAATTGTATTTTCAATAAATTCATCATGCAATTTTTGTAAAATTGTATCATTATTCCAATATTGTTTAATGATGTCTTTTGCTTCTTCTACATTTGAAAAATGGGTTTCAACTATCCAATTGATTTTTTCTTCTTTTGATAATTTTGAAAATCCGCTAACTGCTTTAACCATTTTATTTTTTAAAATTTTTCTTATTTTTTCTACCTATGTAATTATAACAATTACTTTGCGTTAGTATTTAACTAAATATCCTTTTAGAAAGTCTTTTACAGAGATTATTTTTATATCATTTAGGATTACAAAAAACAATAATCTATTTAAGTCTAAAATTTTTATTTTCAGACTTCTAATATTCTTTTCATTCTATATTATTTCTCTTAAAAAAACATATAATTCATCAATACCATAAAATCTATTTCTTAACTTCATTGAAGTTTTTTAGAGTTGCCATATAGACATGATTTGAAATCATTGTTGTTGATCACTGGCGAACTATTTGAGGTAACAAAAGTAATCATTTTACACAATAAAGCTACATGTAATCATACTCCTCATACAATCAAAATTAGCTTTTAATAAAAAAATACGTTATTATTTAGTTTTTTTTTACTAAAATTGGGCAATTTTTTACATCAACTAAAAAATGAAAAACAAAATTACATCCGTTTTAGTATTGTTTTGGGTATCATTTTCAGCGATAGCTCAAAAACAAATATCTTTAGAAGAGATTTGGTCTGGCGCTTTTAGAGCGCAAAGCATGACTGCTTTAGAAGCCATGAAAAACACGAATCAATATACTGTTTTGGATTTTGATCGAACCACTAGATCTTCGCAAATTAATTTATATGACTTTGCTACTTTGAGTAAAGTGGCCACATTAATTAACAGCAATGATTTTACTCAATTAGAAGGAATTGACACCTATACTTTTAGCAAAGATGAAAAAAAGGTTTTAATTGCAAATAATAGTGAACAAATTTTTCGTCACTCCTTTCTAGCTGATTATTTTATTTATGACACTACAAACAAAACATTAACTAAACTAGCTGATTATAAAGTACAAGAACCTACTTTTTCTCCTGATGGCTCAAAAATAACCTATGTTTACCAAAACAATTTATATGTTTATGATATAGCGTCAAAAAAGCACGTACAAATTACAAACGATGGCAAGAAAAATAGCGTTATTAACGGTGTAACTGATTGGGTATACGAAGAAGAATTTTCGTTTGTAAAAGCTTATGATTGGAATTTAAATTCTGATAAAATAGGTTTTATCCGTTTTGATGAAACGAATGTCCCCCAATTTTCAATGGATTTATATAATGAAGGTCTATATCCACTACAATCTGTTTTTAAGTACCCCAAAGCAGGTGAAAAAAACGCTATAGCTTCTTTACATATCTATGACATAAAAACAGGAATAACAAAAAAAATTAATTTAGATAATTATAATGATTTTTATATTGCTCGTATAAAATGGACTAATGACCCTAACACGTTAAGTGCGCAAATTTTAAATCGCCATCAAAATAATTTAGACCTATTATTTGTAGATGGAAATTCGGGAACCTCTAAAGTTGTTCTTAACGAAAAAGATAAGGCTTACATAGATGTAACTGATAATTTAACATTTTTAAAAGATAATAGTTTTATTTGGACTTCCGAAAAAGATGGTTTTAATCATATTTATCATTATGACAAAACAGGTAAGTTAAAAACACAAATAACAAAAGGCTCTTGGGAAATAACTCATTATTATGGATTTGATGAAAAAAACAGCATGATTTATTATCAGTCTGTTGAAAATGGTTCTATCAATCGTGATGTATATGCTATAAAAATTGATGGTAGTTCTAAAAAACGTTTAACATCTCAAATAGGAACCAATGCAGCCACTTTTAGTCCTAACTTTCAATATTTTATAAACTCCTATTCTAGTGCTAAAAACGCACCAAAGTACACCCTAAACGATTCTAAAACAGGAAAAGAAATAAAAGTGATTTCTTCTAACGAAAAACTAGAAGAGAAATTAGCAGATTACAACTTACCTTCAAAAGAATTCTTTGAACTCATAACAGAGAAAGGACATAAGTTAAATACTTGGATGATTAAACCAAATAATTTTGACTCTACAAAAAAATACCCTGTATTTATGTTTCAATATTCAGGACCTGGTTCACAACAAGTAGCCAACAGATGGAATAACAATGATGATTACTGGTTCAAAATGTTAGCACAAGATGGCTATATAGTAGTTTGTGTAGACGGACGTGGAACAGGTTTTAAAGGAGCTGAATTTAAAAAATGCACTTATAAAGAATTAGGAAAATATGAAGTAATAGACCAAATAGACGCGGCAAAAGTAATAGGTAATTATTCTTACGTAGATAAAACTAGAATTGGTATATTTGGCTGGTCGTTTGGAGGATTTATGGCATCTAATTGCATTTTTCAAGGAGCCGATGTATTTAAAACGGCCATAGCAGTTGCACCTGTAACTTCTTGGAGGTATTATGATAGTATTTATACAGAGCGTTATATGCAAACACCTCAGGAAAACGCAGAGGGCTATGATAATAATTCGCCCATTACACACGTAAATAAATTAAAAGGAAACTTTTTATTAATTCATGGCACAGCTGATGATAATGTACACGTACAAAACACAATGAAAATGATAGAAGCTTTGGTACAGGCTAATAAGCAGTTTGAATGGGCCATTTATCCAGATAAGAACCATGGTATTTATGGAGGTAAAACACGTTTACAGTTGTATACTAAGATGACCCATTTCATAAAAGAAAAACTATAATTTACATATTTTACTAACCAAAAACTATAAAATGAGCGAAACAGCAAAACAAGGACATCCTAAAGGACTGTATTTCTTGTTCTTTACAGAAATGTGGGAACGATTCAGTTACTACGGAATGAGAGCTATTTTCATTCTATTCATGACCAAAATCTTATTAATGAAAGACGCGGAAGCATCTGAAATTTATGGAAGTTATACAGGACTTGTATATCTAACTCCTCTTTTAGGAGGATATCTTTGTGATAAATTTTTAGGAAACAGAAGAAGTATCATGATTGGAGGATTACTAATGTCTATTGGTCAGTTCTTCATGTTTTTAAGTGCCACAACTGGTGCTAATGGAGGCGTTGCATTAATGTGGTTAGGACTTACTGCTATTATTATTGGTAACGGTTTTTTCAAACCTAACATTTCAACTATGGTAGGTCAGTTATATCCCGCAAATGATCGTCGTATTGATAGTGCTTTTACCATTTTTTATATGGGTATCAACCTAGGAGCATTCTTTTCTCCTTTAGTGTGTGGTTCGATGGATTTCAAATGGGGATTCTTAGCTGCTTGTATTGGTATGTTTATGAGTTTAATATTTTTTGCATTATTTCAAAAAAAATATTTAGTCTCTGAAGAAGGAAAAGAAATAGGTCTACCTGTTAAGCCATTAGATTTAAAAAATATCTTATATATAATAGGATCGATTGGTATTGTTTTTTTCATGCTTAACTTCAAACAATTGTTTAATACAGATACAGATGTCATTGGATATTTTATTTATGGTTCAATGATTCTAATGCCTTTAATTATTTTAACAGATAAAAGCTTAACAAGTGTAGAGAGAAATAGAATCTTAGTGATTTTTATCTTAGCCTTCTTTGTAATCTTTTTTGGGGTGCTTTTGAACAAGCAGGAGCTTCTTTAACTCTTTTTGCTGATAGACAAACTAACCGAAATTTGTTAGGATGGGAGATGCCAGCATCTTATTTTCAATCTGTAAATCCTCTAGCTGTAATCTTATTAGCTCCAATAATGTCAATCGTATGGGGATTTTTATACAAACGCAATGCAGAACCTTCTTCACCAAAAAAAAATGGCATTAGGTTTAACATTAGTAGCTATAGGTTATTGTGTAATTGCTATAGCTGTTAAAGGTCTTGGAATGGATGAAAAAGTTTCTATGTGGTGGCTAATTGGTTTATACATCATTCACTCAATTGGTGAATTATGTCTTTCTCCAATCGGTTTATCTATGGTATCTAAATTAGCTCCTTTAAGATTATCTTCTTTATTAATGGGAACTTGGTTTTTGGCAAATGCTGCTGCAAATAAGTTTGCTGGTACTTTATCTTCGTTAATTCCACCGTCTCCTGAAGCTGGATCAACAGAACCATTAGTCTATCCTTCATTCTTAGGATTTCAAATTACAAGCCTGTATGAATTCTTCATGTTATTTATTATTATGACAGGTGTAGCAGCAGGTATTTTATTTATTTTAAGTTCTTGGTTACAAAAAATGATGCAAGAAGATCATAAAGACGAGATTGACTTATCTGTAGAAAATAGATAATTTATTAAAATATTTTATATCTTTCAAGCCTGTAACAAAATTGTTGCGGGCTTTTTAAATACTAATTCACATGAAAAATAAACACCCTAAAGGATTATTATTTTTGTTTTTTACTGAAATGTGGGAACGTTTTGGTTATTATCTGATTATTGGCATCTTTGTCTTATACATGATTGATCCAACGACTACAGGAGGATTAGCTTTTAGTGACAAACAAGCAGATGACATATTTGGTAGTTTTATAGCTTTAACTTATTTAACTCCTTTTTTAGGAGGCTATATGGCCGATCGTTATTTAGGTTATTTTAAATCTGTTTATCTAGGAGGTACCTTAATGGGACTAGGATACATAGGATTGGGTTTTCACAACCTAACTACTTTTTATATTTCAATGGCATTAATTGTTATTGGAAACGGATTCTTTAAACCAAGTATTTCTACTTTGGTTGGAAACTTATATACTGATGAAAAATATATAGCTAACAAAGATGCTGGATATAATATTTTTTACATGGGAATAAATATAGGTGCCTTTTTATGTAACATCATAGCTGCTTTCATGCGTAATCAATATGGATGGAGTGCTGCTTTTATAACAGCTGGTATAGGAATGTTTTTAGGTATGATTATTTTTACTTTAGGGAGAAAACACCTAGAGCATGCTAACATTACTAAACCTGTTCAAGAAGGTGATATATCATTAGGCAGTATCTTAAGTAAGGTATTCTTACCAGCTATTATATGTGGAGCAATAGGCTGGATGATTCCGGGTAATATTTTTAAATCAGATTCTACAGATGCTTTTATTTTTGCTTGCATACCTGTTATTATCTTTTATGTTAGTTTGTATCTAAAAGCTAACTCTGAAGACAAGCGCCCTTTAGGTGCCTTACTTGCCATTTTTGCCGTAGGTATGCTATTTTGGGCTGTCTTTAAACAAAATGGAACAGCCTTAACACGTTGGGCAAATTATTATACTGATAGACAAGTTACAGGTTCTACTGAAAAAGTCTTATCTTCTATTTATCTAGTAGATCAAAAAGATTTTGCTACAAAAGAAGTTCAAAAATACGATCATCAATTTCAAGCTGAAAAAGATGAAAATGGAGAACCTATTAAAACGGAAGGAAAAGATGTTTATTTTCAAAACGAAGCTCCAGAAAAACTAGCTAAATTAGAAGAAAATCCTAATCAAAAAATCTCCCTTATTAACACTGAATTATTTCAATCCATAAATCCTGGATGGATTATCTTACTTACTCCAGTAGTAGTTGGTTTTTTTGTTATGCTACGTCGTAAAAACAGAGAACCAAGCACTCCTTCTAAAATTGTATTAGGATTATTTATTTCAGCTCTTTCTTGCCTTGTTATGACAGCTGCTGTATATGCTGGAAGTAATGGTTCTATAAAAGTATCTCCTTTATGGCTAGTAGGCACTTATGGTGTTATTACCATCGGTGAACTTTGTCTATCTCCTATGGGATTATCCATTGTTTCTAAATTAGCTCCACCAAGACTTACAGCCCTAATGATGGGAGGATTCTTCTTATCTATTTCTATTGGCAACAAACTTTCAGGTGTGTTAGCTAGTATGTGGTATGATTATGAAAACAAAGCTAATTTCTTTATTGTAAATATGTTATTATTATTATTTGCAACTATATTAGGGCTATCCATCCTAAAAAAATTAAATGCTGTTATGAAAGAAAAAGGAATGAACTAATTACAATCTTATAATTATGTCAACAACGATAGAAGAAATTCAGAATTTTGAAGGAAAATACCCAAAACAGTTATGGTATTTATTCACAGTAGAAATGTGGGAACGTTTTTGTTTTTATGGTATGAGAGGTGTACTTACTTTTTTTATGGTAGACCAACTATTACTTAAAGATCATGCCGCCAACTTACAATATGGTGCTATTCAAGCCTTTGTTTATGCCTTTACTTTTATTGGAGGAATTTTTGCAGATAAAATTTTGGGCTTCAAAAAATCTCTTTTCTTTGGAGGTATTGTAATGATTTTAGGAAATTTACTCATTGCTTTTTCTCCTCAACAAATGTTTTATTATGGCATTACTTTTTCTATTATAGGAACTGGTTTTTTTAAACCCAACATTTCTTCTATGGTTGGAGAATTATATGATGAAAAAGATCCTAGAAGAGATGCTGGATATGGTATGTTCTATGCTGGAATTAACATTGGCGGTCTTCTAGGAGGTGCTCTTTGTATTTATTTAGGTAAATATCATTCTTGGACACTTTGTTTTTTAGCAGCAGCCATTGTAATGACAGCTGGTTTAATTACCTTTTATTCACAAAAAAACATTTAGGTCCTATTGGTGATTCTCCACTAATAGGATTACCTAATAACAAAAGGAAAATACGCGAAATATCCGTATATTTAGGTTCACTACTTAGTATCCCTTTTATATACAGTATGGTTATTAATACAGACTATACTGATTATTTTATGTACACTATTGGAATTATTGCCGTTGGATATTTTGTATATGAATTAATAAAACTGGGCGATTCCAGTTCACAAAAAAAATTAATAGCTGCTTTTTCATTTATTTTCTTCTATTTTCTTTTCAATGCAATCTATGAGCAAAGCGGTGGATCATTATCTTTATTTGCCAAAGATAATTTAAACAACAACCTACTTGGTTTTACGATAGATCCTAATGTGGTAAATAACAGTTCAAACACTTTTTTTGTTATTCTTTTGAGTCCGCTTATTGGACTCTTATGGTTAGGACTGGCCAAAAGAAAATTAGAACCTAACACGCTCATCAAATTTGGTATTGGTTTTCTATTTCTTTCAGCTTCTTTCTACCTTTTTTATTCAACGAAGTTTTTTGCAAACTCTAATGGTGTTACTTCATTAAATGTATTTACTTTTGCCTATTTTATTACAACTATAGGGGAACTATGTTTAGGTCCAATAGGCATGTCTATCATTACAAAATTATCCCCTAAAAGATTATTTGGTATGATGATGGGATTATGGTTTTTAGCTAGTGCTTTTGGGCAGTTAGCAGCGGGAAAACTAGGTGCTGAAATTTCGCAATCGAATACAGGAAGCACATTAGTTTCTAAATTACAATCTTATACAGATGGATATTATACATTAGCTTTATATGCTTTAATAGCAGGTTTAATTTTAATAGCCATTTCACCATTAATTAAAAAATTAATGCAAAATGTGAAATAATTTTACGTATTCGGCATTATTTTTGTGGTCGAGAATCTAAAAAACAAACATGAAGAGAACTTTACTCATATTATTATTCATCATAGGCAATTTTAGTTTATACGCTCAAGATATCAATTGGTTATCTCTTGACGATGCTTTATCAAAACAAAAAGAATGCCTAAACCTATTCTTTTAAATGTTTATACGGATTGGCATGCCCCATGTAAAATGATGGATAAAGGTACTTTTCAAGATGCTGATGTAGTGGAACATATTAATCGAATTTATTATCCTGTTAAATTTAATGCCGAAGGAAATTCAAGAGTAAACTATATGGGAAATTCTTTTGATAATCCAAATTATGATCCCGAGCGAAAAGGACGTAATAGCACCCACGAATTGACTAAATATCTTAAAGTTCCTAGCTATCCTACTATTTACATACTAGATACTCGAGGAAATGTAAAAGAAGTAATTGAAGGCCCTAAAGACCCTACTGAATTATTACGAATTTTAAAAAATTAACACTATGAAAATTACAAAAATAATATTTGCTACCTTTTTATCATTTTTCATCATGAGTTTTGTCCTAAAACCAACAGAGGATAAAAATCTAGAATGGCATACTGATGTAAAAAAAGCAGTAGCATTAGCAAAAAAACAAGACAAACCCTTATTTTTCTTTTTACAGGTAGCGATTGGTGTGGGTGGTGTATTCGTTTGCAAAAAGAAGTTTTCAAAACCCCTGAATTTGAAAAATGGGCAAAAGAAAATGTCATTTTAGTAGAATTAGACTTCCCAAGAAGAACAGAACAAACACCTGAATTAAAAGCTCAAAACACACAATTACAACAACTCTTTCAAGTTCAAGGATACCCAACTGTATGGTTTGTACAAGCACAAGAAAAAGAAGGTAAAATAAATTTTCAACAATTAGGTAGTACGGGTTATGTAGCTGGAGGTCCAGTAGTATGGATAGAGGGTGCAAATAAAATTATAACGAGTTACATATCTAATAAAAAACAGAAAAAATAATTTTTTATTCAATCACATAAAATCCCTTTTCAAACGTATTATGAAAAGGGATTTTTCTTTTCAAACATGTATTCTCAAAACGTTTTATATATGTTTTAAAATTAGACCCATCCGAAATTACCATTTGAGGTTTATATTTAGCTATTATACGCTCTAAATTTATTTTAGGAGAATTGGATAATACCAAAAAATCTACTATTACATTATCTAGAATAAAATTATCTGAATCAATAAGTAATATTTTTTTACCTGAAATCCAAAAAACATTTTGTTTCTTGTTAGTCTTTATTATTTTACTAAATGTATGAACTTGATAATCTATTAAAACACGGTCTAAATAACTCCCTTCATTTATTAGACTATCAGTATATATCATTGTTGTTCCTTTTTAGTAGTCCCAATTATTTTTTGCTTAGGTACATGAAAAACAACAAATTTTTCTTCATTATAAGCTTCTCTATTTCTAAATAATAAAATTATTTGAAACAATAATAAAAAACCACACAAAATCATTATAATCTTAAATCTAGGTTTTTGTATCCAAATAAAGAACAATATAATAATAAGATAACTAACAAACATCAAATCCAAAGTAAAAGGAATTTCTTTCCACACAAATCCTTCCAAAAGAAGCAATCCATTTTATTATAAAATTCATCCATTGAATCATTTTAATCATACTCCAAATAATTCCATCAAACATGCAATTAAAATAAGCCAATAACACAACCAAGACCCCTAAAGGCATAATTATGTATTCTAAAAAAGGGATTACTAAAAGATTTGCAATAAAAAACAAACCTGGTATTTGATGAAAGTAATATAAACTTAATGGCAAAGTTCCTATTTGTGCCACAAAAGATACCACAAACAGTTTCCAAAAAAACAACACAATCTTATTTTTAGGATTCCATAATCTTAACACAATAGGCTGCATGCTTACAATAGAAAGTACTGCCAAATAACTAAGTTGAAATCCAATATCGAAAAGAAAAGCAGGTTGTACAATTAAAATAAGTAATACAGAAGCTGCAAGAGTATTATATATATTAACTTGTTTTTTAAAGCTTGCTCCAATTGCTATCATGCTAAACATAACTGTTGATCGTAAGACAGGTGCTACTAAACCGGCAATACAGGCAAATGTCCACAATCCTAACAAGATACAAAACATTTTTAATAAATTATACTTCCTATCCTTTAGAAAAAAGGTACAGATCAAATCTAATAAGAGATAAAGAATCCCTACATGCAAACCTGATATTGAAAGTATATGTATAACTCCGGCATATTGGTAAACTTTTATTAAGTGGTCATCTACTTCTTGTTGTTGACCTATAATTAAAGCAGTTAGAACAGCTAATTCTTTTTCAGGAAAACCATTATCCCGTAAGTTTTTTATAATTCTATCTCTAAATCGAGCTGTATAATAGCGAATAGATTTTACATTTTCTTTTAATTTCTTAAAATCTTGATTTTTAATATATAGTTGACCGTATATATTTTTTGTTTTAAGATAAGAAGCATAATCAAATTGCCCTAGATTGCCTGCTGACTGAATTGGATGTATAACTCCTTTTATCAATAAGATAGAACCTATAACTAATTCAGAGTCATTTTGTTTCTCTTTCCCTATATTCAAAATTACTTTTCCTGAGTGTTTTTTCTGATTTATAGTTTGTATAGAAATTATGTATCGGTTTTTATTATGAGTACTTTTTAAACGCTCATAAACCTCTGCTTTTATATAACTTTTTTTATCGTAATTTTTAAGATGAGTAAAATGATTTGATTTAAAAGTATCCTGATGAAGCATTGCAATTAAAACACCACTCATAGTAAAAACTAACGAAATAAGAGCAGATTCTCCTAACTGTATTATTGAATTTCTAGATGATGTAAGAGAAAAAACAAAACTGATAAAAACAAGAAGGCTCCAAAGACAAAAAAATATAGGAAAATGAAACGAAAAAAAATGAAACAATATAATTCCTATAACAAACCAACATACCGATTTAATTAATGGAAATTGATATAGTTTCATTTCAAACAATGTTTTTTTATCTAAGATACAACAATATTGTATTTTTAGGTTTTTTTATAAAATTTAATTACAAAAATTATTTCTTTGAAATATTTTGTATTATTAACTGGGCTGTTTTTAAACTAGCTCCACTACCTCCTAAAATCGTTTCTAATTGTTTATAAGATGTTAGCATTTTTTTTCGCCCGTCACCATCTAAGATTTTCTCTAATTCTTCCTTAATTCTATCCGAATTACATTCTTCTTGTATTAATTCTGTTACTATAGGTGCATCCATAATCAGGTTGACCAAGGATATATATTTTAACGTAATGATACGTTTTGCAATTTGATAAGAAATAGCATTTCCCTTATACAAAACCACTTCTGGCACTTTAAACAAAGCTGTTTCTAAAGTAGCCGTTCCTGAGGTTACTAAAGCGGCGTGTGAAACACTTAACAAATCATAGGTTCTATTAGAAATAAACTGAATAGATTCTCCGTCTATAAATTTTTCATAAAATGAAAACTCTTGACTGGGTGCTCCTGCAATTATGAATTGGTAATCTGGAAAATATTTTACTACTTTTAACATCTCGGAAAGCATCTTATCAATTTCTTGTTTTCTACTTCCTGGTAATAATGCTATAATTGGTTTAGATGATAGTTTAAACTCTTCTCGAAATAAAAGTTCATTCGTTTCTGATCTATTTTTAATTGCATCTAAAAGAGGGTGTCCTACAAAATGGACTTTATAATTGTGCTTTTTTTCGTAAAAATCTTTTTCAAAAGGCAATATTACGTACATTTGATCTACATCTCTTTTTATGGCATGAATTCTATTTTCTTTCCAAGCCCAAATTTGAGGTGAGATATAGTAATGAGTAGTTATACCTAAATTCTTAGCCCATTTGGCAATTCTCATGTTAAACCCTGGATAATCAATAAAAATGATAACATCGGGTCTAAAATTAGAAATATCTGTTTTACAAAACTTAAGATTTTTGAGTATTGTGTTCAAATTCATTACCACTTCTATAAAGCCCATAAAGGCTAAATCACGATAATGTTTTACTAAAATTCCTCCAGCCTTTTGCATTAAGTCACCTCCCCAAAAACGGATTTCAGCGTTTAAATCTTCCTTATAAAGTGATTTAATCAAATTAGCTCCATGTAAATCTCCAGAAGCTTCTCCTGCTATAATATAATACTTCATCTATATAAAAAGTGTAATAATGGCTAAAATTAAGGTAGCTAACACCACGCCTCTAGCCATTAATTCTTTATTTAATTTTAATAATCCAAAAAAAACCACCATATTAAGCATAGCTCCTAGAGTAATTATTTTACCTAGGTATCCTAATGATTTCATTTGAGCGATTCCTTCCGTAAAACTATAATTAGTAAAAAGTTTAAAAAATAAAACAATTCCCAATAAGGTAGCTAAAAAACCTATTAGAGTACCTTTCAATAATTCAAATTTACTCATCCCACTTCCAATTATTGAGTTCTTGAATAGCGTGATAAGCTGTTAAATCAAATTGAATTGGCACAATAGATACATATCCATTTGCCAGTGCCCATTCATCTGTATCCTTTCCTATATCTTCACAAATAAATTCACCTGCTAACCAGTAATAATCTTTTCCAAAAGGAGATTGTCTTTTATCAAATTTTTCAACCCATTTAGCTTTCGCTTGGCGTCCTATCTTAATTCCTTTTATATCAGGAGTTGATAGTTTAGGAAAATTAACATTTAAAACAACTCCTTTAGGCAATCCATTATATAAAACTTGTTGAATAATTTTCAGTACGTAAGGTCTAACGGCACTAAAATCAGCATCCCAAGAAAAATCGCACAAAGAAAAACCAATCGAGGGAATTCCTTCTATACCTGCTTCTATTACCGCACTCATTGTTCCAGAATAAATAACATTGATAGAAGAATTAGATCCATGATTAATTCCAGACACACACAAATCAATCGTATCATTAATTATTTCATTTTTTGCCATCTTAACACAATCTGAAGGTGTTCCAGAAGTTGTATACTCTAACACTTCTGCACCTTCTACAGAAATCTTATTCAAATGCAAAGTACTATTAACCGTAATTGCGTGCCCCATTCCACTCTGAGGACTATCAGGAGCTACTACAACTACATTTCCAATTTCTTTAACTATTTCTACTAAATTTCGTATGCCAGGAGCTGTAATCCCATCATCATTAGTTACTAATATAAGCGGTTTTTTCATTTAATTCAAACATAAAAAAGTCTTGCTAAAATAAGGAATTTAAATTGTTCCAACTAATTTTGTAGCTTTAACAAAAAATTATACGATCAATTTTATATTAGCATAATTTTTTATGTACTTTAGTAATTAGATATGGATACAATCTGGACATTTATGAAAAAGAATTACAAATTATTACTGCTTGCTGTAGCAGTATCAGCTGTATTATGGAGTTTTAAACCAAAATTCAAGACTGAGGACCCAGAAAAAGATCGCGTTCTACTAGATGCCATCGTTAGCGTATTAGAAGTCTACCATTACACTCCTGCCACCATCAATGACAATTTTTCAAAAAATGTATTTGAAAATTTTATTGATGCACTAGATCCCTCTAAACGCTTTTTTATTGAATCAGACATTCGTGAGTTTAAAAATTTCGAATATGAAATTGATGATATGATACACGCTCGAAATCTAAGTTTTTTTAATCTTACGTATGAAAGACTTCAAAAAAGAATGAATGAAGCTAAGGTAATTTACAGAGCATTAAATGATAAACCCTTCAATTTTAACATAGATGAATCTATAAACATTGATTCGGATAAAATTGAATTTTCAAAAAACTATAATGAGCTAAAAAATAGATGGCGATTACAAATCAAGCTTTCTACTCTAGCTTCTATAGTTGACAAACAAAAATTAGAAGATGAAAAAAAGGCTAAAGACCCTAATTATTCCGTTAAAACATTTGAACAATTAGAAAAAGAATCAAGAGAAGCCGCTATAAAAAACCTAGATGATTATTTTGATTTTATAAGTGACTTAGATCGAGAAGATTGGTTTGAAGTATACTTAAATTCAATCGTAACACAGTTTGATCCCCATACTTTTTACTTTGCTCCAGATGAAAAAGAAAAATTTGACATAAGTATGAGCGGTAAGTTAGAAGGCATTGGTGCTCGTTTACAAAAAAAGAACGATAATACTGAAATTTCAGAATTAATATCGGGAGGACCTGCATGGAAAAACAAAGAATTAGAACCTGGTGACATCGTGTTAAAAGTAGCACAAGGTAACGGTGAACCCGTAGACGTAGTTGGAATGCGTCTTGATGATGTAGTAAAAAAAATAAAAGGTCCAAAAGGAACAGAAGTGCGTTTGACCGTAAAAAAGACAGACGGCACGATAAAAGTAATACGTCTAATACGTGATGTAGTTGAAATAGAAGAAACATACGCTAAATCGAGTATCATCGAAAAAAACGGAAGAAAATTCGGTTTAATTCACTTACCTAAATTCTACATTGATTTTGAAAATGATGATAATCGTGATGCTGCTAAAGATGTGGAAACAGAGGTTTTAAAACTCAAAAAAGCAGGTGTCGAAGGTATTGTTATGGATTTACGAGATAATGGAGGAGGTTCTCTAAAAACAGTTGTAGATATAACAGGATTATTTATTGATCAAGGTCCTGTAGTACAAGTTAAATCATCTGGACATAAAAAAGATGTTTTATCTGATCACAACAACAAAGTTCAATGGAATGGTCCATTAGTAGTTCTTCAAAACAATTTTTCAGCTTCTGCTTCAGAAATATTTGCAGCAGCAATACAAGATTACAAAAGAGGTGTAATTCTAGGTAGCAAACAATCTTTTGGTAAAGGAACTGTTCAAAATGTTTTTGATCTAAATCAATTAAAAACAAAGTTTAACTTCAATTTTAATATGGGAGCACTCAAAACTACTACTCAAAAATTCTATCGAGTAAATGGCGGTTCTACCCAGTTAGAAGGCGTTACAAGTGATGTTGTATTTCCTGATCGCTATACTTACATTAAAATAGGAGAAAGAGATGAGAAAAAAGCATTACAATGGGATAAAATTGACCCAGCTAATTACCAAGTAACAAACAGTATAAGTAATTTTAGCTCTGTAATAGCTAATAGCCAAAAAAGAGTAGTAGAAAACCCCCAATTTAAGCTAATAGATCAAAATGCAAAATGGATCAATGAACGAAAAGACGAAAGCACAGTTAGCCTTAAAATGGATAAATTTATTACAGAACAAAAAAACATAGAAGAAGCAACAAAAAAATTCAAAGAAATCACAAAATACAAAAACACCTTAAGTATAAATCATTTAGGTGATGAAAATGAATTAATGAAAAAAGATCCTAATTTTGCTCAGAAACGAAAAGATTGGTTTGAAGCCATTTCAAGAGATGCTTATATAGATGAGGCTGTCAACGTTTTAAGCGAAATTAAAAGTCCATCATTTACTAAAACATCTCCTACAAAAAAAACAAAATTAGTTGTAAAATCATAACAAGATTTTTTCACATAAAGAAAGAGGTCGCTTAAGCGACCTCTTTCTTTATGTGAAAAAATCAAAAATATACTTTAAAACGTTTTTAAAACACAATCCTATAATAATACCATTTAAACTTTGAAATTTTCTCATAATACTATTTTTCTAACCTAGAGATTGCCCAAAAAGTTCGCAATCTTATCATTTCGACCAAAGGGAGAAATCACATAATATTGATTATGAGACTCCTTCTTACGTTCGAATTGCTTTAAAATAAAAAAACAGATCGAGAATTTTACTTTTTAATCCACTATATTTTAAGTTTAAATGGCATATCTTTTTGTTTTTATTCTTTTTAGCACAATTCATAAAACCATCTTTTTACATAATTCTTCCGTTAACTTCGACATTAAACACTTTTACAATATTTAAAAATATAAATCCTTATATAACAAAAAAACTTAGGTTATATAAGTAAATCCATTAGAAATCATTTTATAATAATTTCAAAATGTATTATATAATATCGTTTCTATATCTAGATATTTTAATAAATAACCTAAAATATAAATAAAGAAGAGTATTAATAAAAGTGCTAGATAAGAGCTAATACAAAATTATTAGAGAACAAAAGACATTATTTTTTACTCAAACCACTCTTTTTGTTTTCTTTTCGCGAGCTAGAATATTTTCATATTTCATAAAAAAGAGTTAAAATTACAAATTGCGTTAATTACACCATTAAACATAAGACACTGAAATAGAACAACTTAAAAAAAACCGACCCTAATAATAAAATTCAGTTTTTAACTTACTTTTTTATAAGGATTTATATTTTTAATAAAGCTTAAAGAATAAAAAAAACAATAATGTTAAAAAACTAATATAATTTTAAAAAATAAACATTTGAAGTTACAAATAAACAGAGTTATATGCTTTTTTTCTTTTTAACATTTTATTAAAACAATAACTATGTATATTTGTAAAACAGATAACAAGGAAGTTATTTAAAACTTAAAAACGGGAGGAACTAGGAAATGTAGTAAAATCATGATGATGACCTCCAAAATTATCTTTTTAAATTTTATAAAAAATAAAGCAATAGGTTATTTCTTTTTATAAATATATTTTTTAGAAACACCCTTTATAGAAATAAGCTTCCTTTAAAATTACTTATTATTAATTTAATTTCAAAAAAATGAAAAAAATTTTTTAACTTTAGTAGTAGTTTCTTCATTATTTTCATGTTCAAAAGATGAAGTAAACGAACCGAAATCAGTTCAATCGGTAAAAGTAAATTCACAAAGAGTGAATGATCCTCTATCTGGCAAGGTCTTTTATAATCAAGAAGGAGATCTAAAATTAAGAATACAGATACTTCCTGGAAACCCTAAAAAAATAAGCATAGTTTCTTCCGAAGATAGTAAAGATTATTTCACTCTTAAAAATGCTGAAGCAATATTTTTACCAGTTGATCCAAATTTTGACATCTATTATTTATCTAAAGCTGAAAAATTTATAAATACTGCTGCAAAAACTCCGTTTATTAAAAAATTCAACGATATATTAGTATCAGCAGCTAGTAATGGTACATCTGCTAGATTAGATATAGCAAAAGATTTATCTTCTGTTGTATTGAGAGGTGAAGAAGGTTCAATTACATTCACAAAATTATAATTATTTATTTTTAACAATTAATATATCTTATTCTATTTTAAGGTAAAAAACAATAAGTTATAATTCAATTTAAGCACCTCTAAGAACTTTTCTTCTTAAAAAATAAAAAGTTCTTAGAGGTTTTTCACATATTCTTTAAGTTATCTATTAGAATATTTAAATTTTAAAAATACTATAAAAAGCTTTTAGCCTATTATTGATTTAATTAATTCTCAGCTATTTTAATCAATTCTTCCATTTTTTGCTTTAAGTCGGCTAGAGTATTATAAATTTTCATTGAAATTTTATCTTTCATCCATTGCCAGATTTTTCAGCGGGATTGAGTTCTGAACAATATGGAGGAATTGGTAACAGAAATATGTTCTCAGGAATTATACCATTTAAACTTAAAATATAGTGGATTAAAAAGTAAAATTCTCGATCTGTTTTTTTTTTATTTTAAAACAACTTTAACAAACGGTTGAGTATATAATTGAAATCATCGTTAGTTCGAGCGCGAAGCGCATCGAGAATCAATACTAATTTTTATTGCTTTGTAGGATAGTACCTAAATCAACATTATGTGATTTCTCCCTTTGGTCGAAATGAAAGATTGCGAACTTTTTGGACAATCTCTAGGTTAGAAAAATAGTATTATGAGGAAATTTCAAAGTTTAAATGGTATTATTTGTTTCATAATTCTAAATTTTATCTCCATTGCTATCAAATTTTGTTTTCATATAATTTTCAGGATTAACTCTTGAAGAGGCAACATTTTTAAAAGTTGCGCTATCTGCAATATAATTTGTTGCAGCTTCTATGTGAATATGATAATATTTTGAATAAATACCATGTATCAAATTCCCCTTTTCGTCAAAAACTGAATCTGCATTGTCTGTTGAGCCTGAAATCCCCAAAATATCGTTATGTTTGACCTTACTCCCCTTTGTTACTTTTACTGAATCTAAATGACAATACAATAATATTTTTTTATCTTTTGACTTAAAACTAGTTTGTTTTAATAGAAAATGAAGTAAAAAATGGGTAAGGCTTGTTATCTTCTTCCATTTTTTTTCTATATTTTTTTATCCATTCATCATAATAATAAGTGACTTTTAAAGTGTTATTTTCTACAGAGTATTTTGAAAAAGGTTTCCCTATTTGAGGTATTTTGTTTTGAGGTAAATTAAACGTCTCATTAAAAAAAACATCATACACACAATCTCTAGTTTTAACCCCCCATATTAATTCAACTTGATTTTCATTTAATATTTTTATAGGAAATGAGTATGCGCATTGTTCGTGGAATAAATAAGATAAATTTTCTTTATCTAAATGAATTTCAATATTGTCTTTTTCCCAAATATTAAAAATTGATTTTTCTTTTGTTAGATTATGGTTTGTTTTAAATTCCCAGCTCTTTATTACCTTTTTATTCAAAATTAATTTTAACGTCTTATAGCCTATGGAATTTTCAACATTTATATTTATATTTTGAGAATTTGTATGTACTGTGTCAATAATTTTATATTTCGCTAATTCTTCATTTTTTAAAAATTTATCCAGTGAGAAAATATAACTTTCAGAATTATTGATTTTATATAAGCAATAGTATATACTATCAATTGATGTCTTTTCGAAATTTAAAATTTTTGTATCTAATAATTCTTCTTGTTCAAAGTATTCTTTATTGATGAAAATATCTCTTTGTTCTACAACTTTTTTTATAGTATCAATTACGTTAATACTTTCACTTTTTTACTATTTACAATCTTATTATTCTCAACTTGTTTTTTACAAGAAGTTAAAAATATTAATATAAATGCAATGCAAATATTTGTTTTGATTTTCATATTAGTTTCCCGTTTGTTTAGTTTTATCTGGATTAGTTATTACATCATTTTTGAGTTCCTCTATGGTTGCTAATGGGTCTAATTTACCTCCAGTTCTTGCACTCGTATTCCTTACTTCAAAATGTAAATGAACCTGATTTTCCTTTAAAGCTGTTGCCGAAGAACCAGTTTTTCCAGGCTTTCCTATTAAATCCTCTGCTTTTAGTTTTGTCACATTACCCTCGGTATCTTTTGCTGTTACTAATGTTTCACTCAAATGTGCATAAAAGAACCAATAAGTATTACCATCATAATCACCTTTGATATTTACGCGATTTCCATAACTTTCAGAATAATAAATCTCATTCACTTCTCCATCAACACAGGCGTACATTGTTGTAACAATTGGTGAATACAAGTCTAAAGTATCATGATTTTTTTTAAGATTCTTACCTATTTTTATTTTTTTCTAATTTATAAGTTTGTGATTCACCAACCATTTCATCAATAAATGAACTTTTAATATTAAAGAGTTGTCCGTTATTTGTTATTATAAACATCTTACTTTTATCTTCTTTCATAGAAAAAACTATTTTGTCCTTGTCTATATCTATTAATTTTAAATCTTTAGAAATATTTTCAACATAACTATCTAATTTAAAAATAGCCATATTATCTTGAATTACTAAATTCATCATTCCCCAACCTCGTGGATCACCTGATTCTTCTTTCATTCTTAAAAACGTACACGAATAAGTACCTAGCCATTCTTTATATATGTTTTGATCTAGTTTGTTTTTAAACACCTTGTTAATCACAGCTTCTACTTTCATGAATTGAGGCTTATTCATTCTTGAAAACTTCATTTCAGGTTGGCTTGTTTTGCCATTAAAAAATATAAAAGGTAATTCTTTTTGACTTTCAGTTTCAGTATGATTATCATCTCTTTGATAATCATTATTTAATGATGCTTTTATTTCTCTTTTTTGATTAACAATCAATCCTTTTATATCATTGGGATAAGCCCACATGAATTGATTAGGATAGCGATTATCTTCTAAAACAGGATTAAAATATAGTATTGCTTTCTGTTCTTTATCAATAATATCATAAATCACATAATCCACTCCATCTTCATCTCCTTGAATTCTTACAATTTCTATTTCTGCGTCATCATCTAAATTAACTAACCACTTTTTATTTATACTTCCCCAAGGATATGTAAATTCATAAAGGAACTCATTATTTTTAAGCCAAAACTCAGTAGTATTAATAGCTTTATCGTCAGTAGCTGTAATTATAGTATCTTTCGTTCCATCATCATCAAAATCAATTTCTTCTTGACTTATAATTTTTAATTCAGACGGAATCTCATATACCTTTTTTTCTACTTGTTTAATCGAAGATTTTTCCGAATCATTTTGAACGGTAACATTGTTTTTTTTACAAGAAAGGTCTAATACAGTTATTGCTAAAAAGCAAAAAATAAATCTAAATTTCATTGTTTATTGTCCTGTTTGTGAGTTTTTATCTGGGTTTTTATTTACACTATTTCCTAATTCTTCAATTTCAACAAGTGGGTCAAAAGAAGGCTTTGACATTTTTTCTTTTCTCACTTCAAAATGTAAATGAGCCATTTTTGCTGCTTGACCATTAGCATTTCCAGTTTGACCAGTTTTACCAATTTCATCTCCTGCGCTTACTTGCCCTGTTTTATATTCTGAAAGATGACAATACATTAAGAAATATTTTTGTTCTTTATAATTACCTTCAAGAAAAATTCTATTTCCATATCCATTTGGATCTTCTAAATAAGTTATTTCACCATCAATACAAGCATAAATAGGAGTTCCAACTGGTGCATATAAATCTAAACCATCATGTTTTCCTCCTGTTCTTCCATGAAAATCACTTTTACCGGGTGACCATTGTGTATCTGAATACCAACCTCTTAATTCCATATTATCTAATGGTTGATGCCAATCTGAATCACTATTGTCCTTTCCGCAATTACATTTAATATCGAATTCTTTTAAAAATCCTTTTTGAGATATAAATTTGTTTCTCCAGCTAATTCTTCTTTAAGATATTCATCATATTTTTTAAGAGCTTCTTCCATAGTTTGAGTAGGTTGCCCATATCTTCCTGGAGGTAAACTTGCCCATTCATAACTACCATATTTTTCTAATGCTTCTTTAATTTTGTTTTTTGTTATTAAATCTAAACTACCACTTCTTTTGTATTTTAAAATAATGATACATAATTTGTCTTGTGATTCAGCAGAAAAGTCGGGAATTGAATATTTTTTTATATAATCGTGAGACTCCTCATATACATTTGCTTTTTTATTATCTTTAGTTAGTTTTTCTCCTTTTAGCCACCACCATGTATACCTCATTATTTGATATGCTCCAGCCGCAGAAGATGAATAACTTCCAGCTGTAATAACATTTTCTGGATGTTTACTCGTATCACTAAATTGTGTTTCGCTATATTGCGTTGTATAACCTTTTTTTCCCTCTGTTCCTTCACCAACTCTCAGCATCCTCATAAATGCTCTTATTCTCGCTTCACACTCACATTTTTTCCCAATCTCAAAATAAGCACCATCCTTTTTCAAAAATTCACCTTCGTGTTTTTTAACATCTCCTTGGCATTCAGCTTGTAGCCATAGGTATTCTGTTTTATTTGTTCCTTTAAATAATATAGGAAGGATATCATTTAAAAATATAATATTTGTTAATAAAAAGCGAAAATACAAATAAGAGTATTACAGCAATTGTAATAAAGAAGTAATTTGTCCACTTTTTTTAGGAATTACAGTTTCATCATCAATTAAATTATTCACATTTTTCAAGTGTAATTTCAATTTCAATTTCTTTATTTAATTCACTTAAAAAATCATTTTCTAAAAACTCTCTTTTTTTAGTTTTACTATTATAAAAACCGAGCCATTTAAAATTAATCTTACTATCATCTCTCTTTTTAATTTCAAGAACCATTGATTCGTTCATGAAATTTTCCCAATCTAATTTTGCACCTAATGAACCTTTATCTTTAGGAATTTCTTTCAATTTATATGATATTGTATTATTAGATTCATCAATTTTCTCTAAGTTAATATATATTTGGTTGTAGATTAATTCTAAATTAACATATTCTTTGTTAAACTCAATTTTGGCATTACCGTTTAGACAATCTGATTTCCAAACTCCATTTAAACTGAAATTATCTTTTATTTTATTTTTATCTTCATTGATTTTTCTTGAAAAATATAAATAACTATTATCAGAATTAAAATTTTCAGGTATTTTAGAATAACGAGCAATTTTTGATTTGACAAATTTGTACTCTAACATGTCTTTATCAACACTAACTTTTAAAAAGTCATTGATACTTGTCGTCTCAGAATCAGCCCTAGGTTCTTCAATATAAAAAGTATTACTTATTCTATTATTGTTAATTATTACACTAAAATACCATGAAGTACCAATGTCAGCGGTCGCTTCTACTATAATGTTGCTAAGTGTAGATGATAATTCATTTATAAAAAATGAAAATCCTGGGCCATCATAACTTTTATTTAATTCTATTTTTCCTAATGATATATTATCTTTTTTTAAAATATAAGTATTCGTACTTGATTTATCTTCAATAATAATGTAGTTATTGTAATAATATGAACTATTATTTTCTTTAAAAACATTAAAAATAGTTTCAGATTTTAACTTTTTACTTTCATTAATTTCGGATAATTCTAAGTCTTCTTTATTTGATATGTTATTATTTTTATTACTATTTTCCTTGCAACCAAGCAATAATAAAAAAGTTAGTAATCTAATCAGATTTTTCATAATTATTTGTTTTTTGTTTTGGTTTGTTTTGGTTCATCAATACTCTCTAAATTCACAAAAAAAAGCTGGATTGTGTCTATTAGATAAACCACTACCATTCCCAGATGATTTCATTGCTACTTCAAAATGTAAGTGTGGATTAACAGCATTTTTCGCATTTCCTGTATCACCAGTTTTACAAATTTCTTCTCCAGATTTCACTTCTCCAGAGGTAATTAATGCAGACTCTAGATGAGCATATCTTAAATAAATATATTCTGAATCTAAATCAAATCCTGAACCACTTATTACTTCATCAGCAAACTCTAATTCATAGCTGTTTTTAGAATTTCTTAAATCCTCTCCCTTAACTTTTAAAACTAATACATTACCATAGCCATCATCTCCCTCATTTTTATAGCTTACAATTTCACCATCTAAACATGCAAAACAAGAAGTACCTACCTCAGCAAATAAATCCAACCCTTGATGGTTTTTCTTGGTGCCATCTGGTTTTAATCTAACAGGACCAAAAGCTCCATTTTGTTCTTTATGAACTCCTGAGGAATTATAATAAGTACGTTGAGAATTTTTCAAAGGATTAGTCCATTTTGATTTTTCTCCATTATTACAGCATGTAATTCCTAATTCTTTTAAAAATCCTTCTTTTAAATGTAATGGGCTTTTTTGAGAAATTTCTTCTTTAAAAAATTCTTCATAATGTTCAATACAATCTTTAAGAGGGGTTGCTGGTTGCAATTTGCCATTTAATTTGTAATGACTATTTGTTTCGTCTTCAGGTAAACTTGCCCAAATAAAGCAAGCTTCTTTATTTATTGAATTCTTAATGTCATTATTTATAATTTTTCTTATCAAATTTGGTCTTTGTTTATTCATTAAAACAAGACAGATTTTATCCTGTGATTCTTCGCTAAAATCATTTATATTGTATTTTTTCAATAAATCATTTTTAGAATTATATACACCAGTTTTACTTTTGTTTTTTACTTCAAATCCAGACAATTCCCACCAAACATATCTCATCACTTGGTATGCACCAGCAGCACTTGATTCGCCTTCATAAATCAATTGAGGATGAGTAGATAAGTCATTAATTTTATTTCCACCATAAGCAGTTGTATAACTTTTTTCAAAATCATTTTTAACATATACCGTTTGCTTTGTTTTCTTATCATAAGACTTTATAAGCTCTCCTGTCCCTTCACCAACCCTTAACATTCTCATAAATGCTCTTATTCTAGCTTCACACTCACATTTTTTCCCAATCTCAAAATAAGCACCATCCTTTTTCAAAAATTCGCCTTCGTGTTTTTTTACATCACCTTGACATTCTGCTTGTAGCCACAAGTATTCAGTAGGTACTTTGTAGGTATCGAAAGTAATTTTTTCGCCTTTGTCATACGAGGCATTTGTTAATGCTTTTACTATATCCTCAGATTTTGCAAATTTTTTATTTTTAGCTAATTCGTCTTTTATTTTTTTAATAATTATTCCTGCAACCGTTTTTTTCTTGGCATCGGTACTAGTATCATTTTTACCTCCAAAAGTATAAGTATGCTGTCCGTCTTTTATTCCAGCCAGTTTTTCTTTCCACTTTTTTAAATCTTCATCAGATTTTGGGCGAAGTTTGATTTTTATTTTAGCTTCTCCTTTTTCTACTGTAGCTTTTAATGTAGTTAATTCGGCACCATCTTTTTTCGCTTCTTGAACTGGTAAATCCGCAGCTTTAGCTATTAAAATTTCTTCTTTTTCTTTTATTTTAATGTTTACTTCTTTTCCTTCTAGCAATACGGTTTTTGCTACTATATATATTTCTTCTTCAAGTGGAGCATTGTTTATTTTAACCAAATTAGAACCTAGCTTATATACGTCAAAAGATATTACTTCATTTTTAGCATAAGTAGTTTTAGTTAAAGCAGCTTTTATATCGTCTAGTTTTGAATATTTTTTATCTTTTCTTATTGCTTCATCTACTTTTTTCTTGATGATTGTAGCAATTTTATCTTTATCAATATTTTTGTTCTCGTTTTGAAATTTATATTGATGGGTTCCTGTTTTTTCAGTTGTTTCTTTTGTAAATTCTTCTTTGGCAAAGTAAACATCAATAATAGTTTCTACTGAAGCCTTCTCCACCTTTGTTTTTCCTATAACAGCGGGGCTTTTTCCTTCGGGGATTTCAATGGTGTGGGGTTTGTCTCTTTGAGCGGTTCCTTGGGTTTCTGCCCAATCCCATATTTCGTCTATGGTTTCTGAAATGCTTCCAAATACTCCTTTCTCTTCTTTTTACTCCTTGGTTTGTGCTCTGCCGGAGAACCTTTGGCTTTTTTAATTGCCGTGGGTTGTGATGGTTTTTTATTTTCTGTGGGGGATGGATTTTTTACTTCTACGTTTGAGGTTGTGTGTTTTTTGGTTTTGTAATATTCTACTGTTACATAAAATTCTAGTTCTCGTATGTCTGTCTCGCCTTCCATGGCTTTTTTCATTAATGCTTTGGTTAGCATAAAGTCTACTTCTGCATCTCCGTATAGGTCTACTTTTGCTTTTTTGGTATCAATGAGTTGGTTGGTTGTATTGTGTCCGCTGCCTTTTGCATCGTCTTCCCATAAGGTAAATAGGACTTCTTTGTTAAACATATTTATGCAATGGGCTTTGGCTCGTAGTTTTTCTGTAAAACTAAAAACGCTGCCTTTGCTATCGTCTACGTAGTTTAGGTCTACTTTGCAAATTTTCGGGATTTTACTGGCTTTGGGGGTTATGATTAATCCGCCTCCTTCGGGTTGGTATAAATATCCTTCTAATCGGTAGGTCTCTCCTACTGAGGATTCGCCAAAGGTAAAACTGCTGTCTCCTTTTTTCTTAATATGGGTGGTGGTAAATCTACCATCGCTTCTTTTTTGAATAGCTCCCAGGTAACCTTTGCTTGTTCTCTTTCGGATATCGGGGTATTAGGGTACCATTCGGATATGTGATAGGTGTATTTTTCGCCTACTGTCGGCGAGGTTACTCCTGATATTGCGGATATGCCTTTTTTCATTATAAATCTGTGTTTTTATTACCAAGCTTCGTTGTTTTTACTGCTGATTTCTTCTTGAAATTCTTCAAAATTCATAATGGGGTTGTATAAATGTTGTTCTCGTGGATTGGCTTTTTTTACTTGGCTTTTACTGCTTTGACTTTGTTGTCCGTGTTTTAAAATCGTTATTTTACCTCCTGTACTGCACTTTAATTCGGATATTTCGGTAACGCATTTTTTGTCTAAAATTTTTACTTTGTCGTAGGTTTTACTCCATTTTCCGGCTGCTACTTCTGTCTCTAATAAGTCTTCTAAAGGACAATATAGGTTGTGAAATGCTCGAAGATGGGCTTCGTCTTTTGTAGCAAATTTTTCAGCTAGGGAATTTAGTGTGTCTCCTTTTTGTACTACGTGTACAGACCGACTGATGTTCATAAGTTTAAAAATATAAAAACAGAATATAATAACATTTACTTATTTATTTTACTAACAAATTTATAATAATTACACTAAACTATCATATTATTGTTTTTTTTATTAAATGCAATTTAATTATTATTTTTTTTTACAAATGTGTTTTTTATAAATTCATTCAGCCGATATATAACAATTTATAATTTTAAAAAATTATATAAAAACAAAAAGTAATCAATGAGCTTTTATGATAATGGAGTTTATTTTTTTATCGTTTTAGATGTTTTTTTAGCATATCTTATAATAAATTTTCCTAAAATCAGAACTTACTTTATTACCCCATATCAAATCATACTGTTTACAAATACAATGGGTTTTTGTATTGTTTTTCGGATATTCCACCTTTGTTTTTCCTATAACAGCGGGGCTTTTTCCTTCGGGGATTTCAATGGTGTGGGGTTTGTCTCTTTGAGCGGTTCCTTGGGTTTCTGCCCAATCCCATATTTCGTCTATGGTTTCTGAAATGCTTCCAAATACTCCTTTCTCTTCTTTTTTACTCCTTGGGTTGTGCTCTGCCGGAGAACCTTTGGCTTTTTTATTTCTATGTTTGAGGTTGTGTGTGTTGGTTTTTAATATCGCTTTTTTTCCGCACAAATCCTTGTCTTCTTTTTAAGGTTATATACCTGTGGGGCAAGGAAAATGTTGCCATTTTCCTTCTTCTATCTCAGTTATGTCCCCAATTGGTTTTTAGTTTGTAAAGGAGCGTGTAGTACAAAACGGCGTTGAGCCGTTTTTATTTATTATCTTAAAAAGATAGACTATTTATTGATTGTCAAAATTAGTAATAGATTACTTAGTCTTAAGTATTGTGCCGTCTTTTTTTACTTGATATTTTTCCAATATTTTTTTTGTTAATGTATTATATTTAATATCATAAACAACTATTGATAAATCCTTTTCAAAAACAAAAGATTGATAGCTCTCATTCTCAGGCATAGCGTAACCTATAGATGCGCTTGAAATTATTTTATCATTTCTTACTGATATTAATGTTTGTGAATCAGAATCACCATATGTACAATATATATAATTTTTGAAGTCCAAGTTACCATTGTTGATTTTAAAAATTTTATCAGGACTATCTTCTGAATTTCCTGAAATCAACTTTTTAAGGTTCTCTAATTCATTACCTTCCAAAAATGGATATTTTTCTTTGCACTTTTTTTCATTGTTCCCACATAATTTAGTCATTTCTTCAAAATTAAAAGGGAGATTTACCATTTCTGGAAGCACTTATTGTATTATTTTGAATGTTATTAGAATTATTTAATTCTCTCCATTCAGATAACGAAATCATATTTCCTTCTATAGGTTCTAATACTTTAATATTTTCGCAATTCCCTTTTTCTACATTAAAAGTAAAGTATGTTTCAAATCTAATATCTGAATTATAACCAGTTTTAATTTGATAAAATGTTTTATTTTCTACAACTAAACTGTCAGACATTAGCGATATACCTTTTTATGATTAGATATAGAATCAATGAAGTGATTTTGTTTTACAACTTCATTTAATCCTAAAATTTCATTTTGTGCTTGATTTAAATCACAATTGTTTGAAATGGAAACTTTATTAATATTGCTTTGTTTTTTTTCCTCTGTCTTTTTACAGTTTATGAAAAGAAGTAAAAATGAACTAAGAATGAATAATTTCTTCATATTTATTTTAATTTAATAATTCAATGTCTTTTTTGATTTCTTCAATCTTTGATGAATAAGATTGGCATTTAAGTTTGCACTCGAGCCATTTTTGATAGTCGCGCACTACACCTTTGAAAATATTTTTTACAGATATTTTATAATTACTTGCAGTAGCAAAAGAACCTAATTTTCCTTTGTCTTGCAATCCTATTAAAAAATCATCAATAGTTTTAGAATCGTCCATAATTGCCACATAAGCTTCTTTGTAATTTGTTTTTAACAAATCAACATATCCCATAAATCCCTTCTCCACACTTGAGAAATTTGCAAATCCATCCTTAATAGGTATTTTTTTACCATTTACTTCTTCATGTGTATTATAAGCTTTACTTCCTAAATCCCCTTTCCCTTTAATATTCATTGGATTGTTGTTTGGAACTTCTTTATCAAAACCATTTTCTTGACGTCTTTGAGCGACCATATATAACCCTTTAAATTTATTTGCATTAGATTTTTTTGTAATATAGTCAATAGTTTTAGTTCCAAATGAATTGTAAAAATCCTCTCTTTTCTTCACAGGAGGATCTAAACTTTTGCATTTACAGCTGTTTATCTCAGGTAATAAATCCACTAAAACGTAAGTATTTATTTCTTTTGTGTAACTTGATTCAGCTACTGCAATATCATCTGTGCTGGAATATCCTCGTCTACCATAAATTCCTGTTAATTCTGGTATAATTGTTTCTAAGTAATTATTAATACAATGATATTTATTTTTGTAAGTTTTTTTCTGTCTAGTGGATTTGAAATAGATTTAAGTTCATCAACAAATCCGCTATTTGCAATAATCGAATCACCAATACTAAGATTTGTGGTTTGGCTTTGACTAGGGTTAACTTTTTCATTGTTTATTTTCTCACTTTTTTTACAACTACTAAAAAATGTTATAGTGAGTAATACTGAATAAAAATATATTTTTTCATTTTACTAAATTTATTTTAATAATGGTTGTAAAACGGCTTTATGATATTTTAAATTTTATTTTCTTTTAAACTCTTGCCAAATATTATCATAAAAACGCTCACTTTTAATATAAACTTTCTTGTTCTCCTTTTTAATAAAAAAGGCACTTTCATCTTTATTTTGTGTACAAATTCCTTCTCCAATATAGTTCAATTTCAAGTTCTCATTATTTTGACTAATTGAATACTCTCCCTCACAGTAAGCTTCCATTGAGTTTGAAGTTCCAATACTCAAGATAGTATTACTTTTAGAAAAATTAAAATTGAAAGTTATATCAATTGGATCGCCAGTTTCAACGGATGCTACTTTAGTTTTAATAAAGTAATCACCTTCTAATGAAAATTCTTTTGAAGCTAAAACTTTATTTGAAAATAGAATTTTATTTACATATTCACCATACCGTCCATCAGATTCATCTTTAAATTCTATAGTTTTTATTAATTCCCATCCTGTGCTACCAAACTTAAAAACATTTTCTTTATATGGAAATTTTGGATAATAAGGAATATCTAATTTTTTGCTATTATCCAAATATTTAGCATCGATTAGGAAAATAAAAATTTCAAAATTCAGTTTTAAATCAGGAACTGTCATTTTATTAACTTTAGTCTCTATGTTTTCATCCTCGAGACTTAATTTACTAGATGGTTTTGGAATTAAATAAATTCCAATATTTCCAAAATTATTTTTAGCATCTGCTTTATAAATGCAACCATTATCTGGAATTGTTAGATAATCGCCATTATTTGTATATTCTCCACATTTTAGTATATCATCAAATTGATATGTTTTTGAATTTGTTAAAGTGTCAGCAACAATTTCTGTTTTTTTATTTGAAAGATTATCATTTTTAGAATCATTTTTTTTGCAAGAAATGATTAGTATTGTTGTTAAAAAGATTTTTAATAATATTTTAATTTTATTCATAATTATAGTTTTTTTGTGTAATTCTTAGGTTTGAAATAACCTTTCCAACCTGTGTGTAAATTTAAAGCCTTCCCTTTTCTTTTATAAATGGCTACTCTTGAACAATTAGTCTTAGAATCTCCTCCATTTTTTATGTTAGTTTTTTCATCAGCACTACCAACTGAACCAATGGCTTCTAAAATGGTTACTAAATCGGATCTCACATCATAGTCATATACAATTCGGTATGACCAACTCCATCGCTTCTTCGCCAAACAAAAATATCACCTTTTTGAGGTTTAAAGTCATCGTTTTGGCTATTTGCTACAAAATCAATATTCTGTGAACCAATCGCTGTTCTAAAATCTTTTTGGGTAGTCATATTCAGTGTTGATAGAAGTTTTACATCATTTGTAATGCCTAACTTATATAAGTATATGGCTACTGTTTCTGAACAATCTAATGCTTTTAATCCTTTTTCAGACATTGAATTTCTTACTCCAGCCTGACTATATGGGATATGTTTTGAAACCAATTGCTTCATATCTTCTAAGACACCAGCCTCCGAATCAATTTTCTTTTCTTCTTTAATTAATCCACATTTAAAATCACTCTCTTTACTTTGTAAGCCTTCAGTAAAACTTGTTTTATATCTTGTTAAAATTTCAGAGCGTTGTATTTTACCATCATTATTATTTTCTTCATCAACACTTTTGTTAGCAATATAATTTTTATTGCTTTGTTCTTCTGTTTTGTTTTTTGGATTATTAAATCTCTGATATAGAACAAAATCGTCATCTTTGTTAATTCCAATAGGAGCAAATACTTGTAGATAAATATCTTCTGGTGTTTTTATCTTTTTGTGCCAATCATATAATTGGAAATATTTTTTTACATAATCCAATTGCTCAATATTAGTCATTAATGCTAATTTTCTTTTTGTTAAAGTTAATGAGTTTTCTTTGTTTAAGGCATCAATTGCTGCTTTTGTAAATTGAATTAATCCTACAGCTCCACTAAAATTTTTATCTAGTTTAAGTATGCTATCATTTGAGAGACCTCCATATTTTTTTCTTTTTTTCCGTTTTTATCTGTGTAGCTAATTAATTCAATTTTTGAAGCTGAAAATGTTGAAGAAGTTTCAACTCTCATCACCGCCATTAACCCATTAGCCATTTCAATTTTCTTACTTTCTCCCCATAATTCTGCACAAATTTGAACAACTTTCTTTCTAAAATCACAACTTACTTTATTACCCCATATCAAATCATTTTGTTTGTAAAAGCAAATTACAGTTTTATTATCTTTCGGCGCATCAGCTTGCTCCACCTTAAGTTTTGTCACATTAGTAGGAACATCCTGTTTCAAAGCTTTGACATCTACATCTACAACGACGCTTTTTATATGTGAATGAGTCTCTAGTACTTCGATATTTACAAAAAACTCTTGTTCACTTCCTTCAAATAAATCGTCGCCAAGGCTTTTAGATACTTTGTTTAAGGTTACATCTATGAAGCACATGTCAGAAACAAGAGTATCTTTTTTATCGATAATTAATTGATTCTCGGTAATGTCTTGCTCGTAGAGTTTAAAACGTATGGGCTTTCCTTTAAGTCCTGTGCTTTCTATCCAAACTCTTATTACTCCTCCTTTTACTGTACTAGTAATGGCTTTGTTGCTGGCATCGGTTATATATACTTTACTTATGTCCTTTTTGCAGGTGCAGGTTGTGGCTGTACAGTAGCAACAGGCTGTCCTCTAGGAACTACACCTCTATGTCCTAGTATTTTGTCATTTTCTTTGGTCTTGCCTTCAAGATGGTCAATAGTCTCTTGCCTGCGTTGTTCAGGAGTTTTAGTGTTTGTAAAATCTACATTTCCTGACACTACACGCTGTGTACCATCGTGGTATGCTGTTACATAATATTCGTGGATTGCACTTTCTTTTCCTTTGTCGTCTTGCATTTCAGCATATTTTTTGAAATAGAGGGATAAGAATTTCTGTTGTGTCAATACCATTTTTACCTACTGTAACCAAACTATTGATTGCAAGAATAGATACTTTTGTGTTTTTATCGTAGTCAAGGGTTATTTAATTTCATAAATTTCTATCCAAGATTTATTTGTACCTTCTCCTCCTAGACCTAAAACAAATAATTTATTATTTTCTGATTTAATCTCAAACATTGGACTATCTCTTGTACATGGCTCATCAGAATCTGCATAAAACAGCTGTAAGACATCTCCTTTCATTTTAAAATCATACATCCCATCACAAATTACTGGTTCATGAATAGTCTCAAGTCTTAAAATAACAAACTCTTCAAAAATTTCGAATTCATAGTTTATTATAGCAGTTCCTTGATTCAATCCATCAGTCTCGACTCCAATACCATATTTCCCTAAAAATCTTTTATCTATTTTGTTTTCAATCGTATCTGATTTTTTTTTTTTATTTACATCTTTTCTATTTATGTTTGATTCAATATCTCTTTTAAAACTTAAAGTGTCAACTATTTGACTACTTTGTTTCTTTTCTTCATTTTCACTATTACCTTTGCAACCAAGCAATGAAAGTAAAACGATTATTACAAATTGTATTTTCATTTTTATTCAGATTTTATAAATTCCCCCTTTTTATTAATTATATACTTTACTTCTTGAGAAAGAATTTCAGGTTTTTCTTTTTCTCCAATGATATCCCCATCTTCATTGTATAAAAGATGATCTTTTGACATTTTATTAATTACAATTGTATTATTTTTAAATATTTTGAATTCCCTAAAGTACTCATTTTCAAAATTAAATCTACTATCCAACAATATCTTATCTATACAATTCCTTAAAAAATCGTAACTATTAAGCTGTACGTTAACAATATTAGTATCATTATCTCCAATTGTGACATATACTATTACATCACACGTAATTTTGCCATCCAAATTAAAAGATTTTACTTTATAATACTTAGAATCAATTTTTGGTTGTATCTCAAAATCATTTTCTTTTATTCCTAATTTTAAATCTTGATGATTAAACTTTTCATATACTAATGAATTTGTAATCAATTCTATTTGATTTAATTGATCATTAGTTCTAAAATATTTATTTACATCTTCTGATGTATAAATCAAATCATTATTCATAATTTTTTCCTTAATTATAGATTCATTTTTAATTCTTTCCTTACATGAAAGCATTAATATGGCTAATATTAATAGACTCATTTGTATTTTCATAGCTCTATTTCAATAAAATTTGGATTATAACCTTGTAAATGTAAGTGATGATGGTGATTATCAGAATTTTTAGGTATGTATCTCAATTTATAAGTTTTCCCATCTAATGTGTATGTCCATCCAAGCATACTTTTCCAACCAAATTTATACAATGCCTCATTCCATTTATTTTGTCTTTCAAAATCAAGCAACTTTGGAGTTTTACTTATATCTAAACTTGTTCCTTCCCCAAACATTAATTTTTTATCTTTCCTTAAATATTTAAAATCGCCATTATTACCATTAATATGACTTTTACTTGGTTTTGAAGAACCATCTGCATGGCTAAAGCCATTACAGCTAATATCATTATAATTAACCTCTAGGAGTGCCCCAAAAAAGCTAGCTAATGTTTTTTCATTTACATATTTCCTTGGAGAATCTACATTAAAAGTGTACCCGTATTCTCCTTTGCTATATTTCTTCTGAACCTTATCCAAATCAATGAGATTAATAAAAACTCCTTTTTTACCCCCGAATTTTTGGATTTTAATTATATCATAAATTCCTAATTCATGAGTTTCCTCATTTTTATCAATATATTGATATTTGTATTTTTTCTCATAACCTTTTTTTATTTCCTTAGGTATATTCTTCTCAATTTTCCCATTTGAATATATTTTATAAGTTATTATATCCTTTACAGGATCAACTTTTTTTGGAGTTTCAATTTTACAAGTAAATGAGTTTTCTTTATTTCCTTTTCCTTGTGTTAAACTGGAGTTGTATCTACCAAGTATTTCACTTCTTTGAATCTTTCCATCGTTATTATTCTCTCTATCGACACTACTATTCTGCCTATAAAACTCTTTTTCATTATCATCATTGCTTTTACTATCATACAATACATAACCATCAGATTTACCAACCCCTTTAGGAGCAAAAACATGTAAATATATATCTTCAGGAGACTTTATATTTTTATTTGCTCCATCAAGTTGAAAATATTTTTCCACATAATCTAACTGTTTTATTTCACCCATTTTTGCAAACTTTAACTTTACTTCATGAAGTTTGTCAAAACCAGTTCCTTTTTAAATTCTCCTAACGCTTCTAACGCAGATTGTGTAAATTGTATTAAACCAACGGCTCTCGAAGATTTTGAACCATCTTTCTTTTCTAACCAAAAATCATTTTTCGTTAATTTATCTACATCCTTAATAGGTTTACCCATTATTTGATGTGCTTTAAACGAACCTCCCGTCTCCACATTCATCACCGCCATTAACCCATTAGCCATTTCAATTTTCTTACTTTCTCCCCATAATTCTGCACAAATTTGAACAACTTTCTTTCTAAAATCACAACTTACTTTATTACCCCATATCAAATCATACTGTTTACAAATACAATGGGTTTTTGTATTGTTTTTCGGATATTCCACCTTCGTTTTTCCTATAACAGCGGGGCTTTTTCCTTCGGGGATTTCAATGGTGTGGGGTTTGTCTCTTTGAGCGATTCCTTGGGTTTCTGCCCAATCCCATATTTCGTCTATGGTTTCTGAAATGCTTCCAAATACTCCTTTCTCTTCTTTTTTACTCCTTGGTTTGTGCTCTGCCGGAGAACCTTTGGCTTTTTTAATTGCCGTGGGTTGTGATGGTTTTTTATTTTCTGTGGGGGATGGATTTTTTACTTCTACGTTTGAGGTTGTGTGTTTTTTGGTTTTGTAATATTCTACTGTTACATAAAATTCTAGTTCTCGTATGTCTGTCTCGCCTTCCATGGCTTTTTTCATTAATGCTTTGGTTAGCATAAAGTCTACTTCTGCATCTCCGTATAGGTCTACTTTTGCTTTTTTGGTATCAATGAGTTGGTTGGTTGTATTGTGTCCGCTGCCTTTTGCATCGTCTTCCCATAAGGTAAATAGGACTTCTTTGTTAAACATATTTATGCAATGGGCTTTGGCTCGTAGTTTTTCTGTAAAACTAAAAACGCTGCCTTTGCTATCGTCTACGTAGTTTAGGTCTACTTTGCAGATTTTCGGGATTTTACTGGCTTTGGGGGTTATGATTAATCCGCCTCCTTCGGGTTGGTATAAATATCCTTCTAATCGGTAGGTCTCTCCTACTGAGGATTCGCCAAAGGTAAAACTGCTGTCTCCTTTTTTCTTAATATGGGTGGTGGTAAATCTACCATCGCTTCTTTTTTTGAATAGCTCCCAGGTAACCTTTGCTTGTTCTCTTTCGGATATCGGGGTATTAGGGTACCATTCGGATATGTGATAGGTGTATTTTTCGCCTACTGTCGGCGAGGTTACTCCTGATATTGCGGATATGCCTTTTTCATTATAAATCTGTGTTTTTATTACCAAGCTTCGTTGTTTTTACTGCTGATTTCTTCTTGAAATTCTTCAAAATTCATAATCGGGTTGTATAAATGTTGTTCTCGTGGATTGGCTTTTTTTACTTGGCTTTTACTGCTTTGACTTTGTTGTCCGTGTTTTAAAATCGTTATTTTACCTCCTGTACTGCACTTTAATTCGGATATTTCGGTAACGCATTTTTTGTCTAAAATTTTTACTTTGTCGTAGGTTTTACTCCATTTTCCGGCTGCTACTTCTGTCTCTAATAAGTCTTCTAAAGGGCAATATAGCTTGTGAAATGCTCGAAGATGGGCTTCGTCTTTTGTAGCAAATTTTTCAGCTAGAGAATTTAGCGTGTCTCCTTTTTGTACTACGTGTACAGACCGACTGATGTTCATAAGTTTAAAAATATAAAAACAGAATATAATAACATTTACTTATTTATTTTACTAACAAATTTATAATAATTACACTAAACTATCATATTATTGTTTTTTTTATTAAATGCAATTTAATTATTATTTTTTATTTACAAATGTGTTTTTTATAAATTCATTCAGTCGATATATAACAATTTATAATTTTAAAAAATTATATAAAAACAAAAAGTAATCAATGAGCTTTTATGACAATGGAGTTTATTTTTTTATCGTTTTAGATGTTTTTTTAGCATATCTTAGAATAAATTTTCCTAAAATCAGAACTTAACTATTTAAACTTTAAAAACACTTTAAAAAACATTTGTATAAAATTCATAAGCTATAATTATGGCACAGCTTAATTTTCTGGGTATTAAGCTGTATTAAAGTAATTTTCTATCCGATTTTCAAGCGTTTTATATTCATTTTTATCACAAAGTCTAATTGTTATTTCAATTTCTAAAATCGAGGGCATAAAAATCAGTATAGTAGTATAATTTTATGATTTGTAATAATACAAAAGAGGCTGTCCAAAAAGTTTAGGACAGCCTTTTTATTGCTGTTTTACTCTAAAACATGTATTTTAGAGGTGACAAAAAACAAGCAATGGCTAAAGTAACATTTAAAAACCAGACAGGCAATTCTCCAGAACTTTTTCCAATCAATATTTTTGATAAAATTGATGATAACCACCCTGTTCGACTGGTCGATTCTATAGTTGACAGACTTGATATTAGCGACATAGTTAAGCTTTATCGCGGTGGTGGATGCTCTGCTTACCATCCTAGAATGCTAATCAAAGTATTGTTTTATAGCTATTTGTCAAATATCTATTCTTGCCGAAAAATAGCCAAAGCACTTAATGAGAACATTCATTTTATGTTTATCTCAGGCAATTCCACTCCTGGGTTTAGAACCATTAACGAGTTTAGAGGCAAAATTTTGAAAGATAAAATCAAAGTTTTATTCGCAGAAGTAGTAAAAATATTGGTCGACCTAGGTTATATAAGCCTTGATGTTCAATATATTGATGGTACTAAAATTGAAGCAAAATCCAACAAATACACCTTTGTTTGGCGTGGTTCGGTTGAAAAATACAAAGAGAAATTAGAAGTAAAAATCAACACTATTTTATCTGATATAGAAAACAGTATACAATCAGAAAACCAAGAACTTAACCAAGAAGCATTGCCAAAAAAATCAATTCAGATGAATTAAAAGAAAAGCTATCAGAATTGAATAAAAAGTTAAAAGAACCGACTAAGAAACAGGTAAAAGAACTACAGAAATTACAGGAAGAACACCTTCCAAGATTAGAGAAATACGAAAAGGATTTAGAAATACTTGGAAATAGAAACTCTTATAGTAAGACAGACCCTGACGCTACTTTTATGAGAATGAAGGAAGATCATAGGAGAAATGGGCAACTCAAACCAGCTTACAACCCTCAAATATCAACTGAAAATCAATTTATTACACACGTTTCTATACATCAAACGACCAACGATACCAACACATTAGAGTCACACTTAAACAGTTTTGAAGAAAACTATAATAGACAAAGTAAAGAAGTTGTCGCCGATGCTGGATATGGCAGTGAAGAAAATTACCAAATGCTTAAAAACAAGCAAATTGAGCCCTTTGTAAAGTACAATTATTTTCATGCAGAGCAGAAAAAGAAACTTAAAGAGAATCCTTTTTAGTGCAAAATTTATTTTACAATCAACAATACGATTTCTATATCTGTCCTATGGGGCAAAAAATGGAAAACATAGGAATAGGTAAGCGAATCTCTAGCAATGGATATGAATCAGAAGTGACTTATTATCAGGCTAAACGATGCGAAGGATGCCCATTGAGAAGTTTATGCCACAAAGCAAAAGGGAATCGAAAAATAGAAGTCAATCACCGTCTAAATTGCCTAAAAAACGAAGCTAAAGAATTACTAAACTCAAAAAAAGGACACAAACACAGAAGTAAAAGACCTGTTGAAGTAGAGGCAGTATTCGGACAACTAAAAAACAACAATAAATTTAATCGGTTTACATTTTTTGGGTTAGAAATGGTAGAAATGGAGTTTCTACTAATGGCGCTTGGTCATAATTTCAGAAAAATGGTGGCTACAACTACAGATTCAATGAAAAAAGCTTTTAAAACAACTCGTTCTTGCTCAACATACAACTATATGACTCGATTTTGCCTTCTAATTGTTTTTGAAAAATTAAATTTTACTAGCAATCACCAATATCGTGAATTTGCGGCATAAAAAAAGCTGCCCTTTTAGGACAGCCTCTTTTATGTATAATAGTTTTAAGACTATTAGTTAAATTGTGCTCTATTATCTTCAATTTTAGCATCACGTTTTAACAAGTAAATTAATCTACTTGCTGAAGCCCCTTTAGATTGACTTCCTAAACGTGCTATAACTTCTTTAAAATCTTTAGATGGTGCTGCCTTTTTAGCTGCTTTTACTTTTATTTTAAAAACACCTGAATTACCTGTAATCAATGGCGATACTACACCTGTTTTTAATGAAAATGCTGCTCCTACTACTTTAGGTTCAGGTCCTACTGATTCAATAAAAGATCCTGCTGCTGATACGTCTTTTGCTTCTTTTACTGGCGAGCCTGTTGCTTTAGCGACAGCTTCTAAAGTAGCACCTTTCATTTTTTCTTCAATTAATTTGGCTTTTTTCTCATTTCTTAATTTATATCCAAAAGCATTTTTTGCTTCTTCAATAGACATTAACCCTGAGTCATTAATTGATTTTATTTTTGCAATAACATGTGCATTTGGTGTTTGAAAACGTTTAACATCATCTTTATCTGCTGTAAATGCCCAACGTACAATCTCTCTCTGTGGTCCTACTCCTGGAATGTTTTCATCCAAAGCAAATACTCTTGCTGCTGGTGCTACTGTTAATTTTTCTGCTTTTACTGCTGTATCAAATCCTTTTTCATTTGCTAATATTTCAAATTTAGATGCTTTTGTAAACGCTTCATCACTTGTAGCTTCCAGAAGGCAGAATTTTTTGAGCTATGGTTGCTAAACGGATTCCATCTTGTTTATCTGTTACTTGAATTATGTGGTATCCAAATTCAGTTTCTACTAACCCTATTTTGCCTACAGGATTTCCAAACACAAAATTTTCAAAGTTTTTAGTCATTTGTCCCTTAGAGAAATACCCTAAGTCTCCTCCTTGTTGTTTAGAGTTATCATCTGAATTAGTCATTGCTAACATAGGAAAAGAACTTGGATTAGCTTGTACTTGTGCTAATAAAGCTGTTGCCTTTGCTTTTGCTTCTTCTTTTGTTCTATTTGCTTGAGGACCAGCTGATCCTTTAAATGATAATAATATATGACTAGCCTTGGCATTAATTCCTGCTTTCTTACCCATTGACTTAGAAATACAATAATACTGACCAAAAATATAAGGTCCGTAAGTTGCACCAGAAGCTATATTAAATAGGGCTTCTGCATGATCTACTGGTAAATCTTTTTGGCAATGTAAGTAGAGTCATATTTAATATCTGAATTGGCATTTACAAACTCAATTACGTTTGATGTATTACGGAATCCAGCTAGCGTGTCATTTTTACCAGTCTTCGCGTTATATACAACAGATGCGTTCATTAAAGCGTTTACCTTGTCTTTAACTGCTTTTTCATCAGCTACTGATGGTTTATCTTCTATTACAACATATTCTAATTCACGAGAAGATTCTGCTTGGTACTTTTTCTCGTTTTTCTTCATATAAGAAACAATTTCATCATCCGTCAATTCAACTTTCTTATCTTCTATTGTTGAATAAGGAACAGAAACTAAATCAAAAGTAACTTTATTATTTTCTAATTCATAATTAAATTTACCTTCTGCTTGTGTAGTATAATAAGCTCCTTTGATCATTGAATTATACATTTGCTCTTTTGCAAATTGAGCTACTGATTTTTCATAATTCAACCACTGATTCCATGATTCAGGTTGTTTTTTCATGGAGTTTAAGAACTCATTAAATTTTGCTTTATCAAATTTACCAGCTGCATTCAAAAACTGTGGGTTTTGTGAAAATTGAGGATCTTCTTTAATTACATTAATTAATTGATCGTCACCAATTCTTAAACCTGTTTTTTCAAACTGATCTTCTAATAAAACTCTTCTAATTTCTTGTTCCCAAATACTATTACCCGCTTGTGTAAAAGAAACTCCTTGCTGACTTTTTTGTAAAGCATCAACTTTATTTCTAAAATCCTCAAAAGTAATATCTACACCATTAATAGTACCTGCATTTCTTGAATTGAACATAGAAGTCCCATTTTCAATTAAGGCACCTATTACGAATGCAAATAATGACAAACCTACAATACCGGCTACCAATAGAGAACGCTGTCTAATTTTTGATAAAACTGCCATTTTATATCTTAATTTTTTAATTCAGTTGGCGAAAATACAACTATCTATGAAATAATAAAATAAGTTCGCTTTTATTTTAGGTTAAAGTTTATTTTTTTCTAGTTATTATCTCTATTCTCAAATTTCTTAGCAAAATTTCTTCTAAAGAAAAACATTGCAATAGCACCTAGTCCTAAAAAAGGGTTAGATAAGACATATCATTACCTGAATTTATTTTTGTAAAAGCATCATATAATAAGAAAGCTGCTGCTACTAAATAGGCGTATTGGGTGTATTTCATATATTTCATAAGTTCTATATTTATTTTATGATACAAAAATTGATTTTGTCTTTACTATTATTATTTCAGTATATTTTTTTATACTATCTATTTTTTACTTTTTTTTGAACTATAAGCTATAGGTTCCTTGTATATTTTGTGTATCTAAGAAACTAAAATCTTTACTAAAATCAATACCTACTCCATTAATTGCACTTCCATTATTAGTAAATTTAAATGGTTTTTGGGTAAAAAACCATTCATTTTTTTGATCATAGTACAATTGTTCTGTTTCTAAACGTTTCCCATCATGAGTTGTAATAATTACATTCTTATTTAATTCTATCAGATCTGTTTTACTATAGATTATAGCATATTTAGAAGTCACTAAACTCTTGTTTCCTTTCTCATCATAAACTTCTAAATTCAATCCATCAGGAAATTCATTAAATGGAAATTCGGCTGTAGTATAGTCTACCATTTTTGGTGAGATTAAAACAGCTTTAATCTTGCCTGAATCAGTATATTTTAAATTAAATTTTTCAATTTCTCCTATAGGATTAATTGATGTAACGCCTATTTTACGAACTTCTTTAATACTATTCTCGCAAGACATAAAAAAAGTGAAGCCATTAAAAATAGCGACACTTTAAGCTTTCTTTTTTTGGCAAAAGATTAATCATATTTACGTTTTACAAACCATCTATCATTAAACGAAAATCCTATAGAAAAATTCATATAATTTTCCTTAATAAGATTGGATGTTGTTGTTCCTTTTTGCCCATATTCAAATCCTATATTAACATTAGAGAAAGTACCTCCTAATGGCAAGCCTACACCTAAAGTTATAGCTTTATCTTTTATAGATTCTCCTTGAGCTAAAATACCTATATTTTCATAACGGAGCCCTCCTCTATACACTACTCTATTTAAATACCCAGAAAAAGCGTTGTATTTAGGTATATAATATCCTCCTAATGCTATTTTAGCTTTTCCTTCTCCTTCAAGTGCTTTATTATTATCTAATTCTATATCACCTTTTGTGGCAAACGAGGATTCAAAGCCAATAGCCCATTTTTTTGTCTATCCCAAAAGTTGATCCGAATGTAAACTGATTACGATTATTTCTAAATGAACTTTTTTGCTCTGTACCAAAATTAATTTCAGCTCCCGTGACTGTATAGATCAATCCTTTATTTTTTAGATCTTCAACTTTTAATCCTAAAGGCAAATCAACAGTTCCTGGAAGTAACAAAATCATATTTTGCTATTTTTGTTTTATAATACCCTCCTAATCTAATATTTCCTCCTCTAACTTCATACTTTGAGCGTTCAAACGTAGCGTTAGCATCAGTATCATAGATAGATATAATATTTTTTTGAATTATCCCAAAATCGTAATCAAATTCCACTCCTAAACCAAGTTTAGATGTTACTTTGTATCCTATTGAAAGATAAGCTCTATTCATTCCGCCTAATCCTTCTGAATTACGAGTATTTAGTCCTTCTTTAGAATTAATTTTATATCCTACATAAGAATTAGCATACAATCCTACTCCAACACCTAATTTATTGGTTAAAGGAAAAGCCGCTGTGAGATAATCAAAAGTAACGCGCTGTGCTTTTTCTTCGAGCAAAGTATTTTTAAATTTCATTGATGAAAAAGCCCCCCCATAGATAAAGTGGTTAGTTTTATATTGGATAAACTTGCAGGGTTTTGAAAATTCACATGAATACTATCCATCATCACTCCCATTCCTGCCATTGAGCGATTTTCGACTGAGTTAGCAAATTTAGTCTCACCAAGACCATAAGATGAATAAAATGAGGCTGAACCTGTTTGAGCAGTATTCTGTAAAGTAAAAAGAACAAAAGTTCCTAAAATTATTTTTCTAAACATTGTATTTGGTATTGGTATATACGATTCAAACTTTCTAATAAAAAATTTGGATTCGCAAATATGGTATTTTTTAATCGTTTAGCCAAAAAATTAGCATCTCCACCCGTTAAAATTATGATAATTTTTTCTTTATCTCTTATCATCTCATCAATATAGCCATCTATTTCAAAACATAATCCATTAACAACTCCTGAGTGCATAGATTGAGCGGTTGAATTTCCTATTAGTCTTTCAGGTTCTTCTAAATCTAATAATGGTAACTTGGAGGTGTAATCATACATGGAGGTGTAACGAAGTTTTAAACCAGGAGAAATTGCTCCTCCATGATATTTATTTTCTTTATCTACAAAATCGTATGTAACACAAGTTCCTACATCTATAATTAACCTATTTTTAGATGGAAATTGCAAAACAGCACCTGCTGCCAAAACCATACGATCAATCCCTAACGTACTAGGTGTTGCATATTGATTAATAAAAGGAAACTTACTTTCTCTTGAAATCTGTATTACTTTCCATCTTTTTTGAAGCCATTCAATCTGTTCTTTTTTAGTTTTCCAACCGAAGAGAGGATCAAATTCTGACATAACGGATATTTTTTATTTTTTTTTTCCATTTCACACAAGAAATTTTCGAGTAAAAAAGATTCTGACTCTAAAAACATATCTTTCTCAAAAACAGCTACTTTAACTCTTGTATTACCAACATCAACTGTTAAAACCATGGTATCTTTTTAATTATTCACAAAGATATAAATAGATTTTTTTAAAAAATGTTTTGCAGAAATGAAAAAAGCTACTATATTTGCATCCGCATTCGAGAAGCAATAACGCTTTAAGAAATGGTACCTTAGCTCAGTTGGTAGAGCAACGGACTGAAAATCCGTGTGTCCCTGGTTCGATTCCTGGAGGTACCACAAATCAGAAGATGATTGACGTTCAAAAAGATTATTGGTACCTTAGCTCAGTTGGTAGAGCAACGGACTGAAAATCCGTGTGTCCCTGGTTCGATTCCTGGAGGTACCACTTTAAAACCACTAATGTTAGTGGTTTTTTATACAATGAAGCCAGCAAATGCTGGCTTTATTGTTTATTGTTCAATCCATTTTTGAATTTTAGCTTCTAATAGATCTAACGGCAAAACTCCTGATTCTAGAATTTTTTGATGAAAAACTTTAATTTCAAATTTATTTTTTAATTTATCTTCTGCTTTTTTCCTTAATTCTAAAATTTTTAATTGTCCCACTTTATAAGATAGTGCTTGTCCAGGAACTGCCATATAACGTTCTATTTCAGAAATAATACTTGCTTTACTTTCTGCTTCGTTTTCTAATGAGTATTGAATAGCTTGTTCACGAGTCCATCCTTTATAATGTAATCCTGTATCTACAACTAAGCGAATAGCGCGATGTATTTCATTTCCTAACATGCCAAAATATTGATACGGATCTTGATATAATCCCAAATCTCGACCTAAACTTTCAGCGTATAAAGCCCATCCTTCTCCATAAGCTCCAAACCAATTAAAACGTCTAAATTCAGGAAGTTTTGTATTTTCTTGTTGTAAAGCTACTTGAAAATGATGGCCTGGTATTGCTTCGTGCAAGAATAAATCTTCATCTCCATAATAATTATATTTCATTACATCAGGAATGGGTACATAAAAAACCCCTGGACGCGAGCCATCTATGGCTCCTTGTACATATTCCGCACTAGCTGTTTTTTCTCTAAAGGCCTCTACTCTTCTAACTTCAAAAGGTGTTTTAGGTTGTAATGAAAATAATTTATTTATGTTTGGTTTTATTTTTTTATGAATTGCTTTAAAATTCATAATTACTTGCTCTGGCCTTACAAACGGCATTAATTCTTTTTTGTTTCGTACATAATCAAAAAAGGCGAGCATATTTCCTTTAAAACCTACTTGCTTTTTTATTTTTTCCATTTCTTTTTTATCCTTGCTACTTCTGACAAACCTAGTTGATGTATTATTTCTGGTGATTTATTTGTTGTTGTCCACATTTTAGTGTATACTCTGTATAGTTTATCGCCATTAGGCAAACTTCCTATTCCACTACTATTTCTTGACGCAGGCAGATATTCATTACGTAAAAAATGAACCATTTTTCTATACTGTGGAATTAATTTATTTTGAACCGATGAACTAAAATCTTTCTGTAATTGTTTTTTTACATTTATAGACAAATCATCTGGCATTTTTGCACAGAGGAGTAAAAGATATTATCTTGTACCTTATTAGTAATTTGTTCTTCAAATTGGGGAATAACTTTAAGTGTTAATGCCTTAGGCAATACCGTTTTTTCTTTTATTCCTTTTCGCATATATACAATGGCCGAGTCAATCCAAATACTATAATGATCTATCCGTCTTAAGAAATTTCTATAATCTTTTTCATTTTTAAAAGGCTGGGCGGCTGTTCCGCTTGCAAATTGAGTCATTGTTAGGTGGGTTCCAAAAAACTGATGCAAAGGCATTAGGTTTGCAGGGGTTTTCAGTAGCTCGTTCAAAATGCCTATTTCCCATTTTATAATATCATAACTAAGTTGATCTTCTTCTTCTAATGATTCGTAACGAATTAATTTTAATTCTTTTTTATATTTATTTACAAAATCAGTTTGTTTTTTACGGTAAGAATCTGTCATTTCAAAAACAAATTGATCATTATATTGTTTTTGTCCATTTAATGTAGCATTCAAAGGTTCTAACTCATTTTTATCTTGAAAATAAGTTTCTACTAGTTTATTAAAATTCTTTTCGTCATTTGATTTACAACTAAAAAGGAAAAACAAGCATCCTAAAAAAGAATATTTTTTTCATTAAATTGATTTTTAAGTTATTGTGAATATAATAAAAAAGAGGAATTATTCCCCCTCTTCTTTGTACTGTTCATTTTCTAATCCATTTACTTTAGATCCTAATCTTATCTTAGGTTTATCTTTCGTTCCTTCTATTTTTAAAGGAATTCCAATAATCCCCATTGGAGGTAATCCAAGACGCATTTTTATAGCAAGCCTACCATCTAAACTAGTAGTTCCTTCTATACGTGGACGAAATCCTGCAATTTTAAATTTAAAACGATCTATTTCCATTAAATTGTTTTGGATACATGTTTTTATTTCAAAGTCATTTACTTCTCCTGAATCAATACCACTATGTCCTGTTGAGTTACTAACAGCTTTAAGCAATTTGAATCCATTTAGTTTTACTTTTTTAACCCCTACAATACCTCCTCCTTGTAAAGAAGGAAAGACGGGAAACATATCATCATTTAAAATTCCTTTTAATTGATATTTTAAAGAAATAATTCCTTCAGCATTAGCCGCTGCTGTTGCCATTTCTCTAAATAACTTAATTTCTTTGTAAGCTTTTTTAACATCTAGTTCTTCTACTGACAGGTCCATTCCAAACGCAGCTTTTTTAGACGTTTTTGCTTTATAATTACCTGCAAATAGGATTGGACTATCTATTATCTGACAAGAACCATTGGCAATTGTAATTTCTCCATTTTTTAGCTTTGTTTTTCCTTGTAAACAGTTAATATTTAGATCATCAAATAAAATCCTATCTACTGAGGTTTCAAAATCTAGGTCTAAATTTTTAGGAAGCATTACAACTCCTTTTGCATCTTTTGTTTTATTAGGTGTAGCACTTACTATGGGCATCATCCATTCATTAACGTTTAGATAGGGTGTTTGTAACTGAAACTGTCCTTTTAAGATGCCTTTATTGTGTGTTAGAAAATTCACAACATTTTGCACATATCCGTTAAATTTCAACTGACTATGTCCGTATTTAGCGTTAAAGTTTGTAAACCGTAGCTGATCGTTATTAAAAGCAAAAAGACCTTTTGTTATGTAAAATGGCAATGGGAGGTATTCTGAAGTCGTTTTTACATTTCTTAAATAAAATTGTCCTTTATTTATCAACTTATTATAACGTCCTGCTTGTGCATCGCTTTGTTTTCCTTTTAAATAAATGGCTCCTTGAGCAAACCCTTCAATTGCATGACCTTTTACACCTAATACTTGATATATTTTCCCAAAGTTAATTCCTCCATTAGCACTTACTTGGTATTTAGCATTAGTCAGATCAAGGATATTGGCTTTTAAGGTCAATGGTTGTCCTTCAAAGAAGAAACGCAAAGGTTTTATGATTACTTGTGTTGTTTGTAGATTTTTCTTAACATTTAAATCTATTATAGCGTCTATTTTTTTCAATAGGATTTGGATAGAATGGTGTTTTTAGATAGCCTTTTTTTAACTTACAAGACACTTTAGTTAAGGGGAGTTTATTTTGCTTTGTATCTAGTACACCTTGTATATTTAGGTGTGTCTTAAGATCTCCTTTTAATTCGTAATTAGGCAAAAAACCAACTGCTTGATTTAAATATCTCAAATCTAAATCAGCATTTAAATGGGCATTTATCTTAGGCTTAGAAAGTCCTTTTGTTTCTAGTTTTCCTTTTAAATAACCTTTTCCTATTCCAAAACGAAGTACGGGAATTTTAACAGACAATCGTTCTGGATTTAATTGAGGTAATTCAATATGTAAATCGGTATTAAATTCTTTTAGAGGAAAAGGAGCTCCGTCATATTGAATGAATCCTTTTTTTAGATTCAAATCAAGCTTCATATCTGGTTTTTTATTTTGATCTGTTATAAAATCACCTTTCAAAGAAAGTACTGCATTGGTAATTCCTTTTAGAGTTGTTTTTTCCATCCAGGTAATTAATTTAGGCGGCAATGCGGTAAAAATATCTTCTAAATTACTATTTTGAGTTTTAATCAAAAATTCATTCTATAACCGTTCGGTAAAAAATCAAAATTACCTGTAAAATCTACGGGTAATTTATTAATCATCAAATTATCTTGTTGAAAAACAAATGCTAATGACTGTGTATTTACTTTAGTAATTAAATCTGCATCTACTTTTTTGTTTTTGAGATATTGTTCTCCTTTAAAGACAAAATCAAAAGCTTCAATGCTTGCCTTTGTTTTTATTTCGAATATTTTATTTTTAAGGCTTCCATTTCCAAAATAATCAAAACCTAACGCATCAACAATTACTTTAGCTGGAAGCATCATTATATTTTATATGGGCATTTTTGATGGCTATTTGTTTTAATTCAATAGACGTATCTTCTTCTTTTTTACGGGATCATTTTTTTTACTTTCGTACACATTGTAATTAGCGTGACCATTCTTATCAACTAAAATATTTATTTCTGCATTGTCTAAAAATAATTTATTGATATGTATTTTTCCTTTAAAAAGTTCTTGAACATCAATACCAAAAGCTATTTCTTCTGATTTGATTAAATTATTTTTTTCAAATGGTGTTGCGCCTGTTAATTGAAAATCATCAAATGATAAAGTTAATGCAGGAAAATGCTCAATAATAGAAAGATGTGCATCAGAGAAATTGATATTTCCTTTTATATGCTCGTTTGCATAATCTTTTACTTTTTGGGTGATAAAATTAGGAAATAAAAAAGGCAGACTAATGATCCCTAAAACAATGAATAATCCTCCTATAATTACCCATTTTATCTTTTTAATATAGTGTAACATATATTTATTCAAAAAGCCTCTAAAAGAGGCTTTGGTTTACATATTCTTTAAATTAATTATTTCTTGATTGGTTAAAAATCTCCAATTTCCACGTGGTAAATTCTTTTTGTTAATCCAGCAAACACTACACGATCTACTTTTAAAACATTATATTCTAACGATTCAAATATAGAGCGGACAATTTTCACGTTAGCTGTTTTTATTTGCAAACCAACTTCTGATTTTGGGGCATTCTCTACATAAGACACCTCATCTACCATTATTTTATGTTCATTTATATATAATCCTTTTTGGATTTTTTCTAAATCTTCGTATTTTAGGTTGCGATCTAAAGTAACTTGATAAATTTTAGGAGAACGCTGATTGGGTTGTGTGAATTTACGAACCATATCGGTATCATTTGTAAACAATAATAACCCTGTAGTCGTTTTATCCATACGTCCAACAGCTTGTAACTTGGCTTTAGTAACACCTCTTACTAGATCTAGAACGTTGTTAGCGTGTAAATCTTCTTCTTTTGAGGTAGTAAATCCTTTTGGTTTGTTTAACAAAATGTATTCTTTTTTTTCTGGAGACACCACATTTCCGTCAAAATTTACAATATCATTTACTTTTACCTTATATCCCATTTCTGTTATTACCTCTCCATTTACCTTTACATTTCCTGATTTTATATAAATATCAGCATCTCGTCGTGAACAAATTCCTGAATTAGAAATATATTTATTTAAACGAATCTCTTCCTCTTCTAATGAAACAACAGGTTTTGGTTTACGTTCAAATTTAGGTTTGCCATTTGTAAAACTTGATTTATTAAAATTAGGTTTAGCATTTCCGCCTTCTCGTTTACCAAAGGTAGGTTTCGTATTCGATCTTTTGTTATTTCCTCTTCCTTTTATCATCGCGACTATATTTTTTTTGCAAAGATAGTCAGTAAATTAGAATTTTAAATTCTGTAAACAGAAATATTTAATGATTAAATATTTCTTTACTATGAACTAAAACTAGTGGATCTATTAAAGTGATGCTAAAAACACCTGTTACAATTAAAATTTTCATAATAGTATGTAAATAAAGGTAATCAGAATGGCTAAAAGATTTCCATAATTTTAGAACGAAAGCTATCAAGACAATCATGCTTACGTAGAAATAAATTTCCATGTAACCTACATTAAACTTTTCAATTAAAACATAGATTGGTATAATTGTAAGAAAGCTTAATATCGTAATTATATATTTTGCTGTTTTTTCTCCAAATCGAACTGGAATTGTTTGATAATTAGTAGCAAAATCACCTTTTATATTTTCTAGATCTTTTATTATTTCTCTAATCAAAATTAACAATGATAAGAAAGAGGCATGAGCAAATATAACGGCATAAAAGTTTTTAAAATAAAGTAGGATTCCAAAAAAGGAAGTACGGTTAGTAGAGATGCAGTTAGGTTGCCAACAATAGAGTAGCGTTTGAGTTTATGGGAATAAAACCAGATTAAGAAAATATAAACTGCATAAAAAAAAGAGGCGCGCCAAGAAATGATGAGAGCAAATCCTGTTGCTAAGAAATTTAGCACAAAATAAACGTATAGTTTTGTTTTTTGACTTACTAATCGATCTAACATAGATTTGGTAGGTCTATTTATTAAGTCTTTTTCTGAATCGTAAAAATTATTAATGATATAACCTGGAAGCAATGACTAAGGCGGATGCAAAAACTAACACAAACAAACGCCAATCTAATAAAACGTCTAAAGCTCTTTTTTCAGGTGCTAAGATAAAAATAGACGCGAGATATTGTGCCAAAACAATGATGGTTATATTATAGCCACGAACAACTGAGATGAGACTTATAATTTTTGATAGAAAAAGTTTTGTTTTACGCGTTAACATGTGTTTTGTTTGAGCATTGAGTTGCTAAAAGTCTTGGGGGTTTATTTACTTCTAACCAAAATATCAAACTAAAATTGATAAACGACTTCTAGTTTATAATCTTTCAATGCTGATTTTGCTTTTTCAAGGTCTTGGGTAAAGCCTAGTATGTAACCTCCTCCTCCAGATCCACATAATTTTAGATAATAATCGTTGGTTTCTATTCCTTTTTGCCAAACTGTATGAAATTGTTCTGGAATCATAGGTTTAAAATTGTTTAACACTATTTTAGACAACTCTTTTGTGTTGGTAAAAAGTGATTTCACATCTCCTTTTAAGAAATTTTCAACGCAGGCATCTGTATATTTAATAAACTGTGATTTCAGCATTTTACGAAAACCTTCTTCTTTTAGTTTTTCCATAAAAATACTTACCATAGGTGCTGTTTCTCCTACTATTCCTGAATCTAACAAAAATACGGCACCTTTACCTGTAATACTTTGTGTAGGAATGCCTGTTGCTTCTATATGATCTTTTGAATTAATTAATATAGGCAGACTCAAATAACTATTTAAAGGATCTAAACCCGAACTTTTTCCGTGAAAGAAGGATTCCATTTGAGAAAAAATAGTTTTAAGTTCTAATAATTTTTCTCTTGTTAAATTTTCTAAAACGGTTATCTTATTGTATGCGTATTTGTCATAAATAGCTGCCACTAAAGCACCACTACTACCCACTCCATATCCTTGTGGAATACTGGAATCAAAATACATACCTTTCATAACATCTTGTTTCAAGGCATCATTATTGAATGCAACCAAATGAGGTTGTTCTTCTGCCAACTCTTTTAGATAAACTGCAAATTTTTTCAAACTTTCATTGGATTGCAGCGCTTCTGAAGATACATTACCGTCTATCTTAAGTGCTCCATTATAAAAATTATAAGGAATGGCTAATCCTTTTGAATCTTTAATAATTCCGTATTCACCGAATAATAAAATTTTTGAGTAAAAAAGGGTCCTTTCATATTTGGCCTATCTTATTTTTTATTGTATTTGTTTTCTATTGTAGTGCTATATTGTTTTCTCTATTAGCATCTAATTCTTTGTATTTGATTTCCTAGTAAAAAAATCAACTTACCTATTATAGAACTAAAAATTATTACGAACTTCCTTAGAGAAAATATTTTTATTAGTTCTATATATCATTTCAACAAATATAACTTACTTTAAAACAACACATTAATATCTTTTATTTTTTTATAAATTATATTTTCAAACTATTGTTTGTAAAATAGATTATAAAGGTACGAATTAAATTGATATACTGCCTATACCTATTTCATCGCAAATATATTGTTCATTTTGACAATATCTAACCAATTCATTGTTAATAAATTCTAAAACTTGTTCTTTTACGTGTATAGGATACAGTAGATGCACATTTGCTCCTGCGTCGAGTGTGAAACAAACGGGAATATGGGTATTAGCTCTAAAACTCCAGATTTTATTAATTATTTCTAATGTATTAGGTTTCATTAAAATAAAATAAGGCATAGAAGTCATCATCATAGCGTGTAGGGTTAGTGCTTCACTTTCAACAATTTCAATGAATTTTTCTATATTTCCAGTAGCTAATGCTTCTTTAATTGCTGTCAAATTTTGATGGGCTTGGGCAAAACGTTGGACAGCAAAAGGATGTCCGTGCATTAAATCATGTCCTACTGTACTGGATACTTGTTTTTCTCCTTTATCAACTAACAGTATGGTATCTTGATAATTATTAAAGTTTTTATGTAAGGTATTGTATTCAATGCCGTATAAATTTGAACTTCTTTCTGTATCTGTGTGTTCACCCCAAATAACTACTTTTCCTTTTATACTTCTACAAGCACTTCCAGATCCTAATCTAGCTAAAAAAGAGGCTTTTTTAAAAAAGTATTCATCTGTTATAGAGGGATATATTAATTTTTCTAAGCTCATAATATTCATAGCTAATGCTGCCATTCCTGATGCAGAAGAGGCAATACCTGAACTATGAGGAAATGTGTTTGTGGTATCTATCGTAAAATGAAATTCTTTTAAATAAGGGCAATATTCTAAAATTCTTTCAAAAAACTTTTGAATCTTGGGTTTAAATGTTTCTTTAGAATTTCCTTCAAAAAAGAAATCGAAGGAAACGTTTTCGGTATTTTCTTTTTAACAAAGGAAAGTTTCGTAATCGTTTTACAATTATTAAGTGTAAAACTTACAGATGGATTAGCTGGCATTTGCTTTCCTAGCTTACCCCAATACTTTACTAATGCTATATTGCTTGGAGCACTCCATTGAAAATCTCCTTCGGTAAATGATATCGTATAATCCGATACAAGAAAATCCTTTTCAGAAAACATATTTTTATTTTTTTGGGAGCAAAGATACGTTTTATCTATAAACTAAAATTCTAAATTTTTAGCAATAATAAATCCTCCTGTCCAAGCATTTTGAAAATTAAATCCTCCTGTTATGGCATCTATATTTAAAATTTCGCCAGCAAAATAAAGATTTTTAAAGCGTTTGCTTTCCATAGTTTTAAAATTAACTTCTTTCAGATCAATTCCTCCTGCGGTTACAAATTCTTCTTTAAAAGTGCTTTTACCATTGACCAAAAATTCTGCTTGGGTAAGTTGTTTTACTAAATCTATTAATTGTTTTTTAGATAGATCAGCCCATTTAGTATCAGGTTGAATATGAGATGCCTTTAACAAGCTTTCCCATAATCTTTTGGGAAAGTCAAAAGGGCAGAATTTATTTATTAATCGTTTTAAATTTTGTTCTTTAATTTCTTTTAGGTCTTCCATGACTGTATCAAAATCTAAATCATTTAACCAATTGACTTGTAATATAAAACGGTATTTTAAATCAAATAAATCTCTTGCTCCCCAAGCTGATAGGCGCAGTATCCCTGGACCACTTAACCCCCAATGAGTTATTAATAATGGTCCTGATGCTTTAAGTTTTGTTTCTTTTACTCGTACTGGAAGCACGAGCTGAAACTCCCATTAAATCTTTAATACGTTCATCTTTTATATTAAAAGTAAACAAGGAAGGAACTGGGTTTATGATAGTATGTCCTAAATTTTGGAGTAGATCCCACATTTTGGGATTACTTCCTGTAGTCATGATTATCTTGATTGTTTTAAATACTTGTTGATTAGTTGTTATTTTCCAATAGTCTTCTCCTTGAAAAATATCTTGTACGCTATGTCCTGTAAATACATCTATTTTATTTTTTTTTGCAGCAGATAGAAAACAATCTATTATAGTTTGTGAGCTATCTGTTATGGGAAACATTCTACCATCTTCTTCTATCTTTAACGTCACGCCATGTTTTTCAAACCACTCAATAGTATCACCACTACAAAACTGGTTAAAGGGTCCTTTTAACTCTTTTTCTCCACGAGGATAATACTTGACTAGATCATTGGGTACAAAACAAGCATGGGTTACATTACAACGTCCTCCTCCTGAAACACGAACTTTAGACAATACTTCTTTTCCTCTTTCTAAAATAGCTATTTTTAATTGAGGGAAGTTTTCAGCTATGTTGATTGCTGAAAAAAAACCAGAGGCACCACCTCCTATTACTATTATATCGTAATTTACTATCATATCTATCAGGGTAGTGGGTAATAACTACCTCAACTCTTGCTTTTTTTTTTTACAAAAATAATATCTTCTAGAGAATTTATGGTATAGGGATGAATCTGAATTTGATAATCATATATTAATTCTTACAAATTAATTATCTTCTGTTTAAAAGATGAATTACCTTAAAAGCATTTTTCTTAGTGCATACTCTTAATAAATATAAACTGCTTAATTTATAATGTATACAAACAATAAATGGAGAGATTTAGTATATCAAGTCTATTCTTTTTATTTTCAATAAAAACTCATTCCATTTAAACTTAAGATATACTGGATTAAAAAGTAAAATTCTCGATCTGTTTTTTCATTTTAAAACTACTCGAAAAAACGGTTGAGTATATAATTAAAACATCGTCAGTCTGAGCACGAAGCGCATCAAGAATCAATACTAATTTTTATTGCTTTTGTAGGATAGTGTCTAAATCAACATGCAGTTTACCACTCCTACGTAAAGAGGAGTATCATAATCAACATTATGTGATTTCTCCCTTTGATCGAAATGACAAGATTGCAAACTTTTTGAGCAGTTTCAAGGTTAAAAAAATAGTATTATAAGGAAATTTCAAAGTTTAGATGGTATCAATTATTTTTCCCCTATATTTTCTTTGTTTTTATATAATTGTTTTTGAGGAAAAAACATAATTTAAATATTCATGAATTTTATTGGTTTAATAAGATTTTATACTCCCAAGGTTTAAAATCACATTCTGATTTGTTTTTAATATCTATTGATTTCTTTTTAAAAATTCTTTAAAATGTCCAGAAATGGGCCATTTTAATTTTTGTTTTTTATTAGATAAATTAGCTATAAAAAAGAGTTCTTGACGATTTTTTTCTCTTTTACACATCCAAAAAACACGATCATCATTTGTGGTAATTCTATGGTAAGAAGCTGGTTTTTTTCCTGTATGCAAAAAGGAGTTTGTTTTTTTTAAATCTTTTAGTCTTTTGTATAGGGGCATCATTTTTCCTTCTTGATGCAATAATGTATCTTTTTGATAAGCACGAAAACGCTTATGTGAATCGTATTCTTGACCGTTATATATTAATGGAACTCCATTAAGAATATACGTAACTATTGTCATTACTTCTACAGCTTGTCCCATTCTTTGATACTCAGTATCGTTCCATATATTTTCATCATAATTACTGATAAAATGTAATCGCATTTTATCTTTCGGGAAGTTTTTTACTTCTTTTTCTAGATAACGATCAAGATCTAATACATTCATTTTAGACTGTGCGATGCTATTTAAAATATGGTGTACTTCCCAACCATATTCTATATCGAAAGCGTTTTCTAGCAAGCTTTCTTTTTCTGCCTCAGCAATCATTAAAATAGGTTTTATTTTTTTCAATTCTTTTACAGCTCGTTCCCAAAAAAGAGTTCGGTACTTCGGATGCTACTTGACAACGAAATCCATCTATATTAAATTTTTGTACCCAATATTTCATTTCATCTATCATAGCAAAATGCAAATCAACAGAAGCATAATTTAACTGGGCAACATCTATCCAATTATAAGGAGCAATAGGAGTTCCTTTTTTATTTTTCGTATACCATTCGGGATGTGTAACAATCCAACTGTGATCCCAAGCTGTATGATTAGCAACCCAATCTAAAACGACATACATTCCGTTAGCATGGGCTGTTTTAATTAGTTTTTTTAAATCAAAATCTGAACCATAATCGGGATGTATTTTCTTATATTCTTTTATAGCATAGGGATTTCCTTTTGTTATTTCTTTAGTGAAAGTATTTTTTATTTCCTCAACAGTAGTGGTATGAGTAATTCTTCTTCTTAATCTACCTATTTCTTGTATAGGCATTAACCAGATAATTTTAATCCCAATTGCTTTCAACTTAGGAATATCTTTAGTAAAGGCATCAAAGGTTCCTTCTGCGGAGTAGTTTCTAATATTTACTTGATAAACAATTGCATCTTGAGTAATTTTGGGATCTAAATAGGTTATTCTTTTTTAGGTATAATTATCTTTTGAGCCTCTTGATTACAAGCTATTAATAAAAAGAGTATTCCTAAATAAACCACAATTTTTTTCATTCTCACAATACCCAACAATCTGAATTCATCAAGTTAAAACATTGCAAAATTAAACATAGAAAATAAATATATTTGATTTATCGAAAAATTTCTATAAATAATCTATCAAATAAAGTATCCTAAAAGCAAAAAGCATTCTTTAGTTGATCTTTTCAACGTTATAAAAGGATACTCTAAATCAAAACAAGAAGATTTCTTCTTTTAGGACGCTTTTTATTTCTTATTTTACTTGATCATTGTCTATATAAGTTTTATTCCCATTTTTATTAATATAATAGGTACCTCCTTTAGGTCCTTGATATACTTGACGATCTTTGTATTTTCCTATGACTTTATCTTTTGCATTGGAATTTGCTTTTTCAGTTATTTCTCTTTCTTTTTTAGCTGGTTTTGAGATCGTTTCTTCTATTTTATCTTTTACCTTTTTGGTCTTAGACTTCGTTTTATTCTCTTCATCTCTTACTTTTGTATCCAGCTTATTCGCTTTCCCTTCTACAGATTTCAGATTTCCTTTTGCAGAGGTTTTACTTTCTTTTTCAGCTTTTACTTTATCTAATTTTTCAGTTATAACTTTAGATTTGTTCAACTTTTTACTTTTTACCTCTGTTTTCTGAGCGAATGTGTTTGACAATACAAACATCAAGCATAACATCACTATTTTTTTCATAACACTTAATTTAATATTTATAAGCAATATAAATAATTATTTTTTAACAAAACTTTAATTTTTTCTTAATTTTGCATTAAGATTTTTTTTATTTACAAAAAAACATTTTAAAAACACCCAAATTCACAAAAACTATGAAACAAAAATTACATTTAATCTTATTTTTCATTTTGGTGAATTTAAGCTATTCTCAAAAAGGCAACTTTTATGAGCCCAAGCCTAAATTTCCACATTTGTTCAAATCCTTAATCCCTATACAAAAAGATGATCCAAAATGGGTACATCTCATGTACGGAGAAACTCCTAACGTATACGAAATAGAAAAGGAGTACAATCTATACTATCAAAAACATGACTTTATAAAGACGATACATACTCAAAATTATAAATTTTTTATTAACTACGTATATACCAACAACTGGATAAATGACAAAGGAGATATAATCAAGAGAGACTATGTAAGTGAATATAGTAAAGAAAGGATAAGTAGTCCTAAAAAAGCATAAATTCTAGTAATTGGACTCCTATAGGTCCCATAAATACCTATAATAATGGCGGAACTAGAACTGAGTCGCATCAAGCAAATGTATATTCTGTTGCACAATCTGTTTCAAATCCTAATGTTCTATTTTGTGTCACAGAAACAAGCGGCACATTTAAAAGCAATGATAAAGGAGAGAATTGGTTTTTAGTAGGTGGAGATTATTTTAACGATGATACATCGTGTGTTGAAATTGATCCCACTAATGAAAACAATGTCTTTGTAGCTTCCAGCTCAAGAATATACCGATCAACTGACGGAGGTAATTCTTGGATTTCTGTTCTAAACACTAATGGCTTAAACATTTACGAATTTGCTATTAACCCACAAAATAACCAATTAATTTTTGCTGCGGGAAATAAAGGTTTGTACAAATCAACAAATGGAGGAACAACTTGGTCACAAGTTTTTACCGAAACCTGTTGGGATGTAAAATTTAAGACTAATGACCCTAATACCCTATTCTTATTAAAATCAAACAATACATTAAAATTAACCGAATTCTACAAATCTACCGATGCAGGAAACACTTTTTCGCTCAAAAGCCAAGGTTGGTTTATTCCTACACCAACAAGTAGTATCGGCGGGGCTCGTATGGGAGTTACAAACGCAGATGGAGACAAAATATATGTCGCTATGTTAGGGAATGTAGAAAACTATGCAACAGATGTTAATTTTATAGGTGTATACAGAAGTGATAACGCAGGAGAAAGCTGGTCTTTACCTTATGATCAAAACAATGATGGTGTACCTAACAATAACCCAGGAGGTCCTTATAACTCTGACCACTGGTGTTTTTCTAGTTTTGGAACCAATGGAGGTTCTTATGATCAAGGTTTCTATAATTTAGCAATAGATGTATCTGATACAGACCCCAATAAGTTTTTAATGGGTATGCTTAACCTTTTCAAAAGTGAAAATGGAGGAAAAACGTACACTCGATGGGGAGGATATGCCTGCGACAACTGTACATCTTACTATCGTCATCCCGATCATCAAGATATTTTAATAAATGGAAATGATGTGTTTGTAGCCACAGATGGAGGAGTGGACTTATATGACGCTAATCTAAACATATTGAAAGGATTAAACAAAGGAATCATTTCTTCAGATAACTGGGGATTTGGACAAGGATGGAATGAAGATGTGGTAACTGCTGGTCGTTATCATAACGGAAATGCCGTATATCATGCTAATTATGGAGATGGGAAATTTATTTCGCTAGGAGGAGGTGAATCTTCAACAGGTTATGTTGCATTAGGAGATAATTTAAAAGTTTATCATTCTGACATTGCAGCTTATAAAATATCCAAAGATTTTTCAACCCCTGTACAATGGACGAACGGATTGAGTATGTTTCCTAATGAATCTGTTTTTCCTGACGTAAGAGGTCAAATAACCTATGACCCTAGATATTACAATCATTTATATCTAACAAAAGATAACAAATTATGGAAAAGTACAGATACTGGTGCCTCTTTTACACTACTTAAAGAATTTGGAAGCAGTACTGATAAAGTGTACATGGTCGAAGTATCTAGATTAGACCCTAACATTATTTTTGTAGTAAATAGATCAGGTTCTACAACTAAACTATGGAAAACGTTAGACGGTGGAAAAAATTGGATCCAAATAAATCTTCCTAATACAGATGCTCGTTTATATTTTGGCATCAATGAAAATAACACTCTTTTCATAGGATTTGGTGGTGGAACTGGAAAAGCGTTCAAATCAATAGACTTAGGAAATACTTGGATTAACCTAACCACTTCTACTATTCAAAATTTAGGTTGTTATACCATAGCTCCTCAATTAGGTACTAATGATGGCGTATATTATGCAGTAGCAGGCACAAACAAAATCTACTATAGAAATTCTACCATGTCTGATTGGGAATTATATAATACAGGATTACCACTTGGTTTAAGACTAATAGGTGTCAAGCCTTTTTATAAAAATAGCGAAGTACGAATTAGTTCTAGACGTGGTTTTTGGAAATCACCTCTTTTTGAAAAAAGTTTACCTGTTGCACAACCTATGGTAGCAAACCAATCTGTAGATTGTAGTAGAACAGCCATCCAATTTGATGATTATTCAGTCTTAAATCATACAGCTGCTAAATGGGATTGGAACTTTCCAGGCGCAAGTAGTATTTCTTCCACTTCTATCCGAAACCCTCTAGTAACATATTCAACACCTGGTCTTTATAATGTTACTCTTACCATAACGGATGCTGATGGACGTACAAGTACGAAAACAGTACAAAATATGATAGAAGTTTTACCTTCTTCTTGTAACATAGAAAGTGCATCTAAACAGGTTTTAGAAATGACTACCAACACAGAATCTATTTCTTCTAATGAAATGAATTACGGCAATACAACCGATTTAACTTTTACTGGTTGGATAAAACCAAATGGCACGCAAGTATCTTGGGCTGGAATTGCTTGTTTTGGAGACAAACAAAAAACATTACTAAACTTTAGAAGTGCTAATAATGAAATAGGATTTCATTTTAAAGATGGATATTATAATTATGCTACAGGATTGTATGCTCCTGCTGATCAATGGAGTTTTGTAGCTTTTAGGATTACACCTACTAAAATAACATTATTTTTAAACGATAAAAGTTGGTCCCTTGCAGGTAATTTTAGTGCTATCATTTTAAATAAATTAATCTTAGGAAAAGATTATGGTAGAAACGATAGAACTTTTAAAGGACAAATGGAAGAATTTACCTTGTGGAATAGAGCATTAACTGATGATGAAATCTATTTAAGTAGACATTTAATTAAGCAAAACATAACAGATACGAACTTAATTGCTTATTATCAGTTTAATAATATTACAAATAATGGATTAGTTTATAATAAAGTTAATTCTAACGATTTAAATATTTCTACCTCTATAACATTTCCTACATCTACTGCTCCAATAGCCACTGGTACTAGTCAATTATTAACAATCAACACCACTGGTCTTTATAATTTTGAGTCTGTAAACACCGCTCTTAACTTTACAGGATCAGTTCCTAATGGAAAGGTTGTTGTATCTCAATTAAATACTCTACCCAATGAATCCCCTTCTACGGGATCAGTTGGAAACGAATATTGGATTTTAGATAATTATGGAACCAATACATCATTTTCTGGACTTTCATCTATAAATCTAATTCCTACTTATGATGCTTCTAATGCTAATTTGTCTAATTTCACTCTTTTTAAAAAAGAAGTAACAATGAACACTTACAATCAAGTTGGACACAAAGCGGAATAGCCACCGCCATAAATGGAAAAACAATAAGTTTCCCTGGAACATCTATAAATCAATCCAACCAATTGTATATACAAAATTCTGCACCTACAGAAACTAACAATACTTATTTGCAGAGAAGTCTAACAGTTTATCCTAACCCAATAGTTATAGGAGAACAATTAGTGATTGATGGAATTAATTCAGAACTGACATTTACACTGTATGACTCTAGTGGAAAATTAGTATTTAAAAAACAAGTTGATGACAATAAAATCAATCTAAATGATTCTATTAAAAAAGGAATCTATTTTTATAGAATAGAAACAAGTGATAAAATTTATAACAGTAAATTAATCATTAATTAGTTTCAATAAGGTTCCGAAAGCAAATTATAATTTATAATCTAAGGTTGTCCTAAAAGTTTGCAATCTTTTCATTTCGACCAAAGGGAGAAATCACATAATATTGATTATGAGACTCCTCCCTACGTCGGAGTGACAAACTGCATGTTGATTTATTACTTTTAGGACAGCCTCTTTTTGATAAAGAAACATTACAACACTTATTTAAATTGATTTTAGTATGTGTACTTTTCAGAAAACTACAACAACTTTGATTCTAAAAAAACACTCCTTTTTTTCATTCTCTATATAAAAATATTAAAAGAAAGCCCGCAATTGAACATTACCAGTATGTATAGTTTCTGAAGTTTCACTTTTTCTTCCTTGATAATTAAAATTGACATCCAAGTACTCTGTAAGTTTTTTTTGAAGTAACATACGCCAAGTCATGTTATTATTAACCTGTAATCCTTCTAACATCTGAAAACTTACTGGTGAAAAAGCATTTCCTTCAAAACGATTATTTATGTAAGCAAACTCTCCATTTAATACAAATTCTTTTGAGGTTACTACATTAAAGGAAATCCCTAAACGATTTTGAGATAACTTTTCGAATGCTCCTATTTTATTATTTTTTTCTGAAATTCATAAAACAGATCTAAAGTGGTATTTTTTGAAAATAAATACCCTACTCTTGCTTCTAACTGATTTTCTCTAAGCTGAAAATTCTTACTCAAATAGCTAACCGAATATACATTGTTTTGAGATATACTTCCGTTAAGAGTAATCAACCAATACTTATTTAATAAATGGGTATACGATAATTGATGACTTGTGTTTGTATTTTTTAATTCGTCTGCTACGAGTAAACTCTTTAATTCATTAATAATAACATTGTATACAACAGAATGGCTTTGCTTTCCTCTATTATAAAACAAGCTATTTCTTATACTAGAAGTCAGTCCCAACAACTGATCTTTTGAATTTATAAAAGGATTTAAATCAAATTGTTCTCCTTCCTTTTTAATTTTTTATCAATTAAAAAACTCGTTTGGTTATAAAAATAAGATATAATTTTTCGATACCCTTTTTTATCTATCCAAAGAAAAGGATTTAGTGTAACTGATTGTGAAAACTTGTTTTGATGTGTTTTTACAAAATTTTGGTTTGGTAAAAAAACCTTTATATATTTTGCTTGATCTGGAAATTGTGCTATTTCAAACTCTTGAAGTTCTTGAATCCCATTTTTATTATAATCGTTCCAAGCATAAATCCCCTTTGTAGCTTCTACTTCTACAAAATTAAATTCTTGTTGTGGAATACTTCCTGAAAGAGTTTCATAACTCAATCCGTATTGAAAAAAACCTTTGAAGAAACGCTGATTATAAAGCAATCTAGAATTTAAAGATGATTCATTTTTCTTATTACTTTCAAATAATAATTGGCGATAATTAACAAAAACCGATAAATCAGCTTGATTATTTTGAATTAGTTTAGAATTTAGATAATAGGAAATAGATCTATTTACTCGTTTTAAGGTAATTCCTTGCAAAGAGTCATTCAATCTATAAGATAGACCTGTTTCTCCATAAACCTTCGTTGAATCGCCTCTTCCTATAAACATTCCCCATTCTGTAAAACGCTGACTCAAATTAGTTAGCTTAAAAGTTGATTTTATCCTCTCTTGATTATCCTCCAATCGCTGGTTAACTCCCACCCAATTTTTATAAAATTTATATTTCAAATGAAACTGATTTCTAAAAAATTGAGACTTCATCTCATTGCTTTCGCTATTCATCAGGCTTACTTGTTGTTTAGCAAACCATTTAGTAGACTCATGAATTACTGAAAAAAGATGCTTATTTCCTTTAAACCGCTCCGAAAAAGTTAAATTTTCAAATTGATATTTCCCTCTTATTTTTTTTGACCAACCAAACTGTAAGGCTGATGATATGAGTCGCTGGTTACCTATTGTTTCTTTTAAATTCCAATCGCGATCAAACTCAACAGCAAATAAACGTTCTATAGGCTTATATTCTTTTTGAATAAATTGTAAATCATTTAATGAAATGAGTTCCCAATTTTTTTAGACGCTATTTTTTGACGAATATTGAGTTTTCCTGCCATCCCTTTATTATTTTCATCGTCTAAATCAGAAAACAAATTCAAATCATGATTACTTATCGCTAATTCAAAATCTACTATTGTTTTTTCTGAGGGTTTATAGCCTCCTAATAAGGTTGCTATTTGTAATTTAGAAGGCGCTATTAATCTAATAATGGGTTCATATTCGCCTTGTTTTATACCTGCAAGAGCTGGTACATATTCATAAATTCGACCATTAGCAACTGTTGACTTTACAATATAATCTCCTTTATTTTTACCTACTAAGGAAAACTTAACTTGATATAACTCTTCTTTTGAATCGTTAGAATACACATATACAACAGCAGTTCCTATGCTTGTCTTTTTATACAAAATTTTCTTATCAGTATAAGGCTCTATAACGGCAGAAGGAGCGTTCAATAATCCAGTATTATCTCCTGCTTCTGATAAAATCTTAATTTGATCCGAAGATAAACTTTGTTGAAGAGGCTGATTTTTAACATCATTTTCAGAATAAACAAATCCACCTAAATGCCATTTATCCTCTTGATGAGTAGTTCCACCGTAAGTAACAAAACGGTTAAAACTTCTTTCAGAAAACTGATATTCTACCACAATTCTCATCTCTGAATTAACCGGAAACAAAGAGGTAAAAGTCAATTCACCCGCATTATAATCTATTACATATTGGTTATTTTCTCCTCTTTCCAATAAATTTCCGTTTACATATACTCGTTCAGATCCTGAAATAACCAAGACATATAACTCTCCATTAGGTCCACGAAGTTTATAAGGTCCTTGATTTCCTTCCTGTCCTATGAGAGTACTTTTTGCATACTGCCCTCGTACAACTGCTCCAGAAAGCGTTATTTCTGTACTAACAGGAGATGTTCCTAAATTAACTCGCGCTAAAACACCTTGTACCTTTTTATTAAAATTTAAAAAACGAGATTTTCGATTTTCTAAAAACAAATCACCTCCACGGACAGACCATCGGTCTGAAAATAATTCAACAAAAACTTGATCAAATTCGTCTAATCTTTGTGAATATCCTCCATTTTGCAACGGAATATTATGGTCTTGCAAGGAAGCCCTAATACTTACTTTATCTGACAACTTACCTATTACTTGCAAATCTAAATTAGAATTTACTGCTGCATTTTGGTTATTGCCTATACTAAGCCCACGTGTAATACTCCCAGATGTTTCTAGCCCTTCAAAAGGCTTGAATATGTTTACTAAACGGTTTTCTGTTTTATAAATATTTCCAGAATTTGTAGAAGACACTAATCTATTAACATCATAGAAAGAATAACTTTTTGTAAGAAAACTCGGGTATTTCAAATAATAAACATGAATAGTATCTTTTTTTTTAAGGGTAGAATCTAATTTTATTGTTGCTTTCACAAAATCAACTTGATACAACGTTGAATCAATTTTTATTTTGTTTTTATCATATAACGCAAAATGCGAAGGATTGATACTAATACTGTCTATATGAATTAAATCTTTTGTAAAGGGTATTTTTTTATGCTGATACAACGTTTCCTGTGCTTTCAATAGGATAGGAAAGCATAACATACAGATAAGAAAGCGAATTTGATTTTGCAGCATATTCTATTAACTCGAATAGGTCAAAGATATTGCAATTATTGAAATACTATTACATAAAAAGCCATGTGTAATTATCTCTAATAATGGAGCCAATCACATAGTAGCTAGAATTTCATTTTCTTTATTGTTATAGTGACAACTGTACAGCTAATAAAGTAATAACTTAACGTTTTGCCTGTTTACTTCAATAACAGAAGAAGTCAGATTATTAGTACTATGTAATTGGCTTTGCCTATTCATCTCATTCGAGTCTCTCTTTAATTGCAGTAATAAGATTGCAAAGTTTTAGAGCTCTCTCTTTGAAAAGTCTTTTTTTAATTATATTTATTCCTTCCTTGTTTTAAAAAAGGATATTGTATTAGAGTTAATTACTCTTTAGTAACCACTTGTAACGTTTCTCGACTCATCTGTCTAACCAAAACCATTTTATCCTTTTCTACTGTATTTATAGCATTTTGATCAAAATGTCTTACAGTATACAAGGAAACATTTTCGTTATATGTCACTTTAAATTTTTTAGAAAGGACTTTTACTATTTCCTGAAAATGATTGTATTTATCTTCTACACAAACTGAAAAACTAATAGCAGAATTTTGAATTAGACTTACTTTGAGTTTGTATTTATGAAGTAATGCAAAAACTTCACTAATATTTTCTTCCATTATAAAAGAAAAATCTATTGAAGATAACGAAAGTAAAATTTGATCTTTTTTTACTATAAAACAAGGCATTTTGGGCTCTAAATCTTGTCCTTTTGCTACACTGGTTCCTGCCAATAATGGATTAACAAACGATTTAACATACAAAGGAATTTCTTTTCGTTGTAGCGGTTGTAAAGTTTTAGGATGAATGACACTTGCTCCATAAAACGCTAATTCAATAGCTTCTCTGTAAGAAATTTGATTTAATAAATTTGCGTTTTCAAAATAACGAGGATCGGCATTCATTACTCCAGGAACATCTTTCCAAATAGTAACACTTTCTGCATTTAAACAATAGGCAAAGATAGCGGCTGTATAATCAGATCCTTCACGACCTAAAGTAGTTGTAAATCCGTTTTCATCAGATCCTAAAAAACCTTGCGTAACAAACAATTGTTTCTTTTTAGCTATTTTAGAAATGGCTTTTTGTGTTTTTTCCCAGTCAACATTTGCATCTCGATAATTAGCGTCTGTTTTAATATAATTACGCACATCTATCCACTGTGATTGAATGTTTCTAAAATTCATATAATGCGATACAATTGTAGTGGAAATAATCTCACCAAAACTTACAATTTGATCATAAACGAAACTATAATTTGGCGATTTATTACTTCTTAAAAAATATTCAAAATCAGCAAAATGTTCATTAATATCATAAAAAACTTCATGATTTTCATCATCAAATAAATCTAAAATAATTTGATTATGATATTTTTTAACTTCTTGAATTGAAGCATTTAGCTGAGGTGATTTTTCAAAATAATTCTTTATAACTTCTTCTAAGGCATTGGTTGTCTTTCCCATAGCTGACACTACAAGTAGAACCTCTTCGTACCCCACTTTTTGAAGTACATCAAACACATTTTTATGCCCGCTGCATCTTTAACAGAGGCACCACCAAACTTGAATATTTTCATATCACATTTTTTTCAAAACTCAAACTATTATTTTTTTGAATCTTGACTTTGATTATTTGTTATTTAAAAATTCTTCTAATCCTTTTTCATCCATCTGAACAACACGCCAGTCATCTAATACTTTTGCTCCTGACTTTTCATAAAATTTAATAGCATTGGTATTCCAATCTAAAACATTCCATTCAATACGTCTAACACCATCTAAAGCTCCTTGTTTCATAATTTCTTTATACAAGGCTATACCTATGCCTGTTCCTCGCATATTTTGTGTAACAATTAGATCTTCTAAATGAATTGTTTTTCCTTTCCAAGTAGAATAACGATAATAATAAAGTGCTACTCCAACTATTACTCCATCTATTTCGGCTAAAAAAGTATGAAACAAGGGGTTTGATCCAAAACCATCTCGAATCAAATCTTCTTCAGTTATTACTACTGCTTCTGGTTCTTTTTCAAATAGTGCTAATTCTTTTATAAGTAATAGCACTTGTGCCATATCATACGAGGTACCTCTACGAATCGTAAAATTTTTCATTATTTTTTCTTCTTAGCGGGTGTAGATGTCTTTTTTAACTGACGAGTATACGGTTTATAGATCCCTTCTGATTCTGCTCTTTGTTTCGCTTTTGCTGCACGATCTTTAGGATCTGGATGTGAGCTTAAAATCCTTGACATAAAACCCGAATCAGCACCTTGACTTAAGCCCGCTAATACTGTAAAGGCAGATTCAACAGCATTAACATTATATCCGTGTTTTTTCATAAAATCATACGAAAACATATCTGCTTCTTGATTCTTGTTTTTGACTATGGCGACTGTCTACTATTGCACTTCCTATTTTCCCTAAAGCACTTTCGCTAACCGCTGCAACTCCCTTTACTTGTGATCCTACAGCATCTACCAAAGCTTCTTTCTGATAAGCTGCACGGATAGCATCTCTTGTATCATGATTTACAACGTGCCCTATTTCATGGCCTATAACCGCAAGTACTTCATTATCATCCATAACATCTAATAACCCTTGAAAAACACGAACACTCCCATCAGCACAAGCAAAAGCATTTACTTCTTTTACTTTATAAACTTTAAAATTAAGCGTTACACCACTTTCTGTCTTATGTTTACCAAAAAGCTTATTTAATCTTAATGTATAAGGATCTTTAGGACCCGCAATAGGGTTTTCTTTATCCATTTTCTCAACAGAAGCCTTAGATAATTGAGCAGCATCCTCATCAGAAAAGGTAAAACTTGCCACTCCTTTTTGTAAAGCTCCTAACGCTTTTTCACCTAAATTAATTTGTGCATTCATTGTAAAAGGCATAAGAGCCAATAAACCTACTGCTAATTGTATTTTTTTCATTTTGTTTTTATTTAGTTACCGCAAATACAGATATGAACAAAGATAAGAGAAGTATAATTTATTTTAAACAACTTCACAGAATAAAAGTTTTCTACAATTTTTAAAACAAAACACATATCTAAAATATACATTTTTTGATCAAACATTAAAAAAAGAATCTAATCGCTATTCTGTACGCACCATCTAATGTATATTTTAAATCTATTTTATTCAAACATTACAACTTACAGACTTCTTGTTACTTTATTTTTAAAAAAATAAATCTCATCTTTGCATTACTAACTGCATAAAAATTATGGAAGAACGCAACAGAACCCTTGGCGAATTTATAATAGAAAAACAAAATGATTTTCAATATTCTTCAGGCGAACTATCAAGAATTATCAACTCAATACGCCTAGCGGCTAAAGTTGTTAATCATAAAGTAACACAAGCTGGACTTGTAGACATTGTAGGAGCAGCAGGAGAAACGAATGTACAAGGAGAAGACCAACAAAAACTAGATGTATACGCTAACGAAGTTTTCATACAAACCTTAATCAACAGAGAAATTGTTTGTGGTATTGCCAGTGAAGAAAACGATGATTTCATTACTATTTCAGGAGCTGACAATAGTCATAATAACAAGTATGTCGTATTAATGGATCCTCTTGATGGCTCTTCTAATATAGATGTAAATGTATCTGTTGGAACAATTTTTTCTGTATACAGAAGAATTACACCAGTAGGCAGTCCTGTTCAGCTAGAAGACTTCCTACAACCTGGCACAAACCAAGTAGCTGCAGGATATGTTATTTACGGAACCTCTACTATGCTTGTATACACTACAGGAAATGGTGTAAATGGCTTTACATTAAACCCTGCAATAGGTACTTTTTATCTTTCGCATCCTAATATGCAATTCTCAAAAGACGGAAAGATATATTCTATTAACGAAGGGAATTATGTCCACTTTCCTCAAGGTGTAAAAGACTATTTAAAATACTGTCAAAAAGAAGAGGGAGATCGTCCTTATACTTCTCGCTATATTGGTAGTTTAGTTGCTGATTTTCATAGAAACATGATAAAAGGAGGTATTTATATGTACCCTCCTAGCTCTAAAGCTCCCAAAGGAAAACTAAGACTACTATACGAATGCAACCCTATGGCATTTATAACAGAACAGGCAGGCGGAAAGGCTTCTGATGGTTATAAAAGAATCATGGAAATAAAACCTACTGAATTACACCAAAGAGTTCCTTTCTTTTGTGGAAGTTATAATATGGTCAATAAGGCAGAAGAATTTATGACAGCAAATCAATAACAAGAAAGAGGCTATTTAGAAAAAGTGTTCAACATTCTAGTTACTCACTTTCAGTGATAGGAGAAGCTACATTAACATTATATAGTTTCTCCTTTGAGGGTCTACTAAAAATAAAAGCGACAAAACGAAGTCAAACAACACACAATTACATTTTTTAAACAGCCTCTTATTTTCAAAATTCACTTAAAACCACGTTGTATAATTTAGACTGTAGCTGTCTGCATCTAATTTCCTTCCTATCCAGAAGAGTATCTCTCACTACTTAAACCGTAAAAAAGCTAGATAAGTATCATAAAACAACATGAATTATTCTAGCTGAATTATACTTATATCCCTTATTGAGTTGGGACAACAAAAAACATTCCGTTTTTTATACCATTTAAACTTAAAACATACTGGATTAAAAGAAAAATTCTTGATCTGTTTTTTTTTATTTTAGAAATAACTCGAACAAACCGTTGAGTAGATAATTAGAATCATCATTAGTTCGAGCGCGAAGCGCATCGAGAATCAACACTAATTCTTATTGCTTTTCTAAGATAGTGTCTAAATCAACATTATGTGATTTCTCCCTTTGGTCGAAATGAACAAGATTGTGAATTTTTTGGACAGTCTCAGGGTTAAAAAATATTATCATGTGGAAATTTCAAAGTTTAAATGATATAAGATTCTTCTCCAATAGGTATCCAAATATTGTGTAAATAAAAAGGCTGTCCAAAAGATTTAGGACAGCCTGTTTGTACTCAAGGCGGGACTTGAACCCGCACGAACTAATGTTCACTGGATTTTAAGTCCAGCGTGTCTACCAATTCCACCACTCGAGCGTTGTTATTGTAGTAACAGAGCGAAAAACGGGGTTCGAACCCGCGACCTCAACCTTGGCAAGGTTGCGCTCTACCAACTGAGCTATTTTCGCAAATTTAATCAATATTACAAGTTACAAATTGTTTTTTTAAAAATACTTCTAAAAAATTAGTACTCAAGGCGGGACTTGAACCCGCACGAACTAATGTTCACTGGATTTTAAGTCCAGCGTGTCTACCAATTCCACCACTCGAGCGTATATTTTTTTAAAAAAAACTTATGTAACTATGAACGTATATAAAGTAATTAAATTACTTTTTTCCTTTTCTTATTTTGAAAGGATTTTTTGTACTCAAGGCGGGACTTGAACCCGCACGAACTAATGTTCACTGGATTTTAAGTCCAGCGTGTCTACCAATTCCACCACTCGAGCATTGTTATTCTAGTAACAGAGCGAAAAACGGGGTTCGAACCCGCGACCTCAACCTTGGCAAGGTTGCGCTCTACCAACTGAGCTATTTTCGCATTTAGCTTAAAGAACATTGCCTTACTTCCGTATTGCGAGTGCAAATATACAACAAGAATCAGTATTTGCAAGCACTTGAATAAAAAAATCAAAATTTTTTTTTAAATATTTCAGATTCAATTCTTTAAATTTCTAAAACTATTTTTTTGTTAGCATACGCTTGATTTCATTTAGTTTCATTAAAGCTTCTACTGGAGTCAATGTATTAATATCTAAATTCTGAATTTCTTCTTTTATTTCTTGCAAGAAAGGATCATCTAAATTAAAAAAACTTAATTGCATTTCTTCTTCTTGATCACCTAAGTTTCCTTGTGATGTTTTGCCGTTTAAAACTTCCGAAGAATGATTTTTTTCTAATTTTTTTAGAATCTTACCAGCTCTTTGTATAACTGTTTGCGGCATTCCTGCCATTTTCGCCACGTGAATACCAAAACTATGTGCACTTCCTCCTTTTTCTAATTTACGGATAAACAACACATTGTCTTTTAATTCTTTTACAGACACATTATAGTTTTGAATTCGAGTTAATGTTTCTGTCATCTCATTAAGTTCATGATAATGAGTAGCAAAAAGTGTTTTGGGTTGTGCTGGATTTTCATGCAAAAACTCTGCAATAGCCCATGCAATAGATACACCGTCATACGTACTCGTTCCCCTCCCTATTTCATCTAACAAGACTAAACTTCTATTGGATATATTATTTAGGATTGATGCGGTTTCATTCATTTCTACCATAAAGGTTGATTCTCCCATAGATATATTATCACTAGCTCCCACACGCGTAAATATCTTATCAACCACCCCCATCGTTACAGCTTCCAGCAGGCACAAAACTTCCCATTTGTGCCAATAAAACAATAAGTGCCGTTTGTCTTAGTATAGCTGATTTACCTGACATATTAGGCCCTGTAATCATGACCACTTGTTGGAAATCTCGATCAAGATACACATCATTGGCTATATATGGCACTCCTATAGGCAATTGTTTTTCAATAACTGGATGGCGTCCGTTTTTTATATCTAATACATACGTATCGTTAATTTCTGGGCACACATAATTATTATCAATTGCTTGTTGTGCAAACGAAGTCAAACAATCTAACTGAGCAATGAGGTTAGCATTATGTTGAACAGGCTTAATATAGGTTGCAACCCAAGCTACTAACTGTTCAAACAGAGACATTTCTAATTGATGAATTTTTTTCTTCGGCTCCTAATATTTTTGATTCGTATTCTTTTAATTCCTCTGTTATATAGCGTTCTGCATTTACCAATGTTTGTTTACGAATCCACTCTGAAGGCACTTTATCTTTATGTGTATTCCGAACTTCTATATAATACCCAAAAACATTATTAAAAGAAATTTTTAAAGATGGGATACCCGTTTTTTCAGATTCTCTTTTTTCTATTGCCTCCAAAAACTCTTTTCCTGAATTTGAAATATTTCGTAATTCATCTAATTCCTCATTTACTCCTGACGCAATAGCATTTCCTTTATTAATTGCTACTGGTGCGTCTGGATTTAATGTATTAGTAATTTTTTCCCTCAACAATTCACAAGCGTGCAAACTATCTCCTATTACTTTTACTGCTTCCTGAGTACTTTTTAAAGCAAGAGTCTTAACTGGTTCGATAGCATCTAAAGAATTTTTTAAATACACTAATTCTCTTGGTGAAACTCTTCCAGCTGCCACTTTAGATATCAAACGTTCTAGATCTGATATCTGCTTAATCTGTTGTTGAACTTGATATAATATTTCTTGATTATCTTTAAAATAGCCAACTACTTCATGGCGTCCTTTAATCTTATTTATATCTTTTAGCGGAAGAGCTAACCATCGTTTTAACAAACGTCCTCCCATAGGAGAAAGAGTACGATCTATTACATCTAACAAGGTAACAGCGTTAGGATTATAACTATGGTACAACTCTAAATTACGAATAGTAAAACGATCCATCCAAACGTAAGCATCTTCTGCAATGCGGTGAATAGAGGTTATATGTTGAATTTTATTATGTTGGGTTTCGGATAAATAATACAAAATAGCCCCTGAAGCAATAACGCCATGCTCTAACTCTTCTATTCCAAAGCCTTTTAGTGAATTAGTTTGAAAATGATTAATCAAACTTTCAGTTGCATAGTCTTGTTTGTACACCCAATCTTCAAGATAAAAAGTGTGAAAATTTTCGCCAAAAATCTCCACAAACTCTTTTTTATTATGTTTAGGAACTAAAATTTCACTTGGATTAAAATTTTGCAATAATTTATCTACATAATCTGCATTGCCTTCAGAAGTTAAAAACTCCCCTGTTGATACATCTAAAAAAGCCACACCTAATTGTTTCTTTCCAAAATAAACAGAAGCCAAAAAGTTATTGGATTTAGACATCAATACTTCGTCATTCATAGAAACACCAGGGGTTACTAACTCCGTTACTCCTCGTTTTACAATAGTCTTGGTCATTTTAGGATCTTCTAACTGATCACAAATAGCTACACGCAAACCTGCCTTTACCAATTTTGGCAAATACGTATTTAAGGAGTGATGTGGAAACCCCGCCAAGGCTGTTTCACTTTCTGTTCCGTTGCCTCTTTTTGTTAAAGTGATCCCTAAAATACGAGCTGTACGAACAGCATCATCTCCAAAGGTTTCGTAAAAATCGCCCACTCTAAATAACAAACAAGCATCTGGATACTTGGCCTTGATCTCGTTATACTGTTTCATTAGAGGAGTTTCCTTAGGTGTTTTAGCTTTTACTGACAAAACGTTAAATTTTTTGATTAATCGCGACGAATTTACTTATTTTGGCGTAATATTTGATCAAATATTTTTACATTTGTGTATAACTAATTACAAGTCAATTATGAAAAAGGCAATACTAGCAGTAGCAACAATAGTATTTTTAGGAAATTTATCAGCTACTGCTCAAGAAAAAGCAAAAAAAGCAGCTTCAAAAGCGAAAATGGAGGTAGCTAAAAAAGTAGAAGAAACAAAATTTGAAATTACGAAAGTATCAGGCCCTGGGATGTATGTAGAAAAAGAAACTATAGACTATGGTACAATTGAACAAGGTGCTGAAGGAAAAAGAGAATTTGTTATTGTAAATAACGGTAACGAACCGTTAGTTATTTCAAACGCTCAAGGTTCTTGTGGTTGTACTGTTCCTTCTTTCCCTAAAGAACCAATTGCTCCTGGAGCAAAAGCTGTAATTGGCGTTAAATATGACACAAACCGAGTAGGAGCTATTAACAAATCTGTAACAGTTACTACAAACATGAAAGATAATCCTACAAAAGTATTACACATCACAGGTAATGTTGTAGCTAAACCAACACCAACTAGTCCTTTAGATGCTAAACCAACAGGTCCAACTGCACAGTAGTTAAACTTTAAAAAGACATCAAAAAGCTCTCATTGGAGGGCTTTTTTATTTCATTTCAGTTCTATTTTTACTAGAATAGTAATTCACAAGATACCTACATCAAACAGATAATACTAAGATTATTTCCTGTCTATTCAAAAACAGAATCATCATTATTATCGAAAGAAATGTAAATTTGCCAAATGAGAAAAATTGAAAATAGCGAATTAGAACGCAAAACAGTAGAGCAATTTAAAAAAGCTCAAAAAACACCTCTTATTATTATATTAGACGACATACGAAGCCTTCATAACATTGGTTCTGTGTTCAGAACAAGTGATGCTTTTTTAATTGAAAAGATCTATTTATGTGGAATTACCGCCACGCCTCCTAACAAAGAAATTCACAAAACAGCTTTAGGAGCAACCGAAACGGTTTTTTGGGAATACCACAAAGATGTGTTAGAGCTTATTGAAAATCTTAAAAAGGAAGAAGTTGAAGTGTATGCTATTGAACAAGTTGAAAATGCTATATTCCTTGATCAATTTAGACCGAAACCTACTAAAAAATATGCTTTAGTTTTTGGAAATGAAGTTTTTGGAGTAAACCAAGAAGCTATAAAACTTTGCGATGGAGCGATTGAAATACCTCAACTGGGAACTAAACATTCTTTAAATATTTCTGTAAGTACTGGTATTGTTATTTGGGATTTATTTTGCAAATTGAACGAAAAATAAAACAGAGGCTGTCCGAAAAGATCTCAATCTTATCATTTCAACCAAAGAGGAAATCAAACGAAGAACAACGAAACCTTTAGATTTATTATTTGATCGAAGTGACAAACCAGACGTTGAGTTTAAACTTTTCAGACACCCTCTCGTCATTTTTTTTTAACAATTTAATTTTTCTTGTATTTTTTGTAAGATGATTACATAATCTTCTTGTCTTTTTACAAAATCTAAATCAGAAACATCTATTACTAGCATATTTAAGCCTAATTGTGTTTTAATATAATCTAAATAGCCTTTATTAATCTTATCTAGATATTCTGCTGGTATTTCTTGTTCATAACTACGCCCTCTCTTTTTTATATTTTTAAGTAATCTATCCGTATTCTGATATAGATATACATATAAATCAGGTTTAGGCATTTCTTTATAAATAATATCAAATAGGGTTTTATAAAGACGAAACTCATCACCTTGCAAAGTAACTTTTGCAAAAATCAAGGATTTAAAAATATGATAATCTGCTACTACGAAATCTGCAAAGAGATCAAATTGTGACAAATCGTCAGCTAATTGTTGATAGCGATCAGCCAAAAAAGACATTTCTAAAGGAAAAGCATAACGTCCTTGATCTTTATAAAATTTTGGCAAAAAGGATTATCTGCAAAACGTTCTAAAACTAATTTTGCATTAAAATCAGCTGCTATTTTAGAAGCTAAAGTAGTTTTTCCCGCCCCAATATTCCCTTCTATGGCTATATAATTTAATTTATCTACATCAAACTGTTTAATAGGAGCCGTAAGTTCCGTAACCACTTCACAGGAACTCATATCAGGACAGTCCAACAATAAACGATCTACATTTTTAGACAAAATAGGATGTACCCACTCTACTCCAAGATCCTTCATGGGATATAATACAAAACGCCTGTTTTGCATGTGAGGATGCGGAATTATTAAATTTTCTGTATTTAATATTTGGTCATCAAATGCTACAATATCAATATCAATAATACGGGGTTCGTATCCTACTTCTTTCTTCTTTTGACGCCCCATTTCTTTTTCAATACTTGTTATTTTTCTTAAAACTTGTTCAGGAGTAAAAGAAGTATGAATAAGTATTGCACAATTATAAAAAGCATCGCTCTCAAAACCCCAAGCAGGTGTTTCATACAACTTTGACACCTGTAAAACCAATCCAATTTTACTATGAATCAACTGTATACAAGCCGTTATATGACCAAGCTTATCTCCTTGATTGCTTCCTAAAGATAATATTACTTTTTTTTGTATTCCCATGCTTGGCAAAGTAACTAAAAAGTTTTGGAGAATAGAAGTATATTTGCATCTGTGTTAATAACTTATTTTTTCGTGTAACTTTTTTAATATTTTAAACACTAATCTGTAAAAAACAAAACAATGAATTTTTTAAAGAATGTATTAGCAAGCATAATTGGGCTTTTTATATTTTGCATTATCTGCTTTTTTGGCATTATTATACTAAGTACATTAGTTGCTAGTGGAAAGGAAAAAGTTGAAATTCAAGATAATTCTGTACTGGTATTAAACTTAGAAAAAATAACAGAAGATTACGCTGGAAAATTCAATTATGAAGATATGCCCTTTTTAAATGAAAAAGGAAAAGGAGAAGGTCTTATAGACATATTAAAAGCAATTAAAGAAGCTAAAAACGATAGTAGAATAAGAGGTATTTCTATTTTAAACAACACTCTTCATTTAGGTACTGCTCAAACCAAAGCTCTTAGAGACGAGATAGAAAATTTCAGAAAATCAGGAAAGTTTGTTTTAGCGTACGGAAATAGCTATTCACAAAAAGAATATTACCTAAACTCTGTTGCCAGTACAGTTTATTTAAATCCTGTTGGAGAATTAGAATTTAAAGGATTATCAAGTGAAGTAATGTACTTCAAAGATTTTCAGGATAAAACAGGAATGAAAATGGAAATTATTCGACACGGAAAATACAAAAGTGCAGTTGAACCTTTTCTAACGAATACTATGAGTCCTGAAAATCGAGAACAAATTAGTGGTTTTTTAAATTCTATTTGGAATGCTATTACCGAAGATATCTCGAAATCAAGAAACATATCTGTAACGGACTTAAATTTAATAGCTACTGATTTATTGGCCCGTACTCCTGAGTTGGCAAAAAATAATAAGTTGATAGACATCATAGCCTATGAAGACGTATATCATCAGGACATCAAAAAAAGATTAAAAGTAGCTGAAAGTGAAGATTATAATACTGTAAATATTCTTGATTACTCAAAAGAACTAGCTAACAATGAAGAATTTAGTTTAGGTGAAAAAATTGCGATTATTTATGCACAGGGCGAAATAGGCTCAGGAGAAGGGGATCTAAATACCGTAGGAGAAGGTTCTATGAAAAGATCTTTAAAAGAAGCTCGTGAAGATCAAGATATAAAGGCTATTGTTCTACGAATTAACAGCCCTGGAGGAAGTGCTTTAACATCTGACCTAATATGGAGAGAAATAGAATTAACTAAAAAGGTAAAACCAGTCGTTGTTTCTATGGGTAATCTAGCCGCATCTGGTGGTTATTATATTGCTTGTAATGCTCATAAAATTTTTGCGGAAGCAAGTACAATAACAGGTTCTATTGGAGTTTTTGGGATGTTGCCTAATTTATCTGAAATCAGCAAACGATATGGAATTAATACAGAAACAGTAGAAACTCATAAAAACGCATCTGGATATAGTGTTTTTGAACCAATAGACACTGATTTTAGAAACTTTACACAAGAGGGCGTAGAAACCATCTATAAAACATTTGTAAACCGGGTAGCTAAAGGTCGCAAAATGACTTTTGAACAAGTAGATGCCATAGCACAAGGTCGCGTTTGGAGTGGCACAGACGCACTCAAAATTGGATTAGTAGACAAAATTGGAGGCTTAGATGATGCTATAACCTACGCAGCTACTCTTTCAAAAACAAAAAAATACAGCACTATTTCATATCCTGAATTTGAAAAAAATTTCCTTGATGAATTAGAAAAAAGTGGCTTTATGAGTTTCTTTAAAACACGTGAAAATCTGCTAAAGGAACAAGTTGGTGAAGAAGGTTTAGAAATGATTAATCAGATAAAACGAATGAATAATCGAAGAGGAATACAATTAATACTTCCTTATGAATTAAAAATAAATTAGCCTCTAACACAAAAATCCGTTTTCATATTAAAGCGGATTTTTTTATGTATTTTTGTAAATAAACTAAAAAGTTTTACAACATACAATTTCAAAAAGATTACAAAATGAAAAAGAAAATTTTTATAGGTATTGGAGCCTCTCTCTTTATTATAATTGGCGTCTTAGCCTCCATTCCTTTATTTTTTAAGGATACAATAAAAGCTAAAATTCAGGAAACCATTAATGAAAATCTAAATGCTAAAGTTGCATTTGCCGATGCTGATATAAGCTTGTTCAAAAGTTTCCCAAAAGCTACCATTTCCTTAGAAAAATTCACAATCATTAATCATGCTCCTTTTGAAGGCGATACACTTGTTGCTTTTGATGAATTAAATCTAAAAATGTCCGTAACTGAACTTTGGAAAGACAAAAAAGAACCTATGTCGTTAGAGGCAATCAGTATTAAAAACGGTTTAGCCAACATCCTTTTCAATAAAGAAGGAAAAGGAAATTTTGATATTGCAAAAAAACGAACGAACCTACTTCTTCTAATGAAAAGAGCGAACCTTTTTCAATGAACATACAAAATTATGCTGTTGAAAATTTTCGTTTCAAATTCTATGACGAGCGTTCTAAAATTAAAATGGTTTTAGATAGTATACAACATAGTGGAAAAGGTGACTTTGGCTCTCAAAAATTAGATTTACAAACTCAATCTGTTGCTAAAGTATCTCTTGATATGGATAAAATGAACTATATGAAAAATGTAGTTATAACATTAGATGCCGTATTAGGAATAGATCTATCTGCTAATAAGTATACATTTAAAGAAAATAAGGCAAAAATTAACGAACTCCCTCTTGAGTTCAATGGTTTTATACAAATGCTACAAGGAGAACAACTTTATGATTTAACCTTCAAAACCCCTACTTCTTCTTTTAAAAACTTCTTGGGTCTTGTACCTGCACAATATGCAGGCAATCTAGAAACAGTGAAAACTTCGGGTGATTTTACGATAAATGGAAAAGTAAAAGGAAAACTCAAAGAAAATATAATTCCTACATTTAATATTGCAATAGCATCTAACAATGCCTCTTTTCAGTATCCCCAACTTCCAAAATCAGTCCGAAATATTGTAATTGACACTAAAATAATTAACGATAGCGGTGCTTTAAGCGATACCTATGTAAATCTAGACCAATTATCTTTTCAAATAGATCAAGATATTTTTAACGCAAAAGCATCTATCAAAAATGTAGCTACAAACCCAAATGTTAACGCAGCTCTAAAAGGAACTATTAATCTAGGTAATTTCACAAAAGCGTACCCTATAAAAATAGACAAACCACTTTCTGGAATTCTAAAAGCAGATATAACAACAGAATTTAATATGCAGGCTGTTGAAAAGAACGAGTATGAAAAAATTAAAAATGCAGGCACTTTACATTTAACTGGATTTAACTATACTGGTCCTGAAATGGCTAAACCTGTTCAAATAAAACTAGCTCAAGTTAGTTTTAATAATAGTCAGATTAAACTGAATCAATTAGACATGAAAACAGGGAGTTCAGACTTAAAAATAAATGGTGTATTAGAAAATTTCTATGGCTTTTTCTTCAGAAAACAAACCTTAAAAGGTAATTTTAATATGGGGTCAACTCAATTATATGTAGCCGATTTTATGGCTCCTGCTCCAGTAAATTCAACAAACAAACCTAATTCAAGCACATCCAACAGCGAAGAAAATACTTCTTCCGTTAAAAAAGGAAAAAAAGAAGCGGTTAAAATACCTGCTTTTCTTGATTGTACAATTAGCGCAAAAGCAAACACAGTTGTATATGATAATTTAGCACTTAAAAATGTATCAGGTAAAATGATGATTAAAAATGAAACTGTTTCCTTACAAAACGTAAAAACAGACATTTTTAACGGCACTATTGGTTTTAATGGGCTTGTATCTACAAAAGGCAATACTCCAACGTTTAATATGAATTTAAATCTCGACAAGGTGGATATTACCCAATCTTTTACTCAATTAAATCTACTAAAAAATATCGCACCTATAGCAGGAGCTATCACTGGAAAACTTAATTCTACTATTAAGTTAAATGGTAATTTAGATGCTGTTGAATTAACTCCAGACATTAAGACTTTAACAGGTGACTTATTAGGACAATTACTTTCTGCTTCAATAAATGCTAATAATTCGCAAATGCTTAGTGCATTAGGATCTCAACTAAAATTCTTAGACATCAAAAAAATCAATTTAAATGATATTAAAGCCAATTTAGCATTTGATAAAGGACGTGTAATTGTTAAACCATTTAAAATAAAATATCAAGACATCGTAGCTGAAGTAGGTGGTACACATGGTTTTGATCAAAACATGAATTACAATATCAAATTAGATGTACCAGCCAAATATTTAGGAGGTGATGTAAATAAATTATTAGCGAAACTGAGTCCTAACGAAGCATCAAAAATTGAAAGTGTTCCTATTAACGCGTTGATGACAGGTAATTTTAAATCACCAAAAGTGACCACAGACCTAAAACAGGCAAGCTCTAACTTAGCCTTACAAATTGCTAAATCACAAAAAGACAAATATCTTAATCAGGGAGTTGACGCTCTTAGCAATATTCTAGGAGGAAATAAAAAAGGAAAAGACTCTACGTCTACAAAAGACCCTAAAAAAGAAGCTATTAAAAACACTGCTAATCAAGTCCTTGAAGGTCTTTTTGGCAGAAGAAAATAACTAATTATTAAAAGCAAAAAACTATGGGTGTCTAAAAAAAGGATCAATTAGCATCTAGTTTATCTCTTACACAACAGGAAAAATCAGATTATCAACGTTATATAATTTGATTTTTCCTGTTCACTTTATTCAAGCCTCCTTTTGGTTGAAATAAGTAGATTGTACCCTTTTGAACACCCTCAGTTTTTGTATTTTTTTATATGGTATTATAGCTCAATCTTTACTACATAACCTTCGTAGGTTCTAATATTAAAAACAGTATTATCTTCAAATATTAAATATTGTCCTTTAATTCCTTTTAAAATTCCTGTATAATGTGGTGTTTTTTCTAAATTCAAACTCATTACTTTTTTAGGATATTCTAAAACGGGGTACTGAATTTCATATAAATCATCTGCAACAGGGTGATAATACTCTTGTACCTCTTGGGGTAAAATAGACTGTAAATTATTACGTTCTAGTATCAAATCTACATCAGGCACTTCATTTTTCAGCATACGTTGCCAGTTCGTTTTATCCGCATATTTATTTTTCAACGCTACCTCTGTTATACCTGCCAAATAACGATTTGGAACTTCAACAATAGGAATAGCCTGTACAGCTCCCTGGTCTATCCATCTAGTTGGTACTTGAGTTTTTCTTGTTACTCCTACCTTGACTTCGCTAGACAAAGCTAAATACACTACATGAGGCTGTAATTGTACTTTTTTTTCATATTCTAGATCACGATCTTCAACATCTAAATGAGCTTTACTTAATTCTGGTTTCATAATCCAATCACCCGCCGATGCACTTGCCATAAAACAATCATAACAAAAACCTTGTCTAAAAATTTTTTTTCTTTCCCGCATTCTAGACATTGATAACCAAGATGTAAAAATGTTATTGGCTTACCTAATAACTGATTAATATTTAAAAAGGAGTTTTCAAGAACTAGATAATATTCAATAGGATTAACAAATTCTGTTTGCATTTTGGTAAGTACACCTTGAAATGTCATAGTGATTTTAGATTTTAGATTTTAGATAACCTTTTTTTTTATATTTTAGCGTAAAGTTATAATTCAAAATTCAAAATTCAAAATTCACGATTATAATGCCTTTACCAATTATAAATTCTATTGCCTCTTGGGTTTTAAAACAACGTATTCATCAGATAGAACTTTTTTTAAAATATCCAAATGAAGTACAAGAAGAACTGCTGACAAACCTAATTCGTCAATCAGAAAACACCATAGTTGGTAAAATATATGATTTCCAATCAATAAAAACATATCACACTTTTCAAGAAAGAGTCCCTATTTCATGCTATGAAGATTTAGAGCCTTTAATTGAACGTACACGCAAAGGAGAGCAAAATGTTTTTTGGCATCAACCCATTAAATGGTTTGCTAAATCAAGTGGAACGACTAATGCAAAAAGTAAATATATTCCTGTAAGTAATGAAGCTCTTGAAAACTGTCATTATAAAGGCAGTAAAGATTTACTTTGCATGTATCTTAATAATAACGAAAACTCTCAGCTTTTTACAGGAAAAAGCCTTCGTTTAGGAGGCAGTAAACAGCTTTATGAAGACAATAATACTTTCTTTGGCGATTTATCTGCTATTCTTATTGATAATATGCCTTTTTGGGCTGAGTTCAGCAGTACCCCATCCAATAAAACCTCTTTAATGAGTGAATGGGAAACGAAACTTTTAGCAATTGTTAACGAAACTAAAACCGAAAATGTGACCAGTTTTGCGGGGGTTCCATCTTGGATGATGGTATTACTTAACAAACTTATGGAAGAAACTGGCAAAACAAATCTATTTGCAGTTTGGCCTAATCTAGAGGTTTATTTTCACGGTGGTGTAAGTTTTGAGCCATATCGTGAACAGTATAAAAAGATACTTCCTAATCCTGACTTTAAATACTATGAAATATATAATGCTTCTAGAAGGTTTTTTTGCCATACAAGATCTCAATAATTCGAGCGACTTATTACTAATGTTAGATTATGGTATTTTTTATGAATTTATACCTATGGATACATACGGTACTGTAGATCAAAAAATAGTACGTCTAGCAGAGGTAGAACTTTATAAAAACTATGCTGTTGTAATTACTACTAATGCAGGCTTATGGCGTTATTTAATTGGCGATACTGTTCGATTTACCTCTTTATCCCCTTATAGAATTCGGATTACAGGACGAACCAAACATCATATTAATGTATTTGGAGAAGAATTAATGGTTGAAAACACTGATAAAGCGTTGGCAAAAACCTGCCAACTAACGAACTGTGAAATAAAAGATTATACTGTTGCTCCTATTTTTATGAATGGAAAAGAAAAAGGGGCTCATGAATGGGTTATTGAATTTAAGACTCAACCTAAATGTATTGATCAATTTAGTCAAATTTTAGATCAAAGTATACAATCATTAAATTCTGATTATGAAGCTAAACGGTATAACAATATGACTTTAAATCCTCTAAAAGTAAATATAGCTCGTGAAAATTTATTTTATGATTGGTTAAAGGAAAAAGGAAAATTGGGTGGTCAAAACAAAATACCTCGCTTATCAAATTCTCGTGAGTACTTAGAGAGTCTCTTAAAAATTCAGTAATTTAATTTCTGCAAAGTTTATTTCAAAATCTTTACTTTTTTTATTTTGTTAACTCTAATGAATAAATAACTAAAAAACTGTCTAAAAACTCATTAACTCCTCATCTTATTAAAAAATGATTGTTGTTATTTTAAATTTTCAGACAGTCTATTTATGATTATAAAAAAAGTTTATGATGCAATTTCTAAACGCTTAAGCAAATTCTTATTAAGAGCTACTTCCACGTATTTTTTATCTACATTTAAGAGTTTTTCATCTGAACTTGGTATCTCATACATTGCATCTGTTAGAACAGCCTCACATAACGAGCGTAAACCACGCGCGCCTAGTTTATATTCTAATGCTTTGTCTACAATAAAGTCCAATGCTTCATCACTAATATTAAACTCGATTTCATCCATAGCAAACAATTTTTTATATTGTTTTATGAGTGCATTTTTAGGCTCTGTTAGAATAGCACGCAAAGTGGCCTTATCTAAAGGATCCATGTGTGTTAATACCGGTAATCGTCCTATTATTTCAGGAATTAATCCAAAATCTTTAATATCTTTTGGAATTATATACTGCAACAAATTGGATTCATCTATCTTATCTGTTTCTTTAGATGCTCCGAAGCCCATTGCTTGACGATTTAAACGTTTTGATATAATACGTTCTACCCCATCAAAAGCTCCTCCTGCAATAAATAATATATCCTTAGTATTAACTTCTACAAATTTTTGATCAGGATGTTTACGTCCTCCTTTTGGAGGAACATTAACTACAGTTCCTTCTAACAACTTTAACATGGCTTGTTGTACTCCTTCACCAGAAACATCACGTGTAATAGATGGATTATCGCTCTTACGTGCAATTTTATCAATCTCATCAATAAAGACAATACCTCGTTCTGCTCTTGTTACATCATAATCCGCTGCCTGTAATAAACGAGTTAAAATACTTTCTACATCTTCTCCTACATAACCTGCCTCAGTTAGTACTGTGGCATCTACTATTGCTAGTGGCACATCTAACATTTTGGCAATTGTTTTGGCTACCAAAGTTTTTCCTGTACCTGTTTGACCTACCATAATAATGTTTGATTTTTCAATTTCAACATCATCTCCGTGATCTAATTGCATTAAACGTTTATAGTGGTTATATACTGCAACTGAAATAACTTTTTTGGTTTGTTCTTGTCCTATAACATATTTATCTAAAAAAGCTCTAATATCTTTTGGTTTTTGCAGAACTAAATCGGTTATTTTAGCAGACAAACCACTTGCTTTTAATTCTTCTAAAACAATTCCATGTGCTTGCTCGATACAATGGTCGCATATATGTGCATCAATACCTGCAATTAATAAATTAGTTTCAGGCTTTCTCCTTCCGCAGAAGGAACATTCTAAAATTTCTTTTGCCATTATTTAAGTTTAATGTCATAAAGTTCAGAATCTAAGATCAAAGACTCTGAACTTTAGACGAAAAATTTATCTTCTTAAAACTTCATCAATCATTCCGTATTCTTTTGCTTCATCGGCTTTCATCCAATAATCTCGCTCAGAATCTTTATATACTTTTTCGAAAGGTTGCTTTGAATGATGTGAAATAATTTGATATAATTCATCTTTCAATTTTAACATTTCTTTCAAATTTATTTCCATATCGGTTGCTACACCTTGTGCTCCGCCAGAAGGTTGATGAATCATTACTCTTGAATGTGGTAAAGCAGAACGTTTTCCTTCCGCACCTGCACATAAAAGTACGGCTCCCATAGATGCTGCCATACCTGTACAAATAGTTGCTACATCAGGTTTTACAAACTGCATAGTATCATAAATACCTAAACCTGCATATACACTTCCTCCTGGAGAGTTAATATATATTTGAATATCTTTGGAAGCATCTACACTTTCTAAGAACAACAACTGTGCTTGAATGATATTAGCCATATAATCATCTACTCCTGTTCCCATAAAAATGATTCGATCCATCATCAAGCGTGAAAAAACATCTAACTGGGAAATATTTAATTGACGTTCTTCAATTACATAAGGAGTCATGCTACTTACGATTTTATCATAGTACATACTATTTACTCCGTGATGCTTGGTAGCATATTTTTTAAATTCTTTACCGTAATTCATTTACTAATTAGTTTAAAAGTTTAGAGGTTTAAAGTTTAAATTTATAGGATTAAACGATTTAAACTTATTACAATTTTTAGACCTTTTTATTCCTAATGACAGTTTGTCAATAAAAAAGCGTCAAATAAAACATTTGACGCTCAAACTTACGTATTTTTTTATGATTTTTCTTTAAGAAAATCTAAAAGTTTACAGAAGTAAATTCTTTCTTTTAATTATTTTTAAAATATATAATTCTGTGTATTAGATTTCACCATACATGGCTTTAACGAACTCATCATAAGTAACTTCTTTAGTAGATGTATTTAATTTTTCTTTAAATACATTCAATAATCTTTCACTCATTACTTGTTCTGACAAACGACGAACTTCTTCTTGATTTGTCATTACACGGTTCACGATATTATCTACATCTTCTTGTGAAGGATCTAACTGGCCAAATTGTGCCATTTGTTTTTTAATAATATCACTAGCGTATGTTTTTAAATCTTCAAAAGTTACTTGTAGATTATTAGAGGTAATGATCTTGCTTTCGATTAATTGATAACGTAAACCATTTTCAGAACGGGCATACTCAACTTCTGCTTGTTCAGCTGTTAATGGTGTTTCTCCAACTGTTTGAATCCATCTCTTTAAGAATTCAGTTGGCAACTCAACTTGATGATTTTTGATTAAATATTCTGTTGCATCATTATAAAACTTTTGATCTGCTTGTTGTGCGAAAGTTTTCTCTGCATCTTCTTTAATTTTAGCTTTTAGGTCTTCTACTGAGGTTACATTTCCTTCGCCAAATAATTTATCAAATAATTCTTGATTTAATTCAGCTGGTTCTGTTGTTGTAACTTCTTCAATTTTAAAGTCTACAGTAATATCTAAACCATGAACATCATCATGACCTAAACCTAAATAGTCCATTAATTTATGATCATCATTAAATAATCCTTTTGTAGGTATAGCCACTATATCTCCTGCTTTTTTACCGATAAAAGATTCTGCAACTACTTTATTTTCAAAAATATCCAGAGTGATTTGAGCAGGTTTATTAATTCCTTTTTCTTCATTTACAAAAACACCGCGAATATCATCTTCTTTAGCGATTACGTCTTTAGAAGACATTTTCCCAAATTGTTTTTGAATTCTAATTACTTGCTCATCTAATAATTTATCATCTGCTACAATATTGTAATAGGTCAAATCTTCAGATCCTTCTAACTTCACGTCAAATTCAGGAGCTAAACCTAATTCAAATTCAAATTTAAAATCATCAGCATCCCAATTAAAATCTTCCGTAAATTTAGGAAGTGGATTTCCTAAGATATCTAATTTTTCTTCTACTAAAAACTTATTTAAACTTTCTTGAATTAACTTATTTACCTCCTCAGCTAAAACCGCTTTACCGTATTGTTTTTGCACTAAAGACATTGGCACTTGACCTTTACGGAAACCTGGTATATTCGCGTTTTTACGGTAGTTTTGCAAAACTTTCTCTACCTTTTCAGCATAATCATTCTTTGCAACTTCTACAGTTACCACTGCGTTTAACGCATCAATATTGGTTTTTGTAATATTCATTATATATGTTTTTTACGTACTAAATTTGGGTGGCAAAATTACATAATTTATACCACCCAACAAATTTTATTTTATCAAAATCAACTTACTAATTTTTAGTCTTTTATAAACTTATACAACACCCATTGTGAAACAGACATCAAGACACTAAAAATAAGGGCTGTAACAAACGATTCTACAACAAATCCATCTACCAATTTAGCACACAAAAGAACCATTCCTGCATTAATAACTAGTAAAAAAATCCCCAATGTAAAAAACGTAATAGGCAAAGTAAAGAAAACTAATATTGGCTTTAAAAAGGTATTTAAAACCCCTAAAACAAAGGCTACAACAAAAGCTGTTGTAATATCTTTAAAATGTACTTCTTTCATAAAATAAGAAAGCACTATTACAATTAGCGTTGATATTAAGAATTTTTGCAATAATTTCATTTTTATATATGGTTTAAAATATTATTTTTTTATTTCTAAAACGTATTTGAAGAAAAACGCTCCAAAAAACACAACGTTTTTTCTAAAAAATCTTTTGGATTTTCCGCATGCAACCAATGACCTGCATTGGATACACTTACTATTTCTGCTTTGGGAAAATGATGATAAATTGTTTCAAAATCGCTATCTAAAATATAATCTGATTTATCCCCTCGCAAAAATAGGGTTTTTTTAGTAAAATGGTTTTCAAATGGTAAAGCTTCGCCTATAACAGAGGTGTTTTCTATAAATACTTTTAAATTAAATCGAAAACCCAATTGTCCTGATTCAATCCAATATAAATTCTTTAATAAAAATTGTCTAGTTCCCAAATCTTTTATATGTTTTGAAATGACTTCTTCTACATCTGAACGTGATGGCTTAACTGAAAAATCAACGGCGTTTAAGGCTTCTAAGATGGTTTGATGATGTGGTGCGTAATATTTAGGCCCTATATCCGCCACTATTAATTCATCTACTAAATCTGGATAATTTGTAGCTAAAAGCATGGCTACTTTCCCTCCCATTGAATGTCCTATTACGGATATATTGGATATTTTTTTTTCTTTACAATAACATACTACGTCTTGCATCATAAAATCATAACTCCAATCATTCGTATGGAAACTTTTCCCGTGATTACGCATATCCAAAGCATGCACTTCAAAACCTTGTTCTGCATATTGAGAGGCTAAGGTTTTCCAGTTATCTGACATCCCCAGAAATCCATGAATAATAACTAAAACCTTTCCTTCTCCTTGTATATTACTATGTAATTTCATATTTATTTCTTTGTTTTCTCAAACACATTTTTAAAATAACTAAAATATAAATCTAAAGTTTTATATTTTTTAACCATACCTAATTTAACTTTCTAAATAAGCGTTAGAAAAAAGAAATCTATTGATCTTATTTTGCAGTCTTTTATATGAGGAATGTTCAATATTTTTCATCTTCTTCTACAAAAGCTATTTTATTTAGGATCTTTTGATATTTCCTCTAATAAATCATCTATAATACACACTACTCAACGGAAAAAAAAACTAGGATTACAAACTTTATTTTCCCATTAAACCAGAAAATTATTATTATTTAATGATTAATTTACTTTAATTTTCTCAAATACATGTTTACTACATTTTCTAACCCTAAATACAATGATTCAGAGATTAACGCATGACCAATAGATACTTCTAGCAAACCTGGGATATTTTGATTAAAAAATTCAATATTATCTAGACTTAAATCATGACCTGCATTAATTCCTAAATTTAATTCATTTGATAATTCAGCCGCCTCTATATAAGGTAAAATTGCTTTTTCATTTCCTAAACTATATTGATGAGCAAAAGTTTCAGTATATAATTCAATTCTATCAGTTCCTGTTTCTTTTGCTCCTTCTACCATTTTTAATATTGGATCTACAAAAATAGAAGTTCTAATACCGTTGCGCTTAAACTCAGCAATTACTTCTCTCAAATATGTTTGATTTGAAATAGTATCCCAACCAGCATTAGATGTTAATGCTCCAATTGCATCAGGAACTAGAGTTACTTGAGTAGGCTTACATTCTAAAACTAAATCAATAAAATTATGCTGCGGATTTCCTTCAATATTATATTCTGTATAAACTACATCTTTTAAATCACGTGCATCTTGATAGCGAATATGTCGTTCATCCGGACGGGGATGTATTGTAATTCCCTGTGCACCAAATTCTTGAATACGCTTAGCTCCTTCTAGTACATTTGGTGTATTTCCTCCTCTAGAATTACGCAACGTAGCCATCTTATTTATGTTTATACTGAGTTTACAGTTATTTTGAATCATTTGAAACTATATTTTAATAAAACGAAACAAAAATACAAACTTACAGATGGGTCTTATATAATTTTTTAATTATTTTGCAACTAGATAACAAATCAAAATATTTTTAAACAATACGCTGGACTCATGAATACACTTATCGACTATATTAATCAAGACTTTACACCATTAGACATTAATGAGGAGATAGCAACTGCTCAGGATTTTTTTCTGACTATTCTTTTTCACATTTCCCTGTAACTGAAAATGGCATTTTCATTGGCAATGTAGCTGCAGAAGATGTAGACGGGTTTGATTTCAGCAAAAGTTTAGCAGAATATCGATATACTTTTGAACCTTTTTTTACTAGAAGTAATTCCGTTTTGTTAGATGTACTGGACGATTTTGCTAAAAACGAAACTAACATTATACCTGTTTTAGATCTAAACAATCAATACATAGGATATTATGAACTAGAAGATGTAATACGTGTTTTTAACGAAACACCTTTCCTACGCGAATTAGGAGGTATTATAATTATTGAAAAGGGAATAAATGATTATTCTTTCAGTCAAATTACACAAATAGTAGAAGGGAACAACGGTAAATTACTTGGCGCTTTCATTTCTAATTCTGATACAGAAAAAATTCAAATCACATTAAAATTAGGAGAAGGAAGCCTTAATGAAATCATCCAAACATTTAGACGTTATGATTATGAAATCATATCAGAACATCAAGAAGATGAACATCTAAAAACGCTTAAGGAGCGTTCCGATTATCTAGACAAATATTTAAACATCTAATTTTTTTCAACCCAATTATAACTAACATAGATTATCTTCTGATAGAAACAATACTAATATGAAAGTAGCCATCTACGGTCAATATTACCAAAATACAACCGCACCTATTATAGAAAGGTTAATCCTTTTTTAAAAACAAATGCCATAACATTCACCATTGAGGCTAACTTTTTAAAAATCCTCCAAGATCATCAAATAACCATGAACTGTGTCGAAACTTTTAGTACACATAGTGATTTAGACAATTCTTATCAAATGGTATTAAGTGTAGGTGGAGATGGAACTTTTCTTAGAGCTGCTACATTTGTAAGAGATTCTGAAATTCCTATACTGGGAATAAATGCAGGCAGACTCGGTTTTTTAGCCAATGTACAACAAGAAAACATTGAAAAATTCCTAACACTTGTATTAGAAAAAAAATACACCATATCAGAACGAACACTTCTTAGTGTAACTTGTTCTCCTGAATTGAGTTCATTAGACAATATAAATTTTGCCATGAACGAGATTACCGTAAATCGTAAAGACACGACCTCTATGATAACCATAGAAACTTATTTAAATGATGAATATTTAACCTCTTATTGGGCCGATGGATTAATCATATCTACTCCTACTGGTTCTACTGGTTATTCGTTAAGTTGTGGTGGTCCTATTCTAACCCCCGAAACAGAGAGCTTTGTTATTACCCCCATTGCGCCACATAATTTAAATGCTCGTCCTATGGTTATCCCTGATTCTACAATTTTAAAATTAAAAGTAACAGGTCGAGAAGAAAACTATTTAGTTTCGTTAGATTCTAGAATTAGTTCTGTAAAAAATGAAAGTATTTTAACCATAAAAAAAAACGCCGTTTAAAATAAAAATGGTAGAAATAACAGAAGAAACCTTCTTAAAGACTCTACGAAAAAAATTATTATTTGGTGAAGACAGAAGAAATTAAATTATAGAATACTAGCCAACAAACTTTTTCGTTTAGGAAGAAACAAGTTTACAAATTAAAACCAACTAATTAACAATTCACTTTGTGGAGTGTTCATAATTACTATATTTGCAACCTATTATAAAATGAAAAAGTTAACACACATTCTCCTATTTATTTTGACTATCAGTCAGAACCACGCTCAATTACACGAAATCGGTGTTTTTGGAGGGGGTAGTAACTATGTGGGTGATATTGGAAGTACTTATTTTATATCTCCAAAAGACCCAGCCTTTGGTCTTATTTATAAATGGAACAAAAGTAAAAGACATGCTTGGCGATTTTCTGCTATGACTAGTAGTATTAGTGATGAGGATTCTAGATCAGATCATACAGCAAGAAAAGAGAGAGGATATTCTTTTCAAAATAAAATTTCAGAATTATCTGCTGGTTTAGAATTTAATTTTTTTGATTTCAACCTTCACGAAAACAATTTTATCATTACTCCTTACATACATTCTGGGTTAAGTTATTTTAATTATAAAAATCTATATTTTAAAGATAACATAGCAACCTCTAAACAAAGTTCTTGGGCATTTGCAATACCCATGACGATAGGTATAAAAATGAAAATAACCAACAAAATAATATTGGGTTTAGAAACTCGTTTTAACTATACATTCATTGATGATTTAGACGGTAGTTTACCAAAAGATAACACACTAAAAAATCTTTCTTTTGGAAACACCAACAGCAATGATTGGTATACTTTTACAGGAGCTACTCTAACCTATACTTTCGGACAAAATCCTTGTTATTGTAAGAATTAATGAACTTGATAGACAAAATAAACAAAAACACTCTACCCCAACATCTTGCCATTATCATGGACGGAAATGGACGCTGGGCGAAACAAAAGGGAATGCTACGTGTTTTAGGACATGAAAACGGCACAAAATCTGTGCGCACTACCGTAGAAACTTGTGTTAAATTAGGAATCAAAAACCTCACACTCTATACCTTTTCTACTGAAAATTGGAATCGCCCAAAATTAGAGGTAGAAACACTCATGAAAATACTAATTTCTTCCCTAAAAAAAGAATTAGATACTTTCACTAAAAACAACATCAAATTAAACAGTATAGGTAATTTAGAATTGCTTCCTAACAACGTACGAAAAGAATTATTAGAAGTAATTGAAAAAACAAAAAATAACAACCAAATGACCTTAACTTTAGCATTAAGTTATGGTTCAAGAGAAGAAATCTTAAATGCTGTTAAAAAAATATCCGATAAAGTTAAAAATAATATAATTTCAATTGAGAATATTGACGAATCAATTTTTAATAATCATCTTTACACACATGATTTACCAGAAGTAGATTTAGTCATACGAACAAGTGGCGAACATAGAATCAGTAATTTTTTACTTTGGCAAGTAGCGTATGCTGAATTTTACTTTACTGATGTTTTATGGCCTGATTTTAGTGAAAAAGATTTATATGAAGCCCTCATTAGCTATCAAAAAAGAGAACGTAGATTTGGAAAAACAAGTGAGCAAGTCAAATAATTTTACACAAGTTAAAAGAAGCATAAAATTTATGCTTCTGATTGCATTTACAAGCATTGCTATAAACGCGCAAGCACAAGAAAGATTAACTATTGAAAATGGCAAGTCTTATGTACTCAAAAAAGTAAATGTAACAGGTAAAGTTACCTATAACGAACAAACTATTGTCACGTTTGCAGGTCTTACGAAAGGACAACCTATTACAGTTCCTGGAGAAGAAATTAGTAATTCCATCAAAAAACTATGGAAACTAGGATTATACAATAATGTTAACTTCTATGTAGATAAGATTGAAGGCGATAGTATTTCTTTAGAATTAAATCTAAACGAATTACCTAAACTCAGCAATGTTAAAATTGTTGGTGTTAAAAAAAGCGCAAAAGAATCTTTAATCAAAGACAATGGTCTTACTAATGACAAAATTGTAAATGAAAACCTGCTAACAACAACTAAATATTATATTGAAAACAAATATAAAAAAGAAGGTTACTACAACACAAAGGTAAACATAAGCACTTTTGAAGATACTACTACCATAAATCACGTAAACATGGTAGTAAACATAGATAGAGGGAAAAAAGTAAGAATAAAAGATATTGAATTAGTTGGCAATGATGAAGTAAAAAAAGGCATATTACTCCGTTCAATGAAAGATACACGTCATTTAAGTCTTATGAATTTCCTAAAACTAAAATCAATGAAATTCAAAAGAGATAAATATAAAGACGATTTAAATTTATTAATTGACAAATACAAAGAAAATGGTTATCGAGATGCAAGAATAAAATCAGATACCGTTGTATATGATCCAAAATCAAATAAAGTTAAAATTAAAATTAACCTAGAAGAAGGTAAGAAATATTATTTTGGCAATATTAATTTCACAGGAAACACTGTTTATAACGACCAATTATTATCAAAATATCTAGGAATAGAAAAAGGAGATGTCTACAATAGTGTTTTATTAGATAAAAGAATTGCTGACAAAACACAACCTGATGGAGAAGATATAACGAACTTGTATCAAAACAACGGCTATCTATTTTCAAACATTAACCCTATAGAAGTTAAAACAGAAAACAATCAAATCGACCTAGATATAAGAATTGTAGAAGGACCATTAGCCTATTTCAATAAAATATCAGTCGTAGGTAATGACAAAACAAATGACAAAGTAATTTACCGTGAATTAAGAACAAAACCAGGAGAAGTTTACAGCAAAGAAAACTTAGTAAGAACTATTCGTGAAATTGGTCAATTAGGTTTTTTTGATGCAGAAGCTATTAAACCTGATTTTGAAAATGTAGATCCAGCAGGTGGTACCGTAGACATTAAATACCACGTTGCCGAAAAAGGAGCAAGTCAAATTGAATTACAAGGTGGTTATGGCGGCGGTGGATTCATAGGTACTTTAGGATTATCATTTAATAATTTTGCTTTAAGCAATATTTTCAAAAAAAACGCTTACAAACCACTTCCTATGGGAGATGGACAAAAATTATCTTTACGTCTACAAGCCAGCTCTTATTTTCAAACTTATAGCTTTTCATTTGCAGAGCCTTGGTTCGGTGGTAAAAAGCCTGTTCAATTTTCAGGTTCATTATCATATAGTAAACAATTTTCAAATAATTTCACAAATAATAGCGTAGACAGATCAAGAAGTTTTAACATTTTCACGGCATCTATAGGTATAGCTAAAAGATTACAGTTCCCAGATGATTACTTCGTCCTTTCTCAAGGTATTAGCTACCAACATTATGATTTAAATAATTACAACATCGGATTATTTACATTTGGTAATGGAACATCAAGAAACCTTTCCTATACAATTGGATTAACTCGAAACAATAAGGGAGTAAACCCTATCTTCCCTACGTATGGTTCTGAATTTAGCATAACAGCTAAACTTACCCCTCCTTATTCTTATTTTAATGGAGTAGATTATCAAAACCTAGGAAATCTTCCTGAAAACAAATTATATGCAACAAACTCATCTGAAACATATAATGCAGGAGACCCCTTGATTAACAATAATGGCGTATTAACTAAAGCCAATTCTATTGAAGAAGCCTCAGCTGATCCTTCTAAAGTAGACCAACAAAAATTTAACTGGCTTGAATATTATAAAATCAAGGTAAAAGCTGAATGGTTTTCTAAAATATATGAAAAGCTAACACTTCGTACTTTAGGAGAGTTTGGTTTTATGGGAGCTTATAACAATAAACGAGGACTAGTACCTTTTGAACGTTTTTATCTGGGTGGTGATGGCTTAGCTAATTTTGCAATGGATGGTAGAGAGACCATTCAATTAAGAGGTTATCCTAATAATTCATTAACACCAACCATTACACAAGGCGAAAGAGCGGGGCAACAAATAGGCGGTACAGCATTTAACAAATTTTCATTAGAATTACGTTATCCTATTACACTAAAACAAACAGCATCTATATATATGATGGCTTTTGTAGAAGGAGGAGCCGCTTTTGAAGGATTTAAATCGTATAATCCTTTTGCCATAAAACGCTCTGCAGGTGTTGGTCTAAGAGTTTTTATGCCTGCATTTGGACTTTTAGGAATTGACTTTGCACATGGATTTGATTCTATAAACCCTGGTGGACCAAAATCAGGTTGGCAAACACATTTTATCATAGGACAACAATTTTAATTATATTTGACGTTATATTTGATATAACGTCAAATAATAAGCTCTTACAGCTTATCAAAATTTAAAATATATGAAAAGACTCTTCTTAGTATTAGGTTTATTTACCATAACCAATATAATAGCACAAACAAAAACAGGGCTTAAAATTGGTTATATAGATATGGAATATATCCTTGAAAACACACCTGATTATAAAGAAGCATCCTCTCAACTGGAAGAAAAAGCTCAAAAGTGGAAACAAGACATTGAAAGTAAAAAAAACGCAATCAATAAACTCAAAGAAGCATTAAAAAATGAAAATGCCTTATTAACTAAAGAGTTAATTAAAGAAAGAGAAGAAGAAATTAAATTTCAAGAAAATCAGTTATTAGACTATCAACAAAAACGATTTGGATCAAGAGGCGATTTAGCATTACAAAAAGAAGCTATTTTAAAACCTGTACAAGATCAAGTTTTTAACGCAGTTCAAGATTTAGCAGAAAAAAAACAATATGACTATATTTTTGACAAATCTTCTGCACAAATGACAATGCTTTTTTCTGCTAAAAAATTTGACATTAGTGACTTAGTAGTTCGAGTTATAACCAGAGCTGAAAAAAGAGAAGAACTAAGTAAAAAACAACAAAAAGCCTTAGAAGAAAAGGAATCAAAAGAAGACGAACTTGCCGAAAACACAAATTTAGCGGAACGAAAAAAAATATTAGATGAAAAAAAATCTCGTCGCGAACAAATATTAGAAGCTAGACGATTAGAAACAGAAAAGAAAAGAAAAGACTACGAAGAAAAAAGAAAAAAACAATTAGAAGAACAAGAAATAAAGAAAACTGGCACAACAATTGAAACCTTAAAAAATAATGGATCGCAAAACAATACAAGTGATCAATCCATTCATTTTAACAAAAAAGAAGATAAAAAAATAAATCAAGATTCTATCCGAATTGCTCGAGAAACAGCAAGACAAGAATTAATAGAAAAAAAATAAAAAAGCACTTGAAGAAAGGAAAAAAGCTTTAGAAGAAAGAAGGAAAAAAATTCTTGAAGAAAAAGAAACACAACGTAAAACACAAGAAGAAAAAAAGAGTACTAATTAATTTTTAACTATACTAAATACTTAGATGATGAAACAATTGAAATCTTTATTAATTGCGACTGTGATGTTTTTAGGAATCAGCGGAATGAATGCGCAATCAAAAACAGCTCATATTGATGTTCAGCAATTACTTTCAAAAATGCCCGAAATGACTACTGCTAAAGCACAGTTAGAAACGTTAAGCAAAACTTTAGACGCAGAGTATTCAAAAATGGTAACTGAATACCAAACTAAAATGAAAAAATACGAAAGCGAAGCTCAAACAGCTGGTGATGCTGAAAACGAAAAGAGAGCAAAAGAAATGCAAGACATGGGACAAAGAATCCAACAATATCGTGATAATGCTCAAAAGCAAATTTCTGACAAAGAAACAGAAATCGTAAAACCTATCATGGAAAAAGCTAAAGCTGCTGTAATCAAAGTAGCTCGTGCTAAAGGTTTCCAATATGTAATGGATTCTTCAGCTTTGATATTAGCAGACGGACCTAATTTATTTGAAGATGTAAAAAAAGAATTAAAATTCTAATTTTATAAAAATAAACCTTTAAAAACTGCCTTGTTATTTTACTCAAGGCGGTTTTTTTTTATTTTTGTTTTATGATAAATACACAACCTATAGGCTTCTTTGATTCAGGAATCGGTGGTACTTCAATATGGAAAGAAGTACATTCTTTACTACCTAACGAAAACACTATTTATCTAGCAGATAGTAAAAATGCTCCTTATGGAAAGAAAACAAAAAAAGAAATTATAAATTTATGCTTCAAAAATGTTGATTTTTTACTGCAAAAGAATTGCAAACTAATCGTTGTAGCTTGTAATACCGCCACTACTAATGCAATAAAAGAAATGCGAGCTAAATACAATATTCCTTTTATAGGTATTGAACCTGCTATAAAACCGGCGGCAACTCTTAGCGAAACCAAGACCATTGGAATTTTAGCTACAAAAGGCACTTTAAATAGCGAACTTTTTATTCGTCAGTTAGAAAACTATACGAATATCAAAATTATGGAACAAGTAGGCCATGGCTTAGTTGAACTTATAGAAGAAGGCAAAATTCAATCAGAAGAAATGAAAATACTTCTAATTTCTTATTTAACCCCAATGATTGAAGCAGGAATAGATTATTTGGTATTAGGCTGTAGCCACTATCCTTATTTAATTCCTGAAATAAAAAAAATAATCCCTAATTCAATCAAAATTATTGATTCAGGATTAGCTGTTGCTAGACAAACTCAATCTATCTTAGAACAACACCAAATAGTCAATACTGGAAGAAAAAAAAGGCACCACTATCTTTTACTCAAACAGTGATGCACGCGTTCTAAAATCAATACTAGGATTTGATAAAAATGTTTTAGAATTAAACTTTTGACGTTACTCCTTAAACCAGCTCGAATACATAACATAATTATTAGAAATACGTTCAATCTCACCAGCAAAATTACTCTGATCAATATCTTTTACTTTTTTAGCTGGGATTCCTGCATAAATAGTTCCTGATTCTACGATTGTATTTTGCGTTACTACAGAGCCTGCTGCTACAATTGAATTACTTTCAATAACACAGCCATCCATAACAATAGCTCCCATACCTATTAACACATTATCTTTTACAGTACAACCGTGTACAATAGCTTTGTGACCAATAGAAACATTATTCCCAATTTCTGTAGGATGTTTCAAATAAGTACAGTGTATTATAGCTCCATCTTGAACATTAACTTTATCACCCATTCTAATTGAGTGTACGTCTCCCCGGACTACAGCATTAAACCATACGCTACATTCTTTCCCAAAAGTTACATCACCTACGATAGTAGCATTTTCGGCAACATAACAATCTTCAGGAATTAAAGGGGTTTTACCATTAACTGTTTTTATTAACATATTTTATAGAGATAAAAAAAGGGTATCTGAAAAATCAAAACTCAACGTCTAGTTATCTATTGAATGAAAGGAGAAGCAACATTATCAGCAGATTAATTTCCTTAGTCTGTTCACTTCATTCTAGCTTCCTTTTCATAAAAATAACAAGATTATGATCTTTTCGAAAACATCCTCATTAATTTACAGAAGGACAATTACAATCATATTTCTCACGTTTACAGCCAAAATTATAACCTAAAGTTAACTGATGGAAACCTCCTTTATCAAATTTTACATCTCCTATAATATAGCTATAATTATAGGCTAACATGAAATTCTTATAATGAGCTCCTACAATAGGTGTAATATATTGTAAACGTTGTTTTTCTACTGTTTCATTGTTTATATATTGTGTACCATCAAAACTATTTCTATAAGACAAACCTGCCCAAAGTTTTCCAAAATTCATATTTTTATAAACCTTTCCATTTAAGTCTAAGATTCTTTCTTTTGTTAACTCAGTGTATTGAAACAGAATAGAAGGCTCGTATAATATTCGGTCACGATTGCCTAAAATATAACCCAAATTAAGAACATATTTTCTTAAATTACTTGATTCAACATCTGTATAAATATTTCTACTTTTAAAAATTGCATTTTTTACAGTAGCATGTATATAAAAATCAAGAAAATTATAAGATGCTCCAAAATCTACATTATAATAAGCCGCGCTTTGCACTCCCCCACCAATAATGGGATCAAAAGTAGTTCCGAATTCTGTTTCGTCTAATTGCAATTGATTAACCCCTACATTTACACCAAATGAGAGACGATTTAAATCTATATCATTTCTAGAAAATAAAATATGATGTGCATAAGTAGCTTTAAAACCTCTATTTGAATGATTTCCATTACGATCATTAAACAAGATAAGTCCCACACCTGATTTACCATCTTGATCTACGCTTCCATTAACACTTAACGTCTGCAAAGCAGGTGCTTTGTTGTTTCCAAACCATTGTTGTCTTCCTGTAGCTCTAATTTTCACACAATTGGCAGCTCCAGCCATCGAAGGATGTATCAGATAATAATTATCCGTTAAATAATCGGAATATACAGGTATATCCACCTGACTATACAAAGACAGACTTATGAATGTCAATACAAGTGATAAGTAGTTCATTTTTACTTTAGATATGAGTTTTCAAAGTTAAACTATTTTAAAATATTGAAAAATAATAATCCGATACAATTCCTTCTAATTCATTAAATTTATTACAACTTTCAGTAATAATTCTTATTATTCAACTTCTTTCTTAAATTTGCATATCCAAAATTTTTCCTTCATTGGAAAATAAATTATACTTTATACACATGAAACTAATTACTATAAAAGAAACTTCTAATCCTTCAATTTTAAAATTTGAATTTTCTTATTTTATTTGTCCCAATCAGAGTTTTGAATTCAAAAACGTAGATGAATGTGCGGATTCTCCTTTAGCTAAGCAATTATTTTATTTACCTTTTGTAAAAACTGTTTACATATCAGGAAATTTTATTGCAATAGAAAAATTTAGCATAGTAGAATGGGATGATGTAAAGCATGATGTTTCTGAACAACTTGAAAATTATGTTAATGCAGGAGGTCCTGTTATTATTGAAAAAGAAATTAAAAAAATTGCCGTAACGGTTTATGCTGAAAGCACTCCTAATCCTTCTGTAATGAAGTTTGTAGCAAGTAGAATGCTTACAAAACAAATTGTAGAATGTAAAAACATAGATGAAACAGCAGCTTCTCCTTTAGCAAAAGCGTTATTCAAATTCCCTTATGTAAAAGAAATTTTTATTGACGAAAATTATGTTTCTATCACAAAATATGCAGTAAGTGAATGGCAAGAGGTTACAAATGAACTACGAACTTTTATTAAGGAGTTTATAGAAAATGGAAATATAGCTGTAGATGAAACAAAAATTATTGTTTCATCAACAACAGGAGAAGCAACAATTAGTAAATTTTGACAATTTAGATGTTACTTCTCAAAAAATCATCAATATAATTGAAGAATATATAAAACCTGCTGTAGCTTCCAGATGGTGGAAATATACTATTTGACTCCTATAATGAAGAAGATAAAAAAGTAAAAGTAATTCTTCAAGGAGCTTGTAGTGGCTGTCCTTCTTCTACTTTTACTCTAAAAAATGGTATTGAAAATATGCTTAAAGAAATGCTTCATGATCAGGAAATAACAGTTGAGGCTCTTAACGCATAATTTTATTTTTAATTATCAAAGATAAAAGATTTCAGAAACTCTAAATAATCAAAAAAATCTATAAAAAACGATTTATCATTTCCTATAAATTCAACTTTTAGCATTTCATTCTGAATCAAGAGGATGTTCTAAAAGTTTGTAATCTTACTATTTAAACGAAAGAAGAGATCACATAGTACTAGTATAATGTGATTTCTCCCTTTCGTCAAAAAAACAACATAACCGTTAAGTTACTACTTTTTTAGAGACTTACTTGATTTTTATTTTTCAAAAAATAATGACAGTAAATTAAAACCTTTTGATTTTGTAAAAATCATCTAAAAACAAAGTTTTCATTAAAGACAACAAAAAACTCGTTTAGTGAAACTCATTTTTAATACATATTAAAGGGTTTTAGTTTTTATTTTATATATCTAAATTTGTAATTAAACACTTAAAAAATGATTAATATAGACACTCTAGAAACCGCAAAAGAATATATCATTACCTACTCTATTAATATATTGACTGCGGGTTTAATTTTTATCGTTGGAATATGGCTTTCTAAGTTTATCACAAAGACAACAAAAAAAATACTGATTAGTCGTAACATAGAAATTACACTTGTTGAATTTTTAGAAGATTTAATTTATTGGACTATAAGAGGGTTAGTTTTTATAGCCGTTATATCTAAATTAGGAGTAGAAACTTCTTCTTTCGTTGCTATTTTAGGAGCTGCTGGATTAGCTGTAGGTCTATCCTTACAAGGATCTCTTTCTAATTTTTCTGGAGGCATCCTCATTATTTTATTTAAACCTTTTAAAGTCGGAGATAAAATAGAAGTACAAGGAGAAATTGGTAAGGTTGAGGATATTCATATTTTTTCTACTAAGCTTACAACTGGAAACAATCAGGTTGTTTATATACCAAATGGTATGCTTTCGAATGGTAAAATAAAAAAACATTCTCAAAAAAACACTTCAAGAAATGACTTTACTTTTACTTTTCCAATAGATCAAAATATTAAAATATCAAGATCAAAATTAGAAACATTAGTCCAAAATCACCCGTTAATATTAAAAGATCCTAAACCAGAAATTTTCATAGCGAATATAGAACTTGAATCATTTAGCCTTTTAACTCGTGTTTGGACACAAAACAGCGATGGAGTGGCTGTTAAATCTGACTTATTGAATTCACTTTATGATTCATTATAGCAATGCGGGTGTTTAAGGAGTCGTAACTTAATGTTTAAAAGCATTTCTACGATAGAGAGAAGTACATATCAGCACTATCTGCCCCTTTCTCTTATTTACTCCGAGGACTTCTCCCCTTGGTCTAAAAGCAAGATTCCATCCTTTTAAAACACCCTCATCGTCCTTTACTTATCATTTTGTATTCAACATAAACTCTTTTAAATAAAAAGGTTCAAAATATGCTACATCTACAAATTCTTTAATTAAAAATTTTTGATATGCAATTTCTATCATTTCTTTTGAGGATGGAAAAACGATTTGATCGTGATAAATAAATTGACTTGTATTGAGTATTTCTTTGCATTTAGATGCACCATCTCCTAAAAGATGTATTTTTTCTGAATATTCAGAAAATATATGCGGTTCTATAATTTGAGATTCTACTTTTCGTTGTAATTCATGATTTCTAGAAAAAACAGCGGTATAACATTCCATACGCCTAGCATCTATCATAGGAATGATAACGCCTTCTAAATTCTTTATTTGTCTCGCCAATATTACTAACGTATCTATTGCTATTAGTGGGATATTTAAAGTATAACATATACCTTTAGCTGCAGAAACCCCAATTCTAAGACCTGTATAAGACCCTGGTCCTTGACTAACAGCTACTGCATCTAAATGATTTATGGTTATTTGAACTTCGTCTAAAATTTCTTCTATAAACACATGTAATTTTTCTGCATGTGTATATCCTAGTTCTGCAATTTCGCGAATTGCAACTAACTTTCCATCTTTAGCTAAGGCTACAGAACAATTACGAGTGGCCGTTTCTACATGTAAAATATAAGTCATAGGTAAGTATATATAGGACAAAAGTACAACAATCATAAAAAAACAGGATTGATTCATCTAAAAAAATGGCTCAATCCCGTCAAACAGCAAACTATTTTTAAAAAATTTTACTCCTTATTTGATAAAATTTACTTTATTGATTTTCCTTTATCTTTTTATCTCCTGAGGTTTTTTTTTATTTTATCCCCTGGGTTTAATTCTTTTGTAACGGTAGTATAAGGTCCTGTAATAATAACTTCTCCTTTTTTAATCCAGAAAGCACTTCTATATAGTTATCATCTTGAATTCCTGTAGTTATAATTTTCAGGCGTACCTTATCTCCTTTTTTACAAATACACATTCATAGCGTTTTTGTTCTTTTAGTGGTTTTTCTTCCTTTATTTCAAAATCATCTTCTTCATTTTCTAGATATGCTTTTCTTGAGGACGTTGTATCTATACGCATGACTACAGCACTTATAGGAATTGCCACTACTTTTTCTTTTTGAGTCGTAATAATATCAACTGTAGCGGTCATACCAGGACGAAAAGGAGCGTAGTTATCTGATTTTCCTTTCATTAATTCGGCATAAGATTCTTTTAATATTTTCACCTTTACTTTAAAATTAGTTACTTGATCTGCTGAAGTTGTCAAATTAGCTGAATTAGAAATACTGGTTACAATTCCTTTAAAAGTCTTTTTAAGATAGGCATCTACTTGAACATTAGCTTGGTCTCCTATTTCAATCTTTACTATGTCATTTTCATTAACATCTACTTCTACCTCCATATTATGAAGATTGGCTACACGCATTAACTCTGTTCCTGTCATTTGTTGTGTTCCTAATACACGTTCGCCTAGTTCAACGGCTAATTTAGAAACGGTACCTGACATAGGAGCGTAAATAGTAGATTTACGCAAGCTTTCTCTTGATTCATTAACTGTGGCTGTAGCACTTTCTACATTAAAATAAGCTGCTTGTTTAGCTGCTTTCGCTCCTTCAAAAACAGCCAAAGATTTATCCCATTCAGCTCCCGATATGATTCCTTTTTCATATAATTTTTTATTACGTTCATAACTAGCTTTAGCTTCTTTATATTGTGCTTCTATTTGCGATAAATTAGCTTTTGTATTAGAAAGTCCAGCTTGAGTACGATTAACTCCTTGTAAATATAATTGAGGATTTACCTTTGCTAATAAATCTCCTTTTTGAACCATTTGTCCTTCTTTAACAGGCAATTCTATTATTTCACCTGAAATTTCGGATGAAATCTTAACTTCTGTTTCGGGCTTAATTTTACCTGTAGCTGATACCGTTTCTATAATGGTTCTTTCTGTAACTTCTTGCCATTGAACTTCAACTATAGAGCTGTCATTCCCTAATATACCTTTTTTTCTCAACCCTATTAGTCCTATTACTAAAACTATAATTACACCAATAAGTATATATTTTGTTTTTCTTTTCATTTGGTTTAGTTATTTAATATTCAAGAAAATAGCTTTTTATTTAAGGTTAACTAGTTTTTTCAGAAGTATTCTTTTTTTTTAAAAAAATAGGAATACCAAAATAGAACTCTAAAATTTTTGTCCTAAAAATATAATCATACTTGGTTCTTAGAGCATCTGATTGTGCATTTATTAATTGTGTTTGTGATTGATTATAATCAAACACATTCATTAATCCTACTTCATAACGTTCTTTTGCATAATCAACTGCTTTTTGTCTTGCTTCTAAAACAATCAAAGATGCCTCGTGAGCTTTTTGAGCTCCTCTTGTATCTGTATAAGCTGTATAAACGGTACGCTCAAGATCTAATTTTTGTTGTTCTAGTGCTAATTTAGTTTTTTGAAAGAGAACTTTAGATCGATTTACATTATTCTTTACGGCAAAACCGTTAAAAATAGGAATACTCAATTGTAGTCCAAAACTATGTCCTTTATTATCATTTATTTGTTGAAAAAAAGGATTGGCATTTCCTAACACAGGAACTGTATTAATTGAGGAAACTAAATCACCTGTTGATTGTACAAAGCCTATTTTTTTAGTTGGATTTTGCGAATCTATTTCAAATCCTTTGATTGTTTTTGCATAAGAAACACGGGTATTTAAATTATAAAACCCTTGCAAACTAGGCTGATACGCACCTTTAGCAATAGCAATATCTTTTTTCGCAATTTCTAAATTTGTTTGTGCTAATTTTAATTCAACACGGGTTAGTAGAGCCTTATTGAAAATAACATTTGGGGTTTCTGCTAAAACGGCACTCAATGTAGCTTCAACTTGGCTTTCGGCAATATCAAAAGTATCATATTCTTTGATTTGTAATAATTGAGCTAAACTTAATTTTGAAATTAACAACGCGTTTTCTGCACTAACTACTCTTTGATTATTTGTAGCAATTGTAGCATTTATATCTAGTAAATCACCTTTAGGAACTACACCTACACTGACTAATTCTGTAATTCGCTTTTTTTGTTCAATACTAGAAGATAATTGTTCTTTTTGTACTTTCAAACTTTCTTTATTAAACAAAACTTGTAAATAAGCGTTTATCACGTTCAAAGAAATATCTTCCTTAATTTTAACCAACTGATATTCTGACGCTATTTTTGAAAGGTTTGCTTTTCTAAATTGGTTTTGATTTTGTAATCCTTTATAAATATCTACACCTAGTGTTATCCCTACTGAAGTAAATTGGTTTGTTTGATTTTCTAACAATCCTGTTGTTATATTCTGATTTAATCCTATATTCCAAGAATGTGATAAATTTCCATTAACAGAAGGTGAAAATCTAGCCATTGCATTTTTTTTATTTATTGTTGCTACATCCACATCTAAAGAGGATTGTTGTATCGCAATATTATTTATCAATGCGTAATTTACACATTCTTTCAAGGTCCATTTTTTATCCTGCCCCTTAACAGTCAACCCTATGAATATTAAAAAGATAAGTATATAGGATGTTTTTTTCATATTTTAGTTTCTTCCTTTCTTTCGTTACGAAATATTAGACTATCAAACAATCTCTTTGTTACAATCTCTTTAAAAATAATTTTACTTTTGTAATAAAATCATTATAACATGAAAAAACTTTCCTCTTTATTTTTCACCATAGTCATCAATTTTTTATTAAGTAATTGCTCCTCAACTCAAAAAATAGAATTAATGCAACCAGAACCAGACAAAGCTTTACCTGTAAACTACCCCACACATTCCTCTTACATTAATTTTCCTATTCAGCTAACAGTAAAAGATATAGAAAATCAAACTAATAAAGCTTTGACAGGACTGATCTATGAAGATAACAATTTAGATGATGATAAAATAATGGTTAAAATTTGGAAAAATGCTCCAATCATCATGAACGAAAAAGATCAAAAACTCCAAACTATTGTACCTTTAAAAATTTGGGCAAAAATAAAATACGGAACTTCTGTATTAGGGATAGACCTTTATGACACACGCGAATTTAACTTAAATGCAACAGTAAGCTTATTAAGTAATATTAATCTAATTAATTGGCAAGTAAACACCCAAACTCAATTAGAAAATATTAACTGGAATGAAAGTCCAACAGTAAGTATAGCCGGTAAAGATGTAAAAATAACTTATCTGATTAATCCTACATTAAATTATTTTAAAAACAAGATAGAAAAAAGCTTAGATGACGCTATTAGTAAATCATTAGATTTTAAAAAACAGATTTCTGATCTGATGCAAAAAGTAAGTACCCCAATAGAGATGAATAAGAACTATGAAACTTGGTTACGCATAAATCCACAAGAGATTCATTCAACTCAAGCTGTTCTAAAAGAAAATAAAATCAGCTTGGATGTTGGTTTAAAATGTCAAATAGAATCTTTAGTTGGACAAAAGCCACAAAACATATTTAACAAAAACAACTTTATATTTAAATCTGCACAACAATTACCTAATAAAATAACAGCCTCATTAGTAGCATTATCAACCTATAATGACGCATCAAGGTTAATAAACAATAACTTTAAAGGAAAAGAATTCGGTTCTGGAAATCGAAAAATAAGCATCCAAAATGTTGCTATTTGGCATAAACAAGGAAAAATGATCATTGCACTTGATCTTCTAGGGAGTCTAAACGGACGTATTTATTTAGCTGGTTTTCCAAAATATGATACAGAAAGAAAAGAGTTTTATTTTGACGATTTAGACTATGCTTTAGAGACTAAAAACAAACTTATCAAAACGGCTAATTGGCTTTTTCAGAGTGCTATCATACAAAAGCTAAAAGCTAATTGTAGGTATTCTATTGCTACTAATCTAGAAGAAGGAAAAAAAAGTATTATACAATACCTAAATAATTACTCTCCTATGCAAGGTATATATATTAATGGAAAATTAACTCATATTGATTTTGATAAAGTACAGCTTACTAATGAGTCTATTTTAGGTTTTTTAACCATTACAGGTAATTTGAAAGTGGAAGTAAATGGTTTACAGTAAACAGTGTTTTAAAAGAAGAGTTAGCCTGTAACTAACTCTTCTTTTTTTTATACATTTTATAAACATAATAACCCGCGAAACCAACCAAAATGTAAGGAATTGCCATGAGGTAAACAATACCGTCATTTATTGCTTCTCCTTGTGCTACGTCTCCTGTACTTTCTAAGGATGCGCGACACATTGCACATTGCGCTTTAAATGTTATAGGAAATAAAACATGAGCTATAAAGAACAAAATATTTTTTATTCTTATATTTTTATCTTTTATTCTAACTAACATAATATGGAGAAATCATTAGATATACAATAACACCTGTTACTGCTACATAAAGCCATAAAGGAAATGCCCATTTAGCAATTATTTTATGACGATCAAAATTTCCAGCTAATGCCCTTACGTATGTTATCAAAACAATTGGAATGATTGCTATTGAAAGTGCAATATGTGTAATTAAAATAAAAAAGTAGATTGATCTCATGATCCCAACGCCACCATAGGGTGTTGACTCCGCGGTCATGTGATAAGCTACATACATTCCTAAAAAGGCTACAGAACAAATTATGGCTAACTTCATTAATTTTTCATGTAAGGTTTGGTTTCCCTTTTTTTATAGACACCACTGAGCAAACTAAAAGTATAGCTGTTAAACCATTAATTGTGGCATAAATTGGAGGTAGAAAAGTTAAAGGCTTTACATCAAATCCAAAATCTTTTAATTTAACTTTAAACAACAAAGCTACCACTAAAGGAATAGCAACCGATAAAATGGTAATCCATACATTGTATTTCTTTTCTATATTATTTTCCATATTATTTATTATTCAAATTATGCTATATTTATTCTGCTAACAATTTTGATATATCTTGTTTAATTTGTTTAATTCCTTCTGGTTTTAACCCATCATAATAGACTATAGGATTACCATAGTTGTCTTTACGACATCTTATTTTCCCTTCTTTATCTATTAAAGCAAACATCCCCGAATGTTCAAAACCTCCACTTACTTTTTTATTTTGTCCTACATATAAATTAAATCCTTTTTGAGCTAAATTGTATATTTTGTCTTGATCTCCTGTCAAAAAATGCCAATTCATTCCTTTTAAATTCAATCTTTCCGCATGATCTTTCAAAACTTTTTGAGTATCTGTTTCAGGATTAATAGTAATAGAAGCAATTCCAAAATTAGCATTGGAAGCAAAACTATCTTGTATTAGTTTCATATTACGATTCATAATAGGACAAATAGTAGGACAAGTGGTAAAGAAAAACTCTACAACAAAAACTTTTCCTTTATAGGTTTCATTTGAAATTGTCTTTCCCTCTTGATTCTCTAAAGAAAATTTAGGTGCGGAACCCACTGTAAACAGATCACTTTTACCAACTCCTTGATCGACTATTGTACTCAAACGATCTCCTTTTACGACTTCCCCTTCTTTAATTCTTTTTATAATCTTTGGAATAAAAATAATTCCAAAAACTAAAACAATAAAACTAATCCCTATGTATGATTTATTCTTCATAACTAATTATTATAATCTTATTTTTTTCGTGTAAACGAAAATCTTCTTTATTCTTGTTTCTTTTTAGAGCTAAACGATACTCTCTTAAAAGAATTTTAATATCGTCCATCATTTCATTATGTAAATCAGCAGCAGAAGTAGTATTATAACTTTCACGATATTCTTCTATTCCTTCTTTATTTTTCCCTATACGTCCTCTGTGATTAATATCTTTATCTAAAATAAATACTTCTGAAGTTGCACAATCATTATTTAGTTTACCTCTAAGTTTAAATGAATCATAGTAAGTTTGAATCTCCGATTTAGATGCAAAAACAATATGATAACCTGACATATTTTCTGTAAATCCTTTTAATTTATCAAACAGTTCTTTAACTTGATTTTGACTTCCATCAACAGCTAAAAAGACTACTTGAAAATCTTTAAACCCAACATATTTATCATAAATTTTTTGATTAAAATTAAAAATATTCCCTTGCACACTCTTAATATCACTTCCTAAAAACCCTATAACTGTTATTTTGCCCTTTAATGTTACGTTCTTTTTTTCTAAACTTTTCCAATTAGGTAAATCAAGGTTATTTTTTGAAATAGTAGGCAAAAACAGTTGATTATGTGTAGCCGAGGCAAAAATCAAGTAAATAATAATTGGTAAGACCAATAATATTATAAGTATTATTTTTTTCTTCATAAAAGGAATTTTGTGAGTATACAAAAATAAAAAAATCCCGACGCAAATCGGGATTCTTTATGAATTAATATGTTGTTAAAAATTCCACTTTATGGTCGAATTTTTGAACACCCCAAATACATAATCAGCCTCAACTAATAAGATAAAAACTAAATATATGATTAAGAATACTAATGGTGCTACTATAGACCAACGTAAAGAAGAAACTTCTCCTTCAAGGTGCATGAATGACCACATAATTCCGTATGCTTTAGCTACTGTTAAGATAATGAAAATCCAATTAAGTAAATTCGTACCTAAAACATTTGTAAAATAAAGTGAATGAGGTTTATAAATACCCAAAACAACTTCTATAATTGTTATAACAGAAAGTATTCCAAAAACTTTCCAAATTTTTCCCGCGTTCGATTCGTGTGCGTGTCCCATAATCTTACTTTTTTTATTATACTAAGTAGAAGAATGTAAATACAAACACCCAAACTAAATCTACGAAGTGCCAGTATAAACCTACTTTTTCAACCATTTCATAACTTCCTCTTCTTTCATAAGTACCTAAAAGTACATTAAAGAATATAATGATGTTGATAATAACACCTGAAAATACGTGGAAACCGTGGAATCCAGTAATGAAGAAGAAGAAATCAGCAAACAATTTATTTCCGTACTCGTTTTGCTTTAAATTAGCACCTTCAACTACTGACTTAGCCCCTTCTAACCTTTTTAAAGACTCTTCACGAGTTAAAACAATTTTTTGTTTAGTTTCTGGATTTACTTTTTCAGAACGAATTAATAAATTTTGATTTGCTTTAAATCCTTCTACTACTTCTGCAACCGACACAGAAGTCAGAGCTGATTCGCTCACAAACCACAAACCTTTATTACTTGTGTGTTGTGTTCTTTCTTCTGGTAACTGCAATGCAAACTCATGCAAAGCTACACGTTTGCCATCTTTATCAACAAATTGCAAAATAGACCCGCCTTTAGTTTCTATTGCACCATATTCTCCTTTGATAAAATTTTTCCATTCCCAAGCTTGAGAGCCAACGAATATAAAACCTCCAACAATGGTAAGAAACATATAGATTGCTACTTTATCTTTTTTCATTTGGTGACCTGCATCAACAGCTAATACCATAGTTACAGATGAAAAAATTAAGATAAAAGTCATCAATGCTACATAATACATTGGAGCAGGCACTCCATGCATAAATGGGAAGTGAGTAAACACTTCATCGGCCAAAGGCCAAGTTTCGATAAATTTAAATCTTGAAAAACCGTAAGAAGCAAGGAATCCAGAGAAAGTTAAAGCATCCGAAACGATGAAGAACCACATCATCATTTTACCATAGCTTGCTTTCATAGGCTCGTTTCCGCCGCCCCAAACTTTACCTTCAGTACTTGTAGTAACTGTCGTTGCCATAGAATTCATTTTAAAAAGTTGTCAAATTTACATTTTTTATTTTTTATACGAAATATAAAAACAGAAACAAATATACCCAAAGAAAATCTAAAAAGTGCCAAAACATCGCACCAAGCTCTATTCCAGAGGTTTGAGTAGAATTATATTTTTGTTTATAATGATTATAAATTATAATTAATAGTGAAATTACACCTGCAAAAGGTGAACTAAATGCAACAACGTTAACATATAAAGGAAAGAAGTAGTTACCGTACTTTCGCTACCTGTAAAATAATATCCCATTGCTACAATTTGGCTAAACCCTGTAAACTGCAAAAACACAAACACTAGTCCTAAAACCAAAGTTAAACCCAAGTATAAAGACACCTTAGCACGATTATCTTTTCGTATAGCTAATTTCGCCAAATGAATTGTTACACTACTTAAAATAATTACAACAGTACTAATCATAAAAGCAGGAGGCAATACCATATCATGTACCCAATCCTTACGAGAAGCACTAACTAAATAAGCACTAGTAAGACCCGCAAACATCATAAACATACTTAGCATCCCAAACAACAGGATTAATTTATAAGAGCGAACTTTTTTTTGTTTTTCTTCTTGTATGGTAATTTCCATTATCTTAAAAATTTATCTAAAACATATACTATTTGCAATAGTGAGATATAGGTTACACTCACCAACATTAAACTCTTAGCAGCTTTTGGCGTTTGTTGTTGATACAATTTGACTGCGTATAAAAGCATCCACCCCCCCATAGCCAATACTAACAAAGCTGACAAATCAGACAAGTATAATTGTCCTGTATAACCAAAACTTGGCAAAACAGAAGCAACTACCAACCAAATTGTATACAAAATAATTTGCATGGCGGTTGACTTATCACGACTACCTGTTGGCAACATAAAGAAACCACCTTTTTCATAATCATCAAACAAAAACCATCCTATAGACCAAAAATGAGGAAATTGCCAAAAAAACTGAATTAAAAACAATGTTCCTGCCTCGATACCAAACTCATTAGTAGCTGCAACCCAACCTAACATAAAAGGAATTGCTCCTGGAAACGCTCCCACAAAAACAGACAAAGGAGTCTTTGTTTTCATAGGCGTGTACATGCTTGTATATAAAAAAATAGAAACAGCACCAAACATAGCTGATTTCTCATTAATATTATACAAAACAACAACTCCTAAAACTGCCAAGATAGTTGCTATAAAAAAAGCTTTTTTTACAGACATCCTTCCTGGAAGGAATAGGTCTATTTTTAGTACGATCCATCAAAACATCTAAATCTTTCTCTATAATTTGATTGTAAGCATTAGAAGCTCCCACCATACAGTAGCCTCCTATTGCCAACATAACAAGAGTAATCATTGTACTTTGATTAATTTCTTCTACCCCAAGCATAAAACCAGCTAAAGAAGAAAAAACAACACTCACAGCCAAACCTGCTTTTGTTATTTCTTTAAAATCAAGTAAAAAAGTTTTTAATGATAAAGACATCTTATGAGTAGTACTCAAAATAAAAATTTTAAAAATCGCGACAAAGATACATTTTAGTTTAGAAGTATAAAAATCTAATCAAGTTTAATTACAAAGAAATCTAATTAACTTTATCTTTATTTATTTTCAAAAAACAACCCGCCATTCTTAATAAAAATACACTTATTAGAAAGTTTTCTACAAAATAACCACAAAAAAACTATTAATTTTACAAAATAAAAATATAAAAAAAATGAAAGCCCCTAATCTTAAGACATTAATCATTTTTACATACTTATTTTTAAGTTCTTTTTTCCTAACCTAACATCTGCACAAGTTCCAGATGCAGGCAAGGCTACAACAGGTAGTGGACTTTATAAAGATCGTATATTTTGGTTAAATTGGGATCTTAATAAGGACGGCGCTGGAGGTGATTTGATTACTAACGGATCCTCAAGAACTTTCACTTCTCCCGCAGGTGTTCTTTATCAAGCCACAATATCAAACGTTACAGGCACCCCAAAATCCAGCAATTCTTATGATTATTCAGGAAATAACTTCCCTAGTGGTTATGGAAATATTGGAGGAAATACTGGAGCTGGTAACATTGTAGGTATAAACAACGGGTGTAATGCTTGTACTTCTACTTTCAGAATTACCATAACAGCCAATTATCCAAATGGCATATCGGGTAATGTGGCCGCATTTGTCATAGGAGGAACAGAAACACTAGCTAGTACTAGCGAATTCTATCAAATTACAGTCCCTTCAGGAACCGTAAGATACTTAGATAAGTATATAAAAAATGACAATTGGACTAACTCATCCATCCGACTAGACGTTTCAAATTCAGGTCGAACTATTAAAGTTACCAATCCTGGAACTGGAGATAGTAGAGGTGACGCTTTATTAATTGCTGAAGATGTTCCCTATATAGACGCTCAAGTAAAAGGAGGTGGTGGGCAACATTTTGGCATTGGATTTATAGAGGATCTGGATTACTCAGATGCTCCTAACTCGTACGGAAAAGCTACTCATATAGTAAACAATTCTATCCAAGGAGGAACTTTTTCCTCACCTAGTCTAAATACCTTAAGCACAACAACCAACGTATTAGACACACAAAAAGGTTCTTTTGTAAGCCCAAATTTAATTCTTGGTACTAATATAGATGTTGAAAGCAACTATAACCCCGTAACTAATGGTACTATACCTAATACAGATGACATCACTGGAATTGATGATGAAGATGGTATACAAGATATTAACTGGTCTACATGTACAGGAACCGTATTTGTAAAAAACACCACTGCCAGTTTAGCTTATTTAAATTTATGGATAGATGCTAATTCAAATGGTATTTTTGATAACAACGAAAACACAAATGCTATAATTCCTTCCAGGCACAAACGGAAATATAAATGTCCCTTTAAATCCAATTAGTGGACTTACTTCTGGTAATAGTTACTATGCCCGATTAAGATTATCCACTACTCAAAATCTTTCTCCTTCTGGCTTTGCTGCTGATGGAGAAGCTGAAGATCATTGGGTAAATATTACAAAAACAACATTAACCACTAATCCTCTTACTTCCTGCGTTGGTTCACCTATAATCTTCTCTTCTATTTCAGGAATGCTTAGTTATAACTGGACTGGACCAAATGGTTTTACATCAAATCAACAAAACCCAATAATCGCAAATAGTAATACTAGCCATAATGGTATCTATACACTTGTCGTTACAACACCTGGAGGCTGTACTATATCAGATTCAACGAATGTAATAGTCAACCCATTGCCAGCAGCTCCTATTATATCAAGTATAACACAACCTAGCTGCAATGTTTCTACAGGAAGTGTTAGTTTCAATAATTTACCTGCATCTGGCACATGGACTGTAACAGCTTCACCTGGTGGCACTAGCATAACAGGTTCTGGAAGTAATGCAATTTTTAGTGGTCTAACAGGAAATAACACCTATACTTTTACTGTCACTAATTCTAATGGATGTACCTCTACTGCAAGTGCACAGGTTCTTATCAATACACAACCTGCAACGCCTAATGCGCCATTAGCGGGGGCTGTTACACAACCTACTTGTGCTACTGCTACGGGTAGTTTTCAAATTATGGGCTATAATTCTAATAGTGTCTATAATTTTAGTCCTGCGGTTTTGAATATCTCAGCAACGGGGGTTGTTACGGCTAATGCGGGTACTTATACTTTCACAGAAACCAATGCGGCGGGATGTACCTCTGCTGCAAGTGCACAGGTTCTTATCAATGCACAACCTGCAACGCCTAATGCGCCATTAGCGGGGGCTGTTACACAACCTACTTGTGCTACTGCTACGGGTAGTTTTCAAATTATGGGCTATAATTCTAATAGTGTCTATAATTTTAGTCCTGCGGTTTTGAATATCTCAGCAACGGGGGTTGTTACGGCTAATGCGGGTACTTATACTTTCACAGAAACCAATGCGGCGGGATGTACCTCTGCTGTAAGTGCACAGGTTCTTATCAATGCACAACCTGCAACGCCTAATGCGCCATTAGCGGGGGCTGTTACACAACCTACTTGTGCTACTGCTACGGGTAGTTTTCAAATTATGGGCTATAATTCTAATAGTGTCTATAATTTTAGTCCTGCGGTTTTGAATATCTCAGCAACGGGGGTTGTTACGGCTAATGCGGGTACTTATACTTTCACAGAAACCAATGCGGCGGGATGTACCTCTGCTGCAAGTGCACAGGTTCTTATCAATGCACAACCTGCAACGCCTAATGCGCCATTAGCGGGGGCTGTTACACAACCTACTTGTGCTACTGCTACGGGTAGTTTTCAAATTATGGGCTATAATTCTAATAGTGTCTATAATTTTAGTCCTGCGGTTTTGAATATCTCGGCAACGGGGGTTGTTACGGCTAATGCGGGTACTTATACTTTCACAGAAACCAATGCGGCGGGATGTACCTCTGCTGTAAGTGCACAGGTTCTTATCAATGCACAACCTGCAACGCCTAATGCGCCATTAGCGGGGGCTGTTACACAACCTACTTGTGCTACTGCTACGGGTAGTTTTCAAATTATGGGCTATAATTCTAATAGTGTCTATAATTTTAGTCCTGCGGTTTTGAATATCTCAGCAACGGGGGTTGTTACGGCTAATGCGGGTACTTATACTTTCACAGAAACCAATGCGGCGGGATGTACCTCTGCTGTAAGTGCACAGGTTCTTATCAATGCACAACCTGCAACGCCTAATGCGCCATTAGCGGGGGCTGTTACACAACCTACTTGTGCTACTGCTACGGGTAGTTTTCAAATTATGGGCTATAATTCTAATAGTGTCTATAATTTTAGTCCTGCGGTTTTGAATATCTCAGCAACGGGGGTTGTTACGGCTAATGCGGGTACTTATACTTTCACAGAAACCAATGCGGCGGGATGTACCTCTGCTGCAAGTGCACAGGTTCTTATCAATGCACAACCTGCAACGCCTAATGCGCCATTAGCGGGGGCTGTTACACAACCTACTTGTGCTACTGCTACGGGTAGTTTTCAAATTATGGGCTATAATTCTAATAGTGTCTATAATTTTAGTCCTGCGGTTTTGAATATCTCAGCAACGGGGGTTGTTACGGCTAATGCGGGTACTTATACTTTTACGGAAACAAATGCGGCGGGATGTACCTCTGCTGTAAGTGCACAGGTTCTTATCAATGCACAACCTGCAACGCCTAATGCGCCATTAGCGGGGGCTGTTACACAACCTACTTGTGCTACTGCTACGGGTAGTTTTCAAATTATGGGCTATAATTCTAATAGTGTCTATAATTTTAGTCCTGCGGTTTTGAATATCTCAGCAACGGGGGTTGTTACGGCTAATGCGGGTACTTATACTTTTACGGAAACAAATGCGGCGGGATGTACCTCTGCTGCAAGTGCACAGGTTCTTATCAATGCACAACCTGCAACGCCTAATGCGCCATTAGCGGGGGCTGTTACACAACCTACTTGTGCTACTGCTACGGGTAGTTTTCAAATTATGGGCTATAATTCTAATAGTGTCTATAATTTTAATCCTGCGGTTTTGAATATCTCGGCAACGGGGGTTGTTACGGCTAATGCGGGTACTTATACTTTTACGGAAACCAATGCGGCGGGATGTACCTCTGCTGTAAGTGCACAGGTTCTTATCAATGCACAACCTGCAACGCCTAATGCGCCATTAGCGGGGGCTGTTACACAACCTACTTGTGCTACTGCTACGGGTAGTTTTCAAATTATGGGCTATAATTCTAATAGTGTCTATAATTTTAATCCTGCGGTTTTGAATATCTCAGCAACGGGGGTTGTTACGGCTAATGCGGGCACTTATACTTTTACGGAAACCAATGCGGCGGGATGTACCTCTACTGCAAGTGCACAGGTTCTTATCAATGCGCAACCTGCAACGCCTAATGCGCCATTAGCGGGGGCTGTTACACAACCTACTTGTGCTACTGCTACGGGTAGTTTTCAAATTATGGGCTATAATTCTAATAGTGTCTATAATTTTAATCCTGCGGTTTTGAATATCTCAGCAACGGGGGTTGTTACGGCTAATGCGGGTACTTATACTTTTACGGAAACAAATGCGGCGGGATGTACCTCTGCTGCAAGTGCACAGGTTCTTATCAATGCACAACCTGCAACGCCTAATGCGCCATTAGCGGGGGCTGTTACACAACCTACTTGTGCTACTGCTACGGGTAGTTTTCAAATTATGGGCTATAATTCTAATAGTGTCTATAATTTTAATCCTGCGGTTTTGAATATCTCGGCAACGGGGGTTGTTACGGCTAATGCGGGTACTTATACTTTTACGGAAACCAATGCGGCGGGATGTACCTCTGCTGTAAGTGCACAGGTTCTTATCAATGCACAACCTGCAACGCCTAATGCGCCATTAGCGGGGGCTGTTACACAACCTACTTGTGCTACTGCTACGGGTAGTTTTCAAATTATGGGCTATAATTCTAATAGTGTCTATAATTTTAATCCTGCGGTTTTGAATATCTCAGCAACGGGGGTTGTTACGGCTAATGCGGGCACTTATACTTTTACGGAAACCAATGCGGCGGGATGTACCTCTACTGCAAGTGCACAGGTTCTTATCAATGCGCAACCTGCAACGCCTAATGCGCCATTAGCGGGGGCTGTTACACAACCTACTTGTGCTACTGCTACGGGTAGTTTTCAAATTATGGGCTATAATTCTAATAGTGTCTATAATTTTAGTCCTGCGGTTTTGAATATCTCAGCAACGGGGGTTGTTACGGCTAATGCGGGTACTTATACTTTTACGGAAACAAATGCGGCGGGATGTACCTCTACTGCAAGTGCACAGGTTATTGTCAATGCGCAACCTGCAACGCCTAATGCGCCATTAGCGGGGGCTGTTACACAACCTACTTGTGCTACTGCTACGGGTAGTTTTCAAATTATGGGCTATAATTCTAATAGTGTCTATAATTTTAGTCCTGCGGTTTTGAATATCTCAGCAACGGGGGTTGTTACGGCTAATGCGGGTACTTATACTTTCACAGAAACCAATGCGGCGGGATGTACCTCTGCTGTAAGTGCACAGGTTCTTATCAATGCACAACCTGCAACGCCTAATGCGCCATTAGCGGGGGCTGTTACACAACCTACTTGTGCTACTGCTACGGGTAGTTTTCAAATTATGGGCTATAATTCTAATAGTGTCTATAATTTTAGTCCTGCGGTTTTGAATATCTCAGCAACGGGGGTTGTTACGGCTAATGCGGGTACTTATACTTTTACGGAAACAAATGCGGCGGGATGTACCTCTACTGCAAGTGCACAGGTTCTTATCAATGCACAACCTGCAACGCCTACCCCCCTACAGCTACAACATTACAACCTACTTGTACACTATCAACAGGTACCATTACCTTTACTACACAAACGGATGTAGAATACAGTATTAATAACGGAACAAGTTATCAAGCCAGCAACGTATTTAGCGGATTAAATCCTGCTACCTATACCTTACGAGTACGAAGTACTACTGATAACACCTGTACTGCACAAGCTGCTACAACTATTACTATTAATACACAACCAGTAACACCATCAGCCCCTATAACAGGAGCTATTACACAACCAAACTGTATCACTTCAACAGGAAGTGTTACTTTAAATGGTTTACCAACATCAGATCCATGGACTATTATAACATCGCCAAGTGGTCTTACATTAAATGGCACTGGAACTAGTGTAAATTTTACAGGACTAAATCCAGGTAATACATATACCTTCACAGTTACTAATTCTAATGGTTGTATTTCACCTGCATCATCTGCTATAACAGTATATAATCAAATATGTGCAGTAGATGAAACAACAACGCCTATAAACGGTCTATCGGGAGGAACAACCGCTCCACTTACGGCCAATGATACACTTAACGGAGCATTAGTAACAGTAGGAACGGCTCCCGGTAATGTTCAAATTACAGCAAGTACAGTTCCTATGGGGTCTGGACTAATCCTAAATCCAAACGGAACAGTATCAATACCAGCTAACACCCCTGCGGGAACATACACCGTTAACTACACCATTTGTGAAGTCAACAATCCTAAAAACTGCAGCAATGTTAGTTCTAATGTAGTGGTAGATACTCCTCAGATTATAGCCATAACAGAAACAACAACGCCTATAAACGGTCTATCGGGAGGAACAACCGCTCCACTTACGGCCAATGATACACTTAACGGAGCATTAGTAACGGTAGGAACGGCTCCCGGTAATGTTCAAATTACAGCAAGTACAGTTCCTATGGGGTCTGGACTAATACTAAATCCAAACGGAACAGTATCAATACCAGCTAACACCCCTGCGGGAACATACACCGTTAACTACACCATTTGTGAAGTCAACAATCCTAAAAACTGCAGCAATGTTAGTTCTAATGTAGTGGTAGATACTCCTCAGATTATAGCCATAACAGAAACAACAACGCCTATAAACGGTCTATCGGGAGGAACAACCGCTCCACTTACGGCCAATGATACACTTAACGGAGCATTAGTAACAGTAGGAACGGCTCCCGGTAATGTTCAAATTACGGCAAGTACAGTTCCTATGGGGTCTGGACTAATACTAAATCCAAACGGAACAGTATCAATACCAGCTAACACCCCTGCGGGAACATACACCGTTAACTACACCATTTGTGAAGTCAACAATCCTAAAAACTGCAGTAATGTTAGTTCTAATGTAGTGGTAGATACTCCTCAGATTATAGCCATAACAGAAACAACAACGCCTATAAACGGTCTATCGGGAGGAACAACCGCTCCACTTACGGCCAATGATACACTTAACGGAGCATTAGTAACAGTAGGAACGGCTCCTGGTAATGTTCAAATTACGGCAAGTACAGTTCCTATGGGGTCTGGACTAATACTAAATCCAAACGGAACAGTATCAATACCAGCTAACACCCCTGCGGGAACATACACCGTTAACTACACCATTTGTGAAGTCAACAATCCTAAAAACTGCAGCAATGTTAGTTCTAATGTAGTGGTAGATACTCCTCAGATTATAGCCATAACAGAAACAACAACGCCTATAAACGGTCTATCGGGAGGAACAACCGCTCCACTTACGGCCAATGATACACTTAACGGAGCATTAGTAACAGTAGGAACGGCTCCTGGTAATGTTCAAATTACAGCAAGTACAGTTCCTATGGGGTCTGGACTAATACTAAATCCAAACGGAACAGTATCAATACCAGCTAACACCCCTGCGGGAACATACACCGTTAACTACACCATTTGTGAAGTCAACAATCCTAAAAACTGCAGTAATGTTAGTTCTAATGTAGTGGTAGATACTCCTCAGATTATAGCCATAACAGAAACAACAACGCCTATAAACGGTCTATCGGGAGGAACAACCGCTCCACTTACGGCCAATGATACACTTAACGGAGCATTAGTAACAGTAGGAACGGCTCCTGGTAATGTTCAAATTACAGCAAGTACAGTTCCTATGGGGTCTGGACTAATCCTAAATCCAAACGGAACAGTATCAATACCAGCTAACACCCCTGCGGGAACATACACCGTTAACTACACCATTTGTGAAGTCAACAATCCTAAAAACTGCAGTTAATGTTAGTTCTAATGTAGTGGTAGATACTCCTCAGATTATAGCCATAACAGAAACAACAACGCCTATAAACGGTCTATCGGGAGGAACAACCGCTCCACTTACGGCCAATGATACACTTAACGGAGCATTAGTAACAGTAGGAACGGCTCCTGGTAATGTTCAAATTACAGCAAGTACAGTTCCTATGGGGTCTGGACTAATCCTAAATCCAAACGGAACAGTATCAATACCAGCTAACACCCCTGCGGGAACATACACCGTTAACTACACCATTTGTGAAGTCAACAATCCTAAAAACTGCAGCAATGTTAGTTCTAATGTAGTGGTAGATACTCCTCAGATTATAGCCATAACAGAAACAACAACGCCTATAAACGGTCTATCGGGAGGAACAACCGCTCCACTTACGGCCAATGATACACTTAACGGAGCATTAGTAACGGTAGGAACGGCTCCCGGTAATGTTCAAATTACAGCAAGTACAGTTCCTATGGGGTCTGGACTAATACTAAATCCAAACGGAACAGTATCAATACCAGCTAACACCCCTGCGGGAACATACACCGTTAACTACACCATTTGTGAAGTCAACAATCCTAAAAACTGCAGTAATGTTAGTTCTAATATAACAGTGGGTGAGCCTACTGTTAATGCTCAGAACGATATCTTTTCTTCTCAAAACGGTAGCCAAGGAGAGACATTAGGAAATATATTTACAGATAATGGAAATGGATTCGATTTAGCTGACGGAAATCAAGCAAATTTAAATAACATAACATTAACAACAACTGCTTGGACAGGTCAAAAAAATCCATACATTGATTTAAATGGTAACGTAATAGTACCTTCTGGAACACCTTCTGGAACTTATACTATACCTTACAAAATTTGCTTGCTAACACCATTTAACACTATTTGTGATACCGCTACAGTAACTGTAAGAGTAGAACCATCAAACAAAGAGGAATTTGTTATTTACAACCACATGACTCCTAATGGAGATGGGAATAACGATGTATTCTTTATAGACGGAATAGATAAATTTCCTAATAACTCAGTAGAAGTTTACAACCGATGGGGAGTATTAGTATATGAGGCAAAAGGATATAATAATAATGATCGATCATTCCGAGGCATATCATCAGGACGAGTTACGATCAAACAATTAGAAGAATTGCCAGAAGGAACATACTATTATATGTTTAAGTACGAAGATACTAAAGGTATGCCCCAAGAAAAAGCAGGTTATTTATATATCAATAGATAAAGAATTAATATACCTCCGTCTTTAGGGCGGAGGATATTTAAAAAAGAATATGATATGAAAAACAAAATTATATATTTACTACTTTTAATGAGTGGAATTAGTTTTGCTCAACAAGAAGCACAGTATACACAATATATGTATAACACTGCCAATGTAAATCCCGGTTACACAGGTACCCGCGGTTGTTTTAGTGCTTTAGTAATGCACCGCTCCCAATGGGTAGGATTAGAAGGAGCCCCAAAGACAAATACAGTTGCAATGAGTACCCCCTTAGGTCTTAACAATAGGATGGGATTAGGAGTAAGCGTTATAAACGATAAAATAGGTCCTTCAGATGAAAATGCAATATCAGTAGACCTAAGTTATAATATTAACACTACAGAAAACTCTAAATTGTCTTTTGGAATAAAAGGAACAGCTAATTTTTTTAGTGTTGATTTTAATAAGACAAAGATTCATAATGTATCAGATGGTTTGATAAGACAAAATGTAGACAATCGTTTTTCCCCAATATAGGAGCAGGAGCATTTTGGTATTCAGATAAGACCTATGTAGGACTATCCATCCCTTTTATATTAGAACAAAAATACTATGATAACGATGTTCAATACGTAGCCAGTGAACGTATGCACCCTCATTTAATAGCAGGACACGTATTTCGCCTAAGTAGTGAAGTACAATTTAAACCCACAACGATGATTAAATATGTAAATGGAGCCCCATTACAAGTCGATTTATCAGGGAATTTTTGGTTTAATGAAAAATTTTCATTAGGAGCCGCCTATCGTTGGAGTGCAGCATGGAGCGCTATGGCAGGATTTCAAATTAACGATTCTTGGTTAGTAGGATATGCCTACGATCGAGATGTTACCAGATTAGGAAATTTTAACTCTGGTTCACACGAAATATTTTTACGTTATGAATTGTTTAAACGTGTAGAAAAAGTGGTAGCCCCACGTTTCTTCTAAAACTATTATTATGAAAAGAATAATTTTATTTACTGTATTAGGATTGTCTTTGAATGGAATATATGCACAAGAGAAAAAAATCATAAAAGCAAGTAATCACTATAATGGTTTAGCATACGTCGATGCAATTGGCACCTATTTAAAAGTAGCTCAAAAAGGATATAAATCAAAAGAGTTATTTCAACGCTTAGGAGATTCCTATTACTACAATGCTAAATTTACAGAAGCCCATAAATGGTATACTGAATTATTTGCTTTAGGTGAAACAGTAGAACCTGAATATTACTATCGTTATGCACAAACCCTCAAATCGGTAGAAAATTACAAAAAAGCCGATGAATATATGGATAAATTTTATCAATTAACATCCAAAGATACAAGAGCCAGTATTTATAATAATCAAAAAGATTATAAAAATATTATCGCAAAAAATTCTGGACGTTTTGAAATAAAACCAGTAAGCATTAATGGCAGTTCTTCCGATTATGGTACAGCATTCTATGGAAACAAAGTACTTTTTGCATCCACTAGAGATACCATTGGAGTTTTCAAAACAAAAGCAAAGTGGACAGGAAAATCATTTACCAACCTCTATGCTGCTGATAAAAATGAAACAGGAGACGATCTTATTAATACAGCTCGTTTTGCAAAAGAAATCAATTCCAAATATCACGAAGACTCTCCCGTTTTCACCAAAGATCTAAAAACAGTTTACTTTACCCGTAATAATTTCAATGAAGGAAAAGTAGGAAAAGACGATAAAAAAGTCATCAATTTAAAGATCTATCGAGCTAATTTAAATACAAAAGGAGAATGGATTAATATAACAGAACTACCATTTAATAGTGATCAATACAGTGTAGCACATCCCGCCTTATCCCCTGACGAAAAAACCTTATATTTTGCCTCTAATATGCCCGGAACATACGGGCAATCCGACTTATTCAAGGTAGCTATTTTAGGAGAAAACAGTTATGGAACCCCTATTAACCTAGGAAATACAATCAATACAGAAGCCAGAGAAACCTTTCCTTTTATAAGCGATAAAGGAGTATTATATTATGCAACCGATGGACAACAAGGACTAGGAGGATTAGATATTTACGCAACACAATTAGATGATAAAGGAATGGTTACTAATTTAGTAACCAATGTTGGATCCCCAATAAATGGTCCCATGGACGATTTTGCTTTTATCATAGACGAAAAAGGAAAAGGCTTCTTTTCCTCAAACCGTTCAGAAGGCAAAGGTTTAGATGACATCTATAGTTTTATAGAAAAATCCCCATTAAATTTAGAAATCCAACACCAACTAACAGGCATTGTTACAAACTCCGAAACAGGAGAAGCAATTCCAGAAGCAACCGTAACATTATATGATGAAAAATTTAAAGAAATAGAAAAAGTTCTAGCAGACAACAAAGGATTTTATGATTTTAAGAAAATTCCTGCGGGTAAAAAATATTATGTACGAGCAGAAAAAGAAGATTATGAAACCAAAGAAAAACCAGTAGAAATTCCAAATAAAACAGGAAAAACAAATTTACCTATAGATACTGCCAAAAAAGTAAAAGAAATAAAAGAAGGATCCGATTTAGCCAAAATATTTGAAATTAAAATTATTTATTTTGATCTAGATAAATCATTTATTCGTCCTGATGCAGCAGTAGAATTAGCTAAAATTTTAGAAGTGATGAAACAATACCCCACCATGAAAGTAGACGTTCGATCACATACTGACTGTCGCCAAACCGCAGCTTATAATGCAAAACTTTCAGATCGTAGAGCAAAAGAAACAGTGGCTTGGCTCATCAAAAAGGTATTGCAAAAGATCGTTTAACAGGTCGTGGTTATGGAGAATCACAATTAATAAATAATTGCGGTTGTGAACCAACTAATCAATCTTCTTGTACAGAAGAACAACATCAAGAAAATAGAAGAAGTGAATTTATCATTGTAAAAATGTAATAAAAAAAGGTGTCTTAAAAAAGTTTAATAGTAAAAAATAGTTGGTAAAACAGCTGTAAAGTATTATAAAATATGATGTTCCCAAAAGTTTATTGAAATTCGTTTCAATAAACTTTTTTATTTATGAAAATCTCAAAAAAAAGCGATGTCCAATCTCCACAAGTCTAAAATCCACAAGTCTAAAATCCACAAGAGAAAAAGACAAAGAAGTCTTGCCCAGTTGCGCAAAGTTTTCCGACTTTGAGGAGTGATAAATAAAAAATGAATACGCTTACGGGCGTGTTTTTTTGTGGGTTGTTGTTATCGTATTTACAACTTAATTTTTTTTAGGATATAATATAGGCTTACTAGGGCTAGCATCATTCTCAAAAGAGGCTATTTGTAAATTTAACAAGTAAGTGTCATCTGTAATTGTATTATCAACAAAAATCATTTCGGTAATGGTACAATCTAAGCGTGCATCTGAATTTAAATGATTTACATCTGTTACATTCCAAAAAGCTTTGTGAGCTAAGAGTTTGCCTTCATCTCTTTCTCTATCAATACTCGGCAAATCAATTAATAAGTGTTTAACACCTATTTCACGTAAATAAAATCCTGTTTCTTCTGTCAGATAGGGTGGGTTGGTATTTGAGTATTTTTTTGTTTTTTTTTCGCTATTATTTGGTAAAGTACGAATTACTAATGCTTGGAACGAATTTTGTGTTTCTTTATTTTTACTCATAGACAAGAGTTTATCTTCTATCATTTTTTTGTAATGATCAAATCTTGGTTGCTTTTTTGAGGCTCTATAGTAATTACTTTGGCAAGAAAAAAGAATCTTTTAAACAGTCATTAATACTGTAGAAATCTTTTGTAATATGTCCTAAACATTCAGTATGTGTACCATGCCCATGGGGGTTAAAAAAATATTGTTAAAATTTACAGAGCTTCCGTTTGATACTTTTCCGACCCAATTGTCAAAACGAACGGGTTCTATTATTGGTTTTTCTAGATACCAAGCAATTGGATTTGACTCAGTATTATTTAATGGAATGGAAATATCAAGAGGATTAGATAAATCGAACGTAATATTATCTGTTTTTAAAATCATTTTATGATAAAGACTATAAAAATAAATTACACAAAAGAGAGGATTAATAAAAAAATGCCTTAGATTTTCTTGGGGCTATTCAAATTTAGAAAAAATAAATCCGATGCAATTCCATCACAAAAAAATTTCCCTTTACGAGTGGTTTTTAGAATATGATTATCTAATTCTAATTGTGTGTTATTTATATATGGTTGCGCATTTTTCATTAAATAGTCATGATAGTTGTTTCCAAAATCTTTTTTAATTTTTTCCAAAGAAATACCCCAAATAGTTCTTAACCCAGTCATTATATATTCATTGTAACGATCTGTTAATGAAAGAATTTCTGTTTCAATAGGTAGCTTTTCTTCTTCTATAGATTTTATATACAATGAGTTATTAGTCACATTCCAGCTTCTATTTATTCCGTTATAACTATGTGCTGATGGACCTATCCCTATATATTTTTTCCTAACCAATAGGCTGAATTATTTTTAGAAAAATAGTTTTCTTTTCCAAAATTAGATAATTCATAATGAATGAAATTGTTTTTTTCTAGTGTATCAACTAATAGTAAAAATTGTTCATGAGCAATTTCTTCATCTGGAGTAGGAACTTTACCTGTTTGAATAAATTTTTGCAAGGCAGTTTTAGGTTCTACGGTTAGGGCATAACTAGAAATATGAGGGATGCCTAAATCTAATAAAACTTGAATGTTTTCTAGCCACATTTTATTAGTTAAACCAGGAGTTCCATAAATGAGATCTACTGAAATATTGTCAAAATATTGGGTTGCTATTTTTAGACTTTTTTTTGCCTGATGAGTATTATGAGCACGATTCATTAGTTGTAAATCCGCCTTATGAAAAGACTGTACACCAATAGAAATACGATTAATTCCGATGGATTTAAAATCCTGAAATAAATTATTCGTTTCTAAATCATCAGGATTTGCTTCAATAGTGATTTCAGGGGTATTGGTAACTTTGTAATTATTGTAAACTTCATTAATTAAAAGTTGTATATCTTCAATTGGCAATATAGAAGGTGTTCCGCCACCGAAGTAAATAGTTTCTACTACTTCATTTTCAAATTCGTTTTTTCGTATTGCTATTTCTTTTATTAATGCTTTGATCATTTCATTTTTTTTCTTCAATGAAGTCGAAAAATAAAAATCACAATAATGGCAAGCCTGTTTGCAGAATGGGATATGGATATAGATTCCTGACATATTTTTAAATTATCGTCATAGGTTTAATAGTAATTTATAAAATGGAAGATGTATCTTTAAAATACTTTATTTTTTTATTCGTTCTTCATTTTGTTTTATAAAAGCTTCCCAACCAGAATAGCTTTTGCCTAGTTCAACTTTTCCTGAATTAAAAAAATGGCATACAGCTGCTGCTAAACCATCAGTAGAATCTAAATTTTTAGGAAGCTCTTTTAGTTTTAAAAGTTGTTGGAGCATTTTAGCTACTTGTTCTTTACTAGCATTACCGTTTCCTGTAATGGCCATTTTTATTTTTTTAGGTTCATATTCGGTTATAGGTATTTGACGTGATAAGCCAGCTGCCATAGCAACTCCTTGTGCTCTCCCTAATTTTAGCATTGATTGTACATTTTTGCCAAAAAATGGGGCTTCAATGGCAATTTCATCAGGATGATAAGTGTCAATTAATTCAATAGTTCGTTCAAATATTTTTTGAAGTTTTAAATAATGATTATCGTATTTACTTAATAACAATTCGTTAAGTTGGATAAATTCCATTTTTTTATTCAATACTTTTATCAGACCAAATCCCATAATGGTAGTTCCTGGGTCAATACCTAAAATTATTCTTTCGTTTGCCAAATTTTTTATTTAAAGTTTCGAGTTTCAAGTCCAAAGTTTTGTTACTTTGTTCCAATGCAAAAAATATCCAACAAATCTAAACAATTCTTTACACTTCTGCTTAAACTAATTATAGTAGTAAGTGCTTTTTATTTTATATATGAAAGATTATCAAATCAATCTAATATGGATTTTGATCGTTTTAAAAGTCAAATTTTATTCAAACAAACTTGGTATACTATTGTTTTTATTTTGTTTTTATCAGTTCTTAATCGGTTTATAGAAATTTTAAAATGGCAAAATTTGATACAAGAGATAAAAACTATTTCTCTGGTTGAATCTACTAAACAAGTTTTAGGTGCTTTAACTTTGGCTTTGTTTACACCTAATGGTATAGGAGAATATGCAGGAAAAGCATTGTTTTTTGAAAAAAACCAAACTTCAAAAGTTATTTTTTTAAACTTGATTTGCAATGGAGTTCAACTTGTTTTAACCGTATTTTTTGGTATACTAGGATTGATGTATTTCAATACTTATTTTTCAGTTGTAAGAAGCAAAGTTGTTTTTATTGTTTTGGGGATTACTGTATTTTTGATTTTAATTATCATATTCTTTAGAAAAGCTAAAATAGGAAAGTATTCAATAGAAAAAATTATTCATAAGATTAATGCAATACCTAAAAAAATACATCAAAAGAATCTATTTTTAGGCGTATTGCGTTATTTAACTTTTTCTCATCAATATTATTTTTTGTTTCTAATGTTTGGTGTGGATCTACCTTATTTACTTTTGATGAGTGTAATTACATCTGTATATTTTTTAGCATCTTCTCTACCTTCTTTCCAGTTTTTAGATTTTGCAGTAAAGGGGAGTGTGGCTGTTTTTTTCTTTGGTTTATTAAAGGTTAATGAGTGGGTTGTTCTTTTTATTAGTACTTTGATGTGGATTTTAAATACTGTTTTACCTGTAGTTATTGGTAGTTATTTTGTGTTAAATTTTAAATTGAGAGAATCATAAATAAAGGTATAATAATGGAAACTCTAATATTGATAGTTTATTTAGTTTTACTCGGATATAATATCAATATTCTTTGGATATGTATTGGTTTTACTAAAGTTAAAACTTTTTCATATAAAAAAATACCTCCTAAAACTAAATTTTCTATAATAGTTCCGTTTCGTAATGAAAATAAAAATTTACCTAATTTATTAGCTTCTTTTGAAAAATTGAATTACCCGAGTCATTTGTTTGAAGTTATTCTAGTAGATGATCAATCAGATGTTAAATTTGAGCTAATAAAGAGTAGATACTCAATTTCTTTGATTGAAACAATTAGAAAATCTAATTCTCCTAAAAAGATGCTATTAATGCGGCTATTACAATAGCAAAAAATAATTGGATCATAACAACGGATGCAGATTGTACAGTAAATAAAAATTGGTTAACTACTTATGATGCCTTTATTCAAAAAAACAGCCCTAAAATGGTAGTTTCTGGAGTGTTGTTTAATCCTGTTGAAAGTTTTTTGCAAAATTTCCAATATTTAGATTTATTAAGTTTACAGGGTGTTACTATAGGTAGCTTTGGTAATGATCAAGCTTTTATGTGTAATGGTGCTAATTTTTGTTATCAAAAATCTTTTTTTAATAAACTAAAAGGGTTTGATGGAAATGAGGAGATAGCAAGTGGAGACGATGTTTTTCTACTTCAAAAGGGTGTTAAGAGAGATTCTAAAAATATCTATTTTCTTAAAAATAAATTAGCAACAGTTTATACAAAGCCTGAACCTACATTGAGGAAAGTGTTTAACCAACGTGTGAGATGGGCAAGTAAGACAGGAAATTACGAATCTATTTATAGTAAACAACTAGGGCTTTTTGTTTTTTTGATGAATTTGTCTTTGATATTACTTCTTTTTGGTTATTTTTTTCTAGATTTCAGCGTAAAACTCATGATTATGGTATTCTCAATTAAATTTTTAATTGATTATATTTTATTTAGAATATCCGCGCAATATTTTGAGAAACCATTAAAATATCTAACCCTTTCTGTTTTTCTTTATGCTTTTTTTAGTTCTTTTGTTGCTATTTATTCATTATTTGGGCAATACCATTGGAAAGGAAGAAAGTTTATGAAATAAAATTATTTTAATTTAATTGGAATAAAAAATTCAGTTTTTACTTTCATCCCTCTTTTAATAGCTGGTTCAATTACAGGAAAATGAACTAATTTGGAACGCAAAATACTATCGGTATATTCAGGATCTATTGCACTAGAAGGGAGTATTGTTGAAAAATCTACTGTTGAATTGGGATGGATTACAACTTTTATCTTTAAAGAATCTAATCTAGGTAGTAATCTTTTAACTGTATCAGTTGCTATTTTTTCATAAATATTCTTGGTTAATACTTGAAAAAAACATTCTTTTTTCAATTCTTTATCGGTTATGGATTCACATTCTGTTGTAGAAGGATATTCATCTACTGTGTTCCAATTTATTTTGCTCAATTCTTTCTTTAAAAGATCTTCTTTGTTGAGTTCTTTTTTTTCAAAATATTGACAACTTATTATAGATAATGAGGTAATCAGTAATAATAGATTATTTTTTATATGGTTCATTGTGTCAATTTTTTTTTAGTTTTACATTTACAGGCAAAAATAACAAAATATTTGATGGATTTAGTATTGCTAATTATTGGTTTTCTTTGTGTTTTAATAGGAGTTATAGGTAGTGTTTTGCCTGCTTTACCAGGTCCTAGTTTGAGTTGGATTGGGTTGCTTTTTTTGTATTTTACAAAGACTGTGCCTATTAATTATTGGGTTTTAGGAAGTACTTTTCTAATTACTCTTTTTATCATAATTCTTGATTATCTGATTCCTTCATTAGGAACAAAACGTTTAGGAGGATCTAAATATGGTGTGTGGGGAGCTAATATTGGATTAATTGTAGGTCTTTTTATTCCTCCTTTTGGCTTTGTAATTGGTCCTTTTATTGGAGCTTGTTTAGGTGAGTTATATTTTGATTCTCAAAATTTTTCAAGAGCATTTAAAGCGGCATTAGGAGCTTTTATTGGTTTTATTGCCTCTACTCTGATCAAATTAACCGTTTGTATAGCTTATTTAGGTTGGTATATGTATGTTTTTTGGACTTATAGAAATCAATGGGTATAAAAAGTCTAATAATAATTCTTTGTTTTTATGTTGAATTTTAGTTTAAATGATTCGTTAATTTATTGTGGAGATAGTTTGTTATTTCAAAAAACTCATTATCTAATAGACTGAGAAAATATAATATATATTCAATTATTTCCCATTAAAAGCAGTCATTGTGTTGCCTAAACCAGCTAAAGCAAAAGACTCAATTGCTGCGGAAGATTGTTCTAAACGTTCAGTTAATTTTTCTTTTTCTATTTCATCCCATTCGCCTAATACATAATCTACTTGTTTGCCTTTTTTAAAATCATCACTTATACCAAATCGAAATCTAGGATACTCAGTTGAATTAAGTAATAATTGTATGTTTTTTAATCCATTATGACCTCCGTCACTTCCTTTAGGTTTTATGCGTAAAGTTCCAAAAGGTAAGTTTAAGTCATCGGTAATGACAAGAATATTTTCTTTTCAATTTTCTCCTTATCCATCCAGTATTGAACGGCCTTGCCACTTAAATTCATATATGTGTTAGGTTTTAGCAGAAATAAAGTTCTTCCTTTTAGTTTTATTTCAGCTACTGTTCCTAGTTTAGCGATAGTAAATTCTACATTATGCTTTTTAGCTAAGAAATCAACTACTTTAAAACCTATATTGTGGCGTGTATTAATATATTCAGCACCTATATTGCCTAAACCTACTATTAAAAACTTTTTCATTTGATAATACTAAATATATACAAAAGAGTATTGAGAATAAAAAAGTGCCCACAATGGTGAGCACTTTTGAAAATATTTTGAGGAAATTATTTTTTCTTTCCTTTTGCTCCTTTTTCTGCTTTTGCAGCTTCTTGAGCAGCTTTCATTGCAGCACGTGAAATTCTTACTTGACATACTACAGTGTTATCTGGATGTAAGAATTTGTAAGTAGCTGTGTGTAATTTAGTAATATATAATTTATTACCCATTTCTAATTCAGAAATATCTGTTTCGATAAAATCTGGTAAGTTAGCTGGTAAAGCTTTAACTTTTAGTTTACGTTGGTTAAGACGTAATACACCACCAGCCATAACTCCTTTAGAATTACCAACAACTTTTACAGGGATTTCCATAGTAACTTCTTTGTTTTCAAATAATTGGTAGAAGTCAATATGTAAAATTTTGTCTGTTACTGGGTGAACCTGTATGTCTTGTAATACAGCGTTGAAAGTTTTACCATTCTCTAATTCAATCACAACAGTGTGTGCATTAGGAGTGTAAACCAAGTTTTTGAACGCTTTTTCTTCAGCAGCGAAGTGTACTGGTTGATCTCCTCCGTATAATACGCAAGGAATCATTCCAGCATTACGTAAGGCTTTAGTAGATACTTTACCCACGCTTTCTCTTTCAGATCCTTTAATTGTAATTGATTTCATTTAAAAATATATAAAAATTAATAATATAATTTACATAATAAATTTGCTACTTATAGAATTGTTAGAATGTACCATACGCATTACATCTGCAAATAATTCGGTACAGCTTACAACTTTTATTTTAGCTGATGTTCTTTTTAGTGGTATTGAATCGGTAACAATCAACTCCGTTAGACTTGAATTTTCTATTCTCTCAGTTGCATCTCCAGATAAAATAGCATGAGTACAAATTGCACGTACACTTAAAGCACCTTTTTCTAGCATAAGATCAGCGGCTTTAGCTAATGTGCCCCCTGTGTCTATCATATCATCAACAAGAATAACATTTCGTCCTTTTACTTCTCCAATTAATTCCATTGATTCAATGACATTTGCTGCTTTCCTTTGTTTATAGCATATTACCACATCCGAACTTAGGAATTTAGAATAAGCATAAGCCCTTTTTGACCCCCCCATGTCAGGAGATGCTATTGTTAAGTTTTTCAATCCTAATGATTGGACATAAGGTAGAAAAATGGTAGAAGCAAATAAATGATCTACTGGTTTTTCAAAGAAACCTTGAATTTGATCAGCATGTAAATCCATTGTCATGATTCGAGTAGCTCCTGCGCTTTCAAGTAATTTTGCTACTAATTTTGCGCCTATAGGAACTCTTGGTTTGTCTTTTCTATCTTGTCGAGCCCAACCAAAGTAAGGAATTACGGCTGTTATGTGTCTTGTTGAAGCTCTTTTCGCAGCGTCAATCATAAGTAGGAGTTCCATTAAATTGTCAGAACTCGGAAATGTTGAACACACAATGAACACTCGTAATCCTCTTATTGATTCCTCAAAAGAAGGTTGAAATTCACCATCACTATAATGTGAGAACGTTACTTTTCCTAGCTTTACACCGTATTTATCGGCAATTTTTTCCGCTAGGTATACACTTTTCGAACAAGCAAATATTTTTGCTTCTGGCTCTAAATGTGGCATTAGGTTGTTTTTTTATATCAATCAAACTAATTTCTGAGTTTTATAAAATCTAAAAATTAATTTAGTTGATTGTAGTTAGTTATGTGTTGTGTTGCATTCAATGCGCTGCAAATTTAAAAATTAAAATCAACTTGAAAACATATTTTTTGATATTTTTTTATGATTATTCATTTTTTTGTTTACATTTGCACTCACAATTCAGCAATGCCCGGATGGCGGAATTGGTAGACGCGCACGACTCAAACTCGTGTTCTTCGGAGTGTGGGTTCGATTCCCACTCCGGGTACTTTTAAAATCCTTAGCAATCTATGAAATAGAAAGTTAAGGATTTTTTGTTTCTTAACTTGTACGATTTTTGTATTGTAAAAGGATGAAGTCCAAAACCTGTGGATTTGATAAATTAGGCATATAAATTTGCAAGTCTAAAAAGAAAGAATTCTATATTTCTTACGCCTCTAAACAAAACACATTAATACATATTTTGTTTAGTAAACCATACAACTAACATATAACTTCCTGTGACATGAATTATCGTCTAAATTTATATTTTCTTTTATTCCTGTAAATGATTTACCATTATGTTTTATAGAACCATTCACTTTTAATTTTTCCCAGTTTTGCAACTCAAAATATTTTATCATTTTATTTACTATTAGGAAAGCCCCCCTTCCGTTATATAAAAACAATGCAGACAAGTAACCATTTGCTCACTCTCATTACTTTTTTTATTAACCTTCCATCTTATAACAATTTTAATATCAAGCGCTCTAATATCTGCAACACTGGTAATGTTTTGTTTATCTTTTATTAATTCGTTCAAAACTAACACCTCCGTATGAATTCCTGGTCTCTGAGCATTTGTAAGTTTGCTTAAACTAATTTTCTCGCTATATAGCTTTTCATACAATTTACCATCACTATAATTCGAGCAATCTTTCCTTATAAAATCCATATATTCTATATGTTTTGTAAAAAAGAATGCAAAGTTTTTGTGAAATTATTATATTTATGTTAGATTTTTCCAGAGACTTATTGCAATATCATTTCTTATTGTATTTTGTTCTTATATTTCCATTGGGCAGATTACAAGATGAAACTTTCATAGCATCAAGAGAACCATCATTTTCATTTGTTACAATATTTAAAGAATCTTGATTATGAATTCCCTCATAATCAATAGATTCAACGATATTGTACTAAAAAAGTGTGTAAAGAAAAAAATGTAATCTTAGTATTACAGAAAAAAAATACACAAATAAACTTTACACACAACCAAATTTCAGAATTATTATTGAAAATAGCAAATAGTCATAACGGTTCCAATATTTTATTACAAATGACTTTAGAAGTCTTTATGAAGTCAGAAAGAAGTCTTCATAAAGAAGAAAAACCAGATGATTTAGTCAATGGCTATCCATTTAGAAAAGCAAAGGGTAATGATAAAGAACTTGTTTTAAAAGTACCTAGAACAAGAAGTAGTACATTTTATCCAGCTCTATTAAGTATCTTAAGAGGTAGGGTTGACCACAGAACAGATTAGCGATATTTATGAAGAACTTTATGCTAAAGATTATAGTAAACAACAAATAAGCTATTTAATGAAAGATAGCCCAGAAGAAAAGAGTCTTCGTTGAACCTAATACCATTTAAACTTTGAAATTTACCCATAATACTATTTTTCAACCTTAAGATTGTCCAAAAAGTTCACAATCTTTTCGACCAAAGCGAGAAATCACATAATATTTATTATGAGACTCCTTCTTACATGGGAGTGACAAACTGGATGTTGATTTAGTTACTATCCTATAAAAGCAATAAAATTAATGTTGGTTCTCGATGCGCTTCGCGCTCTAACTAGCGATGATTTCGATTATATACTTAACCCTTTGTTCTAGTTGTTTTAAAAATAAAAAAACAGATCGAGAATTTTACTTTTTAATCCAGTATATTTTAAGTTTAAATGGTATTAGTAATCATAAAGCAACAGAATTAAAGATTATGATAATTGATAATACAGCATTTCGTTCCACAAAAGATGTAATAATTCCTGAGAACATATTTCTGTTACCAATTCCTTCATATTCTCCAGAACCCAAGCCTACTGAAAGAATCTGACAATGAATGAAAGATAAAATTTCAATGAAAATTTATGATACTCTAGCCGACTTAAAGACAAAATTGGAAGAATCTATTAAGTGAATAACAGACTGTGATTTTTATATAAATTTACAGTGTTTTTAAATTTTGGATTTTACAAAAACACAATTGTTGTGAAATTTTCACTAAATAACCAGAAAAAACTATTAATTTTACGCAATAAAAATACTAAAAAATAAAAACCATATCCTATAAAACAATGTATATAAGATGTTGCTTTATGAGTCTATTTTAGATGTTGAAAAATAAATTAATCTTACCGCTTTGCCACTTCTATGAGCCTATTAAATTAGGTTTTTAGTGTTCTGATAAAATATCAACAAGATAGTGTGTAATAATTTAAATATTTTCAGATACGAAATATAGCAATATACATTGTGTGGGTTAAAAAAGAATAAATTAGTGTATAATAACAAAAAAATATAATATGACGTAAAAAATAAAATTTAAATAATTACTTCACAATTTATTTTTCTAAGTGAATTGTTTTACTAAAAAATGGGTCATAATTTTGAGATTATAGTCTTACGATCTTTAAAAAGATAGAACGTTTCGATTACATTAATTTTTTAGTTTATTACGGGTATTGTAGGTTGTATTTAACCTTATCAAGAAGGTAAAAGTCTTATTGAAATCAATATAGCTTTTGGTTATATCTTTTTAGTCTTAATAATAATAAGTTTATTTTAGAACATTAAAGAGATAATATTTTAAGTAATATAATATGTGTAAAACATATTTTTAAAACCTTATTCTAAAATTTAAAATTTAATATATGGTCGAAAAAATACCAAAAACATTTAGACATAAATTTAGAAGCTTAATTTTTCTAATTTGTCTTACCACATTATTCTTTTTACCTGTTCAAAAGTCATATTCGCAATGTGGAACTGGTTTTCAGCAAGGAGGCTTTTTGATGAATGTAAGCAATAAGATTTATTCTGTTAATATTAGAACAGGTAAGTCTACTTTTATAACTACTAGTCCTTTTGTAAGTGGAGTAGGATTGGCAGGTCTGAATTCTTTTGCTACTGATGCGGCAAATAGAGTAATGTATTATACCGATACTAATAATAATGTATCTAATGCTGCTTTGTATGCCTACAATATAGCTACTAATACGCATGTTGTAGTATCTCCAAATGTCACAGCCCAAGGGATAACATTAGGAACAGCAGGTGTAGGTTCTGGAGGAGCCGCTTTTGATGGAGGGTTTTTATATTTGGCGATAGAACAATCCCTTACAGGGACGACTAATCCTGATACAGTAATTTATAGATGTACGATGTCAGCTGATGGTTTGACATTAGTTAATGCTATACCTGTAATCCAGATTGACGAAGCGGATTCTATGGGAGATTTTGCTGTTATAGGAAATCTAATAGTTAGAACTTCTGGTGGTCAAATTTTTGAGTATACAATACCAGCAACTTACAACTTTGGTACCAATACAGCAGCTTCTACTACAGTATCAGGAAGTAATACTTATATATCTCAAATAGCGCAGGATCATCTGAATAATTTATGGCTAGTTGGAGATAGAGTTAGACAATATGATCCAGCTACTCATACTATCTCAGGAACAGAAGTAAATACTACATCTGATGGGATTTCTGATATAGAATCTCCATTTGATGCAGGTGGATGTGTTGCTGCAGATGCTGTTATAGGAGGTAGGGTTTACAGAGATAATAATAATAATGGTATTTTTGATGGTGTAGACTTAGGAATAGCTGGAGTAACAATTGATATTTATGATGATATAAATAAGAATGGAGTTGTTGATGGAACAGATCTTTTACTAACAACTGTTACTACTGGAGTAGGAGGTTTTTATACTGTAAACAATTTATTACCAGGTGATTATAATATAAGGATAGCTGATACAGGAAATATTATCGGAGGAAGTGCTATTTCAACTACAGGGGGTAGTACACAATCAGAAGAATTATCCATATCAGAATCAAATTTAACACATGATTTTGGATATTTTACCCCTAATTCAAATTTAGGCATAACAAAAACAGTAAGTAATACTACACCAAATGTAGGTAGTAATGTAACTTTTACACTAACAGTGACTAATGCAGGACCAAGTAATGCAACGGGAGTTACCGTAAATGATTTACTTCCTTCGGGATATACTTTTGTTAGCAACTCATCTTCTGTAGGAACGTATAATTCAGGAACGGGAGTTTGGACTATTGGTACATTAGCAAATGGAGCTATAGGAACATTAAATATAGTAGCAACGGTTAAAGATACGGGTAGTTATGTAAATACAGCTACTGTAACAGGAACTGAAGTAGACCCTTCATTAGGTGATAACACCTCAACGAGTATACCTATTCCTAAAAATGTAATAGATGCAGTAGATGACCCATCGGTTATAGTTGTAAGTCTAAATACACCGGTTGTTGTTCCAGTAAACGTAACAGCTAATGATAAGATAAATGGAGTAGCAGTAACCCCAGTTAATACCAATGTAACTCCTGTTACAAATGGTTCATTAAGTGTAGATGCAAATGGAAACATAACAGTAGCGGCAAACACTCCATCAGGAGTTTATAATGTTACATATCAATTATGTGAAGCAGATTTAGTTACGGGCTTAAATATAACTCCAGCAAACTGCGATACTGCAACTGCCATAGTAGAAGTTAAAAACGACTTAATAGCTAAAAATGATAATTTAGGAACCGTAGCCACTTCTGCCACAGCAACTACAGTAGCAGGAAGCGTTTTAGCCAATAATGGAAACGGAGCCGATACGTTAAATGGCGTTGCAGTAACCACAGCCAACACAGATGTAACCCCTGTTACAACAGGTCCTATCCGTATTGATGCAGATGGTAATGTAACGATCCAGCCAGGTACAGCAAGTGGTACATACACAATTCCTTATACAATTTGTGAAACAGGAGCAACCCCAGTAAACTGTAAAACAGCCAATATAACTGTAGAAGTTAAAAACGAATTAATAGCTAAGAATGATAATTTAGGAACCGTAGCCACTTCTGCCACAGCAACTACAGTAGCAGGAAGCGTTTTAGCCAATAATGGAAACGGAGCCGATACATTAAATGGCGTTGCAGTAACCCCAGCCAACACAGATGTAACCCCTGTTACAACAGGTCCTATCCGTATTGATGCAGATGGTAATGTAACGATCCAGCCAGGTACAGCAAGTGGTACATACACAATTCCTTATACAATTTGTGAAACAGGAGCAACCCCAGTAAACTGTAAAACAGCCAATATAACTGTAGAAGTTAAAAACGAATTAATAGCTAAGGATGATAATTTAGGAACCGTAGCCACTTCTGCCACAGCAACTACAGTAGCAGGAAGCGTTTTAGCCAATAATGGAAACGGAGCCGATACGTTAAATGGCGTTGCAGTAACCACAACCAACACAGATGTAACCCCTGTTACAACAGGTCCTATCCGTATTGATGCAGATGGTAATGTAACGATCCAGCCAGGTACAGCAAGTGGTACATACACAATTCCTTATACAATTTGTGAAACAGGAGCAACCCCAGTAAACTGTAAAACAGCCAATATAACTGTAGAAGTTAAAAACGACTTAATAGCTAAAAATGATAATTTAGGAACCGTAGCCACTTCTGCCACAGCAACTACAGTAGCAGGAAGCGTTTTAGCCAATAATGGAAACGGAGCCGATACGTTAAATGGCGTTGCAGTAACCACAGCCAACACAGATGTAACCCCTGTTACAACAGGTCCTATCCGTATTGATGCAGATGGTAATGTAACGATCCAGCCAGGTACAGCAAGTGGTACATACACAATTCCTTATACAATTTGTGAAACAGGAGCAACCCCAGTAAACTGTAAAACAGCCAATATAACTGTAGAAGTTAAAAACGAATTAATAGCTAAGGATGATAATTTAGGAACCGTAGCCACTTCTGCCACAGCAACTACAGTAGCAGGAAGCGTTTTAGCCAATAATGGAAACGGAGCCGATACGTTAAATGGCGTTGCAGTAACCCCAGCCAACACAGATGTAACCCCTGTTACAACAGGTCCTATCCGTATTGATGCAGATGGTAATGTAACGATCCAGCCAGGTACAGCAAGTGGTACATACACAATTCCTTATACAATTTGTGAAACAGGAGCAACCCCAGTAAACTGTAAAACAGCCAATATAACTGTAGAAGTTAAAAACGAATTAATAGCTAAGAATGATAATTTAGGAACCGTAGCCACTTCTGCCACAGCAACTACAGTAGCAGGAAGCGTTTTAGCCAATAATGGAAACGGAGCCGATACATTAAATGGCGTTGCAGTAACCCCAGCCAACACAGATGTAACCCCTGTTACAACAGGTCCTATCCGTATTGATGCAGATGGTAATGTAACGATCCAGCCAGGTACAGCAAGTGGTACATACACAATTCCTTATACAATTTGTGAAACAGGAGCAACCCCAGTAAACTGTAAAACAGCCAATATAACTGTAGAAGTTAAAAACGAATTAATAGCTAAGAATGATAATTTAGGAACCGTAGCCACTTCTGCCACAGCAACTACAGTAGCAGGAAGCGTTTTAGCCAATAATGGAAACGGAGCCGATACATTAAATGGCGTTGCAGTAACCCCAGCCAACACAGATGTAACCCCTGTTACAACAGGTCCTATCCGTATTGATGCAGATGGTAATATAACGATCCAGCCAGGTACAGCAAGTGGTACATACACAATTCCTTATACAATTTGTGAAACAGGAGCAACCCCAGTAAACTGTAAAACAGCCAATATAACTGTAGAAGTTAAAAATACTATTGACGCTATAGACGATGCCAAAGTAACCGTTACCTCAGGAAGTAATACACCCAATATAACGCTAAACGATAAGTTAAACGGATCAAACGTTACCATAGGTACAGCAGCAGGTCAAGTAAGCCTAACAGGAGTAAACGTTCCAGCAGGCTTAACATTAAATGCCGATGGTACCATTACAATAGGCGCTACCACACCAAGTGGCACATACCAAGTAGAGTATCAAATCTGTGAAAACGGAGCTAACCCAGTAAACTGCGATAAAGCAAATGCTATAGTAGAAGTTAAAAATACTATTGACGCTATAGACGATGCCAAAGTAACCGTTACCTCAGGAAGTAATACACCCAATATAACGCTAAACGATAAGTTAAACGGATCAAACGTTACCATAGGTACAGCAGCAGGTCAAGTAAGCCTAACAGGAGTAAACGTTCCAGCAGGCTTAACATTAAATGCCGATGGTACCATTACAATAGGCGCTACCACACCAAGTGGCACATACCAAGTAGAGTATCAAATCTGTGAAAACGGAGCAACTCCAGTAAACTGCGATAAAGCAAATGCTATAGTAGAAGTTAAAAATACTATTGACGCTATAGACGATGCCAAAGTAACCGTTACCTCAGGAAGTAATACACCCAATATAACGCTAAACGATAAGTTAAACGGATCAAACGTTACCATAGGTACAGCAGCAGGTCAAGTAAGCCTAACAGGAGTAAACGTTCCAGCAGGCTTAACATTAAATGCCGATGGTACCATTACAATAGGCGCTACCACACCAAGTGGCACATACCAAGTAGAGTATCAAATCTGTGAAAACGGAGCAACTCCAGTAAACTGTGATAAAGCAAATGCTATAGTAGAAGTTAAAAATACTATTGATGCTATAGACGATGCCAAAGTAACCGTTACCTCAGGAAGTAATACACCCAATATAACGCTAAACGATAAGTTAAACGGATCAAACGTTACCATAGGTACAGCAGCAGGTCAAGTAAGCCTAACAGGAGTAAACGTTCCAGCAGGCTTAACATTAAATGCCGATGGTACCATTACAATAGGCGCTACCACACCAAGTGGCACATACCAAGTAGAGTATCAAATCTGTGAAAACGGAGCTAACCCAGTAAACTGCGATAAAGCAAATGCTATAGTAGAAGTTAAAAATACTATTGACGCTATAGACGATGCCAAAGTAACCGTTACTTCCAGGAAGTAATACACCCAATATAACGCTAAACGATAAGTTAAACGGATCAAACGTTACCATAGGTACAGCAGCAGGTCAAGTAAGCCTAACAGGAGTAAACGTTCCAGCAGGCTTAACATTAAATGCCGATGGTACCATTACAATAGGCGCTACCACACCAAGTGGCACATACCAAGTAGAGTATCAAATCTGTGAAAACGGAGCTAACCCAGCAAACTGCGATAAAGCAATTGCTATAGTAGAAGTTAAAAATACTATTGACGCTATAGACGATGCCAAAGTAACGGTTACTTCCAGGAGGTAATACACCCAATATAACGCTAAACGATAAGTTAAACGGATCAAACGTTACCATAGGTACAGCAGCAGGTCAAGTAAGCCTAACAGGAGTAAACGTTCCAGCAGGCTTAACATTAAATGCCGATGGTACCATTACAATAGGCGCTACCACACCAAGTGGCACATACCAAGTAGAGTATCAAATCTGTGAAAACGGAGCAACTCCAGTAAACTGCGATAAAGCAATTGCTATAGTAGAAGTTAAAAATACTATTGACGCTATAGACGATGCCAAAGTAACGGTTACTTCCAGGAGGTAATACACCCAATATAACGCTAAACGATAAGTTAAACGGATCAAACGTTACCATAGGTACAGCAGCAGGTCAAGTAAGCCTAACAGGAGTAAACGTTCCAGCAGGCTTAACATTAAATGCCGATGGTACCATTACAATAGGCGCTACCACACCAAGTGGCACATACCAAGTAGATTATCAAATCTGTGAAAACGGAGCTAACCCAGCAAACTGTGACATCGCAATTGCTATAGTAGAAGTTAAAAATATTATTGACGCTATAGACGATGCCAAAGTAACCGTTACCTCAGGAAGTAATACACCCAATATAACGCTAAACGATAAGTTAAACGGATCAAACGTTGACATAGGTCCAATATTAGGTCAAGTAAGCCTAACAGGAGTAAACGTTCCAGCAGGCTTAACATTAAATACCGATGGTACCATTACAATAGGCGCTACCACACCAAGTGGCACATACCAAGTAGAGTATGAAATCTGTGAAAACGGAGCTAATCCAATAAACTGTGATAAAGCAATTGCTATAGTAGAAGTTAAAAATACTATTGACGCTATAGACGATGCCAAAGTAACCGTTACCTCAGGAAGTAATACACCCAATGTAACGTTAAACGATAAGTTAAACGGATCAAACGTTACCATAGGTACAGCAGCAGGTCAAGTAAGCCTAACAGGAGTAAACGTTCCAGCAGGCTTAACATTAAATGCCGATGGTACCATTACAATAGGCGCTACCACACCAAGTGGTATATACCAAGTAGAGTATCAAATATGTGAGAACGGAGCTAACCCAGCAAACTGTGACATCGCAAATGCTATAGTAGAAGTTAAAAACCCGATAGTATTGGGAGGACCAGATAAAGAATTAATAGTGTCAGGAACTACAGGAACAATTTCAATTTATAATAATGACACATTTAATGGAAAACCATTATCATCTACCATAGGAACAGGAGTAGGTCAAGTAACAGTCACAATAACAGGATTACCACAAGGAATAACACTTAATTCTAATGGAACAATTACAGTAGATAATACGGTTGACAATAATACATATACCTTTACTTATACCGTTTGTGAAAATGGTGCTTTAATTCCAAATTGTGTTACACAAACAGTTGTTATAGATGTTTCAGCTAAAGTTGACGCAAATAATGATGAATTTGTAACAACTAATGGAGGATCAGGTTTAGTAGCAGGAAATGTTTTAGTTAATGACAGCATAAACAACTTAAGTCAAGGTTCTGCAACAATTAATAATGTAGTGCTAAGTCAAATTACTTTAGCACAGCCAGTAATTACCGTGCCATCAAAATCTCCAGTGCCATATTTAGATGCTGCTACAGGAAGAGTAATTGTACCAGCAGGTACACCAGCTGGAACCTATACTTTTGATTATAAAGCATGTTTACTAATTAAACCAGGTATTTGTGATACCGCTACAGTAACTGTAAGAGTAGAACCATCAAACAAAGAGGAATTTGTTATTTACAACCACATGACTCCTAATGGAGATGGGAATAACGATGTATTCTTTATAGACGGAATAGATAAATTTCCTAATAACTCAGTAGAAGTTTACAACCGATGGGGAGTATTAGTATATGAGGCAAAAGGATATAATAATAATGATCGATCATTCCGAGGCATATCATCAGGACGAGTTACGATCAAACAATTAGAAGAATTGCCAGAAGGAACATACTATTATATGTTTAAGTACGAAGATACTAAAGGTATGCCCCAAGAAAAAGCAGGTTATTTATATATCAATAGATAAAGAATTAATATACCTCCGTCTTTAGGGCGGAGGATATTTAAAAAAGAATATGATATGAAAAACAAAATTATATATTTACTACTTTTAATGAGTGGAATTAGTTTTGCTCAACAAGAAGCACAGTATACACAATATATGTATAACACTGCCAATGTAAATCCCGGTTACACAGGTACCCGCGGTTGTTTTAGTGCTTTAGTAATGCACCGCTCCCAATGGGTAGGATTAGAAGGAGCCCCAAAGACAAATACAGTTGCAATGAGTACCCCCTTAGGTCTTAACAATAGGATGGGATTAGGAGTAAGTGTTATAAACGATAAAATAGGTCCTTCAGATGAAAATGCAATATCAGTAGACCTAAGTTATAATATTAACACTACAGAAAACTCTAAATTGTCTTTTGGAATAAAAGGAACAGCTAATTTTTTTAGTGTTGATTTTAATAAGACAAAGATTCATAATGTATCAGATGGTTTGATAAGACAAAATGTAGACAATCGTTTTTTCCCCAATATAGGAGCAGGAGCATTTTGGTATTCAGATAAGACCTATGTAGGACTATCCATCCCTTTTATATTAGAACAAAAATACTATGATAACGATGTTCAATACGTAGCCAGTGAACGTATGCACCCTCATTTAATAGCAGGACACGTATTTCGCCTAAGTAGTGAAGTACAATTTAAACCCACAACGATGATTAAATATGTAAATGGAGCCCCATTACAAGTCGATTTATCAGGGAATTTTTGGTTTAATGAAAAATTTTCATTAGGAGCCGCCTATCGTTGGAGTGCAGCATGGAGCGCTATGGCAGGATTTCAAATTAACGATTCTTGGTTAGTAGGATATGCCTACGATCGAGATGTTACCAGATTAGGAAATTTTAACTCTGGTTCACACGAAATATTTTTACGTTATGAATTGTTTAAACGTGTAGAAAAAGTGGTAGCCCCACGTTTCTTCTAAAACTATTATTATGAAAAGAATAATTTTATTTACTGTATTAGGATTGTCTTTGAATGGAGTATATGCACAAGAGAAAAAAATCATAAAAGCAAGTAATCACTATAATGGTTTAGCATACGTCGATGCAATTGGCACCTATTTAAAAGTAGCTCAAAAAGGATATAAATCAAAAGAGTTATTTCAACGCTTAGGAGATTCCTATTACTACAATGCTAAATTTACAGAAGCCCATAAATGGTATACTGAATTATTTGCTTTAGGTGAAACAGTAGAACCTGAATATTACTATCGTTATGCACAAACCCTCAAATCGGTAGAAAATTACAAAAAAGCCGATGAATATATGGATAAATTTTATCAATTAACATCCAAAGATACAAGAGCCAGTATTTATAATAATCAAAAAGATTATAAAAATATTATCGCAAAAAATTCTGGACGTTTTGAAATAAAACCAGTAAGCATTAATGGCAGTTCTTCCGATTATGGTACAGCATTCTATGGAAACAAAGTACTTTTTGCATCCACTAGAGATACCATTGGAGTTTTCAAAACAAAAGCAAAATGGACAGGAAAATCATTTACCAACCTCTATGCTGCTGATAAAAATGAAACAGGAGACGATCTTATTAATACAGCTCGTTTTGCAAAAGAAATCAATTCCAAATATCACGAAGACTCTCCCGTTTTCACCAAAGATCTAAAAACAGTTTACTTTACCCGTAATAATTTCAATGAAGGAAAAGTAGGAAAAGACGATAAAAAAGTCATCAATTTAAAGATCTATCGAGCTAATTTAAATACAAAAGGAGAATGGATTAATATAACAGAACTACCATTTAATAGTGATCAATACAGTGTAGCACATCCCGCCTTATCCCCTGACGAAAAAACCTTATATTTTGCCTCTAATATGCCCGGAACATACGGGCAATCCGACTTATTCAAGGTAGCTATTTTAGGAGAAAACAGTTATGGACCCCCTATTAACCTAGGAAATACAATCAATACAGAAGCCAGAGAAACCTTTCCTTTTATAAGCGATAAAGGAGTATTATATTATGCAACCGATGGACAACAAGGACTAGGAGGATTAGATATTTACGCAACACAATTAGATGATAAAGGAATGGTTACTAATTTAGTAACCAATGTTGGATCCCCAATAAATGGTCCCATGGACGATTTTGCTTTTATCATAGACGAAAAAGGAAAAGGCTTCTTTTCCTCAAACCGTTCAGAAGGCAAAGGTTTAGATGATATCTATAGTTTTGTAGAAAAATCCCCATTAAATTTAGAAATCCAACACCAACTAACAGGCATTGTTACAAACTCCGAAACAGGAGAAGCAATTCCAGAAGCAACCGTAACATTATATGATGAAAAATTTAAAGAAATAGAAAAAGTTCTAGCAGACAACAAAGGATTTTATGATTTTAAGAAAATTCCTGCGGGTAAAAAATATTATGTACGAGCAGAAAAAGAAGATTATGAAACCAAAGAAAAACCAGTAGAAATTCCAAATAAAACAGGAAAAACAAATTTACCTATAGATACTGCCAAAAAAGTAAAAGAAATAAAAGAAGGATCCGATTTAGCCAAAATATTTGAAATTAAAATTATTTATTTTGATCTAGATAAATCATTTATTCGTCCTGATGCAGCAGTAGAATTAGCTAAAATTTTAGAAGTGATGAAACAATACCCCACCATGAAAGTAGACGTTCGATCACATACTGACTGTCGCCAAACCGCAGCTTATAATGCAAAACTTTCAGATCGTAGAGCAAAAGAAACAGTGGCTTGGCTCATCAAAAAGGTATTGCAAAAGATCGTTTAACAGGTCGTGGTTATGGAGAATCACAATTAATAAATAATTGCGGTTGTGAACCAACTAATCAATCTTCTTGTACAGAAGAACAACATCAAGAAAATAGAAGAAGTGAATTTATCATTGTAAAAATGTAATAAAAAAAGGTGTCTTAAAAAAATATTTTCAATCAAGAGGAGTCTAAAACAAAAAATTAGAAGAATCACCTAGATTATCTCCTACCTGGAAGTGATAAATTATATTTTTAGGACACCACTTTTTTTCTTTGACGTTCTATTATTTTAAAAATTTATTATAAGATTAATAATCAAAATACCAATTAAATATATCGGAGCGTAGACCTAAAGAAAACCAAGTTGTGTTTTCATTAAAAGCTTGATTCGTATTTAGTGTTGGTTTAAACGAGCGGTACACTAAATTAGCAAACAACTTTAAATTGGTATTTGGATTTAATAAATACCCAGCATTTAGATCCGCAATTATTATTTTAGTTTTATTACCTTGTCCTATAACTACTCCATTATCTGCCGAGCGATCTAAATCATAATCCTTATATATATTGGAGCCATAATTTTTTTTATCTGTTACTAAATCAAGATCAAAACCTCGTAAACCGAAATTAAATTTAGCTTCAGCAAATAATCGCCCTTTTGTATAACGAGCAATGGCTACTATTTCGTTTAGATTTGATCCCCAATTATGTCCCATACTTTGATTATTATGTCCATAATTCGTAATTACTTCACTATGAGAATACACATAAGGGCGTACAATATTTAGTTCTGCTTGTAAATATAAATTTTTAACGCCAAAAGCATTATAATATTTTCCTCCCAATTGATAGGCTATTTTATTACGCCAACTGTTTTTTCCTCCAAAAATATCGCTCACGGCAAATTCATCAATGAATAATTGTCCATAAGTATTAAAACGGTTAGTCCATTTATATTTGGCTGTTAAGCCTATTGCTGCATTACCACTTTTAGAGGAAGAGGTAAATTCTACTGAACGATAAAAAATAATTGGATTGACAAAATTTAAATCAAAACCTCTATTATTTGTATTAGACCAAACAACTGATTCAAAAATCCAATATTCAAACGTTTAGAAGCATTCCAACTTAAATAATGGTTAGCCATATATTTAGTGGCATAAGTTTTTTCTGCTGTTACTTCTGGACGCACATCTTTTAACCACATATAAGTATTGGTATACTTAATTTTCCAAAAACTAGTATTTATTTTAACAAATGGATACGGACTAGCGGCATCGCCTTCTAACAAGGAGCGATATCCATCTCCAATAAAATTACGACTGTATCCTAATTGAATATTCAAATGATCGGAAGAGGTGTAGGATATAATAGCATCAGCAGATGGAAAGTCAAACTGATTTCCTCTAAAATCTTTAGCTATTCCTATACCTGGAATTATGGCTGGATTACCGCCTGATGGTTTTTGGGAAATAGCTAAGCGATTATAATAGTCTGCAAAGAAGCCTTGACTTTCGAAAATAGAAGAAGTAAAAGTTAAATTTTCTCCTAAAGCTCCTTGTATTTGTATAGCTCTTGTGTTATTATAGGTGTAACCAGCTTTCTCTGGTGATGTTTTGCCTATGCGCAAATCCCATATAGGATTTAAGGTAAACCAATAGCCTTTTCCTTGAATAGCTACTAAATTTTCATTAAAAATTTTACGTCCCCACCAGTTTTTTTTATTGATTAGGATACTTTGATTCTTTTTTTCAAAATCATAATAACGATCAACTTCTTTATAGGTTAGCGGCTTGGATGCTGTATGACTATTCGTTCCCACTTGATTCATATAGTTATCAAAATTAGCGTAATAACTATGTGAAAATGGAATATTTAAATTACTTTTAAACTGTGGATTATTAAACTTTTGATATTCTTTTTCTACATTATCAAGTTCTGTTAAATTTTCTTTAGCTATATCAGAAATAATATTTTTGTTTTCTGCTTTTTCAAATGGTTTCCCTTTTAAAAAGGGTAAACCATTGTAAATGTGTATCTAGCATAAGTTGGGATTCCATTATAGGTGGCTGGAGTTATAACAGGCAAAGAATTAAAAACTCTTTTGGTTTCTGCAATTAATTCGGGATATAAAGCATCAACATAAATTATTTTAAAATGTCCTTCTTCATCTACTTCAAAGAGTGTAATTACTTTTCCTGAAGAATTATTAGATGTTAATTGTAAAGGCATTTTAAAATTATTGTATATAAAATCTTCTAATTGAAAATGAAAACATTTTTCTAATTCTGATTCAGATTTTTGAATACATTGAGGAAAAACGGGAAACTTTTCGTGTTTAGTTTCTTGAGCTAAACTAGAAGTTATTACTAACAAAAGAGTAAATAAAATTCTCATTCGTAAATATGATTAATAAACACCTGTTGTAGATAATCCTTCAACTATTGTTTTAGCGGCGGAAGTACCTATTCTTTTAACACCTAATTTAATCATGTTATTTGCCTCTTCTATATTACGAACTCCTCCAGCGGCTTTTACAGGAAGTGGAGATGAATTTTCTAACATCAGTTTTATGGTGTGAATTGTTGCTCCATTTGGTTTTCCATCAGTTGTTGGATAAAAGCCAGTTGAAGATTTTACAAAAACTTTAGAATATTCTGATTCATTAAAATTTGCAACAATGGTATTACGAATTAGACTAGAAATTTGAATAATATGATCATCTGTTAAAGCAGCTACTTCAATAATAAATTTCACAACTTTATTATTTGAAAGTCCTAATTGGGTACACTGGATAATTTCTTCTTTTATTAATTCTATTTCTCCTTTTTAAAGGCTTCATAATTTATTACATAATCTAACTCGTCTACTCCGTTTTGAATTGCTTGTATGGCTTCTTTAATTTTTGATTCTACTGAATCTGTTCCAAAAGGAAAATCAATAACGGTACCAACAAGAACTTCTGAATTTTGTTGATCAATCATTTTTCTAGCTATACTTACATATTCAGGACGAATCATTGCTAATTTAAAGCGTTCTTTTATAGCTTCTTCAATAGTTTCAATTACTTTTTTTGTGTTTTCTTCATTAGTAAGTCCTGCTTGTTCTGCCTTTTTTAAATAGGTAGAATCTAGATATTCTCTAACGTTCATATTTTTTATTTTTTTGATAAAAATAAAAAATCTTAATTAAGCACGAACTGCTTTTAATCATTTTATTTTTAAAAAAACGATAAGAAAGAATAGCCGAGCTTATGGCACCCAAACTATTTGCAATGATATCTTGAATTTCAGCCGAACGATTAATTGTTAAAAAAGCTTGACCTATTTCAACCAAAATGCTAATTAATATGGCAATAATTGTTAAAACAATTACCTTTTTTAAATTCAAGTCTTCGCTTACTATTATATATCTAATCCATAAAAAAACAAAGACAAAGTAGAATACAAAATGCACTACTTTGTCTTCATTTGGAAAAGTATATTTAGGATTTAGTGTTGGTGCCTTAAAGCTTAAAAAAAGAATTAAGAAAGTCCAACATAAAGCCAACCAAATAGATTTTTTTTAGGCTCCAATAAGATTTTTATAATCTTCACTTGATAATAATCCTTCTATTTCAGATGTATCTGAAATTTTTACTTTAATCATCCAAGCAGCTCCATAAGGATCCGAGTTTACTAATTCAGGATTAGACTCTAATTCTTCATTGAATTCGATAATTTCACCAGATAATGGTAAAAATAAATCTGAAACTGTTTTTACTGCTTCTACTGTTCCAAAAACTTCGTCTTTAGTTAGTGTTTGATCTAAAGTGTCAACCTCTACATATACAATATCACCAAGCTCTTTTTGAGCAAAATCTGTGATTCCTACTGTGGCAATATCACCATCAACACTCACCCATTCGTGATCTTTAGTGTACTTTAAATTAGTTGGTATGTTCATTGTTTTTTATTATTTATGATACAAAAGTATAATTATTAAAATAATATCAAAATCATATTTCTAAAAATTAATTCCCAAGTGTATAACGCAAAGTAAAACCTGCTCTAATGTTTGTAATAGGAAATGAAGTAGAAATAACTGCTCTATTAAAGTTATAATCAAAATAGAACAATGTGGTTAAGTTAGATGAAAATTTATAATCTCCAGAAAACTTTGCTGTTACAATATTTTGTCCTCCTCCTAATTGATTATTGTTATAATCTATATTTCTGACTATTGTTTTATTATTCCTAAAAGAAATATCTCCTCGCAGATTAATATCACTCTTAACAACGCCTGTATTGTTATCTGCTAATCGTGAACGAATTGTTACATCTTTAATACGGTATCCTATACCTAATATATATTCTTGTCCTTTTAACTCTGTAAGTAAATTATTATCAAAGCTTAGAGAGAGTGTACGATCTTTTTTCATTTCTGCTATAAACTTCAGTGAGTTTTTCATTTGAATATCTAATCGTAATAAAGGACTAAATTGTTCTGTTAAGTTTACATTTCCAATAAGAGTTGAACTATAATAATTACCTGATACATCAACTCCGTTTGGATTTTTATCGTACTCAAAATTCGAACGATAGGAATTTAAGGTGTAGGCTGATTTATAAGCATGTTGTATACTAAAACTTCTAAAACGTTCTTTAAAAAATTTATAACGCATCAGTCCTGTATATTTTACATTCCAATTGGGCAAAGGTAGTAATCTATTAAATTTTAAAGGGACATTTGATGAACTTCTAAAATCTGAGGTATATGCTGCTAAGAAAGCAGGCAATAATACTTGTTGACTATTTTTACTATATCCTTTAGGAAAGCCATCTGAATCTACTTGGGATGGATCATATAAAGGATCATAAGAGGCACGCTCTTGGGCTAAACGTTGAGCAATTTCTTTTCTACCATTTCTGAATGCCTCAAAAGCATTAGAGCCATTTTCATCACTTGTTGCAAAAGCTGTCCCTATCATTAGTGTACTTATCGAAAAATTACCTGTTTGATAAGGAGATAACGAATTATAGTTTCCGTCAGTTACTGTAAATTGTTCACTATAATTATTAGATATGGTACGATCTGCTACTAAATCTATGGTTAGATCAGTAAATGGTTCTAGTTTTGCATTGGCTTGTAACTGTTTAGTATTTGCTTTCGTAAAATTTTGATTAAACTTGTCATAATTTGTCAGCCAGCCATTCTTAGCGGCTTCAAAACGAACCTCATCTTGCATCCCAAAAACAAAACCTAGCGAAGGTCTTGATGAACCTAAAAACCCTATAGATGGCAAATATCCAGGCAATAGGGTACCATTAGTTTCTGAATAATTTACCTGTATATTTTTCAGTGCGGTAGCAACACCTATTAGACCATCTAGAAATACATTTTGTTTTTCTACTTTTTCTTTTGGTTTTGCAACAATTTTTTCTCCAGGTTTAGGAGCCATTACGGGAGCAACAGGTTTAATCGCTTTTTTACTTCTTTCTGAGAATTTAACTAATCCAATGTACTTATAAAAATTAGTCATTGAAAAACTAGTATTCAATTTGTGTGTATTAGCATTTTGTATTGTATTACCTAAATCGTAAACTAAATTTGGGTTAGCTAATTTGTCTGGATAAAAATTCCTCATAGCATCAGAACCTCTATTCCAAGAATAATTTCCTGTATAGGTATAGTCTGATTTTATAAAAGAGAGAACGGGGATTTTTTCTATAGGCAAAGTATAGTTAGCCGTAATTTGTTGATTGTGTTGATTGGGTTCTCCTACATTCCAAAAATCGTCCCAAACGGTATATTCTGTTTTTTGAGAATCGTCATTTTTATTAAGTAAATTAGTTCTTACAATATTACCTGTAGTGGCTGTATAGTTAACTTTAAATGAACGTGTTAAATTGAAATTAAAACCATAATTATAGTTAAATAGATAATTTCTTCGATATAATGGTTCAACTCCAGCTACTATACTTTGATCTACTTGACGGAATTGTTGTCTATTGAATTGACGAAGAATGGATGAACTAAAATTAATATTAGATGGTAATAAGTTAAAATTCAAATCACTCAACAGTTTCCAATAGGTACTTTTTTTCATAAAAGAAGTTTTTTTGAAAGGTTCAACAGTTTTAGCTTTAAATGCGTAGGCGTAATCAGCTGTTGTACGTACTTGTTGGTCTAAAACATTTTGAACTTCAAAATCACGATGTTTCATTTCATTGTATGAGTAAGAAAGTGTGAGATTTTCAACATCGTAAATATGTGGTTTTTGTTCTGGTGATCGTTCTTTTTAACTCCGATAAAGTTAATACTTCTTCTTTTGGTAAAATTTTCAGATCTTTTTCTTATAGCATCTTTTTCTTCCTCAGTTTGAGCTACTGCTAATACATCTTTTAATTTTAAATCTTGATAAAGAGGATCGTATTCTGGTGTAATTGTTTGTTCTCCTATGGCATAATTAAAAGGTAAATTAACACCCCATTTTTTAGGTAATAATTTTCCTAGACTAACATTTGTTACTAAGTCGTACTGCCACATATCTTCACGGCTTCTTTCATTGGGTTTTTGTTCAATAGAACCAAAACCAATGGTTCCTATGCGTCCAGTAGCGGAAAGTGTTAAAAAATCGGCCATATTTGTATCTAAGCTTGCAACTGCAGCCATACCTCCCGATTCATCCATTTCAGCTAAACGTAATTCATTAAACCAAACCTCCCCTCTGACTTTTGAAGTTGTTATTCCTCCTTTAGGATTTTTAAGTCCTACCATTAGAGTGCGTACATAACCAATGTTTGGATTTCCTTTTACTCTAATTTTCATACCAGCAGTTGCACCACTATCATATACTGTAGCTTCTCTAACATAAGATTTATCATCAGCATCTATAAACTGAGGATCTGCTTTAAAACTTTCTAACTTTAATTTTCCTAATGCAGAAAGCCCTAGGTTAATTTCATTTTCAAGAGGCCAAACGTTTTCTGATATTGCTTGTCCAAAAGGAGTTACTTTTAATGGAACTTCAATTTCATAAAAATTATTAGTAAAATCATTTCCAAAACGTATAAAAGCGCTTAATTCTTTATCTTTTAAATCATCTGATTTGAGTAACGATTCTGAATGTAAAAACATTTTCAAACGTTTATATTGTCGCATGTCTACACTCACATTTTTAAATACAGCTTTTGCTTCACCATCTACTAAACCTTTTGTATCATCATTTGCAGAACCTACTCTTAAAACCAATGATTGCTCATTTTGATTCACTACCGTATTATTGTTATTAACTTGCTCTCTTCTTACATTAGGAGGCAAAACATAAGGGATTGGACTTCTTTGCGCATTTTCTTCTATATTGACACTTTGAACTTCAAAATTAGTATTAGGATCTGTAGCATTGGTTAACTGTCCTACATAGCGTCTCCATTCTCCTCTAACAAGGTCTAATGCACCAAAACGTAAAGTGATTTGATTATTGAATCCATTAACTAACATACGCATAAAACGGATTGAACGAGTATCTGAAATACCTCCCATAGCTATCCCTTCTGTAATTGGTATTTTATATTGTATCCAACGTACACTTGTTTTTTGTCCTCCACCCAGATCACGATCGTTATCTACGCGTTCGCTCACTACATATCTATCTCCAGGTTTTACATTTGGCTTTACATCTATTTCAAATTTATAATACCCTTCTACTGTATTCATTGTATTATCTCTATTGATATCCTCCACATCTGGAATGGTAGAATTACCTCTATTACTATCTGTAACATCAACGGGTGAATTCATTTCTGTTCCATTATATTTTTTATATCTATTAACAATTCCTCCTGAGGTATTTAAATAATATTGATAGTTATCTGCTGCGGGATCATCTTGATTAGCAAAATCTGGGAATTTTATTCGTTCTTCTGCATCACTTAAACCGTTAAGACCAACATCTTGTAGAATCCTATTATTATTATTTGAATCAAAAGTATATATAAGAGACTGGTTAGCAGGTGTTTTACCCCATTGTGAGGACAATGTTTTTTGCTCAGAGCCTAATCCTGGCAATCCATTTTCATACATTTTTTTACCATCTTTTAAAACATCTTCAGATACTTCTCCTAGATGGATTGTAATTTTCCCTGTATTACTAGGAGATACTCCATTTATATCTTTGTAATAAGGATCTAACAACCAAAATTGTATATATTCAACATTAGCTTGTTCGAAATTAGTAGTAGTAATAGGTCGCATAATGCCTGCAAAAGATTTTGCAGGATCAGGCATTTCATTATTTAGTGCTGCTGGGTTAAAGTTATAAGGTCCTCTTTCTTTAGGATAATATGTTAAATCTAGTGTATTTACAACTCTAGAATCTCCCACTGCAATACTGGTTTGCGGGTATAGCTCATCAATATAAACTCGTCTTGTATTGTATGCTAAAACATCGTTATCACTAATTCCTAAAGGTCTTTGGTTGGTATAAAATATAGGATCAATAGTGTACCAAGATAATTTAGCTCTATTAAATCCATAACTCAAATTACTAGGATTTAATTTATCTTGAAATTCATCTGGAACACTGGCTAAACTCCATGACTGAGGTGAGCGCATATCAATCGTTGATTGAGATCCTTCAAAATCATCTACATAAACTGTAGACTCTCCATTAAAACGGTCTATTTTAGAAGCTCCTGGCATTAGATATGCAAATTCTCCTCTAAAAGAAAGATTAGAAGGCGCATCTGTATCAATATTAGGTAATTTATTAACTAGCCTTGTAAAAAAAGGCACTTCTGTTGAAAAGTTACCATTTAGACCAAACATTGTATTATTAACAGATTCTTGTCCGTAATTCGTTTTTTGTGTAAAAGGACGTTCAGACATATTTATTAAAGTTCCGTTAATTTGAAATTTATCGGAAATTTTATGTTCAATATTAAAACCCATATACCGTCTAGTTTGCTGACCAAACATAGAATTATTTTCAACCGAAACTTGAATAGGCGTACCCGATGCTTGTAATGAGGGGTCTAAGATTTGCACACGCCCTGCTTGATAATTAACAGTATAATCTACTCCTTCTTGTAAGACTCTTCCTCCTGCTCTCACTACAACGGATCCTCTTGATACGTTCACAGCACCTAATGAAATTCCATCGCCTCCTGTAGACTTAAACTTACCCTTTAATTGAAATTTGTTTTTCTCACTATTTTGTAAAGCTGCTGCTTGTGTCTTTTTATATAAACTTGTGTAGACGTATTTTTTTTGGTTTAAGTTGTAAGAATTTTCATCGTTGTATTTTTCAGTACTATTTGAGCTAAGTTTTTCAAATAAAGATTTTCCGAAAGGTTCTATTTTTGTAAATATAATACGGGCATTTTGGGTATCTATTGTTAAACCTGGTAAAAAATCAAAAAATCCATCGCCTCCATTAGGATCATTATAAAAATCTAATTTATCTAGATCAAATACTTTTAGCAGGGGTAAATTAGACACATCTCCTCTTAAAGGTAAAGGGGCTCCTAATGTTATGTAATTTATAGGTGAAGGATCTGTATATAGTATATTGAATTTAAAGTCTGTTTTTTCTAGTTGATAAGCACCCGAATTTGATAAATATTTTTCATCATTAAATTCCAAATAGGTTTATCTACATTATTTAAGTTGGGTTTTAACAATTTTAAAATCAAAGCTTTCGTAACAGGTATATCATTTGTATTTATTGTGGAAGAGGTAACGCCATCATTACCAAATTCTCCAACTTGATATACTTTATCTCCTTCTGTATACTGATAGGCAACGGCCAACACTTCATCATTTGTTAAGCGTTGATTTAATGAAATATATCCAAGTTGTGGATGGTATGTATATTCACTTGAGTTTAATTTGCGTGCATTTTCTAATTTAGAATAATCTACTCCTTCTCTGGTATTTACCCCATTAAAACCTGTTGATACGTTTGAAACGTCTCGTATAGATTCATTTAAAAAAGCTTCCTGTAGTTCCTATTGTTTTTGGATTGAAGGCATTATTTGCATTATCTACTGGTGTATCGGCTGAAACTTTAAAAAAATTAGCGGGAATTGGATTTAAACCTACTATTTCATTTTCTAAGAGTTTAGTACTTTCAGCTTCTCCTAAGTCAGAAAGAGCTACTATATTTCGAAGATTGTTCCCTTCTGTTCCAGTATTAATTCTATTTTGCCTATTAGTAACCCAAACTTCTAAACGGGTAATTTGTATTCTTGAATTAATTACTGGATAGGTTTCTAGTGCTCGATCGTAATTATTTCTAAAAAATTGTGATAAAAAAAAGTGTCGATCAGCATCATAGTCTAGAGCAAACATATCAAAATCTTGGATTAACCCTCCTCCTTGGGCGGTTACCGTTCGTGTTTGTGATTTTTGTTCGGAAAACACTCCTGTAAAAGTAGTTCTTCCAAACTTTAATTCTGTCTTAAATCCAAATAGGTTTTGAGCACCTCTAATTAAGCTATTGCTTAATGGCATACTAACATTTCCTACCTCTATTTTTTGAAGAATATCGTCTTCTGTAGGGGTATATTCTAATTTTATTAAATTTTGAAAAGCAAAGGTTGATTCTGTATCATAATTGACATTTACACGAAGACGAGTCCCTACTTGCCCCATTAAACTCATGCTAATACGCTGATCAAAATCAAAATTAAAATTACTTCTATTTCTAGGAGAAAAGGCAGGGTTATCTTGTTTAGAATAACGCATCCCTAAGTCAATCTCTACACTTCCTGTTGGTTTTATGTCTATTGTATTACTTCCAAAAATAGATTCAAAAAGTCCTGAGCGAATATAGTATCGAGGCAACAGGTCTTTTTCTTTTCTTCAGAATTTTTCTTTTGTCCTGCTATTGCATCTCCTTTTTCTTTGAAGTACTTGCGTATGGCTTCTTTTTTTATTAGTTTTTGATATTCATCAGGAGTTAATACAATTGGATAATCTATTGTAAATCCTTCAAAAGATTTAGTATAAATATACTGATCCGTTACAGGATCGTATGTATAAGCTTCTAAAATAGTTTGAGGATCTGGCAATTCCATTTTTCCTTTTTGATATCCTTTTAAAGTATCTTTTACTTCCTGAGAATAGGCGGTATTTAAAACAAAGAAAAACAGTATATAAAAACTGTTTTTAAATAATAGATTGAATAGGGATAAAAAATTATTTTTCAATGTTTATAAATTTTTTAAAGCTTGTTTTATAATATTTTCTACAGTAGCTTCGGTGTAATAGCAATTATTTTCTCTACTACTTTTTCAGCAGATTTTCTAACAAAACCAAGCACTTCTAAAGCAGATAACGCTTCATCTTTATTTGTATTGTTTGGAATTAATGAAACTTCATCTATTTCATAGATTTTTAACACTTTATCTTTAAGTTCGATTATTGCCCTTTGAGCAGTTTTAACACCTATTCCTTTAATAGATTGGATAGTAGCTACATTTTCAGAGGCCAAAGCATTAATAATTTGTTTGGGTTCTAATGAAGAAAGCATAGTACGTGCCGTATTAGCTCCGATACCAGATACAGAAATGAGTAATTTAAAAATTTCTCTTTCTGATTTTTCCATAAATCCATACAGAGAATGACTATCTTCTTTTACTTGTAAATAAGTATATAATTTAACGAAATCATTTGATGGTAACAACCCGAATGTATGTAAAGATATATGAACTAAGTACCCTACCCCGTTGCAATCAATTACAACGTCGGTAGGGTTTTTTTCTACTAATTTTCCTTGTATGTGTGCAATCATGCTCTTTTTATTATTCTTTCAAATATACTAATTTTATTGAGTGAAAGCATTTCTATTAAGTGTATCAATAAATCTAAAAGGTTATTTTTGAGTTCTATGTCTTTTTTCTTTTTCTTGAGCATCTATAACAGCTATCGTTGCCATATTTACCATTTCTTCAACACTAGCTCCTAATTGAAAAATATGTACAGGTTTGTCTAAGCCTAACATGATAGGCCCAATTGACTCTACTTTGTATAATTCTTTCAACATTTTATAGGTAATATTAGCTGATTCTAGATTGGGAAAAACAAGAGTATTTACTTTTTGTCCTGCTAATTTAGAAAAAGGGAATTTACTTTTTAACATTTCAGGATTTAATGCAAAGTCTGTTTGAATTTCTCCATCTACGATCAAATCAGGGTGATGAGTATGTAAATAAGCTACTGCTTCTCGTACTTTTGAAGCACTTTCGTCTTTTGAAGATCCAAAATTAGAGAATGACACCATAGCCATTACAGGTTCCATTCCGAATAATTTGATTGTTCGAGCTGTCATGAGTGCAATTTTAGCTAAGTCTTCAGCGGTTGGGTTGGGATTAATAGCAGTGTCCGCTAAAAACATGGGGCCTCTAGCTGTCATCATTAAATTCGTAGTAGCAATTCTACTTACCCCTACTCCTTTTCCTATTAGCTCCATTATGGGTTTTACTACAGAAGGGTAACTTCTTGAATATCCTGTAACTAGCGCATCTGCTTCTCCTTCGTTAATCATCATAGCAGCAAAATAGTTACGTTCACGCATCCATTTTTGAGCATCTAAAAGTGTAATTCCTCTTCTTCGACGGGTTTCCCAATATTTTTGAGCAAATCTGTTTTTACGTTCTTCTTCTTCTTTGGTTTTAGGATCAATAATTTCAACTTCTGCATCAAAACCTAATTCTTCTTTTAACTCTAGGATAATTTCTTTGTTTCCTAATAAAATAGGCATCCCTATTCCTTCTTCAAATACAATTTGTGCAGCCTTTAATACATCTAGATGGTCTGCTTCTGCAAAAACTACTTTTTTAGGGTTTGTTTTAGCACGGTTAGCCAACATACGTACCATTTTATTATCAGATCCTAGTCTATCTAATAATTCATTACGGTATTTGTCCCAATCCGTTATGGGTTGTTGAGCTACCCCACTTTCTATTGCTGCTTTTGCTACAGCTGGAGCTACTTCTGCTATTAATCGAGGATCAAATGGTTTTGGAATAATATAGTCGCGACCAAAAACTAATTTCGTTTCTCCGTAAGCAACATTTACTTGTTCAGGAACAGGTTGTTTAGCTAAGCATGCCAATGCTTTTACGGCAGCCATTTTCATAGTTTCATTTATTTTAGTCGCTCTAACGTCAAGTGCTCCTCTAAAAATATAGGGAAATCCTAGAACGTTATTTACTTGATTGGGATAATCCGAGCGTCCTGTTGCCATAATGATATCTTCGCGTGTACTGACAGCCAAATTATAATCTATTTCAGGTACTGGATTAGCCATAGCAAAAACGATTGGATTTTTAGCCATGGTTAATAACATTTCGGGTTTTAACACATTTCCTGCTGATAGTCCTAAAAACATATCTGCACCTACAATGATTTCTCCTAATGTTTGAGTAGGAATATCTTTAGCGTATTTTCTTTGAAGATCAGAAATATCTTTTCTGCTTGATACTAACAAACCATTTACATCAAACATAAAGATATTTTCAACCTTTACTCCTAACGCTACATATAAGTTAGCACAAGCTAATGCTGCTGACCCAGCACCTGACACTACTAATTTAATTTTATCAATGTCTTTTTCTGCTAGTTCTAAGGCGTTTAATAATGCTGCTGATGAGATGATGGCGGTTCCGTGTTGATCATCGTGCATTACTGGAATATTGAGTTCTTCTACTAAACGTCTTTCTATTTCAAATGATTCAGGGGCTTTTATATCTTCTAGATTAATCCCTCCAAATGTGGGAGCTATGGCTTTTACTGTATCTACAAATTTATCAATATCAGTAGCATCTACTTCAATATCAAAAACATCTATATCAGAAAAGATTTTAAACAACAAGGCTTTTCCTTCCATAACTGGTTTAGACGCTTCTGGTCCTATATCTCCAAGTCCTAAAACGGCAGTACCATTGGAAATTACAGCTACTAAATTGCCTTTTGCTGTATATTTATATACTTTATCTATATCTTTAGAAATTTCAATACAAGGTTCCGCTACACCTGGGGAGTACGCTAAAGACAAATCGCGTTGGGTAGCATATTTTTTAGTAGGAACAACTTTAATTTTACCAGGCTGTGGTTTTGCATGATACAATAGAGCTTCTCTTCTTTTTTATCGTCTGACATATTCTTTTGTCTTTTAATGAACTGGCAAAGATAAGTGTTGAAGCAAAAGAATGAAATTTTTTAAGGAAATTAATCTTCTAAAAATAGAATATTCCTTTTTAACCCTTCTAATTTAGTTCGTTTAACAGCTGAATTTTTAAAGATTTTTTTAAACACATCTTCTGTAATTTCTTTCCAATCTTCTTTTGTAAATTTTATTAGATCAGGATGAGGGCTAAAAGAATCTATCGTATTAGGTTTTGCAAAACGATTCCATGGACACACGTCCTGACACACATCACAACCAAACATCCAATCGTTAAATTTACCTTTCATTTCTTGTGGTATTTGATCTTTTAATTCAATTGTAAAATAGGAGATACATTTGCTACCATCTACTACATAAGGTTGTATTATAGCTTGTGTAGGACAGGCATCTATACAAGCTGTACATTTCCCACAATGATCTGTTGTAGGCAAGTCGTATTCTAAATCTAAATCCAGAATAATCTCGGCAATAAAATAAAAAGAGCCTACTTGTTTTGTAATTAAGTTACTATTTTTCCCTATCCATCCTAAACCACTTTTAGCAGCCCATGCTTTGTCTAAAACAGGAGCTGAATCTACAAAGACGCGTCCATCTACCTCTCCTATTTCTGTTTGAATAAAGTAAAGTAAATCTTTTAATTTATCTTTTATTATAAAATGATAATCTTGACCATAAGCATACTTAGAGATTTTATATGAATCTTGATTTTGAGTTTGAGATGGATAATAATTAAGTATTAAAGAAATGACACTTTTTGCTCCTTCTACTAATAATCTAGGATCTAATCGTTTATCAAAATGATTATTCATATATCCCATCTGACCATTCATTTCTTTTTTTAACCAATTTTCTAAACGAGGTGCTTCTGTTTCTAGAAAATCAGCTTTAGAAATACCACAGGAAAGAAATCCGAGTCGTAAAGACTCGGATTTTATCAATTGGGTATATTTTTCTTTATTGTTAATCAAATTAATATTTTTAAAGGAATTATTTAAAACAACTCTCCTTGAGATCCTGTACGAGTACGACCAAGATGTTTGTAAGCCTTTTCCGTTACTTCACGCCCTCTAGGTGTTCTAACTATAAATCCCTCTTGAATTAAAAATGGTTCATATACTTCTTCTATTGTTTCACCACTATCTGACACAGCAGTTGCCAGTGTGCTTATTCCTACTGGTCCACCTTTAAACTTATCAATAATAGTAGTTAAAATTTTATTATCCATTTCATCTAAACCATGTGCATCTACATTTAAAGCTTGCAGAGCATATTTAGCTATTTCTATATCTATGCTACCATTTCCTTTAATTTGAGCAAAATCGCGAACCCTTCTTAATAAAGCATTTGCAATACGAGGTGTTCCTCTACTACGTCCAGCTACTTCAATAGCTGCTTCCATAGAAATAGGAGTTCCCAGAATGGAAGCACTACGTTGAACTATAGTAGTTAATAATTCTGTATTATAATATTGTAATCTTGATTGAATACCAAAACGGGCTCGCATAGGAGACGTTAGCAATCCTGAACGAGTGGTAGCTCCCACTAAGGTAAAAGGATTTAATCCTATTTGTACAGATCGTGCATTAGGACCACTTTCGATCATAATATCTATTTTATAATCTTCCATAGCAGAATATAAATATTCTTCTACCACGGGACTTAACCGATGTATTTCATCTATAAATAGAATATCACGTTCTTCTAAATTAGTCAACAAGCCTGCCAGATCGCCTGGTTTATCTAAAACAGGTCCAGAGGTAATCTTAATTCCAACACCTAGTTCACTAGCTAATATATTGGCCAAAGTTGTTTTTCCTAAACCAGGTGGCCCATGAAAAAGAGTATGATCTAGCGCATCTCCTCTTAGATTGGCTGCTTTAACAAATATTTTTAAATTTTCTAATACCTGATCCTGCCCAGTAAAATCATCAAAACTTAACGGACGTAAGGCACGTTCAACATCCATCTCTTGTGATGTAAAACGTTCTTTATTAGGATTCAAATTTTCATTCATCTTGCAAAGATAAAAGTTTGTTTCATGAATTACGCACTAGCTTCTCAATAAATAAAAAAACATATATTAGCAAATCAAACCAAAAACTATGAAAAAACAAACACAAGAATTTAAAAAAGAATTAGGCTTACTAGACGGAACACTACTAGTAGTAGGTTCTATGATTGGTTCGGGTATATTTATTGTTAGTGCTGATATTACTCGTAATATTGGCAGTGCTGGATGGTTAATAACTATATGGGTTATTTCAGCTCTTATAACTATGACAGCTGCGGTAAGTTATGGTGAACTTAGTGCTATGTTTCCACAAGCAGGAGGACAATATATTTATTTAAAAGAGGCTTACAACAAGTTGATTGCTTTTTTATATGGATGGAGTTTTTTTGCGGTTATACAAACAGGAACTATAGCAGCTGTAGGTGTTGCCTTTTCTAAATTCACAGCTTATCTTGTACCAGCATTTAGCGAAAATAATTTTATTATTAAACACCCTAATTTCACGCTAAGCGCTGCACAAATTGTTTCTATCATTACCATTATAATTCTTACTTATATCAATAGCAAAGGGGTTAAAAATGGAAAAATAATTCAAAAAATATTTACTATTACAAAAATTGCATCGTTATTTGGGCTCATCATATTTGGATTCATATTGGCTTCTAAAAGTGATATTTGGAATAATAATTGGAATACTAGTTGGACAGCTCAATCGTTTAATAAAGAAACTAACACCTGGACAATTGTGAGCGGATATACTTTACTATCTGCTATTGTGGCTTCTATGGTAGGTTCTTTATTTTCAAGTGATGCTTGGAATGGTGTAACTTTTATTTCTGGTGAGATAAAAAATCCTGAACGAAATGTAGGATTAAGCCTTTTCTTAGGAACTTTAATTGTAAGTATAATTTACATATTGGCAAATGTAATGTATTTAGCTGTTGTACCATTAAACGCTATTGCTTTTGCTCCTTCCAGATCGAGTGGCTGTGGTTGCATCAGAGCATATTTTTGGCACAACAGGGACTTTTATTATTGCAATTATGATCATGATTTCTACTTTTGGTTGTAATAACGGATTAATCATGGCAGGATCAAGAGTGTATTATACTATGGCAAAAGATGGTTTATTTTTTAAAAAGGCAGCTGAATTAAATAGCGCAGCTGTTCCTGGCTGGGGACTGTGGATTCAATGTATTTGGGCATCTCTCTTATGTTTAACAGGTAAATACGGTGATTTATTAGATTTTGTAATGATTATAGTTATTATTTTTTATATCTTAACGATTCTAGGAATTTTTATCTTAAGAAAGAAAAAGCCTGAATTAAAAAGACCTTATAAAGCTTTTGGTTACCCTATTTTACCTGCACTTTATATTATTGTTTCTTTGGCTATTTGTACCATGCTTCTAATAGATAAAACAAGTACTTGTGGGTGGGGAGTATTAATTATGTTAGTAGGAATTCCTATTTATTATATAACGAAAGGAGAAGGGAAATAATATTATTAGCTATAAAACGAAGATCTCTACAAGAAATTAAACTATTGGTATACAACAACAAAGAGGCTGTCCTAAAAGGGCAGCTTTTTTTATGCCGCAAATTCACGATATTGGTGATTGCTAGTAAAATTTAATTTTTCAAAAACAATTAGAAGGCAAAATCGAGTCATATAGTTGTATGTTGAGCAAGAACGAGTTGTTTTAAAAGCTTTTTTCATTGAATCTGTAGTTGTAGCCACCATTTTTCTGAAATTATGACCAAGCGCCATTAGTAGAAACTCCATTTCTACCATTTCTAACCCAAAAAATGTAAACCGATTAAATTTATTGTTGTTTTTTAGTTGTCCGAATACTGCCTCTACTTCAACAGGTCTTTTACTTCTGTGTTTGTGTCCTTTTTTGAGTTTAGTAATTCTTTAGCTTCGTTTTTTAGGCAATTTAGAGGGTGATTGACTTCTATTTTTCGATTCCCTTTTGCTTTGTGGCATAAACTTCTCAATGGGCATCCTTCGCATCGTTTAGCTTGATAATAAGTCACTTCTGATTCATATCCATTGCTAGAGATTCGCTTACCTATTCCTATGTTTTCCATTTTTTGCCCCATAGGACAGATATAGAAATCGTATTGTTGATTGTAAAATAAATTTTGCACTAAAAAGGATTCTCTTTAAGTTTCTTTTTCTGCTCTGCATGAAAATAATTGTACTTTACAAAGGGCTCAATTTGCTTGTTTTTAAGCATTTGGTAATTTTCTTCACTGCCATATCCAGCATCGGCGACAACTTCTTTACTTTGTCTATTATAGTTTTCTTCAAAACTGTTTAAGTGTGACTCTAATGTGTTGGTATCGTTGGTCGTTTGATGTATAGAAACGTGTGTAATAAATTGATTTTCAGTTGATATTTGAGGGTTGTAAGCTGGTTTGAGTTGCCCATTTCTCCCTATGATCTTCCTTCATTCTCATAAAAGTAGCGTCAGGGTCTGTCTTACTATAAGAGTTTCTATTTCCAAGTATTTCTAAATCCTTTTCGTATTTCTCTAATCTTGGAAGGTGTTCTTCCTGTAATTTCTGTAGTTCTTTTACCTGTTTCTTAGTCGGTTCTTTTAACTTTTTATTCAATTCTGATAGCTTTTCTTTTAATTCATCTGAATTGATTTTTTTTGGCAATGCTTCTTGGTTAAGTTCTTGGTTTTCTGATTGTATACTGTTTTCTATATCAGATAAAATAGTGTTGATTTTTACTTCTAATTTCTCTTTGTATTTTTCAACCGAACCACGCCAAACAAAGGTGTATTTGTTGGATTTTGCTTCAATTTTAGTACCATCAATATATTGAACATCAAGGCTTATATAACCTAGGTCGACCAATATTTTTACTACTTCTGCGAATAAAACTTTGATTTTATCTTTCAAAATTTTGCCTCTAAACTCGTTAATGGTTCTAAACCCAGGAGTGGAATTGCCTGAGATAAACATAAAATGAATGTTCTCATTAAGTGCTTTGGCTATTTTTCGGCAAGAATAGATATTTGACAAATAGCTATAAAACAATACTTTGATTAGCATTCTAGGATGGTAAGCAGAGCATCCACCACCGCGATAAAGCTTAACTATGTCGCTAATATCAAGTCTGTCAACTATAGAATCGACCAGTCGAACAGGGTGGTTATCATCAATTTTATCAAAAATATTGATTGGAAAAAGTTCTGGAGAATTGCCTGTCTGGTTTTTAAATGTTACTTTAGCCATTGCTTGTTTTTTGTCACCTCTAAAATACATGTTTTAGAGTAAAACAGCAATAAAAAAGGCTGTCCTAAACTTTTTGGACAGCCTCATTGTTTTATATATATTTTATATTATTTTAATTTCTTTTTAACTTCTACGGTAGTAAATCCTTCAATTACATCGTATTCTTGAATATCGTTATAACCTTTGATTTGCATACCACAATCGTATCCTTTAGAAACTTCTTTTACATCATCTTTAAAACGTTTTAAGGCTAATAATTCGCCTGTATAAATTACAACGCCTTCACGGATTAAACGGATTTTATTAGATCTAATGATTTTACCATCCGTAACCATACATCCTGCAATGGTACCTACTTTTGAAATTTTAAACAATTCACGTATTTCGGCGGTACCTGTAATTTCTTCTTTAAACTCAGGAGATAACATACCTTCCATTGCATCACGTAAATCATCAATTGCAGCGTAGATAATAGAGTAATGACGAATATCAATTTCTTCTTTTTCTGCTAATGATTTGGCATTTCCTTGAGGACGCACATTAAATCCTATAATAATTGCATCAGAAGCAGAAGCTAACATTACATCTGATTCGGTAATAGCACCCACTCCTTTATGAATGATATTGATTTGAATTTCTTCTGTTGATAATTTAGAGAATGAATCTGATAAGGCTTCTACTGAACCGTCTACATCTCCTTTTAAGATAATATTAAGTTCTTTAAATTGACCTAATGCAATACGACGTCCAATTTCATCTAATGTAATATGACGTTGTGTACGTACAGATTGTTCACGTAATAACTGAGTACGCTTAGCTGCAATTTGTTTTGCCTCTCTTTCGTCTTCAAATACATTAAACTTATCTCCTGCTGTAGGAGCTCCATCTAGTCCTAAGATAGATACGGGCGTAGAAGGTCCTGCTTCTTTTACACTATGTCCACGCTCATCTTGCATTGCACGAATTTTACCATGATGTTTACCTGCTAATACGTAATCACCAATTTTCAAGGTTCCAGCTTGTACTAAAATTGTAGATACATAACCACGTCCTTTATCTAAGAAGGCTTCTACCACAGTACCTACTGCTGGTTTATCTGGATTTGCTTTTAATTCTAAGATTTCAGCTTCGAGCAATACTTTTTCGAGTAATTCTTTTACACCGATACCCATTTTAGCAGAAATGTCATGTGACTGATATTTACCTCCCCATTCTTCTACGAGGAAGTTCATTGCTGCTAATTTTTCTTTAATTTTATCTGGATTAGCTGTTGGTTTATCTATTTTGTTGATTGCAAAAATAATTGGTACACCTGCTGCTTGTGCGTGACTAATTGCTTCTTTAGTTTGTGGCATAATATCATCATCAGCTGCTACTACAATAATGGCAATATCCGTTACTTGAGCACCACGAGCACGCATCGCTGTAAACGCTTCGTGACCAGGTGTATCTAGGAATGTAATTTCTTGACCATTTTCTAATTCAACTCCGTAAGCTCCTATATGTTGAGTAATACCTCCTGACTCACCCGCTATTACATTAGTTTTGCGAATATGATCTAGTAAAGATGTCTTACCATGGTCTACGTGTCCCATTACGGTAACAATTGGTGCGCGTTGCTTAAGATCTTCTGGTTTATCTTCAACGATTTCAATGGTTTCTTCAATATCTGCAGTTGTAAATTGTATTTCATAACCAAATTCGTCTGCTACAATTGTAAGAGTTTCAGCATCTAAACGCTGATTCATTGTTACCATGATACCTAAAGACATACAGGTTCCAATAACCTTAGTAATAGGAACGTCCATCATCGTCGCAATTTCACCTACTGTTACGAATTCTGTAACTTTAAGTATTTTGCTTCCTTCTTCTTGTGCTGCTAATTCAGCCTCGTTACGTTCTCTATGAGAGTCGCGTTTATCACGACGATATTTAGCTGCTTTTGATTTATTTCCTTTTCCTTGTAATCTTTCAAGGGTTTCTTTGATTTGATTTTTTACCTCTTCTTCTGTAGGTTCAACCTTTACAACAGGAGCTTTTTTATTGAATTTATTTCCTCCTTTATTTCCATGGTGGTTATTACCTCCCTGGTTCCCTCTATTTCCTTGACCATTATTATTATTATTATTTCCGTCTTGTTTATTAGACTGATTATTAGGCTTAGAAGGAATTCTATTACGTTTTTTCTTGTTAGCATCTCCACCTCCTTGATGGTTGTTGTTTCCACCTTGGTTAGGTTTTGATTCTTCTTTTTTCTTTTTAGGTTTTTCAAACTGAGATAAATCAATTTTTTGACCTGTAAAAGTGGCTCCTGATAGTTTTTGGTATTGAGTTTCGTATCGTTCTTCCACTACTTGACCCGCTTCAACTGGAAGGACTTGTTGCAGGTTTGTTAGCTTTAGTTTCTACTTTTGGTTCAACTACGGATTTTACCTCTTTTACTTGTGGTTTTTCTACTATTTTTTCCACCACTTTTTCCACCTTTTTTTCAACTGGAGGAAGCACTACAGGTTTAACCTTAACCTCTACTGGTTTTTCTTTTTAGGTTCAATCTTTTCTTCCACCTTTTCTTCTACTATAGGCTTTAAGATCTCTTCTTTGACAGGTTCTATCTCTACTTTTGGAGCTTCTGCTTCCAGGTTTTAAAACAGGCTTAGGATTTAGATCTATTTTCCCTACTTTTTTAGGGCCTGATAAAGCCGCTGCTTTTGCTTTGATAACTTCCTGACGCGCACGTTCTTCTTCAATGCGTTTTTGTTCTAATTCGTGTTCACGTTCTAAACGTAATGCTTCTTTTTCTTTACGTTTTTCTTCGCCTACTTCCTTAGAAGCATCTTTGTTACCTTTATCTCCAGCAAATTGATTAGACAGAATACCATATATCTCCTCTGTGATTTTGGTATTTGGATTAGATTCTATTGTAAAACCTTTATCCTTTAAAAAATCAACAGCTCGCTCAAGAGATATATTAAATTCTCTTAATACTTTGTTTATTCTTATTGTTCCTTCCAGACATAAATTTTATTTATGGTTTTTTTTATTTTTTTGTGGATTAAAAAGGGATTAATCTTCAAATTCTTCTTTTAAAATCTTGATTACCTCAAGAACAGTTTCTTCTTCTAAATCGGTACGACGTACTAAATCTTCTAGATCTTGACTTAAAATACTACGAGCAGTATCTAAACCTACTTTTGCAAATTCATCTATGATCCATCCATCAATTTCATCTGCAAATTCCGTCAATTCAACATCATCTTCGTTTTCTTGTACACTACCTTCTCGAATTACATCTAATTCATAACCTGTTAACATACCTGCCAATTTAATATTATGGCCTCCTCTACCAATTGCTTTCGAAACTTCTTCTAACTTTAGGTACACCTCAGCTGTTTTCTTTTCTTCATCTATTTTGATTGAAGAAATTTTGGCTGGACTTAATGCTCTAGTAATAAATAATTGTGTATTATTAGTATAATTAATTACATCAATGTTTTCATTTCCTAATTCACGTACTATTCCGTGAATACGAGAACCCTTCATTCCTACACAAGCTCCCACTGGATCAATTCTATCATCATAAGAGTCTACAGCTACTTTTGCTTTTTCTCCTGGTATGCGAACCACTTTCTTAATGGTAATTAAACCATCAAATACTTCTGGGATTTCTTGTTCAAATAATTTTTCTAGGAATTTCTCGGAGGTTCTAGACATGATGATTTGCGGTTTGTTTCCTTTTAATTCAACATTTTCTATGACTCCACGAACATTATCTCCTTTTCTAAAGAAGTCTGATTGTATTTGTTTTTCTTTTGGTAATACAATTTCATTTCCTTCATCATCAACTAATATTACTGCTTTGGGACGTACGTGGTGTACCTCTGCAGTATAAATATCTCCAATTAAATCTTTGAAATGTTTATACAAATTAGTACTATCATGTTCATGAATTTTAGAAATTAAATTCTGACGTAAAGCCAAAATGGCTCTTCTTCCTAGGTCTATTAATTTCACTTCTTCAGACACTTCTTCGCCAATTTCAAAGTCTGGTTCTATCTTACGAGCCTCTGTCAGCGTAATTTCCTCATTTTCGAAATCTAAATCTTCATCTGCTACAATAACACGACGTCTCCAAATTTCCATATCTCCCTTATCAGGATTGATAATAATATCAAAATTTTCATCGGATCCGTATTTTTTCTTCAATGCACTTCTAAACACATCTTCTAAAATAGCCATTAATGTAACACGATCGATAGATTTATTATCTTTAAATTCTGAAAACGATTCGATTAATGCTAAATTCTCCATACAACTCTTTGATTTTTTTAAAATATGATTGTAACTACTGCCTCCACAATATTGCCATATTGTATTTTTACATTGTGGATAACGGTTTCTTTTCCTTTTCCTACTTTTTTAGGTTCACGTGCAGTCCACTCTAATGTAACTCCTTGATCATCTGCTTCCGATAAAAGGGCTTCGTATGTTTTTTCTGCTGTTTTCAGCTTAACTGTACGTCCTACATTTTTCTTAAACTGACGAATCATTTTCAAGGGAGCAGACACACCTGCAGAAGCAACTTCTAATGCGTAATCTTGCTCTTCTCTATCAAGATTGTTCTCAATAGCTCTACTTATATTTACACAATCTTGTAATTGGACTCCATTATCGCCATCTAAAGTTACGATAATTTTATTACTATCAGTTATAGTTAAATCAATTAAAAAAAGATCTGGAAAATCTTCCAAAGTTTGATTTAACAACTGTATTACTTTTTCTTTAAATGTCATTGGTATAAAAAGAGGCACGCGATGCGTGCCTCATTATTTAATGTTTAACTTCTAAATAACGGCACAAATATACATTTTTTTTTTTATTTTACTAACTGATTGATTTTTATTAAAAACTTTCTTACCTTTATATATGAGATTAGAAAAACAAACCATTAAACAATAACCTCATTATGAAACGAATTTTAGTCCCAACCGATTTCTCTCAACATGCAGAATACGCACTTAAAGTTGCTGCTCAATTTGCAAAAAAACACAATGCTGAAATCTATTTATTACATTTATTAGAATTACCTGGTCAAGGCAATGACACCGTTACACATGGTCATGATATTCCTGAAATTATCTTTTTAAAAATGCCATAACGAACAGAATGGATGATTTGTTAGAAGAAGAATATTTAGACGGAATAGAAATTTCTAAAATAATCCAAATAGATCATCCATTTGAAGGAATCATGAAAACGATGCAAAACAATTCATTCGACCTTATTATAATGGGATCTCATGGTGCCAGCGGGATTAAAGAAATGTTTGTAGGCTCAAACACTGAAAAAGTAGCTCGAAACTCAAATGTTCCTGTTCTAGTCATCAAAGAAGAAAATACCGATTTCAAAGTGGATCATTTTGTATTTGCTTCCAGATTTTTCAGACGAAATCAAAAAACCATTCGAAAGCGTAGCTCTTTTTGCGAACGAACTAGAAGCCACACTACATCTTGTTAACATAAATACACCTAACAATTTTCGTTCTACCCAAAATGCACAAAATTTAATGAACGATTTTGCCAGTCAATTTAATATTAACAAATACGAAACTCACATATATAATGATGTCAATGTAGAAACAGGTATATTAAACATAGCCAATGATCTAAACGCAGAATTAATTGGAATGTGTACACACGGGAGAAAAGGATTAGCGCATTTTTTCAATGGAAGCATAAGCGAAAGCCTAGTAAATCACGCTAAAAAACCTGTAATTACTTTTAAAATATAAGATTCTAAAAAAAGAGGGATCTAAAAACAGTAGCTCAACATTTCGTCTGTCACAGAAATGACATGATTGCAAACTTTAGGATACCCTCTTTTTTACAACGTTAATATCTCCGTAATATACAACAGCAAACCAAATAAAGTTTCGAATTTCAAAAATCAGTAATTCCCACAAATAAAACACAAATACAAAATTTATTTTCGTTTAAATACAACACATAATCTACACCAATCAAAAAAGACAACTATACCCCCATATATCATCTAAAAACACACCCCTCAACCTAAACACATAGTATCCTAAATATTAATACTATTTATCTATTCTTAACCCTACATAAAACAACACTTACACCTGTATTCTCAACTTTTATTTCTATAAAAATCAATCACATAACAAACTCCCTAAAACAACATCATTACAATCTCATACAACAAAGTAAAATCATTACCAAAAAATTTGTAAGTTTGAAACTCTTTAATCTTATTTTATGCAAGAATTTTGGTTATACTTTGAAATCGGCCTAAAACACGTATTGAACATAAATGCCTATGACCATATATTATTCCTAATTGGAATGACAATTCCTTATTCATTTAATGACTGGAAAAAATGGTTAACACTAGTAAGTTTATTTACTTTAGGTCATTCTATTTCTCTCATTCTTTCTGTATTTGGAATAATTTACATAAAAGAAAATCTAGTCGAATTTTTAATCCCAATTACGATTTTAATTGTAGCACTTTTTAATCTTTTTACTGCTGGAAAAAGTTCAAAGAAAGAAAGCATAACCTTAATCACAATTGTAACATTACTGTTCGGAATAATACATGGCTTAGGATTCTCGAACTACTTCAAAACATTATTACCAGGAAGCAAATCTGACAAAGTATTACCTCTCGCAGAATTTGCACTTGGCATTGAGAGCGCACAAATAATAGTTGTTTTCGTTGTTCTAATAATTTCATTTATAATTCAATCTGTTTTTCGTTTTTCAAAAAGAGATTGGACCTTGGTTATGTCTTCTTTTATAATAGGAGTTGTAACTCCACTAATCATACAAAGCCCTATATGGCATAGATAAAATGAAAGAAAAAATCAACAAATATGATACTGCTTACCTCCGTTTGGCAAGAGAATGGAGCAAGCTTTCTTACTGCAAAAGGAAACAAGTAGGAGCAATTATAGTCAGAGATAGGATGATTATATCAGACGGGTACAATGGTACTCCTTCTGGATTTGACAATTGCTGTGAAGACGAAAACAATCTAACACACTGGTATGTTTTACACGCAGAAGCAAATGCCATATTAAAAGTCGCTAATTCAACACAATCATGCAATCAAGCTACTCTTTACATAACACTTTCACCATGCAGAGAATGTTCTAAACTAATTCATCAAGCAGGTATAAAAAGAGTAGTCTATCATGAAAAATACAAAGATGACTCTGGCTTAATTTTTTTAGAAAAAGCAGGAGTTGTAGTACAACAAATTGAAAACTTAGATTCAGAATAAAATAAAAAATACGATTGAATTATTTTATTTTTTGACGCACAGTATCATGACTATGTGTTTCTATACCTTTGTTCCATAAAACTAATATTTCTGTTGCCACTGCCGCCCCACTTCCAGCTGCTATTGCTAACTGACTTCTATGTCCTGAAAGAGTTCCGCAAACATACACTCCTTCTTTTACTTTGTAATCAATGTTTTTTAATTGAATACGATTTTTCTCAGGCAACGACTTTTGGTGTGGTTCAACGTATTCATTCAACCCTTCAATATTAAACATATTTGAAGCCCCTACTCCCACTACCACTACTTGAGTTACAAATACATTTTTATTAGTAGTTATCTCAAAACCATTTTCAATGGGCAATACTTTTAACACTTTTTCGTCTGCAATCTGCACAATATGCTTGTACGTATTTTGCAACTGATCTAATGATTCAATCAACAAATCAGCCCCTAACTTACCAAAGGACACACCATAAGCATTATAAAAAATAGCGTCTTGCAATGATGATGTTTTTTGATGAGTAAAAATCCCTATTCTTTTATCCTTAACAAAATCTTTATTTTTCGCAGAACCCAAGACCATGGCACAAGACACACCTGAAGCACCTCCTCCAACAATTAGCACATCAAACATTACAAATGATTCTTTAATTTATTTTCAATTGATTTTGAAAGATTGAAAATCAATAAAATAACTATGGCACACAAAACAGACAATATGCCTATCAAAGCTACCAAACTATCTCCGCTAAACAAATCTTCAAGATTAAGCATTGTAACATTAACACTAATCAACACAACTCCCAATACTAAAACTATATACGTAAAAATCTTCATCACCTTTCTTTTTAAAAAACAAAACTACAGTTTTTCACTCTAAACAAACAATCCTTTAACATTAGCAGCAAATAATTTAACAGCTATTGCTAATAATACAACACCAAAAACTTTTCGCACCACCCCTAAACCTGTTGGCCCTAGTAGTTTTTCAATTTTACCTGATAGCTTCCAGAACTGTATATACTATAATTATATTAAACAAAATAGCTACCACTATATTAATTGACTGATATTCAGAACGCAAAGACAATAAAGTAGTCATGGTTCCAGCTCCCGCAATCAAAGGAAATGCTAAAGGAACAATACTAGCGGTTTTAGGCTCCTCATCTTTATAAATACTAATACCTAATATCATTTCAAGTGCTAAAAAAAACAAAACAATAGCCCCTGCAACGGCAAAAGACTTAACATCTACTCCAATAAATTTCAACATTCCTTCTCCCACAAAAAGAAACATAATCATAATCAATCCTGAAACGGAACTGGCTCGCTCAGCATGAATATGCCCTATCTTATTTCGTAAATCTACAATTATAGGTATAGAGCCCACAATATCAATAACAGCAAACAAGACCATTCCCACAGTCAACACTTCTCTCCAATCAAAATTCATAACGTATCGTTTTGTAAAATATTTTGGAAATATACTAATTTCAAACAATTAACAAAACTACAAACCTAATTATTGTTTCTTATTTGTAATTTTGCAGCACAAAAAATAAAATCCCATGTTTCAAATTGGCAAAACGATTGTCTCAGAAGACATTTTAGAAAAAGAATTCGTATGCAATTTAACTTCTTGTAAAGGAGCTTGCTGTATTGATGGAGATGCCGGTGCTCCTTTACTAGAAGAAGAATTACCAGTTTTAGAAACCATTTATCCAAAAATAAAACACCTCCTAAGACCAGAAGGCATTGAAGCTATCAATAACCAAGGCACATGGGTTAAAGATAAAGACCAAGAACTTGGAACACCTCTAATAGATAACAAAGATTGTGCTTATGTCATTTTTAAAGAAGGAAATGCTTTATGCGGTATAGAAGAAGCTTATAACCAAGGATTAGTTGATTGGAAAAAACCCATCTCTTGTCATCTTTACCCTATTAGAATAAAAAGATTCACAAGTTTTCAGGCAGTAAATTATGATCGTTGGGATATTTGCTCAGACGCTTGTTCTTTAGGAAAAGAACTTAAGGTTCCTATTTATAAATTTGTAAAAGACGCTTTGGTAAGAAGATTCGGATCTGAATGGTATGAAGAGCTAGAAACGGTAGCAAGAGAATATTATAAATAGTAAAAAACAGAAAACATCAAGTTTACAAGATTAACACTACCTACAAACACTACAAAATAAGCTTTTTTACGTTTATTTTGTAGTTAAATCCGCATATTACTATTGTTAAATTACCAACTAATATACGACTGAATATTCATTCAAAAAACACCCTCTTTTTCAAAACCTAAAACCCCCTTATTTTACAAGGATTAGCGAATATACAAAATCACAAAAAACTGATTTACAATTACTTAACTTTTTAGTAAAGAATAACTTACATTTACATCATTTGTTAAAAACTCACTTGAAATGTGAATAACTATTCTTTCTTTTTTGAGTCTAAATTTAAATCTTTGCACTCCCCAATTACATGTAATTATTCAAATCATTTTAAAACTATAATTCCAGATATAGATATGGCTACTATTGAACCCATTTTACAAGAAAATAAAGACCGTTTTGTGATCTTCCCAATTAAACATCACGACATTTGGGAGTGGTACAAAAAAATGGAAGCAAGCTTCTGGACAGCAGAAGAAATAGATTTGCATCAAGATTTAACTGATTGGAATACCAAACTAAATGAAGATGAAAAATACTTCATTAAACACATTCTAGCTTTTTTTGCTGCATCTGATGGGATTGTAAACGAAAATCTTGCTGAAAATTTTGTAAACGAAGTTCAATATCCTGGAAGCTAAATTCTTTTATGGATTTCAGATCATGATGGAGAATATTCATAGTGAAACTTACTCATTATTAATAGACACTTATGTAAAAGATGATGTAGAAAAAGATCAGTTGTTTCATGCTATTGAAGTTTTTCCTGCTATCAAGAAAAAAGCACAATGGGCTTTACGATGGATTGAATCTGATTCATTTGCTGAAAGATTAATAGCGTTTGCCGCAGTAGAAGGTATCTTTTTTTCTGGAGCATTTTGCTCTATTTATTGGTTAAAAAAACGCGGATTAATGCCTGGATTAACCTTTTCTAATGAATTAATCTCTCGAGACGAAGGTGTACACTGTGATTTTGCTGTACATTTACATAATCACCACTTAATCAATAAAGTATCCAAAGAAAGAATTACCGAAATCATAGTAGATGCCTTAAATATAGAACGCGAATTTATAACAGAGTCACTTCCTGTTTCGTTAATAGGAATGAATGCTGTCTTAATGACTCAATACTTAGAATTTGTAGCAGATAGACTCTTAGTTGAGCTCAGCTGCGCTAAAGTTTTTAATGCTACTAATCCTTTTGATTTTATGGACATGATTTCTTTGCAAGGAAAAACCAATTTTTTCGAAAAAAGAGTTGCAGAATATCAAAAAGCAGGCGTAATGAACAATGAGGAAGAATCAAATAAATTTTCATTAGACGCAGATTTCTAAAATACATCTGATAAATCTAAAATCTATCAGATCTAAAAAACATCCATAGTAAAAGTCGGGAGACCTGATGTTTTAAAAAATTTTATTATTAACAAGAAAACAAAGAAGGGATTTTTTGTTTTCAAAAAGAAAAAAACTATGTACGTAGTAAAAAGAGATGGGCATAAAGAACCCGTAATGTTTGACAAAATTACAGATAGAATTAAAAAACTATGTTATGGTCTAAACGACATGGTAGATGCAGTAAAAGTTGCCATGCGAGTAATTGAAGGTCTATATGATGGCGTAACCACTTCTGAATTAGACAATTTAGCTGCCGAAACAGCAGCAGCTATGACTGTTACACATCCTGATTATGCACAACTAGCTGCTAGAATTGCCATTTCTAACTTACACAAAAACACCAAAAAATCGTTTTCAGAAACGATGAATGACATGTTTCACTATATAAGTCCACGTACTAGAAAAGAAGCTCCTCTTATTTCAGATGAAGTACATAAAGTAATTATGGAAAACGCTGCTTTTCTTGATTCACATGTAATCTACAATCGTGATTTCAACTACGATTATTTCGGATTTAAAACATTAGAACGCTCCTACCTCCTTAAAATAAATGGCAAAATAGCCGAACGCCCACAACACATGTTAATGCGTGTAGCAATTGGAATTCATCTAAACGACTTAGAATCCGTAATAGAAACATACGAATTGATGTCTAAAAAGTTTTTCACACACGCTACTCCAACACTTTTCAACGCAGGAACTCCAAAACCTCAAATGTCTTCTTGTTTTCTTTTAGCTATGCAAGATGATAGTATTGATGGTATTTATGACACACTAAAACAAACTGCTAAAATCTCACAATCTGCTGGAGGTATTGGTCTATCAATCCACAATGTACGAGCTACAGGATCCTACATTAGAGGAACTAACGGCACCTCTAACGGAATTGTGCCCATGTTAAGAGTTTTTAACGACACTGCTCGTTATGTAGACCAAGGAGGAGGAAAACGCAAAGGAAGTTTTGCTATATATATCGAAACTTGGCATGCCGATATTATGGATTTCTTAGATTTAAAGAAAAATCATGGAAAAGAAGAAATGCGCGCTCGTGATCTATTTTACGCCATGTGGACTTCTGATTTATTCATGAAACGCGTAGAAGATGATGATAAATGGACATTGATGTGCCCTAACGAATGTCCTGGTTTATATGATGTATATGGAGAAGAATTTGAAACTTTATATACTCAATACGAAAATGAAGGTCGTGGCCGTAAAATAATCAAAGCTCGTGAACTGTGGGAAAAGATTCTAGAATCACAAATTGAAACTGGAACCCCATATATGTTATACAAAGATGCTGCCAATCGCAAATCCAATCAAAAGAATTTAGGAACTATTCGTTCTTCAAATCTATGTACAGAAATTATGGAATACACTTCTGCGGATGAAATAGCAGTATGCAACTTGGCATCTTTATCATTACCTATGTTTATAGAAGAAGGTAAATTCAATCATGAATTACTATATAAAGTAACAAAACGAGTTACTCGCAATCTAAACAAAGTAATTGACAGAAATTATTATCCTGTAAAAGAAGCTGAAAACTCTAACATGCGTCATCGCCCAATAGGATTAGGAGTACAAGGTCTAGCTGATGCTTTTATTTTATTACGTATGCCCTTTACAAGCGATGAAGCTAAAAAAATTAAACCAAGAAATATTTGAAACAATGTATTTTGCTGCCGTAGAAACCTCTATGGAAATGGCAAAAGAAGAAGGATCTTACTCGACTTTCAAAGGCTCACCAATATCTGAAGGACAATTTCAATATAATCTTTGGGGAATAAAAGACGAAGAATTATCAGGTCGTTGGGATTGGGCTACATTAAGAAAAGAAGTAGTAAAACACGGCGTTCGAAATTCTTTATTAATGGCACCAATGCCTACTGCCTCTACCTCTCAGATCCTTGGAAACAACGAAGCCTTTGAACCCTATACTTCAAATATTTATACGCGTCGTGTTCTTTCTGGTGAATTTATTGTAGTAAATAAACATTTATTAGAAGATCTTGTAAAATGCGGACTATGGAATGAGGAACTAAAACAAGAAATAATGCGCCATAACGGTTCTGTTCAAAACATTGATCGCATTCCTCAAGATTTAAAAGATTTATACAAAACGGTTTGGGAAATGTCTATGAAAGATATTATTGATATGTCTCGTCAACGCGGATATTTTATTGACCAATCTCAATCATTAAATTTATTTATGGAAGGGGCAACCTTTGCCAAATTGACCTCTATGCACTTTTACGCATGGAAATCAGGTTTAAAAACAGGTATGTACTACTTAAGAACTAAAGCAGCAGTAGATGCTATTAAGTTCACTTTAAACAATGAAAAAAAAGCAGAATCCTCAGAATCTCCAAAAGAAACTGAATTAGTAATACCAGAAGTCGAAATGACAACAGAAGAGTTCAGAGCAATGATTGAACGCTCTCGTAATGCAGAACCAGAAGACTGCGAGATGTGCGGATCTTAACCAGTAATTTCAACCTAAACAACACACATTCTTAACAGCCATCAAATGATGGCTGTTATATTTTAAAAAGAAGAAATTACAGCTAGAAAAGATGTCAAATAATATCCTTATATTTATTTTAAATACTCAACAAAACAATTAAAATAAATGAAACTAATCCGTACAACATCTGACAATCTTGATTTCAAATACTTAACACATTTATTTGATGAATATTTAACAGATATTGATGGTGATCAGAAAGATTTTTTTGCTCATTACAACAATAAATATTTAGCACATGTTTTAGTAATTTACAAAAATGGACAAGCAGTAGGTTGTGGTGGTTTTAAAGAATACAATCAAGAAACAGCAGAAATAAAAAGAATGTTTGTTCATCCAGATCAACGTAAAAAGGAATAGCCACACTTCTTTTAAATGAAATTGAAAAATGGGCAAATGAATACGGTTATCAAAAGTTCATTTTAGAAACCTCTCCTAAGCTTAAAAATGCCATTTCATTGTATAAAAAATTAGGCTATTATACAATACCAAATTTTGGACAATACATAGGTATAAAAAACAGTATTTGCATGAAAAAATCTTAGGTGTATTCAACAAAATTAAAAAACAAATAACACTATACTAAAAAAAGTAATTTTACTATATTCGACCACTCTAAAATCTAAATTCCAATGATGAACTGGGAACAACTTTTATCTTTAAAACGACAAGGTGATACTAGCAAACGATTACGCAAAGAACAAGATGAAACAAGACTAGGTTTTGAAGTTGATTATGATCGCGTAATATTTTCGGCAGCCTTTAGAAGTTTACAAGATAAAACTCAAGTTATTCCATTATCCAAAACTGATTTTGTACACACACGATTAACTCATAGTCTTGAAGTTTCGGTTGTAGGACGTTCCTTGGGTCGTTTAGTCGGTAAAAAAATACTTGAAAAATACCCTTATCTACAGGAAATACATGGATATCAAGCTAATGATTTTGGAGCTATTGTAGCAGCAGCAGCTTTAGCCCATGATATAGGAAATCCTCCTTTTGGACATTCAGGGGAAAAAGCCATCGGCGAATATTTTTCTATTGGTAATGGACAAAAATTCAAAAATCAACTAACCTCAAAAGAATGGCAAGATCTAATAGATTTTGAAGGAAATGCAAATGGTTTCTCTGTCTTAACGAGTTCCCGTCCAGGAGTAGAAGGCGGGTTAAGACTAACTTACGCTACTTTAGGTTCCTTTATGAAATATCCTAAAGAAAGCCTTCCAAAAAGACCAACTTCCAATATATCGGATAAAAAGTACGGCTTCTTTCAACAAGATAAAATCTTTTTTAAAGAAATAGCAGAAGAATTAGGATTAATTCCTAACAAATTAGAAAGTGATATAAAATATGAACGTCATCCTCTGGCATATCTTGTTGAAGCTGCCGATGATATTTGTTATACCATCATAGATTTTGAAGACGGGATCAACCTAGGTCTAGTCTCTGAAGACTATGCTCTAGAATATTTAATTAAACTAGTAAAAGATTCCATAGACACTTCAAAATACAACGCATTAACCACAAAAGAAGACCGAATCAGCTATTTGAGAGCACTAGCAATAGGCAGTCTAATAAATGATGCTGTTACTGTTTTTATTGAAAATGAAGAATTAATTCTTCAAGGCAAATTTCCTTATGCTCTGACAGAAAAATCAAAATACAAAGCACAAATGAATGACATCATTAATCTTAGCATAAAAAATATTTACCAAAGTAAAGAAGTCATTGAAAAAGAAATAAACGGTTATCAAATCATCAATAACTTATTAGACAAGTTCATCACGGCATATAACAATAAATTTGAAGGCAACGAAACTAATTTTGATAAGCTTCTATTAAAAATTCTACCCGAAAAACACAATATAGAAAAAGAAAGCCTCTATGAACGTCTATTACATATTTGTCATTTCATTTCTATGCTCACTGATGGAAATGCTCTACTATACAATAAAATGATTTCTACAAAAAACTAAATACTTAGTTACAAAAAAAATACTTCATGCTTAATCAAATACATTAAATTATGATAAAAAAAATTTCCTTTTTATTATCCTTATTTACAATAATTACATTTAGTCAAAACAACATTGATCTAATAAAAAACCACTTAAAAGGAAACACCTCTAAAATCAAAATGAATCAACATGATATTGATAATTTAATCATATCAGATGAGTTTATAACAACCAATAATAATACGGTTTGTCACGTAAAACAAACACAAAATGGTATACCTATTTATAATATTGACTCTAATTTTATAATTGATAACACAGGAAAAGTTTCAGGCAAATTAAAAACTATTCCAGAATTTCCAGACAACGAAAAAAAAAGGGTTCAAAAAATAGATGTAAACACTGCCTTAACAAAAGCTTTAGTATCAACTAATGATATTATATCAGAACATATATTTAGTAAACTTGAAAACAACAAATTTAGGTTAGAAAATAAAATTAAAAAAGAAAAGGATATAAACGGAGAATTAGTCTATTTTTTAACCGACAAAAATGAGTTAAAACTCACTTACTTCTTTGAATATTACTCTGATAGTGGTGAAAAAGATTTATGGAATATTTTTATAGATGCCGAAACAGGCAACATTATTGAAAAAAGAAATAAAACCTTAAAATGTACCTTTCAGAAAGAACATGATTACACAACAAACAATCAATCCTTTTTATTTAAAAAAGAAAACTTATCAAAATCAGGCTTATTATCACCTAATACCACAAACTACAAAGTTACACCTTGGAACTACGAAAGCCCTAATCATTATAGAGAAGCTTTTCCTACTAATATAGAAGGTAGAACAATTGTTACAAATCCTGAATCAACTACCGCATTAGCCCCACTTAGTCTTGCTGCTTCTCCCAACGGATGGCACAATAATAATTCTATTATTGGCAATACAACAGACTCTACTACATTTAACTATACAAAAGGTAATAATGTATTTGCTTATTCCGACACAAAGAACTTAGATCCTCCTATCACCTCTATTAAAAGTTACACCTATTCATCTTCGGGTTCGTATCCAAATTTAACTTTTGAGTATCCTTATTCTGGATTATCAACTTCTCCTATAAATGAAATAGATGCCGCTAATACAAATCTTTTTTACATGAACAATATCATGCATGATTTATGGTATCAATATGGTTTTGATGAAACAAACAAAAACTTTCAAGATAAAAATTACAATCGTGGAGGACTACAAGGAGATTATGTTTTAGCACAATCACAAGATGCTTCTCAAAGCAGTTCTCCTAATTACAACAATGCTAACTTTTCTACACCCTCTGATGGACAAAACCCTAAAATGCAAATGTATTTATGGCAACATCCCGTTCCTATCAAAGTACAAATAACCACCGGATCATTATTAGGTAAAATATACAGTGCTATGGATAATGATTTTACATCAGGACATATTGAATTACCTATAAATCCCAATGATATGTCTGGTGAACTTGTCTTATTTAGCGATACTGCAAATCCTGATGGAACAAATCCTGATATAAATGATGGATGCTCAGCCACAACCAATACCATAACTGATAAAATTGCTGTGGTCAGACGAGGCAATTGTAGTTTTTCTTCAAAAGCAATTGCAGCCCAAAATGCTGGAGCAAAAGCATTAATAGTAGTAAACAACTCTCTGGATTCCCTAGATCTTGGGGGAGGTGATACAGCCGTTAAAATTCCTGTTATAGGTTTATCAAAGGCAGATGGAGATGAATTAATTCGAGTATTAACAACAGAAAGCAATATTCACACAATTCTTGAAAACAAAAACTACATCTATGCTGACGGCGATTTTGATAACGGAATTATTGCACATGAATACGGTCATGGAATTTCTTCAAGACTTTCAGGCAATTGTTTAAATAGCTCAGAACAAATGGGAGAAGGCTGGTCTGACTGGTTTTGGCTAATGATGCAAATAAAGGAAGGAGATAAAGGTAGCGACAAAAAAAGCCTCGGAACTTTTACTCGTAATCAACCAATTAACGGCAAAAGCATTAGAAAATACCCTTATACAACAGATATGAATATTAATCCTTATACATACGCAGATCTAAATAAAATGTGGTATTTAGACCCAATTGATAAAACAGAAAAAATTAACTCTCATGCTATTGGAACTGTTTGGGCTTCAATTTTATGGGATCTAACATGGGCTTATATTAATAAATATGGTTTTGATAATAATATTTACAACGGTACAGGCGGAAACAATAAAATAATGAAAATCGTATTAGATGCCATCAAAATAGATGGCTGTTCACCTAGTTTTATAACAGGCAGAGATGCTATTTTAACTGCAGATAAAGCAGCCACTGGTGGTCAAAATTACGAATTGATATGGAGAGTTTTTGCTAGAAGAGGTGTAGGCAATAGTGCTTCTTCAGGAGTAAGCAACACAGGGGTTGCAGGTATAAAAGATAATCCAACTTCTTTACACACAGACTTACCTCCTGACATTCTACTAAATAACGAAGATTTCATCTCAAATGACCTAATTAATATTTATCCAAATCCATCAAAAGGATTAATAAACATTTCTTTCGATAGAACTATTAATAATTCAATATTAAAAGTTAGTGATATTAACGGACGAATTGTTTATTATGAAGAAATGAATAAAATAAATCAGTTAGAAACAATAGATTTAAACTCTTTACAAAAAGGATTTTATATTCTAACCTTAAAAAATCAAAATATAAACTTTAGCAAAAAAATACTTTTAGAATAAATTGAATCTAAAACCATAAAAAATGTATTTAAAATCATAAGATCCCTCTTCTCTTATTAAACTAAAAGAACTGTCTAAAAGGTTAAAACAAAAGATTTTGTCTTTAATCTTAGACAGTTTCTTTTTATTTGTTGAAGTTTTACCTATTTTTAAACTTCTTCTTTATCTAGCATAAATAGTTTCAACAACACTGTTAATCCTACCACATCAATTCCACACATTTTTTGCAATTCATTAATAGTCCCTTGCTCTATAAATTCATCGGGAACTCCTAATCTTTTTATCGGAATTAAATAATCGTGATCTGTAAAAAGGAACTTATTAAAGTACCAAAACCTCCTTTAATACATCCTTCTTCAATAGTAATAATTTGTTTGTAATTTTGACCTATTTCATGTAGAACAACCTCATCTAGAGGTTTAACAAAAGGAAAATGATAATGAGAAAATTGTTCTGATTTTAAATCATCTAAAGCCTTCATCATATTATTACCAATAGTTCCTGTAGATAAAATAGCTATATTTTTACCTTTACGTAATCGTTTTGCTTTTCCTATTTTTATCTTTTCAAAAGGAAATATTTCTTTTTAATAAACCCTCTACCTCTAGGATAACGAATACTTACAGGAGTATTAAGACCTACTTGAAAAGTATACATCATATTACGAAGTTCAATTTCGTTTAGCGGTGCTGCAACAATTAATTCTGGAATACAACTCAAATAAGCAATATCATATAAACCATGATGAGTAGCTCCATCTTCTCCAACAAAACCAGCTCTATCAAGACAAAAAATAACAGGCAATTTTTGTAATGCTACATCATGAATAACTTGATCGTAGGCTCTTTGTAAAAAAGTAGAATATATATTACAAAAAACAATCATTCCTTGTGTAGCCATACCCGCAGAAAAGGTTACAGCATGTTGCTCTGCAATTCCCACATCAAAAGCACGTTCTGGAAAAGTTTCCATCATAAATTTCATAGAACTACCTGATGGCATTGCGGGTGTTACACCTACAATTTTATGATTATCTCGTGCTAATTCTACTAAAGTTTGACCGAAAACATCTTGAAATTTTGATGGCAAGTTTTCTTCTTCTTTTGGGTATATTTTGCCCGTTTCTGGATCAAATTTACCAGGAGCATGATATTTAACTTGATTTTCTTCTGCTAGTTTCAACCCTTTTCCTTTAGTTGTAATTATATGAAGAAATTTAGGCCCTTTAACTTCTTTTAATCTTTTAAATTCAGAAATTAACAAATCTATATTATGGCCATCAATAGGTCCTGAATAATCAAAATTTAAAGCTTTAAAAATATTATTTTCAGTATGTAGTTTTCCGTTTTTAAATGATGTAAAATAGTCTTTTAAAGCACCTACACTTGGATCAATTCCTATGGCATTATCATTAAGTATAACTAAAATATTAGCATCTGTATCACCCGCATGATTAAGCGCTTCAAAAGCCATTCCTGGAAGCTATAGAAGCATCTCCTATAACGGCTATATGGTGTTTATCTAAATTACCCATAAGCTTTGAAGCTATTGCCATACCTAAAACAGCAGAAATAGATGTAGAGGAATGACCTACTCCAAAAGCATCGAATTCACTTTCAGAACGTTTGGGAAATCCTGAAATACCTCCTAAATCTCGATTTGTATGAAACACCTCTCTTCTACCTGTTAAAATCTTATGTCCATAGGCTTGGTGTCCTACATCCCAAACCAACAAATCTTTAGGGGTATTAAAAACATAATGCAAAGCAATTGTCAACTCAATTACGCCTAAACTTGCCCCTAAATGACCTTCTTTTTGAGAAATGATTGTTATAATAAAATCACGCAATTCTTTTGCTAATAAAGGTAATTGCAGAATTTCTATTTTTCTTAAATCGCTTGGAGAATTTATCGAGTCTAAAATTGTACTTTCCATAATAAGCAAAATTAATCAAAACTATTTATTATTCTAGATTTTATAAAGTATCATCTCTTATATCTTAAGTACTTTTTCTTAGTAATTCTAACCTAATTTATTTTTAAGACAATCATAAAAAATCATTAAAACCATGCAATTAACACAAAATAATCATAAATTTTATGATAATGATTAAAAGGAAGCAACATTAAATCTCTGGTATCTTTTATACCTAAAATCAATTATTAATTTCATACAGAACAGATAAAAGATTCTTGTTTTTAAGGGCATTATTAGATTTTAATTTTTATTATAAATAGATAAAGTAGTTATAGGTATGAGTATTTCAAACATAACAACCAGAATTAAGGGTTATTACGGACAGAGATCATTACAAAATTGTAAATTTGCTCTTATGGAAAACATTTTTACAGACGAATATTTTATGAAAAAAGCCTTACAAGAAGCCGAAATGGCTTTTCAAGAAGGCGAAATTCCTGTAGGAGCTATAATTGTAATAGATAATCGAGTAATAGCTCGAAGCCACAATTTGACAGAAATGCTCAATGATGTAACTGCACATGCTGAAATGCAAGCCATAACTGCTTCTGCCAATTTTTTAGGCGGAAAATACTTAAAAGGATGCACTCTGTACGTTACTCTAGAACCTTGTCAAATGTGTGCAGGAGCATTATATTGGAGTCAGATTTCAAAAATTGTATATGGTGCATCTGATGAACAAAGAGGTTACAGAGTTATGGGAACTAAATTACACCCTAAAACTGGAAGTGGTTACAGGAATCATGAAAGATGAGTGTACACGTTTAATCAGAGATTTTTTAAAAAAAAGAGGTAATTCTAAAAACGATAAAATATTTAACCATTCATAAAAGGAATAAAAAACCGCCCCATAAAAGGAGCGGTGTAACATTCCGGTAATCTAAAATAATATATATTATTCGATAACAACTACGTTAGTAGCTACTTTACCTTTACGTCCGTCTTCTTCGTTGTACGAAACTTTTTGTCCTTCTTTAAGTTCTTTACCACCTGTTGCAGTAATGTGAACGAAGATGTCTGATCCAGTTTCGTCGTTTGTAATGAATCCAAAACCTTTAGACTCTACAAAAAATTTCACTTTGCCTGTTAGCATTCTAAAAAAAATAAAAAATTAATAATTATCAAAGATAGACTTTTTGTCGAGATATCAAAGTCTTATATTCAAAAGTTTATGGATTATTTTTTGACACTGAACAATATGGCGTTCATCATGATTAATTATAAAACGAAAGCTATCTCCTAATTGTATACTCAAACAACGAGCAATACTTATCTTTATTTTTTCCTTCTCAAGATCTATACTTTCCGCTTTCTTTAATAGATCTAGCAATTGTTTTTGTTGATTTAAAAATCTGTCAATTGTTGTTTTGTCCAAAGGTATTTTTAGAGGATTTTTATCCTTAACTGTTTTCATTTTACTTGTTTTAGCACCCAACAGCATGCTCTTTGCAAAATAATCTCCTAACCAACCTGATGTATAATAAATTTTAGGTCTAAATTTACTTTTAGAAATGACTTTTTCTATTTCTGGCAAATAATAATCACCATAAAGATTCAAATGTTCTATACATTCTAAAATATTCCAAGAAGTAGATGAATTTCGGTATTGTAAAAAATCTAAGTTCTCTTCTTTTAGGGTAGTTACATAATCAATATGAGTTTGCACTTGTTTCTTTAATTCACTTAGCAAAATTTGTGTAGTTGTTTTCATAGCAATGATAATTACTACAAATTTCCTTTTTATTATTTTAAGTTTTCTTGATACATATCAAGACTTTTCAATCTTGATAATGTTTCGGGTGACATACGAAGATAATTTGCGATAAGTTTATGAGGAATTTCCTGAAACACTAGTGGATTACGTAGTTGAATACGCTCTAATCGTTCTTTAGCAGAAAACGTAAGTAAATCCATTTCTCGTTCTAACTGTTGTAAAATTAAGTCTTCTAACACCTCATTCCAAACCTTTAAAGTTTCTATATTAGCATACATTAATGACTTGAATTTATTTTTATTTACTTTTAGAACTATAGTTTTTTTTATAGCTTGAATCGAAAAAACAGTTGGTTTATCAGAAAAAAAACTATCTAAACAAGTAATAAAATCACCCTTATAACCAAAACGAATAATCTGTTCTTCTGTATTGAAGACGGAAATTTTCAGGCTTCCGTCTTTCACAAAATAAATATTAGTATCAATGCTCCCATTTACAACCAAATATTCGTTTCTTTTCAACAGTAAAGTTTTTTCAAACAACTGGTGCTGATTTAAAAGTGTAAACAAGAGGTTTTTCATATCTTAATACAAATAAGATTTCATTTCTTTCCAAGTACTTTTAGGTTGCTCAATAATTATCTCGTCTCCTTTTTCTTTTTTGTATCGAATAAATTTAAGATTGGCTATACCTTCTTCAGGATAAGCTTTCTTTTGTTTATTAAAAATTACTTCACGCATTCCTGTTGAACTTATATTAAGTACCTTCCATCCATTTACAATTTTGGCTTTTGCTATTACAGGCGTTTCAACCAAAGAGAAATCTCCTTTTATTTTTAAGTTTGAATCTAAGATTAAGGCATCACAACCGCCATTTCCACAGGAGTTATTAAAGAATACAAAATAATCCTTTTTCTTATCATTATTCAAATCAATTTCACGCAAAATAAATTTTCTTTTTCCTCTTTGCTCTTTTTCATATTCGGGACTTGAACCATATTTTTTCACCAATTCAATTTCTCGTTTTTTTAGAAATTCAGTGATTTTAGTTATTGTTTTTTTATCTTGAGCAAAAGAATTTGCAGTACATAATAATACTACCACTAGGGAGGTTATTCTCATTTTCATCTTTTAAAAATTAAAAATTAAAAAAGGGCTGCCCGAAAAGGTCATTATATCATTTCAACCTTTTCAGACACCCTCTTGCATCAAATTTATAAAAATTATATGATTATTCAGTTATCGAAGCAATAAACAGTTCGTTTAATTGTTTCAAATCTAAAACTGAAGGGGCATCAATCATAACATCTCTACCTGAATTATTTTTAGGAAAAGCAATAAAGTCACGAATAGTTTCTTGACCTCCTAAAATAGCCACTAAGCGATCCAATCCAAAAGCCAACCCTCCGTGTGGTGGTGCGCCATATTGAAAGGCATTCATTAAGAATCCAAATTGATTTTCTGCTTCTTCTTTTGAAAACCCAAGAAGTTCAAACATTTTTGCTTGCAAATCTTTATCATGAATACGTATTGAACCTCCCCCGATTTCATTTCCGTTTAATACCATATCATAGGCATTCGCTCTAATTTTTCCTGGTTCTATTCCTATTAAATGAACATCCTCTGGTTTTGGTGATGTAAACGGATGGTGCATTGCATGATAACGACCACTTTCTTCATCCCATTCTAACAAAGGAAAATCAACTACCCATAACGGAGCAAACTCATTGGGTTTACGTAATCCCATTTGGTTAGCTAACTCCATACGCAAAGCACTTAATTGTGTACGTGTTTTATTAGCTGGTCCAGATAAAACAAAGATAATATCTCCTGCATTAGCATTAGTTATCTCTGCCCATTTCTTTAAGTCTTCTTGATCGTAAAATTTATCTACTGATGATTTGAAAGAACCATCTGTTTCGCATTTACAGTATACCATACCCGAAGCTCCTACTTGTGGGCGTTTTATCCACTCAATCCAAGCATCAATTTCCTTACGTGTAAAGGAAGCACCACCTGGTACAGCAATACCTACTACTAACTCAGCTGAATTAAAAACACCAAATTCTTTATGTTGCGCCACCGTATTTAACTCTCCAAACTTCATCCCAAAACGAATATCTGGTTTATCATTACCATAGGTTTTCATTGCATAATCATAAGTAATTCTAGGGAATTTATCTACTTCTATTCCTTTTACTTCTTTTTAACAAATGACGTGTTAAGCCCTCGAACATATTTAAAATATCTTCTTGTTCAACAAACGCCATTTCACAATCAATTTGAGTAAACTCAGGTTGACGATCAGCACGCAAATCCTCATCACGGAAACATTTTACAATTTGAAAGTATTTATCCATACCTCCTACCATCAACAATTGTTTGAATGTTTGTGGTGATTGTGGCAACGCATAAAATTGCCCAGGATTCATACGTGAAGGCACCACAAAGTCTCTAGCTCCTTCTGGAGTTGACTTTATTAGATAAGGTGTTTCTACTTCACAAAAGCCTTGATTGGAAAGATAATTTCTTACTTCCATAGCTACACGATGACGGAATAATAAACTATTTTTTACTGGATTACGACGAATATCTAGATAACGATATTTCATACGTAATTCTTCTCCTCCGTCTGTCTCGTCCTCAATAGTAAAAGGCGGCAATTGTGCTTGATTTAAAACAATTAATTCTTTTACTAAAATCTCTATATCACCCGTAGCTATATTTGAATTTTTTGACTCGCGTTCTATTACAGTTCCTTTTACTTGAACTACAAATTCACGACCTAAAGTTTTAGCTAATTCCATTACTTTTTTATCAGTACGACTTTCGTCAAAAATCAACTGAGTAATTCCGTAACGATCACGCAAATCAACCCATATCATAAAACCTTTATCACGTGATTTCTGAACCCATCCTGCAAGGGTAACTTCTGTATTGATATGTGACGTATTTAATTCGCCGCAAGTATGACTTCTAAACATTTCTATAAAATTTGAATACAAAAATACTATTTTAAAAGATAATTTGTTTTTTACTTTACTTACAAATTAACATTATTTTGAATTGAGACGAAAAGTTGCGAAGAAATTTAAAAAGTTTTCAAAACGCCACAACGTTTTCTTAACTTCTTAACCAAAGACATTGAAAATAAAAAAAGCTCCCCTAAACGGAAAGCTTTTCATTGGTCTAACTACTAAACCATTCCGATTTTACTCGGAACTAAACAACACAACTAATTTTAAAATCTTTTTTTGGGCAAAAAAGCGCTCCGAAGAGCGCTTCTAATAATTTTCCCAATTTTCGCGGTCTGGACGGGACTCGAACCCGCGACCCCATGCGTGACAGGCATGTATTCTAACCAACTGAACTACCAAACCTTGTGCGTTATTGCGGTGCAAATATACGACTGTTTTTTTGTTTTGCAAGGAAAAAAATATTTTTTTTTATTTTTTTTAAACAAAATCAAATAAAACCTTGTTTTTCAATGAGATAAGATGTCATTATTTTTTCAAATTTTCCTTCAATTGAAACGGGCACATATTTAATTTTATACAATGAACAAGTATTCGCTATCCTTTCAAAATAAGAAGTCATCATTTCCTGATATCGACTACTTAATCCGTCTCCAAACAAATTTACTTCTTCATTAGTTTCTAAATCCACAAATTTGCGTGGTTGATTATCAAAATGTAAATTAAATTCTGTTTTATAATCTACTACATGAAAAACCACTACTTTATGTTTATTATATTTTAAATGTTGCAATGCTTTAAACAAACGCTCCTCATCTTCTAACTGAAACATATCTGTAAAAAGTATTACCATAGAACGCTTATGCAACTTTTCGGCTATCTGATGTAAGTATGTGATAGTGTCTGTTTTTTTATAAGCAGGTTTATCCTTCAAAAGCTTATCTAATTGATTCAACAACATCCTGTGATGACGTTCACTTCCTTTTTCTGGCGCATAATATTCGTAATGATCTGAATAAATACTTAAACCCACGGCATCTCGTTGTCTTTTCAACAAATTCATTAAAACAGCTGATGCCAAAACAGAAAAACCGATCTTATTTTCATAAAACATTTGTTCTTTTTTAAGCAATGGATAATACATGGAAGAAGAATTATCAACAATCAGATGACAACGCAAATTGGTTTCTTCTTCATATCGCTTAGTATATAAACGATCTGTTTTAGCATATAATTTCCAATCAATATGTTTTGTACTTTCTCCCGAATTATATATTTTGTGTTCAGCAAATTCAGCTGAAAAACCATGAAAGGGTGACTTATGCATCCCTGAAATAAAGCCTTCTACAATTTGATTAGCCAAAAGTTCTAGATGTTGAAAGCTAGAAATAGTTTTAATTTGAGATTCTAAATTCATAACTCAAATATACAGAATATGACATAAAAAAAGGCCTAACAAATGTTAGACCTTTTAAGTTTTTCTTATATTTTATTACAATAAGGCATCAATTGCTTTAGCATAAGTATCTTTAGGAGCTACACCTACCTGACGTCCCACTACTTCCCCATTTTGAAAAATCAAAACAGTAGGAATATTGCGAACACCGTACTTTGCAGCAAATTCTTGATTGGCATCGACATCTACCTTACCTATTACTGCTTTTCCTTCATATTCTGTTGCAATTTCATCAATAACGGGACCTACCATACGACAAGGTCCACACCAAGCCGCCCAAAAATCCACTAAAACAGGTTTGTCTGATTGTAATACTACCTCATCAAATGTAGCATCTGTAATTGCTAATGCCATGTTATATCTTTTTAATTGTTAGACAAATTTACTACTTTATTTCAATTACAAATACACTTCAATATTAATAATTAAAATAGCTCTATAACTAAAACAAATAGAGAATAAAGTGGGTATATAAAAAGCAATCTATTAACATCTAATTTAGCACTTTTCCTTTCATCAAAAGGATAGATATATTGTATGTGCTATTTTACTTTAACTGTTATAATTCACTCGAATTTCCTTTTGATCAAAACAAGTTCTCAAACTTTTATCCCTCTTTAAGCATCTAACATATAAGATTACTAGAAATTATAACGCATTCCTAATGACAAACCAATACCACTAATACCTACATACGAACTTAGTTCATCTTTAGGTTTTGAGGAATCAAAGCCAGTTTGATTTGTTTCTAAACTATTAGAAGTTGTATTTAACTGATTAACGTAATTTGTATGAGATTCCGAATAAGGTAAATTAGGCAATTGATTTACCCCTTCTACTCTATATTCTGTAGTTTCTTTTGTTTTTCCATGTACAGTAAAATTTCTGTATTCAATTTCAGCATAAGCAGATAATTTTGGAGCTATTTTATATGAAGTTCCAAGAGAAGCCATAAAACCAAGCGTAGGATTAGGCTTTACCACATCTGTTCTTTCTGAATTTCTATATTTAGAGAAAGCTGGATTTGAAGCATAAAGTGGCGATATAGTAGACTTTGTAGTAGATTTTATTGTTAAATCACCAAATACAGGAATGATAACCCCTACTTTAGTATAAGGTTCAAACTTATTTACTTCTCCTAAGTACAACACAACCGAAGGTGATAAATCTAACGCTCTAATTTTACCACTTACAACAGCATCAAAATCACCAATAGATGAAACAGGTGTTTTAATCGACACATGTCTTTCAGCCATAGTTTTAGAAGCACTCATATAGTAATGTACTCCCATTTCAACTCCAAAACGTTCTGAAAAGCGAAATCCTCCAATAAGATTAGTTCTTGAACCCTCACCAAAAGAACCTGTTATAGATTCTTTAGAAACTAAACTTGATGAAACACCAGTACCTCCAACAGTTATTAACGTTGTTTCATTTGTTGCAGCCAAACCGCTTACAACAGGAAATTCAGTTCCAACAGTTTGAAGAAAATAAGAACCTCCCGCTTTTAAATAAAACCCTCTTTTTGAATCCTGAGCATTAGTTGCTAATGAAAGAGCTACTGCTCCTAGTAACATAAATTTTTTAATCATTTCTTTAATAATTAGGTTAATTATATATTTTGGAAAACCCAAAACAATCAGTTGTGATATTACAAAAAAATCACTAACAAATGTTATTTATCAGCAAATATATTCTAAAAAACGATTTATAAAAACAATTCATTAAAAAAACACTAAACAAAAATATATTTTTGTTTTAAAACACTAACTATCAAATACATTACAAATCAAACCAACAGTCCATCTATTTATTTAGCTTTTTATTTTGAAATAGGTATTTTATAAAAAACACCTTCTCTCCCACCTATAACGATTCCTGAATCAGAATTAAATGCTGTAAACACAAAAGTTCCAGAAACAGTTGTACCTGTATTTTCAGTAATAACAACTTGACCTCCGGTATTAGCCGTGCGAGTAATTTTAAGTTGAGCATCATTATTACCTCCATTTACGACAACTAAATCACCTCCCTTATAGTCTTTACCTGAATTAGCCAAAGTAACTTCAGAAATCATTCCTTGTGGATCAACATTAACATTCACCTTTAGTCCTGTACCTGATCCACCCGAAACACTTACTATTTTAGCATTAAGATAGCCAGTCCCTCGTTTTATAATTTCCATTTCACTAACGGGTCCTCTAGCCGTTACTGTTGAAAAACTTTCTGAATTTTGATTAATTCCTCTATAAGTAAGAACTCCGCTTCCGTTAATTATTCCTAGTGGGTAAGTCCCCACTTGACTATCATTAAGTTGAATCTTTAAACTATGAGTAGATGAACTCCCTTCTAGAATTAACCCTCCTGGAAGCATTTATTTTAGCACTTTTACTATTAGCTTTCCATAAACTATTGCCAATAACAACCTGAAATGCTTCATTATTAAATGTAACATCATTTTGACAAGAAACGCCTAACAATGAGACCAAAAAAAGACATGTAATATTTCTCATTTTCAATTTTATAAAACACAAAAATAACAGATATTGCCCCAATATACATTATTCCTATTTGAAAAAGAAAACAAAATATCATTTAGATCATTAAAAATCAAAATAATCTGTATATTTGCACCCTCAAATAACCGAGGTCGGGAACCTCAATTTAATCCAATTAATTATGCCAGTTAGAATTAGATTACAAAGACATGGTAAAAAAGGAAAACCTTTTTACTGGATTGTAGCGGCGGATTCACGCTCAAAAAGAGATGGTAAATTCTTAGATAAAATAGGAACTTACAATCCAAACACTAACCCTGCAACTATTGACTTAAATGTTGAAAAAGCAGTAACGTGGTTATTCAATGGTGCTCAGCCTACTGACACTGCTAGAGCAATTCTTTCTTACAAAGGTGCTTTATTAAAACACCATTTAGAAGGTGGTGTTCGTAAAGGTGCTTTAACTCCTGAACAAGCGGAAGCTAAATTCACAGCTTGGATAGAAGAAAAAGCAGCTAAAGTAAATGCTAAAAAAGATGGCTTAGCTAAATCTAAAGCTGATGCTAAAGCTGATGCTTTAAAAGCTGAAAAAGAGGCTAACGAAAAACGTATAGCAGCACAAGCTGAGGCAGCTAAAGAAGCAGCGGCAGCTGAAGAAGCACCAGTTGTAGAAGAAACTAACAACGAAGAAACAGAAGCTTAATTATAATTGGCGATATATGCGTAAAGATGATTGTTTCTATTTGGGTAAAATCGCTAAAAAATTTAGTTTCAAGGGAGAAGTCTTGATCTATTTAGATACGGATGAACCCGAAATGTATGAAGAATTGGAGTCAGTCTTTGTTGCAAACAACAAAGACTTGGTTCCTTTTTTATAGAAAAAACACAACTCCACAAAAGTACTTTTTTAAAGGTAAAATTTGAAGATGTAAATTCAGAAGAGGAAGCTGACGAAATAATAGGAAAAGAAGTTTATCTCCCTTTATCCATGCTCCCTCCTTTAGAAGGTAATAAATTTTACTATCATGAGGTAATAGGGTATCAAGTTCTAGATCAACGTCTTGGCTACATTGGCAATATAGTAGCTATTAATGATAGTGCTGCTCAGCCTCTTTTTGAAATAGAAAAAGAAGGGATTGAAATTTTGATACCTATGATTGATGAATTCATAGTAACACTAAACCGAAATGAAAAAAGCATCACTTTAAACACCCCAGAAGGTTTGGTTGATCTCTATTTAAAGTAATTTTACTCAAAAGACACCTTATTAAAAGAAAAAAACTTGCTCCTTAATTTACACTTTAGTAATAAGAAAATTAAGTTATTGTATTACAAAATCTGTTTCTAATCGAAATAACAAGACTGCAATTTTTCCAAGCAAGCACTTTTACACTATATTTAGTTATGTTTCAGTTTAAAAAATTCAGCATTCAACAGGATCGCTGTGCTATGAAAGTAGGCACAGATGGCGTTTTATTAGGTGCTTGGACACCTCTTTTCAACAATCCCTATTCTATTTTAGACATAGGAACTGGCACAGGACTAATAGCTCTTATGCTTGCACAAAGATCAAAAGCGGAACAGATAGATGCTATAGAAATTGATGACAACGCTTATGAACAATGCGTTGATAATTTTGAACAATCACCTTGGTATGATCGTCTATATTGTTACCATGCTGGACTAGATGAATTTGTAGACGAAATAGATGAGGAATACGATTTAATCGTATCAAATCCTCCTTTTACACTACTGATTATAAAAGCAATAAAGACGCACGCGATCGAGCTCGTTTTGAAGATTCTCTACCATTTGAAGAATTAATTGAAGCTGTTGATTTTTTTCTTTCAGACCAAGGTATATTTGCTCTTATAGTTCCTTTTTCAGAAGAAAATAAAATAAAAAGTTTATGCCAAGAACGCTCATTATATCCTTTACGAATTACAAGGGTAAAGGGAACTCCAAAATCTGAAGTAAAAAGGAGCTTGATAGCTTTCACACGTATTAAACAAGATCCTTTAATAGACGAATTAATAATCGAAAATTCAAGACATAATTACACTGAGGATTATATTCGATTGACTGAAGATTTTTATTTAAAGATGTAATTAATTTAACATTTTAAACAATCTAAAAAATAGAGAAGGTGTCCTAAAATCTGAACTCACTTTCTAATAATCGAATATATAAAAACCATCTCCGATAGGTATTCTATAATATTTTTAATAATAATAGAGGCTGCCAAAAAAAACTAGACAGCCTCTATTATATTTTATTTTTTTACAAAGTTCCTCTCAGCATTTGTTCTCTTTCAATAGATTCAAATAAGGCTTTAAAATTACCTGCACCAAATCCTTTTGCCCCCATTCTTTGAATAATTTCAAAAAATAATGTTGGACGATCTTCAACTGGTCTAGTAAATATTTGCAATAAATACCCTTCTTCATCTGCATCAATCATAATTCCTAATTTTTGAAGCTCATTAATATCTTCTTTAAACTTAGTCATGTGATCTTTTAAACGTTCTGGTATTGCATCATAATAAGCTTGTGGTGGTGTGGTTAGAAACTCTACTCCTCTTGCACGCATATCCGCCACTGTTTTAATTATATCATCCGTTGCCACCGCAATATGTTGCACTCCTTCACCTTCATAAAAATCTAAATATTCCTCAATTTGGGAACGTTTTTTACCATTAGCTGGCTCGTTGATAGGAAATTTTATTCGTCCATTTCCATTTGACATAACTTTAGACATTAATGCGGAATACTCAGTCGTAATTTGTTTATCATCAAAAGAAAGGAAATTCACAAATCCCATTACATCCTCAAACCATTTTACTGCCTCATTCATGCGATTCCAACCTGTATTTCCAACCATGTGATCAATATACTTTAAGCCTACAGATTCTGGGTTGTAATCTGATTTCCACTCATTATATCCTGGCATAAATACTCCGTTGTAATTTTTTCTTTCTACAAAAACAAAAACTGTTTCCCCATAAGCGCCATAAATTCCTGCTCTTACAACTTCTCCATTTTCATCTTTTTCAACAATTGGTTCAAAATAAACCTTTGCTCCTCTTTTTGTAGTTTCTTCGAAAGCAGAATGGGCATCTTCTACCCAAAGAGCAATTACTTTAACTCCATCTCCATGTTTTTTCACATGTTCTCCAATAGACGAATCACTATTAAGGGCTGTTGTTAATACTAATCGAATTTTATCTTGTTTTAACACGTAAGATGCACGGTCTTTTACTCCTGTTTCTAAACCTGCATAAGCTAATGACTGAAAACCAAAAGCTGTTTTATAAAAATGAGCTGCTTGTTTTGCGTTTCCAACATATAATTCTACATAATCTGTACCTAAAAGAGGAAGAAAATCTTGTGCTCCATCAAATATTTTTTCTAAACCGTATTCTACGGATTTTAATTCTTGTGTCATATTTTTTTATTAAAAAAAGAAGGGTTGAATTTCATACAATTTATAAAATAATAACGCTTCTATTGAATATTTTTACTTTTTTTTTATTCTAACCAGGATTGATAATATTTATCATCTGCAATTTGCATAGCTTCTTCGGTGACTTTCAAAGGTTTAAAAGTATCAACCATCACAGCTAATTCTAAGGTATCTTTTTTACCAATACTTCTTTCTGCCGCTCCTGGATGAGGACCATGAGGAATACCTGCTGGATGCAACGATATATGTCCTGCTTCTATATCATTACGGCTCATAAAATCTCCATCAACATAATATAATACTTCATCAGAATCTATATTACTATGATTATAGGGTGCTGGAATTGATTCTGGATGGTAATCATACAACCTCGGAACGAAGGAACAAATTACAAAAGCATCTGTTTCAAATGTTTGATGTATAGGTGGCGGTAAATGTATACGTCCTGTGATAGGTTCAAAATCATGAATTGAAAAAGCATACGGATAATTATACCCATCATATCCTACTACATCGAATGGATGTGAGGCATAAACTACATCAAAAATTTCGTCCTTTTTTTTAATTTTAATCAAAAAGTCTCCCTTTTCATTATAACTTTCTAATTCTTCTGGTTTACGAATATCACGTTCACAAAAAGGAGAATGCTCTAAAAGTTGTCCAAACCAGTTTCTATATCTCTTAGGAGTATATACAGGTCTTCGGGATTCTACAATAAATAATCTATTATCCTCTGTTTCAAAATCTATTTTATAAATCATACCTCTAGGAATGACTAAATAATCTCCATATTTAAAATCTAGATTACCTAACATTGTCCTTAACTTACCAGTCCCTTTATGTATAAAGAGAACCTCATCAGAATCAGTATTTTTATAAAAATAGTCTGTAGTAGATTTTCTAGGAGCCGCTAGAACAATATGACAATCAGAATTTGTTAAAACAATTTTTCTACTTTCTAAAAAATCATCTTGAGGGGCTACTTGAAAACCACGTAAACGATAAGACTGTATATTGTTGGCTTTTGCAATTTTAGGTGCCACAGAATACGGTTCTTTTATTTCTTTTACCATTGTTGGTCTGTACTCATGATACATATTGGTTGACATACCATCAAAACCAATAGTCCCAAAAAGTTGTTCATAATATAAATCGCCATTTTCTTTACGGAATTGAATATGACGTTTGTGGGGAATTTTTCCTAATTTGTGATATATAGGCATTGCATAAAATGTATTAATTAGACCATTTTTTTAACTTTTTTTAAATTACATTAAGACTTTTATATAATCAAAACTAATCTCACATCAAACTCATTCAGGGTTTCTTTTTATAAGAAATTTCAAATGAATTAACAAATCTTCAAATATAGAGTTCATATTATACAAATTTCGAAAAAAAAGTGGTAAAAAAAAATTAATTATAAATTCTAACTATTCCGTTTAAATTTTCCACATTATATCTTTTTAAAGGATATTGTTTCCCTCCATCTCCTGTATACAAACTAAACTCGCTATTATCGCAGGTACACTGTGCTATTATACCTTTAAGATTTAGTTTTGAACAATTGGTAGGATACTGAAGAGGACAACTTGCTTCCCAAGCTACAAAATCACCTGCCCCACTAGTTCTCATAACAATAACGCCTTGAATTCAGCTCCAGGAATCGTAATCATCAAAGGTTCACCTGGATAATTAAGTTTATTATAGGAAGGAAGCAAAAGATTTAGATCAATTGAAAAGCTGTTATTTGTTAAATAAGGATTTGAATTATTAACTGAATTATTTTTATCACAAGCAAAAACGAAAATGCAAATAATAATTAAAAAATATTTTTTCATGCTTTTTATTTGATTTTTTTCGCAACAAATTTAAATTATTTACATTTGTATAACGTTGAATCAATCAATTAAATTACTAACTGAATAAAAAATAGTATCTTTGCGAGAAATCCCGCTACAATGGGATTTTTTCTATTTATACAATATGATGATGTTATGAGTAAAGTATCTTATTATACAGCAGAAGGATTAAAAAAATTAAAAGAAGAATTAGAATATTTAAAATCTGTAGAACGTCCAAAAGCGTCTGGAAGCTATTGCAGAAGCTCGTGATAAGGGAGATTTATCAGAAAATGCCGAATACGATGCAGCCAAGGAAGCACAAGGTCTTTTAGAAATGAAGATTGCTAAGATGGAAGAGTTATATGCTAATGCGCGATTAATAGATGAGTCACAATTAGATCTATCTAAAGTACTGGTTTTATCTAATGTAAAAATTAAAAATCAAGCAAACGGAATGGAATTAATGTACCAGTTAGTTGCCGAAAGCGAAGCTGATTTAAAGAAAAATAAAATTTCTGTTACTTCTCCTATAGGAAAAGGTTTATTAGGAAAATCAGTAGGTGAAATTGCCGAAATTAACGTTCCTAATGGAGTTTTAAAATTTGAGATTTTAGAAATCAGTAGAGATTAATTTAAAAGAAACTCGTATGGCTTCAATTTTTACAAAAATTATAAACGGTGAAATTCCTTGCTACAAAATAGCAGAGGATGCAAATTATTTAGCTTTTTTAGATGTAAACCCAAATGCAAAAGGACATACCCTTTGTATTCCTAAAAAGAAATCAATAAAATTTTTGAAATGGATGATGAGCTTTATTTAGGTTTAATGTCTTTTTCGAAAAAAGTGGCCATTGCAATTGAAAAAGCAATTCCATGTAAACGGGTAGGAATGACCGTAATTGGATTAGAAGTTCCACATGCTCACGTACATTTAATACCATTAAACATGATGGACGATGCTCGCTTCACAAATAAAGTAAAACTATCAGATGAAGAGTTTAAAATAATTGCTGGAAGCTATTGTTAATCAATTATAATTTTAACACCTGTAAATTCAAAAAAAATGAGTTCAGAAAAAGAGGCAAAACTAAAAGCTCTACAACTTACTTTAGATAAATTAGACAAGGCATACGGTAAAGGTACCGTAATGAAAATGGGAGACAAAGCAATAGAAGAAGTAGAAGTTATTTCTTCGGGATCTCTAGGAGTAGATTTAGCATTAGGTGTTGGCGGTTATCCTAAAGGGCGTATTATAGAAATATTTGGACCTGAATCATCGGGAAAAACCACCCTTACATTACACGCAATTGCAGAAGCTCAAAAAGCAGGCGGAATTGCTGCTTTTATAGATGCTGAACACGCATTTGATCGCTTCTATGCAGAAAAACTAGGCATTGACATTGACAACCTTATTATTTCTCAACCTGACAATGGTGAACAAGCTCTGGAAATTGCGGAAAGCTTAATTCGATCTGGAGCTGTAGATATTGTAGTAATAGACTCTGTTGCTGCACTTACTCCAAAAAGCGAAATTGAAGGTGACATGGGAGATTCTAAGATGGGATTACACGCCCGCTTGATGTCACAAGCCCTACGTAAATTAACAGCAACTATTAGCAAAACGAATTGTACTGTATTTTTCATCAACCAGCTTCGCGATAAAATAGGTGTAATGTTTGGAAATCCTGAAACTACGACTGGTGGAAATGCTCTAAAATTTTACGCATCTGTACGCTTAGATATTCGTCGTTCTTCGCAGATCAAAGATGGAGAAAACGTATTGGGTAACCGTACCAAAGTTAAAATAGTTAAAAATAAAGTAGCACCTCCTTTTAAAACGGCAGAATTTGACATTATGTATGGCGAAGGTGTCTCTAAAACTGGCGAAATATTAGATTTAGCTGTTGAATTTGAAGTTATCAAAAAATCAGGATCTTGGTTTAGTTATGGGGAAACAAAACTGGGTCAAGGTCGAGATTCTGTTAAATCTTTAATAAAAGACAATCCTGAATTAGCAGAGGAGCTAGAAATCAAAATCAAGGAGCTAATTAAAAATTTAGAGAATTAATTTATCTTAGTTGCAAAAAAAAAATTTGCAACTATTTTTTTTTACATATATTTACGATATATGAGAAGAAAAAATCAATACAACAATTATCTATTGATTATAATATTAGCAACAAAATCAATTTTTGCTATTGCGCCAGCTCCTCCTCCACCAATAAAGAGAGCACTTCCCCCTGGCACTGTTCCAATAGATGACCATTTACTAATTTTAATTCTTTCAGCAATATTATTATCATTTTATTTTTTAAGAAAGAGTATAAAAAAAAGCTCCTAAAGTTTAATTAGGAGCTTTTCTTTTATTTCTTATTTGTAACGGCTAAATTTCGTTCTATTTGGTGTCCAGGTCTAGACCATTTTGGTTTTTCTCCTAAAGATTGATATTCAGAATCACATGCCTCTACTGTTTTAGGCTGCATTAGCTTAATAAAAGGTTTTTGAGGGTTTAACCCTAGTAATTCAAACATTTTCATATCTTCATTTACATCAGGATTAGGGGTAGTCAATAGTTTATCTCCTGCAAAAATTGAGTTTGCTCCTGCAAAAAAACACATTGCTTGACCTTCTCTTGACATTTGAGTTCTACCTGCTGAAAGACGAACTTGTGTTTCAGGCATAACAATTCTGGTTGTAGCTACCATTCTAATCATTTCCCAAATTTCAACAGGTTTTTCATTTTCCATAGGAGTCCCTTCTACCGCTACCAAAGCATTAATTGGAACTGATTCAGGTTGTGGATTAAGAGTAGATAAAGCAACTAGCATTCCTGCTCTATCTTCTATACTTTCCCCCATTCCTATAATTCCACCACTACAAACGGTTACATTTGTTTTGCGTACATTTTCAATTGTTTTGATACGATCTTCAAATCCTCTTGTTGAAATCACTTCTTTATAATAGTCTTCAGAGGTATCTAAATTATGATTATAAGCATACAAGCCTGCTTCTGCTAATCGTTGCGCTTGATTTTCGGTAAGCATACCTAGGGTACAGCAAACTTCCATATCTAATTTATTGATTGTACGAACCATTTCTAATACTTGATCAAATTCTGGCCCATCTTTCACATTTCTCCATGCAGCTCCCATGCACACTCTAGAAGAACCTGATTCTTTTGCTCTTAAAGCTTGTGCTTTCACTTGATTAACAGTCATTAAGTCATTTCCCTCAATATCTGTATGATAACGTGCTGCCTGCGGACAATATCCGCAATCCTCTGGACATCCACCCGTTTTTATGGATAAAAGTGTTGAAACTTGCACCGTATTAGGATCGTGGTTTTCTCTATGAATAGTAGCTGCTTGATAAAGCAAGTCCATCAATGGCTGATTGTATATTTCAATAATTTCTTCTTTACTCCAATTATGTCTTGTAATACTCATAAATAGATTATTTAGGGGTCAAAAATACACAATTCGTTTAATATAAAGGGGCAATAAATTAACTTTTACTCGATTATGAATAAATTAATTTAGCGCTGTTTAGAGTTACGTCCTGAATATTAAACTTGTAGTTACAGAATAGTTATTATTATCATTATTAAATATACGATCTTTTGCATTAAAGGCTTTAGCTTCAAATCGGAATTTTAATTTCTCACTAAGTTCATAATCCAGATTAGAAGAAAATCCTAATACTTGAAAACCATTTGGCGTTCCTGTTGGGACTATAATTTGATTTTTATCATTATAATACTCGGCTCTAAAGGCCGTAATCATTTTTTATTAAGTTGCGTTTTCAGCATTAAAATTGGACCGTACCAAGTTCCATAATTTGTATTATCATATTTATCTGACCCTATATCAAAACCTGCTATTATACCTATTTTGTCAGATGGTTCGTATTGCATATATACGTTATGAAATGTTCTAACCGCATTTATACTATCAGGTTTATCAGTTCCTATAAAATTACTATAATTAAGTAACATTTTTTTATTAGGTTTAAAAGTGACTTGTCCTCCAAAAGATGGTTTTTGAATAAAATCAGGTTTTTTTATTCTTTGCCAACCATTAAGGTATAAAGCAGCTAAATAAATTTTTTCATTTGGAGATTGATAGGACAATCTAACTCCTGCTTCATAATAAGGTGAGCCTTCTGTTATTAAACTTCTTGTTAATGTCCAACAATCACCCCCTACAGCACTTCCAAAACCTATATGTGAAGGCAAAACTCCTACATCTAGCCATAGATTTTGTTTTTTAGATAGTCTTGCACCAACATTTGCTTCGTAAATAAATTGAGCCCAAGTAGGTTCTGCACTTAAATTATAGGTTGCATAATTACCTCCCATTAATCCTAAATTAGCTCTTATGTTTTGATCTTTATAATTTAGTTTTAATAAAAGTAGATTAAAATTAAGTTCGTTATGTCTTTTATGACTGTATACGAAATTATGTTTTTCATGGTTTTGAGGCTTTGAAAAATCGTAACTGTAATACAATTCTCCATAAGCACTAACTGTCATTTTTTTTACAGTATCATTTTGAGAAAAAACCTTTGATATTGGGGAAAAAAGGAAAAGAAAACTATATATTTTTATTAGTTTTGATCTAGTATTTTTTTGTATCATATATAAATCAAAATATATTATTAATATTTAGAAATTTATTTTTTATTAGTCTCTATATATTTCAAAATTAAGAAATCAATTTTACTAATAAAAAATCAGCATTAAACACTTAGTCGTTATTTTTATTTTATAAAAAAACACTAAAAATTAAAAATATCCCAACAATTAAGTTTTATATTTTCTTATAATTTTTAGCGTGTTTTTTATATTAATCCTCCTTAAAGTATTTGTAAACAGAACCTGCTAGAAGAGCAGCAATTACAGGAATTACAACAAAAAGCCAAAGTTGAGAAATAGCCCAATCACCTACAAATATAGCTTGACTGATGCTTCTTGCTGGGTTTACAGAAGTATTGGTAACAGGTATGCTTATCAAATGGATAAGTGTTAACGCTAAACCAATTGCTATTCCTGCAAAGCTTGTATTAGCTCTTGAATCTGTAGCACCTAGAATAATCAATAAGAACATAAAAGTCATAACAAACTCTGTTACTATAGCCGCAACCATGTTATATTTTCCTGGAGAATGTTCTCCATAACCATTAGCCGCAAAATCACCGATTGCCCCTCCATTTCCTGTTACAATTACATAAAGAACACCTGCAGCAAATATGGCTCCTGCAATTTGAGAAATAATATAAGGTAAAATTTCTTTTGAACTAATTCTTCCTCCAGCCCAAAGACCAATTGTAACGGCTGGATTTAAATGAGCTCCAGAAATATGACCAAAAGAATATGCGATAGTTAAAACGGTTAAACCAAAAGCAAAAGAAACGCCTGTTAATCCAACTCCTACATTTCCAAAATTTGCGGCTAACATTGCCGTTCCACACCCTCCTAGTACAAGCCAAAATGTACCAATAAATTCTGCTATATTTTTTTCATAACACTATATAAATTCCTACTCATCTGGCTTTTCGGTTACGCCTCGTTTTTTTTTGGTATCTGATCTCCAATTTTAACAAAAGATATTTTTTGTAATATTAAATATTGTAGCTTTAATAAAACAGGCGCAAAAGTAGTCATAATAAAAGATACAATTCAAGTAAAAAATCACGCCTAGTGAAGAATTGTATTTTTAAAGGAATTAAAAGGATTATTTTAACGAAAAAGCAAAATTGTTTAATTTTATTTAAGAAAAATCTGTCTTTTATCTTCTTCTAGTTGTTTTTTAAGAGAGTCTAAAGAATCAAATTTTTGTTCTTCTCTAAGATAATGATGTATAATAATAGTTATAAATTCTCCATAAAACTCAAAATTACAATCAAACAAATGTGTTTCTATAGTAGTATGTTGTCCCTCAATAGTTGGTCTATTTCCTATATTCATCATTCCTTTGTAAGTCTGATTTTTCAAAAACACGTCTACCGCATAAACGCCTTTTTAGGAACTAATTTTAATGGAGATTCTATTTTAATATTAGCTGTTGGAAAACCTATGGTTCTTCCTATTTGATTTCCTTTGATTACTTCTCCTCTAAGTGTGTATGGATTTCCAAGATATTGATTTGCTAATGAAATAGATCCTTCTTTTATAAATTGTCTTATTTTGGTAGAGCTGATAGTAATTTCATTTAGTTCTTCTGCTGATATTTGTTCTACTTCAAATTTATATTTTTCTCCAAATTGGATTAGATCATGAATATCTGAGGAGCGATTTTTCCCAAATTTATGATCATACCCTATAATAATTTTTTGAATATTTAATTTATCAACCAAAATATTTTTAACGAATTCTTCTCCTGATAGAGTTGATAAGGTTTGATTAAATTCTAAAAAGAGTAAATTATCTACTTGTAGTTTTTCTAATAATTCTATTTTCTCTTCGTTTGTACTCAATAATTGAACGGTGGAATCTGTCCTTAGAAAAGTTCTGGGGTGATTAGAAAAGGTAATTACAACGGTTTCGTTGGATTCATTAGCACTAGATTGAAGTTTTTTGATGATTTTTTGATGTCCTAAGTGTACTCCATCAAAAGTTCCTATAGTTACAATTGTCTTTTTACAGAATTGAACATTTGATAAATCGCTAATTACTTTCACCTTTTGTAATTTTGGTGAGCAAATTTAATGAAATAATAGAGAGAGGAAGTATTCTCTCTCTATTTTTTTATAAAAATTACGGCATCTGAATTAGTTTCGGTTATGACTTGAAATAGATAAAATCCAGATGATAAATGACTAACTATTTCAGGTTTTGTAATATTTTTTTCTACTTTAAATTCTTTTACTAGTTTACCTGTTAGATCAAAAATTTTACCTACCCCTCTTTCTCCTATTTTACTACCAAACAAATAATACAATTCATCTCCTACTGGATTTTGCTCTAATATAATTTGATCACTCAAATATTTTATACTAAATCCTTTTGTACTTGATTCTGGAAATTTACCTTCTCGAATGATAATATTATCTTTGTATCCTATTTGATAATATCCTTCTCCATTATCGCAGCATAATCCATCTCCTTTTTTATCTTTTATACTGAAAGTATAGCATACTTTATCCTCTAGTTTCCATTTTTTTTGAATAAAAATAGGGTCATAATCATTATAAGGACCTCCAGAATCTATTATTTTACCTGTATTATCTAATAATTCCCAAGTAATATCTACTCCTTTGTTGTCTAGTTGCAAATCAAAATTAACTTCATCATAAAAGAATGTTTCTGGTTGAGCTGTATTAATTATTTTTACTTTTGCAAAATTATTTGAACTTCTTGTATCGTTGACTCCGTTTACTTCTACAATTTCTACATTTAGTATATCATTTTCTACACCAATTTCTGGAATAGATATTAGGGCATATTGATTAGGTTTTAATAATCCTTTCCAATTAATATCTTTTGTAGTTTGATTCGTGAATTTATATTTTATTAAGACATTATTAATATCATTAATACCTCTATTTATTATAGATATTTTTCTAGGTTCGTTGGTACATAAATTTGTAAAACCAGTGTATTGCTTTTCAATTTTTATTTCTGCATCATTAACCAATAGTAATATTGGGTTTTCTTTATCCGAATTTATAATTGTTTTTCTTCTAGGTGAATTAGCTAATACAACCTTAACTCTATCTTTTTGATTTTGGGTAAATATATTCATACAGCTATCATCTGTATAATCCATATAATTTTGAACCATTTCATTTTCTGTCCCTACACAACTTAGAAGTACGGGACAACCTGAATTTGAGCTATGAGCTTGTGGGGTATCTTCACAAAAATCATCTCCACAATATGAGTCTCCCCATATATGTCGCAATCCTAACCAATGTCCAATTTCATGTGTAGCGGTTCTTCCTTTATCATAGTTAAAACCATTATATATTCCATTTGGATAAATTTCTCTAGAACCAAAATTTAAGTAATTTACAACAATTCCATCTGTGGCTTCTGTTCCTCTTTCATCCAAACCAGGAACATTTGCTTTATTAGGAAACTGGGCTTGTCCTAATAATCCTGATTTTTTAAAATCGACAACCCAGATATTCAAATATAAAGATGAATCCCATATTGTTTCTGGTTTTAAAACTAAGTCTATATCTCCTTCTATATGCTCTACTGTTTCAATCCATTTAGAATGATTATAATAAACGCGGTCAATACCATTTGTTGGATTTCCCAGAGGATCAACTTGTGCTAAAGCAAACTGAATTTCTAAATCAACACCATTAGGGTGTGTATTATATCCTGATGTATTTATCTTTTTCTAAAATCGTTATTTAAAACTTCTATTTGCGAAATTACTTGTTCATCATTAATGTTAGGTGCTTGACCTACATCTTGTCCTGAATGCACAACATGTACAACCACAGGTATTGTTATAACACCATTTGAAACAGATCTACTTTGTCTTTGCTTTTGTATCAATGGATTTAACCATTTTTCAAACTGAGTCAAATTAGCTCTTTCAGGATATTTCTTTTGCAGATATTTTTCATACTCTATAGCAGAACACCTGATTACCTTTTCTTCTTTAACATCTTGTCCTTTAGATATAAATGATATAAGGGAAACAAAAAGAGAAGTTATGATGTAGTTTATTTTCATATTCGGCTAATAATGTGTTTATAAAAATACGAACTTATTAAATGTTAACTATGCAATTTTAAAATTTATTTGCATATTTTCCATTTCTTTCAATAATTCTGAAGAAATCTTTATTTTTATTTTACGACTTGGCATGGATAGCATGTTTTTAATAATGATTTCTTCTTTTTCTTCTGGGATTTCTACTTCTATTTCAGGATCTTCCACATCCTCACTTTGGGTATCTTCAACAGGAGCACTTTCAATTTGTAATTGTTTTTTAATTTTTTCTAGTTCCATTACTTCAAAAGTTACCTGATGATCTCCTTTATTTTCAACAAATAAGCTATATAGATTATTTATAAGTTCTTCCTTCATTTCGTATATAGAGAACAGAATAGTCATTTTTTTAGCATAGGTAGGAAGAACATCGGCAAGCATTTTCCCATCCATAAATTGGATTCTAGGATCTGATTTTTTACCTGTTTCCCGATTTGTCCATCCTTCTTTAACGTTTAGCTTAAAATAGACAAATTGGTTTTGAACTAAATAATGGCGAAATTTTAAATACTCTTCATCAAAGATTCTAAATTCATACGTTTCATCATATCCTTCTAGGTTAAACGTAGCCCATCCTTTACCATTTTTAGCGGTTCTATGCTGAACATTACTAACCATACCACCTAAGGAAATATTTTTACCTACTAATTGCTCTAGATAAGATAACTGTTCTAAACGTGTATTACAAAAGTATTTCATTTCATATTTATAATCATCTAGTGGATGTCCTGAAATATAAATTCCTACTACTTCTTTTTCTCGTGCTAATTTTTCCATTGTGTGCCACTCTTCACAAGGAGGAACTGTAGGTTCTGGTATTTGAACTTCGGTAGTATCGCCAAATAAACTTACTTGAGAAGAATTTTCGTTCTCTTGCATCTTAGCTCCATATTTCATGGCTTTTTCTAAAAACCAAATATTATCTCCTTCATGGTGAAAATATTGAGCTCTATGTGTATTTTCAAAACAATCAAATCCTCCTGAAAGGGCAAGATTTTCAAATGCTTTTTTATTTGCTGCTCTTAAATCTATTCGTTTGGCTAAATCAAATATTGATTTATATTTTCCTTCTTTTCTATTTTCTATAATGGTATTTACAGCTCCTTCTCCAACTCCTTTAACTGCTCCCATACCAAAACGGATAGCATAATTTTCGTTTACTGTAAATTTATAAAAAGATTCATTCACATCAGGTCCTAAAACTTCAAGTCCCATTCTTCTACATTCTTCCATAAAAAAAGAGACTTGTTTGATATCATTCATATTATTAGAAAGGACAGCTGCCATATACTCTGCTGGATAATGCGCTTTTAAGTAAGCGGTTTGATAAGCTACCCAAGCATAACAAGTAGAGTGTGATTTATTAAATGCGTAACTTGCAAAGGCTTCCCAATCAGTCCATATTTTATCTAACTTCTGAGCATCATGACCATTGGCCATAGCTTGATCTATGAACTTAGATTTCATTTTATCTAGAACGTCTTTTTGTTTTTTACCCATTGCTTTACGAAGAACGTCAGCATCACCTTTAGAAAAGTTTGCTAATTTTTGAGAAAGGAGCATTACTTGTTCTTGGTACACGGTAATCCCATAGGTTTCTGCTAAATATTCTTCACAAGCATCTAAATCGTAGGTTATTTCTTCGTCTCCATTTTTTCGTCTCACAAAAGAAGGAATATACTCTAATGGTCCTGGACGATACAAGGCATTCATGGCAATTAAGTCTGCAAAAACAGTTGGTTTTAGATCCTTCATGTATTTTTGCATACCTGGGGATTCGTACTGAAATACCCCTACTGTTTCTCCTCGTTGAAAAAGTTCGTAAGTTTTAACATCGTCTATCGGAAAATTATCTGGATCTAAATCTATTCCTAAACGGTATTTCACTAGTTTAACGGTGTCTTTTATTAGAGTTAGGGTCTTCAGACCCAAAAAGTCCATTTTTAACAACCCTGCACTTTCTGCTACTGAGTTATCAAATTGGGTAACATATAAATCAGAATCTTTAGCAGTAGTTACAGGAACGAAATTTGTTATATCATCTGGTGTAATGATAACACCACAGGCGTGTATACCTGTATTACGCATAGATCCTTCAAGTACTTTTGCCTGCTGAATGGTTTCGGCCGCCAAATCACCTTCATTTGCTATGGTAATAAGTTCTTTTATTCGATCAAATTCCTCAGAAGATTTGAGAGCTTTTTTAACATCTCCTTCTTCTTCTTTTAAAAATCGAGCGAGGTTCCATTTGGAAGGCATCATAGCTGGAATTAGTTTGGCTATTTTATCAGCTTCAAATAAGGGTAAATCTAATACTCTTGCGGTATCTCGTATGGCTGATTTAGTTGCCATTTTACCATACGTAATAATTTGGGCTACTTGATTAGCTCCATATTTATCAATTACGTATTGCATTACATCTCCTCGTCCTTCATCATCAAAGTCAATATCTATATCGGGCATTGACACACGATCAGGATTCAGAAAGCGCTCAAAAAGCAAATCATATTTAACAGGATCTATATTGGTAATTCCTAAGCAGTAAGCAACAGCAGAACCCGCAGCGGAGCCACGACCAGGTCCTACTGAAACCCCCATATTTCTAGCAGCTGCAATAAAATCTTGAACAATCAAAAAATAACCTGGATACCCTGTTTTTTCAATTGTTAACAACTCAAAGTCCAAACGTTCTTTAATTTCGGTCGTTTTGACTGGGTTTATTGATTCGTCAGCAATTTCAGGGTATCGTTTTCGAGCTCCTTCATAGGTAAGATGGCGTAAATATTTATTTTCTCCTCTTTTACCTCCGTCTTGATTATCTTCTGCTACTAGGAATTCTTCTGGGATATCAAACTTAGGTAGTAATACGTCGCGATATAGAGAATAGATTTCTATTTTATCTATAACTTCCTGAATATTAATAATTGCTTCGGGCAGATCTGCAAAAAGACGTTTCATTTCTTCTTGCGTTTTGAAATAGTATTCTTGATTAGGGAGTCCGTATCGGTAACCTCTTCCTCGTCCTATGGGTGTAGCTTGTTTTTCTCCGTCTTTTACACATAATAAAATATCGTGAGCATTAGCATCTTCTTTAGCTACATAATAGGTATTGTTAGTTGCTATTAATTTTACTTGATGTTTATGGGCAAACTGTATTAGAGTCTGATTTACACGATTTTCATCTTCTTGGTTGTGGCGCATTATTTCGAGATAAAAATCATCTCCAAATTGTGCTTTCCACCATAAGAGTGATTCTTCTGCTTGGTTTTCACCAATATTTAGTATTTTGCTCGGAATTTCTCCATACAGATTACCTGATAATACTATAATGTCTTCTTTATATTGTTCTATTATGTTTCGATCTATACGTGGTACGTAATAAAAACCTTCTGTATAAGCAATAGAAGCCATTTTAGCTAAATTATGGTAGCCTTTTTTATTTTTTGCTAAAAAAACTACTTGATAACCATTATCTTTTACTGATTTATCTTTATGGTTATTGCATACAAAAAATTCTCCTCCAACAATTGGTTTTATTTCAACTTCTGAAACCATTTCTCCTTTTTCAATACTGGCTTCATTTTTTGCTTTAGCTGCCTTATTGTGATTTAGAACAGCACTTACAAACTGAAATGCTCCCATCATATTTCCTACATCTGTCATAGCTACTGCAGACATTTTGTTTTTAGCTGCTGCATTAACAATGGCAGGAATAGAAATTGTAGATTGTAGTACTGAAAATTGGGTATGATTATGCAGATGAGCATATACAGCATCTTCTAGATTTTTAATTGCTTCTTCAGAGACCGTATTTCCTTCTTGTTGTATTTTACTTAATCTTTTTCGAATTTCATCTGAAGCAGATTTTAAATTAATATGTTTTAAACCAATTAATTTAATTTCTTGAGGATTATTTTGGCGAAAACGCATATAATAATCTTCAGGCACATCTAATTCTTCTTGTGTAAAAATTTCTCTTTTAACAAGTTCAAAAAAACAACGTGTAGTAGCTTCTACGTCAGCAGTAGCATTATGAGCTTCTGCGAAGGGTTCTCCAAAAAGAAATTGATGTAATTCTGTAAGTGTTGGCAATTTATATCTACCTCCACGTCCTCCTGGCAACTTAAGTAGTTCCGCTGTTGTTTCAGTACAGGTATCTAGAATAGGCATTTGTGATAAAGTAGAAGCAATTCCTCCTCTATAAAACTCACACCCCATAATATTTACATCAAATCCAACATTTTGACCGACAATATAGGTGGCTTTTGAAAGAGCTATATTAAATTTTTCTAACACTTCTTGTAAACTAACACCTTGTTCCATAGCCAATTCAGTAGAAATACCATGAATTCTTTCTGCATCATAAGGTATGTTGAACCCTTCCAGGTTTCACAAGGTAATCCTGATGTTCTATAAGTTGTCCCATTTCATCGTGCAACTGCCAAGCTATTTGTATACAACGAGGCCAGTTATCTGTATCAGTAATGGGAGCAGACCAACTACGTGGTAAACCAGTAGTTTCGGTATCAAAAATTAAATACATAGATGTGAAAATTCCAAAATTTTAATAACTTTATTTTCTAATATTTCAGGGTTTTAATCTGAAAAGAGAATTTTCAAAAATACATTTTAGAAAGGAAGAAATCAAATTATTTAAGAAAAGGAGGCTTATTTATAATACCTATAACTTTTCGATTCTTTATAAAAAGTGTTTTAAATAAAAAAGCCTTACATTTCTGTAAGGCTTGATTTTAGTTGTGGTCCCACCTGGGCTCGAACCAGGGACCACCTGATTATGAGTCAGGTGCTCTAACCAACTGAGCTATAGGACCAATTTACTTAGTAAATCTTTATTTGCTCAGAGTTGCTCTCTGTTTGCGGTTGCAATATTAAGACATTTTTTTAATTCTACAAAATTATTTTGAAATTTCTTGACACAATTCAATTAACACTCCATTGGTACTCTTAGGATGCAAGAAAGCAACTAACTTATTATCAGCTCCTTTCTTTGGAATTTCGTTCAATATGACAAAGCCATTTTTTTTTAATCTTTTTATTTCTTCTTCTATATTTTCTACATCAAAAGCTATATGATGAATACCTTCTCCCCTCTTTTCGATGAATTTTGCAATAGGACTTTCTGGATTTGTAGCTTCAAGTAACTCTATTTTATTAGGTCCATTCATAAAAAAAGAAGTTTTAACGCCTTCGCTTTCTACAAATTCTTCTTTATAGGCAGGTTTTCCAAAAAGCAATCCAAAAATCTCATTAGATTCTTCTAAATTTTTCACAGCAATTCCTATGTGTTCAATTTTTCTCATCATTTTTTTGTTTTCACAAATATATCATTTGATAAACTGAAAATAGCAACACTAATTACAAAAAATTGTATGTTTGCAACATGGAGACTAATAGACAAAAAAAAATAGGAATCGTTTTACAAAAAGATTTGGTAGATATTTTACAAGGTGAGGTACGTAAAAACGGCATTTCAAATCTTGTTATATCTGTTTCAAAAGTGAGTGTGACTACTGACTTATCAATTGCAAAAGTATTTCTTAGTATTTTCCCTCAAGAAAAGGCGAAAGAAATACTAGAAGCTATAAGATCAAACACTCCCCTTATTAAACATGATTTAGCTCAACGCGTAAAATTACAGTTACGCAGAGTTCCTAACCTTCTTTTTTACATTGATGACAGTTTAGACTACATCGAAAAGATAGACCACGCATTATCTGGAAAAGACAACCCTATAGAGAATCCTAATTTATTAGATAAAAGAAAGAAATCTTAACTATATTGTACTTCTCTTTTTACATAGCAAAACGATATCTACGCACTTCAAGTAAGAATAATGCAATAAATATCATTAGCCGTATCGCTTCCAGTTGGAATAGTAATTGGCTCTATGTCCTTATTTGTTGTGCTATCTGTTTTCAGCGGATTAAAAGAATTCAGCTTATCTTTTAGTAACGATTTTGATCCCGATTTAAAGATTTTTCCAAAAAAGGAAAAACAATAACAATCAACCCCATTCAACTTAAGGAATTAAAAAAAGCCAAAGGAATAAAATCCTATAGTAATGTAATTGAAGAAAAGGTACTTTTTATCTATAAAGGAAAAGGAACATGTAGCTGAAATTAAAGGTATAGACAATCAATTTAATCAAGTAAACAGAATCCAAAAGGCTATTTATCAAGGACAATGGCTGATCCCTGAAACTCCACAAGTTGTCATTGGAAACGTTATTGCTAACAAATTATCTTTAGGACTTTTTGATTTAAATAATATTCTTGAGATTTACGTTCCTAGACCTGGCAAAGGAGCTATTACAAACCCAGAAACAGCCTTCAATAAATCTAACCTAATACCAGTAGGAATTTACTCTATCAATGACGATCTAGACGCAAAGTATGTTTATACTGATCTTCGATTAACACAAGACCTACTAGAATACAAGACAAATGAAGTATCTGCCATAGAAATAAAAACAGATAGCCTAGCTAACGAAGATCTTATAATTAAAAACTTAACTAAAATATTTAGTAACACCGTAGTCATAAAAAACAGAACACAACTTAATGACAGCCTACACAAGATGCTAAATACTGAGAATACAGCTATTTATCTAATTTTCACCTTAGTAATCATCATGACTCTTTTCACTTTGGCTGGCGCCATCATCATGATGATTCTTGAAAAGAAAAACAATTTAAAAACACTTTTAAACCTAGGGGTTACTATAAAAAACATTCAACTAATCTTTTTACTACAAGGATGTTTAATTACTTTCATAGGAGGAATATTGGGTATTGGGATTGGTCTTATTTTAATTTTTATTCAAGATCAATTTAGCTTAATAACAATAACTGAATCCCTTCCTTACCCTGTTAAAATAGAAAGTACTAATATCATAATTGTTTTTGGAACAATTATGATATTAGGTTTTACAGCATCTCTCATAGCAGGTAGCAAAGTGTCTAAAAACCTACTAAACCACTCAAGCTCAACATAAAACTTTTTCGAGTTAATCATTTAATTTCTGTATCTTTAAGTCTTTAAAATCATGTATTATGGAAGTATTTGAAGGATAAAGTATACTAAACTTTATAAAAAATTGCCAAATGATGAATCTTGTAAGGCATATTTTAGCACAAATAAAATGGAAAGATGGTTTTATTTGTACGAAGTGTGGTCATACAAAAGGATGCGAAAAATCGGGATATAATTACCAATGTTATAATTATCAACATGTTGAAAGTACCACTGCCAATACGTTGTTTCACAAGGTTAAATTTGGTTTACATAAAGCTTTTTGTATTGTGTTTGAAATGACAACTAGTAGTAAAAGTGTATCAAGTATTCAAATGGGCAAACGCTTTGGTATTCGCCAAGGTACTGCTTGGTATTTTATGCAAAAAGTACGCAAAGCAATGCAGCCAGAAATATCCTTTGTCAGAATTGGTTCATGTAGACGAATTTACTGTGGGTGGAAAAGAAGAAGCAAAACAAGGAAGAAGTTATGATTCTAAAAAGAAAAAAGCAGTAATAGCAGTAGAATTAAACCAAAAACATCAGATAAAAAGAGTCTATGTAAAATCTATTGACGACTATTCTTCAAAATCACTAACTCTAATTTTTGAAGAACATATAAGTCAAACGGCAAAGATAGTAACGGATAAATGGAGAGGATATGAACCTCTAAAAAAACTTTACAATAGTTGAACAGCAATTAAGTAATAAGGGAAGAAATTTCAACGAATTACATATTATAATAATGCAATTGAAATCTTGGATTAGAACAATACCAACCCATATTAGCAAATGGTATATTCAAGCTTATTTTGATGAGTTTTGTTTTAGAATAAACCGTTCTCAATTTAAAACAAGTATTTTTCATAAAATTATAGAAAGAATGTTAAAAACAAAACCAATTTATCAAAAAAACATAAAACAGATATTAAGTCTATAACTCAGATTGTTTTTATAATCGGTTACACAAGGCAGGTACAAAACAGGCTTTGCGTGTTTTCTATTACATATTACAATTCTGCATTGTCTGTAAAATTGTAAAAATTTTAACTACTAACTTTAATCTACCAAAAATTCTTTTAAAATCTGTTTTGTGATTGTTATTTCTTTTGTAGATAATTTGCTTAATGATTTAATAATTCTCGCCTTATCTATTATTCTTATTTGGTCTAATACAATCCACCCCGTTATTCCTTTATTATTTAATTCTAAACGAGTTGGATAAGGCTTTGATGTGTTTGTAATTGGTGCTATTATTACATTTTGAAGATACTTGTTCATTTCATCAGGTGAAATCACTACACACGGTCTTATTTTTTTTATTTCACTTCCTATACTTGGGTTAAGATTTACAAGGATAATTTCATACTGTTTTATATTCATTATTCAAAAGTTTCTTCTTCAAAAACATCGTCAATCAAAAGGCTGTCGTCTCCGTTCTGGTTCATTTGCATAAATGCTTTATCCCAATTTTTTCTCGTCTGAGTTTTTGGACGGATTACGATTTGTGATTTTTCTAAGATTAACTCCACTTTATCACCAATGTTATACTGCTCCAAAATTGTTTTCGAAAATCTAATTCCTTTAGAGTTTCCGATGTTGATTACTGATAATTCCATTATATTTGATTTAAAACTTATTTGTAATTACAAAGTAATAATAAAATTCATTCCAAAAAAAGCATTTTATCACTTTTATTTTATTGGATGAAAAGAGTTAACCATTTCGTTATAGACTTATTAGAAGATGAAAAAAAACAAGCTTTACTAAAACGTATTGATATGGCTGTCGCCAAGAAAAAACTAAAAGACAACCTGCAAAACCTTGCTAACCTTTAACCCACAAAAAAACACGCCCTAAAGCGTATTTTGTTTTTTACTCTCTGTTGTGGGCACAGAAAACATTTCTGCGCTAACGTTTACCGCATATCCGAGCGATCGGGGTAAGCTTAAAAAGATTGCTGATATACTAGGCATAACTTTAGATTTTCTAATGAATGACAAGCCTCAAGATGACACGGTTTTTGATAGTGATGTAATTTACAGAATGGAAGAATTACAAAAATTACCCGAAGCCGAAAAAGAAAAAAATAAACGCTATAATTGACGCTTTTATTAGAGACACTAAAGCCAAACAAGCTTTTAGACTTTCATAAAAGAAAAATTTTACCACCATAAACAACAAAAGCAACCTCTAAAGTTGCTTTTGTTGTTTTTATCACTGTTGTGGGCACAGAATGCAATTCTGCGCTAACGTTTGCGTTGAGCCAAGATTGCGTATATCACTTTGTGTCATATCCGTTGCGACGGGATAAACACCATCTGGAGCAATTAAAATTCCTGCGCCAGAATTACCTGTAACTCCAGCACCTCCTGAAACTTGCTTCCCAATTAGCACAACTTCTAATCCTTCTAATTCAACACCATCAATAACTCTGTTCTCACTAAATGCATAAGGCGAATTCCATGGATATTTTGCTTCAAGTGGTTACTTTATTATACGTAAATCCCCATTTATCTCTATTATCTTAGTTGTTTTTTTGCTTTTAGCTAAATAGCTCCTTGTCATCAAATAAATGTTTTCATTGAAAGAAAAATTAAAAGAGTTTATAAATATTTTATTTTTTCGCAAATAAAAAAAGGCACCTGGTTTTATTAAAAAAAATAATTCTCCATTTGTTACATATCTAAGCTCTTCTAACAAATTTTTAAAAGCAATATTTGCAACTTCTTCATTTGAATAAGTAATTTCAATTATTTTGTTATTCCCATTTATCAATGAACTATCCTTACCTTTTAAAAAAGAATTATTTAATGAATAAATTTTGATATATGATATATGTTCATTAGAAAAGTAATCAATTTTATCCTGTTTATAATTGAAAGCATTGATGAATTCATTTTTTAAGATTTCTTTGTGATAAATTTTTTCACAAAGGATGTTCCTATCTAATATTTGTTGAGTAATTATCTTTTGAGAGTAATTTACTTTGTATAAAAAAAACAAAAATAAAGTTAGCTTATTCATTATATTTTTTTAATCTTTTAAATTAGCTCCTACAACATTTGATCCTGCCGGCAAATAGTTAAGTGTCCCTCTTCTATTTGTCAAACCATGAGAATCCATATAAAACAGTCCTTGTATTTTTCCTGAAGAGTCAAAATCATATTTGGTAAATGAAAAACTATGTCCCCCTTCTGACATATCCAAATTATTTGGTGAAAACCATAACTGCAAAGGGGCTCCAATTTGTAAAGCACCATTCCAAATATCCTCTTTAGTAACCTTGCTAGCTAATCCTTTATTAATAAAAGGAGCTGCGGCACCATAACCTAAATTATTCCCAGTAATTGAGGCGGCTACTTTGTAGTCTATACTTCCAATCTTAGTATTTATACCTTCTTTTCCCGAGATAGTTTCATAAATATTGTCTGTTCGACAAATAGTGCTATAAAAACAAACCCCTCCTGTATTTAAAACTTGATTAACCATATCACCTGTTTTTTTAGTTATATCAAGAGTTTCCTCGTTATTTTTCCCTCTCCAAGGCATTTCCAAACTAACATCTTGTTTTGGTAAATTTGAATAATGATTAATCAGAGAAATACCCCATTTTGTTTCTTCAGTTTGTTGTTCAGATCTATTTCCAGTTTCACTCCAAACATTATTATTATGATACAAGTGTTTTCCAATGTTATAATAAAAAGACCCTCCAAGTTCAACCATAGGCACATTATTTATTTTGAGTCCATTTCCAAAATCCAAATCTGTATTATCAGGGTTTGAATTATTAGCAACGGCACCTCCACTAGGAATATTTGGATTATTAATTGGTAAAAATTCCATACCTTCAAGTTCTATACCATCCATTACTCTATTCTCGCTAAAAGCAAAAGGAGAATTATGAGGATACTTACTTGTCAAAGGATCCACAGCAAAAAATCTCCCCACCCTAGGGTCATGCATACGGTACTCGTAATTCAACGAATTCCCTTCCCCTTTCAACTCATCATCTTTTTCTTGCCCTTGGAAGCCGTAACGATAAGCTGTGCTTGATCCGTGGCGGTTTGGAACTAAGGAGCCGAAAGGGTAATACTTTATGCGTTTTTTGCTAGGGTAACCACTACCTTGGGTATGTCTTTTCTGATAAAACCAGTAAAAAAAAATTTTCCGCTTGCCTTATCCTTACACTTCTACTTTTTTTAAAGAACGTATGCCTTTTGGGCATTTCAAATATATAAAAATCCGTTTATTTATCCATATTCTTTGGCAGGTATTCAATGACTTTCGAGTGTTTACCTTATGTTTACAGGTACTTTAGTCATCTTGTGCTCGATTTTTTTGGAAGAAAGCCAAAAATAAAGCTTCATTTTTAAGAAAAAGCCTCATTGGCTTTCTTCTAAAAAAATGAGCAAACAACCGAAGGGCGTTAGTATGCGGTTCAACAATATTTCTGTGCTAACGTTTACCGCATATCCGAGCGATCGGGGTAAGCCTAAAAAGATTGCTGATATACTAGGCATAACTTTAGATTTTCTAATGAATGACAAGCCTCAAGATGACACGGTTTTTGATAGTGATGTAATTTACAGAATGGAAGAATTACAAAAATTACCCGAAGCCGAAAAAGAAAAAATAAACGCTATAATTGACGCTTTCATTAGAGACACTAAAGCCAAACAAGCTTTTAGACTTTCATAAAAGAAAAATTTTACCACCATGAGGCTGTCCTAAAAGGGCAGCTTTTTTTATGCCGCAAATTCACGATGTTGGTGATTGCTAGTAAAATTTAATTTTTCAAAAACAATTAGAAGGCAAAATCGAGTCATATAGTTGTATGTTGAGCAAGAACGAGTTGTTTTAAAAGCTTTTTTCATTGAATCTGTAGTTGTAGCCACCATTTTTCTGAAATTATGACCAAGCGCCATTAGTAGAAACTCCATTTCTACCATTTCTAACCCAAAAAATGTAAACCGATTAAATTTATTGTTGTTTTTTAGTTGTCCGAATACTGCCTCTACTTCAACAGGTCTTTTACTTCTGTGTTTGTGTCCTTTTTTGAGTTTAGTAATTCTTTAGCTTCGTTTTTTAGGCAATTTAGAGGGTGATTGACTTCTATTTTTCGATTCCCCTTTTGCTTTGTGGCATAAACTTCTCAATGGGCATCCTTCGCATCGTTTAGCTTGATAATAAGTCACTTCTGATTCATATCCATTGCTAGAGATTCGCTTACCTATTCCTATGTTTTCCATTTTTTGCCCCATAGGACAGATATAGAAATCGTATTGTTGATTGTAAAATAAATTTTGCACTAAAAAGGATTCTCTTTAAGTTTCTTTTTCTGCTCTGCATGAAAATAATTGTACTTTACAAAGGGCTCAATTTGCTTGTTTTTAAGCATTTGGTAATTTTCTTCACTGCCATATCCAGCATCGGCGACAACTTCTTTACTTTGTCTATTATAGTTTTCTTCAAAACTGTTTAAGTGTGACTCTAATGTGTTGGTATCGTTGGTCGTTTGATGTATAGAAACGTGTGTAATAAATTGATTTTCAGTTGATATTTGAGGGTTGTAAGCTGGTTTGAGTTGCCCATTTCTCATATGATCTTCCTTCATTCTCATAAAAGTAGCGTCAGGGTCTGTCTTACTATAAGAGTTTCTATTTCCAAGTATTTCTAAATCCTTTTCGTATTTCTCTAATCTTGGAAGGTGTTCTTCCTGTAATTTCTGTAGTTCTTTTACCTGTTTCTTAGTCGGTTCTTTTAACTTTTTATTCAATTCTGATAGCTTTTCTTTTAATTCATCTGAATTGATTTTTTTTGGCAATGCTTCTTGGTTAAGTTCTTGGTTTTCTGATTGTATACTGTTTTCTATATCAGATAAAATAGTGTTGATTTTTACTTCTAATTTCTCTTTGTATTTTTCAACCGAACCACGCCAAACAAAGGTGTATTTGTTGGATTTTGCTTCAATTTTAGTACCATCAATATATTGAACATCAAGGCTTATATAACCTAGGTCGACCAATATTTTTACTACTTCTGCGAATAAAACTTTGATTTTATCTTTCAAAATTTTGCCTCTAAACTCGTTAATGGTTCTAAACCCAGGAGTGGAATTGCCTGAGATAAACATAAAATGAATGTTCTCATTAAGTGCTTTGGCTATTTTTCGGCAAGAATAGATATTTGACAAATAGCTATAAAACAATACTTTGATTAGCATTCTAGGATGGTAAGCAGGGCATCCACCACCGCGATAAAGCTTAACTATGTCGCTAATATCAAGTCTGTCAACTATAGAATCGACCAGTCGAACAGGGTGGTTATCATCAATTTTATCAAAAATATTGATTGGAAAAAGTTCTGGAGAATTGCCTGTCTGGTTTTTAAATGTTACTTTAGCCATTGCTTGTTTTTTGTCACCTCTAAAATACATGTTTTAGAGTAAAACAGCAATAAAAAAGGCTGTCCTAAACTTTTTGGACAGCCTCTATGCTTTATACTATTTCTTCCAAGTATCGCCTTTCCAAAATAACTGGCTGTTATTTTTAATATAAATCAAGTCATTATTAAAAGGTTCAAATTCTAAAAAACACCTATCAAAATATGGTAAAGTAATAGTAAGATAATTCGTTTTTTCAGTATCAATATCTTCTTCAAAAATCTTAAATAAAATTCTGCTTTTATATAAGTAAGTTCCAGAGACATTAGCATTAATAGAAAAATCAATCCTATTATTATTTATCAAGTTTAGTTTTTCGTTTTTAAATGTTTAGACTTTGGGATTGCGATAAATGTTTTTTGAGTTTCTATATATTTACTTACGTTGCTATTAAAGTAAAAACTATATTTTATTGGCAATTCATCGCTTCCAGCAGGCAAATTTATTTTTATATATAAACTATCTTGAGACAATTTATTTTCCTTTTTTATCTCATAATTAAAACCTTTTTGTTTTAAATATTTATCCTCACTTGTTATCTTCAAGATATTATTTGATAGAACAGACCATTTCCCTTTTGATGCTATTTCGCATTGTTCAATAGATGGGGTAAATTTAATTTCAGCCTTTTTTAAAATGTAAGTGCTATCAGCATTTAAAATTATACTGTGATAATTCATTTCAGAAAATGCTTGAAACATCTTGTCTGAATCTAAAATATATTCGCCATATAATTTATTATTTGCTTCTAAAACATTATTTGTCGATTTACAACTAATAGACAAAACAATTAATAAAATAAAAGCTATTCTCATTACTTTTTAGGTTTTATTAATCCTTTATACACAGGTTCTCCACTTTCGCCCTTTATATTAAAAAGCGATGTCGAATTAATATCTTTTAAAGAACTCGCACCAGCTGGATATGAACCATCAAAAGAATATTGAATTTGATATGCATTAACCTCATTTTGGATACCTCCTTCATATGTTTTTGCAGAGTTTAATAATTGACCATTAGAATTAAATCTAACGCCTCCTGCTTCCATAGATTGACCAACGTGTCTTATTTCGTGTAGGTGTAAACCAGTATTGCTACCTTCAATAGTTATAACACCATTAGAGTCTTTAACAACACCGTGTGTCCCATCACTTTGACTTGGACCTCCTAAACGATAAGTTTCTTTAGCTTCTCCAATACTTTTAATATCTGCTAATGACTGATTTAAATTATCAATTTTGGAAGTATTATCTGTTAACTTGTCTTGGAGTTTAGCAAGTTTCTTTTCACTTAATCCTCCTTTATCTATTTGAGCTTGAATTTTTGCACTATCATTATTGACACTAGCAATTCTATTATTAACTGATTTGTTTAATCTTTCAGCATCTTTTGGGTCTTCCCAAATCATACCTGTTGGATCAATATATCTTAAAGGGTTGTTATTACAAAACGCATATGGTGACTTTCCTATTTGTTTTGGATGTTCCGCTAGTGGGTCAACACTTATAAAATACTACTCCATAATTTCCTCGCACGAGAACTTCAAAAACACCAACAATACAAAGAACTTCAAAGAACACAACAGGTTTTCAACCTTTTGCAAAGATAATCAATTTTTTATTTTCAATTGAAAAAATAAAAACTTTAGTTGTTGGTGTTGATGGATTGTTGAACTGGAAAAAACTTTTTGCGGTGGATTTTCGAGCGGTGGCAAAAGTTTTTCTATTTCAACAATCAACTAAAAACTCAAAAAAATAAATGCTTCTTTTTGGGATTACCTCTTTTCGGGTGGGAAGCGTTGGCAAAAGGCTAATTACAGGCTGGCTTGCTGTGGCTATTTGCGGAGCGAAAACATAAAATGAATTATAGGGCAAAAAATACCGTTAAAAATCAATAAACAAATTCGTTTTTTGCCCTATAATGCAAGCGATTTTATGTTAAATAGCTTACCCCATTTTTTTATGGCATAAGTGAGCGGGGGAGTACGGAGCGAACGGCTTTTTGCCAAAGTTTTTTAGCGTTGGGAACAGCTCTTTTATTTTTTTCAAATACCTTTTTCTTTCAACTGATTTCATTTGAAAAAAATAAATGTGCTGTGGTGCGTTGGCAAAAAACTTTCGCAAAAAGTATGACAGAAAAAAATGGGGGCACAGCAAGACAAGTCTGTAATTGCCTTTGTGCGTTGGCGGGTGGGTTATTAAATCAATCCCAAAAAAGAAGCATTTATTTTTTTACCTTATTGGATGGTAATTATTAACTGCATTTTGCAATTGCTCCAGTTCGGTTTGTTTGTATTGGATGGTGGTGGAGGCTCGTCTGTGTCCGCTAAATACTTGAACTATTCTTGTATCATTCTCCTTTTTCAATAAGTTTGCAATTACAGATTGACGGATTTTCATTGGTTGTATTTGTTCCTGTTTTGGTTTTTGTTCGTTTATCATTTTACTGATTCCATGTGCATTTATTTTTTCTCCGTATTGTCCTAAAATAAAGATGCTGCTTTCTTGTTTATTGTTGTATTTCAGTAGTTTAATTCTATCTTTTTCTAAATAATTATAGATTAATAAAATTTGTTTTGCATTGAGTGGCAAGGTTCTACTTTGTGGACTTTTTGAAGTGATTTCTAGACTTCCTTTGATGTAGATTTCGCATTTTTCTAAATTGATGTTTTCAACTTCTAATTCTGCTATTTCTTTGACGGTTAAGGCTTGATAAATGAGTAAGCTTATAATTACTTTGTTTCTGTTTTCTAAATATTTTTTCTTTCTGATTTGATAGGTTTCAAAGAATTTTTCTAATGTTTCTGGGCTGTAAAATGTATCAACTTGTATTTGTCTATCTATTTTATCTTTTAAAAATAATTCACTGCAAGGATGATCCTTTCTTTGTCCTGTTTCAAGTAGATAATTGAAGTATATTTTTACTCCATACAAGCAATGTCGTAATGTTTTTGGACTTAAATCGTAATTCTTTCGTAAGTGTTCAATGTAATTTAAAACGTCTTTAAATGTGGCTAATTTGGCTTTATTTCCGTAGTAATCTGTAAATCGTTTTATTAAAAATAAGTTGCTGTAAAGTGTGCTTTTGCTGTATTTCTTTTCTAAATATTCATTGATGGTCATTATATAAGTTATTAATCTGATTTTGTGATATATGCGTATAAATTTCTGTTGATTCAATATGACTATGTCCTAAAAATTTCTGAACCTGTTCGAGCTTCATTCCGTTTTGTAGTAAATGTGTTGCTATTGAATGCCTTAAACTATGTATTCCTATTCTGTTTAATTCTTCAAACTTTAGTTTTTTACCAAATTCTGTTTTTAATAGTAGTTTCTTAAAGTGCTTATTTATAGTGTCATCACTCATTCTTCTTGCTTTATTATTTATTAAAAACTCATTAGTTTTATGTTTTAAACTTTCTAAATATTCATTGAGTTCATTAGTAATTTTATCGGTTAGCGGTACCAACCGCCGTTTACTGTTTTTACCTTTTTGAACAATGACTAAATTTTCTATAATTCTAATATCTTCTTTGTTTAAATCACTGATTTCTTGCACTCTTAACCCACAACCATACGCAATATTTAAAATAGTTTTTTCTTGTAAATTCGCTACTTTGTAGAGTTCTTGTATTTGGTCCTGGTTAAAAATAAATCGTTCTACTTTTTCATTGATTGGAGTAAATTTTAAATGTGATGCTGGACTGCTTTTTATAACTCCTAATTCTAATAAATACCCTAAATATTGTTGAAGATTTCGCATATTATCATAAATAGATTTCTGCTTTAATTTTTGTTTAGTTCTTTGACTGATTTTTTCTTTTAGATAGTTGTTGTAGTTTGCTATTTCTTTTGGTGTAACTTCTTTTATATCAAATATTTTCAAATTCTCTAACCAACTAAAAAACTCCTTCAGATATAAATATCTTGCTTGGGTTGTTTCGGGATTTAATCCTAAAATGTCTAAATGTTTTTTGTAGTTTATGGCTTCTGTTTGGTAGTATTCTGTATAGATTTTGTGTTTACTTGGAGCACCCATACTTATGATGTTTTTAAGGTTTATGATGCTTTTGCTTACTCAATATTTTATTTTTTGGGTCGCTAGATTTTTATTTTCTGATTATCAGTAATTTATATTTATTTTATTGATTTGTAGTGACCCATTAGCGAACCATTAGTGACCCTTTGCGGTTCATACTTTGTTTTTTAAACTTTGTATTTGTTCATTTGCTTTTGTTTGTTTTTTATAGGTATTCACGAATCGAAGTTTTTTATTGGATTTAATTATTTTTTAGTTCTTCGATTTGATTCATTAAAAAGTTTTTTATTTATTCATTCGTTTTTATTGTTTTTTAAAGGAGTTCATGAATCAAGGATTTATTTTTAAAGATTGTATTTGGTTCATTAGAAAATCCTTGATTTCAGCTCTTAATTTCTGATGATTATCCCAATACGTAATTTTATATTTAATTCCTTTATTGTTGTAACCTCCTGATTGTTTGATGTATTCTAATTCTAAAAGTGTATTTATGTAGCGTTGTAATTGTGTTTTAGAGATGTTTAATTCTTGTCTTATTTCTCGTTGTAAAAAATCTTGATTTTCGTTTTTAACGTACTTTTTAGTCGTTCAAAAAACTGTCTTAAACTTCCATCTAATTCATCTACTTTTAAAATAATACTTTCAAAAAGTACTTCGGTAGCTTGTTCGATATCTTCTATTTCTGTTATTAATTGGTTGTTGTTGGTTAGTTTTCTCTGATACTGATTTAAAAAAGTTACTTGTTTGATTACCGCTTGATACATTTCGTTTAATCGTCTTATTTTGTGGACTTTTTCGGGTAAATGTAATTGTGTTGCATACGGATTAATGACTTCATATACTTTTAAATTCCTTACTATACTTTGTATAAATCCTATTGCTTTTTGACTTTCGTTTGGATCTATTTCGCCTGCGTTGCGTTTGTTTTGGTATTCGATTATTCTTGCGGTTTGTTCCTTGCTTTCATCAACTGCTATTAAAAAACTTCTGCTCATATTATCTTCGTAAGTTTCGCCTTTGGTGGTGGCTGATAAACTGGAGAACTGACCTTTTACTATTTTATGACTGCTTTTATTATTTCCTTTTTTGTCTTTAATCGTTACCGAACTTCTTAATACTTGATTGCTTATAAATTCTCGTAAAGCATATAAAGCATCTTCTTTTAAACCGTCTAAATCTTCAATAATTACTACCTTTTGGAATAAATCAAACTCTCCCCAATTGTATAAACTACTCTCTGTAATTCGTGTAAATCTCAATACATCTTCTTGTGGCATTAAATCTGCTATTCTACTGATTATATGAGTCTTTCCGCTTCCGCTACTTCCTTGTACTAGTGCGTGTAATGGGTTTTTATTTAAGTAACTGATAATAATTAAAAAGAGTAACATTCGGGCGTTTTCTTCGCCAACAATTCCAGATTTTCCGATTAATTCATTTAAATTTTTAATTAAATGTGAGCGTTTTAAAAAATCTATGGCGTTGCTTGGTTTCTCTTCCTGTTCACTGCGTGGATTTTCTTTTTCAGATGAAAAAATAAATGGTTGTCTTTTGTCTAAAAGCTCTGTAAATATTTCCTCATTATGAGCTTGTAAAGTTTCGTTGATGTCTTTGTTTATGGGTTCTAACACACTTATTTTTATTCTTGGTATTTGCCTCCCTTTGGTCGGCGAATCTCCGATTTCTTCCTGTAATAGTTTACCATATTTTAAAATGGCTTCTTTCCCTGCTGTATCATTGTCAAAAGCAAAGATGATTTCTTCTAGTTGTTTGAGTTCTTTAATTGCATTTAATATTTCTTCATTGAGTCCATTGGTGCCAAAACAAGCAATTAAACTATAATTCTCTGCAATATTTTTTATCTGAAGTAACGAAGCTGCATCAATTATACTTTCCGTTAAAATCAGTTTTTTAGTGTTTACATTGGGATAATTGGGATAAATTCCTTGCCTGTCTTTTAAATAAAAATGCTTTGCGTTTTCATTATTTAAAGTTGAACGAAAATATAAACTAACAATTTGATTTTCTTTGTTTTTCAATGCAAAACAAATACACCATTTGCCAAAAACTCCGTAGGCTTTCTCTCCAGTTCTGCCTAAAATATTTTTATCAATTAGTAATCCATATTCTAAACATTGAGCAATTACATTTTCATCTTTCCTTGCTCCGTGGTGGAACTGACCAGCATTATAACCGATTTCTATTTTCTTAAAATCTAAACTTCTACTTTCTAAATATTCCTTTGCAGGTTTAGAGTTATGCACCGCATTTTTAAAATATTGGTACATATTGGCTAAAAAATTTTCTCGGCTTAAATTCGGTTGATAGCGTTCATTATTACTTGGTTCTTGATGTCCCAGTATTTCCTTTGCTTTATTTATCGCTTCTGCTTTGGTGCAATTTTCTTTGTACAATATAAAATCTATTACATCCATTGCTTTACCGTGGGTTTTACAATTACTACTAAAACAGTATGCAGTTTGTGTTTTGTAATATACTTGAAAACTTGGTGTTTTATCTTCGTGGAACGGACAATTTAAACGGCTTTGTTTGTCGGTTTTATAACCGTAATAGTGCAATACGTTGGCGATTGTGAGCTGTTGTTTTATCTCTGATATTTCCATTGTTGAAACTTTTTTAAAATATTTTTATTAACCGTTTTCGGTGCAAAGATACCGAATGAGTTTTATATGACAAAATTTTAACGATTTTAATTAACCGTTTTAGTTTCATATATTTGCAATATCAATTAAAACAAGGGTATTTATTAACCTTTTAAGTATTATATTATGGTGACTTTTGGTAAAAGATTAAGAGAAGCAAGAGACAGCAAAGGCTTATCGCAACAAGATTTAGCAAAGCTAATCGGTAGCGTACATACTGTGATTGGTAGATATGAAAGGGATGAGATGAAGCCTTCGATTGATGTAGTAAAAAAATTGGCTGATGAATTAGGTACAACCGTTGGCTACTTAATTGGCGAAGCCAAAGAAGCTCAGTTTTTAAAAGACCCTACAATGTTAAAGAGATTTCAAGAGATTGACGAACTTACAGAAAAAGACAAAGAATGTGTCTTTTCTTTACTTGATGCCTACCTTGCTAAAAGTAAATTACAAGCCTTTTTAAAATAACAAACCCCGCTTTTGCGGGGTTTGTTATTTATAATGCTATTAATAATTTTTTAATTCCTCACTTAAATCTCTTGCAAATTCATCTAAATCAACAACAAAACCAGATTTGCCATTTACAGGAAATACATCTATTAAATAGTTTTTAGATGCAATTAAGTCAAATATCTCATCTTCTAAATCGTCAAGAGTCAATTTTTTAGGAGTACATTCTTTCCATCCTTCCTCAAGATTAGAATTAATAAACTCTTTAGCAGACCAAAATGATATCAAAGTTTTATCGTCAATGTCAGACAAAGCATAATCTCCATTAACATCAACAATAGTCCAAAGCTCCTCGTAATCTGCAACTTTTTTAATAAAGTACTTATATCTTTCTATTGGTTGCAATACAGACACATTCTTAATTTCTTTAGCATTCATAAATTAATCATTTAAAGGTCTTTCTTTATTTTTTCTACCTCCATTATCATATTTATGTTGCCTTCTATGTAAATCTCTGTCTTGTAAGTTTGAATTTTTATATGAATACCCTTTTGCTGCCTCTCGACCTCTCTCGTGTGCCAAATCTTTTCCAGGAGGATTACGGATTGATTTCCTATTACCTCTCTCTATTTGATTCATTTCTGATTTTATCCATCCTTTATCAGCTTTACCTAATTTAGGATCTGTAGCCAATTCTACTAATCTCTCTTGTTTTCCTGCTCTACCTGCCTTTAAAAGTGATTTAGCATTATCTGCAGATTTTACTGCATCGATAGCATTTTCAATAATATTAATATCTTTTTAATCTTACCTACTTTTGCTAAATCCCCTGCATAAGGAATAACACCAACAGCACTGATAGCTGCACTAAAATAATCTCCATCATCAAAAGCCATTTTTGCACCGACAGCATCGGATATTCCTGTGGGGTCAAAAATTCCCACTATATCTAATCCAGCACTTAAAATATCTTTTCCGCTTAATGAATAATTCCCTCCAAAATCAACACCTAAACTACTTGCATTAACTTTTATATCAATTAAATCAGTTTTTAATGTTACACTGGAGTTATTTTTACCAAGTATGACTATATCAGTTGGAGCCATTCCATCTTCATCAACAAAACGAATAGGATTATTGAAAGAAAAACTATAAGGCGACCACTCCGGGAACTCTTCGGCCAGCGGGTCCACACTTATAAAATACTACTCCATAATTTCCTCGCACGAGAACTTCAAAAACACCAACAATACAAAGAACTTCAAAGAACACAACAGGTTTTCAACCTTTTGCAAAGATAATCAATTTTTATTTTCAATTGAAAAAATAAAAACTTTAGTTGTTGGTGTTGATGGATTGTTGAACTGGAAAAAACTTTTTGCGGTGGATTTTCGAGCGGTGGCAAAAGTTTTTCTATTTCAACAATCAACTAAAAACTCAAAAAAATAAATGCTTCTTTTTGGGATTACCTCTTTTCGGGTGGGAAGCGTTGGCAAAAGGCTAATTACAGGCTGGCTTGCTGTGGCTATTTGCGGAGCGAAAACATAAAATGAATTATAGGGCAAAAAATACCGTTAAAAATCAATAAACAAATTCGTTTTTTGCCCTATAATGCAAGCGATTTTATGTTAAATAGCTTACCCCATTTTTTTATGGCATAAGTGAGCGGGGAGTACGGAGCGAACGGCTTTTTGCCAAAGTTTTTTAGCGTTGGGAACAGCTCTTTTATTTTTTTCAAATACCTTTTTCTTTCAACTGATTTCATTTGAAAAAAATAAATGTGCTGTGGTGCGTTGGCAAAAAACTTTCGCAAAAAGTATGACAGAAAAAAATGGGGGCACAGCAAGACAAGTCTGTAATTGCCTTTGTGCGTTGGCGGGTGGGTTATTAAATCAATCCCAAAAAAGAAGCATTTATTTTTTTACCTTATTGGATGGTAATTATTAACTGCATTTTGCAATTGCTCCAGTTCGGTTTGTTTGTATTGGATGGTGGTGGAGGCTCGTCTGTGTCCGCTAAATACTTGAACTATTCTTGTATCATTCTCCTTTTTCAATAAGTTTGCAATTACAGATTGACGGATTTTCATTGGTTGTATTTGTTCCTGTTTTGGTTTTTGTTCGTTTATCATTTTACTGATTCCATGTGCATTTATTTTTTCTCCGTATTGTCCTAAAATAAAGATGCTGCTTTCTTGTTTATTGTTGTATTTCAGTAGTTTAATTCTATCTTTTTCTAAATAATTATAGATTAATAAAATTTGTTTTGCATTGAGTGGCAAGGTTCTACTTTGTGGACTTTTTGAAGTGATTTCTAGACTTCCTTTGATGTAGATTTCGCATTTTTCTAAATTGATGTTTTCAACTTCTAATTCTGCTATTTCTTTGACGGTTAAGGCTTGATAAATGAGTAAGCTTATAATTACTTTGTTTCTGTTTTCTAAATATTTTTTCTTTCTGATTTGATAGGTTTCAAAGAATTTTTCTAATGTTTCTGGGCTGTAAAATGTATCAACTTGTATTTGTCTATCTATTTTATCTTTTAAAAATAATTCACTGCAAGGATGATCCTTTCTTTGTCCTGTTTCAAGTAGATAATTGAAGTATATTTTTACTCCATACAAGCAATGTCGTAATGTTTTTGGACTTAAATCGTAATTCTTTCGTAAGTGTTCAATGTAATTTAAAACGTCTTTAAATGTGGCTAATTTGGCTTTATTTCCGTAGTAATCTGTAAATCGTTTTATTAAAAATAAGTTGCTGTAAAGTGTGCTTTTGCTGTATTTCTTTTCTAAATATTCATTGATGGTCATTATATAAGTTATTAATCTGATTTTGTGATATATGCGTATAAATTTCTGTTGATTCAATATGACTATGTCCTAAAAATTTCTGAACCTGTTCGAGCTTCATTCCGTTTTGTAGTAAATGTGTTGCTATTGAATGCCTTAAACTATGTATTCCTATTCTGTTTAATTCTTCAAACTTTAGTTTTTTACCAAATTCTGTTTTTAATAGTAGTTTCTTAAAGTGCTTATTTATAGTGTCATCACTCATTCTTCTTGCTTTATTATTTATTAAAAACTCATTAGTTTTATGTTTTAAACTTTCTAAATATTCATTGAGTTCATTAGTAATTTTATCGGTTAGCGGTACCAACCGCCGTTTACTGTTTTTACCTTTTTGAACAATGACTAAATTTTCTATAATTCTAATATCTTCTTTGTTTAAATCACTGATTTCTTGCACTCTTAACCCACAACCATACGCAATATTTAAAATAGTTTTTTCTTGTAAATTCGCTACTTTGTAGAGTTCTTGTATTTGGTCCTGGTTAAAAATAAATCGTTCTACTTTTTCATTGATTGGAGTAAATTTTAAATGTGATGCTGGACTGCTTTTTATAACTCCTAATTCTAATAAATACCCTAAATATTGTTGAAGATTTCGCATATTATCATAAATAGATTTCTGCTTTAATTTTTGTTTAGTTCTTTGACTGATTTTTTCTTTTAGATAGTTGTTGTAGTTTGCTATTTCTTTTGGTGTAACTTCTTTTATATCAAATATTTTCAAATTCTCTAACCAACTAAAAAACTCCTTCAGATATAAATATCTTGCTTGGGTTGTTTCGGGATTTAATCCTAAAATGTCTAAATGTTTTTTGTAGTTTATGGCTTCTGTTTGGTAGTATTCTGTATAGATTTTGTGTTTACTTGGAGCACCCATACTTATGATGTTTTTAAGGTTTATGATGCTTTTGCTTACTCAATATTTTATTTTTTGGGTCGCTAGATTTTTATTTTCTGATTATCAGTAATTTATATTTATTTTATTGATTTGTAGTGACCCATTAGCGAACCATTAGTGACCCTTTGCGGTTCATACTTTGTTTTTTAAACTTTGTATTTGTTCATTTGCTTTTGTTTGTTTTTTATAGGTATTCACGAATCGAAGTTTTTTATTGGATTTAATTATTTTTTAGTTCTTCGATTTGATTCATTAAAAAGTTTTTTATTTATTCATTCGTTTTTATTGTTTTTTAAAGGAGTTCATGAATCAAGGATTTATTTTTAAAGATTGTATTTGGTTCATTAGAAAATCCTTGATTTCAGCTCTTAATTTCTGATGATTATCCCAATACGTAATTTTATATTTAATTCCTTTATTGTTGTAACCTCCTGATTGTTTGATGTATTCTAATTCTAAAAGTGTATTTATGTAGCGTTGTAATTGTGTTTTAGAGATGTTTAATTCTTGTCTTATTTCTCGTTGTAAAAAATCTTGATTTTCGTTTTTAACGTACTTTTTTAGTCGTTCAAAAAACTGTCTTAAACTTCCATCTAATTCATCTACTTTTAAAATAATACTTTCAAAAAGTACTTCGGTAGCTTGTTCGATATCTTCTATTTCTGTTATTAATTGGTTGTTGTTGGTTAGTTTTCTCTGATACTGATTTAAAAAAGTTACTTGTTTGATTACCGCTTGATACATTTCGTTTAATCGTCTTATTTTGTGGACTTTTTCGGGTAAATGTAATTGTGTTGCATACGGATTAATGACTTCATATACTTTTAAATTCCTTACTATACTTTGTATAAATCCTATTGCTTTTTGACTTTCGTTTGGATCTATTTCGCCTGCGTTGCGTTTGTTTTGGTATTCGATTATTCTTGCGGTTTGTTCCTTGCTTTCATCAACTGCTATTAAAAAACTTCTGCTCATATTATCTTCGTAAGTTTCGCCTTTGGTGGTGGCTGATAAACTGGAGAACTGACCTTTTACTATTTTATGACTGCTTTTATTATTTCCTTTTTTGTCTTTAATCGTTACCGAACTTCTTAATACTTGATTGCTTATAAATTCTCGTAAAGCATATAAAGCATCTTCTTTTAAACCGTCTAAATCTTCAATAATTACTACCTTTTGGAATAAATCAAACTCTCCCCAATTGTATAAACTACTCTCTGTAATTCGTGTAAATCTCAATACATCTTCTTGTGGCATTAAATCTGCTATTCTACTGATTATATGAGTCTTTCCGCTTCCGCTACTTCCTTGTACTAGTGCGTGTAATGGGTTTTTATTTAAGTAACTGATAATAATTAAAAAGAGTAACATTCGGGCGTTTTCTTCGCCAACAATTCCAGATTTTCCGATTAATTCATTTAAATTTTTAATTAAATGTGAGCGTTTTAAAAAATCTATGGCGTTGCTTGGTTTCTCTTCCTGTTCACTGCGTGGATTTTCTTTTTCAGATGAAAAAATAAATGGTTGTCTTTTGTCTAAAAGCTCTGTAAATATTTCCTCATTATGAGCTTGTAAAGTTTCGTTGATGTCTTTGTTTATGGGTTCTAACACACTTATTTTTATTCTTGGTATTTGCCTCCCTTTGGTCGGCGAATCTCCGATTTCTTCCTGTAATAGTTTACCATATTTTAAAATGGCTTCTTTCCCTGCTGTATCATTGTCAAAAGCAAAGATGATTTCTTCTAGTTGTTTGAGTTCTTTAATTGCATTTAATATTTCTTCATTGAGTCCATTGGTGCCAAAACAAGCAATTAAACTATAATTCTCTGCAATATTTTTTATCTGGAAGTAACGAAGCTGCATCAATTATACTTTCCGTTAAAATCAGTTTTTTAGTGTTTACATTGGGATAATTGGGATAAATTCCTTGCCTGTCTTTTAAATAAAAATGCTTTGCGTTTTCATTATTTAAAGTTGAACGAAAATATAAACTAACAATTTGATTTTCTTTGTTTTTCAATGCAAAACAAATACACCATTTGCCAAAAACTCCGTAGGCTTTCTCTCCAGTTCTGCCTAAAATATTTTTATCAATTAGTAATCCATATTCTAAACATTGAGCAATTACATTTTCATCTTTCCTTGCTCCGTGGTGGAACTGACCAGCATTATAACCGATTTCTATTTTCTTAAAATCTAAACTTCTACTTTCTAAATATTCCTTTGCAGGTTTAGAGTTATGCACCGCATTTTTAAAATATTGGTACATATTGGCTAAAAAATTTTCTCGGCTTAAATTCGGTTGATAGCGTTCATTATTACTTGGTTCTTGATGTCCCAGTATTTCCTTTGCTTTATTTATCGCTTCTGCTTTGGTGCAATTTTCTTTGTACAATATAAAATCTATTACATCCATTGCTTTACCGTGGGTTTTACAATTACTACTAAAACAGTATGCAGTTTGTGTTTTGTAATATACTTGAAAACTTGGTGTTTTATCTTCGTGGAACGGACAATTTAAACGGCTTTGTTTGTCGGTTTTATAACCGTAATAGTGCAATACGTTGGCGATTGTGAGCTGTTGTTTTATCTCTGATATTTCCATTGTTGAAACTTTTTTAAAATATTTTTATTAACCGTTTTCGGTGCAAAGATACCGAATGAGTTTTATATGACAAAATTTTAACGATTTTAATTAACCGTTTTAGTTTCATATATTTGCAATATCAATTAAAACAAGGGTATTTATTAACCTTTTAAGTATTATATTATGGTGACTTTTGGTAAAAGATTAAGAGAAGCAAGAGACAGCAAAGGCTTATCGCAACAAGATTTAGCAAAGCTAATCGGTAGCGTACATACTGTGATTGGTAGATATGAAAGGGATGAGATGAAGCCTTCGATTGATGTAGTAAAAAAATTGGCTGATGAATTAGGTACAACCGTTGGCTACTTAATTGGCGAAGCCAAAGAAGCTCAGTTTTTAAAAGACCCTACAATGTTAAAGAGATTTCAAGAGATTGACGAACTTACAGAAAAAGACAAAGAATGTGTCTTTTCTTTACTTGATGCCTACCTTGCTAAAAGTAAATTACAAGCCTTTTTAAAATAACAAACCCCGCTTTTGCGGGGTTTGTTATTTATAATGCTATTAATAATTTTTTAATTCCTCACTTAAATCTCTTGCAAATTCATCTAAATCAACAACAAAACCAGATTTGCCATTTACAGGAAATACATCTATTAAATAGTTTTTAGATGCAATTAAGTCAAATATCTCATCTTCTAAATCGTCAAGAGTCAATTTTTAGGAGTACATTCTTTCCATCCTTCCTCAAGATTAGAATTAATAAACTCTTTAGCAGACCAAAATGATATCAAAGTTTTATCGTCAATGTCAGACAAAGCATAATCTCCATTAACATCAACAATAGTCCAAAGCTCCTCGTAATCTGCAACTTTTTTAATAAAGTACTTATATCTTTCTATTGGTTGCAATACAGACACATTCTTAATTTCTTTAGCATTCATAAATTAATCATTTAAAGGTCTTTCTTTATTTTTTCTACCTCCATTATCATATTTATGTTGCCTTCTATGTAAATCTCTGTCTTGTAAGTTTGAATTTTTATATGAATACCCTTTTGCTGCCTCTCGACCTCTCTCGTGTGCCAAATCTTTTCCAGGAGGATTACGGATTGATTTCCTATTACCTCTCTCTATTTGATTCATTTCTGATTTTATCCATCCTTTATCAGCTTTACCTAATTTAGGATCTGTAGCCAATTCTACTAATCTCTCTTGTTTTCCTGCTCTACCTGCCTTTAAAAGTGATTTAGCATTATCTGCAGATTTTACTGCATCGATAGCATTTTCAATAATATTAATATCTTTTTTAATCTTACCTACTTTTGCTAAATCCCCTGCATAAGGAATAACACCAACAGCACTGATAGCTGCACTAAAATAATCTCCATCATCAAAAGCCATTTTTGCACCGACAGCATCGGATATTCCTGTGGGGTCAAAAATTCCCACTATATCTAATCCAGCACTTAAAATATCTTTTCCGCTTAATGAATAATTCCCTCCAAAATCAACACCTAAACTACTTGCATTAACTTTTATATCAATTAAATCAGTTTTTAATGTTACACTGGAGTTATTTTTACCAAGTATGACTATATCAGTTGGAGCCATTCCATCTTCATCAACAAAACGAATAGGATTATTGAAAGAAAAACTATAAGGCGACCACTCCGGGAACTCTTCGGCCAGCGGGTCCACAGCAAAAAACCTTCCCACACGTGGATCATGCATCCTAAAAGTATAATTCAAAGAATTCCCTTCCCCTTTTAATTCATCATCTTTTTCTTGCCCTTGGAAGCCATAACGGTAGCTATCACTACTACCGTGGCGGTTTGGAATGAGCGAACCAAAGGGGTACGAGTCTCCACGTACTTTTCAAAATTTTCAGACGATTTAACCCACCAACCCTTTTTATTTTCCTAAAAAAATAAAAAATCAGACCTTACCTACTGGCTACCATCATAAGAACGTTCCTTTTGTCTTAAGGCATCGTAAAAATAAAAAAAACTTTTGGTTTATCAGGATAAAAAGCAGGTACAAAATAAACTTTGAGTGTTTGCCTAAAGTCGGCTAGCATCTTTAGCAGGCTTGCCTTCGGTTTTTAAAGAGCAGTTTTGGTGGTGCGATGGGTGGTGCGACTGCTTTTTAAAAACGGAAGCCTGCGGAGCTTGCGGAGCAGTTAACACGAGCTACTTTTTAAATTTTTGTGATAAACAACAAGCAAAGAAGGATGGGAACTACTGTACCCAGACTTTTTGCGAAGGTGTTTGAACAAAGAATTTAAAAAATGAAAACACTTTCCTAGTGCGGTGGCGGAAGCGTCGGCAGTGGGTGGGAGCGTTGGAGAGGGGCTATTTTACATAATGGTATTATGGTGCAAGGCGAAGCGAACCCTTTAGGGCTTGACTCATAATGCCCCATTATGTAAATATAGCTTTGGGGGTGGTTTGAGCGTCGGGAAGCGGTTGTTTTTTTGGTTGGGGAAGCAATGCGAGTAAAAAAAGGTTTTTTTTTGTGCGAGGGGTTGGAAAAATAAAAAACCTTTTTTACGGGCATTGAGCGGGGAAAAACAACGGCTTAGAGGGTGGGGAGAAAACCGCCGGAGCGTTGGGGAGCATTGGAGGGGCGGGCGCAAATACGACTGCGAAGCACACCGATTTTTATTTGTTGGAGAAATATTGATTTTTGATGTTTTTTCATTCTTTTTAAACAATAAAACACTGATTTTTAATGTTTTTTCATTGATTTTCATTCTAAAAAGATTGAATTTTAGTGTTTAAACACTGTTTTTCAATGTTTAAACACTAAAATTCAATCAAAAAGGTATCTCAAGCACTATTTTATCGGATGAAGAGTGTTTACCATTTCTTGGAGTTCTTCTAAATTGTCTTGTTTGTAGCGTTCTGTGGAGCTTATATAACGGTGTCCTGCCATATATTGTACTTTTCGTAAGTTGTTTGTTTTTAACCAGTTTACTATAACACTGTTTCTGATTTGGATGGCGTTTTGATAGTTGTAATTGATGTGTTTTAACTGATCGTTTAGTTTTTTTAGTACGTTGTGGATGTTTGGACTTCCGTAACTTGATGTAAATAGAGCTTCTTCGTGTTCTGGCACTATTTGCGGTCTAATTTCTTTGATGTATTCCATTAGTTCCATTAATTGCCACGGTTTTAATTCGAGTATTCTTGCGTTTGTTTTTGGGGTTTGTGGAATGTGTATTTTGCCTTTATAGAGTTCTATGTGTTCTTCTTTGAGGTGTTGTAATTCTTTGGTTTGCAAACCTTGATAGACTAATAATCCGATAATTATTTTGTTTCTTTTTTGTACTAAACTATTGTCTTTTATGGGATAGCTATAATATAAATCTTCTAGTTCATCTGCGGTTAATAATTGTCCTAATACTGTTTTTACTTTGCCTTTTATGATAATGTTTTCAAGTGGGTTATCACTCCTATAGTTTTGGCTTTGTAGGTAATCAAAATATATTTTTAGACTATTGATGTAGTTTTGTAAGGTGCTTACTTTTATTGGTGTTTTTTTGAGCTGTTCGATGTAGTTTAAAAAGGTTTTATAATCGATGGTTTCTTTTGTAGTTCCGTACTCATTCATCCATATATTGAGGCGTGTAATGGCTCTTTGGTATATGGGTAAACTTTTGCTCGCGTAACCGTTTTTCTCTAAGTATGTTGTGAAGTTGTTCATTGCCTTTTTGTTTTGATTTATCTTCTAAAATGTGTGTATAAATTTGTGTGCTTTCTAAACTAGAATGCCCTAAAAACTGACTGATTACCTCGATTTTTGCGCCTTGTTCGAGTAAGTGGGTGGCGATGGAGTGGCGCAGGATGTGTGGAGTTATTCCTTTAGTAATCAGTAAACAGTTATTAGTGTTCAGTGCCAGTGCTTTTAGTCGGTGGCATAAGGATTCACCTTGTAAGGGTGTGCCTCGGTAATTAATTAGTAAATATTCGGTTTGTTTGTGGTTGTAAAATAAAGGGCGATAGTCATAAATATATTCTTCAATGATTTTAAGATTATACTGGTTTATAGGTACATATCTTTCTTTATAGTTTTTCCCTTTTCGTATGTGAATGAGTTGTTTGTCAAAAAGAATGTCTTTTATTTTTAGGTTTATGGCTTCGTTTCGTCTAAGTCCTGAACTGTATAATAGTACTAAAATTACCTGGTCCCTTTTTCGTATTTTTTCCTGTTGGTGGCTGTATTGAGTGGCTTTAAATAGGGCTTGTATTTCTGTTTGTGTGAGGATTTGTAAAGCATCTCTTTGGTTGTATTCTTCTCTTTTTAAATGAATGGGTAGGGGTTTTGCATTGTGTGCTTTGAGGTAATCGTTTAGTTTTAGTAAGGCTTGGATGTGTTTGTTTAGGTAATTATTGCTTAGTGTACCTGTTTTGGTTTGGTTTTCTCTTGTTTTAAGGTGGTGGTAATAGTCTTTTATTTGGTTGGTTGTTAATTCGGTTATTCGATGGATATTTTCATTTTGAAGATAATTAAAAAATTCTTTGAGGTGATTGGGTAAACTCCTTATTGTACTGGGGCTGTAACCTAATATATCTAACCAATTTTTAAAGCTTTTTAGGATTTCTTGATAGCTTGGGTTTTGTAATGTCATTGTTTTATAATTTATTTTTTACAGAACTTACTTTGATTGGGCAACTGGGTCGGATGGAGTAATTTTTGAGTATTTACGGGGGCTTGCCTCTTTTTTTACTGACCCTTGACCGACCCATAACCGAACCTTTACGACCCCTGATTTTTATACAGGGCTATTTGTTGGAATAGATTTTCTCTAATTTCGGAACGTATTTTCTCGATATTATCCCAAAAATCGATTTGGTAATAATAACTATTTCTTTTGCCTACGTGGGTTTTTGTGATGTATTCCAGTTGTTCTAATTCCTCAAAATAGCGTTGCATTTGGGTTTTACTCACATTAAAAAACTGTCTTATTTCCCTTTGTGTAAAGTCGACATCCGAAGGTTTTTTACTCAAAGTTTTGGCTTTTTTCTCGATATATGTTTTTAAATTCTCGTAGAACTGGCGCAGGATTCCGTCGAGTTCGTCGGCTTTGATAACGATGGAGTTAAACATTAAATCCACGGCTATTTCTAGATCTTCGATTTCTGTAATAAGAGCCTCCCCAACCCCTCCGAAGGAGGGGCTTCAAAGATTGCGCAAAAGGATTGGGTAAAACTTTGCTCTCCAATGTTCCCCCTTCGGGGGTTAGGGGGCTTTTTTGTCTTCTAAATTGGTTTAAGATGGTGACTTGTGCGATAAAATCGTGGAGCATTTGCGTTAATCTTCGACGGTGTTTTACGTTTTGTGGAAGTTCTAAACGGTACTGGTTTTTAACTTGATAAGGTTGTAATAAATGACAGATGTTTTGTAAAATTTGCTTGTTTTTTGTCTCCATTTCGTTTGTGATTTCTCCTGGAAGCTTTTTTTGCCATATACTCCAAAACTCTTTCGGTTTGGGCGTCGCTCTCATCGATGGCGATAATAAATACACGGCTTTCGTTATCCTCGTACATTCTGAATTTGGTTGTTGCCACTAAAGAGGCAATTGGTCCAAAAACATATTTCTCTCCTGTTTTGATATCCCCTGTTTGTTCGTTTTTTTGACTTACGCTACTTGATAGTTTTTCATTACTTTGTAACTCTCTCCAAGCTAGTTCCGCCTCTTCTGATAATCCGTCGTAATCCTCTAAAATGATTCCAGTATTAACCAAATCAAATTCACCATAATTGTAAAAACTTTTGTCGGTTACCCGAGTAAATCGTTTGATTTTGTTTTGGTCATACATACAGTCGGCAACACCTGATACTAAGTGACTTTTTCCGCTTCCAGATGTGCCTTGAACGACTGCGTGCAGGGTTTTCTTCATTTTGTGAGATAATAATATAAGGTATAAAAACAAGGCGTTTTTTCCTTCGCCAACTAGCCCTGTTTCTTCTAAGATTTGGATTAAATTTTCTATTAAATGACTGCTTTTTAAAAGTTCGATACTTTCTAAAGTGTCTTTATCGGTGAGGGTTCTCAGCGGATAGCGAGTGGCGACCTTTTCTTTTTGGTGGCATTTTGGCGATAGATTTCTAGTTGTAAAATGAGTTTTTGGATGCCTTCGTTAATTATTCGAGTTCCGAGTTCTAACTTTTCCGCTACTTTACGGATGACTTTCTCTACTTGGTCGTCGTTGTATAAATTGAGGTTTTGTCTCGATGGATAATCGATTTTTAAGAGGTTGTAAATGGCTAGGGTTACGCGGAGTTCTGATAAATCTTTAGAGGATATTTTGCCGAGAACTTCGAGTTTGATTTTGTCGTTTTCAAAAGAGAGAAGAGCCTCCCCAACCCCTCCAAAGGAGGGGCTTGCCAAAGATTGCGCAAAAGGATTGGGTAAAACTTTGCGCTCCAGAAGCCCCTCCTTTGGAGGGGTTGGGGAGGCTTTTTTTCTTTCGCTTAGTAACTGTAATAATGCTTCAAAAGAATAGTTTACGGCTAGTGAGTTGATATCTTCGTTTTCAGGGGTTTGTACCTCGCTGATGGTGATTTTTGGGAGGATTTCGTGGAGGATTTGAGTATATTTCGTGGTGGCTTCTCGTCCAGGTTTATCTCCATCAAAAAAGAAAATGATTTCGTTGAGTTCTTTTAATTCCTTAATCGCTTGGATATGCTCCTCCGTTAATCCGTTGACTCCATATAAAGAAAGGATTTTGTAATTGGTCGATTCGAAGGCTTCCATTACTGCTCTGCCTAAAGTTAAGGCATCAATGACAGCTTCTGTTAGGATTAATTTTTTAGTATCTTTTTCAGGGTAACGAGGGTATAAACCTTGCCGATCACTTAAATAAAAATGTTTGCTCGTTGCTGTTTCGGCAACGCTTCGCCCGTAATAGCTTACTATTTCGCCTTTTTTGTCACGTAAAGGAAAGATTAAACAGTTTTTTAGTTTGTCGAAAAGTTTACCGTCGTTAAAACCTATTTGGGTTTCTTCAGGGTTGAGCATTCTGCTTTTTGCATACTCCATCGCTTTTGGATTAGTTAACAAACATTTATTGAACTGGTCAAAGAGTTTGTCAAAGTTTGGATTTGTTTTCATTGTAATTGGTTTTGTGATTTGCTTGTTTGGTTCTTGGTATGGAGTTAAAAAAGATTTGCATTTGTCGATGGCTTCTTTTTTAGTGCATTTATCAAATTCTTGTACCCAGTCGATTATATCGCCTTTTTTTGCGCAACCGTGGCAGTAGTAAAAGTCTTCGTTTATCTGTAAACTGGCTTTTTTGTCTTCGTGAAAGGGGCATTTTATGAGTTTGTGTTTGTTTGGGGTTAAATTGTAGTGTGTGAGTAGTTGGGGAAGTGAAAGGGTTTGTTTGAGTTGTTGGATGGTCATAGATTATATATTTAAATTATTTTATGCGTTAAAATACACACTACAAATTTACACAAATTGTATTTATATACACAATTATGTTTTTGTATTTTTTTAAAGTGTGTATTTTAAACCTATATTTTATACTTTTGTGTACATTAAATCAATAAATATGATTTTATTAGGCGATAGAATAAAAAAAATACGTGAAGAAAAGGGATTGTCTCAAAAAGAAGTTGCCTCTAAGGTTGATATTGATAGAGGGCAATATTCTAGAATTGAAACAAATAAAGTAGAACCAACACTTACAACATTAGAAAAAATTGCAATTGCTTTTGGAGTAGAAATAGAAGATTTAATAAAAAAAGATGATCCTATTACAATTGATAGTTTTGAAAAATCATTAGTAGAAAAAGTAAAATTAATTGACGATTTAGAAGAAGATCAAAAATCTCATATTTTCGCCATTATTGATATGGCTATTGCAAATAAAAGATTAAAAAGTACATTAACAAATGCTTTACAAGGCTTGTAAAAACCGTACTTTATTAGAAAACCTCTATAAAAACAAAACCCTAACATTTTACTGCTAGGGCTTTTTTATAACCTTTTATTTTTACTCTCATTGTGTGTCCGAGCAAGATGCCATAAGTGTTCGAAACCTTAATCTGGATTTAAAATTTTGTTCACTCCATTAGGATCTCCGCCACATCTTTTAACTATATCTTTAATAATCAGAACTTCTAATTCTTGCGCAAATTTTAATTTAGGTATCTTGTATCCCTTTAATTCATTGAGGTTTTTATAAACAATCAATAAAATAGCAGTTATCAAAGTCATATACATAATCACTTTTACCCCATTTTCGTCTCTAGATAACAAATGACTGAAGTTTAGATTTTGTTTTATAAATTTAAAAAACACTTCGATCTCCCAACGTTGTTTGTAAATATCAACAACTTCCTTTGTTGTTAAGATTTTGTTATTGGTTAAAAAATAAAAACTTTCTCCACTTTCCTTTTCCTTTGCGATTATTAAACGAAAGAATTTCTTTGTTTTTTTGCCCATTCTATCATATAGAATAATTTCTAAGTCCTTTTCTAATAATAGCTTTTCTGTTTCATTCTGATTGATTTCAAGTTCATTAACAATATCATAACGTGTCCGATTGTTTAATCTCGTTATAAATGTTAAGTCTCTTTCACTAAACTCTTCGAATGTAGCTCTTGATTGAATTCCTCTATCAAAAACTAAAATATTATCTTTATTTAAAGGACATTCATTTATCAATTCTTTTAATGCAAAATCCTCTGAAACAAATGATTGTTTTGTGAAAATTTTGGAATGAACAGGTATATTTGAAAAAGCGATACTGAACTTTATAGATTTTTTATCGCCCTGTTTGTTTATTTGCATCCCTTCTTTCAATAATTTAGAAGAAATCGTAACTATTGTTGAATCAAAAGAAATAATATTATGTTCCTTTTTCAAATATTTATTCTGATATTTTTTTAAACAGCTATTGAATATTGCTTCAAAATAATCAGGATTTATACTTACCAATCGATCTCTTATCGAATTGTATTTTACCCCTTTATAGCTAGTATTTGCTATGTTTTTGAAAGCTAAAGAATGATAAAATTCTTCCATTACTCGCAAACTATTCTGTTTGATCTTCAATATCGAAAATAATAACAACTGAAACATCGTTTGACCGTGAAGTTTCTTTACTTGATGGTCAACTTTATAACTAACTGAGAGCTGATCTAGTTCTGCTTTTGGAATATACTCTAAAATTTCCTTTAATCTCATAAGTCTTTTTGGGACTTAAATATAACAATTTTCAAGGTTTCGAACACTTATGGCAAGATGCTCGAACCAGCCGTAAAATCATATTTCATCGTCTAAATGATGCTAGCGCCAGCAGGGGACTCGCTTTGTGTCATATTCGCGACTACGGCGATTGCTAGTGCTATAAAAGAAAAAGCTCCTTTTTTGGGAGCTATTATTTGTTTTTTCTTGGATTTTGTCGTGTATCAAAAATACGTACTACAAAAATATTTTGTTTTGATTTTCGGTAAGTTATTTTGTAATAACTCTCTATCAATTTTCTGTATTCATATTTTAAGTGAACAAAATCATCATCTATAGAACCTATTTCTGTAAAATCAACACTTGAATTTTCGAGCACTTCCATTAACTTAAAAAGATCCACAATAATTTCTTTTGACTTAGAAACTCCGTAAAAATTATCGTTAAAATCTCTTATTTTTTGTAAATCTTTTAAGGCTCTAGATGTTAATTGAACATTTATTCTGTTTTCCATTTATCCATAATTTCTCTAGCCTCCTTTAAACTATATAAACGACCTTCTTTAATATCTTCTTCTCCTTCAGAAATCATCTTGTCTTTTCGCTTTTGACCTATATAAGCCTTTGCCATTTCATAAAACATTTTGACAAATTTATCATCTCCCTCATCAATAAGATTGTGTAGTTCTCTTTTTATTTCAATCGTTCCCATTTCATGACATTTTGATAATCAAATGTACAAATTTTGTTCCATATTTTTTATTTTATTGGATGAAAGATATTTATCCTCTCTTGGAGTCATTTCTCTAATTGACACCTTTTTGTTAAAAGATACTGTACAAAAATAGTAGGTATATATGCTGTAATATCAACTCATCAAAATCCTAACGAACATTGGATAAACTGAGCTACTCAAAAGAAACTTTTTCATTTACCACCATAACAACAAAAACCCTAACATTTTACTGCTAGGGCTTTTTTATAACCTTTTATTTTATCGTAACGCAAAGTCAGGAGACATTTGCGTAGCATACACATCTTAAAATTATGGCTCAGACTTAGGAGAGCGGGGGATATGAAAGAGATGAAGTAAAACCTTCTATTGAAATGGCTACGCAATTATCAGAAACTCTTGAAGTATCCTTAGATTATTTAGTAGGCTCTACAGATGTACTGCTTGATAAAAATATATTAGATAAAGTTCTTGATATTCAAAAACTCAAAGAAGAAGATAAAAATCATATTTTCGCTTTGTTTAATGCTTTTCTTCAAAACACTAAAATGTAAGCAATTTTAAAATAAATTAAACAAGACAAGCCTACTCAAAGTAACTTTTCATATACCACCACAAAAAACAAAACCCTAACATTTTACTGCTAGGGCTTTTTTATAACCTTTTATTTTTTACTCACTGTTGTGGGCACGATTTGCAAAATCGCGCTAACGTTTGCGTTGAGATTCACTTTGTGGCATTACTGCGCGATCGGGGTACTTTTTTACGTGATGCTAAAGCTAGAAGTGCATACTCTTTATAAAAACCGTACTTATTAGAAAACCTTTATAAAACAAAAGCCCTAACATTTTATTGCTAGGGCTTTTTTTATAACCTTTTATTTTTTACTCACTGTTGTGGGCACGATTTGCAAAATCGCGCTAATCGTTTGTGGTGAGAATTACTTTGTGTCATATCTGTTGCGACGGGGTGAGATTCACTTTGTGGCATTACTGCGCCATCGGGTTACTCAGTAATACCAACAAAAATACTATAAATCTTAGTTTTATCTTCAATAAAAACATTATACCCAAAAGATCCCAATCTAGGTTTAAACTTTTTTAAAGTTATTTCATCTTCAAAAATCAATTTCTTTTTATTGTAAACTTTTAGCTTTCCTTCTTTGATTAAACCCAACATAGATTCACTTAAAATAACAAAATTCATTGTTTCATTTTCACTGACATTTTGATTTTGACAATAGAAATCTTTGGCTACCAAAATGGAGTCTTTAGATATTTTAATCCTTTCATAATTTTTCATCAAAACTTCATTGTTCAATTTTTTTTTAGGAATATTATCCAAAACATCTTTTATATTAAAATACATTTTACTCTCTTTTAAATCCAAAACAAACCATTGATTTGAATTTTCACACTTGTTGATTTTTATTTTAGATGATGAACAACTAAAAAACAAACAGCAAACAAAAAGAAGTGCAAAAAGTTTACTATCTACCTGAAAATCTGCCATTATAATTGATTTGTATAGGATTATTTATACTGTAATCGTATCCATTTATAGATGTGTTTGTTCCTTGATTTAAAGCTCTCATGAATCCATTGCCATTACCATCTTTTGTATAGAACTCTCTTAAAGGTAAGCCAAATGAACTCCTTATTTGATTTTCTAAATGCATAGCATTAAAATCATCATTAGTTATTGTTCTAAATTCAACTATTGGGTCGTTAGGACTAAAAAAAGTAGCATTGAGGGTACCACGTTTACTCATAAGCGCATGTCCAAATTCATGTGCTAAACCTATAAAAGGAGGTCGTTCTGTATTTCCTCTCTGATTTGGTCCAGCTTGTGTAGTGCTTGGATTCCAATAAATATTCCCTCCTGATCCTGCCCCATTAGCTAGAGCAGGGTTTTGAAGAGCTAAAGAAGCTAAAGCTGATCTATCGGGAACAAATTCATTTCCAGAATGTGTTGAATTTGTTTTTTGTATATTAAACACAAAATTTGATGTCTCCATTTCTCTCAACATATTTGCACCTGGTGCTACTGAGTTAATAGAACCTAAAGACTCCATTACTTTTCCTAAATATCCATTAACCCGACCATTGTATCTACTTCCATCAGAATTAAATAAATTACCATTTACATATGTCAACTGCTCTTTTTACCTAATCCTAAAAAACCACGATTATGAGTTATCTTAACAGTATCTCCAACTTTATCATTAAACAACATGGGGGAGTTCTTCATACTAGCATATGGAGACTCAAAAGCGGTTGATTTAGGATCACGACTCATCCATCTTCCCACTCTTGGGTCAAGGTGTCTATAATGGGTTGTATAATCATTACCTTCCCCTTTAATTTGATCATTTTTTTCAGAACCTTGATATCCATAACGGTAGTCTTTGCTATATCCGTGTCGGTTAGGAATGAGAGCGCCAAAGGGGTACGAGTCTCCACGTACTTTTCAAAATTTTCAGACGATTTAACCCACCAACCCTTTTTATTTTCCTAAAAAAATAAAAAAATCAGACCTTACCTACTGGCTACCATCATAAGAACGTTCCTTTTGTCTTAAGGCATCGTAAAAATAAAAAAAAACTTTTGGTTTATCAGGATAAAAAGCAGGTACAAAATAAACTTTGAGTGTTTGCCTAAAGTCGGCTAGCATCTTTAGCAGGCTTGCCTTCGGTTTTTAAAGAGCAGTTTTGGTGGTGCGATGGGTGGTGCGACTGCTTTTTAAAAACGGAAGCCTGCGGAGCTTGCGGAGCAGTTAACACGAGCTACTTTTTAAATTTTTGTGATAAACAACAAGCAAAGAAGGATGGGAACTACTGTACCCAGACTTTTTGCGAAGGTGTTTGAACAAAGAATTTAAAAAATGAAAACACTTTCCTAGTGCGGTGGCGGAAGCGTCGGCAGTGGGTGGGAGCGTTGGAGAGGGGCTATTTTACATAATGGTATTATGGTGCAAGGCGAAGCGAACCCTTTAGGGCTTGACTCATAATGCCCCATTATGTAAATATAGCTTTGGGGGTGGTTTGAGCGTCGGGAAGCGGTTGTTTTTTTGGTTGGGGAAGCAATGCGAGTAAAAAAGGTTTTTTTTTGTGCGAGGGGTTGGAAAAATAAAAACCTTTTTTACGGGCATTGAGCGGGGGAAAAACAACGGCTTAGAGGGTGGGGAGAAAACCGCCGGAGCGTTGGGGAGCATTGGAGGGGCGGGCGCAAATACGACTGCGAAGCACACCGATTTTTATTTGTTGGAGAAATATTGATTTTTGATGTTTTTTCATTCTTTTTAAACAATAAAACACTGATTTTTAATGTTTTTTCATTGATTTTCATTCTAAAAAGATTGAATTTTAGTGTTTAAACACTGTTTTTCAATGTTTAAACACTAAAATTCAATCAAAAAGGTATCTCAAGCACTATTTTATCGGATGAAGAGTGTTTACCATTTCTTGGAGTTCTTCTAAATTGTCTTGTTTGTAGCGTTCTGTGGAGCTTATATAACGGTGTCCTGCCATATATTGTACTTTTCGTAAGTTGTTTGTTTTTAACCAGTTTACTATAACACTGTTTCTGATTTGGATGGCGTTTTGATAGTTGTAATTGATGTGTTTTAACTGATCGTTTAGTTTTTTTAGTACGTTGTGGATGTTTGGACTTCCGTAACTTGATGTAAATAGAGCTTCTTCGTGTTCTGGCACTATTTGCGGTCTAATTTCTTTGATGTATTCCATTAGTTCCATTAATTGCCACGGTTTTAATTCGAGTATTCTTGCGTTTGTTTTTGGGGTTTGTGGAATGTGTATTTTGCCTTTATAGAGTTCTATGTGTTCTTCTTTGAGGTGTTGTAATTCTTTGGTTTGCAAACCTTGATAGACTAATAATCCGATAATTATTTTGTTTCTTTTTGTACTAAACTATTGTCTTTTATGGGATAGCTATAATATAAATCTTCTAGTTCATCTGCGGTTAATAATTGTCCTAATACTGTTTTTACTTTGCCTTTTATGATAATGTTTTCAAGTGGGTTATCACTCCTATAGTTTTGGCTTTGTAGGTAATCAAAATATATTTTTAGACTATTGATGTAGTTTTGTAAGGTGCTTACTTTTATTGGTGTTTTTTTGAGCTGTTCGATGTAGTTTAAAAAGGTTTTATAATCGATGGTTTCTTTTGTAGTTCCGTACTCATTCATCCATATATTGAGGCGTGTAATGGCTCTTTGGTATATGGGTAAACTTTTGCTCGCGTAACCGTTTTTCTCTAAGTATGTTGTGAAGTTGTTCATTGCCTTTTTGTTTTGATTTATCTTCTAAAATGTGTATAAATTTGTGTGCTTTCTAAACTAGAATGCCCTAAAAACTGACTGATTACCTCGATTTTTGCGCCTTGTTCGAGTAAGTGGGTGGCGATGGAGTGGCGCAGGATGTGTGGAGTTATTCCTTTAGTAATCAGTAAACAGTTATTAGTGTTCAGTGCCAGTGCTTTTAGTCGGTGGCATAAGGATTCACCTTGTAAGGGTGTGCCTCGGTAATTAATTAGTAAATATTCGGTTTGTTTGTGGTTGTAAAATAAAGGGCGATAGTCATAAATATATTCTTCAATGATTTTAAGATTATACTGGTTTATAGGTACATATCTTTCTTTATAGTTTTTCCCTTTTCGTATGTGAATGAGTTGTTTGTCAAAAAGAATGTCTTTTATTTTTAGGTTTATGGCTTCGTTTCGTCTAAGTCCTGAACTGTATAATAGTACTAAAATTACCTGGTCCCTTTTTCGTATTTTTTCCTGTTGGTGGCTGTATTGAGTGGCTTTAAATAGGGCTTGTATTTCTGTTTGTGTGAGGATTTGTAAAGCATCTCTTTGGTTGTATTCTTCTCTTTTTAAATGAATGGGTAGGGGTTTTGCATTGTGTGCTTTGAGGTAATCGTTTAGTTTTAGTAAGGCTTGGATGTGTTTGTTTAGGTAATTATTGCTTAGTGTACCTGTTTTGGTTTGGTTTTCTCTTGTTTTAAGGTGGTGGTAATAGTCTTTTATTTGGTTGGTTGTTAATTCGGTTATTCGATGGATATTTTCATTTTGAAGATAATTAAAAAATTCTTTGAGGTGATTGGGTAAACTCCTTATTGTACTGGGGCTGTAACCTAATATATCTAACCAATTTTTAAAGCTTTTTAGGATTTCTTGATAGCTTGGGTTTTGTAATGTCATTGTTTTATAATTTATTTTTTACAGAACTTACTTTGATTGGGCAACTGGGTCGGATGGAGTAATTTTTGAGTATTTACGGGGGCTTGCCTCTTTTTTTACTGACCCTTGACCGACCCATAACCGAACCTTTACGACCCCTGATTTTTATACAGGGCTATTTGTTGGAATAGATTTTCTCTAATTTCGGAACGTATTTTCTCGATATTATCCCAAAAATCGATTTGGTAATAATAACTATTTCTTTTGCCTACGTGGGTTTTTGTGATGTATTCCAGTTGTTCTAATTCCTCAAAATAGCGTTGCATTTGGGTTTTACTCACATTAAAAAACTGTCTTATTTCCCTTTGTGTAAAGTCGACATCCGAAGGTTTTTTACTCAAAGTTTTGGCTTTTTTCTCGATATATGTTTTTAAATTCTCGTAGAACTGGCGCAGGATTCCGTCGAGTTCGTCGGCTTTGATAACGATGGAGTTAAACATTAAATCCACGGCTATTTCTAGATCTTCGATTTCTGTAATAAGAGCCTCCCCAACCCCTCCGAAGGAGGGGCTTCCCAAAGATTGCGCAAAAGGATTGGGTAAAACTTTGCTCTCCAATGTTCCCCCTTCGGGGGTTAGGGGGCTTTTTTGTCTTCTAAATTGGTTTAAGATGGTGACTTGTGCGATAAAATCGTGGAGCATTTGCGTTAATCTTCGACGGTGTTTTACGTTTTGTGGAAGTTCTAAACGGTACTGGTTTTTAACTTGATAAGGTTGTAATAAATGACAGATGTTTTGTAAAATTTGCTTGTTTTTTGTCTCCATTTCGTTTGTGATTTCTCCTGAAGCTTTTTTTGCCATATACTCCAAAACTCTTTCGGTTTGGGCGTCGCTCTCATCGATGGCGATAATAAATACACGGCTTTCGTTATCCTCGTACATTCTGAATTTGGTTGTTGCCACTAAAGAGGCAATTGGTCCAAAAACATATTTCTCTCCTGTTTTGATATCCCCTGTTTGTTCGTTTTTTTGACTTACGCTACTTGATAGTTTTTCATTACTTTGTAACTCTCTCCAAGCTAGTTCCGCCTCTTCTGATAATCCGTCGTAATCCTCTAAAATGATTCCAGTATTAACCAAATCAAATTCACCATAATTGTAAAAACTTTTGTCGGTTACCCGAGTAAATCGTTTGATTTTGTTTTGGTCATACATACAGTCGGCAACACCTGATACTAAGTGACTTTTTCCGCTTCCAGATGTGCCTTGAACGACTGCGTGCAGGGTTTTCTTCATTTTGTGAGATAATAATATAAGGTATAAAAACAAGGCGTTTTTTCCTTCGCCAACTAGCCCTGTTTCTTCTAAGATTTGGATTAAATTTTCTATTAAATGACTGCTTTTTAAAAGTTCGATACTTTCTAAAGTGTCTTTATCGGTGAGGGTTCTCAGCGGATAGCGAGTGGCGACCTTTTCTTTTTGGTGGCATTTTGGCGATAGATTTCTAGTTGTAAAATGAGTTTTTGGATGCCTTCGTTAATTATTCGAGTTCCGAGTTCTAACTTTTCCGCTACTTTACGGATGACTTTCTCTACTTGGTCGTCGTTGTATAAATTGAGGTTTTGTCTCGATGGATAATCGATTTTTAAGAGGTTGTAAATGGCTAGGGTTACGCGGAGTTCTGATAAATCTTTAGAGGATATTTTGCCGAGAACTTCGAGTTTGATTTTGTCGTTTTCAAAAGAGAGAAGAGCCTTCCCAACCCCTCCAAAGGAGGGGCTTGCCAAAGATTGCGCAAAAGGATTGGGTAAAACTTTGCGCTCAGAAGCCCCTCCTTTGGAGGGGTTGGGGAGGCTTTTTTTCTTTCGCTTAGTAACTGTAATAATGCTTCAAAAGAATAGTTTACGGCTAGTGAGTTGATATCTTCGTTTTCAGGGGTTTGTACCTCGCTGATGGTGATTTTTGGGAGGATTTCGTGGAGGATTTGAGTATATTTCGTGGTGGCTTCTCGTCCAGGTTTATCTCCATCAAAAAGAAAATGATTTCGTTGAGTTCTTTTAATTCCTTAATCGCTTGGATATGCTCCTCCGTTAATCCGTTGACTCCATATAAAGAAAGGATTTTGTAATTGGTCGATTCGAAGGCTTCCATTACTGCTCTGCCTAAAGTTAAGGCATCAATGACAGCTTCTGTTAGGATTAATTTTTTAGTATCTTTTTCAGGGTAACGAGGGTATAAACCTTGCCGATCACTTAAATAAAAATGTTTGCTCGTTGCTGTTTCGGCAACGCTTCGCCCGTAATAGCTTACTATTTCGCCTTTTTTGTCACGTAAAGGAAAGATTAAACAGTTTTTTAGTTTGTCGAAAAGTTTACCGTCGTTAAAACCTATTTGGGTTTCTTCAGGGTTGAGCATTCTGCTTTTTGCATACTCCATCGCTTTTGGATTAGTTAACAAACATTTATTGAACTGGTCAAAGAGTTTGTCAAAGTTTGGATTTGTTTTCATTGTAATTGGTTTTGTGATTTGCTTGTTTGGTTCTTGGTATGGAGTTAAAAAAGATTTGCATTTGTCGATGGCTTCTTTTTTAGTGCATTTATCAAATTCTTGTACCCAGTCGATTATATCGCCTTTTTTTGCGCAACCGTGGCAGTAGTAAAAGTCTTCGTTTATCTGTAAACTGGCTTTTTGTCTTCGTGAAAGGGGCATTTTATGAGTTTGTGTTTGTTTGGGGTTAAATTGTAGTGTGTGAGTAGTTGGGGAAGTGAAAGGGTTTGTTTGAGTTGTTGGATGGTCATAGATTATATATTTAAATTATTTTATGCGTTAAAATACACACTACAAATTTACACAAATTGTATTTATATACACAATTATGTTTTTGTATTTTTTTAAAGTGTGTATTTTAAACCTATATTTTATACTTTTGTGTACATTAAATCAATAAATATGATTTTATTAGGCGATAGAATAAAAAAAATACGTGAAGAAAAGGGATTGTCTCAAAAAGAAGTTGCCTCTAAGGTTGATATTGATAGAGGGCAATATTCTAGAATTGAAACAAATAAAGTAGAACCAACACTTACAACATTAGAAAAAATTGCAATTGCTTTTGGAGTAGAAATAGAAGATTTAATAAAAAAAGATGATCCTATTACAATTGATAGTTTTGAAAAATCATTAGTAGAAAAAGTAAAATTAATTGACGATTTAGAAGAAGATCAAAAATCTCATATTTTCGCCATTATTGATATGGCTATTGCAAATAAAAGATTAAAAAGTACATTAACAAATGCTTTACAAGGCTTGTAAAAACCGTACTTTATTAGAAAACCTCTATAAAAACAAAACCCTAACATTTTACTGCTAGGGCTTTTTTATAACCTTTTATTTTTACTCTCATTGTGTGTCCGAGCAAGATGCCATAAGTGTCTCGAAACCTTAATCTGGATTTAAAATTTTGTTCACTCCATTAGGATCTCCGCCACATCTTTTAACTATATCTTTAATAATCAGAACTTCTAATTCTTGCGCAAATTTTAATTTAGGTATCTTGTATCCCTTTAATTCATTGAGGTTTTTATAAACAATCAATAAAATAGCAGTTATCAAAGTCATATACATAATCACTTTTACCCCATTTTCGTCTCTAGATAACAAATGACTGAAGTTTAGATTTTGTTTTATAAATTTAAAAAACACTTCGATCTCCCAACGTTGTTTGTAAATATCAACAACTTCCTTTGTTGTTAAGATTTTGTTATTGGTTAAAAAATAAAAACTTTCTCCACTTTCCTTTTCCTTTGCGATTATTAAACGAAAGAATTTCTTTGTTTTTTTGCCCATTCTATCATATAGAATAATTTCTAAGTCCTTTTCTAATAATAGCTTTTCTGTTTCATTCTGATTGATTTCAAGTTCATTAACAATATCATAACGTGTCCGATTGTTTAATCTCGTTATAAATGTTAAGTCTCTTTCACTAAACTCTTCGAATGTAGCTCTTGATTGAATTCCTCTATCAAAAACTAAAATATTATCTTTATTTAAAGGACATTCATTTATCAATTCTTTTAATGCAAAATCCTCTGAAACAAATGATTGTTTTGTGAAAATTTTGGAATGAACAGGTATATTTGAAAAAGCGATACTGAACTTTATAGATTTTTTATCGCCCTGTTTGTTTATTTGCATCCCTTCTTTCAATAATTTAGAAGAAATCGTAACTATTGTTGAATCAAAAGAAATAATATTATGTTCCTTTTTCAAATATTTATTCTGATATTTTTTTAAACAGCTATTGAATATTGCTTCAAAATAATCAGGATTTATACTTACCAATCGATCTCTTATCGAATTGTATTTTACCCCTTTATAGCTAGTATTTGCTATGTTTTTGAAAGCTAAAGAATGATAAAATTCTTCCATTACTCGCAAACTATTCTGTTTGATCTTCAATATCGAAAATAATAACAACTGAAACATCGTTTGACCGTGAAGTTTCTTTACTTGATGGTCAACTTTATAACTAACTGAGAGCTGATCTAGTTCTGCTTTTGGAATATACTCTAAAATTTCCTTTAATCTCATAAGTCTTTTTGGGACTTAAATATAACAATTTTCAAGGTTTCGAACACTTATGGCAAGATGCTCGAACCAGCCGTAAAATCATATTTCATCGTCTAAATGATGCTAGCGCCAGCAGGGGACTCGCTTTGTGTCATATTCGCGACTACGGCGATTGCTAGTGCTATAAAAGAAAAAGCTCCTTTTTTGGGAGCTATTATTTGTTTTTTCTTGGATTTTGTCGTGTATCAAAAATACGTACTACAAAAATATTTTGTTTTGATTTTCGGTAAGTTATTTTGTAATAACTCTCTATCAATTTTCTGTATTCATATTTTAAGTGAACAAAATCATCATCTATAGAACCTATTTCTGTAAAATCAACACTTGAATTTTCGAGCACTTCCATTAACTTAAAAAGATCCACAATAATTTCTTTTGACTTAGAAACTCCGTAAAAATTATCGTTAAAATCTCTTATTTTTTGTAAATCTTTTAAGGCTCTAGATGTTAATTGAACATTTATTCTGTTTTCCATTTATCCATAATTTCTCTAGCCTCCTTTAAACTATATAAACGACCTTCTTTAATATCTTCTTCTCCTTCCAGAAATCATCTTGTCTTTTCGCTTTTGACCTATATAAGCCTTTGCCATTTCATAAAACATTTTGACAAATTTATCATCTCCCTCATCAATAAGATTGTGTAGTTCTCTTTTTATTTCAATCGTTCCCATTTCATGACATTTTGATAATCAAATGTACAAATTTTGTTCCATATTTTTTATTTTATTGGATGAAAGATATTTATCCTCTCTTGGAGTCATTTCTCTAATTGACACCTTTTTGTTAAAAGATACTGTACAAAAATAGTAGGTATATATGCTGTAATATCAACTCATCAAAATCCTAACGAACATTGGATAAACTGAGCTACTCAAAAGAAACTTTTTCATTTACCACCATAACAACAAAAACCCTAACATTTTACTGCTAGGGCTTTTTTATAACCTTTTATTTTATCGTAACGCAAAGTCAGGAGACATTTGCGTAGCATACACATCTTAAAATTATGGCTCAGACTTAGGAGAGCGGGGGATATGAAAGAGATGAAGTAAAACCTTCTATTGAAATGGCTACGCAATTATCAGAAACTCTTGAAGTATCCTTAGATTATTTAGTAGGCTCTACAGATGTACTGCTTGATAAAAATATATTAGATAAAGTTCTTGATATTCAAAAACTCAAAGAAGAAGATAAAAATCATATTTTCGCTTTGTTTAATGCTTTTCTTCAAAACACTAAAATGTAAGCAATTTTAAAATAAATTAAACAAGACAAGCCTACTCAAAGTAACTTTTCATATACCACCACAAAAAACAAAACCCTAACATTTTACTGCTAGGGCTTTTTTATAACCTTTTATTTTTTACTCACTGTTGTGGGCACGATTTGCAAAATCGCGCTAACGTTTGCGTTGAGATTCACTTTGTGGCATTACTGCGCGATCGGGGTACTTTTTTACGTGATGCTAAAGCTAGAAGTGCATACTCTTTATAAAAACCGTACTTATTAGAAAACCTTTATAAAACAAAAGCCCTAACATTTTATTGCTAGGGCTTTTTTATAACCTTTTATTTTTTACTCACTGTTGTGGGCACGATTTGCAAAATCGCGCTAATCGTTTGTGGTGAGAATTACTTTGTGTCATATCTGTTGCGACGGGGTGAGATTCACTTTGTGGCATTACTGCGCCATCGGGTTACTCAGTAATACCAACAAAAATACTATAAATCTTAGTTTTATCTTCAATAAAAACATTATACCCAAAAGATCCCAATCTAGGTTTAAACTTTTTTAAAGTTATTTCATCTTCAAAAATCAATTTCTTTTTATTGTAAACTTTTAGCTTTCCTTCTTTGATTAAACCCAACATAGATTCACTTAAAATAACAAAATTCATTGTTTCATTTTCACTGACATTTTGATTTTGACAATAGAAATCTTTGGCTACCAAAATGGAGTCTTTAGATATTTTAATCCTTTCATAATTTTTCATCAAAACTTCATTGTTCAATTTTTTTTTAGGAATATTATCCAAAACATCTTTTATATTAAAATACATTTTACTCTCTTTTAAATCCAAAACAAACCATTGATTTGAATTTTCACACTTGTTGATTTTTATTTTAGATGATGAACAACTAAAAAACAAACAGCAAACAAAAAGAAGTGCAAAAAGTTTACTATCTACCTGAAAATCTGCCATTATAATTGATTTGTATAGGATTATTTATACTGTAATCGTATCCATTTATAGATGTGTTTGTTCCTTGATTTAAAGCTCTCATGAATCCATTGCCATTACCATCTTTTGTATAGAACTCTCTTAAAGGTAAGCCAAATGAACTCCTTATTTGATTTTCTAAATGCATAGCATTAAAATCATCATTAGTTATTGTTCTAAATTCAACTATTGGGTCGTTAGGACTAAAAAAAGTAGCATTGAGGGTACCACGTTTACTCATAAGCGCATGTCCAAATTCATGTGCTAAACCTATAAAAGGAGGTCGTTCTGTATTTCCTCTCTGATTTGGTCCAGCTTGTGTAGTGCTTGGATTCCAATAAATATTCCCTCCTGATCCTGCCCCATTAGCTAGAGCAGGGTTTTGAAGAGCTAAAGAAGCTAAAGCTGATCTATCGGGAACAAATTCATTTCCAGAATGTGTTGAATTTGTTTTTTGTATATTAAACACAAAATTTGATGTCTCCATTTCTCTCAACATATTTGCACCTGGTGCTACTGAGTTAATAGAACCTAAAGACTCCATTACTTTTCCTAAATATCCATTAACCCGACCATTGTATCTACTTCCATCAGAATTAAATAAATTACCATTTACATATGTCAACTGCTCTTTTTACCTAATCCTAAAAAACCACGATTATGAGTTATCTTAACAGTATCTCCAACTTTATCATTAAACAACATGGGGGAGTTCTTCATACTAGCATATGGAGACTCAAAAGCGGTTGATTTAGGATCACGACTCATCCATCTTCCCACTCTTGGGTCAAGGTGTCTATAATGGGTTGTATAATCATTACCTTCCCCTTTAATTTGATCATTTTTTTCAGAACCTTGATATCCATAACGGTAGTCTTTGCTATATCCGTGTCGGTTAGGAATGAGAGCGCCAAAAGGGTAATACTTTATGCGTTTTTTGCTAGGGTAACCACTACTTTGGGTATCTCTTTTCTGGCAAAACCGTTAAAAATTTTTTTTCCGCTTGCCTTATCCTTACACTTCTACTTTTTTAAGAACGTATGCCTTTTGGGCATTTCAAATATATAAAAATCCGTTTATTTATCCCTATTCTTTGGCAGGTATTCAATGACTTTTGAGTGTTTACCTAATCTTTACAGGTGCTTTAGTGATGTGGTGCTCGATTTTTTTGGAAGAAAGCCAAAAAATAAAGCTTCATTTTTAAGAAAAAGCCTCTTTGGCTTTCTTCTAAAAAAATGAGCAAACAACCGAAGGGCGTTAGTATCCGGTTCTACAATAAACACCCCCAAGCACCGCAGGGAAGTAAAAAAGGCGTTATGCGTTTAGTGATATAAAAAAGCCTTTTTACTTACCGAGGAGCGATGTGGCGGTGTTGCGGCAATGCATCGAAGCCTGCGACACACAATGCGGACGAGGAGGCACGACGAGGAGCAATGTGGCGCAGTGTGCTGGAAGCATAGCCCTGAAGCGTAACGAAGTGAAGCAAATCTAATCGGCTGTAGCTTTGCTACACCTTGCAGGGCGTACTGAGGATGCAGGGAGCAACCGCCATATTAACAAGGGGCGACAGATGCAAAGACGGCAAAACGTAGCTTGCGGAGTTTTTGCGGTCTTGCAGATGTAGTAGCCCCGACGACCGATGGAAGTGAACGTGTGAAGACGAGGACAAGTGAACCAGGGTTTTTAATGGCTCTTTTTTCGGAGCGATTAAAAACCCTAGTGAGCTTGTGGACTGTGGAACGGAGAGAGGCACGAGCGACTGGAACAGCCGAGCGGAACTAAGAGAACGACCGGAGGGAGACCGCTTGATGGCTTCTACAGTGTCTGTAAGGTTAAATTTTAACTAGTATTTTTGGATTTATTTTATTGGATGAAAAGAGTTGACCATTTCGTGAAGCTCTTCTAAATTATCTTGCTGATACCTTTCTGTCGAACTTATATATCTGTGTCCTGCAAAGTATTGCGTTTTTCGTAAGTTGTTTGTTTTTAAATAGTTTACTATCACACTGTTTCTGATTTGGATGGCGTTTTGATAATTGTAATTGATGAGCTTTAATTCCTCACTTAATTTCTTTAAAACGTTACTAATATTGGTATTTCCGTAACTACTTGTAAATAAACTTTCTTCGTGTTTGGGTACTATTTGTGGTCTGATTTCTTTAATATATTCCATAAATTCCATTAGTTGCCACGGCTTTAATTCTAATGTTCTGCCATTGGTTTTATTAGTTTGTGGTATGTGTATTTTTCCTTTGTACAATTCTATGTGTTCTTCTTTTAAATATTGTAATTCTTTGGTGTGTAAGCCTTGATATACCAGTAATCCTATTATTATTTTGTTTCTTTTTCTGGCTAGATCATTGGCTGTAGTTTCGTAGCTGTAATATAAATCCTCTAACTCGTCAGCGGTTAATAATTGTCCGAGTACTGTTTTTACTTTGCCTTTAATGTTAATGTTTTCGATTGGATTATCTGCTCTGTAATTTTCTTCTTGTAAGTAGTTGAAGTATATTTTTAAGTTTCCGATGTAGCTTTGTAGTGTGTTTATTTTAATTCCTGTTTTCTTTAATTCTTCGATGTATTTTAAAAATGTTTTATAATCTATGGTTTCTTTGGTAGTGCCAAAATTATTCATCCATATATCGAGGCGAGTAATTGCCCTTTGGAATATGGGTAAACTTTTGCTCGCGTAACCTTGTTTCTCGAAGTAAGTTGTGAAGTTGTCCATCGTTATTGGTTTTTGCTTTATCTTCTAATAAATGGGTATAGATTTGTGTGCTTTCCAGTGAACTATGTCCTAAAAATTGACTGATGGTTTCAATATTTGCGCCTTTTTCTAGTAGATGAGTTGCTATTGAGTGCCTTAAAATATGCGGTGTGATTTGCTTTTTTATAAGGATTTTGTTTTGTGTTTCTTCTGCTAATACTTTTAATCTATTGCACAAGCTTTGTCCTTGTAATGGTTTTCCTCGATAGTTGATTAACAGATTTTCTGTTTGTTTGTAGTTGTAAAACGCTGGTCTGTAATCGTAAATATATTCTTCAATAATCTTTAAATTGTAATCGTTTATGGGTACATATCTTTCTTTATAGTTTTTTCCTTTTCTAACATAAATCCGTTCTTTATCGAACAATATGTCTTTGATTTCCAGATTGATTACTTCGTTTCGTCTTAATCCACAACTGTATAATAACACTAAAATTACTTTATCTCTTTTTCGTATTCGTTCTTGTTCGTTACTAAATTCTGTTGCTTTAAATAAGGCTTTAATTTCGTCTTGTGTGAGGATTTGTAAACTATCTCTTTGATTGTATTCTTCTCTTTTTAAATGTATGGGTAATGGTTTGGCGTTGTGTTCTTTTAGGTAGTCGTTAAACTTAAATAGTGCTTGTATGTGCTTGTTTAGATAGGCTTTTGAGAGTCCGCCGTCTCTTGTTTTGTTGTCTCTTGTTTTTAGATGTTCGTAGTAATCTTTGATGATTTGAACATTGATTAAGTTGATTTGATTGATATTATATTCTTCGAGGTAATTAAAAAATTCTTTTAAGTGACTGGGTAAACTTTTTTGTGTACTCTCGGCATAACCCAGTATATCCAGCCAATTGGCAAAGCTGTTGAGTAGCTCTTTGTAACTTTCGTTTGTTATTTTTAACTGTTTCATCTTTCATTTTTTTTATTTTTTGGTATGTGTTGTTTTTTGGATTATTTTTATTTTTTACTCTTAACTGGCTGATTTTGTTTTCTTTGTGCGTTCCGTTTTAGTGGTGGAACTTTGTTGAACTGTGGAACGGTTGATTTGGTCGATACATTCTTGCAATGCCTGGCGTATTTGCTCCTCTAACTCCTTGTATTCATTGGGGTTTGTGATTTCGTAGTACTGTGTAGGTTCTCCCTTTTTCTTTACTTTTTTTAATTGATTGTTTTCTAGTAGTTGTTGGTGGTATCGCCATTGAGTAGTTTTAGTTAGTCGTAGTTTTCGTCTGATTTCATAAGCTGTAAAAGTGGTTTGGTTTTGTTCCTGTAAATAGATTTTTAGGTTTTCGAGGTAGTTTCGTGATGCTCCAGTAATCGTGTCGCTTTTTCGTAGTAGCACTTCTTTGATAAGTTCGTTTGCTTCTTGTATGTCTTCTATGGTAGTTTCGATGTATTCTTCGCCTGTTTCTTTGTCGATGTGGTGGAACTTTTGGTATTGTTTGTAAAAGGTTATCGCTTCTATAAACTGTAAATAATGCGCATTGGTTCTTCTTGGTTTAAACACGCTATTTGGTAAAGTCAGATATTCTGCAAAAGGATTTCTAACCGATACTGTTTTTAATAATCGTTGGCAGTTTTTTAATAGTTCTCTAGCTTGATGCTCATCATCTTGGTTTATCTTGCCCGCGGAGGCTCTCCGCTGATACTGCATTATTTTTTCGTCTTGGATTTCACTTTCATCGATATATAAAAGAAAACTTCTATTGCTATTATCCTCGTAAATACTCTCCTGTGTGGTACAACCACTTACACATAACGGGCCTTCGACCGTTAAATGTATCGTTTGGCTTTGTCCTTTTTGTCTTTATGCACTACGGTTTTGGTTAGCATTTTTTTAGATTGCATTTCACGAAGTGGATAGAGTACGCTTTGTGCCCCGTCTAAATCTTCGATTAATATCAACTTATGTCTCAACTCTGTACGATTAAAATAATAAAACGCATTGGCTGATAATACGGTCATTTCTATTTTATCTTCTTCAGGGATTAAGAGTGATACACCGCCTTGTAAATGGCTCTTTCCTGCTCCTGAACTTCCTAAACTTACTACGTGTAATGGATTGCTCGTTTTTCTTGAGGTAAAAATGATGTACATTAACAGCCTATTAAATTCCTCACCAATTACACCCGATAATCCTATGAGTTCATTAGTTTTTGCTAGTAAATTATCTTGGGCTAAAAATTCCTTTGCTTCTTTGATTTCTTTTTCTGTGAGTACTTTTACTTGTTTTTCGTAGAGTTTGCCTTGTTCTGCTACTTCTTGTAATCTAAATTGTTCTAATTCATTTGTGAGTTGGTCTAAATCTCGTCGTACTATTGTTGTGCCTATTTCTAGTCGTTCGGCTACTTTTCTAGTGAGTTTTTCTATACTGGTGTCGTTGTACAAATCAATATTCTGTCTTAATACTTGCTCCGACTTTTGTTTGCTTATTCCTAATGTGACTCGTAACGCTTCTAAATTATTGAACCTGATACCTCCTAGAATAGAGATTTTAAGGTGTTTGGTTTCGTAGAGGTAGTGGTTGGGGTTGGAGGTGTTTAAGTTAGATTTTTCCATATTGTTGATAATAATATTTTTGGTTACTTATTGTCAACAAAAGTAGAATATAGTTTTTAATTAAAAAGAACTATTATAAACTTTTTCTTTACCTAATCACTTTTTATGTATATTTTTGTAAACATCTAATACAATTATGCTGTTTTTACTATGACTTTAGGAGATAAAATAACCAACCTACGAAAACAAAAAAACCTTTCCCAAGGTGATTTAGCAGATAAAATTGGGGTATCTAGAGATGCTATAGGAAAGTATGAAAGAAATGATATTATGCCAACTGCTGATAAGGCTAAAAAAATTGCTGATATATTAGGCATAACTTTAGATTTCCTTATGAATGACAAGCCTCAAGATGACACGGTTTTTGATAGTGATGTAATTTACAGAATGGAAGAATTACAAAAATTACCCGAAGCCGAAAAAGAAAAAAATAAACGCTATAATTGACGCTTTCATTAGAGACACTAAAGCCAAACAAGCTTTTAGACTTTCATAAAAGAAAAATTTTACCACCATAAACAACAAAAGCAACTTTAGAGGTTGCTTTTGTTGTTTTTATCACTGTTGTGGGCACGATTTACAAAATCGCGCTAACCTTTGCGTTGAGACTCACTTTGTGTTATATCCGAGCGATCGGGGGCTAACGTTTGCGTATATCTGCGCGATCGGGCTGACTCACTATGTGTCATTCCTGCCCGATCGGGGTTTTGAAGTGGTATCCTTCAAGTATTGCATTATTTAGAGTATCTATTGAAAAATTCAAATTTTCATTAAAAGTATAATTCTTATAATATGCTTTTACTTCTACAATAATATCTGTTTTTTCTTTTCCATTATTTGTTATTTTGGTTGTTTGGATGTCTTTAATGTCATATTTCTCAATATTGCCAAACATACTATCTTTAGAATGAAATAATTTTTTCAAATTATTAGAGTCCAAATTGGGGTTTAAAATATTAATTAAGGTATTATAATTTTTACTCTTAACATTAGAATAAAAACTAGTTGTTAACTCTTTTGCTTTTTCAACATCATCAGCATCATTAACTTCTTTTGTCGTTGAATTACACGCAAAAATTATAAAACTCATTAGGAATAAAATCTTTTTCATAATATTTAATCAAATTTAGCTTCTTTAGTTACATTCGTATTTGAGGTTGTATTAGATACACCATTTTCAATTTTATTTCCTGAACCAATTCCAGCATCGACCCCAATAGATTGATTAACAGTCCCAGTTGTTATATTGCCTTCAAATTCATATGTCACATGAAAAGGCATACCTGGAATTTTACCACTTGCTGTAGATTTAACTTTGTTTTCATTTACAAATTTAGAAGGTTCAAAAGGATTTGTCGTGTTTAATTTTGCAATAAATTGTAAAGTCGGTGTTGGTACATAATTAGAAATGTTAAATCCATCAGTACTTAATTTTCCATTAATTGCAAATTCATTTGTATTATAAAAACCAGCTGAATTTTCAGAAGAACTATAAATCCCTACTTGAGATTCCCATGAATATTTATTAAATTCAAATCCAATTTTAATTCCAGTATTAGAAGATTTAAACAATTTATCACTTTCTATCGAGTGTATCCAATCACTAGCTCGATACAAATTGTCTGTTACATATTCTTCCCATTTTTCTTCGAATGTATGTTCGTTAATAACTTTCACACCCGAAGAACCTATTGTAAACTCTCCAAAATTATCCATATAGTTTTTCCCAAAACTATCTACTACTGAACCATCAGCATTTAATTGAAATGTATTCATCCATTGACCGTTTGAGGTTTGTTGATTTAAAACAACAACATCTCCTTTATAAGTTCCTTTATCTCCAACATCCGCCTGAGATTTCACATTTTTATCATACACATAGTTTCCATATTTATTTTTATACCAATCAAACGGGCCCTTTCCATTAGGGTCAATAAAATATATTGGATTATTCAAAGTATAATTATAAGTTGAATAACTTGGATACTGTCCTTCTAATTTATCAGGAGCAAACCATCTTCCTACTCTCGGGTCTAACATCCTCGCCCCAAAATCATAGCTATTCCCCTCACCCTTTAACTCATCATCCTTCTCCATACCGTTAAATCCATATCTGTAAGAATCAGTTGAACCGTGGCGGTTTGGAATGAGCGAGCCAAAAGGGTAATACTTTATGCGTTTTTTGCTAGGGTAACCACTACTTTGGGTATCTCTTTTCTGGCAAAACCGTTAAAAATTTTTTTTCCGCTTGCCTTATCCTTACACTTCTACTTTTTTAAGAACGTATGCCTTTTGGGCATTTCAAATATATAAAAATCCGTTTATTTATCCCTATTCTTTGGCAGGTATTCAATGACTTTTGAGTGTTTACCTAATCTTTACAGGTGCTTTAGTGATGTGGTGCTCGATTTTTTTGGAAGAAAGCCAAAAAATAAAGCTTCATTTTTAAGAAAAAGCCTCTTTGGCTTTCTTCTAAAAAAATGAGCAAACAACCGAAGGGCGTTAGTATCCGGTTCTACAATAAACACCCCCAAGCACCGCAGGGAAGTAAAAAAGGCGTTATGCGTTTAGTGATATAAAAAAGCCTTTTTACTTACCGAGGAGCGATGTGGCGGTGTTGCGGCAATGCATCGAAGCCTGCGACACACAATGCGGACGAGGAGGCACGACGAGGAGCAATGTGGCGCAGTGTGCTGGAAGCATAGCCCTGAAGCGTAACGAAGTGAAGCAAATCTAATCGGCTGTAGCTTTGCTACACCTTGCAGGGCGTACTGAGGATGCAGGGAGCAACCGCCATATTAACAAGGGGCGACAGATGCAAAGACGGCAAAACGTAGCTTGCGGAGTTTTTGCGGTCTTGCAGATGTAGTAGCCCCGACGACCGATGGAAGTGAACGTGTGAAGACGAGGACAAGTGAACCAGGGTTTTTAATGGCTCTTTTTTCGGAGCGATTAAAAACCCTAGTGAGCTTGTGGACTGTGGAACGGAGAGAGGCACGAGCGACTGGAACAGCCGAGCGGAACTAAGAGAACGACCGGAGGGAGACCGCTTGATGGCTTCTACAGTGTCTGTAAGGTTAAATTTTAACTAGTATTTTTGGATTTATTTTATTGGATGAAAAGAGTTGACCATTTCGTGAAGCTCTTCTAAATTATCTTGCTGATACCTTTCTGTCGAACTTATATATCTGTGTCCTGCAAAGTATTGCGTTTTTCGTAAGTTGTTTGTTTTTAAATAGTTTACTATCACACTGTTTCTGATTTGGATGGCGTTTTGATAATTGTAATTGATGAGCTTTAATTCCTCACTTAATTTCTTTAAAACGTTACTAATATTGGTATTTCCGTAACTACTTGTAAATAAACTTTCTTCGTGTTTGGGTACTATTTGTGGTCTGATTTCTTTAATATATTCCATAAATTCCATTAGTTGCCACGGCTTTAATTCTAATGTTCTGCCATTGGTTTTATTAGTTTGTGGTATGTGTATTTTTCCTTTGTACAATTCTATGTGTTCTTCTTTTAAATATTGTAATTCTTTGGTGTGTAAGCCTTGATATACCAGTAATCCTATTATTATTTTGTTTCTTTTTCTGGCTAGATCATTGGCTGTAGTTTCGTAGCTGTAATATAAATCCTCTAACTCGTCAGCGGTTAATAATTGTCCGAGTACTGTTTTTACTTTGCCTTTAATGTTAATGTTTTCGATTGGATTATCTGCTCTGTAATTTTCTTCTTGTAAGTAGTTGAAGTATATTTTTAAGTTTCCGATGTAGCTTTGTAGTGTGTTTATTTTAATTCCTGTTTTCTTTAATTCTTCGATGTATTTTAAAAATGTTTTATAATCTATGGTTTCTTTGGTAGTGCCAAAATTATTCATCCATATATCGAGGCGAGTAATTGCCCTTTGGAATATGGGTAAACTTTTGCTCGCGTAACCTTGTTTCTCGAAGTAAGTTGTGAAGTTGTCCATCGTTATTGGTTTTTGCTTTATCTTCTAATAAATGGGTATAGATTTGTGTGCTTTCCAGTGAACTATGTCCTAAAAATTGACTGATGGTTTCAATATTTGCGCCTTTTTCTAGTAGATGAGTTGCTATTGAGTGCCTTAAAATATGCGGTGTGATTTGCTTTTTTATAAGGATTTTGTTTTGTGTTTCTTCTGCTAATACTTTTAATCTATTGCACAAGCTTTGTCCTTGTAATGGTTTTCCTCGATAGTTGATTAACAGATTTTCTGTTTGTTTGTAGTTGTAAAACGCTGGTCTGTAATCGTAAATATATTCTTCAATAATCTTTAAATTGTAATCGTTTATGGGTACATATCTTTCTTTATAGTTTTTTCCTTTTCTAACATAAATCCGTTCTTTATCGAACAATATGTCTTTGATTTCCAGATTGATTACTTCGTTTCGTCTTAATCCACAACTGTATAATAACACTAAAATTACTTTATCTCTTTTTCGTATTCGTTCTTGTTCGTTACTAAATTCTGTTGCTTTAAATAAGGCTTTAATTTCGTCTTGTGTGAGGATTTGTAAACTATCTCTTTGATTGTATTCTTCTCTTTTTAAATGTATGGGTAATGGTTTGGCGTTGTGTTCTTTTAGGTAGTCGTTAAACTTAAATAGTGCTTGTATGTGCTTGTTTAGATAGGCTTTTGAGAGTCCGCCGTCTCTTGTTTTGTTGTCTCTTGTTTTTAGATGTTCGTAGTAATCTTTGATGATTTGAACATTGATTAAGTTGATTTGATTGATATTATATTCTTCGAGGTAATTAAAAAATTCTTTTAAGTGACTGGGTAAACTTTTTTGTGTACTCTCGGCATAACCCAGTATATCCAGCCAATTGGCAAAGCTGTTGAGTAGCTCTTTGTAACTTTCGTTTGTTATTTTTAACTGTTTCATCTTTCATTTTTTTTATTTTTTGGTATGTGTTGTTTTTTGGATTATTTTTATTTTTTACTCTTAACTGGCTGATTTTGTTTTCTTTGTGCGTTCCGTTTTAGTGGTGGAACTTTGTTGAACTGTGGAACGGTTGATTTGGTCGATACATTCTTGCAATGCCTGGCGTATTTGCTCCTCTAACTCCTTGTATTCATTGGGGTTTGTGATTTCGTAGTACTGTGTAGGTTCTCCCTTTTTCTTTACTTTTTTAATTGATTGTTTTCTAGTAGTTGTTGGTGGTATCGCCATTGAGTAGTTTTAGTTAGTCGTAGTTTTCGTCTGATTTCATAAGCTGTAAAAGTGGTTTGGTTTTGTTCCTGTAAATAGATTTTTAGGTTTTCGAGGTAGTTTCGTGATGCTCCAGTAATCGTGTCGCTTTTTCGTAGTAGCACTTCTTTGATAAGTTCGTTTGCTTCTTGTATGTCTTCTATGGTAGTTTCGATGTATTCTTCGCCTGTTTCTTTGTCGATGTGGTGGAACTTTTGGTATTGTTTGTAAAAGGTTATCGCTTCTATAAACTGTAAATAATGCGCATTGGTTCTTCTTGGTTTAAACACGCTATTTGGTAAAGTCAGATATTCTGCAAAAGGATTTCTAACCGATACTGTTTTTAATAATCGTTGGCAGTTTTTTAATAGTTCTCTAGCTTGATGCTCATCATCTTGGTTTATCTTGCCCGCGGAGGCTCTCCGCTGATACTGCATTATTTTTTCGTCTTGGATTTCACTTTCATCGATATATAAAAGAAAACTTCTATTGCTATTATCCTCGTAAATACTCTCCTGTGTGGTACAACCACTTACACATAACGGGCCTTCGACCGTTAAATGTATCGTTTGGCTTTGTCCTTTTTTGTCTTTATGCACTACGGTTTTGGTTAGCATTTTTTTAGATTGCATTTCACGAAGTGGATAGAGTACGCTTTGTGCCCCGTCTAAATCTTCGATTAATATCAACTTATGTCTCAACTCTGTACGATTAAAATAATAAAACGCATTGGCTGATAATACGGTCATTTCTATTTTATCTTCTTCAGGGATTAAGAGTGATACACCGCCTTGTAAATGGCTCTTTCCTGCTCCTGAACTTCCTAAACTTACTACGTGTAATGGATTGCTCGTTTTTCTTGAGGTAAAAATGATGTACATTAACAGCCTATTAAATTCCTCACCAATTACACCCGATAATCCTATGAGTTCATTAGTTTTTGCTAGTAAATTATCTTGGGCTAAAAATTCCTTTGCTTCTTTGATTTCTTTTTCTGTGAGTACTTTTACTTGTTTTTCGTAGAGTTTGCCTTGTTCTGCTACTTCTTGTAATCTAAATTGTTCTAATTCATTTGTGAGTTGGTCTAAATCTCGTCGTACTATTGTTGTGCCTATTTCTAGTCGTTCGGCTACTTTTCTAGTGAGTTTTTCTATACTGGTGTCGTTGTACAAATCAATATTCTGTCTTAATACTTGCTCCGACTTTTGTTTGCTTATTCCTAATGTGACTCGTAACGCTTCTAAATTATTGAACCTGATACCTCCTAGAATAGAGATTTTAAGGTGTTTGGTTTCGTAGAGGTAGTGGTTGGGGTTGGAGGTGTTTAAGTTAGATTTTTCCATATTGTTGATAATAATATTTTTGGTTACTTATTGTCAACAAAAGTAGAATATAGTTTTTAATTAAAAAGAACTATTATAAACTTTTTCTTTACCTAATCACTTTTTATGTATATTTTTGTAAACATCTAATACAATTATGCTGTTTTTACTATGACTTTAGGAGATAAAATAACCAACCTACGAAAACAAAAAAACCTTTCCCAAGGTGATTTAGCAGATAAAATTGGGGTATCTAGAGATGCTATAGGAAAGTATGAAAGAAATGATATTATGCCAACTGCTGATAAGGCTAAAAAAATTGCTGATATATTAGGCATAACTTTAGATTTCCTTATGAATGACAAGCCTCAAGATGACACGGTTTTTGATAGTGATGTAATTTACAGAATGGAAGAATTACAAAAATTACCCGAAGCCGAAAAAGAAAAAATAAACGCTATAATTGACGCTTTCATTAGAGACACTAAAGCCAAACAAGCTTTTAGACTTTCATAAAAGAAAAATTTTACCACCATAAACAACAAAAGCAACTTTAGAGGTTGCTTTTGTTGTTTTTATCACTGTTGTGGGCACGATTTACAAAATCGCGCTAACCTTTGCGTTGAGACTCACTTTGTGTTATATCCGAGCGATCGGGGGCTAACGTTTGCGTATATCTGCGCGATCGGGCTGACTCACTATGTGTCATTCCTGCCCGATCGGGGTTTTGAAGTGGTATCCTTCAAGTATTGCATTATTTAGAGTATCTATTGAAAAATTCAAATTTTCATTAAAAGTATAATTCTTATAATATGCTTTTACTTCTACAATAATATCTGTTTTTTCTTTTCCATTATTTGTTATTTTGGTTGTTTGGATGTCTTTAATGTCATATTTCTCAATATTGCCAAACATACTATCTTTAGAATGAAATAATTTTTTCAAATTATTAGAGTCCAAATTGGGGTTTAAAATATTAATTAAGGTATTATAATTTTTACTCTTAACATTAGAATAAAAACTAGTTGTTAACTCTTTTGCTTTTTCAACATCATCAGCATCATTAACTTCTTTTGTCGTTGAATTACACGCAAAAATTATAAAACTCATTAGGAATAAAATCTTTTTCATAATATTTAATCAAATTTAGCTTCTTTAGTTACATTCGTATTTGAGGTTGTATTAGATACACCATTTTCAATTTTATTTCCTGAACCAATTCCAGCATCGACCCCAATAGATTGATTAACAGTCCCAGTTGTTATATTGCCTTCAAATTCATATGTCACATGAAAAGGCATACCTGGAATTTTACCACTTGCTGTAGATTTAACTTTGTTTTCATTTACAAATTTAGAAGGTTCAAAAGGATTTGTCGTGTTTAATTTTGCAATAAATTGTAAAGTCGGTGTTGGTACATAATTAGAAATGTTAAATCCATCAGTACTTAATTTTCCATTAATTGCAAATTCATTTGTATTATAAAAACCAGCTGAATTTTCAGAAGAACTATAAATCCCTACTTGAGATTCCCATGAATATTTATTAAATTCAAATCCAATTTTAATTCCAGTATTAGAAGATTTAAACAATTTATCACTTTCTATCGAGTGTATCCAATCACTAGCTCGATACAAATTGTCTGTTACATATTCTTCCCATTTTTCTTCGAATGTATGTTCGTTAATAACTTTCACACCCGAAGAACCTATTGTAAACTCTCCAAAATTATCCATATAGTTTTTCCCAAAACTATCTACTACTGAACCATCAGCATTTAATTGAAATGTATTCATCCATTGACCGTTTGAGGTTTGTTGATTTAAAACAACAACATCTCCTTTATAAGTTCCTTTATCTCCAACATCCGCCTGAGATTTCACATTTTTATCATACACATAGTTTCCATATTTATTTTTATACCAATCAAACGGGCCCTTTCCATTAGGGTCAATAAAATATATTGGATTATTCAAAGTATAATTATAAGTTGAATAACTTGGATACTGTCCTTCTAATTTATCAGGAGCAAACCATCTTCCTACTCTCGGGTCTAACATCCTCGCCCCAAAATCATAGCTATTCCCCTCACCCTTTAACTCATCATCCTTCTCCATACCGTTAAATCCATATCTGTAAGAATCAGTTGAACCGTGGCGGTTTGGAATGAGCGAGCCAAAAGGGTAATAGTCATTGTATGAAATTATCTCTGGTAAATATTTTGAACCCTCGCCTAAATTATAGTCAATAGGTCTATCTGAAATTACATTCAATACATTTCCTAAATGATTTGATAATTCATAGCGTTTATCACCTACAACCGATTTGTATTCAAATTGAGCCATTGGTAAAATTGCATCAAAATATTTACGATCAGCGTCCAAATAATTAGGTATATTATCACTATTTGTATCTGCAGTATAGGCAAGACCTGGAGTTGAATTTGGTTTTCCTGGCCCTCCTTCTACTATTTCCCAAGTTTTATAACCATCGCCATCATCATCATCATCTAAATAATTTGGTAATGTATTAGTCAATGCCTGACTATTATTTGGATGTGGGTCTGCATTTGTGTTCAAAGCAGGTACCCCTGTTACAGGGTTGTGATCATTATCAGTATCCGCACTTTCGTATTTAGTTAGTATCCCATCCCCATCATCGTCTGGATCTAAATGGTTTACGATACCATCTTTATCAACATCTATTGTGATGTTTGGAACTGAATATTCATAAATGTCATACAAACCATCTTTGTCAGAATCAGACATACAGCTACCAAGTTCTCTCACTACGGCAGGAGTTACTGTCATGGCTATACTATGCGTAGTGGTTTTTGGTGCATTGTTAGTAATAGTACTACTTGTCACATCATCAAAGGTAAAACTATGTGATACAACATTGTTGTACCATGTACTTAAATTATAATTGAAATAACAACTAGCAAAATCTAATGGTTTTAAATTATCAAATACACCTCCTAGTTGGAAATTATTAGTTGTTGGTACTGATTTTACCACTGTCTCATTACCAAAGTAAGGTTGCAAGGCTGTATCCATTCCATTTACTTGGATGTATCCATCAAAATTTTTGAAATTAACATTAGTCTTAACCTCTAATCCATCAGTAACTATTGTCGTAGGTGCTGAAACTGCTTCATACGATTTTCTTGTTATAGGAGAACCTATAGTTGAAGATTTTGTTTTGTAAATATCAATTTTTACTTTGTGTTTAAAACCTTGGTTGTCTTTTATTAAAGATAATTTAGCATCATTAGTTATTTCATAAACTTCTTTGATATCTTTCTCTACCATTAGATCATATATGTGACAGCCTGACCAAAACCAATTACCGAGTTTTGAACTTGGAAGGTTGACTTTTAAGTTAATTGGACCATTTGAAACTGGTCTTGGTTTACTAGCAATTGTTATATTATCGACTTTGAATATAATTTCATTAGATGTTACTTGAAGTTTAAAATTTGTGCCTGTATACGCTTTTTTATCTATAATATTATTTTCGCTAATTATATTATAGTTATCAACATTCAAATTAAAACCGTATTCTTTTCCATCTACATCTAATGTCAATGTTCCATTATTTCTTAAAATGTTATAATCACTTACTTTAAACGACACAACACCTGTTTCTGTAGGATTTAAAACAGCAGATTGAGTACCTAAATAATTATCTTTACAATTAGAGTTAAAATAGTTCCAAGTACCAATGTTTAATGATTTATAATTATTATAACTGGTTAGACCTACACATATTGGAACATTAAATGAACTAGCTAGAGCGCTTAAAGATATTAACTCTTTAATATACCTAATTTCTTGTGATTTAAATAGCAATTGAGCTAAACCATATTCTCCATCTATAATATTGGTATCTGATAAATTATATTTAGTATCAAATCCAAAAGTGTTTAAATTTTGATTTGTGAATGATTGAAGTTCACTTGGTAATAAATTCCAATTAGCACTAGTTGTTGATGATAATTTCAGGGCATAATTAGGTACTATTCCTAAGCTTGCTACATCAATAGCAGGTAAAACATCATCAATGACTTTAGTAGCAGAAGCTTCTTTTCTATCTGTTAAAGCGAAACTGTCCGAAACTGATTTATTAATTTTTCTATTAAGTTCACCTGTTAAATTATGCTGATATAATAGAATATTCTTTTCTTCTACTCCTAGTCTACTACTACCATAAATATCATGCTCTTTTAAAACCAGTGTAGATGGTATCTCGGCAACTGTGTTAGGTACAGTAGCGATTTGTGCTAAGAAATTCGATCCTGATTTAATGGTGAAATTCCCAGTTAATGTTATACTTTGAGAAGCAACTAGAGTTAAGTCCCCTGGTACATTAACAGCGGATGTTCCTTCAACTTTAATAGTGTTAAAGGCTTTTTTAATCTCTTTGTTATCTAGCACATAATTGGTTAATATTAATTCATTTTTAATAGGTTCAACGGGTTTGTGCTCCTTATAATTCTGTTCATAAACCGCTAAAACATTTCCTTGGGCATCTCTTGCATAAACAGTTTTAATTACATTTCCACCTTGGGTTACAGCTTTTGCAATTCGATTACCTAGACCATCGTATTCAAAATCGATGGCAATTTTAGATTTACTGTTTTCTACATGGCTGACTTTACCATCTACTCGCCATTGGATTTTAAGACCTTCTGACTTATCTTCAATTAACTGACCTACAGCATCATAAATATAGTTATGAGTATTAGTATCATTAATATTATAAGTTATTCCTAATACTTCACTTAAATATTTCTCTTGACTCTCTAAATCGGTAGTATAACTTGTAACAACCGCTTTGTCTTCAACTAATCGTAACTGATTGTTCACCTTGCCTGGAGTATAATCATATCTTAAATCATCCATCACAACACCGTTGGTATCCGTAGTTTTTTGAGAAAGAATATTACCATTACGATCGTAGGTATAATTTGCTCCAACACTAGGTCTTGGTTTCCGGAAGCCTATATTTCGCTCTGTTACTAAAGCAACTGAATTCATGGCTACAATTCTGTTTAATTGATCATAGGTATAATTGTTTTTTTGAATAGGTAGTAAATTACCATTCAACTCACTTATAGAAGTTACCATTTGTTTAATGTTTCCATTATACAAATTGTTCCCTTTTCAAGGATATTGGCAGCTCTGCTGATGACTAAAGGCTCAAAATTATTATTAGTAGGTACAGAATTATTGGATAATAGAGGGTAATTATCATTACTATTTATAGCTCTATAATCATTATCATGGTAGGTTAATGAATAACCGAATGCATCAGGAACATTAATAATTTTAGGCTGTGTAGGGGTTTCGTTGGCAGGACTTCCATCGGGATACATAAGTGATTCATTAATTGCAATGTTCTCACCATTAACCATTTTTAACCACCCCTGGAAGCGTGTAAGCATAATCAATTCCTTGTACTTCTTTATCTCCTAATACAGTTCTTGATAGAGGTCCATGAGGATAATATTTATACTCAGCATCTTTTTCCCAAATAGCACCATCAGGTGAGGTTTCAACACTCACAATTCTATTATCAGCATCATAATTATATCTATGAATGAACTGGTCAGCTTTGTTAGGCTGGAATATTACTTTGTTTACCTTACCACTGATTAAATCATAATCGTAAATTACTCTTTTTAAATGTGCCTCGCAATCATTCTTTCTTCCAGAATCTGGATCTATTACACTTGCCTGACAATTATAATTTTTCAATGATTTAGTGTATGAAACTTGTTCTTTTACATTACCATGAATATCATAATTGTAAAGTATGGCATTGTCAAAATTTAAAGTCGAAGAATCATTTATGGTATTGTAATAAAAAACACCTGTTACTCTATTTCTGTTGCAAAATTCAACATGATTAGCCGCTGATTGGAACAGACTAGAAGCTTTTACGTTAGTTTCAATTTCAGGGTCTTGCGTGTAAATAGTTTTCGTTACTTGATGCTTAGAATACAATTGATCGTTAAAATTATTAACCCAATTATTTCTTTCTATCAATCGACCATTGTCATCAATTGCATAGGTATTATCAGTATGTATTTCACCAGCCTCTGTTATTCTACCTAACACATCATATTTTGTGTAACTAAAATAGTTTTTAGCCAATTGTTTTTCATTTTGAGAAGCGACAATGCGTCCCAAATCGTCATAGGCAAATTTTGTAATCCCTCCATCAGGAGTTTGCTGCCAGATTAATTGATTTAAGGTGTTGTAACGATACTCTGTTTTAAGCTTATGATCAGGTAAAAGACTGAGGTCATCTAATTTTTGATCTCTTGTTTTATTTATTCGATCATTTAATGCCGAAGTTATATCAAAACGACTTACCCCTTCTGGAGAAACAGTTTTAATTAAATTACCTGCCTGGTCATAGTAGTACAATGTATATTGATATTCTTTGTCAGAATAGTCCACATTAAATCGTTCTACCACAGTACTCATAGCTGTAGTTATATAATTTTTTATAAACTCATTCTTTTGGGTCGTAATATATCGCTCATACGCATCAGTTTTATAAACTGATTGTAAATAGGATTTTAATCCATCACAATACGTTTCTGTGGTTATGTTTGGAGAAACCATAGGCATAGCCGGAGGAGGACATACTTTGTTTTCAACTAGATATTTCGAATTTACATACTCGTTCCATTCCTTGCGGTTAGGATCATTTACATTATTATCGCAATATTGTTTAAATGATGTGATTACATTATTAATATCTCTATATCCGTAATGTAAGCCAGTATTACCAAACTGAGTTAATGTTAAAAAGTCTCTATGTGTAGTTGTGGTTATACCTAAAGTATTAATGTAAAGTATATAGGAATCTACAACATATTGTAAGTTAGCATTACAGAAATTCTTTTTATTAAAAAAGTAAGGTGTTACATTTTTATTTAAACCTAATATTCTTCCAGATTTTCCATTGCTGTCAAAATTTAAGAATTGAATGTATTTATTAAACTCGTCATCACAAGCAACAGGTTCTACAGGAATTGGTATACAAACACATGTAGGTTGATTATCTCCTTTCACGGAAACTTTTAAGTTTGACAAACCTATATATTCTGATGAACTGTTAGCAACTTTGCTAATATAACTATCGCATTCTATATTTGCCAATTGATCTTTAAATAGCTTGGTGATTTGATCCAAAACTACTGGATTATCTAATTCACTTACCTTAAATTTTGAAAATACACCATATTCATCAAAAGGATAATAATTCCCCATATTTAAAAGTTCAACTAGAAAATCATTGGGAGTTCTAAGTACGTTGTTAACCATGATTTTATCGTCATCATCCGTTAAGAAAATAAAATAGGTCTTTTGGCTCTTGTTGCGAGTAAAAAATTTATTTCTTCTAATTATTTGTCCTAATTGAGAAATATTCTCATCTAAATCAGAAATAACAAAAATCATCTTATCAAGTTCTTTTGTCATCCAAAATCCTGGTACCCCGAATTTAGTATTCAAATAATTTAAAGAATTAAATAAATAATTAGAATATTTTTGGTCTTGGATTTGCAATACATTGTCAAGATTTGAATCTTTAAAAGTTATCTCATGCGACTGGCTGTCGTAAATATTTAAGGAAGTTTCTCTTTGCATACTTCTCCATCTACCAAAAGTAGCGTTTTCATAATCATCACCTGTTGTAAAATAAAACTTTTCAACAACATTACTATTTTGCTGATTATTATAAAAATTCGCAAAGGATTTAGCAACATTCAAAAACTTCCTCCTCAAATTATCTTTTCCAATAAATGGAAAATAATTATATAAATAAGGGGTTCTAAAAATAATTCCTAAATGTTTACAAGTTGGCAAAACTATACTCTGAACACAATTATCCCCATAACCATCGCCATCAAAATCATTTTCCCCACAAGGTGAACAGCAAGAGAAATACAATGGCATAGTTTCTGAGCGGGTATTTTTGATTACTCCCTCATAATGCGTGAAACCAAAAGTAGCATTCAATACATTAGCTGCGGTAGTTTCGTGTTCTGCGTTATCGCTATTCTGTTGTGTGGTTATAGATAGGTATCGCGCATTGCTTTGTGTGGCATCATTTTGTATTTTACCTCCTACTTTGACAACTACAATAGGGTCTGTATTATTCAATATTTTGTCAGTAGTTAGAATTGTAAATACTGTCGTATTATTTATAATTAAGCTATATGTAGCGGGCAGGTTAGCATTAGTGCCGTTCCAAGTGACCGCATCAGTAATTTTCGTATTAAAGTAACTAGCTAAAACAGGATAAGTGCTATTAAAGTTGTTTATCGGAATATTAGGTTGATCGATTTGTTTTTGATTTTGCAAATCAGTCATAAGTTTTTTAAGCTCAAGAGCAAAAGTATCTTTTTTCTCACAAGTAGCATCTTCGGCTACTATAGAATCACCAGGACCTGATTGTCCTTCAAATTTACATTCTCCAATACGCGCTAAAGTGTTACCTGTTAAGATAATTTCACGGGTATTATTAATATCGGTAGTACCTATTTGAATAACAGCTACACATTTAAATTTAAATATAGGGTTAGGAATGGTTAGAATATTAGCTGGATCCTGTGAATATACTAATTGTTTGATTTCCTTAATAGACCAACCAGATGGAGTAAGGTAGTCACTCCACGAATAGCCAGAAGGCACCGTAATTTCTAGAGGTACAGGAGCATTTGGAGGAAAAGTTGAGTTTGTATTTGAAAAAATAAATCTTAAATTATTTCCATTTATTTGATGGCTAAAAGTAGGGTTGTAATTTGCGGGGTATGGTTGCTGTACTCCTGTAAATTCAGTATATAATTTAGCCGTTAGTCCTTGAACTATTTGGGTAAAATTATTAAGATTTGCATTTGGAGTGTTTGCAATAGTATTAAAATGATCTTTAATGTATAAACTCAAATCTTCTACAAGAGGGCAATTACCAGTTTGGACATAAGTTTGATATGTATTTGAAGTACCATATTGACTGATTAAGTCATTATCGTTACTACTCGAATAAGGGCTAGAAGTGAATCTGCGTATTTTGTTTTTAAAAAGTTCTTGATTAGGATGTGCAAAGAAATTTGTAGTAGCAAGATCAAAATGATTTATCCAACTCCGTTGATGCGTTAAATGGAATTCATTTACTAATTCTGACAATTCATTTTGATAGTTACGTAAAGGATGTGCATAATTATACAAACTGGGTCTATCCGTACCGATAGGGTAGTTGTGTCCTTTTAGTTTTAGCGCATGTATATGCATGTATAAATCCTTAATATTAGTTTTCAAGGAGATATAGTAGTTTTTAAAAGTATTCCAAACTCTATCTCTTTGAGCATCGGTCAAGTTGGAAAAGTTAACATTTCCATTGCATGTTTGAATACTATTGCACAATACTGTCCTCATGGCTACTTGAAACATATTCAAGTTTGTATGATTTTTGTATTGAACACCTATAGCTTTTGTCATTATACTTTGTCGAACGTCAAAAGTTTTATTGAACTCATATTCTAAAGTTGAATTGTAGTAATAGGATGTAAAAATACCTGGAACTTTTGCTGAAAAATAAGGATCCTTGTTAAATAATATTATACCGTTAGCAGATAAATCAAAACCTGCACGAGTTGCCTTTTCATAGGTGTCAAGATTTTGTAAATAGGCATCAAATTCATCAGAACTTAAGTTTCGATCACGCTGAATGCGATTAGGATCAAAAGTCCCATTTGACTTAAATTGATATACATCAAAAGGTTTGGTCAATGTACACAATTGTTTAGCGTATTGATAATATGGGTATTCAGGATGATATTGTATTAATGAATTGGCCCAGGTAGGTTTCCAAAAACTAATAAAATCACTAACGTTAGCTAAATCTTGAGGTAATACAGTGTTTTGACTATCTAAGGCAGATTTATTTACAATATCAGGTGAATAAGTTACCGCATTATTAAGGGGATCAATCACTACATCAATTGTAATTCTAGAGAGACTTCCATCTAAGTTTTTATAGGGTTCTATAGGATTTTTTCCAATGCATATCTCCTACAACCAATGCTCCTGGAAATGTAGGATTTGCAGTTTTTACTAGACCATTTCCTGTATTAAAAACACTTAAAGTCCAATCAGTACTCTTACTATCAACTCCACCATATTGCCCATTAGGCGACACATCATCTAACAATACTTGTTCATTAATATCGCAAGAAGAAGCTAAACCTTTTCCACATATATACTCACAAGCTTTGTTAAGTACTTCCCATTCCTTTTTAAGGGATTCGACATATTTTTTTAATTCAACATCAGCAATTGACATTCCATAATTGACGTTTACATCTGTAGGAAGCGCAGAGGCATTAATAGAAACTAAAAGAGTATTAGGGTTGACTACAAAATAGCTTGAGCCATCAATTAATTTGTCAGTAGGAACTTGATAAATTCCGTTTAAATTAGTTAAAATAAAGTTTGAAAGTGTCCCTACACTAGCCTCACATTCTGCACAAGTAGTGTTACAATTTATATTGATTTGAGGTTCAAAGTCCTGTTGCTTTACACAACTTCTAAGGTTAGCTACATAATCATCGGCAAATCCTTCTAAAGATTCTTTGTTAACTTTTAGAATTTTTGACAACTTATGATCGCCTATTTCTAATTGCAAATCTTTAGGTAAAATGGGAACCTCTATTTCAAATGGTGTAGGACCTATTTTCATTTTTTGAATTAGAACATTACCCGTTGTAAAAATTTTATCAGTATTACATTGATCTTTCAGCTCAATATTTAAATCATAAACAAAAGGGTAAGTTTTCGGGCATACTGTGGGAGTAAAACTGGCATTGTTTTCAACCTTATATAGAAAATTATATTTAGCTGTTTTATCCGTAACTCCTAAAACGCTATTAACTGACAAAACATCTTTAAAAGTTTTAAAGTTATAAGAAGTTTCAAGTTTATTATTATCCAAAGGAGTATCTGTATCCGTTTGATTTTGTTTATTTAACAAATCAAAGCCTAAATTTTTATGCAAAGAGGCTGTATTCTCATCTTCTAGCGGTTGCAAAATAGGGTAAGAAACGCCATCTATAACAATATTAGGACTGCTGCCTGATAATCCTGTAGCAATTGTTTTACCAGCGTTATCTACATAACTTACAGATACTTGACCATTTGGATCAACTACAGTGTTTTTTTTATAGAAGTTAGAATAGCCTGCTTCGTAACCAAAAAGACGATTTAATTCACTTTGTTGTGGATCCCCATAAAAATATTTCATTTCATGCCCTGAATCTAATCTATGTTCAGTACCTACGCCACTTTTTCTGAGTATTCTCCCAGTATTATCAGCTGTATATTCTGTTTGGCTATAGGGATAATTAAAAGCGTTTGGTATAAAGCTTCGAAAAGGAGTAACTATATCGTTATTAGATGAGTAGTATTTGCTTGAACCCGAGGTATTTATCATACCGCCTAGCTCACTCTTACAATAATCATCAGTTTTATCAAAATCGAAGTCAAGATTTGAGAATTGTGTATTATTTAAATTTCTATTAAATCCTTTAAAATAACGTAGAAATGAATTTGCAGTTGGACTAGGTAAAACTTCAATAGCAGCTCTTCCTTGAGCATCATAAATAGTTTCACCTACTATTGTGTTATTTTCAGTATTGATTTTGGTTACTGTCTGTCTATTTCTTAATGAACCATCAAAAAAACTAACAACTTCTTTTTTCTTTCCTTCTTCTGCGTAACTTGCTTTGAAATCCCAGTTCATATCAGCTAAGCTAGGGCTTTCACTAATAGGGAAGAAAGTCCAGTCTTGAACAGTATTTTTTATTAGATTTCCTGTATTCCAATCCCCAAAAAAATCTTTTTTACATCTGTTTCTTCTGGCTTACCAATAAATTTTCCAATAGCTCTAACTCGGTATAAAAGATACCCTTTAGAATAGATTAAAGGAATTTCATATTGGTTATTAGAAATTATCACTTTAGTATTATTTAAATCAAAATCTCTATCTGTAAATGGAATTTGATTAGGTGTTTTGCTTACTTTACTATCAGCTGAGAAGCTATCAACCCATGTCCATTGCAGTTCGTACTTAACAGCTCCTTTTAATTTATTCCAAGCTAATTTTACTATGCTTTGCACATTGTTATTAGTAGGGTCTGATATTGGAGTTGCTGTTACATTTAAAAGTTGCTGACTTAACTTATAGTAACGTTCAGCGCAAAAATCTAACTGTAAAGTAACATTTGGATTAATTACTGTGGGGGTAGAGGAATTTACTTTAATAATAGCGCCATATCGGTTAAGTAATTCAATTTGTGATAAATCTGTGTAAACAGGTGAATTGGGTGTTAAGGAATTCTCAACAATCAAAATCTTATTAAAAGGAGTATCCTGACTACCATCTTGATGAAGCGGAGTAATATTTAAATTCAGGATTGTTTTACCAGTAAAACCTTTGTAACTATCACTCTTTAGCTTGATAATAACTTTAGGGTTCAAAGTGACCATTACTGGAAAACCAGCTTCACTATCCCCATTATAAGTATAGGGTGAACTAGTAGGTCGTAAATCTACATTATTAAGAACTTTAGTAATACCGTTGTAAAAATTTTGCTGGGCAACGGTTGTACTACATGCAAGTAGAAAACAACTTACAAGTAACATTTTTAGTGCATTAAATTTTAATACTATTAGGCGCATATTAAATTAAGATTTAATAAGTTGAAACTTTGAATATCTTTTTGTTAAAATGACATTGTTGCCATTTTTTATGATATAGTTTTTCTTATTTGTTAGTAATTGATCACTATTCCCTACAGAACCTCTTTTTTTATAAGTAACCATTATCATGGGGGTTATTTTTACTGGTTTTTTGGGATTAGATTCATCTACTCTTTGGGTCAAGTACGTGATTTGTTTAGCTATATTGAGATCGTTTTTATTGATGTAAAAAATCACTTTACTGCACATAATTTGAGTGATTGATTTGGGTAGAAACTCACAAATATATTGTGTTGAAGTTGATTTTAATGACCATTTGAAATCCTTTAAAAATACAGCCAAAGTTACATCTGAAGGCACCATAGAATCCTGTTGAGAACCATCTGAATATAAAATCATTTTCTCGTCATTACTTATTTTTAAAGAACAGTCATTAAAACTTAATAATTCTATTCCTTTAATTTTACAGTAAACACCATCATCACTTTTAATAACCACACCGTCATATTTTTCTTTGGGAGTTTTGTCGTTGTAGTTCTTGTAAATTGCCATGTTTGTGAAAAATGAAAATTTAGCTTTCTTGTTATAATTTTTGGAAACCTCTTCTAAAAGTTCTTTTGCATTTTTGTATTCCTGTGCCACAAGATTATTGCAAAGTAATAAAAAAGCAAGGTGTAATATAAAGTTTTTTAATTTCATAATTATTGCTTGTTGATTACAGAAGATTTTCTTGTTTCCTGAATTGTAAATACCCCTTTTTCAGTTTCTTTTTTAATTCGTATCAAGCCCCCTTCTAGATCATATTCATAGAAAGTTGAGAAATTATTTTCATCTAATTCCGCCATTAATCTTTGTGTTTTTTGATCATAAACATAACTTTTCATATTTCCTTCACTAGGAATTATACGGATATCATCAAAATACGAAACCGTTCCAACTTGAGATGATGAGATATTGGAGTCATTAACTAATTCTAAGTAAAACTCGGCACTTTCTTGAGGAACAGTGAACTCACCTATTATCCGTTGCCAACCATCAATGATCTCGCCTGATGGAGCAAACTTAATGGGATCTTGAAAAGATTCTTCGTATTTATCTGTAAAAGCTACACTTATGTATGACTTTTCAAAATTTAAATACTGTTTTGTAGGTTCATTTTCACTCTCTTCACGTACCCATCCTGAAACCAAATATTTTTTATTTTTTATCAATTCGAATGAACTACATTCGTTACAAGGTTTAGGTGGAGTCATCTTACAGCCTTCTTCAGTTTTTTCAATACCCATTCTTTGAATAGGTGACAGTAAACATCGACCATTAGTATCAGATGCAAAAGTGGCAAAACTATTTCTTATTGTTCCAAGTTCATTCCCAGTAGCTTTAGCATTGTAAATGACTTCTATGGTTTGACTTGGTTTTAGAATTAAGCCTTGTTTAAAATCTACTTTCATCCAATTCGAAGTATCAGTGTTACAACTATTTGAAAAATTAGGAACAGACCCATTCTGTGTATAATCGCATACTAAACTTTGCCTATTCATATCTACACCATTTGAAGCAAAATCTACCTGAACTTGTGTGTTATTTAACTGGTTTCCATCTAAATAAACTGGAAGGGGTTTTTGAACAATCATATTTTAATTCAAATGGGACATTTGTATTTCTTGGATCTGTGTTACTTTCATAATTATCGTTTGTCAAGGGTCTTAAATTAAGAATGTTATGTAATATAATATCTTTTGTCCCTGTATTGATTACTCTTAATTTTAATTTAGTATTCTCGTTTCTTCGAATCATTACATAATCATCATACCACTCTTGATTGTCTTCACACCACACTAAAAACTGAGTTTGATATCTTCCAATATCAGGAACAGTAATTAATGTTTCATTAGAAAAAAAACCACTATTACTAGTAATTCTATTCTTTATTTGGGTTCCAGTATAAACACCTTGTTTTATTTTAACTTTAAATTCAATTATTAAGTATTTCGTGTCATCACATGGTAAAGTAAAATTGCTAAAACTTAATGTTCCTCCTCCGCTAGAATTGTTTACAATTGGTTTTGTTATAGTGATTCTATTATTAGTACCAGGTAAAGTATATGAATTACCATAAACAAGAGGTATGTTAGTTAAATTAGGATCATTAGTGTAAGCTATTTTTAAACCACCTAGAAAAATTTGATTTGAATCTAGCGGGTCTGTAAAAATCGAATTTAGTTGCTCTTTAACCCCGGTATTTGTTATTTTAATTCTGTAAATAAATACATCATTTGAAATTCCTAATGCAGAAGTAGTAAAGTTGCTACTGTTATCAGTTGTAACTTTTTTTAATTCTTTTCTTATTCTTATGATCGGGTTGCAATTGTTAACAGTTGCAGTGAATTCTCTATAAGGAATAAAAACTTGATCGTTTATGGTCGCTGTAGTTCCAAAAATAAAACTGCTACCACTTGTAACAAGTGAAGGGTTTCTGTAATTAAATCGAATATTTGCAAGCAAACGATAAGATAAGTCAAAGCATGCAATTTTAAAAAGTACATGTTTAGCATTAGCCTGATTTGTAGGGTTGTTTGCTTGATCTAAATAGGAAACTTGAACTAAGTTATTACAAATAGTATTAGCTCCAATTAAACGTTCTGATAATAAATTTATATTGTCTGGAAGAGTTACTTTATACACTCTTAAAGAATCGCCTGTAGGTGCAACATTTTTACTTGAGGAAGTTCCTGAAATAGGACCTGGCGCATAAAAATCTATTATAACGGTGTTTGATTTCGTATTGCAAGAACTAGGACAATATAAAGCGTAGCTAAAATCAATTTGATAGCCTCCATTACCTGTTGTACAAGAGTCGTCACAATTTGGTAACATTTTTGTGACAATTATAGGTCTTGGAGATTGTGTTTCAATATCTTGATTGTTACAATCCTTAGAGATTGCATAAGCTTTTAGTTGTAAGTCTCCAATACAAGTTGTATTTGTACAAGGATATTCAACTTCTATATCGTATACTTTTTGAAAATAGCTAGTTGAGCTAAAAGGAACATTCTCCCCAATCCAAGAAACGATTTTGGTACTCCCGCTTGTGGTTTCGTTAAAATTTCCATTTACAGTTTCAAAGGTATTATTTTTGTAAACACCTTTTATTATTGCACAATTAGGTAATTCTACATAAATTATTGGGGAATTAAAATTCACTCCATTACTATTACTATTAATAGCATCATAATTTGAAATTTCAACTGAATAACGGACTTTTTTTCCTAGACAAAAGGCATCAATTTGTGAAGAATTCACATTTGTTTTTTTGTCATAGGCTGTTATTTGCCTTAAGTATATTTTTGCTTTATTACTCGCAGAAGCACTAATGGTTAAGGTTTCGGTAGTTTTAATCAGATTTCCACATTCAAAATACTTGGCAAAAATAGATGTTTGCGCACCATTGCAAGTGGTGCCTTCTTGAAATTTAACCCCTACTAATAAAGTTATACTCGCTCCAATTTGATAAGGTATATTCGTTATAGTTAAGATGTTGTTGCCGCCACTTGTAGAAACATTAGCAACCGCAGATCCTATAATACTATTTGCAGGTAAGTATTCTAGAGAACCAAGGTTTAATTCTATTTTCTGATCTCTACAACTAGTGATAGTAGGATTGATATAGTTAATGTTAATAATAAAAGGTGTTCCAGTGGGTTTAGGATTAGCTGGATTTTCAACGCTTACATTTATTTGAGCTACAGTACTTAGGCTAAAAATTGCAAATAGAAATATAAATATATTTTTCATTATAAGTGCTTAACTAGTTGTTTTTACAAGGTTCAATTTTTCTTTTATAAATAGCTCTGTTTCCAGGTTTAACTACCAAACTTTTAACACCTGTATGCGATTTTTTATTAGTTACATAAACAGCATTATTAATTAATGTTTGTGAAAAGTTAAAATGTGGTTTATAAACATTTGAATTCAAGTCATCATAATAATCTTCAAAATTATCGGCTCCAATTTCTTGATATTTAGTGTTTGAGCCAACTGCAACCGGAAGTTTGTAGTGATAACCATATTGTGCTGCAGAGTAACGATTTAAAGCATCTTTATTTTCAACTTCAACACCATAGGGGTTATATTTTGTTATTGCACTTGCAAAAGTCCAATTTTGTTTATTCATAACCCATTTACCCGTATTATCTATTTTATAAAATGAACTATAATCTTTAAAATGTCCTTTGTTTCTTCTATTAGTTTCTTGATTACTAATTCTACTAGATAAATAGGCATAAGATCTAACAGGTTTCCACTGTCCTTTTGCATTGTATAGATAAGGATTTACAGGGTTTCCTACACCATTTATTAATCCAAACTCGTTTGGAAGATTGTTTTCACATTGAGACTTCCAATCATCGGAATATTCAATTGCACTAGCATTAATTACTCTGGCTTTATTGGTATCAGTTGCGAGATACGTAAATGGATTTATTATTTTACCATTAATTAAATTATTTAAAGGATTTATCATAGCAGTCACAGAAGCCATGCTTGAAGTTTGTAAATTCTTATTACCAGAATTTATAATTTTAATGCTAATTGGTCCTCTGGAAGTAGGGGTTATTTTATTACCTGCTCGATCCATTAGTTCTATGCCATCTATTCCAATATTTACAACCCAATATTTAGTAAAATCTGAAAGAATTAACTCGTCTCCTAGTTTAAATACTTGGTTAATATTAGGTTGGCCAGCACCTGAAATTATATATTTATTAGAAGATCCTTTCACTAGAGAACCTTCAAAATCAATGTTTTCAGAGGCTAATCCCATGTTTGAATAATACCAATAGGCAGGGTAGTTAAAACTGTAATATTTATCTTCAAACTCATTTGAAGTCTGTGTTAATAATACTTCTCCAGTTTTGGCGTCCCAAGCTAAGTTTTTTGTTGAAACCTTTGAGTTATTGTCATAAACTATTTTTTCTGATAAAAGTGCCATTCTATGTGTAACTTTTGTAGTTGTAGCAGTCCTTAATCTGTTTTTTTGATATTGCATATTAGGAATAGGCATTGGTATAGGAATTGGGAAAATTCCAATTATAAATAAGGCAAGGTTAGCATGCGTACCAAAGGTTTTTGTTATTGACTCACTTTGGTTAAAGTCATTGACCAGATCTCTTGTAACTCCAATAGTATTTGTGCTAACGTTGCCATTTTCATCAATTGTAGTTACCTCATTGTTTAAGTTATATTTGTCGTCAATGCTATAAATATATTCTTCTCTACTAATGAAATTTTCGTCATCAGTAACTCCTTCTGCATAAACACTAGTAGATTTTGGTTTTCCGTCCATATCATTCGTTTCTATAGAGAAACCTTGTGAGAAAGTTAAGCTATTGTATGAATATATCTTAGGTAAAACAGCAGCTAATAAATTGTCTTCTGTAGTGTCTATACGCGGGTCGATATGTGTGAAATCGGTTTTTGTAGGAAAATCAAGACTTGTGTAAAAGCAAGATATGACTTTACCTGTGGCGTGTTTGCTAACTTTTTTGTTTGGGTTAACTACATCCGTTTTCGGTAAATTTGCAACAGTTACTCTAGAATAAGTAATTTTAGGTGATGGGAAAAAAGCTTCACCAAATGGTAATTCAGTATAGTTATTTTCTGCTGGTGCAGCAATTCTATCGCCGTAATTTCCTTCTTTGCTGTAAAAAGGTTTTTTAAATGGGTTTTCTTGTGAACCATTAGGCTCAAAAGTTGCAACACCACTAGATGAACCATCTTTTAAATTGTATGTATAATTTTGACCATACATTTCATTATAAATAGGGTTGTCTTTTTCGCTATTCATAACATCCCAATTATCACTTAATTGTATGCTTTTTACTCTTAATCCCCCACCGTATTTAATACCATTTGGATTTTCTAAACGAACCCAAGATTTTGAAGGATTTAGTTTATTTGCTCTACCTTTCATTTCTAACATTCCATTAGGACCCGATAGTATTTCAGCCATCATAGCGATACTGTTAACAAGTTCTTTACAAGCCGCAATGAAAGATTTTGTTGTTGCATCTCCACCCATTTGATACATCCTACGATTTATATTTTGTCTACCAAATCCCCAAGCAGTTTTTGATATAGGATTTACGTCGCTTGAACCTGCAATGCCACCATCTCGTTTAACAGATTTTAAAGGAATAGCCACTAAACCATCGCTGTTAACGCTCATTGTTGAGAGTTTGCTAGTGTCAGTGTCAATTAAAAAATATCCTTTAATGGGTTCATATTCGCCATTTACTAAGTCAACATTAGCATTAAAAAGATGGGTTCATAAAGGTTTTCTGAAAGGTATTTTCTTCTAAATTGATCTGCACTAAGATTTGTGTCAGGTACCTTTAAATAAATATATTTTATATGTCCAGCATTAAGTATGTCGTATAATATAGAATTATTTGAAGGAGTGCTATCATAACCTACACCATAAACCTCAAACATCTGCATGGCTTTTTTGTTTTGAACATATTTGTAATCATCACTTTCTGTTTGGATTTTGATTTTTCCGCCAGATGGTAAAGTGATTTCATTCAAAATCCAAGTACTGGTATTATTATCAGCTGTTACTTTATCTTGTTTTACATAAGGGTATTCTGTGTTAGACAAACCTCCCGGATTGACAGATTTATCTTTATAATTACCCCATATATCAAAAGCTTTCATGTTATAATCCTTATTATTGGTATATTCAAATATATAAGGAGTATATTTGCCCATTAATGAATTTTGATAAGTAAAATAGACTCTTTTTAAGGTTAATTTTCCTTTTTCTTTATTTATATTTATATTATTTATAATTTCAACTTCACCACTATTACTAGGAACATTAGGACACAAAGAGTAATCATATTCAAAATGAGCTGTTTTGATAGGAATCGCATTTGATCCATTTTTTAAATAGTCCTCTTTGGCATATAAAATGATTTTGGAGATGTATTTCATTCTTTGGTTGTTGTCTGCACCTCCGTTTTCTCCTATGACCCCTAAAGCGTCTTTTCTGTCTTTTAATTCAAATACTGCAACGTGAGTTTTGGTAACAATTTTGTTTAAATAAATTAGTTCTTTACTCCCATATAAATAGTGCCCTTTTTGATCAGATGGGTTAGTTTTTAAACCCTCAGAATAAGATGCTGTATTATTTTGAAAAGGAACTCTCCAATTATAAGTTTTTGGCGAACTATATTCAAATTTAGTATAATTACCTAAATCCATATCAGATGGACCATTATTGTCAATATCCTGATAATCTGGAGACAAAACACTGGTAATTAGATAAGAATGAGCGTATTTAGGTGTGGTAGTTTTGTTGTAAAAATGATCACTATCCTCACTACCAGAGTTTTTCCCCATGGAATTTTTATATGCAATTAATTCTGAATTAATATCGATCTTATCTTTATCTATACCCGAAACATCAAAACTAGCTTCTATTTTTGAATTATTGTATGCTGCTTTTCCATAAATATATTTGGAACCATCTGTTTTGATTACTTTTATTCCTGCTGTGTGATGGCCAGGAGCATTATTTTTAAAAATAAATTTATCATCAGCTTGGCTATTTTGTATCTTTTGGACAACCTGATTTCTTAGTTCTCTTTTTGATCGCGTTATTGGTTTGTTGTTTGAACTTGTATTGTATGAGTAAAAATGAGGATTTTTAACATCGTATCTTGATTCTAGTTTCCTGTCACCCCAATCTCCAGAAATACCTAGTTTCATAGGTCCAGTGCCTTCAAAACCTGTTATATAGTTAGTATCTGTGTCTACATCTAGTTCTCCAACCATTTTATAGGATACATTTTGTAATAATCCTGTTTTACCGTACTCTGTAAATCTACCTAATGCATGATTATGAATATACCAAGGACCAGTAACACTTTCAGTTGGTGAATTTTGAAAATCAACTCCAGTGTGTACAGTACTACCGTAACCAAGCTCTAAACCATAAGACTGACTGCTAGATTGATCAACTGTGGCATCATTATATAAATATCCAACTTGAGTATGGTGAGGTCTAAACATTCCTGATACACCTTGGCCTTGAATGGAGTAAGTGTCATAAGTATAATTGGTTAATGGTAGTACAGTAGAGTTTTTATTTATGGTTGTTTCGTTTTCTCTATTGAAGTCTAAGACACCTTCTCTTCCTCCTTTGAGATGAGTATTGTCATAACCAAAACCTCCCACTGTTTTGTTTTTTTCATAAATATTTTGGAAAGAACCATATCCTGAAATCCTTAATTCTCCTTCAAGACCAAAAACCTCGCCTCCAATGGTAGCATTAAATGTTTTATTGTTGTTTATGTATGAAACACGTTTTGTTGGTGTGTAATTATGAGTATTATTTAATGATAGTTCAGTCTTACCATAACCATTTGTTAGTAATGTGCTGGTAATAAAACGAGCTGAATTACCTTTGCCCTGAAGAAGCATATTATTATTAATACAAGATGCACTAATGTTTTCTAGACCTTTTCTGCTGCTAAAGTTACCAGAAAGTGATGCTGTAGTATTTTTATTTTTTGAAGTATACTTTGCGTCTAATCCAATATTAGCACCGCCTTCTGTAGAACCAGATAGTGTAAAACCTACAGTTGAGTCTCCGCCCATTTTAAAACTCATTCCTATTGATGGCTTAAAACTCAAACCGTTATAATTGTTATAGTCAACGCCAAGTCCAATACTAAAAGGGATGTTGTTTCCTAGTAAAGCTGGACTTACATTAAAATTAGCTCCAATGGTTCGGTTTTCACGCATATCATTTTGATAATTCATGGGGTCTCCATTAAAGTCATCTGGTAAGCCACGCACTTGTCTTTCAATTTGACCGACGTTTAAATTCCAACCAAGTCCCACCCAAGAAGCTTCTTGATCCATCGTAACTCCTGAATTATAAGCTAAGTTAATAGGATACCCCCCCACATCCATGATAGGAATATTATAATTAAAATCACCACTTGATAAATCCACCATATCTGATGTGGCAATAGGTGTAAAGGAGTTAAATTCAGGTTGTGTAGGACCTGTTGTCAAAGCATAAGCTGCTGTAGGAGCCATCAACTCTACAATTAAATTTATCAACAAGTAATACGCAACAATCTTTGAAAAACGACTTTCTCTAATTTTTCTCATAGCTTTATTTGAGTATCGGCACTATTAAATTTAAATTTTAATGTCCCTTTTTTAAATAATTTATCTTTGTATATTAACTGCACTTCCTCATCAGGTTGTATCCCTGAAAAATACAGCAGTATTTTTTGGTAGGGTGTTATTTTGTATGTCCTTTCATAATTTACGCCAGCACAAGGAATCGTATCTTTTTTGGATGTTACTACATAAAAATCTTGATCTATCCCAAAAGCTAAATACTTTAGGCCTTCCTCGTAACTAATTCCCGTAAAAGAAGGATCAAGTAGTTCTTTTTCTTCTTCTTGTTGAAAAACAAACTCCATCACCCGCTCTGTTTTATTAGCCTTATAAATAGAGTCTATAGCCCATAAATCTTGGCTACCTTGATTTTTTAACAAATAGTACTGAATAGGAACTTCTGTAGCCGTAAATCCTATATCGTCTACTTTTTGAGTACGCATACGCGATTTCCATCCACGTCCCTCTAATTGGAAGAGTTGATAACGAATATCAGAATCATCTTTAGGATCTTTTTTACAAGAATTTAAAGAGAAAAAGGGCACTACGAAATAGAGTAGAACCAATTTAATTTCCTTCATATTTTTGATTTGAAAATTGGATTAAATCAAGCGTAATATCTACTTTAGGATTAGCATAAATAACTTGCTGTTCTTGTGTTGAACCTATCACAACTTGATAGTTTTGCTGAGTAGCATATTCTTGAACATACTCTTGAAGTCGTTTCCAAATTTTAGCTGATTCTTCCATAACAAATGCTTGACTTGCTTGTTCGAATTCGTTTCGCTTTAAGATAAATTCTTTGTTTAAATTTTCGTTGTTTTCATTCCCAGGTGTATTAATTTTAGCATATAAGAGGTCTAAAACCGCTTTTTGTGTTCTAAATTCACGATCTCCTGCCTTTTTCATTTCTTTGGTCATATTAAAACCTTCAAAAAGCTTTGCATTATTTACACACACTACATCAGGTGATTTAAACACCTGAAAAACAACTAATAATATTACAACAAAGGATAGAAGAATTAACCCAATAGGTAGTATTTTGTCATTGCATTTTTCCCAACTAAAACGCATTTTCTTATTTTTTCTTACAAAAGTAAGACTTTTAAATACTTTAGAAAAATTCAAACAAATGTTTTTTATTTTTTTCTTACAAAAATTTATTTAAAGAAAATTTAATTTAAATTGCGCTTTTTTAATCAATGCTACAAAAACCTTGAAAAAAAACACTTTTAAATTTACTTCTCTACTTTTTATCTATTCTTTATTATGCTCTTTTCAAGACCCTTTTTGATCAAGAGAATTTCAGATAAGGACTTCCGTTATGAGTTTTTTACAACGAATAAAAAGAAAACGCCTAAAATTAACAAAGACTATTTCTGGTTTAAAGGTGGACTTATACATAATTCTCAATACGGTATTGCTGGTGAATTGTTAGATGGTAAATTTTCAAAATTTTACCATAGCAACCAATTGGCTGAACAAGGAACTTTTAAAAAAGGTCTAAAAATAAAAGAATGGAAATCTTGGCATCCTAATGGCAAAATTGCATTCATACAACATTGGTCTTCTGGACTAAAACATGGTGAGTATTTTTCTTTTGATACAGAGGGAAAGATGATTGAGCGTGGATTTTATAAAAATGATTTAAAAGCTAAAATTTGGATTCATTTTGAACGAAAAGACACCTTATTTTACAAGGAAGGCAAAATCATATCACCCAAAAAAGCAAATAGGACTACTCAAAAAAAACCTGACACATCTGGTAAAGCTAGTTTTTTCAAACGTCTATTTCGTAAAAAAACAAAAATCATGATGCTCAAGGCGCATAGTCTTCTTTATGCAATTTATATCTGTTTATTGATTTCCATTATTTGTGGAGCCTTACTCTATTTTTTTCAATTTATATAGTTTATTAAACCTACACTATAATTTAGAAGAGGAATTATATATACAAAATCAATCTGCCTTGAATTTTGCATTGGGAAATAATTTGAATGAAACCACTGATTTTCTCACTGATGAAAACAATTCAATTCATAATAGTTATAATACAAAACCGTATGGTTTACTTAACGTAGTTACTACGCAATCTGTCTTTAAAAATGATACGATTACAGCTACCCATTTAATTGGTGGTTACAATCATCTAGAAACAGCACTCTATATTTCTAATTTCACACAAAATATTGGGTATAATGGAATCATAAAGTTACACGGAACAACTTATTTTCCTTCAAATTACATATCCCCTACTTATCTAACCAATGAAATAAACTCTTTCACACATATTGGAAGAAAAGAAATTTCAAAACTTCGTTTACCTGAAATAAATCCTAAATTTAATAGAATTTTAGAGGGATTTACAACGAATAAAAACACTTTAAATAATAACAATAAAGTAAAGGATTCCTTATTTTTTAATTCATTTACCAAACCAACTGAAGAAATAAACATAGATAGTAATTTGAGTAATATTATAATAAAAGGCAATTTTATATTACACAACAAAGATTCTATTAAAATTACTAAAAGTGCAATCTTAGAAGATGTTATCGTCGTTTCGCCAAGAATAACGATAGAAGAAGGCTTCAAAGGAAATGCTCAATTTATAGCAACCCAAAAAATCAATGTTGGCACTAAGGTAATTCTAAATTATCCTTCCGCACTTATTCTTAAAAGCCAAGAAAACGAAGAAACTAAAATTAAAATTGGAAAAGAAACTAAAATTTTCGGCACAGTAGTTTTATTTGGGAATGGAATAGAAAATATTAGTAAAAATAGCATTAGTATTGAAGATAAGAATTTAGTAGTTGGTTCTATTTATTGTACTGGCAAACTTGATTTACAAGGAACAGTATATGGTTCTGTGTTTACTAATAAAGTTTTTAGACAAACTAGCTCCTCTGTACATGAAAATGTACTACATAATCTCACAATTAATATTACTAAAAAACCTTATTATTTCATGGATTTTCCTTTATTTATAAATCCAAATACAAAATATGGTGTCATTAAAAAACTTAAATAAAGTAAAAGCTAATTCAATTCTAGAATCTGTGGTAGCATTGTGTATCATATCAATATGCTTGTACACAGCTATGTTAATTTTTTCAGCCGTTTTAACTCCAAAGTCAGCACCTAAATACTATCAAACACAACATCAAACTAACGGTCTTTTTTATCTTACACAATTACAACTCGATTCACTTGTACAAGAAGCAGAAAATATTACTATAGAGACGAAACTAATAGATATAAATTTAAAAGAAATAAAAGTTTCATACAAAGATAGTTCTGAAACAGAGCTTACAAAAAAGTTTTACATACTTAATCATGAAGAATAATTATTTAAAAGCTTTTTCTATTTTGGAAGCTATTTTATCTATGGCTATTACAGCAATTATTATAGGACTTACTTTTACTTTATTTTCTATCATAACTGAAAGGATGTTAAATTACAAAGAACAAAATCAGGCTACCCATGACTTAAATAGACTCACATATAGTATTAATAAAGATATTTTTGATAATGATAAGATGGAAATAATTGATAATACAGTGCATTTTTCAAATTATACTGGAATGTATACTAATTATTATTTTGAAAAAGAAAATATAATTAGAAGCAATGAAACTTTTGTAGATACTTTTAAAATTACTGTTCGTCATTTTCAAATTGATTCGCTTCATGATGCTTCTAAAAAAGCACATTTTCAAAGGATAAAAATAAAAATCAGTTCAGATAGTATTCTTATGGATTTAAATTTTTACAAACCTATTTTTGCCTACGATTTGATATCAAAAAAATTTAAAAATGAGTTTTGATTTAAAAACCCTTAAAAAAAAGAGCGCCTCAAATACAAAAAAAGCTTCAGGTGCATTCTCTTTTAGTTTACGTAAAAAAATCTCTGATAAACAAAAAGAAAATTTCTATAGAGAATTAGGTCTTTTACTAAAATCAGGAGTAGATTTCAAGAAAGCATTAGAAATTTTGAGTAATCAATCTACTCATAAAAACGAGAAAGAAATTATAATATCAGTAAAAACTAAGGTAAGCCAGGGAAGAAGCATATACGAATCTATAAAGGAAACAAATCAATTTTCACCTTATGAATATTATAGCATTCAAATAGGTGAAGAAACGAGAAAGTTAGAAGAAATTTTACATGAATTACAAAAATACTTCAACCGTAAAATACAAATGCAGCGTCAAATCGTTTCGGTATTAACCTACCCTGTAATTGTATTGATTGTAACCTTTTTAGTTTTGTATTTTATGCTGAACAAGGTCGTTCCTATGTTTAGTTCTGTTTTTAAACAGTTTGGAAATGAATTGCCTAAAAGCACTCAAATTATTATCAACTTATCTAATAATTCAGGCAAAATATTTAGTGGCATTCTATTGGTAATTATAATTTCATTAATAGCTCATTATTCTTTTAAAAAAAATATTCAATATCGTGCATTTATAACAGGACTCATTTTACGATTACCTTATTTTGGCAGTCTAATTCAAAAAATTTATCTATCTCGTTTTTGCCAAGCCATGAGTTTGCTTATCACTTCGCGTACTACTTTGATTAATTCTTTATCACTTACTTCCAAAATGATAGGCTTTTACCCAATAGAAAACGCTATTGAAACCATAAAAAAAGACATTACAAAAGGTGCTTCTTTAAGCGAAAGTTTACAAAAACATCCTGTTTTTGAAGCCAAGATGGTATCTATGATTGAGGTATCAGAACAAGTTAATCAGTTAGACACCATGTTCGAAAAACTAACTGAACAATACAACGAGGAAGTCAATTATCAAACCAAAATGATTGGCGTAATTTTAGAACCTATGCTTATTATCATTATAGGTATTATAGTAGGAATCATTATGGTATCAATGTATGCACCTATGTTTGACTTAAGTAAAATTATCAAAAATTAATAGTCTTCCTTAACATAAATAACAATGAAATTAAATACTGTTTAAACGATAATATATAATACTAGTTGAACAGTGAAAACTAAAAAAATTCTGGCTCAAATTATGCGTTCGCCTTTATCTCAGATTACGCATTAGAAAAACTAATTTTTATAACTCATTGAAATAAAATGTTTTAATTTTTATCAATTCTAGTTTTTAAAAAATTAAAGTATTAGGAAATCAATAAAGTTTTTTTAAAATTCTCTAATGCGTAATTTGAGGTTATAATAAAAATAAAAGGCTCATATAGAGGGCCATTTTTTAACTTGTTTTTTATCAAGAACCTATTTATTTTCTTTTTTAGACTATTCATAACATTTATCAGTTGCTAGATAAAAATCTTTATATATTTTTGTTAAGGCTGTCCAAAAAGTAACAACGTTCTATTTAGCTTGTCTCATTATCAAAGTTATGCAATTCATTTCGGTTGAGTAACTAGATCTAAACAACTGAAACGAGTTAAATAACAATCTTGTCGTTTTGAAACACCTTTAACTAGTATATTTTTCACAATAAAAAACAAACGATATGAAACCGGATTTATTTCAATCACCTGATTATTACCAGTTAGATGATCTTTTAACAGAAGAGCACAAATTAGTACGTGATGCTGCTCGTACATGGGTAAAAAAAGAAATATCACCTATAATTGAAGAATATGCACAACGCGCTGAATTTCCTCATCAAATTATTAAAGGATTAGGTGAAATAGGCGGATTTGGGCCATATATACCTGTTGAATATGGTGGTGCGGGATTAGATCAGATTTCGTATGGTTTAATAATGCAAGAAATAGAAAGAGGAGACTCTGGTGTACGTTCTACTTCATCTGTACAATCTTCATTGGTCATGTATCCTATTTGGAAATATGGATCTGAAGCACAACGTCAAAAATATTTACCTAAATTAGCTACAGGAGAATGGATGGGTTGTTTTGGATTAACAGAACCTGATTATGGATCAAATCCCGGGGGTATGGTAACTAATTTCAAAGATATGGGAGATCATTATCTATTAAATGGTGCTAAAATGTGGATTTCTAATGCTCCTTTTGCTCAAATTGCAGTAGTTTGGGCAAAAAATGAAGAAGGTCGTATTCACGGATTAATTGTTGAACGAGGAATGGATGGTTTTAGCACACCTGAAACCCATAACAAGTGGTCTCTACGTGCCTCTGCAACAGGAGAACTTATATTTGATAATGTAAAAGTCCCTAAAGAAAACTTACTACCTGGCAAATCGGGATTAGGCGCTCCTCTTGGTTGTCTGGACTCGGCTCGTTATGGAATTGCATGGGGTGCAATTGGGGCTGCTATGGATTGTTATGACACAGCCCTACGTTATTCCAAAGAACGCATTCAATTTGAAAAACCAATTGGCGCAACTCAATTACAACAAAAAAACTTGCTGAAATGATTACCGAAATCACAAAGGCTCAACTTTTAACTTGGAGATTAGGTGTCTTACGTAATGAAGGAAAAGCTACATCAGCTCAAATCTCCATGGCAAAAAGAAACAATGTAGACATGGCTCTAACGATAGCTCGTGATGCTCGCCAGATACTGGGTGGAATGGGAATTACAGGAGAATACTCTATTATGCGTCACATGATGAATTTAGAATCTGTAGTAACATACGAAGGAACTCATGATATTCATTTATTAATTACAGGTATGGATATAACAGGTTTTCCTGCTTTCAAATAGTACATAAATAAAAATCATATAAATGCCTCCCCTATTAGGGAGGCATTTATTATTTTTGTTGAAATTTATTAAAATAATGAGCATAGAATCTATCCATAAAAGTATCCAAACACAAAAGGATATACTATTAAACCATCCTTTGTATTCTAAAATCAAAACATTAGAATCGCTTAATATATTTCTCGAACATCACATTTACGCTGTTTGGGATTTTATGTCTTTATTAAAAGCACTACAAAATCAATTAACGTGCACTAGCACTCCATGGAAAGCCTCCCCTAACCCAGAAACTCGTTATTTAATCAATGAAATAGTTTTAGCAGAAGAGTCTGACTTAGCTCTAGATGGTAGGCGTCTAAGTCATTATGAAATGTATTTAGAAGCTATGTATGACTGTGGTGCTTCTACGAGCGAAATCAAGAATTTTTTGAAACATACTGATGAAACTCAAAATATTTTCAAAAGCATTAATGAAAGTGAATTAGGACAAGCTATAAAGGACTTTTTAAATTTTACTTTTAATGTAATTGAAAAAGGACAAGCTCATGAAATAGCAAGCGCGTTTACTTTTGGGAGAGAAGATCTAATACCTAGCATGTTTACGGCTATTTTGAAAAATTTTAAAGAATCATTTCCTGAAAAAGATTTTTCAAAATTAATTTATTATTTCGAACGACATATAGAACTTGATGCGGACGAACACGGTCCCATGGCTATGAAAATGATTGAATACTTAGCAAACAACGACCCAAAAAAATGGAATGAAATGGAAATCATTGCAATTGAAGCTTTGGAAAAACGAATTGCTTTGTGGAATGCAATTGAGAAAGCAATTGACTCTATCTAAAAAATAAAACTGCCCGAAAAATTTAATTTCTCTTAATTATCCTATTATTCGGGCAGAATAGTTTCTTATTCAGCAGGGGCTAATTCTATTTCTAATCCGTTAATTTCAGGAGTTATTAAAATCTGACAACCTAAACGACTATTTTCTTTTACATTTAAAGCTTCCCAAAGCATAGCCTCTTCATCAGGATTTTTTTCAGGTAATTCTACATTATTCAAAACATAACATTGACAAGAAGCACACATAGCCATTCCTCCACAAATACCTATAGTTCCTTCCAGGGGCCAATTCATACGCACGAACAAGTTCCATAATATTCATATTCATATCTGTTGGTGCTTGTACTTCATGAGTTACTCCTTCTCTATCCGTTATTTTTATGATAATATCTAAAGACATATTTTTTTCTTACAAAAGTAACGATATTTATAGAAAAATATTAAATTTGACAAAACTTTGGGGGATTAGCTCATTTGGCTAGAGCGCTACGCTGGCAGCGTAGAGGTGACCGGTTCGAGCCCGGTATTCTCCACTTTTTATTTTTTTAGAATATTTTTTCTAGAAAGAAAAAAATAATATATTTGACAAAACATGGGGGATTAGCTCAGCTGGCTAGAGCGCCTGCCTTGCACGCAGGAGGTCATCGGTTCGACTCCGATATTCTCCACTAAATTAACTAACCAAAACCAAAAACCGAGAGCGTCTCCTAGAGGCGTTTTTTTTATCTCATAATAAAATGAAAAATAAGACCTTATTTATTTTATTTTTATTTTGTTTCTTAAAAGCTTCTTCTCAAGAAATCATAACAACTCTTCCTGATACTGTAACACATTGGAAGAAACAAAATAAAATTTCTTTAGACATTAATCAAATAAGTTTTATTAATTGGAATGCGGGTGGTAACAATTCTATTTCGGGTCTGATTAAAGGTGATTTCAAAAGAATTTTCCAGCATAAAAACATCAAATGGCATAATGAGCTATTATTTCGCTATGGTATAAACAAACAAGATGGTCAAGAAATAAGAAAAACAGAAGATGTCTTTCTCTTCAATTCTACTTTAGGTTTTAAAAAGGATAGTATTTCTAATTGGCACTATTCCGCTAAATTGAATTTCAATACTCAATTTGCAAATGGATATAAGCATCCTAACTTTGAGAAGCCTATTTCTAGTTTTTTTGCCCCAGCTTATCTATTCATAGGTATTGGTACTGAATATATTGATAAAGATCAAAATTTTAAAATATATTTATCTCCTTTAACTCAAAAATCTACTTTTGTCTTTAATACAGATTTAGCGAACGAAGGTGCCTTTGGCGTAGAAAAAGGAAAAAAATATCGAAACGAAATTGGAGTTCTTCTAACCGCTTTTCACAAAGACGAAATATATCAAAATATTTATTTAGAAAACAAAATTAATCTTTACACAGACTATCTAAATAATTTTGGTAACATAGACGTAAATTGGCAATTACAATTTGATTTCATCATCAATAAATACGTTTCAGCAAACATTAATGCCAATTTGTTATATGATGATGATGTCAAGACTAAAAATGAGATAAATGGACAATTAATTACATCAGGAGCTAAAATTCAATTTAAGCAGATAATTGGTATTGGTTTAAATTATTCTTTTTAGAAAACTCCTAATAAAACTTTCTAAAATCTAGAAATAACATCTATATATTATTCCTATTTTTATTATTTAGGTAGTAAATATTTGTTTCAAGAAAATCATTTATCTCAAATTAAAACACATCTTATTTAAGTATTAAATTTATAGCATTTAAACTTAAAATATACTGGACTAAAAAGTAAAATTCTCGATCTGTTTTTTTTTATTTTAAAACAACTCTAACAAATGGTTGAGCATATAACTGAAATCATCGTTAGTTCGAGCGTGAAGCGCATCGAGAACCAACACTATTCTTTATTGCTTTTGTAGGATAGTGTCGAAATGAAAAATTACAAACTTTTTGAACAGTCTCAAGGTTAAAAAAATAGTATTATGAGAAAATTTCAAAGTTTAAATGGTATTATAGCCTCATAAGATTAATTTTAAATTTAAAATATACCTAAACAACATTGTTTTTTTCGAACATTTTGCTTTAAAAAGAAATTAAATTCAAAAGAGACGCTATACAAATAATTAACTAAATATACTTTCTTATTCTAAATCTATTTAATCATACAAAAAAATAAAATGTTTAAAATATCATTTTTATAAATAAAAAAATTATTGTCTAACTACTATCCGTTTTCTTTTTTCGAATTTTACTTCTAAAGAATCTCGGTATATTTTTTTTATTACTACACCGTTACACTCTGTATTTAATCGAGTTTTAAATAGGTTATCATTAACTTTTATTAAAATTAGTTCCTCTGCTTTTCCTTGGGTTTTTATGTAACCATAAAATTTTATATCTGGAAAAGGGTTTTCTTCAATTACTTTGACTGGTTTTATAGGTTTTATCTCATTTTTCTTAAGTTTTAATAGGTTTGTCGTTATATTTGTTTGTTGTGGTTTATTATTTTCAATTTTAATAACCTTAACCGTCTTTAAAAAAGGGTCTATTGAAAGAGAACCTAGAAGAAAAGTATCCTTTTCAATTTTATCTGGTAATTTTATAGTAATATTATTTTCAAAATTGTTTTCTATTTGTTTGTCTTGAAAGAAATGGCTTATATATTTATAAATTACAGTTCCCCATAACGCTAAAACACCTATTAAAAGGATCACGTTTATTTTTTTTTCATCATTAATTTATTAATAAACTATTTGGTTTACTGTATAAAGATCCTATATTTCCTGCTTTATCTTTGGCTTTTACTCTCCAGAAATAAGTAGCTGTAGCAGTAAATATTTTTTGGTAATTTGTCGTAGTTGTAATTTGGCTTTCAAAATTTTTAGTAAAATCAACATCCGTTGCAAACTCAATTATATAATAATCAATAGGTGATTTAATGGTCCCAGAATCAGTATCTAATTTCCAACTAAGTTCTACGGTAGAATTCACTTTACGTGTTTCAGCATTATTAGGTAATAGATTTTGTGGCGCGTTTGGCGGAGTTGTATCTAATGAAAATGTAGATTTATTAAAATCAGTAGATGACGTTGTATTTATAGCTTTTACTCTCCATTCATAAAGGGCATCTGATTTCAAAACAGTTGCATCTAAAACATAAGTTGGTGTTGTTAGACCTTCTTTAGAAAGCAATAATAAATTACTATTGGTCACGTCATATAATTCTAGAGTATAAGTAGTTGCTATTTTTATAGGATCCCAAATTAATATTAAATTATTCCTATTAGTAAAAAAACCATTGGACGGACTTTTTAGAATTACGAGTTGGTTTTCTAAACTGGTTGGTAATTTTATATCGAAGGAACTTGAGATTGTATATTTCGATTCGTATCCTTGATTTTCTCCTCTAATTTTAAACTTGTATTTACCAGGTAGTAATGGGAGTTTTAAAGAGTTTTTAGTGGTTATTGTATCTTTTATTACAAGTGCATTTTTATCTTCTATTTGTAACCGATATTTATTGGCTCCTTTAAGTGGTTCCCATTGAAAACTGATTATATTACTTTCTATAACACTCCCCTCTTTTGGTGTTAAAACATTTACGACATCAGTTGTAATGTCTTTTTCTAAAATATCATCACACGCTGTAATACTTATAGCAAAAAACAAAAATAATACGCTATTAAATACCTTCATAATTTTGAAATATAAGTTTTAAATATAATTTTTCTTCTTTATCATTTTTTTGTTCTGTAAAAAACTGTAAACTTACAAGTTTTGAGCTTTGAAAATTATTTTCAAAGTTATAAATTGTGTTTAGTAATTGATTAGTATTTCCTGACAGAACTATACTATTTGTTATGATTGAAAGGTGTTCATCTTTAAAAAAATGAATAGGTTGAATCGAGTGTATCGCAATTTCTGAATGGTTTTTTGCTAAAAAATCAATAATTTCTTGTTGTATAATTTCTTTTTCTTTTCCGCTTTTACCAATTAATAGATCTAATTTGGCAACGTCATTATATAATTTATTTAAACCTGATGTTTTGGCATTTATTTCTTGCGTCTTTTCTATAAGTGCTTTATATTCTTTATATGAGCCTATTAACTGGCTAAAAGAACGTTTATAAGCAGTAATAGATAACAAACAAAGTATTACTAATAATGCTTTAAATTTTTGTTTGAAAGAATACTGATTAAACATGATGTGTTATGATTTTTATTTCAAACTGTAACCTATTTTTTTTATCTTTTTAAAATTGACAATCTCAAATTTTCTTACCCAACTAAGTTTTTTTATATCAGTTAGCCAAGTATTAAAAACCTTTTCTTCTTGTGTATGCCCTTTAATAAAAAAAAGTATTAGGAGTCATTAAGATTTTTTTATTTATTTTAATTTCTTTATCTACAGGAGCATAATTTAGCTCATTTAATTTCATATCATTTGGCACTATTTTCAATAAGTCAAACACGTAATGTGATATAAAAATATTTGAAGTTATTCCTGATTCATTTACAATCATCATTTGTTGTTCTCTCCTTTTTTCTAATTTTTTAATTTGTTTATAGGATTGATTTGAATAGATGACTTCTAAATTAAGTTCGCTTATCTTTTTATTAAAATATTGTATAGAGGTATAACTTAAGAGGAGTAAGGTAAAAAAAGAGACTAGCATAATAACAGCTAGTTTATTAAAAGCTTTTTGATAAATTACTTCTTCTAAATTAATTTTATTTTCGGTTTTAGTAATTTCTTCAGGTTGTAAGAAAAAATGTATAGCGCTTGCGTATAGAGGTAAATGACTGCTTAAAAGAGTATCTTCTCCGACTTGAATGGAAGTAGTTTTATTGTTTTTAAGAAAACTTTCAAGTTTATCTTCTTCAAAAATTAATTCTAGTTCACCAGCTTTTATGGTGTTTATGTGTATATAATCTTTTAGAAAGGCTACAGGAAAAGCTCCTATATATACATCTAGTACCTGAAAATGATTTGCTTGAAAAAATTGTATGTTTTCTTCTACCAAAATACTTCTAGAAAAACTCATAAAACGGATTTCTTCATTTTGAAAAGTAGTGTGGTAGATACTATCAAAATTAATTGTTTTTAGCCAATTTATATCTATTTCATTATTGTTATCTACTTTTTTGTTTAATATCCCTTTACCATCAATTGATAGAACAACAGGAATTTTCACATCAGTTGCTTTACAAAGTTTTTCAAAACTATCAAAAGTTCTAGAATTTAATATATTAAGCTTATTTCTTTTTTTGAAGACCGTCAATACATGAAATACGTCAGCATGTTCTTTTTAACAATGCCAATGATATTTATTTTATTAATTTTTATTGTTTGGGTAAGGTATTGTAGCATTAATATACAACGGTTGGTTTAATGAATATATGAAGTTTTGAATCATTTTTTGATTTTTTCGGCTACTTGTAAACCATTTCAAAACAGGGATTCTTGAAATCAAAGGGACACCTGTTCCTGAATTTTCTTTTTTAATTCATCTAGTCCTCCAAGTAGTATCATTTCTCCATTTTTAACCCTTACTAATGATTCAAATTTTTGTGTAGCTTTCCCAGGAGGGGCATTTTCTCCTGCTCTACCTAAGAATGAACTTTTTTCAACTGCAATATTTAGAGTTACATTTTCATCTGTAGAAACAAAAGGTTTTATTGATACACTTAAGTTAGCATCTGTTGGTTTCCAAGTTCCTGATTGTAATATATTATTCCCTATATTATTATTACTTAAAATCTGATTATTTTGTTCAAAATAATAACTAGTTTCTCCAATTGCAAGTTTGGCTTCATGACCGCTGATTGTTGCTATTTTAGGTGTTGATTCTACTTTTAGTATTAAATTATTTTCTAGTAATTTTAAATTAGCGTAAAAACTTTCCGTTACTTTTCCTATTTTAAATAAGCCAAAACCATTAAAAGCATTTATTAAACTATTTATTGAAGTACTATTTAATGACATATCGGCTGTAGGATATAAAGTTCCTGAAGTTCCTATAGGAGCTTGTCCTTTTGCTAAAAGTCCTGCTTTAAAACCGCTTTGAATATCATACCCTTTGTTATACTGAGCAATAATTACCTCTATTTGTACCATAGGTACAACTTTATCAATTTGTTTTAAATAAAGACGAAGTTCGTCAATTGCTTTTTTGGACCCTGAAACAATCAAACTATTTAATTCTACAAATTCTTTAATTTCAAGTTTTTCAGCAAAAACTCTTGGTAAGGATTGTTGTACACTTTCGATCGAACGATTTTCTAATTGAATAATTTCAGTAGCTCTAAGTCCTTCAGTAGCATATTCTCCTATCAGATATAAATTATCTTGTTTTTTAAAGGTGTATTTTCTGCCTTTAAATACATGTTCTAATAAATCATCAAATGTTATATGCTCCACAGAAAGACTAGTCTTTTCGTTTTCAGGTTTATTATACAAAAAATAATTAATATGTAATTTTTCAGCTGCTTCTGTCAGAAGATCATTTACATCTGCAAGATCTGCATTTATATTTAAAAAACCTGTTTTATCTAATAAAACATCATAGTATCCTGGTATTCCTCGGCTGGCTTTTGCCTGTTTATTTCTGACATTATTATTTATTCCATAAGCATTTCCGTTATTATTAGGCTCTTTATTTTTTTCTAGAAAGAAAAAGCCATTTTCATCTTTTGAAACAACTAGATCGTTCGATTTAGACATCATTTGCATAACCTGTTCAAAAGGTCTGTTTAGAATGTAAGAAGATACTCTTAGTCCTTTTATATCTGGAGCTAAAACCACATTCTTTCCAGATTTATCTATGATTGCTTTTGCTACAGCAGGAAGAGAATCGTTTTCTAATTTCAAAGAAAGAAAATCATTTTCTTTATTATAAGTAACATCAATGTTTTTAGGTTGTTTTTTCTCGATAATTTTAATTTCTTTTCTCTTTTTGAAAACGATTATATTATTCAAAAAACCTACTTCTAAATCATATTTTTGTATTAAATGTAGAAAAACATCTTTAACTGTTACATCATAGAAATTATTAACTACCGTTTGATTTAGATCAGTATCTACATCAATATTAAGTTGATGTTCTTCTGCAATGGAAGCTATGAAATCATGTAAAGAAAGTCCTGAAACATTAATTTTCAAAACTTCATTTATTCCTTTTTTTTGTTTTGATAGTTCATCCAATTTATAACTTAATTGATTTAAGTCTTGTTGAGCGAAAACTGAATGGGATAAAACAATACCTAAAAGGAAATAAATAATTTTTTTAAACATTTTATTGGGTAATTAAAATTGGGTAAATTTCATCTAACGAAGTTTTTCCTTTTGCCAAAAGGGCAAAGGCTTTATAAGCCAATGTTTGATGGTTATTATTATTTTCAAACACCTCCGTTATATGATTATGTTTTATTGCTGTAGCTAATTTATTATCTATATTAATTACTTCATAAATAGCCGTTCTACCTTTATATCCTGTATGAAAACATTGATTGCAGCCTTGTGTTTTATAATGTTTTTCCAATGGATATGGGAAATGAAAACTTACTGGAAAATCGTCTTTATCTACTTTTGTTTCTTGTTTGCAATTTTCACAAAGTTTTCTAACCAATCGTTGTGCCACCGATAGATTTAAGGTTTCAGAAATTAAATAGGCTGGAACTCCCATATCAACTAAACGCGAAATGGTTCCGATTGCGGAGTTTGTATGAATAGTTGACAAAACAAGGTGTCCTGTAAGCGAAGCTCTAATGGCCATAAGTGCTGTTTCTGAATCTCGAATTTCTCCCAACATAATCACATCTGGATCTTGACGTAAAAACGATTTGAGAGCCGAAGCAAACGTAAGTCCAATATCTTCTTTCAGTTGAACTTGATTAATTCCTTTAAGGGTATATTCTATCGGATCTTCAACCGTAACAATGTTTCTTTTTGAATCATTTAATAATTTTAAAGTAGCGTACAACGTTGTGGTTTTTCCTGACCCAGTTGGACCACTTATCAAAATTATACCATTAGGTTTCTTTACAGCTTGAAGGTATTTTTGTAATTCATCTTCTTTAAAACCTAAAGCATTCAAGTCAATATTTGAAGCATCTTGCCCTAGCAAACGCATTACTATTTTTTTCACCAAAAAGCGTTGGTAAAATTGATACTCTAATATCAAAAGATTCATTTGTAATACGTCCGTCTTGTGGTAACCTCTTTTCAGTAATATTAAGTTTAGCTTTGATTTTTATTTTATTGACCAATTCTAGATAATTTTCTTTTTCTATCTTATATCTTTCTATAAGTTGACCATCAATTCTTAACCGAATTCGAGCATTATCTTCATACACTTCAAAATGAATATCACTACTCTTTAATGCCTTTGCTTCTTCTAGTAGAGATTCTAAAAAATCATTTTTTTCAACATTAAAATTCTTTTTTTGAATATCAATACGTTCCTTCCGATAATAGATAGATAAGCCTTTATTTATTACATCTGTATCTACCTTAAAAAGAAGAATTTTTTTACCTGTTAAAAGTTCTAATTCCTCTTCAATACTTGAATTATGATTTATATTGTCAACATATAATTCAATACAATCAGTTTTTACTTGCTTCGGGATTACACGATAATGATTAGCTAATTCACTTGAAATAGCCAAAAGGTTTTCTGAATCAATAACGAATGTATCCTCCATAATTAGAAAAGCAATAGTGAATAAGGCTTAAAAAATAATTTAAGACATAATACGAATACTAGTAGCAAAGCGGAAAAACCCGCCAAGGGAATAGATTCTGTTTGTCTTTTTTTTAAAAATATAAAATAAAGAGTAATTGAAAATAACATCGTACTTACAATAAATACTAAAAATTTTTGTAATTCAAAAAGAGGTGCTATAGATATAAAAAATAAGACATCTCCTAAACCAAAATAAGTATTTAAAGGATTTGAGTAATTTTTATTTTTAATTCTCATATAAAAAACCATCATTCCAAAAATAAGAAGAAAGAACACGCAATTAATGAGAGTACTTTTCATTCGTAAGTAAAAAGGAAATGGAGGTATAGAGAATCCTATAATTATAATTAACAAAGGCAAGGTAATATGTATTGCTCTATGTTTTAAATCTTGAAAAAAAGAAATAACAAAGCTAAAATAAGTCCCCAATATAAAAGTAAATTCACTTTATTCTTTAGTAACTTCGGTTAATAACTTAGTATTATTAATTTCCCACGTATTAAAACTTCCATCACCATCCATATCTGATACTGCAGTAGCTCTTGCTAAAAAACTTTCGTTGGATGATTCTATTATTTCAACTCTATACATGGCTTGTCCTCCTTCATCTACCGTTTTTTCTTGTTCAAATCCTAGTTCATCTAAATTTCCTGAAAACTTAGAATATCTATAAAAATAACTTTTTTCTAAACCATATACTTGATTTAACATGGCTTGAGCTTCAATGGATTTTGCTTGACTTATTACCGAGGTTTGATTAGGTAACACCATTAATAATAATATACCAATAATACAAAGCACAATGAGTATTTCCGTCAAAGAGTATGCTTTGACCATCAAGTGCTTATTGAAGGATAAAAACTTATTTTTCATAAATTTAAGTGAATTTTCGGGGCAAAAACAGGAATTGTATTTGAAAAAATGTGATCAAAATCTTTTTATCAGAAACAAACTCTAAAGTAAGCATCTAAAAAGAAACAACTTGGGATCTATTTTATCACCTCGAAGAAAGGCAAAGTTACATTATCAATACTATGTAATTTTGTGCTTTAATCGAAATGAGAAGATTACCTCTTTTTAAACCACTCTTTTTATTGAAATAAAAATTATTTTTTATTTAATACTTCTTTTAGTTGTTTTTTAAGTTCTTGAATTTCTTTATTTTGTTGGATTAAATACAAAGTAAGTTCTTCTATTTTTTTCTTGTTGTACTTTAGCTATTTCACCCAATTCTAATCCTTTCTCTGTAATATCTTTAGCAGATGGCACATTAGGTAAATGATTATTTTGTTTTATAAAAGTATCTACTTCATCTAAACTACGTAATTTATAATCTTTGGCAAAAACATAATCAGCCCAAGTATTGTATACTTTTACTTCTTCTGCTCTTATACGTCCCTTTACAGAAAGTTTATAATCTTTATTACTATCAACTGGATCTACAAATTTATCAGTTCCGATACCAATATGTGTATCTACAAAGACATCACTATCAAATTTAGAGGAACCTGTTTTAACCCAAAAAGTATGCGCAATTGGCCAAGCTTGCGCACCTCCTAGTACTACGTGAGTATCTTTTTTAGGCATTTCTAAAAACACAAAATCAGCACCATTATTAGAAACAGTAAAACAATCTTTTTGTGTTGCATCAGTAAATTTAAAATATCCATACCCTCCTTGTCTTGCTTCCACTATAAAACGACTAGCATCAGACCTATCAGTTAAACTAAACCAAAAAGATGATTCGTTTGGATTTATATTTGATTTTGGGAAATCATAAAACAAAAAAGAACGTTCTCTAACATTATTAGTAAGACTTCCAGCACTTAATATCCTACATTTATTATTTCTGTCATTTACATCAACAAAAGTTTGCCCATCTGGCAAACCACCTGCAACATCTAATTTTGAATATAAAGCATTTGTTCCTATTCCTATATTTCCTGACTTAGAATCAATATTTAGAACAGAATTACCATTTGAAGTACTTATAAAATTTATTTTTTTACTATCCATATTTACGGTTCTATCTCCTTGAAGAGTACCATCACTACCATAAATATCCGAAGATGTACCTGCTGAACCAGACATTGGAGTTAATATTACATTTCCTTGACTATCTACTGTTAAAGCTTTCCCATTAGGCTGTGATGTTGAACTTGTACTTTTTAATTGTGTCAATTTAAGTCCTGAAATTCCTTCTGTTTCACTATCTACTTCTAGTTTTACTGTTGAATTTGTTATTCCTAAAGTTACGTTATTTTTAATATCAGGGGTTGATTTTCCAATTAAGGCTTCCAGTCTTAATTTCTTCTTTTTAGAAGATACTTCTACATTCTTTGGTTTTTGTTGTAAAGTTTTACTAGCTCCATTATAAGTTTGTCCTTGTACATAGCTAAAACACATCATGGTTACAAACGTACAAACATATCTGTTGTTTTTCATTATTTATTTATTTTTCCACAAAAGTATTACAATTATAAAAAGAACAATTTATTAAGGAATGAATTACAGCAATAAATACACTCTATAGATTATAAAATGTTGTTTTAACACTATTTCATTTCTTTAAAAATTATCAAAAAGTAAATTTTTCTACCAATTCTATTTAATAGCATTTAAATTTAAAATATACTGAATTAAAAAGTAAAATTCTCGATATGTTTTTTTATTTTAAAGCAACTCGAACAAATGGTTGAGTATATAATTGAAATCATCGTTAGTTCGAGCGCGAAGCGCATCGAGAATCAACACTAATTTTTATTGCTTTTGTAGGATAGTGCCTAAATCAATATACAGTTTGTCACTACGAAGGAGGAGTCTCATAATCAATATTATGTAATTTATTCCTTTGGTCGAAATGAAAGATTGTAAACTTTTTGGACAGTCTCGAGGTTAAAAAAGTATTATTATGAGAAAATTTCAAGTTTAAAAGGTATAATTATAAGTAGTCTTTATAAAATATTCTTTCAATTTCCTTTTTGTTGTATAAATAAGTTGTTTTTCAAATTAATACAAACAAAAAAGCTCCCTTTTCATACATTGCTCTCAAATGTTTATAAGCATTGAGGGCAATGTACTTCAAGGATAGCTTTTATATTTTTATAAAAAATAATAACTATTAAAAGTTATAAGAAAAAGTAAAATTCCATGTTCTACCAAATCCAAAGAAAACTTGATTTGCATCGGCCAATCCTTTATATAAGCGATTTGCACTAGCATAAGTGGTACCTATTGGAGCATTTGCTATTTGATCATCAGCAAAGATATTACTTCTGGATTCAGAAATATAAACTGTATTTAAAACATTGTTTAGATTAACTCTAAAATTAAAATAATCATTAGATTCTTTTACTCTATAGGTTTTGAATGAAAAACCTGCATCTAACAATCCATAACTAGGCAATTGTAATGTTCCTTTGTTAACGGCTTCTTTAAATTTAGTTGGATCTATACTAGCATATAGCTTGTCTACATATAAATAAGTAGCATCTACTTTTAATCCTTTTACAATTTCATAAGTTACACCTGCACTAGCTGTAGTTTGAGCTACATCTCCTACTTTTAAATTATCTAAATATAATGTTTCAGGTTTTCCTCCAGAAATTTGGTTATTATTAGCATCAAAACGATCGCTTGTAACATTATTTTTATATCTCCAATCACCGATAGACCCCATTAAATTAATCGTGAAATTATCAGTTGGCTTTATATTTGCTTCTAGCTCAATACCTTTATGTACCTGTTGAATACCACTAAAGTTATAATAACCTCCTACGTTTGTAACGTCTGAATCAGATTGTCTTTGAAAACGATCTTTCCAACTTGTATAATAAACATTTAAATTAGCATTGAAAACAGAAGATTTAAAACCATACCCTCCTTCTAATCCTAGTATTTTCTCATTTATAAGATTTCCAGCAATTACTGAAAGATTGTTTGGGTAAACTGCATTAAAGAAAGGCTGTTTTGAATAATATCCGCTATTAACAAAAACATTCATTTTTTCATTAATATTAAAATTCACTCCTCCTTTAACATTGCCTCCTATTAAATTTTTATAATTTGTTGAATACAAAGGATCTGATTCTTTATATGTAAATGTATCTACACGTTTAAAACCTTGCTGTGATACTGCTCCTTGAAAAAATGCTGTAAATCTATCATTTGAATACTCTAACTGTGTGAATGCGCCATACCATCTAACATGACCATCATTATTATATTCAATTCTTTCTTGATTTTTTACATTACTCCACGGATTAAAAGAAGGTTTTGCTGAATATGTTTGAAATAAAATTCTATTAGGATTATTTATATCTCTATTATCTTTAAAACCGTCTGCGCCTAATAAATCAACAACATTTCTAAAATGATAACCAATATAGGTTCTCGCATCTACACCAAAATCTAAGGTTAAAGCCTTACTTAATTTAGTATTTAAGTTTATAATTGCACCGTACCAATCATGTGAATTTATGTTAGCTCTTCTTGTAAACCCTGTAGTTCTATCCGTTAAATACAAACCATTTGAAGTAGGTGCAATTTGTGCTCCTGTTATTGGCGTTACGGACTCTCCCCTAGAGGCAACATATTCCCCTCTGTTAAATGCTACAAAATCATTAAACGGCACCAATCCGCTTGCTGTTTTAAATGTTACAGGTGTCTTTCCTGTAAATCCTGTAAGTCCTCCACGTCCCCATGAGCCATAAAAAACAGAAGATAATTTTACCTTATCATTAAATTTAAAATCATAGTTTAATGAAGCTACTGGTTTATGATAATAATTCGTAGCCCAAGAATACTCTTGACCATTTAAATATCCCCAATCTGAATTGTATTTTATATTAGGTTCTCCATTTGAACCATATTTGATATAATCAGCAATAGTATTTGCAAAACTTCTTTGGTTATGCCATTGTGGAGCTCCCGTAAATGTAAATTGTAAACTATTTTTTTCATTAATATCATATCCTAAACCTATAAAATAGTTTTGTCCAAAATATTTAGTTCCATTAACATACCCATTTCCTTGTGTGCTACTTAATAAAACAGAAGCTGACAATCCATTTTCTAATTTACCTGTAGAATAAGATGCCAATGTTTTTATATGATCATTGTTAGCAATAGTAGCAGATAAAGTACCTCCTCTTTTAGCATCTGATGTTCGGGTAACAACATTAATAGTACCTCCTACAGAAGAGATTGCTAATTTTGAAGATCCCAAACCTCTTTGTACTTGCATGGCAGTAGTCACATCTGATAAACCAGCCCAATTACTCCAGAAAACAGAACCGTTTTCCATATCGTTTACAGGCACACCGTTTATCATAACAGCAATATTTTTCTGATCAAACCCACGAATATTCACGCGAGAATCCCCATAACCACCACCTGATTTTGTTGCATACACAGATGGCGTAGTCGCTAATATTTCTGGAAATTCCTTTGTTCCTAATTTTTCTCTAATTTCAGCCGCTTTTATTGTAGAAACGGCTACAGGAGTCTTACGATCTTTTGCAACATCTACTACTGTAGACTTAATTACAACCTCTCCTAATACATTTCCTTTATCTTTTAATACTATAATACCTAAATCAGCTTTTCCATTGGAAACTGTAAAAGCTACTTTTTTAGTTTCGAAACCTAAATAAGTAATTAATAGATTTCCCTTTGTGTTTTTAGTTTCTATTAAAAACCCACCATCAAAAGCTGATGATACGTTTTGTCTTGTGCCTTCAATGACTACATTTGCACCAGGTAGTGCACCCGTCTCATCTTGAATAGTTCCCATGATCTGATTTTGTGCGAAAAAGGGAGCACAAACAAACATCATGGTCACTAAAACCCAATTTTTCATGTTCTTCATTTGTTGTGTTTTTAGATTTAAAAGTGATGCTACAAAATTCAAACATATTTAAGTAGGCAATGTTAAGGCAATGTTAATTTTAAAAAAAACTTTAACACACATATAAAGAAAAATTATTTTTTTAAACCATAAAATCACATTTTATACTATTTCTATTTAATTTATTAAGAATTTTATTACTCTGTAAATTTACTTAACAAAAACAAAGTAGAGGAATCATGTTCTCGAAAATCATTTTCTTGAAATTCATCTAAAATTTTATTAGCTAATTCCTTACCTAACTCTACTCCCCATTGATCATAACTAAAAATATTCCAAATAATTCCTTGTACAAATATTTTGTGTTCATATAAAGCAATCAAACTTCCTAATGTTTCTGGCGTAAGTTGATTTATTAAAAGTGTATTGGTTGGTTTGTTTCCTTCAAATATTTTATGAGGTAACAATTCTTCTTGTTTACATTTATCTACATTTTTCTTTTCAAACTCATCTAGTACTTGTTCTTTATTTTTACCATTTAATAATGCTTCTGTTTGAGCAAAAAAATTGGCCATCAATTTTTGATGATGTGTTATGTTACCATGTAATGATTTTTTAAAACCGATGAAATCAGCAGGAATTAATTTAGTTCCTTGATGTATTAGTTGAAAAAAAGCATGTTGAGAATTTGTTCCAGGTTCTCCCCAAACTATTGTTCCTGTTTGATAATTCACAGGAAATCCTGATCGACTTATTCTTTTTCCATTACTTTCCATAATTCCTTGTTGAAGATAAGGAGGTAATTTTTGTAAATATTGAGTATAAGGAATTACAGCTTCTGTTTCTGAATTAAAAAAATTATTATACCAAATACTTAAAAGCCCCATAATGACTGGAATATTTTTATCAAATGGAGTATTTATAAAATGCTGATCCATTTTATAAGCACCTAACAACAATTGTTCATATTGCTCATAACCTATAGACAAAACAACAGAAAGTCCTACGGCTCCCCATAACGAAAATCTACCGCCTACCCAATCCCAAATTGGAAAAATATTATCAGAATCTATTCCAAACTCTACTGTTTTTTTTATTTCGCTTGAGACTGCTACAAAGTGATTCTTTATAAATTTTTCTTCTGCATTTTTTAAAAACCACTTTTTGGCAACAAGGGCATTACCAAGTGTTTCTTGCGTTGTAAATGTTTTAGAAACAACAACAAATAAGGTTGTTTCAGGATTTAATTTATTTAAAATTTCAGTTGAATGGTCTCCATCTATGTTAGAAATAAAATGAACATTAAGATGATTTTTATAATATGACAAAGCATCTGTTACCATAGCAGGTCCTAAATCAGAACCTCCAATACCTATGTTTACAATATCTGTAAATGGTTTATCAGTATATCCTTTTCTTTTTCCAACAATTACTTCTTCTGAAAATTGTTTTATTTTATCTTTTACCGCCCATATATCTTGAACAATTTCTTGATCATCTAGTTGCAATTTAACTGTTTTAGGCAATCTAAGGGCTGTATGTAATACGGCTCTATTTTCAGTTTTATTTATTTTTTTCCTAAAAATTGTGAGTTAATTGCATCTTTTAAGGAACATTCTTCTGCTAAATCTAATAGCAATGATAATGTAGTATCATTAATTCTATTTTTAGAATAATCTAAAAGAAAATGATCCCATTCAACGTGAAATTTTTTTGTTCTTTGACTATCATTTTCAAACATTTGCTGCATTGATACATTTTGTATTTCAACGAAATGTTCTTTTAATTTATTCCAAGTATTTGTTTCAGTAGGATTTATAGAGGGCAAAATCATATTTATATAAGGTTCTATTTTTTTATCGGTTTATTTTTTTTAATGTTTAAAAGAAGAAATCGACTAGTTTTTCAAAGTTCTTCTCCCCAGTTTTTTAATTCTTCTTCAGACCATAATTCAGGGAAGAATATACGGCGCTGATAACGTGGGTGCATATATTTTTTCCAATCGCTTCCTCCTGTTGCTTCACCATTTCCTTTACCATTATCTATGTATTTTTGAGCAGCACGGTAGTGTCCCATCACCCACGTAATATTTACAGTATAATCATAATGACGCATGGCTTTAATTAATTCAGGATTAGTTTGATCTTCAATAGGGAGTTGTTTAAACTTACACCATAAATTAATTGTATTGTATTCTTCCATAACTTGAAGAAATTCTTTTTATATTTTTCTTCAAATTGTTTTAGAAAATACGATTTTTCTCCTGTTTTATAATTTTTACCAGCAGCTTGCCAATACAAATGTTCAAAAGCGTGATTATAAGAAGTATTTCTATCAATAGTTGTTCTATAACGATAGTCAATTAAGTTGATTAAATCAGTAGAACAAAATTCTATCATACGATACTGTGCACTCTGAAAACCACTGGCAGGAGTTAGTGTATGACGGAATTTCATGTATTGTTCTACGTCCATTCCTTCTCCCATTATCGTAAATGATGTGGTTAACATATCAAAATATCGACTAATACGCATAAGTCTATCCGTAAAGAATTGTGTTGTTAGTTTTTGAGCGTAAGAAACTTGTTTTATTTCCCATAAAATCATTTTGAATAAAAGTTCATTTATTTGATGATACATGATAAACACATTTTCATCTGGAAATATAGTACGCTGGTTTTGAAGACTTAACAAAGCATCTGTTTGAATATAATCCCAATAAGTAATGGGTTTAGACCAAAGAAGCCCTTCTAGGTAGGCTTCTGTTTTTTGATCTAAAGATTGGTATTTTTGGTCTATTTTATCTACTAAATTAGAGTAATCATTCATTCTATTAACTTTTTAAAACTAAAAAAGGGTTTTTAAGTCCTTTAAAACTTTCTAAATCCGCTTTTAAGGAACCCACAGCTAGACTTGCTTTAATTCGTAATGGTATTTTATTTTCATCATCACTTACCCATACGGTTAGACTTTCTTCTTCTTTAAAAACTCTACCATGCTGAACCAATGGCCTAAAAATTAATGTTTTGACGTTTCCAAATTTAGTATTAATTGTTTCTCTACCTAAGAAACGCATTTTAAATTTATAAATTTCATCATCAAAAAACATATCAATAATTATTGATTCTCCTACAGCCAATTCACTTGCTTTGGGATGATTTCGTAAATAATAAAACGAAGAAACAATATCTTGTACATCTTCTGTAACAGAGAGGTTCTTTTCTGTTTTATTCTTATAATCTTTTACTAGTATTGTATTTTTGGTCTGATTAAAAAAACCTTCTTGATCTTTGGTATATCCACCTTCATCTATTTTTCTTACATATTGATAAGGTTTATTGGTTTCTTGATCAAAAATACTTTGGTAATGATCTTCGACTTTAAAAAGAAACGAGACATACCTGTTGTGTAGCCATGTCCAACTGCATAAAAACATTTCCGATTATTTCTTACTGCATCTTTTAATTCTAAAGTTGCATAACCAGCATTTACTATACCGTAGTGAATCCTATATTTTAACCATTCACCTACACCAAAAGCTTCTTTTTTTTGTTCTGTAATTTGAAACGATGATAAACCTAAAGCGGCTATGAATAATAGAATATTTTTTTTCATTTTTTATATTTATAGACAGTTTGGTTATCAGTCACTACAATTTTTATTCCAAAAGTAATAAAAAACAAAAAAACCCAATCAGAAAATGACTGAGTTTTTATGTTATTAACCAACCAAAAAACTATAAATTATGAAAATTTATAAAGTTCAGAGGGAACCACCCCTCAAATTCATAGGACAAATATAAATCGTTTTTTTAATAAAAACACAACAAAAAATTAATTTTAACAAATTTTTATCAAAATTAAGAGTTTTTTAAGGTTTGTTTTTAAACTTTATTCATCAAAATATAGTTTTAAGTATTTTTTTGAATTAATTAATCAAAACCTAATTTAACTCGAACTCTTTTTAAAACATCATTAGCAACTAAAGATGCTTTTCCTGCACCAATTTGTAATATTCTATCCAACTCTGTCAAATTATTCATATAATAACTATAACGTTCTCTTTCTACTGCAAAACGTTCAACAATTAAGTCATATAAAGCTTGTTTAGCATGTCCGAATCCAAAATTACCAGCTAGATATTTCTCCCTTAATTCAGTTGTCTGATCCTCTGTAGCTATTAACTTATATAGAGAAAAGACATTACAGGTATCTGGATTTTTAGGATCTTCAAGTGGTGTACTATCTGTTTGAATCGTTTTGATTTGTTTTAACAAATCTTTGTCATCTAAAAATATATTAATTGTATTATTTCTTGATTTACTCATTTTTTCACCATCAGTACCAGGAATCAACATAGAATCCTCCCCTGTTTTAGCTTGTGGCAAGACAAATGTTTCTCCCATTTGATGATTAAAACGAGAAGCTACATCACGTGTAATTTCTAAATGTTGTAATTGATCTTTTCCTACAGGTACAATTTCTGCATCATAAGCTAAGATATCAGCAGCCATTAACATTGGATATGTAAACAATCCTGCATTTACATCTTCTAACCTATCTGCTTTATCTTTAAACGAGTGCGCTAACGTCAATCTTTGAAAAGGGAAAAAACAACTCAAATACCAAGTTAGCTCCGCAACTTGCGGAACGTCACTTTGACGATAAAAAGTTACTTTATTAATATCTAAACCGCAAGCTAACCAAGCTGCAGCTGTACTATATGTATTATTTTTCAAAACTGTACCTTCTTTTATTTGAGTTACAGAGTGTAAATCTGCTATAAATAAAAAGATTCGTTTTCAGGCTGATCAGCCATTTTTATGGCAGGTATAATTGCGCCTAAAAGGTTTCCTAAATGTGGAGTTCCTGTGCTTTGTACTCCCGTTAATATTTTTGCCATTATATTCTTAAAAATGATATTTTCGCAAAGGTAATTTTTTTTAATTCATATTTGAAGTAAATAACAACTGTTATGCGAATGTTAAAAATTCTTTTTGGTGTATCTGGCGTTTATGGTTTTATGTATTAGTTTTAATACCTATCCTTATCATGTCTCCTTTTTTGACCCTCTCTCTTTCTAAAGATTCTTGGTATCCTTATTTTTTTAAAATGGCTCGTTTGTGGGCTAAAATTGTTCTTTACGGAATGGGGTTTCATTATAAAATCAAAAGCGAACAACCTGTTTTACCCAACCATAGTTATATGTTTATTGCAAATCATACTTCAATGACAGACATTATGCTGATGTTAGCCGTGGTTAAAAATCCTTTTGTTTTTGTAGGAAAAAAAGAATTGGTTAAAATCCCCATATTTGGCTTTTTTTATAAAAGAGCTGCCATTATGGTAGATCGTGATAGTATGCGAAGTCGATCGGAAGTCTATGAAAGAGCTAAAGCGCGTATTAATCAAGGTTTAAGTATTTGTATTTTTCCTGAGGGAAAGGTACCTGACGATGAAAGTGTGATTTTAGATGAGTTTAAAAGTGGAGCTTTTAATATTGCTATTGATCATCAACTAACAATTGTACCTATCGTTTTTTATGATAATAAAAATCTTTTTTCCTATACTTTTTTAGCGGCAAACCAGGATGCCTAAGAGTTCAATTCTTATCCTTTGTAAAAACAACAGGAATGACTCATGAGGACAAAAAGATTATTAAAGATAAATCTAGAAAATTAATCCTCAATAAACTGTTAAATGATCCCGCATACATGAGACATTCTAACAAAAATACCCATCAAAAATAATTTTGTTTTTCATAAAAAAATTGATTTTTTTATGAAAATATTTAATTCTATATTTAAAATATCTATATATTTGGCAAATATTAACCCAAAAATAGACTAAATATGAAAAAAAGAATACTACCCAGTTTCTTTCTTTTGTTTGGAGTAACTGTAGGTTATTCACAACACTTCGGAGACGTGAGTATTACAAGAGAAACACAAGCAAACCAAAAGCTTTCTAAAAAAGAAGCCAAGATTCTCAGAAAAAAGCACGAACATTTTTTAGCTAATAATAAAATAAATAGAACTTTTTATTTATCTAAACAACAAAGGAAAGAAGAAGGTATTCCACCTAATAAATACAATGAACAAGAATGGTTACTAACCATGAATCCTAGTTTAGGTAGGCCAACTAACGAAAACATTGAAACCATTCGAAAAGATCTAGAAAAAGCACGTCAAGAAGCTTTGGCATACCGTATACCAGGTGATGCTACTACAAATAATTGGGTAGAACGAGGACCTAATAATGTAGGAGGACGTACAAGAGCAATTATTTTCGACCCAGGAGATACAACTGGAAATACTGTAGTAGCTGGAGGAGTTAGTGGCGGATTATGGAGAAATAGCAATATTTCAAGTACAACCTCTGCATGGACAAAAATTGATACTTTCCCTGAACATATAAATGTTCAAAACATCGCAATAGATCCTAATAACAGAGATACTTGGTATGTAGGCACAGGTGAATCTTACGTGTTTGGGGATGTAAATGGTAATGGCATTTGGAAAACTACTGATAGAGGAGCTACATGGACTAGAGTTTATGGAGGCGGATCTGTATCATCAACTGTTAAAAATTTACAAAACCTTGAAATAATAGCTCCTTCCAATGCTGCTACAATAAGAGCTTATTCTACAGGTTCTGCTACATGGCCTGGCGGTGCTATTAATAATACCTTCACAGCGTCAATCGTATTAATGGATGATGGAGTAGCACCAACAGATGATGCTTGTGGCGCAACTTCACAAAATTATGCCGGTAAAATTGTTTTAATAAGAAGAGGCACTTGTTCTTTTGAATCAAAAGCAATGGTGGCTCAAAATGCGGGTGCAATAGGCGTAATTATAATGAACAATGCTGTAGGTGGTTCCGTATTTAATATGTCAGAAGATGCTGCTATTACAGGAACTATACCTACCATTATGATTTCTAAAGAAGATGGCGATCTACTCATCGCTAATTTAGCAAACTTAACTGGAACTATAAAACCTTCTGGTCCTCTTGAATTTTCTGGGTTAGAAGTTTCAGGTGTTCAATTTGTAAATGATTTAGTGGTTAAAAACAATGGTGGGGTTTCTGAAATTTATGCTGCTATGGGAGATGGCCAATACTCAGAATCTCGTAATGGCACCCTATTTAATGCTTCTAATTTCGGCCTGTATAAATCTATTAATGGAGGAAGTACATGGACCAAACTAAGTTTACCTTCATCAGTAGCTGGACACCCTACTTGTCCTAATGACATTGAATTGGGAGCAGACGGCGACATTTGGGTATCATCTACCGATAGTTGGACGTATGGTGATGGCGGCGGTAGAGTATTTCAATCAACAGATAACGGAGGTACTTTTAACTTACGCCATACGGTTGTTGCTGAAGGAGGAGGAAAACGAGTAGAAATTGAAGCTTCTAATACAACTCCTGATAAAATTTATGTATTATCACAATTAAAAGATGATCCAAATACCTCTACAAAAGTAGAAGTACAATTAGCCTTAACCACTAACGGATTTAATACAACTCCTACTATTTTATCGTTACCTGCTGGAAATGAAACACGCGAGACCACTTATGGTTTTACTGGTCAACAAGCTTTTTACGACATGATGATTGAATCAGACCCTATAGATGATAAAATTTTATATCTAGGAGGTATTGATCTTTATAGAACAGCTAATGCAAATGGCCCTTCTGTAACATGGAATGCCATTTCCAATTGGACAACCAATGTACATTCTGATCAACATGCTATGGTTTTTAAACCAGGTAATAGTAACATAGCCCTTTTTGGCAATGATGGAGGAGTATATTACACAAGTAATGTAGCTAGTACTACAACTCCAGCTACAGCTAGAAATACAGGCTTTAACGTTACTCAATTTGTAGGAGTAGCTGTAATGCCAAATGGTGTTTCTGGTGCTGCGGGTGATTTTTTTGTTGCGGGAGCTCAAGACAATGGCACTCAATATTATTCAGGCTCTTCTACTGCTGCCAATTCAACTTTAGGGGCTTCTATAGGAGTTAACAACACTTTTAGAGTTCAAGGAGGTGATGGAGGAAAACCTTTATTTGACCAAGGATCCGATAAATATTATATTACAAATTATGTATATAATGACAATATGATTCTTAGAAATGTAGGAAATACTACAACTAAAACTCTAAATGACAACACTTCTGGAGCAGGTTTATTTTACCCTGCTATGACTCTAGATTCTACAAATGATATTGTGTATTCTGATTTTACCCAGAATGGAACTTATCAAGTAAGAAGATATTCTAATATTAAGGGTAATACACAGGTATCTAGAACTAATTTAGCCAATGCTTTATTAACAGGGTATGCAACAGCTCTTGCTACAGGTAAAGTAACATCTACTACTTTATACATAGGAACTATGAATGGTAAATTACTAAAAGTTACTGGAGCTAACGGTTCTTCTCCTGTATGGTCTAACATAAGTGGTCCTAATTTTGTTGGTAGTGTTTCTGACATAGAGTTTGGAGCTAATGATAACCAAATTTTCCTAACTATGCACAATTATGGTGTAAACAATATTTGGTATACATCGAACGGAGGAACTAATTGGTATCAACTAGACGGCAATTTACCTGATTTGCCAGTAAAAGCAATTTTACAAAATCCATTAAATACCGCAGAAATTATGATAGGTACTGATTTGGGAGTTTGGTATGCTAATAATTTTAACAATGCTGCAACTTCTGATCAAGCATTAAACTGGAAACAAGCTTATAATGGAATGAGAAATGTAAAAGTTACAGACTTAGATATTCAAGCAAATTCTCCAACAGCACCTAACGCGTATAAGGTATATGCCGCTACGTATGGTCGTGGTGTTTTTTCAGGCAATCTAACAGGTGCTATAGGAGCCAAAATAGATGAATCAGTTACAGGAAAAGTAAATACAATTAGAGTTTACCCAACAGTTTCTGGAAGGAAATATAAAATTAACTTCTTCTAACAACTATGGTAGCGTAAAAGTTGAAGTATTTGATATTACTGGTAAACTGGTTCTAGAAAATTCCGTAATAATTCATAACAATACAAATGAATTAGACTTATCAAACTTAACCCCAGGAAATTATTTCTTAAAAATGTCTGGTGATCATTTTCAAGAAACCGAAAAAATCATAATCCAATAGCGATTTTTCTAATACAAAATATGAGGTTGTCCTAAAAAATATTTTAGGACAGCCTCTTGTTTAGGCACATTCATAATAACATAAATACCTACATATCAACAAAACAAGTATTATATTAGGAGAAAGAAACCCCAAAAAAGCTCAAAAAGAGTCTAATATCATTTAAAACTTAAAATATACTTGGATTAAAAAATAAAGTTCTCGATACGTTTTTTTATCTTAAAAACAACTCGAACAGAGGGTTGAGTATATAATTGAAATCATCGTTAGTTCCAGCGCGAAGCGCATCGAGAACCAACACTAATTTTTATTATTTTTGTAGGTAGTATCTAAATCAACATGCAGTTTGTCACTCCGATAACAAGCTACCAAAAAGCAAATTCCGTTCCAACAAGAAATGAGAGGCTCAGCCGAAATCATCACCGAAGATCTTAGACTCATAGAAAGGATATTCTATCAGTTTAGAGAGATCTTTAAAAGTAATGAGTGATTAAAAACCTAAAATAATCCTCGCAATGGTAAAATAAATTAAAATTCCCAAAATATCATTACTTGTAGTAATAAAAGGTCCGGTGGCTAATGCAGGATCTACTCCATTCTTATTTAAAACAATAGGTATAAAAGTACCTATTAGGGACGCAATTACGATAACTGATAATAAAGCGGTAGTAACTGTTAAGCCGATATGAATTTCAAAACCTAGTAAATAATAGCTTCCTAATAATAAGATCGTAGAAAGAATCAAACCGTTTAACAAGCTCAATGATAGTTCTTTTAATAAACGTTGCAAAATAGTTCCGCTAATTGAATTATTAGCCAAACCTTGTACAATAATGGCCGATGATTGTACTCCTACATTTCCTCCCATAGCAGCAATTAAAGGGGTAAAAAGAATAACTGAGGATGTTCTTTCATGGCCGGTTCAAATAAACCTAAAACACGAACACTGACAAATCCCCCTAATAAGGCTAAAACTAACCAAGGCAAACGAGCTCTCGTAAGTTCTAAAATACTATCATCTGCCTCTACATCTTGGGAGATACCAGCCGCCATCTGATAATCTTTATCTGCTTCTTCCTTGATTACATCTACAATATCATCAATCGTAATACGCCCCACTAAACGCCCCATTTCATCGACTACAGGAATGGCTTCTAAATCATATTTTTGCATGATACGTGCCACTTCGGTATCCATTGTATCTACTTTTACGTAATCTACTTTTTTGATATATACATCGCTAATGGGGGTTTTGGTAGATGTTGTTAGTAAATCTTTTAGGGAAAGTCGTCCTTTTAGGCGATCCTCATCGTCTACTACGTAGATAGAATGCACACGTGTAACGTGTTCTGCTTGCATACGCATTTCTTTAACACAGGTCAGCACATTCCAATTTTCATTTACTTTTACTAACTCCTTCCCCATCAAACCACCTGCTGTATCTTCATCGTAACGAAGTAATTCTACGATATCTTTTGCGTGTTCAACGTCTTCTAGCTCTAAGATTACTTCTTCTTTTTTAGACTGTGGTAATTCCGCTATAATATCGGCTGCATCATCTGTATCTAATTCGTCAATCTCTTCTGCAATTTCTTTGGCAGAAAGGTTTTTAAGGATTTTTATACGTACTTCATCGTCTAACTCTAAAAGAGCATCAGCGGTTTTTTCTGAATCTAATATTTTAAAAACATAATTAGCCCGATATTCATCTAGTTCATCTAAAATTTCAGCAATATCTGCAAAGTGAATATCCTGCAACAAGTTTTCTAGTTCTTGTGCTCGGTTTTCATTCACTAAATGCTCGATCTGAGCGATGAATTCTGGGGTAATTTTAAACTCCATCTGCTGCTATTTTTTGGGTGAGCTCTATGAATTGCTCTACTGATATTTGTTCTGGGCGAAGGTCAAAGATACTATCTTCTCTTAAATTATCCGAAAGATTAAAGCTTTTTAAACTATTTCTTAGTGTTTTTCTTCTTTGATTAAAAGCTGTTTTTACTACATTAAAGAATAATTTTTCATTACAAGGTAACTGAGCATTTTCTTTACGACGCATACGCATAACACCTGATTTTACTTTAGGAGGAGGTGTAAATACAAATTCTGAAACTGTAAACAGGTACTCTGTTTCATAAAAAGCTTGTGTTAGTACGGATAAAATCCCGTAAGTTTTACTTCCTTTTTTTTCGCAAATACGCTCTGCTACTTCTTTTTGAAACATTCCTGCAAACTCAGGAATTTGATCACGCATTTCTAATACTTTAAAAACAATTTGAGAAGAAATATTATACGGAAAATTTCCAATAACAGCAAAAGGCTTATTGCCAAAAACTTTAGTCAAATCAAATCTTAAAAAATCCTCAGAGAGAATCTTATTAGATAATTTTAAATAATGTGTTTTAAGGTATTCTACTGATTCAGTATCTATTTCGATTACATAAGTATCAATTGATTTTTCAAGGAGGTACTTAGTTAAAACGCCCATTCCTGGACCAATTTCCAATACTTTATCATACCCTTGTAAGGTTAGTGCATCGGCTATTTTACCCGCAATATTTTCATCATTTAAGAAATGTTGACCTAGGTGTTTTTTTGCTCTTACTTTATCCATTTTTTTGTTTCAGGTTTCACGTTAATTTGTGTTATGTGAAAAGTTTCAGGTTGGGTTAGTACTTACCTTTTATTTCCTTTAATTATTGAATGTTTAATAGAGGTCTTTAGGTTTACCTAATTTAACCTTGCTAATGATTAAATCTTCTAAAGATAAAAACATTCTATTTTAAGACTGTGTTTTCTTCCACTATGGCTTGAACGCTTTTCATTGTAAGCATCTTCAAAATACCTATTAACAGAAATTCTTGTTATGAGTTCTATATTCAAGCTAATTGAGAAAATTTAATTGAAATATTTTGATTTTAACATCATTTTGAAATTTTTCAATTTCATTAAAGACAGTAACCTTTTTTCTGAAATTTTCTCCTTTTGTTTCTATCCAAAAATCAACATTAACGGAAAATGTCTTTGGTATTGATGGATATTTTACTGCTCGATTGCTTACCATTAACTTTTTACTTTACAATCATTACGGAGCTCAATAAATTATTGAATTTCGTTATCTCAATTTCTATCATTTTTTATAAAATCAATAATAAAATTATTCTACTTTTCTTGTTTATGTTTCGTAGGAAAAATATTAATTTGTTTCAATAATTCGATAAAGTATGAATAGGTATCTAGTTCCTGATAATTTTAAGAATACTTCTCGTCGTTGTCTATTGCTTTTCTTATTCGAAACTCAATTTGCATAATTCTTAATGTTCTGAAATAATTTCTAACTCAGTTCTAAAAGCTAACATCTTGTCTCCAAAAAGGCGTAAGCCTTCTTCGCGTAAAGCAGGAGCGTCTTCGTCATAATAGCGTTGTAAGGTTTCTTTACTATCGGTAAAATATTGTACTGCATACGTTATTCCTCCCATTTCTTCTTCTACTAAAACTTTTACCATTTTAGCTGATGTAAATTTACCTGTTCCGATTACTTCTGTAATATGTTTGTTTTGCATCCAATCTAACCATTGGTCATGAATACTTTCGTGAATATTTACAGTAACATTATATATGATCATTTTTATTTTTTTTAGGATTATATATTTAAAAATCTAAAAGTTTATTTATGCAAAGATAGCCAAAAGTCTTTAAAGCCTATCTTCTACAAATTACCGTCTCCCCTTAACTTTCGGTAATTGTGTTGTGACTCTACAAAATAAATACTATCGGGATGATTTAGAATAATTTTTTCATAGAGTTCTTTTGCTTTATCTGGTTTTTGAAGGTGTTTTCTAAGAATTTCGGCACTAAAAAACAAGGCTTCATCTATGTAAATTTCCTCTGAATGATTGTCAATAATCTGTTGATAGCTATTTAGTGCTTCTGAATATTCTTGTTTACTTTCATACAATTCTCCCATTTTTAGTAAAACGTCATCTTCAATACTTTGTCCTTTATGTTCTATCAAAAGTTTCTTAAATGCTTCTAACGCTTCTATTTGTTTGTTCTGATACGCTAAATAATCGGCTCTTGAAAATTTCTTTAAGGCTACTTGTGTTGAGTCTTCTACTGTATTATCGGATATAAGCAAAAACAACTTCATGGCATCATTTGCAATAAGTTGAGAAGTAGATGATTTTAGTACTTCAAATTGCTTTTTAGCCCATTGAAAATCACCTTTGTAATAACTTGCTTTTGCCATCTTTAAGTTTGCATCATGCGCTATTTCATGATTTTCTAATTCCGCTTCTACTTGTGCGTAATAAATAATGGCTTGATTAAATTTTTGATCTAGAAGTAATATGTCAGCTAACTCTAATTTAACATCTGCTAAGCCATATTGACTCAAAGGTAATTGTAGTGCTTTAAACAATAAAGTTTTAGCATTTTCAAATTCTTTTAAATAAAAGGCTTCAAAATGTGCTTTTAAAATTTGAATTTTAATCGTATTGGATCCCGTTCCATAGTCAGACAAAAGTTTATTAAGCCTTTCTAATATGAATGGATATTCTTCTTTTTTAGCGCGATCAATATCTATTTTTAATAAACTATAATTAACTTGTAATTGCACATCTGGGTGGGTAGCATATTCTAATACAAAATTTAAAATTTCACGTTCCGTATCAGTTTCTTTTTCTTGTGAAGCTAATCGTGCTAAGTTAAACAGGTTGTTGAAATTTTCGGGATTACGGCGATAAATGGCTTTTTCTTGTATAAAAGCTTTATTATATTCTTTTTGATTAATAAAAAACCAACTTATAAATTCATTCCAAAATAGATCTTGATTTTTTTGTGTTCTTAACAATAATGATTTTCGTAATGTGTTTGCGAAGGTTTTGCTATGATCCTCTGTTAGAAAACGATTAAGTTGATTTTGGACTAATACTAAATTATTAGGGAATTTATGAGCATAATCTACTAATGATTCAATCATAAAGTCAATATTACCCAATTGTCCTTGTAACAAAGCTATCTGATAATCAAAATTAGCTTCTGGATTTATTTTTTGCGCCAATGTATAAGCTTCTATGGCTTGCGCGAGTAGTATTTTTTGCTCAAATTCTCGTGCAATACTATATACATTATTAAGATTTTCATTTATTTTATCAATTGCTATCTTATAATTTTTATCTGCTAAATCCTGTTGTTTTTGCAGTTGATAATTATACCCTAATTCTACATATAAATTAGGATATTTCATTTTTTTAAGTTTTTCTTGTATCAACACATCTGCTTTTTCAAATTGTTTTAATTGTTGATAACATGTGACTACTTTTTGAAAAAAAGGATAATTATGTGGTTGTCTTTTCAATAGTTCTTCATAGATGACTATAGCTTTATCAAACTCACCTCGATCAAAATAATTTTGAGCTAAATATTCGTTAGGATTATTATTTTGAGGCATTGTTACTTGCGGATTTCCTCCAGAAGGAGGGCTTACCGTATATATTTGACCCACGACTAATAAAGGCCAAAATAATAATATTTGAATTATCTTCTTCATTTCATCTAAAAAAACAATGTACTAAAGTTACAATAATTTTGCTACTTTAGTACATTATAAATATTTCTTATATAGTTTAGTCTATAATATCAAAACCTGTATATTTTCTTAATACTTCGGGAATTACAATTCCTTCTGGTGTTTGATAATTTTCTAAAATTCCGGCTAATACACGAGGTAAGGCTAATGAGCTACCGTTTAGAGTATGGGCTAATTGTGTTTTACCATCTTTTCCTTTAAAGCGTAATTTCAAACGGTTTGACTGGAAGGTTTCAAAGTTAGATACAGAAGATATTTCTAACCAGCGTTCTTGTGCTGTTGAAAATACTTCAAAATCATAGGTTAATGCTGAAGCAAAACTCATATCACCTCCACATAAGCGCAAAATACGGTATGGTAATTTCAACTCATTTAAAATTCCTTTTACGTGTTCTACCATTCCGTCTAAAGCTTGATAAGAATTATCTGGGTGTTCAATACGAACAATCTCTACTTTATCAAATTGGTGTAAACGGTTTAATCCTCGCACATGTGCTCCATACGAACCTGCTTCGCGGCGGAAACAAGGAGTATAACCTGTTAGCATTACGGGCATTTCTGTTTCTTGTAGGATGACATCACGGTATAAATTCGTTACGGGAACTTCTGCGGTTGGAATTAAATATAAATCGTCAATTCCTACGTGGTACATTTGTCCTTCTTTATCAGGTAATTGTCCTGTTCCATAACCCGATGCTTCATTAATTAAATGAGGTACTTGTACTTCATTATATCCTGCTTCTGTATTTTTATCAATAAAGTAATTAATTAAAGCACGTTGTAATTTGGCTCCTTTTCCTTTGTAAACGGGAAAACCAGCACCTGTAATTTTAGTCCCTAATTCAAAATCAATAATATCATATTTCTTAGCTAATTCCCAATGAGGAAGCGCTCCTTCATATAAAGCTGGAATTTCGCCTTCTTGAAAAATATTTAAATTATCATCTGCTGTTTTTCCTTCTGGAACAATTTGAGCAGGAATATTAGGTAACTGATACAATTGTTGCGTTAAATCCTCTATAATAACATTTAGTACTTCTGTCAGTTCTTTACTTTGATCTCGTAATTGAGTTGTTTTCTCCTTAATGATTTCTGCCTTGGCTTTTTCGCCTGCTTTCATCATAGCCCCAATCTCTTTGGACAGTTTATTAGATTCCGCCAATACATTATCTAACTCTACTTGAGTAGCACGACGCTTTTCGTCAAGAGCTACCACATTTTCTATCATGGCTGTGGCATCTATATTTTTTTTTGCCAAAGCATTGATTACCATTTCTTGGTTTTCTCTAATAACTGCTATTTGTAACATATTATAATTTTTAACAATCGCAAATTTAAAAATTCTATTACACCTATCCCTATCTAAATCATTTATTTTTCAATACAAATCGTTTAGTTTTTAAATCCATATAATAGTTATTAAAAAAATCTAAAAATTAACCTAATAATTTCTTAATTTCACAAAACTAAGCCTCTCATCTTGTTTTATTTAAATTACTTGGCATATTTTTTGACCATCGAAACTAATGTAGCTTTTTATTTTTTAAAAAAACACTCAACAATCAAATATTTATTTTAGGTTTATGAAATCATTCTATACTTTTATATTACTATTAGTTTATTTTACAGGATATCCACAAAAAACAAATAAACAACTTTTTGTTATTCAAGAGTGTTACTATCAGTCTTGGATAGCTGGTATAAAAGGAGGTGGTTCGGGTACGGATTTGCATATTCTTTTTGAAGAAGAATTACCAAAAGATATAGTGTTGAGTAAAATTTATTTTAAAAATAAAGTAGCCAATCCTAATAAAGTAACTTCAAAAGAATATTTCTTTAGTTTTAAGGATAATATTAATTGGCTGGCAAATGAAGAAAATCATCAAGATGAACAAAATATTATTTCTAATACAGAAAAAGCGCCTTTGAATATTACATTTAGACAAGCTGTTTTGGAGTATTTTTACAAAGGAAAAAAATCTTTTTTAAAAATCAAGAAAGTAAAAGAAAAAGAAATGTTAGTTTATCCTTCTATGAGAACAAATGAAAATGATAAAAATTAATACTTTTGTAGGTTTAAAATAACATAATTATTTTGGGTATTTATAAAAGTTTATTTAAGCAGACACTAATCTATGGTTTAGCTACGGTCTTACCTCGTATGATTAGTTTTTTATTGAATCCTCTGTATGTAAAAAAATTACCAAAAGCTGAATTTGCTGATGTATCTATTATTTTTGCTTATCTAATCTTTTTTAACGTGGTTCTATCTTATGGAATGGAAACTGCTTTTTTTAGGTTTTATAGTCAGGAAGAAAACAAAAAAAATGTTTTCAAAACCTCATTGGCATCTCTTTTTTGGTCTTCTATTGCCTTTTTGGCTTTTTCATTAATTTTTAGAGAAAGTATAGCTCACTTTATTAATATTAAAAAGGAATATATTACTTATACCATTTGGATATTGGTCTTAGATGCTTTGGTTGTTATTCCCTTTTCAAAATTACGTGCCGAAAAAAATCAATGCAGTATGCCGTGATTAAAATTTTGAATGTTGTTATTAACTTTGGCTTAAATATTTTTTTCTTACTAATACTTCCTCTTATTTCAAAAGAAAACCCTATTAGTACACTTTATTTTGATCATTTTCAAGTCGGATATATTTTTATTTCAAATGTTCTAGCTAGTTTATTTACTTTAGTAATGCTGTCTAAACATTATATTAAAAGGGAAGGTGTTTTTGATAAAAAGCTATGGGTTAAAATGATTCAATATGGCTTACCTATACTTTTTTCAGGAATTGGCTTTGCTATTAATGAGCACTTTGATAAAATTTTATTAGAAAAATTACATGTTTCCAAAGCGGATATTGGGGCATATTCTGCTTGTTATAAATTAGGTATGTTTATGGTTTTATTTCGCACGGCTTACTCCTTGGGTATAGAACCTTTCTTTTTAATCATGCTAAAAATGAAAACGCTCCTCAAACTTACGCCACTATAACAAAATATTTTGTCATTTCGGGTTCTTTCATTTTGCTTTTTGTAATTGTTTTTATTGATCTTCTCAAACAACCCTTAGTTCCTAATGAAACATACTGGGAAGCAATAAAAGTAGTTCCCTTGATTGTATTAGCTAATTTCTTTTTAGGAATTTACACAAATCTATCTGTATGGTATAAACTAACTGACAAAACATATATAGGCACTATAATATCTCTTATAGGTGCTATCCTGACATTAATTTTTAATTATTGGCTAATTCCGGTCATGAGTTATTATGGTTCTGCCCTTGCAACTATTATAGCTTACGGAAGTATGATGTTTATATCCTATTATTTAGGTCAAAAAAAATATCCTATTCCTTATGAAACAACTAAAATCGTAAGCTATATAGGAATGTCTATTACATTATCTATTTTATCTTTTTATGTTCCCATTCTACGCAATAATTATATTTTTGGAATATTTGCCCTAATAGCATTTGGTTATTATATTTATCAAAATGAAAAAAATATTTTTTGAAAATAATAAAAAGGAAATAGTTAAAATAGAGGAGATCTGAAAAGTCAAAACTCAACATCTAGTCTATCATTTCAACGACAGAATAAATCACATTATTAGTGTTATGTAATTTCTTACTTTACCCTAAATAAAAAGATTAAGGCCTTTTTGGAGATCTCATAATTGTTAAAATCGTATATTCACAACATGGAAATAAAAATTGTAAATAAATCAAAACATACGCTACCTCATTATGAAACTGATTTATCAGCAGGTATGGATTTAAGAGCTAATTTAGAAGAATCTATTACAATCCCTCCTCTGGGAAGAGTATTAGTTAAAACAGGATTATTCATAGAATTACCACAAGGCTATGAAGCACAAATAAGACCCAGAAGTGGTTTAGCCCTAAAAAAGGAATTACTGTTTTAAACTCTCCAGGTACCATAGATGCTGATTATCGGGGTGAGATAGGTATCATTTTAGTTAATTTGTCAAATGATTTCTTTGAAATTGAAGACGGTGAACGTATCGCACAATTAGTCATTGCTAAACACGAACGCATATTTTGGCAACCTGTAGAAATTCTTTCTGATACAAATAGAGGCAAAGGAGGTTTTGGAAGTACGGGACTAAAATAATTTCATTAAATTCAAAATAATAAAACTTTAAAAATTGAGTATTAAATAAATAAATTTTAAAAACTACTTTCCCTGTAGCAAGTTCTTATTTACAAGAACAAGGGACTAATCTTATGAAAATCATTGTACCTATGGCTGGTCGTGGCTCACGTCTTCGCCCGCATACACTAACTATTCCTAAACCATTAATTCCTATTGCTGGCAAACCTATCGTACACCGTTTAGTAGAGGATATTGCTAAAGTAATTAATCAAGATATTGAAGAAATTGCTTTTATCATTCATGAAAGTTTTGGTCAAAAAGTAGAAGAAGAATTAGTGGCTATAGCACAAAATTTAGGAGCTAAAGGAACAATTTACTATCAAAATGAAGCATTAGGTACAGGACACGCTATCATGTGTGCCAAAGAATCCCTTTCAGGCCCCACCGTTATTGCGTATGCTGATACCCTTTTTAAAGCTGATTTTACATTAGATACGGCTGCTGATAGTGTAATTTGGGTAAAGCAAGTAGAAAATCCTGAAGCCTTTGGCGTAATTAATCTAAATGAATCAAATGAAATTATTGAACTAGTAGAAAAGCCTTCTACTTTTGTTTCTGATTTAGCTGTTATTGGTATTTATTATTTTAAAGATATAGCAATCTTAAAAAATGAATTACAAGCTGTTTTAGACAACAACATCATTCACGGTGGTGAATACCAAATAAATGATGGAATCAAACAAATGATGGACAAAGGAATGAAATTTGTTCCTGGAAAAGTAGATGAGTGGATGGATTGTGGAAATAAAAATGTAACAGTTGAAACAAATAGTAGAATGCTGAATTTTTTACATGCAGAAGGTGAAAATATGGTAGCTGATTCTGCTCGTATTGAAAATTCTACAATCATTCCTCCTTGTTTTATAGGAGAAGACGTAGTTTTAATAAACTCAACTGTAGGACCTAATGTATCTCTAGGAAAGTCTACACATTTAACAAATGTTACCATTAAAAACAGTTTGGTTCAAACGCATACACATTTACGTAATGCTGATTTGGACAATGCTATGATTGGTAATCACGCTACTTTTGACGGAAACTTCAAAAGTATAAGTATAGGAGATTATTCTACATTAGAATAAATAAAGAATAAAACTGTCCGAATGTTTTTTTAAAATTTTCGGACAGACCTTTTAAACTGGATATTTTACTGTTATAACAACATTAACACCCCCTTTTTTGTAGCAAATAATCTAGAATGATTAAAAGAACAACACTATATGTTAATCACTGTACGTAAAATTTAAAAATATGAATAAAACAATATACAAACTGGTCTGTTTTATATTCATAACCAGTACACATCCTTTTTTAGCCCAAACAGATCCTGAAAACATCGTATCAGATAATGATAGTTTTCAAGAAGCCTACTATGAATCTTTAAAACAAAAAGGAATTGAAAATTATGACAAAGCACTTATTGAATTGGAAAAATGCTTACAACTCCAACCTAATAACGCAGTTGTTTATCATGAATTAGGCAAGAATTATTATTTTAAAAAGATTATATTTCGGCTGAAGAAGCCTATATAAAAGCGACAGAATTAGACTCAAAAAACAAATGGAACTGGATTGATTTATATGATGTCTACTATACCACCAAGAATTATAATCAAGGAATTTCAGTTCTTCAAAAAATCATTGTTTTAGACAAAAAATACAAAGAAGATTTATTGGCACTGTTTATGTACACTCGTCAGTTTGATAAAGCTCTAATACTAATCAACGAATTAGACGAATCCGAAGGTAAAACAGAAAGAAGAAATCAATACAGAGCAGAAATCAATAGGCAAACGAATATCAACGCTGGAAGTAAATCTGATTTAGAAAAAGCAATTGAAACTAATCCCTTAAATGAAGAAAATTATCTTTCTCTAATTACTAAATATTCTGAAACCAATCAGGAAGAAAAAGCCAGAGAAGTAATTGAAAAACTAAAACAAAACATACCTACTTCCAGAATGGGCTGCTGTGTTCCTCTTTAAATATCATATTACTGACACAAAAGGAACAGAAGCTTTTAGCACACTTGAAACCGTTTTGAAAAGCAGAAAAATGGATAAAAAAATTAAAATTAAAATGTTTAATGAATTTTTAATTTTTGTATCTAAAAATCCTGTTTTTGAAAATCAACTATCAAAAGCTATGTCCTATTTTGAAGGAGATCCAGAATTTAATGTAAATAAAGAAGTTGGAAAATTCTACTTTAAAAAAAAGCAATGGGATTTAGCTATTAAAAATTTTCAAAAATCTATTATTTTTCAAAAAAACGATCTAGAAACAGCCTTATGCACTCTTATTTGCTATGAAGAAAAAAAAGATTATCAAATAATGTTAAAACTTACTACAGATTATTTAGATCTATTCCCTAATCAACCTGAATTTTATTACTTTGCAGGAAAAGCAAATTTTGAACTAAAAAATTATAAAAAAGCTAACGAAATTTTAGAAGTTGGTTTCGATTATATAATTGAAAACCCTACATTAGAAATTAATTTTCTAGATTTAATAAGCAACGTTTCAACTGCTTTGGGCAATACCAAAAAAGCAGAAGAATACCAAAAGAAAGCATTGATTATTAAAAATACAACAAAATGATCAAAAAGATTATAAGTATAATAAGCGTAGCACTCGTGTCCGTTTCATGTAAAACCAAACAAAATCTTGTTATACATCAAGAAAATAAGACACCAATTATTGCAGAAACGGCAAAAAATGTTATAACAAATCACGAAGCCATAAAAAGAGATTTTAAAACAGCGTATATAAAATCGGATATACAGTATAAAGATGAAAACCAATCCTCTAGTATACTAGCAGACATTCGTATCAAAAAGATCAAATGATCCTTGTAACCGCTAAGATATTAGGTTATCCCGTAGCCAAAGTACTATTAACACCCTCCTCTGTAAAATATTATCAAAAAATTGGAGGAAAGTTTTTTGATGGGGATTATAAAATATTAAGTAACTGGTTAGGCACTGAATTAAATTTTCAAAAAGTTCAAAACCTACTTTTAGGAAAAACTATCGACGACCTTTCTTTAGGCAAATATACCATGATAAAAGAAGAAAACAGTATAAAATTATTAGAAACAACACCCCATAATCTTATAAAATCTTACTCCTTTGATCCCAACTCTTTTTGGTTAAACAGTCAAGAAATAAAACAAATTGATCGAGATCAAAAAATGACGGTTAATTATACTAATTATAATTCAGCCTCAGAAGCTATTTTACCAATGGAACTTGTTATTTTTGCAACTCAAGGTAATAGAACCACAGAAATTACAATACAAAATGAATCTGTTACGTACAATGAAGAACTGACATTTCCGTATAGTGTACCCGAAGGTTATAAAGCCATAAAAATTAATTAAAAAGAATTAATAAATTATGTTAAAACATATCTTATCTTTTGTTTTTATTCTTAACACCATCATGGTCTGGTCTCAAGAAGAAGATAGACAACGCAAATTAGAAGAACAAAAAGCTAGAATTCAAGAAGAAATCCGTCAAAAAGAACGCCTATTGGGTGAGCAAAAAGAAAAGAAAAAGATGTAACTAAAATTGTAGCCCAACAAAAGGAAAAAAATAGACTTACAACTTAAACTGATTCGTACTACAGAAAAACAAAAAAAAGTATTAGGAAACAGTATGTATATCAACCAATTAAAAGTAAATCAATTAAAAAAGGATTTACAAATCCTAAAAGAAGATTATGCTGAAATGATTGAAAAATCATATAAAAGTCGTTCAGAACAAAGTAGAGCGATGTTCATTTTATCTGCTGATAATTTTTTACAAGCCTATAAAAGAGGAGAATATATGAAACAATATTCTAGCTTCCGAAAAATGCAGGGCGAAGAAATAAAAAGTAAAACAAAAGACCTAGAAAACTATAACACTAAATTAGGTACGCAAAAAAACAAAAAGAAAAATTAATTGCTATAAGCGAAAAAGAAAAAAAGATCTAGAACAAGAACGTCTAGAACAAGAACGCCTATTAAATAGCATTAAAAAAGATAAAAAGAAAATCATTGCCGAAATTCATAAAAAGCAAAAAGAATCTCGCGCCATTGAACGTCAGATAGATCGCTTAATTCGTGAAGCAATTGCCGCAGCTAACAAAAAAGCAGGAAATACAACTAATACAACCACTTTTGTATTAACACCTGGAAGCTAAAGAATTAGCTAATGATTTTCGATCAAATCGTGGTCGATTACCATGGCCTGTAGAAAAAGGAGCTTTAACTAAACGCTTTGGTCGTCAGCCCCACCCCTTAGAACCTTCTATCATGATTGAAAGTAGCGGAATTGAAATTTCTTCCGAAAGAGGTGCTCAAGCTCGTGCCGTTTTTGGAGGCGAAGTAAGTGACGTACAAATGGCTGCTAACGGAACTGCAACTGTAGTTATCAGACACGGTGACTATATCACTTCTTATTCTAATCTTAGTGGAGTAAATGTCAGTAAAGGACAAAAAGTAAGCACCAAACAAACTTTAGGAAGCATTCATTTCAATAGTTTTACAAATAAAGCGGTCTTAAAATTTTATATTTATCAAAATACAACAAAACTAAATCCTCAATCTTGGATTAAAGGATTATAAGAACTATTAAAATCATATTAAATAAAAAGGTTACAATAGAAAAGTTTGTAACTTTGCAAAAGAATAACTTTAACATATAAAGAATATGTATCCAGAAGAAATGGTAAAGCCAATGCGCGAAGAATTAACTAGCAAAGGTTTTCAAAATTTATATACAGCAGACGATGTAAAAAATGCAATTACAGCTACCGGTACTACCCTTGTTGTAGTAAATTCAGTTTGTGGTTGTGCGGCTCGTAATGCTCGTCCAGGTGCTATAATGAGTTTGTCAGGTGAAAAAAACCGAACCAATTAATTACTGTTTTTGCAGGTGTTGATAAAGAAGCTGTAGATGCTGCTCGTGAACAAATGTTTCCTTTCCCTCCTTCTTCACCAGCTATGGCATTATTTAAAGATGGCGAGTTAGTACACATGTTAGAACGTCATCATATAGAAGGACGTCCAGCAGAAATTATTGCTGAAAATTTAAAGGACGCTTATAGCGAATTTTGCTAAAAGCTATAAGACCTTGTTTTTAATAAATGTCATCTAGATCTTTTTTCTAGATGACATTTGTTATTTTTGACCTAATAAAACTAAAAACATGTTAAAACTTATTTCTTATCCGTTATCTATTCTATTTGGAATACTGTTTTTTCTTTGCTTACTTATCTTTCATCCTATACAATGGTTCTGTTTCTATTTTTTCGGATATAATACCCACCGAATCAGTGTAGCAATTTTAAATGCTTTTTTAGTTAGAACCACTCATGTATTAGGAACTACCTATAAAATAAAAGGCCTTGAAAATATCCCCAAAAACAAACCCCTGATTATTGTAGCTAACCATCAAAGCCTATATGATATCCCTCCTTTTATCTGGTTTTTACGCAAATGCCATCCTAAATTCATTAGCAAAAAGAATTAGGAAAAAAAATACCAAGTGTTTCCTTTAATTTACGTCATGGAGGTTCCGCTTTAATCGATCGGAAAGATCCAAAACAGGCCTTACCAGAAATAAAACGAGTAGCTGAATATATTAATCAAAATAATTATTCTGTAGTCATATTTCCAGAAGGTACAAGAAGCAAAACGGGAGTACCCAAACCTTTTTCTATAAATGGCTTAAAAATGCTTTATAAATTTGCGCCCGATGCCTATTTTTTGCCCGTAACAATAAATAACTCATGGAAAATGACACGTTATGGTCAATTCCCTTTAGGATTAGGCAGTAATATTGAACATATAATTCACCCTCCTCTAAAAATATCTGATTATAGTTTTGATGAAATATTCAAAAAAACTGAAACTATAATCAAAGAACATATAAAATAATTATACTAATCTTATGGAAAAATTAAATAATATTCGCTTGGAAGTCATGCAGTATCTAGAAAAGAGTTTGGATTCTTTTGTAGAAAATTACCTACTTCCTGTGGAAAAAATCTGGCAACCAAGTGATTTATTACCAAACTCTGAAGCAGAAAACTTCATAGAAGAAGTCACAGAGCTTAGAGAAATAGCAAAAGATTTACCTTATGATTTTTGGGTAGTTCTAGTAGGCGACACAATTACAGAAGAAGCCTTACCAACCTATGAATCATGGTTGTTAGATATTGAAGGTATTCAACAAAAAGGATCTATAGGCGATAACAGCTGGGCTAAATGGATTCGTCAATGGACTGGCGAAGAAAATCGTCATGGTGATTTACTTAATAAATATTTATATCTATCAGGACGTGTAAATATGCGCGAAGTAGAAATAACCACTCAACATCTAATAAACGATGGATTTGATCCTGGTACTGATCGTGATCCTTATAAAAATTTTGTGTTTACAAGTTTTCAGGAATTAGCTACTTATATTTCACACATGAGAGTATCTAAATTAGCCAAACAATTTGGCGATAAAAAATTAGCTAAACTATGTAATTTAATTGCAGGCGATGAAATGCGCCACCACTTGGCTTATAGTGAATTTGTTAACCGAATTTTTCAAATAGATCCTAGTCAAATGATGTTAGCTTTTCAATATATGATGAAACAAAAAATTACAATGCCTGCCAACCTTATTCGAGAATCGGGAGAAGCTATAGGAACTGCATTTGAAAAATTTTCTGAATCTGCTCAACGAATAGGTGTTTATACTGCTACAGATTATATTGATATTATGGAAAAATTAATTCAAAAGTGGGAAATAGACAAAATCACTCATCTTACAGATGAGGCAGAAAAAGCGCGTGATTATCTAATGAAACTACCTGCAAGAATGACTCGATTAGCAGAAAGAATAGTTACTCCTACTGAGGAAAAAATATTTAAATGGGTACAACCTGCTTTAATAGTGTAAAAAATAGAAATCAAGATAAATTCAAAGTGGCTGTCTCAAAAATAAAAACAAAAGTTTATTTCATACTAAAATATAAGGAAAAAAGGTAATTAATATATCTAATTTACTTCCTATATTTCTAAAAAAACGTGACAATTAAACTTATTTTAAGACAGCCCTTTTAAAGATATAACCTATGGAAATTATACAAAAAACAATTGAATTTGTAAAAAAGCAATTAGAAGAGGCTGAAGGCGGACATGATTGGTTTCATATAGAACGAGTATATAAAAATGCCCAACAAATAGCTAAAGAAGAAGAATGTAACGAAACGGTAGTTTACCTAGCAGCTTTATTGCATGATATAGCCGATAGTAAATTTTATAATGGTGATGAAACTATTGGTCCTAAAACAGCATCTGATTTTCTTACATCACAAAATGTTGATCAAAACATTATTGATCATGTAGTGAAAATTATAGAAAATATTTCGTTTAAAGGAGGTAATTTCACATCTAATTTTTACTCTAAAGAACTCGCTATTGTCCAAGATGCGGATCGCTTAGATGCCATTGGTGCTATAGGAATTGCTAGAGCCTTTAATTATGGTGGATTTAAAAATAGAAAACTCTATGATCCTTCTATTACACCTAATTTAACAATGAGTAAGGAAGAATATAAAAATACCACATCGCCTACCATTAATCATTTTTATGAGAAATTATTGCGTTTAAAAGAAAAAATGAACACGTCAACTGGAAAACAAATTGCCTTGCAACGCCACCTGTTTATGGAGCAATTTTTAGAACAGTTTTATAATGAGTGGGAAGGAATGAAATAATGAGCACGAGGTCCTTAAAATTATCTTTCTATTAACCTCTAAGAAAAATCTTATTATTTCGTTTTTTTCATTGAAACGCAAAGAGGTTTTACCCAAATTACGCATTAGAAAAAAGTAGGAATTTAGCTTATGAAGCTTGAGTCATCCTTTACTAATAAAGGGAGATTACGCCTTGAGGCAGAATGTTTTTTCAAGCAAATATTAGATAAACCCAGATCACGCATTAAAAAAACTATTTTTTATAACTCATTGAAATAAAATGTTTTAATTTTTATCAATTCTAGTTTTTAAAAAATTAAAATATTAGGGAATCAATAAAGTTTTTTTAAATTCTCTAATGCGTAATTTGGGATAAAATCAACTTTTTATTGCTTTTGTAGGATAGTATCTAAATCAACATGTGGTTTATAACTCCAACGTAAGGAGGAGTCTCATAATCAAGATTATGTAATTTCTCCCTTTGGTCAAAATGAAAGATTGCGAACTTTTTGAACAGTCTTAAGGTTAAAAAAATATTATTTTAAAGGCTTTTGTTGTGAGATGTATTACGTTATTGATTCTTTTCCAGTAGCTGTATGTAATAATATGGAGAATTGTAAATTGTAAAATTCTCAAAGAAGAAAAATGGTTAGGTTATATAGCTAGATTCCAGAACTACTAACGACACCAAGTTTTGGCGGTAGACTTCCCGACTTGGGATATTATCCCTAATTAGTATCTCTATTTCTCCTATGATAAATTAACTTTATCTTTTTCCATGTTAGAGTATAGTATGCCTTTTAGATAAAAGATGAAATTGTTTTATAAAAAAACTGTTTAAAAATTCTGTAATATTTGTATTCGTTAAAGAAATAAAACATTTATAAATTGTTATGTCATTTATCTCCATAAAAAATATCCCACAATATCACTCTAACTTTTAAACAGTTCTGTATATTTTTATGTTTGGATTATTATTCTAATTTACTTCTTAATTTTTTCTCTCTCAATTTGTATTTAATACGTTTTACTAAATAAAACATAACAGGTACCATAACTAATGTTAAAACAGTGGCGTAGGTTAACCCAAAAATAATAGTCCAAGCAAGAGGTCCCCAGAAAACTACATTATCTCCACCCATGTATAAATGCGGATTAAGATCTGTAATCAATCCAAAAAAATCAAAATTTAACCCAATTGCTAACGGAATTAACCCTAATACTGCGGTCAACGCAGTTAATAATACTGGGCGTAAACGAGATTTTCCAGATTCTATAATAACTTCCTTAATTTGTTCTAATGTCAGATCATCGTGGCTTTCTAATCCGTTATCTTCTACTTTTTTATCCATTAATAAAACAAAAAAGTCCATTAAAACGATTCCGTTTTTCACCACAATTCCTGCTAATGAAATAATTCCCATCATTGTCATGAGTACAACAAAATCCATTTGAGCGATTACATAGCCATAAAAAACACCGCTAAAACTTAATAATACGGTAAACATGATGACTAAAGTCTTAGAAATAGAATTAAACTGTAAAACAATAATAGTTGTAATACCTGCTAAGGCTAAAAATAAGGCAAAGAATAAAAAGTTTTGGTTCTTACCTTGTTCTTCCTGTACTCCCGAAAAACCATACGTAATATCACTTGGTAGCTTATAGTTTTTTAACTCATTAGCTATGATTTTTGTTATTTCGTTTCCGTTATAACCTGTTAAAATATTAGAGTACACCGTCATAATTCGTCTATAATTTTTACGTTTTATTTGATTGTACGTTTTTGTTTTTTCAACATTAGATATAGCAGCAATGGGCACTTGCATTATCTGTCCAGTATTAGGATTTCGATACGTTAAGGGTTGATTAAATAGTGTACTTTCATTTTTACGTTGTTCATTTTGTAAACGCATTACGATATCATATTTATCGTCTCCTTCTTTATATGTTGAAATTTCTTGACCATATACCGCACGACGAAGTGTAAAACCAGTCATTCCCGTAGAAGCACCTAAACTTCCTGCATTTACTCTATCAATTTTTACAGATAATTCAGGACTTTCTTTGTTTATATCTACTTTTAATTTTTCAACTCCAGGTATGTTTTTTGCATTTAAAAAATCAATCATCTTATCTGCTTCTTTCAGCATTAGGTCATAATCAGTTCCTGTTAACTCAATACTAATAGGATATCCCGCAGGTGGTCCTGCTGCATCTTTTTCTACGGTTACAGATGCACCAGGAATGGTTCTAATTTTCAATCTAATTTCTTCCATTACATCTGGAAGTATTTACACCTCTTCGGAACTTAAATTCAGAAAAATTAATTGTAACTTTTCCTTTATGTGGCGTTTCTGACTGTACTCCTAAGTCTATTTGAGGGTTTGTGGCTCCTACTCCGACTTGTGCTATAACAGAATTAGCTAGAAAATTTTCTTTGGTAGTAGGATCTACATACTTATTTAAGACAGATAGTATTTGTTTTTCAACATAGTCTGTAGCTCTATTGGTCTTATCTATAGATGTTCCTTGTGGATATTCTATATAAGCTATTACTTGGTTGGGAATATTATTTGGAAAGAATAAAACTTTTCTTGGAAAAATACCTACTAATAAAAAGGAGAAGAATAGCATTATTACAATTATTCCAAATGCTCTCCATGCTTTTTTTCCTGTCAAAATTTTTGCCAACATTTCTTTGTATTTCTCTTCCATACGTGGAAAAAAATGATGTTGAAAATCTTGGGTCCATTGATATAGTTTTTTATAATACAACCACATTAATCCAATTGCAATTAAAGCAATATGTCCTATTGCTCTGGCTATTTTAATATCAAAAACATATCCTATAGCTATAAAAACAACCCCTAGAATGAGGAATAATTTAGTGTTGTTTTTTAATGATTTTGAGGTGATATTTCTATCTACAATATCCATAGATCCTCCTGTCATAGCGGCATTAGTAACCATAGCTACAAATAACGAGGCCCCTAGTGTTACTGATAAGGTTAATGGAAAATACATCATAAATTTTCCCATAGTTCCAGGCCATAATGCAAAAGGTAAAAACGCCATTAATGTAGTTGCTGTTGATGAAATTACAGGCCAAGCAATTTCTCCTATTCCAATTTTAGAAGCTTGTACTCTTGGCATTCCTTTTTGCATATTAGCAAATACGTTATCAACAACAACAATACCATCGTCAACTAACATCCCTAATCCCATTACTAGACCGAATAAAACCATCGTATTCATGGTAACTCCTACTCCTTGAAGGATCGTAAAAGCTATAAATATTGACAAAGGAATGGCTGCTCCTACAAATAATGAGTTACGTAAACCCATTGTAAACATTAAAACAACCATAACCAGTATTATCCCGAAAATAATATGATTAGATAATTCTTCTACTTTATGTTCTACTTTAGAGGACTGGTCATTTGTTAAACTAATTTCCAGATCTTTAGGTAAAACGTTTTCTTTTGCTTTATTAATGACTTCTTTTACTTTTTCTATAGCAGAAATCATATTTTGTCCAGAACGTTTTTTTACATTAAGCATTACAACTTCTTCTCTTCTTTCTCGGGCAAAAGTGGTTTTTTCTTTTTCTTTAAAGGTAATAGTAGCTATATCTTTTAGATAAACCGATCCTCCTAATGTTTTTACGATAATATTTTCTAACTCGGAAGGGTTTGTTATTTCTCCTGTAATTCTAATATTGTTACGGATTCCTTGTGAAACTAAATTTCCTCCTGAAAGAGACATATTTTCGTATCGAACAGCATTTGCAATATCATCAAAGCTTACTTGAGCTGCATTCATTTTATAAACATCTATGGCAATTTCTACTTCTTTAGTATCAACACCTAGTATATCTACTTTTTTTTATTTCTGGAATTCGTTTAATTTCTTCTTCTAGATACTTTCCATATTTTTTTAATTGTTGGGTTGTATAATTTCCTCGAAGATTAACATTTAAGATGGGAATTTCTTCTGATATATTTAAACTAAATACGCTAGGCTCTACCTTTCCTCCATTATCTAATACGGGCCAACTTACGTTGGTTTTAGATACGTCTACTTTATCTTTGATTAAGGCTTTTCCTTGATCAGTTGTAATATTATCATCAAATTCAACTACAATAATACCGTAATCTTGATAGGAATCAGAAGTTACTTTGTTAACACCACTAATATTTTTTATTTCATCTTCTAAGGGTTTTATTACCAATTTTTCAACATCTTTTGCAGAATTCCCTGGGAATATAGAAGATATATAAATTTTATTTTCTATTACTTCTGGGAAATCTTCACGAGGCATCGTTATATAGGCATATATACCTGTCATTACAATTATTAAGGTAAATATATAAACAGTTACTCGGTTATCGACTGCCCAGCTAGATATACTAAATTCTTTTTGCTTATGTGACATATCAGCCCCCTACCCCCAGAAAGGGGAATTCCTATTAGGGGTCAATAGGAAAATTAGTTAATATTAAATTTTATTATAATCCATTTTAAAAATTAAAAAGTTAATTTCATTCCTTCTGAGATCATATTTGCTCCTTCTGAAACGATTACATCTTTTTGTTTTAAACCTGAAAGAATTTCTGTATAATTATTGGCTGTTTGACCTATTTTAACAATTACTTTTTCGGCCACTTTATCTTCTTTTTGTCCTACAACAACTTTATATACATAGTTGTTTCCTTTTCCATCTTTTTGAATTATGTTTGTTGGAATTGATATAACAGATGGATTTGAGTAATCCATGATTTTTAATTTCGCTACTTGATTAGGTCTTAATAGTTCATCTGGATTGGATACATCTATTTTTACTGTAAAACTTCTATTGGCAGGATTTATAGTTTTGGCTACTTGACGCACTTTTCCTATGCTGTTTTTATTTATTGAAGCTATATTTACGATTACAGAAGTTCCTCTTTTTACTCTTGGTAAATACATTTCTGGGACTTCTGTTCTAACATACATTTGGCTTAAATTTACGATGCGCATTAAACCCTGTGGAGTAGCAGATACTACTTGCCCTCTTTCTACAAATACTTCATCTATTACACCACTAAAAGGAGCACGAATAATGGTTTTTGCAATTTGTGCCTTTATTTGATTAATAGATTTAGACAGACTTATCATTTGGGTTTGCGCTTGTAGGTACTGTATTTCAGAACCAATTTTTTGATCCCATAAACGTTTTTGACGCTCATAAGTGGTTTTGGCTAATTCATATTGTGTTTGAATACTTGCCAATTGTTGACTCATACCAGCATCATCTATTCTTCCTAAAATTTGTCCTTTGCCAACAGACTGACCTGCCTTTACATCTAGATTTACTAAAGTTCCTGGCATTTCAGGTTGGATCAATACATTTTGTTGTGTATCTACATTTCCTTGAATTTCAACATAATGATTAAATATTGTGTCTTTTACAGTAATAGTTTGTACCAATGCTTCATCTGTTTTCTTTTCTAAAGTTGCAAGAACTTCATCTAATCTTGCTAAATCAGCTTGAAGACTTGCTCTTTTATTTTTTATTTCGGTTAAATTTTTGCTTTCTATTAAGGCATCAACTGTCATAGAATTTTCTTTACTTCCGCAAGAAACTAGCAATAATGTATGAATGGTTAGGATAAATATTTTTTTCATTTGTGATCGTATATAATTTTAGTTCTTTAATAATAGTTTTTCTAAAGTTGCTCTTTTGGTAATGACTTCTACCATAGATTGTAAGTATGCTTGTTGTGACGTATATAACTGACGTTGCGCTTCTGTAAATTCAAAACTGGTAGATAAACCTTCTTTAAATTTAACACTTTGTTTGTTTTCAATTCTTTCCGACAAACGTAAGGTATTCTTAGCATTACCATATTGTGCTACACTATATTCAAAATCACTTTTTGCTTTTTGATATTGAAGTTTTAATTTTTGTTCTGTTTCTGCTAATTTTGTTTTGGCTTGTTCAAATGCTATTTTAGCTTGATGTGTTTTAGCTTGTCTACCCAATGAGCTAAATAGCGGAATGTTTAAACCAATTGAAAGGGTAGAATAATCATACCATTTTTGATTAGCATTAAACATAGTAAAACTATTATCAAATGTATTGGCTCCAAAATTCACTTGAGCTCCCAAGGAAGGTAATGCTTTACTTTTTTCTAATTTTAACAATAATCGGTTTACTTCTACTAAGTTGTTGCTGATTTTGTAATCAACCGAATTATTAGTATCAAAAGTTTCTGATAAAATAGCTAAATCAATGTTTTGTGATGCAAGTGTATCTAATTTATCTGTCAGTTGAATGGTTTGATTAATTTCTATTCCCATTAAAAGTTTGAGCATATTGGTTGCTATTACTTCCATACGCTTTGCGTAATCCAACGAACTATTAATTTCGGATAATGTAATCTGTAAACGCTCTACTGATTCTTCTTCAACAAAACCATTTTTATATATTTGTTTTGTATCATTTAGTGTTTTTTCTAATATCACTTTATTTCGTTCTACGATCATGATACTTTCTTGCGCTAATAAAACATCTCCATAGGCTTTAGTAGTTATTTCTCGAATTTCTTGCGCTGTTTTTACTTTTGCATCTTGAGAAATTTTTAGGTATGTTTTAGCTGATTCTAAACCTACTAAATAAGAGCCATCAAAAATCAATTGACTTAATGTAAGCTTTGCATCCATGGCATTATACTGACCAAATTGTAATGCGGCAGGTACTCCATTAAAACTAATTACGCTAGTAGCTATCTTAAAATTATTTTGATACCCTACATTTGCACTTATCTGAGGTAATCCGATAGTCGTTGTTTCCCATTTCTTTTTTGAGCTATTTCTATATCTCTGCTTGAATTAATAGCAGTGTAATTATTTTTTGTTGCGTAATCTACAGCTTGATCTAAACTAAACGAATAGTTCATCTTCTCTTGAGCATAAGTCTGCCCCACAAGAAATAATGCTAATAAAAGTCTATGCAAGTTTTTCATTTAATTGTTATATTTCAGTAATTGTTTTTCTAATTCTTTTATGCCTTTAGGTGTAGCTAACGCTCTAGTATGATATTCTAACGCTTCTAATTCTAATTTTAATGTTTCGCTTTCTAGTTGTGTATTTTCATTAATATTAAATATAAGTGTGTAATAAAATTGTATATAAGCAGGTATGTATACTTCTTTTCTATAAAGTCCTTCTGTTATTCCTTTTTCAATATTTTTTTCAAACATTTCATTACAATCTTCCATTTCACTCGCCATTAACTGATTATAAATATCAGGATAATGTTTTTTTAGTTGATAAGCGGGTGAATTATCATAAGATTGAAACATTTCTTTAAAAAGCCGACGAATTTCAAAATTTTCCTCTATTGCATTATAATTCTTAGCCACAATTTCATCTATAACTAAATGTATTTTTTCATGAATAACAAAAGTTGACTCTCTTATTAAAGATTCTTTATTACTAAATACTTTATATATTGTTTTTTTAGAAATACACATTTCGGCAGCAATATCATCCATGGTAACACTTTTAAAACCGAGTTTTAAAAACATATCTGTAGCCTTAGCAATAATTTTATCTTTCATATTATGCGGTTTCTTGAATAAATCGAGTAATTTTTGTAACCCATTTTCTAGGAGCAAATCGAACTGTATTAGCTAACAGCGTGTTTTTAATTCCATGAATTGCTACAACATCTCCTCTTAGCATGGCTTGGTATCCATAGTAAGCTACTTCTCGTGATGTAGGCAATTTTTTGTTTTTTACTAATTTACTACTTTCCATATCTGCCATTGATTGAAACCCACTTTCTGTTGCACCAGGACATAAAGCTGTTATTGTTACACCTGTTCCTTCTACTTCATTTGCTATAGCTTCTGTAAAATGTAAAACGTATGATTTAGTTGCATAATATACAGCCATTAAAGGACCTGGTTGAAAAGCCGCTGTAGAAGCTACATTCATAATCTTTCCACTCTTACGTTGTATCATATCTTTTAAAAATATATACGTAAACTGAGTCAAAGCCGTTATGTTTAATTGAATCATCTGATCGGTCTTATCCCAATTAGATTTTATAAATAAGCCAAAGTCACCAAAACCCGCGTTATTAATCAAGTAATCTATTGTTAAACCATACTTTTTAACTTCATTATAAACATTTAAGGCAGCTCCTCTTTTTGACAAATCTTCAGAAATAGTATAAATCCTAATATTATTTTTAGCCTTTAACTCTATTTTTAAATCATCTAGTCGCTGTCCATTTCTAGCTACAAGTACTAAATCATCTCCTTGTTCGGCATGAATTTTAGCTAATTCTAATCCTATACCACTTGAAGCTCCTGTAATTAAAACCGTTTTTTTCATCTACATTTATTTTCAAATAAACTAAAAACCACCATTATACATTAGTATTAAAATGTGTTTTTAAAAGTTAAGCAAATATATAGAGGAAACTTTAAAAACTTAAAAAGTTTCCATTTTTTTTGTTTTTTTTAACATTTAATAAAACTAGGTGTTCCCAACTTTTAAATTATTTTAGCAAAAAAAATACAATGCAGGCAATTAGTACCTATCAAGATATTATTACAAAACATTTTGAAAATTTATCAATACAAAAAGAACCCCTCAATTTATACAACCCTATACAATACATTTTATCTTTAGGAGGAAAAAGAATACGTCCGGTGCTAACATTAATGGCTGCTGAAATTTTTGATACTTCTTATGAAAAAGCTCTTTCAGCGGCTACAGCAATAGAAGTTTTTCATAACTTTTCCTTAGTACATGATGATATTATGGATAATGCTCCTTTAAGAAGAGGCAACGAAACTGTTCATGAAAGATGGAATATTAATACAGGTATTCTTTCTGGTGATGCTATGCTTATTTTAGCCTATCAATATTTTGAAAATTATGAACCCGTTATTTTTAAAGAGTTAGCACAATTATTCAGTAAAACCGCACTTGAGGTATGTGAAGGACAACAATATGATGTAGATTTTGAAACCAGAAAATATGTAAACGTTGCTGAATATCTTAAAATGATTGAATACAAAACCGCCGTACTGGTAGGAGCTGCATTAAAAATGGGAGCTATAATTGCAGAAACATCCGCTGAAAATGCAAACTTAATTTATGAATTTGGTTTAAATTTAGGAATTGCTTTTCAACTTCAAGATGATTATTTAGACGCTTTTGGAAACCCTTTAACCTTTGGAAAACAAATAGGAGGTGATATTATAGAAAATAAAAAAACATATCTCTATATAAAAGCATTAGAGTTTTCTTCTGAAACAGAAAGAACTCAATTAGAACAATTATACTCTACCCATTCTAAGGATAATAGCAATAAAATTGAAACAGTAAAAAACATTTTTAACTCAAGTGGAGCTAGTGCAGCTACACAAGAAGCAATCAAACAATACACTCTCAAAGCTTTTACTACACTAACAAAAATTAATATTAGTGAAGATAAAAAGGTTATTCTAAAAACATTTGGAGAAAACTTAATGAATAGAAATGTTTAACACTTGCAAAATCATTTCAAATAAAAAAATAACACATTAACACAAAATGAGTTTGATATAGAATTTTCTTTATTATATCAAACTCATTTTCATCTAAATAATCATGATTGAAATTGAAAAAGTTCATCGCTCCTCAAAACACTGATTTAATACTTTCAGAAGCTCAAAAAAAAGAGCTATATTACAAGCTCATTGAACAAGTTTCCAAAGACTTTTTATTAGCTAATGAAGATTTAAATATACTACATCCTATTTCCCCTGTTGAATTAAAAATTCAAGTACATAAAAAAGTACACCAACTTATTCAAAATAAATTTAATGAATACTTAAACCTACTATATATTATTGATGTAAACGAAGATGATATAAAAAAACTCGACGGTTTCAACCTAGTTGAACTCGCCGAGCAAGTAAGTTATCTCATTCTAAAAAGAGAGTGGCAAAAAGTGTGGTATAAAAACCTATACTAATACCCTAATTCTTTTTTGTAATAACTTTATTCCATAACTCTTTTCCTTCATGATCAAATAAAGACAATTTAACTTGTCTATCATCCTTATCGCCTGTAAAAGACAGTAATCCAAAGTTATGTTGTACAAACATACTTCCTTCTACACGATTCTTGTTTTCTTCTTTCAATCCTGAATTAGAAGGATTAGAAGTCAATGGAGAAACGGTCCAATCATATAAAGAATAATTATTACCTCTTTTCAACATGGACAATTCTGCAAAATGGCGATCTCCTGTCAAGAATAGCACTCCTTTAATTTCGTTTTTTGCAATTTCATTAAGCAAATATTCTCGTTCCTGAGGATAAGTTGCATAATTTTCAAACTTTGAAGCTGAATTTAGTACTTGACCTCCAACAACTATAATCTTAAAAGTAGCTTTAGAAGAAGACAAAGCATCAATTAACCATTCTAATTGTTCTTTACCTAACAACGTTTTTTCTCCTGTTTTACGATCATTAGGCGACTTAAAAAAGCGATTATCTAATAAGAAAAACTGTGCATCACCCCAATTAAAAGTAGAATAAGTTCCTTGTGTTTGAGACACATCTAAACCATAAGACTTATTAGCCCAAAAATCCTTAAATGCTTTTTGAGTATGTATTTTATAATTAAAACTTCTATCACCATCATTAGGTCCAAAATCATGATCATCCCAAATAGCAAAATTTTGAGTACTCGCTAATAATGGTTGAATTTCTTTAACACTTCGAGAATGGGTATAACGAAGGTAAAGACCTGATAAACTTTCATCTACTTCTCTCAAATAAATATTATCCCCTCCCCATAACATAATATCTGGTTTTTTAGCAGCTATACTTGTAAAAACACCATAATTACTTCCATAAGGCTTTCCTGGTCTATCAACCTCAGGTTGATTAATGTAAACACAACTACCAAAAGCTACTGTAAAATCAGGTGCTTTTTCACGCCATTGCCATAACTTTTTGGACTCAAAAGTAGTTGGATAAGGTAACTTTATTAACTTATTATCAAGATATACTTGATACGCATATTTTTTTCCTTGTTCTAACCTATCTAGAACTACGTGACAAGTATATCCCGACTCTTTCTTTGTATTATAAACATCCGAAAACATCTTTTTTGATGGATTTAACAAATCATAATACTCTAACTTTACACTAGCACTAGTAGTTGTTTGTAACCAAATTACAGCTTCTGTCATTTCACAATACCCTACCATAGGACCTGACTGTAGCAATTCTTTTTGAGCAAACAACGAAAAAGCTTGAAGCAAAAAGAAAAAAGAAATAATTTTTTTCATTTAAAATAGATTTTATCAAGGCTCTGCCTTTATAATTATTATAAATTTTTATAAAAACATATATTACAAAGAAAGCAGCCTATTGAAGATTGTTTACTACAAAAATAATAAATAATCTTTGACTACAGAAAAACGAATTAAACCATTACGGTTTTACCGTATATTTTGTTAAAACAAAAAAAAAAAAACACAATAAAAACAGCTTTAAACTAACTTAGCCCAAGATTTCCCCTAAATCTACACGTATGAAAAAAAAAATTACTTATTTAGATAATTTCAGAGGTTTTACCAAAGAAATTTGGATTCTCACGCTCATTACTTATATTAATAGAGCAGGAGCTATGGTCATGCCGTTTCTAAGTAACTACCTACACAAAGGCTTTTCGTTTACCCTTCAAGAAGTAGGTTGGCTTATGAGCTCTATAGGCATTGGCTCTTTCTTAGGAAATTGGATAGGCGGTAAATTAACCGATAAAATAGGCTTTTATACGGTTATTCTTTCAAGCCTCCTATTAGTAGGCTTTGGCTTTATTTCATTAATGTTTTTATATGATTTTATAGAAATCAGTATTGGATTATTTGTTTTAACGGCTATAGCTGATATGTACAAACCCGCCGTTTATGTAGCCATTGGGTGTTTTAGCAACTTTTCTAATAGAACTCGCTCACTCACCCTTATAAGACTAGCAACTAACTTAGGTATGTTTACAGGTCCTATCATTGGAGGTGTTTTGATTGCTAATAACAATTATGATCCTTTATTCTGGATAGACGGTATAAGCTGCGTAACAGCTGTAATTTTATTTCTATTTTTAATAGATGAAACAAAAATTGATATTTACGCTAAAAGAGTAGAACAATTAAAAGAAACTACAAATACAAAAAACTCCATATTTAGAGATTCTAATTTTGTAATTTTCTTATTAGGTTCTTTCATTACCGCATTATTATTTTTTCAACTTTTCACTACACTTCCCGTATACAACTCTTCAAAATTTAACTTTAGTGAAATGCAAATAGGATTATTACTATCATTAAATGGATTACTAATATTCCTCTTCGAAATGCCCATTATAGGATACCTAGAAAAAACCAAAATAAAAAACACTAAAATTTTCCAAATAGGAAGCCTTTTTATGACTTTGGGATTTTTATTTTTAATCTTTGCCAATTGGATTTTTTTACTAATGATAAGCATTTTATTAATCACATTAGGACAAATTCTAATATTTTCTTTTGCCAATACTTTTGCTTTTAACAAAGCAACACCAGGTCAAGAAGGAAGATATATGGCTCTCTACTCTATGAGTTTTAGCTTTGCTCAAATATTAAGTTCTAAACTTAGTTTTAGCATCATCGAAAACTACAGCTTTAATACTAATTGGATTTTAATGGCTCTCATTGGTGTCTTAGGAATTTACATTTATTTTAGACTAGACAAAAATCTAAACCAAATCCCACCCATTAATCAAACCATAATATCATGACAAACTCTACTATAAACAATAAAAGCTTTAAAATCATAATCACATTATTATCCTTATTACTACTGAGCAGTTTAATCTATATCTATAGAATGTCTGCCCATTCTAAAGGCATTATAATATCATTAAGAAGCGAAAAAGCAGAACTGACTAATGATCTAGAAAAAGTAAAACTAGCACTAGAAAACACTCTTTCTAAAGAAGGTCATTTAAGCAAAGAATTATTAGAAGAAAGAAAAAAAGTAAACACCCTCCTAGCAAAAATAAAAAATGAAAACTATGATCCATCTGAAATTTCTAAATATCAAATTGAATCAAAAAATTTAGAATTAAGAATAGGATACCTAATGAATGAAATAGAACGGTACAAAAAAGAATAGACAGTACCGAAAACGAGCTCATTGCATCCAATACAGAATTAAAAAACATAAAAAAAACAAATGAAGACCTAAACACAAACAACGTAGATCTAAACAAAAAACTACAAATTGCTGATGAAAAATTAAGTAAAGCATCTAGATTAAGCTTCTCTAATCTAGAAGTAAATTCTTTTAAATTAAAATCATCAGGCGAAATTGTTCAAACAAATAAAGCAAGTAAAACCAATTTAATAAAAATTAATTTTTTAATTAGCGAAAATGAATTGGTAACACCTCAAAACAAAACTTTTTATTTCCAATTATTTGATCCCAATAATGAGCTAGTAACACATAATGAAACCACCACAACAGGAGAAAAAATAGAAGATTACACAGCCGTTTCATTTATTCATTACCAAAATAAAGCCATGAAAATTGAAAAAGCAATTCCTATAAAAGATCCAATACCTGGACTATATCAACTAAAAGTTTATGATGCAGCTAAGCTCATCTTGAGTAATAGCTTCCAAATTAATTAATTAATTAATTCTTTCGCCCATTTCTTTTATTAACAGAACAAAAAAACTGTCCCAAAAGTCATAATAGCATTTTTTGGGACAGCCTTTCTTAATAAATCATTCTAGAATACGATCCTAACAAAAGGCATCCATGCTGATGTATATAAATTATTAGTATTTTTAAAAAGAAGATTATAACGCAAACCAGCCGTAACATTATTCATTCTATAGCCACCCCCTAAAAACAAAGCCGTATTCCAAAAATCATCAAAACGACGACCCGAAATCGTATTATAATCCAAATTTACTCGTAACTGTTCTATATCCGTTGATAATTGCAAATACTCAACCGGGCTATACAACAAACTACCGCTCACACCATAAACAAAAGAAGTAAAATTGCCAGAGTTTTTAACATAACTACTATTAAGTCCCAATCCTACACTCGTTTTATCATCAAAATTATAATACATAGTTGGAGAAACTGAAATATTAGTAAAATTATTCCCTATACTAAGCCCTAGACCTCCCCCAAAACGAACATGATCCCAAAAATTATTTACAGGCGGATCTGCCTCTAAATTTTGAGCTTGATTAATAGATGAAAATAAAAAAAACTAAAAAAAAATACATTTTTTATCATTAGACTCTCATTTTAGATATAGATTTTAAAGAATTAAAAATTAATCATATAAATATACTGTTTTATTGGCTATATTAGTCTAAAAGTTTTTACTTTTGCAATAATTTTTAACCAAAAATTGTCATTAGACAGCATTATGGATAGGTTTTCCTTTTTAAACGCAGCACATACGGCTTTTTTTGCCGATTTATACGATCAATATTTAGTAAATCCTGATAGTATTGAACCTTCTTGGAGGGCTTTTTTTCAAGGATTTGACTTTGCTAATGAATTCCCAAATGGATTTTCAGGTGAAGAAACTTCTTCGGAAGGAGCTATAAACAACGCTCAATTAACGGATAAAATTCAAAAAGAAATTAGAGTACTTCAATTAATTGAAGCTTACCGCACAAACGGGCACTTATTTGCCGATACAAATCCTGTAAGAGATAGAAGAACCCACACGCCTAGTTTAGAAATTGAAAACTATGGCTTAGCAAGTTCTGACTTACAAACGGTTTTTCAAACCGCTAGTTTAGTGGCAGGTAATCCAACTACTTTGGCTGATTTAATTGCTTTATTAAAGAAATTATATTGCCAATCAATCGCCTTTGAATACAAATACATTCGCGATACTAAAACACAAGCATGGATTGAACAAAAAATCAATGCCATGGCAAATGAGGTAACTGCCGATAAGAAAAAGATTATCATTGAAAAATTGAATGAAGCTGTTTCATTCGAAAATTTCTTACATACAAAATACGTAGGACAAAAGCGTTTCTCTCTAGAAGGAAACGAAGCCGTTGTTCCTGCTTTTGATATTCTAATTGAGGAAGCTGCCGAATTAGGAGTGGAACAATTAGTATTAGGAATGGCACACCGTGGTCGTTTGAATATTTTAGCAAATGTTTTTGACAAAGAACCTAAAAAGATTTTTAGTGAGTTTGATGGTAAAGACTATGCAGATGAAGACCATTTCGATGGGGATGTGAAATACCACTTGGGGATTACAACTCCTAAAACAACTCGTAAAGGAAAAGGAATTAACATCAATTTAGTACCTAACCCTTCACACTTAGAAACTGTAGCCGCTGTGGTGGAAGGAATCACACGTTCTAAACAAGACCGTTTCTTCCCAGCGCAACCAAATAAAGTATTACCAGTTATCGTGCACGGAGATGCGGCTGTATCTGGTCAAGGAATTGTGTATGAAATTGCACAAATGGTACACTTAGACGGTTACAAAACACAAGGAACCATTCACGTAGTCATCAACAACCAAGTTGGCTTTACAACAAATTATACCGATTCTCGTTCAGCAACTTACTGTACTGATATTGCTAAATTAACTTCAGCACCTGTTATCCATGTAAATGCCGATGATGCGGAAGCAGTGGTAAAAGCTATGCTTTTTGCATTAGAATATCGTATGGAGTTCGGTTCAGACGTATATATTGATGTATTAGGTTATAGAAAATATGGTCATAACGAAGGGGATGAACCTCGTTTTACGCAACCCGTTTTATACAAATCGCTTTCAAGACATAAAAATGTAAGAGATTTATATGGTGCTAAATTAGTAGAACAAGGAGTGATTTCAACTTCGTATGTTAAAGAAATCGAAGAGGCTTACAAAGCTAAATTGGATGAAAATTTAACAGCATCGCGCGAAGAAACTTTAACAGTTATCGAGCCGTTTATGCAAGACGAGTGGGTTGGTTTTTCTAAAGCTAACCAAGCTAAAATGTTAGAAAAAATTGATACCGCAGTAGCAAAAGACACCTTGGACGGTATCGCTAAAGTAGTAACAGAATTACCAGAAGGGAAAAAATATATCAGCAAAATACAAAAGCTTATCAACGATAGAAAAGCGATGTATTTTGAGAAAAACCAGTTAGACTGGGCTATGGGTGAAATGTTAGCCTATGGTTCGTTATTGACGGAAGGTTACAACGTTCGTATTTCTGGACAAGATGTAGAACGTGGTACATTCTCACACCGTCATGCCGTAGTAAAAACGGAGGATACAGAAGAAGAAGTAATCTTATTGAACGACGTACCTAACAAGAAAGGCTACTTCAATGCTTACAACTCATTGTTATCGGAGTACGGTGTAGTTGGTTTTGATTATGGTTATGCTATGGCATCGCCTAAAACATTAACCATTTGGGAAGCTCAATTTGGAGATTTCTCTAATGGAGCTCAAATCATGATTGACCAATACATTTCGGCAGCGGAAGACAAATGGAACAATCAAAATGGTTTGGTTATTTTAATGCCTCACGGCTATGAAAACCAAGGTGCAGAACACTCATCGGCACGTATGGAACGTTACTTACAACTTTGTTCAGAACAAAATATGTATGTGGCTGACTGTACAACACCTGCAAACTTCTTCCACTTGTTAAGAAGACAAATGTTGACAGATTTCCGTAAACCTTTGATGGTTTTTACCCCTAAGAGTTTATTGCGTCATCCAGAAGCGGTTTCTTCCATTGAAGAATTTGCTACAGGTTCGTTCCAAGAAGTTATCAATGATACACACGTAAATCCAGCGGATGTTAAAACATTGGTTTTCTGTACCGGTAAATTCTATTACGACTTAAAAGCAGAAAGAGAAGCACAAGGAAGAAACGATGTGGCATTAGTAAGAATCGAGCAATTGTTCCCATTACCAGTAGACCAATTAAAAGCGATTATTGCTTCGTATCCAAACGCAACGGATTATGTTTGGGCACAAGAAGAGCCAAGAAATATGGGAGCTTACGGATTTATGTTGATGAATTTCAACGAGGTTAAATTCCGTGTAGCATCACCTAAAGCGTACAGTGCGCCAGCATCAGGAAGTTATACACGTTCTAAGAAACGTCATGCGGATGCGATTGCTATGGTTTTTGATAAAACTTTAGTTTAATAAAAAATTGTATTTTTGATAAATAGATAACAACACTTTATAAAATTATAAAAGATGATTTTAGAAATGAAAGTCCCTTCGCCAGGGGAATCAATCAAGGAAGTGGAAATTGCTACTTGGTTAGTACAAGACGGAGATTATGTAGAAAAAGACCAGGCGATTGCTGAGGTTGATTCAGATAAGGCAACATTAGAATTACCGGCTGAAATGAGCGGAATCATCACGCTTAAAGCTGAAGAAGGGGACACAGTAGCTGTAGGTGCAGTAGTTTGTTTAATTGATACAAGTGCAGCAAAACCAGAAGGTGGTGCAGCTCCTGTAGCAGAGAAAAAAGAAGAAGCTCCAAAAGCGGAGGCTCCTAAAGCAGCACCGGTTCAAGCAACTACGTATGCAACAGGTTCAGCTTCGCCAGCAGCTAAAAAAATATTAGCAGAAAAAGAAATTGACCCAGCAACAGTTACAGGTACTGGTAAAGCAGGTCGTATTACTACCGAGGATGCATTAAATGCAAAAGCTTCTATGGGTACTCCTACAGGAGGTTCTCGTGGTTCTCAAAGAACAAAATTATCAATGTTACGTCGTAAAGTAGCAGAGCGTTTAGTATCTGCTAAAAACGAAACGGCTATGTTAACTACTTTCAACGAAGTTGACATGAGTGCTATCTATGCGTTACGTGACGAATACAAAGAAGAATTTAAAGCAAAACACCAAATGGGATTAGGCTTTATGTCATTCTTTACAAAAGCAGTAACCCGTGCTTTACAATTATTCCCAGATGTAAACTCAATGATTGATGGACAAGAAAAAGTGTCTTTCGATTTTTGTGATATTTCTGTTGCGGTTTCAGGACCTAAAGGCTTAATGGTGCCTGTGGTACGTAATGCAGAAAACTTAACGTTCCGTGGTGTTGAAGCTGAAATCAAGCGTTTAGCCATTCGTGCACGTGATGGTCAAATCACAGTTGATGAAATGACAGGTGGAACATTCACTATCTCTAATGGTGGGGTTTTTGGTTCTATGTTATCTACCCCTATCATCAATCCACCGCAATCAGGAATCTTAGGGATGCACAATGTAGTAGACAGAGCTATAGTGAAAAACGGTCAAATCGTGATTGCTCCAGTTATGTTTGTAGCATTGTCTTACGACCACCGTATCATCGACGGACGTGAGTCGGTAGGTTTTTTATGTGCTGTGAAAGAAGCTTTAGAAAATCCAGCAGAAATCTTAATGGGTGGTAATCCAAGAAAAGCTTTAGAATTGTAATTCTACAATTTTATAATACTAAAATTCAAATCCCAAATTCCAAAAGAGTTTGGGATTTTTTTTACTCAAAAACCTATCAGAATAATTTTTTTAAATTACTTTTACAAATTGTAACTTGTAATTTAATAATAATCATGAAAAAATTAGCGCAAGTAATTGGTTTTCAGCCAAAAGAAAACGCAAAAGATGTTTTTATTAAAAAATATCAGAATGGTTATATTATAGAAATTGATTTTGAAAATAGATTAATTAACTACGGCGATAGTATAAAATGTGAAAGTAAAACCTCGCAAAACTTTTCACAAGCTGAAAACTTTGTAGTTCTTGAATGTGTAAACAGACTTCTTGAAAAAGGATATAAACCTGAAAATATTACTTTAGAAAAAACTTGGGCTGCAGGTCATGGAACTAGTGGTAGATTAGATATTTGTGTTGCTCGTGAAGATGGTTCAGAATATCTTTTAATTGAATGTAAGACCCACGGAAAAGAATTCGAGAAAGAATTTACTCGAATGAAAAAAGATGGCGGACAACTATTTACCTATTTCAAATTTAGTAATAAAGCGGATGTTATAATGCTTTATTCATCTGAGTTGAAAGGAAAAGAAATTGTTTACCGTAATGAAATTGTAAAAATTGAAGAGGATTACAGAAGTGGTGATGTAAAAGATTTTTACGAAAAATGGAGCAAATTAACTAAAGACAATGGTGTTTTTGATAAATGGGTTAATCCGTACAATTTTGAAAGCAAAGCTTTAACAATATCTGATTTAGAAGAAATAAAACAAGAAGACAGTAGTTTTATTTTCAATCGTTTTCTTGAAATTTTGCGTCATAATGTAGTTTCTGATAAAGGAAATGCTTTTAATAGAATTTTCACATTATTTCTATGTAAAATCTATGATGAAAAAGATAAAGAAGATACTCATAAAGAACTAGAATTTCAATGGTTTGAATCTCCTTTTACTTATGAAGGCGTTCATTACGAAAAAGATACACATGTAACTTTTCAAATTCGTTTAACGGATTTGTATAAAAAGGGTATGAAAGCCTTTTTGGAGAAAAATGTTACTGATTTTTCAGAATCCGAATTTAATAACAAATATTCTTTTCTTACAGAAGAACAAAGAAGTCCTATCTTGCAGGAGTTTAGAAAAGTCCGTTTAGAAAAAAACAATGAGTTTGCTATTAAAGATGTTTATGATGAACAATCCTTTTATGACAATGCAGTAGTTGTTAAAGAAATTGTGGAGCTATTACAAGGTTATAAATTAAGATATACAAAAAAGCAACAATATCTATCTGATTTTTTCGAGTTACTCCTAACAACAGGATTAAAACAAGAATCGGGGCAGTTTTTTACGCCAGTTCCGGTAGCACAATTTGTTATTAAAAGTTTACCTATTGACAACATAATTAAACAAAAATTACAAAATGGCGAAAAAGGGGAATACTTACCATACATTATTGATTATGCTGCTGGAAGTGGACACTTTTTAACAGAAACTATGCACGAAGTGCAAAGGATTATTGATAACAATGAGTTTCCAGAGGTAAAAGCAGAAGTAAAACGTTTTATCAAGCAAGCTAAAGAATTTCATTTTGATTGGGCTTTTGATTATGTTTATGGAATTGAAAAAGATTACCGCTTGGTAAAAGTGGGCAAAGTAGGTTGTTATCTTCATGGAGATGGATTAGCAAATGTAATTCACTCAGATGGTTTAGCTAATTTTAAACATAAAGATTATAAAGGAAAACTAGAGTTAATAGACAAGAATTTTGAACAAGAAAACAAACAATTTGATATCATTGTTTCAAATCCACCTTATTCTGTAGCGGCTTTTAAAAATGCAGCAAGACGATTTTATAAGGAGGGTGATTTTGAACTCTACGACAAACTCACCGATAACAGTTCAGAAATCGAATGTTTATTTATAGAGCGCACCAAACAATTGTTGAAAGATGGTGGAGTTGCTGGAATTATATTACCAAGTTCTATATTAAGCAACACGGGAATTTACTCAAAATCACGTGAAATTATATTGCAATATTTTGATATTGTTGGGATTACCGAATTGGGCTCTAATACTTTTATGGCTACAGGAACCAATACGGTTACTTTATTTTTAAGACGAAGAAATAACTACGAAAGTAAAAACTTAAAAATAGCTGTAAATAAATTCTTTACCGATTTTCAAGATGTAACTTTAAACGGAATTGAAAAACCAGTCAACAAATATATAAACCATGTTTGGGAAAATATTTCATTTGAGGATTATATTTCTCTATTGAAAAAAGAACCAAACAAAACCATTACCGAACACGAAATTTACAAGGAATACCAAAAGAAACTAAAAGCCAAAAACGACAAAGAATTTGGAATTTATTGTTAGATAAAGAAACTGATAAATTATATTATTTTATAATAGCTTATCCACAAAAAGTAGTTTTAGTAAAAAGTGGTGAAAAAGATGCAGAAAAACGTTTCTTAGGTTATGAATTTAGCAACCGTAGAGGAAGTGAAGGCATTCACCCCATACAAAGAGGTAAACATATAGAAGATTGCACACAGCTTTTTGATGCTGAAATTTTTGATAATCCAGAAAAAGCAAGCACTTACATCTATAAAGCATTTGCGGGAGATTTCGATTTTGAAATTGACGAAGCCATGCAAAACAATGTTTCTCGCCACAACTTAGTGGACATGATGACTTTTGACCGAGTGGAATTTGAAAAAAACATTTCCCTTTCGGTTAAAAAAAAAAGTAAAGATTGAGAGTAAGTTTGACTTAATCAAAATAGGTCAAATAGCAAGTACTCAATATGGTTTTACAGATAAAGCAACAGATAAGGGAGAAGTACGTTATTTAAGAATTACCGATTTAAATGATGATGGCAGTATTAATTTAAATAATGAAGCTAAATTTATAAATCCAAATGATGAAACTAAAAAGCAATTTCTTTTAGAAAATAATGATATTGTAATTGCAAGGAGCGGAAGTGTTGGTAAATCCGCAATCTATAAATCTGATAAATACGATGAGATGATTTTTGCGTCGTATTTAATAAGATTAAAAGCAAATAAAAACAGAATACTATCTGATTATCTTTTCAATTTTACTAAAACTCAAATGTATTGGAGTCAAGTTGAAATAAATAGTGTGGCAGTTACACAACCTAATTTGAATGCTGAAAAAATAAAAGAATTTCAAATCCCACTTCCTCCTTTAGACATTCAACAAAAAATTGTTTCAGAAATTGAAGTTTTAGAAGTAAAAGAGAAGAAGGCGAAAGATGAAGTTGAAAAATTGAAGTTACAATCTGATGAAATTTTTGAAACCATAAATTCATCAACTAAATTTTTATTGGAAGATATATCTGAAAATTTAGATTCAGTAAGAAAACCTGTTACTAAAGGATTTAGAAAAAAAGGTCAAATTCCTTATTATGGAGCTTCTGGGATAGTTGATTATGTTTCAGATTATATTCTTGATGATTATGTTTTACTAATTTCAGAAGATGGAGCAAATTTAAAAGCCAGAACTTCTCCTATTGCATTTACTGCAAGTGGAAAAATTTGGGTAAATAACCATGCACATATTCTTAAATTTAAGGAAAAAGCAACTCATAAAATAGTTGAAATTTATTTAAATAAAACAGATATTTCCGAATATATTACGGGTCAAGCTCAACCTAAATTGAATCAGCAAAATTTAAATAATATAAAAATCCCACTTCCAACAATTTCCGAACAACAAAAAATAGTTTCAGAAATTGAAAAAATTGAAGCAAAAATAAAAGTTTTAGAAACTGAGATTGCTGAAATTCCAAAACAAAAAGAAGCGGTTTTAAAAAAACACCTATAAAAAAATCAAATCCCAAACTTCAAAAGAGTTTGGGATTTTTTTGTTTATTTGTTCTATGAAGAAAAGTCAAAAACAAGCGGCTATAGGTTTTATTTTTATCACGCTTTTAATAGATGTGATAGGTTTAGGAATCATTATTCCAGTAACCCCAAAGTTAATTCAAGAACTCATACACGGTAATGTAAGCGATGCTGCACAATACGGAGGTTGGCTTACTTTTGCGTATGCTTTTACCCAGTTTTTGTTTTCGCCCTTGGTAGGAAATTTGAGTGATAAATACGGTCGCCGTCCTGTATTATTGCTTTCACTTTTTGGATTCAGTTTGGATTATCTGTTATTGGCTTTTGCACCCACCATCAGTTGGTTATTCATCGGACGCATATTGGCGGGTATTACAGGGGCTAGTATCACGACCGCTTCTGCATATATCGCAGACATTAGCAACGATGAAAATCGCGCCAAGAATTTCGGAATGATTGGAGCCGCTTTTGGTTTAGGATTTATTATTGGTCCCGTTATTGGAGGCTTGTTAGGGCAATACGGGGCACGTATTCCTTTCTATGCCGCCGCGGTTTTATGTTTACTCAACTTTTTATATGGTTATTTCATACTTCCAGAATCTTTATCCAAAAAACACCGTAGAGCCTTCGATTGGACCAGAGCTAATCCGATAGGTGCTTTTATTAGTTTAAAAAAATATCCAAAACTGATTGGATTAACCCTTGCCGTGTTCTTGCTGCATACGGCTTCTCATGCAGTGCAAAGTAATTGGAGTTATTTTACCATGTATCAATTTCATTGGGATGAAACCATGATAGGGTTATCCTTAGGCGTAATAGGTTTATTAGTCGCGCTAGTACAAGGTGGTTTGATTCGATGGATAAATCCAAAGCTAGGGAATGTAAAAAGTATCTATGTAGGCATGGCTTTGTATACGATAGGCATGTTTCTTTTTGGTTTTGCCAGCCAAAGCTGGATGATGTTTGCCTTCCTGATTCCGTATTGTCTCGGTGGCATAGCAGGACCAGCATTACAAGCGGTAATAGCAGGGCAAGTGCCCGCAAACGAACAAGGAGAAATACAAGGTACGTTGACGAGTTTGATTAGTGCTTCCAGCTATTATAGGGCCGCCCATTATGTCGAATGTGTTTTATTATTTTACTCAGGAAAGTAGTGCGCATCCTTTTGCAGGTGCTCCTTTTATTTTGGGAGGCCTTGGAATGTTGTTAAGTACACTGATGGCTTATGTTTCTTTGAAGAAGCATCATTAATGAAACTATTTTAAATTCAATAGTTTTTTAAGTACTAGCAAAATAATATCTTTGCTCGAAATCCTACTACATGAATTCTACTTCACATAAAAAATATATTTCGCTAGTGATCAACATCTTGGCGCACCCACTCCTGAAATAAGTTTCCCTCGGGAGCAAAAGTTTGTACAATGGCTAGATAAAATCAAACAAGATGCGGAAGCTATTTTTTTATTAGGCGATTTATTTGATTTTTGGTTTGAATATAAAACAGTGGTTCCTAAAGGTTTTGTGCGGGTGTTAGGCAAACTAGCCGAGATTCGAGATAGTGGGATTCCAATTTACTTTTTTGTGGGTAATCACGACCTTTGGATGAATGATTATTTTGAAAAGGAATTAAATATTCCCGTGTATCACACGACTAAGGAATTTACATTTAACAATAAACTTTTTTTAATCGGTCATGGCGATGGTTTAGGACCTGGGGATAAAGGCTATAAGCGAATGAAAAAAGTGTTTACCAATCCATTTTCAAAATGGTTGTTTCGCTGGTTGCATCCTGATGTGGGCGTGAAATTAGCGCAATATCTATCAGTAAAAAACAAAATGATTTCGGGAGCAGAAGATGTCAAGTTTTTAGGAGAGGATAACGAATGGCTGATTCAATATGCTAAACGTAAATTAGAAACCAAACATTATGATTATTTTGTCTTTGGTCACCGTCATCTGCCTATGAAAATTCAATTAAACAAAAATGCCCAATACTATAACTTAGGCGACTGGATTGGCTATTTCACTTATGGTGTTTTTGATGGAGCACATTTTGAGTTAAAAAAACAGGAAAACTAAAAAGTAATTTAGTATTCCTGTTTTAGCATCATTAATTAGAAAAATTGTTAACTGATATTTCAATACACTTTTCGGACAATCTATTTCCTTTTTCTGAATTAATAAAATCCATCAAGATCCACCCACATGATTTTAATTTTAGGTTATTACTTTGGATATAATCTGCTACTTTGGGATTAACTCGATCCGCTACAGCTACTGGATAAGCAAAAGCACTAGCTCCTGAACAATATGTTAAATAAGCACTCATAACATCTGAATCAGTATTTGAACGAATAATATTTTCAATAATACGATCATATTTATAATTTATAGAACTTGGTAATATCGTATTAACTGTATAAAAATCAGAAATCTTAAAAGAATTGTAATTCCCGTTTCCTATTAGAGTAGCATTTGAAAAATTAGGATTTCCGGACCAGCCTTGTACAAAGGTAGAATTTGTATAAGTTTCTCTGGATAGAGGCAAAACTCTTCCTCTACAATCACCTAATAGGCTATTTGTATTCCAGTTTTTCTTCACCAATCCTTTGGATTCATACTCATTCATTTTAGCATCAAAATAATTAACCCAAGTAGATTTGTCACCTCCATTCTCTTTTTTCATAATGACAATAATTGCTTCATTGGGATGTACTTTTAAAAACTCTTTAAAAGTTGACATTATTTGATCTAAAGTTATATTAAGTTTTACAATTCCGTGGTATCCCATAAATTGACCGTTTTCATAATTAAAACGTAAATCAAAAATTCTTGCTCCAGCACCTAATTGTTCGTTTATACTACCATATTGATTACTACTAAAAGCCCAATTTTTGATAGACATTGAATCATGTGTGCCAGGAATAGATAATTTAGACAATGGGGTACTGGCTTTTATCGAGGACATCCAATTATCTTTAGAAACACTAGCTATGAGCCTTTCTTTTAAAGATATGTTTTCTATATTTTCATCAGATCTTGGGGCTAAAGAATCTGAACTACAAGATTGTAAAATAGCTAAAAAAGCCATACTAAGTAAAATTTTTCTCATAAATAAATAGGTTAAATTAACTTACAATATATTATTTAATAAATAATTAACAAATAAAAACATACAAAAATTGTATATCAATTTCAACAGTATCTCATCTGGATATTCTTGGAGATCTTAAATATTAAAGTATCTTTACATTGTCTCAAAAGGGGTGCTTTGTTTCTTTTTAAAAAGTTAAATAAGGCTGAGATTATACCCAATGAACCTAGACAGGTAATGCTGTCAAGGGAAGGGCAAGAGCCTAACTTACAAAAAAATATACGTTTTTTATTAATGAATAATAACCCCTTTTATTCGTAACCATTTTGTAACGAATGAAAAATTTAATTCACAATCAAAGACATCATTTTTTTTTTAAATTTATTCTGAGTACACTATTTTTGATGAATATTAGTACTGTATTTGGTCAAGAAAAAAAAATAAATGATTCCACAAAGATCAACGCATTAGAAGAAGTAAAAGTAGCTTCTACTCGTCTAAACAAAAAATCTCCGTTTGCTTTTACAGATATTAAAAAGGAAGCATTAGAACGAAATAATTTAGGACAAGATCTTCCTATTTTGTTAGACCAAATGCCTTCTGTCGTTACTACTTCTGATGCTGGCGCTGGTGTAGGGTATACTGGATTAAGGGTAAGAGGGAGTGATGCTACTCGTATAAATGTAACGATTAATGGCATACCTTATAATGATGCTGAAAGTCAAGGTACTTTTTGGGTAAATATGCCTGATTTTACAACTTCTGTAGAAAATATCCAATTACAAAGAGGTGCTGGAACTTCTACTAATGGCGCTGGAGCATTTGGGGCTAGCCTTAACTTACGTACGCTTACCCCTTCCTTAGAAGGATATGCTACCACTTCACACAGTATCGGATCTTTTAATACTCGAAAACACAATATTACTTTTGGTTCTGGAATTAAAAATGGTTTTTATGCGGAAGGGCGGCTTTCAAAAATAGGAAGTGATGGATATATAGATCGTGCTTCATCTGATTTAAAATCTTTTTATGCAGAAGCCGGATTTATCCATAAGCAAACAGCTATAAAAGCCTTAGTATTTGGAGGTAAAGAAATTACTTATCAATCTTGGTTTGGAACTCCAGAGGCGGTAGTTAATGGCGATAGAGTTGGCATACTAGCTTACATTAATCGTAATTATTCCAGCACAGAAGAAACTGAAAATTTATTAAATTCAGGAAGAACGTATAATTATTACACTTATGATAATCAAACTGACAATTACGAACAAGTTCATTATCAACTACATATAACACATCAATTCACAGATCATTTATCAGCTTCCTTATCAGGAAATTACACTAAAGGGAAAGGATATTATGAAGAATTTAAGGGAGATCAAAAACTTAAAAAATATTTTCCTGACCACATAAATGGTAATTTTAGATCAGATGTGGTACGTAGAAAATGGTTAGATAATGACGCTTATAGTCTTGTTTACACCTTAAATTACAATACTAAAAACTTTAATGCTAACCTAGGTGGTGGATATAATCAATACGACGGAACTCATTTTGGGGAGCTGATCAAACATCAGTATACAGATCTTCCTGTTACTAATGTAAATTATTATAAATCACTAAGCAAAAAAGAAGATTACTCAGTATATATTAAAGCGGATTATACGTTTTTTTACAAATTACAGCTCTTCTTAGATATTCAGGCACGTCGTATAGATTATACAACACACGGATTGAGTAGTGATTTAAAATTATTAAATGTAAAGAAAACATATCCGTTTTTAAATCCTAAAATAGGCTTAAACTTTGCTATACATAAGAATCATAGTATCTATGGATCCTTTGCTGTAGCTAATAAAGAGCCTAATCGCAATGATTTAACGAAGAATCCTATTGAACCTCAAGCAGAACAATTATTGGACTATGAGGCGGGTTACCGATTTAAAAATAAGATAACACATATTAATTTAAATGGGTATTATATGCACTACAACAGTCAATTAGTTCTTACAGGGGCATTAGATGAAGTTGGAGATCCCATTCGTGAGAATGTAGAAAAAAGCCGTCGAATTGGTATTGAATTAGAAGCAAGTATTCAACCTACTAAGTTTTTTAAATTAGATTTTAATATCACAAAAAGTATAAATAAAATCAAATCGTTTGATTATTCTGTCCCTGTAACTGAATACGATATAAATGGTAATAAAAGTTATTCAACAAAAATCACGAAATATGAAAATACAGATATTTCTTTTTCACCTAATGTAACAGGAGGTGTAACTGCCACTTTTTATCCTATTAAGGATTTAAGCGTTGCTTATATACAAAAATATATAGGAAAACAGTATTTAGATAATACTTCTTCAGAGGACAAAAAATTAAATAGTTATCACAATGGTAATTTAAGTATTCAATATATTTTTAAACCTAAAAGTTTTGCCGAAATCAGTTTCAATTTACTAATTAATAATTTTTATAATAAGCTGTATGAATCAAATGGTTATACTTATAGTTATTATGATCGCCCTTTAGGTTCTAATAATCCTGTTACTACTGAAAATTTCTACTATCCACAGGCTGGAAGAAATTTTTTAACTGGTGTAACACTCAAATTCTAGATTTTATGAGAATTGTTTTTCGATACTATTTGTTTGTTTCTAATATCTGTTCTTTAGGGTAATTTAGAGAAATGGGGGAGAAAATATATAAAAGTACTTGAATATCAATTATAAGAATTTACTCTAAAAAGTTCCCTCTTTTTTTAGATTTTACATCTAAAAAGAGGGATTTGAGTTTAACTTGTATTATGTATTAATTATTACTAATAAAAATCCTCTATTTTTTTATCTTCAATATCATATTCCTCTTTACCACAAGAAGTAAAGCAAAAATTTAGGTTATGTTATGAAGAGAAATTTCCTAATATTAAGATACTCTTAAAACAAAAAATCTTTCATTTAGTATATCTTATTGGGAATGCTTAATAAGATAGAGTTCTTTTATTTTATCAATGATGATTTGTGCTAATTTTTCTTTACTTTCAAATGTCCAACCTGCAATATGAGGCGTTAACAAAATATTAGAAGCATTTAATAAGTATTCAAATGCGGGTGTCTTTTGTTCTTCAAAAAGTGTTTCAAAAGAAAGTTTTTCGTATTCTAACACATCTAAACCTGCTCCTAAAATCTTCTTTCCTTTTAACGCTTCTACCAAATCCAGAGTTACCACACTTTTACCTCTAGCAGTATTAATCAACCAAAAAGGTTTAGCAAATGCGTTAATAAAAGAGGCGTTAATCATTTTATCTGTTTCAGGTGTCCAAGGTGTGTGTAAGCTGACTACATCTACTTTTTCTTGAAATTCTTGCAATGTAACTTGGCGTGCATTGGCATCACCTACATTAGGAGCAATATCATAACAAAGAACGTCTACATCAAAACCTCTTAGTTTTTTGGCAAAGGATTTTCCCATATTACCATAACCAATGATGCCTACAGTTTTGCCATCTAATTCATGACCGCGATTTGCTTCACGGTTCCATTGTCCGGATTTAATTTCGTTATTGGCTTTGTTTAGATTGTTAAATAAAGACAAAAGCATTCCCAAGGCATGTTCGCCCACAGCATTACGATTGCCTTCTGGCGCAGCAATTAAATGAATGCCTTTGGTTGCCGCATAATGACAATCAATACTTTCTAAACCAGCCCCTACACGGGCTATGAATTGTAAGTTAGTGGCTTTATCTAAAAAGGTTTTGTCAATTTTAAAACGGCTTCGTATAACAATACCATGATATCCTGAAATTTTGGATTCAATTTCTTCTTTGGAAGAGGTAAAATCATCATAATTTAGAAAACCTGCTGTTTCCAATTGATTTCTTAGCAAAGGGTGATTGCTGTCTAAATGTAGTATTTTTATATCTTGAGGTTTCAATTTTGTAAGTTTTATTCAAATATAAGAAATTTTAAATACTAGATTCTATTTCAAAAATTTTCATTTTTAACGTTTATATTGAATCTTAAATTTGTTATTGATGTTATACCACTTAAAGTATACTGTATTAAAAAGTAAAATTCTCAATATGTTTTTTATTTTAAAACAACTCGAACAAATGGTTGAGTATATAATTGAAATAATCGTCCGTTCGAGTGCGAAGCGCATCGAGAGCCAACACTAATTTTAGAAGATAAAACAGAGTTAGAGCAAATAAGATTAATACAACAACTTGAAGATGAAGACAAACAAACAATATTTAAACTAGTTGAGAAGGCACATTTATTTCTTAAAAATTAAGGGAATATCAAATAATAAATCCTTTTGATATTCCCTTAATAAAAACAGGTAAGTTTAAAATCTAAAATCTCACTAATTTTTTAATAAAATTTCGTACTTCTCAAACAATACGAATCAAGCTCAGGTTAATTATAAAACTACTTTTAAAAATTTCACTGATAACCTGATTGTTTCTAGTTTTTAACAAACTTGATTGTTTTTTCTAATCCGTCTAAATCCGTAAATTTGGCTATATATATTCCTTGAGGATAATCTAAAAGTGCTAAAGATCCCCTAAGTGCATTTATTTCCTTTGTTTGCATTTTCTGTCCTTGCAAATTACATATAGTAATAGCTTGAAGTTCTTTTGTGTAAGAAAAATGAAGATAATCAGCAGTAGGATTAGGGTAAAATTCAAATCCCTCGTGATTAAAAGTAGGAGCCTCTAAAACATCTGATAAACCTGCGTTCACAACATTATCTATTCTTATAGCACCTATTTCTAGATCAGCAACATAAAAGGCTAAATAAATTTTTTTTCCTATATATTTTTTTAAATTAATTGTATTTTTTTCCATTCTCTTTTATCAAGACTTTCGGTTAATAGTATCTCTTCAAAATCGTCTAAATCTTTTCCTTTTTCAGATAATTTTAAAACATATCTTCTTGGTGTTGTTTCATTAAATAAACTACCTACCCAATATGAAAAACCATCTGTATTATTTTCTATTACCTCTATTTGTGGTGTAATTAAATAAGACCCTCCTTTTTGATTAGTTGCTTTACCAACAATCATAGCACAACTCCTTCCATCTTTAGGAAACAATTCATCTTTATAAATTCCCCAATAAGGTCCGTCTTCTCGTGTTTTTACTATGTCCCATTCTTTATTAAAAACTTCTTTATCTTCAAATCCTTCATTAAATTGTGCCTTTGCTTGAATAAAAACAAAGAAGAGCATAATCATAATTTTTTTCATTTTCAATTTACTTTTAAATATTTATAATTTTTTAAGGGGAATTTTCGTCTATTTTTTCTGCGCGAAAGTATGACACATATAAAACAAAAAAAGTTGACACAGATCAACCTTTTAAAAAAATATATTAATATAGTCGAATTAAAACCAGTATAGTTTCAATCTGAATTATACATAAGAGATTTGGTATAGATAAAAATATACGTTTTTTGTTTCAAGGCTACAAAACTACAACTATGGAACAAAATTCCGTATATTTTTATCTTATTTACTGTTTTTATTTTCATTACAAAGTCTAACATATAATCTAAATTTAATAAAAACAGCAACCTCTTTTTTAAAGAATTTTCATTTAAAAACCTAGTTAATGAAATTTGGAAAACTTTGATCAAGAGGGGGTAATATTTTAATATTAAATTCTTTTCTTACGAACTAAAAGTTATTTAGAATAAGTTTTTAATCAGTTGTTATTTTCCTTCAAAAATAGCTTTGCGTTTCTCTAAAAATGCGGTCGTTCCTTCTTTAAAATCAGCGGTAGCAAAACATTCTCCAAACTTTTTAATTTCTGTTTCAAAACCGTTTACACCTTCTTTATAATTTGCATTTACGGCTTCAATTGCTTTACCTATAGCAATGGGAGAGTTACGTTGTATTTTATCTACTATAGTCATATAGGTAGCAAACAATTCTGTTTGAGGTACTACATGATTTACCAATCCAAATTCTTTTGCGGTGTTAGCATCTATCATACCAGCTGTCATAATCATTTCCATAGCACGTCCTTTACCGACTAATTGTGCCAAACGTTGTGTCCCTCCATAACCTGGAATAACGCCTAATGAAGTTTCAGGTAATCCCATTTTTGCATTTTCAGAAGCAATACGAAAATGACAAGACATGGCAAGTTCTAAACCGCCTCCTAATGCAAATCCGTTTACTACAGCAATTACAGGGGTTTTCATGTTTTCTACAAAATTAAAAAGAATTTCTTGTCCTTTTCTAGCTAATTCAGCTCCTTCTTGTTCAGAGAAATGAGCAAATTCAGATATGTCAGCACCTGCTACAAAAGCTTTTTCACCACTACCTGTAAGGACAATAGTTCTAATGTTTTCATTTGCTTCTAATTCTTTTAACCAATAATGTAATTCTTTTATCGTTTCAGAATTTAGTGCGTTTAATTTTTCTGGTCGATTAATTGTTATAGTAGCTGTAAATTTTTCGTGCTCGACTAAAATATTTTTTAATTCCATATTGCTATTTATTTATAATAGGTAATAGTACTTTAAAAGTAGTTCCTTTAGTTAATTTAGATTCAAAAGTAATCTTTCCTTGATAATTTTCAATTATATTTTTGATAATCGCTAGTCCTAGTCCCATTCCGCTAGTTTTTGTGGTAAATTTAGGTTCAAATATACGTTCAAAATCTTGAGCTGCTATTCCTTTTCCATTATCACATACACTAATTATGGTATTATTTTCCTCTTTTTTACAGATACTAAAATTTTCTTATCTATTTGTTCTTCTGGTATAGCCTGTATTGCATTTTTTACTAGATTCGTAATAATACGGATAAGTTGAGTTCTATCTATTTTGGTAATAATTTCATTTGTACAGGGACAATACTTAATATAATCTTCATTAAAAATATCTAATGCCATGCTTACTACATCTACCACATTTAGTGTTTCGTTTTGTTGAGCCGGCATAGATGCAAAATTAGAAAAAGCATTGGCAACAGCACTCATGGTATCTATTTGCTGAATGAGTGTTTTAGAAAAATCTGTTACTTTTTGCTTAATGTTAGGATCTTGAGGATTAAAACGCATTTCAAAACTCTGAACGGTTAATCGCATGGGAGTTAAGGGATTTTTTATTTCATGAGCTACCTGTTTTGCCATTTCTCTCCACGCTCCTTCTCGCTCCCCTTGTGCTAGTTTATTAGCACTTTCTTCTAACTCATCAATCATCTTATTATAAGACTGAATAAGTTTATCTATTTCGGAACTGTGTGTTACTAAATCTATTTTTTTATTCTTTTCGGTCAAACTGGTTTCGGTTAGTCTACGAGAAATGGTTTCAAGAGATTTGGTAATATATCGAGAAAGATAGAAAGCTAACCAAACTGCCAATGAGAACATTCCTAAATACACACTCCCAAATATGGCTAAAAAGTTTTCTATTTCTTGTTTATAATAACTATCATCTTGTTTGTAGGGCAAACGTATAATACCAATGGGTTTCTTTTCTATATGATCCATTAAGTAGCTATAAGAGAAATTATACACATCTCCTCTTGCTTCCCCCTCACCTATGAATCTATTTTTATCAGCGTATTTAATTTTCCCTAACAAATTATCCGATATATTAATCGTAATTTGTCCTTTTATCATAGGTGCTCTTGAATTAATTAACATTCTTCCTTGCAGGTCATAAATATCTATTTCTAAATTATGAATATCGGCTATTTCAAATATTTTTTCTTTAAAAATTGAGGCTAAATTAGCTGTTATTAGAGGATGCGGAGTGGTTTCTAATACATACTCTATATGTTGTTTAATTTGTTCTTCTTTACGTAATAATCGTTCTTTATGATATTCTTGGCTTTCGTATTGAAAGTGAAGTATTGATACTAATGCTATTAATATTGAGGATATTAATGTTATAAATATAAGTGCAAGAAAAATTCTTGATCGTAAGGAAAGATTTTTACCCCAAAGAAAGATGTTTATCATTATTTTTTTTCTCGTATGTTTTTATAAAACTTATAACCTAGCATTAGAAGTATAGAAAAAGAATTATACCTATTACGCCAAATATCCAATTGATAGCATTTTTTAAAATTACTAAAAAAACGACTGCAAATAAAATAATGGTAGCTCCTTCATTCCATAATCGAAAAAAGGTAGAACTTTTTTTAACTTCATTTTTTTGCAATTGATTAAAAATCTGATGACATTTTAAATGATACAAATACAAGAGAAAAACAAAAGTTAACTTAACATGCATCCATGATTGTGTAAGCCATAGACTACCTATATCAGTAAAAAATAACATCCAAAAAGCAAAAATACTAGCAAGTATAGCACTTGGCCAAGTTATAATGTACCATAAACGGTATTGCATCAATTGGTATTGTTTAATTAGAATACTTTGTTCTGGCTCTATTTTTTCCTTAGCTTCCAGCGTGGTATACAAAAAGACGTACAATATAAAATAATCCTGAAAACCAAGTGATTACAAAAATAAGATGCAATGATTTTATGTAGTTGTAAAGTTCCATTAATTCCAATTCTTAATCCAACTTGCTATAGTTTGCGCCCAATCATCACGATCATTTAAACAAGCTACTGTCAAAAAGTTTTCTCCTCCATTTTCTTTAAAACTATGAGCAGCCTCCATACCTATTTCTTCCAGAGTTTCTAAACAATCCGAAACAAAAGCAGGTGTTACAACGGCTAAATTTTTAATTCCTCTTTGAGCGAGTCCATCAATTGTGGCATCAGTATAAGGCTGTAACCAAGGATCACGTCCTAAACGAGATTGAAACGAAGTGCTGTAACTTCCTTCTTCTAATTGTAATAATTCGGCTACTTGTCTGGTTGTTTCATAACATTGATGGCGATAACAAAATTCGTGTGCGGGAGAGGGTGTTATACAACATTTTCCATCAATTGTACAATGTGATTTTGTAATATCTGATTTTTTTATATGTCGTTCTGGTACGCCATGATAGGAAAACAACACATGATTAGCTTCAATGCCAGCCAAAGCTTCCTTTATTGATGTTCCTAAATTAGCGATATAACGTTCTCGTTTATAAAAAGCAGGTATTGTTTTAAAAGTCATAGAAGGAAATTTCTTTTTCCGAATTTCTTCCGCTAAGACCAAAATAGTTTCTGTGGTTGCCATAGCAAATTGTGGATACAAAGGCAAAAGCAATACTTCTTTTACTCCCTTATCATACAATTGTTGTAATCCAAATTCTATACTAGGATTACCATAACGCATTGCAATTTCTACTGGAAAATCAACTAAATCTTGTACTTTTTTTTGTAATCGTTGAGTTAAAACAATTAAAGGAGATCCTTCTTCCCACCAAATTTTTTTATAAGCTGCTGCTGATTTTTTAGGTCGCGTATTCAATATGATTCCTTTTACTAGAAAGGCTCTTAATAAATAAGGAAGATCTATTACGCGTTCATCCATTAAAAATTGGTCTAAATATTTTTTTACATCTTTTACCTCTGTACTGTCGGGCGAACCTAAATTAACTAATAATACTCCTTTCATTTTTATGTTTTTTGAGACTTACAAAATTTAAAGATAGTTTAAAATAAAATGATATTGTACTTCCTATCTTATATCTTTCTTTTATCTATTCTAATTTACTTTTTCTAATAAATACTTTTTAGGCGTTGTACCAAATTTCTTTTTAAATGCTGCAATAAAATGACTAGCTGTACTGTAGCCAATTCTTAATCCTACTTCATTTACATTATAAGATCCGCTATCTAATAAATTTCGAGCATATTGCATTTTATAATCAAACAAAAATCCATAAACTGTTTCACCGTAAATTTGTTTAAACCCTGTTTTTAGTTTTTTTAAGTTTAAACCTACTTGCTCGGCTAGTTCTTCTAGCCCTGGTGGTTCTGACATATTAGCAATAATAATTTCTTTTGCTTTTTTTAGTTTCTTTACATTTTCTTCATCTATTAAAAAAGGGCATTGTTCTATATTAGGATCTTCACTTTTATTGAAAAACAAACTTAGGAGTTCGTATCCTTTTCCTCTGTAATATAAATTTTTAATAGTTGGATTTAAATTATAGTGAAACATTTGATTGAGTACAATAGCCATAGAGGGCGTTATATTCTCTTCTCCATAATATTTTCTATCCCGATTTTCTTCACTCAAAAAAGGGATATGGTCTGCATCATTAGTAAATAAACCATGAAATTTTTTAATAGATATCAAAATAGAGATAATCCAAGTTTTGGGTTCTATATTTAAATGTAGCGGGAGTTCTTTTTCGGGATTGTAAAATAAAAGCGATTTTTCGCTTTCTAATCCTATGGTATAACTACCATTATTAAAAACAAACTTTCCTTTTCCTTTTAAACCAAAATGAAACTGAATCAAACCTGTCTTTACTGGACGTTCATACTTAACAACTTCTTCTGTATCATTCTGAAACCTTAATAAAACAAATTCATCATCCATTTTTATCTCTTCAGTAGCACCCATAGCGACATTTTTTTAAATAGATTTTTTCAGTAAACAGGATTTGTTATTTAGAATTATTCTACATAACAAACTTGTGAGCAGCCTATTCCAGTACAAAAATAGCATAAATATGACTAAAAACTCAAATCAACTATCAAAATAACTTATAGCGATACAAAAAGTACTTATAGCGTTATTTTGGAAAAACAAAACTAAATACTTTTGTTTGTAGAAAATTTGATTAGGATTTTAATGACACAGAATATTCCCTCAAAATCTGCCACTTTTTACGCAATTGGTTTAAGCTATTTAAAAGCAGATGCTGAAATGCGAGGAAAATTTAGTTTAGATGAACCAGCTAAGACTCAATTGATCCAACAAGCCAAAGAAGATGGCTTAGAAAGTTTGATCGTTACTTCTACTTGTAACCGAACCGAAATATATGGTTTTGCACAGCACCCTTTTCAGTTAATTAAATTACTTTGTGCAAACAGCCAAGGTACCGTTGAAGACTTTCAAAAAGTTGCTTACGTATATAAGAATAAAGAAGCGATCCATCACCTATTTAGAGTAGGAACTGGCTTAGACAGTCAAATCTTGGGCGATTTTGAAATCATTTCTCAAATTAAAAACGCTTTTGTCTTATCAAAAGAATATGAAATGGTTAATGCTTATTTGGAACGTTTAGTAAATTCTGTTATTCAAGCAAGTAAGCGTGTAAAAAATGAAACGGAAATATCATCTGGTGCGACTTCGGTTTCTTTTGCCTCTGTTCAATATATTTTCAAAACAGTTCCTGATATTTCCGATAAAAATATTTTACTCTTTGGCACAGGAAAAATTGGTCGTAATACCTGTGAAAACTTAGTAAAACACAGCAAACACGATCATATTACTTTAATTAATCGCACAAAAGATAAAGCAGAAAAATTAGCTAAAAAATTAGATCTAATTGTAAAAGATTATGCTGATTTACAAGAGGAAATTCAAAAAGCAGATGTCTTAGTTGTTGCTACAGGAGCACAAAATCCAACCGTTGACAAAACCATCCTAAATTTAAAAAAACCTTTACTCATCTTAGACCTGTCAATACCTAAAAACGTAAATGAAAACGTTCAAGATATAGAAGGAGTAAGATTAATTCACATGGATCACTTGTCACAAATGACAGATGAAACTCTAGAAAATCGAAAGAAATTTATCCCACAGGCAGAAGAAATAATTGAAGAAATTCAAGACGAATTTATTACTTGGACAAAAGGACGCAAATATGCTCCAACTATACATGCACTAAAAGCAAAACTACAGTCTATCAAAGAATTAGAAATGGCATACCAACGCAAAAAAATGTCTAATTTTGATGAAGAGCAAGCAGAAATTATAAGTAATCGAATCATACAAAAAATAACCAATCATTTTGCTAATCACTTAAAAGATGAAAACACTTCGGTTGACGAAAGTGTAGATTGGATACAACGTGTTTTTCAGTTAAGTGCTCCAACCCCAAAAGGAAGTTTTTCTAAAACAGAAACGATTCATACAGAAGATTTACAATCTATCTAAATCTTTATTCGGGTTTAAAAATTAAAATTCTTAATGAAAAAAAATAAAGACAAACAAATTATTTCTCCAGGAGATAATAACCGGGTAATCAGAATTGGAACTCGTGATAGTGAATTAGCTCTTTGGCAAGCACATACTGTTGAAAAACAACTAAATGATTTAGGCTATAAGACCAAAATTATAGCTGTTAAATCACAAGGTGATATTATCCTTGATAAACCTTTATATGAATTAGGAATTACAGGAATTTTCACTAAAACACTAGACATTGCTATGATTTCTGGTCAAGTAGATATTGCCGTACACTCTATGAAAGATGTACCAACTACTTTACCACAAGGCATCGTACAAGCCGCTGTTTTAGAAAGAGCTAATACAGTAGACATTTTAGTTCATAAAGGAAGTACTGATTTCTTAAATACCGTCTCCATAATTGCCACAGGAAGTTTACGCCGTCAAGCACAATGGTTACACAAATATCCACAACATAAAACAGTTGATTTAAGAGGAAATGTAAACACTCGCCTTCAAAAATTAAAAGATAATGACTGGGGTGGAGCTATTTTTGCCTGTGCTGGTTTAGAACGTTTAAATTTAAAACCTGAAACAACCCTTTCGTTAGACTGGATGATACCTGCACCTGCACAAGGAGCTATGATGGTAGTAGCTATGGCAGAAGACACTCTTGCACTGGAAGCTTTATCTGAATTAAACCATATAGAAACTGAGATTTGCACCTATATAGAACGTCAATTTTTACGCACCTTAGAAGGAGGTTGCACTGCTCCTATTGGTGCTTTGGCAACTTATAACGAAGAAACAGATCAAATTGATTTCAAAGGAGCCTTATTTTCAATTAATGGTCAACAAAAAATAACCATCGAACGCTCTTTTGATGTTTCTGAATGGAAAAAATTAGGTTTAAATTGTGCTAGAGAAATCCTCAATAATGGAGGAAATGAACTCATGATTGACATTAAAAAGCAACTAAAAAAATAACAATTACAGATTCAAAAAATAATTTATAAAATTAAAGATTAATAGTATGAAAATGTATTACTCAGTGATTTTTTGATAATTTATAGAGATCTTTTTATAGAAGAAATGAAAAAAACACGAATATTATCTACTAAAAAATTACTACCTAAACAAAAACAATTAGTATTAGATCTTAATATAGAAATTATTGATTCTGATTTTATTAACATTAAAACAAAAAACGTCTCTATCAAAGAATTAACAGATGCTCTTATTTTTACAAGTCAAAATGCTGTTCTTGCCGTTTTAAATTCTAAAGACATTAATTTTTTAAAAAGTAAAAAGATTTTTTGTGTGGGAATTAAAACAAAAACATTACTAGAAAAAAAGGATTCATTATTGAAAGTTATGCAAACTATGCAGAAGAATTAGCAAAAACAATTTCTTTAAATTATCCTAATTTAAGCTATACTTTCTTTAGTGGTAATTTAAGACAAGATATTGTACCTAAAAAATTAAAAAGAATTCGGTATTACTTTAAAGGAAATAGAAGTATATGAAACCATTTTAATCCCTCAAAAAAACAATATAAAATCAGAAGGAATCTTATTTTACAGTCCATCAGGAGTTGAAAGTTATTTAAAAGAAAACAAAATAACAGATGAAATATGTTTTTGTATTGGTAATACCACAGCAAAAGCATTGAGAAATATAACCCAAAAAATCGAAATTGCAGATCAACCTTCAGTTGAAAATGTAATTATTAAATGTATCAATTATTATAAAAACACCTCACAGGTCTAAATACAAAAAGTATGTTAAAAAACGATCTATTCTTAAGAGCACTAAAAGGAGAAACAGTTGAACGTCCACCTGTATGGATGATGCGTCAAGCAGGAAGATATTTACCAGAATTCCGAGCTTTACGAGATAAATATGATTTTTTCACACGTTGCGAAACACCCGAATTAGCAGCTGAAATAACGGTACAACCTATTCATATTGTAAAACCTGATGCAGCCATTTTATTCTCTGACATTTTAGTGGTTCCTAGAGCTATGGGAATTGACGTAGAACTAAAAGACAACATAGGTCCCATCATTCCAAACCCTATTCGTTCAATAGAACAAGTCAATCAGGTGTATATTCCAGAAATCAAAGAGTCCTTAGGTTATGTAATGGATGCTATCAAATTAACAAAAGAAATGTTAAACAATGAAGTACCATTAATAGGTTTTGCAGGATCTCCTTGGACCATTTTTTGTTACGCAGTAGAAGGAAAAGGCTCTAAAAGTTATGATACCGCCAAAGGTTTTTGTTTTTCACAACCCGAAGCAGCACACGCATTATTACAAAAAATTACCGACACCACTATTTTATATCTAAAAGAAAAAGTAGCTAACGGTTGTAATGCCATTCAAGTTTTTGATTCTTGGGGAGGGATGCTATCACCAACTGATTACCAAGAGTTCTCTTGGAAGTATATCAATCAAATTGTAGAAGCATTAGCTCCCATAACAGAAGTAATTGTTTTTGGAAAAGGTTGTTGGTTCGCATTAAATGAAATGTCACAATCAAAAGCATCTGCTTTAGGAGTAGACTGGACTTGTTCCCCTAAAAATGCACGCTATTTAACAGGAGGAAACATTACTTTACAAGGAAACTTTGACCCTTCTCGTCTATTATCACCAATACCTACTATCAAAAAAATGGTACATGAAATGATTGACGAATTTGGAAAAGATAAATATATCGTAAACTTAGGTCACGGTATTTTACCAAATATTCCTGTAGATCACGCAAAAGCATTTATAGAAGCTGTAAAAGAGTATCAAAAATAGTAATATCAATAAAGCTAATATAACATCATTATTTTTTATATTTTTATAAACTTATAATGCAAAAGAAAGCATAAAGAATATTGAATTTTAAATTATAAAAATTATTTTAGCTTTATTATTTTTATTAATAATTTACTTTTGAAAACTATTTACAAACCCGTTATATTTTTTCTAATATTAATTATAAAATATTTCACAAGATCTCTAAATAAAAAAATATGTACGTACTATCTAATAAAATAGATAAAAAACTAAAAAAGTATATAAAATATTTTATATACTTTTTTATCATAAATACTTATTCTCAAACTTCTATTAAAGGAAATATAACCACTATTGTAGGATTACCACAAATAGGAGTAGAAACAAAAATAGGAAACAAATTAACTTTTCAAGCAGATCTAATGGCTTCATTATGGGAGTCCGTTAATAATGCTCCTCAAAAATTTGCCATCTTAATTCCAGAAGTAAGATATCATTTCAACACACTTGAAAAAGGATTTTATTTAGGAGGTCACATTGGCGGTTCCAGTTATAAAATGCAAAAATGGAATTACCTCAATTCAGGCAGGTATCAAGAAGGCTATAGCTTATTATTCGGAATGACTGTCGGGTTTAAAGTCCCTGTAAACAAATCTTTTTCAATAGATATTTTTATGGGTGGTGGTTCTCAACAAGGATATTATAAAGGCTATTATTTAGAAAGTGGAGAGCGTTACGAGACAGCAGATAATTTTAACAAGAGCGGCGAATGGCTACCTTATAGAGGAGGCGTTATGATTTGTTACAAATTGGGTAAAAACTAATAATGATACTGGTATTCCTAATAGAATTAGCTTAGATAAAATTGTATATTTAAAATCATAAATGAAAAATAAATTCTACACATATATACAAAACCTTCAAGATCAAATTTGTAAAGGTTTAGAAGATATAGACGGAAAAGCTAAATTCCGTCAAGACTTATGGGATAGACCCGAAGGAGGCGGTGGTCGGACTCGTGTAATTGAAAACGGAACTGTTTTTGAAAAAGGAGGCGTTAATATTTCTGCTGTCCATGGAAAATTACCTGATACCATGCAAAAATGTTTGGTGTTGGAGAAGCTGATTTTTTTGCATGTGGACTAAGTTTAGTAATCCATCCTAAAAACCCAATGGTTCCAACAGTTCATGCCAATTGGCGTTATTTTGAAATGTACGATGATAACGGAACTATTATTAATCAATGGTTTGGTGGTGGACAAGACTTAACGCCTTACTACTTGTTTGAAGAAGATGCTATTCATTTCCATAAAATATGTAAAACTGCTTGTGATAAACACAATCCAGAATTTTACCCTAATTATAAAAAGAAATGTGACGAATACTTTTGGAATAGCCACAGAAATGAGGCTCGTGGTATAGGTGGTTTATTTTTTGATTATTTAAAAACAACTGACACTATGTCTATGGAAAACTGGTACAACTTTGTTACAGAAGTCGGAAACAGTTTTTTAGATGCGTATTTACCAATAGTACAAAAAGAAAAGATTTACCTTACACAGACGCTAACCGTACATGGCAAGAAATCCGTAGAGGACGTTATGTAGAGTTCAACCTAGTTCATGACAAAGGTACTTTATTTGGATTAAAAACAAATGGTAGAATTGAAAGTATTTTAATGAGTTTACCTCCTCATGTACAATGGATATATGACCATCATCCAGAAACAAACAGTGAAGAAGAAAAACTGATAAAAATTTTATCAAAACCAGTAGAGTGGTTAAAATAATATGCGTAATTGGCTAAAAGTTTTAATACTAGTATATTATCCCGTTTCTCTTGCTCAAGAAAAAGAGAGGGAGAAATTAGGCATGCTTTATCGCATAAATATAACCTAGATTATCGTTTGAATTATTTTGACAAAATGATCTTTAAAATAGATATTAATTCAGAAGTAGATAATTTTTACATCCCTAAATTAAATTATACAGATAATAAAAGAAGCATTTTCTCTCCTGATGAAAAATTAAAACTTCGTTTCTCTTTTGATTATAAATTTTTAGGAATTAGTTATTCTTTTTCACCTGATTTCATCCCCGAATTGAATAATCAGAGAGCTAATACAAAAACATTAGATTTAAGTTTTAAATTTTTTTACTCTGATCGTCTAAGACAAGAAGTTACTTATAAAAAAGTGAAAGGATTTACTTTAAGAAATCCAGATGATCAAAACCCAATTGAGGTTTTTGACGATTTAGAAATCAATACCATTGGAGGCAAAACTTTTTATATAACTAATAAGAATTTTTCATATAGAGCTTACGAATCTCAAACAGAAAGACAAATAAAAAGTGCCGGTAGTTTCATGCCTTCACTCACCTATTTTATTAACAATTTATATACTAATAATCCTAATTCTTTTGAACAAAACTTAGAACGGATAAAATCTGTAGATTTCATTCTTCAATTAGGTTACATGTATAATTACGTAATTAACAAAACATGGTTTGCTACTGGAGGTTTGCATCCAGGTATTGGATTTCATGATTCTAAAAATTATTATACAAATAACAAGGAATCTGTTGTTTTTGACAATAAAATCAAATGGAATTACAATTTAGATTTAAATTTTTCATTAGGTTACAATCAAGAAAATTTCTTCTCAGGAATTAGAGTCAATTACAAAAATTACCAATATGATAGTAAAGTAGCTGCTGATATAATGAACTCAAAATTTAATGCTGTACTTTTTATTGGTTATCGCTTTAATGAAGTTAAAAGTGTTAAAAAAGTATTTGAAAAAATAGAAAATAAATTCGGTATATAATCTAAAAAAATAAAAGATATGTTTCCTATACACAGAGGTAGAAGATTAAGAATAAACGAAGCGATACGAAATATCGTAAGAGAAACTAACTTAAGTCCATCTGATTTTATGTTCCCTATGTTCATAATGGAAGGTGAAAACACTTCAATAGAAGTTCCTTCTATGCCCGGCATCTACCGTCGTACACTGGATCTAACAATAAAAGAAGTTAAAGAACTATACACCTTAGGCATTAGAGCTGTAAATATTTATGTAAAAATAAATGATCGTTTAAAAGATAACACAGGAAAAGAGGCCTGGAATCCTAATGGTTTAATGCAAAATGCTATTCGTGCCATCAAAAAGAATGCCCAGATATGATCGTTATGCCAGACGTAGCATTAGACCCATATTCAATCTACGGTCATGATGGAATCATAGAAAAAGGAGATGTAGCAAATGATATTACAAATGATGCTCTAGTAAAAATGGCTGTTTCTCATGCAGAAGCAGGTGCTGATTTTGTTGCACCAAGCGATATGATGGACGGACGTGTATTCCGTTTACGTCAAGGATTAGATGCAGCTGGTTATCATAATGTAGGTATTATGAGTTATTCCGCTAAATACGCATCCGCTTTTTATGGGCCTTTCCGTGATGCCTTAGATAGCGCACCAAAGGAAGCTGACATTGTAGTTCCTAAAGACAAAAAAACCTATCAAATGGATTATGCAAACCGTATAGAAGCTGTAAAAGAAGCTCTTTGGGATGTAAAAGAAGGAGCTGATATGGTTATGGTAAAACCAGGAATTGCTTACTTAGATATTGTTCGTGAAGTAAAAAATGCGGTAAATGTACCCGTTACAGTATTTCATGTTTCAGGAGAATATGCTATGATAAAAGCAGCTTCGGAAAGAGGCTGGTTAGATCATGATAAAATCATGATAGAGCAATTAATGTGTATAAAACGTGCAGGTGCTACTTTAATTTCAACATATTTTGCCAAAGAAGCTGCTATTTTATTAAATAAATAACGATCTTATTATTTTCAATTAAGTCAAAATTCCTATATACTCTATAAAATTCTTTGCTCGTTCAAGGTGACACATTTAAACAGAATATGAAAAAACTCTTATTATTATCACTTATCGGAATTATTTTTTCTTGTAAAAAGAAAGTCAAGAGCGTTTTGGTAAATCAACCTCTGAAACCATTGTTACACAAAAACCTATTGATTTAGGCAAAGAAATTTTTGAAGGAAAAGGCGTTTGTTATACATGTCATAAACCTGATATAAAAACAGTGGGCCCTTCTTTAAAAGAAATAGCTAAACTATACAAAGAAAAAAACGGAAGCATTGTTGACTTTCTTCAAGAAAAAAGCCAACCTATAGTAGATCCTAGTCAGTATAATACAATGAAAGCTAACTTTCCTATTACTAAAAATCTTCCTAAAGAAGAATTAAAGGCCATAGAGACCTATATATTAAGTTTTTAATACATTTCGTACTTATTAAATCTAAATTATAAAGACCTAGGAAGTTTTAAAAATTTCCTAGATCTTATAACGAATCTTATGAAAACAGCATTTATTCATTCCCCGTTAGGTATCATCAAAATTGAAGGAGATCAAAAAGGAATTGCTAGTATTTCAGTAGTAACAGAAGGGGATTTATCTGTTCCAATTCCACAAGAACTCCTAGATGCTGTAAATCAACTACAAGAATATTTTTATAGTAATAGAACAAATTTTTCATTTCCATTAAGTCTACAAGGGACAGATTTTCAAAAAAAAAGTTTGGAATGAATTACTTAAAATTCCTTTCGGAAAAACAATTTCTTATTTAGATTTAGCAAAAAAGCTAGGTGACACGAAGGTCATTCGCGCTGCTGCTTCCAGCTAATGGAAAAAATCTACTTTGGATTGTGGTTCCTTGCCATCGCGTGATTGGGACTGATGGGTCTCTTACAGGATATGCAGGTGGCTTATGGCGTAAAAAATGGCTATTAGAACATGAAAGCTCTTCAAAACAACAAATATTATTTTAATTTTAAAAATTCTTTATTTTTTAATCGTAAATTTTTATTTTCGTAGGTAACGGTTAAAATGGGTAATATGCTAGACAAACTTCAACTTGAAAACGTTTTATTTTTAGATATAGAAACAGTACCTGAACATCAAACCTTTTCTTCTTTAGATCCCATACGACAAGAACTATATGAACTCAAAACTCAATACCAACGTAAAGAGGAATTTACTGCGGAAGAGTTTTATAATCGAGCAGGTATTTGGGCTGAATTTGGCAAAATTGTTTGTATTTCTGTAGGCTATTTTTCTTTTAAAAAAGATATTCGCCAATTTAGAGTAACCAGTTTTTGGGGTGATGAAATAACCATTCTAAATGATTTTTCTAATTTATTAAACAGCCACTATAGTCATACACAGCATTTACTATGCGGACATAATGCTAAAGAATTTGATTTTCCTTATATAGCCAGACGAATGATCATTAATAGTATCCCTATTCCCAAAAAACTAAACCTTTTTGGAAAAAAACCATGGGAAGTCCCTCATTTAGACACATTGGATTTATGGAAATTTGGAGATTACAAACATTATACATCTCTAAAATTATTAACAACCGTCTTAGGTATACCTTCTCCCAAAGGAGATATAGAAGGTAGTGATGTAGCTAAAGTATATTATCAAGAACAAAACATAGACAGAATTATAACCTATTGTGAAAAAGATGTAATAGCAGTTGCTCAAATCATTCTTCGATTAAGAGGAGAAGATTTATTAATAGACGACGAAATCTTTATTGTATAATATACTCATTATTCTATATGATTCCTAAAAATCACTTTTATATCGTATTTCTTTTTTGTTAAGTCATTCTTTTAATGCTCAAGAACGAATTTCTAATCCAGATAAAAAATACCGATTTATTTTTCAAATGGATAATCGTTTTTCTAGCTTAAGAGGAAACCATATTTCTATTTTGGGCACGAAAGTAGGGTTTCAATATAAAAATAAATTCCGATTCGGATTAGGTTCTTCTTTCATTCTATCTCCCGTTAACATTACCTATGTAAACAAAAAAACACAGGCAATTAATGACAACAAGGTAAGTATGTGGTATGGAAGTCTTTTTACTGATTGGATCTTTTACAAGAATCCTAAATGGGAATGTTTTTTAACAGAACAAATAGGTTTTGGAAAACCTAGTTTTGTTAGAGAAATAAATGATGATATTGTTCGTGATACTAATATTTCTTTATATGTAAATGAAATATCAGGACAAACCAATTACAGAATATTAAAATGGTTAGGATTAGGAGCAGGCGTAGGATATCGTGCCGTTTTAAACTCAAAAGCAGCATTAAAAACTACTTTTGATGCTCCTATTTATATCGGAAAAGTTATACTTTACCCCGAAAATATTTTTTGATTTATTACTTTTATACCCTTTATAAAGTTATTTCATCCATTTAAAATAAAAATTTATGGTTTTAAGCAGATTTTGGTTGGCAATTTTTATTTCATCTATTTTTTTCATTGTTCTAAATTTTTTCACTGGAAGGAAGTTATAGTACTGATTATATTTTAAATGGCAAAAAAGAGGATCCCATCTTAGTATCTGAAAAATATTTAAACCAACTACCTAAATTTGTAGCAGATAGTATCAAAAAAGCTCCTGAAATGACAATGGTTGTCAATAAGGATACACTAAATGCTGACACTACTTATGTATATAAAAATCAAACGGTTAAATTATATAGCGGATTTCAAAAAGCAGATGGACTACTTCCTACTTGTAAAAACAGTTTAGTAGATTTAATCCTTCCCTTAATTGCGTATTTAGCATTCTTTTGTGGGTTAATGGAATTATTAATTATTTCAGGTGCTTCTGAAAAATTAGCTAAAAAATTAAGTCCCTTTTTCGCGCAAGTATTTCCATCAGTTCCTAAAAATCATGAGTCTATATCCTATATGACCTTAAATTTTGCCGCTAACTTCTTAGGATTAGATTCAGCTGCTACCCCATTTGGTCTTAAGGCAATGGAAAGTTTACAAACACTTAATCCAGACAAAGACAAAGCTAGTGATGCACAAATTATGTTTATGTGTTTACATGCTGCGGGTCTTACCCTAATACCTACCTCAATTATTGGTTATAGAGCAGCCGAAAACGCATCTAATCCCGCGGATGTAATGCTTCCTTGTATCATTACCTCTTTTATAGGTACAATAGCAGCGTTATTAATAGTGGGTATTCGTCAGCGTATAAATTTTAAAAGCGTTGGGTTATTAAGCGCATTAATGGGTATAATAAGTGCCATCATTGGGTTATTATTTTACATTAATACATTAGACTTAATAGGTAAAAATGCTTTTACAGGCAATTTATCTGGATTAATGTTAATATCTATTATCGGATTTACCCTCATTTTTTTCTTTTATTCATGAAAAGAAATTCACTCTAGCCAACACGACCATCTTTGATACCTTTGTTGAAGGAGCTCGTAATGGATTAAATACTGGTGTAAAAATCTTTCCGTATGTTATGGGAATGCTGGTTGCCATCTCCTTTTTAGGAATAGTGGATTGTTTGAGATTGTAAGTAATGGCATTAGTTTTTTATTTGGTCAAATAGGAGTTAGCAAAGAAATTACGGATGGTCTCCCTGTAGCTTTATTACGCCCTTTTAGCTCAGGTGGTTCACGTGGATTTATGATAGATGCTATGCGAACTTCCAGGTGTGGACTCTTTTACAGGTCGTTTGGTTTGCATTTTTCAATGTAGTGCTGAAACTACTTTTTATGTAATAGCTGTATATTTCGGTTCTGTTAATATAAAAAACACACGCTATACCCTAGGAACAATGCTTTTAGTTGACTTTATTTGTGTATTAGCAGCTATTGCTGTGGCAACTTGGTTTTTTTAAATCATCGTTAGTTCAAGCGCGAATCGCATCGAGAACCAACACTAATTTTATTACTTTTGTAGGATAGTGCCTAAATCAACATCATGCGATTCTCTCTTTACTCGAAAGATTGCGAACTTTTTGGACAGTCTCAAGGTTAAAAAAATAGTATTATGAGGAAATTTCAAAAGTTTAAATGCTATTAAACGCTGTATTTTTTTACATTAAATTTTTAAAGAAAAACCCCGTTTTTGACTCTTTTTGGGCCTTCGGGGGTTTATTTTTCTAAAAATATACATTTTGCTAATATGCAAGTTTGTATTTGATATGATTAAGACTTTAAAAAAACAGGATAATATTTGGATTATTTTCCTAAATCAATTTCTTGATTGACATCCCAGTTTGCTCGAACGTCAAGAACAGTTGGAAAATGATAAACTTCTTCAGGTTGTTTGTTTTCTAAGAAAGAACCCGTATCCCATTGTCCATTTTTGTTAAGATCATAGATAACTCTAACGTAATATTTTTCAGGATTTATTAAAATAAAATCCACATCTATCGTATTCTCACTCACAAGTTTCGTGTAAAAAACTTTTCCTTTTTCGTTCGTAAGTTCTATCATAAGAGGTATGTCTTTTTGTTCTTAAAGTGTATTTTTAAATTCCCATAATCTTCTATTTTCTTTGTTGAAAAATTAAACTTTAGAGTGTCTTTATTTTTATTTCCTATATAATCTTCTATTGCGCTTGGTAATAGTTTTAAATCATATTTTTCATTTTCTTCCTTTTCAAAATCTAATTCAAATTTTTGAGTATAATCTTCGTATTTTGCTTTGAAAGGAACAAGTGTTTTATCTCCTTTGGTTAATAAAATTTTATTAGTATCCCATTTTTCAATAGGAGTTGATGATTTAAGTGCTAAATTTTCTTTTAAATGCAAATAGGTTGTTTTACAATCAAGATGTAAAGTATCTTTTTTATATTCTTTAAATTTTACAGAATAACGCTCTTGGTATTTCTCCTTTGATAATTCTAACTGAATAGAATCATTCTTTATATAAGGAGTCCAAATTTGTAAGGAATCTTTATCCTGAACTTTTGAAACACGCACAGGTATTTTATTTCCTTTGAACTGTGCTTGGATCTTAATATTTTGTACATTCTTTCCTTCATAACCTAATAAAATTCGATTACCAGAAGCTTGTGTAGGTCTTTTAGGCTTGAATGAAGGATGTTCTTTGTACAACTCTAATTCAAATATTGAATTATCAGGTATGTTGATTACTTGATTATAAAAACCTATTTTATCTTTTTTAGGATCATATTTATAATTTGAAACGTTTTCTTTTAAAGCTATTAATTTATATTTTCCTGCCTTTATGTTTTCAATTTTAAAGCTAGTGGTACTATCTAATGTGTTAGTGATATAACGAGGAGTTTGTTTGTAAATAGTAGAATCGTTATACTTTTCATCTACTTCATACAACATTACATTTACAAAATTTGGCGTAATTCTTTCATAAGCATCCTTTATGATACCTTGTATAGACAATGAATCTAAATTTTTTCCAGTTGAAAAAACGTATTTAAAATTTTTTAGTTTATTTCCTTCATTATTATCTACAATACTTTCTCCAAAATTAAAACTGTAAGTTGTATTAGGAACTAATTCTTCGTTTAATTTTATAGTAATTTGTCTACTTACACCTCCTTGTGGTTGAATGTTTGGTTGGTTTTTTAAAGGAGGTGATATAATGAGATTTTTCTGTAGATCATTTATTTTTATATATTCATCAAAAGTAATTCGGATATTTTTTTCTTTAAAATCAGTTGAAAAGTTTTTCGGATAACTACTTATCATCTTTGGAGGGGTTATATCTTTATCGCCTCCTGTAATGGAACCTCTTTTGGCGCAATTGATAAGAGTTAAAGCAAAGAATAATAATAAAATAAATGATTTATTTTTCATTAGGATTAATTTTATGCTCATTAGACAACAAGTATCTATAACGGCTGGGTATTAAATTTATTAGAAGTACAAAATAACGACATTTATTTAAGATTGTGAAAAAGCCATAGTTACTATGCTAATTTTTATTTTATCAGATTGTTGCAATGCCTTAGCACAAGCTTCTAATGTAGCTCCTGTAGTGAGAACATCATCAACTAAAAGAAAATGAATGGGTCCATCAAGTTTTTTGAGTTTACTAATAAAACGGTTTTTTTCAACGTTATTGCGTTCTATTAATCCTTTTTGGATTGACTTATATCATATTCTTGTCTAAATAAAAGATTTTTATTGATTGGAATTTTTAATGCTTCCGATAAGCTTTCACAATATGTATCAATCTGATTGTACCCTCGTTCTTTTTCTTTTTAGGATGTAGAGGTACTGGAATTATGTAGTTTATAGTATTCAAAACGGGAAGATTTTGAAGATATTCAGCGTGCCATTTGCCTAATAAACTCCCTATTTCAATATGTCCTTTGTACTTTAAATTATGTATGAGCTTTTGACCTATTCCTTCTTTGTGGTAATAAAACATTGAGGAAACATGCTCTACTTGTATTTTCCCATAAAATTTAATAAATGCCTCATTGTTTGTTTTAGTCCATTGATAGGTTAAAGGGAGGTTATGCCTACATTCAAGGCATATTGATTGTTCGTTATTAACTAATAAATCTTGGCATCCTAGACATAAATCAGGAAAAAATAAATTAATCAGTTTTTTTAGCATTTCGTCGATTTTTTTTTTTGTAATAAAATTATTAAAATACATTTGATTGTAACAAAGTCAAATTAGAATGTTGTTAAGGGATTCATTAACAGTCTATAAAATGGTTTCTGTAGGACTGCTTTCCATAGCAGTATCATTAAGTGTTAAATGCTATCAAGTTGTAGAAGAAAATCTAAAACTTCAGGAAGAAAAAATTTTAGATAGAACAACTTACACTAATGATTTAAGCGAAATAATATTTCGGTTTGATGCAGAGGTAAGGAAAAATAAAGAGTTAGTAGATAAACAAGTACAGCTTGAAAATGAACTGGTAAAGGTAAGAAAGAAATCTTCTTAGTTTCTTAGATAAGAATTTGTCTTAGATAGGTTTTAGAAACACTTTAAAAGTTAATTATAGTTATTTTTTTTAGTAAGAAATAAGATTTATAAAGATAATATAAATAAAAAGGGCATAACAAAAGATTATAAGAACTTTTATTTATAAAAAAGTAAAAAGTAGGATAAATTTAAACAATGAGAGTTAGATGAGTTTATACCTCTAAATATTACTTGATTAAGATAAATATTGAGTGATATTATAACCGCAATACCAACAGGAAGAACTGATCTAATTGGTTGAGTGGAGGTTATACTTAAATAACTTTTTTAAAATTGTTGATTATATAAGGGGAGAAAACGGATTTTTTAAATCCGTTTTTTTATTTTTGCAATACTATGGCAAAACAAGACGATTTATTTAAAAATGTTATTTCGCACGCAAAGGAATACGGATTTATATTTCCGTCAAGCGAAATTTATGATGGTTTGAGCGCTGTGTATGATTATGCTCAAAACGGGGTAGAGTTAAAAAGAATATTCGTGACTATTGGTGGAAATCAATGGTGCAAATGCACGAAAATATTGTAGGAATAGATGCTGCTATTTTTATGCACCCTACTACTTGGAAAGCTTCCAGGTCACGTAGATGCGTTTAATGATCCCTTGATTGATAATAAAGATTCTAAAAAAAGATATCGTGCAGACGTTTTAATTGAAGACTATTGCGAAAAATTAAATCAAAAAGCACAAAAAGAAATAGAAAAAGCCAAATCTCGTTTTGGAGATACTTTTGATGAAGCTCAGTTTGTAGCTACTAATCCTAGAGTCGTTGAATATCTTTCTAAGAAAAAAGAAATCTTAGAACGTATGGCTCATGGTTTAGACACTGGAAATTTAGCTGATGTTAAAGCATTAATAGAAGAGTTAGGCATTGCTTGTCCTGAATCAGGTTCAAAAAATTGGACCGAAGTGCGCCAGTTTAACCTTATGTTTGGTACTAAATTAGGAGCCTCGGCAGATACTGCAATGGATTTATATTTGCGTCCAGAAACAGCTCAAGGTATATTTGTAAACTTCTTAAACGTCCAAAAAACAGGGCGTATGAAGGTACCTTTTGGTATTGCACAAACAGGTAAAGCATTTCGTAATGAAATCGTAGCACGCCAATTTATTTTCCGTATGCGTGAGTTTGAACAAATGGAAATGCAATTTTTTGTAAAACCAGGAGAAGAAATGAAATGGTACGAATATTGGAAACAAACACGTTTAAAATGGCATAAGTCTTTAGGTTTGGGAGCTGAAAACTACCGCTACCATGACCATGAAAAATTAGCACATTATGCTAATGCTGCTTGTGACATTGAATTTAATTTCCCTTTTGGATTTAAGGAATTAGAGGGTATTCATTCACGTACTGATTTTGATTTAAAAGCACATGAGCAACATTCTGGCAAAAATTACAGTATTTTGACAATGAGGAAAATGCAAGTTATGTTCCTTATGTAGTAGAAACCTCTGTTGGTTTAGATAGAATGTTTTTAGCTGTTTTTTCAAAAGCATTGCAAGAAGAAACTTTAGAAGATGGTTCTACACGTACAGTTTTACGTTTGCCGTCAGTTCTTGCACCTACAAAAGCAGCGGTTTTACCACTAATAAAAAGAGATGGTTTACCAGAGTTAGCCAAAGAAATTATTGAAGACTTAAAATGGGATTTTAACGTAGCTTATGATGAAAAAGATGCAGTAGGTCGTCGTTACCGCCGTCAAGATGCTCTTGGTACACCGTTTTGCATTACAGTAGATCATCAAACATTAGAGGATAAAACTGTTACAATACGTCATCGTGATTCTATGCAACAAGATCGTGTAGCAATTGCTGATTTAAGGGCTATTATTCACAGTGAAGTTTCAGTTCGTAATTGGTTATTAAAAATGAAATAAACTTTTACTTTTTAAGAGGCTTTCTGAAAAATTAACATCTAATCTTTGAACTCGATAACAGGAAAAATCAGATGACCAGTGTTATGTAATTTAGTGGACTCACAAGTAAGCCTATTTTAATAAAGAATATAATAAAAATCCAATTTTGTAAAATTACAAAATTGGATTTTTTGTTAGCAACTATCTTTTTTGAATGAATATTATTACAAATAAATTTAAATAAGACACACTACTCCCATCGAACTCTAATTCTTGATTTTTAAGCCACTAAATTTTGGGATTCAAGAGCTATTTTTCGTCTGTCTATAGCAAGTGCATTTACCGTATGAATTCGAAACATATCCATAAAATTTCATTCTTTTTAGATTATCGTTCTCTTTCTCATTATCAAAACTAGCTTCTAATCGAGTAGCTCTTTTGATTTTTCCTACTAAAATTTTATGATCTTCTTCATTTTCTCCTACTTTTCCTTTTCGTACAAAATCGGTTTAGATATCTTTTAAACCCAGATTACGCATTAGAAAAACTAATTTTTATAACTCATTGAAATAAAATGTTTTAATTCTTATCAATTCTAGTTTTTATTGATGGCATATATCACATCTGCTCCTACAATTTTTACTTTTGTTTTTATTATACCATTTAAACTTTAAATCTTCTTTTTAAAAATAGTACATCTACAAAAGCAACAAAAATTAGTGTTTACTATTTATACTTAATCCTAAAATAGATTTAGAACTTTTTATTTGTAATAATTTTTTAATGTGTAATTTGGGATTATATAGGGTTTCACTTTTAGTTTGTACCTTTGTTTTGTAAATTAAAAGATTATGATTGAAGATAAAATGTCTCCAAGAACAAGTGTAGCTCAATTAGGGGAATTTGGATTAATAGAACATTTAACCAAACATTTTAAAATTACCAATGCTTCTACTTTAAAAGGAATTGGAGATGATGCTGCGGTATTAAATTTTGGTTCTAAACAAACAGTAGTCTCAACAGATTTATTAATTGAAGGTGTTCATTTTGATTTGGCCTATATGCCTTTAAAGCATCTTGGTTATAAGTCAGTAGTAGTCAATTTATCTGATATTTATGCAATGAATGCAAAAGCAACTCAAATTACAGTATCTATTGCTATATCTAATCGTTTTAGTTTAGAAGCATTAGAAGAGTTATATGCAGGTATTTCTTTAGCAGCTAAACAATATGGAGTAGATGTAATAGGAGGTGATACTACCTCTTCTCAAAAAGGCTTAATCCTATCTATTACCGCGCTAGGGGAGGCAGAAGAAAAAGATATTGTGTATAGGACTGGTGCAAAACCAAATGATTTGTTAGTTGTATCGGGCGATTTAGGGGCTGCTTACATGGGGTTGCAAGTGCTTGAAAGAGAAAAACAGGTTTTTTTAGTTAACCCTAATAATCAACCCGATTTAGATCAATACGCTTACTTGGTTGAACGTCAATTAAAACCAGAGGCAAGAAAAGATGTTCCTGAAATTTTAAAATCATTAGGAGTACGTCCTACTTCTATGATTGATATTTCAGATGGCTTATCTTCTGAAATCTTACATTTATGTAAACAATCCCAAGTAGGTTGTAATCTTTATGAAGAAAAACTACCATTGGACCCTCAGTTTATTAACGTATGTGAAGAATTTAATATAGATAGTACTACAATAGCATTAAATGGAGGCGAAGATTATGAGTTGTTGTTTACCATAAAAATGGATGATTACGATAAATTAAAAGGAAATCCCAATTTTACTACCATAGGTCATATAGTACCTGATAAAGAAGGTATACATCTAATTACTCGTGCTAATACAAAAATTGAATTGAAAGCGAGGGGCTGGAATGCTTTAGCTGAAGATAAATAAATTATTTTAAATCATAAAGCAAGACTAAAATGTAAAAAAGCTTTTTTACGTATTCTATGTCTTTTAAACGAGATTACGCCTAAAAAAATGTTATAGATAAAATGCCTTGTTGATTTTGCAAGGCTTTTTATTTTATAAAATAAAAGAGACTGTCCGAAAATATCGCAATCTTATCATTTCGACCAAAAGAAGGATTAAGTAAAGCAAACCATTGAAAATCAAATTCATTTATAATTCAATAAAAAATTGTATATCAGTAAAATATAGATTGTATTAGAAAAACCAAATCCCAAAAAAGCTGATACTGTACAAAAAAAGTGTGTAAAGATTTTTTTGTACAGTATCAAACATGTATTTCTTATCCTCCCCAAACACCTACTACTTTGTATTTTGTAAGGGGGATTTCTTCTGTTGTACATTTTACTGAAATTTTCATATCGTCGTACATAAAAGTTGGTTTTATAATTATATCTATGGGGGTTTCAGGATATTTTTTCTTTAATTTATCAAATACTTGTAGCATTTCTCGATCATTGAAAATGATTTCAGTAAAATATTTTTTAAAATAAAGATTTGCATTATACGGAATAGAAGTTTTTCTATATTGTGCTACTTCTTGGGGATTATAGGGAACAAAATTAGACTCGCCATTATAATTAATTACGTAATAACCTGTAAGAAAATCTTTTTCATCATAGGATTTAAGTACAAAACGGTACTTGTATTTTTCTCTGTACTGATCCCATAAACCATACGGTATGCCTTTTTGTTTTATTTCTGCTTTGATACTATCGGGAACGGCTATATCATACATGGTATCAAAAAAATCTTTTTGGGTCCTTTGATGGGGATTGTCATAAAAATCGTTTCGATCTACAAAGGTTTCTTTGGCTTGCAAACGACAAATTTCAGTACGATGATGATTACCCGATAACCAGACCACTATACATCCGCCTGGGGCTGCTCCTACAGTTAGAACATCATACGTACTAGGCTCCATTTTATAACGTTCTTCCCCATCTATAATTTCTTTTTGGTTGCCTTCTATTAAAAAACCTTTTTTAAATTCTGCTAAAATTTTATCAGCAGGTAGTGCTGCCTCTACTTTATAAAACTTTTTTTCGGCATAGGCTACATAGGTAAGATTTAAATAATACGGAATAGAACTACCTCCCATACCGCCTTGTTTTCCTTCTCCTTCCCAACCGCCTTCATTGGTTCCCAATCGAGGCATTCCGCAAATAAGTTTTTTGTTTTGATCTAACAAATACCCTATATGTACTTCCGTAGGATATTCTTTAGGTGAAGTAACCCCTACTCCGTAAGAAAAATTCTCTTGTATCATTTTATCGTGTTTTTTATTTGTGTGTTTGCATCCTCCTAATGGTAGGATAAACAAAAGGATAAGGAGCTTTTTTAGTTTAGTATACATTTCTTTTACTGTTTAACTTGTTATCATACCTTTTTACTTCACAAAACTTAAAAACATGTATTTCTTATCCTCCCCAAACACCTATTACTTTGTATTTTGTAAGGGGGATTTCTTCTGTTGTACATTTTACTGAAATTTTCATATCGTCGTACATAAAGGTTGGTTTTATAATTATATCTATGGGGGTTTCAGGATATTTTTTCTTTAATTTATCAAATACTTGTAGCATTTCTCGATCATTGAAAATGATTTCGGTAAAATATTTTTTAAAATAAAGATTTGCATTATACGGAATAGAAGTTTTTCTATATTGTGCTACTTCTTGGGGATTATAGGGAACAAAATTAGACTCGCCATTATAATTAATTACGTAATAACCTGTAAGAAAATCTTTTTCATCATAGGATTTAAGTACAAAACGGTACTTGTATTTTTCTCTGTACTGATCCCATAAACCATACGGTATGCCTTTTTGTTTTATTTCTGCTTTGATACTATCGGGAACGGTTATTTTATATAAATCATCTAGAAATTTTTGTTGACTTTCTGTTTTATCTACGAAACCTAAAAAATCATTCTTATCCACAAAGGTTTCTTTGGCTTGCAAACGACAAATTTCAGTACGATGATGATTACCCGATAACCAGACCACTATACATCCACCTGGGGCTGCTCCTACAGTTAGAACATCATACGTACTAGGCTCCATTTTATAACGTTCTTCCCCATCTATAATTTCTTTTTGGTTGCCTTCTATTAAAAAACCTTTTTTAAATTCTGCTAAAATTTTATCAGCGGGTAGTGCTGCCTCTACTTTATAAAACTTTTTTTCGGCATAGGCTACATAGGTAAGATTTAAATAATACGGAATAGAACTACCTCCCATACCGCCTTGTTTTCCTTCTCCTTCCCAACCGCCTTCATTGGTTCCTGATCGAGGCATTCCGCAAATAAGTTTTTTGTTTTGATCTAACAAATACCCTATATGTACTTCCGTAGGATATTCTTTAGGTGAAGTAACCCCTACTCCGTAAGAAAAATTCTCTTGTGTCATTTTATCGTGTTTTTTATTTGTGTGTTTGCATCCTCCTAATGGTAGGATAAACAAAAGGATAAGGAGCTTTTTTAGTTTAGTATACATTTCTTTTACTGTTTAACTTGTTATCATACCTTTTTACTTCACAAAACTTAAAAACATGTATTTCTTATCCTCCCCAAACACCTATTACTTTGTATTTTGTAAGGGGGATTTCTTCTGTTGTACATTTTACTGAAATTTTCATATCGTCGTACATAAAGGTTGGTTTTATAATTATATCTATGGGGGTTTCAGGATATTTTTTCTTTAATTTATCAAATACTTGTAGCATTTCTCGATCATTGAAAATGATTTCGGTACTATAGGTTCTAAATATAAAATTACATGTATAAGGAATTCCTTTTATCATGTATTCTTGTTTATTTAGTTTTTCTTGTAATACCTCATCTGCTTCTGCATTGTAATACAAATAATAATTATGAGTAAATTTATCTTTTTCATCATAGGATTTAAGTATAAAACGGTACTTGTATTTTTCTCTGTACTGATCCCATAAACCATACGGTATGCCTTTTTGTTTTATTTCTGCTTTGATACTATCGGGAACGGTTATTTTATATAAATCATCTAGAAATTTTTGTTGACTTTCTGTTTTATCTACGAAACCTAAAAAATCATTCTTATCCACAAAGGTTTCTTTGGCTTGCAAACGACAAATTTCGACACGATTATTACTTCCTGATAACCAAACCACTATACATCCACCTGGAGCTGCTCCTACGGTTAGAACATCATACGTTTCATGGACGATATCTCCCTTATGTGTCATACGATCATATCCTTTTTAAATTCTGCTAAAATTTTATCAGCGGGTAGTGCTGCCTCTACTTTATAAAACTTTTTTTCGGCATAGGCTACATAGGTAAGATTTAAATAATACGGAATAGAACTACCTCCCATACCGCCTTTTGATCCATCTCCATGCCATCCTCCTTGTTCCATACCTGATCGAGGCATTCCGCAAATAAGTTTTTTGTTTTGATCTAACAAATACCCTATATGTACTTCCGTAGGATATTCTTCAGGCGAGCATACTGTTACCGCATATGAAAAATTCTCTTGTGTCATTTTATCGTGTTTTTTATTTGTGTGTTTGCATCCTCCTAATGGTAGGATAAACAAAAGGATAAGGAACTTTTTTAGTTTAGTATACATTTCTTTTACTGTTTAACTTGTTATCATACCTTTTTACTTCACAAAACTTAAAAACATGTATTTCTTATCCTCCCCAAACACCTATTACTTTGTATTTTGTAAGGGGGATTTCTTCTGTTGTACATTTTACTGAAATTTTCATATCGTCGTACATAAAGGTTGGTTTTATAATTATATCTATGGGGGTTTCAGGATATTTTTTCTTTAATTTATCAAATACTTGTAACATTTCTCGATCATTGAAAATGATTTCGGTACTATAGGTTCTAAATATAAAATTACATGTATAAGGAATTCCTTTTATCATGTATTCTTGTTTATTTAGTTTTTCTTGTAATACCTCATCTGCTTCTGCATTGTAATACAAATAATAATTATGAGTAAATTTATCTTTTTCATCATAGGATTTAAGTATAAAACGGTACTTGTATTTTTCTCTGTACTGATCCCATAAACCATACGGTATGCCTTTTTGTTTTATTTCTGCTTTGATACTATCGGGAACGGCTATATCATACATGGTATCAAAAAAATCTTTTTGGGTTCTTTGATGGGGATTGTCATAAAAATCGTTTCGATCTACAAAGGTTTCTTTGGCTTGCAAACGACAAATTTCGACACGATTATTACTTCCTGATAACCAAACCACTATACATCCACCTGGAGCTGCTCCTACGGTTAGAACATCATACGTTTCATGGACGATATCTCCCTTATGTGTCATACGATCATATCCTTTTTTAAATTCTGCTAAAATTTTATCAGCGGGTAGTGCTGCCTCTACTTTATAAAACTTTTTTTCGGCATAGGCTACATAGGTAAGATTTAAATAATACGGAATAGAACTACCTCCCATACCGCCTTGTTTTCCTTTATAAGTCCAACCGCCTCCATTGGTTCCCGATCGAGGCATTCCGCAAATAAGTTTTTTGTTTTGATCTAACAAATACCCTATATATACTTCCGTAGGATATTCTTTGGGTGAAGTAACCCCTACTCCGTAAGAAAAATTCTCTTGTATCATTTTATCGTGTTTTTTATTTGTGTGTTTGCATCCTCCTAATGGTAGGATAAACAAAAGGATAAGGAGCTTTTTTAGTTTAGTATACATTTCTTTTTCTTTTTACCATTTATTATATTCGGATAATCTTTTTCTACCAAAAGATCTATGCCTGAACTACCATAAGTAGCGTTCCAGTGCAAATAATGGTTGCGTAGGAATCTAATATCTTTGTTTATTTCTTCTTCTTTTTGTTTTTCGCGTTCTTCACGCTCTTTATTCACACTTGCCTTAGAGGCATCTGTTTCATATATTGTGGCGGGTTCTTTGTATTCTATAAAACCAAAAGGCATCCCCCCATTAAACGTATAATCTTCTAGCTTTTTTTTGATCCGTTCTAAAAAGGCTATATTTCCAACTATATGATTTCCTAAAGTATGTGCTTTGGGATCATTGTAGGTATTTTCTTTAAAATTTTTAAATTCTAATAATTGTTTATTATTTATCTGCACCTTTTTATACCACAAATTTTTGCCATAATATGCAGAGGGATATAGCTGTACTGATTACTAAGCCACTTTCTGTTGCCCTCTAAATAGCATTTACGTGCATTCGCATTTAAGTCCCATCCTTTTTGAAATTTCACAAACAGTTGATCTTCTTTAAACCAACCTTGTCTGATAAGTTCCTCTCTTACTTTTTTTAAAGAAGGAAGATCCCATTCTATCGCAATTCTTTTAGGATTATCTGGTTTACCATCTTCATAAGCGCCTCCTACATCGCAATGTACTCCAGGGTAGATGAGCTCTATTCCTCCTTTTTGCCACTTTCAGGATGGGTTTTAGCAACGGAAGAAATATCTGCTAAACTAAAATTAGCACGATGCTCATCTGCTGCTACCATGTGTACAACATAATCTGCTTTGTTTACACTATCTAATCCTAGGTCTTTTATATCATTATCCTGAGATAGACCATGATGCGAAACGGTGTCATAAATACCTACAAAACGAACGTTAACTTGTGTTTGTGCATCTAAAATCCCGTTTTCTTGAAGCAACTGCCCTAGGAGTCCAAAATGAGGCATGGTTTTGTATTTATAAGAAACAGGCAATTGATTCTTTTGTAAGTCTAATACAATCGAGTCACGCTCCTTTTTTTTGTACACAATAGGATTGTAGGGAGGATGTGTAACTATGTGTACAAAATGCCGTGCGGCAGCGGCACCACGACTAAAACCAAATACGTCAAAAGTTATAGTTCCTATTTTTTGATCTGATTTAATATTTTTTAATTCTTTTACAACGTCTAAAATGGCTTTTTTTACATTATCCATAATACCTGAACTGCCCATACCAAAAGCGGGACCTTCTATGAGGTCGTTGTCTTTATAATCCTCTGGTCGCAAGGTTTGCCCTTGGTTTTTAGGAGCTGTATTGGTACCTATACCGCTTATATAAATTGGATATATTTTTTCTATTTCATTAGGTTCATAATTTTTATACAATATAGCGGGATTGGAGAGGTCGTTTTCATAACTACTTTGCATTTCATCAGGATCGCCATGGTCTTGATAAATATCTACAGCTCGAGATTGGCTTACACCTAAGCCACTGGTATTGATTACTTTTTTTCCTTCTGCATACTGTCTTAGTTCGGTATCATACATATTGTTTAGGGTACCATCTAAAAAAACACCGAAGGTAAAATCTACTGCTTTCTTTCTTTGTTTTGCTTTGTTTTCTACTTGACCTATTTTCGCAGGATTATTGCCTGTATAGGGTTGTATCATTTGTGTGAGTTTATTATTTACCTTTATTTGTATTTGGTCTTTTATCTGGTTTAACTTATTGTAATAGTGTATTTGTGCGTAAAACAAGTGTACTCCATCATTTACATAATCACTGTTATTGAGTTTTTTTTGGTAAAGACTCATATTGGCAAGGTCTAGGTAAGCGTAGCCATTCTTTGTAACGCCTTTAGTGTAGTATTTTCCCATATTCCGAGAGCTATCTCCATGACCGTCTAGGTATTCATCTTCAAAAATCGTTATTTTAAGGACGTCCCCTTGGGGAATATTTTTGGTTTTTATCACTAAGGTAACTTTGTCTAGATAAGCCACTTCTCTATTATCTATTTTTTTCTCCATTTACATCTCTCCAATAAAGGTCGAGTATTTCGGGTTTTCCTGCTAGGGGTTGTATTTCAGTTGCTATATCTTCTATTTTATTGGTTTCAGGATTTCTTACTTTGGCAATTAGTGTAAAGGTATTTCCAACTGTATTAATTCCAAACTTAAAAATCCCAGTTCCATTTTCGGTAATCAATTTAGCATTGTTATATACTTGCCAAAGAATTACAAATGTTGTTCCTCCGTAATTATCAACTACTGTATAGCTGTAATATTTGTTTGTATATGGTCTTATATCGCCTATTATTTTCATCTTTTTGTTCTTATAGGGTTACAAACGTATCATCATTTTCTATAGCGTCTGTTTCTTCTTCTAAAAAATCTACAAAAGGGCATAGCTCTGCTATTATTTCAGGTTTTGCATTTTTTATATTTTGTTGAGATACTTCAGCTGTTTGTCCGTGATTTGTAATGGTTATACAATCTTTTCCTCCTATAGGACAGGTAGCTTTGTTGTCTTCTAACAAAGCATGTCCTTTGTTAATATCTAATGTAATTTTTTTGTAATAACCACTCCATTCTGTTATTGTAGCCTGACAAGGGTTGTTATTCATCTTCGAGCAAGATCCAAAGGTATTTTTTTCAAAGGTTTTACCAATGTCTTTATGGGTTGCCATTCGTTTTTGAGTTCCTTTATGATCGTTGATATAATGTTTATCTTGGGTCAGTACTTTTAATTTATCGGGTGCTGTTCCAAAATTACATTTGCATTCGGCTCCTTGGCAAACGAGATGTTTTTCGCTCATAAGATTGTATATTTAGTTGTTTAAATTTGTTCATAACATTCAAAGCTAATTTTTCGGATGGTATTATTGAGTTCTAAATCTACTGTTCCAAAAATGGAGAAGACACTGTTATCTTGTGCATTAAGCGTGTAAACAAATGCAAAATCTCCTTTTACTTTTTCCCCTATAAGTTCTGGATCATGAATGGTTTTTCCGTTTTCTATTTCAGTTGCAAACCTATTGTCTATACAATGTCCTTTTGCATGAATTATAAATTTGTTTGTTTCTGAAAGAGTTTCTTCTATTTGAAGAGTGATTTGATATAATACTTTTGGTTTTTTAGGAAAAATGGGTAGGGGCAAATTGAAAGTATATGTTTTTTGATCATTAAACGTATCGTATAATGAAACAAAGTACAGAACAAAAAACCAACTATCTAAGATTCCTCGTTGTGTTTGCCCTCGGTATTGTAATTGATGATTTATTTTGTTAAATAAATTTTCTGCGACGCTGCCTTTGTAATAGTTTTCTAATTGTATTTTTTTTGTTTTCCACCTTTTTTGTATTTCAGGGAAATTAGCAATGATTTTTAGTTTAGCATTGTTGTATAGTTCGAGTTCTAGTGGATAAAAAACGCTTCCTATTTCATCTGCTATTTGTTCTATTATAAGATCTGGTCTTTGATAATTAATATAAAGGGGGTATCTCTTTATAACTATGTTGTTTAGGTGTTTTTTTCTGAAGTTTAATTTGATAATGAAGAAAGCTTATTTCTTCATCATTTGTTGTTATACGCTGTATGATTCCATATTTTTTGTTAAATGATGGGGGTACATACAGCGTATTTATTGCTTTATAAAAAGGTTTGCTTCTTTGTTTTTTAGCATAAAAATCAATGGATGTTCCTGGAATAGGAATACAAATATTTTCTACATGGGGTTGTATATCAGATTCTATTAAATCCTCTACTGGGCAATATATATTATGGAACCATCTAAGTTCTTCGGGTAATAAATTGAATGTATTAGCTAATTCTTTTAATCGAATACTGTTTGGTTTAATTTTATAAATCTGATATTTTTCTTTCATTTTATTAGCTTATGGTTTCCATTTGATCGGCTTCTTTTTTATTATTTTTGCCAATTCTTTTATCGTCCTTTTCTCTATCGTATTGATATTCTAGATCATCATTATCATTGTCTTTATTATTTTCATCTAATACAATTTCATCCGTTCTCATACAAACAATAACGGCATTTTCGGTAATTGTATTCATGTAAAGTGTTTGAGTAGGATCTATATATTTAGCAGATTCATACCATTTTGTTTGAAAAAAGAATACCCAGCTGTACAATCCGTTTTGGTCTTGAATTGCAATAGGTTCATCTTCATGTTTCGCATTATAGTCTAAGACAAAGTTGTAAAACAGGCGCCCAAAATCTAATCTTGTAGGTCCTTTTGCCCTATATTGTCTGTATTTTTCATCTCCATTATCTTTTTTAATTAAAAAAGTAATTACCACTAAATCTCTCATTTCAGAATCACTTACACCTGCTATTTCTATGTAATTAGCAGGAAACTGCTATGTTTTATATACTTTAGCGGGTATAATCATTCCTATATTAAATGTATCATAAATTAACTGAGGGATAAAAAATAGGATAAAATGACTGGACATTAGGTACAATAAATCAGGTCCATTTAAAAACGTATGAGTTATGGCAAAGCTAAAAAAGGAATAAACAACGGTTATGAGTATAAAGAAGTAGACAAACCAAACTTCTCTTTTCTCAAATTTATTGAAATAGTTTTTATACAGATAGACTTGTAAGATTCCCAATAACAATGAAGATACTTGATAAAATATAAAGCAATTCATAGCATTGTTACTTAATAGATTATTAAATCCTAGGAAAGTAATTATAACGTATAGTAAGGCAACTGATAATTCATAAATTATAAATTTAGTTTTATATTTTTCTTTAAAACCTGGTGTTTTTTGAATAAAAATCATGGTTAATATTGTACAAACAGCTATTGCAATAATAATTGCTGACAATAATTTTAGTTCGATAAGATTGATAAAGTATTTTCTCATTTGTTAAATAATTGTGTTGTATCCCAGAATTGTTTTTTTATCTGTGAATTCAAAATTTTGTTGGTCGTTAGGAATTAGTATGTTCGTTTGAAGATCTGTTTCCATAGGAAAAAAATATTCATAATAAAGATCTAGGAATTTTTTTATTTTACCTTCTAGGATATAATCTAAAAAGGAGGAATTTTTAAGAGGTCCTATCTGCACTTCTAAATGTATAGAATAATCGTCATATTCTACTCCTGATATAAAGTCTATCCCTAGTTGAGCTTCTCCTAATGAAATAGCCAATTTTTCATCTGAATATTGCTGAGATCCTTTATTTATTATAGAAACTTTTTCACCAAGGAAAAAAGACAATAAGTTAGTTGCTAAGTTTATATTCCCTACTATTTGATAGGTATAGGGCAAAAAATGTATTAATTTAGAAGCTAAATGTTCTGGTATTTCTTTAGTAATACCCCAGAACTCATAAAACAAATCAGAAACAGAAGGGTTGTTTAATTCAGAAAGAAAATTAGTTTCAAAATCTTCAAGAGACACACCGTAGGCAAAAAACTCATTTTCAAATGGTTGAAAAAAACACGTGCCGCCTTTTGTTCCTTTTTTGAGTTTGATACTCATTGATCATTTTGTTGACTCCTTTGTCTGGATATTCATTTTTAGACTGATGAAATACCCCTTCTGGAAGTAAATCATAAAGACTATCTCGTGATAAAGTAAAATTTAGATATTCTTTTTATCAAGATTAAAATCCTTTATATCTACTTCTAATATATCTCTTCTATAGGTTCTAGAAAATTGACTTTCCTTTTGAATAATGAATTGATTATCAGAAATAATTTTATTATTTAATAAATCATTCACTATTACTTCGGCTCGTATATCTGATTTAATATTTCTAATTAAACTCAAGATTTCATTTAAATGAGTCATATTGTTTATTTTTTTGATTTAACTAATCTTCCAGCAGAAACAAATCTTAACTGAAAATATTTATCGTTAAAATTATAAATATCAAGCCCCTCAGCCGTACAAGCTATAATTCTATCGTTTTTCAAGTAAATCCCTACGTCTGAAATAGGATGATCCTTATCATATCTAAGAAATATCAAATCACCTTCTTGCAGATATGTCCTACCAGTAAAAAGTTGTATTAATTTAGATCTAAACATACCCGCGGGATCCTTAGGGAGTACTTCATCATAAACTTCGCTATAAAGAGTTTGCGCAAAAAAGAACAATCAGCTCCTTCTTTTAAATCTAAAATTCCTTTTTATAAGGAGTTCCTACCCATTTATCCACATAAGAATAGAGTTCATAGTTTTTAATTTCTTTAGGCATTACTCCTAAAATTATAGAATATTTTTCTTTTAGTTTTAAATCCTCATCTTTTAGGTTATCTTCATTGTCATCTACAATAACTTCGTTTTTCAACTTACTTAATTCACTTTTTTTTTGTTTTATAACTTCCTGAAAGGAATATTGATAAGGAATATATTTTAAGTACTGCTTCGAAGAGCACGAGCACAAAAAGCTTGCGATTAATAAGCTTTTAATATTTTTGATAATTTTCATCAGATCTTTTTCACAAAAATAAAAATTTTTAAATAAAAAAACTATATTTGTAACAGGTTGTACGAACAAATATTTATTTCCAATTAGAGTGAAACGATTTTTTAACAAATTTAATTATTTAACCAAAATAGATGTAAGAATCTTTTTAGGTTTTGGACTTTTAATCCTTTTAGGATTTGGAATATTCCTATTTAAATATTCTCGTCATATAGATTGTAACACTGGTAACTTTCTAATTACAGCTGACGAGTTCAAGCCTGATGAGGTAGTAGAATTTTTTGACAATACAAAAGGAGCCTCAAGTTGGGAGTGGGATTTTGGAGATAGCACAACAGTTGACAACAGACAAAGAACATTTCATAAATATAAAAAAGAAGGAGATTATGTTGTTAAGCTGATCGTAAACGGCAGCTGTTACTATGAAAAACTAGTAAGAATAACAAACGTTGGACAACAAACAGGATATCTTCCCTTAATAAAAGCCCCAAACGTAGCTTTTTTAGGAGAAGTTGTTCGCTTTAGTGCTGAGAAAAACGGAGGAGAATCTTGGGAATGGAGTTTTGGCGAAACTACATCTTTAGATGCCGTTGGACAAAATGTATCCTACAAATTCAAAACAACTGGAGAAAAAAAATAACTCTAATTGTTAATGGAGACTTAGAACATATTGCCACTAAAATAATCTATGTTGCCCCTAAAGTTATTGTTGCTAAACAAAAAATAGACATGGAAACCTATGAATATGAAAAACCACATTCTACTTTTTCCCTTCCAAGAGGAATGGCAAAAAAAGACCCTCTAGAAGACATGTTAGGATATATACCTGTCTCTCCAAAACATGACAACCATAAAGAATCAAACGAAAAAACAAAAACAAGCGAAATCTCTAATGAACAATTTCAATTATTACTAAAACAAGTAGCAGCTCAAGTAAAAACAAAAGATGATTTCAAAGAATATTTGTGTGGAAATTTTGAAATTCCTGTTGTTGTAAATGATGATAATGTAATGTCTTTCTCAGAATTGTGTAAATCTATCTCTGGAAAACAAATTAAAATAACATTCTTACAACTAAACAGAAATGATAACAGCAACTGCATTCAAAACATCAATATTCAATACAAAACCAAAAAATGGATGATTTGGGTTAAAGAGTAAAAACAATTTATTTTTTATAATAGACAAACTAAAAATGAATCAAGAAATTACGTACAATACAGAAGTCAATAAAGCTATAGATATTGCACAAAAAATAGGTAGAGAAAATTTAAACTCCCATTTTAATGGAGCTCACTTACTTAAAGCAATCCTTAATAGAGATTTATCCTTACTAAAACAACTAGAATCTCTAGGAATTGATGTATATTATATTGAAGAATGGGCGGAAGTTAAAATAGAAGAATCTCCAAAATCCACTAATCAATACTATTGTGAACCAGACGAAATTATAGATGAAATATTTGCCGAAGCAGATTCTATTAGAGAAGAACTAAAAGAAGATGAAATAACATTATTACATGTAATGACCGCCATTTGCACCCCTGGCGTTGCATTTAGTTTTGAAAAAATGAAATCATTTCCTATAACAAGAAATGATTTAATTAAAGATACTTTTACAAGTACTTCAAAAAATCTTTCAACTTTCAACAAAAATGGCTTTTTACAAAAGTATTGTATAGACAAAAACCAAGAAATTAGATTAAAAAACAAAAAAGAATTACTAATAGGTAGAGATTTAGAAATCAATAACATTACCGAAATACTTTGTAGATACAGTAAACAAAATGTAATTATACTAGGAGATTCTGGTATTGGAAAGACATCCTTAATAGAAGGTTTTGTTCAAAAAGTATTACTCAATCAAATCCCTGACTTACTATCTCAAATAGAAATTTTTGAACTTGATATGGGAGCCTTAGTTGCAGGAGCATCTTATAAAGGAGAAATAGAAGACCGAATAAAAAATATTGCGCAAGAACTTAAGCATATCCCTAAATCTATTTTGATAATAGAAGAATTTCACTCCCTATTTGGAGGCAATGGTTCCGACACAAACATAGTAAATTTACTAAAAAGTGAACTATCTAAAGGGCTTACAATCCTAGCTACCTCAACAATAGAAGAGTACACCAAAAAAATCGAAAAAGAACAAACCCTATCAGGAATGTTCGAACTCATTAAATTGGAAGAAAAAGAGGACGAAACCCATTTTAGAATGTTGAAACAAACATTGCAAGATTACCAAAAACATCATGGAATAACAATAGATGATGCTACTATAAAGGAAGCAATCCGATTTTCAAAACGATACATGAAAGAAAAAAGTCTACCAGCTTCTGCAATAGACTTGATAGATCATACCATGTCAGTACTTAAAACAACTGGAGATACTTTCATAAATGAAAGAGAGCATTTACTTAATCAAATTAAAAATATTGAGGAAAATATTGGAGAAATAGAAGAAGATGAATTAATGCAAAAGGCTGAATGGTTTCTAAATGATTTATTAAGCAAAACAAACTTTCTTTATACCACTTCAAATCATGACATTAATATTAAAAATTTACACTTTGAAGGAATTCCTGAAATTTTAAATTTCTGTCGAAAATATATTGAAACACTTGAAAAAATAGCTAATGAAAAAAGAACCCATATTACAGAACTTGATTTAGCCTTAATCATCTCGCAAAAAACAAATATTCCGATAGGAAAATTAAAAAATGAAGAAAAACAAAAGCTAAATGACATGGAAAAAATTCTTACCAAAAGAGTAGTAGGACAAGACCATGCCATCAGTATTGTTTCGGAAGCTATATTAGAATCTCGTTCAGGCTTAAGCAAAGCAGGACAGCCCATTGGTTCATTCTTTTTCTTAGGACCAACAGGAACAGGAAAAACAGAATTAGCAAAATCATTAGCCGAATTTCTTTTTCAAGATGAAAATGCTATCATTCGTTTTGATATGTCAGAATTTAAAGAAGAACATTCCGCAGCATTACTCTATGGTGCTCCTCCAGGGTATGTTGGCTATGAAGAAGGAGGACTATTGGTAAATAAAATTAGACAAAAACCTTATTCTATCGTCTTATTTGATGAAATAGAAAAAGCTCATAGTTCCGTTTTTGATGTCTTTCTTCAACTAATGGATGAAGGAAAATTACACGATAGACTAGGAAAAGAAGGCGATTTTTCTAACGCTATTATCCTATTTACATCTAACATTGGGTCTGATTTTATTGTAGAATCCTTTGAAAAAGATGAAATACCTACAAACGCCAAATTACTTGAAATCATGAGCAGATATTTCAGACCCGAGTTCTTAGGCCGATTAACAGAATCTATTCCTTTTAGACCAATAAGCAAAATAAACGCATTAAAAATATTTGAAATTCATTTAAAAAAGGAGTTAATAGATTTAGCTAAAAGCATCCATATTAATTTAGTCGTAAGTCAAGAAGTTAAAGAACTCCTTGCTGAACAAGGATACGATGCAAAATACGGAGCACGTCCACTAAAAGGAATCATAAGAGGAAAACTCAGAAGACCTTTAGCGAAAAAAATAGTCGCAATGGAATACAATGAAGGCGATACAGTCAAAGTTTCTCTAAAAAATGGAGAATTATGTTGGGAAAAAATCAAATTAAATATAGAGTTAAACTAATAAATTAAGTATTATGTTATCAAATCATGGAATTGGTGGTAATGAAGTACCATTAGACGCAAACGAAGCAATAAGCGAAATCCCTCAAAACAGAACAATTATTGCTCAAAAACTAACTGCAGAAAGTCCTGTAAAACCAGAACTAGTAGAAGGATTAACAACCATTGAAAAAGTGTTTGACCATTTTAAACCTGAAATAAAGGTTGATTTTGAAAATTTAGATGGTTCTACTAAAATGGAAAATTTAAACTTTAAAAACCTTGGCGATTTTGGTGTAAAAGGAATTACTCAACAAAGTAACTTTTTGACAGGTCTAGAAACAGAAAAAGATCAGTATCAAAAAATTATTAAACAACTTAAAAGCAACAAAATCTTAAAAGGAGCTTTAGAAGATCCAGATGCAAAAAAAGCATTATTAGATTCATTACAATCTCTTATTAAAGAACTAGAAGAAAACAAATAAACAGACTACTAATGGCACAAAATAAAGAAAGTCAACACGTTGACAGTACAGTTTTAGAACAAAAGAAGGGACAGGCTAATTTAGAAGGTAGCCTAGAAAAGTTAGCAAAATTTGGTGGTTTTGATCTATTAGAAACAACCATTGAAGGAGCACAAAATTTAAATCCTGACAGAAAGGCAAGAAGAAAAATCTTTCTTTCTGAAAAAGAAAAAGAAAAAGAAAGAGAATCTTTAAAAAAAACACTTAAGCTTTGGGCTGAGGTTCTTTCCGATGCAACAAATATAACAGACATTGTTTCTAATTGCGAAGACAAAAGAAAAGAAGCCGAAGATTTATTAAAGAAAAATTTATCAAGAGCCGTAGAAGTCACTAAAGAATTAGAAACTAATTATCGTACAATAGCTCTATTCTATAAAAACACAGAAACGGACAAAGTAAAAAATGTTACCGTTATTAATTCTGATTTAGAACAATTAAAAGATCTAGATAATACTCGATTTATAGATACAATTCATGCAGAATTAGTAAATAACTATGACCGTTTAGATCTAAAAAACAACTATGGTATTTTAGTAATTCCAGGATATTTAGGTTCTAATAAAGTCGTAGAAAAATGGGCTAAAATTGCACATGAAAACAAAGTTATGCTAGTAACAGACTTTGAACATTTAGACGAACCAGATGACGTTATGGAAATGTTTGATCAAGCCTATCTAACAGGAGGCGAAGTATATCGTTCAAATGTATTAATGACTTGTAACTGGCTCGTTGGTAGAGGCCGATTTGAAGAAATTCAAGAAACAGAAGACCTATATGTTGCTCCTTCCAGCTGCCTTAGCAGGAAAAGTATACAAAACATTAATGTCTCAGGTAACAGCTGGTAAAAAATACGGAGGAATTAACGAAGTAGATGGCGTAAAATTTGATCTAAAAAGAGTGAAATTGCTAATTTAGAAAGCCTTGGATTAATTCCTATGGTAAACGAATACGGAAAAGTAATGGCATTTTCTGCTAAAACTCTTTTCAACGGTGATAATTTGGGTCTACAAACCTATTCTGTTGTTAGGGTGTTTGACTACGTTACAAAAGTATTAATGGATTTCTTAAACAGAAGAGCTTTTGAAAACTTTACAGCCGTAACTCGTAAAGAAATCATGGGACAAATCGTTCGCTTCTTAGATTCAATAAGTGGCCCTGGAAAACTAATTGAAAATTTTGAAATAAAAAGATTTGAACAAGATCCTATACAAAAAGATCGAATTCATTTAGACATTCACATGAAACCTTATTTCCCTGCTAAAAACTTCCTAATTAAAATGGATGGACACAAAGGAGATGACGGAAATGAATGGGATACTGAGTACGAACAAAAATAAGAACCAACAAACAACCGTTTCTTTCAGAAACGGTTGTTTTTATAAGTTAATAAAAAACACTTCTTTAAACCTATTTAGCTCATATAAAACAACCTAAATAAAAAAAGTCTTCTTATTAACTTCTATTTGTTTTTTTTGAATTCAATCAAAAACACAAAAATAATGATAGAAAAACTAAATTATTTCCCTGTCAATTGGATTGACGGAATGAAAATAAACAAAAATCACTTTAATTCGATTCAAAACTTCATCAATGATTCCATAAAGGATACCGTGGGGTTGCATACGTCATTAATATCTTATGGCCTATTACCTGCTGATAATTCTATCAAATTAAACTTAATGGTAGATAGTCATAAATCATTAAGAGTACAAGTACAGGAATGTCACGCCATAACACCTAATGGCTCCAGAATTGAAATAGATGACAGAAGCGAAACCGTTAACACTAACTCTACTTATTTAGAAGCCTCTTACGAAATTAAAGGAGATGAGAGTCTAAAATTATGGGTTTGTATTTCTGTTAATTATTTTAAAAGAATACCTTTTGGCGACTCTGATCCTGAAGAAAATCCTCCAAGATACCCTTTTACAAAACCAGAATATCTATTAAGTCTTATCCCTGAAAATGAATTAGTAAACGAAACAGGTTTAGGAGGAAACTTTTTAATCATAGGAAAAGTACTCGTAAACTCATACGAGTCAAAAATAGATAATGCTTATATCCCCCCATCAGTATATGTAGGAAGCCACAAACGACTACAAGAATTATATGATGAAATCAACCGTTTTTACGGACAGATAGAAGTATTTTCAATACAAATTGCTCAAAAGATTAACTCTAAAAAACAAGCAAATGAATTAGCCTTAATGATGCTATTAGTAACTGATAAAATATTAGATTATTTAGGAGTAGAAATTAATAAAATCAGATGGCTAGGAAAACACAAAGCACCTTCAGAAATGCTTCTTTCAGTTGTTGGTTTAGGCAGAACACTTAAAAACCTATTTGATTCAAAGTCTGGAGCAGGAAAAGAAGAATTGCTAAATTACTTTGCGGATTGGTGTAACGTTAATCAAGGTACCTTTGAAAATATTTTCTTAGAACTAATAAATAACAATTATAATCATAATCAAATTGATGTAAGTGTCTCAAAAATTCACAAATTTATGGATGTATTCGAAAATCTCTTATCTTCTCTAAGTCGACTAGATTACATAGGTAAAAAACGAGATGGTAGTATTTTCGTATCCGAAATTACGGACGAAAGAGACAGTCTATTGTACGGAAAAAGAAGTAAAAGTTTTTAGCAGATTAAACCATGGAAATACTTAATAAAAAGAACGTTCTAAAGCGTTTATATCTTTTGTATTGTTTTTTGTAATAAGTGTAACTGTCTTTATGTCAGCACTCTTATTTAATACTTATTTTCCTTTTAGAGAAAACGAATTATTAAAAACAGAAAACTTTAAACTCAAAAAAGAAATTGAAATTCAAAACAAATTTTCTTTTCAACTCGAAAAAGTCAAAACTACTGTAGACTCTATTAATGCACCAGGTCAAAATGATTTTTTCAATGAAAAACTGGCTCTTTCTTTGTTAGCAGAAATGTATAATCAGTTACCTAAAGATACACTGAAAAACAAAATAATGTATAACAATACAATTATTGCTTTCAAAGATCTAATAGATGCAAAAAAACAAGTAAAACAATTGGCAACAAACCACAAACTAATGGATAGTTTGAGTACTATAAACAAAACACTAAAGGATGAATACGATAAAATGAAACGCGATTTAGAAGTTTGTAGACAAATTTATCAACAAGCAGAATAAACACTTAAAAACATAACAATGAATAGTATAAAAAAGTTATTTCTATGTTTTTACATGATAAGTTTTTATTGTGTTGCCCAAAAAAATGTAAAAAGCCCCATAATAGATAGTTGTCAGGTTACTCAAACAAGACAAAAACTAGACGGTCGCTTCTTTGCTAGCCCTAATCCCATACTCTTTATAGTAAATAATAGCAATGGCATATTTACTACATTACAATTTGGAAAACGTAAACGCAAAATATTTATGTATTTCAAAATACATGACAACAGTGTTTGTATTGAAGAAAAAAAGATTTTCGATTTTAACTTTAAAAATGGGGATGTGATACATTTAAAAAATCATTTCCCCATAAATTGTGATGGTATTTTTATTCATCAACTAAATCGAAGAACTTTTAAAAAATTAACAAGCCTAGAATTGAGTAGTATTAAAATTTTTACTGTACACAAAAATTATGAAATTTTAATAAATAAATCTCAAAATACAGAAATTATAAAAGATTTAACTTGTTTAAAAACTTATAAAATAAAGAAATAATGAGTCCAATACCAGAACTTAATTTATCTTTAGGAATGACAGACAATCCAGGTTCTCCTTTTTATGCAGGAAATGGAGAAATAGGACGGGTTTCAAAAACAGACTCAGGGCTTCGAACACACAAAATTTCTTTGACAATATCTGATTTAGAAATCGGAAAAATTACCTTAACAATCAACAAACAAAACGTAGAAATACCTACTTACAAAATGATTGTTAGTGATGACAAAACAAACGAAACAACTGTTTATCAAGTAACAAGAGATATGTTTAGTTTTGTTAAAAAAAATACCAAAAAAGGTATTTTATCTTTCTTTGGATTTAAAAATTTTGACAAAACTTCATTCTTATATGAAAACATCCCATACGAACCTACAGATGAAATAGAAATACTTCATATTTCAAAATATCGAAACATTTCACACGATAGTTTAATTTATCAATTTAACAATCCTCAAAAAGTATACATTTTTTCTGGCAATATTAATGAAATTACAATTCCAGAAAACAACCCTTATTTTATTATAATAGATAATAATGATGGTAAGAGCTTCATTGGTGACATACTTTATAGAGAAAAATTCCTCAAATTAACTCCTAGAGTTGAATTAAAAATAATTAAAAGAAACAAAATTCCAAAAGAAATGGAAATAAACGAGAATGGAAGTATTCAAAAATTAATTTATCTATAACAATGATTAGAGGTTCATATTTTAAAATACCTATTGATTTTGACGGAATAATAAAAAAACAAGATGCTATAAACATTAGTATTGACACATCAATAGCACAACATATTTTCTTAATAGCAACCACTTCATTTGGAGAGTGCAAATTTAATGATGACTATGGAACCGAAATATGGGAAACAGACTTTGATATTTTAAAAAGTGATAATCTATTAAAAGAAACCATTACAAATACTTTAAAAAAAGCCATCTCAACATACGAAAAAAGGCTTTCTCTAGAAGACGTTACTATAGTTATATCTGATAAAAATATTGGAAACATAAGTCGAAAGAGAATCAAAAAATGTGTTTCTTTTAGCATTAAAGGACAAGTTTTTGAAACCAATAGACCCTTTTTATTCCAAAGCTCGTTTTTTGTCGGCCCCTTATCATATTAATTTTTCTTTTATCATCTAAAATAAAATACTATGAATCAAGAACGCATCAAAGATCGTATTTTAAGAAAAGCATCTAGACTATGGGGCTTTAATGAATTACAAACAGAATCTTCTTTTGACCCCATTGTTGGATTATTACTAACTGCTTGTGCTTCCAGAATTAGAAAAATTAAATACTGATCTAGAAGATTCTAGATCAAGAATAATTGAAAGAGTATTAGACCTTATGTTTCCCGAAGAAGTATCAGGCGTAACTCCTTCTAGTGCTGTTGTACAATTGTTCCCTACAGAAAACAATATAAAAATATCAAAATACAATCAGTTTAAAGGAACTAAAAAAATCACCAATATTTATAATCCTACTGAAATTATACACAAAGATGTCTTTTTGGCCCTACAATAGAAACTACATTAACTACCGCTAAAGTAGAATATTTAGCCTATGGAAATTCTTTAAAAAAAATTGATAATTTCTTTTTAACGATATTATCAATACTTCCGATAACTTCATACCAAAAGGAGAATTATGGATAGGATTAAAATGCACTGATACTGAAAATATTATCAATCCAACATTTTATGTAAACATTAACAATAGTTATCAAAAAGATCTATTCTTCTACTACTTACGACAAGCTAAAATATACTTCGGAAATCAAGAGTTCTCTTTTAATGAAGGATATAACGCCACCGAAGAAGCCTTCAATTTTGAAAATATTGTTCGTAAAAATTATTCTAATCTAGACCAAATAAATAATAGAATAAATAATTTTTATCTACCTAATTTTTTCACCTTAAATGGCACTATTAATCATACTGAAAAAACCGATGTAGATACATTGTTTCAACATTATTTTACAGGTCATAAGTTAGAACACGATAAGTCTATTATATGGCTACGAGTTGAATTAACCGAAACAATAGGGAATGACGTTCTAGAAAATGTATCCATAAACCTCAACTGTTTACCCGTAGTAAACAAAAGGATTTCAAGAGCGTCTCATAGAGTTACAGGTGCTCTAAACATAGTTCCCGTAGATTCCGATGAATTTTTCTTAGACCTAGATTATGTTTCAAATGACGAAGGCTATCGTTACGATTTAAGAAATTACAATGATAATAAATCCGGAACCGTTACACTCAGACACGGAGGCGTTTCTCGTTTTGACCAAAGAAGAGCATCCGATCTCTTACAACAACTCCTAGAACTTATTAAAGATGAAACGGCTTCTTTTATGAGCATAGGAAACGACGCAACCAGAGAAACTCTAAAACAAATTAACCAAAATGTTGCCGCTTTATATCAACTATCCAAAGAAAAAGATTTTGAAAAACCCAATAACCCCTACCTAACCGTTAATGCTACATCTAAAGACGAAGGTGGTTTCTTTTGTAATATAGCCTTTTGGACAACTCTAGGAGATGAAGCAAATGATATCAAAATTGGTACCGTTTTATCCTTAGAAGAAGCAGGAACTATGCTCTTAGAAAAAAACATCATGTTAGTAACTCCAACCGTTGGTGGAAGAAAAGGACTGTCTACTAAAGATAAAATACTCGAATACAGAAACTCCTTACTAACCCGCGGAAGAATTGTAACAATAGCTGACATTAAAGCATATGGTCTAAACCACTTTAAAAATACAATTACAAAGATTGAAGTAAAAAAAGGAACCAAAAAGAAAGCTCTACAAAAGAAGGTTTTGCCAGAACAATAGATATCTATCTATATAAAAACACAGAAATAACAGAAGTCATGAAAGAATCTGAATGGCACTATTTATGCGATAGCTTTTTAATTAATCTTAAAAAAGCATCCTCAAATGTGTACCCTTATACCCTAAACACCATCTAAATTAATTCATGAGTTTTACTTGGCGCACATATAAAGTCAAAAAGACGACACTTTACAATCAGTGGCAAGGGAATTGGGTATTAGCATAGAAACTCTAAAATGGCATCATAATAACTATTGTCCTCATGAACTGCTATTCCTACGATCTTTTTATAAAAAGATCGTAGGAATAGCAGGGAGTAACAAAAAAAGAAAATCAACTACAATCTAAAGTAAATTGAAGTTAATTTTCTTTTATAATTTCTATCGTTTAAAAATCACTTTTTTGTAATGTTCTTATTATCAAACACTTCCCTTATAAGGGACTCTTTTTTCTAAAAAGATCGTAGAAGTAGCAGCTCTTTTTTCTAAAAAGATCGTAGAAGTAGCAGGGCATAAAAAAAGCTGCCCTTTTAGGACAGCCTCTTTTTGCTTTATTTTACCTCAAAGTCAGGAGACTTTGCGGAGCTGGGGCAGCTTTTTTATTATTTATTAATATTTAATAAACCTTCTATTGAATCAGAAACAAATACCATATCTAAAGATCCTACAGCCCCTAAATCATTTGAGTAAATTATTTCTTCATTATTTTTTATAAAATAACCTAAATCACCATCTTGACCAATTAAGAAATAATTTGGTTCATATTCCTGTACCTCATAAGTTATGTTTCTCTCCAACAAATCGGATGCGCTATATAAATATATTCCTGTATTATTTATTTCAAATACTTCATCTAGTTTTATTGTTTCCAAGAAGTTCAAATAATTTTTAGGTAAAATAAGATTTAGTTCTTTTTCTATATTATCAATATTTTCTTTGATACTCATATTACTTTAATTAAATATTAAAAAATGGATTGTTCAAATTTTGCTCTCTTAAACTATCAAAATATTTATATGAATCTTTCAAAGCTTTTTGGGCTTGGCTTTTTGGTACTCCAGCATCCAACATTTCTCTATAACTCGTATTAAACTCTTCTTTTAATGTTGTATTCCATCCATCCAATTTTCTTCTAGCTCTTTGTGCTGCACTAATTTTAGCGTGTGACATTCCAGAAGAAGAAGGCAGTAAGGTTGCAGGTGCTAAATCCCTATTATAACCAGTAATATTTTTTTGAGCCCAGGCATCTTGTATTGGATGATGACTTTGTATAAAATTATCTGGTCTAGTATTTGTATGTCCAGTAGCTCGATTAATACCTGGCGATAAATTACCGTGAGGATCTACGTCACCATTTTTATAACCTCCTGGTCTTTTACATTCTAACCCAAACGGGTCAACCCACGAATTAGAATCGTGTACATACCCATAAAAAGTCGGGTTATTTCCCGCCAGTCCAATGGGGTCTTGACTTAAATACAACCCTGTTTCTGGATTATAATACCTAAATCGGTTATATGCTAACTCAATATCGTGATCATAATATTGTCCTTGATATAAGAACGGAATCAAGTTTTGATCTCCTTCTATTTTACGTGTCTTTCCGTAAATATCAAGTTCTCTTTCCCAAATTAATTTTCCGGTACTATTATAAGCTTGTACAGGAGTTCCTAAATAATCATTTATGATGCTATAAACTTCCTCTCCTAAAATCTTTGCCCTTGGGTTGTAATTATTCCTATCATATACCCACGTAACTAGATTATTAACCTTTTCTTTTTGACTTAAAAAAACTTCTCCTAAATTATTAACAGAAGTTTCATGTTCTTCTCCTTTTTGGTAATCCCACTCATGTAAAAGAACGTTTCCATCCCAAAGATAACGATTTGTTTTTTCATTACAAATCTTTTTTATTCTTCTTCCTAAAGCGTCATATTCCATGGTTACAAGGGTGCCATCGGGTTTTTTTACACTTTTTAGCATCCTGTTAGCTATTAATAAAACCCTAAAGTATCAATATCTTTATCAGTTGCATATCGAAAATACTCTGCAACTTTATAATACATTCCCACAGATTATACGTAATTACTGTAATATTCGTCCACAGCATTCATTAAAAGGAAATACTCCTTTTGAAACTTACAACGGAAAAACGATATCTATTTCGCACTATAATTCTCATTTTCAAGCTCAAAAGCAATTTAGAAAAGAGCAAAACAACAAAAATAACTGCAAAAATGTATGGAGTAACAAAAAAAGAAAATCAACTACAATCTAAAGTAAATTGAAGTTAATTTTCTTTTATAATTTCTATCGTTTAAAAATCACTTTTTTGTAATATTCTTATTCTCAAACACTTCCCTTATAAGGGACTCTTTTTTCTAAAAAGATCGTAGAAGTAGCAGGGGCCTTTATAGCAAGAAGTAAACTACAAACTATTTTAAAATAAAGAGGCTGTCCTAAAAGGGCAGCTTTTTTTATGCCGCAAATTCACGATATTGGTGATTGCTAGTAAAATTTAATTTTTCAAAAACAATTAGAAGGCAAAATCGAGTCATATAGTTGTATGTTGAGCAAGAACGAGTTGTTTTAAAAGCTTTTTTCATTGAATCTGTAGTTGTAGCCACCATTTTTCTGAAATTATGACCAAGCGCCATTAGTAGAAACTCCATTTCTACCATTTCTAACCCAAAAAATGTAAACCGATTAAATTTATTGTTGTTTTTTAGTTGTCCGAATACTGCCTCTACTTCAACAGGTCTTTTACTTCTGTGTTTGTGTCCTTTTTTGAGTTTAGTAATTCTTTAGCTTCGTTTTTTAGGCAATTTAGAGGGTGATTGACTTCTATTTTTCGATTCCCTTTTGCTTTGTGGCATAAACTTCTCAATGGGCATCCTTCGCATCGTTTAGCTTGATAATAAGTCACTTCTGATTCATATCCATTGCTAGAGATTCGCTTACCTATTCCTATGTTTTCCATTTTTTGCCCCATAGGACAGATATAGAAATCGTATTGTTGATTGTAAAATAAATTTTGCACTAAAAAAGGATTCTCTTTAAGTTTCTTTTTCTGCTCTGCATGAAAATAATTGTACTTTACAAAGGGCTCAATTTGCTTGTTTTTAAGCATTTGGTAATTTTCTTCACTGCCATATCCAGCATCGGCGACAACTTCTTTACTTTGTCTATTATAGTTTTCTTCAAAACTGTTTAAGTGTGACTCTAATGTGTTGGTATCGTTGGTCGTTTGATGTATAGAAACGTGTGTAATAAATTGATTTTCAGTTGATATTTGAGGGTTGTAAGCTGGTTTGAGTTGCCCATTTCTCATATGATCTTCCTTCATTCTCATAAAAGTAGCGTCAGGGTCTGTCTTACTATAAGAGTTTCTATTTCCAAGTATTTCTAAATCCTTTTCGTATTTCTCTAATCTTGGAAGGTGTTCTTCCTGTAATTTCTGTAGTTCTTTTACCTGTTTCTTAGTCGGTTCTTTTAACTTTTTATTCAATTCTGATAGCTTTTCTTTTAATTCATCTGAATTGATTTTTTTTGGCAATGCTTCTTGGTTAAGTTCTTGGTTTTCTGATTGTATACTGTTTTCTATATCAGATAAAATAGTGTTGATTTTTACTTCTAATTTCTCTTTGTATTTTTCAACCGAACCACGCCAAACAAAGGTGTATTTGTTGGATTTTGCTTCAATTTTAGTACCATCAATATATTGAACATCAAGGCTTATATAACCTAGGTCGACCAATATTTTTACTACTTCTGCGAATAAAACTTTGATTTTATCTTTCAAAATTTTGCCTCTAAACTCGTTAATGGTTCTAAACCCAGGAGTGGAATTGCCTGAGATAAACATAAAATGAATGTTCTCATTAAGTGCTTTGGCTATTTTTCGGCAAGAATAGATATTTGACAAATAGCTATAAAACAATACTTTGATTAGCATTCTAGGATGGTAAGCAGAGCATCCACCACCGCGATAAAGCTTAACTATGTCGCTAATATCAAGTCTGTCAACTATAGAATCGACCAGTCGAACAGGGTGGTTATCATCAATTTTATCAAAAATATTGATTGGAAAAAGTTCTGGAGAATTGCCTGTCTGGTTTTTAAATGTTACTTTAGCCATTGCTTGTTTTTTGTCACCTCTAAAATACATGTTTTAGAGTAAAACAGCAATAAAAAGGCTGTCCTAAACTTTTTGGACAGCCTCTTTATTTTTATAAATTTAATTAAGTTTAAAAAAGTATTCTAAAAATTCATTAAACGTATTCCATTTTTTATCATAATAATCATCATTTGATAATTGTTTCATATTTTTTGCTTCTATTAATTTTACACTATCATCCTCAATATTATATAGTAAATAATCGTCTAGCTCTAAATTATATAAAGAAAAATATTTAGAATTTAAATTATCTTGATTTCTTAAATGTTGTGTAATACTATTTTCAAAGTCGATTAAATCATTAGCTACATCCATTATAAAACCTTCTTTTCCTGAATATTCATCACTATATTTAATCATAAAGTCCAAAAAACTTGAATTTATTTCATCATTAAAACCTAATTTTTTTAGATTTTGCTCGTGCTTAATTTGAAACTCTTTAGAAGTCAAATCGGCATTTTTCTTTAAATACTTTAAAATTTTTTCCGATAACATAAAATTGATTATTTACATTTGATTTTTGCTTTTCTACTTGCTTTTTCAGCTTTTGCTCTATTTCTCCAATATGCCCCTCTATCAGTATCAAAAGCATCCCTATCAACTGGAAAATGTGGGTGTTGACCAGTACCATCAACCTTATATGGATGTAAAGCATTTGATCTATCAAATTGCTTATGCATTGAATCAGACACCTCAAATAATGGACCTTGAGCATTTTGTTTAGAATGATGAAGATTAATAGATCTACCATCATTTCCAAGTGGGGCAACCCCTTTTGATGCTCTTTGTAAATTTGTTCTTCCTTTATCATCTATTTTATCCCAATCAATATTTTGCTGATATACTGTATAAGTGTTCCCAGTTCCTGAAGATGGAGCAGTCCATTGAATAGGATTAAACATATTCAATCCAAACGGATCCACCCACGAATTAGAATCGTGTACATACGCATAAAAAGTCGGGTTATTTCCTGCGAGTCCAATAGGGTCTTGAGAAATATAATTTCCAATACCACAATCATAATATCGAAACCTGTTGTAATAAAGACCTTCTAATTCGGGGTCTTCATACTGTCCGATTTGTCTAAAAGGAATAAAGTCTGGGGTTAGATTAATAGGCGAGCTAAAATTGCGTAAACCTCCGTAAATATCATAGTCTGTGCTCCATACTAAAGAGCCCTTTTCGTTATAACATTGTAGGGGTCTGCCTATATAATCAGAAATTATACTAAATTGTTCTTCTCCTTGTATTTTAGCACTAGGTACAAAACTATTTTCTTGGTAAATCCAAGTAACTAAATCCTCTACGGTTTCTTTTTGACTTAGATAAACTTCTCCTAGATCGTTAACAGAAGTTTCTGCCTCCTGCCCTTTTAGATATGTCCACTCATGTAAAAGAACGTTTCCATCCTAAAAAGATGAAACAACGAACAGTTTTTTAGCCTCTTCGTTGTTTGGTATTTTTAATTTATTATTTCATAACTCTCTTTATAAGGGACTCTTTTTTATAAAAAGATCGTAGAAATAGCAGGCTTTTATTCATTAATTAAAAGTTTCAAGAAACTCTCGAAAATGAGAACTTTTAGTTTTTAGTGTAGAACAAAATTAAGTAAATTAGTCAAGCATAAATTCACCAATGTATTTTAAATCATTATAATCTTTATCAAATTTAGGTGTTTCAATTTCTCCTGAATACCAATAAACAGCATTAACTATATTCAAACCCAAGTCATTACATTTTTTTACTACTGTTTCTTTTTCTGATGAATTAATAGGAACTTCTTCTAATATTTCAAAAATATCAGTATTCTTTGGAAATTTTAAATATCCAATAAAATCTTCATCATACCATTTTTTACCTATATCTAAACAAAAACCGCATATTTTTTTATTTTCATTTTCTGAGTAATCTAATTTAAAATAATCATTGAACTCTTGTTCTGTTTTAGTACTGTTTCCTAACCAAAGGAAAATTTTATCTAAATAATCCATAATTATAATTTATTTACAACTTAATTTCATATGTGCTTTATGATGTCTTGCAATAATTTTTTTCGCTTCACGTTTGGAGGTAGCTCCTTTCAAATCTTTTATTAGTTTATTATGAAAATGTCTACCTGCTCTACTACCGTGATGAGCCCCATCAGGTAAGACATTACCAGCCGAATCAGTAACACCAGTAAAAGTTATTCTATCTGTGTCAACAGTCATCTTTTTATTTCTTCAGCTGTAAAACCTAATTCTTTAGCTTTAGTTGCTTGAGATACAGGAAACATTTCGTGTTTACCACCTGGTTTTCTTAATGCCTCTGAAACGGCATCTTTGTTATTAGCAATATCTTGAACAGAAGCATTATTAAACCATTCATTAAAACCTCCTTTAGGCCAAGGATTTAATCCTAATACATCTGCTTGTGTATTACTATCACTTACATACCCATAAAAAGTCGGGTTATTTCCTTCCAGTCCAATCGGGTCTTGACTTAAATACAACCCTGTTTCTGGATTATAATACCTAAATCGGTTATATGCTAACTCAATATCGTGATCATAATATTGTCCTTGATATAAGAACGGAATCAAGTTTTGATCTCCTTCTATTTTACGTGTCTTTCCGTAAATATCAAGTTCTCTTTCCCAAATTAATTTTCCGGTACTATTATAAGCTTGTACAGGAGTTCCTAAATAATCATTTATGATGCTATAAACTTCCTCTCCTAAAATCTTTGCCCTTGGGTTGTAATTATTCCTATCATATACCCACGTAACTAGATTATTAACCTTTTCTTTTTGACTTAGATAAACTTCTCCTAAATTATTAACAGAAGTTTCATGTTCTTCTCCTTTTTGGTAATCCCACTCATGTAAAAGAACGTTTCCATCCTAAAAAGATGAAACAACGAACAGTTTTTTAGCCTGTTCGTTGTTTGGTATTTTTAATTTATTATTTCATAACTCTCTTTATAAGGGACTCTTTTTATAAAAAGATCGTAGAAATAGCAGAGTAATTTAGGACTGTGTATTTAAAAGAACGTGTAAAAGCCGTCATTTACATTTTATCCTAACCAAACTAAAGGATTCTCGTGTGGCAACGGTGGGTATTTGTCTTCTAAATATAATTTAACTAAAAAAGCATGTGAAATTGGTTTTGAAGAAAAAATATCTTCACTTGTTTCATAATCCAATAATATTATCGATTTATCTATTAGAATTTTTTTAATTTCTGTAATCTCATTTCTTAACTTATTATCTAATACCCATTTATATGAAGGTAGATAAATCATTTTTTTTGAATCTGAATAACTCAAAATATCTTTTGAATTAATTCCTTTTCTATGCCCTTGTATTTTTCCATATTTCCTAACAGTTCGTTTAATGTTTTTCATATTTTCTATACTAAACTTAGTAGGATCAACATCAAATTTTTCAAAAACTTTTAAACCTTGCCAAATTCCCTCTACACTTTTTGAAAATAGATTTTTACTAAAAGGAATAGGGATATTTCCTAATGGATAAAATGGGCTAAATTTTACCCAAGGATTTTGTCCCTTTGAGGTTAAATCAATAATTTCAAAGTTTGGATATTTTGTAATTAATGTTTCTATTTTTTTCTTCTTACTTTCAATTATAATCTTATTATTCATCTTCAAATAGTTTATTAGCTAATTCAGATAATTCTATACCATAATTTTCAAACTGTTCATAATCTTCTTCAGAATAATTTAGATTAGGAACAAAAAAGTAATTGCTAATATCAACAAAAGCTAGAGCCAATTTTTTTGGTACATCATCTCTATCTTTATAATAATCTATTAGAAAGATAATATTCTTTTTAACTCCTCATATTGTATTTTATCAACCCCTTCCATGTTTCTAATAGATATGGGGATAGAAGTCTCACTTAGTAAAGCGTTATAAACATTTTTTATTGCTTCTTCTTTATTCATAACTTAATGACATTTTATCTTATGTGCTGGAACGTGTCCTTCAACTAATACCTCTTTGGAGGATGCTGAAAATTTAGCAGAAAGTCCACCAACTCCATTTGCTTTTGCTTTCTCAACTGTAGAAATATCAAATATGTTTTTATTCCCTTTAACATCAGGAACTACATCATCGGTATCAAAAGAAACCATTCTTTGACCTGGTTCTCTCCATTTTTCTAATGCTGCTGGATCTGTACTTGTCGATATAAATTGAGAACCTTTATTTCTAGAACCACTAGAAACATGACCATGCGTTGTCATTCCCCTACCAGGTTTTTTTTGCACTTAAGCCTTTTGTAGGATCTTCGTCAGGTCTTAATAATCTAAAGACTTCTATTAGTCCAAAAATATCTACTCTACTATTAGAATCGTGTACATACCCATAGAAAGTTGGGTTATTTCCAAGTAAACCAATAGGGTCTTGAGAAATATAATTCCCAATACCACAATCATAATATCGAAACCTGTTGTAATAAAGACCTTCTAATTCGGGGTCTTCATACTGTCCGATTTGTCTAAAAGGAATAAAGTCTGGGGTTAGATTAATAGGCGAGCTAAAATTGCGTAAACCTCCGTAAATATCATAGTCTGTGCTCCATACTAAAGAGCCCTTTTCGTTATAACATTGTAGGGGTCTGCCTATATAATCAGAAATTATACTAAATTGTTCTTCTCCTTGTATTTTAGCACTAGGTACAAAACTATTTTCTTGGTAAATCCAAGTAACTAAATCCTCTACGGTTTCTTTTTGACTTAGATAAACTTCTCCTAGATCGTTAACAGAAGTTTCTGCCTCCTGCCCTTTTAGATATGTCCACTGGTGTAAAAGAACGTTTCCATCCTAAAAAGATGAAACAACGAACAGACTAAAAAACTGTTCGTTGTTTGGTATTTTTAATTTATTATTTCATAACTTCTTTATGAGGAAAGATTTTTTTAAAAGATCATGACCATTAATATAATAAATCAATATTTAACAAAACATTTTCATTAATTTCATCATCTGTTCTGTATAATAAAAAAGAAGAAATAATAATATCATCATTTAAATCAATAAGTTTTCTTGGTTCTAAAATTACTTTTTTGCCTTTACCATACAACGGAATTTTTTTCCATTGTTTTGAACAGATATCCTCCCAATTTTTTAATAAATTGCCAGGGATAATAGATAAATCTTCAATTTCTTCCTTTATATTATAAACCCCTTTATTATCATCATAGGTCATTCCAAAATCATTAGCTATAATATTTTTATTTTCAATACTATAAATAGGATAAGAAAAAGGATTAATACCCCAAGTTATTATTATTATTCCTTCCAGCAAATAATTTTTCAATTAAATCTGTATTTGTAAATTCATGAATTAAATCTAGTTTTCTATGACTATAGTTTTCATCAATAATGGTTTTCATTTTTTCTAAATCAACTAAACAAAAACCTAAATGACTAAACGCATCGAAATATTTGTATACGTTATGATTTAAAGAATTCTGATTGCTTTGAGTTTTATTAAAATTCAAAACAATAGTTAGAATATTTGTCGGAAGTGGTATTGCGTTTAAAATTTCATATTGATTTATAGGATAATCTACATATACACTATAATCAACGTTTACATTTTCATGAAATTGGACTAAGCTATCCTGACTGTAATCTAAAATAGATAAATTATTAATAGCCCCCTAAATAAATGCCTTTTTTCTATTTTTTTCTCACCAAATATTTTTTCATCATAAAAAAAAATCTGATCATTTAAGTTAAAAATTAACTTAATATTGTAATTTGAAAGATTATCTAATTCTGTTTCAATGAGATATTCAATATTATTAATTTTTACTTTTATTGTTGAATTATGAGTTCTAAAAGCTATAGTTTTTGTATTTTCCATTTATAAGTTTAATTACATTTTATTTCAACCCCTTGATCTTTAGCCCATTTTTTCACTAAATCCCAAGCTTCCAGAAGGAGAGACATTTTTCTTTATTAAGTCTCCTTTTGTTCCGTCTGCAGCTATTATATGTAGATCTCCTTTAACATTTGCTAAGGCAGGATTATTATAATGATTTTCTAAGCTTTTTAACCATTGATCGTTTGTTAATCCTTTTGCTTTAATTTGATCTGCTTTCACAAGTGGTTTAGTATTTGTTCCAATACCATTATAACCATGCATAGCACTATGCTCGCTCCCCGTAAATTGCGTGTCATCGAAATACATACTAGGAACACCTGTTTGGCTATTAAAAGGTTTTACAGCTAGGTCAGTTGCGGCTTGATGAGGAACCATGTGGTGTCCTTGATGAATAGGATTACTCAAAGGCATTAAACCTAAAACATCAACAAAAGTATTTAAGTCATGAACATAAGAATATAAACGAAATCCACCTAAAACCGACACAGGGTCTTGACTTATGTAAGTTCCTGTTTCTGGATTATAATACCTAAATCGGTTATATGCTAACTCAATATCGTGATCATAATATTGTCCTTGATATAAGAACGGAATCAAGTTTTGATCTCCTTCTATTTTACGTGTCTTTCCGTAAATATCAAGTTCTCTTTCCCAAATTAATTTTCCGGTACTATTATAAGCTTGTACAGGAGTTCCTAAATAATCATTTATGATGCTATAAACTTCCTCTCCTAAAATCTTTGCCCTTGGGTTGTAATTATTCCTATCATATACCCACGTAACTAGATTATTAACCTTTTCTTTTTGACTTAAAAAAACTTCTCCTAAATTATTAACAGAAGTTTCATGTTCTTCTCCTTTTTGGTAATCCCACTCATGTAAAAGAACGTTTCCATCTCATACAAAATGCCGTAACTCTTTTTACTCCTCTACACCCCCTTTTGAGCCATTGACAAACATCCTTTTGGCATTCGTGGTATGAGTTCCAAGATATTAGCAACAGGATAAAAAAGAGTCCTAGTAATTTCATAGTTTCAAAAATAGCGTAATAATGTTTTTGATACAAAATTTGATACCAAAAAATAAGGATATTTTTTACATTCGCCTTTTTCAAAATGCAGACTGTTAAACAAAGAAATTCCTATCATACAAATACCAAAATTTTTGCTCGTAGGGGATTATTATCAACAGAACTTTTAAAGTTGATCCCTTCCAGTAATTTATCTAGATGGTTGAAAGAGCCTGAAAACAAATATATTGATTATACTTTAAATGGGTTGATTGATCAAGATATTGAATTATTTCAAAATCAAAATGAGTTTCCTAGTAGCAAAAAACTTTCCAGAGCTTATATACAACTACTCAAAGGAGCGTATACAATTTTTGATCAAATCAAAGATTTCAATAAAGTTCTTAAAAAAATAAGGATATAATTGTGAATACCATAGAGAGCATTAAAAATTGGATTTCTATAGATGAAGCAATTAAGTTATTTAGGATTTCACGTGCCACTTACCAAAACTATAAAATACAAGTATTAAACAAATGTGAAGCTTCGTATATTTTTGTGGTGTGTAAAACGTTACCCACAACAACTTTTGAACCAAGAAGTTATCAAGATAAAAGAATATTTTAACAATAGTGATTATAAATCTTGGTCAAAGTCTTCTATCTATTATATGGGATTGCGCAAAAAGATTTCAGTTTTTGTTTAGCCACATTTTATAAGTACAGCAGTTTACTTGGAATTGATAATGGTAGACATTTACAAAACAAGCCTGAATATTCACCACTTCTAACTACTAAACCTAATCAAATTTGGTGTGCTGATATCACAATCTTTAAAACAGCTAATGGCGTAAAACATTACATCCACTTACTTATAGATCATTACTCCCGAATGATTTTAGGATGGTATATCGGTTTAAAACCAAGTCCAAAAGCTATTAAAGAATTATTGCAAAATACTTTTAAGGAACTCCCTAAACCTACTACAATAGAGTTTGTAACCGATGGCGGGGTAGAAAATATAAACACAACTGTCAAAGAATACATTAAAAGTATTGAACCAAATATTATTCACAACATTGCTCAAAAGGATATTGCTAGTTCTAACTCTATGATTGAAGCTATTAATAAAACCCTAAAGTATCAATATCTTTATCAGTTGCATATCGAAAATACTCTGCAACTTTATAATACATTCCCACAGATTATACGTAATTACTGTAATATTCGTCCACAGCATTCATTAAAAGGAAATACTCCTTTTGAAACTTACAACGGAAAAACGATATCTATTTCGCACTATAATTCTCATTTTCAAGCTCAAAAGCAATTTAGAAAAGAGCAAAACAACAAAAATAACTGCAAAAATGTATGGAGTAACAAAAAAAGAAAATCAACTACAATCTAAAGTAAATTGAAGTTAATTTTCTTTTATAATTTCTATCGTTTAAAAATCACTTTTTTGTAATGTTCTTATTCTCAAACACTTCCCTTATAAGGGACTCTTTTTTCTAAAAAGATCGTAGAAGTAGCAGCGCACTATAATTCTCATTTTCAAGCTCAAAAGCAATTTAGAAAAGAGCAAAACAACAAAAATAACTGCAAAAATGTATGGAGTAACAAAAAAAGAAAATCAACTACAATCTAAAGTAAATTGAAGTTAATTTTCTTTTATAATTTCTATCGTTTAAAAATCACTTTTCTGTAATATTCTTATTCTCAAACACTTCCCTTATAAGGGACTCTTTTTTCTAAAAAGATCGTAGAAGTAGCAGGGCTTTTTTATAAGAATTCTTTTTTAAATAAAACATAATATCAATGTCTTTGTGTTCTAAATTAAATAGTTCAGGAGGAGAAAAATCTCCAGTTTCTAAATATTGTTTAAGCCTGAAATCTAAATAATCAATATCATCATTTTCTAACAGAAAAATTAAACAACCATTTTCTTGATTTAGTGTACTTAATTCACTTTCTGTTTTTTTTTATTATAAGAGTTGATAGAGATTTGTTATTAAACCCAATAGAGGACTCATTCAACCCAACTTGGTTAATTATTTCTAAATTCTCTATATAATTTATCAATTCTTCTACGCCTTCATTATCAAGATAAATATCAAATGATCTTTTATCTTGTTTCTTAATTTGAATCATATTAAGTTTTACATTTTATTTTAGTCTTAGTTTTAGGGTTGTCATTTATAGGTAAGTGAACATTTTTCTCAACAACAAAATTTCCTGAACCTGTATCTCTTAAAAACTCTAAATGTACGTGTCTTTGATTAGCGACTACAGGATTACCCATACCGTGTTTTCCTAAATAATCACTTGGTGTTGCTCTAAATTGTCTTTTCCCATCTAAACTTCTCCATTTTCCTTTGTCAACTTTTACGTGATCTTCTCCAAGAAATTTGTTACGCAAATCTTTTAACTCACTTGATTTTACAGATCTACGCCATTCTGATAATTGTTGAGTAGAATTTTTTACTTTATCCTTACCTGATAAAACAGAAGGAGAAATCGGACCTGAAACATAGGTTAATCCAAAAGGGTCAAATTCTCCATTACTATCCGCCACATACCCATAGAAAGTTGGGTTATTTCCCGCCAGTCCAATAGGGTCTTGAGAAATATAATTTCCAATACTACAATCGTAATATCGAAACCTGTTGTAATAAAGACCTTCTAATTCGGGGTCTTCATACTGTCCGAGTTGTCTAAAAGGAATAAAGTCTGGGGTTAGATTAATAGGCGAGCTAAAATTGCGTAAACCTCCGTAAATATCATAGTCTGTGCTCCATACTAAAGAGCCCTTTTCGTTATAACATTGTAGGGGTCTGCCTATATAATCAGAAATTATACTAAATTGTTCTTCTCCTTGTATTTTAGCACTAGGTACAAAACTATTTTCTTGGTAAATCCAAGTAACTAAATCCTCTACGGTTTCTTTTTGACTTAGATAAACTTCTCCTAGATCGTTAACAGAAGTTTCTGCCTCCTGCCCTTTTAAATATGTCCACTCATGTAAAAGAACGTTTCCATCCTAAAAAGATGAAACAACGAACAGTTTTTTAGCCTGTTCGTTGTTTTATTTCTTTAAAATCACTTATTTAGAGAAGAGAAAAAATGAATATTATTAGCTATTTCACTATCAATAAATTCTTTTGTTATTGTATCACCATTGCCAATAGCATCAATAAAAAACAACTCTTTAATATGAGATAATCTATATTCTTTTTCTAATTCATTATCAGCTTCAGATATAGCTTCCAGATATTTTGTCATTCTTTAACAGAAAACCATTTTGTCTTCTTTTTCTAGCGTTTGTATTTACTTCAATTATCATTTCATTTTTACCAATATTAAAGGCAGATTTTATTTTATTTAAACATCTTTCTAAATTCTCAATATCTTCTTTTTCCTTATTAATTCTTACTAATAAGGATAATGATGATTCAATCCAAGTCCAAATATTTTTATCGCTAGTTAATTCATATGTTAAAAAATAATTCTGAAAACTTAGAATATCATCTTTTAAGTTAATTAAATATAGTTTATATAAAATATTATTTAATTGCTGTTGAATTTCAGATTCATTATTACTATTATTAATAATGTCAATATCTTCATTTATGCTGAAGCCCTCTATTTTTAAAGTTTTTTCTTTTATCTTTTCTAATAAATCTTTCATGTATGTAAAATAATTTAAATTATGACTATTTTTACTAAGACCCCAGGGTCATAATCACTTAATGCACTTCCGATTGCTGAACCAGCTCCCCTGTTATCAGATGGATTGATATAACGTACACTTGCTCCAGATCCACCTTCTTTAAACATTGCCATAGGCCACTCATCTCTATCAAAACCTGTTTTTGTTGGAATGTTCTTCAGTGATGCTTTTCTATTTGCTGCTGCATTAATTCTTTCAATAGTTACAATATCAGGGTGACCTTTTTTTATTGCGTCTTCTATATGTTGTGCTGTTTCAGGAAAATCACTTTTTTTGATTGTTGCAACTATATCATGTGTTACACCGTCCCCAGCTGTAACCTTAACTTTACAATCTAATCCGAAAATGTCAATCCATGCGTTTGTGTTTTTTACGTAAGCATAAAGATTAGGATTACCACCTAATAACCTTATCGGGTCTTGACTTATGTAAGTTCCTGTTTCTGGATTATAATACCTAAATCGGTTATATGCTAACTCAATATCGTGATCATAATATTGTCCTTGATATAAGAACGGAATCAAGTTTTGATCTCCTTCTATTTTACGTGTCTTTCCGTAAATATCAAGTTCTCTTTCCCAAATTAATTTTCCGGTACTATTATAAGCTTGTACAGGAGTTCCTAAATAATCATTTATGATGCTATAAACTTCCTCTCCTAAAATCTTTGCCCTTGGGTTGTAATTATTCCTATCATATACCCACGTAACTAGATTATTAACCTTTTCTTTTTGACTTAGATAAACTTCTCCTAAATTATTAACAGAAGTTTCATGTTCTTCTCCTTTTTGGTAATCCCACTCATGTAAAAGAACGTTCCCATCCCAAAGATAACGATTTGTTTTTTCATTACAAATCTTTTTTATTCTTCTTCCTAAAGCGTCATATTCCATGGTTATAAGGGTGCCATCGGGGTTTTTTACACTTTTTAGCATCCTGTTAGCTATTAATAAAACCCTAAAGTATCAATATCTTTATCAGTTGCATATCGAAAATACTCTGCAACTTTATAATACATTCCCACAGATTATACGTAATTACTGTAATATTCGTCCACAGCATTCATTAAAAGGAAATACTCCTTTTGAAACTTACAACGGAAAAACGATATCTATTTCGCACTATAATTCTCATTTTCAAGCTCAAAAGCAATTTAGAAAAGAGCAAAACAACAAAAATAACTGCAAAAATGTATGGAGTAACAAAAAAGAAAATCAACTACAATCTAAAGTAAATTGAAGTTAATTTTCTTTTATAATTTCTATCGTTTAAAAATCACTTTTTTGTAATATTCTTATTCTCAAACACTTCCCTTATAAGGGACTCTTTTTTCTAAAAAGATCGTAGAAGTAGCAGTCCTAAACTTTTTGGACAGCCTCTTCTTTTTTATAAAAAAATTGTTTTAAATATCAGTATAAATTGTATGCCCTTCTTCTACAAACTCAACACCTTTTAAGCCTGCTTCTTCACAACGTTTCTTAAATTCTTCTGTAACGATAATATAAGATTTTTTCTCTTCCATCCTTACAATTGAATGACTGTTTAAAGAATTTGGAATGATATATAATTTCTTTATTGTCATAACATTTGCAGAACCATATTTTTTAATTTCGACAATCGATTTCTCAGAATCCATACAAGGCACTACATCTAATATATTTAATATATAATAATCATCATTGCTACTGCCTTGCTTATCAATAATTGTGATATTTATAAACTGTAAGTTTAAATCTTTAAATAATTCTACAAATTTTTTACTAACTAAAGGAGCATTGAACGTAGGCAGAATATCGTATGTTGAAAGATAGCTGTCTAACTTATCTACTTGATAAATTAATTTATCTTCTAAATTAACAATATTGCCTTTTTCAAATTCTCTACTTTCAATACTATTTTCATCATCATAAAGAAAATATACATCTCTTTTATAAAAGTCTGATAACTGATAATACATAATTTATATTTTAATGACATTTAATTCTACCTTCTCGTAAACCCTTCCTAGTTTGACTTCTTAAATCTTCTATAGCTTCAGAATACTGCTTTTTACTCCAACCTTCTGCTTTACCTATATCGTGAATATCTTTTAATTTTCCGAACATATCCGCATTATATGCTTTATGTTGTTTGTTCCAGCCTTTGTGCTGACTTCTAGTAGGGTGTGTTCCTTGTTCTTTTGGTAAATAAATCAGGTTACTAGGTTTGTCTACATCAAAACCTGCTGCCTTTATGGCTGGATGGTCAGCCATTGAACGAGGTATAACGTGATGGTTTTGGTAACCGTCAATTTTCGGCATATTATTATAGCTCCAGCCGTTACTAGGCATTGGCATAAGTCCAAAAGGGTCGAATAGCGTATTAATATCTGTTACATACCCGTAAAAAGTTGGGTTATTTCCGTGTAGTCCAATGGGGTCTTGAGAAATATAATTTCCAATACTACAATCGTAATATCGAAACCTGTTGTAATAAAGACCTTCTAATTCGGGGTCTTCATACTGTCCGAGTTGTCTAAAAGGAATAAAGTCTGGGGTTAGATTAATAGGCGAGCTAAAATTGCGTAAACCTCCGTAAATATCATAGTCTGTGCTCCATACTAAAGAGCCCTTTTCGTTATAACATTGTAGGGGTCTGCCTATATAATCAGAAATTATACTAAATTGTTCTTCTCCTTGTATTTTAGCACTAGGTACAAAACTATTTTCTTGGTAAATCCAAGTAACTAAATCCTCTACGGTTTCTTTTTGACTTAGATAAACTTCTCCTAGATCGTTAACAGAAGTTTCTGCCTCCTGCCCTTTTAGATATGTCCACTCATGTAAAAGAACGTTTCCATCCCAAAGATAACGATTTGTTTTTTCATTACAAATCTTTTTTATTCTTCTTCCTAAAGCGTCATATTCCATGGTTACAAGGGTTCCATCGGGTTTTTTTACACTTTTTAGCATCCTGTTAGCTATTAATAAAACCCTAAAGTATCAATATCTTTATCAGTTGCATATCGAAAATACTCTGCAACTTTATAATACATTCCCACAGATTATACGTAATTACTGTAATATTCGTCCACAGCATTCATTAAAAGGAAATACTCCTTTTGAAACTTACAACGGAAAAACGATATCTATTTCGCACTATAATTCTCATTTTCAAGCTCAAAAGCAATTTAGAAAAGAGCAAAACAACAAAAATAACTGCAAAAATGTATGGAGTAACAAAAAAGAAAATCAACTACAATCTAAAGTAAATTGAAGTTAATTTTCTTTTATAATTTCTATCGTTTAAAAATCACTTTTTTGTAATATTCTTATTCTCAAACACTTCCCTTATAAGGGACTCTTTTTTCTAAAAAGATCGTAGAAGTAGCAGTACTTTATAATAAAAAAGCCGTCAAAAATGACAGCTTTTTTACTTTTATAATTTCTATCGTTTAAAAATCACTTTTTTGTAATATTCTTATTCTCAAACACTTCCCTTATAAGGGACTCTTTTTTCTAAAAAGATCGTAGAAGTAGCAGGACTTTGCGGAGCTGGGTTTATTCATACATATAGTTATATCTTGAAGCTAATATTTCTATATAACTATCATATCCTATAATTAAATAATGCTTCAAATTTAAATTTCCTGTTGGATCATAAAGTTTATACTTTGTCTGTAACCATTCAGAATTTTCTACTCTATAAAAACCCGAATCAGGATTGTGATTATTTATTTTCCAATATTCAACCTTTTCAATATCATAATCATCTTTTAAAATCTCAAATTCATTATAATTGAACTCATAAAAATTTAAAGTTGTACATTTTACTTCTGCCACTTTTTCAAAAATAATTTTAATATTAGAATAGGTTTCACCATCTAAATATTGTTTCAAAGTCTGTCCTTCAACATTTACCTTTGATTTGGTTTCGGTGTAGATTAATTCAATATCTGTACAAGATATTTGAAAATCAACTTTTTCTGATATCAATTTATACATTAATTACAATTTTTTATTATTCTTAAAAGTCCTGAACCGTCTTTATTTTTTGTTACAGCAATTGTTTTTGATGGCACAATATCCCCACTTGGTCCTTTTAATCCAAAATCAGATTTTAAATGTGGTGGAACTTTGTCAAAAGGAACCAAAATAGCATTAGTAGGAAATTTACCCGACTCTGCCAAAGCTGCTAATCCTCGATTATTTAAAGTAACTGCCTTGCCCGTTGTTGGGTCAATTGTATATGATATCTGAAAAACATTCGGATCAATTTTATTAGCTTTTAAATCATCAGCAACATCTTTAATTGATCTTCCTCTTATAGCATCATCAGCTTGTGAACCAATATCACTAAAATTTGGACCAATTCGCTTTTGGCCAAAATGTAAATCTTTTGGAAAATCTGTAATTTCACCAAATTGAAATGGATCAAATGAAGACAACCCAAACGGGTCAACCCACGAATTAGAATCGTGTACATACCCATAAAAAGTCGGGTTATTTCCTTCCAGTCCAATCGGGTCTTGACTTAAATACAACCCTGTTTCTGGATTATAATACCTAAATCGGTTATATGCTAACTCAATATCGTGATCATAATATTGTCCTTGATATAAGAACGGAATCAAGTTTTGATCTCCTTCTATTTTACGTGTCTTTCCGTAAATATCAAGTTCTCTTTCCCAAATTAATTTTCCGGTACTATTATAAGCTTGTACAGGAGTTCCTAAATAATCATTTATGATGCTATAAACTTCCTCTCCTAAAATCTTTGCCCTTGGGTTGTAATTATTCCTATCATATACCCACGTAACTAGATTATTAACCTTTTCTTTTTGACTTAAAAAAACTTCTCCTAAATTATTAACAGAAGTTTCATGTTCTTCTCCTTTTTGGTAATCCCACTCATGTAAAAGAACGTTTCCATCCCAAAGATAACGATTTGTTTTTTCATTACAAATCTTTTTTATTCTTCTTCCTAAAGCGTCATATTCCATGGTTACAAGGGTGCCATCGGGTTTTTTTACACTTTTTAGCATCCCGTTGCCATACCAGTTGTATTCCCAATCGCCTCGTTGCCATTGTTGGTTGTTTCTTTCTTCTAGTTCTTGTTTTTCTTTTAATCGGGTGTATTCTTGTTTTTCTTCTTTTGTATAAATACGGTCTGTTTGTAAGTAGTAGGCTAGTTCTCCTCGTTTGGGTTTGGTGTCTGAAATTTCTTCTATAAAGAAAGAAAATCGGGCTGGTTTTTCTTTTTCTTTTTCCTCTTGACGTTTTTGTATTTGTGCTTGTGCTACGTTGCGTTTGCTTTTTAGGCGCAGGTTTCCTTCGGCATCGTATAGGTAGTGCCAGTCTAGGTCTTTTAGGAGTTTGCCTCCTTTGCCATATACGCGGTCTTTTTGTTCTTTGGTTTTGTAAAGGTTGCCTACTTCATCGGGTAGTTTGTAGTCGTAGCTTCCGTCTTCGTATTGGGCGGAGGCAAGGTTGCCAAAACGATCGTATACATATTGTACTTGTCCTCCTGTAAGGGCGTTTATGGTTTGTTGTAATCGGTGGTTGGCGTTCCAGGTATAGGTACGATGATAGGTATCTTTATGTCCTCGGTGTACTTTTTGGGCAATGGGTCTTCCTGCGGCATCATACTGCATACTTAGGGTAAGTCCTCCTGTAATGCTTCGTTCTATTTCTTGTCCTAGGGCATTGTGTTTGAGCTGGGTTTCCCAGGCTTGTTTTTGGGCTTCTTTTAGAGCAGTTGTTTGGGCTGTAATTTTTTCTAAAAGGCCTTTTGGGTTATAGGTGTTTTGTACTTGAGCTCCTAGGGAGGAGGTCATCTTGATGCGGTTTCCGTTGCGGTCGTATTCAGAAATGATTGTAAATCCTTGATCGCCCTTGAAGTCACTGGTTTGGGTTTCTTTTATAACGCGTCCCATTTTGTCTCGTTCTAGAAGAATGCTGACATCTTGGTTTTTGGCATGTAAGAGTTGGCCTAGCTTGTTATACGCAAAACTTTCCCAAGTTCCGTCGTTATGGTGGGCTCGTACAATGCGTCCTAGGGCATCGTATTGGTATTCAGACCATCGGTTTTCGGGTCTTTGGGTTCGGATTACCCATCCGTTTGCGTTGCGCTGGTATCTTCTGGTTAGGGCATCAAATCCTTCTTCTTGGGTAATGTGTCCTGCTTTGTTTCTTGTAAAACGGTATTTTTCGTTGTGTTCGTTGGTAATGCTTACCAACTGTTCCATTTTGTCGTAGTCAAAAAATACTTTGGTTTTGTTTTCCTCACGCATTTTAAGACTTCCTAGGGGGTGTAATCAAACTTTATGGTATGATGTTGGTCTTGTGCTTCTATTACTTCATCGTAGGCGTTGTATACGAGTGTTGTAACGTTGTGGTCGGCTCCTTTTATGGAGGTAATTCTACCTAAGATGTCGTACCCAAAGGTTTGTGGATTGCTTCCTGGGCTTTGTGCGCTAATGACTTCTCCACGGTAATTGTAGTCCCATAGGGTAGCATTTCCTTCATGATCGGTAAAGGAAATAAGGTTGTGTTGGGCGTCGTATTCTAGTTTAGATCGGTTGCCTTCTTTGCTTATTTCGCTAATGAGTCCTTTTGGGTTATAATCAAGTTGGGTAATGCCGTTATCGGGTTCTATAATACTGTTAAGGAGGTATTTTTGATTTTTTTTGTAGGTATAGGTGGTTTGATTGCCTTCGGGATCTATTACAATAGATAGGCGTTGTTCTTTGTCGTAAATATATTGGGCTACGCTGGCATCAGGATATACTATAGAGGTTTTGTTTCCAAATTCATCATAGGTATATCCGGTCATGTGTCCTTCTGGGTCTATCTGACGATAGATTTCCATATACTCGGTATATTCGGTAAAATGGCTGTTTCCAAGGGGATCTGTAACTTGGGTTACGAGCTGATTAGGTTCGTAGTAGTAGGTGGTTACGGCTTGGTTAGCATCTCTAACAAGGTTGTATCCTTTTTCAGGAAAATACTCTATCCAGCCTTCTTGCCAACCGCCATCGCCCCAAGTGTGGGTACATTTTGCGCCTGTTTTGGTACCGTCGTATTCCCAATAGAAAGTCTGTCCGTTTCGGTCGGTTTTTTCGATCATGAGATGATTTTGGTATTTTATATGGGTGCTTTTTTGTAAAGCATCTGTAATACGAATCATGTTGTGATCTTGGTCGTAGGAATAGGATATTAGTAGGTCTTCTCCTTTTTGATGAATGAGGGAGAGTTGTGTAATGAGTCCTATGCTATTGGTATAGGCTTTTATTTTTCTACCCGCACAGTCTTCTATCATTAGAAGATGGTCTCCGTTTAGATAAAGTCGGGTTGTAAGTCCTGCTTTGTCTATAATTTGGGTCATACGGTATTGGTTATAACCGTTATAATGATCAAAAATATAGGTGGTAAAAGAGGTATGATCAAAAGCTTGGTAATGGTTGGAATAACGGGTAACGGTGATTTTTTCATCACGTAGGTATATTTGTTCTTCTATGGCTAGGGGAGAAAAAACAGCCATCCTTCCATCTTCCATTCTTAAACCTACCACATCAAGCTCATGGTCTATTTCTACGCAACGGTCGTAATTACAATGTACCCCATGTCCTAACCAGCCTTTAAAGGCGGAGTCTGAATACCATTGTCTTTCCCATTTTATGGGTTGAGGCGATGGGATTTCAAAATCGGTTCCTTCATAAAAAACAGCTCCGTTGATAAGATTAATAGGCTCAAATCCATATTTACAGAGAAAATCTTTGAGTTTTCCAGGTTTTAAAAATTTGTTGTTAAGTTTAGAAATTCCTTTTTTTACTAATTTCCCTCCATACTTTAGTAAATAACCAAATCCCATGCTTTGAGCTAAGTTAGTTAACATGGATTTAGTATCTGGAACATAAGGAGGTCCTACATTAACAGGATTACCAAATGAAATCGGTAAAGAGCCTGCAAGCGGCATAAAGAGGGAAGGAACTAATGATTTCCAAGATTTTCCCGGAGCTAATGATAATGGTATTCCTATGTCATTACAAGTCATTACAAAGAAGCCTTTGGGAGTAAATCTAGCATTTTCTGTATAAACATTTTGTGAACCAAAAAAATTCATAGATTCTCCCATCCTAATAGGAGCAGGTGGTGTGGCTTTAAGAAACAAACCTCCAAAAAGAGAAAAATGGAATAAAGGGATTATAACTCCTTGGGTTGTGGAATTGGCTCTTTTAATTCCATTAACATGTACTGAGCTTCCTATATGGGGAATATAATCAAAAGGATCAATAACAATACCTATATAGGGATGAAAGGGGTTTCCCATTAAAGTAAAATGTATATCGACTCCTAATACGGGGGTAAAGTGATTACTAGCTAATAACATTTCTATTGTTTTTTATTGTTAAACGGGTTTGTTTGATTGTCTTTTGCCATTCTTCTCCATATATTTCTAACATTTGTTGATCCATATCTTTGTAAAGAATACGGTCTTCCGTAGCCCAGTGTTCTAAATAAAGGTCTGCAATAAATCCAAAATTCAAAGATTTTAGCATTTCATGATCTAATACTATTCCACATTGGTATGCCTTTTTTACCTGTAATTTATAGTCTTGCATATTAGAAGGGGTGGCAATCATGAATAAATATAAATAACCTTGAATTTGAGCAAAGGGAATATTTTTTTCCTTTGCTAGGTTTATTTGTTTGACAAAATATTCTATAGCTTTTTCTGTTTCATTTTGAATATTGTAAGCTGTTGCCTTCATGGTATAAAACTGTAATAAAAGCATTGTGTTTTCTTCTTTTTCTTCACTTGAAATAATTTGAATCCCTTTATTAAGAAGTTTATCTATAGTTTTATATTCGGAAAAATTAAGCAAAAATCCTGCATATATTATATGAGCAGAAGCCCAAAAGGTTCGATTTCCTGTAGATTGGGTAACGTTAAGTATCTTTTTTCCCAAAAGACGTACGTTTTCTAAATTTTTTTCTTCTGTTGATTTTCCCATTTCTATGATACATTTTCTGTACTCTACCTGAGGATCTCTAGGATTTCCTTGGGTCATAAGTTCAGTATATGCACTAGCCATATCTAGGGAGGGAATGAGAAGATTTTTACCTTTTCCTTTGGCAATTTTTAAAAACGATTCATATTCTTTTTTTCATGAATATCTACTGTTAGTATTGCTACCTCTTTTGGAAGTAATGGCAAAAAATGTTCAAACCATTCTTCAAATTTATCTTTGTTGGATATTTCCAGAGGCTTAATTCCTAAATAAAATGGAATATCTGGAACAAAGCATTTTCTGTAATCTTCAATCATATTAATCAGAAAAGTATGAGAATGATCGCTTTTTTTATTTAAGAGCGAAAACTCGTTTTTAATATGTTCAAGATTTTTCCAGTTTAAAGTCGTATGCTTTTGTTTTTCTTTTTCAAATTCTTCTATCCAATTTTGAATTAAAGAGTAGGAAAAAGAATTTACGTCGTTAAAAGGGGTAAGCATAATATGAAAAACAGCCTGAATAGTTCCGTATAGAGAGGCTTCTAATTTTAAAAAACCTTCAACAATAGACACATCATCATTAGATGTAAGTATATTGATGTACTTAAAATCAGAAGGTAAAACTTCTTTTTTCCATATTTTTTGGATTTTATTAATTCTAACGGCAATAGGGTTGTGTTCGTTGCTTTGCATATTGGTTAGTTAAGGTTTACAATTCCTCCTTTTACATTGGTCATGGCAGAGCCATTTACGTTAACGGTTGTAGATTCTATAGCTACTTCTGTTTCTCCGTTTATTCCTATTTTAGGTGCTTTTTCTTCAATAAGGGATTCGCTGTTGGTTTTTACAGAGGTGGTACCTGTTATTTCTGCTTCTTTTGTTTCTATTTTTACTTTTACATCGCCGCTAATTACAATTGTACCGTCTTTTGTCATTTTAATTTCTGCTCCTCCACAAGTAAATGTAATGCTTTCATTGGCATTAACAGTGGCATTTCCTGCTCCGTCAAATTTTAAATCAACACTGCCTTTATCGGTAAGGTGTACACTTCCCGCATTATCATCCATGTGTAATTTGTTTCCGCTGGCTGTTTGCAAACCTTTGATGTAGTTGCCTGATCCGCCTTTGCCTGCACTAGCTTTGCCATTAAACATGGCTCCAAATACAAAGGGTCTTTCGGCATTGCCATTGTCAAATCCTATAATTACTTCTTCTCCTACTTCCAGGAATAATGTGCATTCCTTTGCCCTTTCCTGCATAAGGGGTTACGACTCTTAACCAAGGGGTGGTTAATCCTTTTTCTTTTGCCAAGGGAATTGGACTTTTATCATTCCTTGTGGATTGTCATTTTGCATGACAATAGCTGATTGTTCTTCGCAAGTGGGAAAAGCGTCTTCATCAAAGAATGGTGAAATAAAGATATCAGGTATGCCTACAAATTCGTTGTAATATTCACTGCCATCATGGTAATGATAGATTTCAATGATACGGTAGGTTTCCATGGCTTTGGCATTGATGTCGGATATTTTGGCTTTACCTCCTATTCTTAGTTTAGGATCACGGCTTCTTCCTCTTACTTGCATAGTGTGTTCACGACTTTCTTTCTGACGACGTGCCATTTCTTTTAGATCTTTTTCTACGGTTTGTTGTGAGGTGGCGTTAAAAAGCATTTCAGATTTTTTTCGGAATACTTTTTCAGAGGCTTCTATTGCTGCTTGTTGAAAGGGGTTTGTTTTTCGTTGAACGTTGTTTTTTACAGCATCTGAATCTTTTTCTTTTACTTCGGCTGAAATACTGTCGTATGATAAATATTTGAAAAGTTGAGGTTTGATCATCATTTCAAATTCTATGTCTATTAAATCTATGTTTTCACCTAATTCTATGGTGTCTTTTATTTCGTTTCCAAAAATTAGACTTTCGCCGTCGTAATAAAAGTATTCGCCATATCTGTGGGCTAATCTTTTAATGAACTGGTAGTCTGATTCTTTGTATTGTACACAATAGGGAATGGTATAATCTGTATTGATGTTTTTAGTAGATATTGCTACTTCTCCGTTGTATTCCGCTAGGGCTTGTTTGATGATTTCGTCTAATTTTTTATTTTCATAGCTTTGGCAATCTTTGCCATTTTCTAATAGTATGCTAGGAGAATGCCCTGTGATGTAGAGTTTTCCATACCCACCTCCTTCGTCTTTTTTATTACGAATATTGGCTATTATTCCAGTAAAAGTTTGTGTAATGCTACCAAAACGATGAAAATTAATACTTATTTTTTTTCCTAATATGTTTTTAGAATTTTCCATTACGTAGCCTTCGAAACTATCTAGAGAGTCGTCGGGTGTAATGATTGTAAAGATATCGTGTTCGTTGGTAAATTGTTTTAAATCAACTGTATATGTGTTTTTTGCTAAAAAATCTTTACCATCTATACGAAGGGTGCAATAAACTAAAGGACTGTCTTTTTCGTTTAAAAAATCATGAAATGTTTTTTTTGAAAAATGTTTTTAAGGTCATCAGGGTGATTTAATCTACCTATTAACCCATTGTTTTCTCCTGAATTATCAAAACTTTTCATTTCATTTGTTTTTTGATTGTTTAAATAATTTCCTACGCTTTTAATAGTATCTTTATTAGCTACTAATTGATTAAATGCAGGATTGGATAATTGCTCAGAAACTTTTTGAGTTGCTTCTGTTTCGATGGTTTTTATGGATTCTTGTTTAATTTGTTCTGTAAATTGTGTTTTTACTTCCTCTAATCCATTTTTTATCGGATTTTTTGAATCTGTATCTTTAAGCGGCATATCCTTAGTTTTTAGAGTTTAATATGATATCTTTATTGTTAAAATAAATGAATTATCGCCATTTTTTATCATGTGATACACCATTTACGTCAAAGTTTTTAGAAACAATGCGCATAGATATTTGCAAAGGCTCTTTACTTTCTGAGGTAAAGTGTTCTTCAAAGAAAATGCAATATCCTTTTTCAAATTGTAATTCTTGTAGTTTGCTCATGGCATCTCTACGATAAAATATTATCTTACCGTCTTTTGCTTTATTGTGATCTAACATCCAATCTAGGAAGTCGGGTTTTCCAGTACTTTCAATACGAATAAAAATTTCACCTCCTTGTGGCATTCCTTGAGGTTTACCTGTGTTATCTATTGTTTGTGTAAAATTTTACTTACATTCTAGAATGTTGTACATGTTACCGTCTAATTCTAATTTAGCTAAAAATGACATATATATTAATTTTTAAAATTTTCTATTTTTGTTTGAATCAAACTGTCCTCTTTATAATAATTGCATTGTTTTTCTATTACTTTTCCTTCATATCCAATTAGATATTCATAATGCCAGCCAACTTTTTTCTTGTTTTTAAACCTACCTTCCCAGATAAGAAAATGATCTTTATCATAGTATTTTATATATCCTGTTCCTGTTTTTCCTAAAAAGGATTGGTAAACTTTTTTTCCTTCTTTAGAGAGTACCGTATAATTATTTATAAAACTTCCATTTTGATCTGTTTCAAAGCGTATGTGTAATTTTCCTGTTGGGTAAAAATCTTGTTGTATTCCAACTAAATTATCATTGAGATAATTTTTGTCTTCTATCATTTTATGGGTTTTAGGATCCCATATTTTGGCATTTATTAAATCTCCTTTTTGTGAATAGTTGTATTCTTCATGTATTGTATTTTGATTTGATAGATTTAGATATTTTTGCCATTTTCCAACTTTAATTCCATTGACAATTTTGCCTTGTTCGAAAGACTTTTTATCTGGCTCTATTATTTTAACGAAATGTTCTTGTTTGATTTGTTGTAAACTATCAATAAATAAAGAATCTTCTTTTTGTGTAAAGGAAGAATCAGTATAGAATAAAACGGTGTGTTTTCTTTTTTCTTGCTTACATGCGATTGCTATAGAAAGGAGTAAGAATAATAATAATTTATATGTTTTCAAGGTCTAAAAAATTTGATGTTATCATTATCTATTTCTCTACTTCCCCACCAACTGTTTGCATCGCATTTTTCAGTACCATTGTCAGTAGCTCCTCTTCCAGCTCCTCTGGAACAAAATTCATCGTCTTCAAATAATTGTCCTCTACGTACTTGTGTAACAATTTCTACGTGGGTTCCTCCAAAAGCAACAATGTCTCCTCTTTGTACGTCTTGTTTTTTGACCGATTTTAATTTTTCTCCGTTCCATATTTGTCTAGCGGATAAATATTTGCCATTAGACAGAATATTATAACCTGCCATAAATAAAGCTTCTCCTACAAATAAATTGCAAGACCATTTGGCATCTTCTCCATAAAAAACTACATAATATCCTGATTCCCAATTATTATAAGCTTGTTTTAGGGCAGAATAATCCGAATCGGTTACTTTTTTATCTTTGTCAAATCGTGCTAATAAAAGTAAATATTTTCTTTGGGTCAGGACAAACCAAGAACTGTCCATCCATTTCTTGCTAAATCCATTAGATGTTGAAGGAAAATGAAGAGGTTTTCTTTTGGCATTTGCTAATCCTCCATTTTTTGTTAGGAAATAACCTTTATTTTCATAAAAATCTTTGTAACTATTTATTATGATTTCATCATTGGCTATTCTTTCTGCTTCTCTAGCTATTTTTTCACTCATAATTTTAAAGATTTAAAAAATATCCTGATTTTAACTTTTATTATAACTGATGTATTCAAAAAATTAATGTTTTGGTAAAAAGAGTAACAAAAACTGTTACTCTTTTTTAATTTTACTATACCCATTCGTTTTCGTAAGCTCCAGAACCTAATTCAATTTTTTTAGCTGAAATAGTAAAGGTTTCAGTTAGTGGATTTACGCCTGTAGAATCAAAGTTTTCTCTGAATTTTACTACGTAAGCTTCTGAGAATTTTAATTCTTTTAGAACAGCATCGCTATCTCTTTTGAAGAATTTTACGCTACCGTCTTTTCTTTCAAATGAATTCGTTATCCATTCAAAGAAAGAGGTATCCGCTGTACCTTCAATAGTTAACTCAATTTTACCACCTCTGGTAACAGTAGAAGGTCTACCTGTTGCATCTGTTTCCTGAAACAGACCATAATTTACGTTTAGTACTGTGTACTCTTTTCCTGCTACTGATAGTTTTGTTTTAAATGACATGTTATAATTGATTAAAAAATTACAAATGAAAATACACTTTTAAATAGAGTGTAAAAGGTTGTTATAAAAGGAGGAATATTAGTTAGTTTGTATAAACCAACTTTAAAAAGACTATTTTGGGATTGAAGCATCATTTATATATTTATTTTTAACAATAAAAACCACTTATGGAAACATATACACTCCAAATTTAACAAAATACATTTTAAAAAACAAATTTATTTATATTTAAATTTAAAGATCAATTTCTTTTATATCTAATAATAATATACAAGATCTTCTAATTTTATACTACTTTAATAAGAATAAAAAAAGAATACTTATTATTTTTTAAGATTTTATAACTTGTTTTTTTAATGAAAGATTTTTACTTGACATGATTCTTTAAGCCAAAAACAGAAGTACCTAGAAGTTAGCTCAAGACTAGAGGTTATAGCAAATTTTTAGTAAAATTCTTTCTTTTTAGACTTGCAATTTTATACGCCTAATTTATCAAATCCACAGGTTTTGGACTTGATCCTTGATTTCTTGATACTAAATATTGAATAAATTTAAAATAAAAAACCCTCAATCTCTTAAAGATTAAGGGTTTTAGTGCGGGTGATAGGACTCGAACCTACACGTCTTGCGACACCAGATCCTAAGTCTGGCACGTCTACCAATTTCGCCACACCCGCGAAATTTACAATCTTAAACCTCATCTATTTTGGTTGCTGATTGCGAGTGCAAATATAAGCATATTTTTTAATTGACAAATATTTTTTTATTTTTTTTGATTAAATTTTTAAAACGTCCTTTTGATTATTTGATTATGCAATTTGTATATTTGACTTTTACTTTATGAACTGAACATGGAAAATATTAAAAAGTACGTTCAAGATAACAAGGAACGTTTTATTAACGAACTAATTGACTTATTAAAAATACCTTCAGTAAGTGCTGACAGTGCTTATTCACAAGATGTAGTTGATACTGCTGATGCAGTAAAGAAGAGTTTAGAAAATGCGGGATGTGATTTCGTAGAACTTTGCGAAACACCTGGTTATCCAATTGTCTATGGTGAAAAAATAATAGATAAAAACCTACCAACCGTATTGGTATATGGTCATTATGATGTGCAACCTGCTGATCCTATTGAATTATGGGACTCTCCTCCTTTTGAACCTGTAATAAAAAAAAACGGATCTGCATCCTGAGGGAGCTATTTTTGCGCGTGGTGCTTGCGATGATAAAGGACAAATGTATATGCACGTAAAAGCTTTTGAATACATGATCCAAAACAACTGCTTGCCTTGTAATGTAAAATTCATGATTGAAGGAGAAGAAGAAGTAGGCTCAAAAAGCTTAGGCTGGTTTGTTGAAAGAAACCAAGACAAATTGGCCAATGACGTAATCTTAATTTCGGATACTGGAATGATTTCAAATCAACAACCGTCAATTACTACAGGATTAAGGGGATTAAGTTATGTGGAGGTAGAGGTAACAGGACCAAACCGTGACTTGCATTCTGGATTATATGGTGGAGCAGTAGCCAATCCTATTAATATTCTAACTAAAATGATTGCGTCTTTACATGACGAAAATAATCATATTACAATACCTGGATTTTACGACAAAGTAGAAGAACTGTCTACTGAGGAAAGAACGCAAATGGCAAAACGCCCTTTTAGTCAAGAAGCTTACAATGAAGCGTTAAACATAGCTGAAGAATATGGTGAAACAGGATACACCACTAACGAACGTAATTCTATCCGACCTACTTTAGATGTAAACGGTATTTGGGGTGGCTATACAGGAGAAGGAGCAAAAACAGTAATAGCAAGTAAGGCTTATGCTAAAATTTCAATGCGATTAGTACCTAATCAAGATTGGGAAGATATTACCCAATTATTTCAAAATCATTTTGAACGTATAGCCCCAAAATCAGTTAAAGTAAAAGTAACTCCACATCACGGAGGACAGGGTTACGTAACACCAATTGATAGTATAGGATATCAAGCAGCAGCTAAAGCTTATAATGATTCATTTGGTATAGAACCTATTCCTGTCCGATCAGGGGGTAGCATTCCTATTGTTGCTTTATTTGAAAAAGAATTAAAATCAAAAACGATTATGATGGGATTTGGATTAGATAGTGATGCTATTCATTCACCTAATGAGCATTATGGTATTTTTAATTATTTAAAAGGTATTGAAACAATCCCTTTATTTTATAAATATTTTACCGAATTAAGTAAATAATTAAAATTGACTTATATTGTGTAAACTATAGAATAGGAATATTTTTTTTGGTATTCAAATTGTCATGTGAAATGTAGTTTGAGGTTTTGTTTCTAATTAAGTCAATTTGTTTGTTTTATGACCAAAATAAGAGTTTTTATAGTACTTAAATATGTTTTAAAAAACAAGAAGACCAAAGGGAATTATTAAAATTTACACCCTGTTTTTGATTGCTTTTCTTCAAAAACAGGGTTTCTTTTTGAGTAACAAATTTTGAATTAAGAATGAAATCTTAAAAAAACAAGAATTTATTCTTAATTCATGAAATATCTGATTCCTATAAAGCTTCTAATTCCTTGATTAGGCCCATAGACATAAGTAGGATCAAATGTAAGGGAATATGGATTTTCAGGAGTTGCCATTACATTACCATTAATATCATATTGAATATTTTTATCAAAAGGATCATGAGAACGGGCAATGATAAAAGGATTGCCTTTATTGGGAGTCCAGTTTAATAAATTTTTAATTCCTAAATAGATTTCGAGGTTTTTAATTTTATTAATAGTACACTGAATGTTTTGAATACTATAAGTTGATGAATTAGGCTTTCTCGGATCTGTGTCACTTAAAAGAGGTAATTTCATAGGGCCATATATATTTCCTGTGTAGTCAAATGATAAAAACCATTTGGGAATAGCATAGGATATGGACCATGTTCCCGAAAAACGCTCTGTTAATAACTGTCTTTGTTGAATGCCTTTTGCGGTCTTAGACACATCCATAAAGGTAGCTCCTAAACTTACTTTTAGTCCACTACCAAGAATTAGATCAAGGTTACTACTTATTCCTTTTGATTCAGCAAAACCATCTAAATTTTTATATATAATGGCATTTGTATTCGTTTCGTAATCTGGTAAAATGGTATTGGTAAAATAAGTATACCAAATAGAGTTTTCCCAACTAATAAAACTTCCGTTCTTTAAATACCATTTACGCAATACGTTTAAGTTAGCATTGTAGGACTGCTCAGGTTTTAATTTTTCTGTTATAATAATCTCTCTAGCACCTGTTAAGGCTGCATGTTCTTCTGTAAATAAATTTACAACCCTAAAACCTGTTCCAGCATTAATTCTGGCGACTGTATTATTGTTGGGTTTCCATTTATAAGCAAATCTAGGTGTAAAGATATTTTCATGATTTTTATTAAAATCATATCGTGTGCCTAACAATATAGTATGATGATCATTCAATTTTATATCGTTTTGTAAAAAAATACTTGAAATCCAGTTTGTGTTTTCTGAAAATGTGGCGGGTGTATTATCGTCATAAAATTGATAACGTGTAGCGAGTCCAAATAGTAAATAATGTTTTTTAATAACCTTGTCCCAAGTTAATTGTCCAAATCCAATATTTTGTTGTGCTAAATATAATGTTTTGCCATAAGCAGAATTTTGATTATGATTGGTATAAGAAAAATTTATTTTCATTTTTTCTTTTATAGGGAGCTCATATACTCCGAGTATTTCATAGCGTTTGGTATAAATACTTTCACCATATACTTGATCACTTCCTCTAAATGACTTATTCCACTGCATTTCACCACCCCATCTGTCTTCATAAGAATAACGACCCGCAAGTGAAAGAAGTTTTTTTGAATTTCTTTCAAAATTCCACTTTTGAAAAATAGAAATACGATCTTGTAAAGTAACATCTGTAAAATGATCTTTATTATTATCTATTGGATTTGAGTAATTAAAATAATTAATTCCAGTTAATACTGAAATTTTTTTAAGATCAAATTTAAATCCAAAATCTAAATTTGCTTCTCCCCAACTTGTCGAAAACCCATCTAAAGATACTATGGGTACATTTTTAGGATTTTTAGTGATAATATTTATTAAGCCTCCTACCGCTTCGCTACCATACAATGAAGAGGCGGGTCCTTTTATAATTTCTATACGTTCTACTAAAGAATTAGGTATTCCTGAAAGGCCATAAACTGTAGATAATCCACTTACAATAGGCATTCCATCTATTAACACGAATGTGTAGGGACCTTCCAAACCGTTGATATGAATATCTCCTGTGTTACAAATATTGCAGTTGAGTTGAGGTCGAATACCGTTAATATTTTGTAATCCCTCAAAAATATTGGAAACGGGATTTTTTTAAAGAAAGAAGATTTAAAAACTTCAACAGGTACTGCGCTATCTAGTCGGCTTACAGGTTTTAATGTTCCTGTTACAACAACTTCTTCTATATTGTGCTGTTTTTCTTTTATAGCTATAAGTTCGATATTTAATAAAATAGGTATTCCATCTTCTATATTAACTTCTTTTTTGAATTTTTGAAAGTTTTTTTCAATAATTTCTATTTCATATTTCCCTTGTTTTAATACCGAGGTTTTAAAATACCCTATTGAATCTGTTGTTGTAATCTGCTTTTTATTTATTAGAATTTGTATAGAAGATAACGCTAGATTTTCTGTACGCACAATACCTTGTATATAGGCTTGAGAGAAGGTTGTTAGGGAGTAAAAACAAAATATTAATAAGTGGTTAAATTTCATTTTTTTAATTTTAAAAATAATTTTTAGACAAATCTAAAAATTATATTATCTCAAAACAAAATTTATAATTATATTTGTGTAAAATAAATACAAATGACTCATTCTGAAGAGAATTATCTCAAGGTAATATATCATTTAAATGGTGCTTCACACAAAGGAGTTAACACAAATGCTATAGCCTTAATGATAGAAACAAAGGCTTCCTCTGTGACGGATATGTTGAAAAAATTAGCTGAAAAAGGATTAGTAGATTATCAAAAATATCAAGGAGTTAGCTTAACAGATAAAGGATTGCATACCGCTAAGATGATTATTAGAAAACATCGTCTTTGGGAAGTTTTTTTAGTAAACAAACTAGGTTTTGCTTGGGATGAGGTACATGAATTGGCGGAGGAGTTAGAACATATAAAATCTGAAAAACTTACTGATAAATTAGATGAATTTTTAGATTTTCCTGCTTTTGATCCTCATGGAGACCCGATACCTAATAAAAATGGCGAAATTAAATGGACTCATGAATTACTTCTTAGTGAAGCAGAGTTAGCAACCTCTTATCTTTTTGTTGGGGTTAAAAATTCATCAGTAGAGTTTTTACAATACTTAGACAAACAAAATATAGCATTAGGTTCAACGATTAAGATAATAAGTAAAGAAGAATTTGACGCATCACTTCATATCAAAATAGAGGATCGAGACTTAATGATTTCAAATAAAATTGCAGAAAATTTATTCATTAAACTAAAACAATTATGAGTAAATCGTTAGAAGAAGTACACGAAAGTGTATCTATACAAAATAAAACGTCATGGTTTAAACGAACCTTAGCCTTTTTAGGTCCTGCCTATTTAATTAGCGTTGGTTATATGGATCCTGGTAACTGGGCTACTGATTTAGCAGGAGGAAGCCAGTTTGGATACAGTTTATTATGGGTTTTATTAATGAGTAATCTAATGGCTTTGTTGTTACAAAGTCTTAGTGCCAGATTGGGCATTGTAACACAGCGTGATCTAGCACAAGCTTCTCGTGAAACCTATTCGCCTCTTATAAACCTATTTTTATATATATTAGCAGAAATTGCCATAGCTGCTTGTGATTTAGCAGAGGTTTTAGGAATGGCAATTGGTATTAATTTATTGTTTGGAGTTCCTTTGTTGCAAGGTGTTCTGATTACAGTTTTAGATACTTTTTTATTACTATTTTTAATAAATAAAGGCATTCGAAAAATGGAAGCTTTTGTTATAACATTAGTGGCTATTATAGGTTCTTGTTTTGTTTTTGAAATGATATTTGCTGAGCCTGAAATTACAAAAGTAATGAGTGGACTGATTCCTTCTATTCCAAATCAAACTGCTTTATATATAGCTATTGGAATTATAGGAGCTACCGTTATGCCTCATAATTTATACCTTCACTCTTCTTTGGTTCAAACACGTAAATTTGAAAGAAGTAAAGCAGGAATTAAACAAGCTATTCGATATAATATCATAGATTCAACCATTGCATTAAATTTAGCTTTTTTTGTTAATGCAGCCATACTAATTTTAGCAGCGGCCACATTTTATAAAAATGGATTTTATGAAGTAGCTGAAATACAAGATGCACATCAATTATTAGCCCCTGTACTGGGTACTAAATGGGCTGCTTCGTTATTTGCTATTGCTTTAATAGCCGCCGGACAAAGTTCAACTATTACGGGTACATTGGCTGGACAAATTGTAATGGAAGGTTATCTAAATTTGCGTATTCAACCATGGGTACGACGTATCTTAACCCGATTGATTGCCATAGTACCTGCTGTTATTGTTATTACCTTATTTGGTGAAGAGGTAACAGGCAAAATGCTTATTTTGAGTCAGGTTATTTTGAGTATGCAATTGGGATTTGCCATTATTCCTTTAATTCATTTTGTGAGTGATTCAGATAAAATGAATGGTTTTGAAATAAATAAACTTACACAGGTTGTGGCGTGGATTATAGCACTTATTATCGTAGGGTTAAACGCTAAATTAGTCTTTGGAGAAATACAAAACTTACTTCAAGCATATAATAATGCTATTGCTTTATGGGTAACTGTGATTCCTATTTCTGTAGGTTTTGGAGGATTACTTTTGTATATTATATTCAAGCCTTTGCTAAAACCTACATTTACAGAATATAAACATACTACTCATCAAAATATCAATATAGAATTCAATCCTAACCATCCTATTTATAGAAAAAATATTGCTATTGCATTGGATTTTTCAACTGCGGATGAGTTAGCCGTAAATCATGCTATTGAGTTAGGAGGAAAGGAGGCTGATTATACATTAATACATATCGTGGAAAGTGTAGGAGCTGTTTTTTATGGTCAACATATAAAGGATCAAGAAACAAAGATTGATAAAAAAATATTAAACAGGTACCGTGATAATTTAGTACAATTAGGATACAAAGTAGAATATCAACTCGGGTTTGGTAAACCAACAAAAGCGATAGCGGATATTGTTAATACAAATAAATTTGATATTTTAGTAATGGGAACGCATGGACATACGGGATATAAAGACATACTCTTTGGTACGACTGTTAATAAATTAAGGCATGCCATATCAATTCCGTTATACATTGTTAAAAAGAATAAAAGAGTATATGAAAAACACGTTAAATCTATTGTTGTTTGTTATCATTTTGATTAGTTGTGGTAGTAATCGTTCGATTTCCCAAATAGATCAAAAATTAAATCATACAAAAGGAAAGGAAATTGTTTTACAAAAAGTGTTAAATGACTCAAGATGTCCAGAAGGAGTACAATGTATCTGGGAAGGAGAAGTAGTAATACAGGTAGCTTATTTTGAAAATGGGCAAATTAAAGAAGAAAAACAATTTACGTTAAGATCAAATGACCAAGAAGAAATTATAGAATGGTTTCGCTTACATTTGCCTAAATCTAAAAAAACTTTACAAACAGTAAGTGTTTTGCCTCTTAGAAAGAAAAAAGAAAGACAAATTCTCCCGATTGAATATAGTATAATATTAGGATATTAGTGACAATTACAGTCATTACTACAAGAGTTCTTTGGTTTCTTTTTACCAAAGAATTTTTTATATAAATAAGTTATAGCTAAAATTAAGAGCAAAAAAGCAACTATTTCTTGTATCATAAAAATGGTCTCATTAAATTTTTAAATGTTATTGGAATGATGTTTATAGCTCATTTTTTTAATTTTTAACTTAAAACTTGATAGGCAATAAAAGCCACTAGATAAGCAAATCCAGACATAAAAAAGAGCTGTATTGCAGGCCATTTCCAACCATTTGTTTCCTTTTTGGTAATAGCCAAAGTGCTTATACATTGCATAGCAAAAGCGTAAAATAATAATAATGAAACCCCAGTGGCGGTATTAAATAATTTTTCACCTGTATTAGGGTTTATTTCCTCTGCTAAACGATTTTTAACGGTTGCTTCTTGATCTTCAGAATCTCCAATACTGTAAATAGTAGCAAGAGTACCTACAAAAACTTCACGTGCGGCAAATGAAGAAATTATGGCAATTCCAATTTTCCAATCATAACCTAGTGGTTTAATTATAGGCTCTATACCTTTCCCAATTTTACCAATATACGAATTTTCAAGCTTATAGGAAGCAATTTGATTTTCTAAATCCTCCATAGATTTAGTTTGTTCTGTTATAATCTTTTCGGCATTTTTAAAGTTTTCACCAGGACCATAAGAAGCCAAAAACCATAAAATAATAGATAATGCTAAAATAATCTTACCAGCACCTAACACAAAGGATTTCGTTTTTTCAATTACGTTAATTGCAACATTTTTAAACATTGGCAATTTATAATTAGGCATTTCAATGACAAAATAAGAATTAGAAGGTATATGTAATGATTTATGCAAAACCCAAGCAGAAAGAAGAGCCATTAAAAATCCTATTAAATACATTGTCATTAAAGCAAATCCTTGCATATTAAAAACATACAAAATGCGTTCATTAGGAACAATTATAGAAATAATAATAGCATATACAGGCAAACGTGCTGAGCAAGTTGTAAAAGGAGTTACTAATATAGATATTAAACGTTCCTTCCAGTTTTCAATATTTCTCGTGGCCATAATAGCTGGAATAGCGCAAGCAGTACCAGAAATGAGAGGAACTACACTTTTTCCAGAAAGTCCAAATCGACGCATTAGTTTATCCATAATAAAGACTACTCGACTCATATAACCGCTTTCCTCTAGAATAGAAATAAACATAAAAAGAAAGGCTATTTGCGGTATAAAAATAATAATACCTCCTACTCCTGGTATAATACCTTGTGTAATCAAATCTGTCAAGACCCCACTAGGCATTATAAAGGCTACCCAACTAGCTAAAGAAGCAAAAGTATGATCTATAAAATCCATAGGAATACTTGCCCAATCAAAAATAGATTGAAAAATAAGCATCAAAATAAAAAAGAAAATAAAATATCCCCATACTTGATGCATTAGTATACGATCTAAGCGACTACGTAAATCTTTAGCTTGATTAAGATCAATTTTTTGACCTATTTTGAGTGTTTGATTAATGAATTGATAACGTTTGATAGTTTCCTTATGTTGAAGGTGCTTTAACTGATCTTTTGATTTAGTGAATGAAGGATCTGGTAATTCTATACGATCTAAATTAACAAAATTTATATCTTGGGTAATCACTAACCACAACTTGTACAATAATTGGTTGGGAAATGCTTTTTGTAAATCATTAAAATACTCTAGATCAATTTCAGAAGCATTCAAACAAGGTTCTATAGGCAAATTTTTATAATTAATAATTAAATCCTTTAGGTTTTCTATACCTTCTCCTTTGCGTGAACTCACTAAAGCAATTTTGGTTTTAAGTGTTTTTTCCAAGTAAGGAATATCTAATGAAATTCCTTTATAAGACATTCTATCCGCCATATTAATAACTAAGATGGTCGGAATTTCTAAATCTTTAATTTGAGTAAATAGTAATAAATTTCGCTTTAAGTTTTCAACGTCTGTAACAACTATAGCTACATCTGGGTAATCTTTATCGTTTTTATTTAAAAGAAGTTCAATTACTACATTTTCGTCTAATGAACTTGCATTTAAGCTATAGGTACCCGGTAAATCTAATATAGTAGCCTTTAAATTAGAAGCTAATTTACATATCCCTACTTTTTTTTCAACGGTTATTCCTGGATAATTACCGACTTGCTGATTTAATCCTGTTAGTTGATTAAAAACAGACGTTTTTCCTACATTAGGATTACCAATTAAAGCAATGTTAATATTACCAACTTTCATTACTCAATATCAAAAAGGGTTACTTGAATAGCATCAGCTGTTTCTTTTCGAATAGCTAAATGTGAGTCATTTACTAATAAATACAAAGGATCTCCTAAAGGAGCTATCTGTAACAATTGAACTTCATTACCAGGAAGACATCCCATTTCTAATAATTTTAATGGAACACTATCAATATCAAAATCGTCAATTCTTGCTTTTTGACCTTGCCTTAGTTGAGATAGGTTAATCTTCACTTATTTATTTAGATTGAATTAAGATTGTAAAAATAGGAAAATATATTCATCAAAATACTATAAAAATGATTTGATGAATATAAAACTTAATCTCTTATTTTCAGATCCAGATTCCGTATTAAAAAAATAATTTAATTTTAAGGGATAAATCTTAATTTTTAACGTTAGAAAAAAATGACGTATTTGTTTCGAGTCATCCTTTATAAGCAAGAAAATTACACCTTGAAGATGAATATTTTTTAAAGCAAATATTCATCAAAATTGACTTTTGAGGCTAAAATGGAATAATCTATGACTTTTTCCTCACAAAATACTAACAGGGAATATGGTATTAAATTGATAATCAAAATATTTAATTACGAGTGTTTTATACCATTTAAACTTTAAAAATACTGGATTAAAAGTAAAATTCTCGATATGATTTTTTTCATTTTAAAACAACTCAAACAAACGGTTGAGTATATAATTGAAATCATCGTTAGTTCGAGCGCGAAGCGCATCGAGAATCAACACTCATTTTTATTGCTTTTGTAGAATAATGTCTAAATAAAATGTAGTTTGTCACTACGTAAGGAGAGCCCTCTTAATCAACATTATCTGATTCCTCCCTTTGGTCGAAATAACAAGATTGCGAACTTTTTGGACAGTCTTTTCTTAAGTTAATTAATCTAATATACTTTCTGATCTCCATAAGTTTGCTTTGTCCAATCTAAAGCTTGAATCCCTTTCTAACTCACTTGGATTTTCACAATCGGTAGGGTTGTTTTCAGGATTCGGCTTAATGGCACTTGGGCATAATTTGAGAAGAATGGTGGCAAAAATCATCTCTTCAGAAAAAATTTACAGTTGTCAATTTTTTTGGCGATTTTATCAATATTTTTTTGTTGTAATAGTCGTTTCAAAAAACAAAATTTCGATTAGTTTATATGATTTATTTAACCAAATATTATCTAAAACCTCAATTAATTTACTCCCACTAGCATTCCAAACATCCCTTAAAGTTTTTCGAACTTCCTTAGCTGTTCCACTCGCAATTTCTTCGCCTTTGTAAATTACAGCATAACCTTTTATTTTTCCATCAAAACCAATTCCTTTTATAAAAACAGTATTTGCTTTTTGTAAACGAGTGATTTAAAAACTTTAAATAAAAAACTGCAATTTTATAGATTGCAGTTTTTTATTAACATAATTAGCCAAAATTATAGCTATTATTAAGTATTCAATTTAATCTTCTTCATTTCTTTTTATAAAATCATCAAGAGTTATAAAATCATCTCCACTTTCAACAAAAAGATCAGGCAAATATTCTTTTATTTCCTTTATAACAGGCAACATAAAATTATCTATGTCTTCAACGGGCATTTTACTAGACCAATTAACTTGAAATACACCTCCATACTTTTCATCATAAGATTCTTTAAATTCATTCATATTATAAACGCTAAATGAAATATCAAATCCTGTTAAAGGATTTATAATATAAAAGAATGTACCATATTCATTTATTTTTTTCTCTATTATATTATTTGTATTTTTAGCGGTTTTTCGAAACATCTCTTCTAATTCGGACAATTCCTTATAACTTTCGCTTACTATTCTAAAATCTGGCATATCAATATAAATTTTTAATTTGTTTAAAATCAGTTATGATTATTACTTTAATTTCTTTACTTTTTTGTAATGTTCTTAATACACTTTGGTCTATGCTACCGCCTTTAGTAAACTGTTTTATAAATAAGACTACGGGTTTTTTCTGTACATTTATAAAATTTTGATCTAAAGGATTAATGTATTTTTTAAATTGGTCTAAAAATTCACCTGTTTTTGTTGTTCCTGATACACTATATTTTACCTCTACTAAATATTTACTAAGTAATCCATCAAACTCTCCAGCTTTTATTTTGCCTTTGTAAACAGGATTGGTTACCGATAATAAATTATCATATTTTGAAAATTCTTTAGCTACTTCGGCTTCTAAACCTGCTGTTAACAACTGCTGTTGTTTTTGATTCATTTGTGAGAAAATAGCTCCCCTATCATTCATCAGTTTTTCAGCTTTTTGACCTTCTTCAATTTGTTTTTCAATTTTAGCAAACATTTCTGCATTGGTCTCGTTAGCCCATTTTAATTTTGTACCATATTCATTCAAACAAATCCAAGTTTTCCCATCTTGGCTCAATCTAGGACTAAACCTTAATTTTTCTAATTCTTCAATTAACTTAGAACCTGAAAGATTCCAAGCATCCTTTAAAACCTCTCTTATCTCTTTGGCAGTTCCATCTGCAATTTCAGCACCTTTGTAAATTACAGCATAAGCTCTAACTTTTCCATCAAAACCAATTCCTTTTATAAATGTGGCATTGGCTTGTTGTAAACGAGTGATTTAAAAACTTTAAATAAAAAACTGCAATTTTATAGATTGCAGTTTTTTATTAACATAATTAGCCAAAATTATAGCTATTATTAGGTATTCAATTTAATCTTCTTCATTTCTTTTTATAAAATCATCAAGAGTTATAAAATCATCTCCACTTTCAACAAAAAGATCAGGCAAATATTCTTTTATTTCCTTTATAACAGGCAACATAAAATTATCTATGTCTTCAACGGGCATTTTACTAGACCAATTAACTTGAAATACACCGCCATACATTTCATCATAAGATTCTTCAAATTCTTTCATATTATAAACATTAAAAGAAAGAACACTTCTTGTATTAGACTGTATAATTTCAAATTCAACACCGAATTCATCAACATTTTTCACTATCTCATTATTTGTTTTATTAGCAATTAAAGTTAGTATATTTTCTAACAGATTTAATTCCTTAAAGTGTTCGCTTACTATTCTAAAATCAGGCATATCAATATAAATTTTTAATTTGTTTAAAATCAGTTATAATTATTACTTTAATTTCTTTACTATTTTGCAAAGTTTTTAATACACTTTGGTTTACATTTCCACCATTGGTAAACTGTTTTATAAATAAGACTACAGGTTTTTTGTGAACATTTATAAAGTCTTTGCTCGAGGGCTCAATATATTTCTTAAATTGTTTTAAAAATTTCGAACTACTAGTTTCACCAGAAACACTGTATTTAACTTCAACCAAATACTTTATAAATAATCCATCAAATTCTCCTGCAGGGTCTTTAACTTTACCTTTGTATACAGAATTACTTACTGATTGTATCTCATCGTATTTTGAGAATTCTTTAGCTACTTCTGCTTCTAAGCCTGCAGTAAGAGACATTTGTTGCTTTTGATTCATTTTATCAAAAGTCAAATTTCTCTCAATCATTAATTTTTCAGCTTTTTGAGCTTCTTCAATTTGTTTTTCAATTTTAGCAAACATTTCTGCATTGGTCTCGTTAGCCCATTTTAATTTTGTACCATATTCATTCAAACAAATCCAAGTTTTCCCATCTTGGCTCAATCTAGGACTAAACCTTAATTTTTCTAATTCTTCAATTAACTTAGAACCTGAAAGATTCCAAGCATCCTTTAAAACCTCTCTTATCTCTTTGGCAGTTCCATCTGCAATTTCAGCACCTTTGTAAATTACAGCATACCCTTTTACTTTTCCATCAAAACCTATACCTTTTATAAAAGCAGCATCGGCTTGTTGTAAACGAGTGATTTAAAAACTTTAAATAAAAAAACTGCAACTTTTATATTGCAGTTTTTAATAATGAATAAATTACTTATAATCAAACCTATCTTCATCTGGATACCAATAGCGATCCAGACTTTTACCAATAGTTCCGTTTTCATAGTCCTTGATATTATCCTCTAAACTAACTGAAGTTCCAAAAGTAACTACTCTTCCACTTTTATTTTCTACTAAAAAAGGCCCGCCTCCAACTAAAGATTTATTAAAATCACCTGTTAATACATATTCTTTAGAATCAAAAAAATAAATATTGCCATATGGCTTTCTAATTGTGTCTTTCTGATAAATCATAGGTTCAATATTTTGGTCTACAATCTTTCTTGTAAAACGTTCTGCAATTTGTAGCATTTCCTGTTCTGTTAACATAATATTATTTTTTTATTTTACTTTTAAATATTGAAATTTAATATACTTTCTTTGTATAAAATTAGCATACTTTCTGTCAGTTTGAGAAAAAATTACGTATTCACCTGTTTGTCCATCAAATAAATGCAATTGGCTGTTTTTTTTCATTGCTACAAAATAATGTCCTTCAACTTTTCCACTTGGCAGGTACTTTTTAGGCCCATAAATTACAGAAATCTCACCATCATTCAATATTTCTTTTAGTCTAGGAATTGTGATATCACTAAAACTTCCTCCTCCAAACTTTGCAGAAACTCCTTCAATACCTTGCATTAAAGAAGGTTCTGCTAATTTTATTTTTCCAGTTTTGAGGAAGTTTACAACAGATTCTACTGTATTACCACAATTAAGCTTGCTAATTTGAATAACTTCATCACCAATTGCTTTATGATTAAAATAAGGCATAGCCTCTTTTATATGTTCAAGCGGATTAACAATTTTTATTTTTGATAAATTTTCTAATCCTTCTACAAACTGCTGGACTTTAACAGGATTTTTGGTTTCAACAATCGATTTTCCGTAATTATTTCCTCCTACAAATTCCTCTAAGAAATCTTTAAGACCTTTACTTTTAACTCCTTCAAAGAACCTCTCTACTCTCTTTACAAAAGTAGCTTTTTCACCTTTTATTACTAATTCCCCTTTATAAAGAAGTGCATATTCCGTATATACTCTATTTGCATTTTTAACTTCACCAGCTACAAGTATCGCACCGTATCGATTAAGTTCTTGTAACTTACCTGTGTTGAGCAAACCATTACTTATGGAAACAAGTTCTACATTTTCTGTAACAAAGCGTAAGGTGTTTTTTGTAAAATTAGCAATATTTTTTTCTATTACCACTTTAAAAATAAAAGCGCGTACAAAATTTTTAAATTCGGCTTTAGCAGTGCCATTCAGGATTTTCATTCCACCTTTAAAAACGCTGTTTATCAATACAGGCCCTGCCGTAATGGCTCCGCCTACTAGGTAGATTTTACTCCAGGTTTCGACAAATTCTTTTGAAAGTTGGTCTTCGGCTAAAGCAAAAACAGTATCTGCAGTGGCAAGTGTAATATCTGCTGCTGCGGCTAAAGCGATGAGTGGCGATGCAGATCCTAATGAGGCTATGGAAACTGCTATCGTAAATACATTTACTCCTATACGAACGGCTTTCATGATTTGCGCTAATTCATCCCGAGAAGCTATATCATGTAAAAATATTGCTGGTACTACCATGGCTGTTTTTTGAGCAACATTGTATACTTGTACCATTTGCAATGGATTGTAATAAGCTCCTTCTTCTAAATCTTCGTCATACGTAACAGGATAGAACCAAGAGTTTGCTATAGGAATCATACCTACTAACTTAGTTCTTTCTTGTTTTAAAAAGTATTGCGTATCATTAAAATCTAAGGCTCCTAAAGCAGACGTATTTACAGTATAACCATCACCTAAATAAAACGTTTTGGTTGGTGGTTCAATAGCTACTTTTTCAGAATCCATAACGGCATAACACAGACTGGTTAAAAAGGAAGCAAAAATGGTTTTATTTGTTTGTTTTACACCTTCCCAAATAGAAGTACTGTCTAAACCATGATAGGCTTTCTTGACAAATTCAGGGTTTTGTTTGAAAAAGTGATACAAATCTACCCATTTGTCGAGTGTGTTGAATCCGCGTAATACATTAATAAAAGCACAGCTTCCGTCTATATATCCGCTAAACCATCCCTCAATATCATAACTTAAAATAGTTTTTAAATAGTTAATTAACTCATCACTTTTAAAATTTTCGGCTATCCAATTAGGAGCATTTTCAAAAAGAAATACGATTTCGTCTTCGTTTTTGGCTTTTTGTATGGCATCAACGAACTTGGTTTTGATTTTATTCTTGATAAATTCAAATTGGCTAGGATCTATGGCATTTATTAAATAGGCAAAATCGGTTAAATTTTCAGACTGAAATACAATACCACGATATTGGTCATTCACGGTAAAATCGTTTGGGTTTGGAGTTGCTGTTACTTTATTTCTAAATTTAGCTGTATTAACATAGTATAATGATAATTGCGCAAAAATCAATTTTGTTTTGGCATTAATTTGAATATTAAACCCCCAATCGTAATCAATAGCATCGATTCGTTTGTTTAAACGGGCTTGCAAGAAAGAGGTGTTTATTTTTCCAGATTCATCTTTATAAGTGAAAGGAATGTTATTATTAATGATTTTCATCCTTTGGATAGTTCCACCTTCTCCATCTCTTGTGGAGTACGTTTGTACTATTGGTGCTCTTTCAAAATCTTTCCAATTAAAAATACATTGAGGATTTGTGCTTGCTTTTTTAATAAACCTTATTAATGAAAGAAAATCAACTCCTTCATTGGATCTATTTCCATAAAATTCAGCACTATATCCCTCATTTGAAGGTCTAGGATTCACAGTGTCGATTGTGTTTTTAGGCAATCGTAAGGCTGTAAGTTTTGTTGCTTCCAGGCTGATTCATTTTTCTTTAATTTTTTTATTAAAATAAATAGCTAGCGATGCTTTACACATCGCTAGAATTTTTATTTTGAACTTAGTTTTTAGGTAATGTACTTTCTGTGTTTTCTGATCTCCACAAGTTTGCGTTGTCCAATCTAAAGCTTGAATCCCTTTCTAACTCACCAGGATTTTCACACTTGTTAGGCTCAGCTTCCAGGGAAAATAGGCAGCGGTTGTTCTACTGGTAAGCCGGTTGATTTATCCTGTAAAATAGTCAGTACTGTAGGGATTTTAGTAATCCAGTATTTACCCTGAGGTTCTCCTACAGGAGCACGCATTTCGTCTGCGATACTCATGTATAGTGGATCACCAATTACGGGTACTTCGCCACCGTTCCAGATTTTTCCAGTAGTCATAAAGAATTGTACGGCATCTTCAAAACCAGGTTTTACCGTTACAATAATTCTTGCTAATCCTGCTTGTAAAAAACTTCTGAATAAAGGGTCTACCGAATTAGAAATATACATTTCTTGCCATTTTTCTCTTTTTCCCCAATAGTAAGGATAAAAAGTATAATCCATAATTTGCCATTCAAACGCCTGTTCCATAAATTTTGCCAATGCAGTATATTTATCAAGATCTTTATCTAAAAGTACTTGAAAGTCTTCCATTTTATCTCCTATGGAAAAACTGGCTCCTAAAGTGCCTATATAATCTTGTAGTAAATAAGCTATACAGTTGTGTTTTAACACATCTTGCTCCATGAAGCGATAAAAGTTACTCATTTGTTCTTTTGCATTTTTTTCTTTTTCTTTTGTTCTTCATCTAACTTTGCTTGTTCTTCTTGAAATTTTTTATAGGCTTCTTCATAGGCTTTGATTATTGCATTGAAATTTTCGGTTTGCCAAGCTTCTAATTTGTTAGGATTTATTTTTAAATTGAAATACATATTGTATTCAATTCCACCTAAGTTATAACCTGAGTTTTTTAGGCTAAAAGTATCTGATAGATTTAGGTCATCAATTACTATTGTTCCAGATATTGTTTCAAACCAAAATTCTTTGTTAATACCATTGCTAAAATCTAAATTAATTCTGCTGGAAGATCCTGAATCTTTTCTCCAATAAGTGAAGTCAATTTTCACTGATTTAGCTACATATCCATCATTTATTTTTATATTTCTTTGATATACAGGACAATTACCTCCATTATTAAATTTTTCCACAAAAGAATAATGTTGTGTATCTGTTTCTTTTAAAGGGGTCAACTCTACTTTGTAGATTTTAGCCCAATATTCTAATAATTTTCTTGTTGCCTCTTTTCCAGTTGCCATTTTTAATTCTCCTGTGGCATTTCTAGGGTCTACAGGCGTTGTAAGTATTTGACCTTTAGAAACCATAAACGCTAAACGATGCAGCCTTGCTGGTTCTGGCACCATAAATTCGAACATGGTTCTTTTACCATAATTATAAATTTGATTTTTATATTTAATGTCTATCCATCTATATACACCTGAAATGTGTTTAGGTCTAATGCTTTTTGGATTATTGATTTCAGATACTTTTCCTCTGTTATCAAATTCATGTACATTTGTTTCTGTATATTCTTTGATAATTTTTTGAACGCGTTCTTCTGAAACTCTGCTCACTACTTTTTCCATTGCTTTTTCCGTAATTTCTTGGGACTTCATAACGGCTTGACGAATGCTGTCTTGCTGAGCTGAATTGTTAGCATAACCACCTGTCATTTCAAAATTATAAGCTCCTGTATTATAACTAAATCGTGTATTTGAGGTTATATTTTGTTCTTTCTTAATTTCTTTTGCAATTTCAGTTTGCATATCAGCTCTTGATGTTTTAGAGGTATCTGATAATTTTTCCGATTCTTGATATTTTGAGGTTGTATCTGTAATTTCAGAGTAATCTCTAGAAACGGATGATTTATGTCGTAACTCACTAGCCATTATGTTTTCAATGTTTGAAACTAACCCTGGCACGTAGGCATGAACACTTTGAACTACTTTTAGGTAATCTGCAATACCCACTCTTTTTATACCGAAATTATTTCTTTTAGAGCGAATATTTTCTTTATGAACGGGGGTTAACATTCCTACTTTTCCATCAGAAAACGCAAGTTTATCTATTTGGGCATAATATTCTTTATTATCTGAAAAAATTAGCTCTACTCTAAAATTAGCTACGGATTGAAATTTTCTAACTAAAATGGGGGAAATATTATTTTTTGGTCTTTCCCTTGAATATTGGTATAAATTTCCTCAAAATGTCCTAAATCAGTATCTGCAATAATTTTAGCTTTTACAAGCATGGGATCAAGTTCATAAGTATCAAATAAAAAACTCACAAAAGAACCTGAATCTCCCGAACCAACTGTTGCATGGTATCCCAAAGGAATAATTTTATTATTGTTATTGTGTACTGGAATTGTTGCTCCTTCTAGATTTATGTATTGTTCTTGAACTAATGGTGTATTGTCTAAAATAATTTGATCAAGATTTGATATTTTATCTTGTATTTTTGTTAGTATATCTTCTATGGTTTTTAATGTATCATCTAATTGAATTACGTTTTCTCCTAATTGTATTTCTCTACTCAACACATTTTCTGGCTTTAACATGGTCTTTTGAGTTAAGAAAACAGAAGGTTTTGAATTTGTAAAGGATCCTATTAGGGTATCAAATGATTCTGAAGATAGTTTAGTCTTAAATACAGCTAAATCTATTTCATTTTTATATTCAAATTCGTAGGGAACAATTTCTATTTTTTTCAATTTATCATATAAAGGCTGTAATTCTTCTTCTGATGCTTTTACATTAATTAATTTATTAATTTCGGATGATACGAGATCTTGTTCTTGAAATTTTAATTGGTTTTGCTCTGCGTAATTACGATATGTTCTCTTATAAGTTTCTTCTCTTTCTTTAAAATAGTCCTGTTGAACGGATTTTAGCTCTAAATCTAATTTTTTGAGTTCTTCTCTTTTATAAATAGCGGTTTGAATCGTTAAATTATTTTGTGCATATAATCGTAGTTGTGTTTGATCAACTCTGGACAACCTAGGATCATTTGTTTCTTCATTTGTTTCTTTAACTGTTTCTTCATGTAAAAACAATTCTTTGGGAATTACTATTTTTCCATTCAAGCTATTTTTTGCAGGATCTTCACCATTTATTTTTACAAATTCTTCGTCTATTTGCATATTTTGCGCAAAGCCTGTGTGAATAGCTTTTAGTATATCGCAAAGAGCTTCTTTTATATAAAAGTTTTTTTGGGTTATTATTTGATAAATTAAATTATCCCAAAGTATTGTTAATTTACTAATGGCTTCTGAGGTTAATCCTCTGTTAGAATCCATCATTTGTTTGTAATAATAATCAGTCTTTTCCCAATCTTGGTCTGTAATTTCTTCTCTTTTTGTAATTTTTCTACCAATAGATAGTAACTGTTCATAATTCTCATTTTTTAATTCTTCTTCTGAATTAAAAGGAATGAATTTTAGTCCTTTTCTTTCAATAAAATCTTCTATTGCCTTAATTTTTGAGGTGTTTTGAGGGCAGTTCATAATTACTTCATCAAAAACTCCTTTTACTACTTTAGGTCTTTGTATGAAGCTTAAATTTTTTATTTTAGTTTCTGTTAATTGTGGGTTTCTTAAACTCACCATTCTAAAAAGCGTCTGTGACGCATCATTTCTTGTACTCATTTTTTATTATTTAAAATTACTAATGAATTATTATTTTTGTTTGTGTTTATGATAGATGGAGGGATAGGCAAAACGGATCATTTGTTTTTCACCAACTTTTTTACTATCTCATCTAGTTTTTCTCTATTTTGGTCTACATAGTACATTCCCGCTTGTATAAGCTCATAAATATTCTTTTCTGTAGTATTATCCATTTCAGGAGAAGCGTTTCGTAATAAAGGGGCTAAGCGATAATAGTTTTTACGGTTACGCGTACCTAATGCCTGATACATTGTGCTTAAATGATAATTAACTGTTTCAGCATTTGAAGACAATAAAATATCTATCAATGGACTAATCCATTTAATTTTACCTGCCTCTTGAAACTTTTCAAAAACATAGGGTTTTAACACCTCTCCAGTTCCAATGGATACAATGATCAGATCTTTAACCTCAGGATAATCTACTTTATTCGGGTTATTAAGAATTTTTGAAAATGGAATTTTACTAGCTTCGGCAAAGGCGCATAAAGCAGGGTTATTAGCATAAACGCCTCCATCAATTAATGTAAATTCTTGACCATACAGTGATTTAATTTTTGCTGGTTCAAAATAGGTAGGAGCTGCGCTTGTGGCTCTACAAACATCTTTTACATAAAAATTTTCTAAATCAGTATGCGCTTCATGACTACAAAAAACTTAGCTTTTCGTTGATGGATATCATAAGAAGTAATAAGACATGGTTTTATTAGTTTTTAAGTTCTGTTTTTCCAAAAATAATATCCAGTTCTTTTTCAATATTTTTCTGAGATATTTTTTCATTAAATAGACCAAATGGATTAAATATTCCTTCCCAAAATGAAGTGTTAAATATTTTTTCGCCTTCTTTTTGGTATAAATCCATGGCTTTGTTAACCGAAAATAATGCTTGATTACTATTATCAGGATGTAAAAGAAAACAAGCTAATAACCCTCCTGTGCTACTACCTGCTATTAAATCAAAATAATTTCCAATTTTAGCATTAGGATTATCTTCTTTTTGCAATTGTTCTTCTATATACTTAAGAATAACACAGGTTATAATACCTCTTATTCCGCCTCCATCTAAACTTAAAATTCTTATTTTACTAGACATCTTTTTATCGTTTATCTTTTTTTATTTTTAAAATAGACACAAGAATTCCTATCGGAATAATTCTAGTCTTAAGAACTATCCCAGTACTTTATTTGTTTCATACAATAATTTTTTATACTAAAATGATTTAAAAAACTTTTTGACTTATACAGCTTTTATTTCGGTATTTAGACGATTATAATCTTAACAAGTAGATCAAAATCTTTCAACAGTATAAATATATAAGATTATTTTCATAACACAAAACAATATTTAGATTATTTTCTATTTTTAGAAGAAATAAATCAACTTAAAAAAGGTTTATAAGATTTTAAACCACTATGTAAAGATTTTTTTCATATTTTTACCTCAAATTTCACGATTATAGTATGGTTTCAGAACGATTAGGACATTATTTGGATAAAAAAGGAATTAGTTTTTATGCTTTTGAAAACAGTTTAAATGCTGGAAGAGGAAGTATTTCTAAAGCCGTAAAAGAAGGAAAAAGCATTGGTTCAAGTATGCTAGAAAATATTCTTTCATTATACAATGATTTAAATCCTACATGGCTCTTAACAGGAGAGGGAAATATGCTAAAGGATGATGATTTTATCTTAAATAAATCTATCCAAGCTTTTCCTTTAAAAACAGATAATTCTGTTCATTATCAACAAATCCCTTTATATGACATTGAGGCTACAGCTGGTTTAGTTCCTTTATTTTCGGAGTCTTCAAACAATGTCCCATTAGATTATATTTCGATTCCTAACTTACCTAAATGTGATGGTGCTATTTATGTAACAGGTGACAGTATGTATCCTTTACTAAAAAGTGGTGACATTGTATTATACAAGGAAATAAATGATATTCAAAATGAAATATTTTGGGGAGAAATGTATTTGTTAAGTATTGAAATGAGTGGTGAAGAATTTGTAATGGTTAAATACATTCAAAAATCAGAAAACGCAAACTTTGTAAAATTAGTTAGTCAAAACAAACATCACCAAGACAAGGAAGTAGAAATAAGCAAAATAAGAGCTCTAGCCTTAATTAAAGCCAGTATACGAATTAATTCTATGAATTAATCCGATCCCTGTTTTTAAATTTGTTTAATCTAAATTATGCGTTAGACTTTGTCTTGAAGATAAAAGTACACGTTTTTTTATCACAACTATCGTTATACTATATTGAACACAAAAAATGGAGTACTTTTTTTAGATTGAAAGTTATTTTTATCTACACTAAATTTATAATATATAATCTGGGCTTAAAATCAATTAATAAAAATTATACAAAAAGTAAAATTACCAATACCATTTATTACTAAAGTTTCAAACGATGAAGTCTTCCAAAGTCTTTATCTAATTATATATTCTTTTAAGAAATAAGACAAAAAGAATCCTTATCATTCAGAAAATTCAAACGCCTTCTTGTTTCCAAAAGTGCTTCTTTATCCAAAGTTACTAATTGCACTTCTGAAGTTTCAAAAGGTTCAACTATATAATTTCCTAGATAGTCAACCACTTGCGAATGTCCTACATATTCCAGTTGACTGCCATCAGTACCTATACGATTAACGCCTATCACATACGAAAGATTTTCTACCGCACGGGCGCGCAATAAAATATCCCAAGCTTGTACTCTTGGTTTCGGCCAACTGGCTACATAAATGAGTACATCATAGTTTTCGACATTACGTGCGAATACTGGAAAACGTAAATCGTAACAAATTTGGAGGCAGATTTTCCAGTCTTTGTATTCCACGATTACTTTTTCTTTACCCGCTGTAAAAACGGCTTCTTCTTTTGCCAAAGTAAACAAGTGACGCTTGTTGTAATACTGCATACTCCCGTCAGGATGCACAAAAAGCATACGGTTGTAGTAATTCCCTTCTTCTTCAATCACCACACTTCCTGTAATCGCACAGGCATTTTGTATAGCTAGTGTTTGCATCCATTGCACGGTCGCACCCGCCATGGTTTCGGCAACCGCAGAAGGATTCATAGTAAAACCCGTGGTAAACATTTCTGGCAACACGATTAAATCGGTAGCTTCTTGAATAGCATTGATTTTTTTCTTCTAAATGCTTTCGATTGGCTTGAGGATTTTCCCAAACTAAATCAGATTGTATTATGGCGATTTTCATTTGCATCACTTAAATTTCATTTGGTTGCATCCATTGTATTCCTGAACCTTTAAAATAATTCAGAATATAAGGTACTGCTGATTGTGCTTTTTCATGAACATCGTGGAAAAGCAAAATCCCTCTTCGCCACAATAACATCAAACTTATTTGTCTGTCAGCCACTTCCCTAGCGGTGATATGTGTATTCCAATCTTGTGAATCGATATTCCACAAAACCACTTTAGACTGCGTAGCTCCCAAACTTTTAGCTAATTCTTCCGTTCTTTGACCATAAGGCGGACGAAAATATACGGGTTTATCAGAATTCAATTGTTGAATTAAATCACTGGTATACGTAAGTGACGTCTTCCATTCTGCTAATCTCTGGTGTGAAACATGCGTTTTCCATGCGATGCCAACAAATGTCCTTGATATAAATTTTGAATTTGTTTATCCGTCTGCATTCGTTTTTGTAAGGCGTCACCAAGAACAAAGAAAACACCTTTTTGATGTTGCTCATTGAGGACTTTAACCATCTTATCCGTATTCCCATTTTTTTAGCGTTGGCCCATCATCAAAGGTTAATAAGAATTGCTTTGCAGGCAAATTAAAACCATTGATTTCATTTTTTGCCATCAACCCTATTTCACTCGTAATTCTAGGGTACAAAGAGGCTAAACGACATTGCTCATACAGATATTTATCATAAAAATCCAAACTTGCTTGATACCACGCTTTCAAAGCAGAAGGCATTTTTACTTCTGGATGTATTTTAGCAACATCTTCCCATGTATTGATTTCATTTATTGCAATCAAATCTTGAAGCGAAGCTTTCGTTAACGCCTTAAAATTAGCTAGAATGATTTGCTTTGTTTTTGCTTCCCATTCCCGAACGGAAGTCACCGATACTTTTTTCAAATCAAGTTTTTGTTGCAATTCGGCTTCATTAAGTCCTTCATAAGCTTTAAATGCTTTTGAAAAAGCTATCATTTCACACTTGGAGGCCACATCAAAATTATGCGCACTATGGATAGGATAGGGCCATAAAGCCCTATCTATTTTTGCAATTTTATCGGGTCCGTTACTTGCCAAACAAAAATTCGTGAGCAACAAGAATCCAATAACTATTGTTTTAGCAAGCTTATAAACGTTGTTGTACTCTGCTAATCGCTTTGTCATACACTGGATTTTGTTTATGTTGTTTGGCCAATTTATAATTCTCTAATGCTTCTTGTAAATGATGTTTCGCTTCATAAATACGAGCAATATTATAATAAGAACCAGCTTTCACCGTATTAGCCATAGCGCCATTAGCTAACGCAATGGCTTTACGATTGGCCCATAAAGCCTCCGCTTCTCTCCCTGATTTTTGAAATACCAATCCTAAATTACCGTAAAACAATCCTTCTGAGGGATTTAATTCAATAGCATCTTGATAATAACCTATCGCAGTTTCATAATTTCCTGCATGGTATTGTTCTTCACCTCTTTTGTTAATTTGCTTTGCGGTTGCAACATCACTGGCAGAAACCATTGTTTGCTGTTCTGAAGGGCGGTATTCACGTAGTATTGAACGTACACCTTCCCAAGACGAAGCATCTCTGTAATCATTAATGTCAACTAAATTCCCATTTTCATCAATGATAAAAGGAATCCAAACGGTTCCTACTTTACCCGCTTGTGGCGTATAGGTTTTGATTAAAGTATTTCCAATATACACATATACTTTTGCTCTACTAATGTTGGCCAAATTTGCATTATTTGCATTATCCTTATCCGAGAAATTATGCACTGCATACACATACTTTTTACCTTGTAATTTCTTAGAAATAGTGATGGTTTCTGGGCCAAAACTGTCTGTGTCGTCCACGTCTAATTTGGCATTCACCGCATCCATTTGGTAATAACACACGTATCCTCCTTGATAAGACAAGTGGGAGTCAATATCCAACGGTCGTTGTCCCCAACTTAACACAATACGCATTCCGTCTAATTCGGTCATAAACGGACTGATGGCATAGGTTAAACCTCCACAAGGACATTTAGAAACCAAAGTGGAATACCCTTCTTTTTAATAATAATGGTTAAGTCATTAGTATTTCGGAATTCCTCTGGAATCATCACTTTTCCAGCGGAATTGGTCATTCGTGTTAAGGAAGTTTCTCCATTTTTTTGAAAGATAACTTGAGCATTCGGAATCACTTTATCTTTTACCACGGCACTCAACACAAGAATTTCATTATTGTTTTGTGCTAAGAAAGTTTGAACAATAAAAAATAGAGCAATACTTAAAATCTTTTTCATGATTTATAACTGTTTAATTTGCTTTGTCTAATGTATTCCAAAATGCTAAGAAATCCTTTTTTACCTTTTCGGGCAAAGTCGAAAAATGAGCATCGTATTTTGTTTCAGTAAAATTATCTTCGGCGGTCACCCAAAGTTTGTAAGCCACATTCTTGTAAACAAGAACGCCCCAAACTTTTTGTAATGGACTTTCAGGTCCTGCCTCTTTTCCTCAACTACCAATAACATTTCCGCGTTACCATCCTTATCGGCATCGCTATACATCATCCTATTATTGACAAAAGCCAAGGATTTATTTACGGGATGTGTAAATACGGTAGAAAAAGATTTGGTATAACCGTCTGGAGTTTTGGTGAATTTTTCGATAAAAAGTTCGTCGTTCGCAGCGCCAGATTTGTTTTTAGAAACTACCAAAACATTCTCGGTTCGTGTATCATTGATTCCTGTGGCAAACATTTTTCGGTCGCCCTGAAAAGGAAGGTCATTCTTGGTCAAATTTTGTGTAAAAGCACTAACTACAGTGGTTACTTGTGCCTGAAAGGAATTCGTAATCCAGAGAGTAGCCAGTAAAAATAGTTTTTTCATTGTTTATTTTTTAGAACCCAAATTTAAGAATTTGTTGATCAAAAAGTTCCATAGGGTTTACTTTCTCAAAAGCTAGTTTCAAAGGCGCAAAATTTTTCACTTCAGTTTCTGAGGGCATATCCTCTTTCATGGTATTTACTTGGGTCATTTCAATCTTACCAGTCATCACCTCATAATTAGCTATGGTTTGCCCTCCAGCCCCTGCATGAAAACTTTCCATTGACTTAAGAAATAATCCTCCATTTTCAAATTGAAAAATTATAGTGGTCGTACCTGAAGGTCCCAATCCCGAAAGCTCCATCATCAACTGATTTTCCTCTATAGATATGGTTTCGGAGTCATAAATTTTATATCCTTCATCACTATATTCAACAGGAAAGACGAGCTCTGACTGCTGGAACAACTGCCTTCCTTTTTCCTTATCACCCAAAAACACTAAGGTCTTTCTTGCCATAGTATCGTCTTCTATATTTCTGAGCACATAAGCATAATCTTTTAACCCATCCTGATTCAAATCGCCATCACATTCGTACTGAATTTCAAAACCCTCAGGAATATACTCTTGAATGTCATTTTGAATTTGCGGAGGATTAGGGTTTTCTTTAGCTACTTTAGGTTGAGGCTTAGTAACCTCTGCAATGGGTTTATCGTTTTTACAGCTTCCTAGCAAAAAACAAAGCATAGAAATACTGAAAATAGTTTGTTTCATTGTTTAGCTATTTAAAGTTTACGGAAATAGGACTAAAATATCATTCCCTAAATCGTAAGCATACAAATCATCTTTTTCAGCATCATAATACAACCATTTAATTTTAGTCATTCTACCTTCAAAAGAAGTACCTAAACCAATAAGCGTATAGGTTTTGCCTTCACGTACTTGCTGTTCGATGGAATACTCTAACGCATCTCCTGCTTCGAGATGTGCCTTTAATAATTCATTATCTGAATTGGCCACATAATATTCGACCCAGGTATATAGTTGTTTCAAATATTCTTCAGAATATTCATTTTCATTAAACCAATGGTATTTGAACTCTTTCTTGTAAGTTTTACGAAACTGAGACAGTTTTCCTTCCTTTATTTTCTTAAAGGAAACCAACCACTCCGCCAGCTCAGGTGTTTCACCATCACCTGCAATATAAATAGTGTCCATTTTCCAATGCACTTCTACTTTATCACCTCGAAGTAATGTTCTATCGTCGTTAGTATCATTGATAAAACTGTATATTTTAGCATTCTTTCTGAAATTTATCAGCTGGTAATCTCCATCATCATTATAACTAACAAATTCAAAAACATCTGAAAATAACTTAGAAGTTTGTGTTTTATTTATCTTGGAGGATTGCTCTTGTGGTTCTTTTTGGAGTATAGCTGTGTTGTCCTTGCAACTGTACAAACAAACAATCAACAAGGTTACGAATACATTTTTTAGAAATTGCATATATTAGTTTAGTTTTTAGAGAGCTTAATTAGAAGCATTTGATGCTAAAAATGTCTTTACTTTTTCAAAGCTATAGCCCTTTCCTTCTTCTAAAGAACCTGTTTCTTGCACCTTAACCAATTTACCTGAAGCCTCTAAAATCATAAAAACGGGGTAACCGTGTTTTTCTCCAGGATTGCCCTCATATTGACTAAAGAACTTTTCGTTTTTGTTCTTAGGAGACCAATTCAAATGATAATACAAATAATTAGCATCAACTAGTTGTTTCAATGCCTTATTTTTATGGATAAAATCATTCAATCGTAAACACCAAATACACCAGTTTCCTCCAACTTGAATTAAGACTTTCTTGTGTTCTTTTTGGGCAATAGCCAGCAATTCTTTTACTTTAAGAGAGGCATCTTCCTCTTCATGATACGGTTTGGCTAAAACCACTTTTTCCTGTTCCACATTCTTTTTAGCTTCTGCTTTTTCATCGGTAGTTTGAGCGAAGTTAGCTTGACCCATTAAAAGCAAGCAAAGGATTAACTTTTTCATTTATAAAAAATTTTACGTGAATATACTAAAAAAGAAAACCCTTTCAGTCAAGATAGGCCGAAAGGGTTATAAACTTATGTTAAAGCGATTATTTCAAACTCGCTTTTAAGTATTCACTGTTCATACGAGCGATATTTTCTAATGAAATACCTTTTGGACATTCGATTTCACAAGCACCTGTGTTTGTACAGTTACCGAATCCTTCTTCATCCATTTGACGTACCATATTTAATACACGTTGGGTAGCCTCAACTTTTCCTTGTGGTAACAAAGCATATTGAGAAACTTTTGCCCCTACGAATAACATCGCAGAACCATTTTTACAAGTTGCCACACAAGCACCACAACCAATACATGCCGCAGCTTCGAAAGCTTTGTCAGCATCTACTTTAGGTACAGGAATTGTATTTGCATCAATCGTGTTACCAGAAGTGTTTACAGAAACGAATCCACCCGCTTGTTGAATACGGTCAAAAGCTGTTCTGTCTACTACTAGGTCTTTGATTACAGGGAAGGCTTTACTTCTCCATGGCTCTACATAAATTGTATCGCCATCGTTAAACATACGCATGTGTAACTGACATGTAGTAATTCCAGTGTCAGGGCCATGCGCACGACCATTGATAAACATAGAACACATTCCGCAAATACCTTCGCGACAATCGTGGTCAAAAGCAATAGGCTCTTTCTTTTCAACGATTAATTGCTCGTTTAATTGGTCCATCATTTCTAAGAATGAACTGTCTGTAGATACATTGTTTAATGAGTAATCTACCATTTGTCCTTTGTCAGAAGCTTTTTTCTGACGCCAAACTTTTAATTTTATATTGATGGTTTTCTTTGATGCCATAATTTTATTTTTTAAGTGATTAGTGACTAGTAAAAAGTGATTAGCACAATCTAAACTTCTATTTACTTTTCACTATTTACTTTTTACTATTTACTACTTATAATTACGAGCTGCAATTTTAATGTATTCGTATTTCAACTCTTCCTTATGTAACACCGATTGGTTGATGTCTGCTCCTTGATATTCCCATGCGCCTACGAATGAGAAGTTTTCATCATCACGTAAGGTTTCTCCTTCCAGCATCTTGGTACTCTTCACGGAAGTGACCTCCACAAGATTCTTTACGTTGTAACGCATCCATTGCCATTAATTGACCTAACTCCATAAAGTCAGCTACACGTAATACTTTTTCTAGCTCCGTATTCATTTCATCAGCAGCTCCTGGAACATACACATCAGCATAGAACTCTTTACGTAACGCGTCAATTTCAGCAATGGCTTCTGTTAAGCCTTGAGCATTACGTCCCATACCTACTTTATTCCACATAATAAGTCCTAGTTTTTTATGGAAATAATCAACCGATTTAGAACCGTTATTATTTAAGAACGCATTGATTTGATCTCTAACATTTTTCTCTGCTTCAACGAATTCAGGTAAATCAGTAGAAATCTTACCTGTACGAATTTCATCTGCTAAATAGTTAGAAACTGTATAAGGTAATACAAAATAGCCGTCTGCTAAACCTTGCATTAAAGCGGATGCTCCTAAACGGTTTGCTCCGTGGTCAGAGAAGTTAGCTTCACCTGCTACGAAACATCCAGGAATAGTAGACTGTAAGTTATAATCAACCCATACACCCCCCATAGTATAGTGTACTGCTGGGTAAATTTTCATTGGGGTTTCATAAGGATTTTCATCCGTAATTTTTTGGTACATGGTAAATAAGTTACCATATTTTTCTTCTAACCAAGCTTTCCCTAAAGTAATGATTTCTTCTTGAGAAGGATTATGATTTCCTTTTGCATAAGCAGCTTGTTTCCCTTTTGCAATTACTTCTGAAGCGAAATCTAAATAAACCCCTTCATTAGTGTCGTTAGCTTCGATACCAAAACCAGCATCACAACGCTCTTTTGCTGCACGAGAAGCTACGTCACGCGGTACTAAGTTACCAAACGCTGGGTATCTTCTTTCTAAGAAATAATCTCTATCTTCTTCTGCAATTTGAACGGGTTTTAATTTACCTTCACGGATAGCTTCTGCATCTTCTTTTTTCTTTGGAACCCAAATACGACCTGAGTTACGTAATGATTCTGACATTAACGTTAACTTCGATTGATTGGTTCCGTGTACTGGAATACAAGTAGGGTGAATTTGTACATAACAAGGGTTTGCAAAATAGGCTCCTTGTCTGTGGATTTTCCACGCTGCCGTTACGTTACTTCCCATCGCATTAGTAGATAAGAAATATACGTTACCGTATCCTCCCGATGCAATAATTACTGCGTGTGCTGAATGTCTTTCAATTTCACCAGTAATTAAGTTACGAGCAATGATACCACGTGCTTTACCATCTACTTTTACTAATTCTAACATTTCGTGACGGTTGTACATTTTAACACGTCCTAAACCGATTTGACGAGATAAAGCAGAATAAGCTCCTAATAATAATTGTTGTCCTGTTTGACCCGCAGCATAGAATGTACGTTGTACTTGTGTACCTCCGAATGAACGGTTGTCTAACATACCTCCGTATTCGCGAGCAAATGGAACTCCTTGTGCCACACATTGGTCGATGATATTACCTGAAACCTCAGCTAAACGGTGTACGTTAGCCTCACGAGCACGGTAATCTCCACCTTTGATCGTATCGTAGAATAAACGGTATACTGAGTCACCGTCATTTTGGTAATTTTTGCTGCATTCACCCCTCCTTGTGCTGCAATAGAGTGCGCACGACGTGGTGAATCTTGGAAACAAAATGCTTTTACATTATATCCCATTTCTCCTAATGAAGCAGCAGCCGAAGCACCTGCTAAACCTGTACCAACCACGATAACATCGATTTTTGGACGGTTGTTTGGAGCAACTAATTTTAAATTATTTTTATGATTTGTCCATTTCTGAGAAATGTGACCTTCAGGTATTTTAGAATCTAACTTCATATCTTATATAGTAAGCTGATTATTTAACAAAGTGAATATAAACCGGAATTATAGCAAACAATAATGGAACGATGATTGCAAATAATTTTCCGAATGTTTTGATAGCTGGCGTGAATCCGTTGTTAACTCCTAACGATTGGAAAGCACTTTGGAATCCATGTAATAAGTGGAAAGCCAATACAGCCATAGCTAACACATATAAAATAGTAGCAATCAAACCAAAAGAAGGGTTTTTGAAGAACTCAATCGTGATTTTGTGTAAATCTTTGTAGCCTTCACCTACTTTGATGTTTGCCATTTTGTTGTAAATATCTTTCCCATTTTTGATTTCCATCCCTTGTTGCTCTAACAACATCTTGTCCGCTGGGAAAAACTGACCTGCTTGTGTACCAATGATGTAATCTGCTTTTTGCCCCATTTGTTCCACCGTAATGGTTTGTAATGGCATTTCAGAAAAGTGCATTTTAGCCCAAAAGTTTGCCATGTGTGTAATAATAAAAACTAAAATCAAGGTTCCTAAAACCGCCATGTTTCTTGAAGCTAAAGAACTGCTATTTTGAGGATTACTCATAGCATAAGCTACAGGACGTGCTTTTTGTTTTGAATGGTTAACATAATCCCATCCACAGCATGGAACAAGATTGAAAAATAAGTTACATAAGAAAGTAATTTTACCGCTGGATTGGTAGTCATAAATAACGCATACTGATTAAACTGTAACGCATCGCCAAAGATTAGCTGTAAGTTACCCGCTAAATGACCAGCCAAAAACAAGCATAAAAATAAACCTGTAAGAGCCATCCAGTATTTTTTTGCAATAGATGACTTTAGAAGTGCAGATTTTGCCATAGTATTAGATTGATTGTATAGTTTTATAAAAAATCAAGCAAAAATAAAGGAATTTAGGGGTAAATACAACCCAGTAAATGTTATTTATAATGAATATAAAAAGGAGGTTTTTAAAAACCTCCTTTTTAAAACAGTAATTCATTCAGATGCTATAATTTCTAAAATGGTTTCTTCTTTTATTCCCTCTGATTCTAAGATTAGTTGACACTTGGATATGGGTAAATAAAATTGATTATTTTTTGCTTTTGGGATTTTTATATTGGGATCTTTTTTCTTCCATTTTTCAACTATAGATTCTGGCAATTGAAAATTATAATCTATTTTGTTCAATCCTGGCATTGCTTCAATTTCTTGTGAAAAAACAATTTGATTAACGTTATTTTTTAGTTTTAATTCAACTTTTCTTATTTTGTTTGAATAAAACCAAAATTCTGTTTTAGGTTCAGATATCTTTTCCCAATTACTCCAAGCGCTTCCCCAGTGTTCGCTTTTAAAAATTGGTTTTATTGGGCAAAGTATAATATCTTTCGCATGTATCTGGTCTTTTATTTGTTGTACTTTTTCTACATTTACTTTGTAAAGTGAACGTCCATGTGTTCCTATAACTAAATCATTTGATTTTTTTTGTAAAACTAGATCATGTATAGCAACTTTTGGCATACCTGATGTAAAATCTTGCCAGACTAAACCTCTATCTAAGGTAATGTATAAACCATTATCTGTTCCTACGTACAGAATATTTTCATTTTTATGATCTTCTATAATAACATTTACTGGACTATTTGGCATATTAGATGCGATAGCTTTCCAAGTTTGTCCATAATCATCTGAAATATAAATCATGGTTGTAAACACATCGTTTCTATATCCATTTAAAGTAGCATATACCCTTTCTTTAGTATGAATTGATGCTACTATTCTTGATACCCAAAAATTTTGGGGTAAAGAGTCGGATATTTTACACCAACTAGCTCCTCCGTCTTTTGATATATGTATTAAACCGTCATCGCTACCTGTATATAGCAATCCAAATTGTAATTTACTTTCGGATATAGTGGTAATAGTACCAAAAGTTATGTTTCCTTCTTTAGCTCCTTTTGTTAAATCGGGTGAAATAATTTCCCATGTATCACCTTGATTCATTGAACGATGTAAGAAATTAGAGCCCATATATAGTATATCTTGATTATGAGAAGATAATAAAATAGGGGTTTGCCAATTAAAACGATAAGGTTTTTCCTCTTTATTGGGTTTAGGTGTTATGCTTACTGATTTGTTTTTAGCTCTATCCATTCTTTGGTAATATCCAAATTGAGAACCTGTAATGATGATATTAGGGTTTCTATTATCAATCTGGACTTGCATTCCATCTCCTCCTGACAAAAACTGATACGGATATATCCCTTCTTGTTGCCAATCTAAAGAATGTTTATAATCATTAGGTCCAACCCAAACGCCATTATCTTGTAATCCTCCATATACGTTATAAGGTTCTTGTTCGTCTACATTTACAGTATAAAATTGACCTACTGCTTGATTATTACATTTTAACCAATTTTTTCCTGCATCGTATGAAATATTTACACCTCCATCATTTCCATTAATGATATGATTAGAATTATTAGGATTTATCCAAATTACATGATGATCTGCATGTACATTATCTCCTTGTATGGATCTAAATGTCTTCCCTCCATCTTCGGATAATATTATGGAAACACCTCCTGTAAAAATATGATTTGGATTTTTTTATCTACCGCAATATTTGCAAAATAATAACCATAGGTATAGAATAAATCATCTATATATTTTTCATTTGTTTTTTTCCAGGTTTTTCCACCATCTTCTGTTTTATATACTTCTGCTCCTATTATCTCTGTTTCTAATAAGGTTTTGTTAAGGTCTTTTGGATTTATGTTTTGTAGACTAGGTCGTTTGTTTTGATTATCTAAAATAGCGTATATAACATTTTCATTGTACGAAGCTAGACCAATACGTCCTATACCTTCATTATGGGGAAATCCGTTATCTCCATTAGTCACACAATACCAAGTGGTGCCTCCATCCGTGCTTTTATAGATTCCAGAAGAGATACCACTACCTGAAAAGTGCCACGCTTTTCTATCACGTTGCCAGACGGAAGCGTATTGAATGGAAAAGTCATTAGGCGCATAAGTAACATCTATAACACCTGATTCATCATTTACAAATAATGTTTGCTTCCAGGTTTTGCCTCCATCGAGGGTTTTAAAAACACCTCTTTCATTATTTTTAGTATATAAATGACCAATAACTCCTACTATAATTTCATCTGAATTATCTGGATTTATAAGAATCTTACTGATATGATGTGATTCTTTTAATCCTACATTTTCCCAAGTTTTACCTTTGTCTTTAGATTTTAACAAGCCTATTCCTGCATAAGAAGAACGAGATGAATTAGCTTCCCCAGTACCTAACCAGATTGTTCCTGATCTCCAATCAACTGATACTGCTCCACAATTTTGTGTTGGAGCAGTATCTAAAATAGGTTCAAATGAGTTTCCATTATTATTTGTATACCAAAGTCCTCCTGGAAGCATAAGCCACATAAAACTCCGTTGGGTTTTGAGGATTAACGGCAAGATCCACCACACGACCGCTCATAATAGTAGGGCCTATATTTTTTAAAATAAGCGATTTAAACCAAGAAGTTTTTTCTAATTCTTGTTTTTGTTTCCATGATTTATGAACTTCGTCACTATTTGTTTGTGTGTAAAGAATAGTTGACATAAACAAAAATAAAGGAATATAGAATTTCATTTTTTTATTGTTTTTAAGAATTTGTATAAAATTAATACAATAAACCTTTATAAATTTACGACTTGAAGAAGTTTAACTTTTATAGTCTATGGTTAAAACTAATAAACTACTTACTACAAATGATATTGATTTTTCAGATGTTATAAAACAATTTCAAAGTCATTTCAAACCACTATACTTAAAAAAGAATACGTTTTTTGTGGAACAAAACGAAATCTGTCGCTTTTTTTGTTTTATTACTTCTGGAATCTTACAACATGCTATAGAAATAGATCATGAAGAAAAAACAACTTATTTATCTCTAAAAAATACTTTTACAGCTTCTCTAAAGAGTTTTTTAACCCAAAGTCCTTCTCGAAAGCACATCAAAGCGCTTGTAAACACAGAACTATTGGTTATATCTTTAGAGGATTTTATGAAACTGAAAGAGGAAAATCCTGTTTTTAATCAATTTTATTATGATCTAATCGAAAGACAAAGTTGTCTAATAGATGATTATCGCATTGATTTATTAGCTTTAAGTCCAGAAGAACGATATAAGAAACTTTTAGAAAACGAACCTAAATTATTAAATGAAGTTCCTTTACATTACTTGTCCTCTTTTTAGGAATTTCAAATAGGCACATGAGTAGAATAAGAAAGAATAGTTTATAAATAGCTGTAACAGATAGTCTTTTTTATAGCTAATATTAAAATTAAAAATTGCGCCATTTGGCTACTTATAAATAAAATCCGTTTGAGTACTTTTGGTTATCTAAAAAACATACAAATGAAATACTTACCAATAAACCGAGAGCTGTACATCAAAAATCGTAAAAACTTTATGGCTCAGATGAAATCAAACGGAGTAGCTGTATTTAATTCTAATGACATCTATCCTGTTAGTGCTGATAGTACTTTACCATTTGCACAACACCGTGATATTCTTTTTTTATCGGGTGTTGATCAAGAAGAAAGTATTCTAGTATTATTTCCTGATGCCCCTTATGAACATTTAAGAGAGATTTTATTTTTAAGAGAAACCAATGAGCATATTGCTATTTGGGAAGGAGAAAAATTAACTAAGGATCGTGCTTTTGAAATTTCAGGGATCAAATCTGTGTACTGGTTACAAGATTTCCATAAGGTATTGAAAGAGGTGATGATGTATGCGGATACAATGTACATTAACACAAACGAGCACTATCGGGCAAGTGTTGAAACAGAAACTCGTGAAGACCGCTTTATCAAATGGTGGAAAAACGAATATCCAGCGCATAAAGTTGAAAAAATCAAATCCTATTCTACAAAGATTACGTTCTATAAAAGATTCTATTGAATTAGAATTAATACAAACTGCATGTAATATTACAGAAAAAGGAGTTCGTCGTATACTAGCTTTTGTAAAACCTGGCGTAACAGAGTATGAAATTGAGGCTGAATTTGCTCACGAGTTCTTACGAAACCGTTCTAAGGGTTTTGCTTATACGCCAATCATAGCTTCCAGGAGCTAACGCTAATGTATTGCATTATATAGAAAACAACCAAATTTGTAAAGATGGCGATTTATTATTGTTAGATGTAGGGGCTGAATATGCTAATTATTCATCAGACTTGTCACGTACTATTCCTGTAAATGGTCGTTTTACTGAAAGACAAAAAGCTGTTTATAATGCTGTTTTAAAAGTAAAAAACGAAGCTACTAAATTATTGGTTCCAGGTGCTTTATGGAAAGAGTATCATGTAGAGGTTGGTAAAATAATGACATCTGAACTATTAGGCTTAGGTTTATTAGATAAAGCGGATGTGCAGAACGAAAATCCAGATTGGCCCGCTTATAAAAAATATTTTATGCATGGCACCTCACACCACATGGGACTAGACACCCATGACTATGGCTTGTTACACGAACCTATGCAAGCAAATATGGTATTTACTGTTGAACCAGGTATTTATATTCCAGCGGAAGGTTTTGGTATTCGTTTAGAAGATGATGTGGTTATTCAACCATCTGGTGAACCATTTAATTTAATGAAAAATATCCCTATTGAAGTGGATGAAATTGAGAGTTTGATGAATACTTAATTTTTAAATAACAAAAAAGGGAGGTGTCCTAAAAGAACGCAATCTTGTCATCTTGTATTAACAAAGAAAGGCTTGAACGAAGTGAACAAACGAATCACATAGTACTATCCGATCGTAGAAGTGACAAACTAGATGTTAACTTACACTTTTTAGACACCCCTTTTTTTATTTTTACCAAAATAAAAAAGCAATAGAAATGAAATATCTTGGAATTTTACTTATATTCTTAATCCCTTTTTCTTTACATTCTCAAGAAAAATTAACGCAAGATCTAGCTTTAAAGCTAAGTAAAATGCCATTGCATTGCATCAACACTCAATTTCCAAATAAAACTAATCATCTTTCAGATTCTGAGAAAGATGCTCTTTTATTGCCGAAAGATTTACACCCTTCCTTTTATGGTTGTTTGGATTGGCACAGTAGTGTACATGGTCATTGGATGTTGGTCAAACTTTTAAAAGATTTTCCGTCCATTGAAAACAAAAATGAAATAATCAATATTTTAAACCATTCTTTTCAAAAAGATAATATTCAAATAGAATCTGAATATTTTGGAAAATATACTGCTTCAAAAGGATTTGAAAGAACGTATGGTTGGGCTTGGCTTTTAAAATTAGATTTAGAATTAAGCACTTGGAATAACGATTTGGGGCAAAAATGGCATCAGGAATTACAGCCACTTACTCAAAAAATAGTAACCCTCTGGAAAGAATATTTACCCAAACAAACCTATCCTAATCGTACAGGAGTACACCCTAATACAGCTTTTGGATTATGTTTTGCTTATGATTGGGCTCATCACAACAAGGAACATGCTTTTTTAAATTTAATCATTAAAAAAAGCAATGATTTTTATTTAAAGAATATTCAAATACCATCACATTTAGAACCGGATGGTTCTGATTTTTTTCACCAAGCTTACAAGCTGCTGACTTAATGACTAGAATACTTTCTATAAAAGAATATGAGGCTTGGTTGGCAAAGTACTTAACAAAACAGGGTATAGAAAGACTATGCCAATCTCCTACTGTGAGTGATAGGAATGATTACCAAATAGTACATCTTGACGGATTGTCTTTTAGTCGTGCATGGAATATGAAAAAAATTGCCAAAAAATTACCCGATAATAACAAACTAAAGTTGAGGTTAAATACAACTGCTAACCAATTCATCAATAACTCTTTAAAGGTTATTTTTGATGGTGGGTATGGCGGGGAACATTGGTTGGCATCTTTTGCTATTTATGCTCTTTCTATAGAGTAATTAAAATTATAGATACTACTTTACTATTTTTGTAACATGAATTTCATTACTTACAAAAACACAAAAATTGCTTATTCCATTCAAGGGAACGGTTCAACTATAGTTTTACTCCATGGTTTTCTAGAAAATTCAAGCATGTGGGATTTTTACAAAGACGAGTTTTCTAAAGAATATCAAGTAGTTTGTATTGATTTATTAGGTCATGGAAAAACTGAATGTATAGGCTATATTCACACTATGGAGGATATGGCAGAAGTGGTATTTGCTATTTTATCTAGTTTAAGTATTAAAAAGGCAACTTTTGTAGGCCATTCCATGGGAGGATATGTTTCTTTAGCTTTTGCAGAAAAATACGCTGAAATGACAAGTGGTTTAGTCTTATTAAACGCTACAGCTTATGCTGATGATCACGAGCGCAAAATAAATCGTAATAGAGCCATCAAGATGGCACAAAAAGAATACAATTCTTTAATACAAATTTCTGTAGCAAATTTGTTTAGTACGGAAAACAGAGAACAACTTAGTAACGAAATAAACCAAGTAAAATTAGAAGCTCTTAAGACTCCTTTACAAGGTTACATTGCTTGTCAGGAAGGAATGAAAGCAAGAAAAAACCGTGTTAAGATTTTACAAACTGCATTCTATCCTACGTTACTCATTTTAGGTAAAAAAGACGGTATTCTTAATTACGATGAAAGTATTAAACAATTAGAAAATACTTCAACCGAATTAGTTACTTTACCTGATGGACACATGAGTCATATTGAGAATAAAGGGGTGTTAGGTTCTATCCTAATAGATTTTTTTAAAAAATGTTAAACTATAGTTTCTTCAAAAGCTATTTCTTGATTCAAAATCAATAAAATCAGTTGAATTAATTCTGTTTTAAAACTTTCTAGAATTTCTGTTGTAATCTGGGTTTTAACTTCTTTTTCTACTTTGAGTCCGAAAGGCATAAAACCTGCTTTCATATTTTTAAATGATATAATTCCTACTTCTAAAGGAAATTCATTTAATTCTTTTTGATACATTAAGGCGTAACAGAGTAATTGGATAATTTTTTTCATTTTTCAAATCAGTTGTCAAACCATCCCATAAAGTAATTTTAAGCGCGTTGGCTTCAACTTTTCCTGTTTTATAATCAATAATCCTTACTGTATTATTTCGAACCTCTATTCGATCTACATTTCCTGATAATTTGACAATATAGGGTAAACGAGGGTCTTGAATTTCAACTAGCAAAGTGGTTTCTAATTTTAGAACTTTTACTGCATCTCCTTCTTTTATATTCTTTTTTTCTTGTTTGAGAAAATTGGAAATATTTCGTTTAGCCACTTCATAGGCTAATAGATTTTTTCCTTTTTGCACTTCCCCTTCTTTATAAACTGCTTTGAATTGTTTGTAAACCTCATCATCAACAGAAATTAACATTTGTTGTATACTTTCTTCTGTTAGATATTTATCTAAATAAGGTTTATATAATTCCTCCAAAGTCTGATGAATAATAGTACCTAAAGTATTAAGTGCTATATTTTCTTCTACTTCTTCGCTTTCTCGGATTGATAAAATACGTTGAAAATAAAATTGAATAGGATTTCGCATATAAGCGGTTAAAGCAGATGGTGAAAAACCTTTATTGGAAGCAATTTCATATAATCGTTGCATTACTGCTTCTGATTTTTCAATTTTCAATGGTTGATAGGCAATGGTTGGAATTTCGGGTTGCATAGTTTTAAAAACCAACTGATGATTAGGTTGTTTTTCGACTTGTAATTGGGTTATAAATCGACTTTTTTCACCTCCATCTAAACCATCATTTTCTGTGTTGTAGATTAAAAAAATATTTTTAGCACGTAAGATCAAATGGTAAAAATGATACGTATAAATGGCGTCTTTTTCTTTAAAGGTAGGCAAGCCTATTTCTCGCTTTACATCGTATGGAATAAAACTATTGGTAGATTTACCAGCGGGAAATTTTCCTTCATTCATAGAAGTGATGATAACTGTTTCAAAATCTAGAACACGGCTTTCTAATACTCCCATTATTTGTAAACCTGACAAGGGTTCTCCTTCAAAAGAAACTTCTGCTAAATCAATTATTTGTTTATAAATAGAGTATAATGCAACTGGTGATTGTACAAAATCATTTTTTTCGCAATAGGAAATCAATTTATTCATTACTTTATAGATGGCATATAAGAATGTCTTGGTAATTTTATCTTCTTGTGTATTATCAGAAAGACATTGTTTTATATGTAATAATATAAGACCTAATCGCTGAGCAATAACCAATGCTTTTCCGTCCCATCTTTCAAATAATAAATTAAATAAATCGGATGAATTAGTATGAAGAGTGAGTAAACGTTCTTGGGTAATAAAAGTAAGATTATTCTTTTTATTATTTGAATTAAGTCTTTTGCTTTTAAAAAACTCTCAATAATAGGATTTGATAAAATGTCTAGTATATCTTTATAATAAAACACATAACTAGTAGCATTTCGTTGAATAGCATTAGTGTGCATTTTAAAAAGCTTGTTCAATAAAATTTGTATTGGGTTATTACGCGCAGAATATCCCATTGTAATATTTAAACTTGAAACCTCTTCAGGTAATGAATGCAAGGTGGGAACTAATAAATTTTCATCTCCTAAAACCAAAGCTACTTTATTTAGTGAGTTGGGATCTGTACTTACTATATTTTGAATAATATTAGATACAATTTTAGACTGCCCAATTGATTTTGATGAACCGATGATTTCTATTTTTTTTTCTTGTGAAAACTCATCTATAATCCAATCCAAAGGATTGTTTTTATAATGTCCCCATTGCATTTTAAATTTACGAATGAAGAGACCTGCATCGTGATGTGGATCGTTTAAAAAAACACGATCTATATCCCAAAGAATTTCAGCTTTATCAATGGCCACCAAGTGTTGAATTATTTTTTCTTCTGCTTGATTAAGTGCGTTAAATCCTGCGAAGATTAGTTTTTGTGCTTTCAGTTGTTGCGCAAAAATTCTAAGTTTTCAACGGCTTCTTTATAAATTAATCCTTGATAACCAACTCCTTTAGACAGGAGTGATTCATAATATTTTTGATAATAATTAGGGACTTTATCCCAAAATAAAATTTGTTTATGAATTAGTTCTGTTTTTTGATTGGGTTCTAAATTCCAACGTTTTAAAACTTCTATTTCTTTTAAATAAGAAAACACATAATTGGGTTTGATCAAATAGCGATCAATTTCGTTAAAATCTTGTAATAGGATTTTGGCCCAATTAGAAAACTGTTCAAAATCTTGTTGTTCATCTATTGGGGTTATTTCAAGATAAATATCATAAAAAGCAAATAGTAACTCAATATTGTCTAGGGGACGGATTCCTGCTAAGTCTTGTATAAATTCTTCAATACTTATAATAGTGGGTGCAAAGGCATATTGGGAAAAATATTGTTTTATTTTGTCTAATAAAAAGACTCTTGCTCTTTTATTAGGTAAAACTATTACAATATTTTCTAAATCGTTTGAATATTTATTAAAAAGGAAAAGAGTTAGCTTATCGAGAAACGTAATCATGCGATAAAAATAAAAAAACGCCTCGAAAATTGAGGCGTTTTTAAAGAATATTATAAAGAAAATTATTTTACTAATTTCACTTCAACTCTTCTGTTTAAAGCTTTGTTTGCTTTAGTAGTGTTAGGAGCTACTGGTTTAGTATCACCATAACCTTCTGAAGTTAAACGATCAGCAGCAATACCTTTAGACTCTAAGTAAGATTTAACAGCTGCTGCTCTTTCTTTAGATAATTGTAAGTTTTTATCTTTTTACCTACGTTATCTGTATGCCCTTCGATAGAGAATTTAGAGCTTGGGTACTCGTTTAAGATAGCTGACATAGCTTCTAAAACTGGGAATGTTTGTTGTTGGAAACTAGCTTTACCTGTATCGAATAAGATTGTTTTAGCATAGTCATTTAATTTTTTAACAACTTCTTCGCTTACTTCTGGACAACCATTGTTAGCTACAGTACCTTTAACTGATGGACATTTATCGTCTTTATCTAAAACTGAGTCACCATCAGTATCTGGCCAAGGACAACCTGCGTTATCTCTAGGACCTGCTTGGTTAGGACATTTATCTTTGTTATCAGCTACGCCATCAGCATCAGCATCAGGACAACCTTGTAAGTTAGCTAAACCTTTAACTTCTGGACAAGCGTCATCTTTATCAGCGATACCATCACCATCACCATCAGGACAACCGTTTAATTCTTTTAAACCAGCTACATCTGGACAAGCATCATCTTTATCTTGGATACCGTCTTTATCTGTGTCAGGACAACCGTTGAATTCTTTTAAACCGGCTACATCTGGACAAGCATCGTATTTATCATAGATACCGTCATTATCTGTATCTTTACCTCCGAATTGGAAAGTTAAACCTGCCATATTTTGGAATACTGGAAGGAACATCAACTCTATCAGCAAAAGATTTTTTGTATGTAGTACTAAAAGAAAGACCTACTTGTTCAGTTAACCAAAAAGTTAATCCTGCTCCAGCATTTGCATTTCCTCCAGATGATTTTCCAAAGAAAGTGTATCCACCACCTAAGTGTAAAGATGGATCAAACCATTTTACTCCAATTAGGTTTTTGAAGCTATAACCAATTTTACCATCAATTCCGTAATACATTACGTCTGGATTAGCAACTTGTATAGATTGGTTTCTATCAACATAGTCAAACTTGGTGATTTTGTTAACAGATCCGATTACTCCAAACGACCAGTTTCCTCCTACGTTTCTAGTAACAGATAAATAAGAAACAGATGGAATAATATTTTGGTCTCTGTCAAAATGTCTGAAACCAGCAAATTTATCTAAGAATCCTTCCTTAGAATCAAAAGCTCCCTCTGGTCCAGCACTCGTTCTAGTGTCTACAGAATTCACACCGAATGATATCGCCCATGGATTATCACTGCTCTGTGCATTAGCACCTAGACCAGCAATCATCATCATAGAAACAAAAAGTTTGTTAACATGTTTCATACTAAATTTTTATTTGATTACAATACGTTATTGTCAGCAAATGTAATAGATAGGTACTTAATTACAAAATCTATTTCAAAAAAAATACAGGTATTAGTAATTTTTCTACAGTATTATTTTTAATTCTTTACCTACTTTGATAAAAGATTTTATGGCCTTATCTAAGTGTTCTTTCGTGTGTCCAGCTGATAGCTGTACTCTAATACGTGCTTTATCTTTAGGTACTACTGGATAGAAAAAACCTATAACATAAATACCTTCTTCTAATAATTTATCTGCCATGGTTTGTGACAACTTAGCATCATATAACATAACAGGTACTATTGCAGAATCTCCGTCTATAATATCAAATCCTGCTTTTTTCATTCCTTCTTTGAAATAATTAGTGTTCCATTCTAATTGATCGCGCAATGAAGTATCTTTTTCTAATAATTCAAAAACTTTTAAAGAAGCTCCTACAATGGCTGGAGACAATGAATTTGAAAATAAATAAGGTCTTGAACGCTGGCGTAAAATTTCGATAACTTCTTTTTAGCTGTTGTATAGCCTCCCATTGCACCACCTAAAGCTTTTCCTAAAGTTCCTGTAATAATATCCACACGTCCCATTACGTCTTTAGCTTCTAAAGTACCTTTACCTGTTTGCCCTATAAAACCTGCCGCATGACATTCGTCTACCATTACCATTGCATCGTATTGCTCTGCTAAATCACAAATTTTATCTAAAGGTGCTACTAATCCATCCATAGAAAAAACACCATCTGTTACGATTAGTTTAAATCTATGACCTGCTTCATTTGCTTTTTTTAACTGTTGCTCTAAATCCGCCATATTGTTATTTTCATAACGATAACGGGCAGCCTTACATAAACGTACTCCATCAATAATAGAGGCATGATTTAAACTATCTGATATGATACAATCTTGTTCACTTAATAAGGGTTCAAAAACACCTCCATTTGCATCAAATGCTGCCGCGTATAAAATAGTATCTTCTGTTCCGTAAAATTTAGCAATAGCAGCTTCTAAATCTTTATGAATATCTTGTGTCCCACAAATAAAACGAACAGATGACATACCAAATCCATGTGTATCTAATGCGTCTTTAGCTGCTTGTACAACTTCAGGATGTGATGATAATCCTAAATAATTATTAGCACAGAAATTAAGAACTGTTTTACCATTTACTGTTATTTCTGCTCCTTGTGGCGAGGTAATAATTCTTTCTTTTTTATACAATCCATTAGCTTCTATGCTTGCTAATTCTTCTTTTAAAAAATCTTTAATCTTTCCGTACATATTTTTAAGTTCAAAGTTTTAAGTACAATGCTGAGATGTATTTTGGTTACAAAAAAATCTTCAACTTTCTTTTTTAAGCTACAAATTTACCACTTCCACCTTTTCACCAACATAAACCAGTGATTTTTTTTCGATTTGATATCCCATTTCACTTAATGCTTTTTCATAATCCAGAAGTTGTTGAATATATTTTGGATGAGGTGTACCTGTTTTATAATCCAACAAAAAAGCTTTGTTTTTATTTATAACTATTCTATCGGGGATATGATTTGACTCGCCTTTTTTTAGAATTGCTTTTTCATTATATACCACAACATCTTGAGTAAAAAAAACTGCTAATTCGGGATGTTCTATTATTTCTGTCAAAGTCGTTTTTATTTGATCTTCTTGTGATTTAATAATCAAACCATTTTCAACGGCTTTAATTAGGGCAAGTTCTATATCATTTTTTGTTTTTATGTACGATAATATTTCATGCAAAGTATTACCAAATTCTATAGCTTCTAGCTGTTTACTTCCCCACATCATAGCTTCTCGTTGAGCAATCTTAATAGCATCTGTATTAATTGTGGTTGTTATAGGCGGAATAACTTCTACTGGATTGACTATAGAATGTGCAGTAGATACTCGTTCTGGATTTCCAAAGTTGTATGATTGTTTTTCTTTATCAAATTCTTCTTGGCATTCAACATATTCTATAAAAAAGGAAGCTAAAGTATTAGGTAAATTTCCTTGTTTGTTCCGTTCTTTCCATGAGGATATAATATATAATTGCTCTTCAGGTCTGGTTAAGGCCACATAAAGGACATTTATATTATCTAACAAATCTTCTTGTATTTTTTGTTGATATACTTCAAAAGCTTTTGAACCATAATTTGTAACTTTACTAGATTTATCTATCAAGAACTTTTCTACTTCTTTTGTTTCTTCTGGCGCATCTAGCCACATTTTTTCTCGTTTGTTCCGACTGTAATTTTCATCCGCAAAAGGAAAAATAACGACTGGAAATTCCAATCCTTTTGATTTATGTATTGTCATAATCCGGATTGCATTAGCTCCTTCTGATGTGGGTACACTTAACTTGTGCCCATTTTTTTCCCAATAATGTAGAAAATCAGGTATTGAAAATTGATTTTTTACATCTTTTTCTAATACAATATCTAGGAAATACTGTACATAAGCATTGTTTTTTTTTGCAGGAATGCCGTTTAAAATAATGTGTTCAACTAATTCGTATAACGATTTGCGGCGTATATTTTTAAAATCAATTGTTATTTGAAAATCTACTAACCATTTTTGTAATATTTCCTCATCTATTTTTTTTATTCCTTCTGCTATAAAATCATGGATAGGCAATACTGTATTAAATTCTGTAGCTAAGTAATACAATGCTAAGGCTAATGCTTCTCGATCTTTTGTATTGGTAAGATAGCGAAGCATATTTAACAAAAACTGTACTTCCGAAGCTGTTTCGAGTAATAAACTTTCTGAAGAAATAACAGGTATATCTTGTTTGGTTAAATAATTAGCTAACAAAACACCTTTATTGTTACTTCTAACCAAAATAACTATTTCATTATAAGAGTATCCTTTTTGTTGAATTTCTAAAATAGTTTGCCAAGTCTTCTTTAGATACAAATCATCTTGCGAGATTTCTTCCTCATCGTCTAAGTTTATATCTGTTGCTTTAGGTAAAAAATGAATACTTACAAAACCTCCTTTTTTATTTTTAGTTTTCTGAAAACTTTTGTTTTCATATAAGTCTTTATAAGAATCTTCCTCAAACTTGAAAGATAAATGCTTAAAAAAAGCGTTATTAAAGTAAATTATATTTTCGCAACTTCTATAATTGGTATCTAAATCTACTACCCTTTTATCTTTATTACTGAAAGGGTTGGTTTGATGGGCTAAACTGATAAACTGTTCTGCTTTTCCGCCTCTCCAACGATAGATAGACTGCTTGGGATCGCCCACTAGAAGTAACGATCCTCGTACACCTTGCAAATCTTCACTTGAAAGAGCATTATCTATCAAAGGAATTAGATTTTGCCATTGCATTTCAGATGTATCTTGAAACTCGTCTATAAAAAAATGTTTATATTTTTCTCCCAGACGCTCATATATAAAGGGTGCAGGTTGGTTCTGAATTTGTTCATTAATTAATTTATTAAATTCTGCAATTGACAAGATTTGTTGGTCTTCTTGTATACTTTTTAATTGATTACTAACCGTGTTTAATAAAGATAGAGGTGTAATATTTTTTAAAAAAAGCATCATATAGATCTTTCTTTTGAAATTGATTATAAATACCTTCTAAGACTTTTAATAATTCAGGAATACAAGATTCTATAAGGGTTTTATCTTTAGCTGCTTTATTAACTTTTATGTCATCAAATTCATGATAGGTTTTATTAGTTGGGTTAAATTTTCCTTCTGCTATTCCCTGTATATGTTTTGGAAAATGTCCTGCTGAAAATGATTTTAAATCAATTCCTTTATTTTCAATCCATTCTAATAATAAAGCTGCTTGACTCTTTGTTTCTTGAAGAATCCGTTCACATTGTTCTAACAAACGATTTCTTAACACTACAAAGTCTTGAATAGACTTATCTTTTAGTAGGGCTATTTCTTCTCGACTGTTTTCATTTGTAATTAATTTTCCTGTATTAAAAATTTCATTAGACACATCCCAAGATTTATCATCATCTGTCTTTTCCATTGTAAAATCAACCAACAACTTAGTTAATTCTGGATCATTACCCGCTTGGGCTACTATGGCATCTACGGCTTCTTGAAGTAAATTATCTGTATCTAAAGAAACCTCAAAAGTTATGGGTAAATTCAAATCAATTGCAAACGAACGGATTACTTTATGTGTAAACTTGTCAATCGTTGAAATATCAAAAGCGGCATAATTGTGAATTAGGTTTTTAATAATTGTTTGTGCTTTTGTTGTAATTTGATTTAGACTTAATCCTGTATCAGCCGCAATGTCTTGCATCAGATCAAGTGTTTTAGGAGCTGGATTATTGCTGGTAAAATCAAAAAGACTATTTACAATTCTGCTTTTCATTTCATGAACAGCTTTATTGGTAAAAGTAATAGCTAGAATATTTCGATACGCATCTTCTTTTGAGGATAATAAAATAATTTTCAAATATTCTTTAACTAGAGTATATGTTTTACCTGCTCCTGCTGATGCGTTATAAATAGTGAAAGCGGAATTTTGTCTAGTCATTTAAAAAAAATTAAAAAGAATATTTTATCTACTCTTAATTTCATAAGCAGATAAAACACTGATAAAAAAGTAGTTAAATACTATTTAGTAAGAAATAAATAATAACTATTTCTTTATCCAAAGTTAATTGATTAATTTTGATTTCAAATTTATTAATTATTTAAAACAATAATATTATGGCATTTGAATTACCGCAATTACCTTACGCATACGATGCGTTAGAACCTCATATTGATGCGAGAACTATGGAAATACACCATACAAAACACCATAATGCTTACACGACTAACTTAAATGCAGCAGTTGCTGGCACTGAATTAGAAGGTAAGTCAATAGAAGAAATCCTGAAAAATTTAGATATGACAAAAACTGCCATTCGTAATAATGGAGGTGGTTTTTACAATCACAACTTATTCTGGACTGTGATGTCTCCAAATGGTGGTGGAGAGCCTACAGGCGAATTAGCTGGAAGCTATTGATTCAGCTTTTGGAAGTTTTGCTGCATTTAAAGAGGCTTTTACAAAAGCAGGTGCTACACAATTCGGTTCAGGGTGGGCTTGGTTATGTGTAAAAGAAGGCAAATTAGAGGTTTGTGCAACAGCTAACCAAGACAATACATTAATGCCAGGTATAGGTTGTGGCGGCACACCAATCTTAGGAATGGATGTATGGGAACATGCTTATTACCTAAACTATCAAAACCGTCGTCCTGATTATATGGAAGCTTTTTTTAATGTAATTAATTGGGCAGAAGTAACCAAACGTTATAACGAAGCAAAATAAAACAAAAAGGGTGTCCGAAAAATCAAAAGTGCGCGATCTTGCCTTTCCTACAAAAGAGAGGCTCGAACGAGGCAAATCAAACAATATTGATTCCTTATTTTTTGGACACCTTTTTTATTTAAATTGTATTACACCAAATGGTGTTACGCAGTAATCTAACATAATATCAGAAGTACTAACATCAGATATTAACTCCTCGGGATCAAAATAAGAAAGTCCTATTTTTATTGTTTCAGGTTTACAAACTGATAAGAATTGATCATAAAATCCTTTTCCATAACCTACACGATTTCCTTTCTTATCATACGCTAATAAAGGCACAAAAACTACATTTATTTTAGAAACAGGAACCTCTATACCTTCTACTGGTTCAGGAATACCATAATCATTCACTTGAAACTGTGTATTATCCGTTAAAAGATAATGAGTCATTTCTCTAGTCTCAAAATTAGATTTAGAAACTACCACTTCTTTATCTCTACCTGATAAAATCTGGAAGGATAAATTCAGTATTAATTTCTTTTTGTTTTTCAATAGGTAAAAAAAGATGAAAATACGTTTTATCCCAAATGGGTAAATCTAAACAATGATTAGCTATATTCAAACTATCATTCATAATTTCATCAAAAACAAGCGATTTACGCAATGTTTTATACTTTTCTCGAAGGTCTTTTTTATTCATAAGACAAATTTAACAGAAAATAAATTAAATTTGTTTGTTTTTCATATACTAAACTACCCGTATGAGCTCTTCACTTGAACTTCAAATTCAAACACTACCTGATCAACCAGGTGTCTATCAATATTTTGATAAAGAAGGAAAGATTTTATATGTTGGAAAAGCAAAAAATTTAAAGAAACGAGTTTCTTCCTATTTCACTAAAACACATGATACAGCAAGAATTAATGTTTTAGTAAAAAAAATTACCGAAATTAAACACATTGTAGTTCCAACCGAAACAGATGCTTTGTTACTAGAGAACAATCTGATAAAAAAACTACAACCTCGTTATAACATTAACCTAAAAGATGACAAAACCTATCCTTGGATTTGCATTAAAAATGAAGCTTTTCCCAGAATATTCCCTACAAGAAGAATGATTAAAGATGGATCTGAATATTTTGGCCCTTATACAAGTTTTAAAACAGTAAATACTATTTTAGAACTCATAAAAGAGCTTTATCCTTTACGTACTTGTAGTTATGATTTGAGCCAATCTAATATTAGATCTGGAAAATTCAAAGTTTGCCTCGAGTATCATATAGGTAATTGCAAAGGACCTTGTGAAGGCTATGAAACACAAGTTCGTTATCACGAACAAGTAAATGCTATTCGAGAGATTTTAAAAGGAAATTTTAAAGATTCTTTACGCGACTTCAAAAAAATGATGCAAGAATTGGCTATGAACTTACAATTTGAAGAAGCTCAAAAAATAAAAGAAAAAATAGAAGTTTTAGAAAATTATCAAGCTAAATCAACTATATTAAATCCTAAAATCACTAATCTGGATGTCTTTTCAATTATTTCTGATGAAACAATGGCTTATATTAATTTTTTACAAATATCACATGGTGCCATTGTTCGATCTCATACAATGGAAATTAAGAAAAAATTAGAAGAAACCGATTCAGAGCTTTTAGAATTGGGTATTATTGAACTACGTGAACGTTTTCATTTGAATGCCAAAGAAATCATTGCTCCTTTTGAAGTAAATCTAGGAGATAAAATAACCGTGACTATTCCGAAATCTGGCGATAAAAAACAAATTTTAGACCTTTCAGAACGCAATGCTAAATATTACCGTTTAGATCAACTGAAACAAATTAAAATCGTAGACCCCGAAAGACATACTAATAGACTAATGGCACAGATGCAAAAAGATCTGCGTCTGAGCGTTGAACCCCGCCATATAGAATGCTTTGACAATTCTAACATACAGGGCACTAATCCTGTTTCCGCCTGTGTTGTCTTTAAAAACGGAAAACCTAGTAAAAAAGACTATCGCCATTTTAATATCAAAACAGTAGAAGGTCCCAATGATTTTGCTTCTATGGAAGAAGTAGTCTACAGAAGATACAAACGCCTGTTAGAAGAACAAGAACCCTTGCCTCAACTTATCATTATAGATGGAGGAAAAGGTCAACTCTCTTCCGCTTTAAAAAGTTTAGATGATTTAGGCTTAAGAGGAAAAATAGCTATAATAGGTATTGCTAAAAAATTAGAAGAAATTTTTTACCCTGGAGATTCCATTCCTTTATATCTTGATAAAAAATCAGAAACACTAAAAACCATCCAACATTTACGAAATGAAGCTCACCGATTTGGTATTACCTTTCATAGAGATAAACGAAGCAAAAATGCAATACAATCAGAATTAGAACTAATTTCAGGAATAGGTGAAAAAACAAGAGAAATACTGCTAAAGCACTTTAAAAGTGTAAAAAGAATTAAAGAAGCAACAGAAAAAGAAATTTCTGACGTTATAGGACTTTCAAAAGCCAAAAAAATTCACGACTTTTATGCTAAAAAATAGCTATATGTCTAACCTAAAATCTACTAGTTGTTTGGCAACTATATTCTCCTTAAGGTTCATTGCTTATCTTATTTTTTTTTAACACAACTCTTTCCGCACAAGAACTCAACAAAAAACCTAAAATTGGTCTTGTTCTAAGCGGTGGTGGGGCTAAAGGACTCGCGCATATTGGCGCATTAAAAGAAATTGAAAGAGCAGGAATTAAAATAGATTATATAGGAGGTACAAGTATGGGGGCTATTATAGGTGGACTATATGCTTGTGGATATACAGCACATGAACTTGATTCTATCTTTAGCGAAACAGATCCAGACTCTATACTACGAGACAGAATACCTAGAGATAATCAAACTTTTTATGAAAAATACAACAATGAAGTATATGCTGTAACGCTTCCTTTTCAAAAATTAAGAATATCAGTTCCCAAAGGAATTTCAAAAGGTCTTTACAATTTTAACTTGATTAGCAAATTAACTCATTCATACCGACATATTACGGATTTTAGTTTATTAAAAATCCCTTTCTTATGTATCACTACTGATTTAGAAACAGGTCAAGAAATAGTTTTAAAAAAAGGAAACTTACCATTAAGTTTATCCGCAAGTGGTGCCTTTCCCTCTTTATATTCTCCTGTACAAATAGAAAATCGTTTTTATATAGATGGTGGAGTAACTAATAACTTTCCCGTTGAAGAAGTAAAAAAAATGGGAGCCGATATAATCATAGCCATAGACGTACAAGATAACCTCAAAGATATTGATAACATAAGTGGAGCTACAGGTATATTATCTCAAATATCAAACTTTAGTACGTTACAAAATATTGAAAAGAAAAAACAATTAATTGATGTATATATTAAACCTAATATTAATCCCTATTCTGTCATTTCTTTTGAAGAAGGCAAAGAAATAATCCAAACAGGTGTAGATGCCTGTAAACCTCATTGGGAAAAATTAAAATCGTTAGGCATACACATTCCATCCTTTTCAAAAAAAGAAAAAGAAAACACATTAGATATAAATGGTATAGGCATTGAAGGATCTAAAAACTATACTAGAAGTTATTTTTTAGGAAAACTACGTTTTCTTCCTGAAAACAAAATTACTTACAATCAGTTACAGTCAGGATTAAACAATTTAAACGCTACCCAAAACTTTACCTCTATTACCTATGAATTTATTAAAAATAAAAACAAAGATGATTTAATTATCAATGTTGTTGACAATCCCATAAAGACCTATCTTAAATTAGGTTTACATTATGATAATATTTTTAAATCTGGAATATTATTCAACGTTACACAAAAAAAATTAATTTTTAAAAACGACGTAGGTTCTTTAGACTTAATACTAGGAGATAATACACGTTTTAACCTTGATTATTACATTGATAACGGATACCGTTGGAGTTTTGGTTTTAAAAGCAATTATGATCAATTTAATAGAAACAGCAACATAGATTTCAAAGGAAACGAGCTGATAAATCATATCAAAAGAGATCCCATTGAAATTAGTTACAAATCATTATCAAATAAAACATACCTACAAACAATTTTTGCACAAAAATTCTTAATTGGTGCAGGAATAGAACATAAATATATAGATATAACATCCAATTCAACAGGTACTCTTTCTCCGCAATTAGATAAAAGCCATTATTTGAGTGCAATAGGATTTATGAGATTTGACTCGTTCGATAATAAATACTTTCCAAAGTCAGGTTGGTACTTTTTTGGTGACATTAACAGCATTTTTCATTCATCAAACTATTCAGATGATTTTGAAAAAGCTTCACTATTCATGGCAGATATGGCATACGTAAAAACATTTTGGAATCATTTTTCTCTAAAAATACAATCAGAAGGAGGCTTTACTATAGGAAAAAAACTTAATCATATTAATGATTTTATATTAGGAGGGTATGGATTTCATCATTTTGGAAATTTCAAACCTTTTTTAGGATATGATTTCTTATCAAAAAGTGGAGATAGTTATGTAAAAGGAAGTTTAAGTTGCGATTATATATTTTATAAAAAACATCATCTTAACTTTACTGCTAATTTTTCTAATATAGGAAAAAAATATTTGATAATGGAGAATGGATTACAAAGCCTGACTATACAGGATATGGAATAGGATATGGATTGGAAACGCTCATTGGTCCCATTGAAATTAAACATTCTTGGTCTCCTGAAACTGCTAAACATTATACTTTTTTCAGTATAGGGTTTTACTTTTAGATTTTATGTTAAAGATTTCTATAAAATTCAATTTTATTGGTTTATTATTTGTAAAAAAGCTATTTTTGAAACGATATAAACCAAACTTTTAAATTTTATGTCTATTTGGAAAAGAAAATCTATTGATCTTTTATTAGCCGAGGCTTCTGACTCAGAAAAAGGTCTAAAAAGAACTCTGTCTTCTGGCGCCTTAGTTGCCTTAGGAATTGGAGCAATTATAGGGGCAGGACTATTTTCATTAACAGGTATTGCTGCTGCTGAAAATGCAGGACCCGCTGTAACTCTATCTTTTGTTCTAGCTGCAATTGGTTGTGCTTTTGCTGGATTATGTTATGCTGAATTTGCTTCAATGATTCCAGTTGCAGGAAGTGCGTATACTTATTCTTATGCTACTATGGGCGAATTCATGGCATGGATTATTGGCTGGGATTTAGTATTAGAATACGCATTAGGTGCAGCAACAGTAGGAGTAAGCTGGTCTCGATATTTTCTAGAATTATTAAATAAATTTGGAATTCATTTACCTCATAGCTTAATATGTTCACCTTGGGAAACTCTAAAATTAAGCGACGGTACAGTCATAGAAGGAGGTGTTATAAATTTACCTGCTGTTCTTATAGTTTCATTACTTTCCTTACTATTAATTAGAGGTACAAAAGAATCCGCAAACTTAAATAACTTCCTAGTAATTTTAAAAGTTACCGTTGTAATACTTTTCATCATATTAGGATGGAATTATATCAACCCTAACAATTACACCCCATATATTCCTGAAAATACAGGAGTAAAAGGTCAATTTGGATGGTCAGGTATTGCTGCTGGTGCCGCAACTGTATTCTTTGCTTTTATAGGTTTTGATGCTGTATCAACAGCAGCCCAAGAAGCAAAAAACCCACAAAAAGGTATGCCAATAGGTATATTAGGTTCTTTAATTGTTTGTACAATATTATATGTTCTTTTTGCACATGTTATGACAGGTTTAGTACCTTATTATGAATTTGCTGGAGATGCAAAACCAGCTGCAACTGCATTTGCTAAAACTCCTTATACATTTTTACAAACAGGCCTTATAGTTGCCGTATTAGCAGGCTATACCTCTGTAATGTTAGTTATGCTAATGGGACAAAGTCGCGTGTTTTACACAATGAGTAACGACGGCTTATTACCAAAGTTTTTCAGCACTATTCATCCTAAATTCAGAACCCCTTGGAAAACAAATATATTTTTCTTAATCTTTGTTAGCATCTTTGCTGGTTTTGTTCCTGTGTCTGATTTAGGTCACATGGTAAGTATAGGAACTCTTTTGGCCTTTGTTTTAGTATGTATTGGCGTACTGGTAATGCGTGTTAAAATGCCTGACATTCCAAGAGCGTTTAAAACTCCATTAGTACCATTCGTTCCTATTGCAGGTATTTTGGTGTGTTTGTATTTAATGTATTCATTACCACTTGAAAGCTGGATGCGTTTAGTTATTTGGATGGCATTGGGTGTCATTATATACTTTATATACGGCAAAAAAAATAGTAAGCTTAATAAAGAATAATAAATTTATTTATACCTTTTAAAAACCCAAGTTAAGAATTTTTAACTTGGGTTTTTTATACCCTAATTTTAATTCTATATTACGCATTAGAAATGGATTAGAATCTAGAAAAGCACTCCATTTTTACCTTCCATGCAAAACTATAGCTATAGCACAAAATTTCCGTGCCTTTTTACTTTCTCCTTTTTCCTAATATAAAATATGGGGAAGCAAAAAACACATCAGAATATTAAACACAAATCTTTTAAAATCTCTAAAAGGTCACTAAGATGATTTTATAACTATAATTTACATCCTTCTTTAAAAATCATTAATACAAAAAAAGGCAATCATTTCTGATCGCCTTTTGATTATAAATTATTGTTCTTATTAATCATTTAATTTTAATACTGCCATGAATGCTGATTGTGGAATTTCTACGTTTCCTACTTGACGCATACGCTTTTTACCTTGTTTTTGTTTTTCAAGAAGTTTACGTTTACGTGATATATCACCTCCATAACATTTAGCTGTTACGTCTTTACGTAAAGCTTTAATGGTTTCACGAGCAATAATCTTAGCACCAATAGCAGCTTGGATAGGAATTTCAAATTGCTGGCGTGGGATTAACTCTCTTAATTTTTCACACATTTTTTTACCAATATGATACGCATTATCTTCATGAATTAAAGCAGACAAGGCATCTACATTCTGTGCGTTTAATAATACATCTAAACGAACTAACTTAGAAGTACGCATTCCTATAGGGTGATAATCAAAAGAAGCATACCCTTTAGAGACCGTTTTTAAGCGATCATAGAAGTCAAAAACGATTTCAGCTAAAGGCATATCAAAATTTAATTCAACACGCTCAGGAGTCAAATAAGTCTGATTTGTAATTTGTCCTCTTTTTTCAATACATAAGCTCATAACATTACCTACGAAATCTGATTTGGTAATAATAGTTGCTTTTATAAATGGTTCTTCAACTCTATCTAATTTAGAAGGTTCTGGCAAATCAGACGGGTTGTTCACAATAAATGATGTTTCAGGATCTTTTTTGTGTAAGCTAAATACGAAACGTTAGGTACTGTAGTAATTACAGTCATATTAAATTCACGTTCTAAACGCTCTTGAATAATTTCCATGTGTAGCATCCCTAAGAAACCGCAACGGAAACCAAATCCTAAGGCTGCTGAACTTTCGGGAGCAAAAACTAATGAGGCATCATTTAGCTGCAATTTTTCCATTGAGGCACGCAATTCTTCATAATCTTCTGTATCTACTGGATAAATTCCAGCAAAAACCATGGGTTTAACATCTTCAAAACCATGAATCATATTAGTAGTAGGTGTTTTAGCATCTGTAATAGTATCCCCTACTTTAACTTCTTTAGCTTCTTTTATTCCTGAAATTAAGTATCCAACATCCCCTGTAGAAACAACGTTTTTAGGAACTTGGTTTAATTTTAAAGTACCTATTTCATCTGCAAAATATTCATTGCCTGTAGCCATGAATTTAATTTTTTGCCCTTTTTAATTTCACCATTTTTTACTCGGAAAATAACTTCAATACCTCTAAACGGATTGTATACTGAGTCAAAAATTAAGGCTTGCAAGGGCTCTTCTGGGTTTCCTTCTGGAGCTGGAATACGCTCTACTATAGCTTCTAATATTTTATCTACACCAAATCCCGTTTTTCCAGAAGCATGAATAATATCTTCTAACTTACATCCTAATAATTCTACTATATCATCACTCACTTCCTCTGGATTAGCACTTGGCAAATCAACCTTGTTTAAAACAGGTATAATTTCTAAATCATTCTCTAATGCTAGGTATAAGTTAGAAATCGTTTGTGCTTGTATACTTTGTGCCGCATCTACAATCAATAAAGCACCTTCACAAGCAGCAATTGAACGTGAAACTTCATAGGAAAAATCCACGTGTCCTGGCGTATCAATTAAATTTAAAATATATTGCTCTCCTTTGTAATTGTATTCCATTTGGATGGCGTGACTTTTGATGGTAATCCCGCGTTCGCGCTCTAAATCCATATTATCTAACAACTGTGCTTGTGCTTCACGAGCCGTTACAGTTTGCGTGGCATCTAATAAACGGTCGGCCAAGGTACTTTTACCATGGTCAATATGTGCAATAATGCAAAAATTTCTAATTTTCTTCATCGTTTTTACCTTCCAAAAAATTGCGGAATCTTTAATATGCAAATATAATCAAATTCACATATTTCAACTAGAATTACAAATTCATTTATTAATCCTATCCTTTTCTTTGTGTTTTTATAAAAAATTAGGTATTACCTCTTCTATCATAATTCAATAATAATGTATAAATATAGGCAAAAACATTATTTTCATTTAAAAACACGATGTACAAAAAAACTAATTTATACCATTTCAACTTTGAAATTTCATTATAATACTATTTTTTAACCTTGAGACTGTCCAAAAAGTTCGCAATCTTGTTCATTTCGACCAAAGGGAGAAATCACATAATATTGATTATGAGACTCCTCCTTACGTAGGAGTGACAAACCGCATGCTGATTTAGACACTATTCTACAAAAGCAGTAAAAATTAGTATTGATTCTCGATGCGCTTCGCGCTCGAACTAACGATGATTTCAATTATATACTCAACCGTTTGTTAGGGTTATTTCTAAAATAAAAAAATGTATCGAGAACTTTATTTTTTAATCCAGTATATTTTAAGTTTCAACCTAAACCATATATGTTAGACTTTTTGATGAAAATAAAAAATGAGTGTTTTAAGATTTAAAGTCCTTTTTATCTGCGATAATTTTCTAATACATGATCTAGATTTAAAGACATATAATTCATCTTTAGATCTTCAGATAAATAAATTTAAAATTTAATCTGAATTTTCAAAAAATGCTTAAAACCTAATCACGCTTTAAGTTAAAGTATGTTCTCATTATTTTGTAATTTTGTACCAAAATATAGACCGATGGTTAAAATAGGCAATATAGAGCTACCCGATTTTCCTTTGTTATTAGCCCCTATGGAAGACGTGAGTGATCCTCCTTTTCGTCGCTTGTGTAAGATGCATGGTGCTGATTTGATGTACTCTGAATTTATTTCTAGTGAGGGACTAATTCGTGATGCTATTAAAAGCCGTCAAAAATTAGATATTTTTGATTATGAACGTCCTGTAGGTATTCAAATTTTTGGTGGAGATGAAGAGGCAATGGCCATGAGTGCCAAAATAGTAGAAACCGTGCAACCTGATTTATTAGACATCAACTTTGGTTGTCCAGTAAAAAAAGTAGTTTGTAAAGGGGCTGGTGCAGGCGTTTTAAAAGATATTGACTTGATGGTGCGTTTAACTAAAGCCGTTGTAAATAGCACAAATCTACCTGTAACGGTTAAAACTCGTTTGGGTTGGGATGATCATTCTATCAATATTGATGAGGTAGCTGAACGATTACAAGATGTGGGTATCCAAGCTTTAACTATTCATGGACGTACGCGTGCACAAATGTATAAAGGTCATTCCGATTGGTCACACATTGCACGTGTAAAAAATAACCCACGAATAAAAATCCCTATTTTTGGTAATGGTGATATTGATTCCGCGGAAAAAGCATTAGAATACAAAAATACTTATGGGTTAGATGGTATTATGATAGGTCGTGCTGCTATTGGGTATCCTTGGATTTTTAATGAGATTAAACATTATTTTATTACTGGCGAATTATTAAACTTACCTAATATTGCAGATCGAGTAGAAGCAGCTAAAAACCACTTAACATGGTCTATTGAATGGAAAGGTGAACGTGTGGGAATAGTAGAAATGCGTCGTCATTACACCAATTATTTTAAAGGAGTACCTCATTTTAAGGAGTATCGTAACCAATTGGTTACATTAGATAATTATCAAGATTTATTATTTGTTTTTGAAGAAATTATTGAAAAATATTCTGAAAAATAAATTCAAAAAGTAGGTATGTATTCTAACAAAACGGGCTTTCCTTTAGGAAAGCCCGTTTTGTTAGAAATTTTTGTTTTATAATTGGGGTCCTGCTTCTACTAAACGTTCTCCTTGTTCATTATCTGTATATTGCACAAAGTTTTTAATAAATCTTCCTGCTAAATCCTCTGCTTTAGTTTGCCATTCTGAGGCATCAACATACGTATTACGGGGATCTAAAATTTCAGAATTAACATCATGTAATGCTGTTGGAACTTCAAAATTAAATACTGGTACAACGGTTGTTTCTGCATTTTCAATAGAACCATCCAAAATAGCATCAATGATAGCGCGTGTGTCTTTAATAGAAATACGTTTACCTGTACCATTCCAACCTGTATTTACCATATAGGCCTTAGCATTGTGTTCTTCCATTTTCTTCACTAATTCTTCTCCGTACTTTGTAGGATGTAAAGACAAGAATGCCTTACCAAAACAAGCTGAAAAAGTTGGTTCTGGTTGAGTTACACCTCTTTCTGTTCCTGCTAATTTAGCGGTAAATCCTGACAAGAAATAATATTTTGTTTGTTCAGGAGTTAACTTAGAAACGGGAGGCATTACACCAAAAGCATCTGCTGTTAAGAATATCACCTTAGTAGCATGACCTGCTTTTGATACAGGAGTTACTATATTATTAATGTGATAAATAGGATATGAAACACGTGTATTTTGTGTTACAGAGCCATCTTTAAAATCAATTTTACCATCAGCATCAACCGTTACATTTTCCAGCAAAGCATCACGTTTGATAGCACCATAAATATCTGGTTCGTTTTCTTTACTTAAATCAATTGTTTTTGCATAACAACCTCCTTCAAAGTTAAAAACGCCATCATTATCCCACCCGTGTTCATCGTCTCCAATTAATTCACGTTTAGGGTCTGTAGATAAAGTTGTTTTTCCAGTTCCTGACAAACCAAAGAATACGGCAACGTCACCATCTTTTCCTTTATTTGCTGAACAGTGCATAGAGGCCATACCTTGAAGAGGTAAATAATAGTTCATCATTGAAAATAAACCTTTCTTCATTTCTCCTCCATACCAAGTACCTCCAATTAGCTGTACTTTTTCTGTTAAATTAAAAGCAATATAAACTTCAAGAATTTAAACCATGTGCTTTATAATCTGCAAAACCACGTTTTGAAGCGTTCATTACCACAAAGTCAGGTTCGCCATAATTAGCTAGCTCTTCTTCTGTTGGACGAATAAACATATTTTTTACAAAATGTGCTTGCCAAGCTACCTCCACAATAAAGCGTACTTTTAATCGTGTATTTTCATTAGCGCCGCAAAAAGTATCAACTACAAAAAGTCTTTTTCCTGATAATTGCTCTACCGTATTTTCTTTTAGAGCATTCCAAGTATCAGTACTAATAGGTTTATTATCGTTTATAGCTTTTTCAGAAGTCCACCAAATAGTATCCTCTGTTACGGCATCTTTAACAATATATTTATCTTTAGGAGAACGACCTGTAAACTCACCTGTCATTACATTAACTGCCCCCAATTCAGTTAACTGCCCTTTTTCGTAACCTTCTAATTCAGGGCTTAATTCTTCCTGATACAACAATTCGTATGTAGGATTATATACAATTTCTTTAACGCCACTAATTCCGTATTTTTCTAACGAAATCGTTTTCGTAGGTGGTGTGTATGCTTCCATAAAATTTATGATGTGTGTGTTCAATTTTAACGACAAAAGTATAAATATTATTTAAATAGAGTCACAGTTTAGATTTTTTTTGTGAAAATGTAATAAAATGCCATAAGCCAAGCAGATATTAACAATACTCCTCCTACAGGTGTTATAGGACCCAAGAATTTAAAATTTAAATTTGTAATAGACTGTGTAGACAGAAGAAAAATAGAAACTGAAAAAAACAATATTCCTAGTACCACCAAATTAAAAATTACATTCTTTTGTTCTGGTAAAAACATATTGGTTGTACCTAAAAATAGTAACAAAAAAGCGTGATACATCATATAACGGATCCCTACTTCAAAAGAAATTAGTTGATCTGTATTTAAAACTTTTTAAGAGCATGCGCTCCAAAAGCTCCCAAAATAATTGAAATTGCACCAAAAAACAAGGCTGTTAATAAAATTTTTCTATCCATTTTTATTAAATTTTTTTCAAATTTAACATAGTATTCTCAAAAAATTCTATATATTTTATCTATTTCGTTTTTGAAAAAATTACATTTGATTACATTTGTGTAATTTTTTTTACCACACCAAAATGAGAAATATACTAATTATAGGAGCTGGTCGGTCTGCTTCTTCTTTAATAAAATACCTTTTAGAAAAATCTGAAAGTCAAAATTTACATCTTACTATAGGTGATTTATCACTAGAATTAGCACAGCGTAAAACATTAGGACATAAAAATGCAACGCCTATTGCTCTAGATATTCATGATACAAATCAGCGACAAACTGAAATTAAAAAAGCAGACATAGTAATTTCAATGCTTCCAGCTCACATGCACATTGAAGTAGCAAAAGACTGTATTATATACAAAAAACACATGGTTACCGCCTCATATATTAGTGATGCCATGCAAGCTTTAGATGAACAGGCAAAAGAAAATGGTTTAGTATTCATGAATGAAGTAGGATTAGACCCTGGTATAGATCACATGAGTGCCATGAAAGTATTGGATGAAATCCGTGATCAGGGCGGTAAAACAATTCTTTTTGAGTCATTTTGTGGCGGTTTAGTAGCTCCTGAAAGTGATGATAATCTTTGGAATTACAAATTTACTTGGGCACCAAGAAATGTTGTGTTAGCAGGTCAGGGTGGAGCTGCCAAGTTTATACAAGAAGGTACTTATAAGTATATTCCATATAATAAATTATTTCGTAGAACGGAATTCTTGGAAATTGATGGATTTGGACGTTTTGAGGGATATGCTAACCGTGATTCTTTAAAATATAAAAGCATTTATAATTTAGATGATGCTTTAACACTTTACAGAGGAACTATCCGCCGCGTAGGCTATTCTAAAGCATGGGATATGTTTGTACAACTGGGTATGACAGATGATTCCTATGTAATTGATGATTCTGAAAAAATGAGCTATCGTGATTTTGTAAATCTATTTTTGCCATACCATGCTAGTGACTCCGTTGAAATAAAATTACGTCATCAATTAAAAATAGATCAAGACGATGTAATGTGGGACAAACTTGTGGAATTGGACTTATTTAATAGTCAAAAAACATTAGGTATTAAGAACGCTACACCAGCACAAGCTTTAGAAAAAATATTAACTGATTCATGGACATTACAATCAAATGATAAAGATATGATTGTGATGTATCATAAGTTTGGTTATGAATTAAATGGTCAGCTCAAACAAATAGATGCTACGATGGTTTGCATAGGCGATGATCAGACTTATACTGCTATGGCTAAAACGGTAGGTTTGCCTGTAGCAATGGCTACTTTACAAATCTTAAATGGGAATATTACCACACCTGGCGTGCAATTACCAATTAAAAAGAAGTTTATATACCTATACTAAAAGAGTTAGAGGAATATGGAGTTATTTTTAATGAAAAAGAAGTTCCATACAAAGGATATAATTAATCTACCCTCCTACTTATTTTTAAGTCACCCATTCTTTTCGATGGGTGATTTTTTATATCTAGTTCGCTCTAATTTTATTACTATATCACTGAAATTATACCATTTAAACTTAAAATATACTGGATTAAAAAATAAAATTCTCGATACGTTTTTTTCATTTTAAAACAACTCGAACAAACACGGTTTGTCACTCCGAATGAGGAGTCTCATAATTAATATTATTGATTTCTCCCTTTGGTCGAAATAACAAGATTGCGAACTTTTTGGACAGTCTCAAGGTTAAAAAAATAGTATATGAGGAAATTTCAAAGTTTAAATGGTATTAGATTTTGTTTGTTCATAGAATAATAAAACTAAATAACATTTTATTGTTTTATTTGAAAACAAAAGTTAACTTTAGGTTTTCAATTTTAAATCAATGCGAATAAATCACTTACAAATTGAAATTGACGGTATAGACAAAGAAATCTTGCGTTATTTAATGGACGATGCTCGTAAGCCTATTTTACAGATTGCTAATAAAATAGGAATTTCAGGAGCAGCTATTCATCAAAGATTACGAAAATTAGAGGAAGCTAAAGTCATTTCGGGTTCAAAGTTTATTGTTAATACAAAAGTCTTAGGATATAGCACTATGGCATTTGTAGGAATATACCTAGATCGCGCCGCGCGAAATTCAGAAGCTGTTAAGGAGTTACGTAAAATTCCAGAAGTATTGGAGTGTCATTATACTACAGGTAATTGGAGTATTTTAATAAAGATGATCTGTCGTGACAATGAACATTTAATGCAATTATTAAATACCAAAATTCAATTTATAGAGGGTGTTTCTAGAACTGAAACTTTTATATCCTTAGATCAACAAATAGAAAGACAAATACAATTATAAATTAATAAAAAATGCCTTAAAAGTTTTTTACTTCTAAGGCATTTATAAATCTTTACTTTTAAAAAATTAATCTCTCCTACCAAATACTTGCATTGCCCAGTACAACATAGAAGCTACTGCACCAATAGCTGCCACTAAATAAGTCCTAGCTGCCCATTTTAAAGAATCTTCTGCCCCTTCATATTCTTGTTGACTTACCATATTTTTGTTTTTTAACCAAGCTAGTGCTCGATTACTTGCATCATATTCTACAGGTAATGTAATTAACGAAAAAGCAGTTGCTATAGTCATTAAAGCTAAACCTATTAAAGCTACAATATATCCTATTGATAATCCTTTAGAAGCAATTCCTAAAATCAAACCGCCCATAATCAACCATTGAGATATAGAAGAGGATACATTTACCATCGGTACCATTTTAGAACGCATTGCTAACCAACTATATGCCGTTGCATGTTGAACCGCGTGACCGCACTCATGAGCCGCTACAGCCGCCGCCGCCGCATTTCTTTGATTATACACTGCTTCTGATAGATTTACCGTTTTATCTACTGGATTATAATGATCCGTTAATCTACCTGGTGTAGAAATTACTTTCACATCATAAATCCCATGATCATGGAGCATTTTTTCTGCAATTTCGGCACCACTTAGTCCATTTCGCAAATGTACTTTTGAATAATACTCAAATTTATTTTGTAAACGGTTACTTACCAACCAACTTACAAGGGCAATACCTCCAAGTAAAATATAATATCCTATCATGATTTTATTTTTTTAATAAAACTACAAATTTTAAGCCATTTTTAAAGAATGTCAAATTGACATTTATTTACAAAAGTAATAAAAGTTCCCCATTTTGATTTCTTATAATAGGCAAACGAATCTTTTTTATTTTAATAAAATTTGTTTGTACTGTACTGAGTTGTTTAACAAATCAGTAGCTTTTCTTATAACGCTATTATTTTTTGCATAGTATTGATAAAGACCTTCTTTATATTGGTACCTTTTGATGAGTTCGTCTTTTAATAAATTTATAATTTCATTTTTATTCTTATCTAATTCTACCTCATCTGTTTTCTGTAAAGCTTGTTGCAAAGCCTCATATTGGGTTTTAATTTGCCCCTCTATTTTTTTCTTTTTTAGCTTGTTCTAAAACGGATTTAAGAGCTAAATCGGTTTTAGTATCAAACGAAAATTTTTGTGATTTCAAGTAATTTTTAAATTCACTAAAATCTGTATCTCCTAAGTTTGGGATTGAATTACCTAAATTTGGATGTTTATAATAGTATTGATTAGCATACATAAAAATAGCATCTCCTCTAACTAAAGCATCAGTTATAGTACTCGTTTTACTTTCTTCTAGTTCAATATCAGGTTGAATACCTCCACCATCATATACTGTTCTTCCTTTGCGTGTTTTAAAAGCATTGTAATTTTTTGCATCTGTACGTATAGCTTTACCATTAGCATCTTTTTTTGAATAATCTAATGCTTGAATACAACGTCCTGATGGTGTATAGTATCTAGAAATCGTTACTTTTAGTTGCGTACCGTATGTTAAATCAATAGGACGTTGAACTAATCCTTTACCAAAACTTCTAGAACCTATGATTACTGCTCGGTCTAGGTCTTGTAATGCGCCTGAAACAATTTCACTTGCGGAAGCACTTTTACCATCTACAATGATAGCAAGAGGAATATCTAAATCTACGGGTTGCTTAGATGTTTTGTAGATGTTATTGTGTTTTTCTATTTTAGATTTTGTGGTTACAATGATCTCTCCAGCGGGAACGAATAAATTGCATATATTGACTGCTTCGTGTAAAAGTCCACCTGGATTACCTCTAAGATCTAATATGATTTGAGTGGCTCCTTGATCTTTTAAATTTTCTAATGCTTCGCGTGTTTCGCTGGAAGCTTTTGCATTAAATTGTGAGAGTACGATATAACCTGTTTTAGAGTCAGCCATACCATAATAAGGAACTGCTTTTACATCTATTTCATCTAAAAGTAATTGAGTCGTTTTGAGTTCATTATTTCTTTTATATTGTATGGAAATTTTGGTATTCTTACTCCCTTTGAGTAATTGAGATACATCTTCTTTAAAATCAGAAAGGATGACATCATTAACTTGAATGATTTCATCACCTGCTTTTAAACCCGCTTTGTCTGCAGGATAACCTTTATAAGGTTCACGTATATAAGTTTTACCTTCTTTTCTGGTAATCATGGCACCTATACCTGTATATTCACCTGTATTATTTATTTTGAAGCGAACTACGTCAGCTTCATTAAAATAAACAGTATAGGGATCTAATTCAGCTAACATACTTTTTATTGACTTATCCATTAATTCAGCAGGATTTGTTTGGTCAACATAATTCATATTAACGGTCTTAAATAAGGTTGTAAAAATTTCAATCTGCTTGGCTATTTCAAAAAAATCTTCTTTGAAACTAGCTCCTACAAACAAAAAACCTCCTGCAAGTACAGGTAAAATATATCTTTTTTTTATGGATAGACTCATAATATATGGTTTATTAAAACACTTTATAATTACTTAAAGGAACTAGAAAAATTATCTTTAATTTTTAATATTCTAAAGTTCCTATATGACGCATTACACGGATGGTTTTATTTTTTTCTTTTTTCAACATAGTTAGAAGATCCAACGGCTTTGTATTTTCTTGGACTTGGTAATATGGCTGCTATTGAAGCAGCTTCGTATTTTGTGAGGCTTTTAGAGCTTTTGTGAAACCAGTATTGACATGCGGCTTCTGCTCCATAAATACCATTTCCCATTTCGATGCTGTTTAAGTAAACTTCCATAATGCGTTTTTTACCCCATACTAATTCAATCAAAACGGTATAATAAGCTTCTAATGCTTTACGTAAATAACTACGTCCTTGCCATAAGAAAACGTTTTTGGCTGTTTGTTGTGATATGGTGCTTCCTCCTTTTAATTTTTTTCCTTTTAGATTTCCTTTAAATGCTTTATTCATAGCAGAAAAATCAAATCCGTTATGTTGAAGAAAAAGACCGTCTTCGCTAGATATAACGGCTTTTTGTAAATTAAGGGATAGATCATCAATGGGTACCCAATCATGTGAAAAGATAACTTCTTTACCAGCTACTTTATTTTCTATTGCTCTTATTATCATTAAAGGAGTAAAAGGTACTGGTATGTATTTAAATAAAAATACAAAAGCTATAGAGATTACATTAAAATACAAAAAACACTTCCATAAAAATAATTTAACCTTAGTCATAAAGGTAGACGATGGGGTTTTAGATTTCGTTTTTGTATTTGTTTTGTTATTTATATTTTTTTTTGTTGTCATTTATATTAAATCAGCTAATTCTTTTCCTATTAAACTTCCTATGGCAATACCCATGCCTCCCATTCGTACCCCACAAAAAACATTTGTTGAAAGCGATTTTACTATTGGTTTTTTATGAATGCCTATTCCCATAATACCGCTCCAACGATGAGCAATGGTTACTTTAGTTTGTGGCAAAATTACGGTTTTTAATAATTCTTCCAATTTGTTTTGTATTAAAGCTGTTTGATCCATTGAAATAGTGGTTTCGCCTATAAAATCTAAATTTCGTCCTCCTCCTAATAAAATACGATTGTCTATATTTCTGAAATAATAATATCCTTTATCTAAATGAAAAGTACCCTTTATTTCTAAATTGGGTATAGGTTCAGTTATGAGTATTTGTGCCCGAGCAGGTTTTACTTCACCATTTGTCAGATTTTCAGCAAATCCGTTGGTTGCAAAGAGTAGTTTTTGCGTTTTAAAAGTATACCCCTCTAATTCTACTTCTACTTCATTCCCTAAGTCTACATAATTTTTAACCGTTTGATTATTTAAAATGAGAATATTACTTTCAAAACCTTTTGTTAGTAATGCTTGCATCATTTTACCTGTATCTATTTGTGCCTCAAATGGATTAAAAAGGCTATATTTTTTTATGTTTTTAAAGTTAAAACGATCTATTTGTTTTTCAAAAGTATCTGTTTTAAACAGGGGACGAAGAAGATCATTTATAAATGGCATTTTTGTAGACAGTCTTCATAACAGTCTTCATTTTCCGATAAAAATAGTTCATACCCCCCATAGTGTTTTAAATCAATAGAAATATCTCCTAAATTTTTACGCAATAGTTGTAAGCCATTCCAACGTTTTTTTACAAGTTGAATAACTTCTTCTTCTGTATGTATTTTTAGATCATCTAGAATCTCTGATAGAGAACCAAAACAAGCGAACCCAGCATTTTTAGTACTAGCTCCTTCTGGGAGTTTGCCTTTTTCTAAAACAAGTATTTTACTGTTAGGAAATCGTTCTCGCAGGCGTAAAGCTGTATGCAAACCTACAATTCCACTACCTACTATGGTAAAATCAACGGATGTAAACCAATTTTTTATTTCCCAGTAACTTAGACGCATTTTTTATAACTAATTTGAAAGATCGTTCCTTTATTAATTTCGGAATGTAAAACCTTTATTTTTCCTTTATGATATTCTTCTACTATACGTTTGGTTAAAGATAATCCAAGTCCCCAACCTCTTTTTTTAGTTGTAAAGCCAGGTTCAAATATTTTTTTGAAATGACTTCTTGGAATACCTTTACCTGTATCGGATATTTTAATTTTAATATGATTATCTTCATCTGCTATCATTATATCTATATCTCCTCTACCTCGCATAGCATCTATAGCATTTTTTACTAAATTTTCTATTGTCCAGCTATGCAATGTAGGATTTATTTTAGCAAACAATTCTTGTTGAGTCGAAAAAAACTGAAATTTTACCTGTCCTTCAAATCGGGAAGCTAAATAATCGTATACTAATTTCGTTTCTTCCACAATATTTTTATTTTCTAAATTAGGTTCAGAGCCTATTTTAGAAAAACGTTCCGTTATGTTTTGAAGTCTAAAAAGATCTTTTTCAATTTCAGAAACGATAGTATCATCTACTTGCTCAGCTTTCATAATTTCGACCCATCCAATTAATGATGAAAGCGGTGTACCAATTTGATGTGCTGTTTCTTTGGCCATACCCGCCCAGAGTTTACTTTGAGCTGAAATTTTATTAGTTCGATAATAATTATAAACTAAAGCACCAAATAAAACAATAATCGTAATCAATGCCATAGGATAATATTTTAGTTGGCTTAATAATGCCGAGTCCATATAATACAAATAGCGACGTTTTCCTTTGTCGTATTCAATATTAATTTTGTTATTAGCTTGTTTAAACTGGAAAATAACATGTTTTGTTTTCTTAGGGCTCTTAAATAAAGCTTCGTCTAGATTGGTAAAACTCAATATACTATCTTTTTCATCTAATAGTATTGTAGGAATGGTTTCATTATTAGTTAATATTTGTAAAGGCAAATCTACTTCTGTTTCATCTGTTGCATTTTGTAATGTTTTTTGAGCCGTAGCCAAAAGTTCCATTTTATGACGCTCTTCTTTTCTAAAAATTTGCATCAAAGTATAAGTATTCCACAAAATAAGGCTAATAATTAGGAAAGAAAATCCTACTAACAGCCAACGAATAGAATTATTTTTATTAGTAAAAATCATTATTTATGCTTAAGAGTCTAAATATAATAAAAGTCTATTTTCTTTACTTTATTTTATAGCTTCTTTTCTTATTTTTGTTTAAAAACCAATTTATAAATGAAAAGTTTCATTCCTACTGAATTATCTACCCCACAAGTTCAGTCTTATTTACAAGGGGCTATTGCGCCAAGACCCATTGCATTTGCTAGTACGATAGATGCACAAGGTAGACCTAATTTATCTCCTTTTAGTTTTTTTAATGTTTTTAGTGCTAATCCTCCTATTTTAGTCTTTTCTCCAGCCAGAAGAGTAAGAGGTAATACAACTAAACATACCTTAGAAAACGCATTAGAAACTAAAGAAGTGGTTATAAATGTTGTAAATTATGATATTGTACAACAAATGTCGCTTTCCAGTACGGAGTATGCTGGAAGGAATAAATGAATTTGAAAAAGCGGGTCTCACGGCATTATCTTCTGATCTTGTAAAACCATTTCGTGTTGCCGAATCACCCGTACAATTTGAGTGTAAAGTAAATGAAATAATTTCATTAGGCACAGAAGGAGGTGCTGGTAATTTAATAATTTGTGAAGTTCTAAAAATCCATGTAGATGAAACTATCTTAGATAAAAATGGGATGATTGATCAACATAAAATTGATTTGGTAGCTCGTTTAGGTGGGAATTGGTATTCGCGTTCTAACATGGGTTTATTTGAAGTACCAAAACCTTTGATCTCTTTAGGAATTGGAGTAGATGCAATTCCTAGCTTTATTAAAGAAGATCCTTTTTTACAGGAAATGATTTAGGTATGCTAGGAAATATAGAAGCTTTGCCAAAAGAAGAAGAAATCCTTATCTTTGTCCAAGAAAACAATTTAATTAAAGAAGCTTTACAGGCTAATAATCTTATAAAGATCAAAGAATTAGCTAAAGAGTATTTAAAAAAACAAGACATACTTTCGGCATGGAAAGTGCTGTTAGCAAAATAATTAATACAAGTTATCATGGAAGTTACAGGAAGAATTAAAATGATTAACCCTACACAAGAGGTTAGTGCATCTTTTAAAAAAAGAGAGTTAGTAGTTACAACAGAGGAGCAATATCCACAACATATCATGATTGAGTTTACTCAAGCAAAAGTAGATGATTTAAATAACTTCCAAGTGGGAGAACAGGTAAAAGTATCAATTAATTTACGTGGTCGCGAGTGGATTAATCCGCAAGGAGAAGCTAAATATTTTAATACCATTCAAGGATGGAGAATTGAAAGAGTTCAACCTATGCAGGCAACACAACCTGCTATGACTCAACAAATGCCTCCAATGCCCGCAGCACAAGCTTTTGAACCAGCTCCTAGTTTCAATGAAGAAGAACATGACGATCTTCCTTTCTAATTTAAAAAACAAAAAAATAAAGACAAAAAGTCATTCAGTATGTAAAATATTTGAATGACTTTTTAGTTTAATAATATCTTTGCTCTTTTTTCCTTTTATTATTTTTCTAATAAATTATGTACTTTATAACTAAAGAATTATATTTTCCACCAATAGAAGAAACATCAAAAGAAGGTGTACTAGCAGTAGGTGGCGATTTATCGCCTGAACGATTATTATTAGCCTATAAAAACGGTATTTTTCCTTGGTTTGATGATAATGATCCTATTTTATGGTGGTGTCCACCTCAGCGTATGGTTTTATTTCCTAATGAATTTAAACCCTCTAAAAGTATGCGAAATGTAATAAATAAAGGTATTTTTAAAATTACTTTTAATACGTGTTTTCGTGATGTAATGATTAATTGTCAACAAATTTATCGTCCAGACCAATACGGAACCTGGATTACAGACGAAATGATAGATTCCTACACATATTTGCATGAAATAGGAAAGGCAATGTCCGTTGAGGTTTGGCTAGGAAAGGAATTAGTAGGTGGATTATATGGTGTAGATATGAATCCTATTTTTTGTGGTGAAAGTATGTTTTCTCATGTGAGTAATGCTTCTAAAGTGGCTTTTATTGCGTTAGTAGATTATCTAAAGGATAATAAATACAAACTATTAGATTGTCAAATATACAACGATCATTTAGCTTCTTTAGGATGTTATGAAATACCTAGAGAGGACTTTATAACACTTTTAAAAGAGAAATAAAGGGAGTCTATAGAGATAAATCTGGGGTTATAAAATTATATACAAATAAATATTCTACTAGAGGTCTTAAGTAATAAAAAAGGCTGTCCTCAATTAAAAGAAGAAATTCAAGAATATATTAACTATTATACCATTTAAACTTTGAAATTTCCTCGTAATACTTTTTTTAACCTTGAGACTGTCCAAAAAATTCGCAATCTTGTCATCCTATGTTTGCACAGGGAAGTTTTTTGAATATTTTATAAATTTATTTCAACAGAAGAAAGAGAAAGATAAAAAGCTAAATTTTATCATTGGTCAAAAGACTCTTCGCAATGCTAGTTCCTTTCTCTCTCTGCTTTTGAACTTGGACAGTTCATTTAGAGTTATTTGCATTTTTGATTCGCCTTAGGCTTAAATCCTAAAAAATCTCCAATATTTTCTGAATATAATGTATCTAAACTACCATTATTATTTATTTCTTTTGATATTAATTCACATAATTCTATGTCTTGAATTCTAAAATTCAATGCTTTTACATTGTTAATTACATAAGAATATAAAGCTTGGTTATCCCCTTTTACAACACTAGAATTTGGTTATAAGTAAAATCTATATCTTTTCTTCTATTGTTTGAATCAATTATTCTAACAACTTTATCATAAAGAACTTCAGAGTCAATTATCTCAAAGTTATTTTCTTTATGATAAAAAGTTGTTCGTTTGAAGTTTGATTGTCGGACTTATTCCCATTATAAAGAAAATACAATTGATGCTTAATTATAAATCCTCGTTTTGTTAAATCCTTATATTCTTCAATTTTAGATGAAAGATCTTTAGAATTAGGTAATTCATTTCCTTTTAGGAAAAACTCCTCAAAATTATCTTTGAATTTATCTAACTTTCCTTGTTCCTGTTTTTTAGAGTTTTTACATTGAAAAACATACATTATACATTGAAGCCATTTCCTTCAAAATAAATTCCATCAATTCTACCATCTTGATTTAAGCTTTTATTATTATCAGGAGTTAAAATTAAAATTTCATTTATAGACTTCATCGAAAGATTTATCTAATACAACTGCAATAGAAAACACTTCAAACGCATCATCAATTGAAATTTCAAATTGTTTAGAAATTTTTTCTAAATACCCTCTAATAAATAAATCTTTCATCCTTCCTAATATTTATCCAACCAAGTTAATAATCTTTCCTGGAACGATAATCACATTTTTAGGTGTATGTCCTTGTAATTGTGCTTGTGTACGTTCATCTTTCATGATGATTTCTTCTATTTGTTCTTTGCTTAAATCTAGTGGTAATTTAATTTTAAAACGCATTTTCCCATTAAAAGAAACTGGATATTCTTTTTCGCTTTCTACTAAATATTTTTCTTCAAATTTAGGGAAAGCTACCGTTGCTATGGAACCTTGGTGTCCTAACGCATTCCATAATTCTTCAGCAATATGGGGTGCATAAGGCGAAATAATTACTGTCAATGGTTCTAAAATAGCGCTATGATGGCATTTTTGTTGCGATAACTCATTCACACAAATCATAAATTGAGAAACCGAAGTATTAAATGAGAAATTCTCAATATCTTCAGTTACTTTTTTGATGGTTTTATGTAACGATTTGTACATATCTGCCGTTGGTTCCTCATTGGTAACAATACTTCCATTGTCATCAAAGTACAATCTCCATAATTTCTTTAAGAAACCATAAACTCCTGTGATACCAGCTGTGTTCCAAGGTTTAGCTTGTTCTAACGGACCTAAGAACATTTCGTATAAACGTAGGGTGTCTGCTCCGTATTCGTTACAAATATCATCTGGGTTGACTACATTATACCAACGTTTTGACATTTTTTCTACTTCGCGACCTACAATATATTTTCCATTTTCAGTAATAAATTCAGCTTCTTTGAATTCAGGGATCCAATTTCTTAATTTTTCTAAATCTATTTCATCTGAAGCATTAACGATATTTACATCTACACGAATTTCTTCTGTTTGATATTCAGATTTTAAATTTTTAGAAACATACTGATTTGTTCCAGAAATTCTGTAAACAATTGCACTCATTCCTAAAATCATCCCTTGATTGATTAATTTTTTGAAGGGTTCTTCTGTAGGTGCAAAACCTCTATCTTTTAAGAATTTGTTCCAAAAACGAGAATATAATAAATGCCCAGTAGCGTGTTCGCTTCCACCTATGTATAAATCGACATTTTCCCAATATTTTAAAACATCTGAACTTGCAAATTCATTTTCATTAGACGCATCCATATAACGCATCCAGTACCAAGACGAACCTGCCCAACCTGGCATAGTGTTTAATTCTAATGGAAATATGGTTTCGTTGTTAATTAACTGATTACTAACTACTGTACACTGCACGCTATCCCAAGCCCAAACCGAAGCGTTTCCTAATGGTGGTTGACCATCTTCTGTTGGTAAATATTTTTCTACTTCCAGGCAAAATAATCGGCAAATGTTTCGCATCAATCATCTGAGGTAATCCATTTACATAATATACTGGAAAGGGTTCACCCCAATAACGTTGGCGAGAGAAAACTGCATCACGTAAACGGTAATTTACTTTAGCTTTTCCTGCTCCTATTTTTTCTAATTCCTCAATAACTTTCTTGGTTCCAGATTTGTAATCTAATCCGTTTAAGAAATCAGAATCTACTAATTCGAAACCAGATTTTTCTGCAAAGGGCCAGCCTCCCCCGACCCCTCCAAAGGAGGGGAGGTAAGACTGAATATATTTTTAATTGGAATATTAAAATGTTTTGCGAATGCGTAATCTCTTTCATCTCCAATTGGTACTGCCATTACTGCACCTGTTCCGTATCCTGCTAATACATAATCGCCAATCCAAACGGGAATAGGTTCTTTGGTAAACGGATGTTCCGCATACGCACCTGTAAATACCCCCGAAATAGTTTTTACATCGGCCATACGCTCTCTTTCTGAACGTTTTGCCGTTGCTTCAATATAGGCATCTACCGCAGCTTTTTGTTCAGGAGTCGTAATTTGCGCAACCAATTCGTGTTCAGGAGCTAATGTCATAAATGTTACTCCAAAAATCGTATCAGGACGGGTAGTAAATACTGGAATGCTGAATTCTGAATGCTGAATTCTGAATTCAACGTGCGCACCGACCGATTTTCCAATCCAGTTGCGTTGCGATTCTTTCAACGATTCGGTCCAATCGATAGTATCAAGACCTTGTAATAATCTTTCTGCATACGCCGAAATTCGCATCGACCATTGGGTCATTTTTTTACGAATTACAGGATGACCACCACGTTCTGAAACACCGTTTACAATTTCGTCATTTGCCAAAACTGTTCCTAAAGCAGGACACCAGTTTACTTCGGTTTCGGCTAGATAGGTTAATCGATATTGTAGCAATATTTTTTGTTGCTCTTCAGAAGTATATGATTTCCAGTTATCAGCCGTAAACACAGCAATGTTATCATCACAAACCGCATTAACATTTGCATTTCCTTCTTTTTCAAAAACAGAAACTAAAGTTGAAATATCTTCGGCTTTATCAGAATCATTATTATACCAGGAATTAAACAATTGAATAAAAATCCATTGGGTGTGTTTGTAATAATCAGGATTAGAAGTACGTACTTCACGATCCCAATCGAAAGAAAAACCTATTTTATCTAATTGTTCACGATAACGAGCAATGTTTTCGCGAGTTGTTTTTTCTGGATGTTGACCAGTTTGGATAGCATATTGTTCTGCTGGTAAACCAAAAGAATCATACCCTTGTGGATGTAATACATTATATCCTTGATGACGTTTATAACGTGCCACAATATCAGAAGCGATATATCCCAGCGGGTGTCCTACGTGTAATCCCGCTCCTGAAGGATATGGGAACATATCTAATACGTAGTATTTTGGCTTATCCGAATTATTTGATGCAGCAAAGGTTTTATGATCTGCCCAGTACTTTTGCCATTTGGCTTCGATGTCGTTGTGAAAATATTTCATATTATTTCTTATTTGGGTATAATGCCAAATGATTTTTAGTTTTAAAATAAATAATTAAAAGTTTAATCAAGTTTTCCAATGAAACCTAGACCGTAGGTTTTTTCATTTAAAATAGGATAAGCAATATAGCTCATTCTTTTATCTTTTTTGTTTGATCCCATTTAAAAGGACTCCAATAATGCACTACAATAGCGGATGCCATTCCTATACCTGCACCTGCAGCAACATCGCCAGGCCAATGACGTGTGTTAGCTACTCGTAATACTCCTGTAGCAGTTGCAAATAAAAAGCCAGAGGCTGCATACCATTTATTAGAATCTTTATATTCTAAATATTGAAGCATGGCATTTGTAAAAGCGGTTGCCGCATGTCCTGATGGGAATGAATTTTTAGCAGATCCATCAGGACGTAAGTCTCCTACAGAATTCTTTAATCCGTGTACAATAGCAGCACTGATAGCATTTGAAACGATTTGATTTGTAATTATTTGTTTATATCCGTGCTTACTTTCAATGCCTATGGTTTTACCACCTAAGGTTTGAACAATAGGAATATACTGTATATAATCATCAATTTTGGTACTAAAAGAAGTGCCAAATAATTGATTTTTAAAATCTAATAATTGATTACGCCAAGCTGGATTACGTAAAATAACACCAGATACTATTAATGCAGTAGGAATAATCATTTTCTTCATTTTAAAGGTATCATGATGATCTACCTTTTTTTCATGTATTGTATCTATTATTTGTGCAAAACTAGAAAAAGTGCATAAATAACTTATTAATATACAATAAATTAATTTTTGTTTTTTCATAATCTATCTAAAAAGTAATGGATAATCCTAATGTTTTAAAACCAGCCTTATTGGAACCAATGATATTCATTTCGTATTTAGGCTTGTTTAATTGTAATCCTATGTTTTTATTTACATCTTTAAATCTTCTTTTGGCAATATTTTTACCAGAAAAATATCCTATCAATAAAGCTAGAGGATAATCTGAAATCCAATGTACTTCACTTTGAACCATCTGAAAACACATACCTGCTATTAATGTATATCCAACAGGTTTAATCCATTTATAATCTGGATAATTGGTTGTAATCACGGTTAAAGCAGACATAATTGTAGTAAGATGTCCAGAAGGCATAGCATCATAATGAGGGGTAGATTTTGAATAGGCTGAAAAACTAGGAAAAGGATTCCAGTCGCCTCCTGGATTACCATTTTCACGTGCAATGAATGGACTTTCGCGTCCTGTAACTCGTTTTAAAAATTGAACATACACCCCTGATAATGCTAAACTTTCTATTAAGCCGCTGGCGGTTGATAACGCTCTATAGTCATTATTAAACAAACCAAAAGTTGTAAATCCAGCTGTTAGTAATATAACTGTAGTACCATTTCCTATTAGATAAAAACCAGCGCCAAGATTTTTAGGGATATTCTGTAACGGCCCAAATTTACCATATATATTATTAGAACTTAATCCTATACGATCCGAAAATTCGCGTGATGAATTTGTGATTGATTGATCAAACGGAACTAAAAGAGCTGTACTTGCAACTGCTCCTCCTAAATACCAAGCATGATCTTTAGCAATAAAGTCTTTGCTAGTAGTAATAAAATCCTTTGGCAAAAAAGTAATGGCATCTAAAATTCGAGGTTTGTTATAAATTCGACTCGTATTTGGATTGATTTGATAAGACTGTGTTTTTTCTTCTGTTTCAAGTTTATCGGTTTTGATTCCTACTAAAGTATCTTTACTTTGACAGAATAAACTTAGATTTAACAGTAAACAACAATAAAAAGCTATTTTTTTCAACTCTTTTAAATTTTTTAAGATTCTTGCAAATTTACATTTATTATAAGAAAGTGGAAACTTTGAGCATTATTAACTTTACATAAAGAAAATCTTTGTTATTTTTACCGCAAATAAATATACTATATGAGTTCATCTTTTGATAAGTTTCAAAAACGTCGATTAATTACATCGTACTTTTCAGTAGTACTAAGTGTTGGTTTGGTACTCTTTATGTTAGGTTTATTGGCGTTATTTATTGTTAATGCTAAAAAATTGTCAAATGATTTTAAAGAAGGTATTACCATGACCGTTTTCTTTAAAGATGATGCTAAGGATACCACATTAACAAAATATGGAGAAATGCTCAAAGAAGCTAATTTTGCCAAAGATTTTGTTTTTATATCAAAAGAACAAGCCGCTAAAGAACATGAAAAAACATTAGGAGAAAATTTTACTGAATTTTTAGGAATGAATCCGTTAAAAAACTCTTTTGATATTCATTTACGTGCTGACTATGTTGAAAACGATAGCGTAGCTAAAATTGAACGTAAACTAAGAGAAAATCCATTAGTAGCGGATATTTTTTATGATAAACAATTGGTAAAAATGGTAAATGAAAATGTTAAAAAAGCTAGTATGTGGATTCTGATCATAAGTGGTTTTTTAACGGTAGTAGCGGTTTTATTAATTAATAGTTCTTTGCGTTTATCCATTTATGCTAATCGTTTTATTATTAAAACTATGCAAATGGTAGGAGCCACGAAATCATTTATTAGAAAACCATTTATATTAAGAAGTATAAAATTAGGTATCATAGGAGCTGGCGTTGCAATTATAGCTTTATTAGCTTTATTGTTTTATATAGATGCTATTTGGCCAACTTTAGGAGTATTTAACGATATATTTTCTATTGTTTTTATTTTATTAAGTGTATTCGGAATAGGAATCTTAATTACTTGGCTAAGTACTTATTTTGCTACACAACGTTTTTTAAATTTAAGAACGGACGATTTATATTAATTTTTTAAATATTAATTTTAGAGTTTAGTCAATCAACTCTATTTGTTAAATTCTAAAATCTATTTTTTTCTTATGGAAAATAAAAAAATGAATTTCTTTTTGAAAAAGTAAACTATAAATTTTTGCTTATAGGTGTTGCTATTATTGCTTTTGGATTTATATTAATGTCAGGAGGAGGCAGTGAAGATCCCGCTGTTTTTAACCCTGAAATTTTTAGCTTTAGAAGAATTCGATTAGCACCAACTGTCGTTTTAGCAGGTTTTGGTATTGTTATTTATTCTATTTTCAAACAAGATAAATAACTCAATCGTATAATAATAAGTATTATTTACTTTTTATTATTTGTTAATCACTCAATATAAAATGGATTTACTTAAAGCAATTATTATCGCTATAATAGAAGGTCTAACAGAATATTTACCTGTTTCTTCTACTGCTCACATGATTTTTACAAGTTCTTTTTTGGTATTCAAAACGATGATTTTGTAAAATTATTTCAAGTTTCGATACAATTTGGTGCTATTCTAGCGGTCGTTTTTTTGTATTGGAAAAAGTTTTTTGATTTTACCAAATTTAATTTTTATATCAAGTTGGCAGCAGCTGTTGTTCCCGCTTTAATATTAGGTAAACTATTCGATGATAAAATAGAAGCTGTTTTAGAAAAACCCATCCCAATTGCTTTTGTATTAATAGTAGGAGGTATTATTTTATTATTTATTGACCGTTTTTTTCAAAATAGTCAAATTAATTCCGAAGAAGAAATTTCTATTAAAAAAGCTATCACTATTGGATTTTGGCAATGTTTAGCTATGATGCCTGGTACCAGTAGAAGTGCTGCATCCATAATAGGAGGTATGCAGCAAGGACTTTCACGTCATGTAGCTGCTGAATTTTCTTTCTTTTTAGCAGTTCCCACTATGTTAGCTGTAACTTGTTACTCCGTGTTTTTAAAAACCTACGAACATAGTCAAATGAAAGGCTATGAGTTAATTTTACAATCAAAAGACACTATTACAATGTTTATTATAGGAAATATAGTAGCATTTATAATAGCCGTATTAGCCATCAAATTATTCATAGGAATAATCAAAAAATATGGTTTTAAACCATGGGGATGGTATCGCATTATTGCAGGAACCCTATTATTAATTTATTTTTCTATTAATAAATAAAATTTTGTATACAAAAGAAGATATATTAAACGGACAAGTTTTACTCATAGACAAACCCCTAACTTGGAGCTCCTTTCAAGCTGTTAATAAATTAAAATACGTATTAAAAAACCGATTAGACTTACCTAAAAAATTCAAAATAGGTCATGCTGGTACTTTAGACCCATTAGCTACTGGTTTATTAATCGTTTGTACAGGAAAATACACCAAAAAAATCCCAGAATTAATGGGGCAAACTAAGGAATATACAGGTACTATAAAATTAGGTGCTACGACTCCTTCTTATGATTTAGAAACGCCTATAAATGCTATTTTCCCAATTGAACATATTACTCCTTTGCTCATAACAGAAACTGTTAAACAATTTATAGGTGAAATAGATCAAAAACCGCCTGTATTTTCTGCCTTAAAAAAGGATGGAAAACGATTATATGAACATGCTCGTGCTGGAGAAGAAATTGAAATTCAAGCGAGAAAAACCACAATTTACGAATCTCGAAATAACCAGAATTGCATTACCTGAAATTGATTTTAGAATCAGTTGTAGCAAAGGTACTTATATTCGTTCTTTAGCGTATGATTTGGGCAAAGCATTAGAATCAGGAGGACATTTAACCGCTTTACGACGTACAAAAAGTGGTTCTTATTCAATAGAAGAAGCACTAACACCAGATGTTTTTTCAGAATTAATTCCCAATAATTAATTTTATACTTAAAAATATAAAAAATGTTCAAAAAATAAGAGAATTTTATCACTTTCCTAGTTTAAATTAAATAAGGTAAAGGGTAAAAAATCAGATATAGTATTGTTGAAATTATTTTTTCTTTATAATGACAAACTAAATGTTGATTTCTTAATTTTTGAACATTTTCTTTTTGTAAGTAATTTATTTTAAATTAGTTATACATTTTATTATTTACTAATTCTTCTATATGTGTCATAATAGATATTAACTCTTCCATTGTGCTTTTTCCTTTGTCATGCAAATACCAAAGTTGTAATTCTTTTTTAGCTGTTTGATCTACTACCCCATGTTGAGCCTTATAATTTTTAATTAAATTTGTAGCTCCCTCAGGTCTAGGTCCCCAAGTTGCTTTTAATTCTTGATTTTTATTATCTAAAATGATAAGTTTTGGAATAGCACGCGCATCATTGGTTAAAAAACAATTCATTAAAGGATCGTTTGCATCTCTAAATACAAATCTTAAATTAATTTTATCTGTTACAGAACTTATTTTGTACAAAATAGGTGCTATTTGAGCCACATCGCCACACCAACCTTCTGCTAGTACTAACCATGTATATTCATTTTTTATATTTTTTAATTTCTCCAAAATATCTTCAGGAATCTGTAAAGTTTTATCTAAACGATTCATGCGAGTTTGGTTTAATTGGCTATAATACAGATGATCTTCTGACTGATCATTCCCCGAAGATTTCCCTTGAACTAATAAGTCCGCTACCGATTTTCTATACTCTGAATAGGTATAACTATTTAATAGACCTTGAATAATTTCTGTTTTCATAATAGCTAATAGTTTGTGTGTTTTTTAATATTTACGGAATTATTATTTTTTAATTAAAATAATACGTTATAATATTATAACGTATATATCATTAATACGTAAATTTATATATAAAAAATCATTTTTTTTGTAACAAAAATTACATAATATGAAAAAAAAACGTTGTGACTGGTGTGAAAAAGATAATTTATATCGTAACTACCATGATAATGAATGGGGTAACCCTATTTATGATGATGAAACAATTTTTGAATTTTTAGTACTAGAAACTTTTCAAGCAGGCTTAAGTTGGTATACTATTCTTACTAAAAGAGAAAATTTTAGAAAAGCATTCAATAACTTTGATTTTCAAAAAATTGCAAAATACAGCAATAAAAAAATGGAATTATTAGCCCAAGATTCAGGTATTATTCGCAATAAACTTAAAATAAAAGCTACAGTAACAAACGCCCAAGCCTTTATGAAGGTACAAGAAGAATTTGGAACTTTTTCGAAATATATCTGGGGTTTTGTAGGCGGAAAACCTATAGACAACAAACCTAAAACTTTAAAAGATGTTCCTGCTACAACTGAAATATCAGATAAACTAAGTAAAGATTTAAAAAAACGCGGATTCAAATTCGTAGGTTCAACCGTAGTATACGCCTATATGCAGGCTATAGGAATGGTAAATGATCACATAGAGGACTGTTGGAAAAGGAATAGTTAGTTTAAAATTTAACATTTATAAATTAAAAAATAGTTTACATTTGTCCTGTACTTTAGGGGTGTTTGCATAGCAGGCTGAGATTTTACCCTTTGAACCTGATCTAGTTCATACTAGCGTAGGGAAAAGTAAATGACTTCTTGTATAGTGTTCTTAGCTATGCGTGTAGCCATTCCTAAAGTTTAAAATAATACGGAATGGAACTTATTATCAATCAAGAAAAAAAATATTTAAGGAAGAAGTACTCACCCTACAAGAACTCCTTGATATCGAATTACCTGACAAACAAAAAGGTATTGCGATCGCTATTGACCAACAAGTTATCCCTAGATCGCAATGGGAAAACACTTCGCTACAATCTAATCAAAAAATAATCATCATTAAAGCTACGCAAGGAGGCTAATTTTTATTTTAAGTTTTAACGAACTTAGAAACTGAAACTTTTCAACCTAAAAAAATATGGAAAATACAATCACAAGAACACCTTTCCCTAATTCAAAAAAGGTGTACATACAAGGAGAAATACACGACATTCAAGTTGCGATGCGTGAAATAACGTTGTCAGATACTAAACTAACAAACGGGCAAGTAGAACAAAATCCGCCCGTAACGGTTTATGATACTTCTGGTGCTTATACAGATCCGAGTATCGAAATTGATGTTCGCAAAGGATTACCTCGTTTGCGCGAAAAATGGATTTTAGATAGAAATGATGTCGAAATTTTAGATGAATTAAGTTCTGAATATGGTAAACAACGTTTAGCCGATGAAAAATTAGATCATTTGCGTTTTGAATATCTTCACCAACCTATGCGTGCCAAAGAAGGTGCTAATGTAACCCAACTATACTATGCTAAACAAGGCATCATCACGCCTGAAATGGAATACATTGCTATCCGTGAAAACCAACGTATTGAGCAATTACAAACAGCACAAAAAGCAATGTGTCATCAGCATGCTGGGGAAAGTTTTGGCGCAAGAACTCCTAAAGGAAAAATTACCGCCGAATTTGTTCGCAGTGAAGTAGCTGCTGGAAGAGCAGTAATTCCAAATAATATCAATCATCCTGAAAGCGAACCTATGATTATAGGGCGCAACTTTTTGGTAAAAATTAATGCAAATATTGGTAACTCTGCGGTAACTTCAAGTATTGAAGAAGAAGTTGAAAAAGCCGTTTGGGCTTGTCGTTGGGGAGCTGATACCATTATGGATTTATCAACTGGTAAAAACATACACGAAACCCGCGAGTGGATTATCAGAAATTCACCTGTGCCTATAGGTACTGTGCCTATTTACCAAGCCTTAGAAAAAGTAAAAGGTGTGGCTGAAGATTTAACTTGGGAAATTTTCCGTGATACTTTAATAGAACAATGTGAACAAGGAGTTTCCTATTTCACCATACACGCTGGAGTTTTACTGCGTTATATTCATTTGACGGCGAATAGGGTAACTGGAATTGTTTCTCGTGGGGGGTTCTATTATGGCAAAATGGTGTTTATTTCATCACAAAGAAAATTTCTTATACACACATTTTGAAGACATTTGCCAAATATTAAAACAGTATGATGTAGCCTTTTCTTTGGGCGACGGCTTACGTCCTGGATCGATTGCTGATGCTAATGATGCTGCACAATTTGCTGAATTAGAAACCTTGGGTGAATTGACAAAAATTGCTTGGAAACACGATGTCCAAGTATTTATTGAAGGTCCTGGTCACGTACCTATGCATTTGATTAAGGAAAATATGGAAAAACAATTGGAATGTTGTTCTGAAGCTCCTTTTTACACCTTAGGTCCTTTAACTACTGATATTGCACCAGGTTATGATCATATCACATCGGGAATTGGTGCAGCTATGATTGGTTGGTTTGGTTGTGCAATGTTATGTTATGTAACACCAAAAGAACATTTGGGTCTGCCGAATAAAAAAGACGTGAAAGACGGCGTAATCACCTATAAAATTGCAGCTCATGCAGCCGATTTAGCAAAAGGTCACCCTGGAGCGCAATATCGTGATAATGCTTTAAGTAAAGCCCGATTTGAATTCCGTTGGGAAGATCAATTTAACCTTTCATTAGATCCTGATACAGCACGTGAATCTCACGATGAAACACTTCCTGCTGATGCGGCTAAAGTAGCTCACTTCTGCTCGATGTGTGGTCCTAAATTCTGTTCGATGAAAATTTCACAAGAAATTAGAGATACGGCTGTTGAAGAAGGACTTAAAGCTAAATCGGAAGAATTTATTGAAAATGGTAAAGAGATTTATGTCTAGTTATTATTTGTGAACCTAACCGCAAAGTAAGTAAAGGTTTACGCAAAGCTCGCAAAAACTTTGTGTGACCCTGTGTAAAAACTTTGTAATACGAGCGAAGTAGGGCATTCACTTTTAAAAAAAATTTGAAGAAATAACCACAGATACACCGATTTTATATTTAGTTTTTTAGAAAATTAATTGTGAAATTATCCGCTTTGCGGAAATAAATATTAAAATTTATATTTTATCAAGTTATTTTTATCTGTGCATCTGTGGCAATTTTTTAAACGCGAATGCCGTGCGAGCGAAGCGAAATAAAGAAAAAAACTTTGTGAAACTCTGTGTAAAAACTTTGTGAAACTCTGTGTAAAACTTTGTGAAACTCTGTGTAAAACTTTGTAATACGAGCGAAGCGAACTGAAAAAGAAAACTTTGTGAAACTCTGTGTAAAAACTTTGTAATTCGAGCGAAGCGAAATAAAGAAAAAAACTTTGTGTAACTCTGTGTAAGAACTTAGTGAAACTTAGTGAACCAAAAAAATGATTCTACTATCAACAGAACATATTATAGAAAATGAAATCCAAACCCTGCATCAGTTATTTGAGGCAGGGCTTACTCATTTTCATATCAGAAAACCTAACTACACTTTACAAGAAACAAAAGCATATTTAGAAAAAATTGACACTTCTTTTCATCCATTTTGTGTGGTATATTATCCTGAATTAGTAAATGAATACGATTTGAAAGGAATCCATCAAACTAATCAAAATAGAAATTCGATAGTAAAAAACACAAAAAGTTTATCCACCTCAACGCATAGTATTTCAGAATTTAATGAACTTGATTCGGCTTATCATTATGCCTTTTTGAGTCCAATATTTCCAAGTATTTCGAAAGCTAATTATCAAAATCCTGAGATTCTTCATCAGATTGCTCAACGCACAAATTTTAACACCCAACTTATAGCTTTGGGAGGAATTTCAGAAAAAAATATTTCCGAAGTACTTCCATATTTTAACTCGGTTGCCTTGCTAGGTGCCATTTGGTTACATCCTAATCCTATAGAACAATGGAAAAAATGTCAAAACATCGTCCTTTCGTACTCAGTCTAGCAGGCTTTGATCCTTCGGCTGGAGCGGGGGTTCTTGCCGATGTTAAAACATTTGAAATGCAGAAAGTGTATGGATTAGCCGTGATTACTGGAAATACTATTCAAACGGAAGATAGGTTTCTCAAAATGGAGTGGATGGACAATTCTTGGGTAATTGATAGTCTTAATCATCTTGCCAAACAGTATGAGGTACAAGCTGTAAAAATTGGAATTATTCCGAGCTTAGAAACATTGGATACTTATATAAAAACCATAAAACTTTTGTGGCCAAAGGCAAAAATTGTTTGGGATCCTGTATTAAAAGCGACAGCAAATTATGAATTCACTCCACTTATTCACGATTGTTTACCATCTATTTTAGAACAAGTTGACCTCATCACTCCTAATCATAATGAATTAGACATCTTAGTTCCTCAATCTATAAGCCCTCTAGAAAAAGCTGAGTTATTGGCACAACATACAGCAGTTTTATGGAAAGGAGGACATAATATATCCCAACCAGGAACAGATTATTTGATTATAAGCCATGAAACTCATATTTTAAAACCCTCTACTAACAAAATATATCCCAAACACGGTTCAGGTTGTATTTTATCCTCTGCAATTACGACACAATTGGCTTTAGGGGAATCGCTTCCAGAAAGTTGTAAAAAAGCCAAACAATTTATAGAACAAACATTAAACTCAAATAAAAAATTATTAGCCTACTATGTTACCTAAAATTCAATTTATATCGCAGGGGGAAACGCCTGAAAAGCAACTTAATTCGATTCGAAAAGCCTTAGATGCGGGAATTACTTGGACTCAATTACGTTATAAAAACGCTTCTAAAATTGATGTTTTTAGATTGGCCGAAAAAGTTAAAAAGAAACGGATCAATATAATGCTTTGCTTACCATAAATGATTTTCCTACCATAGCCAAAGCCATAGATGCTCACGGATTACATTTAGGACTTACTGATGGAAGTATTGAGCAAGCACGTGAATTATTAGGTAATGTTAAAATTATAGGAGGTACAGCCAACACTCTTGAAGATGTACAACAACGATTAGCTGAAAGATGTGATTATGTGGGTTTAGGTCCATTACGATTTACTACCACTAAAGAAAAACTAAGCCCCTCGTTAGGTTTTGAAGGTTATAAAAAAATTATCAATACCAGCTCAAATACAGCATTGGTAAAACCCATTTTTGCCATTGGAGGAATAGTAGAAAATGACCTCCCTAAACTATTAGAAATTGGTGTCTATGGCATAGCCGTTTCTGGTTTAATTTATAATGCCACACAACCTAGTCAAATTGTAAAACAACTCAACGAAACACTTTATACGTATGCTTAAAATAGGAAATACCACATTTAGCTCCCGATTGTTTGTTGGTACTGGAAAATTTGGTTCTAGTCAAATAATGGAAGAAGCTATTTTAGCCTCTGGTTCAGAATTAGTAACGGTAGCCTTAAAAAGAGTCGATTTTGAAACCGAAACCGATGCCATTCTCTCGCACCTCAACCATTCGCATATTCAATTGTTACCCAATACTTCTGGAGCAAGAAATGCTAAAGAAGCTGTTTTCGCTGCCCAATTAGCTCGCGAAGCGATGGAAACGAATTTAGTAAAACTTGAAATTCATCCTGATCCAAAATATTTACTTCCTGATCCTATCGAAACCTTAAAAGCTACGGAAGAACTTGCTAAACTAGGATTTGAAGTCTATCCTTACATTCATGCCGACCCTGTTTTATGTAAGCTGCTTGAAGAAGTAGGTACCGCGGCGGTTATGCCTTTGGGTTCTCCCATAGGAAGTAACAAAGGACTACGAACTATCGATTTTTTAGAAATTATCATTGAACAAAGTAAAGTACCTGTAATTATTGATGCAGGGATAGGTGCACCGTCTGATGCTGCTAAAGCAATGGAATTAGGTGCCGATGCTGTGTTAGTTAACACCGCAATTGCCGTTGCTGGAAATCCAGTAGCTATGGCACAAGCATTTAAAGAAGCCGTTATTGCAGGACGAAGAGCTTTTGAAGCCCAGTTAGCCAATCCGCTAGCGCATGCCGAAGCCTCTAGCCCGTTAACGTCGTTTTTATAAAGGCTGTGCAAAAATTAAAAAATCAACACACCAGTTGTCACTCCGACGCAAGGAGGAGTCTCATAATCAATATTATGTGATTTCTCCCGCTGGTCGAAATGACAAAATTGCGACCTTTTAGGGCTACCTCATAAAATCTAAAAATTATGACCTTTAAAACTGTATTTGAAAACTATTCTTGGGAAACTGTTGCTAACCGAATTGCTTCGGTAACGCATCGTGATATAGAAAATGTTTTGCGTAAACCTAAACGAACCGTCGAGGATTTTCTAGTGCTTTTATCACCCCTAGCTCAAGAGTATTTAGAATCTATGGCGCAACTGGCTCATCAACTCACGCAAAAACGCTTTGGCAAAACCATTCAGCTTTATGCGCCTATGTATTTGAGTAACGAGTGTCAAAATATTTGTACCTATTGTGGTTTTAGCCTTGACAATAAAATCAAAAGAAAAACCCTTTCAGATAGTGAAATTCGGCAGGAAGTAGAAGCACTAAAAGCTATGGGCTACGATCACGTTTTGTTGGTAACGGGTGAAGCTAATTATACCGTTCACATTGGTTATTTCCTCAATGCTATTGAAGTCATAAAAAACGATTTTGCCAATATTTCTGTTGAAGTACAACCACTTTCACAAGAAGAATACGAACAATTGCATCAAGCAGGTGTGTATTCTGTATTAGTGTATCAGGAAACCTATCATAAAGAAGTCTATAAACAATACCATCCTAAAGGAAAGAAGTCTAATTTCGATTTTAGATTAGAAACGCCAGATCGTGTTGGTAAAGCGGGTATTCATAAAATAGGACTGGGTGTTTTGTTAGGACTAGAAGATTGGCGAGTAGATAGCTTTTTTAATGCCTTACATATTGATTATTTACAAAAGACGTATTGGAAGAGTAAATATTCGGTTTCTTTTCCGCGCCTTCGACCAGCAGAAGGTATTATTGAACCCAATTTTATAATGGAAGATAAAGATTTACTCCAACTTATTTGTGCCTACCGCATTTGGAATGAAGATCTTGAAATTTCGATTTCTACGCGTGAAAATGAGCATTTTCGGAATCATATTATTCCTATTGGCGTTACCACAATGAGTGCAGGCTCTAAGACTAATCCAGGAGGTTATGTTGTCGATCCACAAACTTTGGAACAATTTGAAATTAGTGATGAACGCCCCGTGGCTGAAATAGCGCAATTAATTAGTTCAAAGGGTTATCAACCTGTTTGGAAGGACTGGGATAGGGCATTTAGAATTTAGAAATGACCTCTGTGAAACTTTGTGCTTTACTTTGTGAACCTTTGTGTAACAAAAAATAGAATTTACAAGTGAAAAAGATGGATGATGGAAGTTAAAATTTAGAATTTAGAAATGACCTCTGTGAAACTTTGTGCTTTACTTTATGAACCTCTGTGTAACAAAAAATAGAATTTACAAGTGAAAAAGATGGATGATGGAAGTTAAAATTTAGAATTTAGAAATGACCTCTGTGAAACTTTGTGCTTTACTTTGTGAACCTCTGTGTAACAAAAAATAGAATTTACAAGTGAAAAAGATGGATGATGGAAGTCAGAATTTAGAAATTAGAAATGACCTCTGTGAAACTTTGTGCTTTACTTTGTGAACCTCTGTGTAACAAAAAATAGAATTTACAAGTGAAAAAGATGGATGATGGAAGTTAAAATTTAGAAGTTAGAAATGACCTCTGTGAAACTTTGTGCTTTACTTTGTGAACCTCTGTGTAACAAAAAATAGAATTTACAAGTGAAAAAGATGGATGATGGAAGTCAGAATTTAGAAATTAGAAATGACCTCTGTGAAACTTTGTGCTTTACTTTGTGAACCTTTGTGTAACAAAAAATAGAATTTACAAGTGAAAAAGATGGATGATGGAAGTTAAAATTTAGAATTTAGAAATGACCTCTGTGAAACTTTGTGCTTTACTTTGTGAACCTTTGTGTAACAAAAAATAGAATTTACAAGTGAAAAAGATGGATGATGGAAGTCAGAATTTAGAAATTAGAAATGACCTCTGTGAAACTTTGTGCTTTACTTTGTGAACCTCTGTGTAACAAAAAATAGAATTTACAAGTGAAAAAGATGGATGATGGAAGTTAAAATTTAGAAGTTAGAAATGACCTCTGTGAAACTTTGTGCTTTACTTTGTGAACCTCTGTGTAACAAAAAATAGAATTTACAAGTGAAAAAGATGGATGATGGAAGTCAGAATTTAGAAATTAGAAATGACCTCTGTGAAACTTTGTGCTTTACTTTGTGAACCTCTGTGTAACAAAAAATAGAATTTACAAGTGAAAAAGATGGATGATGGTACTTCAACACTTCGAGAGCCTCAGTGTCCGTTCAGTAACCGTTGGAAGTTGGAAGATGGGTGAAGCTTTGAACTTGAAACTTGAAACAAATAAACCCATAACAATTTTAAAAACCCCAGCGGAGCGAAATATTATTTATGCTTACAATATCAGATTATTTACGTTATTCGAAACATCTTCTTGTGCCTGAAATAGGAGAAGAAGGTCAATTAAAAATAAAAAATGCTAAAGTACTTGTCATTGGTGCGGGTGGTCTAGGTTGTCCTATATTGCAATATCTCACTTCTGCTGGGGTTGGAACGCTAGGTGTAGTGGATTTTGACACGGTGGCATTGCATAACTTACATCGCCAAATCCTTTATACCGAAGCGGATATTGATTTACCTAAAGTCAATCAAGCAAAGATTGCACTTGAAAAACTAAATCCATTAGTAGAGATTCAGGTATTTAACCAAAAGCTAACCCTTGAAAATGCTTCTTCCCTATTTGAATACTTTGATATTATTGTTGATGGTTGTGACAATTTTAATACTCGGTATCTGGTAAACGATGTTTGTGTACAATTAGGTAAGCCATTAGTTTATGGGAGTATTTTTAAGTTTGAGGGGCAACTAGCAGTATTTAATCATAACGGAAGTAAACAACTCCGCGATTTATTTCCAGATTCACCCAACCCCGAAGATGTTCCAGATTGTTCATTAAACGGAGTAATTAGTTCCTTACCTGGCATTATAGGTACAATGATGGCACAAGAAACATTGAAAATGATTATAGGTTTGCCTGTATTAACCAACGTATTGATTGTTTTTTCAACTTTAAAGTGGGAGTTTCAAAAATTTGAGTTTTAATACTATCTTGAAAATAAATTCAACATAATCTTTTCCTATTTTTGCTAAAAACAGAAAAAATTGAATACATACGAAGCAATATTGATACATCCAGGAGTTACTGGCGGAAGAGTTTCAGGGAACTTACACGTTAAAACTAATGGGATTTTTTTTGAATCTGGTGCAATTAATCATCATATAGGTTTTACTAATTTATCTATTAATGCTGGAGGTGCAGCTAATAGATTTATCTTTTTTCAGATTCAACTATCAATTCCATTTCTATTTATACCGCTGATAAATCTATTTTAAAAGATAATATCCTAGTATCAAATAATAAATTCAAACAAGAAATCAAAAAATCAAAAAGCACATTAAATGGACCACTTAGAGGGATAATAATTGCTTTAATCATAATTGGATTATTTATCGGTTCTCTTTATTTCCTCAAAGACAAAATGGTAGAAAGTATGGCTAGTCAAGTACCTATTTCTTGGGAAAAAAAGGCTGGTGATAAACTATTTAATACCTTATCATTACAATATCATTTCATAAAAAATGACTCTTTAAAGAATGAATTTATAGAAGTTGCTAAACCTTTATTTAACCAAATTGAAAAAGAAGGCTATAAAGTAGACCTATATTTCGTGAAAGACCCAACAATAAATGCTTTTGCTCTTCCTGGTGGCAAAGTAATTATTCAAACAGGATTGATAGAAAATGCTAAATCTTGGGAAGAAGTTATGGGTGTACTTAGTCACGAACTTTCACACGTTACTAGACGTCATCACATACGAGGAATCATCAATAATTTAGGGATTTTTGCTATTTTATCAGCTACCGTTGGAGACGTAAGTGCCATAGCAGGTACATTTATCAATATGGGTGGCGAATTAGCCTCCTTGTCCAACAGTAGGGATTTTGAAATAGAAGCTGATGAAACGGGCAGAGAATATCTCATAAATGCTAAAATAAATCCAGCAGGATTAATCTCATTCTTTAAAACTTTAGAGAAAGAAGAAAAAACAATTTTAGATTCTACTTCGGCTAAAGATATAGATTTATCTTTCCTATCAACTCATCCAGATACAAAATTCCGAATTGAAAAATTAAAAGAAAAACAAAAAGAAGATAAAACCCCATATCCCTTATTACCTAACACGTTTAATGCTTTTAAAACAAAACTTTTAAACTTGAAATAAAACTATGAGAATTAAAACAGAAGGAAAACCTGCTTTTGCTTATGTGATGGTCGAACTGGAACCAGGAGAGACCATTATTGCAGAATCAGATGCGATGTCTAGTATGTCAGCAGAACTAGATTTAGATGCTAAATTCAATGGGGGATTTTTTGTTGGATTAGCACGAAAATTCTTTGGTGGTGAAAGTCTTTTCATTAACCATTTTACCAATAATACCAGTAAAACACTTTCGTTGCATTTAACTCAAGCTACACCAGGAGATATTGAGATTAAAGAATTAGACGGTACGCAAAGTTACTGCATTCAAAGAGGTTCTTATATTGCATCTGAAGCAGGTGTTAAACTAGGAGTTAAATGGGCTGGTTTAGGTTCATTAATTGGTGGAGAAGGTCTATTCAAACTAGTAGTATCTGGAACTGGAAGAGTAATATTTGGGGCTTATGGTGGTATTCTTGAAAAAGAAATTGATGGTGAATACATTGTAGACACTGGACATCTTGTGGCTTATGAGCCAGGAATGAAACTTAAACCACAATTATCAGGCGGTATTTTTAGTAGCTTCTTTGGTGGTGAAGGGTTTGTTACTAGAGTAGAAGGAAAAGGAAAAATATATATCCAAACAAGAAATCTATCTGGTTTAGTTTCTTGGATTAACAGACAAATATAATTGGTCACTATGGAAACATTACATACACAAACAGAAGGAAAATCGACTACTTTAAATGTTGATTTACAAATGAGACCAAGTTCTACAGTTGCGGTAATCAAACTAAAACCAGGGGAAGAATTTACTGCCGAAGCAGGATCCATGATTGCTATGAGTCCTAGTATAACCATGACCACTTCAACACAACAAAAAAAAATCTGGTGGTTTTTTAAAAGGCCTTAAAAGATTGTTGTCTGGCGAAAGTTTTTTCTTAAATCATTATAAAGCAGGAAACGAAGCAGGAAACGTTTTTTTAAGTACAACACTAGCTGGTGATATGATGGTTAAAGAACTTCGTGGCGAAGGCATCATCGTACAAGGAGGTTCTTATGTGGCAAGTTCCCCAGAGATTACCATCGATATGAGTTTTCAAGGATTCAAAAATTTGATTTCTAAAGAAGGACTTTTTTGGTTAGCAGTAAAAGGACAAGGAACCGTAGTTGTCAATTCTTTTGGTGCTATTTATCCTATCCAAATTGATGGCGAATATATAGTAGATACAGGACATATTGTAGCTTTTGAAGAACACCTAAATTTTACACTAACAAAAGCTGGAAAAAGCTGGATGAGTTCAATTTTAGGAGGAGAAGGATTAGTATGTAAATTTCAAGGTCAAGGAACGGTGTGGGTACAATCTCATAACACGTCAACCTTTGGAGGAATTCTAGGACCTAAACTTAAACCAAGAGGCTAAAAATATTATGGAAACACAAAATAAAGGATTCAAATTTTCAATGGATTGCAAACCAGATTTTGGTTTTGTAACCATCAATATACCCGCTGGAGAAAAATTAAAGGTAGAAGCAAGTGCAATGGCTACTATGGATACTAATCTTGAAATGAAAACAACGCTTAAAGGAGGTTTTTCAAGATTTTTGACAGGAGAGTCATTATTCATCAATGAATTTACGGCAAAAAATGGTTCAGGTGATATTCAATTAGCACCTGCTTGTCCTGGAGATATAGAACACATCTATTTAAACAACGAAACCATCTATATTCAAAATAGTGCCTTTTTAGCCTCTTCGGAAAATATAATTATTGATTCAAAATTTCAAGGTTTAACAAAAGGCTTTTTTTCAGGTGAAAACTTATTTTTAATTAAATGTTCTGGAGAAGGGGATCTTTGGTTTAACTCCTATGGAGGAATCATTCCTATAGATGTAGAAGATGGTTATGTAATAGACACTGGTCATATTGTAGCTTTTACGGAAGGTTTAACGTATGATATAAGCAGAGTGGGTGGTTATAAATCACTTTTCTTTTCAGGAGAAGGATTAGTATGTAGATTTCAAGGAAAAGGAAGAATCTGGATTCAAACTAGAAAAATAACTCCATTCTTGAGTTGGACTTATCCATTTAGACCCGAGGGAAAAAATAAATAATATTTAAGAGGCTGTGCATTTGTACTGCTCCCACAAGTTTAGACAAATTTAATTTTAATTTTGATAATAATGAGCTCGATATTTTATCGGGCTTATTTTGTTTAGATGATAATCTGGTCAAAAAAGATTGGTAATTTTTGGTTTTAAATTGCTTATAACATTTAAACTTTGAAATTTCCTCATAATACTATTTTTTTAACCTTGAGACTGTCCAAAAAGTTCGCAATCTTGTTATTTCGACCAAAGGGAGAAATCAGATAATGTTGATTATGAGACTTCTCCTTAGCAGAGTGATAGACTGCATATTGATTTATTACTTTTTGGACAGCCTCATTATTTTTATACTTACACAATTTTTTATAGTCTCTTAAAAAGATTTTCTTTTCATCTCTATATGTGGAATATCATCTTCTAAGTATACTTCGGAGGTTTGTATGAAACCATGAGTTTTATAAAACTTGACTAAATATTCTTGTGCTGATATTGTAATATTCTTTTGGTCATAAGCATCTTCTAGTGTATCAATAGCAACTTTCATCAACTCATGACCTAACTTAAGACTACGATATTTAGGAGAAACTACGACTCTACCAATTGATGATTCTTTAAAATAATCGCCTGCGTTAAACATACGACAATAACTAGCTAATTCTCCATTTAAATAACCTAATACATGAATTGCTTTCGAATCCTTTTTATCAATATCCAAATAAGGGCAATTCTGTTCTACTACAAAGACTTCTGAACGCAAGTGTAATATATCATACAATTCGTCTACAGAAAGTTCTTCAAAACGCTTTATTTTAAATTCCTGCATAATTAAATTCTTTTAAAAAATTAAAGGACGCTAATGCGTCCTTTACTGTATGTTAAATTTTTATTTTCATTCCTGGCTGTAGATCATTTTCTTTTATATTATTTTTCTTTCTTAACTCTGCAACCGTTGTGTTGTATTTTTTGGAAATTTTAAATAACGAATCTCCTTTTTGAACTATATAGAGTTTTTGCTCATCAAATGGAAGTTTCTTTTTGGTAATTCAACTTTAGCCGCAATAGTTTTTTCAATTTTTAGTTGTTCTCCTACTTTAACTTCTTTTGATATTTTATCATTCCATTGCATAAGTTCATCAACAGTTACACCGTAATTTTTAGCAATTTTTACAAAATTATCTCCTTTTTTTACTATGTATAAATCTGTTTGAGTAATTATTTCTTGTTTTGATTCAGTTAATTTTATAACATCACCTGGATTTACCATACCATTTTCAATTTGATTCCATTTTTTCAAATCTGACACAAACAAATGATGTTTTTTAGCAATGGCATAAAGCGTTTCTCCTTGTAAAACAACATGTTCAGAAGGAGCTGCATCAGCGGTTGTATTTAATTCGTTTTTAACTTTTGAATCTTTATAAACCAAATCTGTTATCTTGTTTTTCGGAATATTTCCCACTACATTTAATGTGGTTGGATTGCTTTCTTCTATTTCTTGAACAGCATTTGCAGCAATAGTATTAGATTCATCGTATTTAATACGGATTCTAGATCCTCTTAATAAATGTATTCCTCTTAATCTATTCCATTTTTTTATATCAGCAACTGCTACGTTATATTTCTCTGCTAGTTTTCTTGCATCGTCACCCTTTTTAACAATATGAAATTTCTGTAATAGAGGTTTTTTAGATTCTGTTTTATTAACCAAGCTTTCTTCTGTAACTTTTTCTGTATCAAATATTTCTTTAATAACACGTGGTTTGATTTGTCTTATAAAAGGTCTTTCTCTCTGACTTTCTTGGTGATCAATATAAGCGTAAATTTTTTCTTCATTAGAAGCTAAAATGGCTAATTTCTTTTTGGGCAAACAAATGAAATGGTTCTTACCAGTTACATAAGGAACCACCTTCATTTTATAAGATGGATTTAAAAACTCAATGTCAGATTCAGGCATATCTAATAAACTTGCCAATTGTTTAAAGCTTACCTTTCGTTTCAAAGCGATCGTATCCGTTTCAAAATGTTTTGCTACAGGTTTATAAGGTACTAATCCGTGTTCTTTATGATACTCAAAAATGTACATAGTGGCTAAGAAAGCAGGTACATAACCTTGTGTTTCACGGGGTAATTTATGTTTAATATTCCAAAAATTTTGAAAGCCTCCAGAACGGCGAATAGCTTTACTTACGTTTCCTGCTCCTGAATTGTAGGAAGCTAAAACGAGTTCCCAATCTCCAAAAATTTTGTACATTCCTTGCATATAACGTGCGGCTGCATCGGTTGCTTTAAAGGTGTCTTTACGTTCATCTATATAGGAATCAATTTTTAACCCGTATTGCTTACCTGTTTCGTACATGAATTGCCATAAACCCGTTGCTCCTACTCTGGATACAGCACTAGATCGTAATGCTGATTCTACAATTGAAAGATATTTGATTTCCAAAGGCACATCATAACGAGCCATTGCTTCTTCAAATAAAGGAAAATAAAACTGAGATAATCCCATTAAACGTTCATAAGATCGTTTGCGGTTTTTTAGAAAATTTTTAACTAAGTTTTCTAGTTGTGGATTATATTCAATATTAAAAGGAGACTTTTCATCTAATAAACGTAATCTTTCTTTGAATACATCTGTTGGCAAATCAAAGTCTACTTTTACATTTAAATCAAGATTTTTAATATCTGAAACAATTCCATCAAAAATATCTTGTGTATTAGATAGTTCTTTTATATGTTGATTGTCTATGCAATCTGATGTTTCATTAACTACAAAAGTTCTTTTTATAGAATCTAAATAAGATCGTTTAACTATAAGTTTTGAAACAGAATCCTGTGGAATCTTATTTTGTGCATAAGTTCCAAAAGCAGATACCAGTAAAAATAGATTGAGAGCAAGTTTCTTTCTAATCATCAGCTTTAATTTATTAAATAACTTATTTTCAGCTATTTATATTAGATTTACAAACATAAAACCTAATTTTGATTTACAATAATAAAAAATGTTAAAATTCACTTAATTAATTTAAAATGGCTGCAATTCCGGGTAAAATTCTACCTTCTAGCATTTCTAACATGGCACCACCTCCTGTTGAAACATAACTCATTTTAGGTTCAAAACCAAACTGTTTTACAGCGGCAACACTATCTCCTCCTCCTACTAATGAAAAAGCACCATTTTGAGTAGACTCTGCTATATAATTTCCTAATTCGATCGTACCATTTGCAAAATGTTCCATTTCAAAAACACCAAGAGGACCATTCCATAAAATAGTTTTTGAATTTAAAATAACCTCTTTGATTGTTTCTAACGTTTTAGGACCTACGTCCATTCCTAACCATCCATCAGGGATTGAGTTAACGTTTACTAATTTTGTATCTGCTGTATTAGAAAAAGAATTAGCAGCTAATACATCAACTGGCAAATGAATTTGAACTCCTTTGGATTTGGCTTTTTCAAGAATTTCAAGGGCTAAATCTAGTTTATCATCTTCACATAATGAATTACCAATCTGACCTCCTAATGCTTTAATAAAAGTAAAAGTCATACCTCCGCCAATAATCATGTGATCAATTTTATCTAAAATATTTTCAATAACTGTAATTTTGGAAGAAACTTTACTACCTCCTAATACTGCTGTTACAGGTTTTACACTATTGTTTAAAACTTTATTTAGGCTCTCTATTTCTTTTGCTAAAAGAGATCCAAAACATTTTTTATCAGGAAAGAATTGTGCTATTATAGCAGTAGAAGCATGCGCTCTATGTGCTGTACCAAAAGCATCATTTACATAAATATCACCAAAGGAAGCTAATTTTTTAGAAAATTCAATATCTCCTTCTTCTTCTTCTTTATAGAATCGTAAATTTTCTAATAGTAGAACGTGACCTTCTTTAAGGTTCATAACAGCATTTTCAGCAATAGATCCGATGCAATCTGATGCAAAATCTACTGGTTTACCTAAAATTTCTGCTGTTTTAGATACTATATGTTTCAAAGAAAATTCTTGTTGTACTCCCTTTGGTCTTCCTAAATGTGATAATAAAATGACAGATCCCCCTTCATTTAAAATTTTATCGATGGTGGGTTTAGCTGCTTCAATGCGAGTTGTGTCTGTAACATTAAAATTCTTATCTAAAGGCACATTAAAATCAACTCGAATTAAGGCTTTTTTGCCTCTAAAATCAATGTCAAAAATCGTTTTCATTGTGTTATTTTTTTATACAAAAATAAAATAAAAAAGGCTAAAAAATGCTAAATATTGGATCTAGCTATATTTTTAGCCTTTAAAATATTTAAATTAAAGGTTTAATCTTCTGATAAAGAATTTTGAGTACAAGGACAGTTACTGATACCTTGGAAGAAATCCCATCCTAAAGTAATCATGTGTGTACCTGAGTTGTATTTTACCAATTCGTTAGTTGTAACTTGATAAGCATATCCAGCATAAAAACCTCCTTTTTTTAATCCTAACATAGGTCCAATTGATAGTGGTTTCATAGGTTGGTCGTTTAGAAAACGGTAGGTTGCTCCTAACCAAAAATAACCTGTACGTTGGTAATCTATATAACGATACTTAAGATTCATATCTGTTGTAGAACGTCCGTCACTTTCAAAATATTGAACATAAGCGGAAGGTTCTATTTCAGTTCTAGAATCACGGTTTCCTTTAAAAACATAACCTGTATAAAGTTGATAATTACGTAATTGATTAGGTTCTGGTGAAACAGGAAACTTCTTAAGATCTTTTGGTAATAGGTTACTAAAATTTAAATTAATATAAAATTTACTTTTTCTATACAAGAAACCTACGTCAAAATTACTATTATTAATAAAACGATCATTATTTACGCTAACATCAGATGTTTGAAAATTTTCGATTTCGTGTCTAAAATTATTATAATTATAAGACATACCAAAAGAAAAATACTGTTTACTTGGATAATCTAAGATAATATGATGTGCAAATGATAGTTTAGCTCCTATCTGACGGCTATTCCCATTTTTATCATTATAAACGTGAAGACCAATTCCTGATTGATCTAATATGCGCATATCAAAATAAGCGGCCTGATTATTAGGGGCATCTTTAATACCAACCCATTGAAAAAAACCGTTAACACGAATCCTTGCATTATCACCTATCCCAGCATAGGTAGGTGATAAAACAAATGGATTATCTGCTAAATATTGAGTGGCTGCAGGTAGGTGTAACTCCTGAGCAATCCCTGAGGATACTATAGAAAAAGCTAACATTGTAAAAGCTTTTTTTGATTTACTATATAGTGTACGAATTGTCATAACTCAAAAGTTAAATTATCTATAAAGAGTGAAGTGACCTACAAACTCTTTGCCATCATTATTATCTACTTTTATAACATACCAGTAATCACCAGAAGGTAATTCTTTACCATTATATTTACCGTTCCATCTTGCTCCAACTGGTAATGTAGCAATTAGACGACCGTAACGATCATAAACATGTGTTACTAATCTTGGATAAACTGTAGGATCTACACAACCAGGCCCCCAATCATCGTTTTCTCCATTTCCATCTGGTGTCATTACGTCAGGAACGCAAATAGGTATATAAGTTAAACGTTTAGCATCTATATCATTACATCCACTATCATCGGTAACGATTACTTTTATTTGTTCATATTGCTGATAGTAAATAAAAGTATTATTAGATCCTGATTGCATTTGTTGTCCATCTGCAAAGAATGTATACTTATAATTACCTGAACCTCCTGTAGCAACTGCCATTGCAGTATTAAGACCTGAAATACTTAATACAACATCTAATTCATTTAGAGGAGTTACCATGAACGGAGTTGGAAGCACGTTGTTATTTGGACATCCGTTTGGTCCTTCTACAAACACGGTATGAAATGCAGGAGCTAAAAACTGGTTCGTATATTTCGGATCAGTAGATAAGAATATATTACTAGTTTGTGCAGGTAAATTATCCAAACTAAATTTATAATTACCAACAAAAGCACCTTTAGCATCTAATTTATTTATTACTTCAATTCGTACCATTGGTTTATTTGTCAATGGATTACAAGGATAAGTAACATTAATTCCAGGATCAAAACTATCACCAGGGCCTATTATAATATCATAAAGGGCTTTACAATTTGTACCGTTAGAATCTTTAATAGCAATAGAATATTTTTTACCGTCTAATCCATTAAATACATGAGAGTTCACACCGTCTAAATTGTTAATTGGTTCATAAATTGAATCATCAACTTCAACTGGCGGGGTTGAATTATCAAAACTTGTTTTGTATTCTTTTGTTACAAAATAAGGTCCTGTACCTCCTTGAATATTTGTAATATGAATTTCTCCTCTATTTTCATTAGCACATATTTCATCTATACCAGTCACAGTACCTTTAAGTTCTGCTGGTGCTGTAATACGTACAGATTGTACTGGTGGATGACATGAAGTAGCAACTGTAAACACATTTATCTCATAAGTGTCTGGTTTTAGATTACTAATTGTAAAAGTACCAGCGGCTAAATCATTGTCGTTAACTGTATAAACTTGTTGATGTGTGTAAGAGCCATCTGCTGAACTAATAGAATATTGTAATTTACGATTATCAATACCTTTTAAGGTTACTACAATTTTTCCATCTCTTTTGTATGAACAAGTAGTCTGAATTCCTTTTAAGTCAAATTTTAATTCAGCTGGTGAACTAATAGATACAGGAGTACTTATAGAAGTACAATTACCACTTCTAACTTGAATTGTATGATTTCCTACTGGGACATCCATAAATATACCTGTAGTATTAGAAATATTTGAAGGTAATAACACATACGTATAGTTTCCTTGTCCTCCGCTTGCATGGGCAACAACTCTAGCTGTGTCATACGAACAATTTACTTTGATAGGTGAAATTGGATCAATCGTAAATGGTGTCAAAGTACTGATTGTGTATCCATTTGTTTCAACCCCAGCACAAGCATTTGTATCACGAACATAATATTTATAAGTTATGCCAGCAGCTAAATTATTTAATCTCAAAGGAGAAACGAATGGTGTCCATGGTCCTGATTGAGAATTACTATATTCAAATATACCTGTACCTCCAGTAGCTGTAAGAATTAAACTAGCTTGGCTTGTATCACAAATTTGTGAATTAGGTACTAACGATAAAGATGTTTTTATTTCTTTAGCAGGTAATACATCAAAGAATAATTGCTTAGATGGACAATTAGAAGCGTCATTCACAATAACATAATAACGTCCAGGAGCTAAATTAGTAAACGTATTAGATGCTTGAGGTCCTGGAAGTAACTCCTACAGGATTTACATAATGTAAAGTGTAATTATAATCATTAGGAACATTATAACCACCTGTTACGCCTACTACTTGTACTACTCCATCATTTACACCAAAACAACGTAATTGTACTGGTGCAATATTAGGTGCATCAATAATAGCGGGTTTAGATAAATTAACTATCTGATTTACAGAACAACCTTTTTCATCTTTAACTGTTATGGTATAAGCTGAATTACCTGATAATCCAGTAAATATACCTGGAGATAATTGCTGTCCTTCAACTGGTGATATAGTATAGGTGTAATTACCCCAACCACCTGTAGCAACTGTGCTAATAGAACCATCATTACCTGGTGTACAAGTTAATAATCCTTTAGTAGTGGCAATCGTAAGTGCATTGTTCGGTTCGTTAATTGTAAAATTAGACGAGAAAGTACAATTAGGTTTTTTAGCTAAAGTAACATTAAGAGTATAAGTACCAGCAGAAAGCCCATTAATGAGGAGTGGTCCTGCAGTAGCACTATTTCCTACTAAATTAAATCCAGTATTGTTATTTGTAACCGTATAATTAAATTCTCCAGCTTGATTTCCATTACTTAATATGGTATCTACTATGGAAACCTCTGTACTACCTGTAAAACTTCCTTTACAAGTTACATCCTTGGTATTTGCTAATTGTATAGCAAAAGTATTTGGATCTGCTACATAATGTATTTTTTGAACACTACAATTCGTTTTATTGTTAGTAACTGTAACCATGTAGTTATCTTTTCCTAAATTAGTAAAGATACCTGTAGTATTAGTAATAGATGCTTTTGTTCTCATATTAGTTACATTGTAATCATACAAAGGAACTGGTGCACCTGTAGTAGTAACACTTACCGTAATATCCTCACCACTAATACATGTAATATCATTATTTACCACAATATTAGGTCCAGAAATACTAACAAAAGGATTTACATCAACTGTAGCAGTTCCTTTACATCCTTTATCATCATATACATTTATAGTATATTTTCCACCTACTATATCCGTTGTTGAATAGGTTTTTTCTGGACCAAAATAAACTTGCTTACCGTTTAAAACAAACTCATAGTTTACATATTTACCAGAACCACCTGTTACGCCATTAACAGTAATTGAAGCAGCATTAACAGAGTTAGTATTTAGTGTACAAGCAAACTGATTAACAATAGGAGATGGGACAGTCATCACGTCAGGCTGAGAGATTGTAACTTGTTGTTTTACTTTACAATTTCTACCTGGAAGTAACTTCAACAGTATAATTACCCGCTGGTAACCCTGTAAATACATTATTAGTTTGTGCTGGCCTCAATTGTTGAGAAGGAAAAACTAAAGCATAAGTATAAATAGGATTTCCATTTGATGGAGCCGGTTCTAAATTTACTGTAATCGTTCCGTTACTATCTCCATTACAGATAGTAGAGGTAGGTACTATAGAAGCGATCAATACATCATCTGGTTTTTCTAATTTAACTGTAATATTTTTAGTACAAGCAGTAGTCAAATCTCTAACTGTAAAAGTGGAATCTCCAAATGGTAAACCTGTAAATATACCTGTACCATTTACTGTAGCTCCATACGTGTATTCATAATTACCCGATCCGCCAACAGCAGTAAGTGTTATCTTACCATCATTAGCATTACAAGTAGGCTGAGCAACAATAGTAGGATTGATATTTAATGGCGGATATACAATAATTGATTTACTGTCGGTACATCCATTAGCATCTTTTATAGTAATCGTATTATTTCCTATAATTAATCCATTAAAGGTATACGGTGCAATTACATTTACAAATGAGCTAGTTCCATTAGCATTTGTAATACTATAAGTATAAGGAGCTATTCCATCTACAACACTAGTTGCTGTTATTACATAATCAGTACCATTAGAAGTACATTGATTAGCAGCAAACACTGGGAGTGTTAGTACAGGATTCTTATCAGTAGGCAGAATAACTGGCACCTGTGCGATACAATTGTTGGCATCTTTTACATAAGCTATGTAATTACCTCCATCACGATTAAATACGGTAGAAGTTGTCCATCCCACAGAAGCAGCTGTAGGAGCAGGATCAGTAGCTAACGCAACAATATAGGAGTAGGTAGGAGTACCATTATTACCTAAAACTTTAATAATACCTGCTAGAGAATTACAATTATCATTTTTATCTACAGTAGCTGTTATTGCCAATTGTGTAGGAGTACCTACAGTAGCAGAAGCTGTTGTAATATCACACTTAGGAAAGTTATTTTCCTTAATTTTAACTGTATAAGTCCCCGCTGGTAGACCTGATATAGTAAACGGATTGGTTACAGTATTATCAACTATAATACCATTATGTCCAGCAACTATTGTATTAGTATTATCATATAAAGTATACGTATAAGGTCCTGAATACCCTTGAACACTTAATAATAAACTTCCACCAGTAGTATCTCCAAAACATTTTACACTTGCATCAGGTGCTAGAATAGCGGTTAATGTTTTAAATACATTTATTTGATGTCCTATTTGAATAAAACATCCAGTAGTTGCATCTATTACTTGGAAAGTATAAGAACCTGCTGCACTAATTGTAAATTGATTAGCAGTTGGTCCAGCAACCACGTTAGTTGCTCCAAAAGGAATTACTTGGTAAGTATAATTACCTGAACCTCCTGTAGCATTAATACTAATAATTTCATTTTGAGTACAATCAATAGCTTGATTTTTAACTATGGTTGCTCCTAATGGTGTTATAGCATTAATATCAACTTTTGTAGTTCCGATACATCTGTTAGAATCAAACACTCTTATTGTGTAAGAACCACCAGCTGTATCTTGTGTTTTAAATACAGAGCTAGCACCAGATTGTAAAACAACACCAGCCAGTTCAAACTCATAAGTTGTATATATTCCTGTACCTCCTGTAACATTTGTAACTTTGATTTCTGCAGGATTATAAGCATTCGTAGCATTACATGCAAACTGAGTAGCTACAGCGGTAATGTTAATAGGTGTTGGCTCATCTACTCTTACGTTTTGAGTAGCCGAGCAACCTCTTGCAGAAGTTACTGTGACAACATAATTACCTAAAGGTAAACCTACAAAGAGGTTCGTATCTTGTACTCCCACACCGTTTGGATCAGGAGCTATACTATATTTGTACGGTGCATCTGTATTAGTAGTATCTAAATTTACAGTTATACTACCATCATTACTACCTATACATTTAGTATTAGTAACTGTTGCTGCTACGAAAAGAACATCTTTAGCAGGTGCTAAATTTACAGGAACAGTTACTTTACAATTTGTTGTAAGATCCGTTACTTCAAAAGTGTAGTTACCTGGAGCTAAAGAATTAAAAATACCATTTAAATTAGTGGTTCCTGGAGGAGCTATTTGACTATAACTATAGTTACCACTTCCATCATTTGCCTTAATAGTAATCGTACCAGTAGCTGTATTACAAGTAGGAAGTAAGGTAAAATCTCCAATTGCTTTTAAAGGTTTTAAAATTGTAACTGTAACCTTATTACCACAATTATTTTTATCTTTTACTTCTACGGTATGTACTCCTGAAGAAAGATTAGAAATAGTAAACGGTGCTGTCTGTGCTTGAAAAGCACCACCATCTATACTATACACATGAGGTGCAATACCAGAAGTTGTAAGTACTACATCAATAGCAAAATTACCCTCAGCAGCACATAAATTATTAACCGTTGCAGAAATAATTGGTTCTGAATCTACAGCAACCTTTATGAAATTAAATTTAATACAACCATTAGCGTCTTTTACATATACTATATAATTTTTTCCTTCTAAATTAAATATATTAGATTTATGGATTAATGGATCAAAAGAACTAATAAATGCAGAATTTGTCGTTATAGGATCAGTACCATCTATCACCCCAGTTGCACCAGAATCAACAAATACTTGATATAAGTAAGGTCCTGTACCACCTGGAAGCAGCAGCTGTAATAATACCAGCATTAGGTTTACAATTATCATTTGTGCTTGTCAAATCAAGTATTAAATCCGTTGCAGACTCTTTTTATTTCATAAGGACCAAATGTCTTTCCACATCCTGCATTTGCTCCATTGATTTCACGTATTAAGATATTATACGAACCTGGTGCTAAAGGATTAATTGAATATGGATAAACAAAAGGCGAATTAATTATTACAGGGGCTCCAATGTTTACATTAGTAGCCGCATTAATTAATTGGTATGAAAACTGAGTAACACCTGCACTTAAATTACTTAAAGTAAATTTAATAGATCCATCAGCAGCACCTCTACACGTCACATTATTAATAACCTGAGATAAAGTAGGATTAATAAACGAAGGTACCGTAGGAGCCGTTTGGAAGTGATAACATCCTGTTGTTGTATCATATACCACTATACTATAAGTAGCCCCTGGAATTAAACCATTAAAAATATGAGAAGCAGCTCCATTATTAGAATTAACAAGAGTAGTTGACCATGGAGCAGCTGGTAAATCAACAATACCAAACTGATAAGTACCTGGACCAATAACTCCTCCTGAAATATCTACTTGTAAACTTGCACCTGTTGCACAAGTAGCGACACCTGTAAAAGTAAATGTTAAATCTGAAGGTGGGCTAGATATAATTTGATTTGGAACTACTTTTGAACAACCATTAGCATCAACTGCCTTTACAGTATAAACACCATAATCAATATTAGGGAAACAAACTGTAGTAGCTAGTGGTAAAGAATTAACAACAATCGGAGTACCTACTTGTACACCTGATGCATCAGTTAATGTAAAGGTAATAGGTAATGTTCCTCCTGTTAAATCTGTATTTACACAAATAGATCCTTTTATATAATTTTTAGTTCCAATATTACAAGCAAGAGGATTAATTTTAATTGTATAATTTAATAAAGCTGGTTCTGTAATACTGAAAGTTTTAGTATCAGTACAAGATTTTGCATCTGTAACAGTAACAGAATAATTACCAGCAGGTAAACCAGCTGTTTGTGTACCATAATTAATACCCGTTGTTGTATTTACAACTGATATGGTATAATCAGGTGTTCCGTTTGTAACACTCCAAGTAAAAGCACCTGTGGCATCACCATGACATTTTACGGTTGGACTAGTTATGTTTAAAGATAAATTAGGTAACGAACGTGGTTTTATATCTAATATATTAGTCTCTATTTGACATCCTTTAGCATCTGTAATACGGAATTTATAAGTACCTGAGTTTGCTAATAAAACAGGATATGTAAAGGTAGAACCTGTAATAGTGCCTACTACGGTGTAAGCTCCACCATTATAACTTACTTCATATTTGCCATACGGTAAATAACCGTTTGAAATACTACCTTTAATAACAGCATCCGGTGTAGCCGTACAATCATATCCCTTATTTAAAACAATTGTTGCATTTAATTCGCTATTAATTGTTTGTTGGAATACTGTAGGATTTGTACATCCATAAGCATCTCGCACAACTATTGTATAAGTACCTGGAATTAAACCATTAAAAGTATGGCTATCAGTAGGCGTATTACTTGGTACAAAAGCCCCTCCATTCAAACTGAAACTATAAGGAGAAATCCCTCCTGGAAGCGGATACAACTAAAGATGCTTTGTTTGTATTGTCATAACAAAAATCAGAAGCTCCTGCTAAAGCAATCGTAGGACGATTTGGGTTCGTTAAATTAATTGTTTTCGATACTTGACACCCTCCTGCATCCTTAATAGTTACAGTATAGTTGTTAGCTGGCAAATTACTAAATATATTACCAGTTAAAGTACCCGCAGCAGGACTAATTGTATAGGTATAACCTCCCCATCCTCCAGTAGCATTAACAATGATACTTCCTTGTTTTGTACAAGTAATAGGATCTTTATCTAATGTTGCATCTAAAGCAACTGTAGGTGTTTTTATCTCAAATAAGGTAGTTATCTTACACTTTGTTGTAGTATTAGTTACATCAACTGTATAATTTCCTGCTCTTAAATTGTTTAATACAAAAGGCGATGTAGTTCCTGTACCTACAGAAGGAGTAGGACCTGTTACTACGTATGAATAACCTGTTCCAAAATTTGATACCGATATTTCAACAGATCCTTCCAGTTCCATTTAAACATTTAATATCTGATAGAATTCGATTAGATATTGACATATCTGGTAATGGATTGATAGTATATTTTTCAGTATACGTACAATCTTTTGCATCAGTAACTACAAAGGTATAGGTACCAGCAGATAGATTAGTAAAAGCGCCTGTAGTATTTGTTACAGCCGCAGCTACTGGATCTGTTATAGCATACTCTTTTAGAGGTAAGCTACCTCCTGTAACGGTCACTTGTACATTAATTGTTTTAGCAGGACAAGTCATAGAAGAAGTAGGAGTAACCGTTAAATCCGTTGGAGGGGTTAATGGAACTACTACAAATGGAGGGTTAATCGTAAAACGACAACCATTTTTGTCTCTGACTACTATGGTATAAGTACCCGCAATTAAATTACTGAAAACGTTAGATGACTGCCATGTATTACCGTTATTATTACTATACTCAACACCTCCAGCACCATTTTCATTTGGTAACACTGTAACTGTGATAGTAGCATTCGTTTTACACGTGTAATTTGGATTTAGTACAGCTGTAGCCTTTAAAATATTAGGTTGACTAATTGTAATAGTTCCTGTAATAGTACACTGTTTAAGATCTCGAATAATATAATTATAAGTTCCTTGTGCCAAACCAGCATAGCTAGTCTGATTAGAGAAACCAGCATTATTAAAGTTAATTTGATAACCACCCGCACCACCAGTAGGAGCAAAGGTAACACTTCCATCCGCTCCTCCATTACAGGTTACAGCTACGGTAGAAGGATTAGCAATTATAGGTACTAATTTTTTAACGGTTACAGTATTCGTGGTTACTTTACATCCTTTACTATCTGTTACTAAAAATTGATATGTAGTATCAGCTAAAACAGGAGGTATTGAGTATTTAAATGGCAAATTAGCTATAGGAGTAGGTACTGCTGGAGTATAATTTACACCTCCATCTGTACTTACTTGATATGAATAATTTGGATAACCATTTGAAATTGCAAGTGTAATTTCTGCATTTGGGTTTGATGGATTACAATCAGCATCTTTTGTTAAAGTAGCTGTTGCTACCAATTGTGCATTAATTTGTTGCGCTGATGTAGCTGCAGTACAACCAAAAGTATCTCTTACTACCACAACATAACTCCCTGGTGTTAAGTTTGAAAAAGTAGCATTATTTTGGAAAGGAATTAAAATAGTTCCTGTATTATTTTCTAATTGATATTGATAACCTGGAGTACCACCTGATGCACTTACTACTATAGTAGCAGCATTGGTTCCATCATAACAAAAATCAGATGTTGCTAGTACTTGTATGGTTGGTTTAGGTGCAATACCAATAGTAATTGTTTCTTTTTGTGTACATCCATTAGCATCTTTTACCACAACCACATAATCACCTGGTGCAACGTTATTAAATTTATTATTTGGTTGATAATTTATAACAGGAACACCCGTAGTAGTTTCTAATTGATACTGATAAGCAGGAGTACCTCCAGTAGCAGTAACTGATACAATAGCACCAGTAGTACAAGTAGCAGAAGTTATATTAGTTTGTACTTGTAATTGAGCTGGTACAATTATGGCTTGTGGTAAATTAAAACTACAACCTGCATTAGCAGCAGTTAAGTCGTATTTTACCAATACAAATCCTGGATATACAGCTGGAGGAACAGCTATTGTTACAGGAGATGTTTTATAAGATGTCCAAGTAGCACCATTATTCATTGATACTTGATACCCTGAAGTTGTATTAAAATTTTGTGCAGCTATGGTAATTGTAGCATCATTTAATCCTGCACAACTTATGTCTTTATGTCCTGTAATTTGAGCAGAAAAAGCTTGTCCACATGGGATATTTACAGGAATAGTTTTAGTTGCAATACAAGTTATAGGCAATTGATATACTTCTATATCATCTACAGCAAAATCGATCCCATTTTGTTGTGCAACTTCTAATCTTAGAACAAAATCAAGGGTTGTATTATTTCCTGGATTTATAGTTTTGTTGTATACTTCCCATTTTTCTGTCTTAGGTATAGCTCCTGTAGAACTAGAAGATAAAGCTACACCTGCGCTATCTTGTAACTCTACTGTTAAAGAAGCATCTGGTTGTGTATTTCCAATTCTTAATAGATTTCTTGCATAAAAACGAACTTGAATATCCTGATTCGGAATAATATCTTTGATTGTTTTTCTATATAAAACAGCATTATTAGGTATAGCATTTCCAGCATCTACAGCTAAATATCTACCTGGCCTTGCTCCAGTAGTGTGATCTAAAGGAATAGACCAACCTGAATAAGGGTTATTAAGTAAAAATTGTGTGACTGTATATTCTCCATTACCAAAAAGTTTATTCCCATGACATTTCGTAGCCTCTACTTGTCTCTCCCAACAAAAAGCAGGGTTAATACCTGGAGAAGATACATCAGGACCCGATCCGAAGTCTTCTTTTAATAAATTACTAAAAGTAGGAGGGTTCGTTAAATTATAATTTACTGTTATAACAGAGTTCCCACATTGAACATTCTTAAACACATTAGAAGTAGGATCATGTGGCGGATTCAATGCTGGTGAGATAGAATAGGTATACGTATAAGCCGTAGAACCATTATTAACCGTAACGGTACTCGTAGCGGAACCATTACAATTAAAGGCAGGTGCAGACGTGTTAATTGTTGGATCAGGAGGAATAGGATCTAAAGTAACCGTCATTGGAAACACACAATCAGCAGCATCTTTAACATAAACAGTATAAGTACCTGGAGCTACTGAAATTTGGCTTACGTTAGTCCAACCATTACCAAAGTTATATAAATAAGGAGATGGTCCAGTAAAAGGCTTTCCTCCTTCTACATTTGTGATACGAATAATTCCTTTACCTCCAGTCGTATTACATGCTAATGCCATAACACCTCCAGAAGCAGTTAATGGATTTTCAGGTTGAGAAATCGTAATATTAGGTTCTGTTTTTGTACAAACCGCAGTACCTATGGTATATTGAACTACAGGTGTATAAATACCTGGTGCTAAATTTGTAAACGATGAATTATTAGTAAAAGGAGCACCTCCAGTAATGCTATATCCTAATGTATTTCCATTTGCATTCGTAACATTAAATGTAATGGTACCAGAATTATCATTATAACATTTTACATCAGTATAGCTTACTGTATATACAGGAGCTGGAACTTTTACAACATTAATTTGAGTTGTTTGAGTACAGTTATTAGAATCATATACAGTAATGGTATTAATTCCAGGATTTGTAACAGAAATAACATTAGTTGTTAAAAATGGGGCAGGAGGAGCACTATTCAAATAGAAAAAGTATGGTGCAGTACCTCCAGTTGCTGATATTGTAATTTCGCCATCTGAACATGTGCTTAAAGGTTTTGTTATAGAGGCATTTAATACCAATTGAGCAGGGTTAATTAAAGTAAAAGTTCCGTCTTTAGTACAACTTGGAGTGGTAACAATCCAATAGTAAGACAAACCAGGTGTTAAATTATTAAATATATTATATGCCTGTGCCGTAGTAACTGAGTTTCCTACAATTAATCCAGAGGCATTTGTTCCTTGATATAAAGTGTATGTATAAGGACCATCTACTCCTGAAACACCTAAATTAACAGATCCTAAATCTCCATTACATTTAGGTTGTGAAACCGTTGGTAAAACGGATATATTATTAGCTGGTACCTCGATGTTTTTAATAGGAATTTGACAAGAACCAGGAACCGTATTATCTTTTACATTTATTGTGTAATTACCTGCTGTTAATATTTGAAATACAGGATTAACGGTCCAAACACCCAATGTTCCATTTGGTTGTACTAATTGAAATTGAAATTTACCTGTACTATTAACAGGTTTAATAACTGTTATAGAACCTGGGGCACCACATACAGTAGGTAATACTTTAACCTCTGTTTCTGTTAGATTTTTATAAACATTAAAATAAAAAGTTCTTGTACATCCTCCAACAAAAGTATAAATAAGCCTATATTTTCCTTCATTTGAAACAGCGTATTCGTTTGCCTCAACTATTTTATTCCAACATGAATCTGCTGTAACAGGACAGTTCGTTACAGGATTATAGGGACCACAACCTGCTTTAGTTTCATCATATAATTGCCATTCTACTTTTATAGCTCCTGCGATATTAGGTTGTAATAATTTACTATCATCTTTACCACAAAGATAAATACTAGGAATTCTTTCACCTGAATCAGTACACTGAACAGGAGTAAGACTTTGATCGTATTTAATTAGAGGATTTTCAAGATCTGCTCCGTAGAGTTTAACATTAAATGTTTGAACAATAGATCTACAAATAGCATCTGTGCCTGTTACCGTATAAGTTCCTGGTAAATTTACTGTTACTTCTTGACTTGTTTTATTAGGAGTAAAAGTTGCACCTGCAGGACCTGTCCAAACATAATTACCATAATTGTTTCCTGCTTTTAATGTGGTTGTATTACCACAATAAAGAACTTCTGTAGTGAAATTACATTTCTTATCTAAACCAACAATGAAGTTTGTTGAATTTGTAGAACCTACTAAACAATTAGGATCTATTTGAGAATAACTAGGATCATTGTGATTTTCCGCATTATTAATAACACCACTGTATTCAACAAAAGCTTGGTTTTTAATTTCATTTGAGCAAGCTGTTGTAAACTCATCACAAGAACAAGCAATTTTTACCTTGATTTTAATTGAATACTCTGGAGCATCTTTTTTTAGATATGCTTTAGGAATATAAATAAACAACTCCCTAGGATTTGTAGGGTTTTTCTCATATTTCATCGAAGTATTTAATGCCGTATTTGTAGATGTAATACTTTGTAAACTTACATTTTGAGGAAGAATATCCTTTAACAATACGTAATTAGTTCCATATTTATGAGATGTTAAACCTTGTGCATCGTCATTACCTATATTATCAAAATATATATTGTAATTAATTTCATCACATATATCTACGGTTTTATTAGAAATATCTAAACCTGCGTTATTTGTTACATTTTTCCTTAATATGACTCTAGGTCCAATAACATCAACAGCAAAAGCTGTAAAAAAAACAAAGTACTGATCACCATTTGTCCCTAGATTAATAGAAGCTGATGTATCATTATTTTTAATTACAGAATTACTAGGATTATCTACTTTAAAAATACCAGCGTCATAACCTAAGGTATTCCTACTACTAGGTGTTCTACCTGATAAAAGTCCTGAAGGATCAGTTAAAGTACTATTAAAAAAATTTTGTTTATAATCTGAAGTAAATTGGTTGATTTTTCTAAAAGGAGGTTGCATTAATACATTATTAATTTTAAAAAAATCACCTGATATTTGTTGATCTCCTTCTAATGCTCCAAATGCTACCCAAGCTCCTACGTTTCCTGTAGGTATTGTTTTAAATCCACTAACAGGTACATCTAAAGAATTAGTATTATTCAACTTTGTAAACCCATTAAAAGAAGTAATATTTTTAGCTGGCAAATTAGGATTTTCGTATATAACATACAAATGCCATCCTGCCGAATAACCTCCTGTAACCTTACCTTCTGAACAAACGATATTGGCCACAGTATAATCACCTTGAATATCTCCCAATTTATTTAATAAATCAGTAACATCAGCAAAAGCTGCGTAAGGCTTATTTACTTCCAGTGGTTTGATTATAGATAAGGGTACCTGATATATCTTCATAAACTGTAGATTTTGGAAGTTTCAATTTAACTTTTTCAATATCTAAAGTTGTATTACTATAAATCCCTGCCCAATATAATGCCGCATATTTTACTTTATGACAAGCTTGGTAAGCAGTAGGAATTTTTAATTCAGCTTTACTAGCATTGTAAACGCTTCTATCTGCAGTATCTACATTAACATAAACCATACTAATCCTATCATTAGGTTCATCTCCATCGTATGGCAAAGTTGAGTACTGCGATAAATTATTATTTCCTATTAATAAAATATCTGCATTAAGACCATTTGTCTGATTGACGACAGAAAAAGGCTTAAATTGTTGTGCAAAGGATTGATGAAATCCTAAGCTCCAGAACAATAAAATACATAAGTAATAACTCGATCTCATAGGGCGTTCGTTTATTATTTAAAAACTAATAAAGTTATATAATTTTATCTTTTTATCAACTTGTTTTAGTAACAAATCACATACAATCTAAAAAATAATTATTTTTCTATTTTAATAATCACCATCTTACCATTATAAGGTTTTTCTCCTTTATTTTTCATAGCTTCATCTGCTTCATTTATTTCGTCATAATGACTACTATAAATGAAATAGGTACCTGTACTTACATCATAAAAGAAATCAATATTTTTTTCTCCTGCTTGAATTGCTTTTTTAATAAAAGCGTCACGTCTTGCTTCATCTTTATGGGTAGCTAATACCATATAAAAACCAGGTTTTTCATTAGCAACATTTTTTACAATTTGCATATTAATCTGATCACTATCTCCATAATCAAAATCAGCTGCTTTATAAGATTGACCTGTTGCGCTTGTACTTGTCTTTATTTGACTTAAGGTTGCGCGATCTTTTTGATACTTTGCTGGAAGCATCTTCAAAATTAGCTTTCTTAATACGACGTCTTTTTTCTATCTCTGTTTGAGTTTTAATATCTTCTAATTTAGTAATTAATTGTTTGCTCTCTTCTTCTGATCGAACTTTATCTTGCTTTAATTTTTCTATTGTTTTAAGATACGATTGATTAATTACGTCATTCTTATTTGGTATTTTTTTCAAACGTTCTGCTGCTAAATTCTGATATTCGGCAATAAATTGATCTTGTTGTTTTATATTAAGTGCAATTTCATTTTTTAACGATTCTATAGCTTTATTAGCTTGACTCATACTCTTAAACTCTACTTCTTGAGCAGGGGCTACAATTCCTTTTTCTGAATCATCATTTGCTTTACGCATGGCTATTAATTCTTTTTCTTTCTCAGCCACTATACTTTGGAATTTTTTAATTGATTCCGATTGTAATTTTTGAGAATCCTCTATAACTCCTGATAAATTATCTATTTCTTTATCTTCTGCTGTTTTTGAAGCTTCTTTACGCGCTAATTCCTCTGCTTCCGCTTTTTCCTTAGCTAAACGTGCTGCTTCGGATTTCTCTTTTGCTAAACGATCTTGCTCGGCTTTTTCACGTGCTAGTTCTTCTGATTTTGCTTTTGCATCTGCTTCTGCTTTTTCCTTGGCTAAACGTGCTGCTTCGGATTTCTCTTTTGCTAGACGATCTTGCTCGGCTTTTTCACGTGCTAGTTCTTCTGATTTTGCTTTTGCATCTGCTTCTGCTTTTTCCTTGGCTAAACGTGCTGCTTCGGATTTCTCTTTTGCTAGACGATCTTGCTCGGCTTTTTCACGTGCTAGTTCTTCTGATTTTGCTTTTGCATCTGCTTCCGCTTTTTCCTTAGCTAAACGTGCTGCTTCCAGCTTTCTCTTTTGCTAGACGATCTTGTTCAGCTTTTTCACGTGCTAGTTCTTCTGATTTTGCTTTTGCATCTGCTTCCGCTTTTTCCTTGGCTAAACGTGCTGCTTCGGATTTCTCTTTTGCTAGACGATCTTGCTCGGCTTTTTCACGTGCTAGTTCTTCTGCTTTTGCTTTTGCATCTGCTTCCGCTTTTTCCTTGGTTAAACGTGCTGCTTCGGATTTCTCTTTTGCTAGACGATCTTGCTCGGCTTTTTCACGTGCTAGTTCTTCTGATTTTGCTTTTGCATCTGCTTCCGCTTTTTCCTTAGCTAAACGTGCTGCTTCAGCTTTCTCTTTTGCTAGACGATCTTGTTCAGCTTTTTCACGTGCTAGTTCTTCTGATTTTGCTTTTGCATCTGCTTCCGCTTTTTCCTTGGCTAAACGTGCTGCTTCGGATTTCTCTTTTGCTAGACGATCTTGCTCGGCTTTTTCACGTGCTAGTTCTTCTGATTTTGCTTTTGCATCTGCTTCTGCTTTTTCCTTGGCTAAACGTGCTGCTTCGGATTTCTCTTTTGCTAAACGATCTTGCTCGGCTTTTTCACGTGCTAGTTCTTCTGCTTTTGCTTTTGCATCTGCTTCTGCTTTTTCCTTGGCTAAACGTGCTGCTTCGGATTTCTCTTTTGCTAGACGATCTTGCTCGGCTTTTTCACGTGCTAGTTCTTCTGATTTTGCTTTTGCATCTGCTTCCGCTTTTTCCTTAGCTAAACGTGCTGCTTCAGCTTTCTCTTTTGCTAGACGATCTTGTTCAGCTTTTTCACGTGCTAGTTCTTCTGATTTTGCTTTTGCATCTACTTCCGCTTTTTCCTTGGCTAAACGTGCTGCTTCGGATTTCTCTTTTGCTAGACGATCTTGCTCGGCTTTTTCACGTGCTAGTTCTTCTGCTTTTGCTTTTGCATCTGCTTCGGATTTTTCCTTGGCTAAACGTGCTGCTTCGGATTTCTCTTTTGCTAGACGATCTTGCTCGGCTTTTTCACGTGCTAGTTCTTCTGATTTTGCTTTTGCATCTGCTTCCGCTTTTTCCTTAGCTAAACGTGCTGCTTCCAGCTTTCTCTTTTGCTAGACGATCTTGTTCAGCTTTTTCACGTGCTAGTTCTTCTGATTTTGCTTTTGCATCTGCTTCCGCTTTTTCCTTGGCTAAACGTGCTGCTTCGGATTTCTCTTTTGCTAGACGATCTTGCTCGGCTTTTTCACGTGCTAGTTCTTCTGATTTTGCTTTTGCATCTGCTTCCGCTTTTTCCTTGGCTAAACGTGCTGCTTCGGATTTCTCTTTTGCTAGACGATCTTGCTCGGCTTTTTCACGTGCTAGTTCTTCTGCTTTTGCTTTTGCATCTGCTTCCGCTTTTTCCTTGGCTAAACGTGCTGCTTCGGATTTCTCTTTTGCTAGACGATCTTGCTCGGCTTTTTCACGTGCTAGTTCTTCTGCTTTTGCTTTTGCATCTGCTTCTGCTTTTTCCTTGGCTAAACGTGCTGCTTCAGCTTTCTCTTTTGCTAGACGATCTTGTTCAGCTTTTTTAAGTTCTAGTGCATCCGTTTTTGCTTTTGCATCTGCTTCTGCTTTTTCCTTGGCTAAACGTGCTGCTTCAGCTTTCTCTTTTGCTAGACGATCTTGTTCAGCTTTTTTAAGTTCTAGTGCATCCGTTTTTGCTTTTGCATTTGCTTCCGCTTTTTCCTTAGCTAAACGTGCTGCTTCCAGCTTTCTCTTTTGCTAGACGATCTTGTTCAGCTTTTTTAAGTTCTAGTGCATCCGTTTTTGCTTTTGCATTTGCTTCCGCTTTTTCCTTAGCTAAACGTGCTGCTTCCAGCTTTCTCTTTTGCTAGACGATCTTGTTCAGCTTTTTTAAGTTCTAGTGCATCCGTTTTTGCTTTTGCATCTGCTTCCGCTTTTTCCTTAGCTAAACGTGCTGCTTCGGACTTTTCTTTTTCTAGACGATCTTGCTCGGCTTTTAATTTAGCTGCAGCCTCTGCTTTTAGTCTAGCTTCATTGGCCAAACGTTCCTGACGTTGGCGTTCTGCTTCTGATAATGCTTTATTTTTATCTTGTTCAGCTCTTAATCGAGCTTCTATCTCTGCTTTAGCTCTAGCTTCGGCTTCCTCTTTTGCTTTTAGAGCAGCTAGACGATCTTTTTCTGCTTTCAATCGAGCTTCTTGTTCGGCTTTTGCCTTTGCTTCTGCTAATTCTTTTTCTTTTCTTAAGCGTTCTGCTTCTAAACGTGCTTTTTCTTGTTGTTGCTTTAATGCTAACTCAGCAGCTCTTTCTTTCGCTAATTCTTGCGGACTTTTCTTTTTAACAGGAACCGCTTTATCACTTGCTTTTGGATTTGTTCTAGTACTTGCTTTTACAATTGGTCGTTCATCTTCATAATCACCATAACCTCTCAATTTATAGGCTAACGTAAATTCATGAGATAATCCAAAATTAGAAAGATTTCCTAAAGGTTTTTCAATTCCATAACCAACGGATATTTTTTTAGCTAAAATAAATCCAATACCTGCATTTATACCATTTAAATTATCATAGCCTGCTTGAATCCAACCTGCTTTAGGAGCGTTAAAGAGCAATGAAACTCCAAATCCTGAATAAGCTGTTCCTATTTCAGCACGACCTAAAGCAGAAAACTTAGCTTTTTCTAAAATACCATCACGATCTATATAACCTGTATACATGGCGTGTAATCCAAAATTTTTGGCAGGATTACCTTGTACTATTCCAGATGGATTAAAATTGTACAGGAATAAATTATTAGCTACTATACCTATATCAAAAAAGCCTGTACCAAAATTAATTCCTGGATTAATAGAAACTAAAGAGTACTTAGATAAGTTATTCAATATAGTTTCTGGTACATTTGTAATTATTTTTCCTGCATTAATACCACTATTAAGATAAGCTATGTTTAAGCCTAAAGTAAGATTAGAATCTTGAAGAATTTCAAGATTTCTAGCAAAATTTCCTACCATCCCAAATGTAGAATAGATGCTTTCATTGTTTTGAAATAATCCTATTCCATAAGCGTTTAATTCTTGAATTTTTCCTGATAAACTAAAGAAATAATCGGTTCTTGAATTTTCAAACCCAATCCATTTTCTTTTATTGTAAAAACTAATAAAAGATTCATCTTCTCTGACATGACTAAAACTGGGATTAATAATAAATTTATTAAATTTTAAAGAATTTTTAGCTAAAACATCAAATGGTCTAACTCCATTTACTGGTGTTTGACCACTTAGTTCTATTGTAACTAAACTGATTATGAAAAGGCTAAAACTCTTTAATTTCATAGTTTTTAATATGTAATTTATTTAAGAATGGTAATAGACCCTTTTTTAAAGGGTTACCATCTTTTGAAATAATATAATAATAAATTGGGTTGATATCTTTTACTTCTATAGTTGATTCAGGCCAAGAATCATCATAATTTTTCATTCTAAAAACCTCTTTACCATAGCTATTTAAAATTAGGACTTCTACTGAATCATTTTTATATTCTGTGGGTATAACCCATGTATCATTTTCGTTATTAGTATCATTAGGACTTATAACATTTGGAATATTAACTGATTCTACTCCTTCTATTATTTTAAATTGTATTGTTTTGGTATAAAGACAACTTGGGTCATTTTGTTTGACAATTAATTTATATATACCTTCTTTAAAATTGGTGTCATTAGTAACTGTAAAATTTTGAGTTGTGGCTGTGGGAGTCGACCCGTTTGGTAAAAACCATTCGTAAGTTGGATTTATAGCTGTGGTAGTCGCATTAATATTAATTGTTTCGTTTTTCTTTAAATAATTTATGGATTTAGCATTTATTGCCAAATTAAAATTAGTCGATTCTAGTTTAATTGTATTGGTAGAAGTAGATTCACAAGCAGTACCAGGGCTAATTATTACTTTATAAACACCTGGATCAGCTGTTTTAAAACTATGAGAAGTGGCTCCGTCAATTTTTAAGAAATCTCCGTTTCCTTGTACATCACGATACCATTGATAAGTTTGTCCAGCTGTTGTACTTAAAGTAGTTGGATTACTAGGGCAAACGGTTGTTCCTAAACTAGATGATATAGAGTAGGGAATTGTATTACTAGTAAATACAACATTTACTTCTTGTGAATAAGCTATGAATCCAACTGTACTATTACAATTTCCATAATCTATCTGTACACTATATTTACCTGATTGTGTAACATTTATTTTTGATTCTTTTTCATTTGGCATTACAATTCCATCTTTTTTCCATATATACTGCAATTGTTTATATTGTAGGGGAGAAGGGGCTTTATCACTTATAGTTAAGACACCATTTGCTCCACAAATATTTAAATTACCAGTGCCATCATCTAAGATATTAATTTTATCATTGTAAATCCAATAATAGGCATGAAAGGGCGATGTAGGAGAACTTGTTATAGCTGGTGAGGTAGTTCTTATTCTTAGTTTATATGATTTTCCAGCAGTAGTAGCATTTTCGGGAACTTTAAAAGTAATTTTTCCTGGACTAGTATTGACTTGAGAGGAAAGAATTGTAATGGGTGTTAATTTAGTAAAATCTCCTTCTGGATCAGACATTTCTAAAGTAAAAACATTTCCTGCATTAAATCCATTAAAATCAAAACTAATCGAATAGCTATTAAAATTAGAAGATGCACAAATATTTGCAAAATTTTTAAAAGGAGCATTTACAAAAGCCTGTCCTTTATTTTCCATTGTAAAGAAAAATAAAAAGACGATTAAAAAATATTTGTTAAAAAAATTACGAAATAATGTATGATTCATAAACTTCTAATCTAAATTAAATTTGATCCTAAACTAAATAAATCCACTGGTAGATTTACTGCCAATGGATTTAAAGTTATAATACTATAATCTAGAGATAAATTATTTCCCAGCAGTAAATTTACCTACTTTTAATCTAAAATCTGGAGATTTAGACTCTACTGGGTTAATAAATAACTCAGCATTAGGTGTTTTTTCGTATAGATTTAAAAACTGAGGATTTCCATAAAAATCTTCTAAATCATCATTATTTGAGGAATTAGCTAGGAATATATTTCCTTTACAGTTATTAAAAAATACTTCTGAAAAGCCTATTTTTTTCAATCCTCCAGCTTCTGGATTAATTTCACTATCTAGAATGGTAGCAGGAGCAAATCCTGATATTAAACTTCTTTTCAAACTTAAAGAAGTATTGGCACCTACGAAAACACCTTCTTTTACTAATCCACTAGCAAGATCTAAATCAAAACTTTCTGAGTTATTAACCAAAGTGCAATTCGTTGCGACAACATTGGTAGAAGGTTTTGAGAAATCTGCTTCTTCTTTTTATCATATCCTACTACATTGATACATCTTGTTCTAGATGCTCCTGAATATAGTGAATGTCTTATTACTAAAGAGTTATCTAATTTAACTTGAGCACCTTGATTAAACTTAAAATCATCTCCAGAAACGCGTAAGGTAACCATATTTTTGAGGCTTGTATCGCCACCTAGTACCTCTATTCCATTTCCTGCTGAAAAGCTAGTCATTATGTGCTCTATCACTGTTTTGTTACCAACTCCAGCTAAAGTTAAAGCGTTGTAATTTTTAAATCCTTTTATTTTTTTTCCTGCGAATTCAATTCTTAAAAAACGTAATACACCAGAATTTGCCATAGGATTAGTTCCTCCGTAGATAGTTTGTGCAGGATCTAAATCATAATTCATGGACGCTACACCACCAAATTTATTAATTGGAGCATCGTTAAGGATCACAAGCCCACCCCAATCTCCTGGTTTTTTCACAGGTTTATTTGAAGTGAATACAATAGGATCTGTTTCTGTTCCATTAGCTTCTAATCTTGCACCTTTAGATATAATTAATGCTCCACTAGTTTCTGCATCCCCTTTTATGATTGTACCTGGTTCAATTGTAAGGGTTACACCTGCTGTCACATACACTGGACCTTGTAGCAAGTAGGTATTTCTTTTTGTAATGTTTTGTTGGCTGTGATTTTTCCATACAAAATCTCGGTTGCCTCATTGTATTCTGTCTTAGAAGGTTTAAAATCTGTCCAGTTATTTAACCAGTTAGAAGATCCTATTATACCTTTTTCTTGCTGCGCAGTTGCAGTCATTACTGCAAACAAAGCGATCCATTTTAAGTTAAGCAATTTCTTCATGGGGGTCAAGTTTTTAGAAATTTACGCTAATATAGTAAAATTTTTCTTATTATAATTATTTTTTTAAATTATTATTCATACAATTGATTTAATTCTCGTAACATATTTTCATAATATAAAATAGAGGCTACTAAATTGCCTTTATCGGCGTAAGGAACCATTGTTGATTGAAACGCAATCGTTGAATTAACAAAAGCAACTATGTTTTCTTGTTGTTTATCCAAGGCACTATTATTATCAGAGCTGTCTGGAATACCTACATCTTGCATAGTCATACCTGGTTTGTTAGTTAATGCTAGGTAAGGTAATATGTTTACAAGTACCCTGATTCGTTCTTTGTATAATTCCAAAAGTTGTCCCTTAGGCATACCATCTAATTCACTTTTCTCATGGAACTTTTTAATTGCCGCACCACTAGTACTGATGATACTTTTTGGCTTTTTTGCTTGAGCATTTATATTTCCTACTGCGAAAAGCATAAATAAGCTTAAAAAGATAATTTTCTTCATGGTTATTCTTCTAATTTCAGTTATTAAAGTTCTAATTGTTCAAAAATATACTTTTAAATTGAATTAACAATTTTTTATTTGAATTTGTTAACAATTTTAAAAGCAAACTAAAAAATAAATGCATTCATTTTTAAACCATAGTACCAAAAGCGTGCCAAATTTTATTTTATCATAAAAAAATATCTTTTAACTTTTATAAATTTCACTAGTAGAAGACAATCTCTATTAGTTTACGTCAATACAAATATAGCTTTTTTTTAATTATATCTAACAATTTATTTTAGTTATATTTTAAAATTAACATTTTGTGAATTATATTGTTTTTTAAATATGTTTTAAAGTCTAATTATTGTTAAAAAATTAGTTTTTATCTGTGTTTATTTGATCTTTTTTATTAGCTAATATTTGCTATAGTTCTAGATCTTTGCTTTTTTAGGCTTATTTAAGCAGGATGTAGAAAATTATTTTTAATTTATTTATTAAAATCCCTTTAGATTTTATATTCTGAAGTCATGTAATAAGATTTCTTAATGAGTTATAATTTTTATTTTTGAATAAAATTATAATAGAATAAGTAATTACTTTTGCTTTTATGTTATTTAAAGAAATAGTAGGTCACCAACATGTAAAAAATCATTTATTAACTAGTGCTAGCCACGGGAGGGTTCCTCATGCACAATTATTTGTTGGACCAGAAGGTTGTGGCGTATTAAGAATTGCTATTGCTTATGCTCAGTATATACTATGTCAAAATAAAGGATTTGAAAATCAAGGAGGTATAGATAATTGTAATATAAAATTTGAGCATTTTTCTCACCCTGATTTACATTTTGTTTATCCAACGGTTACAACTGAAGATGTAAAATCAAAGCCTAAAAGTTTGGATTTTTTACCACTCTGGCGAGAATTTTTACAAGAAAAACCATACGGTGGTTTGTTTGATTGGTACGATAAATTAGGTGTAGGAAATAAGCAAGGAGAAATTAGGGTAGAGGATGCTTCCAGAAATATTAAAATCATTAGCTCTAAAATCCTATGAAGGAGGGTATAAGATTTTGATTATTTGGATGGCTGATAAAATGAATATTGCAGCTTCTAATAAATTACTAAAACTACTTGAAGAGCCTACAGATAAAACACTTTTTATTTTAATTACAGAAAATGAAGAAGACTTATTGCAAACGATTCGTTCAAGATGTCAAGTCATTAATTTTGGAAAATTAAGTGAATCTGCTATCTCTCAGCATTTAGTTGAATATGAAGGAATTGATGAAAAAGAAGCTATGAAGATTGCCCATAAATCACAAGGTAATTATAATAAGGCTTTACAATTAAGTTCTCATCAAAATGAAGATGCTCCATTTGAACAATGGTTTGTAAATTGGGTACGAGCTGCATTTAGAGCGAAGGGCAATGCAAGTGCTATACAGGATTTGATAAACTGGAGTGAAGAAATAGCTAAGCTTGGAAGAGAAAATCAAAAGAAATTTTTGAGTTATTGCATTGAAATATTTCGTCAAGCTGTTTTATTAAATTATCAAGCTGATGACTTAGTTTATTATGAATCTGGTATACAAGGATTTGATTTAAAAAAATTTGCTCCTTTTATTACGGGGCGGAATATACAAGAAATATACAAAGAATTAAATGATGCCATTTATCATATTGAACGTAATGGTAATTCTAAAATTATATTAACTGATTTATCTATAAAACTAACACGTTTAATCCATAAAAATTAATATTATGAACAATCTAGCTAGCTTACTTCTTTTAGCTTTTTTAGCTATTACTTTTCTACAATCAGGATATGATAAATTCATTGATTATCAAGGGAATTTAAATTGGTTAAAAGAACATTTTAAAAATACTTTTTTGATGGTATGGTATCTATTTCTTTAAATATTTTATTGATATTTGAAATTATAGCTGGTATTCTTTGTATAGTAGGAGGAATAGAATTATTGGTAAACGGAGGCACAACATTTGGAAAATATGGTGCAGTTGTTTCATGTGTAACACTATTAATGCTTTTATTTGGTCAGAGAACAGCCAAAGATTATGATGGGGCAAGAACTATTGTTATTTATTTTATCCCTGCTGTATCTGCTGTTTATATTTTACAATAATTTTATAAAAAGGGGCAAATACTCTATATATTGCCCCCCTTTTTTTATTTCTTAACTTCTTTATTATCAGCTTCTTTTTTAGGTTCTGTTTTTTTACCTTCTGGAAAAAAATTTTTCGTTTAAAGCTTTTACAACTTCTTTTGTTATATCATAGCTATCTTTTGCATATAAAACACTTGCTGCATCTCCTGTTCCATATATATAATCATATCCTTTTTTCTTTCCATAATCTTTGATAAAAGTTCGTACTTTTTCAACAACTGAGTCACGTTTGGAACCTCCTTCTGCTTGTAATTGTTGTGCTATAGCTTGTTCTGCATAAGCTAACTGTTGCGAACGTTGTTGTAATTCAGCATATTTTTGTTGTGCCCATGCTTGTCCTTTGGCCATTGCATTTTGTTGGAAATTAGCTTTTTCTGCTTCTAATTTTCTAGCTTCAACTTCTAACTCACGTCCTTTAACTTCTCCTTTTGTTTTGAATTTGTCCTGTAATTCTTTTGCTTCAGTATAATCTTCCATAAGTTTTACAGTGTCTATATAAGCTGTTTTTACCTCTTTAGCTTCGGTTGTTTTATTACACCCTACTACGGCAGATAAAACAACCGCCATCATTACAAGCTTTTTCATTCTATTTCTGATTTTTAATTTTTTGTAAAAGTAAACTTTTATTCTAAAATACTCGATACAAAAAATAAATGAATTAATATCAAAAAAATAATAGAAAATAGACTATAAAATTAAAATAGTAAAAACTTATTTAAATAAACTAAATAATAATAATTCTTGATAAAAAACCGCTTAAATAAACTCGTTTTAAGCCACTTTAAATCTTTAATCTATAACGAATATACCAACTGAAATAAAAGTTCTTTAAATCAGTTGTAATTAGTTTTTAGGTCAAAATAAAGATTATAAAAGGTATTAATAGTAAAAAATAGTTTTAAAAAAATCCATTTTTATGTTATTTGTTAATAATTTAAGTAAAGAGGTAATAAATAAATAAAATTGATAGAAATAAATAAAACTATAAATTGTAATAATTTTATATTATTTTTAAAAAACAGAATATTTTTAGTTTGTTTTTTTACTAAATGGTTTTAGTAAAAAATTAATGGTGTTTTTTATAAATATTAGAATTTAAAAAATAGTATTAAAACGACTTAAATAAACTTGTTCTAAAGCTCTTTTAAGAGAACAACGATAATACATATTTATAAATAGTTTATAAACTCTTACAATTAATTTAAATAGTATTTAAAAGATAATATGATATAGGAAGTATTCCTTAAAAACGTAACAATCAATTTTAAAGGAAAAAATTAAAATTTCACGTGGAACAAAGTATTTAAATTATTAGGTGAAAAGATTCTTAAAGATTGCTATCTTTTTATTTCTACATACGATAGAAATGACAAGCTAAAAGATTAAGTTACTTTTTTAGAGATCAGAACTCTTTAAAAAATTAGATTACGGAATTGTAAAAAGGTAATTTCATAAGGTTATAAATTTTATAAATTTTCAGCATTCTTCTTTTAATCTTTATAGATTCATAATAACTATAATCTTGAGATTTTTAAAACAACTTAAAATTAATAAATCAAAATCTGTAGTAAAAATTCATTACGAATAATGATGGTTTTAAATATGAGGAGGACTTTTTATCATTTTACCCTTTTATATTCATAATAAAATACATCATGAAATCAAAATAAAACAGGGTTGATATATTTAAATAATTAATTGACATATAAAATTATTCTATAAAAAAATTCCACGTGGAACAAATAGCATAAAATTCTTTTTTTAGATAATGTGAATATAAAATCTTATTTTGAATTTCACGTGGAACATTTTATAAAAATAACCATAAAAATCCTTTTTGAATGAAAAAAGTTATTTTTTGAATAAAAATAGAGTTTTTTAGAGTAGAGTGTAGAGAGTAAAGAGTAAAGAGTAAAGAGTAAAGAGTAAAGAGTAAAGAGTAAAGAGTAAAGAGTAAAGAGTAAAGAGTAAAGAGTAAAGAGTAAAGAGTAAAGAGTAAAGAGTAAAGAGTAAAGAGTAAAGAGTAAAGAGTAAAGAGTAAAGAGTAAAGAGTAAAGAGTAAAGAGTAAAGAGTAAAGAGTAAAGAGTAAAGAGTAAAGAGTAAAGAGTAAAGAGTAAAGAGTAAAGAGTAAAGAGTAAAGAGTAAAGAGTAAAGAGTAAAGAGTAAAGAGTAAAGAGTAAAGAGTAAAGAGTAAAGAGTAAAGAGTAAGAGAGTAAAGAGTAAAGAGTAAAGAGTAAAGGTAAGAGTAAAGAGTAAAGAGTAAAGAGTAAAGGTAAGAGTAAAGAGTAAAGAGTAAAGAGTAAAGGTAGGAGTAAAGAGTAGAGAGTAAAGAGTAAGAGAGTAAAGAGTAGAGAGTAAAGAGTAGAGAGTAAAGAGTAGAGAGTAAAGAGTAGGAGAGTAAAGAGTAGAGAGTAGAGAGTAAAGAGGTGAGAGTAAAGAGTAGAGAGTAAAGAGTAGAGAGTAAAGAGTAGAGAGTAAAGAGTAGAGAGTAAAGAGTAGAGAGTAAAGAGTAGAGAGTAAAGAGTAGAGAGTAAAGAGTAGAGAGTAAAGAGTAGAGAGTAAAGAGTAGAGAGTAAAGAGTAGAGAGTAAAGAGTAAAGAGTAGAGAGTAAAGAGTAAAGAGTAGAGAGTAAAGAGTAGAGAGTAAAGAGTAGAGAGTAAAGAGTAGAGAGTAAAGAGTAGAGAGTAAAGAGTAGAGAGTAAAGAGTAGAGAGTAGAGAGTAGAGAATAAATCAGTTAAAATTAAAACTAAGTCTTTTAAAAAAATAGACAAGAGGCATAAAATTCACACTATAAAAACTAGAATACAAATAAGAAAAGCAAATCAATTGATTCGCTTTTCTGTATTAAATTATTTATTTTAATTAATCATCATTCTTTATGATATAAATATGAGAAGAAAACTCTTTTTTAGCACCAGCTTTAATATTTGATTTTAATCCAATCCAAAAAGCTTTTAAAAAATTCATTTTACCTGTTTTATATTTCTCAGATAAAAGTGAAACATAAAAACTATCAAAAATCATAGGGTGAATTTGAGTGATTTTCATTTTATTTTTACCAAATAATTTTTCCATGCTTTTTTTAGAAAAATGCCATAAGTGTCTAGGTACATCATAAGCTGCCCAATATTTCCCATAATATTCTGCATCATAGGATTTATAATTAGGAACCGCAATTACTAAAGTTCCATTAGGTTTTAATAAACGTTTTAATTCTTGAATTTGTTCTTCTAAATTAGGTACGTGTTCTAAAACATGCCACATTGTAATAACATCTACGGAACGCTCGGATATTGATTGGGTAGTATCTACTAATTCTATTCCTTTTGATAAAGCTAAATTTCGAGCGTTGACATTAGGTTCAAATCCCTTTGTTATCCAACCTGCATTTTTTGCAGTAACTAAAAAATCGCCCGTTCCAGCACCTATATCTAGAATAATTCCTTTTGTTTTATGAATACTACTAACTAGAGCTACTTTTTTTATTAAAGCATAAGATTTCACTAAATGGTATAAACGTTCAAATAAAGAACGTTTACCATCTGTATGCGAAATATAGTCTTCACTTTCATAATAAAACCCTAAACGTTCTAAAGAGGGTTGAGGATCCGTTTTTAATAATTCCGTTTCAGGATCTAATAATAAATTAAAATTTTCATTAGAAACGGAATGATCTTGTACTTTTATATAACTATTTTGTTCTGAAAAATTCATTTGTATAATAAAACTTTGGTTTTAAAAGAATATTTAGTTTTTAAAAAAGTTCCACGTGAAACAAAATATCCTTTTGTTTTGATTTTTTAAAAGATTATCTACCCATATAAACTAACATAACAGAAATATCATTAGGGGATACACCGCTAATGCGTGATGCTTGTGATATAGTAACTGGACGTATTTTTTTTAGTTTTTCACGTGCTTCATAGGATAAAGATTTTAATTGATCGTAATCAAAATTATCTGGAATACGGATATTTTCTAGACGATGCAATTTTTCAGCATTAGCTCTTTCTTTCTCTATATAGCCTGAATACTTAACTTGTATTTCTGATTGTTCTATAATTTCTTGATCTAAATCATTAGAGTCTACATATTCTTTAACTTTTTCGAATTTCATCATATCCTCCATTTCTATCTGAGGTCGAGAAAAAATTTTAAACATTTTATCTCCTTGGGTAATAGGAGAACTTAGTTTAGATTCTAAAATAGGATTTGCTTCTTTTACAGAAACAGATGTTTCTCTAAAAAAAGCAACCATTTTTTCAGCTTCATTAAATTTATATTCCATTCGTTTTAATCGTTCTGAACTTGCTAGACCTATAGCGTGTGATTTAGGTGTCAAACGATAATCAGCATTATCTTGACGAAGTAAGGTTCTATATTCTGCACGAGATGTAAACATACGATAAGGTTCTTCTGTACCTTTCGTTATTAAATCATCTATTAACACACCTATATAAGCCTCATCTCTTTTTAATGTAAATTCTTCTCGATTTTGTGCTTTTAAAGCAGCATTTATACCAGCCATTAAACCTTGAGAAGCTGCTTCTTCATATCCTGTAGTACCATTTATTTGTCCTGCAAAATACAAACCTGAAATTATTTTCGTTTCAAGAGTATGTTTTAATTGAGTAGGAGGAAAGTAATCATATTCTATTGCATATCCTGCTCTAAAGAATTTTACATTTTCAAAACCTTCTACTGAGCGCAATGCTTTAAATTGAACATCCTCAGGAAGGGAAGTAGAAAATCCATTTACGTAAACTTCAACTGTATTCCAACCTTCTGGTTCAACAAAAAGTTGATGACGATCTTTATCGGCAAAACGGTTAATTTTATCTTCTATAGACGGGCAATAACGAGGACCTAAAGATTTAATTCTACCATTAAACATAGGAGATCGATCAAAACCTTCACGCAACAATTCATGCACTAAAGGAGAGGTGTAAGTCATATAACAATCACGCTGTTTTACCAAAGACTTTGTAGAATCGGAAAAAGAAAACTTAGCTGGATTTAAATCTCCTGGTTCTACACGCATTTTAGAATAATCTAAAGAACGACCATCTACACGAGGCGGCGTACCTGTTTTCATACGACCGGCTTGAAACCCTAAACGAACTAAATCTTCGGTTATACCATAAGAAGCACTTTCACCAGCTCTACCACCTCCAAATTGTTTCTCACCAATATGAATCAAACCATTTAAAAAAGTACCATTTGTTAGAACAACTGTCTTAGCGTAAATAGACAATCCTATAGCAGTTTTAACCCCTATCACACGTTCTTTTTCAGTAATTAAACCAACAACCATTTCTTGATAAAAATCAAGATTAGGTGTTTGCTCTAACATCAAACGCCATTCTTCTGAAAAACGCATACGATCACTCTGACAACGCGGAGACCACATTGCGGGTCCTTTAGATTGATTTAACATCTTAAACTGAATTGCTGTCTTATCAGACACTATACCAGAATAACCTCCTAAAGCATCAATTTCACGAACAATTTGCCCTTTTGCAATTCCACCCATAGCTGGATTACATGACATTTGCGCTATATTCTGAAGACTCATTGTAATCAACAAAGTCTTAGAACCTAAATTAGCAGCTGCAGCCTCACAACCAGCATGCCCAGCCCCTACAACAATTACATCATAATTCTCTACAAACATTATATATCTTTAAAATAATTATTTTATATTTTCTTTTTTTAAACTGTTTCACGTGAAACAGTTTAAAAAAAAGAAAAATCCCACGTGAAACAAATTTTATTTGTTTCACGTGGAACTAAAGTTATTAATTATGTTTCACGTGAAACATCTTTATTTTTTCATCTTCTTTTGAGCGCATTATTTCTTCTTCTATAGGGTTTTTATCTTTATATCCACAATAATGTAACACTCCATGAATAACAACTCTTTTTAATTCTTCTTCAAAAGAAATACCTAAATTACTAGCATTTTCTTTTACACGGTCAATAGATATAAAAATATCACCAGCAATTAAGCCTTCTTCTGTGTAATCAAAACTTATAACATCTGTGTAGTAATCATGGTCTAAATATTGTTTGTTAATCTCTAATAAATATTCATCATCACAGAAGATGTAATTAATTTCGTTTAACTCTTTATTCTCTGATTCTATAACAGATTCAATCCACTCTGTATAAGCTATCTCATTATCTAACAAGAAATTAGTTTCATAATTATAATTTATCATTTTGCTTAAAATATTCTTGAATACGTTTATTAAATTGCGAGCGCAAAGGTAAGCTTTGTCTATTTAATATTTCTATACTATTTAAATATTCTTGTAACTTTTGTGGTAGGGGAGAAGAGGTGTTTTGAAATTCTCTTTTATTAGTAATCCCTTCTCTTTTATTATCTTGGTTTTGTTCTTGTGCTGCTTCCTGTAATTTTAATAGTTCGTATTTTAATTGCAATGCTTTTTGTACTAACTGTTGATTGAATCCTTTAGTTATTAATTGTTTTTCTAGCTGTTTCATTTGATCTATAGCATTCTGTCCTTGTACTCCTAAACCTTGTTTGTTTAATTCTTTTTCTAAAGCATCTCGTAATTGTTGCTGCTCTTTTAAAATACCTATAATATTTTCTGCATTCCCTTCACCATTTTCACCTGAATTATTTTGTTTTGAATTTCCTTCTTTAGAATTTGAATTTCCTTGAGTACCTGACTTGTTACCTCCTGCTTCTTTCCCTTCACCTTCACCATTACCAGAGGATCCAGAAGAGCTAGGTTTTTGTGATTTACCTTTTCCCATTTTTTTCATTAACTCTTCTTGTTTCATAATAATATCTGGTAATTGCATACCCGAGCCTTTTCCTTTTCCAGGACTAGGAGTGCCTTGCCCTGATCCTGACATAGACATTTGCATATTATCTAAAACATCAGCTAATAAATTAGCTAAATTATTAGCACTAGTAAAAGTGTATTGTTGGCTAGATACTCCACGCGATATTTGATTTTCTGTAAAGTATTCTATTGATTTATCTAAATTATAATAAATAGTACCTATTTCTTTGGTTACTTTTTCTCCAATTTTAGGGTTACGTAATGACATGGTAAATAGACTATCATCTACATGCTTAAATTGATTTTTTAAATCTTGTTGTGTTTTAATCTGCTTAGAAAATGAAGAAGATGAACCATTAATACTTTTAAAATTATTCATTAACTTTTCTTCTGAAAAAGAAAATTCAAGTAGGTTATCTACAATTTGTCTAAGCATTTTTATATCCTCACTCATTTGTTCTTTATCACCACCTTGCATCTCCTTTTCAATTGATTGTACCATCTGACGCATTTTACGCGATGCACTTTTTTGTTTAGCAGCAGCCTTAGAATTATTTTTAGCTTTTAATTCGTTACTTGCATTCTTCATATCAGCATCAATGCTTTTTTGTTTTTCATTATCAGAAGGTATTGAAAGTGGTTTTTTTAATTCTTTATTTTTTTTATCTAAATCACTTAATTCCTTTTGCAAACGATCAAAAGAATTATTTAACTCTTCTTGTTGCTTTTCATTATTATCTTTACTGTTGGATAACTCTTCTTGTTTATCAGCTAATCTTTCTAGTTTATCTACTAATTCTTTTGCCTTTTGTTCAATATAATAGCGTTTCGTTAGTTCAACTAACTGTTCTAAACTTTTAGTTTGATTCTTAGATTTTTGCTGAAATTTTTCTATTTTATCGAATAGTTCTTCATGCTGTAATTTTTCGTTTAATTCTTTTAATTCATCTAATAATTTTTTATTTTTATCTAAATCTTGTTGAACATTATCTAAGCGTTTTTCTAATTCTTCTTTTTAGGATCTTTAGAAGTTGGCTTAAACTGATCTAAATTTTCTTTTATTTTTTCAGCGTAATTTTTTAATATTTCTTCTTGTTGTTTTTGACGTTTGATAAAATCATTTACTTTCTGTTGTTCTTTATAGTCTAATTCTTTTTTTTCTTTCCCTACTTGTTGTAGCTTTTCTAATTCTGATTGTTGTTTATCTTGTAGTTTTAAAGATTTTGAAAGACTATTAATATGATCATTTTGTTGTTGCAAAAATTCTTCTTGCTTCTCTTGTTCTGTTGATTCACGATGAGAAAAAACAGAAGACTTAGAAATCTTAAAACCATTTAAAGCATCATTATCTGAAATTTCAAAATAATATTCATACTGAACTCCTGCTTTAATAGGAAGGGAACTAGGAAAACTAAAAACAAATTTATCATATATCCCTTGTTTAAATGATAAGGTTCCACGTTTTGCTTCATTTACTTTTCCTTTAGGATAATAAACAATACTTAAACGATGAAATCCGTAATCATCTGCAATTTGACCTACTACGTAAGGTTTAGAAATATGTAAACTATCAGGTGTGTTATCAATTTTAATAGTTGGATATTGATCTTTAATAACATTTAAAGAATAAGTTAATTTTTCGAAGTTTTTAACTGATTTATTTGAAGTAACTATTTGATAATCTGAATTTTGATTGATTTTTTTAACTAAGATAAAACTATTATTCTGCCTATTAAAATGATCCAAGGACTTATTTATATTCATTTGAACTAATTCGGTATATTGAGCCTTAATAGTCCAAGTTATAGTAGTTCCTTCCAGGAATAATAGCATTGCCAGTACCTCTAATTAATTCAGATTTTTTACCTAAATAACTTGGGAAATTTAATACCATTTGAAAATGGGTAATAGCAGGAATAGAATTTACTTTTAAATAGTAGTTTTTACTAATTACTTCATTTGATTGAATGTAAAATTTTATATCAGCTAAGGGGTTTTCGAATGTGTATTTAAAAATACCTGGGGCAGTATTTTCCATAAAATATTGCTCATTTCCTATAACAATAATTGCTTTGTCTGGATTTACTTTACCTTTCGAAAAAACAGTTAAAGTAAAATCTTTATTTTGTTGTGTTACCAATGAATCTTTAATAAATAATTCAAATGGAGCAGGAGGGGGAGAAGTGTTTATTATAATTAACAACACGATTCATACCTTGAGCCAAATATTCTTCTTTCCCTGAAATCATAAAAAATAAAATAATCAGAAAAGGAATTAATGCTAAAGGGATGTATTTTTTATTCTTTTTAAAATCTATTGCCTTTGTAAAAGGTATAGGTTGTAAACTTTTTGCTTTTTGATCTATAGAAGCTAATAATAATTCGGATTGATTAGCATCTTTTACTAACTGTAAGAAATTAACTAATTTATCATTTACTTCATTAAAATGTTTGCCTATTATAAAAGAAGCTTGTTCATAACTCAATCCTTGTTTAAGCTTAAATAATTTAAATAAGGGAATGATTATAAAACGAATTAATAAGAAGAATTCTACTAGAATAAACAATCCAAATAAAATACTTCTTCCAATAGGTTGTAACCAAAGAAAATATTCTATAAAGTTGGTAATTAAAAAATAGAGCAAACCTAATCCTATAAAAAATAAGCTACCACGAAGCAATTCATTGGTATAATATTTCTTAATAAAACTTTCTAACTTAGCAAATATGAGTTGTTTTGATTCCAAAATTAAATACTTTAATTATAACCTATAAAGTTAGTAAATTATCAAATACAATAGCAATACTCAAAATCAAACAAATATGTAAAGAGTATGATGTATCTTTGTAAAACACATTGCCTCTTAACTAGACTCAAAATGATGCTTTGTGTAATAAATAACAAAAACAATAAAAAAATGTCAAAGCCAGTTAGAGTGCGTTTTGCACCCAGTCCAACAGGACCTTTACATATAGGCGGTGTAAGAACAGCCTTATTTAATTATTTATTCGCTAAAAAACATAACGGGACATTCTATCTACGAATAGAAGATACAGATCAAACTCGTTTTGTTCCTGGAGCAGAAGCTTATATTTTTGAAGCTCTAGAATGGTTAGGAATAGCTCCCGATGAAACGGTAGGGAAAAATGAAAAGTTTGGTCCTTATCGCCAAAGTGAACGTAAGCCAATATATAAACAATATGCTGACGAATTAATTGAAAAAGGATGGGCTTATTATGCTTTTGATACAGCTGAAAAACTGGATGAACTAAGAAAATCCGCAGAAACTAATGGTCAAACTTTTATATATAATCATACCGTTCGAGAAGCTTTAGATAACTCCTTAACCTTATCAAAAGAAGAAATAGAAAAACGCATAGCTAATGGTGATGCTTATGTAGTACGTTTTAAAACTCCTGTTAATCAAATATTAGAATTAAAAGATATTATCCGTGGGGATATAAAATTTGATACTAATCTATTAGATGATAAAGTATTATTTAAAAGTGATGGTATGCCTACTTATCACTTAGCTAATATTGTTGATGATCATTTAATGGCAACTTCACATGTTATTCGTGGTGAAGAATGGTTACCATCATTACCATTACACGTGCTATTATACAAAGCCTTTGGTTGGGAAGCACCTGAATTTGCACACTTACCATTAATATTAAAACCGGTAGGCAATGGCAAATTATCAAAACGTGATGGTGATAAAATGGGATTCCCCGTATTCCCATTAGAATGGAAAACAGAAGAAAATACTTCTATGGGGTATCGTGAAAATGGTTTCTTCCCAGAAGCTGTAGTAAATTTCCTTGCGTTATTAGGTTGGAATGATGGTACAGAACAAGAAATCTTTTCTTTAGAAGAATTAATAAACAAATTTGATTTAGCACGTGTAAATAAATCGGGAGCTAAATTTGACCCTGAAAAAAACAAATGGTTCAATCATCAGTATTTATTAGGGAAAAGTGATAACTCACTAACTAATAGTTTTGCTAAGGAATTGGAAAAAAGAGGGATTACAACTTCCTTAGATTTAGAAAGAATTGTTTCCTTAAACAAAGAACGTGCAAATTTTGTAACTGATTTATGGGATTTAACTGATTATTTCTTTGTAGCCCCTACATCTTATGATGAAAAAGGTTTAAAAAATTGGAAAGAAGAAACTCCTGAATTATTAAACCAATTGATTATTGTTTTAGAAGGAATTTCAGATTTTACAAGTGCAACTATCGAAACATTAGTAAAAGAATGGTTGACAGCTAATGAAATTGGGATGGGTAAAGTAATGCAACCCTTCCGATTAAGTTTAGTAGGAAAAATGATGGGACCCCATTTATTTGATATTGTAGAGATTCTTGGAAAAGAAGAAACTATTAAACGTTTAAAAAGAGCTATAACAAGTATATAAAAGTATAACCCTCAGCAAATGCTGGGGGTTATACTTTTATAAATCAAAATAATGTATGTAAAAAAGTTCGCTTACACATATAAATAAATATTTAACAAACTAATTTTTTTATTATGAACTCATTATTTATTCTTTTTATCTTCTTTGGATTTATTTTATTAATATCATCCTTCTTCACTGTAAAACAACAAACCGCTGTAGTGGTGGAACGTTTTGGTAAATTTAATAGCATTAGACAATCTGGTTTGCAAATTAAAATTCCAATTATTGATCGTATAGCTGGACGCGTAAATTTAAGAATACAACAACTAGATGTGGTTATTGAAACTAAAACAAAAGATAACGTATTTGTTAAAATGAAAGTTTCAGTACAGTTCAAAGTAATTCAAGAAAAAGTATACGATGCTTTTTATAAATTAGAATATCCTCACGATCAAATTACCTCTTATGTATTTGATGTAGTTCGAGCAGAGGTACCTAAACTTATTTTAGATGATGTTTTTGTACGTAAAGATGATATTGCCGTAGCTGTAAAACGCGAATTAAATGAAGCAATGACTACTTATGGATATGATATTATAAATACTTTAGTTACTGATATTGATCCAGATATACAAGTAAAAAATGCTATGAACCGTATTAATGCTGCTGATCGCGAAAAAACAGCTGCTGAATATGAAGCAGAAGCACAACGTATTAGAATTGTGGCTAAAGCTAAAGCGGAAGCAGAAAGCAAACGCTTACAAGGACAAGGTATTGCAGATCAACGTCGTGAAATTGCACGTGGCTTAGTAGAAAGCGTAGATGTATTAAATAAAGTAGGGATTAATTCACAAGAAGCCTCCGCACTTATTGTGGTAACTCAACATTATGATACTTTACAAGCAATTGGTAGTGATACCAACTCTAACTTAATTTTATTACCTAACTCACCACAAGCTTCAACCGATATGTTAAATAATATGGTAGCAAGTTTTTCAGCAAGCAATCAAGTAGGAGAAGCTATGAAATTAGGTACCAAAAAGAAACAAGAGCAAGCTAAAAAGTTTCTAGAAGAAAATTTTGGAGATTATAACTCTGAAGAAAATGTTTAAAAAATAAAAAAGTGGTCAAATGACCACTTTTTTATTTTAAAGCTTTTTAAGAGACTATTATACTAATAGTAATAAAATCACCTTATCTATTTTTTTTTATTGCTTAAATTAAAAATATAAAAGCCAAAATAATAAAATAAAATCTATTAATTTTTAAAAACAATAAAAAAAACCTATAATAACAAAAAACTATTAAAAGTATTAATTCTTAATAATTTTCATAATACTTCTTTTATCGTTTTCAAAAAACACATCTAAAAAATAATGTCCTTCCTCTAACTTACTAATATCAATCGAAGAAAAAGAATAAGGCAATTCTAAAGTTCTTCCATTAATATCATAAGAAATAACTTTTTTAATTTTTTCTGTAGTATCTACAAAAACATTGGTTTGAGCAGGATTAGGATAATGACTAACTGAAATAGATTTAAAATTTTCAGTACCTAAAGTTTCACCTACGTTAATACTCTGACCTGGTACATTATTATAAGCATAACTTTTAAGAGTAATAACTCCATTAGCCGTACTATTAACTAATAACCAACCATAATATTTAACCCCAGAAATTTTGAAAAAACATCCAATATAAGAATCTCCTATGGGAAATTTTTCATTTGGATTAGCCCAATTAGGATTAATATAAGCATCACCTTGTGCATCAAAACTACTTGAATTTGAAATAGTTGAACCAAGTGCTAAAGATTTAATAATATCCCAACCATGACCACTAGCTAAAGTGCCTGTAACAATAAAATTAACATCTGCAGGGTTAAATAAACTTCCTACAGAACCTCCCATTTCTTGAAAGCTAAACTCTGGAATCGCATCATTATTAAAATCAATATCAAGAGATACATCAGGTGTAAATGTAAAATCAGCTATATCACGAACAATAATATTTGCTTGTGATTGTACATACATAAAAAAGCAAAAAATGCCAGAAGTAATTTTTTTCATAGATTAACATATTAAATTAATGATATTAAAAGTAATAAAAAAAGAGCTCAATTTAATCATTAAGCTCTTTAAAAAATAAATATTTATTTAACTATTCTTCTTTACTTTCAACCTTTGCCCAAGTGTCTTTTAATCCAACTGTTTTATTGAAAACAAGCTGATTTTCAGTAGATTCCTTATCTACACAGAAGTAACCTAAACGTTGAAACTGAAAATGTTCTAATTCCTTTGCACTAGCTAAACTAGGTTCTAAATATCCTTTAATAACGGCTAAAGAATTTGGATTAATAAACTCTTTAAAATCAACTTCTTTGTTACCATCTGGATTTTCATGCGTAAATAAACGGTCATAGACACGAACTTCAGCTTCAATTGCATGATTAGCTGATACCCAATGAATAGTTCCTTTTACCTTACGTTTAGAAGCTTCTGTACCACTACCTGAACGCGAATCTGCATCATACGTCGCATGAATTTCTATAATATTACCTGCCTCATCTTTAATAACAGACTCCGCTTTAATGATATACGCATTTTTTAAACGTACTTCTCCATCTAATTTCAAACGGAAAAACTTTTTATCTGCCTCTTCTTTAAAGTCCTCTCTTTCAATATATAATACTTTAGAAAAAGGTACTTTTCTAAAAGTCAATACTTCTTCTTCTGGATTATTTTCAGCTTCTAACCATTCTTCTTGCCCTTCAGGATAGTTAGTTATTACCAATTTTACAGGATCTAAAACCGCCATAACACGTGGCGCAGTCTTATTTAAATCTTCACGTACACAGAACTCTAATAATGAAACATCAATCAAATTCGTACGTTTAGCAATACCAATTGTTTTAGCAAAATTACGTATCGAAGCTGGTGTATAACCACGACGACGCATCCCAGAAATGGTACTCATTCGAGGATCATCCCAAGCAGTTACATGTCCTTCTTGTACTAATTGTAACAATTTACGCTTTGAAACTACCGTATGTGATAAATTTCTACGAGCAAATTCACGTTGTTTTGGACGTGTTTTTGAACTATCATAAATGTTATTTAAGAACCAATCATATAATTCACGGTGAGGCAAGAATTCAAGTGTACAGAACGAATGCGAAATCTGCTCCATATAATCACTTTCGCCATGAGCCCAATCATACATAGGGTAAATACACCATTGATTAGCCGTACGATGATGATGCTCGTGCATTATGCGATACATCAACGGATCACGCATCAACATATTAGGAGATGCCATATCAATTTTGGCACGTAACACATAAGAACCATTAGGAAATTCACCGTTTTTCATACGAGTGAATAAATCTAAATTTTCTTCTACAGATCGGTCACGATTCGGGCTATTTACTCCAGGTTGCGTAGGCGTACCTTTTTGCTTTGCCATTTCTTCAGATGACAAATTATCAACATAAGCCTTGCCATTTTTGATTAAAACAACAGCCCAGTCATATAATTCTTGAAAATAATCTGAAGCATAACATTCTTTATCCCATTGAAAACCAAGCCATTCTACATCACGCTTTATCGCATCAACATATTCTTGTTCTTCTTTAGAAGGATTAGTATCATCAAAACGAAGGTTAACGGGCGCGTTATAATCTAATCCCAAACCAAAATTCAAACAAATAGCACTAGCATGTCCAACATGCAAATAACCATTAGGTTCTGGTGGAAAACGGAAACGCAATTTATCTTGTGACAAACCATTTTTTAAGTCTTCTTCAATGATTTGCTCTATAAAATTCAAAGATTTTTCAGTATTCGACATGGTAATTTTTATACTTTTGACAAAGATAGAAAAAAGAGTTTATAAGTTAAATTCTTTAGAAGGTTTAGAAGACCAACCTAACATTATAAACTTATAAAATCCTAAACTTTTGAACAAAATGGGAATAATACGATTAAAAAATATACGAACCTTTTCGAATCACGGGTGTTTAGTAGAAGAGAGTAAAATAGGGAGTCATTATAGAGTAGATTTAGAAATCGAAGCTGATTTAACTCAATCTGCACAAACTGATAAACTTGCAGATACCGTAGATTATGTACATTTAAACAAAATTGTGGTAGAGGAAATGGCTATTCGTTCGGAATTATTAGAGCATGTAGCCCAAAGAATTATTGACAGAACACTAAATGAACTACAATTAGTGGAAAAAATAACCGTAGAAGTAGCAAAAATTAATCCACCAATAGGCGGTGATGTTCAAGAAGTTAGTATTTTAATAACAAAAAAAAGATAAACTTTTAATCAGAAAGCTTTTAAAATATAAACTTTTGATTATATTTGCATCCGCAATGGCGTCGTGGCCGAGCGGCTAGGCACCGGTCTGCAAAACCGTCTACCCCGGTTCGAATCCGGGCGATGCCTCAAAAACCTTCCAAGAAATTGGGAGGTTTTTTTATATCTTCACATTTCAACTTATTTTTTTAATATAGGATAAAAAGAAAAATTTGACTTGATCCTTCATCCGTAATTTAGAAATTTATATAAAATAAAAAAGGCCTGATTACTCAGACCTTTTTTCCTTTTGGCTTGCGGAGAAAGAGGGATTCGAACCCCGGACCTGTTACAGTCAACAGTTTTCAAGACTGCCGCATTCGACCACTCTGCCATTTCTCCAGTATATCTCGCTCTACTTCCGTATTGCGAGTGCAAATATAAGACAGTTTTTTATATTTACAAACTACTTTTAGCATCTTATTTATAAAAATATTTTAAAAATAATATAACTATCTAAAAAATAGTGTATTATACTCTTAAAAAAATTAGACTTTTTTAATTTTTATAACGGGAGTTTTGGAAATAGCTAAATTTAAATCTGATAAAAAAGTAATTTTATGAATTTGAATTAATGTAGCTTTATCTTTATTTAATATAGCTTCATACACATCTGCTGGAATTTTATTTCCTTTGATTTCAAAACTATCTAGGAATTCACCTGCCATATTAGTCAAATGCAGACGAAATCCTGTAACCGTAATACTATAGTCTAATAAAAAATCAATTAATTTGAATGTAATTTCTGCATTTAATAATTCTTTGGTAGGAATTTCTAAGACACAATCACTATTAATACATCCTTTTTGATTAACTAACAAAGCGGCCAAAGGCAAATCTTTTACTCTCAAGGTATGTTCTTCAATTACTTTTGTACTATCAGAGGTGTTAATTTCCACAAATACTTTCGTTTCCTTGCCATTTTTAGGTTGAAGGGTATAGTTACCATCAGAAGACTGAAAAAGTGCCTCTCCTTTAATTTTAAAAGGTTTTGATTCTTTTACTTGAATAGAAATTGGATTGGGAATCCCTTTGTATACAATATTTAATTTATTTAATCCTATTAAAGAAAGATTGGGTTTAGAAGTAGTAATAGAATCATTTTGACTGTAAATAACAACAGGTAAAAGAATTAGAAGTAATAATTTTTTCATATTTGTTTATTTTTAGATTAGGGGTTTTATTGGGCATGAAATTACCAAAAATAAAATAAGTATTTTGAATTTTAATTATACAAAAAAGAGTAATGTTTCCATTACTCTTTTTCTATTTTCTCAATTGTATCTTTTACAAATTGCTTATCAGAAGGAAACCAACCTTGGGCTAACAGTATGGCTCCAAAAATTATTAATAGTATAGAACTGACTTTTTTGATTTTAATAATATTAGATGGAGTTAGTTTAGAACGCAATTGTTTTGCAGCTAATATTTTACAGACATCTGTAGTTAAATAAGAAAGTATAACAGTTGTAAAAAACCAAAAAACATTTGAGCTATCCATTTCTAAACGAGGACCAAAAGTAATGATGATTAATAACCAAAATCCTAGAACTCCAATGTTAATAAAGTTTAATAAAAAACCTTTTATGAATAGACTTATATAGTTTTTCTTTATTAAATCTACAACTTCCTCATCTTCTTCTATATTTTTACTGGCTTTGTATAATTTGGCATAAGAAATAATACCATAAGCTAACATGACAATTCCTCCAAAAATAAATAACGCAGGATCATCTTTTAAACTTTGAATCAAACGATAACTTCCTAAATAAGCCAGACCTATAAAGAAGATATCTCCAAGAACAACTCCTAAATCAAAAAACAAAGCGGCCCTAAATCCTTTTGTTATACTAGTTTCTAATAAAACAAAAAAAACAGGACCAATCATAAAGCTCAGGAAAATACCTAAAGGAATTCCGTTGCTTAAAATATATTGTAACATAAATTAACTGCTAGAATTAATTGGCAATTTAATTCTATATTCTTGAAAAATCTAATTTTTAGTAATTTTAAGAAAATTTTATTTCAAAAGATCTATTAATCAATATAGTTTTTATTGGTTTTTATCTCTTCGTATCGTAATATTTCCACCAAAAATGGTTTTTTCATTTACTTGCTTAGGTTTACCATAAATAGTAATATTTCCTCCAGCTCTTGCTTTAGCATCCACCACATCATAGGCTGAAATATCAATTTGTCCACCTGCATTTACGGTAACCGTAGCTTGTTGTGTTACACAATTTTTAGCTGCTAAAATGCCACCCGCCGTAGAAACTGCATCTATAGTTTGTGTTTTTCCGCCTAAAGTAACTACACCGCCGCTACTGGTTTTGACATTGATTTTAGAGGCCTCGATAGCTATGTCAACTTTACCACCTTCTTTAGCAATAATATCAAACATAGCTGATTTTAAAGTAGCATCACTAGTTACCAAACTTCCTTCATTGGCTTCAACCGCTTCTAAAGCTTTGAAATACACCGTAGCGGTAATGGCATCGCCTTTTAACATTTTACCAAAAGGCATACGCACTTTCAATTCTCCTTCTTTAGTAACTAATTCAACTGCTTCCAGAATTGGTTCCTTTTAATTCAATTTTGTTTTCAGTAGAAGGAACCAAATGAATTTCTATTTGGTCAAAACCCGTTACTTTAGAAATGGTTCCTAAAGATTTACTGGTTTGTGCACTCATCACACTTACAGCAAATAACGAAAAGGCTATTATATGTTTTTTCATAATTATATAAAAATCAACAATGTAGACAAAAGAAAAATGATTAATTCAATAACATTTAATTTGCTTCTTGATTTAATGATTGCTTTTAAGACTAAGTCAAAAGCAATCAACCCAAAGGCAAGAAAACCAAAAATTATTTTTCCTAAAAAAATAATTCCTTTACCACATCCACCTACTTTTGCTTCTGGATTTATAAAAATTATAAACAGAAAAAATAGCAATGCTAATATGTTAAAAACAGAAATATTCTTTTTATAAAATTCATTAACATTTAAAATTTTGTACTATTTGAAAATTAACTTCATTCTTCAATTCAAAACTGCTACTGAACACTGAATACTCACTTAATTTCTTCTAATAAAATGATAATCCAATTGTTTTTTCACTAAGTCAGCGTTTTTCACTTTTACCCAAACTTCATCTCCTAACTGCAACAAATCTTTAGTCACTTGACCTACTAAAGCATATTGTTTTTCATCAAACGTATAATAGTCTTCTTTTATTTCACGAATGCGAATCATTCCTTCACATTTGTTTTCAACAATTTCTACATAAATTCCCCATTCTGTTACGCCAGAAATCACACCTAAAAACTCTTGGTCTTTGTGGTCTTGCATGTATTTCACCTGCATATACTTGATAGAATCACGTTCGGCATTGGAAGCACTATTTTCCATATTTGATGAATGCACACATTTTTCTTCATAAGCTTCTTCATCAGCACTTTTAGCTCCATCTAAATATTGTTGTAGCAAACGGTGAACCATAACATCTGGATAACGACGAATAGGCGAAGTAAAATGTGAATAATAATCGAACGCTAATCCGTAATGACCAATATTTTCAGTAGAATACTTAGCTTTACTCATAGTTCGGATGGCTAAAGTATCCACCATGTTTTGCTCTTTTTTTCCTACTACATTTTCTAACAAAGTATTCAACGATTTAGAAATGGTATCTTTTGATTTGAAATTCAACGAATACCCAAACTTAGAAATTACGCCTTGTAAGTTCATTAACTTATTTTCATCTGGTTCATCGTGAATACGATACACAAAAGTTTTCTTTTGTTTACCAATGAATTCAGCAACTTTTCTATTGGCTAACAACATGAACTCTTCAATCAAATGGTTAGCATCTTTAGCGATTTTAAAATAAACCCCTACAGGTTCATCGTTTTCATCTAATTTGAATTTCACTTCTACTTTATCAAAAGAAATAGCACCGTTGTTCATACGGTTTCTTCTTAAAATTTTAGCCAATTCATCCAATTTCAAAGTCGCTTCAACGATAGCATCAGGAACAATGTAGGTTTCTTCGGTCAATGAAATTTCAGCAGGAATGCTATTTCCTTTGGTTTCAATGATATGTTGCGCTTCTTCATAAGCAAAACGTTGGTCAGAATAAATTACGGTACGACCAAACCACTGGTTCACCACTTGCGCTTTTGCATTGATTTCAAAAACGGCAGAGAACGTATATTTTTCTTCATGCGGACGTAACGAACAGGCAAAATTACTCAAGACTTCTGGCAACATAGGCACCACGCGATCCACTAAATATACCGAAGTAGCACGCTTGAAAGCTTCATCATCTAAGATAGTCCCTTCCTGAACATAGTGCGAAACATCAGCAATATGAACCCCAATTTCATAGTTTCCATTGTCTAAAATTTGGAAAGAAAGAGCATCATCAAAATCTTTTGCATCTTTAGGGTCTATCGTGAATGTCAATACATTACGCATATCACGACGCTTGGCAATTTCTTCAGCTTGAATAGACGTATCTAACTTTTTAGCATAAGCTTCAACTTCCACAGGGAAATCATAAGGCAAACCATACTCAGCAAGAATGGCATGAATTTCTGTATCATGTTCTCCAGGACGACCCAAAACTTTTTCAACACTTCCAAAAGGGGAATCTGCTTTTTTAGGCCAATCTTCAATTTTAACTAAAACAACATCACCATCTTTAGCTTCACCCATTTTTTCTTTGGGAATAAAAATATCCGTGTACATCTTTGGGTTAGCAGTAGTTACAAAAGCAAAATTCTTTTGCACATCAATCACTCCCACAAATTCCATACGTTCACGTTCCAAAACTTCAATCACTTCCAGCTTCGGGACGTTTGCCTTTACGACGGTTGTACACATACACTTTTACCTTATCGCCATGCAAGGCATGATTCAAATTAGCGAAAGGAATAAACACATCTTCCTCAAAATCTTCGCATAGCAAATACGCAGTTTTACGAGAAGTCATATCAATAATGCCTTCGTAGTAATCCTGACTCTGCGCTTTTACGATATATTTTCCAGGTTCAATTTCTAAAATCTGTTTTTTAGAGGCTAGGATTTTTAAATCCTTTATAATTTCATTTCTACTTTTGGTATCATCTACATCTAATCGGGACGCTATCTGCTTGTAATTAAAAGGCTTATTAGGCTCTTTAGAAAGCAGTTTCAAAATTTTTCCCGAAAAGTCTTTCACCCCTTTACTAAATCTTCTAGGCTTTTTACTCATCTTCATTTTTTAAATATCGCTGAAAATTACAAAATAGTATTCAGTTATCAGTAACTAGTCATCAGATTTAAAAAAAATATAAAGTTTAACAGTTTTAATTTTTTTCTAAAATCAAGAGTTTTTAACAATAACTAAAAAAATAGAAAAGAAGATTTTTTAAAAAAATAAAATTTGATGGTTATGATAGTGTGTTAATAAGACTTAAAACTTTTTAAATTTTGTTTTGTTTATTGAGTTTTACGGAGTTATACAATGATATTAACAAGTTTTTGAAAGGTTAAAGAGTTGTTTTATAGTTAATTATATTAGTTTATTAACAGTTGTTAACATATATATTTTAGTTTCTTTTTTTGAAAACTTAGGTTGTTAATAGTTGTTAATAACTGTGAATATCTATTGAATAATTTTCCAAAAAGTCACCGAAACTTTTCTTGCATAATTAAAACTGATTTTGGATTATGAAAAAAATCTTTAGAAGTCAAAAAAAGTTTTATTTTTCTCTTATTACTTATTAACAATTTTTATTAGACTGCAATCCCTTGAAAATCAAGGCTATTTTTTGGTTTGTTAACAACCTAAAAATTCTTGTTTTTTTAAGTTTATAAATCCTTGAAAAATAAGGTTTTAAGTTATTAACTGTTTTGTTAATAACTGTATAATGTATTGAAAATTAAGTAATTATAATTTAATCAACATCATTTTAAGGAATAGTCATTCTATATAGTAATAAAAAGATTTCATTTTATTTCGATGCGTTCTCTTGATACATATTAATATGTATTTTTGTACTATAAATACAAACAACACACTTATGATTATTTCAATAGGAAACGACCATGCTGGTCCTGATTATAAAAATGCTATTGTACAATACTTAGAAAACAACGGTCATACGGTTATCAATCATGGTACCGATGCTTTTGATAGCGTAGATTATCCTGATTTTGGTCACCCTGTGGCTTATGATGTAGAAAGCAAAAAAGCCGATTTTGGTATTGTGATTTGCGGAAGTGGAAACGGAATTGCGATGACAGCTAACAAACACCAAGATATTCGTTGTGCTTTATGTTGGACGGTTGAAATTGCGGAACTTGCTCGTCAGCATAATGATGCAAACATTATTAGTATTCCAGCGCGTTATACTTCAATTCCTCAGGCTGTAGCAATGGTGGAAACATTTTTAGATACTCCTTTTGAAGGTGGTAGACACGCAAATCGTGTGAAGAAAATAGCTTGTAAATAGATTTTTAGATAATTAGACTTCTTAGGCAATTTTAGACAAGAAGTCTAATTTATTTAAATATTCTATGAATAAAGAGTGTCTAAATAGTCCAATTATCTAAATATTTCTAGATGTCCCATAATCATGTCCATATCCATAAGCACGAAGTAGAAGGAAAGAACCTTGTTTTTTCGATATTGTTAAACCTGTTAATAACTCTGGCGCAAGCTATAGGAGGGATGTTATCTGGAAGTTTAGCATTGATTTCTGATGCTTTACACAATTTCTCGGATGTGCTTTCTTTGGTTTTTAGTCTAGTGGCGCATAAATTATCCAGAAGGAAAGCTTCGATTGACCAAACTTTTGGTTACAAACGTGCGGAGTTAATTTCGGCTTTTGTCAATGCCATGACCTTGTTAATTGTTGCTATCATATTAGGAGTAGAAGCCGTGAAGCGATTTTTTCATCCCGAACCTATTCAGTCTAATTTAGTCATTTGGTTAGCCTTGTTAGGTATAGTTGCTAATGGGTTATCTGTTTTGCTTTTACAAAAAGATGCCGAACACAACTTAAACATGAAATCAGCTTATTTGCATTTGTTAACAGATATGATGGCATCAGTTGCGGTTTTAGTAGGTGGATTATTAATGAAGTTTTATGGTTGGTTTTGGGTAGATAGTGTACTGACTTTATTAATATCAATTTATTTAATTTTTGTTGGTATCGATTTATTAAAATCTTCTACTAAAATGTTGATGTTATTTACACCTGAAGAGATTGATATCAAAGCCATCGTTCGTGAAGTACATCGAATTCAGGAGTAGGGAAGTTGCACCACATTCATGTATGGCATTTGAATGAAGAAGAATTGCATTTAGAAGCACATTTAGACTGTGCAGAAGATATTAAAATGAGTGAATTTAATGACTTGTTACTTCAAATTGAAGTACTTTTATTTGAAAAATTTGGTATCAATCATATTAACATTCAACCGGAATATAAAAAATCCGACCCAAAAGAATTTATAGTTCAGGATTAGATAAAAATTCTTTTCTTTCAAGTTTCACCATCAAATTTTTAAATTTAGATTTGCTTTAATAAACAAACTAATTATTTAAAAATGAAAAATAGGGAAGAATTATTTAAAAAAATATTATCTGATTTAAAAAACAAACAAGATGTTTGTGAGGAGTTTAAATATATAGGGACAGGAAATCCGTTTTCAAAAATTTTAATAATTGGCAAAGAGGCATCTATAATTAGAGAGATAGATGAGGAACAATATAATAAAGAAATTTTAGAAAACTTTAAAGATTGGAATAACCTTAGAGATTTTAATTCTGATAAAATAAAAGAAAGAGATTTCCAAAATTATTCACCTTTATATCCTTATAAAGGACAAATACTCACGATAAATAATGGAGAAAATTTTGGAACCAGTAAAACTTGGATGAATTATCAAAAATTAATTAATTTCATTTTTAATGACATAGATAATAAATCAATTAATTTTCACGAGTACTCATTTTTAACAGAAGTAAATTCGACTCCAAGTAGAAAAACGAAAGATGCAAAAACAGAATCTATACCGTTTAGAAAGACAAATATTTTGTCATCAGATTTTTTTAAAGATTTTTCTGTTGTAATTATTTCTGGAGTTGGATATTTTGAGATTTCTGATGGTTATAATGAAATAGAGAAAATTTTTGACGTAAAATTTTCAGAAAAAAGATATGCCAATACAAATAACAACACTCAACCATTTTGGGTTCATACAAGTGAAACAAAAATTGTAATAAACACACACCAATTAAGCATTGGAATTTCTGATTTGCTATTGAAAGAAGTAGCTAGTGAAGTGCGTAAGTTTTTGAAATAAGAATTAATAACTACAAAATACATAATTATGGCTCTATATAAATTAAAAGCAAAAGGGAATTATGGAAATATGTCAAAAGGATATGAATTTCAAGTTAATTCTGCATCAATACCTACACCAAATGTGAATGATATTGAAAAAGAGATTGAACGACTAGGTTTTAATTCTCAAGCTAAATCATATAAAAGTCCTGGAAATTTTGAAATTAAAAAAGTTTGAAAATTACACCAAAATCCAATCTGAATTTTAAAAAGCCGACCCAAAAGAATTTATAGTTCAAGATTAAAATAAGAGGATGCTTGTTGAGCATCCTTTTTATATAATGGGTAATTGTAATTTTCTTCGAATCGCATAAATTCGAATCGCGGCGGTGATAAACACACTTAAAATCATACTGGTATCGGATTGCATTTTGTAATTTACCATTATCAAATACAAACCACCTCCTATTATGCAAGCCGTGGCATATAATTGTCCTGGTTTTAATAAGGCGGGTACTTTGTTGCAAAGCACATCACTTAATAAACCACCAAACGTAGCTGTAATCATTCCCATAATTAGTGCATAACCATTAGGAATAGCATTTCTTAATGCTACTTGTATGCCTACTACTGTAAAAAGCCCAATACCAAAAGCGTCAATCCAAAATATTAATTTTTTTATTAAGCTTGAGTTTAATTTAAAAAAGAAAGCTATAATAGTTGAGGTTAGTACTATTATAATAGCTACATTATCATTTACCCAATTTACTGGACGTATACCTATTAATAAATCTCGTAGAGTACCGCCTCCATACGCCATACAGAATGCCAATACAGATGCACCAAAAATATCAAAACGTTTAGTTCTTGCTTTTAAAACACCTGTTACTGCAAATACAAAAACGCCTGTATAACTAAAAATCTGTAGGGTATCCATTTTAATTTTTTGCAAAGATATTAAGTAATTTTTCAATAATAAATAGTAATTTAACTTATAACAAGGTAAGTGAAATTTGTGATTTTTAATGGATTATATTTAACTCAAATTAGCTGATAGATTAGAGTAAAGAGAATTAAATTTATTACTTATAAAAATATCTTGTAGTGAAAACTATAGCTGTAGAAAAAAATTGCGTGTATTTTTATCTTTTTGATTTTATCAAAAAAATAACGCATAATCTGGGTTCAATTCAAAGTATGCGTTAGATAAAAAACGGACCAAAAGCGAAGCATTTGTAGTATTGATAAAAATAATAATAGGCTATGTAATGTTTTAGATTTCAAATATTTTTAAAAAGTGATTAAAATTTTAGATTGAAACTGTTTAAAACCCAATTTTTAGATTCATCTACTACAATAGATTCACAGTAATTACAAGTATCGTTTGTGGTATCATCGTAAGGAGCACCGCAATTTGCACATTCATAACTAAAAACGGTTTCTTTGTTAGTTGCTCCTTGTTGTGTTATTTCCTTTATTAAGGATAGTGTTATTGAAAAATTAACTAAATCATTATCAATTGCTATTAATTTATCGTTTTCAATACGTACTCTTTTTCCGCATACTTCTGCATATAAATGTACTTCTAATTTGTTATCGTTAGTTGTTTTATAAAATTGAGTACTTAGTTCTTTAATATACAACCTTTCAAAAACCACATTATTAAAAATATCCTGTTTATATGATAAAATTTTATCTCTCACTTCTTTATGAGTAAAACGTTCTAATTTTATTAAATTTCCTCCTGTTAATACATCTAGTATTTGCATAGAAATATTAGAAGCTATGTCTTCAACTGACTGGATGTTAAAATTAGTATCGTTTGTACATTTTTCTTTTAAAATAGGATCATAATTTAAAGGACTTTCTTTACGATAGTTTTCTTCTTGGGTTATTTCGCACAAAATCCAGTCGTAAGTAGGATTATTTGTTAAAGTATTACAGTTTGAGCAACGGGAAACTTCACCTAATGGTGTTGTTATTTCGGCACCACAATTAGGACAATTTGAATTGTTGTATAAGTTTGAATTGTCTTGAACCGTGTTTCCTTTTTTAAGGAAAGTATAATACTCTATAGCATAATCATCTTGATACACTTCTCGTATGGTTTCGTATTTATCTGAGTAAAATAAATCATCTAATTTAAAAGTAATTTTAATATCAACTATTTGAAAATCATTATAGGTATAAAAATTTTTACCGCTATTTCTTGTATGCTAAGGTTACTTATTATATTATGTTGTGCTAGTTTTTGCATCATCTTAATTTGTACCGATAATTTTTGATACAAACCGTCAGACATCCATTTTCTAACGTGTGATAAATTTTGATGTTGCCATGCTTTTTGCATTTCTAAAAAAGCGGTTTGTACTTTGAGTGCTGTTAAGCCTTCCAGGAAAAGATAAATTATCTGTAAAATTTTGTGTGTTATCTAAATAATTCTTTTTTGTTTGTTCCTTTTTATACCATTGATATAAAATTATTATTATGATAATGAGAATAATAAATTTAAAACTTACTATTCCATCATTATCACTACTATTATCAAAATGACTATTATCAAAATGACTATCATCAAAATGACTATCATCAAAATGACTTCCGCCAGATCGACTACTTGAATGAGATCGACTACTAGATCTAGATCTAGATCCGCCACCGCCGCCAAGTCTAGCGTATGTATTTATTGCCGTAAAAATAGAGAAGTAGTATAGAAAGATTTAATTTTTTTAGTTTATTTTTAATTGTTTTCATTTAGAGTGTAGGCAATTGTGGAGGGATATTAGTAAATAAATTAGCAAGTGCTCTTACAGTTTCAGCCTTTTCCCAATTAGACATAGTATTTGTCCAAACAAGGGTTTCTCTTGTTAATTGATTTGTATGGACTAAGTTTTTAAGAGCTTCTATATCAAAAGGACCAGCTTGTTGCCCATTAATGGCTACAAAATAAGAGGATTGTATAGGAATAGGAGGAGGAGCTGAGTTTTGTGAACTAGTAAACATAGCATTTGAGATGACATTACCCATTCCTAATCCTACACCCATTCCTACACCTAATCCAGGTAGGTTGGTATTTGCAGCAGCTGTTTCAATGCTTTGAGCTGCTTTAAATTGAGTTAGTTTTTGCATATCTATTTTGTTTAACCTAGAATATTCAAAAATTTCATCTTTAATTTTATCAGGCATTGATATGTTTTCGATCAAAAATTTTGTAATCTCTAAACCATAATTATTAAAATCTTGATTTAATTTTATGTGTACCTCATTTGAAAGTTCTTCAATATTTCCTGCTATTTTTTCTATGGTAAAATGACCTGTTCCAATAGAAGTTGTAAATTTAGAAACCATTAAACTTCTTAACTGTCCATTTATTTCTTCAGTATTAAAATGTGTACCTGTACCAGCTACTTCTTTTAAGAATTTCGCTCCATCTATTATTTTGTAAGCAAATGTACCAAAGGCTCGTAACTCAATAAAACCAAATTTATCATCTTCAATAATTAGGGCATTTTTTGTTCCCCATTTTTGATTGATAAACTGTCGTGTATTTATAAAATAGACATCAGCTTTAAAGGGACTATCAAAACCATATTTCCATCCTTTTAAAGAAGTTAAGATAGGCATGTTTTGTGTACTTAAGGTATACATACCTGGTTTATAAACATCGGCAATAGTTCCTTCGTTTAAAAATATAGCTTCTTGTGATTCACGTACGGTAAGTTTAGCATTCATTTTTATTTCGTTATCGTGGCGTGGAAATTTCCAAATAATAAGCTCATTTGATTCGTCTACCCAATCAATAATGTCAATAAATTCGTTTTTTAAAAAATTTAATATTCCCATTTTTGTTTATTTGATTATAAAAGAGGTTCTATTTTGATACTTATTTCTCTTTTTTGACAGTTTAATAAACCTAAGAGTGTTTAGTTTAATTATCTGTTTATTATAAAAAAGTATTTTTAGGTTCTCTTTTTTATTTTTTTAAAGTAAGTATTACAAATGTATTAAAATAGCTATATGAAATGCACAGTTATTTTAAAAACTTTAAAATATGATGAGGTTATTATTTTAACTTTTTTTCGTTCTGATGTATTGAAAAAATAAGATATTAAAGTGTTCTTGTATAATTTTAAACTATGAACAATAAACGATTATTTTTTCAATAAAATCATAATACATTACTCTTTGATATGTATTATTCAATTCCATTCTAATATTTGAAAAAGAAGAAGATACAATAACTAGATAAAGAGTTTATAAAATAAAATTTCAGTATATTTATTCCCATTAATGTATTTATTTTTTATATGTCTTCCGATAAACCTTTATTTAAAAAAAAATATTATCCAATTAACAATTTATTGTATGATTATTTAGAAAAATACAAAAGGTTAACCAAAACGAGTGTGTTTTATGAAGATTTATTGCGATTTCAAGGTTCTGTAGTGGTTTATGATACTAAAGGAAAAGATACTTTATGGATTAGGGTTTATTATAATGAATATGAAAAGAATGAAATAGATTTTAGTCTTAAAAAGATTTATACATTACTACATTCAGATGGAGATGAAAGTAAAATACAATTCTTAAATGTAGACCATATAGACTTTTGTACTTTTGGTAATTCTAAACCATTTAGGATAAAAGTTAGAAATATACTAAATGATAATTACACCCATTTTTATGTAAAAAAAGCAGATGCTTCACGTATTTTTGGACTAGAATTAGAAGATATAATTTCTCCTAATCGAATTAATTATTTAGTATTTAAAGATACACTTATAGAAGAACATATTGTGGGAATTCAGGTGATATTTTTATAAAGCAACATTTATCAAATTGTTCTGAATCAGAAAAAGCTCAAATTGCTAAAGAATTTGTAAAATTTAATGAACGCTGTATGATAGGACTCTTGGGTGATATGCGTTCATATAATTTTGTAGTAATTCCTATTTATGATTATGATCATTTGGTTTTTAAAATTCGAGCTATTGACTTTGACCAACAATGTTATGAAGGAGATTTTAAATTATATAAACCTCATTTGTTTAAAGAAAATTTTCAATTTAGTAAATTGGTAAGTGAAAAATTAGAAGTTAATTCTATTGAGCAATATCAAAATGAAGAACGTTCAATTATGGTAAAAAGAATGGTAGGTTCTGAAGAAAGATTGAATGATTTGTTGCAGGCAATGAAATCTATGCAGTTATCTACTATTGAAAAACTAGAACGGTTGAAAAGGAAATATATCTATTTACTCATGATATGCAGTTTAAAAAAGCCAACTCTATGGGAGAGGTAATAGAATCAGCCTTGCTATTTTTAAAGCGAAATTATAGAGGAAAATTTTAATAAATTATGTTAATTCCGTCAGTTTATTGACTTAATTTATATTAATTCCGTCAGTTTACTGACGGAATTAATATTTTTATTAAATTTGTATTTATAAATTTTAATAAATATAGCCTTATGAATTACATTAAAAGAGCCGTATTTGATGATTTTAATAATTATTTACATCCTAATAAAGTACTGATTTTGTTGGGTGCAAGACGTGTAGGTAAAACCCAACTTATAAAAAAATATGTAGAAGTTACAGATGAAAAGGTGTTACAACTTAATGGTGAAGATAAAAATGATGCAAGACTTTTAGAAGAAAGAACGTTTGAAAACTATAAAAGATTATTACGAAATATTAATTTATTAGTAATTGATGAAGCACAAGCGATAGAGGAAATAGGATTGATATTAAAATTTATTGTTGATACGATTGATGGAATAAAGGTGATTGCAACAGGATCATCTATGTTTGACTTAAATAATAAATTGGGTGAACCTTTGGTTGGAAGAAAAAATACTTTGTATCTATACCCATTGTCTCAGATAGAATTTTCGGAATATGAAAATTATAAAGAAACAGTTGAAAATCTTGAGATGCGATTAATTTATGGAGGCTATCCAGAGTTAACGCACTATGAATCATGGTATGACAAACAAAAGTATTTACGTGAAATTATAAATTCATATTTATTAAAAGATATATTGGTTTTTGATGGTATTAAAAACTCTAATAAAATTTATGATTTATTAAGGCTTATTGCTTTTCAAATAGGGAAAGAGGTTTCTTTACAAGAATTAGGTAAGCAATTACAATTATCTAAGAATACAGTAGAGCGTTATTTAGATTTATTGACTAAAGTATTTATTGTTTTTAGAGTAGATGGTTTTTCACGTAATTTAAGAAAAGAAATTACTAAAAGTAGTCGTTGGTATTTTTTTGATAATGGTATTCGTAATGCTATTATTGGAAATTTTAATACATTACAAAATCGTATGGATATAGGTGATTTATGGGAAAATTATCTGGTTTCTGAGCGTTTAAAAAAACAAATTTATCATAAGTTATATAAACAAAATTATTTTTGGCGTACTTATGATCAGCAAGAATTAGATTGGCTTGAAGAAAGTGCAGATAATTTAGCTGGATATGAGTTTAAATGGAATGAAAATAAGAAAACAAAAATTCCAACGGCTTTTGCTAAAGCATATCCTGATGCTACTTTTGAAATTGTAAGTAAGAAAAATTACTTAGATTTTATATTATAAATTAATAGCCTTTTTTGAATGAAAAATTAAGAAAGGCTATTATTTCAGTAAAAAATAAATTCCTATTACGTTGGCAATAAATATAATTGTGAATCGCCAAATGAAACTTATTTTTGAAGTTTTGTGTTTAAATATAAACATTCCTAATAAACTACCTATAGCACCTCCTATTAATGAGATACTTAATAAATCTTTTTCAGATATGCGTCTTTTGTTTTTTATAGCTAATAATTTGTCAATTCCGAAGAGTATTAACGAAAGGATATTTACAATTAAAAGGTAAGTAAGAAACATTTTCATTAAATCAGAATTTTAAAGAATCCAAAAGTAGTCATAATACTTATATTTGTTAGTTAAATTTTTAAATACTATAATCATTGAAGCCTATCTTTTTATACTGTATATTATTTTTGAATACGTTTGTTTGGACTCAAAATACTTTTAAAATAAATGGAAATGTAAAAAATATAAATAAAAAGGGAGTTATTGCATTGGTTACATTTACTATTAAAGGTTTTGATAAAACTATTGTAACTGATAGTTTGGGTAATTTTAATTTCAAAATAACAGATGATAAAATAAATATTAAAATTGAAGCTGAAGGTTATATAAATTACGAATCTGATTTTAAAATTACTGAGGATACTGATTTAAATATTATTTTAAAGGAGAATAAGAAAATTGATGAAATTATTATTACAGAGGATAAAAGGAAAACATTTTTTAAAAATGATAAGAATTTTTTAAAATTAAATGTATCTCAATTGAGCGATTTGCCTTCTTTAACTGGTAGTATTGATGTTTCAAAAATTTTGCAATTAACTCCTGGTGTTCAAAATTCAGGTGATATTAACGGATATTTGTATGTTAGAGGAGGAGATGCTGGGCATTCTATTTTTAAATATAATGATGTACCAGTGTATGGATCAGCTCATTTGTTTGGAATATTTCCTTATTATAATGCTTTTCATATAGGTGAATTAATGTATGATAAATCAAATTTAAGTTCTGTTAATGGTAATATACTAGGGGCTTACATTAATACTAAGAGTAATATTATGAGTATTGATAAGGCAAGTTTTCAGGTTAATTTAGGTTTGTTAGCTTCTCAGTTTAATATTAAAATACCTTATAAAAAAACTGTGTTTTCTTTATCTTATAGAAAAACTTATCTAGATGATTTTCTTAAATTAATTAATGTTAAAAATGAAGTAAATTACAGTTTCGAAGATATTAATTTTTCTTATCTACATAAAATGAGTAATAAATCCAAGCTCATTTTTGATTTTATGACAAGTAAAGATAAATTAAAATATAACAGTGAAGAGTTATTTGCTGATATTAATCTAACTTGGAAAAATTATATTGCTGCTACTCAGTTCCAACATTCTAAAAATGAAAAATTTAAATTTACTGCAAACGCATATTTTTCTAAGAGTCTATCTTCAATGAATATACTTCAACATGATTTATCTATAAAAGTAAATACTTCTATTACTGATTTTAGTTTAAAGAGTAATATTATTTACAATATTTATAAAATTAAATCCGAAATAGGATTAAGTTATAATAATTATACAATTTCACCTTATAATTTAATTTTGGCTAATTTTGGTTTTACACCTAAAACAAAATATGAGAATATTAATTCTAATTTATTTTCAATCTATCAAGATTTTAATTTTTTTATAACAGATAATATCAATCTTAAATCGGGAATTCGTTTCAATTACTTTAATCACTCTAGTTCAAATAAGTATTCCTTTGAGCCTAAGTTAGGTATTTATTTTAATGAAAAAAGAAACACAAATTATTATATTACTTTGGCTCAAAAAAGTCAACATTTAAGTTTAGTTACCACTTCTAGTATTGAATTCCAACAGATTTTTGGGTTGCATCAGCAAATAATATCCCTTTTCAAAAGTCAAAAGAAATTTCTTTTGGTATAAACCATCATTTCAATAAAAATATTGTTACGAATTTTGATTTATTTTACAATGAAATGAAAGATTTATTAATTTATCCATTTGCTCTTTCTCAATTTAATGAAGCCTCTTCTATAGAAAAAGATATTTTCATAGGAAATGGTAAAGCTTATGGTTTTGAGTTTTTATTGAAGAAAGAAAATGGAAAATTTAAAGGTTGGATGAGTTATACTTGGAGTAAATCATTAAGAAGCTTTCCAAGGATTGATGAAGGTAGTAATTTTTACGCCAAATACGATAGAAGACATAATTTTACAACAATTATAACTTATAGTTTCACTCCAAAATTTGTGATAGGTTTTACACAAATACTAAGTTCTGGGAACCGTTTTACTTCTGCAGATCAGATATATTTTGTAAATAATGTTCCTGTAAAAGAGTATAACGAATATAATAAAGCACAGCTTCCTTTTTATAACAGAACAGATTTTTCTTTTAATTTTTGGATTATGAAAAATAAAAGAAAGGAAAGCAAAATTACTTTAAGTGTTTATAACTTATTTAATATTGAAAATCCAGTATATCAATCAGTCAATTTTGAAAAAAATGAAGAACAATTATCCATTACAAAAAATGATAAAGTATTTTACAAAATTTTACCTTCGATTAATTGGTATTTTAAATTTTAGTTTAAAAATTACTGTATTGGTGTTTTGTTTTTATTCTTGTCAAGACAATCTAAACGATACTAAAGTTTCAAAACCTAAATTGATTGTTGAAGGTTGGATTGAAGAAAATGGTGTGGCAAATGTAATTTTATCAAAAAGCATACCCACTAATACTAATTTTAACCAAAATAATATTGATAAATATTTTTTAAGGGCAGCCAAAGTGACTGTTTCAGATGGGATAAATACTGAAATATTACATCTAAAAATGGTAAATGGGTATATTCCTCCTTTTATTTATACAGGAGAAAATATAATAGGTAAAAAAGGATTTACTTATACCTTAACGATAGAGTTTGACGGACAAGAATTAAGAGCTGAAACAAGTATTCCTGAATCTGTACCTATAAAAGAACTAAGCATTGAAAAAATAGATGATTTTAAAAGAAAAATAGGAATAGAGTTTATAGATCCTGATAACAAAAATTACTATCAAATAGGAACTAGAATAGTTGGAAAAGATTCATTATTTATCCCTACTTTATACGGAACAATTGACGACGAAACGTTTATTACAAAAAAGTAAAATTAAATTTATTAAAAGGGATTCAATTTTATCCAGTAGAAAATACCGAAACCTATTTTCCTTCCAGGTAAAATTATAGAAGTAAAATTAAGAACATTAGAAAAAAAGAGTTACGAATTTTGGAACAGCTGGCAAAATGATGTTTTAAATGGTCAAAATCCATTGTTTCCAGCCACTTTTAATCTAAAATCTAATATAAAAGGAGGCTTAGGAATTTGGGCTGGTTATGGTGCTGATGTAAAGATAATAAAAATAAAATAGTATAAAAAAGCTGTCAAAGACAGCTTTTTTATTTATTTTTTAAAAAAGTTATAAAATCTTCTATTTGATTTTTTAAAGTATCAAATCCAGTAGAAAAATACACATTCATTGCAACTACTGAATTATCATCAAATTTTAGATAATATTTGACATCATATCGCTCAACTTTTTGATAAACTGTTCCCATACTATATTCCCATGTTCCATTTCTCCAAACAAAAGGCGTATTACCTGGAAGATACGAGTTCAGATTTTGCTACAATACTAGCAATTTTATTTTTATCCTTTTTAGAAACTAAAACTAATTTGCTATGTTTATTATAAAGTTCAGCTTTTAAATCGCTTATCTTTTTACTTTTTTCATTAGATTTTATATAATAATCAGATGAAAAATAATTAGGTTTAGGAATACTGCTTTCAGCTTTTTCAAGTTCTGTCGTAGTAGTCTCAATATCACTTGATCCTAAAATAGCAAAATCATCTAGAATAGTTATCAAAGTATTTGCCTTACCATAATCTGTTGATGAAGAATTATGATTATCTAAAAACTGATCAATGTTACCATTTGAATCAAAATTATAACCTAAAATAGATTTACCATTATTTGTTAATAAAGCACTAGCAATTGATGGAGAACTATTTCTATTATTTTTGATTTCTAAAGCATAACCATCGTTTAATGTTAATTTTAAATTAGATGTTGTAGGAATATGATTGTTGTTATTGTATGTATTTACAACACTAATATTTCCAGAATCAACACCTTTTATTTTAATTGTAGCATCAACAGTTAAAGGTAAATGAATTTTATCTAGTACTTCATTAGATATTAGAACTGGAACCATATTTCCTATATTCGGATCATACACCCATTGATAACGTTTTGGAGTATCAATTATATTAACTTTAATAGGAGAAGGCGTTGCGTTTAAAACTATTTCAGCGTCATTAGTAGTTCCTGAAATTTTAGAAGGATACCTAAAAGTTAAGTTATTTGTTGAAACTGTTTTTTCCCATCTTTTAACAGTATTATTCCAAGTGTATATACCAAAAACATCAGACACATTAAAGACATCACTTATACCATTATTATTACCACCACTTAAGATATCAATTCTATCAATTTCCAATAATTTATCTAGATTTTGAATGGCTTCAATAGTTGAAGATGTTTTTGTTTTTTCAAACTCTGAAACAGTTGCTTTTGCTTCTGTTTCTAATTTCAATTTTTTTGTTCTGAAGTTAAGGAAGAATAAGGTGCATCCAATAAACCAGTTACTGATACTGGAGTTTCCTCAATGACTTCTTCGTTTTTTGAACAACCAAAAAGTACCTGTAAGGCTAGTAGCCCTAAAAAATTTTTTTCATGAATAGTTTATTTAATTATGCAAAAATAAATTTTTAAATAAAAAAACAAAGCCCGAATTTTAAATTTTAAATTTTTTAATTTATATGGTATTTTAGCACTCTTATTTTTACAAAATGACAAACATTGACTTTATACTAAAAGGAGTTCAAACGACTCCAAAAAATATCCAAAATACACTTGAATTACTTTTACAAGATTGTACGATTCCTTTCATAGCTCGTTACCGAAAAGATACCACTGGTAATTTGGATGAGGTGGTTATTGAACAAATCGCAAAACTAAACAAACAATACGACGAAATTGTAAAACGTAAAGAAAGTGTTTTAAATTCGATTGCAGAACAAAATGCGTTAACCCCCGAATTAAAAAATAAAATAGAAGCCAGTTTCGATCTTCAGGAAATAGAAGATTTATACCTACCTTATAAAAAGAAAAAGAAAACCAAAGCCGATGCGGCTCGCGAAAAAGGATTAGAACCTTTGGCTAAAATTATTATGAGCCAGCGTAATGACGATGTCGATTTCTTAGCCAGCAAATATTTGAATGACCAAGTGGCCAATGAAGAAGAAGCCCTTCAAGGAGCTCGTGATATTATTGCCGAATGGATTAACGAAAATATTTTTATTCGTAAAAACTTACGCCGAATGTTTCAGCGAAAAGCCGAAATTACAACTAAAGTAGTAAAAGCTAAAAAGGACGAAGAAGAAGCTCAAAAGTACAATCAGTATTTTGATTGGGCAGAACCCATAAGCAAAGCCCCGTCACATAGATTATTAGCCATGCTTCGCGCTGAAGCCGAAGGTTTTGTAAAATTGAATGTCGAAATAGAAAAAGAAGAAGCCATAAATTTTATTGAAGATAACATCATTAAAGGAAATAACGATACGACTCCACATATTGAATTAGCCATCAAGGACTCGTACAAAAGATTATTAGAACCAGCCATTTCTAATGAAACCTTACAAGAAGCCAAAGAAAAAGCCGATATCAAAGCAATAGATGTTTTTGCAGGGAATTTAAGTCAGTTGTTATTAGCACCACCATTAGGAGAAAAACGAATTTTAGCCATCGATCCAGGGTTTAGAACAGGTTGTAAAGTAGTTTGTCTAGATGAACAAGGCGATTTATTGTACAACGAAACTATTTTTCCGCATGCGCCTCAAAATGAAACAGCAATGGCGATGAAAAAAATAAAATCGATGGTCAACGCTTATAATATCGAAGCGATTTCAATAGGCAACGGAACAGCAAGTCGTGAAACCGAATTTTTCATTAAAAAAATTGCCTTTGATAAGCCTGTTCAAGTATTTGTGGTGTCAGAAGCAGGAGCTTCGGTATATTCGGCATCAAAAATTGCAAGAGACGAATTTCCTAATTATGATGTCACCGTTCGTGGTGCCGTTTCTATTGGACGCCGCTTATCGGATCCTTTAGCCGAATTGGTTAAAATTGACCCGAAATCTATTGGTGTAGGGCAGTACCAACACGATGTGGACCAAACCAAGTTAAAAGAGGAATTAGATACCACGGTAGTACGTTGCGTAAACTCCGTGGGGATTAATATCAACACAGCGAGTAAATCCTTGTTGAGTTATGTATCTGGAATAGGCGAAAAAATGGCCGAAAACATTGTCAATTACCGTTCAGAAAACGGTGCGTTTGAAGAACGAAGCCAACTGAAGAAAGTCCCTCGATTAGGAGATAAAGCGTTCCAACAAGCAGCAGCTTTTATCCGAATTAAAGACGGAAAAAACCCATTAGACAATTCGGCAGTACACCCAGAATCATACAAAATGGTCGAAAAAATGGCCAAAGATTTAGGAATCAAAGTAGCCGAACTAATTGGAAACAAAGAAAAAATAGACAAAATAAAACCTGAAAATTACACTACGCCTGATGTTGGAATTTTAGGAGTTAAAGATATTTTAAAAGAATTAGTAAAACCAGGACTAGATCCACGCAAAGCCGCCAAAATTTTTGAATTTGACCCCAATGTAAAAACCATCGCCGATGTGCGAAGCGGGATGATACTTCCCGGTATAGTGAATAACATCACGGCATTTGGTTGCTTTGTCGATGTAGGCATCAAAGAAAGCGGACTCGTACATATTTCCCAACTCAAAGAAGGCTATGTGGCCGATGTGAATGAAGTAGTCAAACTCCACCAACACGTACAAGTGAAAGTCGTTGAGGTAGATGAAGCAAGGAAAAGAATCCAGTTGACGATGATATTGTAATTATTTGTAGATTTAAATCTAAAGAATGAATAGATGGATTATAGATTAGAATTGTTGGATGATAAAAAATTTGAAGATTTAGTTAATACCATTTGCCAAAAAATACTAGGTATGGGCGTAATTGAGTTTTCAGAAGGAAAAGATGGAGGAAGAGACGGGAAATTTACAGGAACTGCCCGAAATTTTCCGTCAGATACATCAGATTGTTGGAAAGGAAAATTTATCCTTCAAGCAAAATTTACAAGTAATCCTATTGCTTCTTGTTCTGATAAGGAATTTGAAAAAATTATAAAAAAGAAATACCAAGTATAAAAAAATTAATACAAAATGGAGATATTGATAATTATCTAATTTTTACAAATAGAAAAGAAGCTGCAATTAAAGGTGAAAGATTATTAAACTTAATTAGAAAAGAAACAGGACTAATTAATGTTGAAATTTTTGGAAAGGAAACTATAAATAATAGATATTTAAATCAATTTAAAGATATTGTAAAACAATTTGAATTAGACAAACACCATATCCCTTTTGATTTTTCTGAAGAAGAAATAAAAGATATTATTTTAGAATTTAAAAATCAATTACCAAATATTACCCAAGATATTAAATTGAAAGTTGATGAGCTAAAGTATGATTTTGATAGAATTGAAATAGAGGATAAAAACAAAAAAAAATGATTTAACTAAAGATTATTTCGAAAATGAAATATTAAAAAAATCATTACCAGATATAATAAAAATAAAAACCTTTTTGGAAGATGATAGAAACGCTGAGTTTAGAGACTATTATTTTGATGTAGCATCTGAATTAAGTGCATTAATTACTCTAAAAAGAGATAATTTTGAAATGTTTGATGAAATTTTTGTTTTTATCTATCAAAAAATTGCAGATGGTAATGTAGAAATAAAAGGAGGAAAAAGATATATCTTTACACTTTTGTATCATATGTATATGGATTGTGAAATAGGATTAAAATGATAAAACCTAACAGACATACAAACCCAGATTTTTCAGTAATTAACATTAGTGCTTTTATAATAAAATTGTTAAAAGCTAATTATAACATTGAATATGGGAAATTGCAGAATAAAGTAATTCAAGAATTAGGAGAAAAAGCAACAGAGAATTATCCTTATGCACTTAATTTTTGTACATACTTGGAAAAATTAAATATCAAGAAATCACAGATACATTTGCTTTAGATGAAACTGAGTAAATTATATAGTAATAAAGAAAACTTTAAAAACATTTTATTCAATTTGAATGGATTAAATGTTATTTATGCTGAGGTTAAAACAGACATCAAGGATAAGAGAAACTCCCATTGTCTTGGTAAAACTAAAGTAGCAGAATTAATTGATTTTTTACTTTTAAAAAAAATTGATAAAAAGATTTTCTTTTAAAGTGGGACTTAAATGGTAAACACTTGTTTACAGAATATATTTTTTATCTAGAAATTGAATTAAATGATGGTAAACTTTTAACGATTAAAAGAGGTGTTGAAAATAACACTAAAATATCGTTTAGTTTGTCCGAAAGTAGAAATGAAGAATTTCTTCCTCCGTCAGAATACCAATATCAAAATTTATCTATTGACAAAGCGAGAGAAGTTTTATCAGAATTTTTAAAATATGATTTCTTTTTCAATAAAAACTATGATTACAGAAAATTATTAAGTTATTGTTTGAGAACTCCTCCTGATGACTATAAAGATGTTTTTCAATTATCAAAATTTTCTAATGGAAAACATAAATATTGGAAACCAATAATTTTTGACTTATTGGGATTTGATGGTGAGTTATTGCTTAAGAAATATGAAAATGATGACGAGATTGAAGAATTAAAAGGTTTTATAGGAACATTAAAGAGGGAATATCGAATAGATAAAAAAGATAGAGATATTTTAATTGCCGAAAGACAATCGATAGAACAAAACAATGCTGAAATAGAGAAAAAAATTGATGCTTTTAATTTTTATGAGCAAGATAAAAAACTGATTCAGAATGGTATAGATAAAATAGAAAATTCAATCAGTGATTATAATTCTATTTCATATAGCTTAAATTATGAGATTGATAAATTAAAAAAATCTATTCAAAAAGAGTTTGCTTTCGATATAACCAAAGTTCAGCAAGTTTTTGAAGAAACTGGAATTTATTTTGGTAATCAGATTAAAAACGACTACCAAGAACTTTTGAATTTCAATTCTAAAATCACTATTGAACGTAATAAATTAATTAAAAAAGTATTATCAAGTAAACAAAAAGAATTAGAAAAAATCAACTTTGAATTAAAAGAATTAAATTCTAAAAAGAAGAACTTTTATCAATTATACAAGATACTGACACTTTTAAGAAATTTAAGGCACACCAAAAATCATTAGCCAAGAAAGAGGAGGAACTAAACGAAGTAAATGAAAAAATAAAATATATTGATTTGATTTTTTCTAAAGAAGAAGAAATTGAATCAAAAAAGAAGAAATTGAAGGAACGATAAATAGATTAAAGTATTTATCAAGTCATACCGAAGAGAATGAAAAATACTCAGAGATAAGAAAAAAATTTCGTGACTATTATAAGTTTATAATGGACGAAAATGCAAATATTTCTTGGCATTTAAACAACAATAATAATATTGATTTTCCAGCGCCAAAAATACTAGATAAAACAAATACAAATACATCTAAAGATGAAGGAACTACATATAAGAAAATACTTTGTGTAGCTTTCGATTTAGCAATTTTAACAAGTTATAATAATCAATCTTTTTTTAGATTTATTTATCATGATGATGTTCTTTCTACTCAAGATAATGGTATAAAGATTAGGTTATTAACACTTATACAGAACTTATCGAAAAAATACAATATACAGTATATGTTATCGGTTATTAAATCCGATTTACCCGTTGATGAAAATGATGTTATTACTTATTTTAATGATAACGAAGTTGTATTAAAACTAAATGATAAAGACGATAGAGGAACTTTGTTTGGATTTAGTTTTTAAAAGATAAAATCTTTAGCACGTTCAATTAAAAGTCGTTGAGGTAGATGAAGCTAGGAAAAGAATTCAATTGACGATGATATTGTAAATTTTTAAAAGAGAGTTAAGGCTCTTGAAACCACTGTAAAAAAACAAAAATCCCAATTTTCAATAACGATCGACTAATCAAATTGAAAATTGGGATTTTTTTAAGTTATTCCTTAATAAACTTTTTAATTATTTCTTCTTTATCCGTTTTGATTTTAATTATATACAATCCTGATGGTAATTCAGAAACATTTATAGTTTTATTTATATCTTCATGTACAACCTTACCTTCTAAATTTAATATTTGGATAGAAGAGATGGAAGAATCATTATCTAAATTAATGTTTAAAATATTACTAGTTGGATTTGGAAAAATAGAAATATTAGTTGTTCTACTTAGTTTAAAGTTATTACTTTCCTCCTCTTTTGCAACAGAAATTTTAGGTGAACTAGAATTATTATATAAACTTACCAAGTAAGCGGTATTTATAGAATTTTTGTAGTTATTAAAATTACCTGAAACTAAAATTTTTCCATTGCTAATAGGAGTAATAGATAAAACGGAATTATTAAAACCATTTTCTGTAATGAATGTACTATCTTTAGTTCCATTAGAGTTTAAACGGATAATATAATTTTCTTGATTTTCGTTAAAACTGGTAAAAGACCCTCCAACAATAATTTTTCCATCCGTTTGCATTAGCATAACAGAAGGTGAACTGTTAAAACCAGTTCCAATGTTAAATGTTGTGTCTATAGTACCATTTGTATTTAATCTTACAAAGTAATTTGCACTAGAATTGTTGAAATTAGAGAAATAACCACTAACTAAAATTTTACTATCAGCTTGTAAAGTAATATTGTTTACAGCACTATCAAAACCAGTACCAATATTAAATAACGTATCTTTAACCCCATCTGCTTTTAATCGAATTATATTTTTTTCAGCTTCATCATTGTATGAACTAAATTCACCTCCTACAATTAAATTTCCATTAGGTTCTAAAGCCATTGTTAATACATCTCCATCAAAACCAGTACCTGTGTTAAAAGAAGTATCAATGCTACCATTAGAATTTAGTTTAATAATTCGGTTTGCAGTAACTTCATTATATTTTGTAAATTCACCACCTAAAAATATTTTTCCATCAGGTTGTAAAAGAATAACATTAATATTTCCATCAAATCCAGTTCCTGTATTAAAAGTTACATCCTTAGTCCCATCAGGGTTTAAACGGATAATATGATTTTCTGTAACTCCTTTGTAAGTACTAAAAGACCCTGCTACAATTAATTTCCTATCTGGTTGAACTACAATTACTGATACATTTTTATCAAACCCATTTCCTACATTAAAAGATCTATCTTTAGATCCATTAGGATTTAAACGGATGATATAGTTTGATAAATTGTTTTTATAACGTGTGAAATGACCACCTAAAACTATTTTTCGATCCTTTTGTTCTACTGCGGTTAGTATAGTTTTGTCAAAACCAATATTAGGGTTAAAGTTTAAATCAAATGTTCCATTTGTATTTATTGAAACTATATTATTAGCTGAATATCCTTGACCATAAATAGTGAAATATCCTCCTGCTATGATTTTTCCACAAGGAAGAAGTGAAAGACAAATAAGGCTTCTTTTACAGCTTCCTGTACTAAAATTAAGGTCTTTTTTTCCATCAGGATTTAAACGAATTATATTAGTTTCTAAAGGACCAACATGTACATACGGTTTCCCTATTACAGCTATTACAATTTTTCCATCATTTTGGATAGCTAATGATCTTATAGCACCATCAAAAACGACATCTGTATCGAAAGTTCCGTCTTTTGATCCATCATTATTTAATCGAATTAAATATTTTTGAGAAATACCATTAAAATTCTTAAAATTTCCTCCAATAATAATTTTACCATTAGTTTGTATGGCAATAGAGTTAATTGTACTATCAAAACCACTACCATTATTAAAACTGTTATCTTTTGTACCATTTGCATTGATACGTATAAAATTATTTACAGTTTGACCTTTGTATGTTGAAAATAAACCAGTAACTAAGATTTTTCCATCAGCTTGAAGAGCCATATCAGTTACTAAATTATCAAAACCTGTATTTGTTACAAATGAAGTATCGCTAGAACCGTTACTATTTAGCCTAGCTATTTTATTTTGAGTAGTCCCATTATAAGTGTTAAAATTTCCTCCAACAATAATTTTTCCATTAGGTTGTACGAGGATTTTAGTTACACTAGCATCAAATCCAGATCCAATTATAAAACTATTATCTTTAGTTCCATTACTATTTAGTCGTATAATTTTATTTTGATTTACTCCGTTATAGGTGGTAAAATGTCCTCCTATAAGTATTTTTCGATCAGGTTGTACAGCAATACAAGTTATGTCATCATCAAGAAGTATTGTCGTAGAAAAAGATGGGTCTATTGTACCATTGCCATTTAATCGTACTATTTTTTTTACCAGTTGTCCAGAATATTTATGAAAAGTACCCGCTACAAGTATTTTTCCATCAGGTTGTACAGTAATAGTACTTACAGTACCATCAAATCCGTTTATTGAACCAAATTTTTGCGCAATTTGTCCAGGATTTTGCGCATTGCCAATAAGCGTAAAAAACATCAAAAGATATAAATATTTTCTCATAATTTTTATTTAAATATCCAAATTAGATAAATAAGCTTACAAAAACAAGCACCTTAAATTAAAATATAAACATCTATACAAAAACGAGTCAAATAAAGTTAATTTGTAAAAATATGTTTAATAATTAAGTTTATTATAAGGATAAAAAGAGTAAAAAACAAAAAAATACATTTTTTTAGATTAAATATTATTTTGATACCATTTAAACTTAAAATATACTAGATTAAAAAGTAAAATTCTCGATCTGTTTTTTTCATTTTTAAAACAACTCTAACAAACGGTTGAGTATATAATTGAAATCATCATTAGTTCGAGCGCGAAGCGCATCGAGAACCAATACTAATTTTTATTGCTTTTATAGGATAGTGTCTAAATCAACATACAGTTTGTCACTCCTACGTAAGGAGTGAGTCTCATAATTAATATTATGTGATTTCTCCATTTGGTGGAAATAACAAGATTGCGAACTTTTCGGACAGTCTCAAGGTTTAAAAAATAGTATTAAGAGGAAATGTCAAAGTTTAAATGGTATAATTTATAATAGAAATTTTACATAAATAAAAAAATCGTTCCTAAGAACGATTTTTTTATTATTTGATAACCTTGTGTTTAAAACGATTATTCTTAAACATTTTATAAAAAATAATATTTAAAGTTAAGTAAACTAATAATATTATAAATGTTATGAAGGGAGTTTGTTCTTGGTAAGGAATATTTAAAATTACTATAAAAAGATTATATTCAAGCAAATGATTTGTAAATAGCTCTTACTGAAAGGAAGTATATTATATTTTATATATACATAATAAGTTTTAAAAATATTATATAATACGATAGAAGTAGTAGAACTGATAGCAACACCTAATAAACCTAACTCCGTAAATTTTAAAAAATAAATAACTATAGCTAAATTTAGCAATAATAAGATAGCTACTATAAATAAATTAAATTTAAAATATTTAGAATAAGCAATAATTTCACTGTTAAAACCAGTAGCCACGTTACTAAAAGCTCCTAAACATAGAATCCAAATAATAGTTTCTATATTTAAAAATTGATTATGAGGATCTAGTGTAATTTTTATATACGGTAAAGCAATTATTATAATACCTATAAATATTAAAGAATAAAAAGAGGCATGATAGGTTGAATTTTTATACAATCGACTTAATAAATAGATTTTCTTTTTAACAACAATTTTGAAATAGCCACTCCATAAATAGCATTTATCCCTGTAGCGTGCATAAAAATAATAGAAGTTAATGTTGTTAAAATAGAATACAAACCATTTTCGCTCATTGACAAATAACTAGGAACAATGATACTGTCAATCTTGTTTATTAACAATAAAGCAAAAGAACCTAAAAAACTAAAAAAGCAATATTCAAAAAACTCTTTTATGCTTACTTTTTCAAATAGAAAATAATATTTAAGAGAAAAGTTAGTATTACTATCTTTAGTTACATAAAAGTGCATAATAAATGTTAATACCGCATAACAAAGGACATAAAGTAAAAGCAATTCATTGTTAGGTATAACTTTTGTGTAGTTCAAGTAAAAAAGAATAGGTAAAAATAAACGAGGAGCAACCTTCTCTAAAATTATCAAAAAACTCACCTTATTATATATGATAGAAACACTTTTTGTTAAATCTATCAAGGCTAAAATTAAACCCAAAATAAGACCAAATTCGTAATAAACAATTTTATTAAAAGGATTAATTTTATTTAAAATAACAAGTCCTGTAAAAAATAGAGAAAAAATCCCTACTGATATTAGTAGGGAAGTTCCATGTAATTTAGGAACATGAAACTTCTCGAAATAAGGTGTAAATTTTACTAAGCCTTGTGCTAATCCAAAAAGAAAAAAAGGAAAAACAAAATAACCAATTGTCTCTATATACTTAATTTCACCCAATATATTAAGTGATTTAGGGAATAGAAAAAAACCAGCTATTATACTTAGAAACAAACCTAAATAGTTTGCAGTAGAATACCAGTAGAGTCTTACTTTTCTACTGTTGTTAAGGATCTTTGGGGCTAAAAAACGCATGATTTACAAATTGAAATTAAAAAGTTTACCTAACCAACTTCTTTTTTCAGCACTTTTAATAGAATCTCGTCCCGTTATAATAAGATTCTGAATATACTCGTCCATCGTACGATTACGTTCTTCTAAGAAATTATTCAAGAATAAAATACCACTTGACTCTCCTTTTTTAGCCTCTATTATTTTAATTTCTTCGTATAAAGGAATGATAAACTTAGCTAAAATAGCATTGTTCACTCCAGATAATTTAACAGTAATATCCATTATTTCATCGTCAACTATAGTAGGTATAAAATCCGCAACAGCCCAAACGAATTTACCGTTATAAGTAACAAATTTTAAAATTTTAGTAGTTCTTTCAGCTTCTTTATTATTTTCAAGTATTAGTCTCTCAATAGCTTTTGGAATATCAGGATGAAGAATCGAATTAAAGTTTTTACCCATCAAGTCTTTATTTTCAAAGCTTGATACCTCTGTAAAAAACGCGTTTACATATTCTATCTCGTTATTTGGTAATATTTTTATTACTAACGTATTGCTTTTATCCCAAGGAGCAGCATCATCTAGTAACTTAATAGGTATCTCTCTTTCCACTACTTTTGTAACACCTACATTTAATTTTGTTTCTGCCTCATTTAAAAGGGTTACAATTTCTTGTGAAGTATTAGAAAGATCTACAAACAATTCTTCCGCAATTGCTTTATTACCTTGTTTGTTTTCAATATAAATTTCTTTAGCAAGTTTATGAAGTTTAACGTGCTTTACATCAAACTTTTGTAGTTCTTCCAATTCTCCAAACTCATCCCGACCTTCTGATTCAAACCATTTTCCCAAACGGCATTGCAAGTGTGATACAATTTCACTTTCGACTAATTCCACCTTACCGTCTAATAGGTCTCTCATTTTATGCATCCAACCTAAATGGTCCAAACGTGCTTGTTCGAAGCTAATTTTCATTTCCATATCAAGTAAATATTTAGTTTTTTAGTACAAAAATAATCATTATAAATATTGTCTTAAAATCTTTAACCTAGTTTTATTATAAATTCATTAAACAGGTTATTTGATGTTATTATAATCAAAATTTGCTCAAAAAAACATTTGTTTAAATTAAATATATTTTAAAAATAGTTTAAAATTATATTTGTTTTTTATTTAAATTATGATTTAAAAAGATAATTTATTTATAATTTGCTCAAATTAATGAAAAGAAATTAAATAAAATTAATTTTAAAAAAATAATTTTATTTTTAAAAACAAACTAGCTTTTTTAAATCCAATATTGTATATTTTAATAACTTTTGGTGATTTAAATATAAATAACTTCTTATAATACTTCTTTTTATAACATTTTGTTTTACATGGAAACATGTTTCGAACTTTAAAACAAGACCAATAGTTTTATTGAAATCTATTTTACAGCATAACCTCTATTTCTAGAATATTAACATCAATGGAATATCATACATTATAAATTAATTAAGTGTAATTATTTATTTTTATTGTTTTTAATAGATAAAAAATTTAATTAAATATAATAAATAGATATTATATCTTTTTATTTGTATATTTGCGCAAAAATTAATCTATGTTTAGTATTCAAATTGCAAATAATAACCATATTCACTTTGCCCAGACGATATGCGATGAGATGGAAGCATCAGCGAAAGTGAGAGGTACGGGTATTGCAAAGCGATCGGCTGAATACATTATTGAAAAAATTCAAGAAGGAAAAGCGATCATTGCTTTGACAGAAAATAAGGAATGGGCTGGGTTTTGTTATATCGAAACCTGGCAAAATGAAGAATATGTGGCGAATTCGGGATTGATTGTATCACCAGAATCTCCGTCAGAGCGGATTGGCACGAATGATCAAATCTAAAATTTTTGAATTATCACGAACCAAATACCCTAATTCTAAAATCTTTGGATTAACCACTGGTTTAGCTGTGATGCGAATCAATTCGGAATTAGGCTATATGCCAGTAACTTACTCGGAATTAACTACCGATGAAAAATTCTGGAAAGGTTGCCAGAGTTGTGTGAATTTCGAAATTCTGCAAAGTAAAAATTATAAAAATTGTTTGTGTACAGCCATGCTGTATGACACTAATATCAAAGAACAAAAAAATGCAAAAAAAGAAAATAGTATTAGCGTATAGTGGTGGTTTAGACACAACCTATTGTGCGGTGTATTTGAGTAAAATTGAAAATTATGAAGTGCATGCCGTAACAATAAATACTGGAGCGTTCGATCAGAAAGAGATTGCAATTTTAGAAGAAAAGGCATTGCAAAGTGGTGTGGCATCGTATATATGCATTGATGTACGCAAGGAATATTATGACGATTGCATTAAGTATCTAATTTATGGTAACGTATTAAAAAATGGAACATATCCTTTAAGTGTCAGTGCGGAAAGAGCGGTTCAGGCAAAAAGTATTGCCGAATATGCCATCCAATTGGGAATTCACACGATTGCTCATGGAAGTACAGGAGCTGGTAACGACCAAGTGCGTTTTGATATGATTTTTAATCATTTGTTGCCTAATGTGGAAATCATTACACCAATCAGGGATAAAAAACTGAGCAGAGAAGCGGAAATCGAATTCCTGAAATCACATGGTGTAAGCTTCAATTTCGGAAAAGCGGTGTACAGTATTAATAAAGGATTGTGGGGAACTTCTGTAGGAGGTAAAGAAACGTTGACTTCGTATCAAAGTTTACCGGAAGAAGCTTGGCCAACACCGGTTTCGGCTACTGAATCTGTAGATATTACATTGAGTTTTAATGAAGGCGAACTGATTTCAGTAAATGGACATTCATTTGAACATCCGTCTATTGCCATTGAATATTTACAGCAAATGGCACAACCTTTCGGAATTGGAAGACACATTCACGTAGGAGATACGATTATAGGGATTAAAGGAAGAGTGGGTTTTGAAGCCGCAGCTCCAGAATTGATTATCAAAGGTCATCATTTACTGGAAAAACATACGTTGACCAAATGGCAATTATTCTGGAAAGAACAATTATCAAGCTGGTACGGCAACTGGTTGCATGAGGGCCAAATGCTGGATCCCACTATGAGAGATATAGAAGCTTTTTTAACCCACACTCAAAAGACCGTTAGTGGCGAGGTGTACATTACCTTGCATCCGTATAGATATGAATTGAACGGGATTGAGAGTCCGTTTGATTTAATGTCGGCAAAATTCGGGTCATACGGTGAAATGAACAACGGCTGGAGCGGCGAAGATGTAAAAGGATTTACAAAAATATTCGGCAATCAAACCTCGATTTACCATCAGGTTACTAAAGAATTGAGTGATGCAAATAATTAAAGCCGGAATTATTGGTGGAGCTGGTTATACAGCTGGAGAATTACTCAGAATCCTGATTAATCATCCACAGGTGGAAATTGGGTTTGTGCATAGTAAAAGCAATGCTGGGAAGTTCATTTATGAAGTGCATGATGATTTGTTTGGGGATACCGATTTGAAATTCTCTGAAACGTATCATTCTGATATCGATGTGGTTTTTTTATGCGTCGCGCATGGTGAAGCTAAAAAGATAGTGACTGAATTTTCATCTTCGGTTAAGATAATCGATTTAAGTCAGGACCATAGAATTGCGGCTAATCATTCTTTTGTTTATGGTTTGTCAGAATGGAATAAAACAGCGATTCAAAATGCTAATTATGTTGCGAATCCGGGTTGTTTTGCAACAGCCATTCAATTAGCGTTGCTACCTTTAGCCGAAGCAGGTTTACTGAGTGGTGATGTGTATGCTTCGTGTACAACAGGATCTACAGGTGCCGGTCAATCATTGACCGAAACTTCGCATTTCAGTTGGAGACAGAATAATTTGTCGGTATACAAAGCTTTTGCACATCAGCATCTAGCAGAAATCAATCAAAGCGTACAGCAAGTTCAGGAAGTGTATACGGGCAATCTCCATATTTTACCGCAAAGAGGTTCTTTTACCAGAGGTATTTTGGCTTGTATCACGTTAAAATCAAATCAGTCTTTAGAACAATTGCAATCGTTATTTGAAGAAAAATACAAGCAGGAATCTTTTGTGTTTGTTTCACCTAAAAACATTCATTTGAAACAAGTGGTAAATACCAACAAATGCCTGCTGTATCTGGAAAAAAACGAAGAGGATGTCATGATCGTGAGCGTAATTGATAATTTATTGAAAGGAGCATCAGGACAGGCGGTGCAAAATATGAATCTGATGTTCGGTTTACCCGAAACAACAGGGTTAAAATTAAAACCAAGCGCATTTTAAATTATGGACACAATAACTATAAATAACCCAACACAAATGAATCTATTCGACGTGTATTCGGTTTCAGATATTGAAATTGTGAAAGCACTAGGTTCGGACTTATGGGACAAAAACGGAAAACACTATTTGGATTTATATGGCGGTCATGCCGTAATTTCCATTGGTCATACGCATCCTCATTACGTTTCAAGCCTTACAGAACAGTTGCAGAAAATTGGTTTTTATTCCAATTCGATTGTGATTGACCAGCAGAAACAATTGGCAACAAAATTAGGCCTACTTTCGGGCTATACTCATTATCAGTTGTTTTTGTGCAATTCAGGTGCGGAGGCAAATGAAAATGCCTTCAAATTGGCATCTTTTCATAATGGAAGAAAAAAAATAATCGCTTTTAATAAGGCTTTTCATGGTAGAACATCATTGGCTGTTGCAAGTACAGATAATCCTGCAATTGTAGCACCGGTGAACGAAAACAACAACACAACTTTTTTACCATTAAATGATAGTAATGCTTTTGACCAAGCCGTAAACGATGAGGTGTGCTGTGTCATTATTGAAGGAATTCAAGGCGTTGCCGGTATTCAGATTCCAGAACCTGCATTTTTACAACATGTGGCGCAAAAGTGTAAAACACTAGGTATTGTTTTGATTTTGGATGAAGTGCAGTCGGGTTACGGAAGAACGGGGAAATTTTTTGCTCATCAACATGCGGGAATACAGCCCGATATTATTACTGTGGCGAAAGGAATGGGCAACGGATTTCCTATAGCTGGTGTTTTAATCGCACCGCATATTCAGCCAAAAAAAGAAATGCTGGGAACCACTTTCGGAGGAAATTATTTGGCTTGCGCTGCTGGATTAGCAGTTTTAGAAGTGATTGAAAAGGAAAACCTAATGGAGAATGCCCAAAAAATGGGAGAGTATCTCATGGAACAATTGCAAAACATTCCAAATATCAAAGAAATCAGAGGCATGGGATTAATGGTTGCCATCGAATTGTATGAGCCTTGCGCAGCTGTACGTAAACGATTATTGGACGAATTCGGAATTTTTACCGGAACCGCGAGCAATAAAAATACCCTGAGAATTTTGCCTTCATTGGCAGTGACGAAAAAAGAATTGGACGAATTGTTACAAGCTTTAAAGATTATTTTGAAGTAAAACGTCCTGATTAGAAATGATTAATGAAAGAGAAATGAAACATTTTACATCAGTAAACGATATTGAAGACCCCATGGCTTTAGTGAAAGAAGCCATAGAATTAAAAAAACAGAAAGAATATCTCAAATAGGGAAGAACAAAACCATCGGATTGTTATTCTTCAATTCGAGCCTGAGAACTAGAATGAGTACGCAAAAAGCCGCACAAAACCTAGGAATGGAAGTGATGATTCTTAATGTAAACAACGATGGTTGGGCACTGGAATTTGAAGAAGGAGCCGTGATGAACGGAAAAACTGTGGAACACATTAAAGATGCAGCTGCCGTTATGGGTTTGTATTGTGATATTCTAGCCATTCGTTGTTTCCCCAATCTGGAAAATAAAGAAGAGGATTATGCCGATAAAATTATCCATCAGTTTATGCAATATGCTAAAGTCCCAGTGGTGAGTTTAGAATCGGCAACAAGACATCCGTTACAAAGTTTGGCGGATATGATTACAATTCAGGAATACAAAACCAAAGAGAAGCCAAAGGTGGTGCTGACTTGGGCACCACACATCAAACCGATTCCGCAGGTGGTAGCCAATTCGTTTGCCGAATGGACTTTGTCCAGCGGTTATGATTTGACTATTACACATCCTGGAAGGATATGAATTGAGCGAGGAGTTTACAAAAGGCGCAACAATCGAATTCAATCAGGAAAAAGCATTACAGGATGCCGATTTTGTCTATGTAAAAAACTGGTCTTCGTATACCGATTACGGAAAGGTTTTACCTGTTACAGAAAATTGGATGTTAACTAACGAAAAATTGAAAGTAACCAATTCAGCAAAAGTGATGCATTGTCTGCCAGTGAGAAGAAATGTAGAAGTATCGGATGAGGTTTTGGACAGCGAAAACTCGTTGATTCTGCAACAAGCTGAAAACAGAGTATATGCGGCTCAAACGGTATTGAAAAAAATAGTGGAATCTAATTTTTAAGCTATGGTACATGTAATAAAAATTGGCGGGAATATTATTGACGATGCAATAAAATTAGATGATTTCCTTAACAGATTTGCTAAGCTGGATGGACCAAAAATTTTGATTCACGGTGGCGGAAAATTGGTTACCAGTGTAGCAAAGAATTTGAACATTGAACAACAAATCATCGACGGTAGACGGATTACTGATGCTGAGACTTTAAAAATTACTGCGATGGTTTATGCCGGATTGGTAAATAAAACCATTGTGGCTAAATTACAGTCAAAATCATGCAATGCCATTGGATTAAGTGGTGTAGATGGAAATTGTATTCAATCGGTAAAAAGAAATCATCCAACTATTGATTACGGTTGGGTAGGTGATGTGGAAAGTATTCATGCCGGTTTTTTGCAAAATCTTATAGACAATAGAATTGTACCCGTTATCAGTCCAATTACCCACGATGGAAAAGGTAATTTATTAAATACCAATGCCGATACTATTGCAACCGAAGTAGCTATAGCACTTTCTGAAACGAACGAAGTGAATCTTAGATTTTGCTTTGAAAAATTAGGGGTGTTGACAAACCCTGAAGTCGATGGTTCATGGTTAAGAAAGCTCGATAAGAAAGAATATCAATCTTTAAAAGAGGCACAAATTATTTCAAAAGGAATGCTCCCTAAATTGGAAAATGCTTTTAAAGCGAGTGAATCTAAAATAACGAGGGTCGAAATCTGTCATGCCGATTATGCTAGTGAACAAGGCGAGTCGTTTATTGGAACTTTAATAGTATAAAGAATGGAACAATTACAAAAAGAAGCATTGGAATTGCTAAAAAAGTTAATAGCGACACAATCGTTTAGTAAACAAGAAAATCATACGGCTGAAATTCTGAATGATTTTTTTGTTCAAAAAGGGATTCTTACTAATCGATTGCTACATAATGTTTGGGTAAAGAATAAATATTTTGACGATTCAAAACCAACAATTTTACTAAATTCACATCACGATACGGTACAACCAAACAAACAATATACTAGAAATCCTTTTAGTCCAGATATTGAAGACGGTATTTTATATGGTTTGGGAAGTAATGACGCTGGTGGACCACTGGTTTCTCTAGCGGCCTGTTTTTTGCATTTTTATGACAGACAGGATTTGCAGTTCAATTTGATTTATGCAGCCACCGCAGAAGAGGAAATTTCGGGAAATAACGGAGTGGAAATCGTTTTACCAGAATTAGGAAAGATGTATTTCGGTATTGTGGGCGAACCTACCAAAATGGATATCGCTATCGCAGAAAAAGGACTTTTTGTGATTGATTGTATTGCCCACGGAAAATCAGGACATGCCGCTAGGGAAGAAGGAGAAAACGCCATTTATAAAGCGTTGAAGGATATCGAATGGTTTCGAACATTCGAATTTCCAGAGGAATCGGAAATGCTGGGCAAAGTCAAGATGTCGGTAACTATTATCAATGCGGGTGTACAACATAACGTGGTTCCAGAAAGATGCCAGTTTACAGTGGATATTAGAACCACCGATAAATACAATAACGAACAAGCTTTGGAAATTATCAAACAGCATGTGGATTGCGAAGTCATTCCGCGTTCGACTCGTTTGAATCCTTCATTTGCTCCAATAGAGCATCCAATTGTGCAAAGTGGTATCGCATTAGGAAGAGCTATTTATGCTTCACCAACCACTTCAGATCAGGCATTGATGAGTGGTTTTCCAACGTTCAAAATGGGACCAGGCGATTCGGCAAGATCACATACAGCCAATGAATATATTTATGTGGAAGAAATCAACAAAGGCATTGCAATCTATATTGAAATGCTAGAAAAATTTAATACGATAGACTATGAAGTTGTGGCAAAATACATCAGATAACGTAAAAACTTCCATTTCAGCAATGGTGGAACAATTTACGATAGGCCAAGATACTATTTGGGATTTATATTTGGCAGAAGCTGATATCAAAGGTTCTTTGGCTCATACATCTATGTTGCATGAAATAGGATTATTAACTACTGAAGAACTAAAGGAAGCCCACGAGGGGTTGCAATCCATTCTGAAAATGGTACTTGATAAGTCATTTGTAATTGAAGAGGGTGTAGAAGATGTGCATTCCCAAGTCGAATTGTTACTAACTCAAATGAAAGGAGAGGTAGGAAAAAAAATCCATGCCGGTCGTTCCAGAAACGATCAATCATTGTTGGATATTAAGTTGTTTCTAAAATCAGAATTGAAACAAATTGTCGAAAAGACCGAAACTGTTTTTAATACTTTGATTGATTTGAGCGAGAAACACAAAAACGATTTGCTGCCAGGCTACACGCATTTTCAATTAGCAATGCCTTCCTCGTTTGGTTTGTGGTTTGGCGCTTATGCAGAAAGCTTAAGTGATGATTTAGAACTGATTTTAGCGGCCTATGCTATGGCTAATAAAAATCCTTTAGGATCTGGTGCTGGTTATGGTTCTTCTTTTCCTTTAAATAGAACATTCACCACCTTGCTACTCAATTTTGAATCGATGAATCATAATGTGGTCTATGCTCAAATGACGAGAGGAAAAATGGAAAAAACAACTGCTATGGCTTTATCTGGAATAGCAGCTACACTCACGAAATTTTCAATGGACGTGTGTTTGTACATGAATCAACATTTCGGATTTATTAGTTTTCCTAAAGAATTAACCACAGGAAGTAGTATCATGCCGCACAAAAAAAATCCAGATATTTTCGAATTGATTAGAGCCAAATGCAACAGAATTCAAGCTTTGCCTAATGAGCTAACGTTATTGACTAACAATTTACCCTCGGGGTATCACAGGGATATGCAATTAACCAAAGAATGTTTATTCCCAGCGATTATCACCTTGAAAGAATGTTTAGACATGCTTCAAGTAATGTTAGAAAATATTACCATTAAGCAAAACATTCTATCAGACGAAAAATATTTGAATCTATTCACGGTTGAAACCGTTAACGAATTGGTTTTATCCGGTATTCCGTTCAGAGAAGCCTATAAAATAGTTTCAAAACAAGTGGAAGAAAATCAGTTTATCTATAATTATGAAACGCTAAACCATACCCACGAAGGAAGTATTGGTAATTTGCAAAATGATAAAATCAAAGAGGAGTTTATTAAAAAGAAAAAGAAAATGATTTAATCCTCAGCTAAATAGTAAGAAGTTTCATTTTTCACCATACTCATCACAATATTACTGTGATACTGTCCAATGTTTGGAATATTGGCTAATTTATTCACTACAAAATTATTGTAAGCATCAATATCTGTAGTCGCAATTTTTAACATATAATCGTAAATACCTGAAAGACTAGTAACTTCTAGTATTTCAGGCATTTTCATAACTTCATCCTCGAAATTTTTTAAATGCTCTCGAGATTGTTTTTTTAGAGTGATATTGCAATACGCAAAAAGTTTGATACCTACTTTTGAAGGATTAAGGATAACAGCACTTTTTTTAATAACACCAGACTCTTGAAGATGTTTAATTCTTTCATAAGTAGGGGGTATAAGAAAGGCCTACCATAGCCGCAACATCTTTCACAGAAAGTGTACAATCTTGTTGTAAAATATTAAGAATTTTTGCGTCTATTTTATCCATAAAAAGAAAGTAAATAATAAGAGTTACTCTTTAGTTTCTTCTTCTTTTTAGTAGTAGTTGTTTCTTCGCCTTTAGAAGCTTTTTTGAATTCATTCAACCCACTTCCTAAACCTTTCATTAATTCAGGAATTTTCTTACCTCCAAATAACAATAATAAAGCTGCAATTATTAGTATAATTTCCGTTGGACCTAATCTTCCCATGTTTTTAAAAATTGTGCAAAATTTGCATTTAAATTATACTGCAAAGATAATAAAGAAAAAACTCAAATGTAATTTTTAACGAATTATTATTCGTATAATGAAGAGCCATTCTATTTTCCTATATTTGTAGTACGTATAAATTGAGTTTATGACGATACTTAAAAGATTCAAACGCAAAGAATTTCTAGATAAGATAATAACAAAAAGACGTTTAATTATCTTAAATGAAGATACTTTTGAAGAGCAATTTTCACTTCGATTGACTATATTAAATGTTTTTTTATTAGCTACTATTGGTGCCATTTTTTTAATTTCTATTACTACTTATATTATTGCATTTACACCTTTACGTGAATATATTCCAGGATATTCATCAACGGAGTTAAAAGAAAAAGCATTAATGTTAGGTTTAAAATCTGATTCATTGGATTTTGAAATCAAAAAGAATAATGCTTATATCGAGTCAGTAAAAAAAGTGTTAACAGGCGATTTAGAATATGCTAAAGTAAACAAAGATTCTATTTTAGCTTCTGATTACGTAGATCCTTCGGAGTATGACATGAAAGTGTCTGAAGAAGAAAAAGAATTACGAAAACAAGTAGAAGAAGCTGCGAAAAAAGATAGTAAATAATGTCGATTAAAAGTATTGGAGCAAAACTATTTGCCTCCTTCATTCATCATAAAACACAAAATTGGGCAAATAACCCTATTAAAACCCAACAAAAAGTCTTTGAACAGTTACTTCAACAGGCAAAAAATACCCAGTTTGGTAAAGATCATCATTTCGAGCAGATAAAATCATTCGAAGATTTTGCTAAAAATGTTCCTGTACGAGATTACGAGGAATTACGTCCCTATGTAGATCGCGTAGTCAACGGAGAAGAAAATATTCTTTGGAAAGGAAAACCACTCTATTTTGCTAAAACTTCTGGTACAACCTCAGGAGCAAAATATATTCCGCTAACAAAAGAATCTATGCCGTATCATATAAAAGCAGCTCGTAATGCTATTTTAAGTTATGTACATGAAACAGGTAAAGCTGATTTTGTAAACGGGAAAATGATTTTTTTGCAAGGGAGCCCAATTCTGGAAGAAAAAAATGGGATTAAACTGGGTCGATTATCAGGAATTGTGGCACATTTTGTACCAAAGTATCTTCAAAAAAATCGCATGCCATCATGGGAAACAAATTGTATTGAAGATTGGGAAACCAAAGTCAATGCTATTGTCGAAGAAACGTTTCACGAAGATATGGCGGTAATTTCTGGAATTCCATCTTGGGTACAAATGTATTTTGAAAAACTTTCTGAAAAAGCTAAAATGCCAGTTGGTCAGGTTTTTAAAAACTTCAATTTGTTTATTTACGGTGGCGTAAATTACGAACCCTACCGTGCAAAATTTGAAAATTTAATTGGGCGAAAAGTAGATGCTATAGAATTATTTCCAGCTTCCGAAGGTTTTTTCGCGTATCAAGATTCTCAGAAAGAAAAAGGAATGCTTTTGTTATTGAATTCTGGAATTTTTTACGAGTTTATAAAAGCAGATGAGTTTTTTACAGAAAACCCTAAAAGATATACCATTGGAGAAGTAGAATTAGGTATTAATTATGTCTTGATTATTTCTACCAATGCAGGACTTTGGGCTTATAATATTGGTGATACGATTCAATTTACAAGTTTAAAACCCTATAGAATAATAGTTTCAGGACGTATCAAACATTATATTTCAGCTTTTGGAGAACATGTCATAGGTAAAGAAGTAGAAAGTGCCTTACAAGAAGCTATGGAAGGGACATCTGTTCGAGTAAATGAATTTACTGTAGCTCCTCAAATAAACCCCGTGGAAGGCTTACCCTATCATGAATGGTTGATTGAATTTGAAAACGAACCCCAAGATTTAAAAGCTTTTGCCTTGAAAATAGATAAAGCGATGCGGAAACAAAACGTGTATTATGATGATCTAATAACAGGTCATGTGCTAAAAAACCTTGTAATTACTGGGGTTACAAAGAATGGTTTTCAAGAATACATGAAATCTATTGGCAAATTAGGCGGACAAAATAAATTGCCTAGGTTATCTAACGATAGGAAAATAGCAGATTTTTTTAAATAAAAAAGCCTCCTGATCATAGGCAAGAGGCGACCTAAATGTTTTCACAACGGAATAATCCTTATTGTGAATTGCTTTCAAATTTTGTTGTACGAATATACAATTTTTTGATTAAAAAAATAGTTTTAGTTTATTTTTTATAATAATATTGTTATAAATAATTAAACTAATGACAAAATTTAACTTAGGATTAGATATAGGCACCAATTCTATTGGTTGGGCTTTAGTAAATGAAGATTGTGAAAACAAAAAGGTAAGATTTTAGCAGCTGGTAGTAGAATTATACCTATGACACAAGATATTTTAGATAAGTTTGGTTCAGGAGCAGCTACTGAAACACAAACGGCTTTACGTACAGATTATCGTAGTAAACGAAAATTAATACAACGTTTTTTATTAAGAAGAGAGCGTTTACATAGGGTTTTAAACGTACTGGATTTTTTACCGAAGCATTATGCCGAAAGTATTGATTTTGAGAAATATTTGGGCAAATTTTTACCTAATACAGAACCCAAGTTGGTATATAACCAAAATCAATTTATTTTTCAAAACTCTTTTTTGAAATGTTAAAAGAATTTCAAGAAAAGCATCCAGAGTTATTTCTAAATAATCAAAAAATCCCGTATGATTGGACTATTTATTATTTACGAAAAAAAGCATTAAGCCAAAAAATAGAAAAGGAAGAATTAGCTTGGTTATTACTACAGTTTAATCAAAAAAGAGGGTATAATCAGTTAAGAGATGAAGAAGAAGAGAATACGCCTGATAAGCTGGTAGAATTTTATTCTTTAAAAATTATAAAAGTTACAGCGGATGAAGCCAAGGAAGGAATTAACAAAAGATGGTATAGTATTAATCTAGAAAATGGATGGATATATAGACGAGAAAGTAAAACTCCTTTATTTAATTGGGAAGGAAAAACAAAAAATTTTATTGTTACTACTGATTTAAATCAAGACGGTTCAATAAAGAAAGATAAAGAAGGAAAAGAAAAAAGAAGTTTTAGAGCTCCTAGTGAAGGAGATTGGACGCTACTTAAAAAAAAGACAGAAAAAGAAATTTACGAATCAGGAAAAACTCTTGGAACCTATATATATGATGCGTTGCTTAACAATCCTGATCTTAAAATAAAAGGAGCTCTTATAAAAACTATTGATAGAAGTATTTATAAAGAAGAACTTCAACAAATTATTAATAAACAAAAAGAATATCATTCAGAGTTAAACAATTCTAAACTTTATAAAGCTTGTTTAGAAGAATTATATCCTAAAAATGAAATATATAAAAATGAACTAAAAAATAAGGATATAGCGTACCTATTTATTAATGATATTTTATATTATCAACGTCCATTAAAAGCACCAAAATACAATATTGGAAAATGTAGCTATGAAAGTCGTACATTTAAAAAAGAGGATAAAAAAATTACAGAGTTTATACCAGCAGTTGCTAAATCACATCCTTTATTTCAAGAATTTCGTTTATGGCAATGGATAAAGAATCTAAAAATATACGAAAAATTAACTAACGATAATTATACGGATTTTTTCTTACTAACGAACGAGATATTGAAAAGCTTTTTGATTTCTTATGGAATAAAAAAGAAATAGATCATAAAGGAATATTAGAATACTTAATAAAGACAAAGTTTCCTGATCTAAAACCAAAACAAGTTAAGAGTAAGGTAAAAGAATATCGTTGGAATTATATCTATGATCATGAAAAAGATGAATCTAAGAACTATCCTTGTGGTGAAACGTATTTTTTATTAAAAAATAAATTAGATAAAATTACTAGTATTCAAGACGATTTTCTAAACAAAAAAGACTTGATAACCTTTGGCATATTATTTATTCTGTAACAGATAAAAAACAATATGAAAAGGCTTTAGCAAAGTTTGCACTTAAAAATCAACTTGATACGAAATCTTTTGTAAATACCTTCAAAAGAATTCCTGCTTTTAAAAATGATTATGCCATTTATTCTTTAAAAGCAATAAAAAAATTATTGCCATTAATGCGAGTAGGAAAATACTGGAATTATGATGATATTGACCCAATCACCAAACAAAAAATTCAATGTATTATTACAGGTGAAGAAAATGATACGATTTCTACTTTAGTTAGAGAAAAAACAAATCATTTTTCTAACGAAAATGATTTCAAAAATTTATCACTTTGGTTAGCAGGATATATAGTATATAATAGTCACAACGAAAGCTCTGAAATTGAAAAATGGAAATCACCTCAAGATATAGACACCTTCTTGAAAAAGTTTAAACAACATGCTTTAAGAAATCCTATTGTAGAGCAAGTCGTAACTGAAACCCTTCGAGTAGTAAGAGATATATGGTTAAAAAAAGGCCAAGGTAAGAAAGACTTTTTTAACGAAATACATATAGAATTAGGAAAAGATTTAAAAAATCCAGTTGATAAACGTAGAAAAATATCAAGTACCAATTCTAAAAATGAAACAACTAATATTAGAATAAAAGCACTTCTTAAAGAGTTGCTTAAAGAAGGTATTGAAAACATAAAACCTAATTCACCTAAGCAACAAGAAATTTTAAAAATATTTGAAGAAGGTATTTTAAACTCAGGAATTGATATAGAAGAAGAGATTATAAAAATTAGTCAAATAGCACAACCCACCAAAAAACAATTACAGTATTATAGAAATTGGTTAGAACAAAAATACATATCACCTTATACGGGTCAGTTTATTCCCTTGAGTAAGCTATTTACATCAAAATATGAAATAGAACATATTATACCTAGAAGCAAATATTATGATGACAGCCTATCAAATAAAGTAATATGTGAAACAGAAATAAATAGATTAAAAAATAATCAATTAGGATATGAATTTATCAATAATCATGAAATACGCGAAATTACTTTAGAAGAAGGCAAAACAATAAGATTATTAAGTCCAAAACAATATTTAGATTTTGTTACTACATATTATGGGAAAAATAAAGCAAAAAGGGAAAATCTTTTATTAAAAGAAATTCCAATACAAATGATTGAAAATCAGTTGAATGATACGCGTTACGTAAGTAAATATGTAATGCAATTATTATCTAAAATAGTTAGAAAAGAAGATGGAACAGACAATGGAACAAATTCTATAAACATTTTATCTGTTTCTGGAAAAATAACCAGAGTACTTAAAACAGATTGGGGGCTTAATGATGTTTGGAACGATTTATTATGTTATCGTTTTGAACGATTAAATAAAATTACAAATACAAATTTGTTTACAACGTATAGTGAACAAAAACAAAAAATAATACCGATAGTCCCTGATCAATATGCAAAAGGGTTTCATAAAAAAAAGCTAGATCATCGTCATCATGCTCTAGATGCTATTCTAATTGCCTGTATTACCCGTAATCATATTAATTATATGAACAACCAAAATATACAGGGTGAAAAACTTAAAAATTTTAAAATAGACAAACATAACTATCATGAAATATTTCAAAAATCACGATTGGATATGAGAGCTCAATTATGTGAAAAAAATACAATGATCATGATTCAACAAAATATACTTGGGTCTTCACAAAACCTTGGGCTGATTTTACTGAAAACATCAAAGATACTTTAGAATTTATTATTCCATCTTTTAAACAAAATTTAAGGATTATAAATAAAACCGTAAACTACTACGAAAAGTATAACGAAAATGGAAAAAAAGTAAAAGTAAGGCAAACTAAAGGAGATAATTGGGCTATACGAAAACCATTACATAAAGAAACCATTTCAGGAAAAGTACATTTGTTGTATAAAACACCAGCAAAAGGAAAAATCTTAACAGCTACGCGTAAGGTGTTAGATAGTAGTATGGATTTTAAATCTATTGAAAAAATTACAGATACAGGAATTCAAAAAATACTCAAAAATTATTTAAAATACAAAGAAAGCCCTGAATTAGCTTTTTCTCCAGAAGGTATAGAAGAACTCAACATAACGATAGCAAAATATAACGATGGTTTTTATCATAAACCTATTTATAAGGTGCGTATTTATGAAGAAGGAGTAAAGTTTCCTTTAGGAAATAGAGGCAATAAAAAAATAAATATGTAGAAGCCGAAAAAGGAACTAATTTATTTTTTGCCATTTATAAAGACCAAGAAAATAATCGTTATTTCGAAACAATTCCTTTTAATGACGTTCTAGAAACATTAAAGAAAGGAATGTCCGCAGTGCCAGAAAAAAATCAAGAAAAAAATACTTTAGTCTTTGCATTATCACCACAAGATCTAGTATTCGTACCTACATTAGATGAAATAGAAAATCCAGATATTGTAGATTTCAGGAATTTAACAAAAAATCAAACCAATAGAATTTATAAAATGGTTAGTTCCTCCGGAAAACAATGTTTTTTTATTAAAGCTGAGGTTGCTACTTCTATTGTAAATAAAATGGAATTTACGACTTCTAATAAAATGGAAAACTCCATTGAAGGTATTCAAATTAAATCAAACTGTTGGAAACTAAAATTAGATAGATTAGGTACTATTACAAGAGTAATCAAATAACCCCCCGTTCTACCTACCTCGTTTGATCTATTTAAAAGTAAAGGGCAAACAATCCTCTTGTTTGTCCTCATCCTCAGTCTGAAAAGTACATTTTATCTTTTAAAAAACTTCATTTTTAATACCATATTTTAATAAGAATCAAGAGTACAAAATAATTTATCAAAGACATAAGCAAGCACACAAAAAAACGCTGTAGTGCATTATAAATGATTAGTACATAATAGAAATATAGTACAGATAAAATTTTTGAACCTAAAAAGACATTTCATTTTTTGTCCTCAATATAGTAAAATCATATCTGTAAGAAAGAAATGTATGAATTTTCTTCTATCGTAAAGTTTAGAATACGATTTGTATTTAACTTTTGATTATTATATGCAAAAGGCTAGGCTTTGCTATCTAAACCTCATTGGAGGTTGATTTTATTTCTCGGTATTTGTTTTATAAGAAAACCATTCTTAGTGGTGATTTGATCAAGAAAATGAAAAGTATTTAATTCCTCATTTTTATTGGAATTCTAACTCATTATGAAAAAATCAAAATTTGAAAGCAATTCACAACAAATAAAAAAACTGATTAAAAGGGTTTTAAGCTGTGAAACAGCGCAAAGATACAAAAATTTGAGAGCAATTTACAACTGTAATATCTGTTAAAAAAATCATAATATAAAGCGTAATTTCTTACAAAAGTATAAAAAATAAGTTACAAAACAATTTTTTAAAATAAAATTATATTTTTGACACTTAAAAATAACAAAATATTAAAAATATTTTTTTGATACACTATAAATTCTGTCTTTGATGTCACACAAAAATCTATTATAAAATATACAAAACATTTAAAATAGTAAAAAAGATAAACTCTATTGTCATAAAAGTTCATTGATTACTTTTTATTTTTATATAATTTTTTAAATCATAAATTGTTATATATTGACTGAATAAATTTATAAAAAACATATTTGTAAATAAAAAAATAAGAATTAAATTGCATTTAATAAAATAACGAGAATATTATAGTTTAGTGTAATTATTATAAAATTGTTAGTAAAATAAATAAGTAAATGTTATTATATTCTGTTTTTATATTTTTAAACTTATGAACATCAGTTGGTCTGTACACGTAGTACAAAAAGGAGATACCTTAGAATCAGTAGCAGAAGAATTAGGAATTAGTGGCAAATCACTTCGAGAGTATCACAATACTTATTGTGAGTTAAAATATTTGATAAATTATAATGACCTAAAAGGAATAAAAGAACTAATCTTACCCTCTACACAAGAAATTAAAGAAATCAAAGAAACAGAAAAAAAAGTAAGAATCCTAAGTAGCTTACCGTTGTACTACCTACCCCAAAATTTTCATAAACCCAGTTATGATATAGAAGAAACAATAGAAACATTATCAAAAGAACCCTTTACAGTAAGCTATAAGACGACCCTAAAAACTACAAAAGAAAAAGAAGGAACCATAATATCGTTAACAAACAGCCATTTTCAAAAAGAAGAAGAAACCCCAGAAGATAAGATCTCTACATTAGCCATAGCCTGTATAAATGCAATATACCCGATAGAATTTATTATAAATCCTGGAGGTCAGATAATAAACATAAAAAATCATCAAGAAATAATAAACAAATTTAAAGAAAGAAAATTAGACCTTTTAACCTATTTTTCAGGTAAAATAAATCAAACATATATTGATACGTTTGAAAAAACTTTAACAGACAGAAAAAAATTCTAAAGAGTTATTGTTCAACCTTATTATACCAAGTTCTTTTCCCCAATATGAGTTGGTTTAGTACAGAAGAAAAAAAAGACTATTTTTATTTTCAACCCAATTCATACAACGTAGAAAGTGCAGTTATAACACAACATGATTTTGAAAACACAGACTATATAAAAACCATTGTTACATCAAGTTATGAAGAAGGGAGCACATTTGAAGAAATATTACGTAAAAAAGTTATAGAATATTCCCAAACTACAATAGATCCCCAAGAAGAAGATCTATCAAATTGGGAAGGAAGCATAAGTTTTACCTATTACACCTCCAAAAAAACAAACAATTACTAAAAGCAGAAGCCGAACTTAAGATAAAAAACAACCAAGAAATATATGTAAAACATACCCTAAAAATAAATTAAACAAAACAAACAAACAAAACTAAACAACTATATATGAAAAAATATAGAGTACAAAAAGGAGACACGCTAAATTCCCTAGCTGAAAAATTTGCTATAAAAGACGGAGCCCATCTTCGAGCATTTCACAACCTATATTGTCCTTTAGAAGACTTATTAGGGGCAGAAGTAGTAGCAGGAAAAGAACTCCTAATAGCAGAGGAATCCCCTTATATAAAAGAAAAAAACAGCCCATCTGAAAACCCTCAAAAAACATCAGAAGTAGCGGTATCCAAGAGTTCAGAAGAAACAACAAAAAAGAAACAAGTCCAAGTCAATCCTCATCAAGTTCCACAGCACATGAAGGCAAACACTTTGTAGTCCAAAAAGGACAATGCCAATGCAACCAAGGTTTTGAATTTCCATCCTTTAAAGTAACGAGTCATAACAAACACTATTGGAACGATTCGGAAGGAGAATCAGATTACCTAGCCGTAACTGAATCAGACATACAACTAAACCCATCAGCACAACCCTTTGGACAATGCAAACTAAAACCCAGCTCCGGAGGTTATTTGCCCTGCTCCTTTGCAGCAGCCGGAAAATGGAGTAAAACCTACGACAAAGTAAAAATTTTAGACAAAAAATGCGTTACCGAAATATCCGAATTAAAGTGCAGTACAGGAGGTAAAATAACGATTTTAAAACACGGACAACAAAGTCAAAGCAGTAAAAGCCAAGTAAAAAAAGCCAATCCACGAGAACAACATTTATACAACCCGATTATGAATTTTGAAGAATTTCAAGAAGAAATCAGCAGTAAAAACAACGAAGCTTGGTAATAAAAACACAGATTTATAATGAAAAAGGCATATCCGCAATATCAGGAGTAACCTCGCCGACAGTAGGCGAAAAATACACCTATCACATATCCGAATGGTACCCTAATACCCCGATATCCGAAAGAGAACAAGCAAAGGTTACCTGGGAACTATTCAAAAAAGAAGCGATGGTAGATTTACCACCACCCATATTAAGAAAAAAGGAGACAGCAGTTTTACCTTTGGCGAATCCTCAGTAGGAGAGACCTACCGATTAGAAGGATATTTATACCAACCCGAAGGAGGCGGATTAATCATAACCCCCAAAGCCAGTAAAATCCCGAAAATCTGCAAAGTAGACCTAAACTACGTAGACGATAGCAAAGGCAGCGTTTTTAGTTTTACAGAAAAACTACGAGCCAAAGCCCATTGCATAAATATGTTTAACAAAGAAGTCCTATTTACCTTATGGGAAGACGATGCAAAAGGCAGCGGACACAATACAACCAACCAACTCATTGATACCAAAAAAGCAAAAGTAGACCTATACGGAGATGCAGAAGTAGACTTTATGCTAACCAAAGCATTAATGAAAAAAGCCATGGAAGGCGAGACAGACATACGAGAACTAGAATTTTATGTAACAGTAGAATATTACAAAACCAAAAAACACACAACCTCAAACGTAGAAGTAAAAAATCCATCCCCCACAGAAAATAAAAAACCATCACAACCCACGGCAATTAAAAAAGCCAAAGGTTCTCCGGCAGAGCACAAACCAAGGAGTAAAAAAGAAGAGAAAGGAGTATTTGGAAGCATTTCAGAAACCATAGACGAAATATGGGATTGGGCAGAAACCCAAGGAATCGCTCAAAGAGACAAACCCCACACCATTGAAATCCCCGAAGGAAAAAGCCCCGCTGTTATAGGAAAAACAAAGGTGGAGAAGAAAGAGAAATTTAAACCTGTGATAGGAAATGGCGAAGAAGCAGTAATATACATAACCAGTGAAATTGCAACTGAAATAGAAGTGGATAAAAATGGTGATATTGTTTCTTATCCTGATTTTGGAGGTTATAATGGAATAGAGGAGCATATAATAGACAATAAAATTTATTGTAAAAAAATTAAAGTAAAAGGAAAAGTAAAAAGTGCATTTCCTACGTACAAAGCCTATATTTATAGAGGTAATACAGTTGGTGAAGCAGTAAAAAAACTTAAACAAGATATAAAATTCAATACTCATGAAAATGCTGAATCGACAGTTTTAGAAGTGGCAAGGCATACACTAGGAAATAATAAAAATTATAATTCTGAGGGACCAACTCCTCCAAATACCATCAATAAACTATACAGACTTAGATATAAAATTGGATCAAATAAAGGAAAAACTAGTTATCGTTATCGAATTGTAGAAGATAATTCAAGCAATCTTCCATCTATTAAAGATTTTAAAAAGAATATCAATCAGGATCAATGAATATTGGCACAAGAAGTTCAATATCTATAGACCCTTGAATTCAGCTGGGTTAGTTGGATGTGTTGGTATCAGAGGAGAAAAGGGTATAGTCCATCCTAATTGCAAAAATACGTACCCTAATCAGGATAAAGAAAATTACAAATATATTTATCACTCGATAAATAACTATCTAGAAGGAATTATTCCTGAACTAACAGGAGTTTATGGAAGAAGAGGTTTCTCAACTTCTTCAGGAACTGTGTTAGTTAAAGAATCAAGCTACAAAGAAGAAAAAAAAGTTTTTGTATTAGTGGATAAACTACCTGAATTAAAATTATTCAATATTGAAGATGCAAAAACAGCTTTACGTATCATATATGATAAATATGGTGAAGATATAGCTACAATTGTTGAAAAAATGTATCGTTTAGAGACAACTCATTTTACCTCTGGTCAATATCAGCATTGTGGAACTGGAGGTATGGAAGTTTTTGGAAAATCGCCTTATTATGGCTGGGATTCAACTACATTTAAAAACCATCCTGAACATACCCCTATTGGAACTTGGAGTGCTTTTGAAGGAAAAGCATTAAGTGAAAAAGGAGGAAATAAACAACAAAAAGATAAACCAAAAACATTTGTAAAACTTCCATCTGTACTTGCAGGAATGGAATATAAAGCTGAATATATCAAAAGATATGATGGAAATTATGCAAGATGGTATAATGCAAATGATGTTGAGGCACAAGAAATTTACAAAGAACAATTAAAAGGTATTAGAGCACGAATTGTTAAAACTTTCAAATAAATCAATATAAAATGAAAAAAATTGTCTTTATTAATTTATTAATTATTTCCTTGTTTTCTTGTAAAAACGAAACAAAAAAGGAGTCGAAAAATTTAGAACAAAGTATTGAGAAAAATCTAAATTGTGATAATATACTTGTTTCACTCATCAAAAACTCTAGTATATCAAACCCTTTTAAATCAAAGATAAAAGCAGAAATTGACAAAAAGAAGATAACAAAATTACTGTTAGATTATTTGTAGAGTCAGAATCTGGAACTAATATAGAAAATAGTATTGGTTGGTTGATTATTGATGTAGCTAAAAGAAAACTATTTGACATCACTAATGATATTGAGAATCCAGTTGAATTAAAATTTAACCCGTCTGATTTCGATTTCTTTCTTAAATGTGAAAATTTAAATGCAAAAAACACTACTATGGAAAATACAAAAATTGATTTTAATGAACTTTTTAACGAAGGTAGCAATATTGATTTCACTCCAAAAGACCTTAATAAGGATATAACTGAAATAAAAGAATTCAAATCAAAGCTTATTCTATTTGAAAATTCAAATCCTGAAAATTTCGATTCTGGAAATTTAGAGACTTTAATTAATAACGAAACTTTTACAAATTCAGAAAGTTTCATAAATGGAGAATGGTTAGACTATTTTATAAAAAAATATAAATTAAATGTATCAAGTCTACACACACTGATGTCTAAAGCTATAGAACAAGAAGATTTCAGCGCAGTTAAAACACTTGCCAAAAATGGTTATATATTTAATATAGAAGAATTAGAATCGTCAAAAGAACAATTAAAATATTTTAAAAGTTTGAATGGTAAAATAGATGTTGAAAATTATTATGATCCATCTTATTCACATATTGAAAAAATATTTAATTTAATAAATAAAGCTTATCAAAATTATATAATCTACGACAAAGATGGATATACTAACCTAAGAGAGGATAAATCAATAAATTCAAAAGTAATAACTAAAATTAATTCGGGTGAAAATATTAATGTTATAACTAATCCTGATGAAGAAGATTGGTGTTTGGTAGAAACTAAAGATGGTAAAAAAGGTTATGTACACAAATCAAGAATTGTATCAAAATAAGTTAGAGGCTATCCTAAAATTATTGGATAGCCTCTTGTAACATTTTCCTTGCCCCACAGGTATATAACCTTAGAAAGAAGACAAGGATTTGTACAGAAAAAGGAGCGATATTACAAAACAAAAACAGACAACCTCAAACGTAGAAATAAAAAAGCCAAAGGTTCTCCGGCAGAGCACAACCCAAGGAGTAAAAAAGAAGAGAAAGGAGTATTTAGAAGCATTTCAGAAACCATAGACGAAATATGGGATTGGGCAGAAACCCAAGGAACCGCTCAAAGAGACAAACCCCACACCATTGAAATCCCCGAAGGAAAAAGCCCCGCTGTTATAGGAAAAACAAAGGTGGAGAAGAAAGAGGAAAAGAAAGGAGGGTGCTTTTGTAAACAAGAAGAGAACCAATTTTATTGGAGTGATAAATTAACTTGTGACCAAAGAAAAAAAGTGCTTGAAGTTTGTCAAGAACTTTGGGGAGAAAAAAATAAAAAAGAAAAAGCGAGCCAGCTAATGTCTATAATGTACATTGAGACAAATAAAACATTTAGCCCCTCAGCTGATAATGGTATAGGTTTCTCAGGCTTAATTCAATTTAATGATGCAGCAGCTAAGGGAGTAGGTACAACAAGGGCTGAATTAAAGAAGATGACTTTTATAAAACAAATGGATTATGTAAAAGCTTACTTTATGAAAAGAAAAGATGAGCTAAATACTATGACAGATATGTATTTATTAGTAATGAAACCAAGTGCTGTGGGAAAAGGTAATGACCCTAATTATGCTGTTTTTGATGAAAGCATAAGTGTTCCTGATGGAGATGGTAGTAAAACAAATGCAGCGCAGCGCCAAATAAATATAAATAGAGAACCTTGGGTAACTAAGTATGGATATTCATCAAATCCAAAATTTTTAACAGAAAAGGGAGAAAAAGAAAAACGGAAAAAATGGGTTTACACTAGACAAAAGTATGAAAGTAGACCTGGTTTTATAGGAGGAAAAACAACAATAAAAGAAATTGAACAGGTTTTAAAAGATGAAGGATTTTATTTAGGTAAAAATCATATTTTTAAAGGAAAATGTATTGATGAAAAAGAAATTATAAGTAATAATAAAGAACGTGCCCCTTGGGTAGATGTTGCATTCGAAGAATTCGAGAAATACAAAGGGATAACAGAAAAAGAAAGCCCGTTAAAGGAAAGAATTTCTGAATATTTTAAACTTTCAGGTTCTCCAAGTTTAACTTACAAAGATGCTTGGTGTGCTACATTTGTTCATTGGTGTTTTCAACACACAGAATATAAAGATACAAATGAAAAAGGAAATGTAGGAGCATTTGATTGGGCAGAAGAGGGAAATTTAAGAATTAAAGGAAATTCAACAAAAGATGGCTGGATAAATGGAGAGAAAAGTGAAGTTTTCGTTGGAGCAGTAATTGTGTTTTCTTTCTCTCATGTTGCTATAATTGTAGGAGAGAATAAAACAGGTGAAAAATATATATATTTAGGAGGTAATCAAGGTTCAAAAGTAACAGGAGGACAAAAAATTTGTTTGGGTAGTGCTTCAAAAAATAGTAAAGACATTTTCGCGATTATGAAACCAAAGAATTATAATCCTAAGGAAAATGAAAAAAATTACCTATTTATGACGTTGAAGAAGAAAATTCTAATAGTTCATCAAGATAAAAAAAATAAAATGAATAAAATAATAAAATTTTTAATCCTATTAGTTACTTTTCAATTTTTGAACTGTAAGAATAATAATACAAATAAAGATAGTGAAATCCAAGATTCAAATATTTCTGTAAACAAAATAAAAATGATAGAAGATATATTAAATAAACAATTAAAAAAAGGAGCGAAACAATATCTAGATGAGGCAGGTGTAGAACTACCTAAAAATAGCTTTGATATGAATGATTTAGAAGCTTGTTCAAATTTAGAATCAACCCTTTTAGAATCAAATAAATTTAAGAGATTAACGGAAGAAGAATTTTCAAATAAAATAAAATTAATATTCAATAGGACTATTGATTTTAAGTCAGATAAAAAAATATTATATTTTAATTTTTTTGATATATGTGATAGAAAATTAAATTTATTACCTATAAACAACATTGATAATAAAGGAGTTTATGTTAGTAAAGCGCATAAGTTAATTTTTGATTTTCATTATTTACCAGAAATTATAGATTATAAATCACTATATCCTAAACTTTATCAAGAAGAAAAAAACTTCAAAAATCATTCAAAAATAAAAATGGAGATAATTGTAGTATAGAATATTGGTATGAAATTAATGATTTAAAAATAGAACAGGAAATCAATAATAAAATAACGATTAATCGTAATAAATATTTATTCAATGACAATAATGAATCATTTGTATGGTTACAAAAAAACGATAAATACTTTTTAGAATCTTTAGTAAAAACTTTCGGATATGTAAAAGACAAACAACTGTTAGAATTTGTTTTTGACAACCAAAAAATCATAAAAATTCAAATATTGAAGAAATTAATAAATTATTATGGCATAAAAACCCTGTGATGAAAAATTAGTTTTTCATAAAGAAACTCTAGACATAATTAATGAAAAAGAAAATAAAAAAGAATATTTTAATTTTTTAAACGATGAATACTTAAGATATATAGACAAAAGTGAGTTGCCTATTTCTGAAAAAGCAGAGATAATTGCCAATATTTTAAATTTTATAGCCTTAAACACTAATGATTATGATCCATTTTCGAATATGGGTTTTTTTGCACAAAACTTTGATGGAGGTAGAAAAACTGAAGGAAAATATTCAAAAGAATTTATAAAACATAATTTTTATAATTTAAAAGACTTTAAAAAACAATGGGAAGAATCGAAAATTGATGGAGACGGAGTAGCTTATCCAGGAAATATTGAGTAATATGAAAACATTATTTTTACATATATCTTTTTCGTAGTAATTATTTCAAACTATTCGTTTGACTCAGAAAGCAATATTTTAAAATCTGAGCAAAAGGATTTTTATGCTGAAGGACAAGGAAAATACCCTGAGGGATCAGAAAGAGAATTAATATTCTCAGAACTCCAAAAGTTTACAGCATTTGAAATAAGAATTATTAAAAATGAAATTTTCGCTAGACACGGATACATTTTTAAAAGTAAAGATTTAGCAACTTATTTTGGTAAACAAAAATGGTATAAACCCCTTTACAAAGATGTTACAAGTAAATTGGCTAAAATAGAGAGAAGAAATATTTCATTTATTATCGAAAATTTCGAATAAAATAAAATTTATATTTTTAATTCAAACACTCCTTTACAAACTAAAAACCAATTGGGGACATAACTGAGATAGAAGAAGGAAAATGGCAACATTTTCCTTGCCCCACTGGTATATAACCTTAAAAAGAAGACAAGGATTTGTGCGGAAAAAGAAGCGATATTACAAAACCAACACACACAACCTCAAACATAGAAAAAAAAAGTAAAGGTTCTCCAGCAGAGCACAAACCAAGGAGTAAAACCTACGACAAAGTAAAAATTTTAGACAAAAAATGCGTTACCGAAATATCCGAATTAAAGTGCAGTACAGGAGGTAAAATAACGATTTTAAAACACGGACAACAAAGTCAAAGCAGTAAAAGCCAAGTAAAAAAAGCCAATCCACGAGAACAACATTTATACAACCCCATTATGAATTTTGAAGAATTTCAAGAAGAAATCAGCAGTAAAAACAACGAAGCTTGGTAATAAAAACACAGATTTATAATGAAAAAAGGCATATCCGCAATATCAGGAGTAACCTCGCCGACAGTAGGCGAAAAATACACCTATCACATATCCGAATGGTACCCTAATACCCCGATATCCGAAAGAGAACAAGCAAAGGTTACCTGGGAACTATTCAAAAAAAGAAGCGATGGTAGATTTACCACCACCCATATTAAGAAAAAAGGAGACAGCAGTTTTACCTTTGGCGAATCCTCAGCAGGAGAGACCTACCGATTAGAAGGATATTTATACCAACCCGAAGGAGGCGGATTAATCATAACCCCCAAAGCCAGTAAAATCCCGAAAATCTGCAAAGTAGACCTAAACTACGTAGACGATAGCAAAGGCAGCGTTTTTAGTTTTACAGAAAAACTACGAGCTAAAGCCCATTGCATAAATATGTTTAACAAAGAAGTCCTATTTACCTTATGGGAAGACGATGCAAAAGGCAGCGGACACAATACAACCAACCAACTCATTGATACCAAAAAAGCAAAAGTAGACCTATACGGAGATGCAGAAGTAGACTTTATGCTAACCAAAGCATTAATGAAAAAAGCCATGGAAGGCGAGACAGACATACGAGAACTAGAATTTTATGTAACAGTAGAATATTACAAAACCAAAAAACACACAACCTCAAACGTAGAAGTAAAAAATCCATCCCCCACAGAAAATAAAAAACCATCACAACCCACGGCAATTAAAAAAGCCAAAGGTTCTCCGGCAGAGCACAAACCAAGGAGTAAAAAAGAAGAGAAAGGAGTATTTGGAAGCATTTCAGAAACCATAGACGAAATATGGGATTGGGCAGAAACCCAAGGAATCGCTCAAAGAGACAAACCCCACACCATTGAAATCCCCGAAGGAAAAAGCCCCGCTGTTATAGGAAAAATGAAGGTGGAGAAAAAAGAGGAAAAGAAAGCAGTAGGTAAATGCCCTAATTGTGATAAGGACATAACCGTAGCTGAACTTAGACAAATATTTTCACAAGCGGATCAAATAACCTTGACTAAAGTAGCAGCAACCTATAATAAGTATATGAAAGAGCTTGGTATGAACACTTGCTGGAACAAAGCTCATTTCTTTGCTCAAGCACGTATAGAATCTGGCCCTAGCTTACATGTAAGTGGAGGCGAAAATTTCAACTATTACTGGAAAGCCTTAATTACCACATTTGGAGTATTTCAGACAGCAGAAGGTAAAGAAAAAGCAAAACTTTGGGGTAGAGCGATTAAAGATAGAACAGATCCAAAATGTGTAGATGTATCACAAGAAAATCAAAGAAAAATTGCCAATTATGCCTATTCACCACCAGCAGAAAAAGCTAAAGATCTTGAAAATACACAACCTAATGACGGATGGAATTTTAGAGGTAAGGGACTGTTGCAACTTACAGGTAGAAACGCATATACCTATGCTAATACTTATACCAAAAAAGAAGGAGCCGACATTATTGCAAATCCAGATTTGGTAATAAGTGATGTTTCAATAGCTGTTTTATCCTCGATGGCATTTTGGAAATGGAAAAAAATAGACCAGTTAACAAAAGGAAATAATAGTACAAAAAAGATTTGTGTAAAAGTCGGTAAAGATATTGATGGAAATCATTCAAAAAAGCAAAAAGTATTTATTGAATCAACATCTAAAGTATTCAAGACTAATCAATGCAAGTTAACAAATGAATCCACAGCAAATAAGCAAAATAAGAAAGCACCTTGGATGCCTTATGCAATAGGAGAAATAGGACAAAAAGCAATATTAGGCGATACGAATAACCCTAGAATCTCAGAATATTTTGATGCATCAATGAATGGAAAAGGAAATAATGAATCAACAAATTGGTGTGGAGCATTTGCCAGTTGGTGTTTTTCCCAAGCTGGCTATACACCTCCTGCATTATCGTGCAGAGCTGCTATGTGGCAATTTTGGAAACAAGACAGACCTATTTATGGTTCTGCAGCTGTAATTGACTGGGATAGTAATCAATTAGCAAAACAGGGAGGAAAAGATGGAGCTGTTGGTGGTGATGGACACATTACTTTTGTAGTTGGAAAAAGTGCAGATGGCAAATATTATTACTGCGTTGGAGGTAATCAAGGAGGAACTAAAGGTGCTAGAACAGTAAAAATCTCAAAATATTCAAAAAACGATATTGATTGGTTTGTAATTCCACCCAATTATAACCCCACAGATGAAGAATATGATTTAAAAATAATGACAAGTGAATCAGATGTAGATTCTGCAAACAACACTAGAAGTTAACAATATATACAAAATGATATGAAAAAAATTAAGTTAATAATTGGAATTCTATTTTTCTTCCTAATTGCTTGTAAAGAAGAAAACGGGAAAAATTCAAAAAAAGAAGATATGAAAGCAAATGGACAAATCGAAGAATTACTAAACAAACAATTAAAAGCAGGCTACGGAGCAGAAAGAAGCGAAACCGATTTCAACAACTATACCTTTCAAGAAACTGATTTAACTATTTCAAACGAAATCATAAAAGATTATTTGACAAAAAATGGTTTTATTCAAGTTGAAAACAATGTATTTGCTGAAAAAAATAAAAATGTATTCAATAGAACATTAGATTACAATTCTGACAAAACAAATGTTATTCTGAATTTTAGCAATCCTTGTAATAGAAATCTAATCTTCAATAAAAATGAAGGAGATGAATTAAATGATTACTGCATTTATATTTCAAAAAACCAAAACTTTATATCAGAATTATTCTCAATCCCTGAAATTCTTGATTATCAAAAAACATATCCTGAAAGTGCAAAGTTTGAGTCTTCTTTAGCAAGCGAGTCAAATGGAATAAAAATATATAAATGGAGTGAAAAACAAGGCTTAGTAAATTTAAGAGAGCAAAATCTAAAGAAGATACTAAATAGAAATAAATTTTTATTCAATGCCAGCGAAGAGGCTGTTGACTGGTTAATTGATAATGATTTTATCTTTCTAAAAAAATTATTACTTACCTATGGTTTTGATAAAAATGATAAGATTAATAAAAAAATTCTAACACAAACATTTAATGAATTAGAAAATCTAACTCCTATTCAAACAGATAAAATAGGAGAATTATTCTTCAAAAAAGATTGTGATGGAAAATTACAAATTAGAAAAAACCTCCTAAATTATGTAGAGAAAACAACAAGCAAGGACAATAATAAACTATTGTATTCACTAATTGATTATGTTTATATTGTTTTTGATGGTGATATTAATAAGGTTTACAACAATGATCCTTCAAAAGAATTTAATGATGAAGAAAAAGCACATATATTATCCATAATTGGTGATATGGATATTCGTTTAACAAGCAAATTCAAAAGTTTAAATCCAAGTGTATGGAGTAATGAAGGAAGTCTTATATACAATACATTCAATTCCAAACCTAAAATTCTAAAAATTATAGAAGCAAAAAAATTCTTTGGCATTCCTAACTTAAAAGAAAAAATAAGTACAATAACAAATGAAATCGAGGCAACATCAGATAGATAAACCTTTAAAAAAGTTGGCTTTTTTTATTTGAAAAGGTTCATATTGGTGAATCAAGTTATGGAAATTATGGTCTAATAAAAGTAAGCGGAATAAGTGGTGATGCTTTAAAAGCTACTAATAAAGGTAGAGCTGGAATCGCAATACATTGCGGTCATACAGTTGGGAATAGTAAAAAGAATATAATGACAATGGAGCATTAATGGTTACTTATGGTTGTGTAAGAGTTTATAATAAAGATATGAAAGAATTAGTACAAAATTATAAGAGTAAGAGTTCTAAAAAAATATATGTTTATGTAGAAGAAACAAATGATATAGAAAAAGCTTATGAAAAATATGGTATGACTTCTGATTCTAAAGACTATTTAAGAACCTATTCCAAGAAAGCAAAACAATAATTAAAAAAAAATATGAAAAAAATACTATTTCTAAGTCTTATAATAATGTCAATAATAGGCTGTAAGGATAACAATTTAAGTAAAAAAAACTCTGAGACAAATTCAAATAATATGAATAAAAAATACGAAGATACTCTTTATAATAATTATGCTCCATTGATGGTAAAATTTCTTAAGGATGAAAATTTTAAAACTTTAGATAATATTGAGTTTAAAAAAAGAATACAAGAGTTATTTGGTGTAGATATTGATGAATCGGAGTATGATGATGTTAATCCAAGATTAAAAGGAGCAGAAACAAATATTCACAATATCTATAGTATTATGAGAAAAGATAATTTTATAGATTTTTACATTTTAGATAGGGGTAAAATTGATGGCGCAGGTGATCCACTTAAATCAATGCTTACTGATGAAAGAAGTAATGAAGATAATTTTATTCTGTATAATAAACTTTTATTAAATGATGACATTTCTGTATTAAGCTACATTTTAAATGACAAAACTTCACTAGAAGATATCTATGTCTATTTTAATTATGAAAAAAATGAATCTATTAAAAATAAATTAATTTCAACTCTAAAAGACATAGATGATTATCCTGTTGAATTTAAAAATTCATTAATATGGTATAATGACATAAATAAAAATGAAAATATAAGAAAAAATACACTTGTAGAAATAGGCAAAAAGAAACCAGACTTTTTATTTGACTTAACTAGTTATGTAATTTCAAATAGAGAAACAATCAAAAAGCCATTTAACGCATATACTGACAAAGCCATAGCAACTTTAATAAGTATTCAATTAGATTTATCTACTGGAGATTTTGTGTCAGGGAATAAAGGATATGCACTTTTAAACAATATGTTTGTTCAAAATCCATCTATGAAAGAAATTTTAAAAAAACAGTCATATTTTGACTTTGAAAATGTAAAGAAAGCCAGTGAACACTTTGAAATGAATAATGGTGAGGAAAACACCGATGAATTGTATTTAATTAATGACAAAGATGGTTACACTAATTTAAGAAAAGGTAAAAATGCAAATTCAGAAATAATCACAAAACTTAATAATGGTAGCGAGTTATATGTTTTAGACAAAAGCGACAAAGATTGGTGGTTGGTTGTTACACCAATAGGTGAACAAGGTTATGTACACAAATCAAGAATTGTATCAAAATAAGTTAGAGGCTATCCTAAAATTATTGGATAGCCTCTTGTAACATTTTCCTTGCCCCACAGGTATATAACCTTAAAAAGAAGACAAGGATTTGTACAGAAAAAGGAGCGATATTACAAAACCAACACACACAACCTCAAACATAGAAAAAAAAGTAAAGATTTTCCGGCAGAGCACAACCCAAGGAGTAAAAAAGAAGAGAAAGGAGTATTTGGAAGCATTTCAGAAACCATAGACGAAATATGGGATTGGGCAGAAACCCAAGGAACCGCTCAAAGAGACAAACCCCACACCATTGAAATCCCCGAAGGAAAAAGCCCCGCTGTTATAGGAAAAACGAAGGTGGAATATCCGAAAAACAATACAAAAACCCATTGTATTTGTAAACAGTATGATTTGATATGGGGTAATAAAGTAAGTTGTGATTTTAGAAAGAAAGTTGTTCAAATTTGTGCAGAATTATGGGGAGAAAGTAAGAAAATTGAAATGGCTAATGGGTTAATGGCGGTGATGAGAGTTGAAACAAGAGAAACATTTAAAGCAAATCAACTTGAAGGTTATAAATCATTAATTCCCAAAGAAGATATGGAGATTAAACATTTCCGAAAAAAATGGTAAAAGAAAATCTTCAAGAGCAGTTGGATTAATACAATTTACACAAGATGCTTTAGTGGCTTTAGGTGAATATAAAAGCAATAAAAGTTTATCAGTTGAAGAACGTTTTGATGAATTAAATCGTGTTAAACTCAAATTTGCAAAAATGTCTGAATTAGTTCAGCTTGACTATGTAAAGAAATATTTTGAACTTGGAGATGCGCATAAAAATTCAAATCAGCGGAAGATATATACTTACACGTTTTTGCTCCTAAAGGAGTAGCAAAAGGAGATGATTTTATTCTTTATAGAGAAGGAACAGATGAATATGAATCAAATATAAGTATTGATACCGAAAATAATAGTGATGGTAAAATACAAAGAAAGGAAATTTTAGGTAGATATAAATCCAGTTATAGTTTAGGACAGTCAAACAAAGAAAATAATTTTACTTGTATATCAACTCCAACAATTAAAACTGACTCTAAAGGTATTACAACCTATCATATTTTTAAAGAAGGAAGGATAGAAAAGCAAATACCCAAGCAAATAAAATCTGGTTATGAGAGAAAATATAGATACGTTTACCATGATGAGGACGGAACAGAGCATGAAATCTGCATTTTTGATTTTATTACTGCTGGAGTTTGGGAAAAAGGAAAAAAAACTAAAACCAAAACTGGAGTATGGGAGAAAAGAATTGCTGAGGGTAAAACAAGATATTTCAAAAAAGGAAACGGTACAGTTGAATTACTAAAAATGAAATTACCGCTAAATTACACAGAAGGAAAGGTAAAAATTAAACTAGCTGACAATACTACAAGAGAATATGTAAATCCTAAAGTTTTTGCATCCATTATAGGAGCATTAGCTGAGTGTGCATTTGATGATGTACAAATGAATGGATTTACAACTTCAGATGGTACTGGAGCACCAAGTGTATCCCATATAAATGGTACAGCTGGAGACTTCCAGGTATTTAAGAAAAGACAAAAAACTTATTGGCTTAGAAATTAACAATAACCCAACGGAATTAGATGTCACAAGACAAGAAAAATTTATTGAAGCATTAGTAAAGTTTGGTTATTCTACTTTCTTAAGTTATAATATAACCCTAGATGGCAAAAATTTCATTCTTAAAAAATGTACTCCATTAGAAGGTCATCATAATCATATACATTTAAATAAAGCAGGTTATAATCCTAAATATAAAGAAACAAAAGAATAAAACTATGAAAAGTAAAAAAATAATTAGTGTAATTATACTAACAATGATATTTTCTTGCAAAGAAAATAATGAAAAAGTCAGTACAGTAAAACTCAAAACAGATTCAATAAAGTCAATAAATACAGAAGTAAAAGATAACCAAAAAAATCCAGTCATTAAAGATAAACTGTTATATTCAAATAATAATATTGAAGTTTATCAAGAAAACACAACTAGAGGAGATGGGGTAGTAGAACTGTCTTTTGAAAACGAACTGAAAATATATAATTTGGACAAAACTTTATTTGGTACTATTTTAAACCAAGATGATTTAGGATATGATTTTAAACTTCCAAGAAAAATTGTTGCTAGATATATAGTTCCTGATTTTGATCAATTTGAATTTGATGCAGAAAACCCTGACAAGACAGACGATTTCATAACTATTTTTATAAATAAAGAACCTAAAAATATAAAAAAAGCAGATATTGATTATGGTTTTATTTCATGGAATGAATATATCATGAAATCAAATTTTAAATGTTTTGATGACAATGCAAATATTTTTAAAGTATTAAAAATAATTGATGCAAACACTGTATTAGCAAAAACAATAAACATTGAAGATTGTGGCGGTGAAAAAATCTCTTCTAAAGATAAAATTGAAAAAGAGATAAAATGGAGAAATAATAACATTATGAATGTTGAATTTTATAATTGTGATTAATATGAAGTTAATTTATTCAGACAACATAATTGAATCTTATTCTGAAAATAAAATTAATGGTGACGGTGTAATTGATATTTTTCTGAATGAAAATGAACCTCTAATAATTTATAATCTTGATGGTTCAGAATATGAAATTTTTAAATTATTAGACGACAGCTATACAATGATGTATAATAATGACAAGATAATAGCTAGGAGATTCGTGCCTAATCATGATTTTTTCTATACTCTATTTGATTGTAATCAATTTAATGAAGAGGATGAGTATATCTATATATATGTAAATAATGAACAAAAAAAAATAAAGAAAAATCAATATGATTTTACTTTTCAACCTTGGTCAGAATTTATATCAAATGAATATATAGGTATTTTACCTAATAATCCATTAATAGTAAAATCAGATGATAATTTTTATAAAAGCTATGACTCTATAAACGAAGCCTTTAAAGTTGAAAAAATTGAAGAAGACACTATGTGGTTAAAGAGTACTTCTACAGGTTGCTGTGGTTCCAATAAAGATCTGGAAGGATTTGTTAAATGGAAAGAGGGAAATATGCTATTAATTGACTTAAATATATTTGACTAAATTATGAAATTATTATTACTAAAATTTTTATTATTATTTTCTTTCTACTTCCAACAAAACAATGTTATAACTGGTAGATATGAAATTACCACCGAAGTTAAAAGTGAACAAAAGAACATAAAACTTACTTACTACTTATCATTTAGACCTAATAAAATGATTGTTAGTATAAAATCAAAAGATGTAATGGATTATTGGTGCGAAGGAGTTTATATATTAAAAAGAGGGGCGATATATTTCAAGGCACAGGACCTTGTTCTGATGAAAACCCCCGATAATGATATTTTTATAAAAAAAGTTAGAAATAAAATTTTTATAAGATCTAAATCTTTTGTAAATAAAGATTGGTTAGAAGTTACAGAGTTCATACGAAAATAAATTTTAAAAAGAAGGTTGTATAGAACTATCTTGTAAAATGAATGAAATGATGTTTTATGTAAAATAGATAATGTTTAAAATTTGTCAATATCAACACATAAAAGTAGACTAAGTTATCATCCCCAACCTATTGAAAAAAAGGATAAGTAAGCAGTATTTGAAATTGAATAGGAACTAGATAAGTATAAACGCATGTAGCAAAGAGAATAATCTGAAGCACGAATATGAAAAATACATTTATTGGGAAAAAGAAACAAACTTTTAAGTTTGAAAGATTTTCTTTGAGATTAATTAATTCAAGTTGCTAGTTGATATTTATAAAAAACAAAGGTTAAGTAATTTTGTTTTGTGAACCAAAAAACAACACCAATGCTTTGCAAAGACAAAATTATATCAATTTTTTGTTTAATTGATGATATTTTAAAAGGAATTGAACATCCAGAAGATATAAGAAGACAGGTTAGTGATAGTGAAATTATTTTAACTACGATTGTGTCATCGACAAGCTTTTATGGAAATCATAGTTCAGCTATAAAGTTTATGAAACAATATGGATTTATACCAAAGATGCTTGACAAGAGTAGATTTAATAGAAGATTACATAAAATTGGAAGTTTGCTTTATGAGTTATTTGAAATAATAAGTTCATATTTTAAAGATTTATGCTGTGAGATGCAGTATATCATAGATTCATTTCCAGTTGCTGTTTGCAATAATATGAGGATTTCGAACTGCAAAATCCTCAAAGAAGAAAAATGGCGAGGTTACACAGCAAGTATGCGAAATTATTTTTATGGAGTTAAAGTACAATTACTTACCACAAAAAATGGAATCCCAATAGCTTTTCATTTTACACTAGGAAAAACAGCAGATGCAAAAGCACTAGGGAAAATGATTGATAAATTACCAGTAGAGGCTTCAATATATGGAGATAGAGCTTATACTGATTATAGTTTAGAGGATGCTGTATATGAAAGAAGATGTATTTCATTAAAAATTCAGCGTAAATCAAATGCTAAAAGAATGGATACTTTAGAACAAAAAAATGAAAAATTAAAAATGAGAAAAAAAGTAGAAACCACAATAAGTGACATTAAAAAATTATTCCCTAGAACAATACATGCAGTCACATTAAATGGATTCCTTATAAAACTAACATTATTCGTTTTTTGACCCCAATTAAATAAGTCGATTAACTAGCAACTTGAATTAATTTAAATAAAAAACCATTTAAAAAAATTAAATTCAATGAAAATTTTATAGCTTTTAAAGGATTTAGTCCATTCTATCTAGAAAGTGAAAATTTAGATTTAGTTTTTAGTTGCTTGGGAAAAAAAGAAGGTTTTTACGAAATTATTTTAGATGAGGAAAACGGAATAAAAAAATTAATATCTGTTTTAGATACTAATTTTAAATTAGAAACAATTCAAGAACATATAGTAAATTCTATATTTAGTGTAGAATTTGACTCGAAAACTAATTCCTTACATATTAGTCCTTCCGAAAAATCAAAAACCTCAAAATATGACAACAACCAATTTTATTATCCTGTAAGAATCAAAGATAATTGGCTTATGATTAAAGACGATAATAATAAAAATCATTGGATAAAATGGAGAGATAATAATGGCATAATATTAATAACATGGAATTATGATGCTTAATTTTTCAATATATTTTTGATTTCATATTCATTGATTTATAATAATCCTCAAAATAAAAAAATGAAGGAAGTTATTCAATTACTACTACAATAAAATGTGAATTATCAAAAAAAGCAGAAATATATTATATTACAGTAAAATAGAATACTGCTATTGTAAGTATTAGTACTGAACATACAATAGATTATTGACACTGTTCCACAAAATCTGTAAGTTAAAAATCCAAGTTTTAATTTTATAACTTACAGATTTTGTGGGTATTAACCTAAAAAAAACTTAAACAATCTCAAAATATTTTCCAGGTAAAGGTCTAATTACGCCTTTTAATTCCATATTTAAGAATATAGAAGATAGCTTATAAATAGGTAGTTCGCATTGGAGTGCAATATAGTCTAGGTGTTCTTTGCCTTTAGTTTTTAAAAAATCATATACGATTTGTTCCTCTGTTTCGAGAGAAACAAACAGTTGTTTTTGTATAGATTTTATTGATTTTTTTAAATCCCAGTTCAGATGGTAAATTAAATCTGTGGCATTTGTTAATAATTGTGCATTGTTTGTTTTTATCAAATTATTACATCCTTTACTATATTTATCGGTTACTCTTCCTGGTACAGCAAAAACATCACGATGATAATTATTAGCCATCTGGGCAGTTAATAGAGAACCTCCTTGTTCTGCACTCTCAATTACAATAGTAGCTTCTGAAATACCTGCTACTATTCGATTGCGTCTTACAAAGTTTTCTCTATCAGGATTAGAAGTACTCCAAAATTCTGTTATAAATCCCCCATTTTCTTCCATTTTTCGCATATATTTTTGTGACTTTTGGGATAAATTTGGTTCAAACCATGTGCTAAAACACCTATAGTCTGTAATCCGTATTTCATAGCGCATTGGTGTGCTACTATATCTACTCCATAGGCAAATCCGCTTATAATAACAGGGTTAAGAGGTGCTAAATCTTGAATAAGATTTTCGCAAAAATCTATACCTTGTCGTGTTACTTGTCGTGTACCAACAATGCTAATGATTTTTGGGTTTTCTAAATGAATGTTTCCTGTTGTAAATAATAAAATAGGGGCATCATAACATTCTTTTAATCTCGTAGGATATAAAGAATCTTGAAAATACCATACGTTAATGGATTCTTTTAGTAAAAAAGATAATTCTTTTTCTGCTTTGGTAAATAAATTTGTTTTTTTAAATTCTGTTCATCAAAAACCTCCTACTCCATCAATTTTGGCTAATTGTGTAGGGTTGGTTTTAAATACTTCTTCTGCTGATCCGCAACTCAAGATCAATCTTTTAGCAATAACATCTCCTACTCCTTCTGTATTCAAAAGAGCTAAGGCATAAAATAAATCAGTATGTAACATGGCGTATAAATAATAATGTTACAAGTTACATATTTTTTAATTATTGATAACATTTGTTAATAAAATTTTTAATTTGACTTGTAATTTTTAATTTTGTTCTCTAAGAATTTAATTTTGTCTAAAATGAATTACCTATTTAAATAAAAAGGTTTTTTGCAGTTAGTGAGATTAGTTTAAAAGATTATTTAAAAAACAGATGAATATCGAACAATATATATCCGAATTACTTTATCGTTATCAGTGCGTAATTATTCCTAATATAGGTGCTTTTTTAACTGAAACGATAACGACCACTGTACAAGAAAACATAACTACTTTTTTTCCTCCTAAAAAAGTAGTTTCATTTAATAGTTACATAAAAAATAATGATGGTTTATTAGCTAATCACATAGCATTACAGGAAGGGATAAGTTACACAATAGCTGTAGCAAAATTGGATTCTTTAGTAAAAGAATGGGAACAAAATTTGCAAAGACGTGAATTTATTATTTTAAAAAACATAGGTATCTTAAAATATAATATTGAAAATCATATCGTATTTGAGGCATTTGAACATACTAATTATTTAACTTCATCGTTTGGGCTTACTTCGTTAGTATCTCCGACTATTAAACGCGAGGTCTTGAAAACAATCGTTCCTCAGGAGACTATTAAAATATTAGAAGAAGAAGAAAAGGAAGAACCTATTTTGGGTCTTCCACAAAAGAAAAATCCATTTAGAAACTTTTTAAAATATACAGCCATATTAGCGGTAGGTGTAGGATCTGGAACTTTTGGATATTTAAGTTACCTTGAACAAGAAGAGCAATCAAAATCATTAACGGTTCAAAAGAAGTTCAAAAAGAAGTAGAAACTAAATTACAAGAGGCTACATTTTTTATAGAAAATCCTGTTCATCTCAATTCAGAAAAGAAAACATTGGCCTTTCATCTAGTTGCTGGTTCTTTTAGAAGTTTATCTAATGCTGAGCGTGCAGTAAATGAATTAAAAGCTAAAGGTTTCCCTGATGCTAAAATTATAGATCAAAACGAACAAGGTTTATTTCCTGTTTTTTATGGTAGCTATGCTACTTATACAGATGCACAACATCAACTAACAACAATTCAAGAAAAAGACAATCCAGAAGCTTGGTTATTAATAAAAAATTTATAATTCACAAAAGAGGCTGTCCAAAAAGTTTAGGACAGCCTTTTTATTGCTGTTTTACTCTAAAACATGTATTTTAGAGGTGACAAAAAACAAGCAATGGCTAAAGTAACATTTAAAAACCAGACAGGCAATTCTCCAGAACTTTTTCCAATCAATATTTTTGATAAAATTGATGATAACCACCCTGTTCGACTGGTCGATTCTATAGTTGACAGACTTGATATTAGCGACATAGTTAAGCTTTATCGCGGTGGTGGATGCTCTGCTTACCATCCTAGAATGCTAATCAAAGTATTGTTTTATAGCTATTTGTCAAATATCTATTCTTGCCGAAAAATAGCCAAAGCACTTAATGAGAACATTCATTTTATGTTTATCTCAGGCAATTCCACTCCTGGGTTTAGAACCATTAACGAGTTTAGAGGCAAAATTTTGAAAGATAAAATCAAAGTTTTATTCGCAGAAGTAGTAAAAATATTGGTCGACCTAGGTTATATAAGCCTTGATGTTCAATATATTGATGGTACTAAAATTGAAGCAAAATCCAACAAATACACCTTTGTTTGGCGTGGTTCGGTTGAAAAATACAAAGAGAAATTAGAAGTAAAAATCAACACTATTTTATCTGATATAGAAAACAGTATACAATCAGAAAACCAAGAACTTAACCAAGAAGCATTGCCAAAAAAAATCAATTCAGATGAATTAAAAGAAAAGCTATCAGAATTGAATAAAAAGTTAAAAGAACCGACTAAGAAACAGGTAAAAGAACTACAGAAATTACAGGAAGAACACCTTCCAAGATTAGAGAAATACGAAAAGGATTTAGAAATACTTGGAAATAGAAACTCTTATAGTAAGACAGACCCTGACGCTACTTTTATGAGAATGAAGGAAGATCATATGAGAAATGGGCAACTCAAACCAGCTTACAACCCTCAAATATCAACTGAAAATCAATTTATTACACACGTTTCTATACATCAAACGACCAACGATACCAACACATTAGAGTCACACTTAAACAGTTTTGAAGAAAACTATAATAGACAAAGTAAAGAAGTTGTCGCCGATGCTGGATATGGCAGTGAAGAAAATTACCAAATGCTTAAAAACAAGCAAATTGAGCCCTTTGTAAAGTACAATTATTTTCATGCAGAGCAGAAAAAGAAACTTAAAGAGAATCCTTTTTAGTGCAAAATTTATTTTACAATCAACAATACGATTTCTATATCTGTCCTATGGGGCAAAAAATGGAAAACATAGGAATAGGTAAGCGAATCTCTAGCAATGGATATGAATCAGAAGTGACTTATTATCAAGCTAAACGATGCGAAGGATGCCCATTGAGAAGTTTATGCCACAAAGCAAAAGGGAATCGAAAAATAGAAGTCAATCACCCTCTAAATTGCCTAAAAAACGAAGCTAAAGAATTACTAAACTCAAAAAAGGACACAAACACAGAAGTAAAAGACCTGTTGAAGTAGAGGCAGTATTCGGACAACTAAAAAACAACAATAAATTTAATCGGTTTACATTTTTTGGGTTAGAAATGGTAGAAATGGAGTTTCTACTAATGGCGCTTGGTCATAATTTCAGAAAAATGGTGGCTACAACTACAGATTCAATGAAAAAAGCTTTTAAAACAACTCGTTCTTGCTCAACATACAACTATATGACTCGATTTTGCCTTCTAATTGTTTTTGAAAAATTAAATTTTACTAGCAATCACCAATATCGTGAATTTGCGGCATAAAAAAAGCTGCCCTTTTAGGACAGCCTCTTTAGATTTTTATACAAAAAAAAACATTATATCTTTGTAAAAAATTTAAATTATGCAACCTAAATACCCTTCAGAATCCTTAACTGTTATTACTGACTTAGTTTTACCTGGCGAAACCAATCCGTTAAATAATTTATTTGGCGGTGAACTTTTGGCTAGAATGGATCGTGCAGCAAGTATAGCTGCTAGGAGACATTCACGACGAATTACAGTTACTGCTTCCGTAAATCACGTTGCTTTTAATAGATCTATTCCTTTAGGAAGTGTGGTAACTATTGAAGCAAAAGTATCTAGAGCTTTTAATTCTTCTATGGAAATTTTTTTAGATGTATGGATTGAAGATCGTGAATCGGGTAATCGTACTAAAGCTAACGAAGCTATTTATACATTTGTGGCAGTAGACGAAACAGGAAGACCTGTTGAAGTTCCTCAAATAATACCTCAAACGGAGGAGGAAAAATCAAGATATGATGCCGCTTTAAGAAGAAAGCAATTGAGTCTGGTATTAGCTGGAAAAATGAAACCAGATGAAGCCACAGAATTAAAAGCTTTATTTATCCAATAATAAAAAAGAGGAAGGTGTTCTAAAAAGTAAATAAAGTAATATTTGGTTTATCACTACCGTAATAAGAGGTATCTTATAAAATATTATGTAACTTACCTAACTATTGATTTCATTGGGTCTGACTTTGATTGACTGTAGCGACATGACTAAACCAGATTAAATAACAAAATGATACCTTTTTGAACACCTTCGTTTTTTAAAAAGAAATACTATTTTAGCAAATATTCTTCCATATATCGTATAACTGCTAAACGCTGAAAATCAATATTTGCTTTTTTACGAAACCCATGTCCTTCATCTTTTGCTTCTAAGTACCAAACTACATTTCCTTGTGATTTTAATTTATCGCGTATTTGAGTAGCTTCGGTTACAGGTACACGTGGATCATTTGTTCCTTGGATGATAAACATTGGTTTTTTAATTTTATCTGTATTATTCAAAGGCGATATTTTATCTAAGAACTCATACATTTTAGGATTACGTTCATCTCCGTATTCTACACGACGTAAATCACGACGATAGTTTTCTGTGTTTTTTAGAAATGTATTAAAATTAGAAATTCCTACAACATCTACACTACAACGAATTTTATCGGCATAATGAAATGCTGTTGCTAAGGTCATATAGCCCCCATAGCTTCCTCCCATAATCATAATACGATCCTGATCTAAATCGGGCTGTTGCGCAATCCACTCTAACAAAGCACCAATATCTTTAACGGAATCCTCTCTTAGAAAACCATTATCTTTAGCTAAATAGGTTTTTCCAAATCCCGAAGACCCTCTTACATTAGGATAAATTAGGGCTACTCCCATTTCATTTGTATAATAATTATTAGCTCCTAAAAATGATGCTAAGGACTGTCCTTCAGGTCCTCCATGAATACTAATCATAACAGGTCTTTTTCCTGTAAATTTTTGAGAGGCAGGATAGTAAAAACCTGAAATTTTCATTCCGTCAAAACTTTTCCATTCAATTTGTTTAGGAATAGACATATCTTTTTTTTGCATTTCACCTAGTTCGCTCTCTGTCCAACGTGTAATTTTTTGGGTTTTTAAATTTAATTTATACACATCCGAAGAAGAGTCAGCTGTAGATTGTGAAAAGAAAATATTTTGTCCCTCTTTAGTAAATCGTACATTTCCTATTAAGCCATTGTGAATATTAGGAATTGCTTTAAATTGTTTTGTTGCCGTTTCCATCAAATACAATTTATGGACTCCTCCCTTCATTGGTTGTAAAAACTAATTTTGTTTTATCTTCACTCAAATCATAGCTTTCTACATCCCATGGAATAGAGGAGGTTAAATATGATATTTTTTTGGTTTGAAGGTTAAATAATGCCAAACGTTTAAATTCATTATCTCGATCCGTTGTAAACCAAATTTCATCTGTTTTCTTTGAAAAGTTAGCATTTGTTTGTACAATGCCTTTATCTGCTCTGTTAGTAATCTCTGTTAGTTTACTTGTAGTGGTGTCTAACATCCAAATATGCGATTCGTTAGCTGAAATACCTTCTGTAATGAGCAGTTTTTTCCCATCTTCAGAAATATCCGTAATACTCCAACCTCCTCCTTTTACTTCTAAAACTAATCGAGTAGATGAAGGATCATTAGGATTTATATAATAAATATCACGATCGCTTCCATTGCGTTTAGTTGAAGAAAAGTAAAATCCAGCCCCCTTTTTTTTCCAAGTTACGTTTCCATTTTGAGAACGTCCTCCATCTGTTAATAAGGTGGACTGTCCTGTTTTTAGGTCTAATTTATATAATTGTCCAAATTCATTTCCTCCTGCGTCACGACTATAGATTAAGTATTCTCCTTTTACTGGTTCATAAGATGCGTTGGCAATAGGTTCTTCAAAAAAGTAATTTGGGTACGAGTACCCAAAGGCTGTGTTACCTTATGTAATTGATTTGTTGATCCAAAGCGCGTAAAAACAATTACTTCATCTTTTATAGGATGTACGGTTGATAAACCAGCTCCCCTTGTTTCTGTATATTTTTTTACCTTTTGCAGTAATTCTTTAGAAATGGGTGCAATATTTTCTGCAATCAAGTTTTCATTGGGCAGGACTTCATTTCTTTTGTCTTGTGCAATTGTTTCTATACCTAAAAATAGTACAAACAATTGTAATGGTAATTTTCTCATAATTTATATTAACTAATGTTTTTTATTACTAGTTTGCTATCCTTTTTTGATTCCTTTATTAATAAGATAAATACCAAAGATAACAACGGCTACTCCAATTCCTAAAGTAAGAGTAAGTGGTTCGTTAAAAATAATGGCTCCTAAAATTACAGCCACTATAGGATTAACGTAAGCATAAATACTGCTTACTTCGGTAGGTAAGTGTTGCAAAACATATATTAGGGCTATAAAAGTAGTAATAGAACCAAATACCACTAAATAAGCAATGGACCACCATGCTTGCGACGGAATTTCAAGTAAACCTATAGAAGTTCCAGTAGCTCCTGTATATGCAAAAAGTAAAATACTAGAAATAAGCATTTGTAGTCCTATACTAAAATAAGGGTTGAAGTTTTTAGCTTTCTTTTTAGTATACATACTACCTACAGCCCAGGTAATAGTAGCTAAAACAGAAAGAAAAATTCCAAATTGAAAATCGGGTTTGATAAAATCAGCTAAATAATCAAAAAACACGATACATACACCACTAAAACTTACTAGTAATCCAACAATGGCTAGTTTTGATAATCGCTCGCCATTAAAAAAACTAATAATTACGATCCATAATGGAAAAATAGCTCCAATTACAGCTCCTAATCCACTAGAAATATATTTTACTCCCCAAGTACTGAGTCCGTTACTTAATACAAAATTTAAAATACTTAGAATTAAAATAGTTCGCCATTGTTTAGCTTTGGGCCATGGTGCCTTTTTAAACCAGAAATAACTTATATAAAAAAAGGCTGCTATAAATTGTCGAATAGCAGCTAATTGTAAAGCAGGCATTGCTTTTACTCCTTGTTTTGAAGCCAACCAAGTTGTGCCAAAAAAAAAAGCAAACCCATATAAGAGCTAGAATAGGTAATCCTAAGGACTGTATTTTTTGAATTAGTTTCATTAATAAAGATCTATATTAAATTTGTATTGTAATTCATTTCTTAAAAAGGTAGAATCAATTATTTTTCCCTCTGTATCTGAATCAATAAATTTTGGTATTTCTAAATTGTTTTCTATTGCTTTCTTTGTATAGTAGCTTTTTCGTGTAGGATGGAAAGGAGCTACCGCATTTAATGTTTTTCCCCATACTTTATTATGATCATGATGGTTTAATACTGCTTCTATAATACCTATACAATCCGTTTGATGAATTAGGTTTATTGGTGCTTCTGGATTTTCTAGGTTTTCTTTTCCTGCTAAATGTTTTACAGGGTGTCTATCTTGTCCTATTAATCCTCCAAAACGTATTATAGTTGTTTTGAATTTTGTATTATTTTGTAACATTTGTTCTACTTCTACTAATTGTTGACCACCTTCTGTCGATGGAATTGGTATATTTTTTTCTGTTAGTATAATTCTTTCAGGCGTATCTCCATACACAGAGGTAGAACTTATAAAAAGCACTTTTGATATACTAGAGGTTTCAATATAAGGGATAAGATTTTTAATTTTTGTAACAAAATTTTCATTGCTATTCTTCCGTAATTTAGGAGGTATATTGATCACTAAAATATCGGATTCTTCCAAAAAATCTGAAATGTTTTTTGTAATTCCATCTTCAGATAGTTGAATTAAATAGGCTTGAATTTTTAATTTTTCTAGAATCTTTAGTTTATCTAAAGAAGTTGTTGAGCCTTTTATTGTTTCTCCTTTTAAAATTAGTTTTTTTGCTAAGGGTAATCCTAGCCAACCGCAGCCTAAGATTGAAATTTTTTTATCTTTATAAATCATTTTTTAAGATTCTTTTTAACTAAAATGTAGAAATCATTTTCGAGTGCTCTATACCCTTGGTCATATAAAAAGTAATAGATATTACCCGTTTTAGTAGTATATATTGAGGTAAAATATTCAAAATCAAACCCTTTACTTATTAGCTTTGTTCGGTTTGTTTTAGTTTTACTTTCTGAATTGAGTTCAGTTAATATACGATAATTTTTACGAAGTTTATTATTAATATTGCGCATCAGATTGGTACAATCTTTATTCATGCGATTGTTATAAGTATTACGACACGCATCACTGCAAAACTTTTTGTCTTCGCGACCTACAAATTTTTCGTCACATTCTAAACATTGTTTCATATCTATTGCTATTATCTTATCAATAAAATTTTATTATTTTTTTAAACAAACCTTATGATCTCTCTCTTTTCATCTATTAACTTAGGTATTTATAAAGAACGGAAAAATCAAATCAAAAGTGTTAGTTTTACGCTACAAATTCATAGGTAATCATTAATATATACTTTTTAATCTATAATTTTACGAATACGTTGTAGTTTATATTACCTTTTACTTTTATTGTAATTGACTGTTAAATAATACGTTTTATAAATAGGTTTGTACAGTATAATTTTTTTCACCAATTTTAGCTATATTTTTTATTATTTTGTATTGTTCTTCTTTTTGAATTTCGTTTAATTTATCAATAGTCATCATTTTGTCAAAGTCTTCCAAATTTATTTTTTTTACGACTATATTTTCATAAATAGATTTAAACATTGTTACTGATGAGAAAGAAAATGATTTCTCTATATCATATCCTTTATCATCCATTGTTAAGGGTTTCGGAACTGTATTATTTGATACAAAATTTATTAAATTAATATTATCTGTGTCTCCTTTTAATACGAGTACGTTATCAACTATATTGATTATTTCAATAGAATCCTTTCCAATAGTCAATTTTTTTCCGATCTCATTTTTTGTTAAATTAATAGAATTGTAACCTACTATAAAATCCATTTTCATGATCAAAGAACCATGAATTTTTGTGCTATCGGATTGGTTACTATTTAAAGGGTAATTGCGAGTAATTTGATAAATATCGTTTTCAATTCTATTTCCTCCTCCTTGTGTATTTTTGATTACTAATGAATCTTTACCATAAAAAAGTTTATTTTTGGACTTGTTGATTTCAATTAATGAACTACGTAATTTGTTGTTATTTAAATTGTTAAGTATATTGACAATAAAGTATAGTCGATCTTTTTCAATTTTAATTTTTGCAGTTTTATTCATCAACTTATAGTAAGAATCTGCTTCCTCGAATGAAAATGGTTTTGAAAAATAATCTTCTGAATTATAAATTGCTGTTTTAAATTTAAAATCTTGAACTTTTAAGATCTCGCTATTTATTCCGTAAATCAAGTTAACTATCGTTTTCCGGTCTTCTTCTTTTAAAATCTTTTGAGTTTGTGCCTTTTGGAAAAATAATAGGATTACAATTACTGGAAGTGCTTTATTGTAATATTTCATAGTTTTTGATTTTTTATGCTAACGCACAATATGTGTATGATCTTGTAATTGGTACTTTTTAGTACGTATTTAAATGGAATAAAACTTGTACTAACGATACACATCATACTTCAATTCTTTATAAATAGTATTTCTCCAAAGGGTAAAAAACAAGTATGTTTTTGAATATAAAGGTAGCAAAAAAATACTTTCAAACGACAACAAATAATTACAACCGATAATAAATAATTAGTAACCGAATCATTATGAGATAAGTACTCAAATTTGCATTGTCGGATAAATGAAACGACAATTGATTTTAGATAAATAATAACATTTAAATTTTAAACGCCATGAATGCCTTAAAAAACAAAGTACAATTAATTGGTCACGTAGGACAAGAACCTGAAATCAGAATCCTTGAAGGAGGAAAAAAATTAGCTAAATTAACATTAGCAACAAATGAAGTGTATTATAATGAAAAAAAGAAAAAGTAACAGATACACAATGGCATTATATTACGGCTTGGGGTAAAACTGCCGAAATTATTGAAAACTTTGTCACAAAAGGCAAAGAAATAATGGTAGAAGGAAAAATAACCTATAAAAACTGGGAGGATAAAAATGAGTGAAAAACGCAATACAACAGAAATCGTGATAAATGAGTTGTTATTAATCAGTAAGTAAAATTATATTCATAAAGTTACCTTAAAATAATTAATTTTAGAAACTATTTCATAAAATGTATAAGTTAAAAGTTTAGGCTTGGATTTTCATATATCTTATAATAATATTTCATGCAAAAATATCTATTGTAAATTTTTAATTAAAAGAATTACACTCGAAATTCCTGAATCTCGTGTGTAATTTCTTTTTCTATCATTAATTTACAGATGTTTGGGAGTTATTTAATTCTTTAATAAAATAGCTTGGTTTTATCCCAGTTTTTTTAGAGAAAGCATTGGAAAAAGATTCTGCTGTATTAAAGCCAAATTCATTAGCAAGGGCTAGTATAGTAAATCTTCTTATTTTATCATCTTTTTGTAAAATTCTTAAAGCATAATCTATTCTCAAATCATTTATATATTGTATAAATGTTTTTTGTTTATACTCATTAATGATTTTCGAAACATATTTTGTATTTGTTTGAAATTCATCTGCTACATTTTGAATGGTCAAATTAATTTTTAAAAATCCTTTCTCGTTCTCGAAGAAAGTCAGTTTTTCTAAAATATCGTTTAGCTTTTCTTCATTTATACCAATTTCTTTTTCTTCAATTATAATTCTTTCATTCTGAGCAATTGACTCAGTTATAATTGTTCTATTATCTAGTTCCTTTATTAATTCTTGAAAACGCTCCTTATACAGTTTTTTTGTTTTTTTATTGTTCAGAAAAAGAATTAATACTAAAAAAATAGATAAGATAGTAGTTATGATTGCTATAATATAATTATTTTTTAAACTTTGAATAGTGGTGTCTTTGTTCTCTATTAAATTAGGTATTTGATATTTCTTGATGATTACCTTATTTAATAAATGATTTTTCTTATTGATTAGACTATCAATGGAGGTTAATTGAGTCAAATATTTTAAATGGTTTTCTTTATCACCACTCCTTTTATAGTAATCAACTAGATAGGTGTAACCATCTGTAAATTCAGGAAAAATGGATTTAGTTTTTCTGTAGACAGAATCTACCAGTTGAAAGTTTTTTACTGCTAAATTTTTCAGCCCTAATTTTTCGTAAGCTATGCCTCTATAATAATAGCCAGCAATAACATTTGTACTGTCTTTAAATTCGATAAACTTAGGTAATGATTTATTTATACTATCTAAAGCAATTTTGTATTTCTTTTTGTTTATCTGATTTGAACCTTCATTTAATACAAAAAGGTATTTATAATACTCATTATTTGTCTTTAGAGCTAATTTGTAGCCTATTCTATTATAATAGGAACAGGAATCAGTCTTTTTAAGACTTTTATAAGCGTCAGCTAGGCAAAATAAAACATTGGTATGCAGGTATGAAAAATTATTTCCCGTATATTTCTGATTCTTACTGTAATTATAACATTCTTTATAGATAGGCAAAGCCTCCATTACATCACCATAATGTTCTGAAATAAAAGTTGCTATATCTAAACGACTTCTATAATATAAATCCAGGTCTTTATTTTTTACTTCTTTTACAGCCAGATTAAAATTTTCCATAGCTTCATTATACCTGCCTAACTGTATCAATTTAAAGGCCTTTTCTCGATATCCTGTAAATGGAAAAAATTTACTTTTTGAACCTTTAGTATATTTGATTACACTATCAAAATATTTAATGGACACTGAAGCAGGTTTGTTATATAATAACATATAATAATATTGTGCCACATAAATTGAACTATCACTTTTTACAGCCTTATTATAATAAATCTTTAAAATTTTAGAACGTAATTTTTCATTACTAGTATTATCATAGTAAAGGTCGTTTAATTTATTCAAGTTTAGTTTGGCTAAATTGATTTCTTTGCTTTGTGCCTTTGTTGTACCATAATTTGATAGTATAAGTAAGAAAATAATTGATAATAAATGCTTCATTTTATATGTTTTGCTAAAATTCAAAAAAGAATTTGATAATTTAATTTGTAGGTTAAACTATTGTTTATCAGTGAAATGTTTGTAGAAGGAATCTGGTTTTCCTGAATCCAGACCTTAAATTCCTGAATTCGAGTATATTGATTTGTACATCGCATTTACCTCCCTTTACTTTGCATCGCAATACTGAGACAAAGGTATTAAAACAAGTAAAGCTTTAAGACTTTAATTCAGCATTATTTGACGATTGGGTAGGGGATAAACAAGTAACAAACAAAAAACTATGGGTACTAAAAATCAAATCAGTCTTGAAATACCACAAAATGTTTTAGACCAAGTACAAACTAAATTACAAGAATGCAAAACTTTATTAGCACCTTTTTGCAAGGACTCACTGCAACGGAGCGAATGGAAATTTTTAAAATGGGTGACAAGACGGTGGCTACGGCACAAAAAGTAAAGTCGTACTTGCAAACTAATCCTGAATTTGCTCCTGCTTATATGGATCAAGCCGAATTTTTAAAAGACGAAGCGGTAGTAACACAACTATCTCCTTTAGCAAACATGGCAGAACAGTTAACGCGTGACCTTAACGACACCGTTATGTTAGCTGGTAGCGAAGCTATTTATAACACCTTACTGTATTACGGTCAGGTAAGAGAAGCGTATGCTAAAGGAATTCCTACGGCTAAACCTGTATATGAAGATTTAAGCCAGCGTTTTAGCAAACGACGTAAAGGAAATATGAGCCTTTAACGAACTAAAATAAGCAAAAAGCGTATTTATAGTCTTTTTAAGCAACTTTAACGAAGCTTTTAGTAATTCGGTACTAGTTGTAAGCGTCAGATGAATAGCTAAGAGGTATTAAAGAATAGTTTTGAGCTCCCTATGAATACCTTTTGGGTTCAAAAAAATAGCTTTTAGCTACAATGGGATGTCTTTTAGGGGAAAAAGGGTAATTTCTTAAATTAATAAGTAAAAGAGACAAATGGTAAGATTTTTAATAGCACTGATTCAATATATCGTCAATTTTATTTTGGAGTATTGCATCAAGTAAATGACTGAAATTAGTATTATATTTTTTATTGAAATTGCCATTGAATTTTATACATTCAAGAATTTCAAGTAAATAAAAATAGTAAGTAATTACTACTTTTGGATGGTTTTTCTCCTAAGTAAATGAAAAACAAAAAAACTTTTTGGGTTTAAAAGTCTGTTACCAAAAAGGAAGTGAACCAACAGACTGTAAAAAAGCAGCCTTAGCATTTGTTTTGGACGACAACTAAGACTGCAATTAATAAAAAAACAAATTTAGAAAATTTAGGATTGATTGAATTAACACTAACTGAAAAGAGAAATACAGAAGGAGGGGTCTGGTCTTTAATAATTTTGGGTATGCTTTTGCTATCTTCTCAAGAAGCTAGATAATCTTTAAAAAAAGCGTAAGTCATTTATGATAAATATATAGACTTACGCTTTAATATATTTTTAAAAATATGTTTTTGATAATTAAGTATATATATCTTAACAGGTTAAGAGGTTTTACAGGAAAAGGTAATTTTCTATCTATGATGTTTGTGATATTATTATATTACTTTTCATTTTATTTAATATCTCTGAATTATGAGTCAATAGGGTATATAAGCAATTTTTACGCATTAGAAATAATTTTGATACATTTTAATAGAAAGGATCTATCGCTTTTAAAAAAAAGTGATAAATATATTAGAATAATTGTGTTAGAATATCTACTTCAAATTTTCCCAGCATTGTTTCTATTCATAATTAAAAAGGACGTTCTTAATGCGTGTTTTTTTATCAGTAATTTAGCTTTTGGTTTTTATATTAAAGGAATAAAGCGATTAACTTTTAAAGTTAATCCGTTTGTAAATTATGATCCTCTTTGGATTATAGTCTATAGAAAGTATTATCTACAGATCCCATTAATAGTTTTGTTTTTTATAATTTACATTGCAAAAGAGAATAAAAATGACAATATGTTCATTTTCATAGTCTTATGTGTAGCTATCTTGTGTTGTTTGCCTAGTTTTAGTAGAGAAAATAAATTTGATATTATGAGAAGTGAAAATATTGGGAAGTCGTATTTGATGACACAATTAAAATCATCTCTTATGAATACATTAATAATCATTTTCCCACTAATCTTATTCTCATTTATTTTGCAGATAAATTATATGAATATAATCGTTTTCTTGATTGTACCTCTTTTGGTAATTATCAGTGTTAACCTGAAATACAACTATTTTGAAAACCTTTTTATGCAACAGATGATATTCGTATTAATATTATTATCGAGTTTTTACTCGATGGGGCTATCGTTTATTGTTATACCTTTTTAGTTAGAAAATCTACATATAATATAAAAATGATTCAGAATGTTACTTGATATACATATAAGTGAAAAAACAATTGGAGTAAACAAAATAATAGATAATCTTAATTTAGTGATTAATTCAAATGGAATTTATGGAATTGTAGGAAAGAATGGAACAGGTAAGACCACACTTTTCAAGTGTATTTTAGGTATTGAATCCTACAGCGGACTTAATAATTCATTCGAGAAAATGAATCTTAGGAATACTTGCTGGTGTCCGACCGAGACATACTTATACGAAGACTTGACAGTTAATGAATTTTATAGATTTTATGATAAATTGATGAATATAAATCTAGAAGATGAACGAATATTGGTATTTAAAGATATTCCATTGGATATACAAATTAAAAATTTGTCCACAGGAATGAGAAAAAAATGTTTCTAAATGCTTTATTTCAAAAATCATATAAATATTATATATTAGATGAGCCTTTTAATGGGCTGGATCTTGAAGCCAATTTTATATTATGGAATTACATAAAGAAAATTTCTGGAGATTCCCTAATATTAGTATCATCTCATATTTTAGATAGCTTGGTTAAAAATTGTGAAGCGATATTTGTTTTAAAAAATGGGGGTGGAAAATATTTCAGTAGTAATCAGTTTAATCAAATTGAAGATTTCCTTTTTAAATCAATTAAGATATGATTAGCCAAGAAGACCCTATACATACTCAAAAAAACCTTATAGCATGCAATGCTACCCGAAGTAAATCATTATACCTAGTAGTACTGGTAGTTCTAGGAGCACTTCCTTTTATTTATGTCGATATTAGTAGCCAGAGCCGTGGTATTATTCGTAGTCAGCAGGATAAAGTACCTTTGCAAACAGTAGTGAGTGGAAAGATTATAAGTTGCTTACTAAAAATAATAAACTGGTAAAAAAAGGAGATACCTTAGTACAAATAGCGCAAGATAATTTACAAACAGAAAAAGCCAGTACCTAAGCCACCGTTAACGATAACCAAATTTTATTGAACGACTTGTAAAAAGCCGTATTGGAACAAGACAATTCTAGTAATGCATGAAGGTCAAGTAGTAGAGAAAGGAAATCATTTTGAACTTATAGAAAATGGAGGTAAATATGCAGAGTTGTGGAGTAAGCAAAGTTTAGTTTAATTATCTTGAATTTTAATTTGAAATCATCTAAAAATCAATAAATTTGCACCCGAATTCTTCCATTTAGAATTCAAAAACATTTTGTAATATTTCTCACTTAACGTTTATAGCATGCAACTGTATAACACATTAAGCGCAGAAGAAAGAGCGGAGTTGATTGACCAAGCGGGGAAACAACGTCTTACCATTTCTTTCTATCAATATGCGCACATCACTGACCCGCAACAATTCCGTAACGATTTATTTTTAGCTTGGGACAAACTAGAGGCTTTGGGACGCGTATATGTGGCGACCGAAGGAATTAATGCACAAATGAGTGTGCCAGCTGAAAATTTTGAAGCTTTCCGCGATACCTTAGAAGCTTATGATTTCATGAAAGGCATCCGTATCAACGTAGCTGTGGAGCATGATGACCATTCTTTTTAAAATTAACCGTTAAAGTACGTCACAAAATCGTTGCCGATGGATTAAATGACGCTACTTTTGATGTAACAAATAAAGGAGTGCATTTAGAAGCTGCAGCTTTTAATGCGATTTTAGACGACCCTAACACGATAGTGGTAGATTTTAGAAATCACTACGAAAGTGAAGTAGGGCATTTCAAAGGAGCTATCACGCCTGATGTAGAAACTTTCCGCGAATCGTTGCCCATTATTAATGAGCAATTACAAGAATTTAAAGAAGATAAAAACCTAGTAATGTATTGTACTGGGGGAATCCGTTGCGAAAAAGCATCAGCTTATTTCAAGCACCAAGGATTCAAAAATGTGTACCAATTAGAAGGTGGAATTATCAACTACGCACGTCAAATCAAAGAGCAAGGGTTAGAAAGCAAATTCATTGGTAAAAACTTCGTATTTGACCACCGTTTAGGAGAAAGAATTACTGACGATATTATTGCGCAATGCCACCAATGTGGAAAACCGTGTGACAATCATACAAATTGTGCTAACGACGGTTGTCATTTATTATTTATTCAATGTGATGCCTGTGCTGAAAAAATGGAGTATTGTTGTTCCACCGAATGTTTAGAAACCACACATTTATCGTTGGAAGAACAAGTAAAACGTAGAAAAGGGATTAATGTAGGTAATAAAATTTTCAGAAAAGGAAAGTCGGATAGTTTAACCTTCAAAAAATCTGGAGTTTTAGAAGGCATTAGTCTAGCTAAAGCCACAGAAGAACTGCCGAAGCCTAAAACTTTACGCCAACGTATAGCTGTGAAAAAAGTGATGGTGGCAAAAGGAGAACATTATTATTCTAAATCACAAGTAGGACAGTTTACAATAACAAATCATGAGTTGAAAGCTGGTGATAAAGTGATTATCCAAGGACCTACCACGGGAGAACAGCATTTGATAGTTGATAAATTAGTTGTTAATGGTCAAGAAGGATTGCTAGCTCAAACGGGTGATAAAGTAACTTTTGTTGTGCCTTTTAAAATTCGTGCATCAGATAAACTTTACAAAGTAACCAACTAATTTTTGTAAGCTTACTTTTTTAATCTTTTAAAACACAGTAAGTTTTTGTTTTTTTTTGAATATTACTAAATGACTTCGACAGGAAAAATAGAATTAATGGCACCAGCAGGGAATTTTGAATCCCTGCAAGCCGCTTTAGATAATGGATGTGATTCCGTTTATTTTGGCGTAGAACAACTTAATATGCGCGCTCGAGCAACAGTAAACTTTGTTTTGGAAGATTTACGGAAATTGCGCGTCGTTGTCAAGAAAAAAATGTAAGAACATATCTTACACTTAATACAATCATTTACGATCACGATTTATCCATTGTAAAAACCTTAGTATCAAAAGCTAAAGATGCTGGAATAACTGCCGTAATTGCTTCTGACCAAGCTGTAATTATGACGGCTAGAACTTTAGGAATGGAAGTGCACATTTCTACACAGTTAAATGTAACCAATATAGAAACGGTTAAGTTTTACGCCATGTTTGCAGATACTATTGTTCTTTCTCGGGAGTTGAGTTTGCGTCAAGTAAAAAAAATCACTGAACAGATTGAAAAAGAGCAAATCAAAGGACCTAGTGGGAATTTGGTAGAAATTGAGATTTTTGGTCACGGTGCATTATGTATGGCAGTTTCAGGGAAGTGTTATTTAAGTTTACATTCACACAATTCGTCGGCAAATCGTGGTGCCTGCAAGCAAAATTGTCGAAAAAAATATACAGTTATTGACCAAGAATCTGGATTTGAAATAGAAATAGATAATGAATACATGATGTCGCCTAAAGATTTATGTACTTTAGATTTCTTAGATCAAGTTATTGATTCCGGTATTAAAGTACTTAAATTAGAAGGTCGTGGGAGAGCTGCTGATTATGTTGCAACAGTAGTCCGCACTTATCGTGAGGCAATTGATGCTTACTACGAAAATACATTTTTAAAAGAGAAAGTAGCCGTGTGGATGGAAACTTTATCGACTGTTTACAATCGTGGATTTTGGAGTGGTTATTATTTAGGACAAAAACTTGGAGAATGGTCTGATAATCCGGGTTCTAGTGCGACTCAAAAGAAAGTATATGTAGGTAAAGGTATGCATTATTTTCCCTAAATCTGGTGTGGCAGAATTTAAAATAGAAGCATACGATATAAAAAAAGGAGACAAGATTCTAATTACGGGACCAAGTACAGGTGCTCAAGAATTAATTTTACAAGATATGTTTGTGAATGATATTCAGGCAGAAAAAGCCACAAAAGGAGATAGCTGTACACTAAAAATTCCTTTTAGAATCCGATTGTCTGATAAAATGTATAAAATTGTAGAAGCTTAATGGTCATTATAACTTTACAACGTGATAAATGTATCGGATGTAATTATTGTGTCGAATTTGCACCAGCACAATTTCAAATGTCGAAAAAAGATGGTAAATCAGTATTGATAAGATCAATAGATACCAAAGGCTTCCATACTTTAAAATCCCCAGATCATACAATAGTTGAAAATTGTGAGTTGGCTGAAAAAGCATGCCCTGTACATATTATTTCAGTAAAAGAAACCTAAATTTTATATAAAAAATACTTATTTAAAACCCGTTACGTTTTTATGTATCGGGTTTTGGTTTTTTGAAAATAGTAAATTCAAAATATGTATCTTTACACACAAAACTAAATTGGCAGTAGTAGTCCGCCTTTGGCGAGACGACCAATATATATTCAAATTTTATGGCATGTACAAGTTGTTCAACCTCTACGGGCGGTGCGCCTAAGGGATGTAAAAATAATGGCACCTGTGGTACGGATAGTTGTAATAAACTAACCGTTTTTGACTGGTTAGCCAACATGGCACTTCCAGGAGGACAAGATCCTTTTGATTGTGTAGAAGTTCGTTTTAAAAATGGAAGAAAAGAATTTCTCAGAAATTCAGAAAAAATAAACCTTTCTATTGGTGATATAGTAGCTACAGAAGCCAATCCAGGACATGACGTTGGGATCGTTACTTTAACAGGAGAATTAGTTAAAGTTCAAATGAAGAAAAAAGGGATAGATTACACAGGAGAACTACCTAAAATTTATCGTAAAGCCTCACAAAAAGATATTGATATTTGGCAAGAAGCACGCAACAGAGAATCAGGAATTCAAGTACGTGCAAGGGAACTAGCTATTGCATTGAATCTCGAAATGAAAATATCAGATATAGAGTTTCAAGGAGATGGGTCTAAAGCAACTTTTTATTACACAGCTAATGATCGTGTAGATTTTAGACAACTAATTAAAGATTATGCAGCGGAATTTAAAATCCGTATCGAAATGAAACAAGTGGGTTTTCGTCAAGAAGCCGCTCGTTTAGGAGGAGTAGGCTCTTGTGGACGCGAACTGTGTTGCTCTACTTGGTTAACCGATTTCAGAAGTGTAAATACTTCCAGCAGCACGTTATCAACAACTTTCATTAAATCCTCAAAAATTAGCAGGTCAGTGCGGTAAACTAAAATGCTGCTTAAACTATGAGTTAGATACTTATATGGACGCTTTGAAGGATTTTCCAGATATGGAAACCAAATTACAAACGGATAGAGGAGAAGCTACTTGCCAAAAAATTGATATATTTAAAGAGTTAATGTGGTTTGCTTATCCTGATAGTATGGCTATTTGGCACATGCTTAAGGTAAGTGAAGTCAAAGAAATTATTGACTTAAATAAACAAGGAAAAAAAGTAGCTACGTTAGAAGATTTCGTTTACGAGGAAGAAAAAGAAACAGCTGAAAAAACATTTCAAAATGCCATGGGGCAAGACAGTCTAACTCGTTTTGATCAACCTAAAAAACGTAATAAAAATAACAGAAAGAAAAAAAAACGTTGTAGTTTCTAATGAAGTAGATACCGTTTCTAAACCTGAAAATAGAAAACCTAAAAACGAAAATCAGCATTCTAAGTCTGAAGGAGGACAACGTACACGTCCTGATGGACAAAAAATAAAACAAGAAAGTAATCGTTCAAAACCCGAAGGCGGAAAACCAAAAGTTGAAGGAAACAAACCAAAAGTTGAAGGAAACAAACCAAAAGTTGAAGGTAATAATCCAAGATCAGAAGGACAACCAAGGATACGTCTAGAACGCCAAGAATCTAAAAGAGAACAAGCAAATCCTGAAACTCACAAACCTAAAAACGAAAATAGAAAACCTAGACCCAAAAATAATAGGTCAAAAAATAGAAATGATAAAAGAGATAATCAAAACTAATTGGTACAGTTTCCTTTTAGGAATCACATTGGTATCTTGTGACAAATCACAAGTATTTGACCAATATAAAACCTTTGAAAATGGATGGCCTAAAAAAGAAGCGGTTCGTTTTGAATTTGAACAAAATGCTTCTCAAAAACCATTAAATTTGTTTATTAATGTACGAAACAATGACGATTACGAGTTTAATAATCTATTTTTAATCGTAAAGTTAGAACAACCTAAAGGGAAAATATACATTGATACACTAGAATATCAAATGGCAAATCCAGATGGAAGTTTGATGGGACAAGGTTTCTCCGATGTAAAAGAGAGTAAATTATGGTATAAAGAAAACTATACATTCCCTAAAAAAGGAAAATATAAGGTAACCATTCAACAAGCAGTTCGTGAAAATGGAAAATTAAAAGGAATTGAGGTTTTAAATGGTGTTACCGAATTAGGTTTTAGAATAGAATCAATAGAAGAAAATGAATAATTATGGCTCAAAAATTAAACACTCGCAAATCAGACTATGATCCTTATGTAAAGAAATTTTGGAAATACTTTCTATATACATTTGGAGGCGTTTTTTTGTTTTTCCTTTTTGCTTCTTGGGGCTTATTCGGTTCAATGCCATCCTTTGAAGAATTAGAAAATCCAGAGTCAAACCTAGCTACTGAAATTATTTCATCAGATGGTGTGGTGATTGGTAAATTTTTTAATGAAAATAGAACACCTGTAAAATATGAAGATTTACCCAAACATCTAGTTAATGCTTTAGTAGCCACAGAAGATGAACGTTTTTATGAACATTCAGGAATTGACGGGAAAAGAACCTTAAGTGCAGCACTAAAACTAGGTACAGATGGTGGAGCATCTACGCTAACCCAACAATTGGCCAAGCTACTTTTTCATGGAGAACGATCTAAATTCAAGATCATAGGACTCATTCAAAAAGCAAAAGAATGGATTATAGCAATTCGTTTAGAACGTCAATACACTAAAAACGAAATTATAGCCATGTACCTTAATAAAGTAGATTTTGTAAACACAGCAGTAGGAATCCGATCAGCTGCCAAAGTATACTTTGCAAAAGAACCTAAACAACTTACAGTAGACGAATCAGCTATGTTAGTTGGAATGCTAAAAAACCCTTCTCTATTCAATCCTTTAAAAAGAGAAGAAAAAGTACGAGATCGTCGTAATGTTGTGTTAAAACAAATGGAAAAAAATGGATTTTTAACCACTACTCAAAAACAAAATTATCAGGCAAAATCTATTAAATTGACTTTTTCACCTGAAAAATATAATGAAGGAACCGCTACCTATTTTAGAGAATACCTTCGCGATTACATGAAAAAATGGGTGGAAGAAAACAAAAAAGAAGACGGTTCTGATTATAACATTTATTCAGATGGATTAAAAATATATACCACTATAGACTCTCGCATGCAGCTATATGCTGAAGAAGCTATGAAGGAACATCTAGCCAATTTACAACAAGAGTTTTTTATAGAACAAAAGAAAAATAAAACAGCTCCGTTCGTAAATATAACAGATACTGAAATTCAAAAAGTAATGGATCGTTCAATGCGTAATTCCGAACGTTGGAGAATTTTGTCAGAAAACGGCATGGAAGAAGATGACATAAAAAAATCTTTTCATATTAAAACAAAAATGACTGTTTTTACATGGAAAGGAGATAGAGATACAGTTATGACACCTTATGATTCAATACGATACTATAAACATTTCTTACAACCTGGTTTAATGGCTATGGAACCTCAAACAGGACATGTAAAAGCTTGGGTAGGAGGTATAGATTACCGTTATTTTCAATACGACCACGTAGGTTTAGGAGCACGACAAGTAGGTTCTACTTTTAAACCATTTGTTTATGCAACGGCTATTCAGCAATTAGGAATGTCTCCTTGTGACACTATTTTAGATGGTCCTTTCATGATTCGAAAAGGTAAACATAATGTTACCGAAGATTGGGAACCACGAAATTCAGATAGAAGATATAGAGGAATGATGACCTTAAAGAGAGCGTTGGCAAACTCAGTTAATACAGTATCAGCTAAATTAATTGATAAAACAGGTCCTGATGCCGTAATTGCTTTATTAAGAAAATTGGGCGTTGAAACAGATATACCTTCACAACCATCAATAGCTTTAGGTGCTGTTGATATTACGGTACGTGATATGGTAGCAGCATTTAGTACCTTTGCTAATCAAGGTATCTATTTAAAACCCCAAGTAATATCTAAAATAGAAGATAAAAACGGAAATGTCATTTTTGAACCTAAGTTAGAATCTAAAGACGTGTTGAGTAAAGATGTCTCGTATGCGGTCATTAAATTATTAGAAGGTGTTACAGAATCTGGTTCAGGAGATCGCTTACGTACACAAGGCGGAGGCTGGAAATACAACAGAGTAACTGGTTATCCTTATATGTTTACAAATCCTATTGCGGGAAAAACAGGAACTTCACAAAATCAATCAGATGGATGGTTTATAGGTATGGTACCCAATTTAGCAACAGGAGTTTGGGTAGGTAATGAGGATCGTTCAGCTCATTTTAAAACGTTAGCTGCTGGTCAAGGTGCTACAATGGCACTACCAATTTGGGGACTATTTATGAAAAAATGTTATGCTGATCCAACTTTAAATATCTCAAAAGAAGCTTTCGAAAAACCAAACGATTTAAAAATAAAAGTAGATTGCTATTCAGTATCGACTCATGCAAGAAGAGAAACTGATAGTACAGCTACCGACTCAACAAGAGTAAAACCAGAAGAACAAAATACAGACGAATTTGGATTATAAACACAACTATGATATCAAGAAAAGTTAACAATGTACAAGAAGCTTTAGAAGGAATTAAAGATGGAATGACCATTATGCTTGGTGGTTTCGGACTTTGTGGAATTCAGAAAATAGTATTACTGAACTAGTAAATAAAGAAGTGAAAGACTTAACGTGTATTTCTAATAATGCAGGAGTAGATGATTTTGGTCTTGGATTACTTTTACAAAAACGTCAAATTAAAAAAATGATTTCTTCTTATGTGGGAGAAAATGCTGAATTTGAACGTCAAATGCTTTCGGGAGAATTAGAAGTTGAATTGACCCCCCAAGGAACTTTAGCTGAAAAATGCCGTGCCGCTCAAGCAGGTATTCCCGCTTTCTTTACACCAGCAGGTTATGGAACGGAAGTAGCTGAAGGAAAAGAAGTGCGTGAATTTAATGGGAAAATGCACATTTTAGAACATGCTTTCAAAGCTGATTTTTCCATTGTAAAAGCATGGAAAGGCGATGAAGCAGGAAATTTAATTTTCAAAGGAACTGCAAGAAACTTCAATGCACCCATGGCAGGTGCTGCAAAAATCACTATTGCAGAAGTAGAAGAATTAGTTCCAGCAGGTACGTTAGACCCTAATGAAATCCATATTCCTGGTATTATGATTAACCGCATTTTCCAAGGAGAAAAATTTGAAAAACGAATTGAACAACGAACAGTAAGACAAAAGTAATTTATTGATTCTTTAATTTGAAAATTTGAAGATGAGAAACGATAAAGATAATTTAATTGTGAAATTAACTTTTGAATTTGCATTAGAAATAATTAGTTTCTCTGAGGAAATTAGAAAGACAAATCGTTTCGAAATGGCATCTCAAATTTTTAGAAGTGGTACATCAATAGGAGCAAATATTAGGGAAGCTCAAAATGCTGAAAGTAAGGCTGACTTTATTCATAAGTTTAAGATTTCAGCAAAAGAAGCAGATGAGTTACAATTTTGGTTAGAGTTGTGTAAAAATTCAGAATTCTATCCAAATCCTAATGAAGAATTATTCAGAAAATTGCAATCCATAAATTTGATTATTTCTAAGATTATAGCTTCATCTAAGAAAAAATAATTTCAGAATTTTCAAATTTTCAAATCATCAAATGATATATGGCATTAGATAAAAATCAAATAGCACAACGCATAGCAAAAGAAGTAAAAAACGGCTACTACGTAAATCTTGGAATCGGGATTCCTACGTTAGTGGCGAATTATGTACGCGAAGATATTTCTGTAGAATTTCAGTCTGAAAACGGGGTTTTAGGTATGGGACCTTTTCCTTTTGAAGGCGAAGAAGATGCAGACATCATCAATGCAGGAAAACAAACTATAACGACTTTACCAGGAGCGAGTTTCTTCGATTCAGCATTTAGTTTTGGAATGATACGTGCACAAAAAGTTGACTTAACTATTTTAGGGGCCATGGAAGTTTCTGAAAATGGCGATATTGCTAATTGGAAAATTCCAGGAAAAATGGTAAAAGGGATGGGAGGTGCTATGGATTTAGTAGCCTCTGCCGAAAACATCATTGTGGCCATGATGCACGTAAACAAAGCAGGTGAATCTAAAATCCTTAAAAAATGTACCTTACCTTTAACAGGTGTAGGATGTGTAAAGAAAGTAGTAACCGAATTAGCAGTATTAGAAATCACATCAAAAGGATTTAAGTTGTTAGAACGTGCACCAGGTGTAACGGTCGAGGAAATCATTAAATCCACCGAAGCAGAATTGATTATAGAAGGAGATATACCAGAGATGAAATTCTAATAAAAAATAATTTTATATTACTAAAACGATAGATTATCTATCGTTTTTTTTTGTTTTAATAAATAAAAATTTAAAAAAATAACATTTAATTTTTTATTTTAAAAAAAATACTATATTATTGTTAAAATTATTATAATTAATATTTTATCAACAAAACAAACTATTAACTATGAAAAAACAACTACAAAGCGTAGCATCCATGATGGCTTTATCATTGGTTACGTTGTCAACTGTTGCTCAAGAAAGCAATAAGTATGTACAACTGAAAGAAAAAAACGACAATAAAACACCGTCATTTGTTTCATTTAAAGAATCATCAGTCTATAAAACATCAGATGTTAAAATTTTATTTAAGGAACAACTTGGATTAAAATCTAATCAAGATTTTGCTAAAATGAAATCGGATTCTGATAACTTAGGTTTTTCACATGAGAAATACCAATTATACCACAAAGGAATAAAAGTTGAATTTGCAACCTATTCAGTGCATTCTAAAAATGGTAGAGTAAACTCTATGAATGGAGAATATTATAACATTGGAGATATAGATGTAAATCCGTCGATAAAAGCAGATGCAGCATTAGAAAGAGCCATATCTCATTTGGGATCACAAGAATTCTTATGGGACGATTTTGCAGAAGCAAATGCTAATAAATATTCTAAACCTCAAGGAGAGCTAGTTTTATTACCTCTAGATAATACTATTAAATTAGCATATAAATTTGATATTTACGCTACTAAACCTTTAAGCAGAGGAGATGTATATGTAGATGCGCAAAATGGTCAAGTATTGTTATATAATGCTACTATCAAACATTTAGGAGCACATGCCCACGGTAAAAAATCTACAGAAGGAACTTATATAGATATGTTTAAAACAAATTCTATGGCTTTTGTAGCAGCTAATGCCGCAACTCGTTATAGCGGTTCTCAATCTATTGAAACATCCTTAAGTGGATCATCTTATATATTATCTGAAACAGGAAGAGGAAACGGTATTCAAACCTATAACATGAAAAAAGGGACTTCTTATGCCTCAGCTGTAAATTTTACCGATGCTGATAATAATTGGACAGCTGCAGAATATAATAACACAAATAAAGATAATGCGGCTTTAGATGCTCATTGGGGAGCAGAAAAAACGTATGATTATTGGAAAAATATTCATAACAGAAATAGTTTTGATAACGCAGGGGCAAAAATTAATAGTTATGTACACTATAGTAATAATTATGATAATGCGTATTGGGATGGTACTAGAATGACTTATGGTGATGGTAGTGGTACTTATTTTGATGCTCTAACATCGTTAGATGTATGTGCTCACGAAATTGGCCACGCTATTTGTACAAAAACCGCAAATCTTGTATACCAAAACGAATCAGGTGCTATGAATGAAGGATTTTCTGATATTTGGGGCGCATGTATTGAAAATTATGCGCAAGCAAACAAACAAATTTGGTTAATTGGTGAAGATATTGAAAGAAGAGCAGGTCATCTTGCTTTACGATCTATGAGTAACCCTAATGCAGAAGGACAGCCTGATACTTATAAAGGAACTAATTGGTATTCTGGAACAGGTGATTCTGGAGGGGTACATACTAACTCAGGAGTATTAAATTATTGGTTTTACTTACTATCTGTTGGTGGATCAGGTACTAATGATATAGGGAATGCTTTCAATATAACAGGTATAACAATTACTAAAGCAGAAAAAATTGCTTTCCGTACAGAAAGCGTATATCTATCAGCTAATTCTACTTATGCAAATGCAAGAACAGGTGCTATTCAAGCAGCTACTGATTTATATGGTGCAGGATCTCCAGAAGTTATTGCTACTACTAACGCTTGGTATGCTGTAGGAATAGGTGCTGCTTATTCAGGAGGTACTTCCGATACGACTGCTCCAACGACTCCAACTAATTTAGTAGCTTCGGGTACAACCTCTACCTCGACTACTTTATCATGGACAGCTTCTACCGATAATGTAGGAGTTACAGGATACAATATTTATAACGGAACAACTCTTTTAGCATCTTCTACTACTACTAGTGCTACAGTATCAGGACTAAAGGCTTCTACTACTTATAATTTTACTGTAAAAGCAAAAGACGCAGCAGGTAATTTATCAGCAACAAGTAATGCAGTTTCAGTAACTACTTCTGCTGGTTCTTCTATTACTTATTGTGCATCTAAAGGATCTAGTCAAGCAGATGAATGGATTGATTATGTAGCATTAAATGGTATGACTAATACAACAACTGCTGATGCAGGGTATGGAAACTTTACCTCTAAAATAGCACCTCTACCTTACGGATCAAATACTATTACGTTTAGTGCTGGTTTTGCAGGTAATTCATATACTGAATATTGGTCAGTATGGATTGATTATAATAAAAATGGTACGTTTGAATCAACAGAAAAAGTAACAACAGGTTCTTCTTCTAGTTCAGGAAATTTAACAGGTACTTTTACTGTTCCTACAACAGCTTTAGCTGGAGAAACCAGAATGAGAGTTCAGATGAAATACGGATCTACTTCTACAGCTTGTGAAACATTTTCTTATGGAGAGGTTGAAGATTATACAGTAAATATAGGAGCTGCGGCAATTGCAGGTATTACTTTTGGTACAGAAATTTCAGATGAAGCAAATAACTATAATATGGAAATTTATCCAAATCCATCAAATGGACTATTAAATATAAGAACATTAGATAATAGAGCGGTATCATATCAGATTTATAACCTAATAGGACAACCTTTGAAATCAGGTAAATTAAATCAAGAAATTAATGTTTCTGATTTAGCAGCAGGTATGTATGTGATTGAAATTAATGATGGACAAAAAACATTAGCAAAGAAGTTTGCTAAAAAATAAACTCTCGTTAAGAATTATATTGAGAGACCGAATTTGTTCGGTCTCTTTTTTATAGTTACATTTGCAAAAAAAACAAATCATGAGTTTTCCAAAAGTAATTTTAAAACAAGGAAAAGAGAAATCTATTTTGCGTCGTCATCCATGGATATTTAGTGGAGCTGTCTACGGAGTATCACAAGAAATAAAAGATGGTGAAATGGTAGAAGTGGTAGATGCTAAAAATCAACCTCTTGGTACGGGCTATTTTAGTGACAGAGGTAGTATAGTTGTCCGTTTACTTACGTTTGCTCAAGAAAAATTTACTAATGATTTTTGGACTCAAAAACTTATTTCTGCTTGGAATTTAAGGACGCGATTGTTAGACTTAGATGCTACCAATGCTTTTCGTGTTATTCATGGAGAAGGAGATGGTATACCTGGTTTAGTCATTGATTTTTATAATAATCATTGGGTTTTACAAGCTCATTCATCGGGTATTTATTATCAAATAGAAAAAATAGCACAAGCTATTCAATCCGCTTTTTCAGCGCATTGTGAAACAATTTATTGTAAAAGTACTGGAACGCTTCCCAATACAGGAACAGACTATTTTTTATATGGTAATACAGCAGAAACAATAGCAAAAGAAAACCATATTCTTTTTTCAGTCAACTGGGTTGAAGGACAAAAAACAGGTTTCTTTTTAGATCAACGGGATAATAGAAAATTATTAGCTGAATTTTCAAAAGGAAAAAAAGTATTAAATACGTTTTGTTATACTGGAGGTTTTTCAATTTATGCTATGAAAGCAGGTGCTGAGTTAGTAACATCGGTTGATATTTCACAAAAAGCAGTTGATTTAGCAGCCAAAAATATGGAATTAAATTTTCCTAACGCTAATCACCAAGCTGTGGCAGATGATGTGTTTAACTTTATGAAAGAAAATCATCAAGTGTATGATCTAATTGTATTAGATCCTCCTGCTTTTGCAAAAAGTATAAAGAGTAAACATACCGCAACTCAAGCTTATAAACGTTTGAATATAGCAGGATTAAAAGCACTAGCTCCTAAAGGAATTCTTTTTACTTTTTCATGTTCACAAGTGATAGATGACGTGTTGTTTTATAACACTATAGCTGCTGCAGCTATAGAATCTGGTAGAACCATTCGGGTTTTGCATAAATTAGAACAAGGACCCGATCATCCAACCAATATTTATCATCCCGAGGGACACTATTTAAAAGGTTTAGTGTTATATGTAGAATAAAAATATGCTATTTATTTTATAGAAATATAATAAAAAATGAAGTAAATTAAAGATTTGTCTCGTCCTAATAAATTTATATTTTCATATAAATCTATTTTTAGGACAAGACAAAAACTTACATAACAGTAAACAAACAAATTTCTAAAACATTCAAAATCAATCTAACATTAAATTTTTAAATTTCACTATAATTATTGGGGAATAATCTATAATAAAAGGCTATTTTGCCTAATTGAAAAACTATTTTAAAAGAATCCTTAAAAGATAATTTTGATCCATCTACATGAATCCATCTTTTTAAGGGGACTTCACAAATGACTTTTTTAGCATTTTCAGCTCCATAAATTTTTCTCATTCTCATGAATATTTCCACGTCAAACAGCCATTTGGTAATGAATTTCTTTTGAAATGTTTTTTCTATTATTTCCTGATTCATCACTTTTGCTCCACATTGAGTGTCTCTAAAATCCATTCCGAGTGTTTTTCTAATAATAAAATTTATAGTCATTGAAATAATTTTTCTAGCAGATTCTTTCGTAATTTCTGCTCCCATTCTATCTATTCTAGAACCACTAACAATTTTATATTCAGATTCTTTTATAGTATCAACTAATTTTTGAAAATCTGCAAAATCCGTAGATAAATCAGCATCTAAAAAACCTATGTAATCAAACTGATTAAGTGATGTTAAGTGTAATATTCCTAAACGAACAGCTTCCGCTTTTCCTCCATTTTTTTCGCAGTTATAAACACTCATATTGTTTTGACTACCTCTACACAATTCGTTTAACACTTTTAAGGTATCATCCGTACTTCCATCATTTACAAAGCAAAGATGATAGCCTAAATTTGTTTTAATAAAGTTCTTAAAATCAGTACTAAGTAATCTTTTTTCTTCATTATAACAAGGAATAACAATGCCTACGGTTTTTTCTTGTAAAAATTGATTGTTGTGGTCTACATTTTCTGTTACTTCAGGGGTTCCTAGTATTTTTTTTACACGTGCACCTATTTCGTTCAGACTCAATGGTTTTTTTAGATAATCATCAGCACCTAAATCAAAACCTTCTAATATGACGTTTTCTTGTGTATTGCCAGATAAAACAATAACTGGTGTCGTTTTTTTCTGCCAATTTTTATATACTTAACTATTTTAAGACCATGCGCATTATTATCAATATCTTCTTTAGATGTATTAGAGATAGAAGAAGGTAATACGGGCATATTCATATCAACTATAACTAAATCGGGTTCAATTTGATCGTATAATTGAATAGCATCGTGTACGTTGTTACAAGTATGAACCTCAAATCCTAAATCTGTTAAATACATCTCTAAAGACAATAATACGAGTTGTTGATCATCAATAGTTAATATTTTTTTCATTTTATGTTTTTAGTTAATTATAATGCTAAATTAAGTTTAAGGAATCTTTCTTTTTAGTATTTTAGACAAACACAAATATTTGTTTCGACGAATGGTTAATTTATAACGATGCAATATTTCTAAAAATTAATTTTTGCAATTACATTTACGATATAAGTTTTATTACTAATAATGTGAGAGAACCCTCAAATAAATATCTTATTTCAGCTCTATTAATTGGGGTTATTTTTCATGGTAGTGCGATATTTTTTACCTTAGAAAATACGTATGATGCACTAATTCATCTTTTTTTTGGTAATCATTATGCTCAAAATTGGTTTGAACCTTGGGATTACAGTTGGTATACAGGTTTTAATGTAATGAGTTATCCTCCATTAGTGCATCAGTGTATAGGATTACTTTCCTACATAGTAGGGTTAAAATTTAGTTTATTCTTAATTGCTATTATAGGGGTAATATTATTTATTACAGGTATTTATAGATTTTCTTTACTTCTCTCTAATAATAGATTTGTAGCCGGATATGCGTCAATAATTACAGTAGTTTCTTCTTCGTTTGTAGAAGCTCTGCATATTTTTGGTCAACTACCCAGCATAATTGGCATTTCAATTTTAATGCATTCCTTACCTGAAATTTATTTATTTATCAGAAAAGGATATATCAAGCATTATTTTAATGCTTTATCATTGCTTGCTGTAACGGTTTGTTCTCATCATGTTACTCCTATATTTGGAATGGTTTTTTTTATTGCCCCTTTAATAGGTATGGCTATTATTGATAAAGCACGTGAATCAACCCATTCGTTCGAAGAAGTTAGAATTCAACTTTTTCTTAAAACATTAGTTAAACTTTTAAAAAGAATTATTGTATTTGGTTTTAGTGTTATTGTTCTAATTGTTGTTTGTATTTTACCTTATTGGATTAATTCTAAAAAAAATCCTATAACTCAAGTTCCAATTCCCCACGGAAGTAGGGATAATTTTATTGAAGTAACTTCATCAGGATTAGTGTTTTTTGTAATTCCTTGGGGGATATTACTATTTGTACTGCCCTATGTTTTTTATAGACTCTATTCAAAACGTTATATCTTCTTTGGTTTATCCTTAGCTATGCTAACTTTATTAGGAACAGGAGGCACTACTCCATTGCCAATTAAAATTTTAGGTTCTAATGCGTTTAATATTTTAACGTTAGACCGTTTTACATTTTGGGCAAGTATTATGTCTTTACCTATGTTTGGTGAATTTGTGTACAGATTAATTGAAGGGGATTTAAAAAAAGTTATACAAAAGAAATATGGTAGTATATATCATAAATTTATAATAGGATTATATGCTGGAGGAATTATATTTTTAGCCATTTTTACGATTACTTTGACTTATTGTAGGCCTTTACAGCCTAAAAAAATTGACATGCAGCCCATTGTTAATTTTTTAAATCAGGATCAACACGATCAATGGCGTTTTTTACCATTAGGTTTTGGTGATCAAATGGCTTATTTATCTACTTTAACAAAAGCTATGACAGTAGATGGGAATTATCATTCAGCAAGACGTCTTCCAGAATTAACTTCTAGAGCGGTGGAGCGTTTAGAGAATTGTAAATTCAGAGGATTGGAAGGAATAGGGTCTTTGCAGCAATTTCTTACAGTTCCAGAAAAATATAACTTGAAATATATTTTTTCAAATGACAAATTCTATGATCCTATACTTTATTACTGTGGTTGGCATAGGATAGGTTTGTTAGAAAACGGTATTATGGTTTGGGAAAAAATTAGTGTAAAGCCTTTGTCAAAAATTATACCCAAGGATGATATTCCAAATTATTTAAAATTAATGTGGGGTATTATTCCTCTTTTTACTATTGTTGTTGCTTTTGTACTTAACATACAAATGATTTGGATACAGGCATTAAAAACGAATAATAAAAGCCTTACAAATTTTAAAGAATATGGATTATCTTACAATATATTTAATCAAAAGCTAATTAAAGTACTACATTATTGGGGAATTTTACTTTCTTGTATTATTATAGTTAGCTTATATTTATTTTATAGAGATGTAGATAAACAGCTTTCTCCTGAAAATGTAGTAAAATCCTATTATAATGATTTAGATCATAAAGACTTTAGAGGAGCTTATAAATTAACATTCCCTAAAAAGAATATCCTTTTTCGCAATTTATGCTTGAAATTTCTGTAAGAGACGGAATTATAAATTCGTATGCAAAACTAGATTCTATTGCTGTTGAAATAGCATTTGTTGGATCTAAAAAGGCAAAAGTTATAGCAAATACAAAATGGGTTACTCCATTAAAAATGATCTACAAAACATTTACACATTTTGTAAATAAAAAAATGGAAAATGGTATATAGTACCTGAAAAAAAGATATAGATATTCCTCCTGATGAGCTTTTAAGTAATAATCAAACGGAATTTTATAAACAAGGAAGAAGAAGAATTACAACTCAACAAACATATCACGAAGATGTATTGAGACAACCTGATTTAGAAATCATTTCAGCTTCACTTGTAGAGAGGAATGATAGATTTGAAATTATAGGAACACTTCAAAACATTGATAACGTTCCAGCCGATGTTATTTTAAAAGCAGATTTGTATGATCGTAATAATACAATGGTAGCTTCTTTTAATTCGAAATACACGATAAAGCATAAATTAAATCCCAAAGAAACAACTCCTTTTAAGATAGAATTTGAAGAAATAGCTTGGTTAAAAATATAGTGATATAAAACCTACTAACTTTAATCCTGATGAGTTTTCACCGAAATTTTTTAAATCAAGACCAGTTCGTTTTAACCTACATGGAGAAGGGAATGTAGTAACAACTGATTTATACAATTCTGTATCTTTAAACGAATTAGAGATAAAAGAAGGCAAAATGAAAGGAAACCTTTTTAATTTTGGAACACAAGAAGTAACAATATCTGAATTAATTATATCATACTACAATGATAAAAAAGACTTGATTTATGTAGATCATTATTTTATAAATGAAGGAATAAGAATTCAAAGAAAACAAGATTTTGATTATACATTATTGGATTTGAATAATTTAAAAATTATTAATTCAAGTATTAAAAATTGCTTTATAAATGGTATTTCAAATGAGTCAATCGCCCGATCTGTTTTTGAAAAAAATAACGGAAACGAATTAAATCAATTACAAAAAATAGAAGGAAAAGGATTTTCATTTATAAAAATAAATTTTAATAATTTTATTGGTAATCCAAGGTTATGAAACAAAAAGCATTCATACTTATTACAATTGGTTTTATCCTGTTTTGTGGGTTTACAAGTCTGTACAATTACAATACATTAAAAAAATACAGACTACTGAATCCTGTATTTAAGAGTGAAGCAGGAAAGAGTGTCTCGTTTCAATTTATAGCACCTGATAACAGTTGGCTTTTTATTAATCACTCATACGGTAAAACAATTGTTTCAGGAAAAAGAAAAGATCATTTACTTACTTTTGAAATACCTGAAATTTACACAAAAAAAACGGGAACTATTTCATGGTTTCTTATACATAAAGAAACAATTGTACTAAAAGGAAGCTTAGAGATTTGTCCTACCTTCATTTCCCCAAAACCTTTAGAAGCTTATTTAGGACCGCCAAGTACTTTGGTTGGATCGCCTCATTTTGTAATGTTTGTTACGATACCTTCAGACATTTATGACAACCCTATGCCCACTAATACAAGTGTAGACTATAAAGAGCATTTTTTTGATAATATTCAGAATAATAAAGTTTTGACAAAAAATTTGATTGCTTGGAAAAATATATTTGCACCAACAAAATCAGGTAAAATATTTTTATCTGCTACAGTTAAGACTTCCTCTACAAAAGAATTTGAGGCCTTAATTTATCCAAATATTCCAACTAATTTTACTATTGATTATACCAGACCACATTTATTTGCCGATGGAAATCAGATAACTAAGTTATTTACTAATACAATAAAAGATAAGTTTGGAAATATTATAAGTGATGCAACTCAGGTTAATTTTTTAATAACAAATTCAAAAGGAAGTCAGTTAAGTACTCAAGGTACTACTTTAGAAGGTGTAGCCAATGCACAAATTTTACATCCTGATCATAAAGAAAAATATACGATAAAAGCATTTGTAAATGGTATGGCTGAGAGTAATGTTATAAGCGTAAATTATAAAGAGGTTACGACTAAAATACCATATCATTTTATGAATAATAGGTATTTAAAAATAGGACCTATAAAAAGTTATATGAACCAAATAGTACCAGATGGAATAGCGGTTGTTACTAAAGTGTATAAAAAGAATAAATGTATTGCAGAAATTAAAGAAAATACCTTTAAAGGTATTGCGCATTTCAATTTTCCAGAAGAAGAATTTAAAGCAAGTGAGTATTCATTTGAAATATCAGTTTTGGGAAAGACAATAAAAACACAGAAAATTTTATATGGCTATAATAAATAATAAAAATAGTTATCGTTTCATTTTAATTAGCTCTTTTATTTTGCTTAATTTATTACTACTATACGGATTAAGTTCTATAATTGCCTTTATGAACTCTGGGGCAGATAGAGCTACTATACTACATTTAGATAAAGAACCTATAAACACGTATCTTCCAAAAATTGAATGGGAAAAAAACAAAAATGAAGGAAGAGAAATAGAACCTCAAACCTTAAAAACAATAGAAAAACATTATTTATTTTCATGGTATATCAAAAACAATGCTTTGAACAAAAATATAAATACAGCTCTAGCAGATTATTTTACCCAAAATGCGTATAACCAAATATTTAATGTAATAAAAAGAAATAAATCTCAAAAGATTACAATAGATAATACTACTTTGAAACATTACATAAAATTAGAATTTTATAGTGAAGATGGACAGCAAGTCGTAATAACAGATAAAAATGTTGTGGAATTTCAAAATGTTTACCAAAACAAGAAATTTATTGCCTCTGTTAAAGACACCTCCTTATATAAAGTAATTTTACTACTAGAAGATGGTTATTGGAGAGTACGACATATTCTGAAAATGACAAAAGAACCAGAAAAAAAAACCTTAAAAGAACCAGGAATTTTTACTATTCAAAATCAAAAAATTTACAAATCAGGAGTTCCTTTTAAAATAAAAGGAATAAATTATTATCCTAAAGATTCACCGTGGGATATGTACGGAAAAAAGTATGATTCTATAGTAATCAAAAAAGACTTTAAAATTATTAAAAAAGCGAACTTAAATACAATCAGAATTTTTGTTCCGTATGAAGACTTTGGAAAAGCAGAAATAAAAAAAGATAGACTACAAAAATTAATTCAAACTATAAAAATTGCGAAGGATAATAATTTATCCGTAATTGTTACTTTATTTGATTTTTATAGTGATTATTCTATTGAAAGTTGGACACTAACACACCGTCATGCCGAAAAAATAATAACTGCCTGTAGTGAATTAGATAATATTCTAGCTTGGGATATAAAGAATGAGCCTAATTTGGATTTTGAAAGAAGAAAAAAACAAAATGTCATTCCTTGGCTAGAAAACATGATTGATTATATAAAAGAAATAGATAGCAAACATTTGATAACAATTGGCTATTCTAATAAAGAATCAGCAGAAATACTAAAAGATAAAGTAGATTTTATTTCTTTTCATTACTATGAAGAAACTAATGATTTTCTAAAAGGTTATAATGAACTAGTAAAAACATCCAAAAAACCCATAATAGTGAGTGAATTTGGATTGTCTTCAAATAAAAACTTTTGGAATTGGTTTGGAAATTCTAACAATAATCAAGCAGCATATCATAAAGTAATGCAAGAATATTTTAAGAATCATGATATTTCATTTGTCTCTTGGACTCTTTATGATTTTCCGACTGTGCCAGACAACATTTTTGAAAATAAATTTTGGATAAAAAATAAACAGAAAAACTTTGGTTTTCTGGATAAAAATGGAAATAAGAAACCTTCTTTTTCGTTTATATCACATTAATATTTTATGAAAATAAAGACAGATTTGTTTTATCATTATTTTTCGTTTACATTTTTTTATATTAAAAATTCCTGTTTTATTTTAGCATTTGAGATAATACTTGATTAAATAATGAGCTCTAAAAACTTTATATTAAGACATATTACCATGTGTTAATTGATTGATTTCATATAGATATTGATCGGCTATTTTATCCATTGTTAAAGAACTAGCCACAGTGTAATTATTATACGCTAATTCTCTTCTATAATTATCATTTTGTAAAATTTTATGAATAGCTGCTGCTAAAGATTCAACAGATTCTGAATCAAAAAACTCTCCTTTATATCCTTCTTCCTCCACAAGTAGAGCTAAATCACCTAGATTAGGCATTACAACAGCTTTCCCATAACTTCCTGCTTGATGAAGTACTCCTGAACTACCAGTAGTAGACGTATATGGAAAGACCACTACAGTACTTTCTGTAAAAATTTTTTCTACATCTTTTTCTTCAACATATCCAGTAAAAAACAATCCTTCTACGTTAGTATATTTTTTTTGAACACCTTCCAGATAGCCTATAGTATTTGGACTATCAGTACCAGCAATCACTATTTCTATAGGATCCGTATATTTTTTTCTAATTTCTTGTACCGCGTCAATTAAAATTTCTACTTTTTTATACGTTCCAAATTTCCCAAATGCCATTATTTTTTTAGGACCTACTGGTAAATCAAAATTAGGTTGGGAAACTGTTTCAAAAGAACCATGAGGAATTAAAACTACGTTGTTTACTTTATATTTTGATTTTAAAATTTCAACATATTTACTTATAGTAACAGAGACTTTATTGGCTTTTAAGATAAAATAAGTAAGGCTAGTTCCTATACCATTGTAAATATTTTGCATTAATTTATTTTTTGTAAAACCAGCAGTATTTAAGTCAACTTGTTCAAGTATATTGTGCATTAAAACCATGGTTTTAAATCCTAATAATCGTAAAATAAAAGGTAATAAAAGACCTAACGCAGCGGGTATTTTTTTATCACCAAATTTTACAAACTGAAGATTAAACAAAACAACATCAGGTTTAGTGTTTATGACAGCTTTACAAATAGTAAAAATAATTTTGTAACTATTAAATACCCAACATTCATTTACTTGAATTTTTTGACTATTTTCAAAATCAAGTTGTTTGTTTTCTTGTGTTTTGTCACACATTAAAATTAGCTCAGAAACTTCATCTTTTTGAACAAAATTTTTCACTAGATGATATCCATATTCGTTAAGTGTAACCTTGCTAGGAGGAAATGATGTTATAACTGCTAGTTTCATAGTTTGTTTTACTGTAGTTTATTGTTGTGTTGTATTAATAATAAATATGTAATTATACATTATTTGTTCTTATGGTTTTAAATTTAACATTAATAAAGGAATAAATCATTTGAAATAAAAGTAAAAAAAACATGGAAACTATCTGAACATGTACTACTTGATCCAAGGATTTATGATAAAGAGTAATCAATATAATTTGCACAAAACCAAAAAAAGCCGAAATAAAAACAGGAATATAATTATTGATTGACAAGTAGTAATAAGTCAAAAGATTGGCAATAACAAATATTGTAGTAGCTAAAGCATATTTCCACAAAATAGAAGCAATAACTAAATATTTTTGACCAAACATTATTAATAAGATTTCTTTTGAAAAAAGGACAGAAAAAATAATTATAATGAATGATAATACAACGATATAAAAAACATAATTTAATAATACACTTTTTGTTTCTTCCCCTTGTTTTTTTAATAATATGACTTTGGGTAATAATAACATTATAAACATCCAAGAAACAAAATAAATGACTCTTCCTATTAGAGCAATAGATGAATATAAACCTGCTTCATAATTTGGGAAATAATGTTTAACCAAAATAATATCACTATTATTAATAATAATTTGAGTAAATTCATAAAAAGCGGTTATTAAAAAAAATAACCTTACTTCTTTAAACCAATTAGAGATTTTAGTATTGTGAAAATAATTTAGTAAATCCACTTTTTTATAAGGAAATAAACCACAAATTATGGATATGAAAATACCTGATGCTACAATATTAGGTACAGCTGATTTTGGAAATATAAATAATAATACATAGGTAACTATTAACCTACTTAACATTTCATACAAATAAGATTTTGATAGATTATAAAAATAACTTTTACCTTGTTCTATTCCGCGTTTTATACTCATTAAAAAATAAAAAGGAATAACACAACCAAAGATTGCAAACATTGTATTGGTTTGAGTCTGAAATATTTTTTGAAAATTTTCTGAAAAAAGGAAAAATAAAGAACCTATTATAAGTCCTAGAATAACAGCAATTTTATTAAAAAATACAATCAAAGCCCTGCGTTCATCCTCTTGTAAAGTAACCGTAAACTTAGTCGTAGCTATTTGAAAAGTCATACCTAAAAATGATAAAACTAATAAAAGCGTAATTAAAATGGCAGTATCAGCAAAAATTTGAGGACCTAAAATTCTTCCTAAAACTAAATTGTATAGATAGTTTCCTAAATTAACAATTAGCATTACAAACATAAAATACCTGTCCTTACTTAATGTAAGTGATGAAAAGATCGTTTTATTTAAGGATAATACCTTCATTATATATGATTTCACAAGTTTACTTTTCTTAGAATGTGATTAATTTTTTCATCGTTAAACATTTTTTCAATTTTTTTGCTTTTTGAAAATATCCGAAATACAACATGTTCTGTAATTGCTTTTTTATATAATTCATATAAAGCACGTACACATGTTCGATCAATTTCTTGATTTTTTTCAAATAAAATTTGAATCTCTTTAGGATGAGTTCCTATTAATGAATTGAAATAATTTATTACAGAGTTTACATTTTGTGCCCCCATATTTCCATTTATTTCATAAACACCTGAATTGTAAGTGATTTTAAGTGACATAATTAATGATTTTAAAGTTCATACTCCGTTTGTTTTACAAATTTCTAAATAGACCAAAATAAAAGATCTCTTTTTCGACGAATAACCATTTACTTTAGTTTAAATTACGATGAATTATGATTAACTTAGTGATATAAAACATTATATCTATGTTAAGTTTTGTAAAGTATATCAGTGTTATGATTTTTACCTGTCATTGTTTTTCTCAGGAAATGACATCTGGGTTTAATTATCTTGAAAAAGGAAATTTTGAAAAAGCAGAAATCTTCTTTAAGGATATACTTAGTAGTTATCCAGAAAATAAAACAGCTAGAATATGTTATGCAAGAGCCATAGGATTGAATAAGAAACCAGAAGAAGCCCTAATCTTGTTTCAAAAATTACTGGATGATTATCCCAATGATTATGAAATTAAGTTAAATTATGCTGAATCAATGTTGTGGAATAATAAATTCATAGAAGGAAAAACATACTATGAAAATTTAATAGACTTAGATTCAAAAAGTTTTCCAGCTGCTTTAGGATATGCAAATTGTCTTTCTAATTTGCGGGAATATGAAAAAGCATTATCCTATGTAGATCAAGCACTAGAATTGTCAAAAAATAACCCCAATGCACTTATTTCTAGAAAATACATACGATTAGGATACGCGGATCAGTTATCAAAGAAAAATAAAATACAGGAGGCTTTAAAATTGTTAGATAATAATCTAATAGACGATCCTGAAGATAGAGAAACACTTCTTAATAAAGCAAATTTATTATTGATAAAGAAAGAGTATTCAAAAGCTGAAAAGACTTATACGAAATTAAATAAAACTCAAAATGATTCTATAATTTCTCTTAATGGAGTAGCGTTAACGAATCATTTAAATAATAAAGAGAAAAAAGCATTACGTTTTACTTTAATGGCTTTAACCAAATCACATAAATCTTCAGATAATACATTAATTTATCAAACAACGGAAAGATATATTCAAGCTCTAATATGGAATAAAAAATATAAAAAAGCTCAAATTGAAATTAATGATTTTAAAGAAAAAACACAAAATAGTGTGCAAAGTATTGCTCTACAAGCAATGTTAAATATTTACAAAAACAATTTTTTAGAAGCAATTAATGAATACAAAAATCTTTTAGTAAAAGATTCAACCTCATTTGACGGAAATTTAGGAATAGCAAATGCCTATTATGCAAATGATCAAATTAAAGAATCATATAATGCTGTAAATAAAACATTAACCTTTTTTCAAGAACAAAAAGACGCTAATGTTTTACTGAATAAAATAAAAGAAAAGTTCTCTTCTTCTATGGAAGAAAAAATTAGTTATTCCTTTGATAATAATAAAAATACAGCTATTTCTTCTTTAACGACGATAAATGTTCCTATTAATTTGAAAACCTCTTTAATAGGTAAGTATACTTATAGAAAAACGCAAAATACAACAAATGATCAATTAGCTAAATCAAATGATTTTATTTTGGGTATTCACTACGAATTTAAGCCTAAATTAATTTTGACAGCATTAGGAGGATTGACAACCGTAAATTCATATTCTCAAAACTATGTACAATTTTTAGGACAGGTTTCCGTAAAACTAAAGCCATTTAAGTTCCAAGAGATAGAAGGAGGTTATTTACGTGAAATTCAAAATTTTAATGCGGAACTTATGGGCAGAAAGATTGTAAATAATCATTTATATATGAATTATAGTATTTCCACAAATTTTAACCTAGGTGGTTTTATTCAATATTTTAGAACTCAACAAAGTGATGATAATAATCGTAATCTCTTATTTACCTCATTATATTATACAGTATTATCAAAACCTACTATTAAGACTGGAATTAATTATCAATTTATTAATTTTAAAGAACAAAAACCTCTTTTCTATTTCAGTCCTTTAAGATTTAATGCGTATGAAATTTTTACTGACATAATTAGAGATGATAAAACAATAGATTCAAAAGGGACTTTTTATCATTTTATTGTTGCAGGAGGAACACAGTTTATAGAGAATAATAAAAATCAACTGACTTATAGGTTACAAGGCAAAATAGGTTATAAATTTAGTCCTCGTTTAAACCTACATTTGTATAGTTTAAAGAGTAATATAGCATCAAGTACAGCTTGCAGGGTTTACTTATACTGAAATAGGTTTTGGATTTAAATGGTTATTTGCAAAGTTCTTAAATGAAAAAAGGCTGTCCAAAAAGTAATAAATCAACATCCGGTTGGAGGAGTCTCATAATCAATATTATGTGATTTCTCCCTTTGGTCGAAATGATGGCAAGATTGCGAACTTTTTGGACAGTCTTCTTAAAAGAATATTTCAATACTAATTAATCAGTAGTTTAGCCATTTTATATTCATTATTAGGATTTACAATTTTACAAAAGTAAACACCTCTAGATAATTCTTTTTAGATAAAGAAATAGAGTTAAATCCAGCATTTGCACTAACATCAAATTGCATTACAATTTTTCCTAATTGATTTATAATTTGAACAGTCATAGAACAGGTCTCACTTGCTATTAATTCAATACTGGCTTCATGGCTTACTGGGTTAGGATAAATTGCTATTTCTAATGATTCATCATGAACTAAAGTATTATTTTTTGAAAAACGAATATCTTCCAATGTTAATTCTTTTAGAACTTCTTGGCCATTTGTTGTAGACATGATAAAAACAATTGTTTTAAGATCGTCTAATTTTATTTTATCAGACACACCAATTAAGGATGAAATAGGTAAACTAAATTCTTTCCAATTATTAGTTAATTTTACATTGATATAAGGTTGATTTTCCCAATTTGAAACACTTGCTTTTATAAAACGTATTTCTAAATTACCATTCCCTTTGGCTTTAAATTTAAAACTTTTATAATCGGATAAATCAATTGCTTTAAATCGAGGTGTTAAAGCACGATAAACACTTATATAGTTAGATACTTTTGCACTTAAACTTACATTTCTTTCAATTGGAAATTCATCATTTAAAGTTTTATAATTATCAGGTTGGATTTGATAGTTTAGAACGGTTGTACCTTTAGCAGAATTATCTAGTCCCCAAGGACCATCAGATAAAAATAAATCGTCTGGTACGGGGGTATTTTTACCAATTCTCATACCTATGTCAAATAAAGAACCAATAGGATAATCATGTTGTACTAAGAACTTTTTGTCTAAATTAATAGTTGTAGTAAAATTTTCAAAAGTTGAGGTTTCGGAAAGTCTTTTGCCACCGTCAAAATCTACATTTTGAACGCCAGAAGGATTAATGATATCTAAATATAGTTTTCCATTAGAATACTTACCTTTTTAACAAATACAGTTGGCGGATTGGAAACATTATATTCTGTAATGTTTTTTTGATTATTTATTAATGAGATTAACTCAGCACCTAGTTTGTATAAATTATCTAGTGAGTTTGTCCAAATTTGAAAATTATAATACGAAGTGTTTTGTTCATATTTATCTAGATTCCAATGACTATCTATTGAAAAATTATTTTCGTTATTAGTCAATCTAGCGGCTAAACTCATTGAGTACTCAATATTTCCGTCGGGATTTTTTATGATAGAACGTATAAAATTATGTTCATTTAATTGTATAGTAGAAACAGATAAAATTTCAGCACCTAATAATCTATCACAAATATATTTGGTATGTTCATAAACACTATTTTTCGTTTTGATAGCAATTATACTACCAATAGTTTTATTCTTTTTAATATAATCTACAGAGTAAATATCAGTTGCATTTGTAATTTGAGTTAAATCAAAAGGAGTAGATTCAATAACCGAATCTTCGTTAATTATTTGTAGAGGGATAAAAGATTGAAGAGTAAAGTTGTTACTTTTATTTGCATAACGAGCATTTTTTTCTATTCTAGCAGCCTTGCTACGATCAAAAGTATAATTGGTTTTTACTCTGTTATAGTTACGTTTATTAATAATGTCTCCCAATCTGTTATTACTTTCTAAACCACCATTATTACCTCCAGAAGTTTCATCTACAACAGGACAAGATCCCATTCCAGAGCAAGAAGGGTCATCACAATCAACTAGTCCGTCTCCATCATCATCTATTCCGTTTGTACAATCTTCTTGTAATACTGCAGCTGTAGGACAACGCGCTCCATCATTACTAGAACTAGATGGACCAAAAGCAAATAAGTTTGAATTAATGATGTTTGAACCTGTTAAATTTTGAACGTTTCTAATAATATAAATAGTTCCAGTATCATTTGATGAAACATAAAAATTGCCATCTACATCAAAATAGACAGCTCCATACGTATAATTTAATCCAGCCATAATAGGTACTTCTCCTAAACTTTGTACACTTCCAGTTGTAGGAGTAATTCGATATAAAATGTTTGTACTTTTTTCTACAGTGTATAAGTTTCCATCAACAGCGTTAAAGGCCCAATCAAAAACGTTTATAGAGGTACTGAGTGGATAAGAGGTAATATACTGTCCGTAGGTTGCGGAATTTGGGTTTACATCTATTTGATAAATGAAGCTACCTATTTTTAAAAAATACACTCCATCGGAACGAATATCTCCAACAAATCTACTGCCTGTGGGTAATTCAGGTATGTAATACGAAGTCGTTTGAAAATCAGAACCTATTCGTACAATCGTATTTGCAGGAGTACTTAAGGATCCCCACATATAGCCATCAGTAGGGTTATACCCTGCGGCATTAATTGTACCTGGAGTAATATCAGTTGCTATTAAGGTGGCTGTACCTGATGATAGATTTATAGCGTATAAGTCATTCATTTGAAACAAGTAAGCATTGTAATTACAATTAAAAGGCTGATTTTGACTAAATGAAGATAGATTAGCAAGGGTTAAAATAATTGCTAATCCATATTTTACTGATGATAAAACACTATTTTTCATGACCTTACTATTTTAATTTGTTAGTAAAGTTATAAACAAGATCAGTAATTAATTTTGATTTTTGTTTGTTGTATATAAAGTATAGATAAAATGTAATTATCTATAGATGAATGAGATGGTGCTAAAGTAAGTTAAGTCTGTTTATTAATTCAGGTCTATTAGAGCGGCTAACGGGTATTACTTCTTTTCCTATAAGAACACTGTTATCTTCAATATCTATAATTTTTTTTACATTTATTATGTAAGAACGGTGTACTTTTAAAAATAAACTCTGAGGTAGTTTATCTTGAATTTTTTTGAGCGTTGAGTGAACGGTATAGTTTTTATGTTCTGTTTTGATGATAATGTAATCTCCTTTAGCTTCAATTAGATTAATAGATTGAAAATTAATTTTTATAAGTCGTCTATCAATATTTATATAAAAATCGTTAGATTCATTTTGAATAAGAATAGAGTTTTCAGCTTTTGTAATAGGATTTTCTTGTTTTATAGATGAGGATTTGAATTTTTGAATGGCTTTGTCAAGACGTGCTTGAGTAATAGGTTTTACAATATAATCTACTATACAATCGTATTCAAAAGCTTCTATTGCATAATTTTTATCAGATGTAATTAAAATTATTTTAGGAGGATTTTTAACGGTTTGTATAAAATCAAAACCTGTAAAATCAGGCATGTGAATATCAAGAAATATTAAATCTACAGAATTTTGATTTAAATATTTCATGGCTTGAATTGCATTAGAAAACTCTTCAACAATATTCATTTCCGAATAATTAGAAACCATTTGGTAAATTATGGTTCTTGCTAAAGTTTCATCATCTACAATAATACAATTCATTCATTAAGTTAATTGATCAACAAATTGTTGCATAGCATCTAAAATAGCCTCAAATTCTAGTTGTAAATCTGTTGATTGTTTCAGTAAATTTATTTCAAACTCTTCAGCAAGATAATAACTTTTTTCCATTCCTAAAACAGAAATTTTATGTTTAAGTTTATGTACAGAAGAAGCTGTTTGTTGGAATTTTTTGGCGGTTATGTTTTCTTTATAAGTATTGATTTCTTCTGGTAATTCTTGTTTTATTACGGAAATTATTTTTGTTCTAAATACATCGTTATCTCCTGATAATTGTTTGATATAGCTTTCGTTAGGTTGTTCCATGTTGTTTAGATAAAGTAAAATAAAATGTTGATCCTTCATTTTCTTGGCTTTCTACCCAAATTTTCCCTCTATAGAAAAGTACGATTTTTTTTACAATAGACAAACCTATACCTGATGAATTGTTATCGTTTTCTAATTTGGTAAAAACATTAAATATTTTATTGAAATATTCTGGACTAATTCCTTTTCCATTATCTTTTATATAAAAAAGATAATTTTCTTTTGGTCTTCGTAACCTATTTCAATAATTCCTTTTTCTTTATTCATTGAATTTAAGGCATTATCTATTAAGTTTTGAAAAATTTGCTTGAATCTAATCGTATTTCCATAAATTTTTGGAAGGTCTGAGGAAATGTACACTTTAGTATTTAAAGGAATATGGAAACTTTTTAGTACTTCTTCACAAAGTATATTAAAATCAACTAATCTATCACTGGTTTCTAGTTTATCAATAGTAGAATACTCTAAAATTCCTTTGATTAAGAGATCCATTTTTTCTACATTGACTAATACTGAGTTTAGGGAGTTTAGACAATCATTTCCTATTCTGTCTTTATTATCTTCAATGAACCAACTTACTAGTGTATGTATGTTTCTTAAAGGGGCTTTTAAATCATGTGAAACTACATGAGCATACTCGTTTAATTCTTGGTTTTGTTCTTCTAAATCTTTTAATAAGGTTTCTCTTTGTTTGTTTATGGAAATAATTTCTATGGTTTGTTTTTTTAATTTTTCTACAAGATCTTTCTCATTTTCTATTTCATTTAGTGTAGACTTGATAGCCATTGAATTAATAATTTCCTCAAGATTTTTATTGATTTCTTTTAAATTAATTGTTTCAAGCCTTAATTTATCATTTGCTTCATAGAGTTCATCAGAACTTATTTTCATAGCTCTTTGAGACATTTTTAATTGCTCGTCATAATTGTTGTATGAATCATTAATAGCATTAATAAAATCCTGATTTAGTAATAAATCGGTACCTTCTTTTTTTAAGTATTTGTCTATTTGTCTACTTAGTAGAGGATTCATTATTCACTTATTAAGGTTAAAGTCATGGTTTGATTATGCAGTTCACAGCCAGTGTTTCGATCAAAAGGAGCTATTTCGCCATAGGAATAAAAACCACTGATGACAGCTTGATTACCAATTGTTTTTTTTACTTCTTCAATTTCTTCTTCTACTCTTTGATCCATTACTAATTTTCTACCGATACAACTGACTAATAACGCAAATTCAGGTTTATTTATTCTATTTTGCATTGCTTCTTGAGCTGCTTTTTGTGCCCCTTCTGAGAGACCGTCTACTGATGTCATCATCAATTGTACTTTAGAATTGATAGGAACATCACCTGCGAGTGTCATAGAATGATTATCTTCATTTATATTTAATACGGTTCTTACTACGGCTCTTTCTTTATTTTCTGCTTTTACATGTAATGGATATAACAATGCTGCTTTAGGTAGTTCGTTTGCTTTGTCGCCAAGATATTTTCTATAAAGTTCTAGAGCAGGTTTGTCATCTATTTCATATAAAATATTGGCATCAGATTTTGTAATTAATCGTTCAGGACCAAATGTGAGCCAACCACCATGGCTAGCTACTGATATTTCTAATGTTTCTCCATATAACCCAATTAAAATCACTTCTCCTGCTTTTGGATCTTCTTTATAGGAGGCAAGCGTTTTTTGAAATCGATCATCATCTCCGCAAATTCCTCCAGAAATCGGAATATTGTGAAGCATTATAGATTCAATGCCTGCTATTAATGAATTACCATTAACAAAACTACCTTCGGATATTACGATCAAATGTTTTAGTTTTTCTTTAGGTATATCCTGAGATAATTTTTTACCTAGTTGATAAACATCTAAATTATATTCTTTGATGTTGCCATTTTTTATAATAAAAGTAGATCTTTCAAATTCTATGGCGGTAATATGAACAGTATTATTTATTACGTTCGTATCAATAATTTCTCCCGAGGTAGAACCAAAAACTAAATGTTCATAAGGAAATTCTTTTCTGATTTTTTCTATAATTTTAGGGTCTTCTAATAGTTGTCTATTGCCAAAAACTAAAACGAAAGGATTTTTTAATTCTTGTTTAGAAACTACATAATTCCATTCAAGATTTTTTTCTAGAAATGCTTGTACTATCTTCATCGTATTAGTTTTGGGATTTTAATAAAAAAAGTGGTTCCTATATTTTCTTGACTTTCAAGCCATATTTTTCCCTTATAGTTTTCAATAATTTTTTTACTATTGAAAGTCCTATTCCTGTAGATTTTTCGTGTTTAGTAAAAGATTGAAATATGGTAAAAATTTTATCTTGATTTTCAGGGGCTATACCAGGACCATTATCCTTTATGCTGAATAAATGGCTGTCATTAGTATCTTTATAATCTATGATTACTTTTCCTATAGGCTTATCTATATAGGTTACAGCATTACTAATTAGATTTTGAAATAATTGTTGTATTCTATACCGGTCAGCTGTAATAATTGGTAAAATAGTAGCTATAATAACTTCAACATTTTCTGGAATATGAATTATCTGAATTATATTTTGTATGATTTCATTGATATCAACTTCTTCATAAACATTTTCTAATGTGTCTATTTTAGAATAGGTCAAAATTCCTTGAATTAGATGATCCATTTTTTCAACTTTGCCTTCAATCATTTCAAGATAACTTAATGTTTGTGCACTAAATTCTTTCAGATTGTCTTCCTTGATCCAAGAAATTAATGAATGAATGCTTCTAAGAGGTGATTTTAAATCGTGTGAAACTATTTGGGCATAGTCATTGAGTTGCTGATTTTGTTTTTTGAGTCCAAGTAATAATCGTTCTTTTTGTAGTTCTAGATTTTTTTGTTGTGTAATATCTAAATGAATACCTATAGAACCCACTATATTACCTTTTGCATCGTAATTAGGACCACCACTAATAACCCAATAGCGATCGTCTCCGTTTTTAGTTTTTGCTAAAACTTCATAGGAATCAGAAATTCCCTTTTTTCTTGCTTTATTTTGATCTGCTAATAGCATCTTGCTTGTATCATTTGCCAATAAATCAGTTGCATTTTTACCAATTAGTTCATCTATGGTGTAACCACTCATCTCTAGAAATGACTGATTTGAAAAAAGAATTAGATCATCATTATCTACTTCAAGTAGTCCTAAATTCATATTTGCAATGATGCTACTATATTTTTCTTTTTCATATTTCAAGGCATCTTGATAAGACTTTTCATTGCTAATATCTTCTTCTATTGCAAAGTATTTGATTATTTGACCGTTATCATTTTTTAATGCTTGACCATGAATCCTAACCCAATATTTAGTTTTATCTTTTGTATAATTTAATATTTCACAATTAAAGGGTTCTCCTCGAGAAAGTTGTTTTTTTAAATAAGCTATAGTTTCCTTATTAGTTTCTTCACCTTGAAGGAATGCACCTGGTTTTTTTCCTATTACTTCTTGATTGTTATAACCCGTTACTTTTTCAAAACTTTCATTTACCCACTCAATTTTACCTTCCTTATCGCAAATAATGACAGCGTTTAGGTTTACTTTTGCAATAGAGGATAAGACCTGGAAGTTCTTCTTTATCTTTTTCAAGTATTTTTTGTTGTTGATTGATTTTAAGAAACAATTCATTTAACTCTTGATTTTGAATTTCTTGATTTTTTAAGACATGTAATAAATCAATTAGTGGGTCATTGAAAGCAAAATCTTGAAAAGTTAGATTATTTTCAACAACCTCTTTTATAGAATTAAACCAAGGAGAGCCGGTAAAGAGATAAAAATTTCCATGTAGATTTATTTGTCCTCGAAGAATTATTTTTTTATCATGTGTATGTAATATAACTAGCTGATCTAATGTTTGTGTAAAATTATTAGAATGAATATTCTTAAAATGTGGTCTTTGAAAATTAAAGGATTCCATAAAATAAGTATCCAGTTCAATTTTGGGTAATAACTTACTTAATGTTTTTCCTAAACTTATGATTTTTAATTGGTCATCAATTAAAATATGGAAAGGAAAAATAGAATTAAACTCATCTTTGTTAAAATTGAATTGAATATTACACATAGTTCTACCAACTTATATTAAAAATCTCGTGAGTATCGCCTTTATTACGGCTTTTGATAACTTTAATTTTGACAGGAGTTTTAAATGAAATACTTAAACCTTGAATCAAACCTTTTACAAAAGCCTGTAAACCTTCTCTTACGGAGAAGTAGTGTAAGTTAAGACTTTTTTCGGAAATATCCGATACTTTAAATTCAGGAGGAGTTAGATTAGGATAAATAAGCATGACTCTATTATGGAATAGAGGAAGATTAATTAAAAAATCTTTTAAAGAAGTGCCTCCTGATTCCATCAAACCTTGGTATTTCTCCTGTGTTGTTTTTAAAACCCACCATTCTCCAAAAGTTGTGAGAACTTCATCAATTGTTGTGTTTAACTCTTTAGCAGTCGTATTTGCTAATTTATAAGTTACATCATCATCATAAGATTGTCCACTTATAAAATAATCTTGGTTAATACCACTTTTATTTCGGATCTCATTCCATTTTTGTTCTCCAAAATTTGATATGATTAAATCTTGAATAGCTTTATTTACAATTCCATACATAAAAATCAATGTGAAATTAATTCATTACGACTCCAATACTCAAAAAGAGATTGAACTTTTTCAACATATTCATCATATTTTAGAGGCTTAATAATATAGCCTGCTATTCCTATTTTGTAACATTCTAATAAATCTTTGTGGTTACTAGAGGTAGAAAGGATTATAGAGGGTATATATTTTAACCTTTCGTCTTCTTTTAAGATTTTTAGAAATTCAATCCCATTTAATTTTGGCATGTTTAAATCTAACACGATTATATCGGGTAAAATGTCTTTGTTTTTTAAAATATCTAGGGCTTCGACACCATTATTTGCTTCAATAACTTTATGGACTAGATTTAATGAGTTAATTACCCTGTTGAATTTCATAACCTCAATTTTATCATCTTCTAAAAGAAGAATGTTTAGTAATTTTTTCATTCCCAAAAATTTATTTAATAAAAATTATTGCAGTAAACATTCAAAAGTAATGATTTGATGAAGGTTGTGGAATCTTATTAGTTGATTGGTTATCATAAAAAGATTAATAACACGAATGTATCGACGAAGATTAAATTATATATATCGTTTTTTGAATGGATAAGAATTTATTATTAATGGCATAAATCGTTGTTTAATGCTCATTACGTTTTATATAGAAATACTAAATAAGAGTATTCCTTAAAATAATTAATATTTTGATTGTAGAGTTTTAATGTTTACAGTAGTGATAATATATCTCTAATGGATTCAATTGCTTTAAAGTTGGTGTGTTTAATTTCAAAATCAATTTGTTCGTAGGTCCAAGTAGTGTGATAAGGAATATGTACTCCGTAACCTCCTATATTTAATACAGGCAATACATCTGATTTTAAAGAATTGCCAATCATCATAAAATCTGGAAGCTTGTACATCTAATCTTCCTAGCATTTTAGTATAGTCAATCTCTGTTTTATCCGTCATTACTTCAATGTGATGAAAATAATGACCTAATCCTGAATCATGTAGTTTGCGGTGTTGGTCTTTTAAATCACCTTTTGTGGCTACAATTAATTTGTATTTATCTTTTAATTCTTCTAGTACGTTTTCTACTTCTGGGAGTAGTTCTACTGGTTTTAGTAATAAGTCTTTTCCTATTTGGAGGATTTTATTTGTAATATTTCCAGAAATTTGATTTTGAGTTAATTGTAAGGCTGATTCAATCATAGAAAGAGTGAAGCCCTTAATTCCAAAACCATATAGAGGCAAATTTTTAATTTGATTGTTTAGTATTAATTGTAAAATTTCTTGATGCGAGGCGTAGCTGTGAAATAAAGTACAAAATTTTTCTTGCGCTTCGTCAAAGTAAGGTTCATTGTGCCATAAAGTATCATCTGCATCAAAAGCTATTATTTTAGGAGCCATGTTTGAATTATTTAAAGAGTTTTCAAAAATAAAATATTTTAAATGAAAAACTCCCTCATTTGGAGGGAGTTTTAATTTTATCAATCAAATCAAACATAGGACAACGTTTGCATCTTTTTGATTCTTTTTTCTTGTATTTTTCACAACATTTTGACTTGCACTTTTCAGCTTTTTTGTGTAATCTTTCTAAAGCTTTTTCGTGATTGTCCTTGTTTTTATTTTTTTCTTTTTGCTCAAAACAAGCGTTATTTGGCTTCATTATTTTTATTTGTTATTTGAAGTATGTCTCTATCAAATAAATACAAACCACCTTTGTCATCACCTATCATGTTTATTTTGTCTAGAATAGATTTTGCTTGTGCTTCTTCCTCTATTTGCTCTGCTACATACCATTGTAAGAAATTATGTGTTGCATAATCTTTTCCTTCAAAAGTAATGTGTACTAAATCATTAATTGAATCAGATACAAATAATTCATGTTTATACAATTCTTCAAACATTTCTTGAAAAGTGTTGAAGGATGTTTTTGGCATTTTTAAATCAGTTATTAAGGCATGCCCTCCTCGTTCGTTTACATATTTTACTAATTTAAGCATGTGCATACGCTCTTCGTCAGATTGTAAATACATAAAACGGGCAATTCCTTCAAAGCCATGTATTTCTGCCCAACAAGCCATAGATAAATATACTTGTGATGATTCGGCTTCTATTCTAATTTGCTTATTTAACGCGTCTTCAATATTCTTTTGTAACATAAAAATAGGTTTGTTTACCAAGCAAAGGTACGAAAAAATGTTAGGTTATAATTAGGTTACTTAATTTTCTTAATTATTTCCTTTAGATGAAATATATGAGAGTATGTCTTTTTTTAATTAAAAATGAGAGGAATAATTAATAATTGAAATGAATAAATTCCTTAATATGTTTTGTTATTCCTTATTCTATGTAATGTTAGGTTTTACATATATTTTTTTAAAGAGAAAAGGGTATTCTAAAAAAGTAATCTTATTATGTCTATCATAAAGAGAAATGATTTAGTTTTTATGCTGTAATTTCTCTTGTACTTGAAACGATGAACGAAAATTTGAATAATTATTTTTAGAAAACCCTTTATCTGTATTTTGAAATTTGTGTATTAAGCTATTGTGGCTCCGTTTTCAACTCCTTCATTTTCAGGATTTACAAAAACTAGTTTACCTTCCGTGTTTTGAGTTAATAAAAGCATTCCTTGACTTTCTACGCCACGTAAAGCGCGTGGGGCTAGATTTACTAAAACAGTTACACGTTTACCAATCACTTCCTCTGGTGTAAAATGTTCTGCAATTCCTGAAACAATTGTACGAATATCAATTCCTGTATCTACTTTTAAAACTAACAATTTATCAGCTTTTGGCATTTTTTCGGCTTCGATAATAGTTCCTACACGTAAATCTATTTTTGAAAAATCATCAAAAGTAGCGGTTTCTTTTTGAGGCATAATGTTATTTTTTGTTGAAGCTTTTTCAGCAGCATTAGCTGTTTTGGTTGCTTCTAATTTGTCAATTTGTTTTTGTATTTCAGTATCTTCGATTTGGGCAAATAAAACATCTGTTTTTTCAGTCAAGATGAGGTGTCCTGCGGGTAATAAATCTGATGTTTTAGCCACTTTGTTCCAATCTAGTTGCTCTAGATTTAAGATTTTAGCTAATTTATTAGCTGTAAAAGGTAAAAAAGGTTCAGTTAATACACGTAAAGCAGCTGCTATTTGTAGAGCTACATACATTTGTGTTTTTACTCGTTCTGGATCTGTTTTAACCATTTTCCAAGGTTCCTCATCAGCTAAATATTTATTACCTAAACGAGCTACATTCATCATTTCACCTAAAGCTTCTCTAAATCTATAACGTTCAATAGAAGATGCTATTACGGCTGGATAGGCTTTTAATTCAGTTAATGTTTGTTCATCAACTTCTGTAAAAGTATTTGGAGTAGGAACAATTCCGTTGTAGTATTTGTTAGTTAAAACAACTACTCGATTAATAAAATTTCCAAAGATGGCTGCTAGTTCATTATTGTTTCTTGCTTGAAAATCTTTCCAAGTAAAATCATTGTCTTTTGTTTCTGGAGCATTAGCAGTTAGAGCATAACGTAATACATCTTGTTTTTCTGGAAAGTCAGATAAATACTCATGTAGCCATACCGCCCAGTTTTTAGAAGTAGATAATTTATTTCCTTCTAGATTTAAGAATTCATTAGCGGGTACATTATCGGGTAAAATGTAATCTCCATGTGCTTTTAGCATGGCAGGAAAAATTACACAATGAAAAACAATGTTATCTTTTCCTATAAAATGAACCAATTTAGTGTCCTGATCTTTCCAATACGGTTCCCATTCTTTACCTTCTTTTTGTGCCCATTCTTTAGTAGAGGAAATATAGCCAATAGGAGCATCAAACCAAACGTATAATTTTTTACCTTCAGCACCTTCTACAGGGACATCAATCCCCCAGTCTAGGTCGCGTGTTACTGCTCGAGGTTTTAATCCGTCATTTAGCCATGAACTTACCTGACCATATACATTTGATTTCCAGTCATTTTTATGTCCCTCAATAATCCATTCTTTTAAAAAAGTATCATATTGATCTAAAGGTAAAAACCAATGTTTTGTTGATTTTAGAATAGGTGTTGTTCCTGTTATAGTTGATTTTGGATTGATTAAATCCGTTGCATTTAAAGAAGTTCCACATTTTTCACACTGATCACCGTAAGCCTCTTCATTAGCACATTTAGGACAAGTTCCCGTTACAAATCGGTCTGCTAAAAATTGTTGTGCTTCTTCATCAAATAGTTGATCTGTAGTTTCCTCTATAAATTTGTTTTCCTCATACATTTTTCTAAAAAAAGAAGAAGCCGTTTCATGATGTATCTTTGCAGAAGTTCTTGAATAATTATCAAAAGAAATTCCAAAGTCTTCAAAAGATTTACGAATAATTCCGTCGTATTTATCAATTACTTCTTGTGGAGTAATACCTTCTTTTTAGCTTTCATAGAAATAGCTACACCGTGTTCATCACTTCCACAAATGAAAACCACATCTTTTCCTTGTAAACGTAAGTATCGAGCGTAAATATCCGATGGCACATATACCCCAGCTAAATGACCAATATGAATAGGACCATTAGTATAAGGTAAGGCTGCTGTAATTGTATATCTTTTTGGATTTATTATCATAGTAAATCAATTTTTTAAAAACGATTTGAAACAAGTATAAATTTAAGGCTACAAAAATACTATTCTATTTTGTATTCAGATAAAAAAAGCATGATATAAAATAAAAAACTCAATTTAAATGTTTGAAAAGATTATTAAGAAGATACGATTTTAGCACTAATACTATTTAAACATAAAATATACTGGATTAAAAAGTAAAATTCTCGATCTGTTTTTTTATTTTAAAACAACTCTAATAAACGGTTGAGTATATAATTGAAATCATCATTAGTTCGAGCGCGCATCGCATCGAGAATCAAGACTAATTTTTAGATACTGCATTAAAAAAGTGTCTAAATCAACATACAGTTTGTCACTCCTACGTAAAATAGGAGTCTCATAATAAATATTATGTAATTTCTCCCTTTGGCCGTAATGAAAAGATTGCGAACTTTTTGGACAGTCTCAAGATTAAAAAAATAGTATTATGAGGAAATTTCAAAGTTTAAAAGGTATAATATTTTTTGAGAATATTTTATATAAACAGAAAATATTTATCGAATAAAGAAGATAAGATTAATATAAGTAAATATTTCTTCATACTTATTTGTTTCGGTTTATTAGTTAGTTTTGCAATCTATAAGTATTTTTCAGAAAACATGAAATTTCATCTTTTATTTTTTTTTAATTTTTTATTGTTCTTATTCACAAAAAAATATGATTACACCACCTTATTTAAAGAAAGGAGATACCGTAGCTATTGTGGCTACAGCTCGTAAAAACATAGATGATAATTTAAAACCCGCAATAGAATTGCTAAAAAGTTGGGGATTAGAAGTTAAGATAGGTAGTACAATTGGCTTAGACTTAAATCAATTAGCAGGAACAGATGAGCAACGCGCAAAAGATTTTCAAGAGCAATTAGATAATCCAAATATTAAAATGATTTGGTGTGTACGCGGGGGGTATGGAACTGTAAGAATGATTGATTTGTTAGATTTTACTAAGTTTAAGCAAAATCCAAAATGGATTGTAGGTTTTAGTGATGTAACCGTTTTACACAGCCATCTAAACACAATGGGATATAAAAGTATTCATGGTATAATGCCTGTAACTGTGGCTAAAGCAACCAAAGAAGCGAAAGAATCTATGCGAATAGCACTGTTTAATGATGAGCAATTAGAATATACAATTTTGCCGCATTTTATGAATCGTTTAGGATTGGTTAAAGGACAATTAGTAGGAGGGAATTTATCCATTTTGTATAGTTTATTTGGATCTGCTTCCAGCGATTGACTGTACAGATAAAATTTTATTCATAGAAGATCTTGATGAATATTTATATCATATTGATCGTATGATGATGAACTTGAAACGCAATGGATGTTTAGAAAGTATTAAAGGAATTGTTGTAGGAGGAATGACCAAAATGAAAGATAATGAAATTCCCTGGGGTAAAGATGCCTTGCAAATCGTGGAAGATGTAACAAAAAAATACAATATTCCTATTATTTACGAATTTCCAGCAGGTCATATAAAAGATAACAGAGCATTGATTCTTGGATCAGAAGTAGTATTAGATGTTAACAAAGAATGTTCTAAGGTTATTTTTAAACCATAATAATAGAAGTAATTATTGTTAATAAAAATAAAAGGTATGGCAGAACATAACGAAATAGGTAAACAAGGAGAAAAAGCCGCAGTTGAGTATTTGCTTCAAAACAATTATGAAATTTTAGAACAAAATTATCAAGCTAGAAAAGCTGAAATAGATATTATTGCACGTAAAGACAATTGGTTAATTGTTATAGAGGTTAAAACTAGAACTTCTGTTGACTATGGTAATCCTGAAGATTTTGTTAATAAAAAGAAAATAAAATTATTGGTAAAAGCAATAGACGAGTATGTTCAAGAAACAAATTTAGATCTTGAAATTCGTTTCGATATTATAGCAATAATAAAAAAAAATGAAGTTCACACAATAGAACACTTAGTTGATGCGTTTTATTATTTTTAATAAAAGGTGAAAAAACAAACAATAAATTATATTTGATAAAAAATTTGTGTTTATTTTGTGAATTATAAATATATTTGCATACTGTGAGGTTATTTATTTTACATTATACATTCTAAAAAACAAACTAACAATGAGTGAAAATTAAAATTTAAATTCCCCAGAAATGAAAACAATTTCTTCTGTAGTAGAAAACTACATCAGGTCTAAGCCATTTTTATTAAATGCGTTATCGCAAGGTATTATCAATCTTACTTCTTTAGCAAGATTAATCACAGAAGAGCTCGAAGCTGAATTAGGAAAAGATGTAAAACAAGGTGCTATTATTATGGCTCTGAAAAGACTATCGGAAGATTTAAGCTTTCAGGTAAACCATAAGATTACAAAGGTTTTAAGAGAAATCGGTGAAATAACAGTTCGTTCTTCTTTGAATGATTATACGTATTTAGTTTCTGATAGTATTTTTCAAAAACAAGCCGAGTTAATAACTGAGCTTAATAAACGACAAGATGTATTTTTTACTTCTTCGAGAGGTGTTAATGAAGCGAACATAGTTGTTAGTGATTCTGTAAGTGAACTCGTTGATAAATATTTTAAGGATGAAAGATTAACTCAAAAATTAGAAAATCTTTCCTCTATAACTGTTAAACTTCCTAAAGAAAATACTGTTACCCCTGGTATTTATTATTTTATTTTCCAGCGCCTTGCTTGGGAGGGTATTATTATATATGAAGTTATTTCTACCTCTAATGAATTTACAGTATTAGTAGATGATAATGTAGTAGATAAAGCCTTTAAAATAATTAAAGACTTAAAGTTAACGAAATAGAATTTTTCAACTAAGTAAGTGATTTCATCTAACTCATCAAGAAAATTTTCTTTTCTTGATGAGTTTTTTACCTTTTTTTAAATTTAAGATATTTTTCTAAATCATTTGAATTAACTCTAATGCTTTTTTGATAGATTTTACATTTTCGAAAGTTAACAATAAACGAAGCCCGTTTTTAGTTTCTTTTTCCTTCATTTTGCAAAGATTTGCATTTTGTTGTATAAATTGTAAGACTTTGTGAAAACGGGAAGATTGATAGTAATCACTTTGTTGATCTCCTACAAAATAACAAACCAGTTTACCTTGTTTTAATACTATTTTTTCAATTCCTAAATGAGTTGCTTTCCATTTTAAACGCAAGCTATCTAATAAGGCTAAACCAGATTTAGATAATTTCCCGAAACGATCTTCCAATTGTTTTTGGTATTCTTGTAGTTTTTCTTCGGTTTTAATGATCGCTAATTCATTATACAAATTCAAACGTTCAGTTACACTGTTTATGTATTCATCTGAAAAAAGCAGTTCAAAATCAGTATCAATTTGAAGGTCTTTTACATATTCCTTTGTTTCAATATTACTTTCTTCTGGATATAAATCTTTAAATTCGTTTTCTTTTAATTCTTCAATAGCTTCTTGCATAATTTTTTGATAGGTTTCAAAACCAATTTCATTAATGAAACCGCTTTGTTCACCACCTAATAAATCACCAGCACCTCGAATTTCTAAGTCTTTCATTGCAATATTAAAACCGCTGCCTAATTCACTAAATTGTGTCAATGCTTGAATACGTTTACGCGCCTCTTCGGTCATTACGGAATAAGGAGGAGTTATAAAATAACAGAAAGCCTTTTTATTACTTCTTCCCACACGACCACGCATTTGATGTAAATCCGATAATCCAAAATTATTGGCATTGTTTACAAAAATAGTATTGGCATTTGGTACATCTAAACCGCTTTCAATTATAGTAGTAGCAACCAAAACATCAAATTCGCCTTCCATAAATGAAAGCATAATTTCTTCTAATTGTTTTCCTTCCATCTGTCCATGACCAATACCAACTTTTGCATTGGGTACTAAACGTTGAATCATTCCAGCAATTTCCTTGATATTTTCCAAACGATTATTTATGAAATAGACTTGACCTCCTCTTTCAATTTCGTATGAAATAGCATCACGAATTACTTCTTCATTAAATCCTATTATTTGTGTATCAATAGGATAACGATTAGGAGGGGGAGTGCTAATTACAGATAGATCTCTTGCAGCCATTAAAGAAAATTGTAACGTTCTAGGGATAGGTGTTGCCGTCAGTGTTAATGTGTCCACATTATTAGCAATCGTCTTTAATTTGTCTTTTACGTTTACCCCAAATTTTTGTTCCTCATCAATAATTAGTAATCCTAAATCTTTAAATTTAATATTTTTGTTGACCAATTGATGAGTACCTATAATAATATCTAATTTACCAGATTCAAGATCTTTTAGAATTTCAGATTTTTGTTTGGTTGTTCTAAAACGGTTTAAGTAACTGACGTTTACAGGTAAGTCTTTTAAACGTGATTTAAATGTTCTAAAATGTTGGTAGGCAAGAATAGTTGTGGGAACTAAAACAGCAACTTGTTTACTATTATCTACGGCTTTAAAAGCGGCACGAATGGCAACTTCTGTTTTCCCAAATCCCACATCGCCACAAACTAAACGATCCATAGGACGTTCGTTTTCCATATCCGCTTTTACATCTTGAGTTGCTTTTAGTTGGTCGGGTGTATCTTCATAAATAAAAGAACTTTCTAGTTCGTGTTGTAAATAACTATCAGGTGCAAAAGCATATCCTTTATCTAAACGACGTTTGGCATAAAGCTGAATTAAGTTAAATGCAATATGTTTAACACGAGCTTTTGTTTTTTGTTTTAAGGTTTTCCAAGCATTTGAACCTAATTTATAGATCTTAGGAGGTGTGCCATCCTTTCCATTGTATTTTGATATTTTGTGTAATGAATGAATGCTTACATATACAATATCATTATCAGCATAAATTAGTTTAATAGCTTCTTGCGTTTTGCCTTCAACTTGAATTTTTGTAGACCACCAAATTTTCCAATTCCATGATCTATATGTGTTACATAATCACCTACACTCAAAGAATTTAGCTCTTTTAGTGTGATATTTTGCTTTTTAGCATATCCATTTTTAATGGAAAATTTATGATAACGTTCAAAAATTTGATGATCAGTATAACAAGCTATTTGATTTTCTTCGTCTATAAAGCCTTGGTATAGAGGTAAAACAATAGTTTCATAATCTTTAGCAAAATGTTCGTGCTGTTCTTCATCCATTGACTCAAAAATATCATGGAAACGTTTAGCTTGTTGTTCATTAGCACAAAACAAAAAGTTTTTTAGCTCATTCTGACGATTATTTTTTAAATTTTCCATTAATAAATCAAATTGTTTATTAAAGGAAGGTTGTGGTTTTGTATAAAATTCAAAAGTGTTTTGAATCTTAAAAGTAGGTTTAGCAGATATTTCTACTATTGAAAAATTTAATGCTTGTTTGATAAATGTTTCTTGGTTTACGAACAAATCATTAGGGGTAGCATGTTTAAGATCTTTCGATAATTTTTCAAAACTTTCTTCTGCTTTTGCAAAAAGCTTATCTAAACTATTTAGTAAGGAATCTGCATTTTGAATAAAAATGGAGGTTTTAGGATGAATGTATTCTAAAAAACTTTCACGTTTTTCTTCTAATAATTTATTTTCAAAATTAGGAATAATCGTAATTTTATTCTTAGTTTCAATAGATAATTGAGTACTTACATCAAAGGTTCTTATGCTATCTACCTCATTGCCAAAAAATTCGATTCTATAAGGATTGTCGTTTGAGAAAGAAAAAACATCTAAAATACCTCCACGTACTGAAAATTCACCAGGTTCTGTAATAAAATCAACACGCTTAAAATCGTATTCAAATAGTACTTCATTGATAAAATCAATTGAAACTTTATCATTAATTGAAATTTTTAAAGTGTTTTTATCTAATTCTTTTTAGTGACTACTTTTTCAAAAATGGCTTCCAGGATAGGAAACAATAATACAAGGTTTCTTTCTAGAATTAATCCTATTTAGTACTTCTGAACGAAGTAAGACATTTGCGTTATCGGTTTCTTCTATTTGATAAGGTCTTCTGTAAGAGCTAGGATAAAAGAGAACCTCTTTTTCTCCTATTAAGTGTTCTAAATCGTTTAATAAATAAGCGGCCTCTTCTTTTTCATTGGCTAATAATAAAAAAGATTTGTCTGTTTTTTGAAATAAGGCTTCTATGACAAATGACAAAGAAGAGCCTATTAAACCTTTAAGATGAACTTTGTTATCATTGTTTAATAAATGAGCTATTTGGCTGATCTTAGAATGATTAAAAAATGACTGCTTGATATAATCGGTATTCAAAATAATTACTTTATTTCTTCGAATGATGGAACTTCTTGTTTTGTTGGATTTTGGAGATCAGGATTTATATAATATTCTGATTGTTTTCCATTAATGCGTTTAATCATATCTTCCTCTCCTTCCTCCATTTGGATATGACTACGACGTACAATTTCTTCTATTTGATCGTTAAAAGCATTTACTTCTAAATTTAAATCTGAAACTAACATGACTACTCTTTGTTCAGGGATACGATCAACATTTAAGAACATATTTAGAGCTTTAATTTTTGTAATGATAGCTGAAAGCCTTACATTAATTTGGGGTTTTTGAAGTTTTATGGGAATTGTGTTGGGTAAAACATCTACTTTTTGTACCAAATTTTTAGTTTTCAATTTAAAAGCATTGAGAGAACTTTTGGGTTTCTGATATAACTCATTAATAAATAAACGCCATTCATTCCAGTTTAAAGCTATTATTTCTGATTCAGGAGTTAGTTTTCTTTCAGAAAAAACCCAAGCTTTGTCTAAAGAATTAAAAACTAATTCTTTTTGTTTAATTGATTTTTGAATTTCAATAGAATCGTCTTGTTTTTCTTTTTTACAAGAAATAAAAACTAAGATCAAACCTAAATTATAGATAAAAAAAGATTTCATTTTAAAAAATTATAGATTACAAAAATACAACTTTTGTGTAATGGAAACTAAATCTATAATAGATCTTGAAACAGCATAATCATAATTACGTATATTTGCTTCCTAACTATTTTTAAGAATGGACACTAAAATCTTGATTATTGGAGCTTGTGGACAAATAGGCACCGAACTTACACAAAAATTACGTCAATTATACGGCGTAGAAAATGTAATTGCTTCTGATATTAGAAAATTAAATATTGATGTTGTAAACGATGGTATTTTTTGAAGTTGTAAACGCATTAGATTACAATCAAATAGAGTTTTTAGTTGAAAAATACAAAATTACGGATGTTTACCTAATGGCGGCTTTACTTTCAGCTACTGCTGAAAAAAATCCTGCTTTTGCATGGGATTTAAATATGAATTCTCTTTTCCATGTTTTGAATTTAGCTAAGGTTGGAAAAATAAAAAAGATATACTGGCCATCTAGTATAGCTATTTTTGGTCCTACAACACCAAGAGAAAATACACCACAATATACCATTATGGAGCCTTCGACAGTTTATGGAATTAGTAAACAAACTGGAGAAAGATGGTGTGAATATTATCATAAACAGTATGGAGTTGATGTGCGTAGTTTACGTTATCCAGGATTAATTTCGTGGAGTACACCTCCAGGAGGAGGGACTACTGATTATGCAGTAGATATTTATCATAAGGCAATTACAGAAGGTAAATTTACCTCTTTTTTATCTGAAAATTCAGGATTACCTATGATGTATATGGATGATGCTATAAAAGCTACCATAGGAATTATGCAAGCATCTGCCGAAGATATAAAAATTAGATCATCCTATAATTTAGGAGCTATGAGTTTTACCCCAGCAGAAATAGCAGAGGAAATAAAAAAGCAATATCCTGATTTTACGATTGATTATGCTCCCGATTTTCGCCAACAGATAGCAGACAGTTGGCCTGCAAGTATAGATGATTCTTGTGCAAGAAAAGATTGGAATTGGCAAAATGATTTTGATTTAGAATCAATGACGAAGGAAATGTTTAAGCAATTAAAAGAAAATGTCTATAAATAATTTTTGATAATTATTTTTTTAACTTTTCAATTAAAGCGTCTTCTATAGGCGCTTTAATTTTGATTACCTCAGAAGTATTATCATTAGGTATTGTCATAGATAATACGTAATGTTTGATTTTCCAATTTTTGCCTTCTTTCATGAGAACGCCACTACCTCTACAAATTTTCATTTGAGTTTTGAGTAACTCATCAAACCAAGCCATTTTTTTGTTAGGAGATAAATAAATGTTTCTTTCTAAAACGGAAAAACTCCATGCTTTTCCTTTGTCAAAATAAGGTTTAGCAAAATTCATAAAAGCTTTTTTATTCCAATTTTCTGTGGCATCAGTACCAATGAAAACCGATTGATCAGACATAGCCTTGAAATAAGGGGTAAATTTTGCTTCTGAGGCAGCTTTATGCCAATTGTCTAGCAAAGTATGGATTTGAGTATTTTCTTTTGCTTGAGCTAAATAAAAATAAGGTGTAAGTAGTAATAATAACAAAGTTCTGCTCATATTATTTATTTTTATTTTAGAAAATCATAAGTTTTGTATTCAAATATATTAAAATAATTATTCTGATGAAAGTGGTTTAGGAGAGAAGATTAATTAAGTTGTAATTTAGAGGTGCTAGAAAGACGGGGCAAGTGTTGTTAGTGGTTATCCGATCTTTCTGCTTAGTGCCCAATCTTTGGTTTTTAGTGTTGATTCCTAGATCTTCTTTGAATGGACAATTGAATAACGTGAGGTGTTTAAAAAATAAAAGCTCTTCTTTAGAAGAGCTTTTGCGGTCTGGACGGGACTCGAACCCGCGACCCCATGCGTGACAGGCATGTATTCTAACCAACTGAACTACCAAACCTTTTGTAACAGTGTTTCTGTTTTGTGAGTGCAAATATACGACTGTTTTCTAGATTTACAAGTAAAAAAACGCATTTTTTTAAAAAAATAAATTTAAAAAATCAATATATTGATTTTTAGTGTGTTATGTTTTTGTTTTTTTGTTTGATAATAAGAATGTAGTCTTATTTATACTATTTAAACTTTGAGATTTCCTTATAATGCTATTTTTTAAATCTTGAGATTGTCTAAAAAGTTCGCAATCTTTCATTTCGACCTAAGGGAGAAATCACATAATATTGATTTAGGCACTATCCTATAAAGTAATAAAAATTAGTATTGATTCTCGATGCGCTTCGCGTTCGAACTAACGATGATTTCGGTTCAGGCTAAAAAGTTGTGGAGAAATCAAAAATACATTCTTTTGTGTTTTTAATTTTTAGTATGACTTCTTCCGTGATTTCAATTATATACTTAACCGGTTTTGGACTTGATCCACTTGATCCTTGATTCATCCTTGCTTGGTTTATAGTAAGTACAAAAAAAAGTCGATACTTATGTATCGACTTTTGCTCCCCTCTTGGGCTCGAACCAAGGACCCTCTGATTAACAGTCAGATGCTCTAACCAACTGAGCTAAGGAGGAATCACCTCATGGGTTTTATGTTTTGCTAAAAGTTGCTCCCCCTCTTGGGCTCGAACCAAGGACCCTCTGATTAACAGTCAGATGCTCTAACCAACTGAGCTAAGGAGGAAGATTATTACCGTTTAGCGAGTGCAAATATAAGACAGATTTTTGATTATACAAGCGCTTTTTGAAAAAAATTAAAAAAACTTTTGTGCAATTATTTCAAATATGTCCTTTCCGAAAGTTAATGCCATCAAACTCAATAATATAACCATTCCTATGGTTTGGACAATTTCTGCGGCTTTATCATTTAATTTTTTTCCAGTAATCATTTCTGCTAAGGTAAAAATGGCATGTCCACCATCTAAACCAGGTATGGGAAGCAAGTTCATAAAAGCTAATCCAATTGAGAACATAGCGGTGAAACCCCATATAAATTCCCAATCCCATACAGTTGGTAGCATTTTAGTAATGCCAATTGGACTCTTTACTTTTTTGTAAGCACCTGTTTTAGGTGATAATAATAATTTGAATTCTTTTATTTTGTATTTTATCTGGCTGTATGATTCTTTGATTGCTTCCAGGAATGGCTTGTATGAAGTTTATTTGATTTGTTACTAAGTATTTTGCTTTCATTTCTTCTTCTGATGGCATTTTATTAGTAAAACCTAAACTTCCTTCTGAACTAACTTGAGCTTCTAAATTAAGGAGGTTTCCATTACGTAATATTCCTAGTTGTATTTTTTTATTTTTATAATTTTGTAAAGCATCTTTTAATTCGTCAAAAATGTCACCTTGTTATTGTTAATAGATACAATTTGATCCGCTTTTTGTAGTTTAGCTTTATCTGCTGGAAATCCAGGAATAATGGAATCTATTACTACAGATCTTAATCTAGGTACTATAAAGTTTTTTCCTTCTGACGAAATAATTTCTCTTCTATGTGTGTCATTTATAGGTAAATCTAATTTAGTATTAGCTCTTTCCACTGTTACTTTATTAGCAAATAATACATCAATTCCTGCTTTTCTAAGATTTTTGTTTACTGGTTCTCCGTCGATGGCTATGATTTTATCACCATTTTCAAACCCTATCTTTTTGCCAACTTCGCTAAAAGCTAATCCGTTTTGTTGAATTTTATTTGTTGCAACATATTTTTGACCATAAGTAGTAAAAAGCATGATATAAATAAACCAAGCTAATACAATATTAACAGTTACTCCTCCGAGCATAACAATTAAACGTTGCCACGCTGGTTTTGAACGAAATTCCCAAGGTTGAGGAGGTAGAGCCATTTGTTCTTTATCCATACTTTCATCCATCATTCCAGCAAGTTTTACATAGCCTCCAATTGGCAACCACCCAATTCCCCATTCAGTATCACCTATTTTCTTTTTTAATAAGGAGAACCAAGGATCCATAAATAAATAGAATTTTTCAACTCTTATTTTAAATAGTTTAGCAGGAAGATAATGACCAAACTCATGTAAAATAACGAGAACGGAGAGAATAAACAGAATTTGTGCGATTTGAATAAGTGTATCCATTTTTACTTTTTAGTGTTTCTATAACAGCAAAAGTAAGACTTTCGTCTTACTTTTTTTAAAATATCTAGTTGAGTATTATTTTTTTAAGAGTTTTTTAAGAGCCCTGCCTTGGGTTGTTTCTATTAGCACTTGGTAAAGCCCATTGTTTAAATGATAAATGTTTATTTTTTTTTCATTTGTTTTTAGTACTTCTTGTCCTAAATGGTTTAAAATTTTAATTTTTTGTAATTGAATTGTATTAGGTAATTCAATTTGTATTTGATCGTAACTTGGATTTGGAAATAAATTTATACTTGTCGATAATTCAAAATTTTCGTCTGATAACGAGGTAGTACTCCCTTTGGAAATAATATCATTATTTGGATCAAAAAGTATTTTACTAACAGAGGTTCCTATTGGTAAATCTATAGTATAGAGCTGATTATTGAAAGTATTGTTTAATTTTAAATCTAAATGAGTACCATTATTTAGGATTAATCTTATAGGTACAGGCATTTCAAAATAAGAAACATACCCAATTTGGGAATTATCAGTAATAGATTGTATTTGATTAATTCTTATTGTAGCTTGATTTGTTTCTGAATTATGTACTTTTATGTTGTAAATAGGGTACCCTTCTTTATATACCCAATCATTAAAAAATTCTTGTAAACTACTACCGTGAACTGCTTCTAAATGAGCTTGAAATTGAGGGGTTAATGCACATTTATAAGCTAATATAGGATCATTTAAATAATTGCGTAATGCTTGAAAGAAATTAGTATCTCCCATTATATAGCGTAGCATGTGAGAAACCATAGAGCCTTTATTGTAGGTAATTTGGTTACTAAATATTCTGTTTACATCACTTAATTGGTAGTCGTATAAATATAAATTATCTTTTGTATTAGAAGTGATACTAGTAATTTTTGAAGATTTCCACGCATTAAAATCTGTAATACCATCTAAATTTTCAACTACACAACCTGAGATATATTCAGTTAATCCTTCATTTAACCATATATCTTTCCAAGAGCCGCAGGTTACTTTGTTACCAAACCATTGATGTGCCATTTCATGAGTTATTAAGTTTCTGTTAAAACTTCCCATAAATGAAATGGTGGTATGCTCCATTCCTCCTGACCAGTTAAATTGTGCGTGGCCATATTTTTCATTATGAAAAGGATAGGAACCTAACTTTGTTTCCAAGAAATTTATAATAGGTATTGTGTTTGCTAATGAATGAGATGTATTTATATTATCAAATTCAGGATATATGTAATCTATTATTGGAAAAGTAGGGGTAGGAGGAGTGTTATTGCCTCCTGCTGTTCCTGTATTTTTAATAGAATAATTGGTTACCGCAAAGGCAACTAAATAGGCTGCAATAGGATAATTATGACGGAAATGAGTAGTAGCATTTGGACCGTTAATAATTCTGGATACTTGAATACCATTTGAAACGCTAGTATATTGTGAAGGTGCTGTTATATATACATCAATATGTTCTAATTTATCATTTAAATCCTGTTTGCATGGCCACCAATCAGCTGATCCATAAGGTTCTGAAAGTGTATATATAATAGGGGTACCATTGTGTTTAGAAGCCGTAAAAGCATTGTTTTGAAAAGAAGGAAGACCCGCGTAATTTATTTCAATTGTTTCTTCATTTCCAATAGTAATAATAGAAGGAAGTGTAATTATGAGTTCTCCATTTATGTTATGGATAAATTGTAAATCAGTATTTCCTTTCTTTACAGAGGATACAATTAAAGGTTTAGAGAGTTCAAAAGTAACAGTTTTTATGTCTTCTAAAGCCTTAAAGGTTAGAGTTACTTTACCATTAATATTGTAAATGTTAGGATCAACGTTAAATTCTAATTTTCCATAGATTAAATCATAATTTTGAGTATTAGGATTTATCTTTAGATTCATTTTTTTGTTGCTGCTTTCATTTCAGAGAGAGCTATTTCTTCTGTTTTATGTTTCTCGTAATTTTGAGAAAAGCTAAAAGAAGACAACAATAAAAATAGGAAAGTTATTTTTTCATTTATTAAAAAAGTTTAGCGAGCCAATTTACATAAAAATAAGCTCGCTAAATATTAAAAAATAGTCAAGTCTATTTTTCTTTATAGATTTGCAAAAAAAGTCATTTCCTTTGTCATCTGTAATAATAAAAGCTGGGAAATCTTTTATTTCAATTTTTCTAACAGCCTCCATTCCTAATTCTTCAAAATCAACTATTTCTACAGAAAGAATATTTTCTTTAGCTAAAATAGCAGCAGGACCACCTATTGAACCTAAATAAAAGCCTCCATATTTATGACAAGCATTTGTTACATCCTTGCTACGATTACCTTTTGCTAACATAATCATGCTACCACCTGCTGCTTGGAACTCATCTACATATACATCCATACGACCTGCAGTAGTAGGACCAAAACTACCAGAAGGCATTCCTTGTGGAGTTTTAGCGGGGCCTGCATAATATATTGGGTGATTTTTAAAATATTCAGGCATTGGTTTGCCAGCATCTAATAGTTCTTTGATCTTAGCATGTGCAATATCGCGTGCTACAATTAGAGTACCATTTAATTTTAAACGAGTTTTAATAGGGTATTTAGATAATTCTGCTAAGACTTCTTTCATTGGGCGATTTAAGTCTATGATTACAGGTTCTTCTAAGTGAGGAGCTGTTTCGGGTAAGAAGCGTTTTGGATTGGTTTCTAATTGTTCTAAGAAAATGCCTTCTTTTGTTATCTTTCCTTTAATGTTTCGATCTGCTGAACAAGAAACTCCCATGCCAACGGGACAAGAAGCTGCATGACGAGGCAAACGAATTACTCGTACATCGTGTGCTAGATATTTACCTCCAAATTGAGCACCTATAGCACTCTCTTGACAAATTTTTTGAATTTTAACTTCCCATTCTAAATCACGAAAAGCTTGACCTGACATATTACCTGGAAGTAGGTAAGTTGTCATAATAACCTGCTGGAAGCCTTTTTAACAGCTGCTAAATTAGCCTCAGCTGAAGTTCCTCCAATTACAATGGCTAGATGATAAGGAGGACAAGCTGCTGTTCCTAAATCCATAATTTTTTCGCGAATGAATTCGTCCATTGATTTGTCATTCAAAAGCGATTTTGTTTTTTGATATAAGAAGGTTTTGTTTGCGGAACCACCACCTTTTGCTAGAAATAAAAATTCGTATGAACTTCCTTTCTTTGCGTAAATATCAATTTGAGCGGGTAAATTAGAACCTGAGTTTTTTTCCTCAAACATTGAAATTGGTACAATTTGAGAATAACGCAAATTCTTATTTTGATAGGTATTAAAAATACCTTTTGATAGCCACTCAGCATCATCTGAACCAGTAAATATATTTTCGCCTTTTTTGGCCATTACAATAGCAGTTCCTGTATCTTGACAAGAAGGGAGCTCACCTTCTGCCGCAACAATAGCATTTTGTAATAGGTTGTAAGCTACAAAACGATCATTATCAGTTGCTTCTGGGTCATCAATTATTTTGCGAAGTTTTTCTAAATGAGAAGAGCGGAGCATAAAAGAAACATCTTTCATGGCCTCTTCAGCTAATAATTCTAACCCTTTAGGATCTATATTAAGGATTTCACGATCTCCTAATTGTTCTACATTTACGTAATCAGAAGTCAGTTTTTTATATTGCGTATCATCTTTTAAAATAGGATACGGATCTTGGTATAAAAAGTCCATTATATATGTTTTTGAAAGGTAAATATACTAATTTATATAAAACAGCCGATATTTAGTCGGCTGTAGGTTTTTTTTGAGTTACTATTTTTTTTTACTTCGTCTGATTGTCCATAGAGCATTTTTTCTAGCAAAGGTTTTAATGATTCTGGAAAAGAAGACCAAGGATTAGTACCTAAATAAATTTCTTTTAATAAGGATAATTGATTTAATTCCTCAGGCAGTGTGCGTAACTGATTTTCATCTAAATCTAGATACGATATTGTGATACATTTACCAATTGAAGCAGGTATTTTTTTAATCATATTTTTTTCTAAATTCAAATAACTTAATTTAGATAAGTTGCCAATCTCTTCGGGTAATACAGTTATTTTATTCTGATTTAAAAGAAGTGTTGTAAGATTTGTTAATAAACCTATTTCTCTAGGAAAGACTTCTATTTTATTTTTTTCTGCGTTTAGGATTTTTAAATTTCTCAAATTTTCAATACCTGGAAAAAAAGTTTTAATAGTATTATTAGAAAAATTTAATTCTGTAAGATTAATCATACCAGCCATTTCTATGGGTAAGTCAGAAATTTTATTACCACTAATATCTAATTTCTTTAATTTACTTAATTTGGCAACGGATGGTGAAATATATTCCATTTTATTCTTGTTTAATTCTAGTTTTTCTAGACAAGCTAATTTGCAAATTTCGATAGGAAAGCGTTGAATAAGATTATTAGTTAAGTAAATTTCTTTTAATTTAGTCAGATTTGTTATTTCAATTGGTAGAGAAACAATGGTATTATTTTTTAAATATAATTTTTCTACATTCACGAAATTACCAATTTCGGGTGGAATTTTGGTCATTTGTTTATTAGATAAATCTAATATCTTAACAGTGGCAGGATTTTCACAAAATAAATCATTTTCTACACGTTGATTACTTTGCGCTTTTGTTAAAAAACTAAAAAGTAGGAGTAAGTTCATTACTCCATTTAATGTTTTGTTCATAGTTTATAATTTGGGGGCTGGTTAAATTACTATTTTTTTTCGTCAGTACATAAAAATTCTATATCTTTTAATAATTTTTCTACTTCTTCTCTTTTGGTGCCATCATAAAAACCTCTTACTCGTTTTTTTGATCTATTAAAATAAAGTTTTCTGTATGTACCATATCATAAAGCTCTTCTGGCTTGCCTGTTTTAACCGCTAAATAGGATTTTCTAGCAATATAATAGATATCTTTTTTATTACCTGTTACCAAATTCCATTTTCCACTAATAGCACCTTTTTCCAAAGCGTATTTTTTTAAAACAGGAACACTGTCTATATCAGGTGTTACAGAATGAGAAAGAAGCATAACTTTAGGATTATTTTTAATTTGTTCTTGTAACCACGACATATTATTTGTCATCAAAGGACATATAGTTTGACAACTCGTAAAGAAGAAATCAGCTACATAAATCTTGCCCTCATAATCTTTTTGAGTTACAATTTTTCCATCTTGATTGATAAAAGTAAAATCAGGAATTAAATGTTTATTAGCAATGTGTTGTACGGTAGTATCTACTAATTCTGGATTAACCATTGAAGGGGTGTAAATAGGTAATGTTTTCTTAGGTTTTAAAACCATATAAAAAAGTGAAATACACAATATAGAAATCACACTTAATGTGATTATAAAAACGCGATATTTTTTTATTCTTTCAATCATAACTTAACTTTGTACAAAGGTATAAAACCTAATTTAAGGAGTAAATACTAAATCTTTACTTAATTTAATTTTTTAGAACATAATCAAATCGTTTTTTGAATGTATTTTGTAACAAAAAACTACAAAGTATACTAATAGGCATTAAATAATTATAGAAGAAAACAAAAAAATGAGAAGAACTGTATGGCGTGTTATGACACTATTATCGTTTATTTCGATAAGTGTTATAGCTCAAGAAAAACCAGGAATTAACCTTAATTACATGGATAAGAATGTAAAGCCAGGAGATGATTTCTTTCGTTATGTAAACGGAGCTTGGTATGATAAAACAGAAATTCCCGCAGATAAAACACGTTGGGGAAGTTTTGATGAGTTGCGTTTTAACACAGATAAAGATGCTTTAGCAATTCTTAAAGAAGCTATATCTAAAAATTTAGATGCAAAATCAGATCAAGGAAAGGCAGTAAATGTTTATAAAACCTATATGGATACCATCACAAGAAATAAAAGAGGTATCAAGCCTTTGCAGCCTTATTTAGCAAAAATTAATGCTATTAAAAATGTACAAGACCTTAATAAATTAATTACAGAAATAACCCCAGAAGGAGGTATAGGATTTTATAATGCAGGTGTTGGTCCCGATGCTAAAGATTCTAATAAAAATGTAGTTTACATTAGTTTAGGTAGTTTAGGTCTGCCAGATCGTGATTATTATATCTCAGATGATAAAGATTCTAAAGAAAAACGTGAAAAATATGTTTTACACGTAACACGTATGTTACAATTTTTAGGCGAAAAACCAGAACTAGCAAAACAAAACGCAGAGAAAATTTTAGCTCTAGAAATAGAAATGGCTAGACCTAGATTAGATAGAGTACAGCGTCGTGATAGAAGAAATACATACAACCCAATGACTGTTGCTGATTTACAAAAATTAACACCATCAGTAAATTGGGATGCTTATTTACAAGGAATAGGACTTGGTAAAATAGAACAAGTTATTGTTTCGCAGCCTAAATACATGGAAGCTTTAGAAACTATTTTTAAAGGTAATAAAATAGAGGATTGGAAAGCTTATTTACGTTGGATTTTATTAGATGAATCATCAAATGAATTGACTACTGAAATAGAAAAAGCAAACTGGGATTTTTACAGTAAAACCTTACAAGGTGCTTTAAAACAAAGACCCCGTGAAGAAAGAGCTTTACAAGTTGTAAATGCCACTGTAGGTGAGGCATTGGGAAAATTATATGTTGAAAAAAAATTCCCAGCAGAAGCAAAAGCAAAAGCAAAAGCAATGATTGAAAATGTATTTCTAGCTTTTGAAAATCGTATTAATAAACTTCCTTGGATGACTCCAGAAACACGTAAAGGAGCGATTGATAAATTACGTAAGTCAACCATTAAAATCGGATACCCTGACAACTGGAAAGATTATTCTAAACTAGAAATTGTAGCGAAGGAAGCTGGTGGAAATTATTTTGAAAACATGAAAAATGTTGCAAAATGGGCCTATCAAGATGATATAGAAAAATTAAATAAACCTGTTGATAAAACAGAATGGGGTATGTCTCCGCAAACAGTTAATGCGTATTTTAACCCTACCTATAATGAAATTGTATTCCCGGCTGCTATCTTACAACCGCCATTTTATGACTATAAAGCAGATGAAGCAGTAAATTACGGTGGAATAGGAGCCGTAATAGGACATGAAATTTCACATGGTTTTGACGATTCAGGTTCTCGTTATGACGCTGATGGAAATTTAAAAAACTGGTGGACAGATGAAGATTTAAAACAATTTACAGGCTTAGGAAATGCCTTAGCATCACAATACAGCGCTTTACAACCACTACCAGGTATTTTTGTTGATGGAAAGTTTACTCTAGGTGAAAACATTGGCGATCTAGGGGGGTTAATGCAGCTTATGATGGATTACAATTATTCTTAAGTAAAAATGGTAGACCTGCTACAATTGATGGTTTTACGCCAGAACAACGTTTCTTTATTTCATGGGCAACTATATGGCGTTCCAAAATGAGAGATGAAGCAATTAAAAATCAAGTAAAAACAGATCCACACTCTCCAGGAATCTATCGCGCCTATATACCACTTACAAACGTAGACGCTTTTTACCAAGCTTTTAATATTAAAGAAGGAGATAAACTCTTTGTTAAACCTGAAAATAGAATAAAAATTTGGTAGTTTAAACTATTTTAATAAAAGTGAAACCCTTGAAGTAATTATTATGTTATTCAAGGGTTTTTTTATTTTCTCAAAGTGTTAAAATAAATACAATATTGGGAAGTACTTTGATTCTTATCTGTTTTTATTATAAATTGCCGAATAAAATCGTACATTCGCAGGTTAGAAAAATATAAATGATGATAGAAATCAAGAACATTTCGCGCTCCAGAGCGCAAGAGTCGTCGGCGGCTATCGAACGACTGTACATTACCATGAGACATTTGTTTAACAGAGGTTTTTACAAACCAATGGGCGTTTCAGGGGATACTTTACGAGAAGCTTTATTAGAACTTCGTCCAGAAATTTATGGTTCCATTGCAGAAGAAAAAGTAGAATTAAACGGCTTGTTGTATGTAATTGAACGTTTGCCAGTAGGAATTGAAGAATGTCGTTATATCAACCTAACTTCCGATGAAGGGTATTCTAATTCGCATTTTCAACCAATTGTTCCTCCTAAACGTCGTAGAAATTGTTATCGAATTGATGACGAACAAATGAATGTAGAAATTACAAGAGGACGTTCGGATATCTATGATATTTTAACACACTTGACTTTTATTTTTATCGAATCACACAAAATTAAAGATCGTGTATTAATTAGTGATGAAGGAAGAGTTTCACGTGATTGGCAAAAATTAGAACAAGCTGCATTACAAACAAAAAAATTAACATTAATAGAACGTGAAAAAGCTATTTCACATGCTGCGAATGTATTAGGGAGAACTTTTGCAGAAGTAAACAGTATCTATGACTCTTTTGGAAACGCATCACAACCAGATCGTTTCTTACATGTAATTTATTGGTTAGGAAAATTAGCAATAGAAGAAGTAGTTGACAATAATAAACGTACAATTACTTTCAGCCCAATTTTAAGAGAACGTTTAGGACACCATATTTATGGAGATATATGGGCAACTAATATCAAAAAAACCTTAGCAGATAATAAATTATTAGAAAGACCTATTCATATTATTAGTGCTAATATGCACAGCGTAATGAATTCAGTATTTGCACCTTATGTTTTAGCCTCTAAATACAAAGGAAAAGGAGAATACCAAATTTATGAAGACTTATCAGCATCTGGCAATAAAGAACTGCGTAAAAAAGTAGAGGACTTTGCTTTACAAAATGGTATGATTTCAATACCCGATACATCAGGAACTAATATTGATGTTCAGATTTTTGATACAGCTAAGTTTGATTGGAAAAAAACAGCTTTCCCTCTAACAAATACTACGACTCAAGCCCCTGTTCTAATCGTAATGGATTACGCCTTTGGAGAACAAGCCTTTGAAACAATTGATGAATTATTAAAACCTTATAAAACAGAAAAAGGAAAAATATTCCTGAACGTAGAATCTGTTTCTATTATGGGTAAAGCAGGGATTCTAGAAGGAGGTAAAGGTGATATTATGATTCCTAACTCGCACGTTAATGAAGGTACAGCAGATAATTATCCTTTTGAAAATGAACTAACAAAAGAACTATTTGAAGGAAACGATATTCCAGTTTACGAAGGTCCTATGATAACTGTTTTAGGAACTTCTTTACAAAATAGAGATTTGCTTAAATTTTTCCATGAATCTACTTGGGCAGCCATAGGTTTAGAAATGGAAGGAGCGTATTATCAAAAAGCTATTCAATCAGCTTCCAAAATACGTAAAAGCATCAATCCTGATGTAAAAGTACGTTATGCGTACTACGCATCAGATAATCCGTTAGAAACAGGAAGCACACTGGCTTCCAGGAGGATTAGGGACTACAGGTGTAAAACCCACCTATTTAATTACAATAAAAATCTTAGAGCAAATATTCAGTTAAAATACATCTTTGCTTTTACTTAAACTGTACACTAAACAATGATTAATGGAATCAAAAATCATTCATAAAAAATTAAAATGACTTCTTATTTTAAATGAATGATTTCCATTAAAAAACTTTAAAAAAATAAAAGTACTACAATATGTATTCCTTATTGTACATATTGTAGTACACAAATAAATCAAATAATAATAAATTAAAAACAAGCACTTATATAGGGCTGTTTTTATAATTCACAAAATTATGAGACAAACAATTTTTCTATTTTTTTCTGTTTGCATTAGGAATTAATGCACAGAACAATGATTTTGATAAAATGCTAGACAATATTAAAAGTGAATACACTCAAAATCCAAATAAAAAGAATATTGATGCTTTTAGGGTACTTTTAAAGACGGATGGTTCTTTTAGTGATATTGATTATACAAAAAAAGACAAAGATTTAAGAAGTCATCTTAGTAGAATATCTCGTTTAGCCCAAGCGTATTCAAATTCAAGTAATACATATTATCAAGATCAATCCGTTTATAACGATTATGTTAAATCTATAGAATTTTGGATTACAACAAATCATACACCTTCAAACTGGTGGTATAGACATATTGCATATCCTAAAGAGATGAATAAAGGACTTGTTTTTGTAATTGAAGAAATCAAAACCAAAAATCCAACTCTTTATAGAAAAATTATTGATTATCAAGAATGGGCTTATTTACAACAAGACCACATGGAAGGAGCTAATGGTGCAGATAAAACCATAGGGGCATTTGTTGCAGCAGTAGCAGAAAAAGATGCAAATTTACTAAAACAATTTAGTGATTTGATGAAGAGATTAACATCTATTCAAGAAGGAGGAGAAGGTATTGAAAAAGATTATGGATTTTATAGCCACAGTGGTAACGGTAGACAGATATACACTTTTGGATATGGAAAAGAATATTTAAAGTCAGTACTTGATTACTTCGTATTTACAAAAGGAACACAATACAATGTTCAAACGTTAGTTAATTTAGAAAAAATGGTAATTGATCATGTTCAATACCTTTTTCATGCAGGAAATTACGATCCTAACCCAACAGGAAGATATAATAATACTTTCGAGTACATGGATGATCTAAAAAATATTGTAACTAAAATGGTTGCCTTAAATACAGCTAATAAATCCGCATTACAAGATGCCCATGATAGAATGTCAGGACAAAAAAAGGATTTAGAAGGAAATAAAATGTTTTGGAGAGGAGATTATATGGCACATAAAAGATCAAATTTCTTATCTACAGTTAGAATGACTTCAACTAGAACAGTAGGTGCTGAAGCAGGTAATAATTCAGGGAATTATAACTATTATGCAGGGGCAGGAGTGAATTACACAATTCATACAGGAAATGAATACAATGGAACATATTTTTCTAAATTTAATCCAAGACAATTTCCAGGAACAACTGTTGAACAAAACACAATAACATTACCTGTACCTAATTGGGGAAAAGAGGGTAAAAACAACAATGATTTTGCAGGAGGAGTATCTGATGGGAAAAATGGAGCATCAGCTATGATCTATGATAAACAAGGCATAACCGCTAATAAATCATGGTTTTTTATAGGAAATCTAGTACTTGCATTAGGTTCAGAAATATCTCAAACGAATGGAACTTCGGATGTATATACAACGCTTAACCAAACAAATTTAGACGCTTCTAAATTGTCATATTTTCAAAATGGCACTCGTTTTCAGTTAAATGCTAATACTAATATGACAAAAAATGCCAATACATTTGTCTTATCTTCTGGTATTGGTTACGTACCTTTTGATAGTAATACATATACCATTTCTACTGAAAATGATCTTTTTAAAATGTATATAAATCATGGTGTTAATCCTAGTAAAATAAACTATGCGTATTTATTAATGCCGAATGTAACTGATTCTAATATTGTAAGTGAAGCAGCAAAAGCAAAAAACAATTTAAAAATTGAATCTCAAAATGAATCTTGTCATGCCGTATATGATTCTGCTACTTCTCAATATTATATTGCTTTTTTTAAACCATATACCTTAAATTTGTCAGGTGGATTAGTTGTTAAAGTAGATAATCCATGTATGATAATAATAAATAATAATGCTAGTAAATTTTATGTTTCAAATCCATACGGTGAAAACGCAACTTTCCAAAATATAAAATTGTCTATTACTAAAAATTCAAGATCTTTGTTTGATAATAATATTCAAATCATAAAAACAAATGAAAGTGGTAAAACATTTGAATATGCTTATTCAAGTCCTGGTCCTATAACAGCAAGATTAAATAAAGGTTTATCTTCAGAAGATAATATTAATATTGTTAGATCAGAAGGAAAATTAAAGATCGAATCAAAAGATATGAGAAATGTGGAATTATACACTATTAATGGTAAATTAATATTTTCTAAATCCAACATGAATGCAAATGAATTAGTTATAGACGTAGCTGATAAAGAAGGAATTCTTATATTAAAAATTAACGAAAATAAAACAATAAAGATATTCTAATAATGAATTTTATAGAGACCAAACTAAGAGGTTGTTTTGTATTAGAACCTAAAGTTATTCATGATGAACGAGGTTATTTCATGGAAAGTTTTAATCAAAACACTTTTAATGAAGGAATAGGGAAAGAAGTAAATTTTGTACAAGACAATCAATCGTATTCTTCAAAAGGGGTTTTGAGAGGTTTACATTACCAATGTGGAGAATATGCTCAAGCTAAATTAGTACGAGTACTAGAAGGTGAAGTATTAGATGTAGCTGTAGATTTACGTCCCGATTCCGATACGTATGGTCAATCTTATAGTATCTTATTAACGGCTGAAAATAAAAAACAGTTTTATATTCCAAGAGGATTTGCTCACGGGTTTATTGTATTGAGTAATAAGGCCTCCTTTTTTTATAAATGTGATAATTTTTATAACAAAGAAAGTGAAGGAGGACTCATTTATAACGATCCAACTGTAGCAATTGATTGGGGTATACCTGAATCAGAGTTGATTATATCTGGAAAAGATAAAATATTACCAACTCTAGAAAATGCTCGAAAAGTATGGTAGTTTTAGTAACAGGAGCTTCCAGGACAACTAGGCCAGTCATTACAATTTATTGCATCTCAGTACGCTGAGATGCAATTTATTTTTGCTAGCTCACAAGATTTAGATATTACAAATCAAGATCAAGTAAATACTTTTTTTGATAATAATAAAATAGATTTCTGTATAAACACAGCTGCTTATACAGCTGTAGATAAAGCAGAATCAGATCAAGAAAAAGCATATTTAGTTAATGTCATTGGTCCTAAAAACCTAGCAATTGCTTGTGAAAAAGTAAATGCAACATTAGTTCACGTGTCAACTGACTTTGTTTTTAATGGTTCAAATAAAGAACCTTATTTTGAAACAGATCAGACCAATCCCTTAGGAGTATATGGGCAAACCAAGTTAGAAGGAGAAAATGAGGTAATGACCAATTGTACTAAGTGTTTTATTATCAGGACTTCTTGGGTGTATTCTCAGTTCGGAAATAATTTTATGAAAACGATGCTCCGATTGGCTCAAGGACGTGAGGAACTAAAATGTAGTGGCAGATCAAATTGGAACACCAACGAATGCTGTGGATTTAGCAAATGCAATTTTAAAAATTTTAGAGCAACAATCTACCACCCATAATTCATTTGGTATCTATAATTTTAGTAATGAAGGGGTCTGTTCTTGGTTTGATTTTGCAGTAGAAATTTTTAAACAAAATTCAATATCTATAAAAGTAAATCCAATACCAACAGAAGCTTACCCAACGCCCGCTAAAAGGCCTAAATATAGTGTGTTGGATAAAACAAAAATTAAAACTAATTTTAAAATTACTATTAAAGATTGGAAAGAAGCATTAGCGCAAACAAAATTACAATGAAAAGAATTCTTATAACCGGAGCTGCAGGATTTTTAGGATCTCATTTATGTGATCGTTTTATCAAAGAAGGTTACCATGTTATAGGTATGGATAATCTGATTACAGGAGATTTAAAAAATATCCAACATTTATTTAAACTTGAAAATTTTGACTTTTACCATCACGACGTTTCAAAGTTTGTACATGTTCCAGGAGAATTAGATTACATTCTTCATTTTGCCTCTCCAGCATCGCCAATTGATTATTTAAAAATTCCTATTCAAACCTTAAAAGTAGGTTCTTTAGGAACTCATAATTTATTAGGATTAGCTCGAGTAAAAAAGGCACGTATCTTGATTGCTTCAACTTCAGAAGTCTATGGCGATCCGTTAGTTCATCCTCAAACAGAAGACTATTTTGGTAATGTAAATACTATAGGACCTAGAGGAGTGTATGATGAAGCGAAACGCTTTCAAGAATCTATTACTATGGCATATCATCGTTTTCATGGATTAGAAACGCGCATTGTACGAATTTTTAATACGTATGGACCTAGAATGCGTTTAAACGATGGTCGTGTAATTCCCGCTTTTATTGGTCAAGCGTTGAGAGGTGAAGATTTAACTATTTTTGGTGATGGTAATCAAACACGTTCTTTTTGCTACGTAGATGATCAAATAGAAGGAATTTATCGGTTATTGCTGTCAGACTATCCTTATCCTGTAAATATTGGTAATTCTGATGAAATTACAATTAAAGATTTTGCAGAAGAAATTATTAAGCTGACAGGAACAGATCAGAAAATTGTATACCAACCGCTTCCAGAAAATGATCCTTTACAACGTCAGCCCGATACAACGAAAGCAAAAGAAATTTTAGGATGGGAAGCTAAGGTATCTCGTAGTCAAGGTATGAAATTGACGTATGAATATTTTAAATCACTTCCTAAAGAAGAATTATTAAAAGAAGAACATAAAGATTTTAAAGATTATATCCGTTAATAAATGGCAGTAGGTAGATACTCAAAATATATTAGACCTATTTCTTATTTAGTCGACTTTCTTTTGATTGTTTGGCTACTGCTATTATTATTTCCTGTTCTCACTTTTAATTTAAAGGAAATCATTTGTTTATTTATTATTTGGATAGTTACATCCAATTCTACCGAATTTTACGAGGTATTTCGTTTTACTGCACCTGTTAAAATTCTTTTTAAAGCACTTAAACAATTATCCATATTTTCACTGGTATTCATTACACTTGTTTTTATCTTACAAAAAAGAATTACACCTCAATTGGTTTTTAAATACCTTTCTTGTTTATCCTTTTTTGTTATTTTTTTTAAATTCGGAATTTATTATGCTTTAAGAAAATATAGACAATTTTTAGGAGGTAATTATAGAAAAGTAATCATTATAGGTCAAAAAGAAAAAGCAATAGAATTAGCTAACTTTTTTAAAGAAAATAAAGATCTTGGATATAGATTATACTCAATGATATCCGAAAACATTTCCTTTTTAGAATTAAAAAAAATAATTCAAGAACAATCAATAGATGAAATTTACTGTGATTTGAATAGCGTTTCAAAAGAATACTCAAACGATGTAATTGCCTGTGCACATAACCATTTTAAAACAGTAAAATTAATACCCGATAATTCTACACTTTCCCATAATATGTCTTTAGATTATTACGGGTATATTCCTTTGATCTCAATTAGAAAAACACCTTTAGAATTATGGTTTAATCATTGGGTAAAACGTTTGTTTGATGTCCTTTTTTCAACTTTAGTTATCCTTTTCGTACTTTCTTGGCTTATTCCTTTGATTGCACTTTTAATTAAAATTGATTCTAAAGGATCTGTTTTTTTTAAACAAGAAAGACACGGAATTAATAATGAGAGTTTTTATTGTTTTAAATTTCGTTCAATGAAAATTAATAAAACGGCAAATATACAATTAGCATCTAAGGGAGATCAGCGCGTTACCTCATTTGGTAAGTTTTTAAGAAAATCAAGTATAGATGAAATGCCTCAGTTTATTAATGTTTTATTAGGAGATATGTCAGTAGTGGGACCTCGTCCTCAAATGCTGAGTGTTAATGAGGATTATGCTAAGCGTTTTGATAAATTTATGGAGCGTCATTATATCAAACCAGGTGTTACAGGTCTCGCCCAAATAAAAGGATGTCGAGGGGAAATTCATACAGATCAAGACGTAGAAGACCGATTAAAATTTGATTTGTTTTATATTGAAAATTGGACCCTTTTGCTTGATATAAAAATTATTTTAGTGACTCTTAAAAAATTCATTTTAGGAGATGAAAAAGCGTACTAAATGGACAAATTAGTTTCTATTATAACGCCAACGTATAATTCTGAACGATATATAGCAGAAACCATACGGTCGGTTCAATCTCAAACCTACACAAATTGGGAAATGTTGATTGTAGATGATGGGTCTTCGGATAAAACAGTCGAAACCATTCTTAATTTTATGGATAAAGATAATCGTATTAGTTTAACCAGATTAGCTAAAAATTCAGGTGCATCAAAAGCAAGGAATGAAGTAATAAAATTAGTGAAAGGAGATTATATGACTTTTTTAGATGCGGATGATATTTGGTTTCCTTCTTTCATTGAAACAAGTGTTAAAACAATACAAGAAACAGGAATTAATTTTGTTTTTTCGTCATATAAGAGAGCAAATGAAAATTTAGAATTTGTTTATTCTGATTTTATAGTTCCACAAAAAGTTACTTATACAGATATATTAAAAACAAATTCAATCAGTTGTTTGACTGCTTTCTTAAATGTAAAAGTATTGGGCGTAAAACAAATGCCTGATATTTTGAAAAGACAAGATATGGGACTGTGGTTAAAATATTTAAAAGAGATACCCTATGCCTATGGTATTCAAGAACCAAAGGCAATTTATAGAATTAGACAAAATTCTCTATCTCGAAATAAAAAAGCATTGGTAAAATATCAATGGCAATTTTATAGAGAGGTTGAAAGATTATCTTTTTAGAATCTACTTATTATATGATTCAATGGACTATTAGAGGTTTTTTAAAATATAGAAATTAAAGATAACTTTGAAATTGTTTTAATTTTCCTCTCTTATTTCTTAACAATACACTTTTTCGATTATAAATAAAATTTAAATCAGGTTCTAAATATAAATTGATCGCCTGATTTATTTTCTGAATTTGTTCTAAACGTAATTCTTTTTCACTTACGTAATCAATTTCAAATGTATTGAGTTTGGTTTGTTTAATAATAAACTCTTTTACATTTCCATCATCTTCTATGATGCTTTTTGTAACATAATAAAAAGTAAGACCAGGTGATTTTTTACCACTTGGTAGAATAGCTATATCATTAGTTCGTCCTACTAATTTTTTTAGTAAAGGTCTTGTAGGAGAACTTTTTTCATCAATAACCCCTATATCTCCTATATCATATCGTATAAAAGGATGTGCTTTGTTATAGAGAGAAGTAATTACGATACGCCCTTCTTGACCAAAAGGTAATGTCTTACCTTTTTCATCTACTATTTCTACAAATAATGTTTCATTATTAAGATGCCAAGTACTATTTGCGTCCTGAAAAGCAATTAAATCTAACTCCGAAGCACCATATTCATTAATTACAGGAATACCAAATTGTTTTTCTATTAAATTTTTATCCTCATTAAATAGCATTTCTGGAAGTTACAATACAAACAGTTAAAGAGGGACATACCTCTTTTAAAATTATATTTTTTCGTTGTAAAAATTTACCAAAAAGAACTATTGAACTCGTATAACCATTGATATAATCAAATTTCTTTTTTTAAATTTTTGCAAAATATTTTCTAATACAGTATCTGATAAATCAAAAATTGGAAACCGATACCGATTGCTTAGAAAATCTTTGATGCGCTCTTTAGCATATCCAGAAAAATCTAATGGAATACCATAAAACCGAGCTTGATAACTTGTATTAAAATTAATGCCGTGCCAACTAAATCGGTAAATTATAGATGCCCAAGTAAGAGCATGAGCGTATTTATCCTTTGCAAAAATAAAAGGATCTCCACTAGAACCAGAAGTTTTATTTTTGAAAACATTTTTTTCAGTAAAACCTTTAGAGAGTCTTTCTTTTAGCGGTTTTTGTAAATCTTTTTTGGTCATTAGAGGAATATCTTCCCAATGCTCAATATGTGTATTGCCTACGAAGTTTTTGTAATAACTATTATTAAGTAAGTGATATTCTAGAATTTCTTTTTTTCTTTTTCGACAAATTCAATAGGTGATTTTTTAGAAAGAGTAAGGATAGCGTCAAATTCCGCCTGTGCTTCTTTTATAGGAAAACCATTCAATTTTAAACTCCAATCGAAAAAACGAAACATATTTCTTTTTTCCAAAAATAAGAAAACAAGTGTTTTCATAATAATTTTAAACGGACTATTTTTACAACTTAAAACAACAACACAACACGATGATAATTTTACTTTTAGGTTCAGGCGGAAGAGAGCACGCTTTAGCTTGGAAAATGCTCCAAAGTTCAAGATGTACAAAATTATTTGTAGCCCCAGGAAATGCTGGAACAGGGCAAATAGCAACTAATATTTCTGTTAATCCATTGGATTTTAATGAGGTAAAGAATTTTGTAATTGAAAACAAAGTTGAAATGATCGTAGTAGGTCCAGAAGACCCATTAGTAAATGGTATTTATGATTATTTTAAAAACGATTTAGAATTACAAAATATTCCTGTAATAGGCCCATCAAAAATAGGTGCACAGTTAGAAGGAAGTAAAGAATTTGCAAAACAATTTTTGGTAAAAAATAATATCCCAACAGCTCGTTATGAAAGTTTTACTAAAGATACGGTTGAGCAAGGATGTGAATTTTTAACCACTTTGGAAGCACCTTATGTATTGAAAGCCGATGGTTTAGCGGCAGGTAAAGGTGTTTTAATACTAAATGATTTGACAGAGGCACAACAAGAATTACGAAATATGTTAGTTGATGCTAAATTTGGAGACGCTTCTTCAAAAGTAGTGGTTGAAGAATTTTTAGACGGTATAGAGTTAAGTTGTTTCGTTTTAACCGATGGTAAATCATATAAAATTTTACCTACAGCTAAAGATTATAAACGTATAGGTGAAGGAGATACAGGTCTAAATACTGGAGGTATGGGAGCGGTTTCGCCAGTTCCATTTGCTGATGCCGTTTTTATGGAAAAGGTAGAAAACCGGATCGTGAAACCAACGGTTGAAGGTTTGCAAAGAGAAGCGATTGATTATAAAGGATTTATATTTATTGGATTAATCAATGTAAAAGGAGAGCCTATGGTTATAGAATATAATGTACGTATGGGAGATCCAGAAACAGAAGTAGTAATGCTTCGTATTAAATCAGATTTAGTAGAATTATTTCAAGGACTAGCAAAAGAAGAATTAGATTCAATTATTTTAGAAACGGATGAAAGAGCAGCAACTACTATAATTCTTGCATCAGGAGGTTATCCAGAAAATTATGAAAAAGGAAAAGTAATATCCGGAATCGAAAATGTAAAGGATTCTATTGTTTTTCACGCAGGAACTAAAAAGAACATGAAACTGTATTAACAAGTGGAGGACGTGTACTGGCGATTTCCTCTTACGGCACAACCTTTACAGAAGCTTTGACTAAGTCATACGATAGTATTTCCAAAATTTCTTTTGAAAAAATGTATTTTCGAAAAGATATAGGGAAGGATCTAAATACACTATAACAAATGCAAAAATCTTGCAGTTTTGTATAGCTGAATAATAATAAATAAAAAAGAGGCTGTCCTAAAAGGGCAGCTTTTTTTATGCCACAAATTCACGATATTGGTGATTGCTAGTAAAATTTAATTTTTCAAAAACAATTAGAAGGCAAAATCGAGTCATATAGTTGTATGTTGAGCAAGAACGAGTTGTTTTAAAAGCTTTTTTCATTGAATCTGTAGTTGTAGCCACCATTTTTCTGAAATTATGACCAAGCGCCATTAGTAGAAACTCCATTTCTACCATTTCTAACCCAAAAAATGTAAACCGATTAAATTTATTGTTGTTTTTTAGTTGTCCGAATACTGCCTCTACTTCAACAGGTCTTTTACTTCTGTGTTTGTGTCCTTTTTTGAGTTTAGTAATTCTTTAGCTTCGTTTTTAGGCAATTTAGACGGTGATTGACTTCTATTTTTCGATTCCCTTTTGCTTTGTGGCATAAACTTCTCAATGGGCATCCTTCGCATCGTTTAGCCTGATAATAAGTCACTTCTGATTCATATCCATTGCTAGAGATTCGCTTACCTATTCCTATGTTTTCCATTTTTTGCCCCATAGGACAGATATAGAAATCGTATTGTTGATTGTAAAATAAATTTTGCACTAAAAAGGATTCTCTTTAAGTTTCTTTTTCTGCTCTGCATGAAAATAATTGTACTTTACAAAGGGCTCAATTTGCTTGTTTTTAAGCATTTGGTAATTTTCTTCACTGCCATATCCAGCATCGGCGACAACTTCTTTACTTTGTCTATTATAGTTTTCTTCAAAACTGTTTAAGTGTGACTCTAATGTGTTGGTATCGTTGGTCGTTTGATGTATAGAAACGTGTGTAATAAATTGATTTTCAGTTGATATTTGAGGGTTGTAAGCTGGTTTGAGTTGCCCATTTCTCATATGATCTTCCTTCATTCTCATAAAAGTAGCGTCAGGGTCTGTCTTACTATAAGAGTTTCTATTTCCAAGTATTTCTAAATCCTTTTCGTATTTCTCTAATCTTGGAAGGTGTTCTTCCTGTAATTTCTGTAGTTCTTTTACCTGTTTCTTAGTCGGTTCTTTTAACTTTTTATTCAATTCTGATAGCTTTTCTTTTAATTCATCTGAATTGATTTTTTTTGGCAATGCTTCTTGGTTAAGTTCTTGGTTTTCTGATTGTATACTGTTTTCTATATCAGATAAAATAGTGTTGATTTTTACTTCTAATTTCTCTTTGTATTTTTCAACCGAACCACGCCAAACAAAGGTGTATTTGTTGGATTTTGCTTCAATTTTAGTACCATCAATATATTGAACATCAAGGCTTATATAACCTAGGTCGACCAATATTTTTACTACTTCTGCGAATAAAACTTTGATTTTATCTTTCAAAATTTTGCCTCTTAACTCGTTAATGGTTCTAAACCCAGGAGTGGAATTGCCTGAGATAAACATAAAATGAATGTTCTCATTAAGTGCTTTGGCTATTTTTCGGCAAGAATAGATATTTGACAAATAGCTATAAAACAATACTTTGATTAGCATTCTAGGATGGTAAGCAGAGCATCCACCACCGCGATAAAGCTTAACTATGTCGCTAATATCAAGTCTGTCAACTATAGAATCGACCAGTCGAACAGGGTGGTTATCATCAATTTTATCAAAAATATTGATTGGAAAAAGTTCTGGAGAATTGCCTGTCTGGTTTTTAAATGTTACTTTAGCCATTGCTTGTTTTTTGTCACCTCTAAAATACATGTTTTAGAGTAAAACAGCAATAAAAAAGGCTGTCCTAAACTTTTTGGACAGCCTCTTTTATTATTTTAAGAACGAATGAGCGGTCGTATCTTGTTGGTCTTCGTTACTATCTTTGAATATTTTTAATTGTTTAATCCAATACCAAATATAATAACAAATAATAGCCCATAATACCCAGTTAATAAGGTTTGCAACCCACCAGTTTTCTAACTCCGCGGAGCGCATTAAGTCGTGTGGAGCAAGTAAAACAGCTTCAAATAACCATTGAATTGCTTCAAAAATTGATTTCATCATGACGAATGTATTATATTTACACAGCAAAAATATAAAATATACTTATGATTACAAGTGTTTTTAGTAAATCTCGACCAATAAATTATGTAATAGTGATCGTTTTATTGGTGGTTTGTTTTTTATTTTACCAATTCAGTATCAGTCCGGCAGATCTAACAGTAATGGAGATTGGACAAAAAATAGTAGTATTATTACTGTTAGTAGGATCTTTGTTAATTACTAATTTTATTACAAAGAAAAACGGATTAAGCAAAGATAACAGTTACACCTTTTTATTATTTTTTATTTTCTTAATATTATTTCCAGCTACATTGTCAGATCTTAAATTAATTCTTTCTAATGCTTTTATACTATTGGCTTTACGAAGATTGATTTCTATGCACTCCATGATCACACCCAAAGAAAAAATTTTTGATGCGTCATTATGGATTTTTTTAGCTTCATTAATTAATTTTTGGTGTATATTGTTTTTATTACTCGTTTTCTCTTCTATTATACTGCATGTATCAAGAGATTATCGTAATTGGCTTATACCTTTTATAGCTTTTTTCACTGTTTTAGTTATTGGACTGATGTTTTCCTTAGCTTTTTATCCTGATTTTTTAAGACTATATTCTAAACAAATTTATATAGATTTTACGATAAAAGATTTAACCAATGTTTTTCAAAATATAGCAGTAGCAATTTACGTCGTGGTTTCTTTGATTGCTTTTGTTAGCATGTTGTTTATTTTACAAAGTAAGATGTCTCATTTAATATCTTCTTATCGTAAAGTTATTTTTGCTTTTTTAATAGCATTAGTAGTTTATTTTATAATGCCTAATAAAAATAATAGCTACTTGATATATACTTTTGTACCCGTAGCTATTATGTTGACTAATTACCTAGAAAAGATTAAGAAAATTTGGTTAAAAGAAGGAATAGTTCTTTTTTAGCATTAGCTAGTTTAGTAACTTATTTGTTACAAATATTATAGTTTTTCACCGTATGCCAAATCACCAGCATCGCCAAGACCTGGTACTATATAGTTCTTTTCGTTTAATTTTTCATCTATAGAAGCAATCCATAAATGTGTGTTTTTAGGTAAGTTATTTTCTAAGTATTGTATACCTTCTGGAGCCGCAATGACTACAGCTATATGAATTTCTCTAGGTTGGTGTTCTGAACATAATTTGTTTAGTACTGCAACTATAGATTGTCCTGTTGCTAGCATGGGATCTATAAGAATAAGGCTTTTGTCTTCAAGAGAAGGACTAGCTTGGTATTCTACTAATATTTCAAAGTGGTCATCATGATTATAATGGTGTCTATAAGCTGATATAAAGCCGTTTTCAGCCTCATCAAAGTAGTTCATAAAACCTTGATGTAGGGCAAGTCCTGCACGCAAGATAGAGCATAAAACGATAGCGTTAGCTAATTTTGTAGTATGTTTTATTCCAAGAGGTGTTTTTACCTCTACATTTTCGTAATACAATGTTTTACTTATTTCGTAGGACATGATTTCACCAATGCGTTCTATGTTTTTTCTAAAACGCATACGATCCTTTTGTATGTTTGTATCTCTTATTTCAATTAAGAAATGATTTAAAATACTATTGTTTTCAGAGATATGATGTATTTTCATAGATTAAATTTGATTGGTTTTTTCAAAATATTTTTTCATGACAAGCAATCCTATTAATTTTTCTCTTTTTGAATCATAGAATTGTTTGCAGTATGTGTTTGCATTTTTAATAATTTGGATTGCTTCCGAAGGATTTTCTATATAGTAATTTATTTTTTCTTCCAAATTAGAAAAATCAGCATTAACTTCTATATAATGAAAGTCAGGTATTAATTTTCCTTCCATAAACCATGTTTCGTATGTAGGCTTGGGCATTACAGCAATTGAATTAGATGACATAACCCATTTTAAATTACTAGCTACATCATTACCTTCTAATGCCATAATAAATTTGTAATCTAGATGTTCCCACAATGTTTTTTTAGGAACTTTCCATTCTTTCTTTGTTACGCTTTTTGAAACATCTCCAAGATCAAACAAAGGATTTCCAAAGAATTTGTTCATAAAATCTATTCTTTGTTGCTTACCTATTATTTTGCCTCTAAATATTATTTTATTGATTTTTTTATCAAATGTCTTACCATCTTTTAAAAAAATAAAATGTCTTACCTTATCAAGATTTAATAATATACTATTTTGATTATTTCCTAAAATAGGTCTACTTTTTAGTATAGAAGGTTCATTAGGAATGTGCGTTATATCTCCATAACAACTAAAGAACTTTAGACTAGGATTAAAATATCTTGTTATAAACTCTGTATCGTAATAGTATACAGATCCTGCTTTTTCTATTTTGTTATCTTTTAGTTGCTTAGCGTTTGAAGGTAAGCTGGTGTTTTTATTTAATTTGTTATAATAGTTTACTCTTTCGAGTATATAATCTTTGTCTGGTCTTCTATTAAAATTTACAATTAATTTAGGATATTGACTTCTAAATATAAATTTTGGCAAGAAATTTAGGACAATATTAATGAAATAGTATTTCCATTTAGGATTTTTTCCACTATTAAATAAAAAATTAAGGTTCATATAAGATGAATTAATTTCGTAAAAATACATAATTTTGTGGAACATTTTAATAACGTACCTATGTTCGCAGAATTTGCTTTTCCTATATTCGAAAGAAGTATTCAAGAGTATCATATAAAAGACAATGTTTATCAAGAAATTACAAATCCTTATGAGAAAGGTTCTATAGAACATTTGTTATATGCAAAAAATTGGGTAGATACCGTTCAATGGCATTATGAGGATATTATTCGTGATCCTCAAATTGATCCTATAGCAGCTTTAGATTTGAAACGTAAAATTGACGCTTCAAATCAAGTGCGTACAGATATGGTAGAATACATAGATAGTTATTTTCTTAAAAAATATGAAACTATTCAAGTAAAAGTAGATGCCCGAATTAATACAGAAAGTCCAGCTTGGGCTATTGATAGATTATCTATTTTGGCTCTTAAGATTTATCACATGAATGAAGAGGCTACTCGATTAACAGCTACAAAAGAGCATAGGGCAAAATGTCAAGAAAAATTAAGTATTCTTTTAGAGCAAAAGAAAGATATGTTTATTTCAATAAGTCAATTGATCGAAGATATTGAAAAAGGAGATAAGTACATGAAGGTTTATAAACAAATGAAGATGTACAACGATGAAGAATTAAACCCTGTTTTGTATCAAAATAAATAATGATTCTAATTTAATTTCAGAAAAACATTGATAAGATAAGTTCTTTACATTATCAATGTTTTTGGGTTTTAAAAAAATATTATGAAGCATCTATTGATTATTCGTTTATCAGCTATGGGAGATGTTGCTATGACAGTTCCTGTTTTAAGGGCTTTATCCTTAAAACATCCCGAGTTGAAAATTACAGTAGTTTCACGTCCCTTTTTTCAGCCTTTTTTCAACGGTTTAGAAAATGTTAGTTTTTTTCCAGTAGATCTGAATAAAAAACATAAAGGAATGATTGGACTTGTCCGATTATACAATGATTTGAAAAAATTAAATATTGATGCTGTTGCTGATTTTCATAATGTACTTCGTTCAAAAGTTATTAGAGGTTTATTTGCAGTCAATGGAAAAAAAGTAGCATTTACAGATAAAGAACGTAAGGATAACAAGGCATTAACTCGACCTAAAAATAAAGTTTTTGCTCCTGTAAAATCCATGTTTGAAAGACATAAAGATACGCTTGTTCGTTTAGGATTTTCTTTTGATCTATTAAATCCTCAGTTTCCAGATAAAGCCTTATTATCGGATCAAATTCTTGGTATAACAGGAAATAAAATGAATAAATGGATAGGAATAGCACCATTTGCTCAGTATGAGTCTAAAATATATCCATTAGATTTGATGCAAAAAGTTGTAGACGGCTTAGCAAAAGAAACGATTAAAATATTCCTATTTGGAGGAGGAAAAAAAGAAATAGAAAAATTATATCAACTTAAGAGAAATTATCCCAACGTTCAGGTAGTTGCAGGTAAAATTAAGCTTCAAGAAGAATTAAATTTAATTTCTAATTTAGATTTGATGCTTTCTATGGATTCAGGGAATGGACATATAGCCTCTATGTTGGGAGTTAATGTTATAACACTTTGGGGAGCAACTCATCCTTATTCAGGCTTTAGCCCTTTTAATCAACCTTTAGAAAATTGTCTCACAGCTGATAGAGAAAAATATCCAATGTTGCCAACTTCCGTTTATGGCAATAAAGAAGTAGAGGGGTATGAAGACGTAATGCGTACTATAGAACCAGAAATAATAATTAATAAAATTAAAAAGGATTTAGATTTATAAACAACCCAAATCCTTTTTCAAAATTATTTTTTATACATCATCAAAATCAATACTGATTTCAGTAGATGTTGGGTGCGCTTGGCAAGTTAAAATTAAACCATCTGAAATCTCTTTATCACTTAGGATAGAATTTTTCTTCATAATAGCGCTTCCTGAGGTAACTCGCGCGATACAACTACTACAAACACCACCTTGACATGAATAAGGAGCGTCCATACCTTGTTTTAAGATAGCTTCTAACAATGTTTGTTTTGTAGACATTTCAAAAGATTCTTCATCACCATCTAGTGTTACTGTAATCTTTGTGTGTTCAAAAGTGTCAGAAGAAGATGAATTATTTTCAATTGTTGGTGAAGTTGAAAATAATTCAAATTTTATATTTTTTTCTGCTATACCTTTTTCTTTTAGAGTACTATTAACATCATTGATCATTTCCTCTGGACCACATAAAAAATATTTATCAAACTCTTGACCAATATGTTTTTCGTGAATTCTATGAACAACTGATTTATTAATTCTACCTGCTAATTGTCCTTCTATTTCTTCTTGACTGTACACATAGTGTACCGTTAACCTGCCAAGAAATTGTTTTTGCAATTCAGCTAATTGATTGTGAAAAATGGTTTCATTAGATGTCTTATTTCCATAAACTAACACGAAAGAACTTTTAGGTTCTTCTAATAAAACGGTTTGTAAGATAGACATTACAGGTGTGATACCACTACCGGCCGCAAATCCCATGTAGTTTCGTTGACGATCTACTTGTGGTTCAAAACAAAAACGACCTTCAGGCAAACCAACATCTAGTATATGCCCTTTTTTTAATTGGTCATTTGCAAATTTTGAAAAAGTTCCGTTTTTTATAGCTTTAATAGTTACACAAAATTCTCCAGAAGAAGGAGCGGTACATAAAGAATATGCCCTTCTTATTTCATGACCGTCTAAAGTTAATTTAATTGTAACGTATTGTCCTGCTTTAAATTGATAAAAATCTTTAAACTCTAAAGGAACATTAAAAGCTATTGAAATAGCATTAGGAGTTTCTCTTTTTACTTCTTTTATAGATAGTTTATAGAATATTGACATAGGTTTTGTTTTATAATACAAAGGTAAAAAATATTAACTTTTATAAATTGTAATTTATAAATGTAATAATTTAATAATATTACTTTAAAAGTCCTTTTTGCTCTTTTTTTTTGGACTTTTAGAATAAAATTTAAAAAGGATTTTTGTTTTATATTTGAAAAAAATAAATATCTATGAAAAAAATTTACTTATTATGTGCTGCTTTTTTACAAGCTTATCGATAAAGGCACAAGAAACAACCTTTTTTGTACATGCCCATCAAGATGATGCGGTTTATTTTTGTGGTGTACCACTATTTGATAAAGTAAGCTCAGGTGTTAAGACAGTTGCAATTGTAACGAGTGCTTCAGATCAAGGAGCACATGATGGTGTTTATACCCCTGATGCTGGGGTAGGTATTAAAACACCTTTTTATGAAGCTCGTGATAACGGTTACAAAAAAGCCTTAGAATATTGTTATACGAATGGAAACTTGCCTTTAAATTTCAATGAAACGACTACAGAAGTGTTAATGGCTGGTAAAAAAGTACGCAAATGGACTTATGGAAATAATATTACTATGTATTTTCTGGATTTACCAAACGGAGATTGTTGTAGTTTGAATATGAATGGTTATTCTGCAAATAATTATCAAAGTATTGAAAAATTAAAAAAAGGAAGTATATCGACTATCACAAATGTTACGGGTACAGCAACTTATACTTGGTCAGAATTAAAAGAGACAATAAAAGCTATTTTTAATACAGAAAAGAGTACCACATCAAATGTTTATTCTACAGATGTAGATATGACAATTAATCCTGGTGATCATGCGGATCATTATATTACGTCAGTTTTAGCACTAGAAGCTATGGATGGTATAACTGGTTTTAATTCGAAATTACACACAGACTATCAATTATCAAATTTAGACATCCCTTTACTTTCAAATGCTGAAATTATAAAGAAAGTGTCTACATTTGGAGCGATGATATCTGGAATTGTAGCCAAAGGATATAGACCTAATAGACACTTTGGAACAAATTATGAGAAATGGTTCTTAACAGAAAGTATAAGAGATGTAGCAGATATTCATGCACAATTAGTAAATCTTAGCTCAGATTTAGGAGGGAATCCATATGCCGCCACTAATAATATTGCATTAAACAAAGCAACAACAGTTAGTGGTTCAGATATACCATCAACAGATGGTCCGAAAGCGAATGATGGAAATATTGATACTTATTGGGGGAATACAGCTTATCCACAGTGGTGGAAAGTGGATTTAGGTGCTAACTATAATGTTAATGATATAACTGTAGTTAACTATTTTAAAGATACTAGACATTATAAATATACAGTTTCTTCATCTACTGACGGGGTAAATTGGACTAAGGTAGCTGACAAATCAGATACTTCTAATGCTACACAGGCTGGTAATACATTTACCTTTAATACACCTGTTCAAGCTAGATATTTTAAGGTAGATATGAACTTTAATTCCGTAAATCAAGGTGTACATATATCTGAATTTATTGCACATGGTAATTTAGTCAATTCTGCGGCAAGATCTATAAATAAAAATTCCGAAACTATTAAAAATGGTTTTAAAAATCCCGTAAAAAGAGGTGAATTAGTAACTATAAATTTTGAAAAGTCAGGAGATAATGAGGTTCAAATTTTTGATTTGACAGGAAAAAAATTTTTAGTAAGAAAAATAACGATGAATCAATCAGCTTTGATACTGATATGCTAACTAAAGGGACATATATTTTAGATAGTAATAATTCGAAAAGCAAACTTGTTATTGAGTAACAACGAAAAATAATCTTAAAAATCCCAAAAGTTATACTGCTTTTGGGATTTTTTTTATATTTACTTCATTACTTTTTAAAAGAAGTGTACTTTTACCAGTCAAAATACTAAAAAAATATTTTTAGAGTTTATATTTAAAAATTACAATCGTTTGAAAAATCACCTAATATATATAGCATCTTTTGGACTATGCGCATTTATAATTGCTTGTTCAACTAAAAAGGACACATTAATTTCTAGGAATTGGCATGCTTTAAACTCTAAGTATAATACGGTATATAATGGTGATGTTGCTTTGCAAGCAGGTATAGATGGACTTAAAAAAAGTTATGTTGATGATTTTTGGGAAATTTTACCTGTTGAACGTATGCAGGTTGAAGAGGAAAATTTCTTACCAGGACAAAAAGGAAAAAATGCTAATTTTACACGTGCAGAAGATAAAGCTGTAAAAGCCATTCAAAAACACTCTATGAATATTGAAGGTAGAGAACGAAATTCACAAATGGATGAGGCTCATTTACTACTAGGAAAAGCCCGTTATTACGATAAAAGATTTGTACCCGCATTAGAAGCGTTCAATTATATCTTATACAAATACTCTAATTCAGACAAAATTTATGAAGCTAAAGTTTGGAGAGAAAAAACAAATGTACGATTAGAAAATGACGCATTAGCAGTTAAGAATCTAACTTTACTTTTAAAAAGATACGACTTGCCACCTCATATAAAAGCAGAGGCCAACGCGCTTTTAACACAAGCATATATTAATCTTGAAGAAAAACAAAAGGCTCTAAATCCCATAAAGGAAGCTATTCAATATGCTTCCAACAAAGAAGAAAAAGCCCGCTATAGATTTATTTTAGGACAATTATACGAACAATTGAAATATAAAGATAGTGCTTATGTAGCTTTTCAAGAAGTCATAAACATGAAAAGACAATCGCCTCGTATATATGTTATTCAAGCACATGCCAAACAAGCAAGTTTAATAGATGTTACAAAAGACACATTAATCTTTACGAAAAAATATGCTAAACTATTAAAAGATAGAGAAAACCGCCCTTATTTAGATGTCTTAAATCATCAAGTAGCACTCTTTTATGACCAACTTAAAGTACACGAAAAAGCTAAAATATTTTACAATAAATCATTAAAATCAATTTCAAGTGATAATTACTTGATGGCATCTAATTATAGAAATTTAGCTAAAATTTATTTTGATCAAACAAAATACGAAATAGCAGGTAAGTATTACGATAGTACTCTAACCAAATTTACTAAAAAAATAGAGAATATTTTCTAATAGAAAAGAAAAGAAAGAATCTAGATGCAGTCATAAAATATGAAAATATAGCCCAAAAGAATGATAGCATTATAATGCTTATTCAAATGTCAAGTGAAGAACGTATTTCTTATTTTCAAAAATTCATAAAAGAATTAAAGAAAAAAGATTCATTGAAAGTGGCATTAGATAAAAAAAAAGCAGGTTATAGAACAAAATCGCCAACAGAATGATAACATGTTTTTTGATCCCAATATAGTGCCAACTCCAGGAGAAAAAAGAAGTATTGCACCATTAGGATTAGATGAGTCCAAAAATTCATTTTATTTTTATAATCCTTCAACCGTAGCTTATGGAAAACTAGAATTTACAAAAAAATGGGGTAAACGAGCATTGATTGACAATTGGAAATGGTTAGCACAAATACAAAATCAAAAAGATGAAGAGGTAAATCCAGTTGATTTAGAAGTTGCTAAAAATCAATCAGAAACAGTAATCGTTAACGAAAAATATACCCCAGAGTTTTATTTAGCTAAACTACCTACATCAAAAAAAGTAATTGATAGTTTAACAAAAGAAAGAAATAATGCGTACTACAACTTGGGCTTGATCTACAAAGAGAAATTCTTTGAAAACAAAGTGGCTGAAGAACGTTTTGAACGATTATTGGCAAATAAACCAGAAGAACGTTTTATACTTCCAGCCAAATATAATTTATTTCGTTTGTATGAAATTTCCGATACAGAAAAAGCGCAAAAATTAAAGGCAGACATCATTGAAAATTATCCCAACACTCGATATGCACAATTGGTAAACGGACAAATATCCGAAAATACGGATCCAGAAGCTCCAGTTGAAGTATATAAAAATTGTCTTTCTATGTCTGATAATCAAGAATATAAAGCAGCATTAGAAAAAATCAATAAATCAATAGAATTATTCTCTGGAGATCCCTTATTGCCTAAGTTTGAATTATTAAAAGCTCTTTTAAATGGAAAATTACTTGGTTTGAATGCCTATCGTGAAGGAATCCAAAAGGTAATAAATGTATACCCAGACACAGAAGAAGCAACAAAAGCAGAAGATATTTTACGTTTAGATATTCCAAAGATGGAACAAATGACACTATCAGCGGATACTATTTCAACTAAGTGGAAAGTACTATATAAAGTAGGGCAGAAAGAGGATGAAGCCACTAAAAAGTTAATAGAAAAAATAGAAAGATATATAAAAGAGAAACAATATTACAAGTTTTTTGTATCTTACGATATCTATAATGAAACCGATAATTTTGTTGTAATTCATGGTATATCTTCTCGTGAATATGCACGTTTTCTAATCGAATTATTAGCTAAAACAAAAGGATATGAAGTAAAAGAAAAAGCTACAGTCATTTCAAGCCAAAATTATTCGGTCATTCAAACCAAGAAAAATTTAAATGAATATCTACAAATAAAACTTTAATTTATGTTTGACAAAAAGCCCAAAAATTATACAGACCTACTAGGAAAGACAAATCGTATTGTTGAAGGAACTACAATAAAAGGGGATATAGAATCAATCGCAGATTTTAGATTAGATGGTCACCTGATAGGTAATTTTAACTCAAAAGCTAAACTAGTAGTTGGGCCTGCAGGAAGTGTTTTGGGAGATATAAACGCCCAAAATGTCGATATAGAAGGCAAGTCCGAGGGAAAAATAATCGTAGAAGAAATGTTAAATGTAAAAGCAACCGCAATTATAAATGGAGATGTAAGTTGTGGTAAATTAGCTGTTGAGCCTGGAGCTAAGTTTACAGCAACTTGTGTAATGAAAACAACAACACCTTCGTCAAATCTAGTAAATGAATAACAATAATACAGAAGAAAAAGAAAAAATTAAAAGAAATAAATGGCTCTCACTAGTTGCTATTCCATCACAAATGGGAGTTACGATTTTTTTATTTTTCAAGCTAGGGCAATGGTTGGATACTAGTTATCCTAATTCGGTATTCTACTATGATAAAGTATTTACATTAGTGGGAGTCTTTCTAGCCTTGTATAATGTTATCAAACAAGTTAATGAAATCAATAAATAATGCTTATTAAAGATTTTTTTAAAAAGCTATCTCTTGCAGGGGTGGTTTTTTACTTCATCAATTTTGGATGCTTATTTTTGTTAAATCAAACAATCTCTCCTGCTTTTTATTTAATACACGCCTTTTTCTTCCTTTTCTATTTACTCGGAACTCTAGCGATGGCATTCTTGTTAGAAAATAAAAAAGATCAAGTAGGAGTAGGTTTTTTAGTGGTTATTACCAACCTTTTTATTTTTACATATATTTTTAATAAATGGTTATTGCAAAAGAATTTTATGTTCTCTAAATGGAACTTCTTTATTCTGTTTATAGCATACTTAACTACAATAACATTTTTAGTGGGTAAAAAATTAAATCAGATTAAATTTTAATTAATTGATATAGTGTGTTTAAAGAGGTAATATGGCACTCTAAAATGATTTAGTTTAAAATAGAATTAAGATTGATATATTTTTTTTCAAGCAATCGTTTTTCATATAAATAAAAAATGTACCTTTGCACCGAAATTTACGAACATAGAAATTTTTCATTCCTATGATGATTACAAGAAAACCTGTATCATTACTAATGTCGGCCTTTATAGGCTTATTCTCTTGGGTAGCAATGGCTAACCCAACGACGGATTCAACTCACGCAACTACAAAACCAGCTCATGAGGCACACGCAGTGGCGCACGACAGTGCACATGCTCAAGCAGCACATGCTGAAGGTGAGCACGCAACTGCTGGTCATGAAGCTAACCACGGTGGTCCAGTTGATGAGAAACCAGAAGTACAAGCATTTATCAAACATCACTTGTTGGATTCGCATGATTTCAATTTGTATGCTGATGGAGAAACGGGACACCATGTAGGTTTTCCATTACCAGTTATCTTAGTAGATAATGGTCTTCATGTGTTCATGTCATCTGCTTTTCACAATGAAAAAGAATTAGCAGAAGTGGATGGTAGCTTCTATAAAATGGTTCATGGGGTAATCTATAAATCAGATGCTGAAGGTACAATTACAAACGATGCACATGGTCACCCAACAAATGCTAAGCCTTTAGATTTTTCAATCACTAAAAATGTATTTTCATTATTAGTAACGGCAATCTTAATTTTCTTTGCTTTCACATCGTTAGCAAAAACCTATAAAAAAGGAAATCAGTTACCAACTGGTTTTGGACGTATCTTAGAGCCACTTGTAATTTATGTGCGTGACGAAATTGCTCGTCCAAACATTGGTGAAAAAAAATACAAAAAATTCATGCCGTATCTATTAACGGTATTCTTCTTAATCTGGACGTTGAACTTAATTGGTTTAACTCCGTTAGGAATTAACGTAACAGGGAATATTGCTGTAACTTTATGTTTAGCTTTATGTACTTTAGTAATCACAAACGTAAGTGCTAATGCTGATTATTGGAAACACATTTTCTGGATGCCAGGGGTACCTGTACCGATGAAAATCGTTTTAGCGCCTATTGAGGTTTTAGGGATTTTCACCAAGCCTTTCTCGTTAATGATTCGTTTGTTTGCAAACATCACAGCGGGTCACTCGGTAGTAATGGGATTAATTGCGATTATCTTCCTATTCAAACAACAGTTAACCGCTGGTGGAGCTGTGGGAGTATCGTTAGCATTAACCTTATTCATCTCAGTAATTGAATTGTTAGTAGCATTCTTACAAGCATTCATATTTACTATGTTATCATCATTGTTCATTGGTATGGCGGTTCAAGACCACCATCATGATGACCATCATTAATAGAATAAAAAAGTAGAATTTTTTTTAAAAAATTGTTTAATTATTATATAAATCTTTTATTATGACAATTCCAAATTTAGTAGGTGCTGGTTTAATCGTAATCGGAGCTGGTTTAGGTTTAGGTAAAATTGGTGGATCTGCAATGGATGCTATTGCTCGTCAACCAGAAGCTGCTGGTAAAATCCAAACAGCGATGATCATCATCGGTGCCTTATTAGAAGGTTTAGCATTCGGTGCCTTAATCTTAGGTGCTTAATCAAATTTAAATTACGCTTTGCAACGGTTGGTTGCAAAGTGTAATTTTATTTAACCTATTTTTATTAATTAAACAGAAAACATCAATAATGGAAAAAATATTTAACGATTTTGGATACGGTCTATTCTTTTGGCTAATTGTAATTTTAACAATCTTAGTTGTTTTATTAGCTAAATTTGCTTGGAAACCTATTATGGAATCTATAGAAACCCGTGAAGAAGGTATTCGTAGTGCATTACAAGCAGCTGAAAATGCTAAAAAGAAATGCAAGAGTTGCAAGCAAACAACGAACGTATTTTAAACGAAGCACGTGCTGAACGTGATACAATGTTAAAAGAAGCTCGTGAAATCAAAGAAAAGATGATTGCTGACGCTAAAGAAGAAGCACAAACGCAAGGTGCTCGTTTAATTGAGCAAGCTAAAGCTTCTATCGAAAGTGAAAAAAATGCAGCGATGGCTGAATTGAAAACACAAGTTTCTGCTTTATCATTACAAATTGCAGAGAAAATATTAAAAGACCAATTATCTAGCAACGATTCTCAAGTAAAATTAGTTGAGAAAATGTTAGATGAAGTGAAATTAAACTAATAAGAAAAGTATGTCAGGTAATAGAGCCGCAGTACGATATGCAAAAGCAATTTTAGACGTTGCTACTTCAAAGAGTGTTGCTCAGGAAGTAAACAAAGATATGACTTTGATTGCTAAAACAATCCAAGATAATGCTGAGTTAGCGTCGTTTATTGCTAACCCAACTTTAAAAATCGAAGTAAAGAACAGTGCTTTATTAGAAGTTTTTAAAGACGCAGGTGCAGTAACAAAATCGTTGTTTCAACTATTATTAGAAAACAAACGTTTTGAACTTTTAGACAAAGTAGCTACACAATATACAAAATTGTACGATGAAGCTAACGGAGTTGAAGTAGCAACAGTAACTACAGCTATTGCTATCACTCCTGAGTTAGAAGCTAAAGTATTAGCTAAAGCAGGTACTTTAACAACTAAAAAAGTTACTTTAAAAAATATTGTAGATCCAGCAATCATTGGCGGATTTATTTTAAGAATTGGTGACAAGCAATATAACGCTTCCAGTTGCAAACAGTTTATTAACATTAAAGAGAGAATTGAGTAATTAATTATAACACGAAAGTGTAAAAATTATAAAACAATGGCGGAAATCAAACCAGCTGAAATTTCAGCAATATTAAAGCAACAATTATCAGGTTTTGAATCTGGTGCTACTTTAGAAGAAGTAGGTACTGTACTTCAAGTAGGTGACGGTATTGCTCGTATTTATGGGCTTTCTAATGTACAATATGGTGAGTTAGTGGTTTTTGAAAACGGTATGGAAGGTATCGTATTGAACCTTGAAGAAGATAACGTAGGGGTAGTATTATTAGGACCATCTACAGGTATCAAAGAAGGTTCAACTGCTAAAAGAACACAACGTATTGCTTCTTTAAAGGTTGGTGAGCAAATGGTAGGACGTGTTGTAAACACTTTAGGGCAACCTATTGATGGTAAAGGTCCTATTGGTGGTGATTTATACGAAATGCCTTTAGAGCGTAAAGCACCAGGGGTAATTTTCCGTCAACCAGTAACAGAACCATTGCAAACAGGAGTAAAAGCTATAGATGCTATGATTCCAGTAGGTCGTGGTCAACGTGAGTTAGTAATTGGTGACCGTCAAACAGGTAAATCTACGGTTTGTATTGATACTATCATAAATCAAAAAGAATTTTATGATGCAGGTAAACCCGTTTTCTGTATCTATGTTGCAATTGGTCAAAAAGCTTCTACAGTAGCAGCTTTAGCAAAAACTTTAGAAGAAAAAGGAGCAATGGCTTATACAGTTATCGTTGCTGCTAATGCTTCTGATCCAGCTCCAATGCAAGTTTATGCTCCTATGGCAGGTGCTGCTATCGGAGAGTACTTCCGTGATACAGGTCGTCCAGCTCTAATCGTTTATGATGATTTATCTAAACAAGCTGTTGCTTACCGTGAGGTGTCTTTATTATTAAGAAGACCACCAGGACGTGAGGCTTATCCTGGAGACGTATTCTACTTACACTCTCGTTTATTAGAAAGAGCGGCTAAAGTTATCGCTGATGATGATATCGCTAAAAATATGAATGACTTACCTGAGTCATTAAAACCAATCGTTAAAGGGGGTGGTTCATTAACTGCTTTACCTATTATCGAAACGCAAGCGGGTGACGTTTCTGCGTATATCCCAACGAACGTAATTTCGATTACTGACGGACAGATTTTCTTAGAGTCTGATTTATTCAACTCAGGGGTTCGTCCAGCAATTAACGTAGGTATCTCTGTATCTCGTGTAGGAGGTAATGCGCAAATCAAGTCTATGAAAAAAGTATCGGGTACTTTAAAATTAGACCAAGCGCAGTTCCGTGAATTAGAAGCGTTCGCTAAGTTCGGTTCTGACTTAGATGCAGCTACATTAAACGTAATTGAAAAAGGTAAACGTAACGTGGAAATCTTAAAACAAGGTTTAAACTCTCCATTTACTGTAGAAGACCAAGTTGCAATTATCTATGCAGGTACTAAAAACTTATTAAGAAACGTACCAGTAGCTAAAGTGAAAGAATTTGAAAAAGATTATTTAGAATTCTTAAAGAACAAACATAGAGATACTTTAGACGCTCTTAAAGCAGGTAAATTTGATGACAACATCACTGACGTTTTAGAGAAAGTAGCAAAAGAAGTATCTGCAAAGTATAACTAATAAAGTAAATAGTGAGTAGTGATTAGTAATTAGCTAATCACTATTTACTAGTCACTAATTACTATAAAAAAATGGCGAATTTAAAGGAAATCCGTAATAGAATTACATCCGTTTCATCAACGATGCAAATAACGTCAGCGATGAAAATGGTTTCGGCAGCAAAGCTTAAAAAGGCGCAAGATGCCATTACGGCAATGCGTCCTTACGCTGAAAAATTAACAGAGTTATTACAAAATTTATCAGCTACTCTTGAAGGTGAAGTAGGTGGAGCTTATACGACGCAACGTGAAGCAAAGAAAGTACTTTTAGTAGTTATTACTTCTAACCGTGGTTTATGTGGTGCTTTTAACGCTAATGTGGTTAAGGAAGTAAAAAGCCTCACAGAAAAATATAAAAATGCACAACTTGATGTGTTAACTATAGGTAAAAAGGTAATGACGTATTGCGTAAAACGCATACAATAATAGCAAATGAGAGTACAATTTTTGATAATTTAACTTTTGATAATGCGGCAACTATTGCTTCTGATTTAACTGAAAAGTTTGTTGCTGGTGAATATGATAAAATCGAGTTAGTATATAATCAGTTTAAAAATGCTGCTACCCAAGTAGTAAAATCAGAACAATTCCTTCCATTGGCTCCTATTGCTAAATCTGAAGCTGTTGCAGGTGATTACATTTTCGAACCATCGAAAGAAGAAATCATCATGACTTTAATTCCTAAGTCATTAAAAACGCAATTGTACAAAGCTATTCGAGATTCATTTGTTGCAGAGCACGGAGCGCGTATGACAGCGATGCACAAAGCGACAGATAACGCTACTGAATTAAGAAATCAATTGAAGTTAACTTATAATAAAGCACGTCAAGCCGCTATTACAGGAGAAATTTTAGAAATTGTAGGAGGAGCTGAGGCTTTAAATGGATAATTAATATTTATGGTATTGATACAAAAAAAGTCCTGTTATTAGGACTTTTTTGTTTAAATAAATTGTCTTAACTTTCTAGTTTAGTTAAAGATGTAAAGAATGAAGTCTGCTAACATATTTTCCTATTACATCAAATTCAAGATTTACATTAGTACCTACACTGAAAGTATGAAAATTAGTATGTTCATAAGTATAAGGAATAATAGCCACACTAAATTCATTTAATTTTGAATTAACGACGGTTAGACTGGTTCCATTAACTGTTATAGAGCCTTTTTCAATGGTAATGTTCTTTAAGTCTTTACTATATTCAAATGTAAAATACCAACTACCATTCGCCTCTTCTATTTGTTTACAAATCCCTATTTGATCCACATGCCCTTGTACAATATGTCCATCGAGCCTATCTCCTAATTTCATGGCGCGCTCTAAATTAATAAGATCCCCTATTTTCCATTCGCCTAGATTCGTTTTTTCAATAGTCTCCTTAATTGCAGTAACAGTATATATATCGTTATTTATATTAACAACTGTCAGACAAACCCCATTATGGGATACACTTTGGTCTATTTTGAGTTCTTTTGTTATAGAAGATTGTACTGAAACATGAATGTTTTCACCTTCTTTTTCAAGAGCAATAATCTTACCTAGAGTTTCTATAATTCCTGTAAACATTAACTGATTAATTTTAGTAAATTTGTATTCAAAATTAGTATAAATATTAAAGCGATGACAAAAAAGCCTGAAAATATAATGGTCGGTATTTCAATAGGAGATCTAAATGGTATTGGTAGTGAGGTTGTATTGAAATCTTTTGAAGATACTCGTATGCTTGAATTGTGTACGCCTATTATTTTTGCTAATGTTAAGATTATATCTTATTTAAAAAAACAACTTAATCTAAACGTTAACCTACACGGTATTGATAAGATTGACCAAGCACTTGTTGGTAGAGTAAATGTTTTGAATGTTTGGAGAGAAGGTGTAAATTTAGAATGGGGAGTAGAAAATCAGAATGTTGGGAAATATGCCGTAAAATCTTTTGTAGAAGCTACGCAATCACTAAAAGATGGGAAAATAGATGTGTTAGTCACGGCACCTATTAGTAAAGTTAACATTCAAAGCGAAGATTTTTCTTTTCCTGGACATACAGATTATCTAGACCAAGAATTAGAAGGTGACGCTTTAATGTTAATGATTCAAGATTCATTAAGAATAGGTTTGTTAACAGATCACGTACCTATTAATGAAGTTGCATCTCATCTTACTGAAGATTTAATATTTAAAAAAATAAAAACGATTAATCATTCTTTAATTCAAGATTTTCAAATTAATAGACCTAAAATAGCCGTGCTCGGATTAAATCCTCATTCGGGAGATCATGGTGTAATTGGTCAAGAAGAAGAAAAAGTGTTAAAACCCACATTAAAAAAGTTATTTGAAGAAGGTATAATGGTTTTTGGTCCTTTTTCAGCTGATGGTTTTTTTGGTAGTGCTCAGTATGAAAAATATGATGCAGTAGTAGCCACTTATCATGATCAAGGTTTGATTCCTTTTAAAACATTATCTTTTGGAAAAGGAGTTAACTATACTGCTGGTTTAAATAAAATTAGAACATCTCCAGATCATGGAACTGGTTTTGATATTGCAGGTAAAGGAATTGCAAATCAAGTTTCTTTTACAGAAGCCATTTATACTGCATTAGATGTTTTTAAAGCTAGAAATATATATAAAGAAATAGTACTAAACCCATTGAAAATAAAATAAAATGAGTTATAAACAAAAAAATGTTTATAACCCTTTTGATTTTACAAATAATTTATATCTTTGCACACCTTAATTAAGGAGTAAATTGTTGACAGAATGAAGCGTAATTAAGTTTAAGTCTTTGATTAAAAGGGATTAAGTGATAATGTTTCATCTGAACCTATTAAAAATGTAGATTTATCTGATGAGAGTTACAAACGAGTATTTGATTCCTTATGCTGGATTGAAGATAGGAAAACATGAGTTTGAATACCTAATTAGTAAGACGTTCTTTGATTACTTTGAATATGACGAATTTGATTCGGCTGATATAAAAGTAAAATTGGTATTAGAAAAACAAAGTAATATGCTTGAGTTAAATTTTAAGCATAAAGGAACTGTAAATGTATTGTGCGATGTGAGAGGGGAACCTTTTGATTTTCCAATTAAAGGTAAGTTAAAGTTAATTGTGCGTTTCGGAGAAACATATAATGATGAAAACGAAGAACTCTTAATTCTTCCCTTTGGGGAGCACCAAATAGATATAGCTCAATACATATATGAGATGATCGTTCTTTCAATACCTTTAAAAAGAATAAGTCCTCAAGCTTTAGAAGAAGAAAGTTTTGAAGAAACAGAAATTGCAGAAGAGCAAGATATAAAAGAAGAAGAAATTGACCCACGTTGGGCAGCATTAAAGAAACTATTAACGGATAAATAATTTTGTAAAATGGCACATCCTAAGAGAAGACAATCGTCGACAAGAAGAGACAAGAGAAGAACTCATTATAAAGCAACTGTTGCTCAAATTGCAACTTGCCCAGTAACTGGTGAAGCTCATTTGTACCACAGAGCTTACTGGCATGGAAGGAAAAATGTATTATAGAGGTCAAGTAGTTATTGATAAATCAGTAGCTGTTGCTTAATATATTTTTTAAAAGATACATGAATAACTCTCACAATGTGAGAGTTTTTTTGTTGAAAATGATTCATTTTTGAAAAAAAAACACCATTTTTGTATCTCTTTTGTAGAAATTTTGTAATTTCATCAACTTTTAGAATTGACCTTTAAAGGGTTCAAAATAAGACTTTATGAATAAGATTACTGCCGCAATTACTGCTATAGGTTCTTATGTTCCTGACTTTGTTTTGTCTAATCAAGTTTTGGAAACAATGATTGATACTACGGATGAATGGATTACCACTCGTACAGGTATTAAGGAGAGAAGAATCTTAAAAGAAAAAGGAGCAGGTACTTCCTATTTAGCTATTCAAGCTGCTAAAAACCTAATTGAAAAATCAGGAATAGATCCTAAGGATATTGACTTGATTATTATGGCAACAGCCACTCCGGATATGCCTGTTGCATCTACTGGAGTATATGTAGCATCTCAAATAGGTGCTGTTAACGCATTTGCTTATGATCTTCATGCGGCTTGTTCTAGTTTTTTATACGGAATGTCTACTGCTGCAGCCTATATACAATCAGGAAGGTATAAAAAAGTATTGTTAATAGGGGCAGACAAAATGTCTTCTATTATAGATTATACAGATAGGGCTACTTGTATTATTTTTGGAGATGGAGGAGGAGCTGTTCTTTTTGAACCAAATGAAGAGGGTTTAGGATTGCAAGATGAAATTTTAAGAAGTGATGGAATTGGTCGTGAATATCTTAAAATTGATGCAGGAGGATCTATTTTGCCAGCTTCTAAAGAAACTGTAGAGAAAGGAATGCACACCGTTTTTCAAGACGGGAAAACAGTTTTTAAGTATGCCGTTTCAGGTATGGCTGATGTGAGTGAAAAAATTATGAAACGAAATAACCTAACACATGATGATGTAAATTGGTTAGTCGCTCATCAAGCTAATAAACGTATAATAGATGCTACGGCCGAACGTATGGGGCTTGATGAATCTAAAGTTTTAATTAATATTCATCGTTATGGAAATACAACATCAGCAACTTTGCCACTTGTTTTGTGTGACTTTGAAAAACAATTAAAAAAGGGAGACAATATCGTCTTTGCTGCGTTTGGAGGAGGCTTCACATGGGGAGCTATTTATTTAAAATGGGCATATAATTCATAAAAACATAATAAACCAAAATCGAAATATCATGGATATTAGAGAAATTCAAAACCTAATTAAGTTTGTAGCTAAATCAGGTGCTACTGAGGTAAAGCTAGAGATGGATGATTTTAAAATCACGATCAAAACAACACCTGAAGGTACTGAAAACACTACGTTTGTGCAACAGGTGCCAATGCAAGCGGCTATTCAGCAAATGCCAGTTGCTGCTGCTCCAGTACCAACACCAGCTGCACCAGCTGCACCAGTTGTAATAGAATCAGTTGCTGATGATACTTCTAAATATATTACTGTGAAATCGCCAATTATTGGTACATTTTATCGTAAACCAGCTCCAGATAAACCAATGTTTGTAGAAGTAGGTTCTGTAATTTCTAAAGGTGATACTTTATGTGTTATTGAAGCAATGAAGTTGTTTAATGAGATTGAAAGTGAAGTGTCTGGTAAAATCGTTAAAATTTTAGTAGATGATGCCTCACCTGTTGAGTTTGATCAACCATTATTCTTAGTAGATCCATCATAAGTTATTTTAAATGCTAAATTTTGAGTAATAAATAACCTATTTATTCTCAAATAATTTAAAATTTATAATTCAACATTTAAAATTTCATTAAGATGTTTAAAAAAATACTAATCGCTAACAGGGGAGAAATTGCACTTCGTGTAATTAGAACTTGTCGTGAAATGGGAATTAAAACAGTTGCAGTATATTCTACAGTTGATGCAGATAGTTTGCATGTGAAATTCGCCGATGAGGCTGTATGTATAGGACCAGCTCCTAGTAATCAGTCTTATTTAAAAATGTCCAATATTATTGCGGCTGCTGAAATTACTAATGCTGATGCCATTCATCCAGGGTATGGATTCCTTTCAGAGAATGCTAAATTTTCTAAAATTTGTCAAGAACACGGAATCAAATTTATTGGAGCTTCTCCTGAAATGATTGAAAAAATGGGGGATAAAGCTACTGCTAAAGCTACTATGAAAGCAGCAGGTGTGCCTTGTGTTCCAGGTTCTGATGGAATTTTAGAGTCATTAGAAGAGGCTAAGAAAGTAGCTAAAGAAATAGGTTATCCAGTAATGATGAAAGCAACAGCTGGAGGTGGTGGTAAAGGAATGCGTGCGATATGGAAAGAGGAAGAGCTTGATAAAGCTTGGGAAGGTGCTCGTATGGAAGCTGCTGCTGCTTTCGGTAATGATGGCATGTATATGGAAAAGCTTATTGAGGAACCTCGTCATATTGAAATTCAAATTGTAGGTGATTCTTTTGGTAAAGCTTGTCACTTATCGGAAAGAGATTGTTCTGTACAACGTCGCCATCAAAAATTAACAGAAGAAACTCCTTCTCCATTTATGACGGATGAATTACGCCATAAAATGGGAGAGGCTGCTGTGAAAGCTGCTGAGTATATTAGTTACGAAGGAGCAGGAACAGTAGAGTTTTTAGTAGATAAGCACCGTAATTTCTACTTTATGGAAATGAATACTCGTATTCAAGTAGAACATCCAATTACGGAGCAAGTTATTGATTATGATTTAATTCGTGAACAAATTTTAGTTGCAGCAGGTGTGCCTATTTCGGGTAAGAACTACTTGCCGCAGTTACATTCTATAGAATGTCGTATTAATGCAGAGGATCCTTATAATGATTTTCGTCCTTCTCCTGGTAAAATCACTGTTTTACATGCGCCAGGAGGTCACGGAGTGCGTTTAGATACGCATGTGTATGCTGGGTATACAATACCACCTAATTACGACTCAATGATTGCGAAGTTAATTACTACAGCACAAACTCGTGAAGAAGCAATTGCTAAAATGAAACGTGCTTTAGATGAATTCGTAATAGAAGGAATAAAAACAACTATTCCGTTCCATAGACAGTTAATGGATGAGCCAGATTATGTGGTAGGTAATTATACAACTAAGTTTATGGAAACTTTCAAAATGAAAGAACCTAAAAATTAAATAAAAAATTTGTACTGCACCCAAAAGTTTAGGCAAATTTAAACTTAATTTTGATAATAATGAGTTCGATGTTTTATCGGGCTCATTTTTGTTTAGATTAGATTTTTCGTTATTGTGATATTAATGTATTCTTGAATTTCTTAGAGTTTTAATTTTGCTGCCCATTATTTTAAAACTTATATCGAAGATAATTTTTGTTTTTTACTTTGATTGATCCTTTTTTACGATTATATAAAACAAAAAACCCGAATTAAAATTTTTCGGGTTTTTTGTTTTATATAGAGGTTTTTTATAGTTTTAATTTAGATACAATGCCTGTAGGTATCGCTTTTTTATGCAACATAATGGCGGTTGCTTTGTATTTTGCAAATTCTTTTGTCATATACAAATATCCTTTGTAGTCATTTGTTGTACCCCAAGAGTTTTTAACAATATAATATTCTTTACCGTTTTGATCTTTAGAAATTCCAACAATGTGCATACCATGATCGTCAGTAGTTGTGTAATTATCAAATGCTTTTTGACGCATTTCCTCAGTTATTGTCATTTCTTTTTTAGGACCATTAAACATGTCTGATTTCTCATCAGCAGTCATCTCCTCAAATTTTTTCTCAGGAACATAAGCTACACCGTTTTTCCAAGAAAAACTTTTTTCGCTAACATCGCCAGCCCAAGCTACTGAATAACCATTTTTAATTGCGTTGTCAATGATGTCAGTTAATTCATTCATTTTTACATTGTAGACTTGATCAAAATTCCAATTGTCTGGAACCATTAGCACAAATTTAGTATAGTAGGGATATTCTTGCAAGGAAGAAATTTCTACATAATCATCGGCGTTAATCCCTACTACTTCTTTGGCAAAAGTTTCAGGAGTATAGGTTTTGCCTTCAAATTGAAAAGTTTTGGGTACTTGTCCAAGATAACTATCAATCATTGCGGTGTAGGCTTTTTCCCAATTAGGTGTTAGTTCTCCATTAGGATTGGTAACAACGGCTTTTAAAAAAGCTTCAATTAGAGAACTCATTTCAGCAAATTTATTTTTATCAGTTCCGTAATTTAAGCCTGTATAAACTGATTGAGGAACGGCTCCATATTTACGATACATATTAATTACGTCATGAAAAGCACCGCCATCACCTAAAGCAACTGAGCCATGCATACGGACATAGTTTCTACCTTTTTCTATATAAGCATTGCGAGCGGAATAAATTTGTGCTAATTCTACTGGTTTTTTACCCATGCGTATCATTTCTGATTCTAAAAATGAATTGGCAGAATAACTCCAACAAGTTCCCGAAGAACCTTGGTTTTTTATAGGTGTGTTTTCAATATTTATAACGTCAGTAAATTTGAAAGATTCTTTACTTTTTTCACTCGCATTTATTTTTAGTGAATTGACTAAATTATCTTGTGCAAAAGCACTGAAAGTTATAATAAACGAAGCTGTAAGGGCAATGTTTTTTTTAATTTTAAACATATCGTTTTTGGATTTTAATATTTTGGAAGTAAAAATAAGAATACTGAATGAATAAGATTTGAATTTAATGTTTTTTTACATTTTTTAGATAATAATATTTGAAAAAGCTAGTTTTAAAGAAGTCTGAATATCTTTATTGTAAAAAAAAGGCTGCCATATTTTTTTTGGGCAGCCTTTTATATTTTTGAATTAGTTGGAGTCTTATTCAACTATAATTTTTCTAGTTGCTGTTTTACCTTTTTCGGTGATTTTAGCAAAATAAATTCCTTTTGTTAATGATGAGATATTAACAGTTTGATCTGTTACTTTAGTTGATAAAGTTTTTTTACCCCAAGTATTATATACTTCAATTTGTTTTTCTTCAAAATTACCAGAAGTAATATTTAAAACTGAATTTGCGGGATTTGGGTGAACTGATAGCCCTTCTATTTCATTGTTTTTTTCATTGTTTAAAACGGAGCTAGCTTCAATTTTTACGTTGTCTATTCTCCAGTTAGCGGTAGGGTCATAAACTCCTAAAATAGGTTCGTAGGTATTATTGTTTGGATTTACAATAGAAACAATTCGGAAGCCAAAATTAGGGTTGTTGTTGCATCTAGGATCATTGATTAACAGAGATTTCATTGGAGAGGTTGTAAAACCATTTGTTAGGTCTCCATTGTTATTAGTTAAGATTTCCCAAGAATTTCCACCATCAAAAGTATATTCGTATTGTTGCCATTTAGAAGAAGCATCTTGTCCTCTTGGGTCAAATTTTATGATAATTCCTGAGTAGCCATTAGTACTTGCCATAAATTGATAACCAGCTGTTCGGAAGCTGTTCCTTGAAGAGGAAAGTTTTTTATACTATGTGCAAACCCTCCGCCATTGCCGCTTTGATAAGTATTTGGGCTGACTCCTCCAATTAGGCTTAATGTTCCTGTTCCTAGGTTTGGATTGGTTGTTTGTCCATCAAAACTCCACGAGGTTAATGTGGTTTGTGCAAAGCTGTTCGAAATTAAAAGGAATAAACTGAATAGATAAAATAATGATTTTTTTTTCATTTTAATAGTTTTGTTTTTGTTTACAAAAGTATAAAAATCCTCGTTAGATGTTTGTCTAAAGGGGTTGGCTTTGTTTTTATTGGGGATAATTTATTCAATTATGATTTTTCTGATGGCTATTTTGCCTTCTTCGGTGATTTTAGCTGTGTAAACTCCTTTGGTTAAAGGGGTAATGTTTATATTTTGATTAGTTGTTCTAGTGGATAAAATTATTTTTCCTAAAGAGTCATATATTTCAATTTGTTTTTCAGAAAAATTGTTTGATGTTATGTTTAAAATTGATTTGGTTGGATTGGGGAATATTTGTAGTCCAGAAATTTCATCTAATTTTTCATTAGATAAAAATTGTGGATCTATTGATGTTGCTTGAATACTGAAGTCGTCTAAGCCTATCATGGCATCATTTCCTAGATCGTTTGTGTCGGCCCATCTGATCCAAAGTGTGCCTCCATTAGCTAGCCAGCCATTACCTGTTAATCCAAAGGTAAAGGTGAAATTACTATTGTTTCCTAAAGCATTACCATCTATGTTGGCTGTTGTGGGGGTCGTTGTGCTGGTAGTAGCATTTTGCTCTACTAAATCGCAGTTGGTTACCGTTGTCCAATTGCCTGTTGATAAAGAGGTAGCGTCATAGCTATAGGCAAATGCTATTTTTTCAACGATAGAACTAGTGGCTAATCTCCATTGTTCGGTTTTTCCACTAATTTGTATTTGGGTAATGTTTTGTGTCAGATTATTGATAAGGTTTAGACCTATTCCAGGGATTGTGCCTGAAGAGGCTAGTACTGCAAGGCATCTTTCATTAGTTGAATTAGTTCCTGCTGCATAAACTCCTCCGCTATTAGTAGATCCGTCATTATTTGTTAGTGTTAGAGCTGTAGTAGATGTGCCTGAAAGTCTTGTCATAAACCAATTGACGGGTAGGACTGGAGCTGTTGTTCCAGTAGTCATTGAGTTGAAATCCTGATTGTAGGGTGTGTTTAATGCTGAAATTGAAACTTGACAAAATCCAAAATTTGCTAATAATAACGTTCCAAATAGGTGATTTTTTTTCATGTGTTGTTGTGTGTAATTTGGTTTAGAAATAATTGGCTTTAAATTTAATGAAAAATATATTAAATTTATTTTTTTGATTGTTTTTTAATTATTTTGTAAGAATAATCTATATTTGTTTGAGTAAATTGAAATATATTTATTTTGAGGAATGATCTCAGGTCTTGTATTGGTTGAAAAAGAATGCTCTTAAAAATGAGTTTGTAAAAATCTATTATTAGCGTGTTTTGATGAGAAAAGGGGAAATGTTTTATAATAGATTCTCATTTTTTAATGTATTAAAAAATGAAAGGTAGATTTAGGGGGGATGTTTTAGGTAGATTATTTTACAATAAGTTTTCTAGTTATTCTTTGTTCTCCTTCTTTGATTTTTATTATGTAAACTCCTTCGTTTAAGCTTGTTATATTTAATTCTTTGGAGGATAATAAGGTTTGCAGTACTAATTTTCCAAGTACATCATAAATCTCAATTTCTTTTGAGGAAGTAGATCTGGAAGTAATATAAATTCTGCCTGTGCTAGATGGGTTCGGATATATTGTAAGGTTGTCTAAAGGTTGTTCTTGGTATTTTCCACTATAGGAGTCTCTAGCTTCCTGAGCTTGGAAGACTAACGTAAATAATGTGGAAATAAGGATACTGTACAAGTAGTTTTTCTTCATTTAATACGGATTTCTACAAAGTTAAAAAAAAAATATTTAGATAAAACAAAAGCCTCTATTTTTGAGGCTTTTGTTTTGTTAAAAATGTTGAAAAATTAAAAGGCGTATTTTGTCCAATTAAAAGCAGTTTTGTCAGCACCTATATTGGTTTCGTTTTTGTTTAATACTGCTGTTCCATTGATTTCTTTAGCTGGATTTGTTGTTAAATCTTTAAGATTAATATTAATTGTTGTAGTGGGATTTCCAGCTCCTTTTTTATCGTTCATGTTAACTAAGGTTACTGCATATCCTGTTCCCTTTACGACAGCGTTTGTTATTGTAGATTTTGCACCACGACGAATCATAAAAACATCCATCATTTGTCTTGTTATATCGTTAGTGGTTATAGGGTCAATTTTAAGGTCAATGGTTAAATTCCTGATGACGTTATCAGATTGTAAGTTACAAGTAGGAGTGTTACCATCTAAATTACCATCTCCTTCTAGACCTCTTGGGTCGGCTTCTGTACTTGTAAAACCTTTTTCCCAAATTCCATAAGCATTGTCTAAAGTACCTCTCCATCCTTGTGTGTAGTCAAACATATCGTCATCTGTGTTAATACATAAGATGTTTTTTAGGTTAACAGTTCCTCCAAAGAGTTCAATACCATCATCAGCGCAATTTTTTACAAGTATATTTTCAATAATGGTACTATTTCCAACACCATTTAGGGTTAAACCGTTGTGTTCAATATTGGCAGAGGATTTAGCTCCTGTATTATTGAGTATCAAATAACGAATAATGCCTGAGTTATCTGTATCATCATTGCCACCGTAAGTATAAGCTGAGTTAATTTCGGTTGAGCCAGTTGGGGTAGCATCTGATAATTTAGCTTTACCATTAATGATTAAACCGCCCCAGTATCCTGATTCTGTTGTTTCTATGTCAGCTTGCATGATTACAGGTTTATCAGGAGTACCATTTATATTTATTTTGCCTCCTTGTAAGGCTAAAATGTAATTACTAAATCCTTTTTAGATTTGATTATAGTACCTGCGGGAATGTTTAGAGTTCCTCCATTATCTATGATAAGAGAGCCATTTAAATAGTATGTTTTAGAAGGATCAAGAGTTATATTGTTTGTAATAGTACCTGATAAGTTTTCAGTTCCTACTGGAGTATTTGTATTTGAAAATGCTTCATCATCTGTTATCTTTGTACAAGATGTAAGGAAAGATCCTGTAACAGTTAGCAATGTTAATAAACTTAAAACTGATTTTTTCATTTTGGTTAGTTGTTTTAATTAGCAATTATATAATTTTAAAAATCATACGTTAAACCTAGGCTAAAATGGATTCCTTTTTGGAATGATTTAAGGACAATATTTTCGCCTCCATTAATGCCTTTTCTGCTTAGTGAATAAGTAGGATCTAGTAAGTTTCTGGCTTTTATTTTGATAGCGAGATGCTTATTGATTTTAGAAGTAGAAATAAAATCCAATCCTATTACTCCTTTTTCTATAATATCTTCATAAGTAAGGGTTCCAATAGTATAAATACGATCACTAAAATAGTTTAATACGAAGGTATTGGTAAAGTTTTTGTCATTTTTCGATAAAGTACTTGATAGATCAAAATTAACTAAGAAAGGGGAAGAACCTTCTAGTTGAGTTTCTTTTTAGGTGTGTTCAAAACATCTAATGTTAATTTAGAGTGGATGTAAGAAGCATTAAGTCCTAATGCTAATTTAGCATCATAAGAGTGAAATTGTGATTCTAAAATATTTTTTCTTAGTTCTACTTCTGCTCCTAAGACTTTGGCTACATTAGATATGTTTTTATATGTTAAATAACCTCCTGATCCCCCTTCTTCTACACGAGCTATTGGATTTTGAATATGTTTATAAAAACCGGTTAATGAAAATAGTTCTGATTTGCTTATATAAAAATCCCATTTAGCATCTAGATTATAATTTTCAGAGTACTTTAGATCTTTATTTCCTTGACTATTAAAGTTTACGTCTATGTAAATGTATGGCGAAATTTCTTTAGCTTGAGGAAGTGTATAGGTTTTGCTACTGGCTAAACGGAACGAGTTTTTTTCTGATGCGTCCCATTTTAAACTAGCGTTGGGTAATACGAATGTATTTTTAATAGTTGATTTTCCAATAGTACTACCTTCGTTTACATTGTATTGTACAGCTAGATTTACGTAATCTATGCTTGCTCCCATATTTAAGGTTAGTTTAGGAGTAACTAAGTAGGTTAAATCACCATATCCAGAATGTATATTTTTTTGTGCACTGTATTGATCTTTATTAGCATCAAATGTTACTTTTCCATCAATATAATTTTGTTTGTTATAAGCATTGTCTAAGTTTATATTTTCATCATATAATCCTGAAATAGCCCTAAAATTATATAGTATAGCTGAAAATTTATCTTCAACTTGTCTTCCATTGTAGCCAAACTTGATAAAAGAAGTTTTATCATTTGCATTTTGATTATTTAGTTTGTGAGAAACTTCTAGTTTTGTGTTTAAATCAGTTTCATCTAAATTCAAGAAAGTTCTTGTTTGTCTACCATCTCCTCCTGTAAAAATAAAATCTTTTTCGTTTCTTTGAGTTAGGTTGTTTACTCTTCTATCAGGCTCTTTACCAGAAGTAATATTATATGATACGCCAGCATTGAAGTTTGTGTTTTTTCCTAATTGAAATTGAGTTAATAATTGATTTACAATTAATAAATTATCATTATTTTGTTGTCTAATCATTAACCCTTTATCATCAAAACCTCCCTGAAATTTATCATTATCTAGTCCGTAAAATTTTGAATAATATTGATTATTATTATGAATTGCCATACCGTTATAATCAAATCGGAACTTATTTAGTTTTAAAGATAAATTCAATAGTCCTAATTGATTAATACCGCGATTAAATTTATCGCCTACCTGATCTCTGGAAGACTACTCCTGTGGTAGTTGTGTTTTTTACAAATTGTTTGGTGTAACTAAAATCCGTTGAATGTGACCCTACTAAAAATACAGAAAAACTATTTTCGCCAAATCTAATCTTTTTACCTATTGTTAGTCCCAAAGAGTGGTTGTATGGTAAGTGATTTGTGGTAGGATTAAGCTTGTTAGGGAAATTGTATTTTTGGTTAGTTAAACCAGGATTAGTGATATTAGATAATCCCCAGTAATCTACTCCTGATTGTTGTTTGAAATCAGTATTGAATACTCTTGTATTACTACCTGTTGAAAGGTCTAGTGATAAAACAGATGATGTATTTAATTCTTTAGAAGAAATATCTATATTAGCTCCGCCTACGTCACTAATTTTAGTAGAATTAAAAACTTTATTAACAGAAATGTTTTTGATAATATCAGTACCAAAAAATCCAAGGAAATGTTTTTATATTCGGGATCTTCGGAAGGAATTGGGAAACCATTTAATGTTGTTGAATTATAGCGGTCTCCTAAACCCCTTACAAAAACATTTTTTACTCCTTCTTGTTTAGAAATCCCTGAAATTTTAGTAACAGCAGCCTGTGCATCACTTATTCCCTTTCTACCCATTTCTTGAGCACCCATGATCTGTTTCATTTCAACAGCATTTTTTTGCTCTAATAATAAAGCGGTTTCTTTTTCACGACTTACAGTTGCTTTTACTACTACATCTTCCATGGTTACGCTACCAGAACCAAGAATTTGATTAATTTCTTTTATTTCTTCAGCGTTAATAGTAACTTTTACCTCTTTAGTTTCATATCCTAAAAAACTGAAGACTAATATGTGCATACCCGAAGGGACACTTAATTTGTATTTACCTTGTAGATCAGTAGTGGTTCCTATTGAGGTACCTTTTAAAACAACATTAGCAAATGGCAATGCTTCGTTGTTAAGATCTTTATCGGATACTGTTCCTGTAATAGTAGCTTTTTGAGCCCATGTTAAGATTGTAAAAAATAAGAACAATAAAGAAAATTTGAATCTCATCTTGTTGTGTGTTTAATTTCGATGCAAAGTAATTTGAGCTATGTAAAAAGAAGTTATTGAGATATTATAAATAAGTTTAGTAAATGTTACTTAATCGTTAACATATTAAATTTGTGTAAGGTTAAGTTTTTATATACGAATAATAGCTAATTTTACACTCAAACAAACACAAAACACAGTGATGAAAAAAAAGGATATCAGAATTCTGTTAGTAGACGATGAAATTGATATTTTAGAAATTGTTGGCTATAATCTTTCACAAGAAGGGTATCAAATATTTACCGCTGAAAATGGTAAAAAAGCAGTTGAAAAAGCAAAAAAATATTTGCCCCATTTAATCTTAATGGATGTCATGATGCCTGAAATGGATGGAATGGAAGCTTGTGAAATTATTCGTAATACGCCAGAATTGCAAAATACTATTATTGCGTTTTTGACTGCTAGAAATGAAGATTATTCCCAAGTTGCGGGTTTTGATGCAGGTGCTGATGACTATATAGCAAAGCCTATTAAACCTAAAGTGTTAGTCAGTAAAGTAAAAGCTTTATTAAGAAGATTTAAAGAAGTAGAAGTATCAGTTGAAAAATTAGATCTAGGAGGTATTGAAATAAATCGAGAGGAATACAAAATATATAAAGATAATAAAGAAATTATCCTTCCAAGAAAAGAATTTGAATTGTTCTACTTATTAGCTTCTAAACCAGGAAAAGTATTTAAAAGAGAGGAAATTTTAGATAAAGTTTGGGGGAATGAAGTGGTAGTAGGAGGAAGAACCATAGATGTTCATATCCGAAAATTAAGAGAAAAAATTGGCGAAGAACTATTTAAAACAATAAAAGGAGTAGGATATAAGTTTGAATACTAATGGGATTAAGACTTAAAAAATCATATAAATTCGCTTTTCGATCTTCTACATATATTACCCTGTTTTCAACAGGGTTAGTGCTTTTATTAACCTATTTGTTCTTTTTAATTAATTGGTTATTTATAAGTGTTTTTGCTTGCTTAACCATGTCTTTTTCATTTTTCGTTTTACAATATCGAGTAGAAAAATTTATTTACAAACGAGTAAAGAAAATTTATGATGAAATTTCTTTCTTAGATGCCGTAGATTTTAAAAACCAAGCTATAACTACCGATATGGCTACATTGACTAAACAGGTTAAAAAATTTGCAACGGATAAAAAGTTAGAAATTGAAATGTTAAAAGATCGTGAAGAATATAGAAGAGAATTTTTAGGAAATGTTTCACATGAACTAAAGACCCCTCTTTTTACAGTTCAAGGTTATATTTCAACCTTACTAGATGGTGCACATAAAGACAAAATATTAAGAAAGAAATATTTAGAAAGAGCAGAAAAAGGCGTTGAAAGATTGGTTTATATTGTTAATGATTTAGACATGATTGCTAAATTAGAATTAGGAGATGAAACGCTGAATATTCAATCATTTGATATTGTTGCATTAGCTCAAGAAGTAATGGATTTACTAGAGATTAAAGCAAATACTAAAGAAATTACCTTAAGTTTTGATGAAAAATATATTAAGCCTATAGAGGTAATGGCTGATAAACAAAAAATTCAACAAGTTCTGATTAATCTAATAGTAAATTCTATTAAGTACGGTAAAGAAAAAGGATCAACCGAAATTTGTATAGATGAATTAGAAAATAATAAAGTATTAATACGTGTTATGGATAATGGTGAAGGTATTGAACGAAAACATATTCCTAGATTATTTGAGCGTTTCTTTAGGGTAGATAAAAGTGGGTCTCGAATGGAAGGAGGCTCTGGTTTAGGGTTGTCTATAGTAAAACATATTATTGAAGCTCATCATGAAAAAATATATGTAAAAAGTACATTTAATAAAGGTTCTGAATTTTTATTTACACTTCAGAGTGCTAATCAATTTACTGCTTAAGACATTGTTTTATTATTTTTAATGTTAATAAATTGTAAAGTAAATGTTTTTTAATTGTTAATTATATAAGTTTTTTTAAATTTGATGGAGACTATTTGTAGAACCCATAAAATTTTGAATTATGAAAAAACGTATATCAATCATTACTTTATTATTTACAGTAGCCAGTTTTGCTCAGTTAATAGAGCCTAAATATGAGATTCAAAATAATTTAATAAAAGCCACTTACTATTATGACAATGGTAAAATAATGCAAGAAGGTTTTTATAAAGACGGGAAAGTTCATGGGAAATGGGTTTCCTATACGAAAGAAGGAAACGAGTTAGCTACAGGACAATATGAATCGGGACAAAAAGTAGGAACTTGGATTTTTAAAGAAAACGGGGTCATAGCTCAAGTAAACTATAATGATAATCGTTTAGTTAACTTTAAAAAATGATAACTGTTTGAAATAAATGAGGCGGTCCCAAAAGTAATAAATCAACATGCAGTTTGTCACTCCGAATGAGGAGTCTCATAGTCAACATTGTGTGATTTCTCCCTTTGGTCTAAATGAAAGATTGTGAACTTTTTGGACAGTCTCACTATAAATATTAATATATTACCTTAAAAGAAGACAAGTAGAGTACGTTTAAAAATCACTATTTGTCTTCTAAATTAAAAACTTCTAAATATTTTTTCCAGTTAACTTTATTCTGAAATGGAATAAAACCTTTAAAATCATTTATTTGTTCTAGTTTTTTAAGACTAAATTCATCTTGCATACAATACGGACTTATCAGTTCATCACTTAGTTTATGTGCTAAATATATTTGTTCGTATTGTCCAGGAGTAGGAATAAAAAAAGCTTTTTTACCTATGCAAGCTAAATCCATAACGGTGGTATAGCCAGAACGGCAAATAATGTATTCACTCGTGTTAATGGCAATTTCTAATTGATCAGAACTCATGAAATTATAAAAAGTAAAAATGCCTTCATTGTTGATTTTTTGCTCTTTATCAACTTTCCCTTTTATAAATAAGACAGATCCCTTATAGTCTTTTAATTCTAATATTAATTTTTTTCAAGAAGACTTCTTTGTGGTTCAGGACCTGATAAAATAACCATGAGATCATACTGAATATTTAATTTTTGTTTTTTAAAACGACTGATAGGACCTAAATAAAAAACATTTTTCAGAGGCTCTTTTAGATGACCTAAATCACCTGTTAAATTTTTATCTCCTTCAAAATCGGGTACCCAACAAGACGTATATTGTTTAACCACTAGTTGGTGTAACCAAGAAGTAATCAAAGTCGTATTGCCAGTTAAAACATTTAATTGATGAGTAATATAAACACAAGGTATTTTTTTTGAATAAATACCCAACCGATTATCAGAAATAATACCTTGTATATTGTAAATTCTAATAATCTTTTTTGTTGCTAATCTTTCTAAAAAAACGGCTTTTAAAATAGTATGACCATTGCTTATTAATTTCCATTTAAAAAAACAACCCTTTTTGCATATTTTATTCTATACGAAGGAATTGAGATAAAAGTTAAATATGGAAATTCAAATTTTAATAATTCAAGAGCCTCACCATCTGAGGCTATAATAGGATTCATGCCATGGGCTAAGAGGGCTCTTATAATAGGAATACAACGCGTGGCGTGACCTAAACCCCAATTAAGAGGGGCTACAAGTATGTTTTTAGTTGTTTTCAAATACAATATTTATAAAAGAAAGGTAAAGATAAAACACTTTATTATACCACATAATTATTTAATTTTGCCAAAACTTTAAGAAATTGTGGGAAGTAAAAATAAATTAAAACGTTTTAAAGAAAATGAAATTTTTGATAATGTTATTCAACCTACTCGTGATGAGGTAGTTAATGGAGATTTTCCTTACAAAGGAAAATGGCGTTCAACATTTTTCAAAAATGATAATCCGATTATAGTAGAATTAGGATGCGGTAAAGGAGAGTATACCATAGGCTTAGCTTCAAGAAATCCGAATGTAAATTATATAGGAATAGATGTTAAAGGTGCTCGTTTTTGGAGAGGTGCTAAAACAGCCGTAGAAAATGGTATGAATAATACAGCTTTTGTACGCACTCAAATTGAGTTAATAGAAGGTGTTTTTGATGCGCATGAAATTGATGAGATCTGGATTACATTTCCCGATCCACAAATTAAATACAAACGTACAAAACATCGTATGACCAACAGTGAGTTCTTAAAAATATATAAAAGAATTTTAAAACCTGATGGAGTTGTAAATCTAAAAACAGACAGTGAATTTATGCACGGATATACATTAGGATTGCTACATGGTGAAGGACATGAAGTATTATATGCTAATCATAATATATATAAAAACGAGGGTGCTCCTAACGAAGTTCTAGAAATACAAACGTTTTATGAAAAGCAATATTTAGAAATTAATAAAGCAATTACCTATATCCGTTTTAGAATTAAATAGTGACAAAGAATAAAAAATAAAGAAAATATTATTTTTGATAACTATTCCTATAATATGAAGCTGCTCAACCAGTATTTCTACGAAGTTAGTAAATCAAAACTATTAAAAACTCAATGATGATAGCAACATAACAGTGTTAGAAAAGGATGATGCTTTGCCAAATAATTCAGAATTTATTGGAGAGGTCAAAATTAGAGATACTGGATTTACTACTGATTTGCAGATATGACAAAGGCGTTACAGATGCAAAAAAATCAGGCAGAAATATTATAAAATTAATTAAAGCAAAAATATAAGAAATAAAAGGAAAATCCAGATTACTAGAAGATAGTGATTACGCACCGATTTACTTTCATAGACCGAGTTTTGCAATAAGAATTTTATTAGGTTGCAAAATAAAAGATTCTAATGATTTTATAATAGACAGGTTAAGGAATGAAAAAAATGTTTATGAAACTAAGAATTTTGGTAGTCAGAGTTTTTGTGGAACTTTAAAAACGAAAGAAGAAATCAAAATTAATATCGAAAAGGAAAAGAATATTTCGTTAGATGTGGTATTAATTTAGGTGTCTTTATAGGGAAAGTTGAAATAGAATTAATCGAAAACCATATTAGAACGAGAGAATTAGATAAAATAGAATAAAGCGCTAAATAACCGTTTTACTAAACTATGGCTTTTTTGATTCATTACAATTGTTAGTTTTAGAAATTAAAATTGTATACATTTGCAACAAAAAGTGTTAAAAACATGCAACTTTATAAAGAGGTGATGTATTTAATAAAAGTCAAAAGAAGCTGTTTTAATAATCTTTTTAATTTTGTAAAAGCTTCTTTTGATTTAGAAAAAACTTATTCAAAAGTAAAAATACGAGGTCATTTTCTATACTAAAAGACCAAAAGGTTTTCTTCTTGAATAAGTGCAAACCAACCAAATGATATAAAATGTCTATTCTTCTAGCCTTTTTTTTAGCTACTTTTTTTTCAAGTATGGGAGTTTTGCCACCAGGTATGCTTAATATGCGTGTAGCAGCTATCAGTATCAAAAAATCTATACGAAAAGCCAAAGAATTTATATTAGGAGTATCTATCATAGTAACATTACAAAGTTTTTTAGGGTTTTATTTTGCCACCTTTTTTCAAAACCATCCACAACTAACAAAAAATTTAAAACTAGTCGGAATCATTATATTTATTGCTTTAACTATATTTTTTTAGGGAAAGGCGTACAAAACGTGATTCAAACCAGTAAATTAGAAGCAAGTGAAACAAAAAGTAAAATCTCTCCTTTTTATCAAGGAATTACATTATCCATATTAAATGTTTTTCCTATCCCTTACTATGCCTTTTTAAGTTTATATTTTTCCGCATTTATACCCAATTTTTTTACACCCATCATAGGAATAGCTTATGTTTTTGGAGCTGTATTAGGAAGTGCATTAGTTTATATCTTATACGCTTTTCTTTTTAAAAAATGGGAAAGCAAAATTTCATTTTTGTAAAAAATGTTAATTTTATTATCGCTACAGTTACAGGAATAATAGCCCTTTTTACATTATACAAATGGTAATTTCTAAAAAAGATAATGAAAATTTTTTTGAACGAGTTTATGAAATAGTACGACAAATACCTTATGGTAAAGTAACGTCATACGGAGCCATAGCCAAAGCTCTTGGAGCTAGTAGATCTGCTAGAATGGTAGGTTGGGCAATGAATGCTTGTCATAGCATGAATGATGTACCAGCACATAGAGTAGTAAACAGAAACGGAGTCTTAACAGGCAAACATCATTTTGATGGATCTAACTTAATGCAACAACTTTTAGAAAATGAAGGTATTAAAATAGTAGACAACCAAATTATTAATTTTAAAAAACATTTTTGGGAACCCCAAGTAGAACTCTAAATAATACTCGATTTTTTAAAACTACCACCCATTGTTTTCATTTATTATAAGATAAAAACTTTTAAACCTCTAAAGTTTTAAACTCCTAAACTTCTCATTATCTTTGCAATCTAAAATCAGTTTAAATAAATATAAACTATTTAAATAGACTGCTAATAGTTATTAAAAATGAAACTAGATAGAAAAGAAATATTAAAAGCGTTAGAAACCATATCTATTGCAGGTGAAGGCAAAAATATGATTGAAAGCGGTGCTGTTACCAATGTATTAACTTTTGGAAATGAAGTAATAGTAGATGTTACTTTAACAACTCCAGCCATGCATATTAAAAAACGAGCAGAAGATGATATTCGTAAACTAATTCATGAAACATTTTCTCCAGAAATAACAGTAAAAGTAAACATAAAAGTAGAAGTACCTGAGAAAAATGAGATAAAAGGAAAAACAATTCCAGGAATTTCTAATATTATTGCGATTGCTTCCAGGTAAAGGAGGAGTAGGTAAGTCAACAACCACTGCAAATTTAGCCGTTACTTTAGGCAAAATGGGATTTAAAGTAGGTGTTTTAGATGCAGATATTTATGGCCCTTCTATGCCTATTATGTTTGATGTTGAAAATGAAAAACCAACATCTATAGAAATAGAAGGTAAATCAAAGATGAAACCAGTAGAAAGTTATGAAATTAAGCTACTTTCCATCGGTTTTTTTACAGCACCTAGTCAAGCCGTAATATGGCGTGGTCCTATGGCAGCAAAAGCTTTGAATCAAATGATTTTTGACGCTGCTTGGGGCGAATTAGATTTTTTACTTATTGATCTACCTCCTGGAACAGGAGATATTCATTTATCAATCATGCAATCTCTACCTATTACAGGAGCAGTAGTAGTAAGTACTCCACAAGCTGTGGCGTTAGCAGATGCTAAAAAAGGAGTATCTATGTTTTTATCCGAAAGTATTAATGTACCTGTATTAGGAATTATTGAAAACATGGCATATTTCACACCAGAAGAATTACCAAATAATAAATACTATATTTTTGGTAAAGAAGGAGCTAAAAATTTAGCGGAAGATTTACAAGTACCATTCTTAGGTGAAATACCAATTGTACAAAGTATTCGTGAAGCTGGAGATTATGGTAGACCAGCAGCTTTACAGACAGCTTCACCCTTAGAAAAAGTGTTTGAAGAAATTGCTCGAAATGTAGTAGAAGAAACAGTTAAGAGAAACAAAGATCTTCCTCCTACAGAAGCGATTAAAATAACAACAATGGCTGGCTGTTCAGCTACAAAAAAATAGTCTTAAGATATCAGTCACAATGATTTGTCTATCTTGTGACTACAAGCCGTAAATGTAAATAGAAAGAAAGATGACAAATCAAGAATTAGAACAAAACGTTATAAAAGCTTTAGATGAAATACGTCCTTTTCTTAAATCCGATGGAGGAGATATTACACTAATTAGTATAGAAGATAAATTAGTGAAGGTTCGTTTAGAAGGAGCTTGTACAAATTGTAATTTAAGCATCAGTACGCTAAAAGCAGGAGTAGAAACCACAATCAAAAAATATGCTCCACAAATTGAAAGTGTAATTAATGTTAGTCAATAAATTTAAGAAATATTTACAAATTTTCTTATTGATAAATATCATGATTTTTATCCGATATTTAATAGAACTTTAAAACCTTAATCTCCCTTTTAAAATTTAAACGAAATGATAGAAACAGATATACTTATTATAGGTGCAGGACCTACAGGCCTTTTCGCGGTATTTGAAGCAGGTTTGTTGAAATTAAAATGCCACTTAATAGACGGTTTACCACAACCAGGAGGACAACTAACTGAATTGTATCCTAAAAAACCCATTTTTGATATTCCTGGTTTCCCTTCTGTAAATGCAGGTGACCTGATTGATAATTTAATGGAACAAATAAAGCAATTTCAACCTGGTTTTACACTAAATGAAGTAGCTGAAAAAATTCAAAAGTTAGAAGATGGAACCTTTATTGTAACTACCAATAAAGGAACAGAACATCATGCTAAGGCAGTAGCCATTGCTGGTGGATTAGGGATTTTTGAACCTAGAAAACCAGTTTTAAAAGACCTAGAATTTTATGAACAAGAAGATAGAGGAGTAGAATATTTTGTAAAAGATCCTGAAAAATTCCGTGATAAAAAAATTGTAATCTCAGGAGGAGGTGATTCCGCTCTTGATTGGACCGTTTTCTTGTCAAAAGTAGCTTCCGAAGTAACATTAGTACACCGTCGTAACGAATTTAGAGGAGCTTTAGATTCTGTTGAAAAAGTACAAGAACTAAAAAAACAAGGAAAAATTAAATTAATTACAGAAGCAGAAGTATGCGGTTTCAAAGGTTCTGAACGAATTGAATCAGTAGATATTCAAGTAGGAACAGCAAGAATGAACGTAGTTTGCGATTACTTTATTCCCCTTTTTGGTTTAACACCTAAATTAGGTCCCATCGCTAATTGGGGACTTGAAATAGAAAAAAACGCAATCAAAGTAAATAATGCGTTAGATTATCAAACAAATATAGAAGGTATTTACGCTATAGGTGATGTAAACATATACCCAGGTAAATTGAAACTTATCTTATGTGGTTTTCATGAGGCAACCCTTATGTGCCAGAGTGTTTACAATAAATTAAATCCAGGTAAAAAATATGTTTTAAAATATACTACAGTTTCAGGAATTGATGGCTTTGATGGATCAAGAAAAGAAGCTGAAAAAGCAGTTGTAAAAGCAATCCAATAAAATATAAGGCTGTTCAAAAAACAATAAAAACCTTTTTTATTAGTGATAGGAAGAAATTGTATCTACCTGTATTATCTAATTTGCTTCAAGTCTTCTTTAAAAATTAGTCAAAGCAAACAAATAAGAAGTATATTGTTTTAGAACAGCCTCATTTCTTACTCGCCAAGTATACTCCACTTAATATAATTCCTGTACCAACTAATTGCATAATATTTAAATCCTCACCATCTACTAGCCCCCAACCTAATGCTACAATAGGAATAAAATATGTTACAGATGAAGCAAATAATGGAGAAGATATTTGAATGAGTTGATAATATAAAATATTAGCAATACCTGTTCCTATCATTCCTAGTATTAATATAAATAAAGTTGATCGTATAGTTTCAGGTTGCGTGATAACTTCTCCATACCCATTATAAAATAAAATAAGAAGAGCAGGAACTAACATTATTGTAAAATTTCCAGTAGAAATACTTAATGGGCTAACATCAGGTAAGTATTTCTTTATTAAATTTATATTTAAAGCATAGCAAACAGTTGCAATAACCACTAATAAAACACAAAAATAATGTGTTTCACCATTGATTTCCTTTCCAAAATAAACTAAAAAAAGACATCCTATAAGTCCTAATAATATTCCGATAATCTGGTTTCTAATACAACTGAAACCAAAAGCCAATACACCTATTAATAAGGTATAAAGAGGAGTCAATGAATTGAGTATCCCACTCATAGAGCTTTTTATACCAGTTTGAGCATAAGCAAAAAGAAATACAGGCAAACCATTTCCAAATAAAGAGGTTAAGGCTACATATTTCCACTTATAAGAAGGTATTTTAAAAAGAGATTTAAATCCTACAATTATTAAAAAGCTAAAAGCAAAAATAAGCCGTAAAGCCCCTAACTGAAAAGGATTAAGTCCAACTAATCCTCTTTTCATTAAAATAAACGAACTACCCCAAATCAGAGATAATAAAAACAAAAGGAACCATTTGTTGTTTTTGCTCGGCATAATGTATGTTTTTGAGGTCAAAATTCTATTAAATTTTTTAATTACACTATTGAAATACATATTTTTGTTTCTAATAATTTTAAAATAATGATTATGAATAAAATAATTTGTGCAATAACTTTAGTAATTATGATGATCAGCTGTAAAAATGAGCGACAATCAGTAGATTCAAAAATTAAAAAAGAACTCGTTAAAACAGAAAAAATGACGGTAAAGATTAAAGGAATGACCTGTGCTATTGGATGTGCTAAAAGAATTGAAAATAAACTAAATGAATTAGAAGGAGTTCAAAAAGCGAAAGTTGATTTCAATTCAAAATTAGCAACTATTGAATATGATGGATCTATACATTCGAAAGAATCATTAGTTAAGTTTATTCAAGGTATTGCTGATGGTAAAACATATAAAGTTGAGTAAAATAATGAATGAGCCTCTTAAAAATGAATAAAAAACCAATTCTAAGTATTTGGTTTTTTTTATTTATTTCTGTTTATTTTTATTGAGTTTGTTTGTTTTTAAGCTTTTGATTTGGTATTTTGTTATTTTTTGATAGATTTGCGAAAAAAATAATAAAATGAGAAGAAAATTACTAAGCTTTAGTTTCTTTGCATTTTCATTTTTTGGTTTTGCCCAAGATGGTAATTTTATAACTATCAACGGTAATAGAATAAGTTCGAATGATGATTTTAAAAAATTGAAGTCAACTTATTCAAAAGAAAAAATGATTTCTGCAAGAAAAAAAAGTACAGAAGATCCAATTCTAATTGTACAATTTAAAAAACCTTTGAGTAAAAATGAGCAAAAAAGCTTATCGGAAAAAGGAATTAATGTATTGAGTTATTTCTCGGATAACGCCTATTATGCTAGATTAGCATCTGGTTTTTATGAGAAAAATATTAGCAATTCTAATATCAAAACAATTTTTGTAATCAAACCAGAATACAAAATTGCATCAGAGATTGTTAAGAATGATATTCCGAACTATGCTAAGGATGGAGAATTGTTAGATCTAGTAGTTACGTATCATAAAGAAGGTAATAAAAATCGTCTAGACGAAAGTCTACGTGATATGGGAGTGAAAAACTTTAGAATAAATGAAGATTTTAATCAAGTTTTTTGTAAGCTATCAAAAGGAAAAATTTTAGAATTAGTAGAGTTAGGAATAGTTCAAAATGTTGAATTAGCTCCAGCACCCGCAGTTTTAGAAAACAATCCAGGAAGAACTTCTCATAAAGTAAATGTTTTATCATCTAATCTGAACGGATTAGGATATGGATTAACTGGTAGTGGTGTGAAAATTGGTATTTGGGATGGTAATGTAGAACCTCATAAAGATGCTACCAATAGACTCTTTACCAGAGAATATGAATCTCCAAGTACACATGGTAGTCACGTTTTTGGGACTATGGCAGGAGCAGGAATCATGGATCCTCTTGCAAAAGGAATGGCACCTAAAGCCACCGTATATGCTTGGAATTTTAATGTTCAATCTAACGGATTTAAAGTTTATGAGGAACGATTAATATGTGCTAATAATGATGGAATTGAATTAACACAAAATTCTTATGGTGTTAACCTTGAAAAAGGATACAGTACCACTAGATATGATGTTTCTGATAGAGGAGATGATGATGTAATGGTTAGAAAAAATTATTTGTTAACCATGTATTCAAATGGAAACTCACAATCAGCAAATCCTGCTGCTGGTGGGTTTTATACTTCTACTAAAAATTCTAAAAATGCGCTACACGTAGCAGCCAATGATCCTAATGAAAGTATAAGTAATTATAGTAGTTTTGGTCCTACAGCAGATGGACGTTTAGTTCCTCAAATTTCAGGTATAGGCTCAGATGTGTATTCTATGAGTTATAACAATTCATACGAAGTAATGAGTGGTACTTCTATGGCAACCCCAGGAGTTACGGGTACCGTAGCATTATTGTATGAACGCTATAAAAACAAGTTCGGAGGAAGACCTTTAGGATCTTTAATGAAAGCCATTGTATGTAATACAGCAGATGAACTAGGTAATATAGGACCAGATTATAAATATGGATACGGAAAAATTAATGGATTACGTGCCGTTCAAACAATTGATGAAAATAGATTTTATACAGGATCTATCACAAATGGAGTAGATAATCAAAAAGTAATTACGGTTCCAACTGGTACAAAACAGTTAAAAGTTATGTTATGTTATACTGACTTACCAGGTGTACCAGGTGCAAGTTCTGTTTTGGTTAATAATTTAGACCTTAAAGTGTTGCGTAATGGGGAAATTTATTTGCCTTGGGTATTAAATCCTATTCAAGCAAATAATCCAGCAACTAAAGGAATTGATAACTTAAATAATATAGAACAAGTTACAATTGATAATCCTGAACCAGGTAATTATACAATTGTTGTTAATGGTAAAAATATTCCCTTAGATGCACAAGAATTTTCAGTAGCGTATGATTATATAAAACCTGAATTTAAATTAACATATCCTATAGGAAATGAAAAATTAATTCCAGGAACAAAAGAATTTATTCGTTGGGATTATGTAGGAGAAGCAAAGCCTTTTATTTTAGAATATTCAAATGATGGAGGAAATAGTTACAAACAAATAGCAGAATTGCCTGCAGCAGCTAGAACTTATCTTTGGACAGTACCTAACGAAGTAGGAACTAATTTTAAAATTAGAATTTTAAATGGAGCAAAGATTGTATCGTCTAAACAAGTATTTACTTTAATGTCTAGACCTGTAAACTTCAAATCGGAAACCCTTACAACTTGCGGTACTACAAATTTTAAATTGACTTGGGATGCTATTCCTAATGCCAAATATGAAATTTTAAGATTAAGTGCTAATGGAGAAGAATTTGAAGTAATATCTGAAGTAGCAACAAACGAATATACGGTAAACGCTGTAAGTAATCAAGTTTATACAGTAAGAGCAATTGATTTAACAACTAATGCCCTTTCTGAAAGAGCAATTGCTGTAATGATAAATCCTATAGCTTCAAAAGAGTTAGCCGTAAATAGCCTACCATACAAAGAAGATTTTGAAACATTAAATCCTAACAACATTACCTTAACAGCTAATCCAACAGGTAATGCTTCTATCATGTATTCAAGTCCAAAAGGTAGAAACGGAATTGTATTTTCAGGTAATGGAATAGCAGGAGCAACACCATGGGTTGTGTCTTCTGTATCAGGATTTGGTGCTACATCAACTACAAATGCTTTTAAAGACAATCCAACATATATCAAAAAAGCTACATTTTGTGAATTTGATGCCACCGCTCTTGCAGGAAAAAAAATACGCTTAAAATATGATGTGCGTTATGAAAATCCTAATTTTTCATTAAATAAAATTTTCTTAAGAGTTCTTGTCAATGGTACAGAATTAGTAAGTGATCAAGGATATAAATTTATCACAGGAATAGCAGGTTCAGGATCGCCTATTTATGATCTAAGTGCTTATGCAGGTGGTAAGATAAACCTTGTTTTTGAAACGGTTATGGATGATAAGGATGTTAATACTACATCAAAAAAAACAAATACACTTAGCTTAGACAATATAATGCTTTATGAAGCAGCAGATGATCTAGGGATAAGTTTTGCTAATACTAGTGTTTCAACACTTTCAAGCACTTCAACAGCTGTAAAAATTTCACTTAGTTTGATTAATTATAGTCCTAATGAAATTTCTAATATCCCAGTTTCGTATACAATAAATGGAGGGGCACCTATTAATGAAGTAATAGCAGGACCTATAGCACCAATGGGACGTTTTAGCTATGATTTTACCACAACTCAAAATATGAGTGCATTAGGAAAATACGCAGTAGTAGTTAAAGCAAATATGGTTGGAGATACTAATCCAGCAAATAATACCTATAGTTTTAATCGTACTAATAATGGTTCAGATATAGCAATTAGTTCACCTACACTTGTACATACTGGATGTGATATAAGTTTTACTGACGATGGTGGACGTTTTGATGACTATAAAAGTATATCAACTCCAACAGCTGCAAAAAAGCTACTTTTAAACCCGCTATTGCTGGTAAAAAGTTAAAGTAGATTTTACAAGTTTTAATTTAGAAGATCGTTGGGATTTTCTGAAAATATACAATGGACCAGATGAAAAATCACCATTAATTGCATCTTATACAGGAAATACTATACCTGCTTCTATAACTTCATCAGCCGCTAACGGAGAATTAACATTTGAATTTGTACCTGATGATGCCGTAGCAGAGAGTGGTTGGGTAGCTAATATTACATGTGTTGATTATGTACCATTTGTAGATGCTGGAATTATATCTATTACAAAACCTGAAATATTAGGTAAAAAGTCAACGGAAGTTGCTGTAACAATTGTAGTTAAAAACACCTCTTCTGATAGCAGATCTAACTTGCCTGTATTTTATCAGATTAATGGAGGACAAAAAGTGGAAGAAGTTATAGCCTCTATCAACGGTTTTGAAGAAAAAGAATATACGTTTACTACAAAAGCAAATTTGACCACAAATCCAGATGAAAAATTTGCTTATGTAATCAATGCAGGTATCAATGAAGATGATACGAATTTAGCTAATAATACAAAAGAAAAAGTAGTATATAATAAGTATGGTCTACCAGGAAATGTTAATACAGATGGATATGCAATCACAAACCTAAATTGGAATACTTTCTCTAATGCAAGCGGAGTAACAGGATATTCAGATTTTAAAAATTTATCCATTCCTGTATTCAAAACAAAGGTTTATTCTCCTAACGTTACTATTTCTAAAGCAGATTTACCTTTAACTAGATCATTAACGTTAAGTACAGGAGTATTTACAATTATGGTTGTAGACTTAAATAATGATGGTAATTTTGGAGATGAATATTATGCGGGTAAATATTGGGTAAATACAGAAGCAAACGAACCAATTTTAGCATCTACTAGAACTACTCACTATTTTAAAAATGTTCAAAACAATACAGTAGGAGTTTCCATCCCTTCTGATGTACCAACAGGAAATCATACAGTTCGTTTTATACACATGTTTAGAGATAAAGCAGAATCTTTTAATGTAGTGTTAGGACCAACAAAAGACGGGTTAACAACTTCAAGAAATGATTTTGAAATTGAAGAATACACCTTAAATGTCCAAGAACTTCCAACTGCAGACGTTGAACTAGTTGAAATTCTTGATTTATATCCAAGACTTAATAATACAAGCGTTGTAACCGTTAAATTAAGAAATAATTCATCAGTTGCTCTAAAAAACTTTGATATTGCTTATAAAATAAATAACGGTGCAGAAGTTAAACAAACAGTAACAGCAGATGTTAATCCTGCTAGTGAAGCTATTGTTTCATTTACAACAGAAGCTGATCTAAGAGCTATTCAAGAATATACTATAGAAGCATATACCCAATTAGTAGGTGATGAAAATACTAGTAATGACAAGAAAGTTCTAACAATTAAACACGTAGCACAAAATATACCAAACAAAGTAGCTAATTTTGATGGTAATGATGATATATTGATCGCTAAGCCAAATCAATTATTTGAATTAACCAATGGATTTACCTTCGAAACATGGATTAATCAAAAAACACCAGCTCCAGGTTTTGGTAGATTTTTCGATAAAGGAAATATTATTGCATTTATAAACAATAATGCAGGACATTCACTATATAAAGAAAACAGTTTAATTATAAGCGTAACTAAAAATTCTGAAACATTTGCTTTAAATACAGCAGCAAACACCATCAAGTTAAACGAATGGATGCACATTGCGGTAACGGTAAGTAAAACCAATCAGTATAAAGTATACATCAATGGAGTTGAGGTTCCTGCAAGATTGGTTTCTGGAACAGTTGGAGCAGTAAAAACTAATAATACTTCTCCCTTACTAATTGGTAATAGTGCAACTCTAACAAGAGGATTTAATGGAAATATTGACGAAGTAAGAGTTTGGAATACTGAAAGATCAGCAGAAGAGATTGCTAATAATCAAAATGTTAAGCTAACAGGAAATGAAGCAAACTTATTATTTTATCTTCCAATAGCTGAGGAAGAAGAAGTTTTTGCTTATGATAAATCAGCTTTAGATAATACAGCTAAGGCTAGTAATACAGGAACAAACTTTTTTGAGACACCTAAATTATTACGCAATTTTAATTTAGTAGGACAATTAAAAAACGTTTACAACGAAGCAGATAAGTCCTTTACTTTCCATGTATCTGATACATTTGATTTAACTAAAGCAATTTTTGATTTTACTACTAATATGTTTTCTAATGCAGTGATAAATAATGTTGTGCAAGTTTCAGGAGTAACTGAAAATAATGTTGCGACAGAGTTTATTTTAACAGTTCTAGGTACAGGATTAAATGCAGAAATAATAGAAAACTATACCGTAAAAATTAAAAAAGGCCTAAATGCAGAATCAAAATTAATTAGCTATAAGTTTTTAACTACAGATAATAACGTCTTAGGTCAAAATTTAGAAACGATTATTAATGGAGTAAATGTAGTAGGAAATAAAAGAAATGCCAATCTTTCTAACTTAATTGCAACTTTTGAAACATCTCCAAATGCTACTGTTTTTATAGATGGAGTAAAACAATTAAATAATAAAACAGCTGCATTAAACTATGATGGACAATCAGTAGTGGTTTGCGTAGTGGCAGAAAATACATTGTCAAAAACCTATTATGAGGTAAGTTTTGAAGAACCTCTTTCTAATGATAATTTTGAAAATGAAATAATTTCAGTTTATCCAAATCCAGTAAATGAAGGAGAAACGATAACATTAAGCAAAGAAGGAAAAGTAGTTATATACGATTTAGTAGGGAAAAAAGTTTTAGAATCTAAAGACGAAACTAAAACAATTGATTTATCAAATCTAAAACCAAGTACTTATTTGTTAGAGTTAACGGCTAATAATAAAAATAAAATCCGTAAAAAAATTATTATTAAATAATAAATAGTTTTACCATAAAGAGAGGCTGTTCTTTTGAATAGCCTCTTTTTTTTGTCCTAAATGTCTTCTCTTTTAATATACTTTTTATCTTTGTTCAAATGAAGCAGAATTATCCTAACTATGAAAAATTAAAAAGTAGAACACTGATTGACCATTTGTTTGCAAATGGAAAATCCGTTTCAAAAATACCCCATACGCTTAGTATTTGTTGAGGTACCAGAATTAAAAAATACAAGTACAAACATACAAATAGGGGTATCCGTTTCTAAAAAATATTTTAAGAAAGCCGTAGATCGGAATTATTATAAACGTGTATTAAGAGAAGTATATCGCTTAAATAAAGCAGAATTTATAACGATTGTTTCAGAGAAAAAATACATAATGATGCTGATGTATCAAACAAAAGATCGTCTAGATTTTCATGAAATCAGTGATAAAATAAAAAGTTTATTAATCAAATTTAATGAACAATTAAATAAGCAGGAGTTTAAATAACTCCTGCCTTTTTTGCTGCCCTTACTATATCTTCATCACTTCCTACTTCAATATCTAAGAATTTTTTGATATTTGCCTTTCTCTTTTCAATAGAACTCATAGAAAGATTTATATAATTAGGAATATTTTTTGTTTTTATTCCCTTAGATAACAGGGATATGATTTGACGATTTGTTTCATCTAAATAAGCTTTATTTGATAATAATTCCTTTACATTATGATCTACCGTTAGACTTCTATAATTTTGCCCCTTTACTATTTTATCAAATGCTATTAATAATTCATCCGCAGTAAAATCACTTTTTACTAATATCCCATCTGGATCTACTCGTTTAATCATATCTAACAAAATGATAGATTCAGAGTGAGATGTAAGGAATACTATTTTTGTATTAGGTCTACTTTTTCTAATGATCTTAGCTAAATCTATCCCATTTTCAATATTACCTTCTTTATAAGGAGGTAAGTTATGATCCAAAAAAGCAATGTCAAAATGAGCATTTGATTCAATTAATTTTAAAGCACTCTCGCAGTTGTATGCAGCTGTGGTATTGATATTGTATCCAAAATCATTGTATGAAAGAATTACTTTATATCCTTCAATCATAGAAGGATGATCATCCACAATAAGTATTCTAATGTCCATGTTATTTTAAGTTAATTTTGTTAGTATGGCAATGATAAATTGATATGTGTTCCTTTGTTAATAGTTGAATAAAATTTTACCTCTCCATTCATTGATTTAGCTCTTGAATTTATATTTTTAATACCTATTCCTTCCTTTACTTTATTTACGTCAAAACCAACCCCATTATCTTCTATGTCTATCATTAAACGATCTAGTACCTTTTTGATTGATAAGACAACTAAGGTGGCATGAGAATATTTATACGTATTCTGAAGAGATTCTTGTAAAATTCTGTAGATATCAATTTTTATAGAAGTTTCAATAGCTTCCCAAACAATATTGGGATCTATATCCAATATATACTCTATATTAATTGCGTTGCAATAATCTTCAAATAGATTTTGAATAATTAATTTAAAACTTTCTTTTTCTAAAAAGGAGTCTTGATTTAAGTCATGTGAAATGTTGCGTAATTCTTTTTCTATATTTTGAATGTTTTCAATGTGTTTTAAGCATTTTTGAATAGTTTCTGGGTCTTGTTTTTTTGATAGTATAAACAAATTTAGACGAGTACTGGTTAATTTACTCATAACTCCGTCATGTAACTCTTGTGATATCCTCTTCTTTTCTTGTTGTCTGGTGTCATTTATTACATGCTGTTGTTGAAGCATTAGTTTATAAATTTGTTCATTACTTTCTTGCTGCTCTCTTTCAAATTGAAGTTGTTTGTTTTTACTACTTTGACTTTTATTGTTATATAGCAAGATTAATAGAATAATCATACCGGAACTACCAAATAAAATAAGCCATCTTTGAGATGAAATTTGATCTTTTTCTTCTTGAATGATCCTTTTTCGGTTAGAATCTCGTCTGTTTCATATTCAATTCTCGCAAAACTATTACGTTTGTTAAATTCAACCGTTTGTATACTATCATTTAAATTAATATATTCTTCGTATAAGTCATATTGATTTTTCTTGTCAATCTTAGAAAGAAGTCTTAACGATCTTAATTCATCTTCTAAAATCTTGTTTTTAGATGCAATTTGTTTAGCATTTCTAAGGAAATAAATAGCCTTTGAGATGTCTTTTTTATAAAGATAAAGTTCTCCTAAATAGATATTAGAAAGAACAATTCCAGGTATATTATTTTCTTTTTTTCTGATAGCTAATGATTCGTAAAGCTTTTCTTCTGCTATTTCTAAATTATCTAACTGCATTTCTGCATACGCCTTATTGCTAATGAGTGATGAATAGATATAGGAGCCAATTTTTTCGGGGTTTGTAAACAACAAACCTTCTTCATATTGGGCAATTGCTTCATGATAAGCCTTCTTTTTTGTGTAAGCTTTCCCCAAAAAATTATAAATCTGAGCTTTTAGTGTTTGATATTGCGGATCTTTTGTTAGTTGGGTTATAATAGAGAGTGCTTTGTTATAATATATGATGGCTTCATCAGGGCTGTTTAAACCTAGAAGTACATTACCTAGGTCTAAATAACAATCATATATAAGTCTTGTGTCATTAAGTATTTTGGCAATTTTTAAAACTTTTATAAATTCAACCTCCGCTCCAGAAAAATCTTTTTCATATAATAATATATCTGCTTTAGAAAACTTTATACGAGCTAATTCTTTGGTTTTTTTTAATAATTCATAGTTTTTTTCAGATTTAGTATAGTAATAGTAAGCACTATCATTTTTGAATTTTGAGTAAAAATAATCTCCAATATAATGGTAGCCTTTTGCTGTATTTTCGGAATCTTTAGCTTCTTTTGAAAGTTGAAAAGCTATCCTTGAAACGCGAAGATAATTTTCTGAATCTCCTAGATTATAATACTTTCCAGCCAGTTTGAAATAATTTTCTCTTAGGCTGGAGGTATTATGTGTGTTTTTCTGTAACTCATTTTCAATTAAAAGTACATCTTTTTCTTTATCTTTTTTAAAGAATTTGAATTATTAGCACTATCTAAATATTTTTTTACTTTTAGATTATGATCCATTTCTATTTCGTTTTTGCAAGAAATAGAACAAAGGATTAAGAAGATTATTAGTAAGTACCGATTCAAGTTTTTTTTACCAAATTTAATAAAAACTTTATTGATATGTTTTTTAAATAATGGCAAAACTCTTGAGATGTTATTATTGATTAAAATAAATTTATAAATGGTAATAAATTAATTAAAATGAGTTTTGTGGTGGTTGTTTAGTGTTGTAGAAAGAATCGGGTTTTAGTTGATACTATTCCGGTTTTTTAGGTTTAAGAATTGGTTCTCCATCTGTATCAATCTCGAATGTGTAATTAGATTGATCAATAGGCGGGATTTGTTCTTCAGACATTCTAGCGGTAGAGTCTATAGAATAAGATCCGTCTCCGTTTTCAGTACAAGTTACGGGAGAAATAAATAATAAAAACATGCCCGAAAATAAATAAATCTTTTTCATAATTTGCTAATTTTAATTTGTTAATATTTGAACTTAATGAAAGAACTAACGCTTTGAGAGTTTATAATTCTTTATTTAGATTTTTGTAAATGCGATTAGATTGTATACGATATAGAATATTATTCCGGTTTTTTAGGTCTAACTATTGGTTCTCCATCTGTATCAATTTCGAATGTGTAATTAGATTGATCAATAGGCGGGATTTGTTCTTCAGACATTCTAGCGGTAGGGTCTATAGAATAAGATCCGTCTCCGTTTTCAGTACAAGTTACGGGAGAAATAAATAATAAAAACATGCCCGAAAGTAAATAAAGCTTTTTCATAATTTGCTAATTTTAATTTGTTAATATTTGAACTTAATGAAAGAACTAACGCTTTGAAAGCTTATAATTCTTTTTAGATTTGTGTAAACCCAATCAGATTGTATATAATATTATTCTGGTTTTTTTGGTCTAAGTATAGGTTCCCCCGTTTGCATCATACTCTAATGGGTAATTAAATTGGTTTAGAATAGGATTTTGTTTTTCAGTCATTTTAGTTTCAGGGTTTGTTGAGCAAGACTTATCTCCGTTTTCATTACAAGTTATAGGAGAAATAAATAGTAAAAACATACCCGAAAACAAATATAACTTCTTCATAATTGCTTGATTTTAAGTTTGTTACTCAGGTTGTGAAATTAATTGTTTTTTTTTTTGAATAAGTTACGGTTTTTCCGTACATTTTGTTAAATATTTTTAAGTTTATGGCAATTTACGTTATAGGAGACATTCACGGAGCTTATAGAGGACTATTACAAGTGATAGGTTTAACTCCTTTAGAATCAGGAGATACTATTATTTTTTTAGGTGATTACGTAGATGGTTGGAGCGAAAGTCCCCAAGTTTTAGATTTCTTAATAGAGTTAAACAAACAATATAATTGTGTTTATATAAAAGGAAATCACGATGAATTATTGTTAGACTGGTTAAAATATCAGAAAGAAAATTTATTATGGTACAATAGCGGAGGAAAATCAACTATTGAAGCCTATCAAAATGTAAGTGCAGAAATCAGAGATAAGCACATTCATTTTTTATCTAATTTAAAAGACTATTATTTAGATAATAAAAAAGACTCTTTGTACATGCAGGATTTACGAGTCTAAAAGGAGTTGAATACGAATATTACCCAAGATTACTCTATTGGGATAGAACATTGTGGGAAATGGTTTTATGTTTAGATTCTAATATAAATTTTGAAAGTACATACTTTCCTAAAAGATTAAAAATATATAAAGAAATTTTTATAGGACATACACCTCTTACAGATATAGGGGTTACAACGCCTTTAAAAAAAGCCAATGTTTGGAATTTAGATACAGGAGCTGCTTTTAATGGTCGTATTACAATCTTAAATATTGAAAACAAGGAATTTTGGCAAAGTGATCCCATCTATAATCTCTACCCAAATGAAAAGGGTAGAAATTAATTACAAGTTTATATATTTGCCAAAAAAATAATTATGAAAAAAGTTTTTGTTTTAGTAGCAACTCTAATAGGATTTGCATCACAAGCTCAAGAAGCTTATAAAGGAAAAGGAGATACAAAGTTTCATGTTGGTGCTAATTTGCAGTCAGGAGGAACAGGTCTAAATGTAGGAACAGATTTTGGATTGGGAGAAAATATCTCAGTAGGAGTTGTAGCAAACTATTTATTAGGTGTAAAACCAATTGAAGGAGATGATTACGACTTTTTAGACAGAGCAGATCTTAAAGCGCGATTTAATGCAAACATAGGAAAAGTATTAACATTACCTGAACAAATAGATGTGTATCCAGGTTTAGATTTAGGATTAAGAAACTTTGGAGGTCATTTAGGAGCTCGTTATTTCTTTTCAGAAGGATTTGGCTTACAAGTAGAAACAGGAGTGCCTTTTGCTAAATATAAAAAAGATCCAGTTGGATTTGATCGTTTAAATAATCAGTTTTATGTTAATCTAAGCGCTGTTTTTAATCTGTAATGAGTGTTATTGAAAAAAAATTAAAGGATCGCAGTAATTCAAAATGTGAACTTTGCGGAACTGAACACGACTTACAAGTTTATACAGTAGCTCCTAAAACAGCTGAAAGTTTAGAAAATTCAATATTAGGATGCAAAACCTGTGTAGATCAAATAAACAATCCAGAACGAACAGATCCTAATCATTGGCACTGCTTGTCTGATTCTATGTGGAATGAACATTTGCCAGTACAAGTGGTATCTTGGCGTATGTTAACACGATTAAATAAAACAGATCTAGTTGATATGATGTACTTAGATGATGAATCATTAGAATGGGCCAAATCAACAGGAGAAGGTGTACAAGAAGAAAAAGTAATACATAAGGATTCTAATGGAAACGTGCTTCAAGATGGCGATTCAGTTGTTTTAATTAAAGATCTTGATGTAAAAGGTGCTAATTTTACAGCTAAAAGAGGAGCCGCTGTACATAACATTAAATTAGTTTGGGATAATCCTGAACAAATTGAAGGAAGAGTAGAAGGACAGTATATTGTTATTTTAACTCAATACGTAAAAAAAACAAAAATAAGACCGCTTAAAAGTTTATGATTGTGTCATCCTTAACGAGTGAACCTGATCGTTTTATTTAAATACTTAAAATTAATTAATCCTATTAGGTGTAATAGTAAGACTATTTCTTGTGTTGGTATGATAAAATAGACATTTATTTTAAAAAGTTTGAAAATTTTATTTTGTTGTATTATTTTGATTGCTAGTCATTTAAAAAATAAAGTATATTTTTTAAAAAAAAAAGTCATTTGAGATTTGGAAATATAAAGAAAATGTGCTTATATTTGCACCAGCAATGCGGAAGTAGCTCAGTTGGTAGAGCTCCAGCCTTCCAAGCTGGTTGTCGCGAGTTCGAGCCTCGTCTTCCGCTCAAAGCCTTGAAGAAATTCAAGGCTTTTTTTATTTCCACTTTTTTGCTATAAAATAAATAGGGATCAAGGATCAAGTCCAAAACCTGTGGATTTGATAAATTAGGCATATAAATTTGCAAGTCTAAAAAGAAAGAACTCTATATTTCTTACGCCTCTAAATTTACGGATCAACTTCTAAAAGCTTTTGTTTTAATATTTAAAACAAAAGTTCCATAAAAAAACGATAGAATTAATGCAAATCCTTTTTTAAAATAATAAAAAATAAAATACTGCTTACTTTTTAATTTTTTATAACAAAAACTTGTTTTTATAAAACAAGTTTACTATATTTGACTTAATCATATTTCCATAAATGGTTATTATTATTAAAAAAATATGTTATGAAAACACAAAAACCAAACGATCCTACTCAAATTGGTTATTACCTAACAAAACCCACCCCCAAATCATTTTTTAACCTACTCTATACCTTTATAGGTATATCCTTATGTATTTCTTAATTTTTTAAATATTTATAATTATGTCATTTAAAACAAAATTAGCAGTAGCAGGAAAAGAGTACACAGTATTAAATGTAAACTACGGTTTATTTCAAGAAACAGACGCAACGGGTAGACCTTCTACTGTAACTAGAGGAGGAAAAATTGAATTAACAATTGAAGGTACTGCAGACACTTCATTCTTCGAGTGGATGACCAACTCATTTGAAAGAAAAGACGGAAGTGTAAAATTCTTTAAAAGAGACAGCGAAGCAGTTCTAAAAGAATTAAAATTTTCAGAAGCTTACGTAGTAAAATTCAGAGAAAACTTTGATTCAACAGGCGTAAATCCGTTAACAGAAACCTTTACCATTTCAGCTAAAAAGATTGAACTAGGTTCAGGAGCTTACGAAAACGAATGGGTATAATCCCTTCAAAAAGGCGTTCCCTAAAAGCAACTTTTTAACCCCAGTTCTTTGTTACTTTCCATAAGGAAATGACATTGGCTAGATCAATCATTGTATTACCCCTAGGTTTTACACTGGTCAACCCTAGTCTAAAAAGAACTCCATTAAATGATAGTTGCGATCTTTTGGGATCGCCTTTTTCTTTTTCTTTCAAATAAACAACCCTAAAAACAAATAAACATGTCCTTTTTAGCTAAATTAGAACTAGACGGAAACACCTATAACATACTCAGTTGCGACTATAATTTTACACAACAAATAGACGCTACAGGAAAACCCGAAGGAATGCCTCAAGGAGGCGAAATTAATATCCGTATAGAAAGCAACGGAAAATCCAACCTATTACAATGGATGCTCGACCACAGTCAAACCAAAAACGGTACCATTACATTCTTTAGAAGAGATGCCATGAGCAAACTACAAGAGTTAAAATTTGAAAAAGCCTATTGTGTTTCCTTTTCCGAATACTTTGATGCTCAAAACAACGAACCGCTACAAATAGCCCTACGCCTAATGGCCAAACGATTTGTTCTAAACGAAGCTACACACGAAAAGAAATGGAAAGATTAAACAACAACTAAACAACACACACGCTATGGATACTTATAACAGTGACTACGGAAGACTCAATCATCCTGATGATATAGCACAATACGCCTCATTACGTTCCTTTAAAGACTTTTTAGCCGACAAATCCAGTCCATTAGTCTACTGCACCCTTACCATAGAAGGCAAATCCTTCCTAGAAAAATCCCATTTTAACCTACAGTTCCATCAAAAAACCAACGAACACGACACCTTTACCCTAGATACCCGTGCCGATTCCCTAGACAATGAAGATGCCTACATCATGGAAAATTCTAAAAATTATCTAGGAAAAACCATACACATCCACCTGCACCGATTTGGAGAAATAAAACAAACCTTTACAGGCATTATAACCCATTTAAACCTTTTAAAAAAAGACGGTTACGGTAGGCTATATATTACAGGACACGCTCCTACCATTATGTTAGAGCAAGGACTTGAATCCCAAAGTTTTGAAAACAAAACCCTAGAAGAAATCTTTCAAGACATAACCGCCCAATACCCCAAAGACACCCTTCATACCATTGTCCGAAACAACAACACCCAAAATGTGTTGCCTTACACCGTACAATACAACCAAACAGATTATCAATTTTTACAACAACTTGCCATACGCTATGGCGAATACCTGTATTACAACGGACAGAGCCTAGTGTTAGGCAACAAAGTAGGTCCTAAAATCATAAACCTAGACGAAAGTGTAGACCTAGTACACGTATCCTTTGAAATATCAGTAAAACCACAACAATTTACCTACACCACCTACGATGTAGAATCAGGCACCAGCCTACAACGAGATAGCGCCTCGGCTCAATTACAAAACAAAGTCAACCCCTATCAACAAGTAGCCCTAAAAGCCTCAAAAAACGTATTCCATAAAAAACCCAACAAACTCCACAACCCCACGGGTATCAACAACCGAACCGATAGAGAGTTACAAGATGCCGTACGAAAACAAAAAGAACTCAGAGAAAACCTGATGATCGTAAAAGGCAAAAGCAAAGACCCCCAACTCAAACAAGGCGATCTAACCAAACTAGTTGATATAAACGACCGCCCTATGGAAACCTATCGCATCATAGAAATTCAACATTTTCATGATGGCAATAGCTATTACAACGAGTTCGTAGCCATTCCCGATTTATGGACCCCTCCTTATTTTGACGACAACACCTATCCTAATTGCGAAGAACAAACCGCACGGGTAGTAGACAACAACGATCCTATGAGCATGGGGCGTGTACGCGTACAATTTCCATGGCAAGAAAGAAAAAACCAAAAAACCCCATGGATTCGCCTAATACAACCCCACTCAGGAGCAGGCAAAGGATTTCATTTTATCCCCGAAATAGGCGAAGAAGTTCTTGTAGGTTTTGAAAGCGGCAATGCAGAAAAACCTTTTGTACTAGGCACTCATTATAACGGAAGCGAAACCAGTGGGTACCATACTAGCGGCAATGATGTAAAAGCCATAAAAACCCGTAGCGGTATAGAAACCCTTGCAAACGATGCCGAAGGAAGCTGGAAACAAAGCACCCCAGATGGTAACTACTTACAATTTGATGGACAAGGCAATGCTACACTTAATATCCCTGAAAATTTATTAATTAATGTAGGTGGAAATTTAAATATTCAAGTAGGTAAAAATTTAATGACCTCCGTAACGTTAGATAATATGGAAACCACAAACGGTAATAAAAACGTATCGGTAGGTATTGCATACGCACTATCTGTCACTACTAATTATATAGCTAATATAATGGGGTCTTTTAGAAAATATGTTAAGGGCGATATAGAAAGTCATACCGATAAAGAACATAAAACAGTTAGTTTAAAAGAACTCAATGTTTTTAGTGAAGGAAAAATGGAACACCATTCTGAAAGTGAAGTACAAAACAACAGTGCCGAAAAATCTAATTCACACTAATTATGAGTATAGAAATAATTGCCGAAGGAAATATAAACATGAGCAGTAAAGGAAAAACGGTTCTAAAGTCTAAAGAAAAAATTAAACATACTAGCAATACTAAAATAGTACAAAAAGGTAAAGATAAGGGAATTAGCTACAATACCAACAAACCTATAAATGAGAGTGATCATCCCGTGAGTTTTACAGACCTAACTATTAATATTTATTTTGACGGAACCCAAAACAATAAAAACAATACCCTTTCCAGAGAACAAAATAATGCTATTTATAAAGAAATGTCTAATAAAAAAGACGATAGCTATATGAACGACTATACCAATGTGGCGCGTGGTTATGATATAACAGAAGACAGCTCCTTACAAGGAAAAGTTTATATAGAAGGCGTGGCTACAGAAGACGATCAAGAAGACGATAGTGCTTCATTAGCAACAGGGATAAGTAAAGAACAAATGATAAGGATAGGGACGGGTACCGGTATAGCCGAAAAAGTAGAAAAAGGATGTGTTAAAGCCGCTGAAAAAGTAAAAGAAAAGTTCAGAAAATTAGGAAAGGAAAAGCTTCGCATTTTATTTATCAATGTTTATGGTTTTAGTCGTGGTGCTACCACAGCCCGCCATTTTATACATATAGCCAGTACACCATCTATAATAAAAAATAGTTTTACGGGTATGCATTTATACTCGCCTTCTAAAAAATTACATAAAATTACAAAAGAACATCCGTTATACATAAAGCACGGTTTTTTTGGGTACCAACTAGTCCAAAAAGAAGTGATTCCAGAACGTATTGTTTTTAATTTTGTAGGCTTGTACGATACCGTTTCATCAGAAGGAGTTTATCATGATAATGATGTAGAAGTGCTAGGACTGGATGCAATACGCAAAGCTAAAATGGTTTTTCAAATTGCAGCCGATGATGAATACCGCGAAAACTTTGACCTCACTAATATAAACAGTGCTGGATTACACGGCTTAGAACTAACCTTACCAGGCGTACATAGCGATATAGGCGGTTCATATTTACCGCATAGTATTGAAAATTCAGTACTATTTCAAGGAACAGGCGCTTCTAATAAAAGTAAAGCTGAAAAATATAAAGAAATTCTCATAAAAGAAGGTTGGTTTAACAAAAAACAACTCTACATTACAAGGGAACTCATAAGTTCCAGAGAAGCTGACTTTAAGTATAAACTAAAAGGAAAGCGTATGCTTGAAAACACCTATGACAAAATTCCTTTTAATATGATGGTACAAATTTCAGAACAATTTGAGGTGAAGTATCAAAAGACTTTAAAGGATACTAAAATAGTAATTACCGACCCTGTGGTTAAGAAAGCCTATGAGCAATTACAAACCTATGCCGCAAAATGTCAAAATTTCAGGAATGAATGTATTCGTACTCAGGATGCGGCACGATACATACGCTATTTAAACCAACCAAAAAAATAAGTTATCTCGATTTTATAGCACTCCCAGTGCTTAAAGAACTTCGAAACAGATATTTTCATTGGTCTGTACGCGCAGATGCATTTGGACTTAATGAGCGTACAAATGCCTTAGGGATAGAACCTGGCCCACAAACTTTTGACAAACGCAAACGAGAAATACAAAATGGATAAATTAATACAACAAGCAATGGTACTATTACTTTTGCTTACTATAAGTTGCAATACGATGAAGAAAGAAGCACCACCGCAATGGACACCCGAGATGTGTCAGCCTAAAGAAACATTAGGAGAAAATACTAATATATATAGGGTAGAACTAGTAGAAGACGAAATATACACCCTTGAAGGAAAAATAGCCCACATGCCCTTTGGCGGTTCCTCTGGTGAATGGGGGGCTTCTGGAGCAAGTTATACAGATCAATACGGCACTCCTATAGGCGCTACTATAGTATATTATGCAGGCTATGAAGACAAGTTTTATAGGCTAGAGGCGAAATTTGACGTAGAAAAAATGAAAAAACTCGTAAAAGAAATTCATTATCCTGATGAATCTTTTTTGTACCAAGAAGATTTAAATCCTGATGAGCCTTATAAAGAGGGAATGTTTAATTCGCTTATCTTTGGTTTTGCCCCACAAGGTATGGTGGTGGTATGGGCAGGGTATCTTGGAGCAAAAATAGAAGTAGGGCGTTTTCATGCAAAAGAAATTACAAACAAAGAAGAGGATAAAGCTTTTGAAAAACGATTGTTTGCCAGCTGGTCTATGAATAGAGCACAGGTAAAAGCCCGCGATTTTATGCCTAATGCCTCTTGTGCCTTATGGGACACTTACCGTAAGCGTTACCATATTGCCCTTGATGCTACCTCTGAAAACAAAAAATTTAAATTATTTTATAAAGAATGGTGGTCTTTTAATGGTGAAAATAAGTCTTACTTTAGACCCGAAATACTCACCCCTACTCCCGTGAGTAGAGCCTTGCCCAATAGAATTATTATAGATTGGGAAACAGGGTATAAAGATACGTATAGAGGATTGGTATTTTTAAACGAAGAGGCTATTTTTAATCATTTTAAAAACATCCCTGAGGGAAGTACCCATCGTTTTCATGTAAAAATAGCGGCTGATAATTCTGATATGGAGCTTTTTGTTGACAACACAAAAATAGAAGTAGATAGCATGCGTATATGGCCTAGTTATGAACCTGGCAAATACAAAGATTCCTATAAAGAAAATGAAAAATAAAACCAAACAGCGTATAACACTACAAGCGGATGGTTATATAACTATTACCACCAAAAAAGGAATAGTCTATCCATTTAGAAAATATGTACTGCTAGATCAATACCCAAACGGTACTATTGATATTATAGCATATCCTAAAGCTCCTACTATTATTTCATTAAACTGATAGAAGCGGATAATTATGGTATATCGCAAATAGTTTTGGTAACGCAAACGAGAAATACAAAATGGATAAATTAATACAACAAGCAATGGTATTATTACTTTTGCTTACTATAAGTTGCAATATAATAAAAGAAGCACTAGGAGTAACTGGATTAGGATTCTGACTCCGCACGCAGAGTCAGGCAAAGGATTTCATTTTATCCCCGAAATAGGCGAAGAAGTCCTTGTAGGTTTTGAAAGCGGCAATGCGGAAAAACCTTTTGTACTAGGCACTCATTATAACGGAAGCGAAACCAGTGGGTATCATACTAGCGGCAATGATGTAAAAGCCATTCATACCCGATCTGGAACTAAAATTATTCTAAACGATGCCCAAGGTTCTGTTTTTATAGAGGATCCTAGTGGCAACACTTGGACGATGGACGGTCATGGGAATATTAATGTGAATGCGCCAAAAAACATGATCATTACCGCAGGCGAAGATATGATTATTAATGTAGGTAAAAACATGAGCACAACCGTTGGTATGAATATAACTGAAAGTGCAGGAATCAACAAAAACGAAACCATTGGAGCCATGAAAAATACTACAGTTGCAATGGATATGATGACGATAGTAACAGGTAAGTTGACGGAAGTTATTCAAGGAGATGTGCATAGTGAGACTAAAAAAGGCAAGACCTCCGTCAGCTCAGATAAAGGAATGGATATAACAAGTACAAAAAATTTAAATAAACATTCAGGCGAAGAAGTTCAAATAAATTCAGCTAATAAATCTAAGCAATATTAATTATGAGTAGAACTAGAATTGTTGGAGGGAAAATTACAGAAATTGTTGGAGGTGAATATAACATTTATTCTGAAGGACCTATTACTTTAACTTCTTTAGAAGGAAGTGTTAATATAACGGCAAGACAAGGAATTACACACGGAAATCCAGGAACTGCTCCTACAGTAGAATCTGGGAAAATTGAAGCTAAATGTATTGTTCACTTTAGACCTAAAAAAGATTGGAAAGGTGAAGAATATGGCTGTGATTGGATGCGAATTGAAGATACTGCTCTAATTACAGGAGGAAGTAATATTTTTGGTGATACTAATTATGAAAAAATAATTGTCAAACAATATAAAGAAGCAGCTTTTACAAATCTAGTAACTGATTCTAATTTTAATGCTGGTTTTTACAAAACAGACCCAGGTTTATTCAATAAACTCAAAGCAGCTTATAAATATCACACCATAACTTGGAAAAACAAAAAAGATAGCTCAGGTAACGAAATTAAAGATTCACAAAATAACCCTATAAAAGAAGATTATTTTTGTACGTGGATTTCTTTATACCCAAAAGAAATCACAAAAAAAATACCTCAAGGTAAAGGAAAACCGCCACTAATTGAAAAAAGAGCCACTAACTACAGCAATACAAAAGCCACTCTTAGCCTTATTGTAGATATAGAAGAAGAGCCTGAAATATTGCGATTTGAAGAAAACAAAAACTTTTTAATCACACCAATGGAGATTGATGTAAAGGGAAAAGGTAGAGGAAAACACGCTCTTATAGACCATCTAACCATAGAATGTATAGATGAATTTACCTCAGACCAAACTATTACACTTAACGCTATTACCAAAACCACCAATGCAAATGGTACAGTTATTGAAGAGAAAAAACTAGCAGGCAAACTGCTGGTGTGGAAAAACAAACAACGTAAAAAAGCAAAAATCGTGTTAGTAAAGGTCGAAACAAATGTTGCAAACATAGTAGGAAATAAAAAAGCAGGCAATAATGCCAACCAGCAAGCTCTTTTTGAAAAATATTTGCATCAGGCACTAATAGATGTAAAAGTAGCTAGCGAAATACTTGATATGAGTACCGAACCTGAATTACAAGCAGGAGGAAAATATATAACACAAGATCCTAATAAAAATAATAAAAATGTATTAAAATGCTATTATAAACCTATGCAAAATACTACTACTAACACTTTAATGATTAGCACACATCAACCAGCTCGATTTGAAGATTTAGAAAAATTTTTAAGAAAAAAATTGAATGATAAACTAAAAGCAATTAACCCTAGAGATGAACATAAATATGACAATCACTTTATTGCATTCTATTTTGGGGAAGATGGAGGTTATATGGATACCAGTAATGCATACAAAGGTCTTAATGGTTATTCTAGTGGTAAAAATGTAATGCTTTTTGCAGGTAAAAACGATCAAACCGCAGCACACGAATTTTTGCATAGTTTTAAACTACCCCACACTTTTGCAAACAAAGAAGCAGATGCAAATGCTAAATTCACCTTTGAATACACTAAGACAGAAAATTTACTAGATTACTCCCATATGTTGAATCCACCACAAGAACGCTATACTCTATGGCAATGGCAATGGATAATAGCAAATGGTAGCATAACCTAAAAAACAAAATAATTATGAGACATTTACTATTATTACTACTTTTTTTAAAACGTGTTCTGCACAACAAAAAAATAATACAACTATGGAAGAACCTACAATAACAAGAGATTTTGAAAAGTTTGATTATACACTTTTTAATAAATATAAAACAACTGTCAATCCTACATCTAAGGATTATTTTGTTGAAAAAACATTAGAAAGTGGATTATATATAGAAATGTTTGAGGACACCTATAGAGAAACTCCAAAAAATAGTTATTTTACATTAGTAAAAGGATATTATAAAAACGGTAACATAATAAGAAAAGGATTAACATTAAATAACAATATTCAATGTATGATAAGCACTTGGTATGAGTTTAGTGAAGATGGAAAACTTATAAAAGAAACCAACTATGACGCACCTTACAAATTTACTTTCGAGCAAGTATTACAATTTTGCGAAAAAGAGAAAATCCCTTTAACCAGAGGTCCAATCACTGGAGGCATTCATACTGAAATAGCTAGAGGAATGGATAATGCTTTGAAAAAAAATGTTTGGTATGTGAGTTGGTTCAAACAATCTGATTTGATTGAAACTTTTGTCCTTGATGCTGAAACTGGTAAAATTATAGATAAAAAATATAGTGAATATATCAATAACTAAGTATTTATGAAATGGTTCTTGTTACTACTGGCGTTTTTTGAGATTGGATATGCCCAAAAAATAAATGACACAACTATGAAAGAGCCAATTATAACAAAAGACTTTGAGAAATTTGACTATGATTTTTTAATAAAAATTAAAAAACAGATGAAAATGAATCTATAAAATTTTATTATGTAGAAAAAACATTAGATGATGAAACATATATAGAAATGTATGAAGGTGTATATAAAGAAATTAAAAAAGGTAATTATTTTAAGATAATTAAGACATTTTACAAAAGTAATGGTAATATTTTAGTAAAAGGATTAACATTAAATAACAATATTCAATGTATGATAAGCACTTGGTATGAGTTTAGTGAAGATGGAAAACTTATAAAAGAAACCAACTATGACGCACCTTACAAATTTACTTTCGAGCAAGTATTACAATTTTGCGAAAAAGAGAAAATCCCTTTAACCAGAGGTCCAATCACTGGAGGCATTCATACTGAAATAGCTAGAGGAATGGATAATGCTTTGAAAAAAAATGTTTGGTATGTGAGTTGGTTCAAACAATCTGATTTGATTGAAACTTTTGTCCTTGATGCTGAAACTGGTAAAATTATAGATAAAAAATATAGTGAATATATCAATAACTAAGTATTTATGAAATGGTTCTTGCTTCTACTATTGTTTTATCAAATGGGATATGCTCAACAAACGATTACCGACTATAACACTATGGAACCAATAGTTACTAAAGATTTTGAAAAATTTAATCAAAACGAATATCCTTTTTTGGAGGAAGAACAGCCTGAAGTCTATCGCGGTTTCGATCAAGAAAAAAATTACATTGTTATAGTTAAAGCAAATGCGGGGATTAGTTATATAAAAAACTTTAATAATTCTTATTTTGCTGTGTCAAAAATCTTTTATTCTAACGGTAATATTAAAAGAAAAGGAATAGCATTCAATAATTCGTTTTGTAAAGCTACTTGGTATGAGTTTAGTGAAGATGGAAAACTTATAAAAGAAACCAACTATGACGCACCTTACAAATTTACTTTTGAGCAAGTATTACAATTTTGCGAAAAAGGGAAAATCCCTTTAACCAGAGGTCCAATCACTGGAGGCATTCATACTGAAATAGCTAGAGGAATGGATAATGCTTTGAAAAAAAATGTTTGGTATGTGAGTTGGTTCAAACAATCTGATTTGATTGAAACTTTTGTCCTTGATGCTGAAACTGGTAAAGTTATAGATAAAAAATATAGTGAATATATAAATAACTAAGTTTTATGAAATGATTCTTGCTTCTATTATTGCTTTTTGAAAGGGGATACACTCAAAAAACAATTATCGACAGGAGCAGGCAAAGGATTTCATTTTATCCCCGAAATAGGCGAAGAAGTCCTTGTAGGTTTTGAAAGCGGCAATGCAGAAAAACCTTTTGTACTAGGCACTCATTATAACGGAAGCGAAACCAGTGGGTACCATACTAGCGGCAATGATGTAAAAGCCATTCATACCCGATCTGGAACTAAAATTATTCTAAACGATGCCCAAGGTTCTGTTTTTATAGAGGATCCTAGTGGCAACACTTGGACGATGGACGGTCATGGGAATATTAATGTGAATGCGCCAAAAAACATGATCTTTACCGCAGGCGAAGATATGATTATTAATGTAGGCAAAAACATGAGCACAACTGTTGGTATGAATATAACTGAAAGTGCAGGAATGAACCATAGCACTACAGCAGGAGCCATGATGATACAAAATGCAATAGGCGATTTTAGCTTACTAGCCAAAAACATAAAAAAAATAGCACATGAAAACATACAAACCTCCAGTAATGATATAACAAAACAAGCCTTAAAAGACATAACCGTATCAAGCCAAACCAATATTAATAAACACGCCAAAGACGAGGTATTTGTAAACAGCGGTAAAAACACTAAAAATCATTAATTATTATGAGCAATAAATCAGGAAATTATATTGAAATTGCAGGTGGATCTATAACAGAACATTGTACAGGAGAATACAATTTATTTGCTCAGAAAATGAGTTTCAATGCCGAGGGTACGGTTTCTATTAACGGTGCCCAAAAAGGCACATCATATAAAACGCCAATAGAGCCTCCCAAAATAGTATTAAACCAAGGAAAAGTAAAAAAAGTAGAACTAGTTACAAATCTAGATCTGGGTTCAAAGAATGATAAATCAGGAGGTACTCAGCTAGGAATGATTTTTGGAAAAGAATATACGTTTCAAGTCACACAATATGATAATGAAACACCTTTAACTCGTAGGCTAACCAAATGGCAAATACGCTACCATAGTCCAAAATACTCACAAAATAAATGGATAGATGTACCGTTAAAAGTTACAGGGGACACTGTTAAAATTACTATGAATGAAGAGGATATGTGTGGCAGATTTATTTATGTTAGAGCTTATATTGACGATCCTAAAACTGGAAGGAGAAACAAAAGTTTGGAAACATAATAGGTTTAGATGGTTTGATAGAGAGGTGCTAGAAGAAGAAATGGAAGAGAGAACCACAAAAGGAATGCCTTGGAAAGTTAATCAAGCTGGAACATCTTTATGTGGTATGGCTTGTATTTTCTATTTATTCGCAAAAGAGAAACCTAATGATTATAAAAAATTTGCTTTTGAATTGTTCAGAACAGGAGAAGCAACTTTTAATAGTTATACCTCTAAGCCCAGCAAAGAAGTTACAGAAAAACAAGTCAATAAAAATGGATTTCCGTTAAATACTGGAGGTATGCCTCTTGTTGATTATGTAACAATGGCAGGAACTAGAAATACAGATAATCCTGATTATAAAGGAGGGAATGAACAATTTCAAGCTATTAATTGGCCACCCTTAATGACCAATTTAAGTGAAATGTTATTAGGTTATAAAAATGTTATAACAAAAGGGATATATAATCCTGTTGCTCCGCTTATTTATACTTCCTTTGATATTGAAGAAAAAATAAAAAATATTAATAATCAATTTAATTCAGGATATAAATTAATTTTAATGATAGATTCTGACTTAATTGATGATGTTTGGGATTTTAAATCTTTAGATTTGCATTGGGTAGTTCTAGAGAGTGAAATAAAAACTATAAATATGTTAAATGAAAAAGGAAAAAATGTGGAAATGTTAGATTTCAGAGTTTATAGTTGGGGAACCAATCCAAACAATGACATTCCATTAGTCTTAGATAAAAAATCTGGTAGAATGGTAGAGAATACTGAACATCGCTACTTAAAAAATCCTATTTCAAAAACTCACTTTATGAATAATTTTAATGGATATATTAAGGTAAAATGAAAAAAATAAAATATTTTATTATGCTAATTTTAGCTGTAATAATTAGTGGCATTTTATGGTTCTTTTATCAAACTTCTACAAGTAGTAAAAGACAAAAAAAAGATATAAGCAAATGTGTAAATACCTCGGTAATTACAGATAAACCTTCGTTTTGTATAAAAAACAATACTGCCAAAAATATAAATGAATTAAAAATTGTCCTTCTGAGAGATAATAAAGTTATTGATTCAGTTACTTTAAAAACTGGTGTTAAAAATAAAAACGGATATTTTATTTTCAATATACCCTTTAATCAATTTCTTAAAACTGATATTGTTGAGGTTTTTGAGAGAGAAAAGTTGTATAAAATTTCTGGATTTGGATATAGCTCAGATGGTGGACATTGGGGAATGTTTGGCTATTTAGGAGATGCTAATTGCTGTTTTGATTATTCTAATATAAAAATTAATGGTATAACCTATAAAGGAATAGAATAATTTAAAACTGGAAGGAGAAACAAAAGTTTGGAAACATAATAGGTTTAGATGGTTTGATTCAAAAGAGTTAATATCCGATCTTAACTTAAGAATTAATAATTCTCTGAGCTCCCCTTACTATAAGCCTCAAGCTATGGTAGTACCAACATTATTAATTGATCAAGGAGGTTCTTCATTATGTGGAATTGCAGTAGTAGGGTATAATTTTATAAAAGAAAAACCTTTTGAATATATAAATTTTGTTGTAGAGCTTCATAGGACAGGAAAAGGAGTTATACAATCAAATAATTATTCTATAAATATTGATAGTGATCAACATTTACTTGAATATAAGGTAACAGACAGTTTATATCCTTCAGGCTCATATGGAGGAAAAATGTCAATTGCAGATTTTATTTTCCTAGTATGTATTAAAGATTTTCTAAATAATGTATTCGATTACGCCCCTGACGATTCCAATGTTGGAGGTTTTGTTGAAGGAGGAACTGGACTAACCCTACCAAATGAAGTCGCAAGTTTAATGAAAAATATTTTAAATTATTCAGATGTAATTAATGATACTAATTTAGTAACATCTAAATGGCAAAATCCAAAGGAAAGTGTTGGAATTTTAAATGAAAAACTTAATAAAGGATATAAAATTGGGCTATTAATAAGTGTTGATAATTTTCAAAAAAATAAAAATCCCTTATTTACAATGCCAACACATTGGGTTGGTTTAAATAGTGTTATTTTAAATGAACCTAATAAACTCATAACAATAAGTGTTTTTACTTGGGGAGGGATTAAAGATTGGACATTGAGTTTTGATAGTTTTCAAGATGGATATTTTGGATTTGTTGCGGGTAAGTAATTTTAAAGTACTATGAAAAAAATTTTTTTTAGAAAACAGAAATAAAATTTTAAAAAGTCAAATTGTAATTTTTTTACTTTTTTCATTATTGGTTTTACTATATAATTTTGATGATCAAGCTCATAAATATTACAATAATTCTGTTGAGGATTATAATTTTCACAGCATATTTTCTTTATTAATGATTGCTCTTTTTGGATTGTTTTTTTGGATTTCAATGTTGTACCCATTTTTTTTTGATATATCAAATTATTTTATTACTCAAGAATAAAATAATTAATAAGAAAATTATTTTATTAATGTCTTTACTAATTATTCTTTACATAGTATCACTATTTTCCCTATTTTCTTTATACTCGATAGGGCAAAGTCAATCTCATATTGAAAGAGAAATTGACAAATATTAAAATTTACAGGGGACACTGTTAAAATTACTTTGAATGAAGAAGATATGTGTGGCAGATTTATTTATGTTAGAGCTTATATTGACGATCCTAAAACTGGAAGGAGAAACAAAAGTTTGGAAACATAATAGGTTTAGATGGTTTGATAAAATGGTTGTTTATGAGCAAGCAGAAGCAAGAGCAAAAGAACCGTGGAGAATTGATCAAGGTGGAACCTCACTATGTGGAATGGCTTGTATTTTCTATTTATTCGCAAAAGAGAAACCTAATGATTATAAAAAATTTGCTTTTGAATTGTTCAGAACAGGAGAAGCAACTTTTAATAGTTATACCTCTAAACCTAGCAAAGAGGTTACAGAAAAACAAGTCAATAAAAAAGGATTTCCGTTAAATACTGGAGGTATGCCTCTTGTTGATTATGTAACAATGGCAGGAACTAGAAATACTGGGAACCCAGACTATAAAGGAGGCGATGAACAATTTAATGCTATAAACACACCATGGTTTATGGATGAATTATGTACTAATTTATTAGGATATAAAGAAGTTTCAAGCATAAATTCATACGATATTGCAAAAAAGGAAAAAGTATCTACAATCTCGTCTCCTCAAGTTCATATCATAAAAAAATTCAACGTTTAATCGATTCTCTTAACGAAAAATTGAGTAAAGGATATAGATTAATATTGAATATTGATAGTGATTTAATATCACCTGACGAAGATTATCACATCCCTAATAATATATTTGATAAAGCTGAATGGAAAAAAACGAGAAAAACAACATTTGAACCAGAATATCATTGGATAGTATTAGAAAGTCCCATACAAAGTATGATTACAAATCTTGATAAAAATGGAGAGGTTTATTATACAATAAATTTCAAGGTTTTTACTTGGGGAATGCCTATCGGAACTTATCTTAAAACTCCAATCACATATGATCACTTTTATACTAACTTTTACGGAGACATTTATGCGAAATAAATATTTTTTATTGGTGTTTAATTTATTATTACTCTCATGTAATAATAAAGAAAAAAAATATATGATGAAAATGTATGCAGTAATGATAATATTATACATTTTCATCATAATGAATTAAGTCTTTCTTTTGCTGGCAATACTAATAAAATTGACGCTAAAAAGATTAAAATTTTACATATAAGAAATAACCAAATTATTTCAACATTATCTTATAGTAAATTAAAAGATAATAAAATAGACTTTATAAATTTACCTTCATTAAATACAATTGATAGTTTGAAAATAATATTAAATGATAGTGAGAATATTTATATACACAACTTTAAGAATGGGCCTGATTATGGCGGACAAAAATTTTTAGGTTGCACATTTCAAACTTATATGATAAATGGTAAAGAAAAAGGATTAAGTGATCATTCAAAAATTTATATTTACTTAAATTGAAAATAAAATTGTAAAGTATATTTATTATCTCAATAAACCCTAAAAAGTAAACCAGAGGTAAAAGTTTGGAAACAGAATAGGTTTAGATGGTTTGATAGAGAGGTGCTAGAAGAAGAAATGGAAGAGAGAACCACAAAAGGAATGCCTTGGAAAGTTAATCAAGCTGGAACATCTTTATGTGGTATGGCTTGTATTTTCTATTTATTCGCAAAAGAGAAACCTAATGATTATAAAAAATTTGCTTTTGAATTGTTCAGAACAGGAGAAGCAACTTTTAATAGTTATACCTCTAAGCCCAGCAAAGAAGTTACAGAAAAACAAGTCAATAAAAATGGATTTCCGTTAAATACTGGAGGTATGCCTCTTGTTGATTATGTAACAATGGCAGGAACTAGAAATACAGATAATCCTGATTATAAAGGAGGGAATGAACAATTTCAAGCTATTAATTGGTCACCCTTATGTTTTATTCACAGAATACACGTTAAAATAAAAAGTTTTTTAGTGTTTTTTAAAAACTTTGCGAACTTTGCCCAAACTTTATATTTTGAAACAAAAAATAGCCATCACTTCTGTAGCTTCTATGTCAGCTTTAGGAAATCAACCTAAACAAATTTGGAGTAACTATTTATTAGATTCTACCTGTATAACAACTCAAAAATTTAATAATAAAAAGAATATATAGCTAAAATACCTAAAGATTGTAAAGTTGAACTAGAGGTTTTACGACAATCCGATTTAAAATATAAAGCATTAGATCAAACTGTTTTAATGGCAATTTTAACTTCTCGTAACGCTGTAAAACAAGCAGGTTGGAAAGAAGAAGATAATTTTGGAATTAATATAGGTTCATCAAGAGGAGCAACTCAACTTTTTGAATATTATCATAAAGATTTTTTAGAAACAGGTATTACTCCTACACTTACTTCTCCTACAACTACCTTGGGCAATATATCTTCTTGGGTAGCACATGATTTGAAGAATAAAGGATTGGCTATTTCACATTCTATAACCTGTTCTACAGGACTACACTCTTTATTAAATGGGGTAGCTTGGTTGCAGGCAGGAATGATGGATAAGTTTTTAGTAGGCGCTAGTGAAGCTCCTTTGACAGATTTTACGATTGCACAAATGAATGCACTAAAAATCTATGCTAAAGAAAATCAAGCGTATCCATGTCGAGCATTTGATTTACAAAAAACTAAAAATAGCATGATATTGGGAGAAGGAGCTACCTCTATTTGTTTAGATGCTAATCAAACAGTTAGTGCATTAGCTTATGTTGAAGGAGTTGGATTTGCAACAGATGAACTACAGCATAACATATCTATTCAAGAAGAGGCAATGTGTTTTCAAAAGTCAATGAAAATGGCGTTAGGTGATACTTCTTTAGATGCCGTTGATGTTATTGTTATGCACGCACCAGGAACCATTAAAGGAGATTCATCAGAATACAAAGCCATAGAAAAATTTTTAAAAATAATAAGCCCTTACTCACAACTAATAAATGGAAATTAGGACATACTTTTGGAACTTCGGGTTTATTAAGTATAGAAATGGCAATCTTGATGATGCAAGTTCAATATTTTATAGGAATACCTTATTTAAATATTTCCAATAGGCCTAAAACTATTAAAAAAGTATTAGTTAATGCAGTAGGATTTGGAGGAAATGCAGTAAGCGTTTTATTGTCAATCTAAAGTACATAAAGCTTCTATTTTTTCAAAAATTAAATGAGATTCATAGCCTTTTCTAAAAAGAAAATCACTTATTTTTCGTTTCTTTCTTTGAAGATCAATTGTTTTTGTATTATGCCACTCTTTTTCTGCTAACTCATTAAAATTTTGTACATATTTATCTTCTTCTATCTCTCTAAGAGCCGTTTTAATAATATAGCTAGATACTCCATGTAATTTTAACTCATTACTAATACGTATTTTCCCCCATTTTTTATAGTTATGTTTTCCCCTAGCAAATGCGCATGCAAAACGTTCCTCATTTAAATAATTATGATGAATTAGATAGACAATATATTCATCTATTAATTCATCCTCTATTTTTAGAGATTTTAATTTGATTCTAATTTCCTTATGAGATCTTTCTTGATAAGAACAGTAAAACTCTAGTTTTTTTAGTACAGTAGGATAAAGCATTTTATTTTAAAAAGAATTTACTCGAAATTTTAAAGTGTAAAAATAACAATCTTAAACTAGGTTATGTAATAGACTTTGTGATGAAGATGAAAAAGATGCAAAATTTTTTCCTACAGATGTAGTTTCGTTAAATTGAAAATGAAAAATGAAGTGATTTTTTAGATTCAAAACATTTTTATTGGTAATAATTCCTATCCCATAATTGGAGCTAAAGATAGTTCAAAAATAAAAAGTAAGACTATTTTTTTCAATAAGTATCAAGAATGTAAAAAAGAAATCCAGCAACTTAAAGTTTTGAAGTGAAATATTTAATTTTTATACATTCTTTGTGAAACTTAAAAAAGGCTACAAATTTAAAGTTTTTTTGATTTCATAATGTTTATAATAGTTAATAAAAAAATTATACTTTTTTGTTATTTTGTTTAATTTTTCAAAAAAAAATATTGTAATTTGCTGACTATAAACCAATCAAAACCTTCAACGAATGAAAGTCTATTTTTCTATTTTAACATTGTTTTTTAGCGTGCTCACTTTTGCGCAAAATACAATAACAGGAGGTGTGACTGATGATAAAAATCAGCCAATACCAGGTGCAAATGTAAAGATCGTAGGATCAGCATCGGGGACATCATCTGGATTTGATGGCAATTTTACATTAAAAACAAATGCTCCGTTTCCCTTTTCTTTAGAAGTCTCTATGATGGGGTATTCTAGTCAAGTCTTAACTATTAATTCAAAAGAACAAAAAATAAAATTTGTTCTAGTTGAACAATCGACCTCTTTAAATGAAATAGTCGTTTCAGCGTCACGTGCTCCAGAGAGAATTTTAGAATCCCCAGTAACTATTGAACGAATGGGGTTAAAAGAAGTGAAAAATACAGCCGCCGCTTCTTTTTATGAAGGATTAGAGAATTTAAAAGATGTTCATTTTAATACTTCTAGTTTTAATTTTAAATCCGTTAATACACGTGGTTTTGCTACTATCGGAAATACCCGTTTTATGCAGTTAGTAGATGGTATGGATAACGCATCACCAGCACTGAATTTTGCAGTAGGTAACCTTCTTGGTATTTCTGATTTAGATGTGGCAAGTGTAGAGGTTTTGCCAGGAGCTTCGTCAGCACTCTATGGAGCAAACGCATTTAACGGGATTATGTTTATGAATAGTCGTAGTCCTTTTACTAAAGAAGGTCTTTCTACTTATTTTAAATATGGTCAAACAACACAAGATGTAGCAGGTACAAATAATTATTTTGATTTAGGTATCAGAGCCGCTAAAAAGTTTACAGATCACTTTGCCGCTAAAGTCAACTTTTCTTATATGAAAGCAACAGAGTGGATGGCAGATGATAGACGTAGTTTGACACCAGGAGGAATAGGGCATGAAAAAAATAGAAATTATGACGGATTAAATACTTATGGAGACGAAGTGAGTACATTTATTCCTAATGTCGGACAAGTAAGCCGTACAGGATATGCAGAGAGAGAATTATCAGATGGTAAAATTAACAGTGCTAAATTTGATGCGTCAATTCATTTAAGACCTTGGGTAAATACAGATTCTGAATTTGCTAAAAATATTGAATTAATAGCACAATATAAGGTAGGAATCGGAAATACGCTATATCAAGGAGCAAATCGTTATGCTCTAAAAAATTTCTTTATGGATCAAATTAAATTTGAAGTAAAAGGAGATAACTTCTTCATTCGTGTTTATAGATCAGGAGAAAATGCAGGTGATTCATACAATTTGGGTTTTGCAGCTTGGAATGTAAATAGAGAAGCAAAATCAGATAAAGCTTGGTTTACAGATTATGGAACTGCCTATGTGTTGTCAAGTACATTATTAGGTCTGCCAGCAGATCAAGCGGATAAAAGAGCTCGTGCTTTTGCAGATAATAATACCCCTTTTGAAATTCCACTTATTCCAAACGGAAATCCTCGTTTAATACCAGGAACAGCAGATTTTAATCAAGCCTTAACAAAAGTATTGTCAAATGCAGACTTAAGTAAGGGAGCTAAATTAGTAGATCGTTCCAGAATACATCATGGAGATTTGAACTATAATTTAAAAGATTTAATCAAATTCGCAGAAATTCAAATAGGAGGTTCTCTTCGTAGATATACGATGGAATCAGAGGGGTCTATTTTTACAGATAAACAAGGAATACCTATTACATACGATGAATATGGGGTGTATACACAAATTCAAAAAAAAGCTGTTGACGAACGTGTAAAGCTTACAGCATCTATACGTTATGATAAGTCGCAAAACTTTAATGGAAATATTTCTCCTAGATTGTCAGTATCCTATGCTGGAGGAAAAGAAAAACAACATAATTTTAGAGTTTCCTACCAAACAGGCTTCCGAAATCCAACAACACAAGATCAATATATAGGATTAAATATAGGTCCCTTGGTCTTAATCGGTTCAGCTCCAGATAACTTAGATAAATATTCGGAAACTATTAAATTAAACTCAAACGGTAGTTTGGTTACTATAACAGGACGTGACGCTTATACTAGATCATTTACTGCAGCTTCTGTAGGAGCTTTTAAACAATCATTAAATCCAGCAGATTTAAAGGTGGCAGATGTCTCCCTTGTAAAACCTGAAAGAGTACAAGCATTTGAAGTAGGATATCGTTCAATCTTTAAAGAGATTTCTTTTGATTTGAATGCGTACTATAACATTTACAATGATTTTATTAGCAACTCAAATGTAGTAACACCTTTATATGGTGATGCAAAAACGAACTTGCCAGTTGCAATATCAGCTTTGCAAAATGGAGATATTAGACCATTTCAAGTTTATACAAATTCTAAAAAACAAGTAACATCCTTAGGAGTAGGCGTAGGAGCCAGTCGTAAAATAGGTAAATTCAATTTGAGTGCAAGTTATAATTATTCTGATTTTAGATACGATGATAGTTTAGATCCTGATTTTGAAGCTGGATTTAATACGCCTAAACATCGTGTAAAAGCTTCTTTTGGAGGAGAAAACATATTGAAAAGTTTAGGCTTTAACGTAAACGCACGTTATAATTCTAAATATTTATGGGAATCAACAATGATAGATGCGTATGTTCCTGAAAATTACGTATACGATGCTCAAATTAATACAACTATTCCTGTTTTGAAATCGGTTATAAAAGTTGGAGGTACTAACTTGTTTGGTAAAGACTATATTCAAGTACCTGGAGCAGGTATGATAGGAAAACAATATTATATATCATGGACAATCAATCCATAACAATGTTTAATGAAAAACGAAAAATTATGATTAAAAAGATACAATGGGTTTTGTTTGTGTCGTATGCCTTAGTAGCATGTGAAACGAATTTAGAAGATGAAATAATAAAAGAAGTACCCGTAACAGCAGGAGAAGCTAATTTCTCAAAGTATGTAGCTATTGGAGATTCTTATGGGGCTGGCTTTAGTGATGGGTCACTGTTTATTGCTGGTCAATTAAACTCCTATCCAGAACAAATGGCAAGACAATTTGCAGCAGCTGGAGGAGGTTCTTTTAAATCACCATTAATGGCTGATAATACAGGAGGCTTGCTTTTTGGAGGAGCTCCTTTTTCTATTGATCCAACACAGTTTCCGCCTCGTTTAGTGTTTAGAGGGTTTTTGGGAAATGACACAAGTAAGCCTGTTATAAATTTAGTTTCAAGTCAAGGAACTCAAACAACAGAAGCTACTGCTGTAATTTCAGGACCATTTAATAATATATCCGTACCAGGAGCTAAATCCTATCATATAGGTTTTGCGGGGTATGGTAGCGCACAAGGAAATCCTTATTTTAGACGTTTTGCTTCTTCTCTAGTAACCACTATGTTGGCAGATGCCTTGTCTCAACAACCTACATTCTTTTCGTTATGGATAGGAGGAAACGATGTGCTAACGTATGCTACTTCTGGAGGAATTGGGGTGGATCAAACAGGAAATCTTAATCCAGCAACCTATACGGGTAATGATATTACAGATCCAGCAGTTTTTGCAAATGTATTTAATAATGCTATTGATCTCTTAACGGCAAACGGAAGAAAAGGAGTGGTTGCTAATTTGCCAGATGTAAATACATTGCCTTTTTTTACAACCCTAGCGTATAACCCTATTCCTGCTTTACCTAAAGATAAAGCAACATCTTTAAATCAATTGTTTGGAGTTGTAAATCAGGTTACAAAAACCTTAAATTTACCTAATAGATTTGAAGTGATTTCTGAAGACGATAATAATCCTAATACAATTGAAAAGACAAATCCTTTGTTAATTGTTGATGAAACTTTAGTTGATTTATCAGGTCCCATAAGAGATAATTTAGCTCCTGTTTTAGGTTTACAAACAGCAACCTTTCTTGGGAATCTTTATGGTAGAGCACGTCATGCAAAAAACAATATAGCAGGAAGAGATTATATTTTGTTATCTACAAGTAGTATAATTGCTCCTCCAAATAATGTAGAACCAAATGTTCCGAGTGATTTTGCAATTAGGGGGATTTCGTATCCTTTGCAAGATGCTTCTGTCTTAACAATTGATGAAGCATCTAAAATAGCTAGAGCTACCGCTGCTTATAATCAAGTGATAGAAAATACGGCAAAAACTAAAAACTTAGCGTTTTTTGATGCAAGAAATGTTATGGATCAATTGGTAAGAGGAAATGTGCAGTTTGGTAATTATAGTTTAACTGCCAGTTTTATAACAGGAGGTGCTTTCTCATTAGATGGTGTACATCCAAGTCCTAGAGGATATGCGTTTATTGCTAATAAAATGATAGAAGCAATAAATTTACAATATAAATCTACAATACGAATGATAGACTTAGGAAAGAAGCCGGCATTGTTTCCAGTAGCGATTCCAGTGGGTAATTATGTAAATTAATTTGTAAAAAAACAAATTTAAACCTCCTAAATTTTTAGGAGGTTTTTTGTACTATAAAAGGTATAATTTATATTTTAAAAAAAACAAAATTTTTATATTGGATTTCACAATATTAAAATTATCTTTGCAATCTGAAAAAACACAGCGTTTTTTATAACTAAATAGCTATTTAATAAATACATAAGTATGTCTAAGGTAATAGGAAAAGTTGCGCAAATCATTGGTCCCGTAGTAGACGTGGTTTTCAATGCTGCAGAAGTTGAACTTCCGAAAATTTACGATTCATTAGAAATCACTAACCAAGATGGTACTAAGTTAGTACTTGAAGTACAATCACACATTGGAGAAAATACAGTGCGTACTATCTCTATGGACTCTACTGACGGTTTAAGCCGTGGTGTTGATGTTGTAGCTACAGGTGCTCCTATTCAAATGCCTATCGGTGGTGATATTTACGGTCGTTTGTTCAACGTTGTAGGTGACGCTATTGATGGTTTAGGTGATTTACCAAAAGAGGGTGCTAACGGATTACCAATCCACAGACAAGCTCCTAGATTCGAAGATTTATCAACTTCTTCTGAAGTTTTATTCACAGGTATCAAAGTAATTGATTTGATTGAGCCTTACGCAAAAGGAGGGAAAATTGGATTATTCGGTGGTGCTGGTGTAGGTAAAACAGTATTAATCCAAGAGTTGATTAACAATATCGCTAAAGGTCACGGTGGTCTTTCTGTATTCGCAGGAGTAGGTGAAAGAACACGTGAAGGAAATGACTTATTACGTGAGATGTTAGAGTCAGGTATTATCAAATATGGTGATGATTTCATGCACTCTATGGAAAATGGAGGATGGGATCTAACTAAAGTTGATAAGACAGGAATGAGAGATTCTAAAGCAACTTTCGTATTCGGTCAGATGAATGAACCACCTGGAGCACGTGCACGTGTGGCATTGTCAGGTTTATCTATTGCTGAGTATTTCCGTGATGGAGCTGGTTCAGATCAAGGAAAAGATGTACTTTTCTTCGTAGATAACATTTTCCGTTTTACACAAGCAGGATCTGAAGTATCAGCGTTATTAGGGCGTATGCCATCTGCGGTAGGTTATCAGCCTACATTAGCAACAGAAATGGGTGCAATGCAAGAGCGTATTACATCAACTAAAAAAGGATCAATTACATCTGTACAAGCGGTATATGTACCTGCGGATGACTTAACTGACCCAGCGCCAGCTACAACTTTCGCACACTTAGATGCTACTACAGTATTGTCTCGTAAAATTGCTGAGTTAGGTATTTATCCAGCGGTAGATCCATTAGATTCTACTTCTCGTATCTTAACTCCAGAAATCTTAGGAGCGGATCATTATAACTGTGCTCAAAGAGTAAAAGAAATTCTACAAAAATATAAACAATTACAAGATATTATTGCTATCTTAGGTATGGAAGAACTATCTGAAGAAGATAAATTAGCTGTATCAAGAGCGCGTCGTGTGCAACGTTTCTTATCGCAACCGTTCCACGTAGCAGAGCAATTTACAGGTATTCCTGGTGTTTTAGTAGATATTAAAGATACAATTAAAGGATTTAACATGATTATTGATGGTGAGTTAGATCACTTGCCAGAAGCTGCTTTCAACTTAAAAGGTACCATCGAAGATGTGATTGAAGCAGGTCAAAAAATGTTAGCTGAAGCATAATCACGTATTTTAAATGCTGAATGTTGAATTATAAATTAATTTAAAATTCAAAATTTAAAATTCAAAATTTAAAAAGATGATTGTAGAAATAGTATCACCAGAAGCTACATTATTCAAAGGAGAAGTTACATCAGTAACAGTTCCTGGAATTAATGGCGAGTTCCAAATGTTAAATAATCACGCTCCCATAGTGTCATTATTAGCAAAAGGTAATGTGAAAATTGTAGGTTCAAATATTAAAATTGCTAAAGAATTTCAAGATAAATTTAGTAAAATTAATGAACAAACATTTTGGTTGCCTATCAATTCAGGGACTATTGAAATGAATGATAATAAAATTATTGTTTTAGCTGACTAAAACGATAATAAAAATAGAAAGAAGCCAAGCATCACTGTTTGGCTTTTTTTTGTTATTTTAGTTTTTTATAATGATTTAAGCTCGTTATAATTTAGATCCGTTTATTTTGTAAATAATTTTTTTATTGATGAAAAAAATATACTTTCTTTTTACTTTTTTATTCTTAATGATAAATAGTATAATTGCCCAATCTGCTTGTGTATTGCAGCTAACAAATGTTAAAACAGGTAAGAAAATTAATATCTGTACAAAAATAGATCCTGATAAAGTAGAAGCTATTTTAGGTAAAGCGATTACTTTAGATAAAGAAATTCAAGAAAAAAATGAGCCTCCTGTTTTTAATTTCACATACGATGGATTGACGATGATTATGCAAGATAATCAGTTTAAAAATGTTACAATTACCAATAAAAATGGAAAATTAATAATATTACTATCGGAACTTTGTTTGAAGAAATAGAGGCAAAGCATGAGCAGATAAAAAAAATTTATTTTGCAGATTATAAGTTTAAAATAAAAGATAGTAATGGGTTTCTTTTTATAGATGTTGATAATCTTAAAAATGTGAAGCGTTTAGGAGTTGAATTTTAGTTATGGTTAAATTTCCTAATAAGTTGGGACATAAGCTCACCCATCGTAAAGAAATTAATGCTTTGAGAACACTTAATGCTCAGTCGTCTTTAATTGATTTTTCTTCAAATGATTATTTAGGTTTTTCAAAATCAGAAATCCTTTTTGATAAAGCACATGAGTTACTACTTGAAAAAAAAATTAAAATAAATGGTGCAACAGGATCCCGTTTGTTAACAGGAAATCATTTACTTTATACAGAAACAGAAAACCTTATTGCTCAATTTCATAATGCAGAATCCGCTCTAATATTTAATTCGGGTTATGATGCTAATGTTGGTTTTTTTGAAAGTGTTCCGCAAAGGGGAGATGTAATTTTATATGATGAATTATGTCATGCTTCTATTCGAGATGGAATTAGATTAAGCAACGCTAAATCCTATAAATTTCAACACAATGATCTAGAAGAATTAGAACGATTCATTCAAAAAAATCAAATAGAAACAGCAGATATTTATATTGTTATAGAGTCTGTTTATTCTATGGATGGTGATTCGCCTAATTTAGAAGAATTGACTACTTTGATTGAAAAATATAATTGTTTTTTAGTAGTAGATGAAGCACATGCTTTGGGGGTTTTTGGAGATCGTGGTGAGGGATTAATTCAATTATTAGGAGTGCAAGATAAGATCTTTGCTCGTATTATAACTTTTGGAAAAGGATTAGGATGCCATGGTGCAGCTGTTTTAGGCTCTCAAAAGTTAAAAGATTATATGATTAACTTTACTAGAAGCTTTATCTACACCACAGGACTTACACCACATACTCTGTCTACTATTTATACAGCATATAAAATGTTAACCGATCATTCAGAAGATCTAGGGAATTTAAAAGCAAATATCATTTGCTTTAATCAGCAAAAACAAATGTTAGGAATAAAACCTTTATTCGTTTATAGTAAATCAGCTATACAGTGTGCTATAGTACAAGGAAATGATAGAGTGAAATGGTTAGCTACTCAATTACAACAAGTAGGGTTTGATGTAAAACCTATTTTATCTCCCACGGTGCCTGAAGGACAAGAACGTTTGCGTTTTTGTTTACATTCCTATAATACCTCTGAAGAAATTATGACGTTGTTAAATTATTTTTATTCTTTTTTATAGCTGCTATATATAATCTTAATTCATCCCATGTAAATTGTTCTCCAAATTGTTCTTTTAATAAACCTAAACTTTCATCTTGGTATCCTTCAAAAGCAATTTCGAGTTCTTTTATTTTTTCCAATGGAAGTAAATCAGATAATTGAACTTGCCCTTCTAAAATTAATTTAGAAAAATGGTTATAAATGGTTTGATTTGTAAGTTTTCGCTCTTTGGCAATTTCGTGAATAGATTTAGTCTGTTTCCATAAATTAAGTGTTATTTCTATTGTGTTTTGTTTTATTTCATTGTTGTCTTTCTTTTTAGTTTTAGAACTGCTAGAAAGATTAGGAGTATATTCTTGATCAATAAGACCTGTAATTTGTTTGAATTGTTCTGAAAGTTGTGCCACTTTATTGATTTTGTAATACAATATATCATCTGATTGCATACTTTTTTTTAGAAAGAGGAATCCCTTCTTGTGTATTTTTAAGTAGTAAGCGCATTTTTTTTAACCTTAAAATGGTTTTTAAGAGTGCTTCTTCTAAAAGTAATAATTCGTCTATAAATGTTTTTATCTTTTTTAGTTGTTTTATTTCTACTATTTTTAATAACAATTCACTATACTGTATATCATATTTATTTAAAAAATATAGATACCCTGCTTCACTCCGTTCGTTTAAATAAGCAATATCTACGGTTGGTTGATTTCCTATTTTTTGTAATTGAGAAATAAATTTTTTAGAAGTTTCAGTTAGTTCTGATAAATCTTTTAGTACTTTTTCTGCCCAAGATTTGTATTTTAATTTAGGGGAATTAGGTAATTCTTCTTTGAATGAAAATAAAAAATTACGCCATAATTGTGTTATATCATGACAATTAAAAGCTTTTATAACTTCTGTAAGTAAATAATTTTTAGTTTCTAAATTTAATGTATTGGATAAAATAGCCATATTAGCCTTATGTTGAGCGTAATTAATTACGGCTTGATCGGAAGGAATTCCATGTAATTCAATAGGTCTTAGAAGTGTTAATCCCTCTAAACTTTCTAATCTAGAAAGAGCTACATAAGCTTGACCTGGAGCAAATACAGATGATACATCTAATACTGCTTTTTTAAAAGTTAATCCTTGACTTTTATGTACCGTAATGGCCCAAGCTAATTTTAATGGATATTGGCTAAAAGTTCCTTCTGTTTTTTCTTCAACTTCTTGTGTATTACTGTTTAATTCATATCGAATATTCTCCCAAGTGTATAAATCAACTTCTATGGTTTTATTTTCTTCAGGAAATGTTATCAAAATTTCTTCTTTTGAAAGAGATTTGACGATTCCTATTTTTCCATTATAATAACGTTTCTCGATTGAAACATCATTTTTTATAAACATTACTTGAGCTCCTACTTTTAACTCTAAAATAGAATCTAAAGGATACATTTTTTCGGGAAAGTCGCCTATAATTTGGGGTTTGTAAAAATACTATCTGATCTCAAAGCCTCCAAAGCCTCTTTGTTTATACGATCTGCTTTGACATTATGCGTTGTAATTACTATAGTGCCTTTATCCTTTTTTATATCAAAATTGGGTTGGACATACTTGTTTAATATCAATAGATCTTGTGGAGTAATGGTATTATTTCTTAAATTATTGAGTATATCAATAAATAAATGATCTGTTTGTCTATAAATTTTATCTAATTCTAAATATAAAGGAGGTTCATCTTGCAAAACTTTTGAATAAAAGAAATACGAACCTTGATAATACTTTTGTAAAAAATGCCATTCTTCTTGTTTTATTACGGGAGGTAACTGCCATAAATCACCAATAAAGAGCAATTGTACACCACCAAATGCTTGACCAGATCTGCGCACCTTTTGTAATATAAAATTCATTGCGTCTAATACGTCAGGACGTAGCATAGAAACTTCATCTACAATTAATAATTCAAGACTGCGAAGTACTTGTTTTTTAGAAGCACTCATCTTAAATAATTTATCTAAACTTGTTTTGTTTTCTAAACGGATAGATTCATTTTGTAAATGACCAGAAACATAATCAGGAATAAATCCCGAAAAAGGAAGCTGAAATAGGGAATGAATGGTAACTCCTCCTGCATTAAGAGCAGCAATTCCAGTAGGAGCAACTATTGCAGTGTTTTTATGAGAGGTAGCAATAATTTCCTTTAGTAGAGTAGTTTTTCCAGTACCTGCTTTTCCTGTTAAAAAAACACTCCTATGAGTTTGATTTACAAATTGCAAGGCAAAAAGAGCAATATTCGATATATTTTCCACGTGGCATATAATTTTGATAATCAAATTTATAAAATAATTCTTTTGAGAAGTTTTAAAAAAACAAGTTTCTAGAAAAGATTATTCTACAGACGATATTTTTAAAAAGTATAAGACGACTTTAAAATTTACTTCCTTAATTTTGCAAAAAAGATTTTTATGAGAAAAATATATTATCTTAAAACCTGTAGTACGTGTCAACGTATCCTTAAATCATTGCCACAATTAGATACTTTTATTTTACAAGATATAAAAACAGAACCGTTAACAGTTCAACAAGTTGATGAAATGAAGGGATTAGCAGGTAATTATGAAATTTTATTTAGTAAAAGAGCTACTTTATATAAAGAAATGGGATTAAAAAATGAAGTTTTAACAGAAACAGATTATAAAAGATACATTCTAGAACACTATACTTTTTTATCGCGTCCTGTGATTTTAGTTGATGGCAAAATATTTATAGGAAATAACGCTAAAGTAGTAACCGAGGTTGTAAACTTTTTAAACAATGAATAAAAGAACTTGGGCGTTAGTTGCTGCTTGGTGTGTAGCTATCATTTATGGTGTGACTTTTACTATTGCTAAAGATGTAATGCCGAAATATATTGACGCTTTTGGTTTTATCTTTTTACGTGTTGGGGGAGCAATGTTATTGTTTTGGTTAACAACGTTATTTGTAAAGACAGAAAAAATTGACAAAAAAGACTTCCCAAGAATTATAGCAGCCTCTTTTTTTGGAGTAGCTTTTAATATGTTGACCTTTTTTAAAGGATTGAGTTATACATCACCTATCATGGGAGCTGTTTTAATGGTGACTACCCCTATAATTGTATTAATTCTTTCAGCAATTATTATGAAAGAACGAATGAAAAATCAAAAAATATTGGGAATTCTTTTAGGTTTGGCAGGTACTATAACGCTTATATTATATGGAAAATCTTTAAAAAACGCCTCTAATGCTACTTTAGGGAATTTTTTAGTATTTGTTAATGCTATTTCTTATGGTTTTTATCTCATTATTGTTAAAAAATTAATGGACAAGTATAATGCCTTTTCCTTTGTGAAATGGATTTATTTATTTGGTTTTTTGATGGTTATACCGTTTGGATGGGGTGAATTTCAAGCTGTAGAATGGTCGAATGTTCCGACTATTGCATTTTTAAAAATAGGTTTTGTAGTCGTGTTTTCAACTTTTTTAACCTATCTTTTAAATTTACTGTCAATGCGCGAGTTAAAACCAACTACTGTGGCTGTTTTTATTTACTTACAACCGTTTTTTGCTTCAATTTTTGCTGTTGGATTAGGAAAAGATGAATTGAATTGGATAAAAGTAGGATCCGCTATTTTGATTTTTTTGGGAGTATACCTTGTAACACATAAAAAAAGTTGTCAGAAAACTAAAATAATGCTTTTTTAGAAAAAAGTAAATTTTCTGACAACTTGATTATTTATGATTTTTTGTATTTTGATTCTACATCTGCTGTAAGCGTTTTTAAAAAAGCTTCAATATTATTAACATCTTTTTCTGGTAAATCTTTATTTAATTGTGCTTTACCCATGATCTTGATAGCTTCCAGATAATGAGGTAACTGAGCCATCATGAAAGTAAGGAAAAGTTTTTTCAGCATTTCTTAAACTAGGTACTTTAAACATGAATTCATCTCCTTTTTTCTGAGTTCTTTCAAAAACTCCCTTGTCAACCTTCTTGCTATGAGTTAGGTTTGTATAGCTTCCATAAATCCCAAATTTTTGTATCATTTGTCCGCCTAAAGCAACTCCGCTATGACACATTACACAGTTATTATCTATAAAAGATTTTAAACCTTCTTTTTCATTATCAGATAACGCATTTTCATCTCCATCTAAATATGAATCAAACCTACTTTTTGGATGTAATTTTCTTTCAAAAGAGCCAATTGCATTGGTAATATTTGAAAAAGTAATAGGCTCTTTTTCATTTGGATAAACGTTCTTAAATAAAGTTACATATTCAGGATTTTTACGTAATTTTTCTTCTAAAAAGGCTTTGCTAGGAAGGCTATGTTCTACAGGATTCAACAAAGGACCACCCGCTTGCTCTTCCACGTCCTTAGCCCTTCCGTCCCAAAATTGCATCGAATGTAATGAAGCATAAATAGAAGAAGGAGAATTTCTACCACCCAATTTTTTAGTATCACCCAAAGATAACGCTTTATTATCAACTCCATAATTTTCTAAATTATGACAAGAATTACAACTAATAGTTCCATTTTTAGAAAGAGAAGAATCAAAATACAACCTTTTTCCTAAATCAACTTTTTCCTCAGAAATATTTTCTTCTGCTACTGTAGAAATAGATTTGAAATAGTTAGAAGATTTGATTAATAACTCACTCTTATTACGACCATCTTCAGCTGGTTTGGAAAAATTTTCTTGATTTTCCTTTTTACAGGCTACCAAAATTAGAGGAATTAAAAATACTGTTTTTCTCATAAAATGTTTTTTAAAGTTTATAGTAAGAATCGTTTATTTTTATAAGACCTTTTAATTATAAATTAAATAGTGATATAATACCCAACTTATTGATCTTATTCTACACTAAATTAGGTTGTTTATCTGTCTAAAAAAATGATTTTTATCACTTAAAAATTAAGCCTGAAAACTATACTAGGAAACCATAACTACGACTAAAAATAGTTATCTTTGGCATCAAATAAAAAAGAATGATACTATCAATGACAGGTTTTGGAAAGGCAACATTACAATTGCCTACCAAAAAAATTACCGTTGAAATAAAATCCTTAAATAGTAAAGGTTTAGACCTAAATGTTCGTATGTCTTCTATTTATCGTGAAATGGAACTAGGCTTACGTAATCAAATTTCTCAAAGTTTAGAAAGAGGTAAAGTTGATTTTTCATTATACTTAGAAACAACAGGAGAAGAAACCACTTCCAAAATAAATATTCCCATCATAAAGGCTTACATTGCACAAATGAAGGAAATACTTGTTGATGCTGATCCTACTGAATTAATGAAAATGGCTGTACGTATGCCAGATGCTTTAAAAACAGAAAGGGAAGAAATAGATGAAACAGAATGGGCTGAAATTCAAAAAACAGTAAACGAAGCATTGATAAATATTAATCAATTTAGAAAAGATGAAGGACTCGCTCTTGAAAATGAATTCAAAACGAGAATAGGAAATATTCGTCAACTAATGGATAGTGCTGTAGCTTATGATGCAGAACGTATAGAGACTGTAAAGACGAGATTACGTACTGCTTTGGATGAACTTCAGGTAAGCACAGATGAAAATCGTTTTGAGCAAGAATTGATATTTTATTTAGAAAAATATGATATAACGGAAGAAAAAGTACGTTTAGGAAATCATTTAAATTATTTTTTAGAAACGCTGAACGGAACCGAGGCTAATGGTCGTAAGTTAGGATTTATTACTCAAGAAATGGGACGTGAAATTAATACTATGGGCTCAAAATCTAATCATTCTGAAATGCAGAAATTGGTTGTGATGATGAAAGATGAATTGGAGAAAATAAAAGAACAAGTATTGAATGTTTTATAAAATTAATAATTAGTAAAGAGTGACCAAGTAAAAAGTCAATTTATGAATACCATTAATTCTTATAAAGATTTATTGATTTGGCAAAAGGTATTATTTTAGTCGTTAAAGTGTATCAATTGTTAGAAACATTTCCACAAGAAGAGTTATATGCTTTGACAAGCCAGTTGAAAAGAGCCGTAATTTCTATTCCTTCAAATATAAGTGAAGGATATGGTAGAAATACCGACAAATCTTTTAGCCATTTTATAGGATATTACTAAAGAATTAGGTTTTCTAACTAATTGGGACTTGTATCATGAAATTATGTGTTTAATAACAGAAGAATCAAAAATGATAAATTCTTTTTCAAAATCATTCAAATAAAAAATGCAACTTATCACTAATTACTAATCACTTTTTACTTTATTGAAATGAACAAAGAAGGAAAATTAATCGTATTCTCAGCACCATCAGGTTCTGGAAAAACCACTATAGTAAGACACTTATTAGGTATTGACGAATTGAATTTAGAATTTTCAATCTCGGCTGCAACTCGTGAACCTAGAGGACAGGAAGTAAATGGAAAAGACTATTACTTCATGTCGATCGAAGATTTTAAAAAACATATTAAAGCAGAAGACTTTGTCGAGTGGGAAGAAGTATACCGAGATAATTTTTATGGTACGCTGAAAAAGAAGTAGAACGCATTTGGGCGATGGGCAAAAATGTGATTTTTGATATTGATGTTGCCGGTGGTTTGCGTATCAAAAAGAAATTCCCAGAACAAACTCTAGCCGTTTTCGTAAAGCCACCTAGTGTGGACGAATTGAAACGTCGTTTAAAAGAACGTTCGACAGAAAGCGAAGATAAAATCAATATGCGTATTGCTAAAGCTCACGTAGAATTAGCTACCGCTCCTCAGTTTGACACCATCATCAAAAATTATGATTTAGATGTGGCCAAACAAGAGGCTTATGAATTGGTGAAGGGGTTTGTATCCAAATAGTGATTAGTAAAAAGTAATGAGTAATTAATAGCTTTATGGGTAGTATTAATTCTTATAAAGATTTATTGATTTGGCAAAAGGGAATTACATTGGTTGTAAAAGTGTACCAATTGACTAGATTTTTTCCACCTGAAGAATTATACTCTCTAACTAATCAGATTAAAAGAGCAGCAGTATCTATACCTTCAAATATAGCAGAAGGTTATGGGAGGAATACGGATAAATCTTTTAGCCATTTTATTGATATTTCAAGAGGCTCTTTAAATGAGTTAGAAACACAGCTTATTATCGCTAAAGAACTTATGTTCATTACAGATATAGATTTGTACAATGAAATTTTATTGTTAATTGAAGAAGAGTCAAAAATGATTAATGCTTTTTATAAAACTCTCAAAAACTAATTACTCTTTACTAATCACTTTTAACTATAAAAAATGAAAATAGGACTATATTTCGGTACATTCAATCCCATCCATATTGGGCATTTAATTATTGCGAGTCACATGGCGGAACATTCTGATTTGGAACAAATTTGGATGGTGGTTACCCCGCACAATCCGCACAAGCAGAAGAGTTCGTTGTTAGATGATTATCATCGCTTGCAGATGGTTCATTTAGCTACAGAAGATTACCCAAAAATCAAGCCTTCTGATGTTGAGTTCAAATTGCCTCAACCAAATTATACCGTCAATACGTTGGCACATTTACAGGAAAAATATCCACAGCATGAGTTTGCCTTGATTATGGGTGAGGATAATTTAAATTCACTACATAAATGGAAAAACTACGAATATATTTTAGAAAATCATAATATTTATGTCTATCCAAGATTAAACTCGGAAATACTAGATAGTCAATTTGTGGCTCACCCTAAAATTCACCGAGTAGATGCGCCTGTCATTGAAATATCCTCAACATTTATCCGTGAAAGTATTAAAAATAAAAAAAATGTAATCCCTATGTTGCTTAACAAAGTTTGGGAATATATTGACCATAATTTGTTCTATAGGAAATAAATTAAGTAATAATAAAAAAGAGGCTGTCTAAAAAGTTTGCAATCTTTCCACTAAAGGCAGAAATCGCATAATGTTGATTTATTACTTTTTGGACAGTCTCCTTTTTTATTTAGATAACACTGTTACTGTTTTTTAAAGATTGCATAGATAGTATTTAATGTTTTTTGATCTATAACCGAGTCAATTTCTGTTTTGATATAATGCAATTTAAACGCTTTGATTGCGGCACTCAAATTTTTAGTATCATATCCAATTATTCGTAAAGCCATTTCGGGATTAAAATCTGCGGGTGCAGTTTCTAATGGTGCATCTGGCCAGATTCCGAAACCTTTTTCAGCTAATAATTGCCAAGGAAATAAAGCACTAGGATCTACTTTTCTAGTTGGAGCAATATCAGAATGACCTATGAAATTTTGTGTAGGAATATTATAGTCTTTCTTCAATTTTGTTAATAGAGCTAATAAGCTATTGATCTGTTGTACTGAAAAGGGTTTAAGTCCATTGTTGTCAAGTTCAATCCCAATAGAAGCAGAGTTAATGTCGCTATTTCTTCCCCAAACTCCGCTGCCTGCATGCCATGCTCTTAAGTAATCATTTAGCATTTGTACTACCTTTCCATCTTTTGCTATTACATAATGTGCACTAACATTTGTACTGGCTAATGTGAAGGTTTTTAATGTTTGTCTTAAAGAATCTTGTGCGGTATGATGTATAATTACAAAATTTGGTTTCCTTAGATTAAAGTTTACTGTTCCAATCCATTCTGTAGTTATATTTTCTAATGTAGTTGGATTAAATTTAGAGATAGAATCCTTTAAGGTTTTAATTTGTTTCGTATAAAGCGTGTCCAAAGAAGTGGTGCTAGTCTCTACTTTTTGTAGAGTAATAGCTTCTTTTTCGGCTATTTTTCGCTGTAAAACTTTTAGTTGTTTCGCGTATATTTTATTACTTTCTTTATAAGGATTAGTTCCACATGAACTTATAAGTAAACCCAAAGTAATACTAAGTAAAAGTTGTTTGTACATTTGTAAATTGATTAGTTGTTATAGCAAGTTTGGCTTCTTTTATTTCTTTTTGAATCCTCTTGCAATTATTTTTTTGTAAATATATTTTTGATCTGAATTTAATAACTCTAGTATTTTTTGGTCGGTATTTTAAGAGATCACTTTAATATCCTCGCTTTTACTTTCGTTAGAACCGTCTTATTTTAGAATTACGCCTTGTGCATTTAGACTTTGGATCAAAATGTTTTTAATAGCAATCCCTTGCAAAGTATCCAAATTCATTATCTGTTTTTAAGATTTTCCATTACTCTGCTAGCTATTTCTTTATTAGAATGCAGTTTTAGAGTGCTTCGTGTAGGTCTAGATCCATTTGGTTTATTTGGCTCATTCTTTCATTGTTACTATATTCATTATTGAATTGTGTCAACTAGTTTGAGTGAAAACAAAGTGCATCCTAAAAAAATAAAAATGAAATCTTTTGCATTGAAATTGATTTATAAATTCAAATATACTAATTAAATAAGATTTAAACCAATTTGTTTATCAATAATTCTTTGGACTTTTCCTCTGTCTATTTCCATTTTATTTAATCTTCCTAAATGTTAAACTCATTCTACCTTCTTCGGTGTTTCCTTTTGGGATAGCGTGGTGCCAGTGGTTTTGAATTTCTTGACTCATATAAATCAAGGATTTTTTTAAAAAACTATTCTCAATAAATAAAACTTTTTAAATTTACATTAAAATTTACTTTTTTAACTATGTCAACTGAATTAACCAACTACCTTACTGAAATGCATAAAGCTTATGATGAAGCCTTGTCAAATATTAGAAAACAAAAAGAAGAAGATAACACAAAAAAGTTTCTAACTTTATTGTTAAACAATAATGAAAAAGTTAAAAATTATATAACTCATTTTTCTATTGGAACAGGTTTATCTGATGAAGATGACAATAAAAAAGCTTTAATTGAGCTTAATAAAAAACACGTAGATTTTATGAACTTTGTTCTATCAATTTAATTTGCCATTCTCTCGTCCCACTTAATTCCTTCTAAGTTATGAAATAGATTTTGGGGTTGCGAAATGAAATTTTCAACATATAAGATTCCTTCCATTAATTTTATTTTTAAATAATGAACCCACAGATGCACAGATATTCAATATTCAAATTGTATAACTTTATTTCACCTTATTTGAAAACAATCTTAGATTGACAAAGTAATTCGCATAATATTCGTGATGTGACTTCTCCTTTTATCGAAGTGACAAATAAACGATTAATTATTACTAATTGAATACCATTTGCATCTGTGGTTAAAAACTTATTTTTTAATTCGATTTCGAATTTCGGACAATGAATCATCAACAATCAATTTCCCATCACGGAAAACTTCTTTTAATTCGCCTTGTTGTTCTTCTTCCCAAGAAACTTGATCTATTAATTGATATATTCCGTTTTCCAAAACCACTTTCATTAATCCTTTGGCTGATTTTTTGGTACCGTCATCTGTTATTGGATCTTTGAAAATTTCGCGTCCTTCGCCATTGACTTCACCATAAGTTGCTTTCATCGCAAAACCAAAGGTGTCGCGGGTATTATATTGATAGGTATAAGAGCCAATTCCTAACACGACATTAGTCGATGCAAATCCTTTTTCTTTTAGCTTTTCACAAATTTGAGTAGCTCTTTCAACCGTGATACTATCGCCATATATGGCTCCAATTTGTGGTGCTAATTCTTTATACCCTTTGGCGTTAGTCGTTCCACCGAAAACATCCCAAAGTAATTCTACTACTCCTTTGCGTTCTTGTTCGGTTTTTCCATCAGGGTTACCACATAAAATAAGTACTGGATTTCCACTATCAGGTCGAATCACTACTTTACCTTCTCTTGCCAATATCGTTTCTTTTAGTCGAGGCATATAATCAGTTAGTACTTTCCATAAATCCCAAGTATCTGAAACGATAGATACAATTCCTTTAGGATAGATTTCACAGATTAAACGTTGGAAGGTTTCAAACTCGCCTTCGGTGGTTCCCATACACATTACCGAATGTTCTGTTGCAGCTACGGATCCTCCCACTAATTCAGCATCGGAGTTGGCATTATAATAAGTTTCCAAAGCATCAATCGCTGGTATGGTATCAGTTCCTGTAAAACTTAACAAGTGTCCCATTCCTGAAATCACCGCCGATTCTATTCCGCCCATTCCTCTCATCGAGAAATCGTGTCCTTGCCAATCGACAAATTCAGGGATGGAAGAAGTTTCTTGAGCATAAGCACCCAATACTTTTCTGTATTGTTTAGCTATAGTTGCAGAGGTACAAGGCAACCAAACCACGGCAGATAATAGGGTTTCGAAATAATTGGTCAACCAAAAGAATTCGGATTTGGTGTTGTACATCGTGAACATTGGTACACGAACAGGCACACTCACCCCTTCAGGTAGGGCTTTGAAAACCATTGGGATATAACCTAAATCGTGTAGGTCTTCAATGTGTTTTGTACCGACTTGGTTTTCGCCTAAGTAGTTATTGATACGTCGGGCGTAACGCGACACTACAGTTTCTTTAGGTTGGTTGAAGAAATTGGTTTGAAAATCTTCGATAATGTATTTTTTAATGAAATACTGTAAGCCGAAAAATACGACTTCGTTTACCCCTTCTATTCTGGATTTACGAGGCGTCCAGTTGGAATATACTAAAGTGGTGTTGTTTGGGTACTGACGACGGTGGTCTACTTTGTAGCCGTCGGTTAATAATAATGGATTCATATATTCTTTTATAAAATTAAAAACTTCTATAAACTTTGTGCTTGTACTTTGTGCCCCGATAGCTATCGGGATTGTGTAACTCAAAAATTGTTACACAAAGTACACTAAGTTTTTCACAAAGTTACACTAAGGGATATTTAATTCCTCCCTCTCTCATTTGGATATAATTCCCATACAATATCACTTTGCCAAAACTCTTTAGTATCGACATCCATACAGGTTAGTTTCCCTGAAAAACCTGCTCCGGTGTCGATATTCCAAACGTTGCAACCTTGCATAGGAACATCAACATCATAATTCAAGGTAGGTGTATGTCCAATAAAGATTTCGTGGTAATGTAATAATCGTTTTGGAAATAATTTGGAATCTTTTTTGATTCGTTTGTCCATTGTCAAAGCCATTTCCCACAGGGTTCTATCAAAGCAAAAATCCAATCGATTTTCTTCTTTTTCTACTCCGTGCATAGAAGTAAAACCCGCGTGAATGTAAAGTCGGTTATCCTCGTCGATGTGGTATTCTTGGAGATTCTGATAAAAAGTTTTATGCTCGGCTGAAGCTAGTAAACCTGACTGGATATAACTCTGAATGGTTGCTTTCCCACCGTGTTCTTCCCAAACAGGGTTTGATACTCCCAAGTTTAACCAACGTCCGCACCACAAATCGTGATTTCCTTGTATAAAAACGCAATGGTATTTTTCACTTAATTGGATAAGATATTCTACTGTTTGTGCAGATTCACTCCATCCATCGACGTAATCACCAAGAAAAATTAATTTATCAGTTGGAGTGATACCTACCTTTTCTATCAATTGTTCCAAGGCACGAAGTCCTCCGTGTATGTCGCCAAAAACTAGTGTTCTTTTTTCCATTTTTATGTTTATAACTTTGAAAGCAGGATCCTTTATCTATTTTTCTTTTTTTCCAAAGTATTTTTCCCTATCGTATATGCATACGATGAAGCAGGAAAATATTTTATATTTAAACCATTGTGTTCTATATCACCTTCTTTGTCAATGGTCGTAACAATTGGAAAATCTAATTTATTTTCTTCACCTAAAATTTATACAGACTTTTAAGGTCACTTGGCTTATCAAAATAACGATTACTCCATTTTATTTCAAGTGCCCAAATAGGTTTTAAACTTGAATCACTTAAAGCAACCATATCTACTTCTCCATTATTCCAACGAGCATACCAAGGAGTAAACCACTCTCTGTGCATCCATTGAGCAAATATTGCTGTTTCTACCAAATTACCAATGAGCTCATCATTATATGTTATCGGAGAAAACAAAGCACTTCTCAAAGATGGATTGGTTAAATAAATTTTAAAGAAATTATCCCGTTTAAACTTTTTACCTGATTGGTCTATTCTTTTAACTTGCTTGATTAAAAAGGCTGCTTCTAAATATTCTATATATTTTTTTAAAGTATTTTTAGGTACTTGCGATTGAATACTTAATGTTTCTAATGAAAACTCATTTCCCGTATTATAAGCTATCGTTGTAAATAAGGAATTTAATTCTCTAGTATCACTTATCCCATATAGGCTAGGCAAATCTCTTAATAAAACTTTATCGACTATATCTTGTCTAATATATCTACCAGGATTTTCTTGCATTCTTTGTGAAAATATTACTTCTGGATATCCTCCAAAATTTATATAATCTATAAAATGTTTATTGAGTTCTTCAATATGAGAAGCAGTAAAAAATTCGATCGTAGAATCCTGCCATTGTTTTTGAGTAGGTATTATTATTCTATCTAGTTTTTTTAAATGTATATATTCATTAAATGTTAGTGGAGGCAATAAAAAATCTGTGAACCTACCTGCACCACTCTCATTACTGGCAAATTTTAACGCTGCTGCTGCCGAACCAGATACTACAAATTTATCTTTACGATAACTATCAACTAAAGATTTGAGATGTACTTCCCAATTCTTACAGTATTGAATTTCATCAAAAATAATTGTCCAACCCTCTTTATCTGTTAAACCAGTAGCTTCTTTTCCTAAAATAAAAAGTTGCTCAAGGCTAATATTGTTATAAATTGGGTTTTCGATAGTCAAAAAAATAATTTTTTTTGGATCATAATTATTATCAATTAAGTCTTGAACTGTATGATACAGCATTACTGTTTTTCCTACTCGACGTGGTCCCATTAATACTACCGCTCTTCGGATTTCTCTTTCGTGCACCAATGGTTTGAATAATTCGAAATACAACCTTCTTGATAGTTCATTATAGTCACTTTCAATACAACCATCAACCCACCAAGGATTTTCAAAACGCATTCTGTCCTGAACCTGTTTTTTAGATATTTCTTTTAACATAAAATTCCTTATTTTATACAAAAATAAAAAATAAGATCAAATAATAGACTTTATTTTTAATAAATATTGATTTTAATAATAAATAAAAAACTAAAAATGTTTATTTACCGATTAATAATCCCAAATAAATCCCTTTTCATTTAGTCGGTATTGATACTTTTGAGCATCGCCAAAGTTTTCATAGGTTCTATAATTTCAATTGATGACCTCATCATACGCTAAAAACATTTGGTTGGAAGCGATATGAAAAGGCATTCTTCAGCAACCTGTGTAAAGTCCTGGTATTGAAACCGTTTGTATTTTATCATTTTTAGTTGCCGCAATTAATATCGCTTTCATTGCTAAATAAGCATTTACCGAAGTAGCAATATTAAAACTCATAGGTACTCGCATAGTGGGTGCCGAAATGAGATAAGGAATTTTATCATTTCCTGTTTCAATGGTGATAGATTTGCCAATTAGCAATTCTTTTTCATCTAATTGTGCTATTTGCTTTTGCAGGTTTTCTTCAATATGCCAACCTAAAGTTTCTGAGATATACAAATCGAGTCCGCCATCCATAAATCCGAAGGAATTTGTAAAATATCTCCTGATATAATTTCAACATTTTGACAGTCTGCAAAATCGTTTTTCCAAGCTTCGCCCAAAGCTTCTTCTCTATATACTAATTGAATTTTTAACATCGCTGAATATATTTTGGTGGTACTTCATCGGTCAGCCAAACGCCATTTTCGGAACAATAAAACAGATAGCCGTCTTTGGTCATTTGGTGGGTATTGATTTTTAAAATGATTGCTCCTCCTCGACGATTACCTACTTTGATTGCAGTTTCTTTGTCTTTGCTTAAATGTACGTGTTGCCGACTCATCTTCTGCAATCCGTCTTTTAAAATGGCGTCCATAAACTTCGCTACTGTCCCGTGATATAATTCATCGGGTGGGGTTTGTGGCTGTAGTTCTAAATCGACTGAAATGGAATGTCCTTGATTGGCTCTTATTTTGGTTAAATCATCATTGAAGGAAAATCGTTTTTTGTCATTGGTTTCAACAACATATTGAAGTGTTTCGAAATCCAATAATTTTCGATTTTTATTCGATTTTGTAATGAGTTCTTCTACATCTGCCCATCCGTTTTCATCTAGTTTTAGATTTATGGTTTCGGGTGAATGTCTGAGAATTAGACTCAGGAATTTACTTATATTTTTTATCTCTTTTTCGTTCATTGTAATATTAGTTTTGTTACACAGAGTTGCACAAAGTTTTTTCACGAAGCCACACAAAGTTTTTTTAAATTTTGTGAATCTCAGGGTTTTCTCTGTGAATCTCTGTGACATTTAATTTTTATTTAAAGGATTTCCATTAAAATATCCTTTTTCATTTTTTCCTTGTTACACAAAGTTGCACAACGTTTTTCACGAAGTCACACGAAGTTTTAAAATTTGATTTAAACTAACTTCAATTTTTTATTCAATTCTTCATTTTTAAACCGAAGTGGCTTTTCTTCTGGAATAAAAAGTTGATCTAATTCATTCTTTTTCACGAATTCGTATTGTTCAGCTACAAATGGGCTTATATTTTCGATTTGAAGTATATCCGTCTTTGTAAATGACCGACTAAATTCGTTTCGTAATCCAATTTGTATGGCTCTTCTTTCTAATTTGTTTCCGTAAGGGTCGTGATCTGGATCCCATTGCAAACGAACATTGGATGTTTTTACTGCTTCCTGCCATTGTTCCATAGACATACCTTCTACTTGGTTAAAGGAAGAATAGACAGCATTTTCCAAATATTTTTTGAAGGCTTCTAGTTTTAAATGAATGGCTAAAACGACTTCTTGTCCTTCTTTTGTTCCCCAACCGTTGCGATACATCATCCAAAGGAAATTGGGTTTAATCCACGTCATTCGGTCGAGGCTAAAAGCACCTCCAAAATATTGATTCTGGACTGCAAAATTTCCAATTTCCGGTCGGTACGATTGATAAACAATTATTTTTTCCTCGTCATATTGCGCCATAATATGGTGTCCGCTTTGTGGCCATTCTTGTAGTTGTTCTGTATATTTTTTTAATTGTAAGTTCATTTTTTTTTTGTTACACAGAGTTGCACAACGTTTTTCACGAAGTCACACGAAGTTTTTCAAATTCTGTGATTCTCTGAGTTACTTCTCTGTGTATCTCTGTGGTATTTAATTTTTATAATTCATTTTTTCAGGTTCTTTATTTACAAGATTTCCATTAAAATATCCTTTTTTATTTTTTTCTTGTTACACAGTGTTACACAAAGTTTTTTCACGAAGTCACACGAAGTTTTTCAAATTCTCTGATTCTCTGAGTTATTTCTCTGTGTATCTCTGTGGTATTTAATTTTTATAATTCATTTTTTCAGGTTCTTTATTTACAAGATTTCCATTAAAATATCCTTTTTTATTTTTTTTCTTGTTACACAGTGTTACACAAAGTTTTTTCACGAAGTCACACGAAGTTTTTCAAATTCTGTGATTCTCTGAGTTACTTCTCTGTGTATCTCTGTGGTATTTAATTTTTATAATTCATTTTTTCAGGTTCTTTATTTACAAGATTTCCATTAAAATATCCTTTTTTATTTTTTTTCTTGTTACACAGTGTTACACAAAGTTTTTTCACGAAGTCTCACGAAGTTTTTCAAATTCTCTGATTCTCTGAGTTATTTCTCTGTGTATCTCTGTGGTATTTAATTTTACATCATTTCTTTATACCATTCATAATTTTCATCATCAAAACAGACGAAAAGCACTTCTTCTATATTTTTAAAAGGATAAGAATGTATGGTTTCCAATGCTATACTAGCCGCTTCTTTCTTTGGAAAACGATAAATTCCTGTGCTGATGTTGGGAAAAGCGATGGTTTTGCATTGGTGTGCCTCTGCCAAGTCTAAAACATTTTTATAACAATGGGCCAAAAGTACTTTCTTTTCTTCTTTATCTCCGTTCCAAACAGGACCTAAGGTATGAATTACATACTGAGCTGGTAAATTTCCTGCCGTGGTTATTACGGCTTGACCAACCTCACAACCTCCTTGTCTGTTTCTTATTTGGATGCATTCTTCTAAGATTTTTGAACCTCCTGCTCTGTGAATGGCGCCATCGACTCCACCACCTCCTAATAAAGAGGTATTAGCAGCATTGACAATGGCATAGGCTTGTATTTTTGTGATGTCGGCTTTAAGAAGTGTGAGTTTCATTTTTTATATTTATCAAATAACCATCAAATAAAAAAACCTTGATAATTAAGCATTTCCAAAAACAAAATGATATATTATCAAATAACCATCAAATAAAATTTAAGCCCAAAATGGTATATATTTTGTATGTTTTCGAGATTTATTTTCTGGATCATCCTCTTTAATTAATCCTGCCAAAAATGTATCTTTAATAATTCTTGATACTGTTGCAGCGTTTTGATCTTCAATTTGAAACCTCTCCCTTAAACTCTGATTAGTCATTTTTTCATTTGAAACCCATTTCAAACAAGAATGTTGATAACAAGCTCTAATTTTTTTCCTTTTTATCCAGATCATTTAAAGTTTTATAACTATATAAAGTTATTCTTGTTCGATTTTCGTCAACAATTACATTAATTGGAGGTAATTGATACAATTCATTATTAAAAATCACCTTGTCCATTCCACTTCCTTTTTCTTCACAAAATCCCATTCTTCTCATCAAATCAGCAAAATTTTCATTCCTTGAAATATATGAATCAATAAATCTATCAGGTGTGATTAAGGGTATTCCTGGATTAGATATTTCAATTCTATCACTAAAAATTTCTATCATAGGAAATCCTTTAACTAACAAATCTTGATGTATAAGTGCATTAGCGACTAATTCCCGAATTGCTATCTCAGGATACATTCTAGTATCACTCCTAAGAGCTTTTCCAATTTCCTCATTTGCGGGTAATTGACTGTTAATCCAATCCATTAAACCAATAAAGCCTAAAGCATAACCTTTTACTCCTATTTGTTCACGAATTGTTTCAACTTTATTTTTCCCCTTATAGACGATTACACGAACAGATTTTCTTTGTACACTATCAAAATCTGGAAGATTTTTTGCAAAAAGTATAGCACCTAAATTAGTAATAGCATAACCATTTGATTTTACAATCAATTTTTCCTTAATTAATTTATCGATTACTCCACTTCGTGATGTTGGATATGGTATTCCTATTAAATCAAAATATGTTTCTGTACTTAACAATTTAATAACATCATCAGCTGAGAGTTTATCTTTTGCAATTTCAAGTTCGAATGGTTTATCAGTTTTTGCCAAATCTTGCGCTCTTTTTCGGGAAAGTCCATTAATTTTCTTGTAATACTACCTATTCTTATATATGGTGTATGCAAGAAATCAACAGGTTCATTTTTTGCTGCTGGAATAACAAATAGTACTATATTTTTCTCTTTATATTTAATTTCATATATTCTAAAATCAATTCTAGGATTTAATCTTTGTATTAACCAATTTTCTAATTCTTCATTTCCTTTTTGTGCTTTTTCGGACTAAAATTAGTTCCTTTAGCAATATGAGTTACATCTTCAATACCAAAAACCAAATATCCAAAATCTTGATTATGAATTGAAGCACCATTTGATAATGCTGAAATACGTTCACCAATTTCATTTTCAGAATGAAAATTTTCTTTAAACTCGACCCATTCGCTTTCATTAGGTTGCTTAATCAAATTATCTATTAATTCTATTAACTGCTCTTCATTCATATTACTTATAAATTGGTTATTTTTAAGCTAAAATACAACTTTACTCCTAGTATTAACTAATTGGATTCCCATTCAAAATATCCTTTTTCATTTTTCCGATAGGCATCAAATAAATAGGCACTTTGATGTTGTAATGTGTACTCCATTTTTTGATGGCTTCGATAATTTGTTCGTTGGCATAGCGTGATGAAAAATGTCCTAAAATAACTTCTCCGACTTCAATTTCTGCGATCATTTGCATTACTTCTTCCAGCGAGCTATGTTGGTTTTTGTCATTTTTAGTAGCTTGCTCTTCTTTGGTTAAAAAAGTGGCTTCGTGAATTAAAACTTTTGAACCGTTATACCGTTGGTAATCTGTTACAGGGGTGTCGCCTGAATAGGATAGGAGTAGTGATTTTTGTTCCTCGAATAGTGCTGTTTCTCCTTTTTGTATTCGTAATTCTTTTAATTCGTTAGCCGAACAAGCTAAAAATTCCTGTTTCAGTTTCTTTTTGGTTTCCCAAACTTTGTAATTCAAACTTTTATTTTCACCATTGGGGGTGTAAATATGTTCGTTTTTTATGGCTTCGACTACTAATTTTTCTTTTATGGCTATCAATTCCTTTGCTTCAATTCCTACCCAGTGTGTGCCTTTTGATTGCGGATCAAAATTTGCTGTAAACGTTTCCAAAAAAGGAAAGGATTTACAATCTTTTGGATAATAAATCGTTGGTTTATTATACCCGTACATTTGATTGAATTGCAACAGTCCTGTAAGATGATCCCTGTCTGGATGGGTTATGAAAAGATTTTTGAACTTTCCGCACTTACCCATCAAGCCCGAAACGAGTCCGTCGCCTGCATCAAAAATAATTCCGAGTTCTTCTATGGCATACCAAGTGGCAAATAATGCAGTGGAATAGCCGTGTATGGTGAGTTTCATTTTTTAGTTTGTTTTTTTAACCGCAAGGGGCGCAAAGGTTTACGTCAAGTACTCAATGTTTTTATAGTTATGTTTTTGAATCGTTTTCATTTTCTAAACTTCTCTTCTAATTTATTATCCAAATTCATTAAAAACTCTCTTCCATAAAGTCCATTTTCTAATTCGTCATATAAAAACGTAGGAAGTGATTTTTCACAATTCGTTTTTTGACTCAAAATTGCCATACATAAAGCAGCAACCGTGTCTGTATCTCCCCCATAACTTATCCCTTTTTGTAAACATTCGTAGATTGAAGTCGCTTCTGAAACCAACTTAATCACTGCTTTTGTAGTAGGATAACCGTGCATATCAATGGGAGCGATAATTTCATAGGTTTCATTTTCGTTCAAAGTCAAATTTAAAAATTCAATCAAATCATACTTTGTGTCTAAACCATATCTGTAAAAATGCACTGCCAAAGCGATACGTTTTGCACATTGGATTCCTTCAGTGGTATTATGTGATGTTTTAGCCTGAATTTCGGAACATTTCAACAACGTTGGAATATCCTTTATAAATCCAATAGGATACGCCCGCATTGCCGAACCATTACCACTACTTTGAAAAGTAAGATTTGCCATAAATTCATTTCCATTCTTACTTATGTCAAGCGCGTTATAAACCCTATCTGAATAGCCTCTTCGTTTATCCCTATGAAAAACCTCCACAAACTTTTGAGCTACTCGTTCTTCAGTCCAGCCTAGGTCTTCCAAAACTAGTTCAGTGATAGCAATCGCCATTTGTGTATCATCAGTATATCTCTTGTATATTTCTGTATATAATCCGTGTGGATAATAGGTCGTTACATCATTATACTCATCAATAAATTCTTGCTTTTGGAACTCAAAACCAGCTCCATAAGCGTCTCCTATAGCTGCTTGTAAAATCATTGTTTCTCGATTAATATATCCCTCACTTCCATCAATGCAAATCCCAATAAATTTAGTCCGTTCCAAGTTTTAGGATTATTTGCCTTTGGATCATTGCCAATTAGACCAATACCCCAAATTTTATCCACGGGACTAGCTTCGACTAAGATTCTGTTATTGGTATTTAGTAAAAATTCTTTCAATTCTTCATTTTGAGAGAATTTATGATAATTTCCTTGAACTACTATATCAAATCGATGGGCATTCCAAATTTCATTATCGAAATCCTTTACCAATCTACCTAGTTTTTTAGCCTGATGAGGAGAATTTGCCTTGATGATTTTATCAAACATTTCTTCATCATTAAACAATTTTGCTTTTTGTGCCATCATCCAATGTTCGGCAGTTGAAAAAGAAATTCCGTCTACAGTAAATGAACTCTGCCACCATTGACTAAAACAAGTTTTGGTTATACTTCCGTCATTTGAAGGTTGATGTCCCCAAAAGAAAAGGAACTTCGTATTTTTATCTATATTTTCTATTGTGTATTTCATTCTATTTCAATCTTAATCGTTTGAACTTTTTCTTCTTCAAAATCTTTAAAAGAATTGGTTGTAAAGATTTTTTCAAAAATTTGTAATTGATCGAATCCTTTGTTAAAAATTCCGTGGCTAACAGCCAAATATAATTTGCCAGCCTTCTTTTTTTGTAATGCTTCGGCTAATCCTATAAAAGTTCCGCCTCCGTCGCATATATCATCTACAATTAAACAAGCTTTTCCTTGTAAATCATCGGTATATACTTTAAAATCTTTCAGTTTTCCTGTTTTTACATCTCGGCTTTTGCTAGCTTCGACTACTTCGACACCGCCTAAATATTCAGAGACTTTATATATTTTCTTTAAAGCACCGCCATCTGGTGAAATTAAAATTACTTCTTCACCAATATTTTCAATTACTTTTTCAATAAATTTATAATTGGTTATGACTTGGCAATTGTTAAGTACCGCAGGAGTTACTTCGCTATGCGCATCAAAAACATACACTTTAGAAAGGTTTAAACTGTTCAAGATATCAGCATACACTTTTACCGAAAGTGGTTCACCAGGAATCATTACACGATCTTGTCTTGCTGCTGGAAAGTACGGAATGAAAAGTTCAATTTCTTTTACCTCCATTCTTCTCAAAGCATCAATCGTTAAAATAATTAATCCAAAATCGTTAAAACTATTTGCACGATGGGTAATGATAACTTTTGAGTAGTATCAAATGGTTGAATTTTTATATGGGGTTCTCCTCCAGAAAAAGTGAATGTTTGATATTCAATTTGGTTTTGTATTCCAAAGGGAGTGAAGCTGTTATCTAAATTTAATACGAACATATCTTTATAAGTTTGCGTTAATGTTACGCAAATATAAAACGTATTTTTTTATTGACAAAATATTTTGTGTTTTTTTTACGCAAAGTTGATTTTAGAGAAATTTATAAGATAACCACAGATGACACTTTTTGAAACCTATATTTTTGAGAATAGCTTACTTTCTAAAATAAAAATACGTTTACAACTTGACAGAATGAATATCAAAATGCTCAAAATGACTGATTTTAATCTGTGCTCCCGATAGCTATCGGGAGTGGCAATTTTTATAAGCTATTGCACTTAATTTAATTATTCAATATCAAAAGTTAATTGAAGTAAATGCTTTACGCAAACTTGATTTCAAAAACCATTCCGTCTTTAGAAAGTTCTTCGTATTTAGCAACGTTAAATTTAAAAAATTTAGCTGGACGACCAGATTTTGGATGATGGATATGATCTGTTTCTTCAATAAAACCTAAACTGAGAATCTTTTTTCTAAAATTACGTCGGTCAATTTCTTTTCCGATAATAGATGTATATAGATGTTCCAAATCCGAAAATAAAAATTCTTTGGGAAGTAAATCAAAACCTATAGGTTGGTACCTTAATTTAGCTTGTAAACGTTCTAAAGCTTTACTTACAATTTTATTATGGTCAAAAGCCATTTTAGGAATTTCATCTACTTTAACCCAACATACGGCATCAGCATCAGTGTCGGCGATTAATTTTAATTTAGATGGATTCACAAGTGCAAAATATGCAACAGAAATTACTCGGTTTCTAGAATCGCGATACACATCATCCCCAAAAGTATAAAGTTGCTCAATATAGTTTACTGTAACATTGGTCTCTTCTTTGAGTTCTCGTTTTATAGCATCTATCAATGATTCATTTTCTTTTACTAATCCACCAGGTAGTGCCCAGTGTAATGTATCTGTACCAAATTTTTGTTGAATAAGTAAAACATATAACGACGAATTTGCATAAGCAAAAACAACCCCATCAACTGCTATTCGTATGTTTTGTGAGATACTCATATCCTGCGTTATTTTTACGCAAAAGTAGAAAATCTGTTTTCTTTTTTAAACTTTTTGTTTGACGAGTTGATTATTTACTGATTTTGTGAGAAGCTTCTTGTTTGAATTTGTAGTGTGTTTTTTTAAAAAAATCAATTAATACGGGGAAAATATTGTTGATTTAAAAGAATAATAGCTTATATCTAATTCGTGAATGTTAATTTTAAACACATCTACCGCTAGTTAATAACATTTATTTAAAAAGATGTATTTGTGATGTTTTTTTATTTAAAAATTATATTTTTGTTCTCAAAAAAACAAACTAGATTTCATGAGGCTCAAAATAGCAGTTCTTTTTTATTTACCTCTTTGTATAACTATTGTAATGTTTTTTCAGAAGAGAGAGATACAATAGTAAAAGAAAGTAAGGAGAAAACAAGTTTTTCAAGATTAGATTCAAAGATAGTATTTCGAGAATCTATGGGGTATAAAACCCAAAATAAATGGATTAGCCCAGAATATATATCCTCTTTTTTTGATATTGAAGATAAAGTTATTCAAGACGATTTTTTGAGTAAAATCTTCAATGAAAAAACGCTAAAATACGTTCAGAATATATCAAAAGAAGAATTAGTACAACTACCAATAGGCTTAAAAGGGCAAACAAATGATGGCTTTAAAGCAGAAATGGTTATAGTAAAAGCCAAAGTTACTCCCGAATATTTAGAATTAACAGCTTTTGCACGTTTAGAAACTCAATTTTTAAATACGTACTTATATTTTGCAGCAGAAGATTTAAAATTGTCTCATTCTGGAGGTATTATAGGAGATTGGAAGTTACATTCTTTAGGTAATACGAGTTTACCTCAATTGGGCGGTAAAGTTTTGTTAACTGTTTTAGGAGGAGACATAAATCGGAAAGAGGGATCAATAAAGGGGGATAGTTATATAGAATTTGATTGTAATGGATTCAAAGGTTTATCTTTTAAACTAGACGTTCGATTGTCTCGTTCGTTGGTAGTACCAATTGATGGAGAGGGTAAGCGTAAAGAATACGGCTCAGATTTGTCGGAAGATAAAAAGAAAGCAATTGGGAATGATCATTATGTAGGAGCTACTTTAGGAATAAAAGGGGGAGGATGGAATGATTTATTGCTCGAATTAGACTTACCTGCTTTTGAGATAACGAAGTTAAAAAATTGGAGTTTTAAACTTAAAAAAGCTACAATAGATCTAAGTGATGTTAAAAATAACCCAGAGGTCGATAAAAGTTTCCCAAAAGTGTATGATACGAACGGTTTTTTTCCAGAAGGAAATAAAAATATATGGAAAGGTTTTTTTGCGGAAGAAGTAGAAATTACTATGCCCAAACAATTTTCAAATAAATCCACAGGAGAAAGAACGAAAATTCAAAGCACAAATTTATTGATAGACAATTTTGGTGTAAGCGGCACTTTTGCAGGATATAAACTTTTAGAAAAAGGGAGTGCATCAGGATGGCAGTATAAATTAGATTATGTAGGTATAGGTTTAGAATTAGGACGGATAAAATCAGCAAAAGTATTAGGTTATATAAAACCATCTGCAACAGGTGATTTTATAGAAATTTTAGGAACTTTTAATGAAGATAAATACTTGTTTCAAGCATCTGTTACGAAATCTAATTTTAAGATGTTTAAAGGAAAGTTAATCTTTGAAAAGAATTCTTGGGTAAAATTAGAAATGGATGATAGCAATGCTGAGTTCAAAGCTTCCGCTTTTTTAAATGGGAAAATGGCTTTTAAAGGGGGAATAGAAAAAAATAATACTGGTCCTAACGATAATAGCACAATTCATACCTTTGATAGTTCTGATAGTAATGTAGATCAGGCTTTGGGAGGTGTTCAAACAGGTAGTCAAGTAGTTGTTACGAAAGTACACGATTATTTGAATAATAATTTTTCATTTATTAAAGCAGATCCCAAGAAAAAAGCCGTTGAGCAACTTAAAGAATATGTTGATAAAGGATATGATCAGTTGAGAGTTTTTGTTCAAGCCCAGGTTTTTTCTTATGCCGCGGAAATAGCAAGTGAAAAAAATATAGAAGCAGAAAAAGAAAATAGTCAGGAAGAGAAGGATAAAGATTCTATAATTTTCAAGGCATAGTTTTTCAGAATTTAAAATTACAATCCCACGCATTGCCTTATATAGAGGCGGATTATTTTGGTTATCCAGCCTCAGCAGAGCAAAAATTTGGAAATTTTTCGGTAGCAATAAGTAATATTCACCTAATAACCCCATCAAAAGAAGAATTAGGATTAGCATTTAATATGAAAGTGAACCTAATGGGAGGAGGTTCTCAATCAGATACAAACGGATTTATATCAGCAGAAGCAGGACTCAAGATTTTAAGCAAATTTGAAAATAAAACATTCCATTCTTATAAATTTAATAGAGTAGTAATAGACGAGATAAAAGTAGATGTAGAAAAAAGTGGTTTTACACTAAAAGGAGGTTTAAAAGTATTTAATGAAGATCCTATTTATGGCAAAGGATTTCAAGGAGAATTAGCTGTAGAATTAAAGAAGTTAGAGGTAAAAGGTATAGCTAAAGGAATTTTTGCTAATAAAGACTTTGCCCATTGGTTTGTAGATTTTCAAATAGAAAATACAGGATCTTCAGGAAAGTTTGGTTTACAACGGGTAGAAGGCGGTTTGTCTTACAGAATGAAGCGTGTTGATGGCGGGATGATGGCAAATATAGCTACTAATGTGTATAAGCCCGATGCAAAATCAGGACTGGGCTTTAGAGCAGGGGTAAAAGCAAAATTTGGCGAATCTACTTCATTTAAAGCGAAAGTATTTTTAGAGATGGAGTATAATCACACAGGAGGATTAAATCGCATTTATTTTCTAGGCGAAGGAGCCATGATGTCTGGTAATGGTCAAACAGAAGGGAATCTTCGAGATACATGGGCAAGTTATGACAAAATATTTTCAGGTAACGAAGCGAGTGAAATGAATAATTATCTTGCTAATGGTAATATGTTGGCCATTTCTAAACGTACCCACCCAGTATCAGAAATAGCTAAAGATGGAAAAGTAGGTGTATTTGTGAGTATAGAAAAAGATTTTGTTCATGATTCTTTTGATGGACTCTTTGAATTATACCTCAATTTAGAAGGGATAAAGGGATCTGGAGAAAATCATAAATTTGGTATGGTACACATGTATTCAAGTCCTACCAAAAATTATTTGCATGTAGGGACTCCTATGGATAAGTTAGGGGCCATTTTTAAAATAGGATCATACGATGTAAATGTAGGCGCATATTTTATGACAGGAGATGTGCTGCCCTCCCAAACCCCACCACACCCAAGAGTTTTAGAAATTCTTGGTCCAGATATCATGAACGATAATCGTAATTTAAGTTTATTAAACGATGGCAAAGGTTTTGCATTCGGATTAAACTTTAGTGTTGCCATTTCGTATGATGGAGATTGGTTTTATGCGTTTCTAGAAGCAGGAGGAGGATTTGATATTACCCATAGAAAGCTAAATGGAGTGAGTTGTGCAGGACGTCCGGGGTTAGTGGGGAATGATGGATGGTACTCTATGGGACAGGTGTATGCCTATATTTATGGCGAAGCAGGATTGCGTATAAAGATATTCGGTATTCGAAAAGATATAAAAATACTAGGGGTAGGTATAGCCGCAATGTTACGAGGAGAATTTCCTAATCCAACCCACATGGAAGGTTATGTGGGAGTGTATTACAATGTGCTAGGAGGTATGATAAAAGGACGATTTAAATACAAAGCGGAAATAGGAGAGAAATGTGAATTTATAGGAATGTCACAACCTCTATCAATCCCACTAATAGCAAGTGCAAGTCCAGATGGAGAAACCAATGTAGATGTGTTTAAAAAACCACAAGTAGCCTTTAATTATAGCATGTTAGAACCTTTTTCAGCTGAGGATATGAATGGGAACCGTAAATTAGTTCGTATCAATCTAAAAAAATACGTACTAAAAGTAGACGGAACCCCTTTGTTAGGAGATATTCAGTGGATGGATCATAATACAAAAGTCAACTTTGTATCTTCAGAAGTACTTCCACCTCAAAAAGAAATAGTAGCAGAAGTAGAAGTAGGAGTAGAAGAAAAAATAGGTTCCTCATGGATTGCTCTTCAGGGAGGAAATACAGATACAGAAAAAAAGACGTTTACCTTTAAAACAGGTAATGCACCAGAATACATACCTTTAGAAAATATTAGTTACAGTTATCCTGTAGTAGCTGCAAACAACTTTTATCCAGAGGAACATAAAACCGTTTATATAAAACTAAAACAAGGACAAAAATATTTGTTTGACGGATCAGTACAAAACTGGGTACTCAAAGGTGAAGTTAAAGAAGGTAACCAGCTGAAAGTTCAAGCGGCTTTAAAATATGAGGCGAGTGCTAAAAAAGTAAGCTTTACCTATGATAAATTAGCAACCCAAAAGAATTATCAATTGCAATTAACAGCCTATCCAGTAGGTACGGTAATAAGCACAGGAACAAGTATAGATTCTACCCAAAATTCAGGAACAACTACTATGGTTACTGATACTAGCTTTACTAATGAACAAATCATTACTCAAAACACAGCATTGGCTCAGAATAATACAAATTTAACCAAATCGTTTTTAAACTATGAGTTTAAAACCAGTAAGCATGCTACGTTTACAGAAAAGATAAAAAGTATAAAGACAGAAGATAATTTCTTTATACCTGTTTCAGCAGACGTTCATAAAATACAGTTAGCAACAAATAAGTACGAAAATTTTAATGAAGCAGAATTGTTTGGAAACCAGTATACAAATGGCAAAGCCTTGATTAGTGTAGAGGCGGTTTTAGAAGATTCTTATTATAAAGAAATAATTTCACCGTTGATTTATCAAAATTATCCACTTGAAAAAGGGAAAATTACAATAAAAAACAGAAATATATTCGAGTTAGGATTGCCCCCAGTTCGAGACATCAGTATTATAGAATATTACAGGAATGAGATGTCTAATAATTCCAATTCAATATTTATAAATCAGCGATTTCCTTATGAATATAGTTTGGTGAAAACCTACAAACAAGATTTTTTAAATATAAGAGATCAAGTAATCAATAGCTATTTAAGTACTCCTATTAATTGGGAAAAATACAATCAGTATAAGGATCTAATAAATGGTGTTTTTCCTATATTGATGAAAGGAGAATATTTAATAAAGTTGATTTATCAAAATAGTCCAGAAAAAGAATTTTCTAGAGAGGTTATAATAAAATATAAGCGAATAAATTAAAAGATAGATTCGTGTCTAATTTAAGATTATGAAAAAAGTTTTATTTTTTTTTATTTTATTTCCAGTATGCTTTTTAGCACAAGGATCATATAAATATTTGGTCGTTACTAGAGATAAAATTTATGTAAATCATGGAAAAAGAAATGTTGGACTAACTTCGGAAGGATCAAGTAGTCTAAATCTAGATATTTATTCCCATAGTAATAAAAAAATATATTCAAAAAATTTTTATACTCAAGTTCTTGGTATTTATAGGGAGTATTATTCAGAAAATTTGTATCCTACGCGTAGGAGGTCTGAAATATTAGAAATTTCTTCAGATCAATATCCAATTCGAGTAGAGTATTCTACTAATAAACGCTATTTAGGTAATGATTGTTCAGGTAATTCAACAAAAATTATAAAACTTGAGGATGCTACCCAAAATATTTTTTTGATGTTACAGAGGGAGAAGATATTTGTGAAATACCTCCAGCAATAGGGGATTTAAATTATTTCAGTGATACTGTTTTTGGATATTCTTTATCAAGTAAAGATTATCCCAAATGTGGTTCTTTTGAATGGGAAAATAATGTTAATTATCTTGTTGATTATTATGAATATAGTTTTGATAAGATAAATTTTTATAAGTTGCCTATAAGATCAGATTCGAGAGTTTATTTTGAAGATCTTGTAGGTTTGTCGTCAAATCTACCTCAAACAATCTTTGTTAGAGGAATTTATAAAAATAGCTCAAATTATTTGTATAGTTCTAATTTTGGTTTTCCTTTGTATACAAATGTTGCTGTATATACTTTTTATAGATGTCCTCCAAAATTAATTTCATCAATTGGTGTTGATACTAATTGTTCAAGTATTTCAGACGGCTTAATAAGGTTTAAATTTGATAATGATCTAGAGCCTGATGAAATTTTACATCTTCTTTTAAAAGATGCAAATACTAGTGGTGTCTTTGGACAAAAAGATGTTTCTTCTACTGAATTTAATAACAATAGAGGAAATTTAGTTTGGAATGGTTTACCAAAAGGAAATTATATTTTAGAGTATCAAACTATAAAATCAGGAAGTCAACCTTCCAGTTTAGTGATTAGCCCAAAGATTCAAATTGATTCTCCCTCAAAACTTACCTTTACTACTACATCAACGCCTATATTATGTTATGGAGATAACAGCGGCTCAATAACAATCAACGCCATTGGAGGGAAAGGCAATTATCAATACAGTAAAGATGGAGGAAATAGTTGGCAACTCTCAAATGTATTTAATGGATTAAGATCTGGGAATTATTCTGTACAAGTAAAAGACAGCAATGGCTGTTTAGCTCCCGATGGTGCACAAGATGTACTAATAAATCAACCTAGTGGATTATTAGGGATCGAGTTAGTCAAAACCATTTCCCCTTCAACAGATGTATCTACAGATGGTCAAATAGATGTGCGTATTATAGGCGGAGTAGCCCCTTATACTTATTTTTGGCAATCTACCACAAATAACCTCAATGGTCAGATAAACAATGAAGACATATCAAGTTTATCAGGAGATGCGACTTATACTTTGATCGTTAGAGATAAAAATAATTGTACAGCCTCTTTTACTCAAACTTTAGAAGCTCCTGAACCCATAGTCATAAAATTTGACAATCCTGTGATTAAATGCCATGGAGGCACCGTTAGATTAACAGCAACCGTATCAGGAGGAAATCTACCTTATAAAAATTTAGAATGGATACCTAATAATTATCTACCAATAAATACTGCCAATACTTCTAGTATAAACAATCTATCAGCAGGAGATTATCTATTTCGAGTAGTAGACCAAAGAGATGTTATCCGAACAGCCCTTTACAAGGTTGATACAGCCCCTTCAAAACTAAATATAACAGGATTAAATACTACAATTATAAGGGGGTATTTCTACAGTTTATCAAAAATGCTCCAGCGATACCAATACAAGAATAGACGTAACCATTCAAGGTGGAGTAGCTCCTTATAACTATGTTTGGACCAATAAAGACAATCCTAGCATAGTACTTAGTACTACTGAAGATCTAATAGCACCAACCCCTGGTAGTTATCAGTTGAATGTAACTGATGCTAACAGTTGTACAACAACCCAGTTATTTAATGTGGTAGGAGCTACCCCACTTGATTTTACCCCATTAATTGAAACGGCTATACTTGATCCCGGTACAGCTACAGGAGCCATACGTATCAACGCCAATGGCGGTACAGGAGATTATACCTATAGTAAAGAAGGTGTCAATTGGCAACCTTCAAACATTTTTACTAATTTAAAAGCAGGTAACTACGATTTTTATATAAAAGATACAAACGGTTGTATAATAGGCCCTAAAAGAATCACTCTTACAGAACCACCAGTATTTCAAATAACTATTCAAAAAATAGAAGGGATTAAATGTTTTGGAGAAACAACAGGAAGTCTCAAAGCCATCGCAATAGGAGGAACACCTAATGCCACTGCTCCTTTTATAATTATAGTTGGACTCATACCACTACAGGTACGGTTTATACAGGAGAAACCCTAACAGATTTACCAGCAGGGACATACACAATACTAGTAACAGATAAAAATAATGTTACACGTTCAGCTCAATATGAACTGTTATCTCCAAGTGTATTAAACTTTACTACTACTACCAAACAATTGAGTTGTTTTGGAGCTAATGATGGTCAAATTAGTCTAGATGTACTAGGAGGAACCCCTCCGTATACATATTATATAAATGATACAATATATCCAAATGCCATAATAAGCGGTTTATCACCAGGTAATTACACACCCAAAGTAAAAGACGCAAATAATTGTATTTCAGAAAAAGCAGTAATAATACTAACACAACCTGATCCATTAAAAGCCACAGAAAAGATTCTTCCTGTTTCCACATTAACAACAGCAGACGGAGCCATACAGGTTACCGTGAGCGGAGGCACGCCCCCTTATAATTATAGTTGGACCCCTGATTTGGGTAACACAAACAATCCTCGAAATCTTCTAAAAGGAGAATACAAACTTAGATTAACCGACGGTAAAGGATGTCATTTAGATAAAGTATACAACGTTGGACTCATAGAACCACTAAACCTACATTTAGATGGAACAAATAGTCATTTAGATTTAAATTGTTTTGGCGAATCAACAGGTAAAATAAGCATCCTTATAAATGGAGGAAGACCAGGACCTATAGAAGCACCTTATACAATAAGGTGGTATGATGCTAAAAATCAGCAGATAGGAGATAAAGAAACTATTAGTAATCTACCAGCAGGAAATTATAGCGTTACGATAACCGATTTTAATACCCCGAAAGGAGAAATAAAAAAAATAGTTACAATTACTCAACCTTTAGCAGCTTTAAATTTACAACTCACACAAACAAAGGCAGTAATTTGTAATCAACAAAAAACAGCCGAATTGCAAGCAACGGTTCAAGGAGGAACGCCCCCTTATACTTATCAATGGAAAAATTCATCCAATAAATTAATAGCAACAACAAAATTACTGTCTAATATAGGGGCAGGAAGCTATACCCTTTTTGTAGAAGATGCCAAAGGTTGCAAGACCAATCAAAACAGTATAATTACGGAACCAGCAGTTTTACAAGGAGTATTAAAATCTACTATGGGGACTATTTACGGACAACCAACAGGAACTATAGAACTACAAGAAATTTCAGGAGGAACAAAGCCCTATCGTTATAAGATGAATGCTGGTAGTTGGCAAACCACAACAAAATTTGAAAAATTAAAGGCAGGCAATTATACCATAACGGTTGAAGATGCCAATGGATGCTCACTAGATTTAAAGACCAAAATAACAGAACCAGAAGAACTCATAACCCGTATTTTAAATACCAATCAAGGCATTATCCAATGCCATGGCGATCAACCAGTCAATTTAGAAAGTATAACAACAGGAGGAATACAACCCTATTTTTTTAAATGGAAAAAAAATGGAATAATAATTCCAAATGCACAATTAAACAAACTGAATTTAGTAGGAGCAGGAACCTATGAAGTACAAATAGCAGACAATGCAGGTGCCCAATCTTCCGCATTGATAACAATAAAAGAACCAGAAACATTACGAGCTATTTATACTAAAGTAGATGCCTCATGTGAAGCTCCCATAGGAGGGAAGATTATCCTAGAAGTAAGCGGCGGAACAGCCCCCTATACTTATCAATGGAGCAATGGATTCAAAGGAACCAACTCCCTAGCTACAGATTCCTATCATGAATTAAAAAATATAGGTATAGGAAATTATAGCGTGCAGGTTACCGATGCAAATCATTGCGTTTTAGTAGATCCAAAACTCACTAATATAAATATAAAAACCACTGGAGGATTACAATTAAACGAAAAAGTTACAAATGTAAGCTGCGGTCAAACCAATAACGGAAGCATCCTTTTAAACCCTAGTGGAGGAACAGGGAAATACCATGTAGAATGGGATAATCCATCTTGGCAAGGTTTAGAATTAACAAATCTAGAAGCAGGAACGTATAAAGGAACGTTGACAGATCTAGGCAGTGATTGTAAGCTACCATTTACATTAACCTTACAAGGATCAATCCCTTTAGTGGTAAATCTAGGAGAAGATATAGTGTTATGTAAAGGACAATCCCATACAATAGATGCAGAGATCAAACTACAAGGGTTGGATTATTTATGGACTTCTGAAAAAGGGTTTAGTTCAACCAATCCAAAAGTCACCTTCACTCAAAGTGGTACATATACCCTTCAAGTAAAAAATGGACATTGTGTATATAGTGATCAAATTGTAGTTAAAGTTTTAGATCAAGCCATTGAAGCAAATTTTATGATAGCAACCCAAACCTATCGAGACCAAGAGATTGTTTTAGTAAATATTAGCAACAATTCTACTCCCAATACGTATGAATGGATCTTGCCAGACAGTGCAGAAATTATAGCGCAAAATAAAGATAACATTATTGTAAAATTCAAACAAAATGGGAAATACCAAGTAGGAATTAAAAGTAAAACAACTTCAGGTTGCCAAGAAGAACAACTAAAAGAAATTATAGTAGAAGAAAACACAAAAAATACAACAACCCATGCAAGCAATTTATTAATTAAGAATTATAAAATTTACCCTAATCCATTAGAATCAGATGATAAAGAAATGAATGTAGAAGTAGAATTAGCATTTGATTCTCCTATTACCCTATCAGTATATCGTATGGAACTAGGAGCCTTAATTTTAGAATTAGAAAAACCAGCAAGTAAAAATCACGTAGAAAAAATTCCATTCCAACACGCTGCTGGAGTGTACTATGTGATAATGAAAACCAATGGAGCAGTTCAAGCCAAAAAAGTAATAAGAAAATAATAGTAATAAAAATGGAAAAAAAAATAAGAACGTTACTCATTATTATTGTAATCTTAGTATTTATCCCAAAAAGAATCTCAGCACAGATAGATACAACAATTGTAAAACCCGCCGTTTTTGTAAAAGGGAAAATAGTCAATGGAAAAATCCTATTAAAATGGAACGTTAACGACCCCTATTATTGGAAAAAATCGTTAAATTTTGGTTATAAATTACAACGTAGCACGGTACTTCGTGATGGACAACCAATTAACAAAGAGGAACATGTGATACTAAAAGAAGTTTTAAAACCCTTACCATTAGCTCAATGGGAACCCTTAATCAAACAAGATTCACTTACTGCTGTTTTAGCACAAGCAATATATGGTGATGATTTTGAAACCACCACAAAAGAAAAAGGATTTGCAAAAATGATGATGCTAAATGATCAAAATCAACAACGTTACGCATTTTCCATGCTAGCAGCAGAGCAGTCCTATTTAGCCACAAAAGCCGCGGGTTGGGGATATGAAGATACCAGTGCAAAACCCAATGAAAAATATGTATACACCCTTACTTTGCTAGGAGTAAAAGAAGGAGAAGTAACACACGGAAGCCTTTATATAGGTCTATCAGACCAAAATGATAACACCCCCCCAGTTACCCCAGAAGCCATTTTTGGCAATCAAACGGTCATGCTATTTTGGGATTTTGTATCCCAGAAAGCATTATTTTCATGTTACAATATAGAACGCTCCATTGATGGAAAAGTATTTAAGAAATTAAATGACACCCCCATATTTCCTACAATAAGCAAGTCATCTTACACAACATTTACAGATAAACTACCTGAAAATAATGTAAAATACTATTATCGTATTCGAGGTATAGATACCTTTGGTTCTTTGAGTGAACCTTCTAAAATAATCTCCGGAATGGGAGCTGATTTCTTAGAATATTCACCCCAAATCACAGCCAAAGCAGCCTTAGATGACCAAACAGTAAATTTAGAATGGGATTTTCCCAAAGAAGGCGATGAAAAAATTAATGGTTTTAATATCTTACAAGCCGATCAAGAAAGCGGTCCCTTTGAAATGGTTAAAAAGAACTACCCGCTACTACCCGTAAAATAGTTTTTAAAGCCAAATTAAAACCATCTAATTACTTCAAAGTTCAAGCGGTAGCCAAAAAGGAGGTTTTAAAGAATCGTATGCCATGTTAGTCCAACCCATAGACTCTATTCCTCCCATTGCCCCACAAGGATTAGAAGGAGTAATAGATACATTGGGCATCATAAAATTAAAATGGAAACCCAACACAGAACCCGATTTATACGGATACAAAGTATTTCGAAGTTATGAAAAAGAAGGCTTATATGTAGAATTATCCACAAAAGTTTTTAATAGAACTCATTATCAAGACACCATCACTATAAAATCTTTAAATAAAAAAGTATTTTATAAACTAAAAGCTTTAGATATACGCTATAATGAATCGCCCCTTTCAAATGCTTTCGAAATTAAGAAAAAGGATAAAATAGCCCCGTCTATTCCCGTACTATCCGATTACGAACTAGAAGAAAAAAAATAAAAATTCATTTTCTACAAAGTCAGTCAGAAGACGTTAAAAAACACAGTTTATACAGAAGAAGAGAAGATGAAAAACAATGGAAAGTTATTTTTGAAACCACAGATCCAAACATAATAGAATATGAAGATCAATCAGTAGACAGCAAAAAGAAATATTATTATGCGATGACAGCAACAGATCAAGACGGGAACGAAACAAAACCATCAGATACCCTAATCTTAGAAACCCTGCCGAGTATATTACAACCCGCTATAACTACATTTAGTGGTATGGCAGATATATCCTCTAAAGCAATTGAATTGTATTGGAATACAAAATCAACAGATCTAGTAGAATATCATTTATACAAACGAGTAAATGAGGGACAAAATATCTTGTTTAAAATACTACCGCCAAGCAAAAAAAATCAATTCATAGATACCACTTTAAATATTGGGAACACCTACTATTACAGCATAAGAGGTGTTTTTAAAGACGGAAGTTTTAGTGCATTTAAAGAAGTAAAAGTAGTCTATTAAATACTCATAGTAACGATTTTTGATAACAGAATTAAGAAAACAAAAAACAAGCAAGCATTGCAAACTAAAGTAAATCTAAGATTAATTATTTTAAATAGTTTATTCCTACTAGGAATAAACACTACAGCTCAAACCATAGATTTAGGCGCTTTTCAAGGAAAACCTTTAAAAATAGGAGGAAGCGCATCAGTTGGTTCCACCTTTTCTGAATCTAATAGAGATGCTAGAGCTCCCTTTGTTTATAATTTTACAGGAAACCTAAATGTTTCCCTCTATTCCTTTTCGATGCCCATTACCTATAATTTTTCCAATATGGGAGGAAAATTAAGTTACCAAGTACCTTTTAACTTCAATCGTTTAAGTCTAAACCCCCGTTATAAATGGATTTCAGTTTATATTGGTGATGCTTCTATGACCTTTTCCCCCTATTCCTTAGCAGGTCACATGTTTACAGGAGGAGGAATAGAACTTACTCCCGATAGTCCTATAAAAATATCCGCCATGTACGGCCGATTACTAAAAGAAGTAAATGATATACACAATCCAAAAAGTTTACCCGTATTTGAACGTTGGGGATACGGAACAAAAATAGAGCTCATAAAAAATAAATATAAACTAGGATTTATAGGTTTTTATGCAAAAGATAAAGAAAACCCATTGTTATACCAATCGATGGCATCTAATGTAGGGAATTTGAGCCCCAAAGAAAACTTAGTGATAGGTTTAAATTTTGAAACACAAGTATCCAAAGAAGCTAAAATTTATGGTGATTATACCAATTCATCATTAACAGAGGATGTTCGATCAACAGGAAAAAACAGCCCTCAAGGAGTTGCTTCTTTACTACTAAAAGGCAATGCCTCTACTCAAAATTTTAACGCCTTCAAGTTAGGATTCGACTATAAAATCCAAAAAACGCTAGTAGGAGCCAGTTTTGAACGTATAGATCCAGGTTACCAAACCATGGGAGCCTATTTTTTTTCCAATGATTTGCAAAACATCATGATTAATGCCTCTAGACCATTGTTTAAGGATAAAGTACAACTAACAATGAATCTTGGGATTCAAAAGGATAATTTAGACCATAAAAAAGCACAAACAACCAATAGAACTCGTAGGAACTGTAAATACAAATATTAAGATAAACGAAAAGCTCTCAACCAACCTTAGTCTTACCAATCAATCTACTACAACTAATGTAAATCCAGATCAATTCGTACAAATTAATCAAAACAATCCTGCTATTAATGCTATTAACCAATTAAATTATAGACAATTGTCCAATAGCTTGATATGGAATACAAATTACCAACTCCCCGAATCAAAACAATCAAAACGCAATTGCAGTTTCAACTATAATTACAATCAAGTAGAAAATGAACAAGGCGGACAAATAAGCCCCAATCAAAAAACAGTCTTTCATAATTTAAATGCCCTCTACACCCATTTTTTAATGAAAACCAAATGGGCATTCAATACCTCTTTAAATTATACAATAAGTCAAATAACAGGTCAGAACACCCATACATTTGGTCCTGTACTCGGTATTAGTAAAAAATATTTTAAAGATAAACTAACCACCCAATGGGCCACTTCATATAATTCCAGTAAAAGCCCTTCTAGTAATGCTCACAATTTTAATTGTCGTTTTAACGCAACCTACAAAATGTTAGAAGAACATAACTTTAATTTTATGTTATCTCAACTAATATCAAATTCTTCAAACACTTCAACATCCAATAACATCAATGATTTGACAATCACTATTGGTTATAACTTTAATTTTGCAGGAACTAAAAAGAAACAAAAAGAAGAAGAAGAAAAAAAGTATCCCTAGAATCACTAGAAAAAACCAAAATTACCCTTAACATATCAGGAATCAGTACAGATTTAGACTCAAAAGCCATAAGCATCCTCATAGAAGAAAAAAACAATGCCATAGATTTTGAAGGATTAGAACCCCTTCAAGAAATACTATCAATACAAAAAAGAACTTACAAGAAAACGTATCGAAATATGATCAAAGCACAGATCCAAAAGAAAAAAACAAAATTGAAAAAACAATAAAAAAAGAATTTCATCTTTGGGATTTAGAATTGCAAAAAATAGCAGCGTTTAATAACCTATACAAAGAATCAAAAAACAAAGCTCTCAGTAAAATAAAAGAAGAAATAATAGAGAACTTAGACGTTAATAAAAAACATTTAAAAACCAAATACAAGTCAGAATTTTTTAAAGAAGATGACGAGAATAGTCAAGAAACCTTTTTAGCCTTTGAAGAAGAAATGATCAAACAAAAAGCCAAGCACACCCCAAAAGATCTTTTTGCAATGGCACAAATCAGTCTATACTTTCAATTGGAAACCCCAGATTGGAACAATTCCTACAACAAAACAGTAATAAGTTTAAAAAACCAATATTACCAACAATTCAAAAAGGCAAAAGAACCGTTATCAATCGTTGAAGCATTAGTAGTTAAAGGAATAGACACTTATGTAAAAAACTACAAAGAAAAATTTAAAAATAAGTCATAAATACAGGAGTCATTTTTCACTCCATATAACTGATAAAAAATAAACAAACAAAATTCAATAAAAAATTGAATATGAATAGATTAAAATATTTTTTCTGCCTTCTGTTACTACTGTTAAATAGCGTAGGATGGTCACAACTTTACCCAGTACAAGTAAACAGCAGCGTATTTCCTCCTTATTTATCCAGTTTGTCGAGCTATGCTACAACAGTTGATCAAAAATATCTAGTCAATATCTACACAGCGGATCTAAATGTTGTTCATCGTCAAGTACGATTACAGCTATACATAGAAGGAAATGGTATTCAAGCCCAATCCCTTCCAATGGTACAAGGTGCGCCCATTATGTACCTAAACGGAGGCGAAACCCTACAACTATCCAATCTAGATCTAGCCCCTTATTTTCAATTAGAAAACCTATCCGGAATTAATCAAAACCAATACAGCAGTACCTTACCACAAGGCAATTACAAATACTGTATAGAAGTATATGATTTTATAACCAACCAGCGAATTTCACAAAAATCCTGTACCTTCTATTATTTTGTATACAATGAACCCCCGTTACTGAATAGCCCTAGTAATCATGAACTGGTTGGTTTTCAAGACCCCCAAAACCTTATTTTTACCTGGACCCCGCGACACCTCAATGCGGTAAATATAGAATACGAATTTGAACTAGTAGAACTCCTAGACCATCAAGTCCCCTCTAACCATGCCTTTCTAACCAGCATACCCTTATACAAAACCACCACCTCCACGACCGTTTTACATTACGGTCCCGTAGAGCCCCAACTAATTGCAGGACGTAAATACGCTTGGCGCGTAAAAGCACTAAGTCAACCTGGATTTGGCGATAAAGCCATATTTAATAACAATGGTTATAGCGAAATTTTTGATTTTATCTACCCAGGTAATTGCCCCCCTCCAAAATTCGTAGTAGCTATTTCCCTTAACGCCACCCAATCCAAAATTACGTGGCAAACCAATCCCGACTTTGTAGATTATAAAATAGAATACCGTAAAAAGGAACCAATAGTTGGTACCCAACAGCCTACTACAATAACGAAGCCAAACTATACGATCTAGAAGCAGGAGCAACCTACGAATATCGAGTAGGAGGAGAGTGCATAGGAGGACTTATAAATTATACCCCCGTAGAAGAATTTACCCAACCCCGTAAAGAAGAAATAGCCATCAAATGTGGCATAAAACCCAATATAGATTTAAGTAATACAACCCTTTTTGAAGGAGAATTACCCAATGATCAAATCATTCTTGCAGGCGATTTTTCCATCAAACTCACCGAAGTAAGAGGCAAAAGAAGCTATAGCGGCAAAGGCTACGTGAACGTCCCTTATTTATCCTTTGTAAAAATAGGCGTAGAATTTAAAGACATTACCCTTAATACAGACTTTAGGCTAGTAAAAGGCGAAATCAAAGCCCTATATGATCCAAGTTGGAAAAATATAATAGATCTCAGTAGCCTATACGATCAAATAGAAGACGGTTTTGATCTTCTTTCCCCCGATACCGAAGAACATCAATTTCAAACCAATTTTGATATTCCCGATCTGTCACATATTACAGTAAACAGTAATGAAGTAGTAGTCACCGGTACTAATGGACAAACCCAAAGTTTTGATCTAGACCCCAAAGAACTCATAATCATCCGCGACCCCAAAGGAAACGTATATGCAGTGCCCCCAGGAAGCGATAAGCCCGTGGTTTTAAATGAAGGACAAGCCGCAGGATTTATTCCTGATGCTTCTAATACACAAGGTATTACCAGCGCAGGCATGGTAACAAAGCTAGCTCCTATAGCCGCTCGTGTTACTTTTGAGCGATCGTCAGAAAGTAAGTATGCTGACGATGTAATGCCTGCAAAAGCACATCCTGACATTCAAAAACTATACAAAACCATTGCTGACGGAGCGACACCTTATACTTTATATCATAAAGGAATCCAAAATGATGGAAAAGGAAGTCGTAGTTTTGATTTTATAGATGCAGTAATAGCCGTTAATGGTACAACAATAAAGCCTGAGAGTATCCTATTTAATATCAAAGGCAGCGTGGCTAAAAAAATAGGGGGGCTGGTTATGAAAAATGGCAAGGCCTATCAACGACTAGAAGTACCCGTATATCATAGCTCAACCCCTGAGGAACTATTGGCACTAATACCAGGAAAAGACGGAGCCAAGCACCAAGTATTAGGTGCGGCAAAAATTATTCCAATCAAAACACAATCGGATGTAAATATAACCTTAGTACCCGTAAATAATGCGACCATACCTGATGGGATCGCTACGCAACTTAATGCCATTTATGCAGATGCTGGAGTACAATTTAAAGTGACAATTGCGCCCAACCATGAGGTAGCAAAAAACACCTTAGAATGTGGTAAAGATGCCCTATTAGAAAAATTATCCGAAGACCAATCGCAATTTGTAGAGCAATACAAAGCCGGTAAAGACATCCAAAAAGACCAATACTATGTGTTTGTTACCAAGGGGATTACCCCTAGCAGAGCCATTTCAGGTTTCATGCCACGCCATTCACAATTTGGTTTTGTGTTTACCAATCAAAGTGGAGAAGAGGTAAAAGCAGGCAATGACCTAGCAACAATAATTGGACACGAATTAGGACACGGCGTATTCGAGTTGCAGCACCCATGGGAACAATTTTCTACTGGTAACAAAAACAGTAATACCCCATGGTTAATGGATTATGCTACGGGAACAAAATTACCATATGTGCATTGGCAACGCATTAGCCACCCTAAATTTGGGTTGTATGTGTTGGATGGAAGTGAGAAGGGGGAGTTTTCAAAAAGTGTAATGACACCAAATTTTAAAATTGTTAATATTGATCAATCGTCTATAGTTTTAGAACCAAAAGACAAAAATATACCTACAGGAACTGTACCTGGTTTTGTTGTAATTGAGAAAGACAAAGAAATAATAACTAAAAAAAGATATTATTATTGGGATCAAGATAGGTATGTAAATACTACCAGTTTAAGTTGGAACAATGAAAAAAACAAATTTGAAACAATAGCAAATAGTGAACCTATATTTGGTGTAGAAAATAAAACAAATGATCCAGAAATATTATTTTTCTTGAATCTAATTGATTGTCCAGCAAGAAAACTATTTTTAAATAAATCAAAATTACCTACAAATTATAATTCAAATAAAGTTTTAGCTGATTTCTTAGCATCAAAATTAAATTCCTCGTTACCATTAGAATGTAATCCTTTAGATAATAGTAAGCCTAATCAAATTACTGGTTGGTCATTAGCTAAAGATGATACGATTGTGTCATGTAACATTGCGGATGATGTAGTTATTCAAAAGCAATTATTAAACATAGCTGAAGCTGTAAATAAATCAAATAATACAATCAAAGATTTAGAACCAATTTTTAGAGCCAATATCACTCTGTGTTCGATGCAAAAAATGGAAGAATCTTTGAGAACTAAAATATTATCTAAATATTTCAAAGAGGCTACTGATGACAGTGATCTAGAAATTAGTATGTGTGAAAATTCAGGATGTGATTATTTCTTTATTGGAGATCTAATTAAATATACTCCTAATAATCAACGATTAAATTTATTGTTAAAGTTTAAGGAAAATAATTTTGTATGGCTTAAAAAGCTATACAACTTTGGGAGAACAAACGGCGGTTTTGGAAATGATATAGACATTAATCAAGTTTCTGAGGTTTATTTGGAATTGAGTAAATGGATTGTTACCCATTATGATAAATTAAATATAAAACCAACTGTTAAACAAGCTTTTGTTTTTGATGGACAAGCTGTGTCTGATTATTATCCGGGTATGAAGCCTTATGTTTTAGGAAAAGATAATGAAGATATAGTTCTACAAATTGATAACAATAGTGAAATAAATATTCAAAAAACCGAACTTGAATTTTTAGAGGATGGAAAGCTAAGATTTTTTAATAAATATATGATGACAGATTTGTCACCTAGAATTTATGATCCAAATAATCCACCTCCATTAAGTAGCTATTATTCTTATTTTGAATATGACGAAAATTACAATCCGTATGAACCTGTAACAGTAATATGTGGTATTGAAAATAAATTAGGATTAGAGACTAAAAAGAAATAGTAATGCCTGCTATAGCTGCTTTTGCTTATCAGGCTATACTTGATGAAGAGGGAAAACAAGAAACGTTGAGGCAATTCGGAAATGCAGTTATGATAACTACTGGAGTTTTGGCTGTTCCTTTTTCAGGAGGTTCTTCTCTAGTTGGGGTTTTATCTACAATATCTTCTGTAGGTATTGCAGTAGGTTCCATAGATGCTTATGTCACTTCTTTAGCTAGTTCAGATCCTAGTTTTAAAGATAGTTCTTTTTACAAAGCTTGGGATACTACATATACAGCTTATAGTTTTATTGATGGAGCAGGAGCAGTAACTAATTTAGCTAATACAGGTTATAATATTTTAAAGCTGTCCAATTTTGCAAAAAGTTATAATGCTTTTGACACCGCAATAAGTAGCTCTAACCTTTTTAAAAATACAGTATTCACCGAAAGATTGAGCCACTTAAAAAATATTTTCAAGAATACCTCAGCTGATCTTAACTTGCTAAATAGAGGGAAAACTTTTAGTAATTACATTTCAAAAATAAATACAGGTTTTAAGAAAACAATTTTAGCCTCTGTCCTTACTCTAAATTTAAATGTTAATGCAACTGATAATATTTTACAATTATCAAATAATGCAAACAAAATAGAAACTGTTTTAAACCTTTCAGGAAAAACAGAACAATTAACGGATGTTATTAGAAGTACTATTACGTCAAAATCAGATGAGATATTAAAAGCATTTGATAATGAAATTGTTGTAAGTATTAAGACTTCTCCTACTGCCCAAGCCGTAGATGGAAAATTTGTAATTCTTAATGTGGGACAAGATAACATCTTAGCTACTTTAATTAATAATCAAGTAAAGATTAATTTTATAAAGTCAGCTGTAGATGGTTATCATATTTATGAGTTTACAGAGGATAAAGATCCAAATAACACCAATACTTCGCCTAAATGTACCTTTTGTCCTGATAAAATTGGGAATACCAAAGAAAGCGAGTTTTGTAAAAAATTAGAAAAATTAGCTTCTAATACACAAAATGCTGTTGCGGTACAAAAACTATGTGACAAAGGAATTAATGTAAAGATTTTAGATAAGGTTCTAAGCTATACTATTGCAAAGCAAAAAGTATTTGTAGATGATTTTTCAGGTATTTCTGGAAGGAGGAATGGCTATTTTAAAATCAAAAGTGCATTTAGTTGATTATTGGAAAGAAAATGGAGACTTTTATAAAACGATTAGACCTTATCACGGAGACGATCATAGAGACTGGGATACAAGTTCTAAAATTGTTAAAGGGATGGGAGCAAGAGAGGAATTATTGGTTGAATCTATTGATAATGAGGATATTCATTCGTCAAAAATAGTTCAACAATTATGTAGTGTTACTGAAGATGGTATTTTTGATGGTAATAAAGTTTCATCAGGTAATTTGCCAAATGGAAACATAGTTATAAAGTACAATAGAAAGAAATATAATGGAGTTATTTTAGAAAATTCTGACACAGCATATGATGATTTTATAAAAACATTGCATCCCTTTCTACAAAAACATGTACAATATATGGATTTTATTCGACAAGATTGCTCGAATTATAGTGATGGTAAATTATATGAAAAGCTATATGGAGGTAAAATTAGTTTAGGCAAACTTACAAATGCTCAACGACCAGGAATTCATACGGAAGTGTTAGTTTTGAACGAATTAATAAAAGATAAACAAAACATTACCAGTGTAGCAGATATTAGAGCACTTGATATTAAAATTGTTATAAGATGGAAAGTAAAAGGTCAAATTTTTAAGCAAATGGTTACTTGTCCTCATTGTTTTTATATAACGGAAGGGGTTTTCTTTCCGAATAGTAAATAAAATGATAAAATATTTTAAACAACAGAATTGGGAAAATTTAAAAGCTTACATTAACGTAAATGATAAGGGTGAATTGTTTACTGGAATAGAAGAAAAGTTAGACCTAGATAAAAATTTATATTTTAGAATTTCACATGTGAATAATTTTGAACATGGATTAATTTATTCATTTTGTCTTAGAGATAGTAATTTGAATTTATCTATCTATATATATGGTGTAAGAAGGTTTACAATAGGTTTGAAATTTGCAAATTATATTTATAGTCATTATTATAATTTATGTTACGATTTTATTTCTTTTGATGACTTTCGTTTTAAAAACGGAGAAAATATTGAACAATTAAACTATAAAATTCTTTTAAATCGTAATGATTTGGATTATGAAAAGTTAATTGCAAATAATCAAGATATAATAGATAAGTATCATTCTTATGATGAAAAAGGGTATATTGAAATAGATCTAGATACATTTGTTTATGTACATGGAGATGTTGAAAGATATTCAAAAGTTATTGTCGCTTATGCCATTCATAATCAAATGAAAGAATATCTAGGAAAGACAATTCCTGATACATTTATGGAAAAGTTTGTGTGGCAAGAAGAACAAATTGGTAAAACAATAAACGAGGATCAACTGCCAACTGATATGCAATTTATTGGAGGAGTAACAGTAGCCTATCATGATATTACCCAAAAAATAGTTGCAGTCGTAACTGTTATAGATGTAAATAGTCAAGAAATTGTAGATCAAGCAATTTATACTGAAGATAGGATTAATATGCACATACCTGATGTTTTTGGTTTTAATGAAACGATATGGGCAATCAAAGCTTTTGAAAAATTAGCTGTAAAACCCCAACTTATTTTTTGTGATGGTCATGGTATAGAACACCCTAAAAATATGGGATTCGCTACATTTTTAGGTATACAACTGGATATACCTACTATTGGTTGCGCCAAAAAACGTCTTGTAGGCTATTACAAAAAGGAAGACTTAGGGACTAAAAGAGCAGATAATTTAGAACTTGTATTTGACCAAAAAAATGTTGGCAAAGCCCTTCGAACAAAAGAAAATTCAAACCCAATATATGTTTCCTTAGGTCATAAGGTTTCTTTAGAGACAAGTGTAAATTGGGTACTAAAAACAACGCAATCAACAAGACTTCCTTTTGTACTTGAAAAGGCAATTGAGATTGCTCGCCAACAGTTGCCTGAGCAATTCAGAATAGATTTTATGAATGATGAACCTAATGAATACGGAATTATAAAATGATTCTAGTCATTGCTTGATATGAAGATTACTTCTCGTATCTTGCTCTCCAAAGTCTAATCATAATTTTAAGATACTCATGCTAGTAAAGTCTCCTGACTTTACGTTAAGCTAGTAATCTAATACTTGGCAAAGTCTGCTGACTTTGTGCAGCTGGATAATATTGAAGTAAGCCCAGAGGAATTAGCAGAAATTTTAGCTAAAAAACTGGATCCAAATAAAAAAGAGATTGTACTTTTATCTTGTAATGATTTAGCTAGTGCCCAAGCACTTGCCCAAGCTACTGGTAAAAAAGTTTATACCACTGATGGTGCTATAACGATCTTTGAAAATGGTATAAAACGCGCTGATAATACCAAATGGTATGAAGTATCACCAGATGGTACGGCAAAAGAACTATCTTCTCCGCCTGTTAAAGAATGTTCGACTTGTACGGGTGATGGGGTTGAGATGGGGATTAATGGGACGGGGAAGGCTCTTGATGATATAGTTTTAGCGATGAAAAATGACTTTCCGAGTACATGGAAATTCAACAAAATTGGTGATGATGCTTTTGAGGTTTTGGACGGTACAGGTAAAAAATGGGGTACGGTTTACAATGACAAAATAGTTTGTCCTGCAAGAACTCAAATAGGAACGGCAGGAAACCCAATCTTGAACAAAGCTACATTGGTCAAAAACATGAAATATGAAGTTGATGGAATTATATACCAAACCGATGATTTAGGTAGAGTTCTAACGACAAAGGCAGATTTAGATGATATTGCAAGGGTACGTTTAGGAAATCAACAAATACGAGCAGTAGATGTGAAAGATGGTGTTCGTGGAGTTGACCAAGGCGGACATATTGTAGGCTCTCGTTTTTTTGGACCAGGAGAGCAAATAAATCTTTATCCTCAATCAGCAAACCTAAATCAAGGGCTTGGAAAACTATGGAAAACGGTTGGGCTGATGCAATGGTAAATGGAAGTGATGTTAAAATACAGGTCGATGCTGTTTTTAGTGGAGCTTCTAAAAGACCAGATGCTTTTGAGGTTAGTTATTGGATTGATGGCGTAAAAACAAAAAGAACTTTTATTAATCAGTAAATGGAACAAAGAGAAATATTTAATTTATTAGCAAATGGAATAATCGATGATTTACCACAAGGGTTGAAATTTAAAGAAGCTATTTTGAATATTATGCGACTTGAAGGAGTTGTAGAGTTCAATAGCTATGTGATTGATGAAACCGATAGAAAAATAAATTTAGAGGTTTCAATGGGATATAAATATGCAAAGGCGGTTTTAGAACTTTACACCATTACACAAACTCAACCTCCAGTCCATAAAAATTGGAACAGAGCAAAATACACCTTATTCCCTGGAAGGGAAAATGCAGATAGAGTATATTTGGGATGAAGCCTTGCAAAATGAAGTAGATAAAATAAACAATGAGTGAGCGAAGCACGATGCTTGTCATCGTAATAGCGAAGCGAATGTTGATCAGGATTTGAAATCCGAATTTTTGGTCTGAAATTACAAAATGATTGTTATGTGGTTATAAAAAGTGTATTAAATTAAGGTTAAGTGATAGAATGGTGTATAATGGTTTTAAAAGTATTAGTGTTTTTGAGTTTTTGGTTTCAGTTTTGAAAACTAAAACCAGCATCGCAGCTTCGCTATGCTCGCTGCTCATCCCAAACGCAATTCCCAGCTCCCGCGCGAATCCTTTCGCGTGATAAAAAGATGTAACATAATTATAAAACAACAAATCCAGTGCATTTTAATCACTGGATTTTTATATAACAAAATAGTATATTTGATTACAACAAGGAATATACATTTTTCCCTTTTAAAAGAACACAATTCCACGCGAAAGGATTCGCTCAGGAGCTGGGGTTCTTCAGATCAAGTAGCTTTAAGTTTACATGCTTTAGATAATGGCAACTTTTTATGGGATAATTTTGAAGTAAGCCCAGAGGAATTAGCAGAAATTTTAGCTAAAAAACTCGATCCAAATAAAAAAGAGATTGTACTTTTATCTTGTAATGATTTAGCCAGTGCCCAAGCACTTGCCCAAGCTACTGGTAAAAAAGTTTATACCACTGATGGTGCTATAAGGATCTTTGAAAATGGTATAAAACGCGCTGATAATACTAAATGGTATGAAGTATCCTCAGACGGTACAGCAATAGAACGATCTTCTCCGCCTGTTAAAGAATGTTCGACTTGTACAGGTGAAGGGGTTCAGATGGGGAAACCAAAAGAGTTTATACTGAATACTCCTGAGGACTTATACAAGAAAATAGAATACTATAGACATACTGTTCGTGATGTTTTAGAGACAGAAGAAGCAGTTATTTATGCAAGAAAATACTTTGACAAATATGTTAAAAACCAAAGTTTTGAAGATTGGTGGGCCTATGCTAAAAAATATAATGTTACAGACGATCTTAATTTTGAGATACACCATGTTATTCCTATTAAAGTATTAGAGAAAAATCCTAAATTAAAAGAGTTGCTTTTCTGGGCAGAAAACAATGGGAAAAAATTTAAATTTAATGGATTAGACAATGCAATACCTTTGCAGAAAAAGAAAGCCGCTATTGATTTGAATGGGCATACTAATCATCCAGCTTATGATAGAGCGATTGAGCAAAAGGTAGATGCAATTTGCAGTGATCCTAATCTTGATAATTCTGGAAAGTTCGAAGAGATTCAAGATTTAATAAATGATACCAAAACTAAACTTGAAAATGAAGTATTGTTAGGTAGTAAAGATGTAAATCAGATAACAAGTTTTTAAAGAATGAGATATTATAAATTTCAAATTCCACTTTCAAATGATAATGGAAGAATCAGTAGTAGTGCAAGTGTTGATAAAACGCCAAATATTGAAAATTTATTTGAGAAAATAAAATATGGAGAGATTATAGAGAATTTTCCTTTAATAGATTCCTTCTATTTAGAAAGCTATGATGATGAGAAATATTGGGAAGATCAGATAAATGATATTCATACATTTATTGGTAAAGTGAATATTTTGATTGGATGGTACGTTTCAGATGACTTCAAACAGGTATTAGAAAGTTTCAAAATAGCTCCAAAATATAATTTTTACGAAACTAGGGTTTTATATAAAGGGGAAAAATTAAAATATTGGATTTTTCAGTTTCCTATTGATCCTTTTAAAAACATTGATTTTGAAAGAAGTACCTTCTTTTTGGAGGATAAGAAAAATATCTATAGATTTTCTTCAGTAGAAGAATACTTAGTATTCTATAGACAAGAGTATAGTGTATCAAAAAAAAAATTAAAAATAGGTTGTCAAGTATTAAAATCAAATTATGATATGTTTTTAACTACTCAAAATGAAATAGTTGTTTCTGAAAACCTAAAAAAAGCAATTCAAGTCAAAGGCTTAAAAGGATTTGAATTTTCAGAGTTGGATTATGAAGTTATTGTAGACAAAACAAAAACTTGAAAATGAAGTTTTATTGGGCACAAAAGATGTAAACCAAATAATAGATTTATAAAATGAAATACTATAAAATAGCTACAAAAGATTATTATGAAGATAGGATAGCGTCATATGCTGATTTTACAAAGAATACCCGATCGCTCGGATTTACACAATCTAAATCTAAGCGTCTAGTTTTCAACGTGGAAGTTAGTGCAGAATTGTATACTGTGCCCACAATGACGAGTTAGTTTTGTAATAAATATTTAGATAAGTCATATCGACAAAATACAAAGCCACAACAACAGAAGATTGCTATTTCATTACCATTACAACTGTAGGTTGATTTAACTGAGGATTATTATTTTAGTTCTGCTAGAAATTATGCTAGTTTAGAAAATGATCTAGAAGTGATACTTTTATATATATTTGTTTTGAAAGCCAATAGGAGTTGGCACAGAATGCAATTCTGCGCCAACTGTTGCGTTGAGAAATATGTTGAGTAGATCTGAGCGATCGGGGGTGTTAAGAATGGTCAATCGTATACAAGCCATGCAGCTAGTGGTTATCCCGACCCTAAAAGTGGAAACATTTTAACTAATCCTCCCGGTGCGGTAAACCCCACAAAAGGTAATTCGGTTTTTGAACCTCATACGTCAAATTGGGAAGGAAGAAGTAGGATTAATGACACCGAAGTTAAATTGTTTGAAGAGTTTGCATTAAAAAATGGAGCAAAACCCAATACAGTTAATCAGGTATTTAATAGTGTTGAAGGAGAGATTAAACTGTATACCCAATTATGCCCATGCGGTTCTTGTTCTAATGTAATTAAGGAATTTAAAAAGATGTTCCCGAAAGTAGATTTGGAAATTATTACGACAACATCAAAATCATTTAAGTAGAATGAAGTTTATGAATTTTATAGATTTTGGCAAGATTTCATTAGACATTGAAGGTTCGAGTCATGAGCAAATTCATTTAGTAGAAACTGAATTAGGTTTTAAAATTCCTTTAGCTTTAAAAGAATATTTATTAGTTATGGGAGAAAAAACAAATTTCTATGAATATTGGGACGAACATGGTACAAAGGAATTAGTAAAATTAAAACTATGGATTTATGAATGGATTGATAAATATAGAAGTGAAGGTATTGGGCTATCAGAGCTAAAAACAATACTGCCTTTTTTCAATTTTCAAGACACCTTTTTTATGTGCCGATAGAAGAAGGAAATGAGAATCCGCCAGTATATGCATTTGACATTAATGATACTCCAACTATTAGGAAACTTAATGACAGTTTTACGGATTTCGTTTTGGAGAGATATAATAAAATACTAAAGAATCCCGGTCGCTCGGATTTACACAATCCAAATCTAAGCGTCTAGTTTTCAACGCGGCAGTTAGCGCAGAATTGTATTCTGTGCCCGCAATGACGAGAAAAATAAACTAAAAAAAGACAAGGGAATGCCCCGCTCCCCGGAGTCTGAGCTATAATTTTAAGATAGACATGCTGGCAAAGTCTCCCGACTTTGCGTTAAGCTAGTAATGTATATTATTTTACATTTTCGCATTTTCATTAAAAATTAAAATAAGTGACTTATTGCAAAAAAAGTTTAATTTGTGATAGCACAAAGTCGGGAGACTTTGCCAGTTGGGTCTTGTGAATTTAATTAAAGAGCTATATGTAGAAAATGTACAAGGAGATTTGGTAGTGTATTAAAAATTTGTAATAAAAAAGACAGATTGGTAATGAAGCAAGATATAATACACTACCGTTAAAAATATATATTTTTAAACAAATGCTTGCTTTTGTTTTTAGAGTCAATTATTTGTAATACAGATGTTTGTGTTTTTATGGTGGGTGGCTATTGAAATTTAACTTTATTTTATAATATTAAAGATAAATTCTTTTCTAATTTTAGATCTTTAAACACAAAAAACATGACAAACTTTGAGTTATACAATCCTGTAAATTATATTTTCGGGAAAGGACAGATAACAACATTAACGGAATTATTACCTCAAAACACTAAGATCTTACTTACTTATGGAGGAGGTAGTATTTTTAAAAACGGAATTTATGATCAAGTAAAAACAGCTTTAAAGGAATTTGAAGTAATTGAGTTTGGGGGTATAGAGCCAAATCCTCGTTTTGAAACTTTAATGAAAGCAGTTCAGATAATTCGAGAACAAAATATAGGTTTTATTCTTGCTATTGGAGGTGGTAGTGTAATAGATGGAACTAAATTTATATCAGGAGCTGTTAAATATCAAGGAGATGAAGTAGAAATTCTTCGTCAACGAATATTGTTTAAAGATCTTAAAGAGGTAGTTCCTTTTGGAACAGTTTTAACTTTGCCTGCTACTGGCTCTGAAATGAATTCAGGTGCTGTGATTACAATTGAAGCAACACAAGAAAAGTTAACTTTGGGAGGTAGTGCTTTATTTCCTGTGTTTTCTATTTGTGATCCAACTGTAATAGTATCATTACCTAAGCGTCAGTTACAAAATGGCGTAGTAGATGCTTTTACACATGTTATGGAACAATATTTAACGTATCCACATGATGCGCTACTACAAGATAGGATAGCAGAAAGTATTTTACAAACTTTAGTTGAAATAGGTCCCTCTGTAGTTGAAAATCCAACCGATTATAAATTAGCATCTAATTTTATGTGGTCTTGTACAATGGCACTAAATGGGTTGATCCAAAAAGGGAGTCCCATCAGATTGGGCTACTCACATGATAGGTCATGAATTAACTGCTTTGTACGAAATAGATCATGCAAGAACTTTAGCAATTATAGCACCTAATTTGTATAAAGTAATGTTTGATACTAAAAAGGAAAAATTAACTCAATACGGAAAGAGAGTTTGGGATTTGACAGGATCAGATGAAGATATTGCCCAAAAAGCTATTGAAAAAACAACAGAGTTCTTCCATACCATGGGAATGCTTACTCGTTTATCTGAAAATACGGAAAATTATACAGAAACAGCTTCTATAATTGTAAATCGTTTTGAAGAAAGAGGGTGGAAAGCTTTAGGAGAAAAACAAAACATTACACCTGAAAAAGTAAGAGCCATTGTAGAAATGAGTTACTAAAATATTTTAAATCTTAACCTAATTCAAAAAGCGCACTTGATTATTTCAATGTGCGCTTTTTTACTAAACACCAAAAACAAAACGTAACTTAACTTTTAACCCAATTATTTTTCTACATCTGTTTTGGTTTTGCTAACAGTTAATCGAAGATACTGAATGAATCCTCTGCCTTCAAATTCATAAGTTGTACGACTTGCATTGTGAAACAATTGAATGCGATGGTCATTAATAACGCTTAGTGTAAAAGATTCATTGCCCCAAAAATCATAATCTAATGTTAAATTTTTAGTATAAGGATTAAGATTGTTTGAAACACCATATAAACCATTAAAATCCCAGTATATATTATTTACATTGGTTCCTCGTAAATCTTTTGAAGAACGAAAATGATCGTTTGTTCCACCCGCTAGAAATTGTATGAAATTTTCTTTATCAAAATCATTTAAAGCACCTATTCTACTAGTGTACACTTTTTCCCAAGCTTCATATTCTTGTAAAAAGTAATGAATGTTATCGTTAAATAATTTGTTATAACCAAAGTTATTTCGTTGGTATCCCGTTAAATAATAGCTTACTTTTCGAGAGGGATCATGTATCTTAATTTTATTATTTGTTAATTGACTTATTTCTAATTCAAATGTTCCGTATACATCATGAAAAATACGAATAGAATTAGAATAATAATTATAGGCTCCTATTCTTATTCCAAATCCGTTGCCAGTTGATCCAATACCTGCTAAGTTATTGTTAGCATATAAAGCCCCATTTAAAAAGAAATAGTAAAAGCACGTGTTATGAAGGGAATATCACCAGAACCTTCTGTAGTATTATAATCTACATACCATAAATCATAACTTTCCATTAATTTGGATAGACTTTTATTACTATTAGTCGATGTATGACGATCTTCAATTATTACTTCATTAGTACAAGATTGAAATAAGGAAGGTATTATTATGATTAACAAAAATATTCTTATTGTTTTCATACTATTAAGATTTTGAAGTTTCCTTATTTAACTATTCAATATGCGTGCCATTTTTTTGTAACTTTGGTTTTTTGTTTAGAATCGTATCTTTACAGATAAAACTATTTTATCTTAATCTAATAGACAGATGATAAAAACGTTTGCCTCGAGCGTGGTAAAAATTGATCGGGAATAATAAAGTATGAATACACAACCCAAATTTGCTGTTATTGGTGGTGGTAGTTGGGCTACCGCGATTGTAAAAATGTTATGTGAAAATGTTGATCAAATTGCTTGGTATATGCGAAGTATTTACGCATTAGAGCATTTGAAATTACACAAACATAATCCTAATTATTTAAGTTCTGTAGCATTTGATATTAATAAATTACAACTTACTAATGATATAAATAAAGCAATTCAAGATGCTGATTATGTAATTTTTGCAATACCTTCTGCTTTTTTGAGTGCAGAACTTGAAAAAATGACTGAGAGTCTGGAAGGAAAAATAGTTTTTTCAGCTATTAAAGGAATTGTTCCTGAAAGTAGTTTAATAGTAGGAGAGCATTTTCATACAAAATACAATATACCCTATGAAAATATTGGTGTAATAACAGGTCCTTGTCATGCAGAGGAAGTAGCATTAGAACGACTTTCTTATTTAACTATAGCATGTGGAGATATGGAAAAAGCAAAAGTTGTAGCGACTAATTTTTCCAGCTATTATATTAAGACTAAAACATCAGATGATATTGTAGGTACGGAGTATGCGGCTGTTTTAAAAAATATTTATTCTATAGCAGCAGGTATAGCTCATGGATTAGGATATGGTGATAATTTTCAAGCGGTATTAATGAGTAATGCTATTCGAGAAATGAAGCGCTTTATTAAACAAGTACATCGTATGAAACGAAATATAAATAATTCAGCTTATTTAGGAGATTTGCTTGTAACAGGATATTCTGTTTTTTCAAGAAATCGTATGTTTGGTAATATGATTGGTAAAGGATATACCGTAAAATCAGCTCAAATGGAAATGAGTATGGTAGCAGAAGGATACTATGCTACCAAAAGTGCTTGGACATTAAACCAAAAATACGAAGCTAAAACTCCCATATTAGATGCAGTTTATCAAGTTTTGTATGAAAACAAAGAAGCAAAGAAAGTCTTTAAAAAATTAACAGAAAAATTAGATTGATTTTTAGATAATAAATGAGTCTATATGAATAGAAATTTATAACATTTAGTTTGTTGTTTTAATGAAAAGGAGAAGTCACATTACAAAAGGTATTATGTGATTTCTCCTAGTCTTTCTGCCAAAGTAAAAGATTAAACAAAATAAAATTAGGAATTATCTTCTTTTTAGATCATTTATTTTACTACCACTCCATTTTGCCATAGAATAGGTACTTCTTCAGTAGCACGTTCATTAATTGTATTTTGTCGGAAAGTAAATTTTTTGTCGTAAAGTGTATTTTCTATAAAATAAGTTACCATAAACTCATTATTAAGGGCTAGAACACTATTTTCTATCATTTCTATTTTTAAAGCAGAAACACTTGGTAATGTTTTAAATCCGTGACGTAACAAAGATGTTTTGCGCATTTCACCTTCTATTTTGCCGTAAGCTTTAGAAACGACTATAATATTTTCTAATTCAAAATCAGAATCATTAATAAGGTAAACATTCCATACTTTATCCATAAAATCATCATTCCATTCTTGTACAGCGGCTAAAAATACATTTTCTACTTTAGGGATTATAATGTCTTTTTTCATTTTAGTATTAATATTAAAAGAAGAAAGTCAAAAGTTTGTTTCATTTCGCACTTTTGACTTTCAATATTTGGCTATATGTAATTATATACTTGATTTAAATTGCTCTAAGAAACGTACATCATTTTCATAAAACATACGAATATCTCCAATTTGGTACAATAACATAGCAATACGTTCAATACCCATACCAAATGCAAATCCGTTATATTCTTCAGGATTAATATCACAATTTTTTAGTACGTTAGGATCGACCATTCCACATCCCATGATTTCTAACCAGCCTGTTCCTTTGGTAATACGATAATCTATTTCGTTCTTTAATCCCCAGTAAATATCTACTTCCAGCACTTGGTTCAGTAAAAGGAAAATAGGAAGGGCGTAAACGGATTTTGGATTTGCCAAACATTTCTTTGGTGAAATAAAGCAAAGTTTGTTTTAAATCAGCAAAAGAAACGTCTTTATCAATATATAAACCTTCTACTTGATGAAAAATGCAGTGGGAGCGTGAAGAAACGGCTTCGTTACGAAAAACACGTCCTGGAGAAATGGTACGAATAGGAGGCGTATTATTTTCCATATAACGCACTTGTACAGATGAGGTGTGGGTGCGTAATAAGATATCGGGATTAGTTTGAATAAAGAAAGTATCCTGCATATCACGTGCTGGATGGTATTCAGGTAAATTTAAAGCGGTAAAATTGTGCCAGTCGTCTTCAATTTCAGGGCCTTCAGAAACGTTAAAGCCTACATTTGAAAAAATATCAATAATTTGATTTTTTACTAATGATATAGGATGTCTTGAGCCTAATTTAATAGGTTCAGCAGGACGTGTTAAATCACCATATAGTCCTTTGGTTTCTTCTTTGCTTTCTAAAGCTTCTTGAATTGATTTTACTTTTTCTTCTGCTGTATTTTTTAATGTATTAATAATTTGACCAAAATCTTTTTTTTGATCATTAGGGACATTTTTAAATTCAGCAAAGATGTCTTTTACTAGTCCTTTGCTTCCAAGAAACTTAATTCGGAATGCTTCTAATTTTTCCTTATCCTGTGTATCAAAAGCTTGGGCTTCGGCAATGTATTCTTTAATCTTATCTATCATCGGTTCTCCTTTGAAAGGTGCAAATTTAATTTTTTTTTAGTGATTAGTTTAATTAATATTTCTAATTATTTGTTTCTGTGTGCTGACTATTCAATAATTTTTTTTTCTACAAAATAATTCACAATGGCTTCTTTCATTAAAACAGATTGTTCACCTGCCTTTAACGGTGGTAGTTCTTCTTTTATTTTGTAATGAGGCCAGCCTTCTTGATCAAAATAGTCAAATTCGTAATAGCCATAGGGTTCTAATAATCTACAGATGGCTATGTGCATTAGGTTTACTTTTTCATCTTTTTTAAAGTTTTGATTAAATTTTCCTAATTCTTGTATACCTACAAGGTAAATAATGGCATCTAAATCAAGTTCATCACCATCGGCAAATTTATTAGATAGAAACCTAACAATTTGTTCCCAACGTTTTTTTAATTGTATATCTCGACTCATTTTATATAGACGAAAGAAGATAGATTAAAAGATTTCTTCTTTCTGCAAATATAATACTAATAAGGGATAGCCTTCTTTTTTCTTTCTTGTTTTCTCTTTTTATTATATTTGAAAAAAAGAAAAAATGGGATTTATAGATTTTATTATAGGAACTTTATTAGTTTTTGGATTTTATAAAGGATTTAAAAATGGTTTGTTTGTTGAGCTAGCTTCTTTGGTGGCGTTTTTTGTAGGAATTTTTATCGCTATTAAATTTTCGTATTTTGTGAGTGGTATTTTAGAAGAGAATATATTGTGGTCGTCTAAAACAATTCAAGTTTTGGCATTTGTTATTACTTTGGTATTGGTTGTATTAGGAATTCATTTGATTGCAAAATTACTTTCAAGTATTGCTAGTTTTGCTTTTTTAGGGTGGGCTAATACGTTAGTTGGAGGACTTTTTGCAACATTAAAATCAGCTTTATTAATTGGTGTAGTTTTAAATCTTTTTCAGAAAGTAAATGTAAATGATATGATTGTAAGTAAAGAAACACAAGAAAATTCTTTGTTTTTTAACCCTTGTATGAAAACATCTGAAATATTATTGCCCGTTTTAGGAGATTGGTTTGCTGATTTAAAAGAGAAGTCCGATAAATGGGATGAAAAAACGGATGATGTAAAAAAACAAGAAGGTCAAGAGGGTATACATTGAAAAGATGATATAGGGTTGAACTAATATTAATTGTTTTTTATACTTAGTAAAATGATATTGATTAGCAAAATCAATAAATTATAGTTCAAAACCCCGTTTTGGCAAGAATAGCTAAAACGGGGTTTTTATATTTTAGAGTAGTTATTTTGTACGAATTGAACAAATGCTTTTTAATTAGGTTTTATAAATAAGCGTTTTATAGATCAAATCCCATATTGACACCTAATTTAGTGGCGATAATTTTGCCAATTTTTTCTTTTAATTCAGGTATTTTTATGCTTGAAGTTACTTCGCTGGTAAAAGCATACATTAACAGTGCTTTGGCTTCTTTTTTAGGAATGCCACGTTGTTGCATATAAAATAAAGCACTTTCGTCTAGTTGACCAATGGTGCACCCATGTGAGCATTTTACGTCATCAGCAAAGATTTCTAATTGTGGTTTTGCATTTATAGATGCTTTTTCACTTAATAAAACGTTGTTGTTTTGTTGGAAAGCATCTGTTTTTTGAGCTTCTTTTTCAACGTAAATTTTGCCATTAAAAACACCCGTTGCATGATCGTCTAATATACATTTGTAGTTTTGATGGCTTTCACAATTTGGTTGCGCATGCTGAACTAATGTATAATGATCTACGTGTTGTTTATCTCCAATGATTGTAATTCCTTTCAGGGTAGAATCAATACGTTCTCCTTGGTGATAGAAATTTAAATTATTACGTGTAATATTTCCTCCAAAAGAGAATGTATGTACAGAAACACGACTTTCTTGTTTTTGAGCAATATAGGTATTGTCAATTAAATTAGCGGATTGTAAATCATTTTGAATTTTATAGTAATCTACAATGGCTCGTTTTTGGGCAAAAACTTCTGTTACTGAATTAGTGAAGACAGGATTTTTGTTTAAACTTTGATGACGTTCGATAATTTGTACATGTGCATTTTCACCTACAATAACTAGATTACGAGGCTGTATCATTAGAGCATTTTCAACACCAGTTGAGAAATAAATAATTTCAATAGGTTTTTCAACTACTTTACTTTTAGGAATGTTTATATAAGCTCCTTCATAGGCAAAAGCGGTATTTAAGCTAGTTAATGCTTCTTCCTTACTTGCTATTTGATTAAAGTAGGTGTCAATAACCATTTTATATTTGGGTTTTGTTAATGCTGAGGACATTAAACAAACATCTAATCCGTCATGCGTAGTTGAGGATAAAAAAGTGCTAAAAACACCGTCAATAAATACTACTTTGTAGGTGTCTACATTGTTGATAAAGTATTTTTTTACATCCTTAATTTCAACTGCATTTTCTTTTTAGGGAAGATACTAAAATCATTTTTTAATACTGTATTAAGCGATGTATATTTCCAAGCTTCCTCTTTTTTGTTGGAAAACCTTTAGCTTCAAAATTTTTTAATGCGGAAGTACGAAGGTCGTGTAACTCAGTGGTTACATCTACCTTTTCTTCAAACGCCATAAAAGAGGAAAGTAATTTTTCTTTTAAATCCATACTTCTTTTGTTTCAAGTTTCAAGTTTCAAATTCCAAGTTATTGGAATTAGGTTTCTTTGAAATCTTTCTTATTTAAATAAGCAATAAAATTTTTAATAATTCTATCGCTTAGATTTTATACTTATTTTTTAATTCTATGAATTTATCTTTTAAAATATATTCATAGTCATAAAGTCTATATATTTGAGAACCGTATTTTTTTGTTTGAATCTTTTGAAATAGATAAGAGTTATTTGGTTTTTATGTTTCTATCTTTTTCAAAATCTTCTGTCTATTACTGATTCAGAAGAAGATCTAACTTGTTCTTTAAATCTGAAATCAGTTTTTAGTTCCGTTTCTTTTAAAATTAAATGAATTTTTTTAGTTAATAATTTTGTTTCTTGCTAGATTTCTAATTTTTCAAACTTATTTATTGTAGTCATATAATTTGAAATCTAGCAAGAAACAAAATTTATACGAGTTCATTTTTAATCCAATCGTATCCTTTTTCTTCTAATTCAAGGGCTAATTCTTTAGTACCTGATTTTACGATTTTACCATCCATTAGTACGTGAACAAAATCAGGAACGATATAGTCTAATAAGCGTTGATAGTGTGTAATTACTAAAACCGCGTTGTTTTGATTTTTTAATTTATTTACGCCATTAGCTACAATACGTAAAGCATCAATATCTAAACCTGAATCTGTTTCGTCAAGAATAGCAATTTTAGGTTCTAACATTGCCATTTGAAAAATCTCATTACGTTTTTTTTCACCTCCTGAAAAACCTTCATTCAGTGAACGAGAAAGGAATTTTCTATCCATTTCTAATAACTCTGACTTTTCACGGATTTTTTTCAGCATTTCGTTAGCAGGCATTTCTTCCTCACCATTTGCTTTACGTTTTTCATTAATGGCTGTTTTAATGAAGTTAGTTACTGAAACTCCAGGGATTTCAATAGGGTATTGAAATGATAAAAAGACACCTTTGTGTGCTCTTTCTTCAGGTGCTAATTCAGATAAATCCTCACCATCAAGGATGATTTCACCTTCTGAAACTTCATAATTTTCATTACCAGCGATGATTGACGATAATGTTGATTTTCCAGCACCGTTTGGTCCCATAATCGCGTGAATTTCTCCTGCTTTAATTTCTAGGTTGATACCTTTTAATATTTCTTTATCTTCTACTGGAAGCGTGTAAGTTACTAATCTTAAGCATTTTGTTTTATTTTATAAAAAAGCTAATTCTATGTTGTTTAATTCTTTAGGATTGTCAGCGTTAATATGCTTATTTCCTATATATTGCATTCCTAAATATTCGGCTGATTTTTGAAAAGGAATATAGAAACTATAATCTAGATCTTTTTCGGAATCATGTGAATTAGAGATTACGACCATTTTTTTTTCTCTTAATTTTCTACCCCAATCTTTTTCAATTCGGATTAAATCAGAAAAACGATCAAAAAAACCTTCATGATACCGCTCATGTTGTACCAATATATTGGTGTAGCAAATAGGAGGGTATCGTATTTTTCTATGATTTCCTTCATTAGTGGAAGAAAATCATCTGTTATATTTTTGTTCTCATAATCGTAATATGTAAATTGATAATCACTTAGATTAATGATATCCATTTTATATTGCTCTGCAATAGCATCAGCAATTGTGGTGGTATTACCGTTTTTACGAGATGAACCGACTATAATTACTGAATTGCTCATTATCCTACTGAACCTTCTAAAGAAATTTCTAATAATTTTTGTGCTTCTACTGCAAATTCCATTGGAAGCTTATTTAATACTTCTTTGCTAAAACCGTTTACAATTAAAGCAATTGCTTTTTCTGTAGGAATGCCACGTTGATTACAGTAAAAAATTTGATCTTCACCAATTTTAGAAGTGGTGGCTTCGTGTTCAATTTTAGCGGTTGAATTATTGGATTCAATATATGGAAACGTATGTGCACCACAGTTGTTACCCATTAACAAAGAGTCACATTGAGAGAAGTTACGTGCATTTTCGGCACGTGAACTAATTTGCACTAATCCTCTATAGCTGTTTTGTGATTTTCCAGCAGATATACCTTTAGAGATAATGGTTGATTTGGTGTTTTTACCTAAATGGATCATTTTCGTTCCAGTATCTGCTTGTTGAAAATTGTTAGTAACGGCAATAGAGTAAAATTCGCCTATTGAGTTATCTCCTTTTAGTATGCAAGACGGGTATTTCCAAGTTACGGCAGAACCTGTTTCAACTTGTGTCCAAGAAATTTTAGCGTTTTTTTCGCATAAACCACGTTTGGTTACGAAGTTGTATACACCGCCTTTTCCTTCTTTATTTCCTGGATACCAGTTTTGAACGGTTGAGTATTTAATTTCGGCATCGTCAAGAGCGATTAACTCTACTACTGCTGCGTGTAATTGGTTTTCATCACGACTTGGAGCTGTACAACCTTCAAGGTATGATACATAACTTCCTTCATCTGCAATGACTAAAGTTCTTTCAAACTGACCGGTTCCTCCTTGGTTAATACGGAAATAGGTAGATAATTCCATAGGGCAACGAACGCCTTTTGGTATATAACAGAAACTGCCATCAGAAAAAACAGCGGAATTTAAGGCAGCATAGAAATTATCTTTTTGAGGAACAACTGTTCCGATATATTTTTGAACTAATTCAGGGTGTTCCTGAATAGCTTCTGATATAGAACAAAAAATAATACCTTTTTCAGCTAAGGTTTTTTTGAATGTAGTGGCAACCGAAACGGAGTCCATTACGATGTCAACGGCAACACCTGCTAATTGTTTTTGTTCATCAATTGATATTCCTAACTTTTTAAATGTTTCTAACAACTCGGGATCTACTTCATCTAAGCTATTGTACTTATCTTTTTTCTTGGGTGCGGAATAATATGATACTGCTTGAAAATCAGGTTTTTCATAATGAACGTTAGCCCATTCTGGTTCTGTCATTTCATTCCAAATACGAAATGATTCCAAGCGCCATTCAGTCATCCATTCAGGTTCATTTTTCTTTTTAGAAATGGCACGAACAATATCTTCGTTTAAACCTGCAGGAAACGTTTCTGATTCGATATCGGTATAAAAACCATATTCGTACTCTTTGTTTTCTAATTCTATTTTTAAATCGTCTTCGGTATATTTTGACATAATGTATCTAAAAATGTAAAAATTTTAAAAATTTAAAAATCTATAAAAATGAAACAAAATATTGTACTTTTTTATTTTTAAATCTTTTTAATTTTTGATTCACCTTATTCTGTTTCTGTTTTAAATATTTAATAAATTCTCTGGTTATTTTGAAATTTAACTTTGTTATTTCTACCTCAATAGAATTAATTTCTGTTTATAAATCTGACATAAATAGAGAAAATTAAATACCTTTTTATATTTATTTACTGATTTTTTGTTTTTTCAAAAATCAGTGATAATTAATTGAATATATAGAGCGTTTTCTATAGATAAAGCTTTTGTAGATCCAAAAAATGATAATTTTTAATATTAAAATAAATGGTTTTCAATATGTTTTGATCTCTATCAGATTTAAAACGTATTACTCATTTCTTTTAGTTTTTATTTCTTGGACCTTTGTTTAACTATAAAGAAAAACTCTCTCCACATCCACAGGTTCTTTGTGCATTGGGATTGTTAAAAACAAAACCCTTACCATTAAGCCCTCCTGAATATTCAAGTATAGTGCCTATTAGATATAAATATGATTTTTTTTCAACAGCTATTTTAACGTTATTGTCCTCAAAAACCTTGTCATTTTCAGTGGTTTCTTTGTCAAATTTAAGTTCATAAGACAAGCCTGAACAACCGCCACTTTTTACCCCTACACGTACGAAATCTTTTGAAGCATCAAAGCCGTCTTCTTTCATCATATCTATGATTTTCTTACTTGCTGATTCTGAAACTTTTATCATTTCTTATTTTGATTTTGTCTAAATTAATTGCAAAGGTACAACATAAAAATTCTTTTTCATAATCTCTAACATTTTTGTAATCAATTTTATAATAAAAAATAGTTATGATAGATTATTGAAATCCTTTATATTGCGTTACAAAAAACAAATTAACTATTTAAAAAATGGATCAAAAATTAAAGCAAGCTAAAAACTACAATGTGGACTTTTGCGGAAAAGGTGAAACGTATTTTGGAATTTTAATTCTTAATTGGGTCTTAAATGCTGTAACATTAGGCTTTTATCATCCTTGGGCAAAAGAAAAACGACTAAAATATTTGTATAGTGAAACAACTTTAGACGGGAGTCCTTTTGAGTTTCATGGTACAGGAAAAGAAATGTTTAAAGGATATATAACAAGTATTGCGGTTTTTTTAGGTTTAGCGGTTATTTTTGGTTTAATTTATTATGCAGGATTTGAAAGTATTGCTTTCCTTTTTTTAGTAGGTGTTATTTTAGTTATAGTACCTTTTGCCATACACGGATCTTATCGTTATAGAATGTCTAGAACTTCATGGAGAGGGATTCGTTTTGGATATAGAGGAAACCGTAAAGAATTGATGGTTAATTTCTTAAAATGGTTTGGGCTTACTGCAATAACATTTGGTATTTATGGATCTTGGTTTACAATTAATTTAAGAAAATATACTCTTCAAAATATTCGTTTAGGAAATATAAAAATGGGGTATGAGGGAAATGGGGGAGATTATTTGATACTAAATATTAAAGGCTATTTTTTAACTCTGTTTACTCTTGGTATTTATGGTTTTTGGTGGCAAAAAGAAATTATTGAATATTACATTAATAATCTAAAAATGTATAAAGATGAAGACGAATTAAAAATTTCTACCAATATTACAGGGGGAGAACTTCTTAAAGTAGCCATTGTAAATCTGTTAATTATCACGTTTACTTTTGGTATTGGAACAGCTTGGGTTGAAATGCGTATTATGAAGTTCCTATTGTCCTCTATTCAATTAGAAGGAACAATTGATCTTAGCACAATTAATCAAACAGAAGAGATTTATAAAGATGCTACAGGTGAAGATATGGAAGATATGTTAGATATGGATTTAGTAATATAATGACAATAACTAAGGCACAAGCTATATATTATGATGGGGTTTCTTCTAAACCCCATTTCGTTGAACTTTTTTTAGATGTTACAAAAAACTGCCTGTTCTTTGAAAATAAAGAAAAAGGTTGGTTAAATTGGTCAATTAATGAATTAGATAAAACTTTTCAATCCAATATAATAATATTGCATTATAAACCAGATATTTCGCAAAGTATTCAAATAACGGATCAAAAATTCATACAAGACTTTAAAGTATATTTATCCGAAAATAAACAACTTAACTGGAGTCAGAAAATTAGAAATTTAAATTTAACTATAGTCATTTCTATAGCCATGGTTTTATTTGTCTCTGTTATTTTGAGCTATTTTTATGTAGTACCATGGTTAGGAGAAAAAGCCGCCGTTTTATTACCTCAAAGTTTTGATGATAAGTTGGGAGTTTCAGCTTTTAATCAATTTATTTTAACTGAAAATAAAAAAGAAAAAGAGTCTCAATTATTACAAGAATTTGCAGATCAACTAAAATTAAAAAATACTAAAAAATTACATTTTACGATAGTAGATTCACCTGTAGTAAATGCGTTTGCTCTTCCTGATGGAAATATAGTGGTTTATAAAGGAATATTAAATAAGATAAAAACGTATGAAGAATTAGTAGCCTTACTAGGTCATGAAACAGCTCATGTAAACCAAAGGCATGCAATAAAATTATTATGCAGAGATTTATCAGGGTATCTTTTTTTATCAGTAATGTTGGGGGACATAAACGGTATCATGTCTGTGGTAGGACAACATGCAGATAGTTTGTATTCGCTCTCCTTTTCTAGAAACTTTGAAACACAGTCAGATGAGGAAGGTTTTAAACTAATGTTGGCTAATCAAATAGATCCCAAAGGAATGATAGATTTATTTACCACATTAGAAAAAGAAGAAAACTCTACAGCTTTATCAGTTCCTGAATTTTTGAGCTCACATCCTATAACTAAAGAACGAATTAATACTATACAAAAATTGATCGTAAAAAAGACGTATAACTTTAATAAAAATAAAAAGCTTGAGTACCTGTTTAATGAATTAAAAAAATGAAAACTATTCTTGTTCTAGAAATTTTATATTCTGGAATTATTGCTTAATGTGAAAACCAAATTATATGTTCGATTTTATGATAGAAATAAAAGCATAAAGAAAAAGTTAAAGATAAAAAAATATTAAAAAATACTCTGTGTAGATGATAAAATGATTCAAACATTCAAAATAATACAGTATGAATCATATAAAACGTGAATATAAAAGAAAACGAACTCCATTTAATATCTATTTTGTGTAAGTAAAGTTATAAGAGAAACCTCATACATCTTTTTAGTATATTTGACTTTCGTAATCATAAATTAAAGACGTAAAAAGATCTTCTCAAAGCCTGTACTAAAACAATGGCTTTATGTATCAATATAAAAAATAAAGTTTGAACATTATGAAAATATATCCCATAGAATCAGGTAATTTTAAATTAGACGGAGGCGCTATGTTTGGAGTTGTACCCAAAGCTATTTGGAATAAAACCAATCCTGCAGACGCTAATAACTTAATAGATATAGCAGCTCGTTGTATGCTCATTGAAGAAGGAAACCGGTTAACTTTGATAGATACAGGAATGGGAAATAAACAATCCGAAAAATTTTTTGGTTATTACTCTTTATGGGGAGAGGATACTTTGGATAAATCATTAGCTAAATATGGTTTTCATCGAGAGGATATAACAGATGTATTTATGACCCATTTGCATTTTGATCATTGTGGAGGATGTGTCAACTGGAATAAAGAAAAAACAGGCTATGAAGTAGCATTTAAAAAGGCAACCTATTGGACTAATGAAAACCATTGGGAATGGGCTACTAAGCCCAATCCAAGAGAGAAGGCCTCTTTTTTGAGTGAAAATATTTTACCCATGCAAGAAAGTGGGCATTTAAATTTTATAAAAAGACCTGATTCAGACTATGGAATTTCAGATGAGTTGAATTTTGGTATTTTATATGTTGATGGTCACACGGAAAAACAAATGATACCCCACATACAATATAAAGATAAAACAATCGTTTTTATGGCAGATTTGTTAGCTACAGCAGGACATATACCTCTGCCTTATGTAATGGGATATGATACTCGCCCGCTACTAACACTATCCGAAAAAGAAAAATTTTTGAACGAAGCAGCCGAAAAAAACTTTTATTTATGGTTGGAACATGATGCACATAATCCTATTATAACAGTTGAAAAAACAGAAAAAGGAGTTCGATTAAAAGAAACTTTTCAACTAGAGAATATATTAATCTAATGTTAAAACAACTTTTTGATATTAATATAAATAAGATATTTACAGCCTAAAATTATATTTATGAGAATTTTAAAAACGATAACTTTTACAGGTACTATAGGAATGATGATTGCTAGTTGTAGTACGCCAAAAGGAATTGTGAGCATTGACCCTAAAAAAATTGATCAAATCCCTTTAAAAATGACTCCCATTAAGGAAAAAGACTTACAACGTTGGAGTCATCTAGATCTTATTAAAGATACAATTCCAGGAATGGGAGTTGATAAAGCGTATGAACAATTATTAAAAGGGAAAAAAGCAAATAAGATCATTGTAGGTGTTATTGACTCTGGAATTGATATTGAACATGAAGATTTAAAACCAGCCATTTGGAAAAATTCCAAAGAAATTCCAGGAAATAAAAAAGATGATGATAATAATGGTTATATAGACGATGTTCATGGATGGAACTTTCTAGGAGATGCAGATAACGAACAGTTAGAATTAACCCGCATCGTGAAAAAAGGAAATGATGGTTCCGTTCAATATGAAAACGCCTTAGCACTTTTAACACAAAAAAAATCTGAGCTAGAACCTCAAAAAACACAAATAGATGCAATTGTAAATGCAGATAAAAATATTGCAGAGTATTTAAAAAAGAAAAATTACACCCTTACAGAAGTAAAAACAATCAAAACAACAGATCAAACACTACTTCAATCTCAAAACATTATTGGGCAAGTATTGTCTAACATGGGAGGAGATAAAGCAAAATTTGATACTGAAATAGGAGAGTATAAAGACTATGTTTATGATCAATTAAATTATAATTTAAATACAGAATTTGACGGACGTAAACCAGTAGGCGATAATCCTTACGATATTACCCAAACAAAATATGGTAATAGTAATGTTATAGGTCCTAAAAAAGAAAGCGGTAAACACGGAACTCACGTAGCAGGAATTATAGCACAAACTAGAGGTAATGGAAAAGGAGGAGATGGTGTAGCATCAGAATATGTTCAAATTATGGCATTGCGTGCAGTTCCTAATGGAGATGAATATGATAAAGATATTGCATTAGCCATTCGTTATGCAGTAGATAATGGTGCTAAGGTAATCAATGGAAGTTTTGGAAAAGCTTTTTCTCCCAATAAAGAATGGGTTTACGACGCTATTAAATATGCAGCCTCCAAAGATGTACTTTTTGTTCATGCAGCAGGAAATGATGCAGAAAATATTGATATAAAACCTAATTATCCTAATGATGCAGAAGGAAGTAATCCAGAATTTGCAGATAACGTAATTACAGTAGGTGCTTTAAATTACGAATATGGATCAAAAGTAATGGCTAATTTTTCTAACTACGGAAAGATAAATGTAGATGTTTTTGCACCAGGAGTAAAAATATACGCAACCGTTCCTGACAATAAATATGAATATTTACAAGGTACCTCTATGGCATCACCCAATGTTGCTGGAGTAGCAGCCTTAATAAGAGCCTTTTATCCATCATTAAAAGCAGCTCAAGTAAAACAAATTTTAATGGAATCAGGAACCTCTCTAACTAACAATTTCGCTCTAGCTGGCGAAAATGCAGAACCTACTACTTTAGATAAAATTTCTAAATCCGGTAAAATAGTAAATGCTTATAATGCCTTAAAAATGGCTGAAAAAATCATAAAAAAATAACTCTTAGTTTAAATTATTACATTTGGAAGGGATTTAATCCCTTCTTTTTATTTAATAGATATGAAAAAATACGTACTATTCTTTTTCCCTTTATTGGCTTTAGCGCAAAAAAATCCTAATTCCGGTTATTGGCAACAGCATGCTGATTATAAAATGGAAGTTAATATGGATGTGAAAAATTATCAATATAAAGGAAAACAAACATTACTATATACTAATAATTCTCCAGACACCTTAAAGAAAGTATATATACACTTGTATAACAATGCTTTTCAGCCTAATAGTCCTATGGATGCGCGTTTAAAATCAATTAAGGATCCCGATGGACGTATGGTAAATAAAGTAAAAGTAGAAGGTAAAGAAGTAAAAGAAAGTAGAATTAGCACCCTAAAACCTAATGAAATAGGATATTTATATGTCAATAATTTAAAACAAGACGGAATAGCTGTTATAAGTAAACGTGTAAGTACCATTTTAGAGGTAAATTTGGCAAAACCTCTTATGCCTAAAACAAGTACTACCTTTACAATGGATTTTGATGGACAAGTACCTGTTCAAATTCGTAGAAGTGGTAGAAATAACAAAGAAGGAATAGAGTTATCTATGTCACAATGGTATCCTAAAATAGCTGAATATGATATAGATGGTTGGCAAGCAGACCCTTATATTGGTCGTGAATTTCATGGCGTATGGGGTAATTTCGATGTTAAAATTACAATAGATAAAGAATATACATTAGGAGGAAGCGGATATCTACAAAATGCAAATGAAGTTGGAAAAGGATACGAAGAAAATGGTTTTAAAGTAGTATATCCTAAAAAAACAAAAAACCTGACATGGCATTTTATAGCTCCCCAAGTTCATGATTTTACTTGGGCTGCAGATAAAGAATATCTTCATGATAAGTTAATACGTCCTGATGGTATTACACTACACTTTTTATATCAAAATAAGCCTGAAATTATTCAAAATTGGAAAAATTTACAACCTAAAACTTCTCTGTTGATGGATGTATACAATAAAACAATTGGTCAATATCCTTATAAACAATATTCTGTTATACAAGGTGGAGATGGAGGTATGGAATATGCAATGTGTACCTTAATTTTAGGAGAAGGAACGCAAGAAGGCCTAATAGGGGTTACAGCTCATGAAATGGCACACTCTTGGTTTCAACATATTTTGGCAACAAATGAAAGTAAATACAGTTGGATGGATGAAGGTTTTACCACTTGGTTAGAAAATTATGGATTAAATGAAATAGCAGAAAAAAAAGTAGAAAATCCTCATGAAGATTCTTATAAGGCGTATTTTTTATTAGTAAAATCAGGAAAAGAACAACCACAAACCACCCACGCAGACCATTATGATGAAAATAGACCGTATAGCATTCAAGCCTATAGTAAAGGTAATCTATTTTTAACACAATTAGAATATCTTATAGGGAAAGAAAACTTAAGAAAGGTTTTAAAACGTTATTATGCCGATTTCAAATTTACACACCCAACCCCAACAGATATTATTCATACAGCTGAAAAAATAACAGGAGCCAATCTAGATTGGTATCTGACAGAATGGACTAAAACAACAAATACCATTGATTATGCAATAAAAGAAGTAGTTGAAGAAAAACAGTCAACAAAAGTTATCCTAGAAAGATTGGGAAGAATGCCTATGCCACTTGAAATAACTGTTTTTTACGAAAATGGTACCCAAGAACTCTATTATATACCTCAAACAGCTATGCGTTGGTCAAAACCCAATGAATCTAATTTAAAAAGAAATGATTTAGAAAGCTGGGATTGGGCTTATCCAGTGTATGATTTTGTCATACCATCTTTGAAACAAAATATAAAAGCAATAGTAATTGATGCTAAAGGAGAAATGGCTGATATAAAAAAAGAAAATCAAATATATAAATTGTAAAAAAAAATAATGAAATCTATTTTAGGTTTTGAAAAATTCTTTTAGCTATCAAAAAAGATATTATAGATTTAGCTGTTGAAACAACAACTTTATAACAGCTTTTTTGGTCTCCATAAATAAGTTAAGAATATTGTAAAAATCTAATAAAGAAATAGTTTCTAATACCATTTAAACTTAAAATATACTGGATTAAAAAATAAAGTTCTCGATACGTTTTTTTATTTTAGAAACAACTCGAACAAACGGTTGAGTATATAATTGAAATCATCGTTAGTTCGAGAGCGAAGCACATCGAGAACCAATACTAATTTTTATTGCTTTTGTAGGATAGTGTCTAAATCAACATGCAGTTTGTTACTCCTGCGTAAGGAGGAGTCTCATAATCAATATTATGTGATTTCTCCCTTTGCTCGAAATGAAAGATTGCGAACTTTTTGAAAAGTTTTAAGGTTTAAAAAATAGTATTATAAGGAAAATTCAAAGTTTAAATGGTATATTATAGATTTTTAGCTAAAAAGCAGAAATACTTATTTTTTGAAATATACATTCATAAAAAATATCAAACCTCTATTTTTTGCTTTTTGCTCCTAAAAATAGGGGTTTAATTAAATTATGAAATGCCTTAAATGTTTTACTGTATTTGGGACAAAAAATGAATAGTTTTAGATTAAAAGCTGTTTATATGTAATAAAAATCCATTGTTTGACTTAGGTTTTTTTAAAAAAAAGGTAGAGAAACTCTCTACCCATTTTGCCCCAAATCTACCATAACTTAACCTACTTACGTAATGGTAGATCAAATTTAAGATGAGGGTGTGTGTTATCCAAAAATAATCGTTAAAAGGAATGAATAATCGTTGAAAATAAAATGATTGTAAAAAAATGTATCTAATTGATAATTAAAAAGATAAAAACGTTTTTAAGAGCTAAAAAAACAAGTTTATAAAAAAGAGGCTGTCCTAAAAGGGCAGCTTTTTTTATGCCGCAAATTCACGATATTGGTGATTGCTAGTAAAATTTAATTTTTCAAAAACAATTAGAAGGCAAAATCGAGTCATATAGTTGTATGTTGAGCAAGAACGAGTTGTTTTAAAAGCTTTTTTCATTGAATCTGTAGTTGTAGCCACCATTTTTCTGAAATTATGACCAAGCGCCATTAGTAGAAACTCCATTTCTACCATTTCTAACCCAAAAAATGTAAACCGATTAAATTTATTGTTGTTTTTTAGTTGTCCGAATACTGCCTCTACTTCAACAGGTCTTTTACTTCTGTGTTTGTGTCCTTTTTTGAGTTTAGTAATTCTTTAGCTTCGTTTTTTAGGCAATTTAGACGGTGATTGACTTCTATTTTTCGATTCCCTTTTGCTTTGTGGCATAAACTTCTCAATGGGCATCCTTCGCATCGTTTAGCCTGATAATAAGTCACTTCTGATTCATATCCATTGCTAGAGATTCGCTTACCTATTCCTATGTTTTCCATTTTTTGCCCCATAGGACAGATATAGAAATCGTATTGTTGATTGTAAAATAAATTTTGCACTAAAAAGGATTCTCTTTAAGTTTCTTTTTCTGCTCTGCATGAAAATAATTGTACTTTACAAAGGGCTCAATTTGCTTGTTTTTAAGCATTTGGTAATTTTCTTCACTGCCATATCCAGCATCGGCGACAACTTCTTTACTTTGTCTATTATAGTTTTCTTCAAAACTGTTTAAGTGTGACTCTAATGTGTTGGTATCGTTGGTCGTTTGATGTATAGAAACGTGTGTAATAAATTGATTTTCAGTTGATATTTGAGGGTTGTAAGCTGGTTTGAGTTGCCCATTTCTCATATGATCTTCCTTCATTCTCATAAAAGTAGCGTCAGGGTCTGTCTTACTATAAGAGTTTCTATTTCCAAGTATTTCTAAATCCTTTTCGTATTTCTCTAATCTTGGAAGGTGTTCTTCCTGTAATTTCTGTAGTTCTTTTACCTGTTTCTTAGTCGGTTCTTTTAACTTTTTATTCAATTCTGATAGCTTTTCTTTTAATTCATCTGAATTGATTTTTTTTGGCAATGCTTCTTGGTTAAGTTCTTGGTTTTCTGATTGTATACTGTTTTCTATATCAGATAAAATAGTGTTGATTTTTACTTCTAATTTCTCTTTGTATTTTTCAACCGAACCACGCCAAACAAAGGTGTATTTGTTGGATTTTGCTTCAATTTTAGTACCATCAATATATTGAACATCAAGGCTTATATAACCTAGGTCGACCAATATTTTTACTACTTCTGCGAATAAAACTTTGATTTTATCTTTCAAAATTTTGCCTCTAAACTCGTTAATGGTTCTAAACCCAGGAGTGGAATTGCCTGAGATAAACATAAAATGAATGTTCTCATTAAGTGCTTTGGCTATTTTTCGGCAAGAATAGATATTTGACAAATAGCTATAAAACAATACTTTGATTAGCATTCTAGGATGGTAAGCAGAGCATCCACCACCGCGATAAAGCTTAACTATGTCGCTAATATCAAGTCTGTCAACTATAGAATCGACCAGTCGAACAGGGTGGTTATCATCAATTTTATCAAAAATATTGATTGGAAAAAGTTCTGGAGAATTGCCTGTCTGGTTTTTAAATGTTACTTTAGCCATTGCTTGTTTTTTGTCACCTCTAAAATACATGTTTTAGAGTAAAACAGCAAAAAAAAGGCTGTCCTAAACTTTTTGGACAGCCTCTTTTTTTTGCCCCAAATCTACCATAATTTGACCTACTTATTGTAATGGTAGATCAAATTTAAGATGAGGTTGTATGTTATCCAAAAATAATCGTTAAAAAGAAAGAATAATCGTCGAAAATACAATGATGAACTTTAGTTGTATCTAGTTGATCCTTAAAAGTATAAAAAAATATTTTTTAAGAATTAGGAAGAAGTATTTAAAAAAAAGGCAGAACTTAATTCTGCCTTTTTTGCCCCAAATCTACCATAATTTGACCTACTTATTGTAATGGTGGATCAAATTTAAGATGAGGTTGTATGTTATCCAAAAATAATCGTTAAAAAGAAAGAATAATCGTCGAAAATACAATGATGAACTTTAGTTGTATCTAGTTGATCCTTAAAAGTATAAAAAATATTTTTTAAGAATTAGGAAGAAGTATTTAAAAAAAAAGGCAGAATTAAGTTCTGCCTTTTTTGCCCCAAATCTACCATAACTTAACCTACTTATTGTAATGGTAGATCAAATTTAAGATGAGGTTGTATGTTATCCAAAAATAATCGTTAAAAGGAAAGAATAATCGTTGAAAATGAAGTAATTATGCGTTAAACTCAATAAATGGAGTGAGCTTGCTTTTTTGTGATTCAAATTAATATGAATTGTATACTTAATTTATCAATTCTATAAATATTTGACTTGATCCATTAATTGCGTGAAATAAAAAGAGAGTATAATTTTTGAATGAATATTAGTTTACGGAATTTAGAGTTTGATCTTTTTAATAATTAAGAAAGTTACTAAAAATAAAAAAGACAGAAGCTTATTCTGTCTTTTTTGCCCCAAATCTACCATAAACTTAACCTACTTATTGTAATGGTGATCCAAATTTATAGAGAGTATAGGTTATATTGAAATAAAATCGGTGAAGTGTTTAAAAACTCGATAAAATACACTTTTTTTAGTAAGCTCTCATGTTTTTGCCTTCGTAGAAGTTCATAAAAGCTCTATTTACAACACGATTTCCTCCATCCGTAGGATAGTTACCCGTAAAATACCAGTCACCTAAATTTTTTGAACAAGCTTCATGTAAATTTTGAACAGATTGGAAAATAATTTTTATTTCTGCATTTATAGTAGGTTCTTTTAACATTTCAGCAATTTTGTCTGAAATTTGTTCATCTGTAAATTGAGCATATAATTCATTTACATAATTTACAACCTCTGAGTCTTGTTTATGCTCTTGTGCCTTACATTTTGTGTAAACTTCGTCTACGAGGTGGTATTTTTTGTTCTCTTTTAATAACTCTAACATAGCCTGAAAAGCTATTAGTGTTTCAAGTTTAGCCATATCAATACCATAACAATCTGGATAACGAATTTGTGGGGCAGAAGATACTATAATAATCTTTTTTGGATTTAATCGATCCATCATTTTGATAATACTTTTCTTTAAAGTAGTGCCTCTTACAATACTATCATCAATAATAACAAGATTGTCTGATTTTTTTACCACTCCATAGGTTACATCATATACATGAGCTACCATGTCATCACGAGAATCATCATTTGTAATAAAAGTTCTGAGTTTTGCATCTTTTATTGCAATTTTTTCAGATCGAATTTTTACATCTAAAATTTCTTTAAGTTTATCAGGTGATAATTGTTCTTTGTATTGTAAAATGGTATCTATTTTACGTTGATTTAAGAAATCATTAGCTGCTTCTATCATTCCAAAGAACGAAGTTTCGGCTGTATTAGGAATATATGAAAAAACGGTATTATTTGTGTCGTGGTTGATAGCTTTTAAAACTTGAGGAAGGATTAATTTGCCTAGATTCTTTCGTTCTTGGTAGATTTCAGCATCGCTTCCTCTAGAAAAATAAATACGTTCAAAAGAACAAGCTTTTTTAAGCGTAGCTTCTCTTATTTTCTCATCAATAACGAGGCCATTTTTCTTTATAATAATGGCATGACCAGGAGTAATTTCTTGTATAGATTCAAAAGGTACATTGAAAACGGTTTGAATTACGGGACGTTCAGAGGCTACTACAACAATTTCTTCATCATGGTAATAAAAAGCTGGGCGTATACCTGCTGGATCGCGTGTAACAAATGCGTCTCCGTGTCCAATTAAGCCTGCCATGGCATATCCGCCATCCCAATTTTTAGAAGCTCTTCGTAAAATACGTCCTACATCTAATCTTTCTGCAATAACAGGTGTTGCTTCTTGTTTGCTAAGACCTTCTTCTTTGCATTTTTGGTATAATTCCGTTACTTCATCATCAAGGAAATGACCAATTTTTTCCATAACGGTTACAGTATCTGTCATTTGCTTAGGATGTTGTCCTAAACGTACTAAATCGCTAAATAATTCTTTTACATTGGTCATGTTGAAGTTGCCAGCAACGATTAAGTTACGGTTCATCCAGTTATTTTGACGTATGAAAGGGTGTACGTTTTCAATGCTATTTTTTCCAAATGTTCCATAACGAACGTGACCAAGGAAGACTTCCCCAATATAAGGAGTGTTTTCTTTTAATAAATCTATATTGTTTTTGTATTCAGGATGTAATTCTAATTCATGATTGATGCGTGAATTAATTTGTGCAAAAATGTCTTGAATGGGTTGTGCTTGATTAGAACGTATTCTGCTAATATAGCGTACTCCTGGATTTACGTCTAGTTTTATACTGGCTAAACCAGCACCATCTTGACCTCTATTGTGTTGTTTTTCAAGAAGTAGGTACATTTTTTCAACCCCATAAAAAGCAGAGCCGTACTTTTCTTTGTAATATTCTAAGGGTTTTTTAATCTCAAAAGTGCTATGCCGCACTCGTGTTTAATTGCATCGCTCATTGTGTTGTTGTTGTGTGTAGTTATGACCGAAAAGCATCGGTTTTTTATGAAATTTAATTAAAAAAGCCCCGAAAAATCGAGGCGTAAATTTATGATAATTCTATATCAAACTGTGTTAAAGCTTTAAACTGTTTTAATCGGCTTTGGGCTTCTTCTTTTGTTAGGCTAACCATTCGTTCTGTACCAAATTTTTCTACACAAAAAGAAGCTAAATTAGATCCGTGTACAATTGCGGATTTCATGTTTTCAAAAGAAATGTTTTCGCTTTGTGTTATAAAACCAGAAAAACCTCCCGCAAAAGTATCTCCAGCTCCTGTTGGATCATATACTTCTTCTAAAGGTAATGCAGGGGCAAAAAAGACTTCTTTTTCATTGAATAATAAAGCACCGTGTTCTCCTTTTTTGATCACTACATATTTAGGTCCCATCTCATGGATTTTAGCAGCAGCTTTAACTAAAGAATATTCGCCAGATAACTGACGTGCTTCTTCATCGTTAATAGTAATTACATCCACTCGTTTCATAACTGCTTTTAGTTCTTCTAAAGCACAATCCATCCAAAAATTCATTGTGTCTAGAACAACTAATTTTGGTTTTTCTGTTAATTGATCTAATACACTTGATTGTACTAATGGGTGTAAATTACCTAGCATTATTACATCCGAATTCTTGAAGTTTTCAGGAACTACGGGTTTAAAATCAGCTAATACGTTTAATTCAGTTACTAATGTATCGCGAGAATTTAGATCATTATGATATTTTCCACTCCAGAAAAAAGTTTTACCTCCTTTTACAACCTCTAAGCCACTTACATCTATGTTTCTAGATTTTAATAAGTCAATGTATTCTTGAGGGAAATCTTCTCCCACAACAGATACAATGGCTGATTGTAAATTAAAATTAGAAGCAGATAACCCTATGAAGGTAGCAGCTCCTCCTAAAATTTTATCAGTTTTACCAAACGGGGTTTCAATAGCGTCAAAAGCTACTGTTCCTACAATCAATAATTTGTTCATAAACGAATTGAAAATTAGAGCGCAAAGTTACAATTATAAGTTGTAACGTGCAAAGTTTTGATTGTTAGAAAAAGGAAAGGTGTTAATTTAAGCAAAAAGAATAAACAACAAATGCTTCTATAGTTTTGTGAAAAAGATAACAAAAAGAGGAGGCATCCAAAAAAGTAAATCTTGAGGTTTTCTTTAATTGATTTGTTCTTCTTGGTTAAAGATTGAAATACTTTAGAATACAAGATTATGATGTAAGTAAAAGTTATAAACTAATTGTTTTACTTTTTTGGATGCTTTCTCTTTTATTTTATTCTCCATCAGCTTCTTTATAATCAGGATATAAGAAATTATTATAAGGAAATCGTGTAATGTGAATTTGTCTTACAGCTTCGTAAACTTTTTCTCTAAATTCTTCGAAATTATGTTTTTCAGTGGCTGAAATAAATAAAGCATGATTTTCGCCTAGGCGGTTCATCCAAGTGTTTTTCCAATCTTCAAGAGTGTAATGTTTGGTTGTTTTTTCAGTAATCAAATCATCTTCTGCTATGGTTAAATGTTGGTAAGAATCAATTTTATTAAATACCATAATAGTAGGTTTATCTGAACTCTTGATGTCTTGTAAAATTTGATTAACCGACTCTATATGGTCTTCAAATTCAGGATGTGAAATATCTACTACATGTAGTAAGAGATCAGCTTCTCGGACTTCATCTAGTGTACTTTTAAAAGATTCGACTAGTTGAGTGGGTAATTTTCGAATAAATCCTACTGTATCTGAAAGGAGGAAGGGTAAATTTTTGATTACTACTTTTCTTACTGTAGTGTCTAAAGTTGCAAATAATTTGTTTTCAACAAATACTTCACTTTTTCCAACGGCGTTCATAAGAGTAGATTTTCCTACGTTAGTATAACCAACTAAGGCAACGCGAACCATAGCCCCTCTATTACTACGCTGAATAGCCATTTGTTTGTCTATGGTTTTAATTTTTTCCTTTAATAAGGCAATGCGATCGCGTACAATACGGCGGTCGGTTTCAATTTCTGTTTCTCCAGGACCACGCATTCCAATGCCTCCTCGTTGACGTTCTAAGTGTGTCCACATACCTGTTAGTCTTGGGAGCAAATATTGGCATTGTGCTAGTTCAACCTGCGTGCGAGCATACGAAGTTTCGGCACGTTGAGCAAAAATATCTAAAATAAGATTGGTACGATCTAATACTTTACAATCTAATTCACGTGTAATATTTTTTTGTTGTGCGGGCGAAAGTTCGTCATCAAAAATAACTGTTTTGATGTCGTTTTCTTTAATGTATAGATTGATTTGTTCAAGTTTTCCTGTTCCTACAAAAGTTTTTGGATTGGGTTTATCCATTTTTTGTGTAAAACGTTTCACTACTTCACCACCAGCAGTAAAGGTCAAGAACTCCAATTCATCTAAATATTCATTTAGTTTATCTTCGTTTTGGCTTTGTGTTACGATACCTACAATTACAGTCTTTTCAAAAATATGTTTTTCTTTTTCTAACATTGCATTTAATTGAGGTACAAAATTAAGCAATAAAACGATAGAAATAAAAAACCCAATTCATGAGAATCGGGTTTTATAATAAATTTATTTTTTATTTAGTTTACTACGATGTCATCTATGTGAATTGTAGTTGTTCTAGCTGGACTAAGACTATATCCTCCTGAATATTCAAAAATGATATAACCATTGCCTGTTAAATTAACGGGGAAATTAAATACACCACTATTAACGAAAGGTTTCGTTGTGCCAGTTAGAGTACCTGGAAGCAATTGTAAAATTAGAAGTTATGTCTGTCAAAGAAGCATCGCTTACTTTTGAAAAAGGAACATAGTTAGTAGAATAGTAAACTTTTAAAACACTTCCTGTATTAAAGCGATCCTGTGTTTTAAATGACATACTATTTGCTGCTGTAAAGTCTACAGGAACAATAAAATAAGATTTATTATTTTGTTCTTGTCCGCTAGATGCAGAGTTAAAAGCAGACATAACGATGTATTTATTACTGCTAAAGCTAGTTACATACCAATATTTAGATCCTAATAAAGGGTCATTAATATATTTAGGAAAATCTTTTGTTCCAGTTGTAACACTTCCAGCGGTATAGGTATCAAAATTTTCTGTAAAAGATCCAGAATATGTTAAAGCAGAACCTCCTAAAGCAGGAGCTAAATCAACTTCTTTTCTATCTTCAGTTAACTGAATGTCTCTTTCTGTGCGCGGTATAAATTGGTAATCAGAACCAAATTTTGTTAAGATACCTCTAATTTTACCATTTTTGTTGGAAATGATTTTACTAGCAAATTTTGCAAACTCACTAATTCTTACAATAATTTTATTACCATTTAAATCTGTTATTAAATGATTTGTTGCGCTACCTAAATTGTTAAGAGTAGGGTCGAAGTATTTTTTACCAACCGAAGCATCTAAAAATTGAACATCCTTTAATTCAATTAATTTATTGATATAGGAATCATTTAATATTTGATTGATGAATAAAGGTTTTTTAACAATTCTTTCCTCTCCTACGTTTTCGCATGACTTTTTGATGATATTTTTATAGGTAACGAAAGAGATTCTTCCAACCTGATCGTCTGCGGTGTTATTAGGTGTTTCATTATTAAAGATTTCACCTATTATTGTAGAAGCGTTTTTATTGGTGTAAGATAAGCCATTCATTTTTATATAAACTTTTCTTCCTGGCTCAAATTCAGTATGTAAATTGCTTTGATCTACAGGTATACTAAAGCCTACAGTACCAGATCCGTTATCAATTGATTCGAATGAAATAGATTTGTAAAAAGTACCTCCTTCGTCGCTTGACGTAACTACTGCCTCAATGATATCATCTGCTTTATGAGTTGTAAAGCCACTAGTAGGAGCTTGAGTTGTAAAATCAGTAACTTTTTTATTAGCTGTTAGACTTTCACAAAGATTATTCGTACTAGGTGTATCGAACTTTTCATTTACACAGGCTACGCTTGTACATAGTATAAACGAATAAACTAAAAAACTTTTAATATTTATATTTTTCATAACGTCTTAGTTCATAAAAAGTTTAATATTGTCTAACTGATAAGTAGTAGTTAAACCGCTTGTTTTGTTTCCTGCGTACTTAAACGCAATTTGGATGTTTTTGCCTTTATAAGCTGATAAGCTAAGGATTCCGCTTGAAATGAATTTATCTACTTCTGTAGAGGTAGGTAACTTAACGTTTAAAGGAGTCCATGAGGCAGTACTTATACCTGCTTTTGTACCGTCGTAATTTTCAGAAATCAAAACCGTTAAATTACTACCTGTCCAAAATCTAACTTTAGTATCGAAAGAGAAAAAAGTTTCTTTTTCAGAATCTAATTTGGTGCTTGGAATGATCAACCATGCTTCATCTGTTGTGTTAGGAGCAGAATAGAAAGATGAAAATTCAGCATACTTATTAGAGTCAGCTAAACGGCTGTTCCATAATCTAGATCCTGTTGTGCTTAGATTATAATTAGACCAACCTTTAATATTGATGGGTATTTCTGTAGATCCTGAACCTGATGTTGTTGCTTCAAAGTTTTCAAATAAATAAGCAATTTTAATTTCAGGGATATCAAAATCCTTTTCCTTATCACAAGCCATGAATAATCCAGCAGCGATAACTGAAATAATAATTGAATTAAAAAAATTTTTCATAGTTGTGTTTTTAGAAATTAACATATAAATTCACAAAGAAATTTCTTCCATAACCGTAGAAGTATTTTGAACCAAAGGTTCTGATGCCACTTTGTGAGTCTTGGTTTAGTAAAGGGAATGTTGCTTTTCTTGATTGTTCAAAGCCACCTGTTTTAAATACTTTGTCAAGAACGTTATTAACTGTAGCAAAGAACCCAAAGGTAACTCCTCCTTTTGCTCTCCAAGATTTACCTCCACTTAAGTTTAGTAAGAAATAGGCAGGTAATCTTTCTTGTTGAAGTGCTTTTCTTACAGAAGTTTCATTAACACCATCGTAAGAAATCCCTGTTTTGTCATCAATAGTAAAATTATTTGTTCTTAAAATATTTGAAATACCAACATAAGTTTGATCAAAATAGTTATAATTAGCACCTATATACCAAAAGTTAGGATTACGATATTCTAAACCAAATGAACCTGCTATTTGCGGCATACCACCAACTCTATATCCTTTTAGATATGTTTTTCCAAAATCTTCAATAGGATACTTGTTAGATTCTGTTGCAGCAGCATCATTATTAACTCTAAGAGTTGGATTATTATCATAAGTATATTCACCGTATGAACCAGCCAACGAAGCTTTAATTGTTGATGTAATTTGGTATTCTACGCCTAACTCACCACCTATATTTTTTCTGTTCATACCTGTAACGATTTCACTAACAAAAGCATCTTCGTTACCATCATTCGTATCTTCATCAGCAACGCCCTCACCAAAAAAGAAAGCCACATTAGTTGCGTTTGATACGGTATTGTAAAATCCTGTAATTCTAGATTTAAATTTAGGTGTACGGATGATATAACTAGCGTCTGCACTTACTATTTTTTCACTAGCAAGATCAATCGTTACATTGTTGTTGTAACGTGCATTTGCAAACGTATTTCTTAAGTTAGGAGCTTTTGTTAAAAAAGCACCATTAAAGTCTAGTAAATGACGACTAGATAATTTAAATGTTATTCCTCCTTTTAGTCCGTAGTTTTCAAAAGTAGGACGTTCGCTTTTTCCGAATGAATTAGAAGCATATTTTCCATTTTTATATAATCCTTCTCTTTCGTATTCAGATTTAGAGAAAGTTTGAGAAAAATAAAAATCAGCTTTTTTAAAGTTAAATTTAAATTGTGTAAAAGCGTCAACTACAGTAGCTCTTAAGTTATAATTATATCCAAAAATATCATTAAGATAAATTTTTTGATTAGGATTATTTAAGTCAAATTGAGCAAAATTTCCTTTTGAAACATAAAAAGGGTCAAAGTTTTCTGTGTATTTTGCACCTAAAAGATCTGTTACTACAGCATATTGATGTGATTTTAATTTTTTGAAATTTACACCAGCATTAATACTTATATTTTCAGAAATTTGAGAATTTAATATAGAATTTGCCGTGATTTGTGTGTCGTCGTTTCTTTGCTCAGTCAATAAGTAATAGGCTTTTCCAGCTACATTGTTGGGGTTTGTATTAGCATAATACATTTCATCCCAGTTAATTTGACCATTGTTTTTAAAATCAGCTAAAGCGTTTGCAGCTCTTGCGTAATCTGGAATCCATGCACCTGTATTTTCATTTGTTAAGTTTAGATAAGTGCTTGGCAACTTTTTGTAGTATGTAGGGTCAGGATTATTACCACCTGGATATTCTAGTCTTGCATTGGCAATAGAACCCGATTGAAATGCTAAATTAGTATTTAATCTCGTTTTGTCGTTAAATTTCCAGTAATGATTTAACATCATAATAGGCTCATTTATGATACGGTCTCTACTATTGCGTTTTTTTCCTTCTTGCCAACCCCAATATGAATTGTATTTATATCCTTTGATATCAGTTACCTCGTTCGTATTAGGAGAAGTTCTACCTCTTCTATTTTGAGCATAAATAGAAGTGAAGTTTAGAACATGTTTTTTGCCAAATCTTTTTTCAACACTTGCAAATAATGAATTGGCCGCCATATCCGTTCCTTCAAAATGTCCTTCTTGAGCCCATCTTCTACTAGCAGATACAACAAAAGCCCACCCTTTACTGTCTAGACCAGAAGCATGAGTACCCATTGCTCTCCAGTTATAGTTAGTGTTAGTTCCTGAAAAAGAAACTCGTGTTCCAGGTCTGTATAAAGAAGCTCTAGTGTTTATTTCTTGAGTACCTAATATACTACCAAATGTATAGTCTGGAAGCGGTACTTCCCATAGTGAATTCTTGATTTCTAGTGGCATCGTTAAGACCACCCCAGTTGCTCCATTGCGGGCGACCGTCAAATAATTTATTCATAGAAACACCATTTATCATAGTATTCCCGTATTCGTTATCTAATCCTCTAATTCTAAAACGAGCCCCTCCCCAGTTAAATGCAGCAGCTTGTTGATAAGTATCTCTTGTAGCCTGTAAAAGACCTGAAGTGCTTTCTGAACCGCTGTTGTCATCACTCAAATCATTTTCTGTTAAAGTAACTAAGCTTAATTGTTGTTCTTGATTTTGAGAATCATCTTCAAGAATAATTAGCCCTAAATCTAAAACTTGATTAGCTATAATTTCTAAAGATAGAAGCTGCTCTTTGTAGCCATCTCCTTTAATTTTTAAAAGTTGCTTGCCTACTGGAACACCTTTAACAGAAAATTTACCATCTGAGTTGGTTAACTGTGATAAATTAGTGTTTTCAATAGTAGTTACTACATTCTGTAGAGGCTTATTAGTTTTATAGTCAATAACCTTCCCTGAAAATCCTGTTGGTTGTTGTGCAAAAACTAAAACAGCCTGTAGTACCAATAAGGTACTAAAAACTAGTTTTTTCATAAATAAAATTAAAAATTAATTTACTTTTCCTATATTTAAATCGTTAAAAATAGGGTAACAAATGTATGACATTTGATATAATTATTTACTTTTGATGCGAAAATATTCTGTGTCTTAATGATTTTTAATATAAAAGTATGAAATTTACTAAAATTACTTGTCTGTTTTTTATTATGTTAGCGATTGATGGTGTTGCGCAGACAAAAAGAGTAGCTGTTAACACAATAGCATTTTACAACTTAGAGAACTTCTTTGATACTGTAAATGATCCTAATACGAATGACGAAGACTTTGTTTACTCTCCTGAAAATTACGCAAAAAAAATAGATAACTTAGCTCGTGTTATTTCACAATTAGGAACAAGTGATAAGCAAACAAATGCACCTGTAGTATTAGGAGTCGCAGAAATTGAAAACCGTCGTGTCTTAGAAGATCTTATTAAACATCCCTTACTGATTAATTTAAATTACGGAATTGTGCATTTTGATTCCCCAGATCGTCGCGGTATAGATTGTGGATTTTTATATCAAAAAAAAACATTTTAATCCAAGTAGTTATCAAAATTATCCTTTGATCATTTCAGAAGATCAACAAGATAGTAAAGCAAAAGATAAGGATAAAAATGAAGGAGATACTGATGAAAATATTGTAGATGTTAAAACGAAAAGAATTTATACAAGAGACCAAATTTTGATGACAGGTACTCTTGATGGCGAAGAAATGAGTTTTATAGTGAATCACTGGCCTTCACGCCGAGGAGGAGAAAAAGCAAGCAGTCCATTGCGTGAAGCTGCTGCGGCATTAAACAGAAAAATAATAGACTCCTTACAAACCGTTAATCCTAATGCGAAAATCTTTACAATGGGCGATTTAAATGACGGACCATTCAATAAGAGTGTTAAAGAAATTTTAGGAGCCAAAGGAGAAATAGAAGAAGTAAAACCACAAGGATTGTATAATCCAGCAGAAAAAATGTTGAAAAAAGGAATTGGAACCTTAGCACATCGTGACGCGTGGGATTTCTTTGATCAAATTATTTTTACAGAAGCCTTATTACCTCATAATAATGATTATTCAACATGGAAATATTGGAAAGCAGGTGTTTATAATAAATCATTTATGATCCAACAAACAGGACAATATAAAGGATATGCTCTTAGAAATACAAGTGAAGGGCCTGGTTTTTCAGATCACTTTCCTTCCTATATTTACTTAGTTAAAGAATTTTAAAAAAATAAATCCCGAATAAACGGGATTTTTTTATTCATAATTTTATATAAAAAATGTCAGTGCAACAACCATTCAATTTAAATAAGTGGATAGAAGATAATCGTCATCTTTTAAAACCACCCGTAGCTAATAAAAATCTGTATGTTGATTCAGGTGATTATATTGTAATGATAGTGGGCGGGCCTAATGCTCGTAAAGATTATCATTATAACGAAACAGAAGAGTTGTTTTACCAAATAGAAGGAGAAATAACAATTTACATTCAAGAAAATGGTGAAAAAAAAGAAATCAGGCTAACCGCAGGAGATATGTATTTACATCCAGCTAAAATTCCCCATTCACCTAATCGAAGAGAAGGTTCTATAGGTCTAGTAATAGAACGTAAAAGACCCCAAGGAACAGATGGTTTATTATGGTTTTGTGATAACTGTAACCAAAAACTACACGAGGTATATTTTAGCTTAAATGACATTGAAAAAGATTTTCTTACTCACTTTAAAGAATTTTATTCTTCCGTAGAAAAAAGAACCTGTACAAATTGTGGTCATGTTATGAAAACAGATCCTCGATTTGTTGAAGAATAATAATTACGGACTCAGTTTTTTAGATAATAAATCATAAATTTGCATTCGATTTTAACAAAACTTGATAAAAAAGTTACAATGTCAACAATAACACAATCAGCAGTAGCTCAACAATTTGGAATTGTTGAAGCGTTAGAACAATTAGGCGTAAAAGAAATCAATTTAGGGACATCAACTGGATCTAATTGGTTTGCTAATGGTGAAATCATTGAATCATATTCACCTGTAGATGGTCAATTAATTGGAAAAGTACAAGCTTCTACAAAAGAAGATTATGAAAAAGTAATGGAAGCGGCTACTACCGCGTTTAAAACTTTTAAAATGATGCCCGCTCCTAAACGTGGAGAAATTGTACGTCAATTTGGAGAAAAATTAAGAAAATATAAAGAACCTCTAGGAAAACTTGTTTCTTATGAAATGGGTAAATCCTACCAAGAAGGTTTAGGAGAAGTGCAAGAAATGATTGATATCTGTGACTTTGCAGTGGGTCTTTCTCGTCAATTACATGGTTTAACAATGCACTCTGAGCGTTTTGGACATAGAATGTATGAGCAATATCATCCACTAGGAGTAGTAGGAATTATCTCTGCTTTTAACTTTCCAGTAGCGGTTTGGTCTTGGAATACAGCTTTAGCTTGGATTTGTGGAGACGTATGTGTATGGAAACCATCCGAAAAAACACCTTTATGTTCAATAGCTTGTCAAAATATTATTGCTGAAGTTTTAAAAGAAAATAATTTACCAGAAGGTATTTCTTGTATCATTAATGGTGATTATAAAGTGGGTGAATTAATGACGCATGACAAAAGAGTTCCTTTAGTATCTGCTACAGGTTCAACTCGTATGGGGAAAATAGTTGCGCAAGCTTGTGCCGCACGTTTAGGAAATTCATTATTAGAATTAGGAGGAAATAATGCCATTATCGTTACTCCAGATGCGGATATTAAAATGACCGTAATAGGAGCTGTTTTTGGAGCTGTAGGTACTGCAGGCCAAAGATGTACTTCTACTCGTAGATTAATTATTCATGAGGATATTTATGATAAGGTAAAAGATGCTATCGTAGCAGCTTATGGTCAGTTAAGAATAGGGAACCCATTAGATCAAAACAACCATGTAGGACCACTTATTGATACAGATGCCGTTGAAGCATATAATAAAGCCTTAGAAAAAGTGGTAGCAGAAGGAGGAAATGTTATCGTTCCTGGTGGTGTATTAACAGGTGAAGGATATGAAAGCGGTTGCTATGTAAAACCAGCAATTGCCGAAGCTCAAAATCATTTTGAGATTGTTCAACACGAAACGTTTGCACCTGTATTATATTTATTAAAATACACAGGAGACGTAATGAATGCTATTGAAATTCAAAACGGTGTAGCACAAGGTTTGTCATCAGCTATTATGACAAATAATTTACGTGAAGCAGAAGCGTTCTTGTCACACGCGGGTTCTGATTGTGGTATTGCTAACGTAAATATTGGTACATCAGGAGCAGAAATTGGTGGCGCATTTGGTGGTGAAAAAGAAACAGGTGGGGGGCGTGAGTCTGGATCTGATGCTTGGAAAGTATACATGAGAAGACAAACAAATACAATTAATTATACAACTGATTTGCCTTTAGCACAAGGTATTAAATTTGATTTATAAGATTTTATAAACTATGTTTAAAAAATTGTTGGAAAATGATTGTTTCAAAATTTTAAATATATTTAAACTTAGTTTTGATGATAATGAGCTCGGTATTTTATCGAGCTCATTTTTTTTAAATTAGATTTGAGTTTCTCGTTGTTCAATAACGTGTTGTATTATTGTATTTTAAGAGGTCTTATTCTGAAATAAGTTTATTTTTATAAAACTAAAATATAGAACGATATTCAGAAAGTGAATTTGGTATTTAGAAGAATTTAAAAGATTTATTTGTAATGCTTACTTATCTAGTTCCATAAATAAAATAAAAGAATAGCAGAAAAGAAACCTTTATAAAAAATGGTGCACAAGTGTTTAATTAATTATTTTTGTTCAGACAAAATGTCTTTTTGATTTTAAATTAAAATGATAAAATTGTCGGAAACTAATAATTAACTTATTTAGATACAATAGTAAAAGATAATATTATATTATTCTAAAAATAAAATTTAAATATATGAAATTTAATACAAAAACCATACATGGTGGTCAACAACATGATCCCAGTACAGGGGCTGTTATGCCTCCTGTTTATAATACCTCTACTTTTGCACAACATGATCCGGGTGTTCCAAATAATGGATATGAATATAGTAGAGCAGCAAATCCTACTCGTACAGCCCTAGAAAATGCCTTGGCAAGTATAGAAAACGGAACACGTGGATTAGCTTTTTCTTCTGGTTTAGCGGCTACTGACTGTGTTTTAAGAGGGTTAAAAGCAGGAGAAGAAGTAATTGCTATGGATGATTTATACGGTGGAACCTATCGTATGTTTACCCGTATTTATAAAGAATCAGGTATTAAGTTTCATTTTGTAGATATGAATGATCTACCAAAATTTGAATCATTAATTAATGAAAATACTCGTTTAGTTTGGGTAGAAACGCCTACTAATCCATTAATGAAATTGGCTGATATTAAGGCTATTGCAGATATAATTAAAAAGTATTCTAATATTCTTTTTGCTGTTGATAATACATTTGCAACACCTTATTTACAAAAGCCACTGGATTTAGGAGCGGATATCGTAATGCATTCAGCTACTAAATATCTAGGAGGACATTCAGACGTAATTGCTGGGGCTTTGATCGTAAAAGATGAAGCGTTAGGAAATCAATTGCATTTTCAACAATTTGCTACAGGAGCTACTTTAGGTCCCAATGATTCATTTTTAGTTTTAAGAGGAATTAAAACATTGCATTTACGTGTTCAACGTCACTGTGAAAATGGAGTTAAAATTGCTGAATTTTTAGTAAATCATCCCAAAGTTGAAAAAGTATATTATCCAGGTTTAGAAAACCATCCTTTTCATGAAGTAGCAAAAAAACAAATGATAGGAGGCTTTGGAGGGATGGTAACTTTTACATTCAAATCAGGAGCTAAGCAAGATGCTGTCGATTTTTTAAAGAAATTAAAGGTCTTTACTTTGGCAGAATCTTTAGGAGGTGTAGAATCATTAGCCAATCATCCAGCTCTTATGACACATGCTTCAATACCAGAAGATAAAAGAAAAGAAATAGGTATATCAGACGATTTAGTACGTTTGAGTGTGGGGGTTGAAGATATTCAAGATTTGATAGAAGATTTGCAACAAGCATTAGCATAAAAAAGCCCTAGAAAGGGCTTTTTTGTAATTCTTCTTAAAAATTTATTGTTAATTTAAATAATAGATATATCCAAAGTTTAACCAAACTAACCAATCATTGGCTTTGTTTTCAGGATATAATTTTTGGTTTGGGTTCAAACCGTCTACCCAGTTTGAATTAAAATATTGCCAACGTAAGTCAATTACTAAATCAGACATTAAATTTAATTTATATCGAGAACCCACACTTCCTACAATAGACCAAGTACTGCCAGAATCATTAGAAAAACCGTGAGGTTTTCCGTCAGAAGGACTCCAGTATTTTGGAAAAATATTATTTTGATTTAAAAGAATCCCATCTCCATAAGAAGTTTTGACTTGAGGATTGAAAAAACTATACTGAGCACCTAAACTGATGTATGGTGCAAAACTTCCTGCATAAGCTGAAAAATCACGAATGCTCAAGGGGTAATATTCTAACTGAGCTCCAATATTGGTTATTGAAGAAGAACCTTCCATTGCATTTAATTGTCTACCATCAATGGAAGATTTATCTACTAATTTACCAAAATGATTTAGTTTGGTTTTGTTGTATGATAACTCAGCTCTTACTTTAAAGTGGTCATTAAAGTAGGTGTCATGTGTGTAACAATTACAATCTGAGCGGTAGGCAAAATTTAGATAGTATGCAAGCCCAATCCCTATTCCTGTATTTCCTGCGTCTGTTTCTAAATTATTGCGTTCCCCGTAATCTGATTGAAAAGCAACAGGTCCGACCACCAATCCTAGCTCATTGGAAAAACCAGACTGAGCAAATAAATTAGAATCTGCCCCTAAAAGAAAAAATAAAATAAAATAATATATTTTCTGCATAAACTCATACTTTAGCTTGATTAGACAAATATATAAAAACATCACCCATTCTTTAGATAAAATATTAAAAATATTTAGAAAAAAGCTTGAATTTTATTAAATTTTTACTATGTAAATTATTCAGATAAATGTATATTTGCTCACCAAACAGAAAAACGTTTTTTATATTAAAACGAAAATAAAAGAATAAAATTATGTCGCAAAGTATCGAAGCTTTTGTTGAAGCAGTTGCAAAAAACAATCCAAACGAACCCGAATTCTTACAAGCTGTAAGAGAGGTTGCAGAAACAGTTATACCTTTTATTGAATTAAATCCTAAGTACCAAGGAAAAACATTATTAGAGCGTATGGTGGAGCCAGAGCGCGTAATTATGTTCCGAGTAGCGTGGGTAGATGATAAAGGTCAAACGCAAGTTAATAAAGGATATCGTATTCAAATGAATTCAGCTATCGGACCATACAAAGGAGGGTTACGTTTCCATCCTTCTGTAAACTTAAGTATTTTAAAATTCTTAGCTTTCGAACAAGTTTTTAAAAACTCTTTAACTACTTTACCAATGGGTGGTGGTAAAGGAGGTTCAAACTTTGATCCTAAAGGAAAATCAGATAACGAAATTATGCGTTTTTGCCAAGCATTCATGACAGAATTATCACGTCATATCGGTGCTGATACAGATGTTCCTGCAGGAGATATTGGTGTTGGAGGTCGTGAAGTAGGCTATATGTATGGTCAATACAAAAAATTACGTAACGAGTTCACAGGAGTATTAACAGGAAAAGGAATTACATTTGGAGGCTCATTAATCCGTCCTGGAAGCTACGGGTTATGGTGATGTGTATTTTGCTCAAAATATGTTAGCTACTAGAAGCGAAAGCTTTGAAGGTAAAACAGTGGTAGTTTCTGGATCAGGTAATGTGGCTCAATATGCTATCGAAAAAGCAACTCAATTAGGAGCTAAAGTTGTTACAGCCTCTGACTCTTCTGGATATATTTATGATGCTGATGGTATTGATGCAGATAAATTAGCTTACATCATGGAAATTAAAAATGTAAGATACGGTAGAATTAATGAGTATGTAGCTAAATATCCAAACGCTAAATTCGTAGAAGGAAAACGTCCTTGGGAAGTAAAATGTGATATTGCATTACCATGTGCAACTCAAAACGAATTAAACGGAGAAGAAGCTCAATTATTAGTCAATAATGGATGTATTTGTGTAGCTGGAAGGAGCTAATATGCCTTCTACTCCAGAAGCTGTTGAAATTTTTATCAAAAACAAAATTTTATTCGCTCCTGGGAAAGCTTCTAATGCAGGTGGTGTAGCTACTTCCAGGTCTTGAAATGTCACAAAACTCTTTACGTTTAAGCTGGACTAGAGAAGAAGTAGACCAAAGATTACAACGTATTATGAGTGATATTCATGAAGCGTGTGTTACTTATGGTAAAGATGAATCTGGTTTTGTAGACTACGTAAAAGGCGCAAATATTGCTGGTTTCGTAAAAGTAGCAGATGCTATGTTAGCACAAGGAGTAGTATAATCCTAAATTATATATAATTTTAAGGCACTTGTTTTCAAGTGCCTTTTTATTTATACAAAAATAAACTTGTTTTTAGAGTATATTTGTTGCAAGAAATCAGAAAGACATGAAAAATTGTACTGCATTTTTATTTATACTCTTAAACTTTTCTTGCGTTTTTGCTCAAGAACTCAACCCTTGGCAAGGCTATTATTCCTATAATGCAGTTAAAGATCTTGAATTAGTAGATAATAAAATACTAATAGCTGCTGATAATGCCTATTTTTTTGTCTAATTTAGATACAAATCAAAATGAGAAAAAATCAACAATAGAAGGCCTTTCAGGAGATCCTATCACACAAATTCATTATAGTCCAACTTATAATAAAACCATTGTAGGGCATTCAACTGGGTTGGTTATTATTGTTAATGAAACAGATGGTTCTATGTTTTATTTAAAAGGAATAGAAGAAAAATCTAATATTTTAGCAAGTAAAAAAAGAATCAATCATTTTGAAGAATACAAAAACAAAATATACATATCAACAGGATACGGTATCACTGTTTTAGATATGGATCATTCCCAATTTGGAGATACATTTTTTATAGGCGCAGGAGGAACAGAGCAAGACATTGTTAGAACAACTATAATTCATGATACCATTTACGCAATTGTAAAATCAAATGGACTTTATGCAGCCAAGTTGAGTAATCCTTTTTGATCGATTTTAATCAATGGACTATGGTACAACCAGGGAGTTGGTTTGGTTTAAAATCTACTAAAACAAAAAATATTTTATTATCAGAGACGGGAGCCATACATGAGTTGAAATCAAATAATTCGCTTTCCTATATAACCTCCGTTTTACAAAGTCCGAAAGATATTAATTACAATGAAGATAAATTAATTATAACGTCATCTAACTATATTGATATTTTTGATGAAAATGGCATTGTGATACAACAATTAATTTGGAGAGATCAATTTCAATCATTTTTTACAAACTCATCTTTTAAAAATAATAAAATTTATATAGGAACAGAAAGTAATGGTTTGTATTCGATGGATTTAAATAATCCTCAGGTTGTCATTAACTTAACACCAAGTTGCCCAGAAAAAAATCGTTTTTTTAGAATTAAAGCAACTAACGATATACTTTGGGGTGTTTTTGGAGGGTATAACAGACAATATAATCCTTATGGGTATTGTTGTGGAGGACCTAGTAAATCTGGACTTAGTGTTTATTCTAATGAAAAATGGATAAACCTGCCATATAAAGATCTATTAGAAGCAAGAGCTCTTTCAAGTATTGCTTTTAATCCCAAAAATAAAAACGAAGTATTTGTAGGTTCCTTTTTAGCGGATTACTAAAATTAGATAATCTTACTCCCACTAAATTATATAATAAAGAAAATACTCCACTAAAAGATGAATTAATTGCTAACGTCCTTCTTGTAAATACACCTAACTTTGATTTGAATGGAAACTTATGGATCACGAGTAGTAGAGCAGAAAATGCACTCTTTAGCCTTGATAAAAATAATAATTGGAAAGACTATTCATTCAAAAATATTTCTGTAAACCCTAAAGAAGAAAATTTTTCTTCAATGAAAATTGATAAAAATGGGACTAAATGGTTAGGAACACTAAAAACAGGAGTAATAGGATTTAATGAAAAATTAAATAAAAATATAATTATTAATAATGTTAAAGGAAAAGGAAGCCTACCAGATAACGATATTCGCTCTTTAGCCCTCGACAACAATAATCAATTATGGATTGGTACCTTTAATGGTTTGCGTTATTTATCAAATACTAATTCTTTTTGACAGATACTAACTTAGATACAAAACCAATTATTTTATTGGAAGACGGTACGGCTCAAGAACTTTTTTATCAATCTAATATTTTAGATATAGAAGTAGATGGAGCAAATAATAAATGGGTTTCGGTTGAAGAATCAGGTGTTTTTTTAATTTCACCAGATGGACAACAAACAAAATTACATTTTACAAAAGAAAATTCACCTTTACCTAGTAATATAATAGATGATATTGAAATAGATCAAACAACAGGTAAAGTCTATTTTGCAACTAATAATGGGACTGTTTCATATCAAAGTTTAGCTACTGTAGGTGCTAAAGATTATTCAAACACCTATATTTATCCTAATCCCTATAGACCAGAACATAAAGGAATGGTTAAAATTACAGGATTAAAAGATAAAAGTAATGTTAAAATTACGGATATAGAAGGGAATCTAGTTTTTGAAAACATTTCACAAGGAGGTACTATTGAGTGGGATACCCTGTCTTTTACTAAAACGAAAGTATCATCAGGTGTTTATGTAGTGTTAGTTTCAGATCAAGAAGGAGAAGAAACCGTTGTTAAAAAGCTTTTAATTATTCGATAAATATAGATGCTAAGAAAAAATAGTATTAACTTCCTTCGTTTTTTAATGGCCAATATAATCATGCTGGCTCATTTAGCAGAGCTAACAAAGGATAAATCATTGTATTTTTTAAGTTGTTTTTGTAAATCCAATTTAGCGGTTAGTGGTTTTTTTGTCCTAAGTGGCTTTTTAGTCACTAAAAGCCTAGTAAATACCCCCAATTTAAAAATGTATTTTCTAAAAAGGGCAAAACGTATTTTACCAGCATACATTACAGTAATAATTCTTTCTGTAATAATTTTATCGGCTCTTTCCACTCTTTCTTATCAAGATTATTTTAGTGATAAGATGACGTGTCGTTATTTTTTTGGAATCTATTTTTTTTAAATTTCATAGAACCCTGCCTTCCAGGTGTATTTACTGAAAATCCGATTCCTTTTATAAATGGCTCTCTGTGGACTATGAAAATAGAAGAAGGTTTTTATATTATATTACCTATCTTATTCTATTTAATCAACAAATTTAAAAATAAAAACAAAGTCTTAGCCTTTTTTTACCTAGCTTCTATTTTATATTCTTATGTAATGTTAGAATTGTTTCATTTACCATTATTTGAAAAACAACTCCCAGGAAAATTAGCTTATTTTATTATTGGCATCTATATTTATCTCAACTTTAATTTTTTTATTAAAAACAAGTGGAAGTTTCTAACAGGAGCGTGGTTTTTATTTTTAGTTCAAATATATGGTTTGAATATGGACCTCTTTTTTCCTTTTGTGTTAGGTGTTACAGTGTTGTTTTTTGCTTATTCGCTTCCTTTTTTTAATAACTTTAGTTCAAAAGCTGATTATACGTATGGCATCTATCTCTATCATTTTCCCATAATACAACTGTTTGTATATTTTGAATATTTTAAAAAATACAATCCTTTCTTTGTAAGTTTAATAATGATTTTATTAACCTATATAATTGCCTATTTTTCATGGCATTTAATTGAAAAACGTTTTTTAAACCGTAAATGATTTTATGCTAACAAAAACTAAAGCAATCGTTTTAAGCACTATTCGCTATCAAGAAAAATCCCTGATAGTAAAATGTTTTACACAAAGTCAAGGTGTAGTTTCTTATTTTGTACCTTCTGCTTTTTCTAACAAAAAAAATAGTCAACGTATTGCGTACTTTCAACCTCTAACTATTCTTGAAATTGAGGTTAATCATAAAAACAAAGCAGGGTTGAAATATTTTAAAGAAGTTAAAGTAGCAGTTCCTTATCATACTATTCCTTTTGATGTTGTTAAAAGTACTATTGCCTTATTTTTATCCGAAATTTTGCATTATGTAATTAAAGAAGAAGAAAAAAACGAATCCCTTTATTTATTTTTAGAAACTGCCATGACATGGTTGGATACCCATGATCATGCAGTCAATTTCCATCTTAACTTTTTAATAGAATTAACTAAATTTTTAGGTTTTTATCCAGATCTAACGAATGCTGATTTTCCCTTTTTTGATTTGAATGAAGGTTGTTTTGTTTTAGAAGCTACTTCTTCTGTTAGAGATGAGGAAATCTCTCAGATTTTAAAACTTTTTATGTCTTCAAGTTTTGATGATACTGCCAATTTTAAATTAGATTATTTAAAACGTCAAAGGCTTTTAGAAGTTCTTTTAGATTTTTATGCCTTACATATAGAAAATTTCAAAAAGCCTTATTCATTAGAGGTTTTAAAAGAGTTTTACCATGCCTGACAATATTTAATTACTAGAATAAATAAAAACCCTGGCTGTAGTACCACTAATATTATGCTCAATCCGATAACCTGCACCACTTGGAGCGTCGGCTTTTATATTTATTCGTAAGGTATAGGTGCCAGGTGTGGTAACTGTAATATTTCCTGATAAGTTGGAGTAATGAGTTTCCTTCAAACGATTTCCTCCACTAAAAAAAACAGTTTCATGTGCAATTGTATTGTCACTCCCAGTATTTAAAATACATTCATAGGTTAGAACTCTAGTAGAAGCATGATAAGCAGGTGGGTTGCTTGTAATGGTGTTATCACAAAGACGATAAGGAATTAAACAACTGATTTGTAATACCTGATTAGCCACACTTGTAGTTACAGTAGCACTATACAAAGTGTTAGTAGTTTGTGTATCGCTTGTTATATTCGTATCCAAAGTAAAAGAAGGTTCTAAAGAAGTGAATAATTTAGATGGTCTGTCTGCTTTTGCCAGATTTCCTAGTGCATCTGCTACGACAAAATAAGGATAGGTAGTGCTGTTAGAACCATCATTTAAAGTTCTAATCCTCGTCGTTCCATTAACATCTAAAGTTGCTGTTGGTGTGTCTGTTCCAATTCCAACTTGTGCTATCGAAAAATTAGAAACCAAAATAATAATTGTTTTTATAATATTTTTCATGTCTCTTAATTTACTGAGGTTAGTTTTAAATAATTTGTTTTTCCCACAGTAGTAGGATTATAGTTTATTCTAAATGAAGATCCGTTAATACAATTAGTCTCTACACGAACCTTAATTGTATATGTACCCAGTGTAGGTAATGAAATCTGAGAACTCAAATTAGTACCATAAATTCCAGTTTCTTTGAAACTTCCACTTAGATATTGAGTTTTTGCTGCAATTAATTTATTGATATAAGAGCCCCCATTTAGGTAAATAAAAGTCTTTACAACACGAGTATCCGCGCTAAAAATTAAAGGTGTTCCGTTGTGCCCAGGTGGAGTAGTTGATGCAAACGCAGATATTCTAAAAGGAAGGTCTAAATTAACGTCAACAACCTGATTGGGTTTTATAGTAGTAAAATTTTGTGTAATCATATCAAAACCTGCCGTACTTGTCGTATTCCAATAATATACCGCTAAAGTAGATAAAACATCTAAAAAAACATGCCCGTCAGTATAGGCTCCTCCATCCGTTAGTACCGTATTGGAGCTATTAGTTACCAATGTTTTTGAATAAGTATTCGCATTATTTCCATCAGGTAAGTTCTCTATTCTTAGATCACCATTAATATCTAACGTTTCGGTAGGAGTTGTGGTGTTAATCCCAACGTTTGATTGAGCGTAGGAAATGATTGTGCACAACCAAAGAAAAAAGGGCATATTTTTTTTCATCATTTAGGAGCTCATTAAGGATGAACGTAAAAATACATTTTTTTTTAATTTTTTAGACTAATAATTATTTTGTTTGTTGTATTAAATATGTCTTTTTTTTTTTGCTATTGATTTATAAATCATTACATTCGCCGATTGATTTTTAATAGAATATAACGATATGAATTTCAACGAATACAAAGGACTTAACTTGCCAACAGTGGCCTCTGAAGTACTTGATTTTTGGAAAAAAAACAATGTCTTTGAACAATCGGTAACTTCACGTGACGGAGCTACCCCGTATGTGTTTTTTGAAGGACCTCCTTCAGCAAACGGTTTACCGGGTATTCACCACGTAATGGCACGTGCGATTAAGGATATTTTCTGTCGTTATAAAACGCAAAAAGGGTTCCAAGTAAAGCGTAAAGCGGGTTGGGATACGCACGGACTTCCTGTAGAATTAGGGACCGAAAAAGAATTAGGTATTACCAAAGAAGATATTGGAAAAACCATTACGGTAACTGAATACAACGAAGCATGTAAACGTACCGTGATGCGTTATACCGATGTTTGGAATGACCTTACCGAAAAAATGGGGTATTGGGTAGATATGGAAGACCCGTATGTAACCTATAAATCCAAATACATGGAATCAGTTTGGTGGTTGCTAAAACAAATCTATACTAAAGATTTATTATACAAAGGCTACACGATTCAGCCGTATTCACCAAAAGCAGGAACAGGATTATCTTCCCACGAAGTAAACCAACCGGGTTCGTACCGTGATGTAACTGATACTACGATAGTAGCGCAATTCAAGAGCCTCACCCCAGCCCTCTCCGAAGGAGAGGGAGCCAACAGTGTGGCTAAAGCGTTTCGCATCTCTCCTCCTTCGGGGGAGTTGGAGGGGGCCTTCTTCCTAGCTTGGACGACTACGCCTTGGACGTTACCAAGTAATACTGCTCTTACCGTTGGTCCTAAAATTGATTATGTTTTAGTAAAAACCTTCAATCAATACACGTTTGAACCAGTTAATGTGATATTAGCTAAAAACTTGGTTTCAAAACAATTTGATAAAAAATATAAGTCGGTAGAAACTAATGATGAATTTAAAGCATTAGAAGACAAGTTTCTACATGTTCCCCCTTCGGGGGCTAGGGGACTAATCCCTTACCAAATTTTAGCGGAATGTAAAGGTACAGATTTAGTTGGAATCAAATACGAACAATTATTGCCTTGGGCATTACCATACCAAACGCCTGAAAACGCGTTCAGAGTAATTGCAGGTGATTTCGTTACTACCGAAGATGGTACAGGTATCGTGCATACGGCACCTACCTTTGGTGCGGATGATGCTAAAGTAGCAAAAGAAGCAACTCCTGAAGTACCACCGATGTTGGTGTTAGACGAAAACGGAAATCCAGTTCCTTTAGTGGATTTACAAGGTAAATTTGTAGCACAATTAGGAGAATTTGGTGGTAAATACGTTAAAAATGAATATTACAACGAAGGCGAAGCCCCTGAAAAATCCGTAGATGTAGAAATCGCAATTTTATTAAAGGAGCAAAACAAAGCCTTCAAAGTAGAAAAATATGTGCACAGTTACCCACATTGTTGGAGAACAGATAAACCCATTTTATACTATCCATTAGACTCTTGGTTTATCAAAGTAACGGAGGTGAAAGAAAGAATGTTTGACTTAAACGAAACCATCAACTGGAAGCCAAAAGCTACGGGTGAAGGACGTTTTGGAAATTGGTTAAAAAATGCTAACGACTGGAATCTTTCACGTTCGCGTTATTGGGGAATTCCATTGCCTATCTGGAGAACGGAAGACAAAACAGAGGAAATCTGCATAGGCTCAGTGGAAGAGTTGTTCAATGAAATTGAAAAAGCAGTATCAGCTGGCGTAATGACCGAAAATCCATATAAAGGTTTTCAAATAGGAAATATGGAAGAAACCAATTACGACTTAGTTGACTTACATAAAAATGTAGTAGATACTATCGTTTTAGTTTCTCCATCTGGTAAACCAATGAATCGTGAAACAGATTTAATTGATGTATGGTTTGATTCAGGTGCAATGCCTTATGCACAATGGCATTATCCATTTGAAAACAAAGAATTGATAGACGGAAACCAATCCTTCCCCGCTGATTTTATTGCAGAAGGAGTTGACCAAACACGTGGATGGTTCTATACGTTACATGCTATCGGAACTTTGGTTTTTGATAAAGTAGCTTATAAAAATGTAGTTTCTAACGGATTGGTATTAGACAAAAACGGACAAAAAATGTCGAAACGTCTAGGAAATGCCGTAGACCCATTTGAAACTTTAAAAGAATATGGTCCTGATGCGACGCGTTGGTATATGATTTCCAATGCAAATCCTTGGGATAACCTGAAATTTGATATTGAAGGAGTAGCAGAAGTACGTCGTAAGTTTTTCGGAACATTATACAATACCTATTCATTCTTTGCGTTATATGCTAACATTGATGGATTTGCTTACAAAGAAACAGAAATACCTTTGGAAGAAAGACCAGAAATTGATCGTTGGATTTTATCGGAATTGCATACGCTAGTTCAAACGGTTGATGAAGCTTATGCAGATTACGAACCAACGAAAGCGGCTCGTGTGATTTCTGATTTTGTTCAGGAAAATTTAAGTAACTGGTATGTACGTTTATGTCGTCGTAGATTCTGGAAAGGTGATTACGGAACAGATAAAATCGCGGCGTACCAAACTTTATATACTTGTTTAGAAACAGTAGCTAAATTAGCAGCGCCTATTGCACCGTTCTTTATGGATCGCTTGTATAAAGATTTAAATGCAGCGACTCAAAAGAAACTTTTGATAGCGTACACCTTGCTAACTTCCCAGTTTACCTTGAAAACTGTGTTGATAAATCGCTAGAAAGCAAGATGTTGAAAGCGCAAACCGTTTCTTCTTTAGTATTGTCTTTACGTAAAAAGAAATGATAAAAGTACGTCAGCCGCTTCAAAAAGTAATGATACCTGTGTTAGACGAAGTACAACGTACAGAAATCGAAGCAGTGTCTGATTTGATTAAGGCAGAAGTAAATGTAAAAGAAATTGAATTACTTGATGATGCTTCCAGGTATTTTAGTAAAGCAAATCAAGCCTAATTTTAAAGCATTAGGACCTCGTTTTGGAAAAGATATGGGGGCAGTTGCAAAAGAAATTCAAGGTTTTTCACAAGAACAAATTGCAGAAATTGAAAGAAAAGGAGAAATAAACGTTGCTGTTTCTGGAAATACTACTACTTTGACAATTCAAGATGTAGAAATTACATCTCAAGATATTGAAGGTTGGTTGGTAGCAAATGCAGGAGGAATTACAGTTGCTTTAGATATCACTATTTCAGATGAATTAAAAAAAGAAGGAATTGCGCGTGAATTGGTTAATCGTATTCAAAATATTCGTAAAGATTCTGGCTTTGAAGTAACCGATAAAATTAAAGTTACAATGATGACTCAAAATGAAATAGAACGTGCTGTAACAGATAATTTAGAATACATTCAAACAGAAACCTTAACAGAACAATTGATCTTTGCTGAAAATATAGAAAACGGCACAGAAATTGAATTTGATAATCTCAAAACAAAAATTTATATAACAAAATAAACAACGTTTATAAAAAACAAACTAAACTAGATATTAACCAAAAAACGCATTAAATTATGGTGGAAGAACAAATTAGATATTCGGATTCAGATTTAGCGGAATTTAAGGAGTTAATCCAGACTAAATTAGAAAAGGCCAAAGCTGACCTAGAACTTATAAAAAGTGCTTATTTAAATGATTTGAATAATGGTACTGATGATACCTCTCCTACATTCAAAGCATTTGAAGAAGGAAGCGAAACTATGAGTAAAGAAGCTAACTCCCAACTGGCTACCCGTCAAGAAAAATTCATACGAGATTTGAAAAATGCCTTAATTCGCATTGAAAATAAAACCTATGGAATTTGTAAAGTAACGGGTAAATTAATTGCAAAAGAACGCTTAAAATTAGTTCCACATGCTACGATGAGTATCGAAGCTAAAAATTCGCAAAAATAAAATAGAGAAAACAATTTGCAAAACGCTCTTGAAAAAGGAGCGTTTTTTATCTTATTTAAGTTTCCTTAAATTATATTACAATATTCCTTATTTTTGCTCATCAAAAATTTAAAAATGAATCTAAAAAAAGCCTATTTAATAGTTTTCCTAGTTTTATTAATAGATCAAATATCAAAAATATATGTAAAAACAAACTTCATGTTGCATGAAGAAGTTGTTATAGCTAAATGGTTTAAATTCCTTTTTGTAGAAAATGAAGGAATGGCGTGGGGGGTTGAGCTACCTGGTATCTATGGTAAATTAATTCTTACAACTTTTAGGATTTTTGCAGTATTTGGAATTGGTTATTGGTTGTGGCAGTCTGTAAAAGAAAAAGCGTCTAGTTTATTAATTGTAGCCATTTCGCTAATTTTAGCAGGTGCTTTTGGTAATATATTAGACTCTGTTTTTTATGGTGTTATTTTTGATCATAGTGAAGGACAATTGGCAACAACTTTTTCAGATAAGCCTTATGGAACTTGGTTGTATGGGAAAGTTGTTGATATGTTTTATTTTCCTATTTGGCAAGGTGAATTACCATCATGGTTGCCTGTTTTTGGAGGTAAGTACTTCACCTTTTTCAATGCGATCTTTAATGTAGCAGATATTGCGATCTCTACTGGAGTAGGTATATTGATTGTTTTTAACAAAAAAGTATTTGGAAAATAATAATATCTTAAAAATTTTATTACTGGCTCCTTATGGGGCTTTTTTTATATAAGCATATTGGCTACCAGTTGAAAACTTTATAAAAAAGTTGAACGGACTATTTCTCATTCCGGATTAGAAATTAAAGAATAATATTAAGTTTTAGCATCAACTCACCTGTTTTGTGCGGGTATTGAAAAAAAAGTCGAAAAAATCCCGTGAAGCCCTTTAAATCCTAGCGTGTGTTTTTTGCTTTGGGTGCCTCGCTTTATTTTTAAGGCTATTTTTAGTACTTTCGGATTATGTTTATCCGTAGAAAAAGGAATGCATCAGGAAGTATAAGCATTCAAATCATTCAAAAAATAGCAGGTAAGAACAAAGTTTTGCGAACCATTGGTTCATCAAATGATTTGATAGAAATAGAATTCTTGATTCAAAAAGGAAGAAAAGAATTAAATGAACTTCAAAAGTCATCAGAATTACCTTTTTCTGCAAAAGAAGAAATGGAATTTGTAAATAGCTTTGTCGATTTTATTGATTCCGTAAAATTAGTAGGTCCCGAACTTTTGTTAGGAAAACTTTTTGACGAAATTGGTTTTAATCAAATAGATGATGAATTGTTTCGTCATTTAGTTATAACCCGATTGGTTTACCCCGTAAGCAAACTCAAAACCACGGATTATTTATACAAATACAAGGGTATAAAAATTAGTGTTTATAGTATTTACAGATATTTAGACAAGCTTCATAAGAAACAATTAGATAAGGTAAGAGAAATAAGTTTAAACCATACTCTAAACTTATTTGGAGGAAAAATCGCTGTGGTTTTTTACGATGTGACAACACTCTATTTTGAAGCAAAACAAGAAGATGAATTCAGAAAGACTGGATTTAGCAAAGACGGAAAGCACCAAAACCCACAGATTGTTTTAGGATTATTGGTCAGTGAAAATGGTTATCCTTTAGATTATGATGTTTTTGAAGGTAATAAGTATGAAGGCGACACTTTGATTCCAATAATTGAACATTTTCAAACAAAACATCAACCAGAACAGCTTATCGTTGTTGCTGATGCAGGATTGTTATCAAAGAAAAATATTGACTTATTGGTTGATAAAAAATATCAATACATACTTGGGGCTAGGATTAAAAACGAAAATGAAATGCTAAAAAGACAAATCACCCAAACTAAATTAGCTGATAATCAAAGTGTTGTTTTTGACAGAGAAGATGGTAGTAGATTGATTCTAAGCTACAAAAAAGCAAGGGCTTTGAAAGATCAAGATAATCGAAAAAGAGGTCTTGAAAGGTTAGAAAAGAAGATAAAAAACGGGAAATTAACCAAAGAAAACATCAATAACAAAGGATATAATAAATATTTAAAAATTGAAGGAGAGGCAACAATTAGCATTGATTATGAAAAACATAAGCAAGATGCAATTTGGGATGGATTAAAAGGGTATAAAACCAATACAAAGCTAACAAAAGAACAGGTTATAGAACAATATCATCAATTGTGGGCAATTGAAAAAACATTTAGAATATCCAAGTCGGATTTGGAAATACGACCAATATACCATCAATTAAAAAGAAGAATAGAAACACATATTGGCATTTCTTTTTGTGCTTGTAAAATTTACAAAGAACTCGAAAGACAACTTAAAGAAAAACAAAGTAATTTAAGCCCTGAAAAAGTAATAGATATCTTAAAAACAATCTATCAGGTTAGCTTTGAAACGCCTTTTTCGAACAAAGTTTACACTAAATTGTTACTTAAAAATCAGGAACAAAAAGATATCATCAATCTTTTTAATTTAGAACATTAGTCTTGGGTGCCCCATCGCACAAAACAGGAAATTAAAGAATAATATTAAGTTTTAGCATCAACTCAAATCTCGTGGTAAAAATTTGCTACGGATAAAAATAACTTTAGATCGTAAAAAACAGTCATTTTTCCTCAAAGCAATAAAAACTATGTCTGTGAAACAAAAATTCCGTATATCTTGATCTTCTTTGTTTTTTGAAAAATATTTAATAAATTCTTTTAAAACCCATAGAAATATAGATTATCTCTATAAATCACAGAGATAATCTATATTGAATTTTTATCAATATTATATCTCGTTATTGCTTAAATAAATTGATTTAATAATGTGTTAAAAAAAATAATTTAATTAAGTGAGACTAAAATTAATTTAAATAAAATAGACTAGTGCTTTCTTTTTTATTGTTTTATAATCAATTTGCTTGATATGAATGCTTTCGGACTTTTGATTAGTAATTTATGAGTTTATTAAAATTATTTATCGTTTTCTTCTTCATAAAAAAGATCGACTGAAAGTGCTTTTAGTTGTGATGCCATAACAGCTAATTGATCACAACGCTCGTTTTGTGGGTGATTATTATGTCCTTTAACCCATTGAAAATCTACCTGATGCTGACGGTAGATTTTTAAAAAACGTTGCCATAAATCTGGGTTTTTCTTTCCTTTAAAACCTGTTTTTTCCCAACCAATTACCCATTTTTTTTCTACTGCATCTACCACATATTTAGAATCCGAAATTATTAAAACTTTCATGTTAGGCTGTTTTAATTTTTCAAGTCCTACGATAGCTGCCAATAACTCCATTCGGTTATTAGTGGTTAGGCGAAACCCTTCAAAAAATTCTTTCTTATAGAGTGTTCCTACAAGTTCCATAACTACCCCGTACCCTCCAGGACCAGGGTTTCCTTTTGCAGCTCCATCAGTATAAATATGAACTTGGTATGGCATCTGTATATGTTTTATGAGTTAAAAATTTAAAAGTTTTTCTATTTCAACGGAGAAATAAGTATGCTCTAATAAATGAACCGCCATGGCTATTTTTTCTGCGTTTTCGTAATTTTCTATATTTGTAGAATATTGTGCAATAATAGCTCCTTCATCATAATGTTCATTTACATAATGAATTGTAATACCCGTTTCTTTTTCTTTATTTTTTAAAACAGCTTCGTGTACGTTCATTCCGTACATTCCTTTGCCTCCATACTTAGGTAAAAGAGCAGGATGTATATTAATAACTTGATTTGGGTAAGCATTGATAATGTTCTCGGGAAATTTTAATAAAAAGCCAGCTAATACAATTAAATCAGGCTTTAATTCTTTTAATTCTTTTAGAACAAATCCTGTGTTTAGCTCTTCTTTGGTAAAAATAGAAGTTGGGATTTTATGATTTTTAGCTCGGTCTAAGACTTTGGCTTTTGGATTGTTTGAATAAACTTGTACCACATTTATTTTAGAACTATTTTTAAAATACAAGATGATTTTTTCAGCATTAGATCCTGAGCCAGAAGCAAATATTGCAATTTTTTTCATGATTTTGTAAGTGTTGTTATCGTAGTAAAAATATGCTTTCAGAAAAATAAAAGCATTTAAAAATGCAAAAAAAGAATAATTCATGAGAAATAATGAAAAACAATCTTCTTTGTAAAATTAATTTTATAATTTCGTGACTAGATTTATGAAACAAAAAAGGAGGAATTAAATTATTTTTTTATTTTTGCCAACTAATTAAAATTTAAAATTAAAGATTATGTCAGACATTGCATCAAGAGTAAAAGCGATTATCGTGGACAAGTTAGGTGTTGACGAGAACGAAGTAGTTTCTGGAAGCAAGCTTCACTAACGATTTAGGAGCTGATTCATTAGACACTGTTGAGCTAATCATGGATCTGAAAAAGAATTTGATATTCAAATTCCAGATGACCAAGCTGAAAACATTGCTACTGTAGGTCAAGCTATCTCTTACATCGAAGAAGCTAAAAAATAATAAATAATGGCATCTGTAAGTAAAAAAGCTTACAGATGTTCTTATTTTTTACTGTCTTTATCAAAATCTTTTTTAGATTTGTACAAACATTGATTGTATTACAATCATATAGCATATTCTGTAATACCCATTGTTTCTTTTAGTTGTTATTAAAAGTGCTTTGGGGTTTTTTATATTAAAACAAAACCAGCTAAACTATGCAATTAAAGCGAGTAGTAGTAACCGGATTAGGAGCTTTAACTCCTATTGGAAATAACCTTCAAGAATACTGGGAAGGTCTAATTAATGGAAGAAGCGGTGCGGCTCCCATTACTTATTATGACACAGAAAAACACAAAACAAAATTTGCTTGTGAAGTAAAAAACTTTAAAGTAGAGGAGTTTATTGATAGAAAAGAAGCTAGAAGAATGGATAAATTTGCTCAATATGCCATTGTAGCAAGTGATGAAGCCATTAAAGACTCTGGTTTAGAATTAGATAAAATTAATAAATATCGTGTTGGAGTTATTTGGGGAGCGGGAATTGGAGGACTAGAAACTTTTCAAGAAGAAGTACTTAGTTATGCCAAAGGAGACGGTACGCCGCGTTTTAATCCTTTCTTTATCCCTAAAATGATTGCTGATATTGCTCCAGGACATATCTCTATGCGTAATGGATTTATGGGGCCTAACTATACCACAGTTTCTGCTTGCGCCTCTTCAGCTAACGCTTTAGTTGATGCTTTCAATTACATTCGTTTAGGTATGTGTGATGTAATCGTTTCAGGAGGATCTGGAAGCAGCTGTTACTATTGCAGGTATGGGAGGTTTCAATTCAATGCAGGCATTATCAACAAGAAATGAAAGTCCTGAGACAGCTTCTAGACCTTTTGATGCTACTCGTGACGGATTTGTGTTAGGAGAAGGAGCAGGAGCATTGGTATTAGAAGAATATGAACATGCAAAGGCGCGTGGTGCAAAAATTTACTGTGAAGTAGGAGGATGCGGAATGTCTTCGGATGCGTATCACTTAACAGCTCCTCATCCAGAAGGAATTGGCGTTATAGCGGTAATGAATAATACATTACAAGATGCAGGTTTAAGACCAGAAGATGTAGATCATATCAATACTCATGGTACTTCTACTCCTCTTGGAGATGTAGCTGAATTAAAAGCAATCAGTTCTGTTTTTGGGCAACACGCTAAAAACATTAATATTAATTCAACTAAATCTATGACAGGGCACTTATTAGGTGCTGCAGGAGCTATTGAAGCGATAGCTTCTATTTTAGCAATTAAAAATGGTATTATTCCTCCTACAATTAACCATACAGTAGTAGATGAAAATATTGATCCAAGCCTAAACCTTACTTTAAATAAAGCTCAAAAACGGGATATAAAAGTGGCTATGAGTAATACTTTTGGTTTTGGAGGTCATAATGCGTGTGTTTTATTTAAAAAGTAGAGTAATTCTATCTTATGAGAATTATTAATAGAATATTTAAAAAAACCGTTTTCAGAATCCTGAAGACGGGATTTTTTTAAAAAAATGACTTATATTTTAGGTTTTAAACCTGATAATATAGAACATTATCGTCGTGCTTTTACTCATAGATCTATGAATAAAACAGATGAAAAGGGATACCCAATAAATTATGAACGACTTGAATTTTTAGGAGATGCTATGTTGGGTTCTGTAATAGCAGCTCATCTATTTAGTAAAGTTCCTAATGGTGACGAGGGATACTTAACTAAAATGCGTTCTAAAATTGTTTCGCGAGATCATTTGAATGAATTAGGAAAAGATTTTAAACTAATTGATTTTGTTGAAACCAAAGTTTCAGCACAGCATTTTGGAGAAAATGTACACGGAAATATTTTTGAAGCTTTTATTGGGGCAATATATCTGGACAAAGGATTTGAATGTTGTGAAGAATTCATCCAAAAAAAAAATTATAAAACCTTATGTAGATATTGATCGATTAGAAGGAAAAGTAATAAGTTACAAAAGCCTCTTCATTGAGTGGTGTCAAAAGAGAAAAAAACATTTCATTATGAAACGTATGATGATAATGCTGCTGGAAATGTAAAATATTTTGCGGTAAAATTACACTTAAACGGAGAAGTCATAACCAAGGCTCGCGCTACTTCTAAAAAGAAAGCAGAAGAAATAGCTTCTAAAAGGGCTTATTTTGTTTTTCAATCACAAATTAATCATAAGTAGATCTTTTTACTTTGAGAATATTATTGATTGTATTTCATTTTTCGTAATACTCTTAAAGCCTCTTTAAAAGTAATATAGACTTTCTGGTAATGTTTTAAAAAAGGTTTAGATGCAATGAGTTTTTGTTTAGCATCTTCAAACCCATTTAAATAACAAAGCATTAGAGTGTGGGGTAGATTTTCAAGATCTTTTAAATCTTTATTCGTAAGAGGTATTTCTTTACTTAGTTTTTCTAGCAATAATAGATTTGTTTTATAAACATGATGTAATAGTTTTTTGTTGAATTGAGGAGGCTCAAATACAACCTCGTTCTCTATTTTGTAATACCCATTATCAAAAAAAGAAATATTAACCTTTTCAAGAGGGTAATAGCTCGTTTTATCGTTAATGCCCAATTGTATAAATTCAGTAATCATAAAATTGTTTTCTGAATATTCAATTGTAACTTCATCTAATGCAGAATAAAAAAGTTTAATCTGTTCATTAATTAACTCAATATCTACTCTAGAAAAATAAGTTTTGTCTTTCCATTCTTTTTTGTTGCCTGCCCAACACACAATAAAAAGTTCTTTAAAAACTTTATATTGTGTTTCCATATCTTTATGCCTAACATTTATGAAATCTAAAACAGACTCTAGAGTGTGTTCAACACTATTTCTAGAATTATTTTCAATACTAATAACCGTTTGTGTATTTTGTTTGCTATAGGGGATTTTGTCATGTGTAGGAACTGTATTACTTCCAATTCTTTTAAATGTACTTCCCAGCTCTATAGTGTTTATACTTTTTTTAAAATAAGATACCTTATGATTTGGCTTAATGGTAACTAATCCTACTACTTTTTCTTTTGGTAAATTGGGGAAAGGAATGTTTTCATATTGTATTTTCGGTGGATTTTGAAGAAACGCATTTACTAAATTCTGGATTCGACTGTCATCAAAAAAATCATCTCCTACAATTTCATTACTTTCATCTTCAACTCCTATAACAAGATAAGAATTATTGTTAGGATTAGAATTAGATAGGGCACAAATGTGTTTTAGAAATTTAGCTTTCCCTTCTTGATTGTGAAGGTTAAGTTGTCTTTTTTTATCGTAAAAGCTGTTCTCATCATTATGAGCTAACAAGTTTTTTATAAGAAGTCGTTTATTAATCATTTCTTTAAATTCCCAAAAGTTACTTAAAAATAATAAAAAGCTTTCATAAAATGAGTCTTAATAAGGGATAAAAGAAAATATTTAACTGATTGTTAACACCCTAAAATCAATTAAATTTTCAATTTGCATCATATTGAATAAGATATTAATTTCACGACTTTAAAAAAACAATCGATGGAAGAGAATACGACCACTTTAGATATTAGAGTAATTAATGAAAAAATAGAAAGAGAAAGCGCTTTTATTGATCTATTAACGATGGAGATGAATAAAGTTATTGTTGGGCAAAAACACATGGTAGAGCGTTTGTTGATAGGTCTTTTAGGACAAGGACATATTTTACTAGAAGGAGTTCCAGGATTAGCAAAAACTTTAGCAATAAACACATTATCACAAGCTGTTTATGGTAGTTTTAGTCGCATTCAATTTACGCCTGATTTGTTACCAGCAGATGTGGTAGGAACTATGATATACAATATTAAGGATGATGCTTTTTCTATTAAAAAAGGTCCCGTTTTTGCTAACTTCGTTTTAGCAGATGAGATTAACCGAGCTCCTGCAAAGGTTCAATCAGCTTTGTTAGAGGCAATGCAAGAAAAGCAAGTAACAATTGGCGATAGTACCTTTAAATTAGATAAACCCTTTTTAGTATTAGCTACACAAAACCCAGTAGAACAAGAAGGAACATATCCGTTGCCAGAAGCACAGGTAGATCGTTTTATGTTAAAAACAGTAATAGACTACCCTAAAATGGAAGAAGAAAGAATGGTTATTCGTCAAAACTTAAATGGAGGTTTTGATAAAGTAAAACCAGTGGTTTCTATAGAACAGATACTTCGTGCTCAAGAAGCCGTTCGAGAAGTATATATGGACGAAAAAATCGAGAAATACATTTTAGATATTATTTTTGCAACACGCTATCCTGAAAAATATAAACTAGAATCATTAAAACCTTTAATTAGTTTTGGGGCTTCACCACGCGGTAGTATTAATTTAGCTGTGGCAGCTAAATGTTATGCTTTTATCAAACGCAGAGGATATGTTATTCCAGAAGACGTTCGAGCTGTTGTACATGACGTATTACGTCATCGTATAGGTATTACTTATGAAGCAGAAGCCGAAAATGTAACTTCTGTAGATATTATTAATAAAATTGTAAATGAGATAGAAGTACCATAGAAAGTAAAAAGTATATGTAATTCCACAACAAATGGTTATTACTTATTGTTTATTGCCTATTACTTAAAAAATGGAAACAAAAGACTTACTTAAAAAAGTTCGAAAAATAGAAATTAAGACCCGAAGACTCAGTGATCATATCTTCTCGGGAGAGTACCATACTTCCTTTAAAGGAAGAGGAATGACCTTTTCTGAGGTACGCCAATATCAGTATGGAGATGATGTACGTGCAATTGATTGGAATGTAACTGCTCGATACAAAGAACCTTATGTGAAAGTTTTTGAAGAAGAGCGAGAATTAACCATGATGTTAGTAGTGGATATTTCAGGATCAGAAAGTTTTGGAACAAAAAAACAGCTAAAAAGTGAAATTGTAACCGAAATAGCGGCAACTTTAGCTTTTTCTGCAACCCAAAATAATGATAAAATAGGATTAATCCTATTTTCTGATCAGATAGAACTCTATATTCCACCTAAAAAGGAAAGTCACATGTATTACGCATTATTCGTGAATTAATTGAATTTGAACCCAAAAGTAAACAAACTAATATTGGAAATGCTCTAGAATTTCTTTCCGCAACCCAAAAGAAAAAAGCGATTGTATTCATGATTTCAGATTTTATAACAGATGATAATTATGAGAAAATATTAAAGATTGCCAGTAAAAAACATGATATAACAGGTGTAAGAGTATTTGATATTCGAGAGGAGAAAATGCCAGATATAGGTTTAGTAGCTATGCAAGATGCAGAAACAGGACAAACACAATGGGTTAATACAAGCTCTCAAAATGTTCGCCTACAATATGAAAAATATTATCAAGAAAAAATAAATTATTTCAAAGACATTTTTTCAAAATGTGGAGCAGGAACAATACATACAAGAGTAGACGAAAGTTATGTGACAAAATTGTTAGGTTATTTTAGGTCAAGATAAAGATTTAAGAATGAAAAAGATAAATTAAAAAGCATATTAATAAATTTCATATTTGACAAAATGTCGTTTAGCAAAAAACAATAAAGTAAATATGAAAAACAATATCCTTTAAATCAAAAAACGTTAATCAATGAAAGATAAACTATATATATTATTACTTTTTTCATCATTTTGTTTTGCACAAAAATTAGAAACTTCTATTGATAAAAAACAAAACAAAATAGGAGCACAATTTACTCTAAGTTTAAAAGTTAACGCAAATAGAAAAAACAATGTAACTTTTTCAGATGATAAGAAATTTGGCTCTTTTGAAGTAGTAGAATCTTACCCTGTAGATACAATACAAGAAGAATCAAAGTTTGAATTAATTAAAAAATACGGTCTAGTTCAATTTGATTCAGGTAAATTTGTAATACCTAAAATACCTGTTTTAATTAATAATAAACCTTATTTTTCAGATAGTATTAAAGTAGAAGTATTTAATGTTAAAGTAGATACTTTAAAACAAAAAATGTATGATATAAAACCTATTATCCAGGCAGAAAGACCAGTAGGAGATGGGTGGAAATACCTATTAATACTGATAACCTTCGTAGGTTTAATGTTTTTAGGATACAAACTATATAAGAAATACAAAAAAACAATAGAAAAAGAACCCGTATACAGTACACCCATAGAAAAAGCAACAGGACTATTACAGCTATTAGAAAAGAAAGAACTTTTAGTAAAAGGAGAGATTAAAGCCTATTATTCAGAATTAACAGATATTGCTCGAGAATACATAGAAGAAGCCATTGAAATTCCAGCTAAAGAAAGTACCACTTCCGAACTTATTTTAGGTTTAAGACAGGCAGCTCAAAAAAGAAAATTAAAACTTTCTAGAGAAACAGTTGAAAGCTTAGAAAAAGTTTTAAAACAAGCCGATTTAGTAAAGTTTGCGCAGTCTAAACCTTTAGATTTTGAAATTGCAGATGATAGAAAAAAGGTAGAATTAAGTATTATTAATATTCATAAATCAATCCCAATAGTAATAGATGATACAAGTGTAAAATGGCAAAAAGAACAAGAAGAAAATCGCAAAAAACAACTGCGTAAAAAGAAAATGACCGCTATTGCAGGTATTATAAGTTTCTTAATACTATCTGTATTCATATTTATTGGAATAACAAAAGGAATAGACTTTATTAAAAACGGTTTTACAGGACCATCAACAAAAGAATTAGTTAATACAAATTGGATAAAATCAGAATACGGAAATCCAGCAATCACGATAGAAACACCTGAAGTTCTAAAACGTACAGATGTATCTAAAGCCCTTCCTAACGATATAGCAGGAATTGTAAAGAATACACAAATGTTTGAATATGGGAGTTTAATTCAAGGTTTTTATATAGCTATTTCATCAACTGAATTTAAACAAAAGAATAATGTAGATTTGAGTCAAGCCTTGACAGGAATGATTCAAACGTTGCAAAATCAAGATTGCGAAGATGTCGTAGTAAAACAAGAAGATTTTAAAACCAAAGAAGGATTACAAGGCCTAAAAGGATATGGTAGCCTGATGAAAAATGGAGAAAAAATGATATATCAAATACTTCTATTTAGCCAAGAAGGAGGTTTGCAACAAATAATGATTGCTTTTAAAGAAGGAGATGAAAATGCTCAAAAAATAGCAAATCGTATGTTACAATCTGTTGAACTTAAAAAAGCACCCTAAATGAAGAACGTAACATTTTTAAATCCTGATTTTTTTTGGTTGTTCCTAATATTACCCTTATTGATAGTATGGTACTTTCTTACAAATAAAAAGAAAAACCAACACTTAAGATAAGTTCATTAAAAAGTTTTCAAAAAACAAAATCAATTTTACCTAGTTTAAAACCCTTGCTTTTTGTTATGAGACTATTGGCCTTAAGTGCTTTAATTATAGCTATGGCAAGACCTAGGACAGTAGATGTAAGCAATAAAACAAATAGTACTTTTGGTATAGATATTGTCATTGCTTCTGATGTTTCGGGAAGTATGTTAGCAAAAGATCTAAAACCCAACAGAATGGAAGCTCTAAAACAAGTAGCATCTAATTTTGTTAAAGAACGTTTAAACGATCGAATAGGAGTAGTCGTATACGCAGCCGAAGCTTATACAAAAACACCTGTAACAAGTGATAAAGCAGTTGTCTTACAAGCTATCGAAGACATTAAATATGACAATGTTTTACAGGACGGGACAGGTATAGGAATGGGATTGGCAACAGCTGTTAATAGGCTGAAAGACAGCAAAGCCAAAAGTAAAGTAATTATCCTAATGACAGATGGCGTAAATAATGCAGGTTTTTTAGATCCTCAAACTTCAGCCGAAATTGCAGCTGATTTAGGAATTAAAGTTTATACAATAGGAATTGGAACTAACGGGAATGCTTTATTCCCGTATGCGTATGCTCCTAATGGTGGATTTTTATTTAAAATGATGCCCGTTCAAATAGATGAAAAACTAATGAAAGGAATTGCTCAAAAAACAGGAGGAAAATATTTTAGAGCAACAAATAATTCAAGTTTAGAAAATATTTATAACGAAATAAACAAGTTAGAAAAAACAAAAGTAGATGAGTTAAAGTTTGTTAATTATGATGAAAAATACCGTCCATGGGTTTGGTTAGCAGGCTTGTTGTTATTAATCGAATTAATATTAAGAAAAACAATTTTTAAAAGTTTTATATAATAAAAAATAATATTGAAAATTGCAATTGAAAAAAATGTACGAATTAGACGAATCAAAATATCTGTATTTATTTTTCTTGTTGCCTTTCTTGGTAGGGCTTTTTCTTTGGAATCAATTTTGGAAAAGAAAAAAACAGCAAGAGTTTGGCGATTTAGAACTACTTAAAAAATTAAGCCCTGAAAAATCAACGTTTAAACCAACATTAAAATTTGGTTTACTATTCTTTGCATTAATCATGTTAATTTTAGGCTTAGTGAATCCTAAAATAGGAACTAAAGTAGAAAAAGTAAAACGTGAAGGAATTGATATTGTTTTTGCAATAGATATTTCTAAAAGTATGCTTTGTGAAGATATTGCACCTAGTCGATTGGAGAAAAGTAAACAATTAGTTTCCCAAATTATCAATGGTCTAGGAAATGACCGTATCGGAATTATTGCTTATTCAGGAAGTGCCTTTCCTGTGTTGCCTATTACAACAGATTACAACGCAGCTAAAATGTTCTTACAAGGAATGAATCCTGGAATGATTTCATCACAAGGAAGTAATTTAGACGAAGCAATTCGATTAACAGAAAAATACTTTGAAGGAAGTGGAAATACCAGTAAACTTCTAGTAATGGTAACCGATGGAGAAGATCATTCCGAAAAGGCCCAAGAGGCAGCAACACAAGCTCGAAAGAGAGGAATAAAAATTATTACAATTGGCGTAGGAACCCCTAAAGGAGGACCTATTCCTATCAGAAATGGTCATTCGATAGAATACCATAAAAACAAGGAAACAGGAGAGACAGTTACCACTAAATTACGCGCAGAAGCATTAGAAGCCATTGCTAAAGCAGCTAATGGGGGATATATTAATGGAACAAATACCAAACAAGTAGTTGATTTTATGCGAAAATCACTCAATAACATTCAAAAAACACAATTTGAAGCTACTGAAATGGCTAACTTTCAATCACAATTTCAATGGTTTTTAGGAGCTGGATTTTTCCTATTACTACTAGATGTATTTCTTTTAGAAACAAAAACAAAATGGGTACAAAAACTAGATTTGTTTAATGAAAAAGATAAAAAATAAAAATCCCTTTCAAAAAAAGATTAGAGAGATATTCATGAAAAGAATTGTATTACATATCGTTTTATTCATTTCTGTTAGTATTTTTGCGCAACAGAAGAAAGATTTTGAATTGCCAGATGGCGTTTCGCAATTTGAAAAAAAACAATATGTTGAAGCCGAAGCAAATTTTAGAATTTCAAAAAGCAATCATCCTAAAAAGGATTATCAGCATATAATTTAGGAAATGCAATTTATAAACAAAATCAAGCTTCTGGAAGCTAAAGTAGCCTATGCTAGAGCAACAGAAACTGCAAAAACAAAAAATGAAAAACATTACGCTTATCATAATTTAGGAAATACCTATATGAAAGAAAAAACGTATGACAAAGCAGTTGAAGCCTATAAGAATGCATTACGTAATAATCCAGCAGATGAAGAATCACGCTATAATTATGCTTTAGCAAAAAAATTACTGAAGGAAAATCCACCTTCAAAAAATGATGATAAGAAAAAAGATAAAAAAGGAGATAGTCCTGATAAAAAACCTAATCAAGATAAAAATCAAGATAAGGACAAAAATCAAAATGATAAAAATAAAGACAAACAGGATAAACCTAATAATAAAGATCAAAACAAAGATCAAAACCAAAATAATCCGCAACCTAAACCCAATAATGTTCCAAAAGATAGGGTGCAAAATTTGTTAGATGCGGTAAATAATGAGGAGAAAAAAATTCAAGATCGAGTAAATGCTCGAAAAGTAAAAGGAGCTCCAAAACAAGAAGGAAAAGATTGGTAGAAAAGAAAACAAGAAGAATGAAAAAACTATTTTTTATACTTATTTTATTTTGTGTAAAAATTACTGCCCAAGTTCAGTTTGTAACAAGTGTCAGCAAAAACAATTTGGGTATAAACGAACGTTTACGAATTGATTTTACAATGAATGATGATGGAGATAACTTTGATCCTCCAGCATTTGATGGTTTCCGAATTATAGGAGGTCCCAATCAATCCGTTAGTTATTCGTGGATTAACGGAAGAAAATCCTATGAAAAAACGTATTCCTATTTTCTTCAACCTACAAAAAAGGGAACTTTCCTTATAAAAGGAGCTTCTGTTGAAATAAATGGACAAATATATAAATCTAATTCTGTTAAAGTTATTATAGGTAATGCAGTCCAAGAAGAACGAGATCCTTACGATCCTTACGGAGGAAATAGCCCTTATTATCAACAACAACGCCAACAAACACCTCCTTCATCCGCTATGGGTAAAGAAGGAGTGCATTTAGTAGCCGAAATTTCTAACAATAATCCGTATCTCAATGAACCTATTACGGTAGTTTATAAAATTTATGTAAGTCACCGTTCAGGAGTTGGAGGTTGGCAGGAAACACAAAATCCTAAATACAATAATTTTTGGAGTCAAAATATAGACATCAAACAATTAAAAGTAGAAGAAGGAAAATTTAAAGGCGAAATGTATCGTTATGCTGTATTGCGTAAAACGGTTCTTTACCCTCAAAAATCAGGCAAATTGGTAATAGAACCCTTAACTTTAGACGTAGAAGTAGAGGTCCCATCAGGAGAGGTTGATTTTTTTGGTCGTCCAGTTATGACTATGGGACATAAAAAAGTTTCAGCAGGAGCAAAAACAATTATAGTTAAACCTCTTCCTGGAAGCAGGAAAATCAACTGATTTTACAGGAGCAGTAGGGGATTTTGAATTTAAAGTAATTCCTTCTAAAACCAGCGTAAAAGCAGGTGAATCAATTGATCTAAAAATAATCGTTTCAGGAAAAGGAAATTTAAAACTATTTACATTACCTAAACCTATAGTACCCTCTTCATTAGAAATGTATGATCCACAACACCAAGAAAGTGTACAAACATCACTTTCAGGTATGACTGGAAACATTCAAGATACTTATACCATTATTCCACAAAGTGAGGGGAAATATTTAATAAAACCGATGACTTTTACGTATTTTGATTTGAATACAAAACATTATAAATCAATTACTTCAAAAGAAATTACACTATTTGTAGAAAAAGGAAATGTTTTAGTAAACAATACAGTTAGTACAAATAAATCTAAAGTAACGGCAACTTCTACTTTTGGATTTATAAAAACAAAGACTAATTTAGAACCAAAAACGTCTTCGGATTTCTTAGGATCAAGTTTATTTTATAGCTTATTATTTGCGCCTTTTTTAGCTATTCCACTTATCATAATTTTACGTCGTAAAAGAAAAGAACGTAATGCGGACATTTTAGGGAATAAGATTAAATTATCAAATAAGTTAGCTAAAAGATATTTGTCTGAAGCCCAAAAACAATTAGGAAATAAAGAACCTTTTTATATTGCTTTAGAACGTGCGTTGCATAATTTCTTAAAAGCCAAACTACATATTGAAACATCAGACATGAGTAAAGATAAAATTTGCGAATTATTAATTCAGAAGAAAGCAAACAAAGATACTGTGAATCAGTTTATAGGATTAATAGAAAGTTGTGAATTTGCTCGATATGCACCTTCAACAAATACAAGTATTCAAAATGATTACAATCTCGCAATAAGTATTGTTTCTGATTTAGAAAAGCAGATAGTTTAAATACAAAAAGAATAAAAAGAAATTAAAAAATAAACACTGTAATTACACCTTATTTAGTGTCTTTTGTGTTTTAGTGATTGAATAAAATGAAAAAAATATTCTACATATTATTATTCCTTTCTCAATTTATTTGGGCAAATGATTTATTTGAAAAAGGTAATGATTGCTATCAAAAAGGAAAATACCAAGAAGCAATCCAATCCTATGAAAGTATTTTAGCTCAAGGAAAAGAATCAGCAGAAATATATTTCAATCTAGGGAATTGCTATTACAAATTAAATAGAGTAGCACCAGCTGTTTTTAATTTTGAAAAAGCTTTGTTATTGAACCCTAATGATGTAGAAATACAAAATAACTTAGCATTTGCTAAAAAAATGGTAATTGATGATATTCAAGAAGTACCACAGGTTGGCTTTTCAAAAATCATAATAGATTTAACCTCCGTTTTTCATTATGATACTTGGGCTTGGGTATCTATTGTTGTAGCTTTCTGTATGCTAATTTGTTTTATAATCTATTATTATTCCTATGAAACCATTTTAAAAAGAATTTTCTTCGCCGGAATTTTATGTAGCCTATGTTTAGTTTTGTTAAGTCTTTTTGCTGGTTTTTATGAACAAAGTCGTTTAGAAAAAGAAAAACCAGCGATCGTTTTTGTTGATGTAGTCAATGTAAAAAGTGAACCTAATGCAGTTGCGGCTAATGCTTTTGTCCTACATGCAGGAACAAAAGTAAATATTATAGATCACTTAGATAATTATTACAAAATTCAAATAGCTGATTTAAAAGAGGGATGGTTAAATAAAAGTGCCATAAGAAAAATTAAAAAATAAATTCACTTTCTGTTTCATTCAATTAAAAGAAAAAATGCTGTAGAAGATGTTTTATACCATTTAAACTTTGAAATTCCCTCATAATACTATTTTTTCAACCTTGAGACTGCCCAAAAAGTTCGTAATCTTTCATTTCGACCAAAGGGAGAAATTACATAATATTGATTATGAGACTCCTCCTTACCGGAGAGACAAACTGCATGTATGTTGATTTATTACTTTTTGGACAGCCTCTTCAAAAAAAGTCTTTATAATCACTTTATACTTGCTAAAACCTCTTTTACTAAAGCATTTAGATCAATATGACCATGACCCAGACGTACAATTACCATATCATGAGAAGGTATAATGAATACCCGTTGTCCTTGAAATCCATCTGCATAATAAATGTTTTTAGGACAGTCAGGTAGAACACCATTAGCATTTAGCCAAAATTGAGCACCGTATTCATTATTAGAAGTAGGAGTAGGAGTAGCAACATAACTAGACCAGCTAGGTTCAAATAATTGTTCACCATTCCAATTCCCTTTATGTAAGTATAACAAACCAAACTTAGACCAATCACGCGCGTTGGCCCAAGCATAAGAAGATCCTATATAATGACCCGATAAATCTGTTTCAACAATCATTGAGTGCATACCAATTTTATCAATTAAAGCACCATACCAAAAATCTAAATACTCTTGATGTGTTTTAAATTGACTGCGAATAATTCCAGAAAGTAAATTAGTTGTACCAGAAGAGTAGTTCCAACTAGCATTAGGTTTGCCTACCAAAGGTTTTTTAATTTGAGATTTTGTCATATCACTTTCTTGAAACAGCATTTTCGTAGCATCTGATAGTTTATCATAATTTTCATCCCATTCTAAACCTGAGTTCATTTGTAATAAGTTATGGATGGTAATGTTTTTGCGCGCATCATTCTTCCATTCAGCAACAGGAGCAGGTTGATTAATATTTAATTTACCTTGTTTTTGAAGAATACCAAACAGTGTTCCTGTAATACTTTTAGTCATAGACCAACCTAGTAATCTTGAATCTTTTGTGAAATTAGGAGCGTATTTTTCAGAAATAATTTGATTCTTATAAACTACAAGTACCGCGCGAGTACATCTTTTTCCTTTTTATTAGGTTCAAAAGCTTCCAGAAACCGCTTTATCTAATCGGTTGTAATCAATATTTGTAAAAACAGATTTTAAAGGTTCTCCATCTCCATAAGGAAAAGGAATATTTTTATTAATTGTAAAAATTCTTTTAGGAACCAAATAAGGCATATTTGGATCATAGTCGTCATTTACTAATACAGCACCTAAACCTTCTCTATATACAGCTTTTCGTTTTTTTAATCCGTATACAGAAGCCTCGGCAAACTTAACCTTATCATTAATTTCATTTTTTGCTAAATCAATCAAATTAATATCATTATCTGTTTTTTCAATAAGAGAAAGAGGACGATTATCTAAAAAATGACCAGAGGCAACACTTTTTGCAGAAAAACCAGAAATCAAGTCTAATTTTGGATAGTTTTGAAATAATAAGATACCTATAACACCTATAAAAAATAAGCTGATAATCCCAAATATTTTCTTCATAGTATATAAATTTTAAGTTAAAGAGGAAGCAAAAAAATATCTTACCTCTTCCTAATAAGTGTATTTTTTATGATAGGTTATTTATGAAAAAAAAATACTTACTGCAAGATAAAGTTTTTTATAATTTTAAAAAAATATATCTACTTCTTCTTCATATTAAGGATAAAGAATATCCTTTACAACCAAGTAGTATTTTTATATTGAATTTGTTTCAACAAAGATTGTTTTTAACTAAAAAAGAATTTTGTCTTTTCTTTTATAAAATTCATCTTTAGTATTCACCCTTATTAAAACGTAATAAATAGAATAAAGCTTTAAAAAATATTTTTTATTCGTCAGATACCTTCATTTCGTGATATTTAAAGAAAATAAAAAGTAAAAAATATAACACTTTAAATACTAGAAAAATATGCTTTAAGATGCCAGTTATTATAGTTTAAAAGCATATTATTGAATTTGTATAGAAACACTTTAATAGAAGATCAAATAAAGAAAGTTTTTGAAAACTTTGATAAAATATCCTAACTAATTAACTAATTTTGCTTTTAGATTTTTTTTGAATAATATGTTTGATATCCAAAAAGTTAGAGAAGATTTTCCTATTTTAAAACAAAAAGTAAATGGAAAACCCTTAATATATTTTGATAACGGAGCAACTGCTCAAAAGCCCAAAGTAGTTATAGATGCTATTTCAAAGTACTATAACGAAATTAATGCTAATATTCATCGTGGGGTACATACGTTGAGTCAGTTAGCAACTGATGCCTATGAAGAATCTCGAAACAAAATCCAATCACATCTTAATGCAAAACATAATTATGAAGTTATTTTTACATCAGGAACCACACAAGGAATTAATTTAGTAGCCAATGGTTTTACAACGTTATTAAATGAAAAAGATGAGGTAATGGTGTCTGCATTAGAGCATCATAGCAATATAGTGCCTTGGCAAATGTTGTGTGAGCGTACAGGAGCAAAATTAGTTGTGATTCCAATAAATGAAAAAGGAGAGTTAATTCTATCGGAATTTGATAAACTACTCTCTGAGAATACTAAAATAGTTTCAGTTAATCATATTTCAAATGCTTTAGGAACAATAAATCCTATTGAATATATTATTGAAAAAGCACATCAAGTAGGAGCCGCTGTTTTAATAGATGGAGCACAAGCAACTCCCCATTTAAAACCAGATGTACAAAACTTAAATTGTGATTTTTATGTTTTTTCTGGACATAAAATTTGTGGACCAACAGGAGTAGGTATCTTATACGGAAAAGAAGAGTGGCTAAATAAATTACCACCCTATATGGGGGAGGCGAAATGATAAAAGAAGTAACGTTTGAAAAAACAACGTATGCTGAATTACCCCACAAATTTGAGGCAGGAACACCTAATATAGCAGATGGAATTGTTTTAGGTACTGCTATTGATTATCTAAACCAACTAGGTTTTGAAAATATTCAAAAACAAGAAAAACAACTTTTAGTGTATGCAACTGAAAAATTATTAGAGATAGAGGGACTGAAAATATTTGGAACTTCAGAAAATAAAACCTCCGTAATTTCTTTTAATATTAAAGGCATTCATCCATACGATATTGGCACAATTATAGATAAATTAGGTATAGCCGTTCGCACAGGCCATCACTGTACACAACCGATTATGAATTTTTTTCAAATCCCAGGTACTGTAAGAGCAAGTTTCTCCTTTTATAATACAAAAGAAGAAATAGATGTCTTTGTAGAAGCTGTAAAAAAAGCAAAAATGATGTTATCTTAAATAATTATACAGATGAAAAAAAATGCACTCACTCTATTTTCGGTTTTTGTTTTATTAGTTTCCTGTAAATGCAAACAAACAACCTTACCCCAGGAAGAATCAACTCTTGTGAAAAATGAAAAAAACAAAGAAAAAGAGTCAATAAAACCAGTTGAAGAGGGAAGAACGGATAAACAAAGAAAAAGGAATGTTTGTAGAATATGTAGCAAATACAAGAGGTTATCATTTAAGAATTAAATTAACCCCAAACTCTTTAAGTTATACCGAAAATCGTGATGCAGATGATTTTAAATCAGTAGATCTAACAGCCCAACAAATAGATGAATTACAAACTTTGTTAAATCAAATTAATTTGAAAGCGTTAGACAAGCTGAAAGCACCCACTGAATTACGTTATCATGATGGAGCGGCACACGCAGATATGAAGATAAAAAAAGAAGATCAAGAATATCAATCAGCTGGCTTTGATCATGGACACCCACCTGTAGAAATTGAAAAATTTGTATCCAAATTAATTTCTTACATAAAACAAGAATAATTAACAGAAATAAATTCTATCAAGAATGACCATAGAAGAAATTCAAAATGAAATTGTAGATGAGTTTTCAATGTTTGATGATTGGATGCAACGCTATGAATACATAATCGAACTAGGAAAATCATTACCCCTAATTGAAGAACAATACAAAACAGAGGAAAATATCATCAAAGGATGTCAATCTAAAGTTTGGGTTTATGCTGAAGAAAAAGAAGGAAATATTGTTTTTACAGCTGATAGTGATGCTATTCTAACAAAAGGAATTATTGGAATATTAATAAGGACATTTTCTAATCAACCAGCACAAGCTATTCTAGATGCCAAAACAGATTTTATAGACGAAATAGGTTTAAAAGAACATTTATCACCTACAAGAGCTAACGGTTTAGTATCTATGATAAAACAAATAAAAATGTATGCTTTAGCTTTTTTAAGCAAAAAGTAATTTTTTAAAATATTATACTAGTAAATATAAGTTAAGAATGTAGAAAATAAAAAAAATAGCAAAATTTAACTTATAAAGTAAAAAGTAATAATATGTATAAAATCATAAAAAAATAAAGGCTAAAATTATAAGAAAAAGAGAATTTAAAAACTTAAACGACTTATAAGATCTAAAAAAATATGGAAGAATTTAATGATAATATAAATTTAGGAGAAGAAGTAGTAAAAGTATTAAAACGAATTTATGATCCTGAAATACCTGTAGATATTTACGAATTAGGCTTAATTTATGATGTTTTTGTAAATGAGGACATGGATGTGAAAATTTTAATGACATTAACCTCCCCCAATTGTCCTGTGGCAGAAACACTTCCTAATGAAGTAAAAGAAAAAATAGAAAAACTAGAAGCAGTTAAATCATGTGAAGTAGAAATTACTTTTGATCCACCTTGGAGCAAAGATTTAATGAGTGAAGAAGCAAAATTAGAATTAGGAATGCTTTAATGAAAAAACAAATTTTTCAGTTGCAGTATACAGTTTTGCAATGACTGAAAATTAGAGATTGCAACTAAATATGGAAGAAATTATAAATAAAGTAACGAATAGTTCTTTAGAAGTATTTGATCTAGAGGATTTTTATCCTAGTGGAATAAGAACGGCTGTTGATATTAAACAATGGCTCATAGATGGATTTTTGTTAAAAGAAAAAGATTTTAGACAAGCTTTAAAAAATCATGATTGGTCACAATATAAAGATCATTATTGCGCCATTTATTGTAGTTCAGATGCTATTTTGCCAACTTGGGCACCTATACTAATAGCTTCTTATTTAGACAAATACGCCAAAAAAACTATCCTCGGAAATAAAGAAGATATTGAGGTTAATGTATATATAGAAGAAATTCTACGAATAGATTTCAGTAAATACCTTGATAAACCAGTAATTTTGAAGGGTTGCTCAAAAAAACCAGTCCCGAAAGAAGCATACATCATGGCCATTACACAACTACAAAAAGTAGCAAAAAGTGTAATGTTTGGAGAAGCTTGTTCAGCGGTTCCGATTTTTAAGAGAACTAAATAAAAATTTACATCATGAAAAAATCACTTTTATGCTTGGCATTATTAATCTGCCAAACTTTGCTTAACGCACAAACAATTGAAGGAGAATTAATAAAAAGAACTTCTGAAACTGAAAAAAAAGCACAAGATACTACCAATGTAGGTTGGAAAAGAGGAGGTAATTTCAATTTTTTATTTAACCAATCAGCCTTTAATGATAAATGGAGAGCTGGAGGAACTTCTAATATAGCAGGAAATATAAATATCAATTATGATTTTAATTATAAATCAAAAGATCTAATTTGGGATAATAAAATCATAGCTGCTTATGGATTGACAAAACTTAAAGACGCTGATGTTCGCAAGTCAGACGACCGATTATTATACAATTCAGTACTAGGAAAAAGAGCAAAAGGATATTGGTTTTACTCAGCTTTCTTAGATTTTAAGACACAAATGGACTCTGGTTTTGATACAAATGGTAATAAAATATCGCACTTCTTCTCTCCAGCTTATTTACAGTTAGGTCTTGGTATGATGTGGAAAAAACATGAAAATTTTAAATTCAATATAGCTCCTGCAACAGCTCGTTTAGTAGTAGTTCATTCTCATTTTACTCAAAACGGAAGCTCTTTTGGAGTTGAACAAGGAAAATCCACTCGTTTTGAATTTGGTGCTGGTCTACAAGCATATTACAAATTTAAACTAATGGATAATGTTACCTGGGAAAATATTTTAAACCTGTATTCTAATTATTTAGATAAACCACAAAATGTAGATATTGATTATCAAGCAAATTTAGTAATGAAAATCAATAAATACATATCTACTAATTTAGCTTTTCAAGCAATTTATGATGATAATGCTGTGGGAGCCTTTCAAATTAGAGAAGTATTTGGTCTAGGTTTTAATTACGGATTTTAATTAAATATTAAATTAATTTTTTTTAAAATACACATATATTCCTATCTATAATTCAAGAAAAACATTACAAAAAGAATAATTTAGAACAGCTACCAAAAAAACATAAGAATAACCAGACTGTCATTCTTGTCTTTTAAATAGTACACTAAATTTAAAACATTTACTTTTTGTAATGTTTTTTTAAATTATTTACCACTATTTTTTAAGAATAAATATTTAATAAAAAAATATTTGTCAGATCCTCCTTTTAAAATAAGATAAACTATTTTTCGCTCCTTTCCTAAAAAAAACATTTATAAAGAGAATTTCTAAAAATAGAAACACATACAAATAAAGAATCAAAAGAAGAAACTAAAAAAGACCTGTTTTTCTTATTTTTGTAAGAAATTAGAATTTTATAAAATGAAAATTTTTGTTACAGGTATAGGAACAGACGTAGGTAAAACAATTGCATCAGCTATTATCACACAGGCTTTAGAAGCAGATTATTGGAAACCTATTCAAGCAGGAGATTTAGATAATTCAGATAGTCATAAAATAAAAAAAAGAGTAAAAAATACCAGACTTACCATTCACCCTAATGCTTACGCATTAAATACGCCTGCTAGTCCACATTTAGCTGCAACAATTGATAATCTTACCATAGATTTAAAAAAAATTATAGAACCTACAACAGACAATCATTTAGTAATTGAAGGAGCGGGAGGGATTTTAGTTCCACTAAATGAAACAGACTGCGTTGTAGACCTTATTCAACCTGATTATAAAGTAGTAATTGTTTCTAGACATTATTTAGGAAGCATTAATCATACTTTAATGACTTTAGAATTACTAAAAAATAGAAATATAAAAGTATCTGGAATTATCTTTTCAGGAGATGAAAATACATCAACAGAAAATATTATTCTTCATAAATCGGGTATAAAATATATAGGACGTATAGATAATGAACCCTATTTTGACGAAAACGTTATCTCATATTATGCTGAAAAATTTAGAGAAAAATTATTGGAACTTTAAAAGCTCTAAAAAAAATAATAAATCCTTAATTTCCTTTAGTTAAAAAAAACAGTTTTATGACTTTATCTGAAAAAGATCAATTATATAATTGGCATCCTTATACACAACATCAAACAATAGGTATACTACCTGCTATAGTAAAAGGAAAAGAAGCTTTGTTATGGGATGAAAAAAATAAAGAATATATAGATGCTATTGCTTCATGGTGGGTAAATCCTTTTGGACATTCAAATGAGTTTATCGCTAAAGCCATTTACGATCAATTAACTACTTTAGAACACGTTTTATTTGGTGGTTTTACACATAATAAAGCAGTACAATTAGCAGAAAAATTAATTGAAATACTACCAATAAATCAAAAAAATTTTTTTATTCGGACAATGGGTCAACGGCAGTTGAGGTGGCAATAAAAGCTTCATTTCAATACTTTTTTAACAAAGGGATAAAAAAAGATACGATAATAGCCTTTGAAGAAGCTTTTCATGGCGATACCTTCGGCGCTATGGCTGTAAGTGGGATAGGTTTGTTTACAGAAGCTTTTCAAGACTCACTAATCAATGTTATCCGAATTCCCGTTCCAACAAAAGGAAACGAAGAAATTACAAAAAAAACACTTCAAAAAGCTTTAAAAGAAAATCAAGTAGCCGCATTTATTTTTGAACCGTTGGTTTTAGGAGCTGCGGGTATGATAATGTATGAAGCCTTTATTTTAGATGAATTAATTACAATTTGTAAATCCAATTCAGTTTTTACTATTGCTGATGAAGTGATGACAGGATTTGGAAAAACAGGACGCTTTTTTGCATGTAATTATCTCAAAGAAAATCCCGATATGATGTGCATGTCTAAAGCATTAACAGGAGGTACAATTCCTATGGCCATTACTTCCTTTACAGAATCTATTTTTAATGGTTTTAAAAATGAATCTATTAATCATGCGTTTTTTCATGGACATACTTTTACAGCTAATCCAACAGGTTGTGCAGCTGCTTTAGCCAGTATTGAACTATTACAAAGAGATGAAACACAAAAAAATATTGATAGAATTCATCAAAAACATTTAGCCTTTCAGATAAAAATGAATTTGAATCCAAAGGTTAAAACTACTCGCGTAATAGGAGTGATTTTTGCTTTGGAAATTATAACAGATGAAGAAATTTCATACTATGGAACCATTCGTAATAAGCTATATAACTTTTTTATAGAAAAAGGAATTATACTTCGTCCTGTAGGGAACACAGTCTATATATTACCCCCTTATATTATAACAGATCAGCAGTTAAAAAAAATATATGATACAATTGAAGAAGCACTCTTAATACTTTAATATCATTTGAATAAAAATAAATCGTTAAAAAACTTGTAAACTTATCTTAAAAAGAATTGTAAGCTTATCTAGGTTTAAAAAATGTCGTAAATTTAGCAAGATTCATAAAGTCAAAAGGATTTTATAATAAAATTCTTTTTATAAATGTAGCTCTCTATATTCAGGATAAAAGAATACTTTTAAAAATTCAAAGTTATTTTTATCCGTAATAAATTTATGTTGTTAAAATAAAAAAAGTATATCATTAATTGAATTAACAATAAAAAGTAAATCAATAATAGATAAAATACGATCTGAGAAAAAAACAAGAAAGACAGTGTACTTTGTCGGTTTTTATTTGTCTTTTATCGATTATTTTTAAAGATAAATATTAATGCTTTTTTAAAAAGATTTACCTTTGTTTTTAATGTTGAATAGTATGACCAAACTTAAACATCAAATTCATCTTGGGGATTTTGATCAAGTAGATTATGACCTACTTGCTATTCATACTACTTTAGAAGATTATCGGTTAGCTTATAAGATTAATCAGAATTTAGAGATTTTGCTTTCCAAGAACGAGGATGAAATTCCAGTCGAAATTAACAAACAATTAGCTACTTTTTCTAGATTCACATACGAAGATGATGAAGCAATGATGACTTGGGATTTAATACAAAATAAGCAAGAAATAGAATTTCCCCCTTCAGATATTATAAATTCATTATTTCAAGAAAATAGTATTACAACTCAAGTAAATTTGGTAACAGATTTAAAAAAAGTTGATTTTGTATTAAAAATTGAACACGACGAACAGATAGAGTTAAAAGAAATAATTTATAAGTTGAATAAAATTGATTTGATTTCTGCAGTTTATGAAGTAAACCCAAATGAAATTAAATCTAAGAATAATTTGATATTTTAAGAATGCGTACACAAAAAAAAACAAAGATAGTAGCAACTCTAGGCCCAGCCTGTAGTTCTAAGGAAGTGATTAAAAAGATGATGGATGCTGGAGTTGATGTATTTCGTATCAATTTTTCCCATGCAGACTATGCAGATGTTGCAGAGCGTATACGTATTATTCGGGAATTAAACGAAGAATACGGTTATACAACCGCTATATTAGCTGATTTACAAGGGCCAAAACTACGTGTAGGCGTAATGAAAGAAGATGTGGTTGTAAATGAGGGAGATCTGGTTACTTTTCAAACAATAGAAGATGTGCCAGGAACACCTGATAATATATATATGACCTATAAAGCATTCCCTAAAGATGTAAATCCTGGAGAACGTATTTTATTAGATGATGGAAAGCTTATATTTGAAGCAATATCAAGTAATGTTGAAACAAGTAGAGTTGTTTGTAAAGTAATTCAAGGAGGGCCATTAAAATCTAAAAAAGGAGTTAATTTACCCAATACAAAAGTATCATTACCAGCCCTTACCGAAAAAGATATTCGTGATGCACTATTTGCAATTGAAAGTAAAGTTGATTGGATTGCGTTATCTTTTGTAAGAACACCAGAAGATCTTAAAGATCTCAAAGAATTAATAGAAGAAAATTCAGATCACAAAATCCCAGTTATTGCCAAGATAGAAAAACCAGAAGCAATTGAAAATCTAGATAAGCTAGTGGCTCATTGTGATGGTTTTATGGTAGCGCGTGGTGATTTAGGGGTAGAAATGCCCGCACATGAAGTTCCATTAATTCAAAAAAATTAATTAACCGTGCCAAATTGGCTCGTATTCCTGTAATTGTAGCAACCCAAATGATGGAAACCATGATTACAAGTCTTACTCCTACTCGTGCAGAGGTAAATGATGTCGCTAATTCAGTAATGGATGGAGCAGATGCAGTAATGCTGTCAGGTGAAACCTCAGTAGGTAATTATCCAATACAAGTAATTGAAAAAATGACCCAAATTATTGAGGCAGTCGAAGATTCACCACTAATTCATGTGCCTCAAAAACAACCACAAGTAAAAACCAATCGCTTTATAACAAAACACATTTGTTATCACGCAGCTATTTTAGCTGGAGATATAGGAGCCAAAGCTATTACTACACTAACAAATAGTGGTTATACTGCCTTTCAAGTTTCTGCATGGAGACCCAATGCACATGTTCTAGTCTTTACATCCAACCCTCGTATTTTAACACAGTTAAATTTATTGTGGGGAGTTCATGCGTTTATGTATGATAAATTTGTAAGTACAGATGATACAATAGATGATATTAATGAAATAGCAGAAGAAAAAGGATTTGTAAGTCCAGGAGATATTTTGGTAAACTTAGCAGCCATGCCAGTTGTAGCAAAAGGAATGGTAAATACATTAAGAATTTCTGAAATAGAATAAAAAGAATTAAAAATCAAACCGTAGCTGAATCACTACGGTTTTTTTTATTTCTGTATTTAAATTAGAAAGAGAAATACCTAATAAACGAACAGAGTTTTTCATACGATCTTGATAAAGAAGCTCTTTAGCTACCTCTAACAATACATCTCGATCGGAAACAAAATAAGGAAGTGTTTTGCTTCTGGTTTGTTGACTAAAATCAGAATATTTTATTTTAAGTGTTATGGTTTTACCAGATAATTTATGCTTTTGAAGTCTTTTAGCTAATTCATCAGCAATACGTTCTAATTTTTCCTCCATAAAAATTTCAGAGGTTAAATTGGTATAAAAAGTATGCTCCGCTGCAACAGATTTAGAGGTTCGATTAGGTTTTACAGGACTGTTTGAAATTCCTCTAACCAGATGATAATAATGAGTACCACTTTTTCCAAAATGTTCTTCTAAATATTCTATTGTTTTAGATTTTAGATCTAGACCAGTATAAATCCCTAACAGATACATCTTTTCAGTAGTTACCTTTCCAATACCATAAAATTTTTTAATATCTAAACTCTCCAAAAAATGAATTACATCATCAGGATGAATCGTTTTTTGACCATTTGGTTTATTATAATCAGATGCTATTTTGGCTACAAATTTATTGATAGAAATTCCCGCTGAAGCAGTCAAACCAACTTCTTCAAATATACGTTGTCTGATTTCAGAAGCTATAAGAGTTGCGCTAGGATTGTTTTTTTTTGTTTTGGGTTACATCTAAATAGGCCTCGTCTAAAGATAGAGGTTCTACTAGATCAGTATACTCATAAAATATTTTTCTAATTTTCAGAGAAATCTCTCTATATCGTTCAAAACGAGGTTTTACAAAAATTAACTCAGGACATAAACGTTTAGCCTGTATACCAGTCATAGCACTTCGTACACCAAATTTTCTAGCTTCATAACTAGCAGCAGATACAACACCTCTAATTTCACTGCCTCCCACAGCTATAGGAAGGCCTATTAGTTCAGGATGATCCTTTTGTTCAACGGACGCATAAAAGGCATCCATATCTATATGAATTATTTTACGAATAAGGCTTTCCATATTGCAAAATTACTAATGTTTCTGCAAAAGTTAATAGCTTTAAAAAACTTAGAGTATCTTCGCTTGGTTATTTAAAAAGATCGTATGATTGAGATAGAACGTAAATTTTTAGTTACAAATAATCAATTTTTGGAAGAAAGCAAGTCTAATAATAGAATTGTACAAGGTTATTTGAGTTCGGTTGCTGAACGAACAGTTAGAGTACGAATAAAAGATGAAAAAGGATATATTACTGTAAAAGGAGCTAGTAGCACTACTGGAGCTTCTAGACTAGAATGGGAAAAAGAGATTTATTTGAACGAAGCTGAACTGCTTTTGCCTCTTTGTGAAAAGGGAATTATAGAAAAAATACGTTATGAAGTTCCTTTTGGAAAACACCTCTTTGAAGTAGATGTTTTTTTAGGTTTAAATCAAGGTCTTGTTTTAGCAGAAATAGAGCTGCAGACAGAAAATGAGTTTTTTGATAGACCTTCATGGCTAGGTTTAGAAGTTACCTCAGATATGCGTTTTTACAATGCCTATTTAAGTAGACATCCTTATAGCGAATGGGATATAAAAATTTAATTTTTTTCTTTTTTAGAGCTATTTCAATTTTTACAGGCATTTCTCCTCCTCCTTTTCCTTTAGCCAAATGATGAAAGGCTTTGTGAGATAAGTCTATTTCACGATTGCGAATATGAGGACCACGGTCATTTATCTTTACGATTATTTTGCGACCATTTTTTAAATTGGTTACCCTAACTCTTGTTCCAAATGGTAGTTTTCGGTGGGCAGCAGTTAATTTATGATTATAAAAACGCTCGCCACTAGCTGTTCTCCTCCCGTTAAAACGATTGGCATAATAAGAGGCGTGTCCTTTGCTTTTGTAAAGTTTGAAGTTGTAAAGACCTTCCTCTACGGATAAACTGTCTAAAATAAGGAGTAAAGAATCTTTTTGATCGTGTCAGGGACGATTTTAATAGGCTCAAAACTGGTTGAATCAAATTTTTTAAATGAAAATTTTGATGTTAGAAGTATAGCTAGTAGTGTAGAAACACCCATTAAAATACGGTTGATCATAGTTTTTCTTTTAATCATTTTGTATAATAGGATAAAAAAATAAGCCCATTAAAAGGGCTTACTGTTTTTTATGATAACCAAGATGACCATGGTATACGAGATAGAATTAGGATAAGTCCAATACTGTATAAAATAGCTATTTTTTTGAATTTATCATGACTTGTTTCCATTTTTTTATGTTTTGACCATCCAATGGTTACACATACTATAGCAATTAGATTTATTAAAGGATGCTCCATAGAAGTAAGTCTTAAAGCGGCTTCTTTCATATTAAAACCTGATAAGCCCATTGGAGAAACAAAGTATAAAATAATTCCTACTAAAAATTGAATATGGGTACCAATTAAACCAAATAAAGCAATTTTTCTGTCTTTAGCTGTAAATTCTCTATTAGAGGAATTACCTAAAAAACTATTAATAATAGCAAAAACTAATAAAGCTAAGGCTACATAAGCCCATCCTGAGTGAAATTTTTGTATGAAATTGTGCATTTTAAATGTTTTGGTTTAAACAAATATAAATAAAAAATGATAAATAGAAAAATATAGTGAATGTTTGTGTTTGTATGAAAAGAACTACAATCTTATTTAGATTGTAGTTCTTCATTCAATTTTCTTTCTAATTCTGCTTGAAATTCTTCCATTACTGGTTTTACAGTACTTTCTGGTAAATCAGCAATTCGGATGTACATGAGTCCATCAATGGCATTGTTGAACAAAGGATCTACATTAAAGGCAACTACTCGAGCATTTTGTTTGATGTATTTTTTGATTAGAACAGGTAAACGTAAATTACCAGGTTCTACTTCGTCTATGATCTTATCAAATTTATTCAAATCAGACTCTGCTTCGTTAAATACAAAATCCTTATCAGCATCTTTTAATTTTACCTTGTATTCTTTTTTAGGATGAATATATTGAGCAATATAAGGATCGTAAAAATTAGATTTCATAAATTCAATCATCAATGATTTTGAAAACTCTGAAAATTGATTACTAATACTTACTCCACCTATTAAAAATTTATGTTCAGGGTGTCTTAGTGTAGTGTGTACAATACCTTTCCATAATAAGAATAAAGGCATTGGTTTTTGCTGATATTCACTACATATAAAGGCACGTCCCATTTCGATGGATTTACTCATCATATCGTACAGTTCGGGTTCAAAACGGAAAAGATTTTGTAAGTAGAAACCGTTTATTCCGTATTTAGCAAATATTCTAGATCCTAAACCCATACGGTAAGCACCTGCAATTTGTTTGGTATCATCATCCCATAAAAACATGTGGTGGTAGTAGTTGTCAAACTCGTCTAAGTCAATAGATTCATTAGTGCCTTCACCAACGGCTCTAAAGGTAATTTCTCGTAAACGACCTATTTCATGTAAGATATTAGGAATTTCACTAGCTTCTGTTAAGAATACTTCATAATTTTTACTTTGGAGCAATCGAGCCTCTTTTTTTCTAAGTTTGGCTACTTCTTCAATCATTTTTTCTTGATTAGCTCCTGTTACAATTGCTTTTGCGGGTTTTGAAGTAGGTTTTAGAATAGGTGCTTCAAAAAGTTTTTTTTCTTCGGCAAAAGCATTTGCTAACATATATGTTTTTTTGCGTAAAAAATCTGTATAATCTTCTAAGGTTGTATACTCATTTTGTTCCGCTACTGAAATTGGTTTTCCTATACGAACTTTTATTACACGATCTTTTTGAGTAAGTAATTCAGAAGGAAGTTTTGCAGTTCGCAAAGTACTACTTAGTTTTGATAAGAAGTAAAATAATTTACTGTTTTTGGCATGAAAATAAATAGGTACCACAGGAACTTGTGCTTTTCTAATAACTTTAATAGCTCCTTCTTCCCATTCTTTGTCCACTATGAGTTTTCCGTCTTTGTAAGTAGAAACTTCACCAGCTGGAAACATACCTAAAGGTTTTCCATCGCTTAAATGGCGAAAAGTTTCTTTTAACCCAATTACACTCGATTTAGCATCCTTATGGTTTTCAAAAGGATTTACGGGCATGATATATGGCTTTAATGGCTCTATACGATGTAATAAGAAATTAGCGATAATCTTAAAATTAGGCTCGCGTTCAAGCATTAATTTTAAAAGTAATATTCCATCTATGCCTCCTAGCGGGTGGTTAGAAATGGTAATATAAGGACCTTCTTTAGGTAATCTTTTTAGATCTTCTTCGGGAATCTCAAATTTAATTTGGAATTCGTCCAAAATTGCATTCAAGAACTCAACATCTGATAGATGTTTATTCCTGTCATAAATTTTATTTAATGTTGATATCTGAAGTGCTTTCATTAACAACCAACCCGAAAAGGTCCCAATAGGGCCATAATTATCAGTTTTAATTGCTTTGGCTACTTCTTTGGCAGTGACTAAACCCATTTATATTTACGATTAATGCAAGTTGCAAATATAGCAAAAGTCGTATAATATGTAATGGTTTAACAATGAATCATTTATTTTTTTATTAAATATATTCTGATTTGTTTGATATTCAAATGTTTGTTAATTGTTTAAAAAAAATAGTCGAGACTCTTAAAATATTCTATACTTTTGAAAAAATCAATTATACCATCAGTAATACAATAATGGTATTCATAATTAGTGATTTAGTTTTAATTTTTAATTTGGTTTGATGAAAATTATATCATATAACGTAAATGGTATTCGTGCTGCCATTACAAAAGGTTTTTTAGAATGGTTACAAGCAGCAAATCCCGATGTAATATGTTTACAAGAGATCAAAGCTACTCAAGATCAAATTCCTGTAATGGATATTGAATTAGCGGGTTATCCTTATCAGTATTATTTTCCTGCAGAAAAAAAAGGATATAGCGGAGTAGCTATTCTCTCCAAAATAGAACCTAAAAAAGTTGTGTACGGAACGGGTATAGAACACATGGATAAGGAAGGACGAAATCTAAGATTAGATTTTGATGATTGTTCTGTTATGAGTTTATATTTGCCTTCTGGTACGAATATAGATAGATTAGAACACAAGTTTATGTATATGGATGATTTTTATAATTACATAAATCAACTAAAAAAAGAAGTACCTAATCTTGTAATTTGTGGTGATTATAATATTTGTCATGAAGCCATTGACATACATGATCCCATAAGAAATGCAAAGGTTTCTGGTTTTTTACCAGAAGAACGAGCATGGTTGGATAAATTTATAAAATCAGGATTTATAGATAGTTTCCGTTTTTTTAATACGGATCCGCATCATTACAGCTGGTGGAGTTATCGTGCTAATGCACGTGCTAATAATAAGGGTTGGAGAATTGATTATTGCTTGGTGCATGAACCTTTGCAAAATAAAATGAAAAGAGCCTATATTTTGCCAGAAGCAAAACATTCTGATCATTGTCCAGTGTGTGTAGAATTTTAATAATCCCAAATGTTTTGAATTATGATAAAAAGAACTTCTATAGGCTTACTTTTACTCGCCTTAAGTACTTCCTCTTGTGTTTCCAAGAAAATATATACTGATTTAGAAAACAAGTTTGCTGAACTAAAAAAAGAACGCAATGCTTTAGCCGATGAAAATGAGTTACTTAAATCTGGTAAAAGCCAGGCCAATCTAGATTTAGCAAAAGTAAAGTCTGAATTAGAAAAAATAAAAGCAGAACGTGATAAGTTAGCAGCCGATTATAGTGCTACTTCTAATAATCTGACTACGTTACAAAATTCGTATAATGCTTTAGAAAAAAATAGCGACGATGCTTTAAAAGCAAATATGGACAAAAACAGAGAATTATTAGCACAATTAGAAGCAAAAGAAAAAGCTCTGGCTGCTGAAAAAGCTCGTTTGGATAAATTAAGTAAAGAATTTAAGGATCGTTCAGATCGTGTAACAGAACTTGAAAATTTAGTAGAAGCTAAAGAAGCTTCTATGAAAAAATTAAGAGAAACATTAGCTAAATCTTTAAAAGCTTTTGAAGGAAAAGGACTTGTGATCCACCAGAAAGATGGGAAAGTTTATGTTTCTATGGAAAATAAATTACTATTTGAATCAGGAAGCTGGACAGTAGGAACAGAAGGAAAAAAAGCAGTTGATTTAGTCTCAAAAGTTTTAGCTGATAATCCAGATATTTCAATCTTAATAGAAGGACATACTGATAATGATAAAATAACAGGAACATTAGGAGGAGGAGTTGAAAACAACTGGGATTTATCTACCAAACGCGCCACAGCCATCGTAAATTTGTTGTCAGCTAATCCGAAGATTAAAAAAGAAAACTTAACAGCTGCTGGACGTAGCGAATATAGCCCATTGGTATCAAATGAATCGACAGACGGTAAAGCTAAAAATCGCCGTATTGAAATCATTTTGACACCTAAGCTAGATGAGTTGACAAAAGCATTAAATGAGTTGTAACTAAAATTTTGAATAAAGAGACTGTTCAAAAAGTTCGCAATTTTGTTCATTTCGACCAAAGGGAGAAATTATATAATATTGATTATGAGACTCCTCCTTACGTAGTGACAAACTGGATGTTGATTTATTACTTTTTGGACAGCCTCTTTTAAATTTTATAACACACCTTTTAGGTTAAATAAATTAAAAATTTCATAGATGAAATACATCAAATTGCCTCACACTGAATTAGAAGTGAGTGATATTTGTTTAGGAACGATGACTTTTGGTAATCAAAATTCAGAATCAGAGGCACATATTCAAATGGATTATGCTTTTGAAAGAGGAATTAATTTTTTTGATACTGCCGAAATGTACCCAATAGGAGGAAATGCACAGCTATTTGGTAATACAGAACGTTATATTGGGAGTTGGTTCAAAAAAAAAGGGAAGCGCGATCAAGTTATTTTAGCAACCAAAATTGCAGGACCTAACAGAGGGTTAGATTATATTCGTCAACCATTAGATTTTTCAAAAAAAAGTTTGCATGAAGCAGTTGATTTAAGCTTGAAAAATTTGCAAACAGATTATATAGACCTTTACCAAATGCACTGGCCAGAAAGAGTTATGAATATGTTTGGTAAAAGAGGTATGACCGAAATTGATAACCAATGGAAAGACTCTATTTTTGAAATATTAACCATTTTTGATGGTTTGATAAAAAGAAGGAAAAATTAGAAACATAGGTGTTTCTAATGAAAATCCTTGGGGCGTTATGCGTTATCTTATAGAAGCAGAAAAACATAATTTGCCTAGAATAGCTAGTATACAAAATCCTTATTCCTTATTGAATAGACTTTTTGAAGTAGGACTTTCAGAAATTTGTATGCGTGAAAATTTAGCTTTACTAGCTTATTCACCATTAGCCTTTGGATTCCTTACTGGTAAGTATTTACAAGGGACTCCTGTTGATTCGCGAATGGGAAAATTTCCTAACTTTATTCGTTATACTAACGAAAACTGTTATAAGGTAACTCCTAAATACCAAGAATTGGCGCATAGTTTAGGACTTACTTTAACAGAGTTATCTATAGCCTTTGTGCATCATCAATCTTTTGTAACTTCTACCATAATAGGAGCAACTTCATTAGATCAATTAGAAGAAAACATCAATGCTTTTGAGGTTCGACTTACTGATGAGGTAATAAAAGAGGTTAATAAAATACAAGAATTACATCCTAATCCAGCACCATAAAAGGGGTGTATAAATCATTAAGGCTATCCCAAAAAAGTATTTAAAGTATCAATTAAAAAAGATTTATTCTAATTTTTTTGACTCAATAAAAGTGTTATAGTATTTGGGATAGCCTTTTTACAAAATTACAAATTACTGATTATTTTATCTTTAGGATATTTAACAATATAACGTATTCGTATTTTTTGAATTTCGTTAGGTTTTAATTGAAGATCCCATGTTAAAATCCCCGTTTCTGGGTTTACTTTTGCTCCATTTCTTTCTGTAAGTTCAATTTCTATTTCTTTGTCAGTTGAAAGAGGGTATTGATCTTTTAGAAGCATATAAATAGTCTCTTTTTTATTGTTTTTAATGACAATGTCATAGGTAAATGTTTGTTCTTTTTTAGAAGATAAAAAACGTATACCTGATTGCTCCATTACTTTTTCTCTTTTAATAGATACCTTTTTGTCTCGTCCCATACTTAGGTTAAGTGTATCTGATGTTTGATTCGGATTAATAAAAGTTTTTCCGACATATAAACCTTCAAAAATAATATTTGCCTCGCCTGCTAACAGGTTGTATTTTGTATAATCTTTTATTTCGGCCATTAAAAAAGCTTCTTTTTCTATTTTTGGTGCAGCATAGTATTTAAACGAAGCAGGTATTTTAAAATCTTTTAGCGAAACACTATGAGCTTTACCATTAGATAAAATGTCATACGGAATGTCTATTTCAAAAGAAGTTTGTAATTGATTTTCTACAATATTTGTGTAATTGCTTATAGAAGAAGGAGCGGCTTGAGCTGATTCCGCGTCTATTGTATTTATTTGTACATCTGCTATTCTACTTTGTAATTGATTCATGACTCCTTTTTTTTGTTGGGATCCATAATTAGGATATCCATAGGTAAGAAACCAGCTATTTAAGATTGGTGCCTGATTATTTTGATTGGGATTTCCAGAAGATAATGTAAGTTTTATTTTTTTCCAATCAAGTCCAGTATTTTGATAAACTTGTGCTTTGTAAATCAAGTTAATATTATCTTTTATGTTTTCTGTACGAAGATCATAAAAAGGAATCCAACTAGCATTGGGTGTTATATATGAAATTTCTAGAGGAATATTTCCGGCAGAAGTATTCATAAGTTGTAAAACCAATTTACCTGTTGTGGTTTTTTCGTTTTTTAAATTGTTGGTTTCAAGTTTAGTATTCAAATGATTTAATCGTTCGAGTAACTTTTTTTCTCTTTCTTCAAGAACATTGATGGTGTTACTAGTTTCGGTTCGTTTTAATTTGTAATACTCAACCATTTTGGAAAGTTCTAGAACACTTAAACCTGAATTTTGACCAAAAACTTGTTGGTTTTTATCTAAAAGCTCAATTGTTTTTTGTTCTGAAATTCGAATGTTTGTTACTTTATTTAGTTCTTTTTTTAGTAAAGAGATACTATCTTTTACTCTTTTTATTTCAGGAGAATTTTCATTTGTATCGTACTCGGAAATATAATCATTAGTAAATTGTATAGATAGAATGGTAACGTGAGATGGGGTGCTTATTTGAATTGAATTTTCATTTAAATAATTCGCTACGTTTTTAACCACGACCTCATGAGTACCATTGGTTAAAGGAATATTAGCTTGTTGTATTATTTCAGCTGAATTAAAATAAACTGTTGCTTCTTTTATTTTTGCTTGGGTAAAAATAGGATTTTGTGCCCAAGCAAAAGCAGAAGTCAATAAAATGAATTTTATAAGAATCTTTTGCATAATATGAAAGTTTATACTTTATAAGAGTACAATTTAGTGCAAAAGCTTTGAAATTAAATAAAAAACTATTGAAAAATCTTTTTTCAATAATTGTCAAACTATCTAAACGAGTTGTGTCTTTTGGTGTTTTAATACGTAACAAATTTCTTGCTTTTCCTGATATATATATAGGAACGGATTGACCAATGGTATCTTCAGAGGTTATTAAACCTCTTTTTAACATTAGATTTTTTATGAATTTTTGATGCCTTTCAGCACCTGATTTTTGTTTTCCAATTTCGTTAAATTGATACATAAACTTTTTAGGTTTAGGAACTATAGAAGCTAGAAATAAACACTCATTTAAGCTCATTTGTTGCGGTTTTTTCTGAAAATAAAATTCAGCAGCTTCACTTATACCATAAATATTAGGTCCCCATTCTATGATATTAAAATAGACTTCTAGCATTCTTTGTTTAGAAGTAATCTGGTTATTCTCTAAAATATAAACTAATAATATTTCTTCTAATTTTCGAGATAATGTTTTTTCGCGAGTTAAAAAAACATTTTTCACTAATTGCATACTTATCGTACTGGCACCTCTTGCAAAACGTTTAGTACGTATATTTTTCGTGATAGATTGTTTAAAAGCTTCCAGTAATAAATCCTCGATGTCTAAAAAAAGAGGGATCTTCACTTGTTAAGACAGCATTTTTTAGATAAGAAGGAATAGAGTCAAAAGGAGTGTAGTGAGGATTCGTATTCCCTATCCAAATAGGACGTTGAGGAACTCCATTTTCAATAGCTCTGTATTCAAATTCAGAATTTAACTTTTCTAAATTAGCCTGTCCATACTTTAAAATTTGCAGGTTGTTTTTATTTAATTTACTATCAAAAATTAATTGATGTGGTTTGTTACTATTTATTTGAAAGTTTAAATGATAATCAAAGTCACCATTTGCTTGCATTCCTTCAAAATGGCTAAATAGACCAGTAGGTAGTGAGGTGATAAAATCTTGCGCTTTAATTTTTTCTAAATCTAATTTGATTTTATAAAGTGTATCTTGGGCTGTATTATACTCTAAATAAGGTTTTACCTTTATTTTATTAAGTCTGGCTAATGAGTTCTGACTGAGCGAAATAAAATTACTTCCTAATACAAATTGATAATCAAACTCAGCTTCTTTAATAACTACATCTTTAGAGGCTATTTTAGGATGATTAATGGTAAGATTGTTTATAGAGGCTAATCCATTAATGGTTAATTCTCCAAAATTCATATCAATTTGATCTACTTTTAATCGAATTTTGTCAAAACCTGTTTTGAGTCCCCATTTTTCCTGTAAATAAGGAAGTGTTATTTGAGTTGTATCCGCTGATTGAATTAATAAATCCGTTTGTTTTTTGCGAGCATTAGCATATCCTTGTAGATTCCATTTTTGAGAAAAATGATCTGTTGTAATTTGTATTTGAGTGTTTAATTTTTCACCTTCTAAAGAAAGATTCTGCATTTGAAAAGTTAGTTTTTTATCCATATCTTGTATGCGAAGGGCTAAATTTTGTAAACGCATTTGAGTAGGTATAAGATTGAGTATTTTGGTTAAAATACGATTAACAAGTTGTGCATAATTTCGCTTTCCAGTATTTATTTCTTCCGATTTGTCTTTTTTTAGAAAGGCACTAAAATTGGTTCCTTTTTCGTTTTTTACTAGCTGAATAAAACCTTTTTCAATTTTTAAATTTTGAAGTTGTAAATCTCCTGTGATGATTTTTAAAAGACTGATTTCTGTTTCAATCTTTTTAACAGATACTAAAGTGTCTTTATTCAAAGGAAGTATTTGAATATCTTCTAAGACAATACTAGAAGTACCTGTAAAAGAAGCTTTACCTATTTGAAAAGTTGTTTCATAATCCGTTTCAAATTTATTTTGAGTTTTTAAAATAGCTTGTTCTAATAAGGTATCACGGAAAAAATATACAATTCCTATGAATAAGATTAGTAGAATAGGTAATATTTTAATAAATAAAAATAGCCATTGCTTTTTTGTTTTCATAAATCAGGTTATTGGGGTAATGAAGCTATAAAATTTTTTATTTCTTTTTTGTGCTGCATATTTTTTTTGAAGAGAGCTTTCCTGTTCCATGCGGTTATAGTATTCTATTGCTTTGTTGTCAAAAAAAAGTTGTTGATTATGGGCAGGATTAGGTATTTGAGGATAGGTTTTATGAAAAATCATTTCATGTGTTATAAGATTGAAGATGAGTTTGAACCCAAAAGTATTATCAGGAATCCGTATTTTTTGAGGTTTTCCAAATACACCTTCTGTAGTCATTAGTATAGGTTTAGGGACTGTTTTCTCTCTGAGTTCAAATCCTTCAAAATTAGGGTGTATAATGTCAAATGTTTTACTAACGTATTTGGCAGCAGCTATAGTTTTGCCTAATTCATGATAAGTTTGTACAGTTTGGAGGATTTCATTCAATGATTTCATAGGTTTTTTGTTTATCCAAATAATTCACTGATTACATCTTCAATTTTGGCAACTAGCTTTATTGCTATTTGATGATTTTTCAATGATATTTTACTATATTTAGATACAAATATGGTTGAAAAACCAAGTTTTTCCGCTTCTTGTATTCGTTGATCAATTCTATTAACGGGGCGTATTTCTCCTGACAAGCCTACTTCTCCTGCAAAACATATATCTTTTCCTACTGAAATATCTTCGTTGGAAGAAAGTATAGCAGCCACAACAGCTAGATCAATGGCTGGATCATCTACTGTAATTCCGCCTGTAATATTTAAAAAAACGTCTTTAGACCCTAATCGGAAGCCTGCTCTTTTTTCTAAAACAGCAAGTATCATATTGAGTCTTTTGGCATTATAACCCGTAGTACTTCTTTGGGGTGTACCATATACGGCTGTAGAAACGAGTGCTTGTATTTCAATCATTAGAGGGCGCATACCTTCCATGGTTGTGGCTATAGCGGTGCCTGATAATTCTTCATTTTTATGAGATATTAATATTTCAGAAGGATTACTGACTTCTCTAAGCCCTGATCCAAGCATTTCATAAATGCCTAGTTCTGATGTAGAGCCAAAACGGTTTTTGAGTGATCGTAAAATGCGATAAATATGATTTCGATCTCCTTCAAATTGTAATACGGTGTCTACCATGTGCTCTAAGATCTTAGGTCCTGCAATGGTGCCGTCTTTTGTTATATGACCAATTAGAATAACAGGTGTATTGGTTTCTTTAGCAAATTTAATAAGCTCTGCGGTACATTCTTTAATTTGAGAAATACTGCCTGCTGAAGATTCTATATAATCCGTTTGTAAAGTTTGTATGGAGTCTATTATAACCACATCGGGTTCAATCGTTTCAATTTGCCTAAAAATGTTTTGAGTTTTGGTTTCTGTTAATATATAACAATTATCATTTTCGGTGGTAATTCGTTCTGCTCGCATTTTTATCTGTTTCTGGCTTTCTTCACCTGAAACATATAGCGTTTTATAAGGTAATTTAAGAGATATTTGAAGTAATAAAGTACTCTTACCAATACCAGGTTCACCTCCTAATAAGGTTAGCGAACCTGGAACTAATCCGCCACCTAAAACGCGGTTTAATTCCCCATCAGTTGTATTCATTCTAATTTCTTCCGTAGAATCAATTTCATGAACTAAAAGAGGCTTTGGTACTCTTTTATGAGTAGGAGACTCGGTTTTCCAAGTAATTTTTTCTTCTTTTTGAACAATTTCTTCAACTAAAGTATTCCATTCTTTACAAGATGTACATTGTCCTTGCCATTTAGCAAATTGACTGCCGCAACTTTGACAAAAAAAAGAGGTTTTTATTTTGGCCATTGGGTATTAATTCTCTTTTTACTTTCTTCTTTTAGTGGTTCGGTTGATGTTTCAGAAGGTGTTTCTAAAATATTTTCTTCTGTTTTTTGATCTTTTGCTTTACCACCTTTCATTTTATTCTTTTTAGGAAGTTTGGTTTTAAGTTCTTCCGCTTTATTCATCATGAAATCCTTCGTAATGTCTCCAATTTCTGTTTTATTAAAAGAATCTTGATAAAATTTTAGGGCTTTTTTTATTTCACCTCTTTTTTCCCAATACATTCCCATGTGATACTCATACAACATTGTTTTTTCATATTGTTGACCTGAAATCTGAGCTAAAAGTTCATATTCATACCAAGCTTCATTTTTTTTAATAGCTGTTTCAATGGCTTTCATATCACTAAAACGGATCTTGGTTTTTAATCCTAATGATTTTTCTATTGCGTCATATTTTTTGTTAAGATAATCTACATAGCCTTCTTTTAAAGGACTAATGTTATCTTGATATTCCATAGCGGTAATAGGTTGATATATTTCAAAAAACTGATAAAGAGCACTAGGGATAGCGTTGGGGGCTATTCCGTAATGAGCTAATCTTTTGAAGTAATCAAACTTGTAATTTAGAAAATCATTTTTGATGGTTTGTATATTTTTATCTAATGTTTTAATGTTTTTTTGAAATTTTTTTAAGTCACCATCAGAGGTTGCTTGGTAGTAAAAAATAGGTTTTTTTGTTTCTGAAAGTCTTTGTGCTACTATTCCCTCCATTCCATTTGCTAGTTCTGGACTAATAGAGATGTAACCATCAAACAAAGGGTTTTCTTTGTATAAAAAAGCATTTAAAAAACCAGCTGTTACATCCATACCCGCTATTATACGAAAAGGAGCTAATCGGTATTTTTTTTCTAGATGAGGTAAAAGTTCAGTACCTATAAATTCAAAAAAATCAGCACCTTTCTTTGTTGGTAAACCTTCTGCTGGATCAAATTGTGAATCATCATAACGTTCGTTGTTTTTATTTTGATTAATACCAACTAATATTACTTCTGGTAGATCATCCCAATAATTACCATAACGTAAAGTACTTTCAAATGATGGGAATAAAAATTCTCCATCAAGTACCAATATCATAGGATAACTACGTTCTGGATTAGTGCTATAAGAGGTAGGTAACTTAACTGTAATATCTCTTTTTGTATTAAGTTTTGCAGAGAAAAAGTGGTCTACTGTTGTCTGAGAAAATAGATTCAATGAACAAAAGAAGGCAAACGCCCATATAAAATTTTTCATATCTGTGTATTTTATTTATAATGTCTTCATATTATAAAATTGCCTTTAATTGTGTAAATAGTTTGTTATAGGCTAAAATTTATAAAAAAATCATCTGTTTAGTTGGTGAAGCAAGTTACTAAATTATTTTTTTTTAGTAACAATTGGTAAAACGGAAAATGAAAAGATGCCTAGAAGAATTGTAATTAAAAGTTGAGATGTCCAAACAATCCATCCAAAAGCATTTCCTGCTTCTATAGGGATTTTATATAAGACTAAAATTTTTGCTATCAAAACAGGGAAAAAGCCAAATCCACCGTTAGTAAATGACATGGTTAGTCCTCCTATTACGAAAGCGACAAGTATTGTTCCAAAATTAATTGTGCTGGTAGCTTCTAATGCAAATACGGTAATATAGAACATTAGTACATAGGAAAACCAGATTAGAAAAGTAAAAAATAAAAAACGCCATTTATTAGGCATGTATAATAAACTAAAAATACCTTCTTTTAAACCTGCAATTTTTGACTTAAAAAGGAGGATGTACTTCCAATTAGAATAGCTGTACAATAATAAAAAACTAACGCCTAATATAAATCCTATGATTAAAAGTATAATTAGTTTTTCGATAGGGATATAGGTAAGTAAAAAACTTTTTAACGTATTTATTTCTAATATTAAGGCGCTGAATACAAATAATAAGAGAAAAATTAGATCAACAATTCGCTCAGCTATGATCGTTCCAAAAGCTTTATCAAAAGGGACATCTTGGTATTTTTTTAGGAGTAATGCTCTAGAAAATTCACCTGATCTAGGAATTGTTAAATTTACGAAATAGCCTATACAAACTGCCAAGAAATTAAGTTTGAAATTGGGTTTTACCCCTATTTCTTGTAGTGCATATTTCCAACGATAAGCTCTAAAAATACAACCCAAAATAGCTATAAATAAAGAAATTGTAACAAAACTATAATTAGCCGTTGTAAAGTACAATTTCATTTGAGCAATTTGCTTTTCGGTAAATGAATTATATGTATAGTAAGTCAATCCAGCACCTAATAGTAATGGAATGATCAAACTAGCATAAGAGCGTATTTTGCTACTCACGTTATTCTAATGAATTGTTTTCTTCATTAGGAAATACAATAGAAGGTTTGAAGTTTTTGGCTTCACTAATCTCTATGCTTCCGTACGAAATAATAATAATAATATCTCCTTGATGTACTTTACGCGCAGCAGGTCCATTTAACGTAATTTCACCACTGTTTTTAGGTCCCTTGATAGCATAGGTTTCTAAGCGTTCTCCATTGTTGACATTAACAATAGATACCTTTTCGCCTTCAAAAATATTGGCGGCTTCCATTAAAACTTCGTCAATAGTTATACTTCCGATATAATTTAAATCGGCACCTGTTACTTTAACTCGGTGAATTTTTGATTTTACAACTTCAATTCGCATGGCACAAAGTTATATTATTTTAGTGAAATGTTGTCAATTAAACGTATATTGTTTACAAAAACAGCTATAAAAGCACGGTAAACTTTGTTTGGTAATTTCTCCCTACAAGTTTTTAAAGTTTCTTCTTCTGCTATTTCAAAATATTCTAAATCAAATAAAGATTGTTTTGAAAATTCTGTCTGTACCCATCTTGTTAAACTTTCAGGGGATTGATTGTAAAAATTGTTTTTGACAGCAGTTAGTGTTTCAAAAATAAAAGAGGCTTCTGCTTTTTCTTGTAGAGATAAACGTTGATTTCTTGAACTCATGGCAAGACCATTTGCTTCTCGATAAATAGCACAACCTACAATGTTTACAGGGATGTTATAGTTTTTGACTAATTTTTTAACAATTTGTAATTGTTGAAAATCTTTTTCTCCAAAATAAGCATTTGTAGGATTAATAATTTCAAATAATTTTTTAACAATAGTTCCTACACCATCAAAATGACCAGGTCTGTGTTTGCCTTCCATTTCAAATTCTAAACCGTCATATTCAAAATGAGTAGATACGGTATTGCCTTCATATATGTCCTCAATAGTAGGGGCATAAACAATGATGTTAGGGTTGAAGGTGTTAATCTTGCTTAAGTCCTCTTCTAAAGTTCGAGGATATTTATCAAGATCTTCTTGGTTGTTAAATTGAGTTGGGTTTACGAAAATACTTACAACTGCAAGATCGTTATAATTTAAAGCTTCTTCTACCAATGACAAGTGTCCTTGGTGCAAAGCTCCCATAGTAGGAACAAAACCAATTGTCTTTTTTGGATTTAAAAAAGTATCTAAATGTCTTTTTAATTCGCTTTTTTGAGTAAATAAAGGCATATAAAATTCTTAAAATAAGTGCAAAATTACTATTTTAGTCGTTATCTCCGTAAAAATTTGTAATTTTGCGTGGATTTGTGTCCAATAAACAAAACAGTAAAGTAAAGATGGAGGATAAAAGGATATTGTATGTATCATCCGAATTAGTGCCCTATTTGCCTGAAAATGAGGTCTCTTTGATGTCGTTTGATTTACCAAAAATGATTAACGATCAAGGCGGGCAAATTAGAATTTTTATGCCACGTTATGGAAATGTAAATGAAAGAAGGCATCAATTACATGAAGTAATTAGGCTTTCAGGAATGAATTTAGTGGTAAATGATGTTGATATGCCTCTGATTATTAAAGTTGCTTCAATACCTAAGGAACGTATTCAGGTGTACTTTATAGACAATGATGAGTATTTTAAACGCAAGTCTACTTTTACGGATGAAGAAGGCGTGTTGTTTGAAGATAACGATGAGCGTGCCATTTTCTTTGCAAAAGGAGTTGTAGAAACTGTAAAGAAATTAAATTGGGTTCCAGATATTATTCATGTTCAAGGATGGATGGCTTCGTTATTGCCTATTTATATGAGACATTATTATAAAGACGATGCTTTATTTTCCGAAACTAAAATAGTCACATCTATCTTTAAGGATGGTTATGAAGGAATATTAGATGCACAAATTTCTAAAAAGGTTCAATTTGATGGTGTGCCACAAGAAGCAATTCAAGAATTAGATAACCCAACCTATGAAAATTTGATGATGGTTGCTATTAACCATTCTGACGGGGTTGTGATGGGGTCTGAAGAAATATCGCCAAATTTAACAAAATTTATAGAATCTTCTAAAAAACCTTTTTTACCTTTCGCCTCAAAAGATGTATTCGCAGAAGCTTATACAGAATTTTATAAAACTCAAATATTAGGTTAATAAAATGAATTTCAATACTTTTGCAAAAAAATCAGTAGTTTTGCTATTCGGTTTTTTATTGTCTTGCGATCAAGATTATAATACATTAGGGGCTGATTTAGTTGGAGATGAAACTTTTACTTTTTTGGCAGGTGAGGATAAATCAAGTAGTATAACTATTAATGATCTAGATTTAGGCGCAGTTCAGTCTAATAATCTTTCTGTAAATCATTTAGGATTGTTAAAGAATGATTATTTTGGAGAGACAACTGCTTCTTTTGTTACGCAATTACAATTAGCAACAGCAGCACCAGTATTTGGAACAGGAATTGAAGTAGATAGTGTGGTGCTTTCAGTGCCTTATTTTAGTACTAAATTAAGTACTGATGTTAATGGAAAAGGAACTTATAGACTAGATTCTATTTATACTAATACAAAAGATTATTACACAGATTTTAAAACAGATAAGTTGCCTGCTTTCAATTTAGAGGTCTTTCGTAATAATTTTGCTTTAAATGATTATGATATAAATGATATTACCAAAAATGGAAAATATTATTCAGATCAAGAAAGTGTATTAGATGTAGTAGTAGGAGAAAAATTAAATAATGCTGCTAATCCAAATGAAAACACTAATTTTAAACCCAATCAAGCTGAGTTTGAAAAGCCAAAAGTAGATGATCTAACACAAAAGTTATTACCTATAAAAGATAATCCAGGGAATGTAGGAGAACGTTTTTCTCCCCGTATACGTTTACACCTAGATAAATCTCATTTTGAAAATAATATCATAAAAGCTGATTCAAGATATTTAATAAACAATAATGCTTTTGTAAATTATTATAAAGGTTTGACATTTAGAGTATCTAGAAACGAAGGCATAATGATGGGGCTAGATTTTAAGAAAGGAGATGTAACAATTTATTACAAACAAGATAGAACGGATAATAAAGGAAAAGAAATGAAAACCTTCGTTCTTAAAATGACGGGAAATAATTTAAATATTTTAAAACATAATAAGTCGGCTATTTATGCAAGTGCTCTTTCATCCAATACACCAACGGATAATTTATTCTTAAAAGGTGGTCAAGGATCAATAGCAGAAATCAAAATAGACCAAGCTTTAATTGATGATTTAAAAAATAAAGGAGCACTCGTTAATGATGCTAGTTTGTATTTTACTGTTGATCCAAATTTTGTAAACTCGCTAAGCAGTAGTAATAAGTCTTTTTATTACCTTAATCCAATGCGTTTATACTTGTTTAATGCAGAAAAAACAAGATCATTGTTAGATTATACAAATGATATTACCAAGCTAACTAATGTTCCTAAAAAGGATAAATATGTTCACGGAGGTATATTACAAAAAGTAAATGATAAATATATGTATCGTATTCGATTAACGGATCATATTAATCAGATTATAAATGATAAAACAGGCACTTATACCAATGTAAAGTTAGGTCTTGCTATTGCCGAAAGTATTTATATAACGCCTGGAAGCACAGGGATTATCGGCTATAAGTGCATTAAAAAACACAACAAATATTTTAAAAAGTATTCCTTCAACTGCAGTAATAAGCCCTTTAGGTGTTGTTTTAGGAGGAATGCAAGGAGATAATAAAGTTCAATTTAAAATAAGCTATACTAAACGAAATTAATATGTGTGGAATTGTAGGATATATAGGATATAGAGAAGCTTATCCTATTGTAGTAAAAGGGTTAAAAAGATTAGAATATAGAGGTTATGATAGTGCTGGTTTGGTACTGTATGATGGAGAAGACATAAAATTATCTAAAACCAAAGGAAAAGTTTCTGATCTAGAAGAAAAATCTAAAACAGAAATAACATTAAGTGGAACCATAGGTATTGGTCATACACGTTGGGCTCACACGGAGTCTCCAAATGATGTAAATTCGCATCCTCATACTTCTAATTCTGGAGATCTGGTTATTGTTCATAATGGAATTATTGAAAATTATGAACCCTTAAAAAAAAATTAATTAACAGAGGTTATGTTTTTCATTCAGATACAGATACAGAAGTATTAGTTAATCTGATAGAAGAAGTTCAAAAACAAGAAAATATAAAATTAGGGAAAGCAGTACAAATTGCTTTAAATCAAGTAGTAGGAGCCTATGCAATTTGTGTTTTTGACAAGAAAAAACCCAATGAGATAGTAGTAGCTAGACTAGGTAGTCCTTTAGCTATTGGAGTAGCTGAAAACGAATTTTTTATAGCTTCAGATGCTTCTCCTTTTATTGAGTACACTTCAAACGCAATCTATTTAGAAGACGAAGAAATGGCTATTATTCGTTTGAAAAAAGGATTAAAAGTAAGAAAAATTAAAGATGATTCATTAGTACATCCTTATGTTCAAGAACTAAAAATGAACTTAGAACAGATTGAAAAAGGAGGGTATGATCATTTCATGTTAAAAGAAATTTATGAACAACCTAACGTAATAAAAGATACTTATAGAGGACGTTTGTACTCTAATGAAGGAATCATTAAAATGGCTGGTGTTGAAGATAATTTAGAGAAATTTACAAATGCCAATAGAATCCTAATAGTTGCTTGTGGTACTTCATGGCATGCAGGTCTAGTAGCAGAATATATTTTTGAAGAGTTTGCTCGCATTCCAGTAGAAGTAGAATATGCCTCTGAGTTCCGTTATAGAAATCCTATCATTAGCGATAAAGATGTTGTAATTGCAATCTCTCAATCAGGAGAAACAGCAGATACTTTAGCAGCCATCAAATTAGCAAAAGAAAAAGGAGCGTTTGTATTTGGAGTTTGCAACGTAGTTGGATCTTCTATCTCTAGAGAGTCTCACGCTGGAGCTTATACACATGCAGGACCAGAAATTGGGGTAGCTTCCACAAAAGCATTTACTACACAAATTACGGTTTTAACCATGATTGCTTTACGTTTGGCTAAAGCAAAAGGAAGCTTGTCAAAATCAGATTACCATCGTTATTTATCTGAATTAGAGGCAATGCCAGAAAAAGTAGAAGAAACATTGTTAACAAATGAAGTTTCAAAAGAAATAGCGGAGGTTTATAAAGAAGCTACCAATTGTTTGTACTTAGGTAGAGGGTACAATTTTCCAGTGGCTTTAGAAGGTGCTTTAAAACTAAAAGAAATTTCTTATATACATGCTGGAAGGCTATCCAGCAGCAGAAATGAAGCATGGTCCTATTGCATTGATAGATGAGCACATGCCTGTAATTGTTATTGCACCTAAACAAGGACACTATGATAAAGTGGTAAGTAATATCCAAGAAATTAAATCCCGTAGTGGTAAAATAATTGCCGTAGTAACTAAAGGAGATGAACAAGTGCGCTCTTTAGCAGATCACGTTATTGAAATTCCAGAATGTTCAGACGCTTTATCACCATTATTAACAACTATTCCTTTGCAGTTATTGTCATACCATATAGCAGTACTAAGAGGTTGTAATGTAGATCAGCCAAGAAACTTAGCTAAATCAGTTACAGTAGAATAATTATACGTAGTATAATAAAAAAGCGGTAGTCTTGTTTTAGAGACTACCGCTTTTATTTTTATAGTGTTTCTTTAAGCCATTTAAAAAATTCGCGTTGCCATACCAATGCGTTTTGTGGTTTTAAAACCCAGTGGTTTTCTTCTGGAAAATGTAAAAAACGACTTTTTATTCCTTTTAATTGAGCTGCTTGAAAAGCTTCTTGACCTTGTCCTAACGGAACTCTATAGTCTTTTCCTCCTTGTATAATAAGAATAGGAGTAGTCCAGTTATTAATTAAATGAATTGGGTTAAAATCGTTGTACGTTTTTTGTGCAACAATGTTATTTTTTTCCCAATAAGCCCCTCCTGAATCCCAGTTTGTAAAGAACACTTCTTCTGTAGTTCCATACATACTTTGGGTGTTAAAGATACCACAATGTGAAATAAATGTTTTAAAACGATTGTTGTGAATTCCCGCTAAGTAAAATACTGAGTACCCACCATAGCTTGCACCTACAGCACCTAATCGGGTTTTGTCTACATAAGATTCTTTTGTTATATCGTCAATAGCTGATAAATAATCATCCATTACTTGACCACCCCAATCTTTGCTAATTTGTTCATTCCATTTTACACCATGACCAGGCATTCCTCTACGGTTTGGAGCAACTACTATATAGCCTTGTGATGCAATTGTTTGAAAATTCCAACGAAAAGAATAATATTGAGTTAAGGCACTTTGTGGTCCTCCTTGGCAGTATAATAGAGTAGGGTATTTTTTTGTAGCATCAAAATTTGGTGGAAGTATAATCCAAACCAACATTTTTTTACCATCTGTAGTGGTTACGTAACGTCTCTCTGTTTTACATAAATTTAAATTTTTATAAATTTCTGTATTAACATGAGTTATCTGATTCCAAGATTTGTTTTTTAAATGATAAGAATAAATTTCAGAAGCATGATTGATGTCATTTCTCATCAAAAGAATTTGATCAGGTGTAAAATCTATAATCTGCGTTATGTCAAAATCACCATTGGTAATTTGTTTAACTCCAATAGCTATTTTGGTCAATCCTGGAAAGTTTACTTCAAATAATTGCTTTGTGCCATCTATAGGAGCAATAAAATAGATTTTTTTTCCATCTTTACTCCATTTAAAACTCTCTACAGTTCCATCCCAGTTAGCAGTTAGGTTGATTTCAATTCCTTTATGTTTTACAATAATATCATTTTTATCAGCTTCGTAACCATCTTGTTTCATCTGTAGCCAAGTAAGATCGCCGTTTGGTGAAAAATCAGGATGTGTGTCATAACCCGGATTATTAGGTGTAAGATTTACAGTTTGTTTAGTTTCAATATTATATTGGTATAAATCAGTGTTAGTACTGGTTGCATAAGCCGTTCCAGTCTTTTTTTTACAGACATAGATGATGTTTTTACTATCAGGAGACCAAATATAATCTTCATCACCACCAAATGGTTTTTGTGGAGCATCATAAGGTTCTCCTTCCATAATGTCTATAGCTGGAGCCAAACGTACATTAGGTGCAGGTACTCCGCCAAAGAAGACATGATTGTATGTGCCATCTCGCCAAGTATCCCAATGACGATAATCAAGACCGTCATAAACTTGAGCATCTGACAGAGATAATTCTGGGTAAAAATCTTTTCCTAATACAGGAGTTATTTTAACTTCTTTATCAGAAAGTAAGTACATTCCATCAGGAGAAATGTTCTTGTTTTTTATCAATTCTGTGTACTCTTTAATTTCACTGGCATTACCACCTGTAATAGAAATGCTATAAAATTTACTAGTAGATTTGTTTTCCTCAATAGATGGGGTAGCTACTTTATAAATAATATTTTTTCCATCTTTTGATACTCCAAGAGGTGTTACACGACCTAATTTCCATAATAAATCAGGAGTCATGATGTTTTGTGCGATTCCAGAATTAATACTCATAAGCGTTACGCTTAATAGCGCTAGTTTTTTCATTTTTGATCTTTTTGCTAAAATAATGATTTTATTAAAAAAGAGGCTGTCCAAAAAGTTTAGGACAGCCTTTTTTATTGCTGTTTTACTCTAAAACATGTATTTTAGAGGTGACAAAAAACAAGCAATGGCTAAAGTAACATTTAAAAACCAGACAGGCAATTCTCCAGAACTTTTTCCAATCAATATTTTTGATAAAATTGATGATAACCACCCTGTTCGACTGGTCGATTCTATAGTTGACAGACTTGATATTAGCGACATAGTTAAGCTTTATCGCGGTGGTGGATGCTCTGCTTACCATCCTAGAATGCTAATCAAAGTATTGTTTTATAGCTATTTGTCAAATATCTATTCTTGCCGAAAAATAGCCAAAGCACTTAATGAGAACATTCATTTTATGTTTATCTCAGGCAATTCCACTCCTGGGTTTAGAACCATTAACGAGTTTAGAGGCAAAATTTTGAAAGATAAAATCAAAGTTTTATTCGCAGAAGTAGTAAAAATATTGGTCGACCTAGGTTATATAAGCCTTGATGTTCAATATATTGATGGTACTAAAATTGAAGCAAAATCCAACAAATACACCTTTGTTTGGCGTGGTTCGGTTGAAAAATACAAAGAGAAATTAGAAGTAAAAATCAACACTATTTTATCTGATATAGAAAACAGTATACAATCAGAAAACCAAGAACTTAACCAAGAAGCATTGCCAAAAAAAATCAATTCAGATGAATTAAAAGAAAAGCTATCAGAATTGAATAAAAAGTTAAAAGAACCGACTAAGAAACAGGTAAAAGAACTACAGAAATTACAGGAAGAACACCTTCCAAGATTAGAGAAATACGAAAAGGATTTAGAAATACTTGGAAATAGAAACTCTTATAGTAAGACAGACCCTGACGCTACTTTTATGAGAATGAAGGAAGATCATATGAGAAATGGGCAACTCAAACCAGCTTACAACCCTCAAATATCAACTGAAAATCAATTTATTACACACGTTTCTATACATCAAACGACCAACGATACCAACACATTAGAGTCACACTTAAACAGTTTTGAAGAAAACTATAATAGACAAAGTAAAGAAGTTGTCGCCGATGCTGGATATGGCAGTGAAGAAAATTACCAAATGCTTAAAAACAAGCAAATTGAGCCCTTTGTAAAGTACAATTATTTTCATGCAGAGCAGAAAAAGAAACTTAAAGAGAATCCTTTTTAGTGCAAAATTTATTTTACAATCAACAATACGATTTCTATATCTGTCCTATGGGGCAAAAAATGGAAAACATAGGAATAGGTAAGCGAATCTCTAGCAATGGATATGAATCAGAAGTGACTTATTATCAAGCTAAACGATGCGAAGGATGCCCATTGAGAAGTTTATGCCACAAAGCAAAAGGGAATCGAAAAATAGAAGTCAATCACCCTCTAAATTGCCTAAAAAACGAAGCTAAAGAATTACTAAACTCAAAAAAGGACACAAACACAGAAGTAAAAGACCTGTTGAAGTAGAGGCAGTATTCGGACAACTAAAAAACAACAATAAATTTAATCGGTTTACATTTTTTGGGTTAGAAATGGTAGAAATGGAGTTTCTACTAATGGCGCTTGGTCATAATTTCAGAAAAATGGTGGCTACAACTACAGATTCAATGAAAAAAGCTTTTAAAACAACTCGTTCTTGCTCAACATACAACTATATGACTCGATTTTGCCTTCTAATTGTTTTTGAAAAATTAAATTTTACTAGCAATCACCAATATCGTGAATTTGCGGCATAAAAAAAGCTGCCCTTTTAGGACAGCCTCTTTGGTTGGGGGTTGGGTTAATTATCAAAGTTATTCTTTGATAAAGCGTTTAGTAACAGTTGAATGCAAATCAGAAACTTCTAATATATAGTTTCCAGCCTTACAATTGGTTACATTGATTTGTTCATTGTTTATTTTTCCTTCTAAAACTATTTGTCCAACTAGGTTATATACTTTATACGTTGCCATTTCAGAAATACCTTTAATAGTAAGTATTTCGGAAGTTGGAATAGGGAATACAGTAATTTCAAAACCTGAGGCAATATTTTTTTGATTTTCTTTAGCACTTGAAGTAATGTTAATAGTGTAATCTTCTACTTGTCCATAAGAAAAAGTTTCACATGAAGTAGGAATCCCATTGTACTTCATAGATATTCTCATTCTAGTTGCTCCTAAAATTGCTGTTGCTGGAATTGTAAATGTACCAGAAACGGGTGTTGTAGTAGAAGGGGCTTTAGTCCAAACAGTTTCACCTGCATCTGTAAAATCACCATCTTGATTATAATCAATAAAAAGGGCATAGCCTTCAGGATAAGTTGTTGAGTTCCATGATGGAGTAATTGTTATCGTTTGAGTTGAACTTCTTACTGCTGAAGTAGATAGAGTTGTAAAGTTTTCGTAACCAACAGTGCTAGTAGAAGTATTATTAATTGTTCCAATTACAACTTTTCCTATTTTTTCATCAGCAGTACTATTGCCTTTTGAAGTGCAATAAGTAAGTGTGTTAGATAGTGTAGTTACGCTAACAATATTACTTGCAATAGAAATATTACCCGCGGCATCTTTTGCTTTCACTGTAAAAGAATAGGTTGTAGAAGGGGTTAAGCCTGTTACGTTATAAGTTTTAGATGTAATGGAACCCAATAAAGTAGTTCCTTGATATATTTCATATCCTGTAACGCCTACATTGTCAGTATCACCATTCCAAGATAAGTTAGTAGAAGAAGTTGTTGTACCAGATGCACTTAATATTGGAGCAGTTGGAGCAGTTGTGTCAATTACATTAGCTAAAGTTGTTACGCTAACAACATTGCTTGCAATAGAAATATTACCCGCGGCATCTTTTGCTTTCACTGTAAAAGAATAGGTTGTAGAAGGGGTTAAGCCTGTTACGTTATAAGTTTTAGATGTAATGGAACCCAATAAAGTAGTTCCTTGATACACATCATATCCTATAACACCTACATTATCAGTGTCACCATTCCAAGATAAGTTTGTAGAAGAAGTTGTTGTGCCAGATGCGCTTAAGACAGGAGCTGTTGGTGGTATAGTATCAGATGTACTTAGGTTTACAGTAATATTTGCATTGTTAACATCAAAAAGATATGATTTGATCCTTTAACCATAATTCGGCCTGTAGTAGTAGCAGTATTAGGTATTGTTATATTTTCGGATCCATCATTAGGTGTTCCTGCTAATAAAGTTGTCCAAGTTGCACCATTATTTGTTGACCATAAAATATCTACATTAGAGCAGTTAACACCATTTGCAGTGGTACCTGCTACGTTCCAAGTTATTAATTGAGAAGTGCCTCCTGTATAAGAAGTTTCGCTTCCTTGAGAAGTAATAGCAAAAGGGCCAGCAGTTCCATTAACTGTTACGATCATATCATCAGAGTTGTTAGCACCACCACCAGCTCTGTTATCACGAACGGTAAAACGGAAATTCATAGTTCTAGTAATAGAAGGTAAAGCTTCTACTAAAATTTCAGAACCTTGTGTAGTAGTTGCTCCTGTTAGAATAGAAGCCATTTGAGGAAAATATCTCGAAGGAATTGTTGTAGGGGTATAAGATCTAAAAATAGGACCAGACACCTTGGTTGTACTAGCAGCAGAACTTGTTCCAGTTTGGGTTGAAGTAGCACTGTCAAATTGTTCCCAAATATAAGTTAAGACATCTCCATTAGCATCAGTTCCTGTACCAGTAAGAACAAACGGAGTGCTTTTTGGAATAGTAAAATCTAATCCAGCATTTGCAGTTGGAATAGCATTACCTGTTGGAGTGTTTACAGCGCACGCTTTTGTTTTTATATTGTTAGTAACTTGTTGAATGCTATAAGCGTGAAAATAAGCGTCAGAATGAGCTTGAACATCTTGTGGTGTAATGCCAGCATATCCCATAATTGTAGACCCAGAACCTGGCTCCATATTAGCTCCAGTTCTTTCTTTACTATGAGAGTGTGTATGATTAGCACCAAATTGATGCCCCATTTCATGCGCAACATAGTCAATATCAAAATTGTCTCCTTGTGGTATTCCATCACCAGGAGATGTATATCCAGAACCTTTGTTTTGATCGGTCGTGCTAGAAGTGTCATCTACACAAATACAGCCAATACAACCCGCGTTACCACCACCTCCAGAAGCACCAAATAAGTGTCCTATGTCATAAGCTCCATTGCCAATGGTATTGGTTAGGTTATTTTGTAACTCAGTATTCCATGCGCCTCCTGAACCTGTAGAAGCAACGGAATAAGGATCCGTAGAAGCATTTGTATAAATAAGTACATCATTATTTGCAATCAGGTTCATTCTGGTATTAAAATCTTTTTCAAAAACACCATTTACTCGAGTCATTGTGGCATTTATAGCAGCCAATGCTTGTGCTACGGTACCACCAAAATAAGTCGTGTATTCACCTGTTACGGATAATGCTAAACGAAAAGTTCTTAAAGTGCCATCATCTGCATTAGGGCGTAAATTAGTTCCAGAAACTTTAAAACTTGGTTCTATTTTATCAATTACTTTACATTCAAATGGTGATAAGTTTTCTTTTTATCAGCTTTTTTATAAACAGAATAAGTCTTTAAATCTTTAGAATAAGGTTCAATGAATGAAGCTGATTTTCCAGCATTTAATGTCATAGACTTAAATCCTAAAGGAGACATACTAAAATAAGCAGTAGAAGTAGGATTGTCAATGCCAATTCCTATGTACGATCGGATTTGAGGATATTTAGCTTGTAAAGCAGCATCCATATTAGAGTTTTCGTAAACTTTAAATTTTTCTAACTTTCCTTCCAGCATTTGGAAGTGAAATAACGGTTGAAGAACTAGAACGACCAAATCGGTTAGGAGATTTAGATAATTGTTTTCTGATCAAATCAATATTCAAGTCAAAAAGGTTCTTCTCAGGAAGTTGTGTTTTGTATTCTATTAGGGTTCTATGATTGGTATTGGTACGTTTCCATAAGCCATCTTGACCCAATACAACTCCTGTTGCCAATAAGGCAATTAAAAGTAATTTCTTTTTCATTTTGTTGGTTGGTGTTAATAATGGCTGCGAATATATTTATATTTTTTTAATAAAATGAAATAAATTATAATAAAATACGTTAAAAAAAATAGTTTAAAATAGGTAAAGTGCAATTTATTAGTGAAATACTTGTAAATATTTGTTTTTTTAAACAAAAAAAGCAGCTCGTTTAAAGCTGCTTTTTTGTGTTAAAATATATGTTTATTCAATTTTTATAACAAAATAATTCTTCTTGCCTCTTTGAAGTAAGACAAATTTATTATTAATAAGATCCTTTGTTTTAAGTATAAATTCCTCAGTTACTTTTTCTTTGTTGACAGAAATTGAATTTTCAGTCAATGCTCTACGTGCTTCACCGTTTGATTTTAAAAAACCTGTTTTAGTATTAAGTATATCTACAATATTGATTCCTTCCTCGATAGCTTCTCTTGAAATGGTTGCTTGAGGCACTCCTTCAAAAGCTTCTAAGAAAGTTTCTGAGTCTAATTTTTTTAAATCTTCAGAAGTAGAATTTCCAAATAACATATTAGAAGCAGCAATAGCTTTATCTAAAGCATTTTTGTCATGTACAAAAATAGTTATTTCCTCTGCTAATTTGCGTTGTAAAACTCTTAAATGTGGAGCTTGACGATGTTCTTCAATTAAAGTTTCAATTGTGTCTTTATCTAAGAAAGTAAATATTTTAATGTACTTTTCTGCATCTGCATCTGTTGTATTAAGCCAAAATTGATAAAATTTGTAAACAGAGGTTTTGTCTGCTGTTAACCATATATTCCCTCCTTCTGTTTTTCCAAATTTTGATCCGTCTGCCTTGGTTATTAGAGGACAAGTTAAAGCATAGGCTTTGGCTCCTTCTTCTTCCGTATCTACATTCATTCTACGGATTAATTCAGTACCTGTAGTGATATTGCCCCATTGATCACTACCTCCCATTTGTAATTTACATCCGTATGTTTTGTATAAATGATAAAAATCATATCCTTGAATTAACTGATATGTAAATTCTGTAAAAGACATACCGTCACCTGTTTCTCCTGAAAGACGTTTTTTAACAGAATCTTTGGCCATCATATAGTTAACCGTAATTCGTTTTCCTACATTTCGAGCAAAATCTATGAAAGAAAAAGTTTTCATCCAATCATAATTATTTACTAATACAGGCGCGTTGTCATCGGTAGCATTAAAGTCAAGAAATTTAGATAAAACACCTTTAATCCCTTCTACATTTCTAGAAAGACTTTCCTCATCTAATAAATTGCGTTCGTTGCTTTTTCCTGAAGGATCACCAATCATTCCCGTAGCTCCTCCTACTAAAGCAAAAGGTTTATGACCAAAGTTTCGAAGATGAACTAATAAAATAATAGGAACTAAACTACCTATGTGTAGAGAATCTGATGTTGGGTCAAATCCTATATATGTTGCCGTGCTTTCTTTTAACAATTGTTCTTCTGTTCCTGGCATCATATCGTGTACCAGTCCACGCCATTGTAATTCAGCAATTATGTTTTTCATTATTTAAAAAATTTTTGCAAAGATAAGTTTTTAGTTTTTAGATTGTAAATCTCCTATACGACATTTTTAATAAGTCCAACAAGCCTTAAAATAAAGTAAATCAAAGAATTTGTAGTTCGTATAAATGGTAAATCCCACGGAGTACGCGGGATTTTAGACTTTCGTCTACGGCATATAGCCTTATTGTGATAAGATTAAAGATTAGAATAATTTTATCTGTTGCTAAGATAAAAAAAAATTAAAATAATTTTATTTTTTTAAACAAATGTTTTTTTATAAGTTTAGGCGTAAGCTAAACAACATAAAAAACTATTATGACAAAAATTTTAGGTCTCGATTTAGGGACTAATTCTATTGGATGGGCGATTAGAGAAGATGAAAACGAAGGAGTAAATCAAATTATAGATAAAGGAGTTAGAATTTTCTCTGAAGGCGTAAAATCTGAAAATGGAAAAGAAATATCCAGAGCTGCCGAAAGAACAGCCTACAGAAGTGCTCGTAAAATAAAATATCGTCGAAAATTAAGAAAATACGAAACTTTAAAAGTGCTTTCTATTAATGGAATGTGTCCTCTATCTGTTGAAGAAGTGGAACAATGGAAAAAATCTGGTTTCAAAGAATATCCTCTAAATCCTGAATTTCTTAATTGGTTACGAACTAATGAAGATAAGAATATAAATCCTTATTTTTTTAGAGACAAAGCCAGTAAGCAAAAAGTTACTTTATACGAGTTAGGAAGAGCCTTATACCATATTGCTCAACGAAGAGGTTTTTTGAGTAATCGCTTAGATCAATCTGCCGAAGGTGTTTTTGAAGAACATAACCCGCAAATTCAAAATTTAATTGAAGATTTAGATAGTTCAAATGCGATCTTAAACGAATTAAAAGAATATTATATTAATCTTGGAATTATAGATGAGACAGAAAAAAGTGGTTTTAAAAAGGATTTAGACGAAGGAGAAAAAAATCTAAAGAAATTATACACTTCATTAGTAGCCATTACAAAAAGAATGCTAATGATATTGTACTATGTAAAGAAGAACTTATTGCACGCCTTAATAAAAAAGAAGATTTAGGAAAAGTAAAAGAAAAAATTAAAGACATTTCACAAGCAATGTTTGATGGAAATTTTAAAACCTTAGGTCAATATTTTTTTAGTTTATATAACAAAACAAGAATAAGAAACCAATACACTTCTCGTGAAGAGCATTATCTAGAAGAGTTTATCATAATTTGTCAAACACAAGGAATTGAAGGGATAAATACAAATGAAAAATTACCCGAAAAAAAGTTTACGGGTTTAGCTAAAGATTTATACCGAGCTATTTTTTTTCAAAGACCTCTAAAATCGCAAAAGGGATTAATAGGAAAATGTTCTTTTGAAAAAAACAAATCTCGATGTGCTGTTTCGCATCCAGATTATGAAGAATTTAGAATGTGGTCATACTTAAACACCATAAAGATAGGCACACAAAGCGAGAAGACATTACGTTTCTTAACACTCGAAGAAAAATTAAAATTAGTTCCGAAATTTTACAGAAAAAATGACTTTAATTTTGAGGTTTTAGCAAAAGAACTGGTTGAAAAAGGAGCTAGTTTTGGCTATTACAAATCTTCTAAGAAAAATGAGTTTTTTTATTGGTTTAATTACAAACCTACAGATAGTGTTTCTGCTTGTGTAGTTTCTGCTTCACTGGAAAACGCAATAGGAAAAGACTGGAAAACTAAAAGGTTCGAGTATCAAACTAGTAATACTAAAAAAGAAGAAGTAACAAAATCTGTAAATTACAAAGATCTTTGGCACTTACTTTCAGTTGCTACCTCAGATACGTATTTGTATGATTTTGCCATCGAAAAACTAAAACTAGAACCTAAAAACGCAAAAGCATTTAGCAAAACAAAACTAAAAAAAGACTTTGCAAGTCTTAGTTTGACAGCTATTGCAAAAATTCTACCTTATTTAAAACAAGGATTACTGTACTCGCATGCTGTTTTTATGGCAAATATTGAGAATATTGTAGATGCTGACATTTGGAAAGATAAGGAGCAACAAAAATTTATTCAATCGGAAATAGTTGATTTAATAGATAATTATTTAGTAGAAAAAAGTAAGTTGGAAATTATTAACGGCTTATTGAAAATATATAATACAGAAGACATAGAGGGTCGAAAAGTGTATTATTCTAAAGAAGCTGAATCGCTTTTTGAGGCTGATTTGAGAAAAAAGCTTGTTCCATTTTATAAAGCAAACACTATTAGTGAGCAACAGGAACAAGAAATAATATTTAAAGATTTATTCCCTATTTTAATTGACCAATTAAAAAAGCAAGAATTCATTAAAATAGTTAGGTTAGATAAAAAAATTGAAGCTTTTCTTAAAGGCGAAAATGAAGAGGGACAAATATTTTGTAACCATCCCGAAAAGTTAAAAAAACTCTATCATCCATCAGATATAGAAGTATTCAAAAAGAAAATTATCAAAGACGAATGGGGCAATGAAAAAGTAGTATTAGGCAGTCCGCTTACCACTTCTATAAAAAACCCAATGGCAATGCGTGCTTTGCATCAATTACGTAAAGTTCTTAATACTTTAATACTAGATGGACAAATAGATGAAGACACTCGCATCCATATTGAAATGGCTCGTGAATTGAACGATGCAAACAAAAGAAAAGGGATACAGGATTTTCAAAATGAAAACAAAAAATTCAAAGAGGAAGCCATTAAAGAAATAAAAAAACTCTATTTAGAACAATGCCACAAAGAAGTAAATCCTACAGAAGATGATATTTTAAGATACCAACTTTGGATAGAACAAGGTAAATCTGAAATATATGAGGAAGGTAATAATATTAGCATTTGTGATATTATTGGAAGTAATCCAGCATATGATATAGAACATACTATTCCTAGAAGTATTTCACAAGATAATTCACAAATGAACAAAACCCTTTGTAGTCAAAGATTTAACAGAGACATAAAGAAGCAAAAAATGCCTATTGAGTTATCAAACTACAACGATATTTTACCTAGAATTGCACACTGGAAAAAAGAAGCAGAGGAACTAACTCGACAAATTGAAACCATTTCAAGATCTATAAAATCAGCAGCTACAAAAGTCGCAAAAGATAAAAACATAAGAAAAAGACATTACCTCACTTTAAAACGCGACTATATTCAGGGTAAATATGACCGATTTACATGGGAAGAACCCAAAGTAGGTTTTAAAAACAGTCAAATTCCAGATACAGGTATTATAACCAAATATGCGCAAGCCTATTTAAAATCCTATTTCAAAAGAGTAGAAAGTGTAAAAGCTGGCGCAGTGGCTGAGTTCAGAAAACAATGGGGCATTCAAGAAAGTTTCATTGATGAAAACGGTTGGAAACATTACAAAGATAAAGATAGAGACAAACACACCCATCATACAATTGATGCGATTACCATTGCGTGTATGCCTAAAGACAAATATGATTTGTTAGCTCACGCGTGGCGTTTAGAAGACGAACAAAATAAAAAAGCAGCAAAAGCTTTAATAGAACAAGCCAAGCCTTGGAAAACCTTTAAAGAAGATATAGAAAAAATAGAAACCGAAATTTTAGTATCACATTTTACGCCAGATAACGTAAAAAAACAAGCTAAAAGGATTCTTCGTGTAAGAGGCAAAAAACAATACGTAGCCGAAATAGAAAGAAATGCAAATGGAAAAGCAATTCCTAAAAAGGATGCTAGTGGTAAAATAATTTATAAGCTAAACGAAAAAGGTAATAAAATACCTATACTACAACAGGGCGATACAATAAGAGGATCTTTACATCAAGACAGTATTTATGGTGCCATTAAAAACCCACTAAACACTAATGAAATTCGTTATGTAATTCGTAAAGATTTAGAAAGTTTAAAAGCAAATGATATAGAAAACATAGTCGATGAAAATGTAAAAGCAAAAGTAAAAGAAGCTGTTGCTAATAAAATTTTACTTATTTCATCTAACCCCAAACAAAAAAACAAATTTGCCGAAGGTAAAAAAGTTTGGATGAATGAAGAGAAAAAAATACCAATTAACAAAGTTAGAATCTATGCTAATTCCGTTAAAAACCCTATAGAAATTAAAAAGCATAGTCCTCTATCAAAATCAAAACACGAACATAAACAAACTGTGTATGGACAAAATGATGAAAATTATGCTATGGCTATTTATGAGGGATTAGATATAAAGGGAAAATCTGAAAGAGCTTTTGAATTAATTAATTATTTAGATGCTGGCTTTTATTATAAATCAAAAAATATAAATGAGAGAAAAAACGCTATAATATCTTTAGTACCTGAGAAACATTTAGAAACTGGATTTAATTTGTTAAAATCCAATGGTAAGCCCATAATTTTAAAAAAGGGCCTGAATGTAATTTTATATAAGGAAAAAAAAGAAGAAATTGATTTTAATAATAATAGTGTAATTAAACGACTTTATAAAATATCAGGTTTAGATAAAGATGGAATCAAACTTACCTATGCTGTTTCTGCATTAGGGTCGACAGAAAATATAGCTTACATGAATAATGTTATTAATAAACAAAAGTTATTTCAGTTTAAAAAAGATATTGAAGAAATTGGAATTTGGGAATCTATTTATTCAGATTTCAAGAATGAAAATATAAAAAAATCCATTTTTTTTAAAAAACTGAATGATCTACTGAATGAACATTATTCAAAAAATGACATATATGATTCAACAGGTATAATAAAAAAATAAAGATTAAAGAAAGTGGTTTAACAACTCCAAAAGGAGGTAATGTTATTGATAATTTTAATGATTTTCCATATATTAAGTTTAAAGCTAGTAATTTTAATGCTCTAATTGAAGGAATTGATTTTAAAGTTTTGCCATCAGGAAAAATCCAAAAGTTGTAAATCATCTCATTTTGGTGTAAAATTTACACCAACAAACATTGTTATATGGCACGTCAAAGCATCACCTTAGCAAATCAAAATGATGAGTGGTTAAAACAGCAAGTTGCAAACGAAGAATTTACAAGCAAAAGTGAAGCGATTAACTACTTAATTCGACAGGCAAGAAAGCAGGAAGAATATTACGAATATGTTAGAATGAAAATAGAATTAGGCGAAAAAAGTGGTTTGGCTAAAAAACAAACTAAAGAAGAAATGCTTGCCGAATTTAAAAAACGATTAAATGTATAATTATGATTTAAGCGAGCAAGCTAAAATAGATTTGTTGCGTATTTATGAATATAGAATTGGTCAGTTTGGTCTAGACCAAGCTGATAAATATTTTGACATGATGCACGATTGTTTTAATAAAATTGCTAAAAATCCATATTTATTCCCTTTGGCATCAAATATTAAGTCAAATTATTACAAATGTGTTTGCGGAATTGACATCATCTATTATAAAGTTGTTACAAATGGAGTTATCATTACAACAATAGTCGGAAGGCAGGATTTTGAAATTCAAAATTTAGTTCATTGACATACACTATCAAATCGCAAATAACCAAACTTCATACAGATTGGTTTGATTAAAGATTAGAAACCGAGGGACGAGTTTCGGCGAAGTCAAAACACGATATTATTTGGTTAAAAATTACGATTGTAATTTCAGTTGTGGTTTACAAACACCAAGTCAATATTTGTTATAGGTGTGTTTGTGATTATAATTGATTAAAGATTAGAAAACACGATATTCCGTTTCAAAACATTAGTCATCGTAAGTTGGTTTACAAACACCAAGTTAATATTTATTATAGGTGTGTTTGTGAATCTCCCTCTGGTCGATTTGATTAAAGATTAGAAAACACGATATTACCACTTATTGAATACCATCTTAATTTCCTGTTGTGGTTTGATTAAAGATTAGAAAACACGATATTTCGATTCTTGCTCGACAAAGCCAGCGTAAGTTGTGGTTTGATTAAAGATTAGAAAACACGATATTCTTTCCAGTCTTCACGACGGCAACGACCTCGTTGTGGTTTGATTAAAGATTAGAAAACACGATATTTCAAATGCCCATTTTTTCAAATTCAAATGAGTTGTGGTTTGATTAAAGATTAGAAAACACGATATTTGTCAACATTCAATAAAATTGCATTTTGAGTTGTGGTTTGATTAAAGATTAAAAAATACGATATTAGCCAACAAAGAAGAAGCAGAAGCGCAAGGGTTGTGGTTTGATTAAAGATTAGAAAACACGATATTCCTTTTTTTTAAAAACTAAACTTTTACTAGTTGTGGTTTGATTAAAGATTAGAAAACACGATATTAGTACGGTAGTGTAATTTAAGCAGGCTTAAGTTGTGGTTTGATTAAAGATTAGAAAACACGATATTTTTTTCATCTGTTTGTTTTAAAATAACTGATGTTGTGGTTTGATTAAAGATTAGAAAACACGATATTTCAGGGAAAATGGTTTAGAAGTTGAAGTTAGTTGTGGTTTGATTAAAGATTAGAAAACACGATATTACAACACCATATATTGTGCTTAAGGCGCTGTTGTGGTTTGATTAAAGATTAGAAAACACGATATTGTGGAATGGTTAGCGTTCAAATATTTGCAGGTTGTGGTTTGATTAAAGATTAGAAAACACGATATTTTGAAGTTAGAAACGGAAAAAATTTATAATGTTGTGGTTTGATTAAAGATTAGAAAACACGATATTAGAAGTGCTTTTAATAGTAGCGGTTACATTGTTGTGGTTTGATTAAAGATTAGAAAACACGATATTACTGCCCTGTTTCACCTATCAATTCGAAGGTTGTGGTTTGATTAAAGATTAGAAAACACGATATTTTTCTTTTGAAAGGGTTTTACATATTAACGTTGTGGTTTGATTAAAGATTAGAAAACACGATATTTCGATGGAGGTAATCATTATATAGATGTAGTTGTGGTTTGATTAAAGATTAGAAAACACGATATTATTATTTTTTCAAGTTCTTGTTTGGGTGTCGTTGTGGTTTGATTAAAGATTAGAAAACACGATATTAAGCATTTCGCTCAAGAAAAAACCTATGAGTTGTGGTTTGATTAAAGATTAGAAAACACGATATTTTCTCAAAAGAAACAATTGCCGATTTAGAAGTTGTGGTTTGATTAAAGATTAGAAAACACGATATTCTTTAACACTATTATAACTGAATGAGCCTTGTTGTGGTTTGATTAAAGATTAGAAAACACGATATTTTTTATTTCAGGTACAAAGACTGTACGCGTGTTGTGGTTTGATTAAAGATTAGAAAACACGATATTTATCCCATTCAATACCCACTAAAAACCCAAGTTGTGGTTTGATTAAAGATTAGAAAACACGATATTATGATGAGAAATTAAGCATTGCTAAAGACTGTTGTGGTTTGATTAAAGATTAGAAAACACGATATTGCAAGCTATAGCAACTTTTGGTAAACTTAAGTTGTGGTTTGATTAAAGATTAGAAAACACGATATTCAAGATTTTGAATTATTTGAAACTAAATATGTTGTGGTTTGATTAAAGATTAGAAAACACGATATTAAGCCATATATATATGGCTTTTCTGTCTTAGTTGTGGTTTGATTAAAGATTAGAAAACACGATATTTGAGGAGAAAGTTAATAGAAAAAGTAATAGGTTGTGGTTTGATTAAAGATTAGAAAACACGATATTTAACCACGGTTTACAAGTATATTAATACCGTTGTGGTTTGATTAAAGATTAGAAAACACGATATTTTTGAGCTTGTAACATAAAATTTTGAGCTTGTTGTGGTTTGATTAAAGATTAGAAAACACGATATTAGCTAACAGCTTAGCTCTTAAATATCAACAGATTAAAGCAAAATATCGTTAAAAAAATGCTTCTTTTTTGGGGTGCTATGCCAAAATTGAAGCATTTTTTTATTCCTAAAATAATTCAAGTTGAGTGGGTTGAGGTCCCGAAGGAATTTCTACTTTTCCCCAGAAATTTTGTATATTCCCAAATTGCTTGTCTGTAATTCGTAATATACTTACTTTTCCTGGAAGGAGGTAGGAGTTTTTGTACACGTTTTTCATGTACATCAGCACTTTCGCTACTCGCGCAATGTCGTATATACACCGAGTATTGCATCATACTGAATCCATCTTTCAAAAGTTGGTTCCGAAAGCCAGAAGCATTTTTTCGGTCTTTTTAGTATCAGTAGGCAAATCAAAAAATACAAACAACCACATGATTCGATACCCGTTTAAATCCATAATTTTGGGTATTTTATCTTTTTACGCTCCCCAGCAAAACACTGTTGCAACGAACTAGCCGTTTTTTGTAAACCTACCATCAATGGGCTTTTTTCGTCCTTGAAATATACTGTTCGTGTTAGTATTTGCAATAATTCCGCTTTGATAGCCGTGTTTAGTTCTTGCTCCTCGTAAGTTTGTACCAATTCATATACTTTTTCGTCTACTATAGGTCTAAAAGGTTCCATAATATCATCGGCTAAAGCAAACGCATTGTATTTACTCTTATGATGAATACCCAGTGTGTTGAGTAAACCACTCCCCGATAATGCACGAGCAGTAGCTGCCCTTAATATAGCATAACCATAATTTAAAAAAGGGTTAGGATAATTCCCGTATCGTTCCCTTTTAAAATCCATCTCAAAAAAATCTTTCCAATACTGACCAGCCGCCACTCCCTCCATATTACTGCTGTCTCCGCTTAATACTTTTGAAGCTAAAAAGGAAAGACGTTTTTATTCCCTTTTATTTTTTCTAATAAAAGCCCTTGATTTGTAATTTTTTCAATAATAGTTTGTTGCCATAACTGTTTTTTTAAAGGAATACTAGCATCTATTTGAAATCTGAAAATTTCTTGTTGAATATGGTGGCTCTCTAAATTTAAAAACATTCCGTTTGGAAGATGATTTTTATTGCAAATAATTACTGCTGAATTATGTTCTATTAACAAATTCATAGCAGGAATACTTATGTATATTTCGGGATTATCAAGGATAATAAAACCTATATCTTCTACAGGTATAGCGTTTTCTCTTTCTTCTGTCTTAATATGTAACTGATTGTTTTTTGTAACAATAGAACATTTGTTTTCTATAAGTACGGTTTTTTTAGCATAGTTAATGTTTGTTATTTATAACAATTTACTAACTAAAAAAAATAAAAAAGATGAAATCGTTTAACGACTCTTATTAAACGATAATATGTATAAAAGCGTTTTAAGATAATGAAAATAGGTAATATAATTCTAATCTTTTTTATATTTGAGCCATGATTTTAGTTACAGGAGCAACAGGATTGGTAGGTTCACACTTAATCTTGAAATTAATCAATTCAGGAGAAAAAGTAAAAGCGTTATTTCGTACAGAAAAAAACAAAGAAAAAGTAAAAAAGTATTTGAACATTATAAAAAAGAAGATCAGTTTGATAAAATAAATTGGGTCTTAGGAGATATACTAGATGTACCCTCTTTAGAATTTGCATTTCAAGATATTGTACAGGTTTACCATTGTGCAGCTTTAGTATCCTTCGAACCCAAAGAAGAAGAAAAATTAAGAAGAGTAAATATTGAAGGAACAGCTAATGTAGTTAATTTGTCTGTTGATTTTGGAGTTCAAAAATTATGCTATGTAAGTTCTATTGCTGCCTTAGGAGATCTAAAGGAATACGAACATAAAATAACAGAAGAAACAGAGTGGAATCCTGAGTTACCTCACAGTGATTACGCTATCTCTAAATATGGAGCAGAAATGGAAGTTTGGCGAGCTTACCAAGAAGGATTGCCTGTAGTAATTGTTAATCCAGGAGTTGTTTTAGGCCCCTTGTTCTGGAGAGAAGGAAGCGGTGATATTTATAATAAAGTAGCTTCTCAAATTCCTTTTTATACAAAAGGAGGAACCGGCTTTGTATCAGTAGATGATTTAGTTTGTATCATGAAAAAACTAATGAAAAGCCCCATCGTCGGGCAACGTTTTATTGTAGTATCACAAACCATATCATACCAAGAAGTAACAAATCTTATAGCAAAAAAATTAAATGTTAAGAAACCAACCATTTTAATACGGTCTTATGCACTAAGATTGGCGTATACTTTTGATTGGTTTTTAGGATTATTTGGTAAAACCAGAGTTTTATCCAAAGATATGATTCGTACTTTACAAACGATGGATAATTATGATCATTCTAAAATAAAAGAAACCCTTAAATTTGAATTTAAAACAATACAAGATTACTTAAACCAAGATTGTGTATTGTAAAGTTCAGTATAGATAAAAGAATTTTAAATCTAAAAAGAAATTTGTCTTCTGTGCTCTCAATCTAAAGAGATAAAATTTTGCTTACAAAAAAAAATCAGGTTCTTGTCATCCCGACACTAGGAGAGATCACAAACATAACCTTTTTAAATTCTCATGATGCTATTCCTCTTTTATCAAGTGGTTTTGGTTTTGATTATGTGATACCTCCTTACGTAGTGACAAACAAGAGACTAAAAATAGAACCAAAAAGAGTCTTCGTTGAATCAAAAAGGGTATTATTTTAATCTAAAAGAGTTTTCGTTGAACCTAATACCATTTAAACTTTGAAATTTCCTCATAATACTGATTATGAGACTCCTCCTTGTGTTGGAGTGATAAAACGCATGTTGATTTAGGTATTATTTTACAAAAACAATAAAAATCATCGTTGGTTCTCGATGTGCTTCACGCTCGAACTAACGATGATTTCAATTATATACTTAACCGTCCGTTTGAGTTGTTTTTAAAATGAAAAAAACATATCAAGAACTTTATTTTCTAATCCAGTATATTTTAAGTTTAAATGGTATTATTCGTGATATTTTTGAAATAATAAAATTATTTGTTGAAATTTTCATTATAAAAAGACCTGATAAACTTCAATCATTTTATCTATAATTATTCTGCTTTTTTTAGTTTTTCTTTTTCAATTCAGCTTGTCGTAGTTTTTCAGTTTTGATTTTTTCAGTTTTGATTTTTTCGATAACACGATCATATATTTTTTTATAGTTTGCAATATCATAAGAGTAGTATTTATTACTATTTACAAGTTGTAAACTGTCTATATGATATTTTTTATAAACGTATTTTTTGGGATCAATCTGATTCGTTGGAAGTAATTTGGCATCATGCCCCTTAATTGCTTGAATCAATGCCAAATCATATAATATTTTTTCCATAGTTGCTTCATCTATCAGATTATCAGGTTTTTCAGGAGTGTTGAATTTCTGACAAGACAGAGAAAATAAAATTAAAAAAAAGCAAGCTATTTTGTTCATATTATAAGAGTCTTTTATTTACCGGTTAAATTCTAGTCGCATTCCTTCTTGAAGATCTTTGACTTGGTTGTTTTCATATACTAAATTACCATTTACAAAAGTATGTGTAATTTTTGATTTAAAAGTATAATTTTCAAAAGGTGACCAACCGCATTGGTACAGAATGTTGTCTTTAGAAACCGTCCAAGGAGAATTTGTATTAATAATGGCTAAATCAGCATAATACCCTTTTTTAATAAAACCACGACGATCTATCTGAAATAATTTAGCTGGATTATGAGCCATTTTTTCAACAATTCGTTCAATAGAAATTTTACCTTGATGAAAAGCTTCAAATAATGCTACTACAGCATGTTGTACAAGAGGACCGCCAGAAGGAGCACTTGTGTAAGGTTTTTGTTTTTCTTCCTGTGTATGAGGTGCGTGATCTGTGGCAATTACATCAATTCGGTTATCTAATAAAGCTTCCCACAAAGCGTTTTTGTCTGTTTCTGTTTTTACGGCAGGATTCCATTTAATTAGGGTGCCTTTATCCGCATAATCTTTATCAGTAAACCATAGATGATGTACGCAAACTTCGGCGGTTATTTTTTTGTTTTCTAACGGAATTGAATTGTCTAGTAAACTCATTTCTTTGGCCGTAGAAAGATGAAAAATATGCAAACGAGCACCAGTTTTTTTAGCCAATTCTATAGCTTTAGATGAAGAAATATAACAAGCTTCTTCACTTCTTATTAAATGATGACAATCTATAGGAATATTATCACCGTATTTTTCTTTATAATCAGCTAAATTATTCTGAATAGTTGTTTCGTCTTCACAATGCACACAAATAATCATATTCGTATGGCTAAAGATTTTTTCGAGTACTTCTTCACGATCTACTAACATATTACCAGTGGAAGAGCCTAAGAAAATTTTAATAGCTGCTACATTACGTGGATTGGTTTTGAGAACTTCTTCTAAATTATCATTAGTAGCTCCCATCATAAAGGAGTAGTTGGCATAAGAAGTTTTAGAGGCTATTTCGTATTTTTGTTCTAACAATTCCTGTGTTACCGCGTTAGGTACGGTATTAGGTTGTTCCATAAAACTAGTTATGCCTCCTGCTATAGCGGCTCTAGATTCAGATGCTATAGTACCTTTGTGGGTTAGACCAGGCTCACGAAAATGTACTTGATCATCTATAGCCCCAGGAATTAAATAGTTATTTTGAGCATCAATGATCTCAAAATCTTTTAAGGGCGTAATGTGTTCAGCGATGTCTATGATAAACTTGTTTTCAATTAAAACATCTCCTTTAAAAATATGACCTTCGTTTACTATCTGAGCGTTTTTAATTAAAATAGTTTTCATAATGTGTTGTGTTTTTATAATAAATTAAACATCTTGCGAACTCGCAACATAATTACGCCAAAAATAGCTTCTCGTATGATAGCGCCACTCATCTTAGATTCGCCTTTTGTACGATCTGTAAAGATAATAGGTACTTCAATAATTTTAAAATGATTAGCAAAGGTTCTGTATTTCATTTCTATCTGAAAAGCATATCCCGTAAACTTTAATTGGTTTAGATTTATTTTTTCTAATACTTGACGTTGATAGCATATAAAACCAGCAGTGGCATCTTGAATTTGCATGCCCGTAATCAATCGAACGTAGACAGAAGCAAAATAAGATAGTAAAACACGATTTAAAGGCCAATTAACTACGTTTACGCCCGTAATATAACGAGAGCCAATAGACATCCCCGCATTTTGTGTTTTGCAAGCCTCGTAAAGCTTTGTAAGATCATTAGGATTATGCGAAAAATCAGCGTCCATTTCAAAAATATAATCATAATGATGTTGTATAGCCCACTTAAAACCATGCACATAAGCTGTTCCTAATCCCGCTTTTCCTTGTCTTTTTTCAAGATGTAATGCTTCTGGGTATTCTTTTTGTAATTCAATTACCCGATCTGCAGTGCCATCAGGAGAGTTATCATCGACAATTAAAACATCAAATTTTTTAGGTAGAGCAAAAACAGCTCTAATAATAGCATCAATATTTTCTATTTCGTTGTAAGTAGGTATGATAACGATAGAGTCCTGCATAAATTTACTGAATTGTGCTGCAAAAATAATCTTTTTAAATTATGAGACTCCTAAATTATCTATAATTCGATGAAGGGAATGAAAAATTTGTAATTTTGTACTATGAATAACTATGAGTTAATTCCTCGAATTGTAGAGAATAAAAATTGGATTACTATAGTTTTTATTGTAGCTATAGGAGTGGTAACGATTACTAAGGCCGTTTTTGAAAAACGCTTTACTGATTTTGTTAGATTATTGTTTAATAATAAGTATATAAAAGTTTATAAGGATCCGAGTAACTTAATGACTTGGTTTACAATCTTATTGTTTTTTGTGCAATTAATTTCATTTTCCTTTTTTATTCAGTTAGTTTTGTCTTACTACGGTTATACAACAAAGACTAATTGGGTAAGCTTTATACAAATTATAACTTTTTTAACATTTTTTGTTCTGTCAAAATATTTGATAGAAAAAATTATAGCAACTTCATTTGATACAGAGTCGTTTATAGAGCAGTTTAATCTCTTTAAAGTGAGTTATAGAACTTATTTAGGTATTTTGCTGTTACCTGTTGATATGGTATTATATTATACTAATTCAATAAATCAATATGTTATTCTTGGAGTTTTAGTTATAATTTTAATAATAAATGCAGTAACATATCTTGTGTCATTGCGAAATTATCAAAATTTACTTTTAAGGAAGTTGTTTTATTTTATTTTGTATATTTGCGCCCTGGAAATTGCACCTTATTTTTTTATGTATTACTACATTACAAATAGGTAAAGCATAATTGTACAAAACAACATTTTTTGACTATGAAAGTGAAAACGATTTTAGTATCGCAACCTGAGCCAAAAGTTGAGAACTCGCCTTATTTTGATTTACAAAATAAGCATAAAATAAAAGTTGATTTTAGACCCTTTATTCATGTAGAAGGAGTGCCTGCTAAGGAGGTCTCGCGCTCAAAAAATTGATTTGAATAATTATACAGCGATTATCTTAACTAGTAAGAATTCTGTAGATCATTTTTTTAGAGTGGCAGAGGAAATGCGTTATAAGATTCCTGAAGATTTGCGTTATTTTTGTCAGTCAGAGGCAGTAGCTTACTATTTGCAAAAATATGTGGTTTACAGAAAAAGAAAAATTTATGTAGGACAAAAGGAATTTGCAGATATGTCTTCTTTCTTTAAAAAGTATAAAGATGAAAAGTTTTTGCTCCCTGCGTCTGACAAATTAAATGCAGATGTGCCTCAAACCTTAAATAATTTAAAATTAGATTGGACCCAGGTACTTTTTACAGAACAGTAATGAGTGATTTATCAGATCTAAAAGATGTGTATTACGATGTATTAGCCTTTTTAGTCCAACAGGTATTCAGTCATTGTTTAAAAATTTTCCTGATTTTAAACAAAATGAGACACGTATAGCGGTATTTGGAAGTACAACCCAAAAAGAGGCTATTGATCATGGCTTACGTATAGACATCATGGCACCAGCTCCAGGAGTACCTTCTATGACGATGGCACTTGAGAAATATGTAGCTGAAGTAAATAAAGGTAAATAATTTTTGTATCTATATTCTTAAATCCCGATTTTATCGGGATTTTTTTTAAACAAAATTGAGCGCGTCTGAAAAGTCAAAAATAGATGTTTAGCCTGCCTCTTCAATGATAGGAGAAACATGATTAAGGTTATGCAATTTTTTCGTCTATTCACTTCGTTTGAGCTTCCTTATGGTTGAAATCAATCAATCACGACCTTTTCGGACAGTTTCTTTTGTAACAAAATTAGAAGTAAAATTACTAATGAAAGAGGATTTTGTTAGTACCTTGTTAATAAATAAAAAAAACTATTTGATTTATAATAAAAAATTAAAATATGAAAGGATTCATTAATACCATTATAAAAGATAAAATTGCAAGAATTACTTTTTCACATCCTGCCAGTAATTCATTTCCAAGCGAACAATTAAAATTATTAACAGAAGAAATTTTTGCAATTAGTAAAAACAAAGAAGTTGGGGTGGTTGTTTTACAAAGTGAAGGAAGAGGGGCTTTTTGTGCAGGAGCTTCTTTTGATGAGTTACTAGAAGTAAATGATTTAGAAACAGGAAAAGTTTTTTTTTAGTGGTTTTGCAAATGTTATTAACGCTATGAGAAAATGCGAAAAAATAATCATAGGGAGAGTTCAAGGTAAAACAGTTGGAGGAGGAGTAGGTCTTGTGTCTGCTTGCGATTATACTTTTGCCACCCATGCTGCAGCTATAAAATTATCTGAAATAGCCATAGGTATAGGTCCTTTTGTAATAGAACCAGCTGTTTCAAGAAAAATTGGTAAATCAGCTATGGCAGAAATGACGCTTTCACCTACAGAGTGGAAAAGTGCAGAGTGGGGATTTCAACATAAATTGTATTCTAAATTGTTTGAAGATGTAGAAACTATGGATCAAACATTGAATGAATTTACTCAACAATTAGCAAGCTATAATCCAGAGGCTTTATTAGAATTTAAAAAGTCTTATGGGAAGGAACAAGTCATTGGGATGAATTGTTGTATGATCGTGCGGCTGTCTCTGGAAAACTAGTTTTGTCTGATTTTACAAAAAATGCGTTGAATGCTTTTAAGAAATAAAGTAAACGAAATCATGTTGCTAATACATATAATATTGTTATTATGGTAAAGGATTGTGTTTTATAAAAGGATTATTTTAAGAAGATTGTTTAAATTTTGGATTACGTATTAGAATTTTGTTACATATAAAAAGGATCATAAATCTATAAAATAGGTTTTATTTTGTTCTCAATATAACAAAGTTATAACTACAAAAAATACAGGGACTTTTCTTCTTTATGATAAAGTATAATCTGGGGTAAAACTCCTGATTCTATAAAAGATCCGAAGATTATAAGAATGCAAAGTCTTCTTTAAGATTAGAGTTTATTATAAAATTTAAATGATGATTAGGATTATAGGACAAAAAAGAGGCTGCCCAAAAAGTAATAAATCAACATGCAGTTTGTTACTCAGTAAGGAGGAGTTTCATAATCAAGATTATGTAATTTCTCCCTTTGGTTGAAATGACAAGATTGCGAACTTTTTGGGCAGTATCTGTATTATATTTTTTTAGAATTATAAAATTTCAGGTTGATGGACAGATTTTAAAAGATCATTAATCGTTTTTACAGGAGTAAAAGTATCAAGAGGAACTTCTATAAAAAGGGTAATCCAATTGGCCATACTACCATTCCATAACCCAGGTAATTCGTATGATTTATATTGAATTCCATCTTTATTTTTTTTTAACAACAAAGCCTGTGTTGGGATCTGTAAAATCTAATAAATTAAACTTATTGCCTTGATAATCTTTTATGGAACAAACAAGATCCACGGGATTAAAATGAGTGGAAGATTTAAAAATTGATTTTTGTTTATCATTTTCTAAATCAATTTGTGCGGATTCAACGATTTGTAGTGTTGAGTTTCCTTTTTTATCTTTTACCCAAAAAGGACCACCGCCTGGTTCATTCTCGTTTTTAACCATTCCACATACACGTATAGGTCTGTTTAAGAAATGTTTTAAAATTTTGATTTGACTTTCTTCTTTGTACTCATCAAAATCAGGATTAATAATAATAGAAAGTTTGTTTTGAATAAAGTTTTTAACTTCTTGTATTAAAATATTATGGTATTTGTTTTTGTTAAGTTCTTTTAGGTAGTTGTGGCTTTTGTTGCTGATTTCTAGTAGAATACCAGCTAAGGCTTTTTTGTGTTTTGTTACAATTTCTGAATGATTTCTAGATACATTATCAATGTTTTTAATGAAAAGGATGTCTGCTTCTCTTTGATTTAAATTGTAGAGTAGAGCACCATGTCCTCCTGGGCGAAATATAAAATTTCCTTTTTCGTTTTTTAATATTTTGTGATTTTTTGTTAACGCAATGGAATCAGTAGAAGGATCTTGATAAGAAAAACTTATATGTAAGTTTTCTTTTAATTCATTAGGTAATTGTTTAATTAATTCAGAAAATAGTATTTCATGTTCAATTGAGATGGTAAAGTGGATGTTACCGTTGCTACAGGAAGCGTATTGGTTTGATTCTTTGAAATGTTCTTCAATAGGTGTGGTAATTTTCTCTTCGTATTTATGAAAAGGTAATACTGCTTTTGGTTTGTTAAGAAAATTAAAATCAGGATCCTCTAGTATTGTTTTAATAAATAAATAATTTTTACTAGAGGTAGATAACTTTTTGTATTGATTATTTTGTAGAACTAGTTTGGAGACAACTTGGTGATAAAAAGGGAATTTTTCAATACCAGCAATAAATGTTTCTAAAGCAGTATTGTTTGTTCTGTTAATATAGCCATTTATGGTTTCCTCTTCTGAGTTAAAATCGAGTATAAAATCGTTTAAAAACTTAAACATTCTAGTTGCAGCACCTGAAGCTGGAATGAATTTTTCCAATGTTTTCCCAGTTTTATTGGAGTCAAAATAATTGATATAATAATCTAGCTCTTGTGCGTCTAGTTTTATAATCCCATTTCCAATTGTAGCAGGAGTTTCTAGTGCTGTTTTGACAATTCCATTTTTTATGGAATAAATTTGTTTGATGATTAGATTAATGTTTTTGTTTTGGTTGTAGAGTTCTATAAATTCATGGCTTGTAAATCCTGCATTTAGAGCTTTTTCTAAATCAGTTACAATTTGGATTGCCTTTTTTAAGCGTTCTTCTCTGTTGCCGCTGATTAAAATAAAAGGTTTTTTATATTGAATTAAATTTTTTTTAAATATTTCAAAGGAAGAGTCTCTGTATTCAGCACTATCTCTTAAGCCATCAGATTCCCATGGTATATCTTTGTCTGTTAAAAAATAAAGGTCGTAGTGATGTAAATTAGCTGCTTCTTCTAATTCAGGAGAACATTTATTGTAATAAATATCCGAATAGACCTTAGTAACGAGTGCATTAGTATCGCAGAATAAAAATCTATGAGCTGTTTTTAGAGCTTCATTTTCAATAGCAATTTGACCAATAGCAATAGGTAGTAAATCTTTTTCTTCACAAGTACGCCCTTCTTTATCAAGAATTTCTAAAAGAAAATCCCTTGCATATTCTACTATCCAAGTGGTGTTAAAATGTTTAGCTAAATCACGTGCTAATGTGGTTTTTCCTGTGCTTTCTGGTCCGTAAGTGGTTATTCTGAGGATGTTACTTTTTCTTTGTTTAAGATTTTCTTCCATTCTAAATAGGCCAATATGGCTAAAATTGTGAAAATAATATATTGGAGGGCAAAGATATAAAGTTCTCGCGACCAAAGGATGGGGATGATAAGAAAATCTCCAAGAATCCATAAACTCCAACTTTCAATTTTTTTTAACGCCATAAACCACATAGCTGTAAAAAAAATGCAAGTAGTAAAAATATCAATCCAATTATTTATATATATTTTGATTTCAAAAATACTGTAAATGCCAATACAAATAATAGCTGTTAATAGGAACATTACAAATCCAATTAGCTTTTCTTTATTGTTAGTTCTTGTAATTTTTGAGGTACTGTTTTCATTCATGTTGGGCTGAACCCATTTGTGCCAACCGTAAATACTCATAAAGGTGTAATAAATATTAATACTCATATCTGCCATATATTTGGCTTTATACATGATATAAACAGTTATAGTAGTTGCAATAATTCCAGTAGGATAAACCAAATAATTTTCCTTTTTAGCAAACCATACACTTAAAATTCCAAAGATAAAAGCAATAGTTTCTAGTGTAATTTGCCAAGTTGGAATATTTTGGTATTGAGTAAGTATTTCATTAATCATATTTTATACAGGCTTTTTTATTTTATAAAAAAAATAATTTAAAGAATATAGATTAGAGTTAATTAATCAGTAAAATATAAATTATTCTCTAGCAAAACTAATGAAAAATGAATTAGGAAAAGGAAAGAACATTGTGTTGTATTTTTGAAAAATACTGTTTTTTTAAGAAATAGAATAATTGAATAAAAACGGTTATTATTTCTTTTTTATATTGCTAGAAAAAAGGGGGTATAATACAGGTGTAAATTTTATTATGAACAAAAAATCAAAATAAAAATTAAGACTGGAAGGTGCTAAAAGTTGGGAAATTGTAAAAATATAGTAGATATTCTAAAAAAAGAGACTGTCCAAAAAGTTCGCAATTTTGCCATTTCGACCAAAGGGAGAAATCACATAATGTTTATTTATTACTTTTTGGATAGCCTCTTTATACTTATGCAGTTTATCTTATATTTTTTAACAAGTTAATAAAATAGACTTCAGAATATAAGTTGATAAAACTTTATGAATTATTAGTAGCGATAGTATTCAGGTTTAAAAGGACCTTTGACTTCAACTCCAATATAAGCAGCTTGTTCTTCAGATAAAGTTTCTAATTCAACTCCTAATTTCGTTAAATGTAAAGCAGCCACTTTTTCATCTAAATGTTTTGGTAACATATATACCTCGTTTTTATATGCTGTACTGTTAGTCCATAACTCAATTTGCGCTAACGTTTGGTTAGAGAAAGAGTTACTCATTACAAATGATGGGTGACCTGTAGCACAACCTAAGTTTACTAAGCGACCTTCAGCTAAGATGATAATTTCTTTGCCGTTTACGTTGTAAATATCTACTTGAGGTTTTACTTCTTGTTTTGTAGCACCGTGGTTAGTGTTTAACCATGCCATGTCTATTTCATTGTCAAAGTGACCAATGTTACAAACGATAGTTTTGTCTTTCATAGCTTCAAAATGACGACTTACTACAATGTCTTTATTACCAGTTGTAGTAATCACAATATCTGCATTACCTATAACAGTGTCTAACTTTTTAACTTCATAACCATCCATAGCTGCTTGTAAAGCACAAATAGGGTCAATTTCGGTAACGGTAACGATAGAACCAGCACCGCGGAAAGAAGCTGCTGTACCTTTACCTACGTCACCGTAACCACAAACCACAACTCTTTTACCTGCTAACATTACGTCAGTAGCACGACGCACAGCGTCTACTGCACTTTCTTTACAACCGTATTTGTTATCAAATTTCGATTTTGTAACTGAGTCATTTACGTTGATAGCAGGCATGTATAACGTGCCGTTTTTCATTCTTTCGTATAAACGATGAACACCTGTTGTTGTTTCTTCTGATAAACCTTTGATTCCTTTAACTAATTCAGTGTATTTATCAAATACCATGTTTGTCAAGTCACCACCATCATCAAGAATCATATTTAATGGTTGTCTTTCTTCACCAAAGAATAAAGTTTGTTCAATACACCAGTCAAATTCTTCTGCATTCATACCTTTCCAAGCATATACTGGAATACCTGCTGCTGCAATTGCTGCTGCTGCATGATCTTGTGTAGAGAAAATGTTACAAGAAGACCAAGTTACTTCAGCACCTAAAGCTACTAAAGTTTCAATTAATACAGCTGTTTGAATAGTCATGTGTAGGCAACCTGCAATACGAGCACCTTTTAAGGGTTGGCTCGGACCATATTCAGCACGGATAGCCATTAGACCAGGCATTTCAGCTTCTGCTAATTGAATCTCTTTTCTTCCCCATTCTGCTAAAGAAATATCTTTAACCTTATAAGGTACATACGGAATTGTTGTAGTACTCATCTATTTAGTATATTTGTTTTTAAATATTAAATTTTATAAATCGGATGCAAAACTACGGATTAGTTTTTGATTTGCCAATAGATTTGTACAAATTAATATTTGTTTTTTTGTTGTAACTATTTAATTATCAATGTATTTTATATTTTAAAATCCATTTCCCCTTGTCTGTGGTATTATTAAAAGTAAAATTTGAAGTTGTATTATCTATTTTCAAATGAATTAAACAAACTTTAGAAATTAATAAGATTCAAAATGCCTTTTTATAAAGAAATATATTTTTCAGAAGACACCACTATATATCTTTGGAAAACTACAGAAACTTACAATCAATTATTTGAAAACGTATTGTTAAAAAATCAGTCTCTTGCTCGACTTGAAAAAATGGGTTCTGAAGATCATCGAAAAAGTTTTTTAGGGGTTCGAATGCTATTACAATATTGTGGTTATACAGATCATGATTTATGTTATGATGTTAGTGGTAAACCTATACTTAAATCAGAAAAGAATAAACCAGTGGTAGAAGTAAGTATTTCTCATTCTGGTGAATTTTCAGCATTGGGATTAAGTAATAAGCCTATAGGTATAGATCTAGAGAAGATAAAAGAAAAGTTCTTCGCATAGCTCCTCGTTATATGGATATGAAGCATATTGAAAATCTTTCAGTAAAGGAACAAATACAAAAAGCGATTGTTATTTGGGGAATAAAAGAATCTATATTTAAAATAAAAAATGAAGTAGGTATTAGTTTTCCTGATCATATTTTTGAAGATATGTTTAACTTACATGATAATCATTGTAAAGCGCAATTGCGTTTTAAAAATTTAATTGAAGATTTTGATATTGATTTTTGTTCCATAGAGGATTATATGTTAGTTTGTGCTTATAGATCCTGAGAATGAAATTAATGAAAAATATTGCTTGTTTTTTGTGGCTTCTTCTATAGAATTTAATAGTAATATTCGTAAAATATTAGTTTTAATAAAAAAGATTAAATTTACAGAGTTAAATTAATTAATGATGTCAATTACGGTTTATGAGTCTATTTTTAATGCAAAAAGAGAAAACACAGGTTATTAGCTATTTTAATAGATCCAGATAAAATAGAACTATATAATATTAATAGACTAGTAAGAAAAATTAATGAATCTCCAGCTACTCATATTTTTATAGGAGGAAGTATTGTTAAAAATTGGATTATAGATGAATTAATCATAGAATTAAAAAAAGAATGTAACTTACCTATATTGATTTTTCCAGGACACCCTTCGCAAATTTCACATGAAGCAGATGGTGTATTGTTTTTAAGTTTGCTTTCAGGACGTAATCCCGAGTATTTAATAGAACATCATGTTAATGCCATAGATTTGCTCGAAAATTCAAGATTAGAAATTATTCCTACAGGTTACATCTTAATAAATGGAGGGAAAGAAACAGCTGTTGAACGAGTAAGTAAAACAAAACCTATAGAGAGAAACGATATTAATTTAGCTTATAAAACAGCCAAAGCAGGTGAATATCTAGGTAATAAGCTTATGTATTTAGAAGCGGGAAGTGGAGCGTTAGAAAAAGTACCATTAGAAATGATTCGTAAAATCTCAAAAAATCTTAGAATACCAATCATTGTTGGAGGAGGAATTCGATCAAAAGAAGCAGTTGAAGAAGTGTATCAAGCGGGTGCTGATATGATTGTAATAGGTACTGCATTTGAAAATGATTTGAACTTTTTTGATTGATTCTAGTTGTTATATATAGACTGTTTTTGACTCTTCAGAATTAGTTGATAAGTTGTTTTTAGAATTAATGATTCATAGCTTTAAAAAAATACGATATAATTTTGATGATAATATTTTGTCCTGATATTTTAGATTAATGTAAATTCTGAAAATACTTAACAAGATTCTTTTAGTATGTTATTCTTTATGACTTATCATATAAAAGAATATTTTTTTGGTTTTACTATTGACCAAATGTTATAAAGTAAGGAAAATTTAAAAAAAGATTAGTTGCCTTTATTCTTTATAAATTTAAAATGACTGTATATCGATTGTATAGACTTTAGATAAAATAGTGCTACAAATTATAATTTAAGTAAGAGTTATATTAAAAAGTAGGCTGTTCAAAAGTAATAAATCAACATGTAGTTTGTCACTCCAGTAAGGAGGAGTCTCATAATCAACATTATGTGATTTCTCTCCCTTTGGTCTGCGAACTTTTTGGACAGTCTCCTGTATTATAGTTATATTCTATAAATTCTATTATCCCTTTTTTGTTTAAACACTTTTAATAAAATTAAAAGTTATCTACAGTAATATATAAATATAATAATATTAGATGTGTTTATTTTTGTGTTCTTTTAGGTGTGTTTTTGACTATAAAAGAAGAAAATGTAGTTTAATAAATAGTTGTTAACTATTTGTTTTTTAGTGTCTTTTGTGTTTAATTTTTTAAACATTGTGTTTTTATGAATACATGATAAGTGTTTTTTAAATTTTCAACTCTTTAAATGATTGTTTTTAATTATTTAATAATTTGTTTTTTATATCGTATATGTTTAAATAATGTAATTACGAGTTGTAATATTGCAATTATATAACGAAAGGGTTTTATTTATAACTAATAGTTTTTATTGTGTTTTTTTATTTATAAATAACATTTTATATTTTTTAAACTATTTGTTATTATCAAAAGAAAACAAGTGTTAAAAAAAGCTTAATTGTGTTATAAAAACATGTTTTATATCAAAAATGTTATCTTTGTGTAAAAATAAAACGTTACAAAAATAAGGTAGAATAATTACAAATAAATAAATATATGAATTTTTTAAAACTAAATGCCAAGTGGACATTGCTCGCATTAATGCAATTGTCGGTTTTAAGTTGTAATAAAGAAGATGTTGCAGCTAATGAATCAGATAAGGATGGAAAAAATATTAAACAAGAAAGCATTAATGATGGTCCTAAATCAGAATTACAGATTAGTAGAAGAGTTCTTTCGTCACCACCAGATCAAGTAGGATCTGCAAGCTGTAAAACGATTGAGGAAACTTATGATAAAACATTTGATAATTTTTCAAAATTAGGAGCAGGGACTCATTTATTGTGGCCAGGAAATATTGTGCAAGGAGGAACTATTGTTTCAGGAAACTTGGCATCTATTCCTATTGATCCAAAAGGAAGAAATACTATTGAGGTAAAGGTAGATGCTTTTTCATCTAATGAATCAAAATCATCAAGTAAAGAGGTAGAAAATCCAACAGCAGGTAAAGTACAAGATGCTTTAGAAAAAATATTAAACTCATATTATACATCAGGAACTAAGTTTCCTGCTAATTATGCTGTTGAAATTCAAAGAACGTATGACAGTAAACAATTACAAGTAGCTTTAGGTGTTGGTTATACAGGACCTTCTGTAGGTTTGTCAGCTAGTTTGGGGCTAAGCTTTAAAAAGAACAAGACTTATTATGCCGTTACGCTTAAACAAAAATTCTTTAACGTATCAGTATCTGCAAAACCAGGACTTCAAGGAGATTTTGGTTGGATAAAAAAAGATTATCCGAGATCTGAATTTGATAAATATATAGGACAGAAAAATCCAGCTGCCTATATCTCGTCTGTAACGTATGGTAGATTATATACTTTAGTTTATGAATCTGACGAAAGTTCTTTTGATATGGAGCAAGCTTTAAATTTTGCTTATAAAAATCCAGCTGCATCTATAACAGTTGATCAAAAATTAAAATATTCTACTACATTACAAAATACAAAAGTATATGCAAAACAGTTAGGAGGTAATGCTTCTGGTGGATTAGATGCAGCATTTGGAGCATTTGCAGGAAATTTTGAAAAAGTAAGAGATTTTGTGGTGAATGGAGCAGATGTTTCTAAAGAAAATCCAGGGTACCCAATAGAATATACAGCTGTTAATATTGAATCAAACCTTGATGCTACTATTAACGTTAGTGGAATATCAAACTATTCAGAGTGTGAAGAAACTATATATACAGCAAAAACGCTTGATGAAGCTCAAAAAAGAGTTGAAGACTTAAAAACGGAATATGGTTATAATAGTTGTGCTAAGATTATTATATTTAATAACACAGATAGAGAAATCGTATTAAAAAATTATACTCCTTGGTCTGGTAGTACTTTTTCAAACTTACCACCTACCTCTATTCCAGCAGGAAAATATGGATATTTATTAGCTGTTAATCAGTATGGTACTTCAAAAGGTACATATAACCAAATTTCATATTTATTTGACAATAAAACAATAAGTTTCGGTACCTATGCGCCTGTTGAAGCAGCTAGAACGAATAATGTTTTAGTTAATTTTAAAGAAATAACAGAATCAGAGTTAAATTATAATAGTACGAGACCTTCTATAGAAAAAATACAAGACAATATTAGAATTAGAGGAACTATTGGAGGAAAAGCGGCACCGTATGTTAATTTTACGATTACTGGTAAAGGAAATAGTGTTATAAACTAATATAAAGAATTTTAAATAGTTAATTTTTTTAAAATCTGTATATAATATTTTTGTACTGATTTTACTCCAAAATGAGGTGTTTGCCAATTTAAAATGAAAACACTTTAATAGGTAAGATTTTACTTAGGAGAATAATTGATTTATTTAGATTATAGTTAATTGTTTTTTTTTCTTATTCTAAATAAAAATTTAGAATAATACAACAAGGTTACCCTATAAAAGGGTAACCTTGTTCGTTTTTATTGAATGTATACAGAAATAGAATGTATGAAAATAAAAAGGGCTATAAATTCTTAAAATCTAGATCATGATAGAATTTTTTTAATACTCAAAATCTATAGAATTTGTTTGTTGTTTTAGTTAAATATAATATTTAAAAGATGGGAATGAGGAATATTTTCCTTTAATAATTAAATTATAAGTTTTCTTCTTACCTTATTATAGCGTTTATAGTTTGCGAAGATGCCTAAAACTTTTGCGTTAGTAAAACAATCCCTTGTATTAAGTCTTTTTTGGTTTTTGGATTATTTAATACTTTTAAAGTTTTTCCTGGTAAGTGGTACAAAGATTAATTTAAAAATACTTTGTTTTAGGGATTTGCTACAAATGGTAATACAATTTTAGTAAACCAATTAAAATATTGAAAATTAATTAGCAGAGAGAAATAGTTTTTTGTATCGGGTCTTAAAACCGAGTCTGCAACTTGTTTGTCAATTCCCTTTAAAAATTCAAGAATAGCTTGCCCAAAACTTTTATAATTCTTTCCTGTTTCTTCTAAATAGGGAGACCATCCATTGACTAGTTTTTTATTTATTTCGAGTACTATTTTTTTAGCATGACGTAAGCGTTCGTTTTTGTTTTTTAAAATAGGTACTCTTACTCTTTGACGTTCAAGTTTCTTATTAGTGGGATTTTTAGAGTAATAAACAATAATCCATTCTTTGTTTGCTTTTAGTTCGGCAGGTTTGTAGTCTATAAAAGCCGTAACCTTTACTTGATTTATTGAGTTTTCAAATTTTTCCATTTTTTTTTACAGCACTAAAAATAATTTTTTAACACCGTAAAACTGTTGACTCAAATTTGACACAAGGCTTTATTGTTTTCTCTTCTAAAGCCTAGTAAAATAAGGGATTTTTGCATGTTTAGTAGAGAGAAAGGGATTCGAACCCTCGATGCAGTTACCCGCATACAAACTTTCCAGGCTTGCTCCTTCAACCACTCGGACACCTCTCTAGTTTTACTATTCCATTTCACCTCGAATAGAGGTCTCAAAGATAGTCTTAAAAATGGAAAATCCAATATTTTGACCTAATAAAAACATTAATTTTGTTATGGCAGCTTCTGTAGTTATATCTTTTCCAGAAATTACGCCTATTTGTTTTAATTGTGAACTTACTTCATAATGTCCCATACTAACACTACCACCCGAACATTGGGTTACATTAACAATATGAATTCCTTTTTGTATAGCTTGATCCAATAAGTTAATAAACCAATCCAAAGTAGGAGCATTGCCTGAACCGTAGGTTTCTAATACAATACCTTTGAGGTGAGGGATTGACAAAATAGCATTAATAACGGATTCTGATATACCAGGAAACATCTTTACGATGGCAACATGAGTATCAAATTGAGTGTTAACGTGTAGTTTGTTGCTTGTGTTTTTTTTTAGAAGGTATTCTTCATTAACTTTTAAGTGAACTCCAGATTCAGCCAAAAAGGAAAGTTTGGTGAAATAAAGGCATTAAAGTGTTCTGCGCTTATTTTTGTAGTACGATTGCCTCTGTAGAGTTTGTATTCAAAATACAAGCAAACCTCAGATATAACAGGTCTTCCTTTTTCTTGTAAAGAGGCAATTTGAATGGCGGTTATTAAATTTTCCTTTGCATCGGTTCTTAAATCACCTATAGGTAATTGTGAGCCTGTAAAAATTACAGGTTTCTCTAAGTTTTCTAGCATAAAACTTAAAGCAGATGCAGAATAGGACATAGTATCTGAGCCATGTAAAACTACAAAACCCTCATACTGATTATAATGGGTTTCTATTATTTGAGCTATTTTTACCCATCCTTCTACATTCATATTTGAAGAATCTATTGGCTCTTCAAAAGAAATAGTAGCTATATTACAATCTAATAATTTTAACTCAGGTATATTTTTTAGTAATTTATTGAAGTTAAAGGCTTTTAAAGCACCCGTTTCGGTATCTTTTACCATACCAATAGTGCCTCCAGTGTAGATTAGTAATATGTTAGATTTAGATATTATACCCATACTTTAATTTGTTAACAACAGGATTAGCATACATAGCCAAAAAGCTTTCCATTATTTTTTGATTTTTGCTATCAATTCGCATTTCTAATCTTCTTTCGAAAAGAGATTTTTCCTGCTGGGTATATTTAGATTCAAATTGTTTTGATTTAAAAAGTAAATCATAAGCAATATAATTTGTAGGCCATAAATGATAGGATTGGAGAATAGAGTCATCTATAGCTTTGACTACTTCTTGAATTTGTTTATTACTGTTTGAATTTTCAAATTGAATACGATCTAATTCAGAATCCAGTATTTCACCTATGTGAATATGAATGCGTTTTTTTTGCCCTATGATTCCTCTTAGGATATTATTAAAATCTTCATTAGAACTTTTTTGATATATTTCGTTATTAGCTTCTGCCATTAGTTGTGGCATCTTTAGCGCATCAGTAGGATCATATTCGTAAGAAATAGAAACAGGAACGATCTTAATCTGTTTGAAATAATCTAAAATGTTTCGTTCGCCAGCTGCCATTGCCAGCATTTTTAAAAACACCACTATGGGTCGCGTCATGCCCATCTTTAGTTCTTCCTTCTCGTTGAGCTATCCAAACAGATCTATTTTCGCGTAATAGTAATTGTTCTATATATTCAGATAATAACTGTGAGCTTTGTAAAAGTTCTCTAGGAGATAAACCTCTCTGGACAATAAAATTACGATTTAATCGAGATAAAGAACGTAAAAAGTCTTTTTAACTAAATTATCTCCTATTGCTGAGGCTGTCATAACAAGACCATGATCAAACAAGGAAATATTAAGTAAAGAAGTATCAAGTATGATATCACGATGGTTAGACATGAAAAGATAAGAAGTGTTAGGTTCTAACTTTTCAAATCCAGAAGTACTTAAACCATCGGAGCTTTTTTCGATTACTTTTTGAATGGCTTGGTATAAAAAGTTACATTGAAAATCACGAATAGAATGTGTGCGCAATAATTGTTCTTTCCAAACACTATCTGTGATATTTGGAAAAGCAAAATTCATGATTTCTTTGATTATAGGGTGATTTGCCGCATTTCGTAATGCTTGATTTACTTCAGCATCATAATACGGTCTTATTGCATCAAATTTTGGCATTGCAAATACAATTTTCAAATACAAATGAACAAAAAAATAAACAATTTACTATAAAGAAATTTTAAAATACTGATAGATTATCAGTTTTATATTTCGTTATTTATTAAAATGTTAAATACCAAATACTTCCTTGGAGTTTTGAGTTGTTATAGAGGCTATTTCTTCAAGAGTGCAATTGTAAATTGAACTTAATTTTTGAGCAATTAATGAAATATAAGCACTTTCATTTCTTTTTCCTCTATAAGGTGTAGGAGCCAGATAAGGTGCATCGGTTTCTAATACTATATGTTGAAGATCAATTTGATTTAAAAACTGATCAATTTGCCCATTTTTAAAGGTAGCTACTCCTCCAATACCCAATTTTAAACCATAACCGATCGTTTTTAATGCCTGTTCGTAAGTTCCTGTAAAACAATGGAAAATCCCTGAAAGGCCTTCTCCTTTTTCTAAATCTAATATTTCAAATACTTCATCAAACGCATCACGACAATGAATGTTAATAGGAAGTTTGTGTTTTTTTGCTAATCGAATTTGATGTCTAAAGGCTTTTTTTTGAATTTCTAAAGTTGATTTATCCCAGTATAAATCAATTCCAATTTCGCCTATTGCGTAAAATTTTCTTTTGCTTAATTCTTCTTCTATTAAGGCTAATTCTTGTTCGTAACTTTCGGGTTTTACATAGCAAGGATGTAATCCTATCATTAGAAAAACATTTTTAGGGTATTCTTTTTCTAGATCATACATTCTTTGTAAATAGCTAGAATCAATGGCAGGAATAAAAAAACGATTAATACCAAGGTTTATGGCTCTTTGAATGCTTTCAGAGCGGTCTTCAGAAAATTGAGATGAATATAAATGAGTGTGTGTATCAGTAAGAATCATGATTTTGTTTTTTCAATCAGACAAAGTTACTTTTTCTGTGATAAAATGAAAATGGTCATCTTAAAGAATTAATAAAAGAAAAGCCATATTTGAATCCTATTAGGTATTAAACTGAGAATGTACGAAATTTTTTTCCTATATACAATGTGTTGTATTTAGATAAAAGGGTGCGTTTTATTAGAATAAATTTCTATCACATAATTTTACTTTACAATATATTTTTAGATGTTTTTTGATTATAAAAGAAGACAAACTCTAACGGTCATATTAAGGATTTAGAAAGTTGCAGTCAATGTCGAATTTTTTTACACTATATTTACTTTGAAGAAGTTGTTTTTCTATATGATTTCCATTGCCTACAATGATAATCAAGCAATGATCCGCTTGGAAATATTTTTGAGCTACTCGCATAATATCTTCTGGTTGTACAGCATCAATTTGCTGGATATAATTTTGATAAAAATCATTAGAAAGATTTTGAATTTCGCGATTAAGAGCGTAACGAGCCACAGATTCTGGCTTTTGAGATTGCATAATGAAATGACCAATATATTTAGATTTAACCAATGCTAACTCCATTTCATTAACTAATTCATTGCGTAATTTTTGAATTTCTTTTACTATTTCATCAATAGCATTAATTACAATTTCATTACGAACTTGTGTTGAAATTTTGAATTTTGTAACAGTTTTACTTCCTGATATAGAGGAATAGGCTCCATAAGTCCATCCTTTATCTTCTCTTAAATTTAAAAACAAACGACCGTCAGCACCACCTCCTAAAATTTGATTAGCCATTAAGGTAGGAAAATAATCAGCACTATTCATGGGCAAATGAACCGTATTTACTATGCTAATTTCGGTTTGAACAGCATTTGGTAGATCAACCCAATTAATTTCTGTTCTGTCAATTGTTGGGGGAGAGGGTATGTTGTGTATAGGGAAATTGTTTTTAGACCATGTAGAAAATTCAGATATAACCTTTTCTTTTACAAGTTCAAATTGTATATCACCTATAATCACTAAATAGGCATTTTGAGGAGTAAAATAGTTACTGTAATTGTTTTGTATGTCATTAAGTGTTATGTTTTTTAATGTGTTTTCTGTAATAAATTCACCTTTTGGATGAGAAGATCCAAAGATTAGTGCGTTCTCAATTCTATTTAGTATGTTTTGAACATTTTTTTCGTTTGATCTTAATGCCTCTATCATTTTCAAACGTTCTTTTTCTAATTCATCTTGCGTGAAATTAGGAAATAAAACACCTTGTGCAAAGAGTTCTATCATTCGACCAGCATATTTTGATAAACCAATGGCTTTACCTCCAGTAGAATGTAAATAAAATTCCAGCCCTAATAAGTCTGTTTCTTCATAAAAATCTTCTTTTGATATTTTAGTAGATCCTTTTCCTAATAAAGAGGAGGTAAGTGCATCCACTCCTTTTTTGTTTCCTTCAATAAAAAGAGGTCTGTCAATCTGTAAATGTATTGAAACACGAGGGAGTTTATGATTTTTAACGACTAATACTTTTAGACCATTAGAAAGTTCAAAACGGTTAGGTTCTTGAAAATATAATTCAGGAAGTTTACCTGTAGTAGGGGGAGTATTTAGATTTAAATTCATAATATATTTTTAGGCTTGTATACTAATTCTAAACGTTGATGAGGATTTAGATAAAATTGACTAACTAATTGAATTTCATTTTGATTAATGCTATTTAGTAAATCAAATTCGGTGTTAATTAAATGAATATCCTTGTACAATAGATGGAAAGTAGCTAAATCATGTGCAATAGTTTCTAAACTCGTTTTGTTATCAATCAAATGATTCTGATATTTATTTTTTAATTTTAAAAAGTCATGATTAGAAATAGGGGCTTTTTGTAATTGTAGAATTTCTTCATCAATTTCTTTCTTTAAATCATTTAAATCAATTCCAGTCATAGGAAGTGCATAAATAATGTATAAACCATAATCTTCTAAGGAAATATTAAAAGCACCAACTTGAAGAGCCATTTTTTTTTCATCGACTAATTTTTTATAAAGTTTAGAACTTTGTCCATCGCTGAAATAACTAGAAATAAAGTCTAATATTCTTGAATCTTTGTCTTTCATAGAAGGTGTGCGATAGGCAAGAACTAACATAGGTATTTGTATGTTAGGATCTTCATATTCTGCAATAATTGTATCGCTAATGGGAAGTTCTAATATTTTTTTTCGTTCAATTTTAGAACCAGAGGAAATAGATCCAAAATATTTTTGAATCCAATTTTTTGTTTGCTCGATTTCAAAATTACCTGCTATTACTAGAACAGCATTATTAGGGATGTAAAATTTTTTGTAAAAATTTTTAAATTCGATTAGAGTGGAAGCATCAATATCTTCGACTTCTCCAATGGTGGTATTTCTATAAGGATGTGAAGGGAAAAGATGTTTTTTAACTTCAGCTAATAAATGACCATAAGGACGATTGTCATAGCGCATTTTTTTTCTTCTTTTACTACTTCTTTTTGTGTGTCAATACCTATTTGGTTAATTATAGCGTGTCTCAAACGTTCAGCTTCCATCCATATTGCAAGTTCTAGCTGATGTGAAGGAAAAACTTCGTAATAATAAGTTCTATCATCACTAGTGTTAGCATTATTAGTGCCTCCATTAGTTGAAACTAGCTTAAACCATTCTCCTCTTGGTATGTTTTGAGTGCCCTCAAAAAGAAGGTGCTCAAAGAAATGAGCAAATCCTCTCCTGTTTTCTGGATCATCTTTTGAGCCTACATGATACATGATAGAGGTTACTGCTACAGGTATATTGTGGTCAGGATATAAAACAACCTCTAATCCGTTTTCTAAAGTATAGACTGTAAATTTTAATGGAGTGTTCTGGAAGCGATCCTCCTAGAGGTGATATATCAGGTGTGCGCATAAGGACGTTTTAAATAAGGTAATACTATAGAATAGTTTGTAATTGATACCAAAAATACATTTTAAATCATTGTGATAAAAGGGATTAATATTTTTTGTAGATATTAATAATTTTTTAAATGATAAGTTGTTGATTTCGAAAGAAATTGTATATTTGCAACCTTGAAAAATTAATAAACATTATTGTTATGTACGCAATCGTAGAGATAGCAGGGCAACAATTTAAAGTAAGCAAAGACCAAAAAGTATTCGTACACCGTCTAGCTAATGAAGAAGGTTCAAAAGTTACTTTTGACAAAGTTCTTTTATTAGATGATAACGGAAACGTAACTCTAGGCGCCCCAGCTATAGAAGGAGCTTCCAGTAGAGGCAAAAGTATTACAACACTTAAAAGGTGACAAAGTAATCGTTTTCAAAAAGAAAAGAAGAAAAGGTTACAAAAAAGAAATGGTCACAGACAGTATCTTACTCAAATTTTAGTAGAAGGTATATCTGCTAGTGGTGCAAAAAAAAGCAACTCCTAAAAAGAAGCAGCTCCTAAAGCAGAAGTAGCTACTGAAGAGGCAGCAGCTCCTAAAAAAAGAGCTACTAAAGCTAAAAAGAAGATACTAACGAATAATATTAACTTTTAAAACCATTACATCATGGCTCACAAGAAAGGTGTCGGTAGTTCTAAGAATGGTAGAGAATCAGAATCGAAACGTTTAGGCGTTAAGATTTTTGGTGGTCAAGCTGCTATTGCAGGTAACATCATTGTAAGACAAAGAGGTTCAAAACACAATGCTGGTGAAAACGTTTATATGGGTAAAGATCATACTTTACACGCTAAAGTTGACGGTGTTGTAGCATTCCAGAAAAAGAAAGACAACAAGTCTTATGTTTCTGTAGTTCCTTTTGAAGCATAGTCTTAATAGAACAATAAAAAAATCAAAGCGTTCGTATAGCGAACGCTTTTTTTATACCTTTGTTTTTTATTTTTATTATGAGTAAAATTAGAATTACTAAACAGTTTAATTTTGAAACAGGACATGCTCTTTACGGGTATGACGGTAAGTGTAAAAATGTACATGGCCATAGTTATAAACTTTCAGTAACCGTTATAGGAAGCCCTATAACAGATAAAGGAAACGTAAAATATGGAATGGTTATTGATTTTTCGGATTTAAAGAAAATTGTAAAAGAAGAAATTGTAGATCTTTTTGATCATGCCACAGTTTTTTAATGCGACTACACCGCATATAGAGTTAGCAAATGAATTAAAACAAAGAGGACATCATGTTATATTGGTGGATTATCAGCCCACCAGTGAAAATATGGTGATTGATTTTGCTGCTAAAATTTCAAAACATTTACCTGATCAAATAAAGTTACATTCGTTGCGATTACAAGAAACGGAAAGCTCTTTTGCAGAATGGTACGCAAGTGATAATGTGTAAAAAAATTCACGGAAACTTTAAGGCTAGAAGAAAAACAAAATGATTTAATTTTAAGCTAGGAAATAAATAATTCAGAAGCTTGAATAAATTAAATGTTGCTTCTTATTCGACTTAAAGTTTCTTGTGATATGCCTAAAAAAGAAGCAATCATACCTAGAGGAACCCTCTGAATAATATCTTTATTCTCGTCTAAAAGTTGTATGTATTTTTCTTTAGCACTCATATATTGTAAAGAAGAAATTCTTTTGGACATTTGAAGCATAAATTTACCTAAAATATATCGACTAAAATTAGCCGCTGTTAGAGAGTTCATACATAATTCTTCTAATTTTTCATAATTGCAAGTCGTGATAACGGAATTCTCTAAAGCCTCTATATTATAACGAGTAGGTTTATTTTCAAAAAGAGTATCAATATTGGCTGTTATTTTTCCTTCCGCATAAAAGTTTGTAGTAATGTCTTTGCCGTTTTCAAAATAGAACATTCTTATTAAGCCTTCGTTAACAAAAAAAACGGTATGATTGAATTGATTGTGCTGACTCAATATATCTCCTTTTTTAAAGGTTTTAGTCTTGCATTCCTCTCTTAAAATACGTTCAATCTCATTGTCAAATTTTATATGTTTCTTTAGCTCTTCAATCAAATCCATATTTACAGCGTTTTTACAAAAATATAAAAAAAAGACGTTCCGATACTTTGAAACGCCTTTACTGTTTAATTTTGATAGAATTTGTGTTAAGAGGAGAAAATCTTACGAAATGTTGAGGTCTTTGAAAACTTTTTTGATTTTTATTCTTAAAACAACCCACCCCAAAAGAAAAAATACTAAACCCAAAATAAATAAATGCCAGAAAAATTTTAAAGTTAAATAATTAGGTCCTTTTTCTATCACCATAATTTTCATTGCTTCTAGGTAAGGAGTTAAAGGAATTATTTTGCTAAAATTTTCTATAAATACAGGCATAGCATTACTAGGCCAAGTAAAACCACTAATGATGAAAGCAGGAGATGCAATTACCATTAAAACTTGAGTTGCCTTAAGAGCATCTGGTATTAAGATACTGAAAAAAACACCTAAATTAGTTGTAGCAATTATAAATGCGCTTGTTAGTAAAAAGAAATTTATAAAGCTATCAGGAATAGGTATTCTAAAATATAAAGCACATAAATAAAAAACAAAAATATTTAAATATGAAAATAACCAAACAGGTAAGCACTTAATAAACATTATCAAAATAGGATATTTATGTTTCCCAGTAAAATCTCTTATAAAGGATTCTCTTTTAAATTCTTCCGAAAAAGTAACTGCCATGGCTAAAAGAATTACTTGTTGTAATACAACAGCCATTATAGCAGGCCACATAAAAAGAAGGTAATTTCCTGTGGTATTAAATAATGAGATATAATTAGTTTTAAAAGACTCTATATTTTCCTTAGCTTGGTTAAAATTCATTCCTTTTTTTTGAAATGACTTGATTTCTGCACCAGCAGAGAATGTTCCTAATGTTAACTGAATGGCTTTTGAAGCAAAATTAGACGTTAGAACATTAGAATTGTTAAAATACACATTTATTTCAGGGTATTTTTTTTGAAGAATATTAGCCTCAAATCGTTTAGGTATAATGATAGCTGCACTTGCTTGTGTTTTTATTATTTCCTCCTTTAAATTAAAAGGCTCATTTACATAATTCAAAACCTTAACAGTCTTGTTGTCTTCAAGCATTTCAATTACTTGGTTTGACATAGGAGATTGATCCTGATTGATCACTATTATAGGAATATCTGTAATTTTTCCTTTTTGATAGGTAAAACCTAATAATAATGCGTAAATAATGGGGCCAATAAAAATACAGAAAGTATTGTTCGGTTCGTTACAAACAATCGAAACTCTCTTTTTAATAAATATCTTAACTGTGTCATGTTTTTTATGTTAAGATTATTTTAAAATAACTCTTGAGTTGACCAATAAGTTGTTCAGTTTTACTCTATCTGTAGGTATAACTTTTATTTCATATACAGCTTCCCCTGGTTCATAATCTGGATAAGCAGTAGTAATATCAGCATATTTAGCTAATTGCTTTATTGCTACTATATTCCCTGTAAATTCTTGGTTACTATAGGTAGATGCTATGTTTATTTTCATCCCTTTTTTATATTGAGAAATTTTACTCTCTGGTATGGTAAAACGGAAAAAAGTAGAGTTCGGAATATAACCATTAAATAAAGGGTATCCAGCAGTTGCTAGTTCTCCTACATTAAGAGAAATAGTTTCTATTTCCATATCATTAGTGGCTATAATATAACGTTCAGAATAGACCACGTTAGCTTCTTGTAAAGCTCCCTTTGCTTGAGACGCTTGTCCTTCCAGCCATATTAATTTTTTCAATTCTTGTGCCAATTTCAACATCATGTAATTCGGCATTCACAGCGTCTAATTGCGCTTTGGCTCCTTGGTATTTTGCAAATACTTCATCGTATTGTTGTTGAGCCATTACACTATCATTAAACATATTTCGTGCTCTATTATATGATTTTTTAGCATATTCAAATTGTTCAGAAAGACCTTTTTGTTTAGATCTTAATTGAATTAGTTGGTCAGATGTTGCGCCATTTTTAGCCATTTGAGCTTGCGCAACCGCTGCCGCTGTAGCTCCTTTTGCTTGTGCAATTTTTGCAGAAACTTCCAGGGACATCTAAGAGAGCTAGCGTATCGCCTGCATGAATCATTTGTCCTTCCTCAACATATATTTTTAAGATTCTTCCCGTAACCTTAGGAGCAAAGGATACCGTTTCTTTTTTAGTTTTTCCCTCTACCTCTTTTTCTTTTATTTGATTGTTACAAGCTGCTAGTGTAAAAAGATTAATTACAGCTAATGTTTTTATAATATCGTTTTTCATTATAATAAGTTTGAATTTAAAGTTTTTGAATGTCTAAGCTTTGAGTGGATTTCATCAGTTCAATTGCAGCCCTTCTTTGATTAAAAATAGATGTCTGATATTCTAGTTCAGCCATTTGTAGATCATTTTCAGCTTCAATTAATTGATTTGATTTTATTAATCCATATTTAAACTCCTTTTCTGCTTGATCAAAAGCATTTTGAGCAATCTCTTTTGCCTTTGCCTTCAGATTTATTTGTGCGTTAGCTATGTTGTAAAGAGTTTGGTTATTAGCCAGATTTAATGATAATTTTCGCTCAGCATCTGATTTTTTATTCTCTAAAATTTCTTTCTCTATTTTAGTTTTTTCTATTTCATGACTACTTTCATTACCATCAAAAATTTCCCATTTAAAACCTAAATCAATTCGAAATATAGGAAAAAGATGTTTGTTGGTTAAGTCTGAATTTAACTTGCTGTTAGGGATATTAGGAATCAAATTTTTTGATGAAGATAAATGACCGTTATAAAATCCTAGGTAAGATAAAGATGTTCCAGCTTGAACTTTTGGAATCCACCAAGTTTTATCAGCTTTTATTTTATAATCTAAAGCTTTCATTCCGTGATCTAAAGCTTTTAGTTCAGCTCGATTATTAATGCTATTATCTGAAATTGTATGATTTATTTTTTGTAGAGAGGGTTCTATTAAAGCAATTTTTTCAGTTTCTATTCCAGTTAAAATATGTAATTGTGTTGTCAATAATTCTTTTTTTCCTTCGTATTCGACTATTTTTGAGTTGAGTGTTGCTTCTGCTAAATCTATTTTTTGATAATCATATCTAGTTATAAGGCCATAGCCCAATGCTTTTTCTGCTAGCTTTTTATTAGCTGCTAATCTTTTTAAACCTTCATTCAAAACTTTTTTTGATTCTATTAGTAAAGCAAATTGGTCATAAGATTGTATGATTTGAGTAACGATCTCATCTTTATTTTTTTCATTAAGAACCAATGTTGCTTTGTTTTTTTCCTCAAGAGCTTGTTTGAGATGTTTTATTTTTCCACCTGAATAAACGAGAACTTTTGCATCAATTTTTGCAGCTCCTTCAATTCCTGATAAATTAAAGTTGTTGTCTAGTGCTCCTTCCAGGAACTGTTATTCCTGGAAAGATAGGGTTTATAGGTGCAATTTCAATTGCTTTAGAATGTGATATGCTAGTTATGTCAAGATATCCAGCTTTTCCCGATATATCAACTTTAGGTAAGAATAAATCTTTAAGCTTTTGCTGGTTTAAAGTGATTGTTTTGGATTCTAAAAGTTGATTTTTTATTGATGCGTCTCTTTTTAAAGCTTCGTTAATTAAAGTCTCAAGACTTGGAGCTGTTTGAGCACTAAGCATGAGAGGAATTACTAAAAGCAACGCAGAAATGATTTTTTTCTGATGTTTCATTTTTTTCATTTGATTTACGTTACAAAGGTTTGACTAAAAAAAATGAAATCTTTTGATATATATCAAAAAAATAAAGCTAAGCGTTTAAATTAATACCATTTAAATTAATACCATTTAAATTTTGAAATTTCCTTATAATACTATTTTTTTTAACCTTGAGACTGTTCAAAAAGTTCGTAATCTTTTATTTCGACCAAAGGGAGAAATTGCATAATGCTGATTATGAGTCTCCTGCTTACATCAGAGTGACAAACCGTATCTTGATTTAGGCACTATTTTACAAAAGCAATAAAAATCATCGTTGGTTCTCGATGCGCTTCACGCTCGAACTAACGATGATTTCAATTATATACTCAACCATCCGTTCGAGTTGTTTTTAAAATGAAAAAAAACGTATCGAGAACTTTATTTTTTAATCCAGTATATTTTAAGTTTAAATGGTATAAGATTATTCGTTGGGCTATGAAATGAAGATCTAAAGGATGAAGAAGTCAGAATGCAAGAAAAATTTTCCGCAGATGTAATTTTGCTACATTGAGGACAAAAAGGAGTGTTTTTTAGATTCAAAGTTATTCGTGTTTATAGAATAAATTTATAATATGTAATTTGGGTAAAATAGATTATTATAAAAAAGTTTAGCTTTAAAGTTTGGTTTGTTGAAAAAAGGTCTGATTTAGTTTACTTCCATTTTAGACTTTCCATTAATATTTTAAGATCATTTTTGATGTAATGAGCAGCTGGTAAAACAGAATCAAAATTAGGTTTTGCATAGAAATAGATAGATCCCATTAAAAAATGTTTTGTGCTATCCGTTACATAAAATTGAGATTGAGAAGCGGCATTTCCTCCTACTTCATAAAACATTCCAAATTTTTTATGTTCTGAGTCAATGTAAGGTTGTTCTGTAATATTGTCTGCTTTTACAACATGCTCATAAGTTAACTTTTGAGCATCTCGTAAAAGAGATTCTATGTTGTTTTGTACGGGACGATAATTAAGGTAGACTGTGGCTCTTAATTTAGGGTAGTTAATATGAAAATTACATTGCCCTTGATCCTTTATATTACTAAGTGAATTGTACTTAAAATCATATCCACAAGCTTTTTTAAAATCAGTATATTGAGGATTAGGGTATTCTAGACTTAAATAAGCTTTGGGTTTAGGCATAGTGTCATCTTTACAACTGATTATGCTTGAGTAACTGATTAGTATTAGTAAAAAACTTTTTATGCTTTTATTCATGTATTTAAAGTTTGTTTTCAGGGATAATGAGGTGTGTTTAGCCGATTTGGCCTTTTGATTTGTTTTTCGTTATTGTTTGCTAAAGTCAAACGATTATTTTACACTGATTTTGTTTTAAAATGGTAAATCGTTTTCTGTTGGAGGGCCAAAATTAGTGCTTTTTGGTGTTTCTGATGGGTTTTTAAATGATTCAGAATCCTTCTTCGTATTTAAAAAAGTAAATTCAGTTACTTGAATTTCAGTAGTATATTTTGTGGAGCCATCTTCCGCTTGCCATTGTCTTGATTTGATGCGTCCTTCAACGTATATTTTATCACCTTTTGTTAAGTACTTTTCGCAAATTTCTGCAGCTTTATTTCGAACGACAACATTATGCCACTCTGTAGAAGTTATTTTTTCTCCAGTAGTTTTATTAATATATATATCGTTTGTAGCTAAAGGAAATCTACCAATACAGTTTCCCCCATCAAAATAGTGCATTTTTACTTCATCTCCTAAATGCCCAATGAGCATTACTTTATTTAACGTTCCGTTCATAATGGCTTATATTTAATAGTATCAAATATAGTTAAAATTTCAATATAGAGTTCTTTCTAAAAAATTATGAATAACAATAGGAGTAGGTAGCTTTTTTAATTCATTATATATTAAGCCTATTTCATGCTCCTGATCGAGTTCTATTTTCCAAAAATTAATATTTAAATTTTGATGAGACAGCTTGTGATTTATCTGTTCATGTTTTAAAAGAGTAATTGTTTTAATATTAGAATATTGCTCTAATATTTTGTCTTGTATAATACTCGTCTTTTCCTTTTTAGAAACTTCAATTAAAGGTAATTCATATAGATTTAGCCATATATCCTTTTTAATTCTTTGTTGGTATAAAGCCTTTTGATTCTTGTCAATTACCAATAAGTAATGAAAATGTCGATCAGTTGTTTTGTTTTTCTTTGTTTTAATAGGAAGATTAGCAACATTATTCGTACCCAATGCGTAGCAACTACTTTGCAAGGGACAAATAGCACAATTTGGATTTTGAGGCGTACATTGTAAAGCACCAAACTCCATAATAGCTTGATTAAATTCAGCAGGTTTATTGGGGTTAATGACCTCTGAAGCTAAATTAAAAAACGCTTGTTTAGTTTTAGGTAAACTAATATCAAGATCTAATCCAAAATAACGAGCTATAACCCGATATACATTGCCATCTATTACAGGAACACATTCATTAAATGAAAAAGAAGCAATAGCGGCAGCTGTATATTCTCCAATTCCTTTTAATTTTTGAAGATCCTTATAATTATTTGGGAAAATTCCCTTTTTATGTTCCGTTAAAAATTTAGCTGTAGTATGAAGATTTCGAGCCCTAGAATAATAACCTAATCCTTGCCATAATTTAAGTACTTCCTGCTCTTCTGCTTTTGCTAAATCCTGGATTTTTGGGTATTGTTTTATAAAGGCTTGGTAGTAGGGAAGTCCTTGGATTACACGGGTTTGTTGTAATATTATTTCAGATAACCAAATCAAATAAGGGTCTGTTGTTCTGCGCCAAGGAAGATCTCTCTTGTGGTATTGATACCAAGCTATAATTGTATCACTAAAATTCATGCTCTTAAATTGGTGCGCAAAAATAATTCTTTATGTGATTAAATTTTAATCAATTATACTTGAATTATTCTTTTTTTATTCCTATATTTGCACACTCAAAAAAATGCAATAAACTTAATTATTATATAAAATGACAAAAGCAGATATCGTAGCTAAAATTGCTGATAAATTAGGCTTAGAAAAAGGAGATGTTCAGGCTACAGTAGAGTCTTTTATGGACGAAGTTAAAAATTCGTTAGAAACAGGTGATAATGTTTATTTGAGAGGTTTTGGAAGTTTTATTATTAAAACAAGAGCTGAAAAAACAGGTAGAAATATTTCAAAAAATACAACTATTAAAATTCCAGCTCATAATATACCCGCTTTTAAACCTGCAAAAGTATTTGTTGAAGGAGTGAAAGAAAAAGTTAACGTAGAAATATTAGAAGAATCGAAATAATTATTAACATAAAACCAACAAAGTTATGCCAAGTGGTAAGAAAAGAAAAAGACATAAGGTAGCGACTCACAAACGTAAAAAAAGAGCGAGAGCTAATCGTCATAAAAAGAAAAAGTAGTTCTTAAACTACTTTTTTCTTTTTAAACGTTCATTGAAAATGAGATTTATGATTTTTAAATTTAGGAACATCTTAAAAAGAATACATGAATTTTAAAAATCTTAAATCCTGCGGGTTCATTGCCTGTAAAAGAAATGTTTAATCCATCCTTACAATTAGCGGTAGATAATAGGTGATTTTCCTATTATATATTGCCAAAAAGTTGGGATAAAAATTTACGCCGTGAATAAAGAACTAATTATTAGATCAAGTGAAAGTGCTGTAGATTTTGCCTTATTAAAAGATGGAAAACTAATAGAATTACATAAAGATGAAGATAGTTCAGGTGCATTTCAGGTAGGGGATATCTATATTGCAAAAATTAGAAAACCAGTGGCAGGTCTAAATGCTGCGTTTGTTAATTTAGGTTTTGATAAAGATGCTTTTCTACATTATCACGATTTAGGGCCTAATTTATCTTCTCAATTGAAATTTATTAAACAAGTATGCACAGGTAAATTCAACGATTTTTTCCTAAAAACGTTTCAGTTTGAACCTGAAATAGATAAAAATGGTATTATAACAGATGTGTTAAATGCTAATCAATCAATTTTAGTTCAAGTTGTAAAAGAACCAATATCTACCAAAGGACCACGAATTAGTTCTGAGTTATCCTTAGCAGGTAGGTATATTGTTTTAGTGCCTTTTTCCGAAAGAGTATCTGTTTCGCAAAAAATACACTCAAAAGAAGAAAAAGAACGATTAAAACGTTTGGTTCTATCCATCAAGCCAAAAGGCTTTGGGGTTATTGTTCGTACAGTAGCCGAGGGCAAAAAAGTAGCCGAAATTGACAAAGATTTACAAAATTTGCTAGACAAATGGTCTGCAATGTGTAAACGAATCCCAACGGCTCACCATCCTTCTAGAGTATTAGGTGAATTAAATAGAGCTTCCTCTATTTTAAGAGATGTATTTAATGATACTTTTACCTCAATATTAACAGATGATGAACAGTTGTTGCAGGAAACTAAGGAGTATTTACAAGAAATAGCTCCAGGAAAAGAATCAATCGTTAAACTCTATAATTCAAAAGAAATTCCTCTTTTTGAAAAATATGGGATCGAACGTCAAATTAAAACTTCTTTTGGTAAAACAGTTTCCATGAGTAAAGGGGCTTATCTGATTATTGAACATACAGAAGCTATGCACGTTATTGATGTAAATAGTGGAAATCGTTCAAATAAAGCAACCTCTCAAGAAGATACCGCTCTTGAAGTCAATCTTATAGCAGCAGCAGAAGTTGCGCGACAATTGCGTTTGAGAGATATGGGGGGATTATTGTAGTCGATTTTATTGATATGCAAAATCCAGACAATCGAAAAGTATTGTTTGATTTCCTAAAAGAGGAAATGAGTGACGATAAAGCAAAACATAAAATCTTACCTCCAAGTAAATTTGGTCTCGTGCAGATAACGCGACAGCGTGTTCGACCAGAGGTGAATATTAAAACTCGAGAAGAAGATCCAAATAATGAAAAAGGAGAAATTGAAGCTCCTATTGTTATTATAGATAAAATAACTTCTGAGTTGGAAAGAATTATTAAGAAGTATAAAAAGGTGCGTTTGCACGTGCACCCGTTTATTGCTGCTTACCTTACAAAAGGTTTTCCATCAATACGTTCAAAATGGTTTTTTGAACATAAAAAATGGGTTAAAATTATACCGCGTGACGCATACACGTACTTAGAATATAGGTTTTTAGATGATACTGGAAATCCTGTAGAAGATTAATAAAAAACGCTTAGATTTCTAGGCGTTTTTTTTTGCCTTTAATAGTTGTTTAGAATGAATAAAAATAACGATTATTTAGTCGATTTTCTTCTACAAAAATTGATATTTCGTCCTATGCCATTATCTTTGTAGCTTGGATTAATTATCATAATTATGCAATCGAATCAACTGGATTTTATACCTATTCTAATGCAAGTAGGACTAGCTGTTGGATTTGTAGGAGCTACAATCTTTATCTCTAGTTTATTAGGTCCTAAGCGTCATTCAGCCAATAAAGATAAAAATTTCGAATGTGGTATTGAATCAATAGGTAATGCCCGTATTCCCTTTTCTGTAAAATATTTCTTAGTAGCTATTCTCTTCGTTTTATTTGATGTCGAGGTTATTTTTATGTATCCTTGGGCGGTAAATTTCCGCGAAATGGGCATGGAAGGATTATTGAAAATGGGAATTTTCATGTTTCTTTTAGTCGTAGGTTTTTACTACGTAATTAAGAAAAAAGGATTGGAGTGGGAATAAAAAATTTATTTTAAATGATGAATTTTAAATTATAAATGAATAATTCAAAATTCAAAATTCAAAATTCAAAATAATTTGAAATGAGTGATTCTTCAAAATATAAAACAGTAGCTCCTCCAGATGGTTATGCTGGGGAAGGTTTTTTTGCTACCAAATTAAGCGATGTGGTAGGTTTAGCTCGTGCAAATTCGATGTGGCCTTTACCCTTTGCGACTTCTTGTTGTGGTATCGAATTCATGGCAACAGCAGGAGCACATTATGACGTGGCGCGTTTCGGTATGGAACGTATGAGTTTCTCGCCTCGTCAAGCGGATATGCTTTTAGTAATGGGAACTATTTCTAAAAAAATGGCACCTATTTTACGTCAAGTATATGAGCAAATGTCAGAACCAAAATGGGTTATTGCCGTAGGTGCTTGTGCCTCTTCGGGTGGCGTTTTTGATACGTATTCTGTTTTACAAGGTATTGATAAAGTAATTCCTGTAGATGTATATGTGCCAGGATGCCCGCCAAGACCAGAACAAATTTTAGACGGAATTATGCGTTTGCAAGAAATTGTGAAAAATGAATCGGTTCGCCGTCGTAGTTCTGACGAATACAAAGAATTATTAGGTTCTTATAACATCAAATAATATGGCATTAGAGAACGCTGTTATTCAACAAAAATTAATTGACCAATTTGGATTAAAAGTATCTGAATTTGTTCAACTTCATGATATTTTGACTTTCGAAGTAGCTTCTGATGCTATCCTTGAAGTCATGAAATTCTTAAAAGAAGACGCTACCTTGCGTTTCAACTTTTTAACCGATGTGTGTGGGGTACATTACCCAGAATATGAAGCTAATCGTCAACTAGGTGTTGTGTATCACATGCACAACTGGATTGATGGTGTTCGCATCCGCATCAAATGTTTTCTTCCTATCGACAATCCAGAAATTGACTCGGTTACTTCTTTATTCTTAGGAGCTAACTGGCAAGAACGCGAAACCTTCGATTTCTACGGAATCACTTTCAAAGGACATCCTCAATTAAAACGTATATTGAATATGGACGAAATGACCGTATTCCCTATGCGTAAGGAATTCCCACTTGAAGATGGTGGACGTACGGATAAAGACGACCGTTTCTTTGGAAGAACTACTCATAATTGTTAATAAAACTGAAAATCAATGTCAGAGTTATTATTAAAACCAGAAGAGCGTTACGCTAGCATCATCGAACAAAGAAGAAACGAAGATGGTAGCGAACTAGCCATATTAAACCTAGGTCCAACACACCCTGCTACCCACGGTATTTTTCAAAACATCTTATTGATGGATGGGGAAAGAATTATTGATGGGGAAGGTACTGTAGGATACATTCATAGAGCTTTTGAAAAAATTGCAGAAAACCGCCCGTTTTACCAAATTAATGTATTGACTGACCGTATGAACTATTGTTCGTCGCCTATCAATAATATGGGATGGTGGATGACGGTTGAAAAAGCTTTAGGGATAGATGTTCCTAAAAGAGTACAATACATGCGTGTGATTGTAATGGAGCTTGCTCGTATTGCTGACCACATTATTTGTAACTCGATTTTAGGAGTAGATACTGGTGCCATGACAGGTTTCTTCTACGTATTTGAATACCGTGAAAGAATCTACGAAATCTATGAAGAAATTTGTGGTGCTCGTTTAACAACCAATATGGGACGTATTGGTGGTTTTGAAAGAGATTGGTCTGCGGAAGTTTGGAAAAAAATCGACGCTTTCTTAGCGGATTTTCCAGCCGTTTGGGCAGAGTTTGAAAGTCTTTTAAACCGTAACCGTATCTTTATGGATAGAACCATCAATGTGGGACCTATCTCTGCTGAAAAAGCCATGAGCTACGGATTTACTGGACCAAATTTACGTGCCGCAGGTATCGATTATGACGTGCGTGTAGCACAACCCTATTCGTCTTACGAAGATTTCGAATTCAATATTCCAGTTGGAAAATCAGGAGATACGTACGACCGTTTTTGTGTGCGTAATGCAGAAGTTTGGGAAAGTATCAGCATCATCAAGCAAGCATTAGCTAAAATGCCTGAAGGGCCTTACCATGCTGATGTTCCTGAATATTACTTACCTCCAAAAGAAGATGTATATACTACGATGGAATCGCTAATCTGGCATTTCAAAATAGTAATGGGCGAAGTACCAGTTCCTCTAACGGAAGTATATCACCCAGTAGAAGGTGGAAACGGTGAGTTAGGTTTTTACTTAGTTACTGATGGTAGCCGTACACCGTATCGTTTACACTTTAGAAGACCTTGTTTTATATATTACCAAGCTTATATCGAAATGGTTAAAGGGCAAAATCTATCAGATGCTATTGCTACTTTATCAAGTTTGAATGTTATTGCTGGAGAATTAGACGCTTAATGCTATGGAAAAACACGATTATACCCATTATAAACAAGAAATAAATATTACACCTGAGCTAATGACTCGCATTAATGAGTTAATCAGTCATTATCCAGAGGACAAACGTAAATCTGCATTAATTCCAGTACTACATGAAGTACAAGATGCACACGACCATTGGTTAAGCTTATGCATTGCAAGACAAAGTAGCAGAGATTTTAGGAATCAAACCCGTGGAAGTTTACGAAGTGGTTTCTTTCTATACCATGTTCAACAGAAGACCTATTGGTAAATATATGTTTGAATTTTGTCAAACCTCTTGTTGCGCGACTCGTGGTGTAGAAAATTTAATGGATTACACTTGCGAAAAGTTAGGTGTAAAAATAGGCGAAACTACTCCAGACGGATTATTTGAAGTGCGTGGTGTAGAATGTTTAGGCGCTTGTGGTTATGCTCCTATGTTACAGTTAGGAGATTTTTATCACGAACATTTAACTAAAGAAAAAATTGACCAGCTTATCGACGATTGTAAAGCAGGTAAAGTACAACTATTAGATAAATAAAAAGTGAGCAACAATCATTTGACATATTTCAAAGTAGAAAACTTCAAGAAATTCGATGCTCTTGAGGTTAAAAACATTGGACAATTCAATTTGATTGTGGGTGATAATAATGTTGGAAAAACGTGCTTGTTGGAGGCGTTGTTAGTTGAAGTTAGAATTGATGATGATTTTCTCTCAGGTTTATTTTATACAACAAATTTAGAGTACTTTTTATTTGCTTTAATTGAAAGAAAATTAATAAATGTAAATAGTCTTGTCAATGAAAGTAAATATATCATTGACATCTCTAGTCATTTTTCTAAGAATCACAAAGAAAAGATAGTTTTACATTTAAATGATAAAAAAGTTTTATTCTCGAAAGAATTAGATATTATTTTTTTAAGCAAAGAGCTAAATGCAATAAAAAAAATAGTGAATTAATTGAATTGAGTTTTGGGGAGAATTTCTTTTTGAATATAAATGAAAAGTTTAACTATCCTATGGTATCTTTTTCAAATAAAGAATTGGATGTGTTAAGTCTTTATAATAGACTTTCAACAAAAAAAGAAAAAGAGAGTTTATTACAAACATTGAAGGTTATTTTTCCTAGTGTTCAGAATGTTGAATATAAAGTTGAATATAAGACTATTCCAAATACTTTTATATTCACTTTTGAAGATAAAGATGAATTTATACCCTTAAATTACTTAGGTGATGGCTTTAAGCGTATTTTTTACGTGGTTCTTAAAGCTTTATCACTAAAAGGTAAAAGAATAATGATTGATGAAATTGAAATAGGAATTCATCATTCAAGACAAAAGGATTTTTTTATAAATCTCTTTAAAATATGTAAAGAGTTGGATGTGCAGCTTTTTGCGACTACACACTCTAACGAATGTATCAAAGCTTTTGTTGAAGCTTCAACAGAAGTTGAAAATGAAAAAGAAGTTAGAGTTATTAAATTAGAAGAAAGTACAGATAAAACAAAAATATATTCTTCAACATTTTATTTTGAAAATATACAGGCAGGTTTTGAGTCTAATGTAGATTTAAGAGGATAATGAAGAATTACGGTCAAAATAAAATTTTTGTTGAAGGTAAAAGTGATAAATTATTTATTGACTTTTTACTATCAGAATATTTTAAAATTGAAGATGAAAAAGTAGTTGTGTCTGTTGGAGGAAAAGATAACTTAAAAAATCAACCTGATTTGTTAGATACAAAGAGGATTGATGAAAAAGCTAAAAATTTAGTTGTTTTTGATACTGATACATTGAAAAATGAAGGAGGAAGAGAAGCAAAAATAAAATTCATAAATCAAATTGCAGATAGTTTAAATGTCAAATTTGAATTATTTTTGTTGCCTTTTGATAATGAAATTGAAGGGATGCTTGAAGATTTATTGCAGACCTTATTTGATGATAAACTAATGTTTTTTGATGAATGTTGGGATAATATGATAGATTGTTTTAAAAAAACAGAAATTGTAAATCTAAATATCCCTGCTCAAAAAGCAAAAATATTTTCTAAAATAGATTTGTTTGAAAAGCATAAAGTTGAAAAATGGAAGACAAGACCAGAAGAATATAATTTTACAGATAAAGGAATTTGGAATATAAATTTTCAAAATAATCCAAGTTTAAAAAAGTTAATAACCTTTATCGAAAACAATTTATTTAACGAATAAATAAATGGGAAGAAAAATATTATTAGAAAAAATAAATATTCCAGGTATTAAAACCTACGAAGTATACCGTCAGAATGGTGGATATGCTTCGGTGGAAAAAGCGTTAAAGCAAATGACCCCTGACGAAGTTACTGAGGAAGTAAAAACTTCAAGGAATTCGTGGTCGTGGTGGAGCTGGTTTCCCAGTAGGGATGAAATGGAGCTTCATTGATAAAAAATCAGGAAAACCACGTCATTTAGTTTGTAATGCCGATGAGTCAGAACCAGGAACGTTCAAAGACCGTTTCTTAATGGAATACATTCCGCACTTATTAATCGAAGGGATGATTACCTCTTCGTATGCTTTAGGCGCTAACTTATCTTATATCTACATCCGTGGAGAATATATGTGGGTTTTCAAAACGCTTGAAAGAGCGATTAAAGAAGCTTACGCTGCGGGATGGTTAGGAAAAAATATATTAGGAACTGGATACGATTTAGATTTACACGTGCATTGTGGTGCAGGAGCTTACATTTGTGGTGAGGAAACAGCCTTAATCGAATCGTTAGAAGGTAAAAGAGGGAATCCTCGTCTTAAACCTCCATTTCCTGCCATTTCAGGGTTATGGGCAAATCCAACAGTAGTAAACAATGTAGAATCTATTGCTGCGGTGCCTTGGATTGTTTTAAACAAAGGAGAAGAATACGCAAAAATAGGTATTGGTCGTTCTACAGGAACTAAATTGATTTCGGCTTCTGGTCATATTAAAAATCCTGGGGTTTACGAAATTGAATTAGGTCTTTCGGTAGAAGAATTTATGAATTCTGATGAATATCTAGGAGGTATGTACGATGACCGACCATTAAAGGCATTAGTGCCAGGTGGTTCTTCAGTGCCTATTTTACCAGCACATTTAATTTATAAAACGGCTAATGGTGATGATCGTTTAATGACCTATGAATCCTTATCTGATGGAGGATTTGCTACAGGTTCCATGTTAGGTTCAGGTGGATTTATCGTTTATAATGATACAACTTGTATTGTTCGTAACACTTGGAATTTCTCTCGATTCTATCACCACGAATCTTGTGGGCAATGTACCCCATGTCGTGAAGGAACAGGATGGTTAGAAAAAATCCTTTGGAGAATTGAAAACGGACAAGGACGTGAAGAAGATATCGAATTGTTGTGGAGTATCCAATCTAAAATTGAAGGAAACACGATTTGTCCATTAGGTGACGCGGCATCATGGCCGGTGGCTGCGGCGATTCGTCACTTTAGAGAAGAATTTGAGTACCACGTTCGTTTCCCTGAAAAAATTAAAAATAGAGACCACTACGTAAATGAGCCTTTCGAAAAAGTAAGACATTTAGTAGCGAAGCAAACTGTATAAAGAGCCCCTCCCAACCTCCCCAAAGGGGAGGAGCAGGAGAATAGATAATATTAATTTTAATTTCCCGATTCCCCCTTTGGGGGTTAGGGGGCTGATAATATGAAAGTAACCATAGACGGACAATCGATAGAAGTCGAACCAGGAACAACTATCCTGCAAGCGGCTCGTATGATAGGAGGCGAGAGTGTGCCCCCTGCGATGTGTTATTATTCGAAGTTAGAAAAAACTGGTGGTAAATGTCGCTGTTGTTTGGTAGAAGTGACCAAAGGTAGTGATGCGAACCCAACTCCTATGCCTAAACTTGTTGCCTCTTGTGTAACAGGTGTTATGGACGGTATGGAAGTGAACAGTAAAAATTCGACTCGTGTGGAAGAAGCACGTAAATCGGTAACAGAATTTTTGTTAATCAACCACCCATTAGACTGTCCTGTTTGTGACCAAGCAGGTGAGTGTGATTTACAAAATTTAAGTTTCCAACATGGTAAATCGGAAACGCGTTTTATTGAAGAAAAACGTACGTTTGAACCAGAAGATATCGGTCCAAACATTCAATTGCACATGAATCGTTGTATTTTATGTCAACGTTGCGTGGCAGTTGCTGACCAATTAACAGACCACCGTGTACATGGGGTAATGGACAGAGGAGACCATGCAAATATCTCTACTTGTATTTCTAAAGCTATCGACAATGAAATGTCAGGAAATATGATTGATGTTTGTCCAGTAGGTGCCTTAACTGATAAAACATTCCGTTTTAAATCACGTGTTTGGTTTAGTAAACCATACAATGCACACAGAGATTGTGACAAATGTTGCGGAAAAACTACCGTTTGGATGTTTGGTAATGAAATCCAACGTGTAACGGGTCGTAAAGATGAATTCCATGAAGTAGAAGAATTTATCTGTAATACATGTCGTTTTGACAAAAAAGAAGTTAACGATTGGACAATTGAAGGACCGCGTAAATTCGAAAAATTCTCGGTTATCAACCGTAACAAATATGCGCTTAATGCTCCAAAAGTGGAAATCCAAACAGAAGACCATATTTTATTTGGACGTGAGCAAGACCGTAAGAAAATTAGTATGACCAATGTTCCTTTAGAGAACAACGATAATTCAAATCAATAAGCAATGGAACAAGCATTAATTATAGAAAAAGGAATTATCATCGTAGCTGTTTTTGCCATCACTATGTTGGCAGCTATGTACACTACGTTAGCAGAACGTAAAATCGCAGCTTGGTTACAAGACCGTATCGGTCCTAACCGTGCGGGTAAAGGAGGTATTTTACAACCCCTAGCCGATGGTTTAAAACTATTTGCTAAAGAAGAGTTTATGCCTGATACACCTAATAAATTTTTATTCATATTAGGTCCTGCAATCTCCATGAGTATGGCATTAATAACCAGTGCTGTATTACCTTGGGGGGATTCTATCCAAATTTTTGGAAGAACGGTTATTCTTCAAGCAGCTGAATTAGATGTGTCCATTTTATACGTATTTGCTGTATTATCAATCAGTGTTTACGGAATTATGATTGGTGGATGGGCATCAAACAACAAGTATTCCTTAATGTCTGCTTTACGTGCATCATCGCAAATGATTTCTTATGAAGTTGCTATGGGATTATCCATTATTGCAGTAATTATGATGAATGGTAACTTAAGTTTGAGAGAAATTGCCAACCAACAACACGGTATGAACTGGAATGTGTTTTACCAACCATTAGGTTTCATCATTTTCTTAGTATGTTCTTTTGCTGAAACAAATAGAACTCCTTTCGACTTAGCAGAATGTGAGGCTGAGCTTATTGGTGGTCACCACACAGAATATTCATCTATGAAAATGGGATTCTATTTATTTGGTGAATATGCGGCTATGTTTGTTTCTTCAGCTATTATTTCTATCTTATATTTTGGAGGATACAATTATCCTTTCATGGATATGGTTGCTGGAAGCTTTAGGGCAAAATGCTGCGAACATCATAGGAATCATGGCTTTGTTTGCTAAAATATTATTCTTCATCTTCTTCTATATCTGGGTTCGTTGGACTATTCCTCGTTTCCGTTATGACCAGTTGATGAATTTAGGTTGGAAAATGTTAATTCCTTTAGCGATTGCCAATGTGGCAATAACAGGAATTGTGATTGTGATAGCTGATAATATGTAATTTTTGAGGCTTCTATTTGGCTTCTTAAATTTTAAAAGAAATATTTAATAACGCCAAATATAATAGTATGAGCCAAAATGAGATTACAATTCCAGATGAAATTATTTCTAACAAAATATATTTCATAAGAGGTCAAAAAGTTATGTTAGATAAAGATTTAGCAGAACTTTATCAGGTTGAAACTAAAAATTTAAAACGCCAAGTAAAAAGAAATATTGAACGTTTTCCTGAAGATTTCATGTTCGAACTTAGTGAGGAAGAATTTGAAATCTTGAGGTGCCAATTTGGCACCTCAAGTTGGGGAGGTACTAGATATAGACCGATTGCTTTTACTGAAAACGGTGTTGCGATGTTGTCTAGTGTGCTTAATAGTCCAATAGCTATTAAGATGAATATTCAAATTATTAGAGTGTTCACTAAAATTCGTGAAGCCTTATCAGATAATTTGAACATTAAATTAGAAATAGAAGAAATTAAAAAGAAACTTTCGAATCACAGTAAAAACATCGAGCTAGTATTCAACTATCTAGATGAGCTGATTGAAAAGAAAGATAATACAAAAGAAAGAACCCAAATAGGTTATAAAAAGTGATAAAATGTCAATAGAAACCATTTCATTATCAGGAAGAAAAAAGGAGGTCTCTAATAAGAAGATGACTTTCTGGGAAAGCTTGTATCTGGTTGCGATTGTGAAAGGATTGTTTACAACGATTCGTCACTTGTTCAAAAGAAAGGTTACCATTAAGTATCCTGAACAAGTACGTCCGTTCAGTCCAGTTTATCGTGGACAACACATGTTGAAACGCGATGAACAAGGTCGTGAAAATTGTACGGCATGTGGTATGTGTGCTGTAGCTTGTCCAGCAGAAGCAATTACCATGACAGCAGCCGAACGTAAAAAAGGAGAAGAGCATTTGTATAGAGAAGAAAAATATGCTTCAACGTATGAAATTAATATGTTGCGTTGTATTTTCTGTGGTTTATGCGAGGAAGCTTGTCCTAAAGATGCGATTTATTTGACAGAATCAAAAGTGATTGTAAAATCAGCATCAAACCGTGAAGACTTTATTTACGGGAAAGATAAATTGGTAATGCCATTAGATATGGCTATTAAGAACTCAAAAACAAACTAAAATGTCGATAATTACACTTTTCTATATTTTAGCGGCGATTACTCTTGCTACGGGTTTCATGACTGTAGTAAGCAAGAATCCTATCCATAGTGCCATTTATTTGGTATTGTGTTTTTTTAGCATTGGTGGGCACTACTTGTTGTTCAATGCGCAATTCTTAGCCTTAGTTCACATCATTGTATATGCAGGTGCTATCATGGTTTTGATATTGTTTACCATCATGTTGATGAATTTGAACAAAGAAAATGAACCCAATAAGGATATGTTATCCAAAATATCCGCTACCCTTGCTTTTGGTTTATTATGCTTTGTGTTGTTAGCTACTTTTGTAAAGGCTATGCCTAAAATTCAGGAGTATAAAAACACAGGAGCGGATTTCCAATCTATCAAAGTTTTGGGTAAAGTATTGTTAAATGAATATATGGTACCTTTTGAATTTGCTTCTGTATTGTTATTAGTTGCTATGATTGGTGCAGTATTATTGTCTAAAAAAGATAAATCAATTCAATAAGATGGAGAGTATTTTATCACAAATAGGAATTGAAAATTACATATACTTAGCAGTATTACTGTTTAGTATTGGAGCTTTTGGTGTGTTGTACCGTCGTAATGCTATTATTATGTTTATGTCGGTTGAAATTATGTTGAATGCGGTTAACTTATTGTTAGTTGCTTTTTCAACCTATCATCAAGATGCACAAGGACAAGTTTTTGTATTTTTCTCCATGGCCGTTGCTGCTGCAGAAGTGGCCGTAGGATTGGCTATCTTGGTTTCTATCTTTAGAAATACAGGTTCGATTGATATTGATAATTTAAAGAATTTAAAAGGGTAAATACTAATGGAAAAAAATTTAGCTTTAGTATTATTGTTAGCACCTTTATTTGGATTTTTAGCCAATATATTTTGGGGTAAAAAAGCAGGTAAAGGATTTGTAGGACTGTTAGGGACATTATCTATTTTAATATCCTTCTTTGCTACCACGTATTTTTTCACGTTAATCCAATCGACTGGAAAAGGAGTGCAAATTGACTTATTCCAATGGATTTCTTTGGAAAAATTCAACATTAACTTTTCGTTCTTGTTAGACCAATTATCTGTTTTATGGTTACTATTCGTTACAGGTATTGGTACTTTGATTCATATGTATTCCGCTAGCTATATGCATGACGATGAGAATATGCATAAGTTTTTTGCTTACTTAAATCTATTCGTATTCTTTATGATTACGTTAGTAATGGGTAGCAACTTATTGATTCTTTTCATTGGCTGGGAAGGTGTAGGATTATGTTCTTATTTACTTATCGGATTTTGGTATAAAAACCAAGAGTATAATGATGCTGCTAAAAAGGCATTCATCATGAACCGTGTTGGAGATTTAGGTTTATTAATTGGTATCTTCATCTTAGCTTATGTTTTTGGAAGTTTAGAATATTCAGAAATCGCTAATGGTATTTTTGAAAAAGGATTGGCTGTTAAAAATGCCGGATTACTATCGGTTGCCGCTTTATGTTTGTTCATTGGAGCAACAGGTAAATCAGCGCAGGTGCCTTTATATACATGGTTACCTGATGCGATGGCGGGACCAACTCCTGTTTCTGCCTTAATCCACGCTGCAACCATGGTTACCGCAGGTATTTTTATGGTAACGCGTTTAAACTTTGTGTTTGATTTAGCACCATCGGTTCAACAAATCATTGCAATTATAGGTGCTGCAACAGCAGTTTTAGCAGCAGCTATTGGTTTAGTACAAAACGATATCAAAAAAGTATTGGCTTATTCTACCGTTTCTCAATTGGGATTAATGTTTTTAGCTTTAGGTTTAGGAGCTTATGAAGTAGCCGTTTTCCATGTAATTACACATGCTTTCTTTAAGGCTTGTTTGTTCTTAGGTTCTGGTTCAGTTATTCATGCTTTACATGGTGAGCAAGATATGCGCAACATGGGTGGTCTGAAAAAAGTGATGCCTATTACGTATATGACCATGATGATTTCTACCTTAGCCATTTCAGGTATTTTCCCTTTTGCTGGTTTCTGGTCAAAAGACGAAATCTTGATGACCGCTTTTCATGGTAGTAAAGCTTTATGGGTAGTAGGTTCTGTTGCTTCAATAATGACCGCTTTCTATATGTTCCGATTGATGTATTTGACTTTCTTGGGTGAATTTAGAGGAACAGAAGCACAAAAGAAACATTTACATGAAAGTCCAAAGTTAATCACTATTCCTTTGATGATTTTAGCAGCTTTAGCTGTAGTGGGTGGTGCTATTAACTTACCTGGTAGCACTTGGTTATCGCATTATTTAGCTCCATTATTCCACAAAGCACATGAGGCGCATCATTTAGATGGTACTGCTTATATGTTAATGGCAATTGCTACAGTAGGAGCTTTAGTTGGAATTTATTTAGCGTATTCAAAATATATTGCCAAAAAGAAGTGCCTGTTCAAGACGAGCAGTTACAAGGTTTTGCTAAAGTTGCTTACCATAAGTTCTATGTAGATGAAATCTATGAAGCGGTTATTGTTAAACCTATCTATCAATTATCTCATTTCTTTAGAAAATATACAGAAGTATTTATTTCAGAAATTATATTCAGTTTTGCTAAAATAGCAGAATTATTAGCCAATCAAGGAAAATTAATTCAAAATGGAAATATAGGAGTGTATTTACTAGCCTTTGTAATAGGACTATCTTCCATTTTGATTTATATATTTTTAGTTTAATACAATAGTACAATGAACGTATCATTTTTACTTGTTTTATTATTATTCGGATCAGTTGCAACTTATTTATCAGGAAATAAGTTAGCAAAAAGGGTAGCTCTTACTTTTAGTTTAGTTGCCACCGTATTTTCTTTTTATACATTGAATATTTTTCAAAGTGGTGCAAATCCTAGTTTTATAGAACAATGGATTCAATATCCTAATGTATATGTTGCATTTGAAATAGATGGTTTGTCACTAGCTATGATTCTATTGTCAACTACACTTACCTCAGTAATTGTGTACTCGTCTTTTGGAAATTCATTTGAAAATAGCAAAGTATTTTATTCTTTAGTCGTTTTTATGAATTTTGCAATGGTAGGTACTTTTTTAAGTGCAGATGGTTTATTATATTATATTTTTTGGGAATTAGCATTATTGCCTATTTATTTCATTGCTTTGTTATGGGGTAATGGAGATTTAGAAGAGCGTAAGCGTGCCATTATGAAATTTTTTGTATTTACTTTAGCGGGCTCTCTGTTTATGTTAGCAGCTTTTGTATATCTATTTCAAAAAGCAGGATCTTTATTATTAGCTGATTTATATGCAATTCGATTGACTGAAAATGAGCAATTTTGGATTTTTTTAGGATTCTTCTTAGCTTATGCTATTAAAATTCCAATTTTCCCTTTTCATACTTGGCAAGCAAATACGTATCAAAAAGCACCTGCTGTAGGTACGATGTTATTGTCAGGTATCATGTTAAAAATGGGATTGTATAGTGTTATCCGTTGGCAATTGCCATTAACACCAATAGCGGCAAAAGGAATGATCAATATATTATTAGTCTTAAGTATTATTGGCGTAGTGTATGGCTCTATTGTTGCTTTAAAACAACGTAATTTGAAGAAATTATTAGCTTATTCTTCGTTAGCACACGTTGGCTTAATCGCTGCATCAGCGTATACACTTTCGTTAGATGGATTAAGAGGGGCTGTTCTGCAAATGATTGCACACGGTTTTGTAGTAGTAGGTTTGTTCTTTGCAGCGGAAGTTATTGAAAGACGTTTTAATACACAAGAAATTGCAGAAATGGGAGGTATTCGTATACAAGATACAAAATTTGCTTCTCTATTTATGATTGTTATGTTAGCATCGGTTGCATTGCCATCAACCTTTAATTTCATTGGTGAATTTACTGCTTTATACAGTATTTATAATGTAAATATTGTATTTGCAGTGACAGCTGGTACAACTATTATATTAGGTGCTTTTTATATGCTTAAAATGTTCCAAAATGTAATGTTAGGTGAAGCAAATACCAAATCTTTTGCCGCTGTAACTACGCAGGAAATTACTGTTTTCGTTATATTGATTGTTGTTTTATTATTTTTTGGTTTATATCCGAAACCAATTAATGATTTAATTACTCCAGCATTAAAAGAGATAGTTTTAAAAATTAATAATATAAATTAAATTGAGGTTTTGTTTTAGTTTTTAAAAATTAAAAACATATATCTTAAATCATTATTATAGATGAATACATTAATTGCTATATCAGGATTAGGAATAATTGTTATGTTAGCTGAAATGCTAAATGCAAGAAAAGCTATTGTGCCTTTAACCATTGTAGGGCTATTGGTTATTTTAGGTTTTAACATTTCTGAGTACAACCTATTAGGTACCTATTTAAACAACATGATGTTTGTAGACCGTTTTTCTGTCGCTTTTTCTAGTTTGTTTATCATAATTACGATCTTTCTTATTGCTATGGGAGGTGAGTTTTATAAAGAAAAAATGACTAGAATTTCTGACTTTGTATCCATAAAAGTTTTTCTTTTGGCAGGTGGTGTAACCATGGTGTCTTTTGGTAATTTAGCAATGTTTTTTCTAGGAATTGAGATTCTTTCTATTTCATTGTACGTTTTAGCAGCAAGTAACCGTACAAATTTACGTAGCAATGAAGCAGGAATGAAATACTTTTTAATGGGAGCCTTTGCTTCTGGAATTATACTTTTGGAATTGCCTTGATCTATGGTGCTACAGGAAGTTTTGATTTGCAAACAATTTATCAGATTATACATACTACTACTTACCCTCAATGGTATAATATTGGTTTGATATTTGTTTTGATAGGAATGCTTTTTAAAGTAGCAGCAGCTCCTTTTCATTTTTGGTCGCCTGATGTTTATGAAGGCTCTCCTGCACTTACGACAGCCACCATGAGTACTTTGGGAAAAGTGGTTTCTATGGCAGCTCTATTTAAATTAATTACTTTATTAGTCCCTTTTCAAACCTATCATTTTCAGATGTTAGTAGTGGTTGTTTCAATAGCCTCTATGATGATTGGAAATATTATGGCATTACGTCAAAACAATGTAAAACGTATGTTGGCTTTTTCAGGTATATCTCATGCAGGTTTTATGTTAATGACTTTAATTGTGCCTAATTTTGCTGCCAATATACTATTTTATTATGCCACAGCTTATACTATTTCAGGATTAGCTATTTTTGCTATAATTTTATATGTAACAAAAAGAAAAGAAAATGAAACTATTGATCTTTTTAATGGTTTAGGAAAGACACACCCTGTTGCAGCTTTAATTGTAACAACTTCATTACTCTCTATGGCGGGTATTCCTATTTTTTCAGGTTTTTTTGCTAAATTCTTTCTATTTAATCAGGTTGTAAATTCAGGTTGGATTATTTTGGTTATTATAGCTGTTATTGCATCTATTATTAGTGTTGGGTATTATTTTAAATTAATTTTGGCAATGTATACCAAATCATCAAATAATACGAATGATCAAAAAAATGAGATACCTTTTGTTTATCTTTTTTAGGAATTATTGGTTTAATTGCAAATTTAATAATCGGTTTCTTTCCAAATATATTACTAAATTTAATTAGGTAAAGGAAAATTAAAATTAAAAAGGGAAATATCTTGAATTCAGATATTTCCCTTTTTTATATAATAAATTCAGATCATATTTTGGGCTTTGTACTAGAGATAAAAGAGCATACTACCATTTAAACTTTGAAATTTTCTCATAATACTATTTTTTTATCCTTGAGACGGTCCAAAAAGTTCGCAATCTTGTTATTTCGACCAAAGAGAGAAATCACGTAATTTTGATTATGAGACTCCTCCTTATGGAGTGACAAACTACATGTTGATCTAGACACCATCCTACCAAAAGCAATAAAAATTAGTGTTGGTTCTCGATGTGCTTTGGAATCGAACTAACGATGATTTCAATTATATACTGAACCATCTGTTCGAGTTGTTTTGAAATAAAAAAAACTATCCAGAATTTTACTTTTTAATCCAGTATATTTTAAGTTTAAATGGTATAAAAGTCATAGAAAAATATTTACATATATAATGAGCTTCATAAAACCAAAAAGATTTAAGAATACTTGATTTTTACGTGGTAATTTGAAACAAGTATTATTGTTTATTAGGTTTAATTAAAAAGGCATTAGGGTATTTTTTCTTTAAATCTGATAATTTTTTTCAGCTTCTATTCGTGTTTTAAAATTGCCAACCCAAACTTTATAAATAGGAGTATGAAATACAATGGTTCCGTCTAAATTTTTGTTGTTTTTTCGAAATTCAATTAATGTTTTTTTAGCTTCTTCGTTTTCCCCTGTAAAAATTTGAATTTTAAAATAATCATAAAGAGGAATATTGTTGTTTATTTTTCTTTTTCATTCAAAAGTTGTTCAAATCTTGGATCTTGTTGAATGTTTTTTTGTGGATTTTGTGCATTTATAGATAGACTAAAAAAAGAAGAAATACTGATGTAAAGTGCAGATTTACAAAATGTTAAAATATTCATAATAAGTCATTTTTTAAGCAAATGTAAGATATAATTAAAAAATAATACCTTTTAAATTATTTAGAACAATTATAAATTAATATTTAAGATATATTTAAGGTTTTGAGAATACTTCATAAGTCGTATTTTTGTCAGAGTTTTTTAAATGGTGTATTGTATTCGGTGCAATTTGTACTGTAGAAAATATGCCAAATTTAGATGATAACCATTTAATTTATGAAAAAGGTGGGAAACCATAAATCGTTTTTAAGAGTAGTAGCGTTAAATCTAGCGTTTCTATTATCTGTTTCTTTAAGTTCTTTTGCTCAAGAACCTGCTGCTTCCAGCGCCAGCTGATGCTGCTGCGGCTCCAGCTGCTGCCGGAGATGCTGCTGCGGGGAAGGCTTTGTTTAACGCAAATTGTGCAGCATGTCACAAGTTAGATGCTAAAATGACAGGCCCAGCGCTTCGTGGTGTTGCAGAACGTCGTGATAGAGCTTGGTTAGGGCAGTGGATTAGAAATTCAAAAGGTTTAATTGCATCAGGAGATGCTGATGCTGTGAAAGTTTTTGAGGAGTTTAATAAGGTTCCAATGACAGCCTTTCCTCAGTTGTCAGATGCTGATATTGATAACATTATAGCCTATACTTCCAGAACCTAAAGAGGAAGTTAAAGCACCAGCTGCTGGTTCAGCTGTAAATGCTGGAGCTACAGATTCTTCTGGTGTTTCTAATAACGTAGTGCTAGGATTGTTAGCAGTAGTGTTAGCGGTTTTAGTAGGAATGTTATATATGGTTTACAATACCTTACGTAAAATTTCAGCTGCTAATGGAGTAGAAGTAAAAGATCGTAAGTTGAGTCTGTTGCCTTTATGGAAATCATTTGCTAGAAACCAATTCTTAGTGTTGGTGTCTACCATTTTGTTGATTTTAGTGAGTGCTTATTTCGCTTATGGTTATTTGATGCAAGTGGGTGTAGATCAGGATTATGCGCCAATTCAGCCTATCCACTATTCTCATAAAATTCACGCAGGAGATAATGGTATTGATTGTAAATACTGTCACTCTGCAGCTCGTACAAGTAAAAATGCGGGTATTCCTTCATTGAATGTTTGTATGAACTGTCATAAAAACATTTCTGAATCTCAAGGAGATAAAGATTCTACTTATGTAGAATATACTAAAGAATTCTATACTGCTGAAATCCAAAAATTATACGATGCAGTAGGATGGGATAAAACAGCTCAAAAATATACAGGAAAACAAAAACCAGTTAAATGGGTTAGAATTCACAATTTACAAGATTTTGTATATTTTAATCACTCTCAACACGTTTCAGTTGCTGGAATTGAATGTCAAAAATGCCATGGTCCTGTAGAGACTTTTGAAATCATGAAGCAGCATTCTCCATTAACTATGGGATGGTGTGTGAACTGTCACCGTGAAACAGCAGTTAAAGTAGAAGGAAATGCTTACTACGAGAAAATCCATGCTGAACTTTCTAAAAAAATACGGTGTAGACAAGTTGACTGCAGCGCAAATGGGAGGTTTAGAATGTGGTAAATGTCACTACTAATAATTTATTAAGAAGCTAATTTTTATATATAATATGTCATCAAACAAAAAATACTGGAAAAGTGTTGAGGAGCTAAACGAAAATAGCTCTATTGTTGAGACGCTTAGAAATAACGAGTTTGTTGAAGAAATTCCAACAGATGAGTTTTTAGGTGATGCTGCTACACTTGCATCGTCTAATACAACACGTCGTGATTTTCTTAAGTATGTAGGATTCAGTACAGCTGCTGCAACTTTAGCGGCTTGTGAAGGTCCAGTGCATAAGTCTATCCCTTATGTAGTTCAACCTGAGGAAATCATTCCTGGAATTGCAGATTATTATGCTACTTCATTCTCGGATGGTTTTGATTTTGCTAATATCTTGGTAAAGACCCGTGAAGGGCGCCCTATTAAGATTGAAAATAACAAAATAGAAGGTGCAAACTTCCATGCTAATGCTCGTGTTCATGCGTCTGTGTTATCGTTGTACGATAGCTTACGTCTAAAAACTTCGAAAATAGCTGGAAAAGAATCTTCTTGGACTGGAAGCAAATGCTATGATTAAAGCTAGTATTGCTGGAAGCAAAAACGAAAGGAGGTAAAGTGGTTCTATTAACTAATACTTCTGCTTCACCATCTACAGATCGTTTAATCGGTCAGTTCCTAACAGCTAACCCTAATGCAAAGCATATAGTATATGATGCAGTATCTTCATCAGAAGCATTAGATGCTTTTCAAATGGTTTATGGTGAAAGAGCTTTAGCAGATTATGATTTCTCTAAAGCAAATGTAATTGTGTCAATTGGTGCTGATTTCTTAGGAGATTGGCAAGGTGGTAGTTTTGATGCAGCTTATGCCCAAGGACGTATTCCTCAAAATGGTAAAATGTCTAAACATTACCAATTTGAAGCAAATATGACATTATCTGGTGCTGCTGCTGATAAGCGCGTTCCTATGACAGTTGCTGCCCAAAAACAAGCATTAGTTCAAATTTATAACATAATCACAGGTGCCTCTATAGGAACTTCAAATAATTCTGAAGTTGCAAAAGCAGCTCAACAATTAAAAGCAGCTGGAAGTAAAGGGGTATTGGTTTGTGGCATCGATGATAAAAATGCACAATTGTTAGTATTAGCAATTAACCGTGCGTTGTCAAGTGAAGCTTTCAATACAGGAAATACACGCCAAATCCGTAAAGGAAATAACGCAGATGTTAAACAATTAATTGCAGATATGAATTCAGGTGCTGTTCATACCTTAATTATGAATGGTGTTAATCCTGTTTATACTTTACACAATACTAAAGAGTTTACAGAGGCATTGAAAAAAGTAAAATTAGTAGTTACTTTTACAATGAAAGAAGATGAAACAGCTTTAAGTTCTACTATTGCTGTACCTACTCCTCATTATTTAGAATCTTGGGGTGATGTAAGCATCGTAAAAGGTAGCTATGCTATCACACAGCCTACTATCCGTCCATTATTTGATACAGTTCAATTCCAAGATGCTTTATTGTCTTGGACTGGAAATGGTCAGTCATACTATGATTATATCCGTGGTGCTTATACTGGTGCTAAAACTTGGAACCAATTAGTACATGATGGTGTTGAATTTACAGTTTTACCATCTACTTCTGGTGCAAATACTGATTTCAATGCAGCAGCAGCAGTTTTAGCAAATGCTAAATCAGCAGGCATGGAATTAGTGTTATACACTAAAACAGGTATGGGTGATGGGCAACAAGCAAACAACCCTTGGTTACAAGAATTCCCAGACCCAATTACACGCGCTTCTTGGGATAACTACATTACTATGTCTAAAGCTGATGCTGAAGGTTTAGGGATTGAAAACTGGAATGTTGCAAATGGTGGTTTGAATGGTCACACCGCTAACATCACTGTCAATAAAGTGAAGTTAGAAAATGTACCTGTTATGATTCAACCAGGTCAAGCTAAAGGAACTATCGGTTTAGCTTTAGGTTATGGTCGTAAAGCTTCTTTAAAAGAAGAAATGCAAGTGGGTGTTAACGCTTATCCTGTTTATACAAATTTTAATACCGTACAAAATATTTCGGTTGAAAAAGGAAATGGCGAACATGAATTTGCTTGTGTACAGCTGCAAAAAACCTTAATGGGTCGTAACGATATCATTAAAGAAACTACTTTAGAAATTTTTAATACAAAAGACGCTGCTGAATGGAATGTGATGCCAATGGTATCTCTAGATCATAAAGAAGTTCCTTCAACTTCAGTAGATTTGTGGGAATCTTTCGATAGAACTATCGGTCACCACTTCAATTTATCAATCGACTTGAATGCTTGTACAGGTTGTGGAGCATGTGTTATTGCGTGTCACGCTGAAAACAACGTTCCAGTGGTAGGTAAGTCAGAAGTAAGAAGAAGCCGTGATATGCACTGGTTACGTATCGACAGATACTATTCTTCTGAAACTACTTTCGAAGGTGATAACGAGAAAAAACATTCAGCTTCTGGTTTATTAGATTCAAGAAACAAATACATCGAGTTAGAATCTGCTTCTGAGAATCCTCAAGTAGTATTCCAACCCGTAATGTGTCAGCACTGTAACCACGCTCCGTGTGAAACAGTATGTCCAGTTGCAGCAACTTCACATGGTCGTCAAGGTCAAAACCACATGGCGTACAACCGTTGTGTAGGTACTCGTTACTGTGCAAACAACTGTCCTTACAAAGTGCGTCGTTTCAACTGGTTCTTATACAATAAGAATGAAGAGTTTAACTACCACATGAATGATGATTTAGGTCGTATGGCATTAAATCCAGACGTAAACTTACGTTCTCGTGGGGTTATGGAAAAATGTTCAATGTGTATCCAAATGACACAAGCTACTATCTTAAAAGCGAAAAATGAAGGTCGTGTAATTCAAGATGGTGAATTCCAAACGGCATGTTCTAATGCATGTACTTCCAGGAGCTATGGTATTTGGTGATGTGAATGACAAGGAATCTCAAGTAGCTAAATTAGCAGCAGGAGAGCGTTCTTACCATTTATTAGAGCACATCGGAACACAGCCAAATGTGGTTTACCAAGTTAAAGTTAGAAATTAATATTAATTGAAATAAGATAAAGGATTATGTCGTCTCATTACGAAGCACCTATCAGAAAGCCTTTAGTACTTGGTAGCAAAAGCTACCATGATGTAACGGTAGACGTAGCTCGTCCTGTAGAAGGAAAAGCGAACAAACAATGGTGGACAGTATTTTATATCGCATTAGCTATGTTCCTTTGGGGAGCTAGCTGTATGCTATACACTATAACCGAAGGTATTGGTACCTGGGGGTTAAATAAAACAGTAGGTTGGGCATGGGATATTACCAACTTCGTATGGTGGGTAGGTATCGGTCACGCAGGTACATTAATTTCTGCCGTATTATTATTATTCCGTCAAAAATGGAGAATGGCTATTAACCGTTCAGCCGAAGCAATGACTATATTTTCAGTAGTTCAGGCTGGTCTATTTCCTATTATTCACATGGGACGTCCGTGGTTGGGTTATTGGGTGTTACCTATACCAAATCAATTCGGTTCGTTATGGGTGAACTTCAACTCGCCATTATTATGGGACGTATTTGCAATTTCAACATACTTATCAGTTTCATTAGTTTTCTGGTGGACTGGTTTATTACCTGACTTTGCTATGTTACGCGACCGTGCGGTAACTCCATTTACAAAACACATTTACTCTATATTATCTTTTGGATGGTCAGGTAGAGCTAAAGACTGGCAACGTTTTGAAGAGGTTTCTCTTGTATTAGCTGGTTTAGCTACTCCGTTAGTACTTTCAGTACACACGATTGTATCATTTGACTTTGCTACTTCGGTTATCCCAGGATGGCATACAACGATCTTACCTCCGTACTTCGTTGCAGGTGCGATTTTCTCTGGATTCGCGATGGTAAATACATTGTTGATTATCATGAGAAAAGTGTCGAACTTAGAAGATTATATCACGATCCAACATATTGAGTTAATGAATATCGTTATCATGATTACGGGTTCAATCGTAGGTTGTGCGTACATCACTGAGTTATTCGTTGCTTGGTATTCAGGAGTAGAGTATGAGCAATATGCTTTCTTAAACCGTGCTACAGGTCCTTACTGGTGGTCATACTGGGCAATGATGACTTGTAACGTATTCTCTCCACAGTTCATGTGGTTCAAGAAATTAAGAACGAGCATCATGTTCTCTTTTATCATCTCTATTGTTGTAAACATTGGTATGTGGTTTGAGCGTTTCGTAATCATCGTAACTTCATTACACCGTGATTACTTACCATCTTCATGGACAATGTTCTCTCCAACATTTGTGGATATAGGTATCTTCGTAGGTACAATTGGTTTCTTCTTTGTATTGTTCTTATTATATTCTAGAACATTCCCTGTAGTTGCTCAAGCAGAGGTTAAAACGATCTTGAAAACATCAGGTGATAACTACAAAGCAGATAGAGAAAAAAATGGTCATAATCACGATAATCACTAATAAGTCATGAGTCATAAAGTTATACATGCACTATATAATGATGATGATGTGTTAATGGATGCTGTAAAAGCGACCCGTAAAGCACACCACCATATCGAAGAAGTCTATACTCCATTCCCGGTTCACGGTTTAGATAAAGCAATGGGGTTAGCACCAACAAGAATTGCTATTGCAGCATTCTTATATGGATGTACAGGTTTATCATTTGCTACTTGGTTATTGAATAATATCATGATTAATGATTGGCCTCAAGATATTGGAGGTAAACCAAGTTTTGCATTTTATCAAAATATGCCCGCTTTTGTGCCGGTAATGTTTGAAGAAACTGTATTTTTGCCGCTCACTTAATGGTAATTACTTTTTATATGAGAAGTAAACTATGGCCATTTAAAGAAGCTGAAAATCCAGATGTACGTACAACAGACGACCATTTTTTAATGGAGGTAGCTGTTAATAATAATGAAGACGAATTAACTTCTTTCTTACAAAGCACGGGTGCTGTGGAAGTGAAAGTGGTAGAAAAGCATTAATAGATTATGAGAAGAGTAGTATATTCCTTAACAGCAATAATGGGGTTATCTTCATTACTGTTTTCATGTAAAAGTGATGATAAGCCAAACTATCAGTTTTTTCCAAATATGTATGAGTCAGTGGCTTATGAGACTTATTCTGAATCAAATGCTTTCAAAAATGGTAAAGAAGGACAATTACCTGCTCAAGGTTCTATCAAGAGAGGTTTTGTTCCTTATGAATTACCTAATACTCCAGCTGGATATGAAGCATCAAAAGCAATGAAATCTCCTTTAGATTCTTCTGCTGTAAACATGGAGAAAGGTAAAGAATTATTTGATATTTACTGTATTTCTTGTCATGGTGAAAAAGGAGATGGTAAAGGTAAATTAGTTCAAAGAGAAAAGTTCTTAGGAGTACCTAGTTATAAAGATCGTGCAATTACTGTAGGTAGTGTTTTTCACGTAGAAACGTATGGTTTAAATGCAATGGGTTCACATGCTAATCAATTAAATAAAAAAGAAAGATGGCAAGTGGCTGAGTACGTAATGAAACTTAAGTCTGAATTAAAATAATAAAATACGCGATTAAGTTATGTATACATTTTCAAGCAAATTAAGAACCTTATCATTTGTTCTAATGGCACTTGGTCTCTTAGGAATAGGGTATGGTTTTTTCAATGCGCCTAAGACTACTGAGGACGTAGAAAAAATATTAGCAGCTGATGCACATGGTGAACACCATGTTGCACCAGCACATGCTGACGCTAAGCATGAAATGACTTCTGAACATAAAGAAGAAACTCATGCAGATAAAACAGTTGCAACTGATTCTGCTGTAGCTACTATGGAAGAATTAGATACTATAGCTGCGGCTAAAGGTGTAAAAGCAACAATGCACACAGAGGCAGCTTCTCACGAAGAAGTAAAACATCAAGAAAAAGCTGTAGAAGGTACTGGAAGCAGTTTTACACGATGATCACAAAGAACATATTGAACATGTGTTTCATCAATTGCAAAATAAACCATGGGCAGCATTGTATGTGGGAGCATTATTTGTATTCTTGATCTCGCTGGGCGTATTAGCATTTTATGCTATTCAATGGGCAGCTCAAGTAGGTTGGTCTCCAGCTTTATTTAGAATAATGGAAGCAATTACATCTTATATCGCACCTGGTGGTATAATAGTATTTGTAATTTTAGTATTGGCAGGAATTCATATCAATCATTTATTTATATGGATGGATCCAGAAGTAGTAGCTCATGATCATTTGATTCAAGGGAAATCAGGATACTTAAATGTACCATTTTTCTTAATAAGAGCAGCTATATTTTTAGGAGGATGGATTTTTTATCGTTATTACACTCGTAAAAATTCGCTAACTTTAGATGAAACAAAAGATTTATCTTACTATAAAAAGAATTTTAAAGCATCTGCGGCATTCTTAGCATTTTTCTTAGTTTCTGAGTCTATGATGTCTTGGGATTGGATTATGTCAGTAGATCCACATTGGTTCTCTACCTTATTTGGATGGTATGTATTTGCCTCTTTCTTTGTAAGTGGTATTACTGTGATTGCTTTAATTACTTTATATTTAAAAACAAACGGATATTTAGAGTTTATCAATAATAGCCATTTTCATGATTTAGCTAAATTTATGTTTGGTGTTTCTGTATTTTGGACTTATTTATGGTTTTCACAGTTCATGTTAATGTGGTATTCTAATATTCCAGAAGAGGTGACTTATTTTAAATTTAGAATTGAAAACTACAATTTACCATTCTTTGGTATGGTTGTTATGAACTTTATTTTTCCATTGTTAATTTTAATTAATTCTGATTTTAAACGGGTACCTTGGATAATAACTATGGCTGGTGTTGTAATCTTATGTGGTCACTATTTAGATTTCCATAATATGATTTTTCCTGCAACTGTAGGTGATCAATGGTTTATCGGTGCAGCAGAAATCGGATCGGTAGCTTTCTTTGCAGGTTTATTTATTTACGTTGTATTTACTGCTTTAACTAAAGCTCCTTTATTAGCAAAAGGTAACCCTTATATCGAAGAAAGTAAACATTTTCATTATTAATAATTAAACAAGAAAACAGATGACAACTTTGTTGGTTCTAACAGTTTTAGTCTTATTATCGATTGCTATATGGCAAATGACTAAAATTTTCGACTTGACTCAAGTGGGTAGAAAGGATGATGATTCACAAATTGCTACCGATAATGATAATAAAGTTCATGGATATTTAATGATTGGTTTTCTTGGATTCCTTTACATTTTTATGATCTATGGATTGTTAAAATGGGGACATTTAGCTTTAGGTACGCCAGCATCTGAACATGGACCTGATTATGATCATTTAATGAGTATTTCATTAGGGATTATATTTTTAGTGCAAGCAATTACACAAGTATTATTACATTATTTTGCCTTCAAATACAGAGGTGAAGAAGGTAGAAAAGCTTTGTATTATGCAGATAATGACAAATTAGAGTTTATTTGGACCATTATTCCTGTAATAACTTTAGCAGGTTTGATCCTTTACGGTCTTTATACGTGGACAAATATCATGTTTGTTGATGAGAATGAAGATGTAATAGTTGTGGAGTTATATGCTAAACAATTTAGTTGGGAGGCTCGTTATGCAGGTAAGGATAATGTGTTAGGTAAAGCAAATGTACGTTTAATTGAAGGAGTTAATACTTTAGGAGTTGATTTAAATGATCCTAATGCACAAGATGATATTGCGGTTCAAGAATTACATATTCCTAAAGGTAAAAAAGTATTATTCAAATTACGTTCACAAGATATTATTCACTCTGCCTATATGCCTCATTTTAGAGCGCAAATGAACTGTGTTCCAGGGATGGTAACTGAATTTGCTTTTACTCCTACTATGACAACAGATGAAATGCGTCAAGATCCTGCAATTGTAGAAAAAGTAGCTGCAATTAATAAAATAAGAGCAAAGAAAAGTGCTGAATTGTTAGCGCAAGGAAAAACAGCTTTAGATCCTTATACTTTTGATTATTTAGTTTTATGTAACAAGATTTGTGGAGCATCTCACTATAATATGCAGATGAAAATAGTGGTGGATACACCAGATCAATTTCAATCATGGTTAAAAGATAAAGGTACTATCGTTAAAGCTGTGAAAGAAGAGCAAGCTGCAAAAGCGGCTGAAGTTGCGGGTGCTAAAAAAGAAGTAGAAGCTCCTAAAAAGGCGGATACTACAGTTGTAGCTGAAGTAGCTGATTCAACAGCTGTTAAAAAATAATATAACCTAATCAAGAAATTTAAATAGAAATATATGGCAGCAGCACATGAACACGATCACGCACACGATCACGATCACGCACACCACCATAAAGATACGTTCATTACTAAATATATTTTTAGTATAGATCATAAGATGATTGCTAAACAATACCTTATTACGGGTATTATAATGGGAATCATTGGGGTAGTAATGTCTTTATTATTCCGTATGCAGATTGCATGGCCTGAAGAGTCTTTTGGGATTTTCAAAATGCTTTTAGGTGAAAAAATGGCTCCAGGAGGGGTAATGCGTAACGATATTTATTTAGCGTTAGTTACAATACATGGTACTATTATGGTATTCTTTGTATTGACAGCTGGATTAAGTGGTACTTTTAGTAATTTACTTATTCCATTACAAATTGGAGCTAGAGATATGGCTTCCAGGATTTATGAACATGGTTTCTTATTGGTTGTTTTTCCTGTCTGCTGTAATAATGATTTGTTCTTTATTTGTTGAGTCAGGACCAGCATCTGCGGGTTGGACAATTTATCCGCCATTATCCGCTTTACCACAAGCTATTCCAGGCTCAGGTACAGGTATGACGTTATGGTTAGTTTCTATGGCTATATTTATTGCTTCCTCTTTAATGGGATCTTTGAACTATGTGGTTACAGTTATTAATTTAAGAACTAAAGGGATGTCTATGACTCGTTTACCATTAACAGTTTGGGCTTTCTTTATTACGGCAATTATTGGTATTGTTTCTTTCCCTGTATTGTTATCAGCAGCTTTAATGTTAATAATGGATAGAAGCTTAGGTACTTCTTTCTTCTTATCGGATATATTTATTTCGGGAGAAGTGTTACATTATCAAGGAGGATCACCTGTATTATTTGAGCATTTATTTTGGTTCTTAGGACACCCAGAGGTATACATCGTATTATTACCAGCTTTAGGAATCACTTCCAGAAATTATTGCTACCAATGCTCGTAAACCAATTTTTGGTTACCGTGCTATGATTGCTTCAATGTTGGCTATTGCATTCTTATCAACTATTGTTTGGGGACACCACATGTTCTTGTCAGGAATGAATCCTTTTTAGGATCAGTATTTACCTTTACAACATTGTTGATTGCAATTCCTTCTGCTGTAAAAGCCTTCAACTATATAACTACATTATGGAAAGGTAATTTACAAATGAATCCAGGAATGTTATTTTCTATAGGTTTAGTTTCTACGTTTATTTCAGGAGGTTTGACAGGTATTATTTTAGGTGACTCAACTTTAGATATTAATGTTCATGATACATACTTTGTGGTTGCTCACTTTCACTTAGTAATGGGTATTTCTGCATTATATGGATTCTTTGCTGGTGTTTACCATTGGTTTCCAAGAATGTTTGGTAGAATGATGAATAAAACTTTAGGATATATTCACTTCTGGATTACAGCTGTTTGCGCTTACGGTGTTTTCTATCCGATGCACTTTATTGGTATGGCTGGTTTACCTCGTCGTTATTATACAAATTCTAACTTCCCGTTATTTGATGACTTGGCAGATGTAAATGTATTGATTACTGCTTTTGCATTAATAGGTGCAGCTTTTCAATTAATATTTATGTGGAATTTCTTCTATAGTATTTTCTTTGGTAAAAAAGCAGAGCAAAATCCATGGAAATCAAACACATTAGAATGGACCGCTCCAGTAGAGCATGTTCATGGAAATTGGCCAGGTGAATTACCAACTGTACATCGTTGGGCTTATGATTATTCTAAACCAGGACATGAGGATGATTTTGTGCCTCAAACTGTTCCAATGAAAGAAGGAGAACAAGAATTACATCACGCTTAATTATAAAAACTTTCTTTTAAATGCCTCTCAATTGAGAGGCATTTTTTTTATTTTTATCCTTTCCTTTATAATTGGTTTTAAAATTATTTTAGTATTTATGAAACACTTCTTTTTACTTGTCTTTTTTGTTTCGTTTTGTAGCTTTTCTCAAAATTCTCCCGAAATAAAAGTATTAGATTCCTTATATAGAGAGGATCAATTCTATTTAGGAATTACTTATAATATACTTAATAATAGACCGCAAGGAGTTTCTCAAAATTCAACTTCAGGAAGTATTTTTTTGGGTGCTTTAAGAGATATACCTATTAATAAACTAAGAACTTTTGCTTTGGCTCCAGGAATAGGTTTTACGTATTCTAATTTTAAACAAAACTTACTTATTAAAAATATTGGACTTACTATTGATTATTCAATTATTCCCAAAGATGAAATATATGATAAAAATCGTTTTTCGCTCGTAACACTTGATATTCCGTTAGAACTTCGTTGGCGTAACTCTACTCCTCAAAGTCATCGTTTTTGGAGAATTTATGGAGGAATAAAAGCAAGTTATGTACTCTATAATCAGTCTCAGTTTATTAATTCTAAATATGAGTACAAAGTGGTAAATAACCCTGATTTTAATAAATTTCTTTATTCTGTTTATCTTACAGCAGGATATAATAGTGGTAATTTTTATGTGTCGTATGGTTTAAATGATTTTTTTAAGAAATCTCTTTTTACTGAAAGTTCTCAAAAAATTCGTTCATTAAATTTGGGTCTAATGTTTTATATTTTGTAAGAATTAATCCTTTTGATACATATTATTAGTACTGTTGAAAAATATTTTATTGAAACATAAATATAACAAATTGTGGAATAGCTCCAATGATAGAACCTAATACTAATTCTGATATAGAATGAGCTTTCATGATCCATCTAGATAAAGCAACACAACTGCTAAGTACCATGAGAATAACAAATAGTATCATATAGTAAATTAAATCTAAATTTGTATAATTAAGAATTATCCATGAACTTGTACCTAACATACTAATCATGTGGAGACTAATTTTTTTATTTACTAAAACAAAATAAAAAGCTATAATAGTACTAACACTACTGGCCCAAAAATAATTTGATAATTTTAAGTAATTATTGGGACTTGTTAGAGTAAGTATGATAATAAGATATAAAATTAATTGAAGAACAAGAGGAATCTTCCGCTCTTGTACATTACGGATCATACTATCTTCTATTTTTTTAGTTTGTATTAAAAAATAATATACAATTATAGGTATAAATAAGGTAATGAAAAATGCTTTATAGATATAATGTATACAATTGTTTAAAATTTTATTAATAAAAAATATGTAAAATAGGATGTTATAAAAGGAAATAAATAAAGGATGGAAAACATAAGAGAAAAACGGAAATATCAGTTTCATTTTGTCAAAAGATAAAAAATAAAGAGTTAAATATAAAAGTAAATTAAAAATTAAACGATATAAAACTCTTTATTTTTTAAAATTACTATTGTTTTTCTGCATAGCAAAAGGTCAAGATAAAATATTAATTCTAAAGTTTAAATACTAATAAAGTGTAGATTTTTATTTAATTCATATTTTATATTAGACTAGAAGGAGATAGCATAATATTATGATGATTTATTAGTTTAAAAAGAATAAAAATTAGAACCTTTTTATTTTTATTCTTTTTAAACTAATATTTATTTTTTGTTTCTAGCTTTTTTTTTTATTTATTTGTACCGATGAGATTGTTATATATTATATTATCTATTTATTTCCTGGTATTGTCGGGGCTACCTTGCTTGGATATGATAGAACATGATATATCTATGGCTAAAGACCTTCAATCTGATCAGCACAGTAAAAATCACTCTCATAAAGAAGATGATGATTTATGTTCCCCTTTTTGTGTATGCAATTGTTGTGGTATTCAAGTATTAGTTTACCAATCAATTATTTCATACGATTTAGAGACTTTTTCTATCATAAAAACTGAAAATAAAGAATCACTCTACAAGTCCGTTTTTTATACTAATTTTTATAATAATATTTGGCAACCACCTAAAATAGGATAATAAGTTTTATTGCAATGCGTAGTTTTAACTATGCAAATTTTTTTAATAGCAAATAATCTATTTGCTTATTATCAACTTATTATATTATTTTCAATGTTAGATAAAATCATACAATTCAGTATAAAAAATAAGTTTTTTATACTGCTTTTTACTATTATACTATTAGCTTGGGGAAGCTATTCAGTAAAACAACTACCTCTTGATGCTTTACCAGACGTAACGAATAATCAGGTACAAATTATTACTACTGCACCTACTCTTGCGAGTCAAGAAGTAGAACAATTGATTACATATCCATTAGAACAGTCTGTAAAGACAATTCCAAAAATAGTAGAATTACGTAGTATTTCGCGATTTGGATTGTCTGTTGTGACAGTTGTTTTCAAAGATGATGTAGATATTTATTGGGCTCGTGAACAGATTTTTCAACGTTTAAAAGAAGCACAAGAAAACATTCCAGATTATGCGGGTTCTCCTAGTTTAGCTCCTATTTCTACAGGACTTGGTGAAATTTATCAATATGATGTATATGCTAAAAAAGGATATGAAGATAAATATGATGCTATACAATTAAGAACAATTCAAGATTGGATAATTATACCACAATTACAAGGTATAGAAGGTGTAGCTGAAGTAAGTACTTGGGGAGGTAAACTAAAACAATATGAAATAGCAGTTAATCCTAATACCCTTAACAGTTTGGGGGTTACTATTTCAGAAATTTTTCAAGCCCTTGAAAAAAATAACCAAAATACAGGGGGTGCTTATATAGAAAAAGACCAATACGCATATTTTATTCGCGGGGTGGGAATGGCTACAGGTATTCAAGATTTACAAAATGTAGTAGTTAAAAATCGTAATGGAGCGCCTGTTTTAATTCGTGATGTAGCGACTGTTCGAGAAGGTATTGCATTACGTTATGGAGCTTCTACTAAAGATGGAAAAGGAGAAATCGTGAGCGGATTAGCACTCATGCTTAAAGGAGAAAACTCAAGTGCAGTAGTTAATCGTGTGAAAGAAAAAAATGAAGCAAATTAACAAAACACTCCCTGAAGGAGTAATAGCGGAAGCCTTTATAGATAGAGGTAAATTAGTAGATAATGCTGTTGGAACAATTACAAAGAATTTAATAGAAGGAGCACTTATTGTAATTTTTGTATTAATACTATTTTTAGGAAATTTAAGAGCAGGACTTATTGTAGCATCTGTAATACCTTTATCTATGTTATTTGCCGTAATTCTTATGAATTATTTCGGAATAAGCGGTAATTTAATGAGTTTAGGAGCAATAGACTTTGGAATTATTGTAGATGGAGCGGTAATTATTGTAGAAGCTACAATGCATCATTTACTCCTTGTGAAAAGGAAAGAACCTCTTACTCAATCAGAAATGGATGAAGAAGTATATCAGTCTGCTTCAAAAATTAGAAGCAGTGCTGCTTTTGGCGAGATAATTATCTTAATAGTCTATTTACCAATCCTTGCTTTGGTAGGCACTGAGGGAAAAATGTTTAGACCAATGGCTATGACTGTTGGATTTGCCATTATAGGAGCATTTACATTATCACTTACATACGTACCCATGATGTCAGCATTATTTTTATCAAAAAATACAGAACATAAAGAAAATTTTAGCGATAAGATGATGCAATGGTTAGAAAAAAATATACCCCTATATTAGAAAAAGCATTAGCTTTTAAAAAAATAATTTTAGGTATAGCTGTCGGAATATTTTCTTTAGCATTACTGATTTTTCAAAACATGGGAGGAGAATTTATACCTACCATTGAAGAAGGAGATTTAGCTATAAACGCTACTATTATGACAGGAAGTTCCTTATCTCAAACAATAGAAACTACTACAAAATACGAACAAATATTGAAAGCTAAATTTCCCGAAATTAAAACTATTGTAACAAAAATAGGAAGTGGTGAAATTCCAACAGATCCAATGCCTATTGAAAGTGGAGATTTAATCATTGTATTAAAAGATAAAAGTGAATGGGTAACCGCCGATAATTGGGAAGATTTGGCCAATATGATGAAAGAAGAAATGGAAGCCATTCCAGGAGCTAATATTGAAATTTCTCAACCAATTCAAATGCGCTTTAATGAATTAATGACAGGAAGTCGAAGTGATATAGCGATTAAAATTTTTGGTGATGATCTAGAAGTATTAGATGTTAAAGCAAAAGAATTAATCTCCAAAATAAACACAATAGAAGGTATTGGTGATTTAAAAGCAGAAAAAAGTCAGCGGTTTACCACAAATAACGATAAAATATGATTATAACAAAATTGCATTATATGGTTTGAATATAACAGATATTAATAAAATTGTACGTTCCTCTTTTGCTGGTGAAAGCGCAGGTAAAATCTACGAAAATAGCAAACGTTTTGATGTTGTAGTTCGACTTGATAAAAACTTTAGGACTGATATAACAGATGTAAATAATTTATTTATTCCATTGAATAGCGGACAACAAGTACCTCTATCGCAAGTGGCATCAATAACCTACGAACAAGGTCCAGTACAAGTTTCCAGAGAAAATGGAAAAAGAAGAATAACCGTTGGATTAAATGTTCGAGGACGTGATATAAAAAGTGTAGTAGAAGAAATTCAGTTAAAATTAGATAAGAATTTTAAACTCCCACCAGGTTATTTTATAACGTACGGTGGACAATTTGAAAATTTAGTGGAAGCAAACAAACGATTATCAGTAGCATTACCTATAGCACTTGCTTTAATTATGGTATTGTTGTATTTTACATTTAATAGTATTAAACAATCTTTGTTGATTTTTACAGCCATTCCTCTTTCAGCTATAGGAGGCGTTTTTGCTCTTTGGTTACGAGGAATGCCTTTTAGTATTTCTGCTGGAATTGGTTTCATAGCATTATTTGGCATAGCTGTTTTAAATGGAATAGTACTTATATCATATTTCAATCAACTTAAAAAAGAAGGAATTACGGATCCTGTTAAACGTGTATATCTAGGTACTAAAACAAGGTTACGTCCTGTACTAATGACCGCAGCAGTAGCTTCATTAGGGTTTATGCCAATGGCTCTTTCTACTAGTGGAGGAGCAGAAGTACAAAAACCTTTGGCAACTGTAGTTATTGGAGGTCTAATATCAGCCACTTTATTAACCCTAATCGTTTTGCCTATTCTTTATTTAATATTCGAAAAAGGAATTAGCCATCGTAAAAAGGAAACACTTCCTTTATTCCTATTATCTTATTGTTCTTTAGTACCCTAAGTTTTGCACAAAATGTAAAAAACATCACACTACAAGAAGCAATTGAGTTAGCCAAAAAAAATAATAACGAATTAAAAATTGCAGATAAAGAAATTGAAAAACAAAAAAGCTTAAGAAAAGCCGCTTTCCAGCCAGATCCTTTACAAGTTCAGTACCAAGGAGGTCAATTTAATGCGAAAGAATTTGACCACAATATAACAATTCAACAGTATTTCCCTATTGGAGGTATTACTAAAGCAAATAAAGAATTACAAGATGAACTGGCCAAATTAGCCGAAAAGAAGAAAGCAATTACAGAATATGAATTAGAAAAAGCAGTAACACTCACTTTTTATCAATATTTATATGGAGTTGCTACTCAAAAATTAAATGAAGACCTAAATATCATCTATGCTAATTTTTTAAAGAACGCAGAACTTAGACACAAAACGGGTGAAACAGGAAGTATAGAAGTTATCAGTGCTAAAGCCAAAGTAAAAGAAATTGAAACTCAAAAAAAACAAATCATTCATGATTTATCAATCTATCAAAAACAATTACAATTTTTTTTACAAACAGAAGAAATTATTGTACCGAATGCTATGATTCCTTTAGAATATAAAATAACATCAATAAATAAAAATAAAGCAGAAAACCTAGTCGTAGATTTTTATAAACAACAAATTTCCGTAAATCAAAAAGAAACGGCTATTTATAAAGCTTTAAGAATACCTAAAATAGGGATCGGATATTTTTTTCAGACTATTCAATTACAATCACCCTTCCAAGGTTTTACTGTAGGGTTGCAAATCCCTTTATTTGGAAATGTAAACCATTCAAAAATAAAAGCTTCCGAAATTAATGCTGCTCAAACAGCATTATTACTAAATAAAAATAAATTAGTAGTTCAGCTGCAAAATCAAGAATTACTAGAATCTTATGAAAAATATAAAAAAAACTTAGAATATTATCAAAACGAAGGTTTGCAATACGCAGAGCAAATCATTGTGTCAGCACAAAAAAGCTATGCTAATGGAGACTTAAGTTACTGGTCTTATATTAATTTTTTAAATCAAGCAATTGATATTAAAAAACAAAACATAGAAGTAACAAATGCGTATAATCAAAGTGCAATTGCTCTACAATATCCATCAATCCCTAATAACTAATAGATACTAAAATGAATCATATAAAATCACAATTAAAAAAAATTGTATTACTTAATGCCTTAATCTTAATTCTTTTTTCCTCTTGTAATGAAAAGAAAAAAGAAGAAGCTGATGAAACAAAATCCGAAAATGAAATAGCATTAACTAAAACACAATATAAAACGATTGGTATTGAAACAGGTAAAATAGAAAGCAAAAACCTAAACAGTGCTATAAAAGCAAGTGGTTATACAACTGTGCCCCCCACAAAACAGAGCCAACGTATCCACCTTGATAAATGGAGTGGTAAAAGATATTTATGTTTTAGAAGGTACTTATGTAACAAAAGGAAAAATTCTCGGAACTATTCAAAACTTAGAAGTAACTAAAATTCAAGAAGATTATCAAACAGCTATAGCAAACATTGAATATTTACAACTAGAATATAATCGCCAAAAAACATTAACAGAAGAAGATGTAAACCCAAAAAAAACTTTTCAAGAAGTAAAATCAAAATTAGCTATTGAAAATGCCAGAGCACAAGTCGCAAAAAACAAGCTACAAGCTTTAAATATAAGTTTAAAGGGAACGACTTCGTTAATCCCTATTTTAGCTCCTATTAGCGGATATGTAGGTAAGATAAATATTACAAAAGGATCGTTTGCAGATACAGGATTAGCTCTGTTTGAAGTTGTTAATAACAGCGAAATGCACCTAGATCTAAATGTGTATGAAAAAGATCTAGATAAAATTGCAATAGGTCAAGAAATTGATTTTATTCTAACAAATCAATCCAATAAAATTATTAAAGGTAAAATATTTGGTATTAACAAATCTTTTTCTAACGAAAGTAAAACGGTTGCTGTACATGCTAAAATTAATTCTAATGATAGCAAAGATCTGATTACTGGAATGTATGTTACTGCAAATATTAACGTAACAAATCAAACCGTTTTAGCCTTACCAAAAGACGCAATAGTTAAAAATGGAGAAAAATATTATATATATATTCAAGAAGATTCTCATAAAGACAGTACAAAAGAAATACATGGAAATGAAAAAGAAGAAGAAAATGAAATTCATTTTAAAGCATTAGAAATTCTTCCTGGTACAACTGACTTAGGATATACTGAAATAAAACTAATTGAACCTGTACCTAATAATGCTAAAATTGTTACAAAAGGAGCATTTTATTTACTATCGCAATCTAAAGGAGGAGGAAAACACGAACATTAAAACCTGTTAAAATGAAAAATCAAGATATTCATAACCCAAATCCGAAAAAGATCAACATTCCGATAAAAAATCGGGATGTTGTACTACAAAAACAGCACATTCAAATCATGAAGGACATCATCATAATGATAATAGTAGTCCTCTTAAAATGTTTTTTTTTCCTCTAGTTTCCTTTGTTTTACTAATAATAGCAATATGCTTAGAAAATTATATCCCTCAATCATGGTTTTCTGGTTGGGTAAGAATAAGTTGGTACATATTGGCCTATTTGCCTGTAGGAATTCCTGTTTTGAAAGAAGCTTTTCAAAGTAGTATTAAAGGAGATATTTTTTCAAGAATTCTTATTAATGTCCATCGCTACAATAGGCGCATTTGCTATAAAAGAATTTCCAGAAGGAGTGGCTGTTATGCTCTTTTATGCGGTAGGAGAAGTATTCCAAACCTTAGCAGTTACTAGAGCTCAATTAAATATAAAATTACTATTAGATCAAAGACCTGACGAAGTAACCATTGTTGAAAACAATATTTTTAAAACAATAAAAGCCTCTCAAGCAAAAATAGGAAATATTATACAATTAAAACCAGGTGAAAAATTAGGTTTAGATGGTGAACTTCTTTCTGAAAAAGCAACTTTTAATACAGCAGCTCTTACTGGCGAAAGCAAACCTGATACAAAAATAAAAGGACAAACCGTTTTAGCTGGAATGATAAATCTAAACACAGTAGTACAAATTAAAGTAACCACAGATTACAAAGATAGTAAGTTGTCTAAAATACTTGAATTAATACAAAATGCTACCGAACAAAAAGCACCAACCGAATTATTTATTAGAAAATTTGCTAAAATTTATACTCCAATTGTTGTCGTTCTAGCCATTTTAATTTGTGTTATTCCAATTAGTTTTGTTTCTAATTATGTATTTAATGATTGGTTATATAGAGCGTTAGTGTTTTTAGTAATTTCATGTCCTTGCGCTTTAGTTATAAGTATTCCTCTAGGATATTTTGGAGGAATTGGAGCTGCCTCTAAAAATGGAATTTTATTTAAAGGAAGTAATTTTTTGGATACTATAGCTAATATTCAAAATGTGGTAATGGATAAAACAGGAACCATGACAGAAGGGGTTTTTAAAGTGCAAGAAGTATCTTTTAATTCTAAATTCAATAAAAATGAAATTTTAGAAATGGTAAATGCGCTCGAAAGCCAAAGTACACACCCTGTCGCGTCCGCTATTCAACAGTTTGTGGGCAATCCTAATCCTTCTTCTGTTGAGTTAAAAAATGTAGAAGAAATAGCAGGGCATGGCTTGAGAGCATTTGTAAATGAAAAAGAATTATTAGTGGGGAATTTCAAATTAATGGATAGATTTAATATTCAATACGATATAAATCCAGAAAGTATTGTTTATACCCTAATTGCAGTAGCTTATGACAAACATTTTGTAGGTTATCTTACAATAGCTGATGTTATAAAAAAAGATGCGCAAGTCACAATTAATAAATTGAAATCACTCGGTGTAAGAACCACAATGCTTAGTGGGGATAAGAGTACAGTAGTAAAATTCGTAGCCTCTGAATTAAATATTGATCAATCATTTGGCGATTTATTGCCAGAAGATAAAGTAAATAAAGTAAAAGAAATTATAGCTCAAAAAGAAACCGTTGCCTTTGTGGGAGATGGGGTAAATGATGCTCCTGTCATTGCTTTAAGTGATATAGGAATTGCTATGGGAGGTTTAGGAAGTGATGCAACTATAGAAACAGCAGATGTCGTTATTCAAGATGATATGCCAAGTAAAATTCCAATGGCAATAGAAATAGGTAAACAAACCAAAAAAATTGTTTGGCAAAATATTACTTTAGCTTTTTTAGTAAAAGCTATTGTTTTAATTCTTGGAGCAGGAGGAATAGCTACCATGTGGGAAGCCGTTTTTGCAGATGTAGGAGTTGCTTTATTAGCTATTTTAAATGCAATTAGAATTCAACAAATGAAATTTAGAGTATAGAAAACATTCAAATCATTGGTGAAATAATGTAATACCATTTAAACTTTGAAATTTCCTCATAATACTATTTTTTTAACCTTGAGACTATTCAAAAAGTTCGCAATCTTGTCGACCAAAGGAAGAAATTACATAATGTTGATTATGAGACTCTTCCTTCGTCGGAGTGACAAACCGCATGTTGATCCAGGCACTATTCTACAAAAGCAACAAAAATTAGTGTTGGTGTCTCGGTGCGCTTCGTGCTCGAACTACCTGATTACAATTATATACTCAACCGTTTGTTAGAGTTGTTTTAAAATGAAAAAAATATATCAAGAATTTTACTTTTTAATCCAGTATATTTTAAGTTTAAATGGTATAATTAATTAAAGATAGAGCTATTTATGTTTATAAATACTGAATCTTAAAAGTAATAAGATGTATTATTGCTAGAAAAAATCAGAAATAAAAAAGAGAGACTGTCAAAAGAAATGTTTTAACATATAGATTGTTCCTTTTATAACAAGAAAAGTCATATTAATAACATGATATGATCAGCTTGACTATTTTGCTGGAGGCTTTTTTAAATTTAACCAGAGCAAAGAAATTAAAAGAAATAAAATAATATAATAAGCATTTTTAGGACAGTCTCTTTTTATTTTATTGTGTCTATGAGGCTTTATTTAGTAAGATCTCTTTTTTAATGAAAAATAAAAAATGGAGTACTCCCTAGAATCAAAGTCATATCATTTGCAATAAATTTCAATACGTAATCTGGGTTAAAATAATATTTATTTTTTGATTTGTTTAGATTAAAAAATTAAAGAACAATCTTTTAGTATTATGATTATGTTTGTTTTGTTGTCAGTGAAAATAATAATTAGATTCTTGTTTTAAAAAAAACATTTGTTAATAATAAGATAAAATGAAATTATTTTTAAAATTTCTATAGATAATAAAAAAAAATAATAGATCTATTTGTAAAAAAAATGGATAAAAAATATTTTAAATAAAAAAATACATATCTTGTAGAACATAAACAAAAACTAAAAAACATTATTTTTTATTTACTCTATAATAATCGTTAGAATCCCATGGAGGGGGTTTATTAAAAAGTGTATGAAGATGAAAAGAATATTGTTTTTATTAACGACGTTGTTAAATATAGCTATTAGTACTGCTCAATCAGAATCTAAAACTATAGATCCTAGATTTATAGGCTGTTGGGAAGGTACTGAAGTAGAACAATTAGAAAAAGGAATTAGTAATCAATGGAAAACCTGTCGTTTTGCTAATGGAAGTTGCGTGTTTTCTTTGGTTCGTATAGATGAAAAAGATAATGTAAATGAAGCTACTTATAAAGGAAGATGGTGGGTTGAAAATGATAGATTTTATGAAATCATTGATAAATACAAAGAGCCAGAAGTAAATGAATATGAATATGAATTTGTAGGGGAAAGTGTGCGATTTACGAGTACAAAAATATCAGGTTATAAAAACACCTATTATACATTTATGGATCATAAAATAGATTAATTTGTTTCTTTTTTTAGTTTATATGATATAAAAGCAGTCTAAAAAATTATGGAATTAATTGTTTTGATTAGAACAAGAAATTCTATAGGCTAACAGAAAGTTTCTTACAGTTTTAAAGTTAAGGGACGAAATATGATAGGTTTTTCTTAGACAGCTTTTTATAGAGGACTAAATTTTTTTACGCATTCTAGCAACAGGAATATCCAATTGTTCGCGATATTTAGCTACGGTTCTTCTTGCAATAGGATAGCCGCGCTCTTTTAAAATAACAGCTAATTGATCGTCAGGTAAAGGCTTACTTTTTTCTTCTTCTTTAATAACTTGCTGGAAGGATTTTTTTGATTTCTATAGTTGAAACTTCCTCACCCTGATCATTCATCATGGCCTCGCTAAAAAAATCTTTGAGTAATTTAGTGCCATAAGGAGTATCTACATATTTGCTATTTGCAACACGAGAAACAGTAGAAATATCTAAACCAATCATATCAGCAATATCTTTTAAAATCATTGGTTTTAATTTCGTTTCATCACCCTCTAAAAAGTATTCTTTTGAAAAAGCATAATAGCATTCATGGTAACATATAATGTTTCCTGACGTTGTTTGATAGCATCAATAAACCATTTAGCAGAATCTAATTTTTGCTTAATAAATTGAACTGCATCGCGTTGTGCATTGGATTTATCTTTAGAATCTTTATAGGTTTTCATCATTTCTTGGTAGTCCTTAGAAACATGAAGTTCTGGAGCATTTCTACCATTTAAAGTTAGTTCTAATTCGTCATCATTAATACGGATCACAAAGTCAGGAACTATATGTTCTGTAATTTTGTTATTGCCTGAAAAAGATCCTCCTGGTTTAGGATTTAATTTCTCAATTTCGTCAATTGCTTTTTTTAAATGTTCTTTAGAAATGCTGTACTTTTGGAGTAATTTTTCATAATGTTTTTTAGTAAAGGCATCAAACTGTTCTTCTATTATTTTAATTGCTAATTCAATAGATTCAGTTGGAGTTTTGTGTTTTAATTGGAGTAGTAAGCATTCTTGTAAATCACGAGCCCCTACTCCAGACGGTTCTAATTCATGAATGATAGAGCAAAGAATTTTATTTACACGAGTTTCATCAGTATAAATAGCTTGCGTAAACGCCATATCATCTACAATATCTAAAATACTTCTTCTTAAATAGCCATCATCATCCATACTTCCAATTAAAAATTCGGCTATGTCATTCTCTTCATTAGTTAAAACAAATGTATTAAGCTGATTGATTAGATCCTGATGAAAGCTAACAGAAGCAACAAAAGGGGCTTCATATTCCTCCTCATCATCACTATAGTTATTACTTTGTGTTTTATAATCAGGTGTTTCGTCGTTGCTTAAATATTCATCTATATTAATATCATTGGCATCAATGCTTTCTGAATCATCAAAGTCATCATATTCATCGGTGTCAAACTCGTCTTTTTCAAACCTTTCTTCATCTTCTACGATTCCTCCTTCTAAAGCGGGATTTTCGTTCATTTCCTCCATTAAACGTTGTTCAAAAGCCTGAGTAGGTAATTGAATTAACTTCATCAACTGAATTTGTTGAGGGGAAAGTTTTTGAGATAATTTTAAGTTTAAATTTTGTTTTAACATTTTTAATTATTCGATTATTTGTTGAATTGGTTATTTCAAAATAAATAGGAATAACCAATTCAACGAATCTGTTATTTATTAAAATTCAGCGTTTTGTGGAGTTCTTGGGAAAGGAATTACGTCGCGAATATTACTCATACCAGTTACAAATAACACTAGGCGTTCAAAACCTAAACCAAAGCCTGAGTGAACAGCAGAGCCAAAACGACGTGTGTCTAAATACCACCATAGTTCTTCTTCATGAATTCCTAATGCTTTCATTTTTTCAGTTAGGACATCTAAACGTTCTTCTCTTTGTGAGCCTCCTACAATTTCTCCAATACCAGGGAATAAAATATCCATAGCACGTACGGTTTCTTTTCCTAGTTCTGTATTTTCATTCAAACGCATATAAAAAGCTTTGATTTTTGCAGGGTAATCAAAAAGGATTACAGGACATTTAAAATGCTTTTCTACTAAGAAACGCTCGTGTTCGCTCTGTAAGTCGGCTCCCCATTCTTCAATTAAATATTGGAATTTTTTCTTTTTATTAGGTGTTGAATCTTTTAAAATATCAATAGCTTCTGTATAAGACACACGTTTGAAATTGTTATCTAAGACAAAACTTAACTTTTCTAAAAGAGCCATTTCACTACGCTCTGCTTGTGGTTTTTGTTTTTCTTCGTCTAACAAACGGGTTTCTAAGAATTTTAGATCTTCTGAACAATTATCAACAGCATATTTGATTACATATTTAATAAAATCTTCTGCTAAATCCATATTATCCGCTAAGTCATTAAATGCTACCTCTGGTTCAATCATCCAGAATTCAGCTAAATGACGTGACGTATTTGAGTTTTCTGCGCGGAATGTAGGACCAAAAGTATAGATTTGACCTAATGCCATTGCGTATGCTTCGCCTTCTAACTGGCCTGATACGGTTAGATTGGTTTCTCTACCAAAAAAATCTTCTTTAAAATTAATGCTTCCATCTTCATTTCTAGGAGTATTTTCAAAAGGTAGAGCGGTTACGCGAAACATTTCACCTGCACCCTCAGCATCAGAACCTGTAATAATAGGTGTGTTTACATAGTAAAACCCTCTTTGTTGAAAATATTGATGTACAGCAAAGGATAAGGCTGAACGTACACGCATGATTGCGCCAAATGTATTCGTACGAATACGTAAATGCGCATTTTCACGTAAAAACTCTAAAGAGTGTTTCTTAGGTTGCATTGGAAATTTTTCAGGATCACTGTCTCCTAAAATTTCCAATTTAGTAACTTGTATTTCGTATTTTTGACCCGAACCACGGCTTTCTACTAATTCACCTGTTACTGCTACAGCAGCTCCTGTTGTAATTCTTTTTAAAGTATTTTCAGCCGTATTTTCAAAATCTACTACACACTGGATATTATGAATCGTTGAACCATCGTTCAAAGCAATAAATTGATTATTTCTAAAAGTTCTTACCCATCCTTTAGCGGTTACTTCATGTAATGTTTTAGTACTGTTTAGTAAGTCCTTAATTTTGGTATGTTTCATTTTATATCTATAGGTTTTAAAAATTAGAATTCAGAATGACTGAATCTAAAAAGATTTTTTAATCTTATAATCTGCAAATATAGTGGATTTGCTCAAAAAGTGAAAGTTATTATCTTTAGTAAAAAATAAAAGCGATGAGAATTGTTTTGGCTTTAGTTATTTCTACTTTGGCTTTATATTTTTGTAAGAAAAAAAGGAAAAATGTGTTATTTCTCAAAAATGGAATAAGTATGCAAATCGTTTAAATATGCCACTAAAGACTCAAAAGAAAATGTTTTGCCTTTTCTATCCCTAAAATACAAATGAAATTGGGAATTAAAACTTTATAGTTGATGTCTATTCTAATTTTATATTACTATCAATTCAGACTAACTTTGCCTAATATGAGGCTGTACAAAAAATAATAAATCAATATACAGTTTATTACTCCGATAAAGAGGAGTTTCATAATCAATATTATGTGATTTCTCCCTTTAGTTGAAATGACAAGATTGCGAACTTTTTGGGCAGTTTCAAGGTTAAAAAAATAGTATTATGAGGAAATTTCAAAGTTTAAATGGTATGATTTTTTCAATTATATAAAATCTAGATTACGCATTAGAGATTTATTATAAATGAAAATGATTTTGAATCAAAAAAGAATTTCGTTTCTTGTTCTCAATGTATTAAAACTGAAATTACGGTAAAAAAATCTATGTATTTTCCTTTTTTATTCTTTTTGTTTTCATCAGAAAACCTAACAAATACTCTGGGGTAAATGAGATGTTAGGAGAATAGTTTTAAAGTCTTATATTACACCCATTTTTTTCATTAAGAAAGTGGCACTTTTATTTTTACAAACACCTTCTCGTAGTTTATAATCAAAAGATAATTCATTGTTTTGTATTTCTACTTCAAAACATTTGTTAAAAAGTTGGTTTTTATAGGTTTCCCTCATTTTACATACTTCTAAATCATGTGTAGCAATGCAACCAATTGCTTTTTGGGAAATGATTTTTTTAATTACCTCAATAGTTCCATTTTGTTTATCATCAGAATTGGTTCCTTTTAAGATTTCATCAAGTAAAACAAAACAAACTTCGTTTTCTAATTTTTCGACAATTTGTTTTAATCTTTTCACTTCAGCAAAAAAGTACGATTCGCCATCTGATAATGAATCTGATTGTCTCATGGAGACTATAACATCGTAAGGGTGTACACTTGCTTTAGTAGAACAAATAGGTGCTCCAATACCTGCCAAAACCATGTTAATACCTAAGGTTCTTAAAAAGGTGCTTTTACCAGCCATATTTGAACCTGTAAGAATAACAAATTCATTAGCTTTTAATACAAATGTATTACATATTCTTTTATTTGATTGTAGTAATGGATGTCCAATGTTTTCAAAATTAATTTCTCCATCTGTATTAATTTCTGGAAATACAAAATTTGAATTGTTATATGAAAAGTTAGCTAAACTATTAAGAGCTTCAAACTCACCTACAATTTGTAGCCAAGTTTTTATTTCCTTTGAAAATTGATTTTTCCATAAATATAATTTTCTTAGTGTATGAATATGATAAAGAAAAAAACCGTTTACAAAAACAGCTCCTAAAACGTTTTGTACACTATTAATATTAGTGACTATAGTAAATAATTTTTGGCTGTTTTGAAAGGCTGATTGATTTTCTTTTTGTAGTTTGGATTGAAGTGCAATGAGTTTTAAATTTTCAAATTTTTCAAATTCAATTACTTTAAGGATAGAAGTATATGATTTTATAGATTGTAAGATTTTATCCGAATTAGCTATTTCTTTCTTAATTTTTTTTAATTGACTTATTGTTATTAATAGATTGACGATGAATAAAGCAGAGGTTAAATTATAAAAGAAAGCATTTTGAAAAAAAAAAGTTGCTAAAGAGGTTAATAGGATGGCTGTGGGCAATAAAAAGAAATAAAAACAATAGATGATGTAAATGTTTTTTCTTTCTTATTGGTCCAATGAATTAGATTTTCATATTTTTCTTGATGATCTTCGCTAAACTGAGCTAGAGCTAATAAATGCTGCCTCCATTCAATTTTTTGAGACAATTCTTTTATTGCATCTTGATTTTCTTTTATTTCTTCATTACTTAATTTTCCTTGAAGTAAGTTAGCTAATTTTTCTTTTCCTACGAAAGTAGCGGTTCTATTAAGATTTTGAAATAATGATTTTCTTCCAAATAAATCCAAATCAAAGGAACAAAAATGATTCGAGTTTATGTATTCTGTTCCTTCTTCAAAAGGAATGCTTTTTCCTGCTAGATACTGAATTTCATGGTTATTGATTAAAATCAGTTTTTGATGTAATTTTTTCTTCCATTTTATTTTTTGATGTTGATTAACCAAAACAAAAAAAAGGAGAATAGAAAAAAGACCAAGCACAAGAAAAAAGAATCTTTATTTTTAAAGTAGTTGTAACTAAAAAATAGAAAAGAGACAATAAAAAGAAAACGCATTAAGCTTATTACTGTGAATTTTGTATTTAGTTTATTAACAATTAGAGTGTTTTGATCTATAAGTTGGTTGTATTTCATTTTTGGTTAATCAATTTTTAATTGAAGAATCTTTATAGTATATTTAATCTTAAAAAGAGGATTTTATTAAGAATAGGACTATATTAAATTTCTTTTTTTTCGAAAGCATCTACCTCTTCATCAGTAGGTTCTAAAATATCAATAATTGGTTCGGGTAATTCTTGTTTGTTAGCTAATGTTTTGTTTAGTGATAGGACTAATGAAGGTAATAAAACGAGGTTAGATAACATTCCAAAACTCAAAGTTAAGGCTACTAATCCTCCAAGAGCTACAGTTCCTCCGAAGCTTGATAACATAAATACAGAAAAACCAAAGAAAAGTACTATTGAGGTGTAAAACATACTAATTCCTGCATCATCAAATGTGGCAAAGACTGATTTTTTAATCTTCCAATCGTTACGAGAAAGTTCTAAACGATACTGAGCTAAAAAACGTAATGTATCATCTACTGACATTCCAAAAGCAATTCCAAAAACTAAAATTGTAGAGGGTTTTAATGGTATGCCTAAAAAGCCCATTAATCCAGCAGTCATTAATAGAGGTAATAAATTAGGTATGATTGATACTAATACCATTTTGAATGAACGAAACATAATAGCTACTAAGCCAGCTGTTAAACCAAAAGCCATTAATAAAGAGGAAAGGAGATTGTCTAATAAATATTGCGTTCCTTTTTGGAATACAGAGGGTTTTCCTGTAATAATAACGTCATAGCGTGGCGATGGAAAAAGTTTGTCAATTTTGGCGCGTAATTGTGTTTCAATTGCCTCCATTTTTTCACCGTTTTCATCTTTAATAAAAGTAGTTATTCGTGCATAGCGACCTGTATTATCTACATAACTTTTCATTAAATTTTCTTTCGAATTTTTAGTTGCATTTTTAGCATACGAAAGGATAAAGGCTTGCTCTTGAGTAGTTGGCAACTCATAAAAATCAGGATTTCCGTTATAGTATGCTTGTTTAGCATATTTTACTAAATTAACAACAGAGAGTGGTTTTGAAAGTTCAGGAATGTCATGAATTGTTTCCTGTAACTCTTCCATGCGCTTAAGCATTGAAAGCTTCATTACTCCTTTTTTACGTTTGGTGTCAATCATAATTTCCAAAGGCATTACACCGTCAAACTCTTTTTCAAAAAAACGAATATCATTAAAAAAAGCCGTTTTTTTAGGCATATCTTCTATTATTGAACCCGATATTTTGATTTTATGAATACCAATCATTCCAATGATTAGTAAACAAACGGAAATGGTGTATACGGCTACTTTGTTATATTTTACGGTATTAACAATCCATTTAAAAAAAGAGGTTAAGTATTCTCTTTCTAAATGTCCTAAGTGTCTTGAAATAGGAGCTGGTATATAGCTAAAAAAAACAGGTATGATAAGTATACATAGTACGTAGATAGCCAAAATATTAATAGATGTAATAATTCCAAATTCAACTAATAAAGTGTTATTTGTGGCAATAAAGGTTGCAAAACCAAAAGCTGTTGTTAGGTTCGTCATTAGGGTAGCAGTACCTGTTTTGGTTATAACGCGTTGTAAGGCTTTTGTTTTATTTTTGTGCTTGTAGTATTCTTGATGATATTTGTTAATTAAAAAAATACAGTTAGGGATGCCAATAACAATTACAAGAGTAGGAACTAGTGCTGTTAAAACCGTTATTTCATAATTTAGTAAACCTAATAATCCGAAGGACCACATAACGCCAATAATTACAATTAAAAGTGAAATTGCAGTAGCTCGAAATGAACGGAAAAAGAAAAAGAAAATGAGTCCTGTGACAAATAAGGCTGCACCTATAAAAAGACCAATTTCATCTATAATGGTTTTAGCGTTTAGTGTGCGAATATAAGGCATACCAGACTTGTGAAGTATGAGTCCTGTATTCTTTTCAAATTTTTCAAATTCAGGAATGAGTTTGTTTAGTACATAATCTTTTCGTTTTTTAGTATTTACTATTTTTTTGTCAATATAAATAGCAGAACGAATAGCTCCTGATTTTTTGTTATATAACAGACCCTCATAAAAAGGAAGGCTATCTAACAATTGTTTTTTTATATTGTTTAGATAATTTTGTTTATTAGTTTGCTTAATATCAACTAGATTTTTTAATCTAAAAGAGTGTTGTGTTTCGTCTTTTTAAGTGTTTTTAGATTTTCAGGTGAAATAACTAAATCCACTTCAGGATGTTTTTGAATGTTATGTATCATAACACTCCAAGCTCTAAAAACTTTAGGAGTAAATAATTTAGCATCTTTTGTAGCCACGACTATTAGGTTTCCCTCTTCTCCAAAAGTTTTTAAAAAATGTGTGTAATCAATATTTATTTTATCGTCTTGAGGTATTAGGTTTGCCTCTGTTTGAGTAAAACGAATGTGTTTCCACTGAGTAACCAGTCCTATTGTTAGTATAATAACGATTGATAGGACTGTAATTTTGTTACGTAAAATAAATCGGGCAATTAATTCCCAAAAACCAAGGCTTAATAATTTTCTCATATTCTATAAAAGCGATTACAAATTTAGAAAACCAATTTTATTTTTTAGGTCAATTTGCCTAACTTTTATGGATAAGATATTGTAGAATTATTTTTTGATTAAATCTTGTAGAGATTGTTTTATATGACTGCATAATTTATCATATTTGTAAGCATTATGTATTTACGAAAAAATGAAAAAACTTAAAAACGCTATTTTTTATTTTACTGTTACGGGAGTCTTTACAACCTTAATGTATTGGATTGTACAGCAAGGAAAAAATTTAGAAATAGGTAGAAAAATTATAGCTCCTAATTCGAGTAATACGTTATGGGGACAATTTTTAGAGTCTCTTATTCATAATGTCAAACATCCTTTAGCAATTTTATTAGCACAGATCATTACAATAGTAATAGTGGCACGTTTTTTTGGTTGGATTTTTAGAAAAATTGGACAACCATCTGTAATAGGCGAAATTATTGCAGGTATATTTTTAGGACCTTCTGTAGTAGGGATGTATTTTCCTGAAATTACAGCTCTTATTTTTCCTTCCAGAGTCGTTGGGTAATTTACAATTTTTAAGTCAGATAGGTCTCATTCTTTTTATGTACGTAATAGGAATGGAATTAGATCTAAAAGTATTAAAAAATAAAGCCAATGATGCGGTAGTAATAAGTCATGCTAGTATTATTATTCCTTTTGCTTTAGGAATGGTATTAGCTTATTTTGTATATCATAAATTTGCACCTCAAGGAGTAGAATTCTTATCTTTTGCTTTGTTTTTAGGAATTGCTATGAGTATTACAGCTTTTCCTGTTTTAGCACGTATTGTACAAGAAAGAGGATTGCATAAAACCAAGTTAGGTACAATTGTAATTACTTGTGCAGCAGCTGATGATATAACAGCTTGGTGTTTGTTAGCAGCAGTCATTGCTATTGTTAAAGCGGGGACTTTTGCTAGTTCATTGTATATAATTGCGTTAGCCGCTATTTATGTTTTAATTATGTTGTTTTTCGTAAAACCATTTTTGAAACGAGTAGGGGATTTGTATTCAAAAAGTGAAAGTTTGAGTAAACCTGTAGTAGCAATCTTTTTTTAACTCTAATTATTTCGTCATACTGTACTGAAATAATAGGAATTCACGCCTTATTTGGCGCATTTATGATGGGAGCTATTATGCCAGATATTGCTAAATTTAGACATATCTTTATTGATAAAGTAGAAGATGTTTCCCTTATACTGCTACTCCCTTTATTTTTTGTTTTTACAGGATTAAGAACACAAATTGGATTAATTAATGAACCTTACTTGTGGAAAGTAACAGGCTTCATTATCTTAGTTGCTGTAACAGGTAAATTCATTGGAGGAGCACTAACATCTAAATTCGTTGGACAAACATGGAAAGACAGCTTTGTAATAGGAGCACTCATGAATACACGTGGTTTAATGGAGTTAGTAGTACTAAATATAGGGTATGATTTAGGAGTGCTTACTTCTGAAATCTTTACTATGATGGTTATTATGGCTTTAGTAACAACCTTCATGACAGGTCCTGCTTTAGATTTAATTAATTTTATTTTTAAAACGAAAGATCAAATACTTCCTGAAATTACAGAAGGATTACATAAATTTAAAATATTAATCTCATTCGGAAATCATGAAAAAGGTAAATCATTACTGAAAGTAGCCAATGCTCTTACCAAAAAACAAAAAGAAAATTCTGCTATTACGGCCATGCACCTTTCTGTAAGTGATGAAATGCACGGTTATAATACAGAAGAATATGAAAAAGAATCATTTGTACCCATTTTAGAAGAATCTAAAAATTTAAACCAAGAAATATTAACTATTTTTAAGGCGACCGTAGATATAGAAACAGATATTGCTGAAGTAGCAGGTAAAGGAGATTACGATTTACTTTTAGTTGGTTTAGGGAAATCTATTTTCGAGGGTTCTCTTTTAGGAAAAGTAATTGGTTTTACAACTCGATTAATAAATCCAGATCGACTATTAGACAAGTTAACAGGAAAAGAAGGTTTGTTTGCTAATTCCATATTTGATGAGAGAACCCAGCAGATAATATCTAAAAATAAAACACCTCTGGGAATATTAGCTGATAATGAATTGCAATCTTTAGATAAGATCTTTGTACCCTTCTTTTGTTCAGAAGATGCTTTTTTAGTAGACTATATTCAAAAGTTTGTATACAATAATAATTCTAAGGTAAATGTAGTAGATCTAAAACATCAACTAGAAAGCAATTATCTGATAAAAAATGCAATCGAATCACTAGATCGAGAATTTCCAGACAATATTTCTATAGTTAAAGAAAGTCAAGTTCAAAAAGCCTTTTTGGTTAAACAAGATTTGATGCTAATTAGTCTTGAAAGTTGGAAGAAATTAGTAGCCTCTAATAATTTATGGTTAAGTAATTTACCATCTGTATTAATTATTAAACCCTAAATCAATTATTAAACTTAGTTTTATAGCCAGATTATCTTTAAAAGTAGGTAACTGATTAGGCCCAAATCTATAAAAGCTTGATATTCCTAAGCCATTATAGATTTGGGTTATTTCTATACCTGACTCCCAATACCCTTTATCTAATGTTTTAAAAGTAATGTCTTTGTGATTCTCTTTTGCATTAAGATTTCCTATTCCATATCTAAGTACAGCGTTAAAAATAGGATTTATTTGTCTATTAATTTCCCATTTTGAAAACTGATACTGAATATGAGTATAAAGTTGTTTATTTGAAAAAAATTCATTGAAAAACATTGTTTCAAAACTATCCCTACCCGCAAAGTTAACTCGTTCAATAATCTTTTCTTTTTGTAAATTATTAGGAGAATGACTATATAGATGGGTAATAGGAACCTTTCCATCTATGTAACCCATTTCTAACTGAAAATCAATTTTATGATTATTAAATACCTTTTTTTGATATTCAAATCGAAAATCAAATCGAGTATATTGAAATACATCATTTAGCGAATTAGGAAACGTTTTTGAAAATTGAAACGTAAATCTAGGATATTCTTTTCTATATTCAATTCTACCACTGGGGGTTTGCATATACTTACTAAAAGGATTCCATTGAGAAGAAAAACAAAAAGTATTTATATTAAATTCTTTATAAGAGTTACCATTCGTCTCATAACGATATTTAAATAAAGGCGTAATATTGCTCTTTGTTATCTGAAGAATAGATTCTGTTTTAGGTATTATTTTGTTTTCTATAAAAGCTCTCAGTGTACGATGATTATAAAAAGTAGTTAAATTAAAAGGTCTTGAATCGTAAATTTTGAAAGCTTTTTTGTTTATTTCGAAGTTATTATTAGCTATTTCTGTTATATCATCTTGATAACCAAAACCCAGCCATGTTTCAGCACTACGATCTAATAATAAAGAAACAGAAGCCCCTTTTTTGAAATCATAATCTTTAGTACCATAGCCAAAATATGCCTCTGTTCTAAAATATTTAGAAAAATGATCATTAGTAATACCTCCTAAGCCTAAGCGTATCCCTTCGTGATTATTGTATCTAAAAAGATACCTCAGATCCAAATCAAAAAAAACTATAGGATAATATCCTTTTATGATTTTACGACCAATTTTTAGCTTGTTTTCATATTTTCGAGCATCTATTAAACTATCTAAAGAAAGATAAGTAGGTAAACTTCGTTTATCAATAGAATCTTGAAAAGATTCAAACCAAGTAGATTCTTTTCTTTTGCTCGCTTTATTTGATAACGATATAGGAAAGTATTTCTTATTTATAACAAAGTCGCCTAAAGTAAATTTAGAATATTGAGTAGTAACGATTATTTCAATAAAATCAGAAGCATATTTTTTTCCTGTAGGATTATATTTCTTTTCAGATCCCTCAAAAGTTATATATTCGCCTAAAATTTTTACTGGATATTTACTATTTCCTTTTTTTAAGATTAATTGCGTGCGCAAAGGAAACCAAGTGTTTACGGTTTTATTATAATTATAATGATGATAAGAATGGCATTCAATCTTTCCTAATGTATAAAAATATGCCCTAGCAATATTAAAATTTTCAGTATCTATAAAATAATCTCCTTTTACTAAATCTGGATTTTTGTTGTTTTTAGGACAAAACGTTATTTGAACCAGTTTACGATTTTGATCAGAAACATAATTAGTAATAGAAAATAAATACTTCGTTAAACCTTTTTCCGAAATGGGATTGATATATTCTTTTTCTGCAATTTCTAATTTAGAATTATATAAATTAAAAGGATGAAGTTGTAAGGTAAAATATTCTACTATCGGTTCCTTAAAACCAGCCATGCGCGTAGCAATTATTTCTTCCTTAATGTTTTTATTATTTTTTGTAATTATAGAAATTTTTTCTGCTTGATATAAATGTTGTTTTGAAATGATCTTTTTAAATTTATAATCAGAAGAATCTATTTCTTTAATGACTTTATTTCCTTTCTTAAACTTATAAATAGTATCTATATGTCCATAAGAATCTTTTGGATCGGCTGTAATGATTAGGTTGTTATAACTTGTTAATTGATATTTAAGCCCTTGGTTTGTATATTGATGAAGTAAAACTTTTCTTATGTAGTAATCAGCACTCTCCTGACCATATAAATATAGGGGGAATAATAAAATAAAGAATATTAGGTAGTTAAGTTTAGGCATTGGGAGCTTTTTACCAAAATTACAAAAAGCTTTTTATATTTTATGATTTTTAGATTACAGTTTTAATTTTAAAAAATAAAAGTAAAACTCTCAATTGTAATAGTATTAAATAATTAAATAAAAGTTAAATTTGTTATTATAATAGTAATACTATTATTTTTTTATATATTTGTTCAAAAAAATAAAGATGAAACATCTTCTGTCAAATATGAAAATAGCGGTTAATGACAAATTATATGTCAAGGATCCTGAAACCTCAGAATTGGGAAGGAAGATTATCGAACATAGTATTATCCTTATTGATGAAATAGGTTTCGAATTATTTACGTTTAAAAAATTAGGAGAGCGTATTCAGTCAAATGAGAGTTCTATTTATCGTTATTTCGAAAATAAGCATAAGCTAACCCTGTACTTGTCTTCTTGGTATTGGGCATGGATGGAATATCATATTGTTTTTAAGACAACAAATATTTCAGACTCAATAGAAAAGTTAGAAAAAACTATTAAAATTGTATCTCAAAATATACAAGATGATGCCAGTACATCGTATATAAATGAAACCATTTTAAACAGGATTATCGTTTCTGAGTTTACTAAAACTTTTTTAACTAAAGAAGTAGATGAGGAAAATAAAGAAGGTTATTTTGTGGTATATAAAAGAGTTGTAACGAGAATAGTTGATATTATTAATGAAATAAATCCCTCCTATAAATATGCCAAAACATTAGCCTCCACTATAGTAGAAGGAGCTCTACATCAACAATTCATTAAACAACATTTTAAAACGATTACAGATTTTAATGAAAAAGATGATGTGTCTGAATTTTTTATTGATTTAGCTAAAAAAACTATATTATGACACCCTTTGAACGATTTAAAAAACTCATTTCTTTAGATAAAAAGATATTTCTCAAATCTTTTTGTACGCTATTTTTTCAGGGATAATAAGTTTATCATTGCCATTGGGTATACAGTCTATCATTAATTTTATACAAGCAGGACAAGTAAGTACTTCTTGGATAGTATTAGTGATGGTTGTAATTATAGGCGTTGCCTTAGTTGGCATTATGAAAATTATGCAATTTAGAATTACCGAAAACTTACAACAAAAAATATTTGTTCGTGCTTCTTTTGAGTTTGCTTATCGATTTCCAAGAATAAAAACAAGCGAATTTCGTGACGAATACCCACCTGAATTAGCCAATCGTTTTTTTGATACCTTAAATATTCAAAAAGGTGTATCCAAATTACTTCTAGACATTTCAACAGCTTTATTACAAATCCTATTTGGAATTGTCTTACTATCCCTATACCATTCATTTTTTATTTTTTTCGGAATTATATTAATGACGCTATTGTACTTAATCTACCGAATGAATTTTACAGCTGGATTAGCAACCAGTCTAAAAGAATCTAAATACAAATACAAAGTAGCACATTGGTTACAAGAAATTGCACGGAATCATATTAGTTTTAAAAATCAAAATTTATTTTTATTCTCCTTAGAAAAAAATGATAAGCTAGTAAATGAATATTTAGAACAAAGAGAAAACCATTTTAAAATCCTTCGTAAACAGTTTATCCAATTAGTAGGTTTTAAAATTTTACTAACAGCAGGATTATTAATAATAGGAGGAGTATTAGTGCTAAATCAACAGATGAATATAGGTCAGTTTGTAGCAGCAGAAATAGTAATCCTAAGTATTGTAGCAGCAGTTGAAAAATTATTTTCAGGTTTAGAACTATTTTACGATGTTCTTACCTCCCTAGAAAAATTAGGAGCAGTTGTTGATAAAGAAGTAGAAATACTGACAACAGAAAAAAGACTATATAAATTAGATAAAATAACTACTATAAAAATAGAAACCAAAGACTTAGCCTTTACATACAAAGGATCTGATATTCCTACTTTATCTAACATTAATATCAAAATAGAATCAAAAGATAAAATACTAATAAAAGGAGATAATGGGGCAGGAAAAACAACACTTATACGTTTGTTAGCACGTTTAATAGAACCCACATCAGGAACCATTTATCTCAATGAAACCAATTATAAAAAATACGCATTAGAAGAATTTAGAACCCAAATAGGTATTATTACACTCAATGAAGCTCCTTTTGAAGGAACTATCCTAGAAAACATTACTTGTAATAATCCTTCTATTACTATAGAACAAGTATTAGATGCCTTAGAAAAAGTAAAATTAACCGAAGTAATTAAAAATCTTCCCAACGGACTAGATACTCAGCTTTTTCCTGAAGGAAAACAAATTAATTCGTCGGTAACCCAAAAAATAGTTTTGGCACGTTGTATTATTCAACAACCTAAGATTTTATTCCTTGAAGATCCAGTAGACAAATCAGATGACAAATCAGCAAAAGAAATAATTGATTATTTAACCAGTAATGAAAATGATTGGACACTAGTAGTGATCAGTAAGAACCCCTATTGGGAACAAAAATGTAATAAAACATTTAAAATAAATAACGGTCATTTAGTATAAGTCATGCTTAATATAACTCACAACAGAATAGAAAAATCAGTTGATTTGACCAAATATAAATCAACTAAAGTATTTGCGGAGAATAAACAATATAAAATAATAAAACGAATTTTTGTAAGTACAGGAATTCTTTTATTATCCTTCCTTTTTCTTCCTTGGACACAAAATATAAAAGGAGGAGGATATGTAACTACACTTAAGCCCAATCAGAGACCTCAAGAAATTCAAACAACCATTGCAGGACGTATAGAAAAATGGTTTGTACAAGAAGGAGATTTCGTCAAAAAGGAGATACCATTGTTTATATTTCAGAAATTAAAGAAGACTACCTTGATCCTAATTTGGTTCAAAACACAGCTAATCAGGTTAGAGCAAAAGAAAGTGCTGTAGTATCCTATGATCAAAAAGTTAAAGTTCTAGAAAAACAAATAGGAGCCATAGAAACAGAAAAAAAATTAAAATATAAACAAGCTCAAAACAAACTTAAACAATCCTATTTAAAAACAAAAAGTGATAGTATTGATTTAGAAGTTGTAAAAAATCAACTAAAAATTGCTCGTACACAATTTAATCGTTCAGTAAATTTACATAAAGAAGGATTAAAACCTCTAACAGATGTAGAAGAAAAAAGAATGAAACTTCAAGATCTAGAAGCAAAAAACAATACTCAAGAAAATAAATACATTGCCGCTAAAAATGATGTGTTGAATGCCCAGATGGAACTTCATCGTATTCAAGCTGAATATGCTGAAAAAGTAGCTAAAGCAAGTAGTGATAAACAAACAGCTTTGAGTTCGCAATATGATACAGAGGCACAAGTAAATAAATTGAAAAATCAATATACTAATTATAAAATTAGAAATAGACTATACTACATTACAGCACCGCAGGATGGTTATGTAAATAGAGCCTTACAATCAGGAGTAGGAGAAACTATAAAAGAAGGTACCTCCATTGTAAGCATAATGCCTGCTAATTTTGAAATTGCAGTAGAAACATATATTGACCCCATTGACTTTCCTTTAGTTAATAAAGGAGAAAAAGTTAGAGTATGGTTTGATGGATGGCCTACTATTGTATTTAGTGGATGGCCAGGTGTATCTTATGGTACATTTGGAGGTGTTATTGTAGCAAAAGAAAACTTTATTAGTGATAATGGAAAATATAGGGTACTTATAGCACCTAATCCCAAAGATAAAAAGTGGCCTCATTTGTTAAGTATAGGAGCAGGTGCAAAAACTTTAGCACTATTAAATGATGTACCTATTTGGTTTGAAATTTGGAGAACTTTAAATGGTTTTCCCCTAATTTTTATAAAGTGGATAATAAATCAAAAGAAGAAAAGAAAAAGTAATGAAAAAACTATTTTTAATACTCTTTTTAGTTCAATAGGAATGGTAGCACAAACCCAAGAACTCAGCTATGACGAGTTCTTAGGATATGTGAAAAAATATCATCCACTCGTAAAACAAGCAAATCTGAACATATCAGAATCACAGGCACAATTAATGCAAGCACGTGGTGCCTTTGATCCTAAAATTGAAATTGATTTTGACAAAAAGAATTTTAAAGAAAAAAATTATTACTCTCTTTTTAATAGCAGTTTTAAAATTCCAACTTGGTATGGAATTGAATTTAAAGCCGCTTTTAACAATAACGAAGGACTTTTTGTAAATCCAGAAATAAAAACACCTAATAAAGGATTGACATCTTTAGGAATTAATGTACCTATCGGACAAGGTTTATTCATAAATCAGCGAATGGCGGATATTCGTAAAGCCAAATTAGCACTTACACTTAATACCGCAGAACGTGATTTGCAAGCTTTAGATCTATTGTATGAGGCATCTATAAGTTATTTTAATTGGAAGCGTGTTTATCACGAAGTACAATTATATGAATCTTACTTAAAAAATGCCTCCATTCGATTTCAAGGAGTTCAAAAGCTTATAGAGCAAGGCGATAAACCCGCCATAGATAGTATAGAAGCCGGAACAATAGTAAAAAATCGTTTGTTAAACTTGGAAGACGCAAAACTAAAATTAACAAAAGCGAAACTAGAAGTATCTAATTATATCTGGACCGAAAATAATATTCCTCTAGAAATTAATGAGAGTATTCATCCCGAAATAGAATTAGAAACAACAATACGAAATACTTTATCCAGAATAGAATCAAATCAGTTAAAAATTGAAAATCATCCCAAAATAAAAGCATTGAATACTAAAATAGAAATGTTAACTATTGAACAACGATTAAAAACCAATGCGCTTTTACCAAAGTTAGATTTTAGCTATAATTATCTTTCTGAACCCGATTATTTTGGGAAGTATCGTTTTCAAGATTACAAGTTAGGTATCAATTTTATAATGCCTTTGTTTTTAAGAAAAGAAAGAGGAAATTTAAAGTTAGCAAGTTTGAAAATACAAGATATACAATTTAGTTTACAATTTGAAAAACAACAATTAAAAAACAAAATAGAAGCATTAAGTCAAGAAAAAAAATCATTAGAAAAACAACTTCAACTTAATAAAAAGCTGGTGTCTGATTTTCAAAAAATGTTGTCAGCAGAAGAACGTTTATTTACAATGGGAGAAAGTTCCTTGTTCTTGATTAACTCAAGAGAAAATTCCTTAATAAGTTCTAAACTTTCTAATATTACTTTAGAAAACAGGTTTTATAATTTATTGATTAGTGTTTATAGATCATGGGGCAGTTATGATTTATAAAAAAGTTGTGAACTAGGTTCTGTATTTCATTTTTTGTTTCGTGTTATTTTTCAATAAAGGATGCCTCAAAAAAGTATTAAAGGGTTGAGGCATACCCGTTAGAAAGAGGAACCTAGTCCAACTTTAATGTAAAGATATTTAAAAATAAATCTTTTCCTATACGAATATATTTTAAAAATAAAATGCACGAAATTTTTTCTTAAATATGTTTTTACATTGAAAACAGAAAAGGAGGTTGTCCAAAAAGTGTAGTTTGTTACCCCGTAAGTAAGAGTCTTATAATCAGTATTGTGTGATTTCACCCTTTGGTAGAAATGAACAAGATTCCGAGCTTTTTGGAAAGTCTCTAGGTTAAAAAAATAGCATTATGAGGAAATTCCAAAGGTAAAATGGTATAAAACGATTTTAAAAAATATTTCGTTTATTACTAAAAAAGGTCTCATTTTTTTTCCTAAAGGCGGCATTTTTATTTAACAGAATTTCCATAACTAAAAATATTGTAGTTTTAGCTATGCATAAAAATCTTACCTCGTTTAAAAAATATAACTTGTAAAAATTGTACACTTTATATTATAACAAACCCTCAGCTCTAAAAACTGAATCTAGTTCTAGTTGGTTTTTCTTTACCAGCGAATTTTTCAATTTTATAAGTTAGTGAAAACATTGCATAACGTCTTAAAACAATATTTTCTTCATCACGTATAGCTGTACTGGTTACAACTCTGGTTGCATTTTGATTCTGGTTTAACACATCGTACACTTTTACTTTTGCAATCATCTTTTTATCAAAAAAGCTATAAGACAAACTTGTATTCCATAAATAAAAATCTTTTTAAAACCATCAGCAATATTTGAATTGTAATTATAAGAAAAATCATTACCAAACATCCAGTTTTTAGGCCAATAATTAGTGGTTTGTAAACTTAATTTATGAGTAACTATGCTTGCCGAATTTATAAAATAATTAGTATAATTTGTCTTTGAAATTGGCACCGAATAACTTGAATTCATAGAAAAAAGCTCTCCAAAATCATAATTCAAATTAACCCTTGGTGTCACGTTAAAAGTTCTAGCTTCAAATTCGACACCATTGTTAAAACCTTTAGACAAACCATAATTAATATTTGCACCTAAAGTCAACTTAAGGGTATGAGCATCTTTTTTGAATGTTTTATTCCCACTCAATCCTAACCGAGTATTAAATGTACCGCTTGTATTTTTGTATGTAGTGATTCTCTTTCTATCTGCATCAAAATCAGTTGAATTTACAATTTGGTTTTCATATAAATTACTCTCAAAGTAGAAATTATAGCCTGCTTTTTTTTGAACTATTAAAGTTTCTAAATTGTCCATATATATTATGAGATTTATTTACAGAAACATTCTCATTACCAACAAATGTATTCAATGGATTTGACAAGTCGATAACAGGTAAAATTTGATCTGCTTCTGGAAATTCATTTATAAAATCATAAATCAAACACATAGACTTTGTTTTTGAAAAAATATAATAAAAATATATAGTAGCATAGGGATAAGCTAAGGTCCTGTTAACCTCATTATAATTTGATAAGTAGATTGAATTTGCAGTGAAATTAGCAACCGTAGTCCCTAAAGAAAAACTCAAATTAACTTTCTTTTTATTAATCGCCAATCCACCAAAGACTGAATTTTTACTTAAATTTGATGAAAAAATAGAACTCAACTGATCGTTAAAATTAGTATACGATTGTGTGAAAGCACTAAAATCAAAAGTTTGCTTATCATTTTTCTTATTATTCCTCTCAAAATTATATCCTATACTTAACTGTAAAGAGTCTTTTATAGGTTCAAGATATTCTAAAGTAAGATTATAGTTTTGTTTATTATTTTTAGCTTTAAAAGTTTGGTTTCTAGGGTCTTCTAAAAGACTCAAATAAAATTTTGTAAATGAATTATTTACTTGATTACCTAACTCATTTGTAATATCATTATCAAAATTCAAACTTAAATTTCGCCCTTTTCTTCTAAATGATTTATTAATTGTTAGCGTATTAGTAAAATTATTACTTTCATTTGTACTTGTTTTGCTGCCATTGCTTTCATTTAGAGTGGTGCCTACTTCATTTTTTGAAACTTCTGAATTTTTATTCGATAAATCATTTTTAGCAAGAAGAAAACTAGGATTAATAGAAATTACAAAAGTAGAATCGATTTGATATTCAAATTCGGTTCCTAACTTATTTACAAATCTACTTTCATTTGAAACCGATTCAGATTCAGTAATAAATTTGCCGGTAGCTAATAAATTTTCTAAACGTGTTTTATTCGTATTATTAGAATTAGTACTTGTAAAGAAATAATTTGCATTTAATGAAAAATCTTTTATTGGTTCATCTGTATAATTAATACCTACTAGATTAGACTGCATAATTCCTTTATTATTATCAAAATGAATATTACCTATACCCAAAAGCCCCGAATCGTTATAATAAATACTGTTCCTACCACCACCCATATTGTCGAAAATTTCGTCCATCGAAAACCCTGCGGCATTTATATTATTTGAAGAAGCTAAAACACTTATTTTCGTTTATTCTTAAAATAATTCACTAAAGCACTACTTTCATAGCGCTCTTTTGTACCTAAGCCTCCCATGAATTTACCAAATAAACCTTTTTCCTTATCTTTATCGATAATTAGGTTAATACTTGCTTCATTAGACTTTGCCTTTTGTTTTGACAATTCCTCTTTTTTTGTCTTTGAATCTGTTATTTGAACTTTTTTAATCAATTCAGAAGGTAGGTTTTGAAGAGCTATTTTTCCGTCTTTATCAAAAAAAGGTTTTCCGTTAACCAAAATTTTATTTACTTCTTTTCCGTTAACCGTAATCTTTCCGTCTGTTCCTACTTCAACGCCTGGCAATTGTTTTAAAAGCGTTTCAACATTTGCATCAGGACGGACTTTAAAGGAGCTTGCATTAAATTCTAAACTATCTTTTTTATCCTGATAGGTGGCGCTTCCGATTTTACTACAATTTCGTCTAAAACTTTTGATGCTTTTGTAATTTCTATACTCTCTAACTTTAAATTTAAGTTTAATTGTTGAAATTCCTTCTTATAATCTTCATATCCTTGATGTGAAACTCTTAAATAAAAAGCCTCTTTAATAGGTTTGAATTTAAATTCAAAAGCTCCCTTAGCATTGGTAATCGTATAATCTATTATTGAGGAGTCTTTTACTTTTGTGACATATACAGTAGCTGCTTCAAGAGCTAATTTACTTTCTGAATCAACAATTTTACCTGTTATATTTACATCTTGAGCAAATGTAAAAAATGGAATAAAGATAAGAAGTACGCGAAAATACAGATTGGGCATGATTTTTTTCGTTTTTTATTTTAAAGCACAAATAAACTCAAAATAAATTATTTTAAAAGTTTAATCAAAAAATATGACACTCTCATATAAGCAGAATTACCTACATACGCTAAAATAGAGCACAATTTGCAAATTTGACATAATTTGTGTTAAATGGTATAAAACGATTTTAAAAAATATTTCGTTTATTACTAAAAAAAAGGTCCCATTTTTTAGGGACAGCTTTCTTTTTATTATTATATATTTTTTAAATATTCTGTATATTCCTTTTCAATGCGTTCTTGATGAGAAGGATGCGCAATTTTTACCATTTCACCTACACGTTGTTTGAGTGTTTTTCCATATAGGTCAGCTATACCATTTTCTGTAATAATATACTGCACATGTGAACGAGTAGTCACTACACCAGCTCCTTGTTTTAAGAAGGGAACAATTCTACTCTCACCTTTTTTCGTAATAGAGGGTAAAGCAATAATTGCTTTTCCTTTTTCGCTAAGTGAAGCCCCACGAATAAAATCCATTTGTCCGCCCACTCCCGAGTACATTTTCATTCCTATAGAATCAGCACAAACTTGTCCTGTTAAATCCACCTCAATAGCTGAATTAATAGCCACCATTCTTTTGTTTTTTCGTATTCTAGCCGTGTCATTTACAAATGAAGATTCTTTCATTTCAATAAAAGGATTGTCATTTACAAAATCGTACAATCGTTGAGAACCTATTAAAAAAGTAGCCAATACTCTTCCTTGTAATATCCCTTTATAATTACAGTTAATAATATCTTTTTCAATCAAGTCAATTACCCCATCACTAAACATTTCAGTATGTAATCCTAAATCTTTATGATTCGTAAGTTTAGATAATACAGCATTAGGTATAGAACCAATGCCCATTTGTAAGGTACTTTTGTTTTCTATTAAACTAGCTACATAACTTCCTATTTTTTCTTCTTCAGCAGAAATAGGAGCTATCTCATGACCAAATATAGGATGATTAACCTCTACCATATAATCTATTTCGGTTTCGTGTAGGATTCCGTCTCCAAAAGTTCTTGGCATTTGAGGATTTACCTGAGCAATAACAATTTTAGCATTTTCTATAGCTGCTAAACTGGCTTCCACAGAGGTACCCAACGAGCAATAACCATGTTTGTCTGGTGGTGATACGTGAATAAAAACAACATCTAATAGAACCACTTTTTTTCGAAACAAATTAGGTAATTCACTTAAAAAAACAGGAGTATAAGAACCATTTCCCTCCTTTAGAGTATGACGCACATTGGCTCCTATAAAAAAAGAGTTAACATGAAAACTATTTGCTAAAGCAGGATCTGCATAAGGAGCCTCCCCTTCTGTATGCAAATGGCAAATTTCTACATTTTTTAACTCCGATGCCCTATCCGTTAAAGCCCTAGTTAATATACTGGGAGCAGCTGCAGCCGCTTGTATATAAACTCGATCACCAGATTTGACCACTTTTACAGCTTCCGCTGCTGATACATATTTACTCATAACCTAAAATTTTATCTCAAATTTAAGTGTTTACTAAGTATCGTAATATGATAAATCTCATGCTTAAAAATAGAGTGTTTATTAAAACTATTATTGTATTTTTGCAAACTTACTTTTAAGAAATGAGTAAAATAATATTAAAAACACGCGAGCAGATAGAATTAATGCGCGAAAGTGCTTTAGTTGTATCCAAAACTTTAGGGATGTTAGCTTCCAGAAATCAAGCCTGGAGTAAGTACCCTATATTTAGATAAATTAGCTGAAAATTTTATTCGTGATCACGGAGCAACACCTGCTTTCTTAGGTATGTACGGTTTTCCTAACTCACTATGTATGAGTCCTAATTCGCAGGTAGTTCATGGAATCTCCAACGGATAAACCGTTAGAAGAGGGCGATATTATTTCAGTAGATTGTGGAGCCTTAAAAAATGGGTTTTATGGAGATCATGCCTATACTTTTGAAGTAGGAGAGGTGGATCTAGCCACTAAAATGCTTTTAAAAACCACAAAAGAATCACTATATATTGGTATTCGTGAATTAAAAACAGGAAACAGAACAGAAGACGTTGGTCATGCAATCCAAAAATATTGTGAAAGTCATGGTTATGGTGTCGTTCGTGAACTGGTAGGGCACGGTATAGGGCAAACAATGCACGAAGCACCCGAAATGCCTAATTATGGTAAAAAGGACGTGGAAAATTATTGGAAGAAGGCTTAGTAGTAGCAATTGAACCAATGATTAATATGGGAACTAAAAATATCAAGCAACATAAAGACGGCTGGACCATTACCACTGCTGATGGAAAACCTTCTGCCCATTTTGAGCACGATGTAGCCATAATTGATGGAAAACCAGAACTCCTTTCAACCTTTGCATACATTTATCAAGCGTTAGGCATACAAAGTAATGAAGAGGATGAATTTAGAGCTAATAAATTAGTATTTTGATAATCCTTCAATAGAAAGTGCGGATATAATCATAGATGGAATTACCTTAATAGCTGGACAAAATGATTCTAGTAAAAGTATTGTAAGTAAAGTTACGTACTCAATAATAAAAGGATTTAATCAAAATAAAAATTCTTTTGACGAGGAATTTATGAATAGCAACACATTATTATTAAGAAAATAGTAAAAGAAATTAATAAATTCGATAGCACTTCGTTGAAAGTATCCCAAACAAAATCAATAGATAAAAGTTAGATAGAATTGGTTAGTTTTTTTGATAATTTAGAACTTGATACTGATATTAAGAAAAATATTTCTACAAAAATATTTTTCCTAGAAGATTATTAACACAAAGAAACCAATATCATTCTTAAAAAAACAACTAATTTTTATTTTGAAGAAAAAATAATCATGAATTAAGTTCGGAAATTATTGATGTAAATAATCAACCTAGTAAAATATATGGATTCATTTCTAATGCCTTTCACATATTAAACAAAATAAAATATGAGGTTCAATAAAAAATAAAATTTATATTAGATGAGATTATTCTTGGTAAAGGGATTTAAGAGGTAAGTTTTAATAAACAATATTAAAACCATACTCGTTTTGTAAAATATCTCGTTGAATAAAAAAATGTTATAAATTGGATAACTTTATCTCTTAACAATAGCAAAGTTGACCCTTTAGATCTTAAAGAAAGTAATATTTTTTTATTGAATTTAAAGATGAAAAGGTTACAATCTGACCCATAATTGAAAAAAATGGAAGTTGTTTCTGAAATTTTTCAAACAATCAACAAAAGACTAAACATATATTTAAAAAATAGTGTCTAAACTAATGATTTTTATGAAAGAAAAATAACATTCATACTTGTTCTTAGTTCAAAAAAAATGATACCACGATTTTAAATTACCATAAAACAAAAAATGAAAAAAATATTTAAATTCTTTTTAAATGTAATCCCAAGACCAATTCTGATAAGAATTAGTTTTATAGTACGTCCCATATTAGCATTTGTATTAAAAGGAAACCAATTTACAGATCCTATAGACGGAAAAAGTTTCAGAATGTTTCTTCCCTATGGTTATGGTAATCAAAGGAATAATGTTCTTTCACCCAGTACACTTTCATTAGAAAGACACCGTTTGTTGTGGTTATATCTTCAAAATGAAACTGATTTTTTTATAGCTAAGAATAAAAAAAAAGTATTGCATTTTGCTCCAGAACAAGAGTTCTATAAACGGTTTAAAAAACAAATGAATATAGAATATGTTACTACCGATTTATTTTCACCATTAGCTGATGTAAAAGCAGATATATGCAATCTTCCGTTTGAAGATAATTCGTATGACATTATTTTTTGTAATCATGTTTTAGAACATATTCCAGATGACACAAAAGCCATGCAAGAATTATATCGTGTACTTAAACCAGGAGGAATGGGAATTTTTCAGATTCCACAGGATTATTCACGACAAACTACCTTTGCTGATGATACAATAACAGATCCAAAAGAACGTGCAAAAATATTCGGACAATATGATCATGTGCGTGTATATGGACTAGATTATTTTGATAAATTAAGAAGTATAGGTTTTACCGTTAAAGAAGTAGATTATACAAAAATATTGGGAGACTCATTGATTCAAAAATATTGTTTAGCAAAAGGCGAAATTATTCCCGTTTGTTTTAAATAAAAGAAAAATAAATTATCTAAAAGGAGGAGTTTTATTAAAAATGATGAAATTCCTCCTTTTTAAATGAAAAAATAATACCAATTATAAAAATTTAAAAAAATGTCTTTTTCATTAGCACTCGATTTATCATGGAATGAAGTAGAAGAACGTTGGGTTCCCTTTTTGTATTTAATCAATACAAACCAACTCCCTTTGTATGTTTTTAAAACAGCTAATGAAGAAACTTTAAAAAGTGTTTCAAAAGAATTAAGTGAGGAAGAAAAAAAAATATGGATTTTAGTAATTGATTTGAAAACAGAAAATATTCTTAAAAAATTTACAAAGAATAAAAAAATAACTTCATTAAAATTACTAAAAGAAGATAAAACTATCAAAAAACTTTTACAAGAGTACTTAAATAGAAAAATAGAAGCTATTCTAAAGGCTATTCAAGATTTAGAACTCCCTTTTAGTGTAAACTTAAATTCAAAAAAGAATTTTATATTAATCAGGTACATTTTGCCAATAAAACAATACCTGCTCAATTACATTTTACTAAAAATGAAGAAGGAATTATTTATACACTTACTCTTGTTGATAATGAAAAAACAATATATCCAAACCAACATGACATAAAAATACTTACCCAGTTTCCTTGTTGGATTGTTTTAGACAAACATCTAGTTTCAATCTCTGATATAGACGGATTGAAGTTAAAGCCATTTTTAAAAAACCAATCGGTACATATTCCTAAACGAATGGAAACCGAGTATTTCAAAAAATTCATTTATGATATTATAAGAAAAGTAACCATAAAAACAGAAGGTTTTGAAATTCAGACTTTTGATGAGATAGTTGCTTATAGTATAAAAGGAAGTCATGATTTTTTAAACAAACAATTTTTTATTCAGATTCTTTTTGATTACAAAGGATATTCTTTTTTATCCAATACGAATAAAAAACAGCATTCCTTTATAGAATTTGAAGAAGACAATACCGTAAAAGTACTTCAGTACAAAAGAAATCCTTCAAAAGAATTAGCAATAGAAAAAAAACTAATTGATTTTGGATTTGAAAAAAATAGAGAAGGAAACTTTTACTTGTCTAATTCCTCTGCCGAATTAGATAGTATAGAATTTATTTTGAAACAAAAAGAAAATTTACAAGCACTAGGCTTTCTTTTAGATCCATTTTTAATTGATCATAAAAAAATTCAAACCAATAAAACAACACTTTCTTTACAAAGTACTGAGCAAGCTGATTGGTTTGATTTGAAGATGACAATTTCCTGTGGAAACTATAATTTTCCTTTTTTAGATATTGTATCCAATATTAAAAATGGAAACCAATGGTTTTTACTTCCAGATGATACCTATTTTATCATTCCTCAAGAATGGATGAAACACTATAGGGTACTAGCTCAATTTGGGACAAAGCAAACAGATGGAGGAATTAGTTTACCCAAAAGTCATTTCCAGAATTTAAATTTAGAAAACGTTATTTTAGAAACAGAAAAGGATGTAAAACAAACCTTGATTTACGAGCATTCAGACTCGTTAAAAGCCACTCTAAGACCTTATCAAATCCAAGGAGTACAATGGCTTTTAAATCATTATATAAACGGAGTAGGAGCTTGTCTAGCTGATGATATGGGATTGGGTAAAACCTTACAAACATTAGCTTTGCTTATTGCAGTGCAAGAAAATAAACGATTACAAGAATCAGTTGTAACCTCTGAAATAGATCTATTTGCGGAGTCAAAAATAGAAGAAGAGCCATTAAGAGCATTAATTGTAGTGCCTTCTTCATTAGTATTCAACTGGTATAATGAAGCTAAAAAATTTGCACCTCATTTCAAATGTATAAAATACATAGGAACAGATAGAAAGATATTGGGGAAAAAGTTAAATCGTTACGATCTTATATTTACCAGCTTCTCTATATTAAGTAGAGACAACGTATCATTACAAAAAATTCCTTTTCATTATTTAATCGTAGATGAAAGTCAACAAATAAAAAACCGAAATTCTAAAATATTCAAAGCCTTAACAACCTTACAAGTAGAACATAGAATTTCGTTAAGTGGTACACCTATTGAAAATTCATTAGCAGATTTATGGTCACAAATGCAATTTATAAATCCAGCAATATTAGGAGAGTTCCCTTTCTTTGATCAATATTTTAAAAAGCCAATTGAAAAATATAAAGATGAAAGTAAAATAGAAGAACTAAAAAATATCATAAATCCCTATATTCTAAGAAGAACCAAGACAGAAGTGCTAAAAGATCTTCCCGATTTAATAGAACAAGTAGTATACTGTCAAATGGATGAAGAACAAGAAAAACAATACGAAGAAGAAAAATCCAAAGCTCGTAACTACCTCCTTAAATTAGAAGATTCATCTTCTATGATACATATATTAAATGTACTAATGAAACTACGTCAATGGAGTAATCATCCTAAGTTAGTTGATCCCAGTCTAACAATGGCATCGGGTAAGTTTTATGATGTAACTGGATATTTAGATACTTTGGCAAAAGCAAAGAATAAAACCTTAATATTTAGCTCGTTTGTAAGTCATTTAGCTATTTATGAAGATTGGTGTGTTCAAAATAATATTCGTTTTTGTTCATTAACAGGCACTACATCCGTAGAACAAAGAGAAAATAACGTAAGACAATTTCAAACAGATGATGAAATCATATTCTTTTTATTTCTTTAAAAGCAGGAGGAGTAGGACTTAATTTAACAAAAGCTTCTTATATTATTTTATTAGATCCTTGGTGGAATCCTTTTGCAGAAAAACAAGCCATAGCAAGAGCTCATAGAATCGGACAAGAAAATAAAGTAAATGTGGTTCGTTTTATCACACAAAAATACAATCGAAGAAAAAATATTGCAATTACAACAAAATAAAAAAGAATTATCCGACAGTATTATTGATGAAAGTGTTATTCCTGAATCAATAACCGAAAATTTAGCATATTTCTTGCAATAAATTGAACAATAATAGGTTTAAAGTAGTAATTTAGTTTTCAATATGCTAATTAATGTAGTTTTAACTAAGTCATAAACTATGAAATCAATTTACATCTTAATACTCGTACTTTTTAGTCATTATGCTTGGTGTCAATTAGTTGAAAATGCCGCGCCATTTAATATTAAAACCATTGCATTTAAACAAAGTAATCATGTAGTATTTCCTTTTTTGAATTAGGAGACGAATTTGAATTTAGTTTTGATGATTTATATGGAAATGAGGAGGACTATTATTTTAGCTTAACCCACTGTAATTATGATTGGAACACATCTGATCTAACTAGAAACGAATATTTAACAGGGAATGATAATCAACGAATTCAAGATTATCAAAATTCTTTTAATACCCTGCAAGGTTATTCACATTACCGTTTGAATTTTCCGAATAATTTTTGTCAAATTACAAAAAGTGGAAATTATATACTTTCTATTCTAAATAAAAATAAAGAAATAATCTTTTCAAGAAAGTTTATAATTTATGAAAAAAGAGTAGAAGTACCCATTCAAATCAAACGCTCCAGAACTCTAAATGATATAGCAGAAAAACACAATGTTGAATTTGCTATAAAATCTAAAAACATCCTTTTTCAAAATCCATTACAAAATATAAAAATTGCACTCTTTCAAAATGGACGATGGAATACAGCCAAGTATAATATAAAACCACAATATACGATTGGTAATGATTTGATCTATCGTTATAATACTGAAACACAATTTTGGGCAGGAAATGAATATTATTATTACGATAATAAAGACATAAAAACACCTACTAACAATATAGCAAGAGTAGATTCAAATTCAGGTCTGTATAAAACCTTGTTATATTCCAATGAAGTTAGAAAAGGCAAAGGATATACCTTTTTTCCAGATATTAATGGAATTTTTCAGAATAGAAACATTTTTGCACGAGACAATAATGATGTAGAAACAGATTATACGTGGGTTTATTTTTCCTTATTTGCACCCAATTATCTAAAAGATGTCACTATTTATGTAACAGGTCTATTTAATAATTATCAAATGACAGATGAAAATAAAATGGATTATAATGTAAGTAAAGGAATCTATGAAAAAGCTATTATGATTAAACAAGGATTTATAAACTACAATTATACTTTAGTAAATACAAAAAATCAAATAGATCATCAGAACGCCATTGACGGAAATTATTATCAAACAGAAAATAAATATCAAGCTTTTGTGTATTATCGAGCTAACGGAGAACGTTTTGATCGCATAATAGGAGTAGGAGAAGCAAGTTCACAAAATATTACCAATTAAATTTAACAAATATTAAAAATAAAAATAGCTTTATTTTTCGTTAAATTTGTACTTACAACAAAAGGCAAAATGGTTACTCAAGTTACAAAAGGAATCAAAATTTCGGTAGAGACAATTTTTGAAGGGACTTACTTTAAAAACCAGTCCGTGCATTTTGCATTTTCATATCATATTACCATTGAAAATCATAGTAAAGATCAAGTGCAACTTCTATCACGTCATTGGGACATATATGATGCACTCAACTATCATGAAACCGTAGAAGGAGAAGGAGTAGTTGGAGAAAAGCCCATCCTGAAATCAGGAGAAAAGTATACCTATAGTTCAGGTTGTTTGCTTTCTTCTCCACATGGGAGCATGACAGGGTATTTTACAATGATTAATTTTGCTACTACAAAAAAATTTAATGTTGTAATACCTATTTTTTATCTAAATGCTCCTTTTGCATTAAGTTAGTTCTTTACAACTTAATTGTATAAAATTTAAAAAAAAGGTATAAGATGCCTTTTTTAAAAGGCATTTTGTATTTTTGTTAGTATTAAATAAAATGAACGTATAATTTAAATAATAACAATACAATGCTTAAAGGATTTTTTAACGTACCAAAAGCGGTTAATGAACCCGTAAAATCGTACGCTCCAAATTCTCCAGAGAGAGCCGCAGTATTAGCAGCTTATCAAGAAATGTGGAATTCAAAAGTAGATGTTCCTCTATATATTGGTAGCGAAGAAATTCGTACAGGGAATACACGTAATATGACTCCACCACATGATCATCAACATGTAGTAGGAACCTATCATTTAGCAGAGAAAGAACATGTACAAAAAGCCATAGCAAATGCTTTAGAAAGTCGTACAAAATGGGCTAACATGGCGTGGGAGCAAAGAGCAGCTATCTTTTTAAAAGCAGCTGAATTGATTGCAGGACCTTATCGTGCAAAAATTAATGCAGCCACTATGATTGCGCAATCTAAAACAATTCATCAAGCTGAAATTGATGCCGCTTGTGAATTAATAGATTTCTTGCGTTATAATGTAGAATTTATGGTGCAAATCTATAAAGACCAACCCGCTTCTGATTCGTCTGTGTGGAACCGAGTAGAGTATCGTCCGTTAGAAGGTTTTGTATATGCAATTACCCCTTTTAACTTTACAGCTATTGCGGCTAATTTGCCTGCAAGTGCAGCTTTAATGGGAAATGTAGTAGTTTGGAAACCATCAGATAGCCAAGTTTTTTCAGCAAAAATAATCATTGATATTTTTAAAGAAGCAGGTGTTCCAGATGGTGTAATCAATGTCGTTTTTGGTGATCCTGTAATGGTAACAGACACAATATTAGCCTCTCCTGATTTTGCGGGTATTCACTATACAGGTTCTACGTTTATCTTTAAAGAATTATGGAAGAAAATCGGAGAAAACATCCATACCTATAAAACATATCCTAGAATTGTAGGAGAAACTGGAGGTAAAGATTTTGTTCTAGCACATCCTACAGCTAGTGTAAAACAAGTAGTAGCTAATACATTACGTGGTGCTTTTGAATTTCAAGGACAAAAGTGTTCAGCCGCTTCAAGAGCCTATTTTCCAGCTTCTTTATGGCCTGCTATCAAAGAAGAAATGGGCAAAGAATTAGCAACATTCAAGCAAGGTTCGCCAGAAGATTTCTCCAACTTTGTAACAGCAGTTATTCATGAAGGATCATTTGATAAATTAGCTAAATATATTGACCAAGCTAAGACCGATGCCGATGCCGAAGTTATTTTTGGAGGAGGGTATGATAAATCAAAAGGATATTTTGTAGAACCAACCGTAATCTTAACAACTAATCCAAAATACGCAACTATGGAAACCGAATTATTTGGTCCCGTGTTGACTATTTATGTATATGAAGATGCCGCTTGGACAGATACTTTAAAATTAATAGATACTACCTCAGAATATGCGTTAACAGGTGCCGTTTTTAGTGGCTGTCGTTATGCCATTGAAGAAGCTACAATAGCGTTGCAAAACTGTGCGGGTAACTTCTATATTAATGATAAACCAACAGGAGCAGTAGTAGGAATGCAACCATTTGGAGGAGCTAGAGCTTCTGGAACTAATGATAAAGCAGGCTCTGCACAAAACTTATTACGTTGGGTTTCTCCTAGAACAATCAAAGAAACCTTCGTAACACCAATAGATTATAGATATCCTTTCTTAGGATAATCAAATATAAAAAGTCATTCTAAAAAAAGAGGACAAACTTATTATTTCGACCTAAAGGAGAAATTACATAGTACTGATAATGTGTTTCTCCTACCGTCGAAGTTACAAACTATGTCCTGAGCTATTCTTTTATATTTTTAACAACAGTATCAAACGCTGTGAATCATCATAAAAATAATAAAAAAGAAGAAAAATTTTATAAAAATATACGAAGTCTACGATTGATTATTAGTAATTCTTGTTAAATAATTTTCTTGTTTCAAAAGCGGTAAAATTATATTATGCCATCTCATCTGTTTTTAATTAATAATCTTAATATTTGTTATAACTGTAATTTATTGGAATGAAAAAGAATAACTCAGGTATTACATAAGTGAACTTATATTTTGTAGCAATTTTTAAGAAATTTTAATTAACACTAGTTTAATAACTAAGGTCTTGTTGGTAGAGAAGTACAAAAATTAAAATTTATAAAAAAAGGGGTATAACCCCCAAAATATATATCATCTGAAAAATTTATATCGGCAAATACACCACCTTTTTGGTTTCAAAAAAATCTTCCGAAAAAAATCTGATATGTTGTATTGAATTGATTCAGGAAAGTCTTGTAACTCTTCACTTAAATCACCTCCTTTTAAGTATAAAATTCCATTAGCTCTGTCAGGATGACTATTGTTTTTCTTAGTTTTTCCTTTTACCCATTCCACAAAATCAGGCATATTGGTTACCGCACGACTTACAATAAAATCAAATTTATCGTTAACAGTATGCGCTCTTTTTTGTTCAGCCTTTACGTTTTTTAGTCCAATACCTTCTGCAACCGCATTTACTACTTTTATTTTTTTAGCAATTACATCAATTAAATAAAATTGTGTTTCAGGGAACAAAATAGCCAAAGGGATTCCTGGAAATCCTCCGCCTGTTCCAACATCCATAATCTTACTTCCTGCTTTAAATTCTTGAATTTTGGCAATTGCCATAGAATGCAAAATATGTTTTTCATACAGTTCATCAATATCTTTTCTAGAAATTACATTAATTTTAGAGTTCCAATCTTTGTATAATGCCTCTAATGCTCGGAATTGACTAATTTGTGTTTCAGATAAGTCAGGGAAATATGTGAGGATTTGCTCCATTTTTATTTTTTTTACAAAATTAAACAATTTACGGTTTAAAAATTCTCTCTTTTCGTTATCAATTCAATTTATTAATAATTAAATTTGAAAACATTTTTAATAATTATGCAGACAAAAGAACCTATTTTCTCAAGAACTGATTCGATGAAGTTCTTTAGAACCTTAAACACAAGAGTTAATAACTACTTTAAGGAAAATAATATACAAAAAACAGGAAACTGGAAACTTTATTTAAAAACAATTATCATGTTTTCTATTTTCTTAACACCCTATTTCTTTTTAATTGGTATGGAAATGCCTTTTTGGATTTACCTATTATTAAATATAGTTATTGGTATAGGAATGGCAGGGGTAGGAATGAATGTAATGCACGATGGTAATCACGGCTCCTATTCCTCTAAACAATGGTTGAACAAAATAATGGGAGGAAGCATTTATATTTTGGCAGGAAATGTATACAATTGGCAAGTTCAGCACAATGTATTACATCATACCTATACTAATATTCCAGGTCATGATGAGGATTTAGAAGCAGGACGTATTTTGCGTTTTAGTAAGCAAGCAAAATGGCACCGTTTTCATAAATTTCAACATTATTACTCCATTTTTCTTTATGGTTTGTTAACGTTTAATTGGGCTATAACAACAGACTTTCTTCAGATGAAACGTTATTTAAAACGTAAATTATCTTATGGTGAATTTATAAATCCAGCTATTCGTTGGACGACCCTAATCATTACTAAAATTATTTATTTTTCTATTTGGTTGGTCATTCCTATGGTTTTAGGGATTACTTGGTGGAAAGTAGTTTTAGGTTTTGTGGTTATGCACTATACGGCTGGATTAATCTTAAGTGTTATCTTTCAATTAGCTCACGTAATAGAAGACACAGAAACACCTGTACCCAATGTAGAAGGTGAGATGGAAAATACTTGGGCCATCCATCAGTTGTTTACAACTGTTAATTTCGCGCCTAAAAACTGGTTAATAAATTGGTATACAGGTGGTTTGAATCATCAAATAGAACACCATATATTCCCACATATAAGCCATATTCACTATAATAAAATTGCAGAAATAGTAAAACAAACAGCCAAAGAATGTAATTTACCATATTATGAGTATAAAACAACTAGAGCAGCCATTATTTCTCATTTTAGACATTTAAAAGAATTAGGACAAAAACCTCAATTAGCATAAAAAATCTTAGCCTTTAGTTATCAGTTCAAAATGATTGGTAAATAGTTAAGAAAAATAAGAATTGATAATTACATAATATATCAACACAATGAACAACATTTTATCAGAAAGAATTAATAGCCTAGCTGTTTCACAAACTTTAGCAATGGCTGCTTTAGCAAGAGAATTAAAAGCACAAGGTAAAGATATTATCAGTTTAAGCTTAGGTGAACCGGATTTTAATACACCTGATTTTATAAAGGAAGCAGCAAAACAAGCTATTGATGATAATTTTTCAGCATACCCACCAGTAGAGGGATATTTAGATCTAAAAGAAGCTATATGCGCTAAATTTAAAAGAGACAATAATTTACACTATACACCTGCTCAAATTGTAGTTTCTACAGGAGCTAAACAATCATTATACAACATTGCTCAAGTAATGCTAAACGATGGAGATGAGGTCGTTTTGCCAGCTCCTTACTGGGTATCTTATTTTGAAATAATCAAACTTTCTGGAGGTACACCTATAGAAGTACCTACGTCAGTAACCTCTAATTTTAAAATAACTCCAGCTCAACTAGAAGCCGCTATTACCCCTAAAACGAAAATGATGTGGTTTAGTTCACCTTGTAATCCTTCAGGTTCTGTTTACAGTAAAGAAGAATTAGAAGCATTGGCAGAAGTATTAAAAAAATATCCTAATATTTACGTAGTTTCAGATGAAATTTACGAACATATTAATTATACAGGCAACTATTATAGTATAGGTTCTATTCCAGGGATGGAAAATAATGTTATTACGGTAAATGGAGTAGCAAAAGCATTTGCCATGACAGGATGGAGAATGGGGTACATTGGAGCACCCGAATTTATTGCTAAAGCATGTACAAAAATGCAAGGGCAAGTTACTAGTGGAGCTAATACCATAGCACAGCGCGCAACAAAAGCCGCTGTAGAAGCTAATCCCGAAGCTATCAAATATATGGTAGACTCTTTCGAAAAAAGAAGAGGAATTGTATATCAACTATTATCAGAAATTCCAGGATTTAAACTTACAATGCCAGAAGGTGCTTTTTATTTCTTTCCAGATGTTTCTGAATATTTCGGAAAAACCCTAAGAGGAAAAGAAATAAAAGATGCTAATGATTTTGCTATGTATTTATTAGCAGAAGCTAACGTAGCTACCGTAACAGGAGATGCTTTTGGGAATCCAAACTGTATTCGTTTATCTTACGCTACCAGTGAAGAACTCTTAAGAGAAGCAATTAAACGAATAAAAGAAGCTCTAGTTTAAATAAAATTAAAAAGAGGCTGTCCTGAAAATATTCAATAGTTAATTAGTCACATGAGCATCATTAATATGATGTAACCGGTTTTGATAAAATACTTTGTTTGATCCTACGTTTGGTTAGATAGAAGTAAATCAATAGGATAAATGAAAAAAATGAAATATTTTAAGACAGCCTCTATACTATCTATCCATTTTGAGTTTATTCAGTTTACCTAGAATATAAGATAAAAAAGAAGAATTATGATCCAAATCCTGTTCTATGAACTATTTTGTTACTTCTATGGTAAGGAGATATAACCTCTCAATATTGAGGTGATTTGCTTTTTCTATCCATTCTTTCATCATTTTTCTAATTGGTAAAAGTAAAGCACAAGACGAAGTAAGATAACATAGTTGTTTTGGGGTAAAAAAGGCAATTTCTATATTGTTTTATGAAAAATAGGACAATATGTAAAACAAATTATATAGGCACTAATGAAAAAATCATTCTAAAATAGACGGATAATTTTTAAGTGCTTTTTCTAGAATAAATTTTATTTTTTTTCTCAAACTCTCTGGTTTTAAAACTATTATGCTAGAGCCAAAACCCAAAATAATACGTTCTAATTCAAAATTTTCTTTTAAAAATAAGTTAATGATGATACTGCCATCTTCATTTTGCTGTATTAATCGTTGCGTATTATGAATAGGTTTCGTCATAACATACGGTGCGTTATAGGCATCTATCCAAAGTTGTATCACGCGGGTTTGTATTCCTTCATTCATAGTGACACCCACAATGTTTTTGTAATACATATCAGCATCAAAAGAGTTGCTTAAATAAGGAACTTTAAAATCATAATCAATTTTGATGATCCTATCTAAAGCTAAATTTGAAATAGGTTGATTGTTTTTCTTTTTACCAATTACAAACCAACGGTTGTTAAATTCCTTTAAAATGAAAGGGTGAAAGATAAATGTTTGAGCTTCTCTGGATTTAAATGATTTATAGGTAATAATTAAAACCACTTTTTTTAGAATAGCTTGGTATATTTCATCCAAAAAATACAAGCCTTTTAAATTTTCATTCTTATCGAAATGAATAATAGGTTGTGTATGTGTTTTTTCAGCATAAATTTTGTCTTCAAGACGTTGCAATATATCCGATACATCATTAAATAAAGAAAAGTCTTTAAATTGTTTTAGCATTGAAACAGTTTCTGTTAACACATTAATATCGTTTTCAGTCAAAGGAATATTTGTAATACTAAAATCTTCATCGGCATAGCGATAATATTTCTTATCATATACTTCAATAGGTGCATTATATCCAAGCTTTTCACTTCGCATCATTTGAATATCTAATTGTATGGTTCTTTTACTTACAGGATTTTCTTTTCCTTCATATTCATATAAAGCTTGGGAACAAGCTTCAATTAAATCCTCCAAAGTCCAAGTGCGATATTTGTTTTGTAAACATTTGTCAATGGTTTTGTATCGAATAAGAGCGTTTTTATTTTGAGCCATTTTTTTTGTATTTAATCTTTAGTTATCAAAGCAGTCCAATTTCTCTTTTAATATTTTCTCTTGCTTGTTTTTCATATTGCGTTCGGAAGGGTTCTGTTTGATAAATAGTTTCTTTGTCTAAGAAATGCAGTAAGGCTTTTTTTCGACTAGGATTATACATAAAGTTAGGATAAATTCGGTATTCTTTTCTTATTTGCTCGCAATAATTCTTATAAATTTTCCAATCTTTACCCAGTATTTGTAAATCAAAATCAACGAGCCATTTTTCATCGTTGGTCGTAGCATTATGAGTTTGCGTGCACAAAATAAGATTGTAAATTATATTTAAATCAATTTCTTTAGATTTTTTAAATTCTTTAAAAATTAGTTGAGCACTTTTTAACTCATTATCTTTTCGAGTACTGACATAAATTACATCGTGATAATAAATGCCAAGAAGTACTTCAATAGGATTTTCTAACTGATTTTTGTACTCCAACCAATTTTTTGTCATAGCTTCAATATGTATCCAATTATGATAGTAACGATTTTTTTTAGAATAATTTTTATCTACTAATTCCCATCTTGTGTTAATTTCCAAGTGATTAAAATTAAGTGAAGAAAGAGTTTCTATAAATAGGTTTCGCATATTCATCAGAATCATTTTCTCAAAAATAAAAAAAAATAATTAACTACGTAAAATAACTGCGCAGTTAATTTTGAATCTTTGTTTATCAAAATCAGAAACCCGATGATATAAGAAAAATTGTTGAGTTAAAAAAGAAAAAATGACCTTGTAGCTTAAAAGGAAAAGCCTATAGAAAAATTAACGCACTATAGAGTTTACGGATATTCCGGTTAGACCTGCGCGGACTAATGGGTAGAATTTACAGAAGCACCGAAATTGTTAGGGAAAGTAGGGAAGCGTATTTAGAGCCGTAATGCCCGAGAGGGAATGTGAGTTCGAATCTCACCAAGGTTACAGATAAAAAAAATGAAATAGTGGAGACTAGAAAAATAAACGGAAATGATTTACTTAAATTAGGATACCAGTCAGGTCCAACTTTAGGAGTTGCTCTAAAAATAAATAAAAAGAGATTAGGGTTTACACATGAAGAAATGATTGAAAAATATAAAAAGGTTTTAGAGGCACCAGAAAATTATTTAGACGATAAAAACTTTAGCAAATTAGCTTCTGCTTTAATCGAACAAATGAATGAAAAGCCTGAAGATTTTATTACCCTAAATTCTAATCCAAATGCCTTTGCGCTTTATGGAGAAAAACATATAGAGGACGGAGCAAAGCAACAAATGGAAAACGCTATGAAGCTTCCTGTTACTGTGGCTGGCGCCTTAATGCCTGATGCGCATCAAGGTTACGGATTGCCAATAGGTGGAGTGCTAGCTACAAAAAACGCAATTATTCCTTATGGAGTAGGAGTCGATATAGGTTGTAGAATGGCATTGTCTATTTATGATATTCCTGAATGGTATTATTATGAAAATGAAGCAAAATTTAAAAGAGAATTAATTGCTCATTCTAAATTTGGTGCGGGTCACGGTTATCATGGTCAATATAAGAGTGATCATTTGGTTTTAGAGAACAAAGCTTTTAATGAAAATGTTTTTCTAAATACTCTCAAAGATAAAGCATGGTCTCAATTAGGAACCTCGGGAGGTGGTAATCATTTTGTCGAGTTTGGAATAATAGAATTTGAAAAAGAGGACCTTGATTTAAAAATTCCAAAAGGGAAATACGTTGCATTACTGACACATTCAGGGTCAAGAGGTTTTGGAGCAACTATTGCAGGTCATTACACCAAAATAGCAAAACAAGTATGTAAACTGCCACATGAAGCTCAAAATTTAGCTTATTTAGATTTAAATTCTGAATTAGGTCAAGAATATTGGATTGCTATGAATTTAGCTGGTGATTACGCATCAGCTTGCCATGAAATTATACATGATAAAATGAAAAAAGCGTTAGGAGCAGTTACTTTAGCAAAAATTGAAAATCATCATAATTTTGCTTGGAAAGAAATTTATAACGGAGAAGAAGTTATTGTTCATCGAAAAGGAGCAACACCAGCTGGAAAAATGTGATGGGAATTATTCCAGGAAGCATGACAGCACCAGGGTTTTTGGTTAGAGGAAAAGGAGAAGAAAAAGCTATTAATTCGGCATCTCATGGTGCAGGAAGACAAATGAGTCGAACCCAAGCCATTAAAAATATTACAAGAAATGATATGCAAACCATTTTAAAAGATCATGGTGTAACCCTTATTGGAGCAGGATTAGATGAAGCACCTATGGCGTATAAAGATATTCATCAAGTAATGGTATCACAACAAGATTTAGTAGATGTGGTTGCAAAATTTGTGCCTAAAATGGTTCGTATGGCTGATGATGGGAGTAAAGAAGATTAGAAAATAAGATTAACTTGTTTTTCTGGAAGTAAATTTATACACTTGATTTAAGTCGGAGCAATAAACTATATGACATCCTTGTATGAATTAAAAACAACGTTTTATATCATATCAAAAATGATAACTTAAAACTTTGCATCATCATCATGCTACAAAGAGAAATTTTACCTTTGAAATTTTTTATTTATAACGGTATAAGTGTTGTAATCAAAAACGTTCTTTTAATCTACATTTATATTCAACGTCATTTTACTATATTTTTTCTTAAGATATAGTCTAAAAAAACTTTTTATTTATAAAAAATGCTGTGAAATAAAATAAATTTACGCAGTATTTTTTAAATTAAAAACTTATAAATATTTTTATAACAAAAACTTGTTTTTATAAAACAAGTTTACTATATTTGAGTTAATCATATTTCCATAAATGGTTATTATTATTAAAAACAAAATATGTTATGAAAGCACAAAAACCAAACGATCCTACTCAAATTGGTTATTACCTAACAAAACCCACCCCCAAATCATTTTTTAACCTACTCTATACCTTTATAGGTATATCCTTATGTATTTCTTAATTTTTTAAATATTTATAATTATGTCATTTAAAACAAAATTAGCAGTAGCAGGAAAAGAGTACACAGTATTAAATGTAAACTACGGTTTATTTCAAGAAACAGACGCAACGGGTAGACCTTCTACTGTAACTAGAGGAGGAAAAATTGAATTAACAATTGAAGGTACTGCAGACACTTCATTCTTCGAGTGGATGACCAACTCATTTGAAAGAAAAGACGGAAGTGTAAAATTCTTTAAAAGAGACAGCGAAGCAGTTCTAAAAGAATTAAAATTTTCAGAAGCTTACGTAGTAAAATTCAGAGAAAACTTTGATTCAACAGGCGTAAATCCGTTAACAGAAACCTTTACCATTTCAGCTAAAAAGATTGAACTAGGTTCAGGAGCTTACGAAAACGAATGGGTATAATCCCTTCAAAAAGGCGTTCCCTAAAAGCAACTTTTTAACCCCCAGTTCTTTGTTACTTTCCATAAGGAAATGACATTGGCTAGATCAATCATTGTATTACCCCTAGGTTTTACACCGGTCAACCCTAGTCTAAAAAGAACTCCATTAAATGATAGTTGCGATCTTTTGGGATCGCCTTTTTCTTTTTTCTTTCAAATAAACAACCCTAAAAACAAATAAACATGTCCTTTTTAGCTAAATTAGAACTAGACGGAAACACCTATAACATACTCAGTTGCGACTATAATTTTACACAACAAATAGACGCTACAGGAAAACCCGAAGGAATGCCTCAAGGAGGCGAAATTAATATCCGTATAGAAAGCAACGGAAAATCCAACCTATTACAATGGATGCTCGACCACAGTCAAACCAAAAACGGTACCATTACATTCTTTAGAAGAGATGCCATGAGCAAACTACAAGAGTTAAAATTTGAAAAAAGCCTATTGTGTTTCCTTTTCCGAATACTTTGATGCTCAAAACAACGAACCGCTACAAATAGCCCTACGCCTAATGGCCAAACGATTTGTTCTAAACGAAGCTACACACGAAAAGAAATGGAAAGATTAAACAACAACTAAACAACACACACGCTATGGATACTTATAACAGTGACTACGGAAGACTCAATCATCCTGATGATATAGCACAATACGCCTCATTACGTTCCTTTAAAGACTTTTTAGCCGACAAATCCAGTCCATTAGTCTACTGCACCCTTACCATAGAAGGCAAATCCTTCCTAGAAAAATCCCATTTTAACCTACAATTCCATCAAAAAACCAACGAACACGACACCTTTACCCTAGATACCCGTGCCGATTCCCTAGACAATGAAGAAGCCTACATCATGGAAAATTCTAAAAATTATCTAGGAAAAACCATACACATCCACCTGCACCGATTTGGAGAAATAAAACAAACCTTTACAGGCATTATAACCCATTTAAACCTTTTAAAAAAAGACGGTTACGGTAGGCTATATATTACAGGACACGCTCCTACCATTATGTTAGAACAAGGACTTGAATCCCAAAGTTTTGAAAACAAAACCCTAGAAGAAATCTTTCAAGACATAACCGCCCAATACCCCAAAGACACCCTTCATACCATTGTCCGAAACAACAACACCCAAAATGTGTTGCCTTACACCGTACAATACAACCAAACAGATTATCAATTTTTACAACAACTTGCCATACGCTATGGCGAATACCTGTATTACAATGGACAGAGCCTAGTGTTAGGCAACAAAGTAGGCCCTAAAATCATAAACCTAGACGAAAGTGTAGACCTAGTACACGTATCCTTTGAAATATCAGTAAAACCACAACAATTTACCTACACCACCTACGATGTAGAATCAGGCACCAGCCTACAACGAGATAGCGCCTCGGCTCAATTACAAAACAAAGTCAACCCCTATCAACAAGTAGCCCTAAAAGCCTCAAAAAACGTATTCCATAAAAAACCCAACAAACTCCACAACCCCACGGGTATCAACAACCGAACCGATAGAGAGTTACAAGATGCCGTACGAAAACAAAAAGAACTCAGAGAAAACCTGATGATCGTAAAAGGCAAAAGCAAAGACCCCCAACTCAAACAAGGCGATCTAACCAAACTAGTTGATATAAACGACCGCCCTATGGAAACCTATCGCATCATAGAAATTCAACATTTTCATGATGGCAATAGCTATTACAACGAGTTCGTAGCCATTCCCGATTTATGGACCCCTCCTTATTTTGACGACAACACCTATCCTAATTGCGAAGAACAAACTGCACGGGTAGTAGACAACAACGATCCTATGAGCATGGGGCGTATACGCGTACAATTTCCATGGCAAGAAAGAAAAAACCAAAAAACCCCATGGATTCGCCTAATACAACCCCACTCAGGAGCAGGCAAAGGATTTCATTTTATCCCCGAAATAGGCGAAGAAGTCCTTGTAGGTTTTGAAAGCGGCAATGCGGAAAAACCTTTTGTACTAGGCACTCATTATAACGGAAGCGAAACCAGTGGGTATCATACTAGCGGCAATGATGTAAAAGCCATTCATACCCGATCTGGAACTAAAATTATTCTAAACGATGCCCAAGGTTCTGTTTTTATAGAGGATCCTAGTGGCAACACTTGGACGATGGACGGTCATGGGAATATTAATGTGAATGCGCCAAAAAACATGATCATTACCGCAGGCGAAGATATGATTATTAATGTAGGCAAAAACATGAGCACAACTGTTGGTATGAATATCTCCGAAAGCGCAGGAATCAACAAAAACGAAACCATTGGAGCCATGAAAAATACTACAGTTGCAATGGATATGATGACGATAGTAACAGGTAAGTTGACGGAAGTTATTCAAGGAGATGTGCATAGTGAGACTAAAAAGGCAAAACCTCCGTCAGCTCAGATAAAGGAATGGATATAACAAGTACAAAAAATTTAAATAAACATTCAGGCGAAGAAGTTCAAATAAATTCAGCTAATAAATCTAAGCAATATTAATTATGAGTAGAACTAGAATTGTTGGAGGGAAAATTACAGAAATTGTTGGAGGTGAATATAACATTTATTCTGAAGGACCTATTACTTTAACTTCTTTAGAAGGAAGTGTTAATATAACGGCAAGACAAGGAATTACACACGGAAATCCAGGAACTGCTCCTACAGTTAGCAAAATAACCACCGAATGTATTGTTGAGTTTAGAACAAAACAAGACGGCAGTTATACCGGACAATTTGGTTTTGACTGGTTGCGTGAAGATGATAATGGTTTAACAACAGAAGCTAAGTACTACGATTGTTTAGAAAATGGTTATGAAGCCCCTAATGGGAGAGCTCCACATAGAGATGTAAACACTGAATACGAATCTAAAGACGAAGCCTTTAAGGCACTACAAAAAGAATACAATAAAATACCTATTGATATAATTCCTAGACCAGCAACTGTACCGTTTACAAAAGATTATTTTGTTCCTTACCTAAACCTATTCCCCAAACCGTATAGTGACGCAGCAACAGTCCCTACGGGTATGCCAAAACCTCCTTTTGAAGCAGAACTCCGCACACTAGTAGAAGTAGGCGGAACAGACGAGCCTGACCAAATAAGAATAGTTTTTGACAAACGTTATTTTGAAATAAATGGCAAAGACGGAAGCGATGCAAATCCTGTATTAATCAGCGACAAAGCACTTGGAGCAAAACGTGAAGCTACTGCCGATACCATAAAAATAAAATGTATTGAGGGATTTACAACAAAACAAGAAATAAAAGTTTTTGTTTACCCTAAAGGTACACTTGCAAAACCTGTAGCTGAACAAATTTTTGCCCGTAAATTGGCTGGCGAGATTATTGTATTACCTAATAAGAATACAACAGGACAAAATGCAGTGAAAAATATTAAAGAACAAAAGTTTGTGTTTATCAATGTAAAAACAAATATAAATGGAAGTATAAAAATTGGAAGTTCAAAGTTAATTGACAAAATAAACTTACAAAATGCTTTATACCAATCATTAGTATTTGGGTATTTTGAAGAATATTCAGACTCCAATGGTATAAATTTATTTGATTTATCTACTGATTCAGACTTTAAAAATGGAGGTAGATATATCGATACTAATGGCAATATGAACCAAGATAAATCAACATTTCACTCAAGAATAAAACACCTCTTTCTCTCTTTAAAAGACACAAATGGAAGTCCCATAAACAGTAAATACAGAGATTATTTTACATTTTTTATGTTCGATGTAGACAGTTATGATGGTGCTCCTGGACAAGTAGAAAGTGTAGCAATTAAAAATGTCGTAGTTTTTGAAGGCGCAAATGGAAGATGGCCTACCACTTGTGTTCATGAAGGATTACATGGAATGGGACTTTATCATTCTCATGATGATAGAAGTACAGCTGCGATTGCTAATCATACAGCAATTCAGATGAATAAAAAATTTGTTTATACTAAATTCAAAACAGATAATTTAATGTCTTATAATACTAGAAGTAGGAAGACTACATGGCAGTGGCAGTGGGAAATTATCAAATCTAATACTAAATAATATGTATAAATTGATTATAATATCACTACTATTTAATATAATAGGATGCAAAAGTCAGGAAACTAAACAGAAATTGATGAACAATATTGATAATGATATGGAATATTTTGACATAAAGAAATTTGATGAAAATAAAAAAATGGAGAATATTATTTTAAAACAAATGATGACACAGAAATAAGACAGATAGGACCATTAAATGATAAAACCTATAACGAAATTGGGAAAAATACAACTTCGAAATACGGATATTTTAAAATTTTCCATCCGAATTTACGATTAAAAGAAATAGGGAAAGAATTTTTTAATATGCCCGTAGGTACAAATAAAGTATATGATGAAAATGGTAAGTTAATCAAAGAAACAAATCGAGATTTACCCTATAATTTTTCAATTCAAGATTTAATAAATAAAATGCAAAAGGAATATAAAATTGATATTTTAGATATAAAACAAACTAAAAGTGTTTTTAGATACGTCGAAAAAGAAAAAGTAAAATTGCCTTTGTATGAAGTTTGGTGCTATAATCAAAAAAACGATCTTAAATTAATTTGTTATATCATAAACGGTACAACAGGAGAAACTATTTACGTTGGAGAAAGATTTATAGAAGGCAAGCAAGGAAGCTTACTTGATCAATACTTAAATTCTAAAAAAACTAAATTTCTTGCCCTAACAGCTAATAGTAGATATGCAAATCATTTTATTGTTTTTTGCTTTGCAGAATTGCCTTATGATATGGTCGTTTTTCCAAGTGGTTATTCAGGAACATTAGGTCAGGTGCAATATATAGGCAAAAAAATGTATGTTTATTTAAAATTAGAAATGATTATACACTAAATCACGAAGACCTTTACGGATTAGGATTATTTCATACTCATAAAGATGGAACCATAACCAATAAAAATCAGAAATTTGTTTATACTAAATTCAAAACGACAAATATTATGTCGTATGCAAGTGCTTCGGCAGGATTTCCTGCTAATACAAAAGTAACTACTTGGCATTGGCAATGGAAAATTGTAAAATCTAATGTACAGTAAGATGAGAAAAAAGTGTATTGTTTGTAATACTGACATTTAATACAATTAGTTGTAAAAGTCAAAAAAGAGAAGAAATAATCAAAACTAGTAAAAAAGATTCTATGGAATATTTTGATGTTAAAAATTATGAAGATCTAAAAAAAGACCCATTTTTTGTCTCATATGGTTATTATTATGATATCAATGAAAATAAAATTCAAGTTTATAGTAATACTGGAGAAAAAGGTTTTATTAAAAGAATAACGAAAAAAAACTCACCTTTTGTGCAGGTTTTTTCTTTTCATCCTAATGGAAAATTACAATTGAAAGCAATGGAGTTCTATTCATTTAGGGTTGAAATTGATAAATTGTATGATGAAACAGGTAAATTAATAAAAGAGATTAATAATGATTTGCCATACAAATTTTCTGTAGATGATTTACGAGAAAAAATCAAGAAGGAGTATGATGTAGATATTGTGTCTGATTATAGAGACAGTGACCCTACTTTGATATTTGTAAATCGCTGGTTGGGATATAAAAATGATGTGGGAGTTTATAAAAAAGATGTCCCAATGTATCAAGTCAGTTTTTGGAAAAAAGAGGGAAAAAGATTATTAGAAATAAACGCAACTACAGGAGAAACTATTACCAATAAAGTATTACAATAAATGATAAAGTACTTACTCTTATTTATTTTTAATCTTTCAATATATGGACAAAAGGTTATTATTGGAAAGTCATATAAAGCACAAATTGCTGCCAGTTGCAAACAATATAATGATGGTGGTGGTTGTATGATTTATGATTATTGTACACTTACATTTAACAAAACTGGAAGTAATAGTAAACTTTAGTTCAGAAGAATACTGTACACCTAATAATGTTGTAAATAAAAAATCAATTAACGAAAAGCATTATTCATATCGTATAAAGAACAATACAATTATTATTAAAAACTTTAATGAATATGGCAATTTATACTATAAAGGCAATAAACTAATTGGTAAAAAAGAAATGAATTACAAAGAGTTTGTACCATTAATTTTCAACAAAATTGAATAGTCTAAAAATATGATGTATGTGTGGTTAAGGTTATATCACACACACTGGGTTTTAGTAAATTTGTATATATTAATAGTGATACTAAACAGCTAATATTTTATACTAGTAAACCTCCTATAATAACTAATAATAATACATTAAAAAGTAAAGGAAGTACTCTTTATATTGGGACTAATGGTGATACTTGGTTTTATGGGAGTGGAGAAACAAGTTCACCAGCAGATCAAATTTTGAAATACAGAAAATATCAACATCCTAGTAATCAAAAATTTGTATATAAACACGCTAGTACACATTCTTTACTTGCTACAGATAATGTGATGAGTTATAATGGAGCCTTGAGAAAATCAACATGGATATGGCAATGGAACATAATTAAAAAAATGTAAAATGAAAAAAATAGTTTTAATTTATTTTTCAATAATAGCCTTAAATTGTAAATCACAAATTAATAAAAGTGTAAAAAACTACACACCAGAAAATAGTATGGAAATTATAGATTTAGAAAAAATTAAAAAACTAGAGAAAGATCCTGATATTAGTGGCTCAGGAAATTATATTTTAGAAAATGGAGATAACTTACAGATAAATAACGACCAAAATACTATATATGTAAGAATAAAAAAGAAAAATAGTTTTTTTAACGTTTACAAAGAATTTTTTACTTTCAATAAAAAAATTAAAAAACAAATTTTTCTGTATGATAATTTTAAATATGATTTTGAAAAAGAATATGATAAATCTGGTAAGTTAATAAAAGAGATAAACCATAATTTACCTTATAAATTCTCGATAGAAGATTTAGAAAAAAAAATGAAAACTCAGTACGATGTTGATATTTATGACGTGAAACAAATTCATTCTATGAACAGGTATGAAGAAAAAAAGCATTTAAATATACCTTTATACGAAATTTGGACTAATCATAAAACTAACACGTTAAAATTCACTTGTTATATTATAAATGGCTCAACAGGAGAAACTATTTACGTTGGAGAAAGATTTATAGAAGGCAAACAAGGAAGTTTACTTGATCAATACTTAAATTCTAAAAAAACTAAATTTCTTGCTCTAACAGGTAATAGTAGATATACAAATCATTTTATTGTTTTTTGCTTTGCAGAATTGCCTTATGATATGGTCGTATTTCCAGGTGGCTATTCAGGAACATTAGGTCAGGTGCAAGATATAGGCAAAAAAAATGTATGTTTATTTAAAATTAGAAATGATTATACACTAAATCACGAAGGCCTTCACGGATTAGGATTATTTCATACTCATAAAGATGGAACCATAACCAATAAAAATCAGAAATTTGTTTATACTAAATTCAAAACGACAAATATTATGTCGTATGCAAGTGCTTCGGCAGGATTTCCTGCTAATACAAAAGTAACTACTTGGCACTGGCAATGGAAAATTGTAAAATCAAATGTACAGTAAGATGAGAAAAAGTATATTGTTTGTAATACTGATATTTAATACAATTAGTTGTAAAAGTCAAAAAACAGAAGAAATAATCAAAACTAGTAAAAAGATTCTATGGAATATTTTGATGTTAAAAAATATAATGAAAATAAAACTGTAAATGGATATATATTCAAACAAGCCGACAATACAAATGTCAGACAGATGGAACATAGTGACGCTACATATACAGATGAGCGAAAGAAAGATAATTCACCATACGAATATCATAAATCATTTTTCAAGAAAAATAATTTATTAAAGAGTAATTTGACTATTTTCTACTCATTTCCAATTGGAATAACTTTAGAATATGATGAAACAGGTAAATTAATAAAAGAGATTAATAATGATTTGCCATACAAATTTTCTGTAGATGATTTACGAGAAAAAATCAAGAAGGAGTATGATGTAGATATTGTGTCTGATTATAGAGACAGTGACCCTACCTTAATAATTGTAACAAGATGGGAAGGATATCATAATGATTTTGGTATATATAAGAAAGGTGTACCTATGTATCAAGTAAAATTGACTACTAAAAAAGGAACAATAAATTTAGAAATCAATGCCATAACTGGAGAAACTATCACTGAAGTACTAAATAACTATTAATTCGGTACTATAGCATAAACTGTGTAAGTTAAAAAGTTATACTGAAAAGGAGTCATAGTAACGGCAATGATGTAAAAGCCATTCATACCCGATCTGGAACTAAAATTATTCTAAACGATGCCCAAGGTTCTGTTTTTATAGAGGATCCTAGTGGCAACACTTGGACGATGGACGGTCATGGGAATATTAATGTGAATGCGCCTAATGATATTACTATGAATGCTGGTGGAAATATTAGCATGACAGCAGGAATGAATATTACAACCTCCACTGGTATGAATATAACTGAAAGTGCAGGAATGAACCATAGCACTACAGCAGGAGCCATGATGATACAAAATGCAATAGGCGATTTTAGCTTACTAGCCAAAAACATAAAAAAAAATAGCACATGAAAACATACAAACCTCCAGTAATGATATAACAAAACAAGCCTTAAAAGACATAACCGTATCAAGCCAAACCAATATTAATAAACACGCCAAAGACGAGGTATTTGTAAACAGCGGTAAAAACACTAAAAATCATTAATTATTATGAGCAATAAATCAGGAAATTATATTGAAATTGCAGGTGGATCTATAACAGAACATTGTACAGGAGAATACAATTTATTTGCTCAGAAAATGAGTTTCAATGCCGAGGGTACGGTTTCTATTAACGGTGCCCAAAAAGGCACATCATATAAAACGCCAATAGAGCCTCCCAAAATAGTATTAAACCAAGGAAAAGTAAAAAAAGTAGAACTAGTTACAAATCTAGATCTGGGTTCAAAGAATGATAAATCAGGAGGTACTCAGCTAGGAATGATTTTTGGAAAAGAATATACGTTTCAAGTCACACAATATGATAATGAAACACCTTTAACTCGTAGGCTAACCAAATGGCAAATGCGCTACCATAGTCCAAAATACTCACAAAATAAATGGATAGATGTACCGTTAAAAGTTACAGGGGACACTGTTAAAATTACTATGAATGAAGAGGATATGTGTGGCAGATTTATTTATGTTAGAGCTTATATTGACGATCCTAAAACTGGAAGGAGAGATAAAAGTTTGGAAACATAATAGGTTTAGATGGTTTGATTCAAAAGAGTTAATATCCGATCTTAACTTAAGAATTAATAATTCTCTGAGCTCCCCTTACTATAAGCCTCAAGCTATGGTAATACCAACATTATTAATTGATCAAGGAGGTTCTTCATTATGTGGAATTGCAGTAGTAGGGTATAATTTTATAAAGGAAAAACCTTTTGAATATATAAATTTTGTTGTAGAGCTTCATAGGACAGGAAAAGGAGTTATACAATCAAATAATTATTCTATAAATATTGATAGTGATCAACATTTACTTGAATATAAGGTAACAGACAGTTTATATCCTTCAGGCTCATATGGAGGAAAAATGTCAATTGCAGATTTTATTTTCCTAGTATGTATTAAAGATTTTCTAAATAATGTATTCGATTACGCCCCTGACGATTCCAATGTTGGAGGTTTTGTTGAAGGAGGAACTGGACTAACCCTACCAAATGAAGTCGCAAGTTTAATGAAAAATATTTTAAATTATTCAGATGTAATTAATGATACTAATTTAGTAACATCTAAATGGCAAAATCCAAAGGAAAGTGTTGGAATTTTAAATGAAAAACTTAATAAAGGATATAAAATTGGGCTATTAATAAGTGTTGATAATTTTCAAAAAAATAAAAATCCCTTATTTACAATGCCAACACATTGGGTTGGTTTAAATAGTGTTATTTTAAATGAACCTAATAAACTCATAACAATAAGTGTTTTTACTTGGGGAGGGATTAAAGATTGGACATTGAGTTTTGATAGTTTTCAAGATGGATATTTTGGATTTGTTGCGGGTAAGTAATTTTAAAGTACTATGAAAAAAATTTTTTTTAGAAAACAGAAATAAAATTTTAAAAAGTCAAATTGTAATTTTTTTACTTTTTTCATTATTGGTTTTACTATATAATTTTGATGATCAAGCTCATAAATATTACAATAATTCTGTTGAGGATTATAATTTTCACAGCATATTTTCTTTATTAATGATTGCTCTTTTTGGATTGTTTTTTTGGATTTCAATGTTGTACCCATTTTTTTTGATATATCAAATTATTTTATTACTCAAGAATAAAATAATTAATAAGAAAATTATTTTATTAATGTCTTTACTAATTATTCTTTACATAGTATCACTATTTTCCCTATTTTCTTTATACTCGATAGGGCAAAGTCAATCTCATATTGAAAGAGAAATTGACAAATATTAAAATTTACAGGGGACACTGTTAAAATTACTTTGAATGAAGAAGATATGTGTGGCAGATTTATTTATGTTAGAGCTTATATTGACGATCCTAAAACTGGAAGGAGAAACAAAAGTTTGGAAACATAATAGGTTTAGATGGTTTGATAAAATGGTTGTTTATGAGCAAGCAGAAGCAAGAGCAAAAGAACCGTGGAGAATTGATCAAGGTGGAACCTCACTATGTGGAATGGCTTGTATTTTCTATTTATTCGCAAAAGAGAAACCTAATGATTATAAAAAATTTGCTTTTGAATTGTTCAGAACAGGAGAAGCAACTTTTAATAGTTATACCTCTAAGCCCAGCAAAGAAGTTACAGAAAAACAAGTCAATAAAAATGGATTTCCGTTAAATACTGGAGGTATGCCTCTTGTTGATTATGTAACAATGGCAGGAACTAGAAATACAGATAATCCTGATTATAAAGGAGGGAATGAACAATTTCAAGCTATTAATTGGCCACCCTTAATGACCAATTTAAGTGAAATGTTATTAGGTTATAAAAATGTTATAACAAAAGGGATATATAATCCTGTTGCTCCGCTTATTTATACTTCCTTTGATATTGAAGAAAAAATAAAAAATATTAATAATCAATTTAATTCAGGATATAAATTAATTTTAATGATAGATTCTGACTTAATTGATGATGTTTGGGATTTTAAATCTTTAGATTTGCATTGGGTAGTTCTAGAGAGTGAAATAAAAACTATAAATATGTTAAATGAAAAAGGAAAAAATGTGGAAATGTTAGATTTCAGAGTTTATAGTTGGGGAACCAATCCAAACAATGACATTCCATTAGTCTTAGATAAAAAATCTGGTAGAATGGTAGAGAATACTGAACATCGCTACTTAAAAAAGCCTATTTCAAAAACTCACTTTATGAATAATTTTAATGGATATATTAAGGTAAAATGAAAAAGATAAAATATTTTATCATGCTAATTTTAGCTGTAATAATTAGTTGCATTTTATGGTTCTTTTATCAAACTTCTACAAGTAGTAAAAGACAAAAAAAAGATATAAGCAAATGTGTAAATACCACGGTAATTACAGATAAACCTTCGTTTTGTATAAAAAACAATACTACCAAAAATATAAATGAATTAAAAATTGTCCTTCTGAGAAATAGTAAAATTATTGAGTCAGTTACTTTAAAAGCTGGCATTGAAAATAAAAACGGATATTTTATTTTTAATATACCTTTTAATCAATTTCTTAAAACTGATATTGTAGAGGTTATTGAGAGAGAAAAGTTGTATAAAATTTCTGGATTTGGATATAGCTCAGATGGAGGACATTGGGGAATGTTTGGCTATTTAGGAGATGCTAATTGCTGTTTTGATTATACTAATATAAAAATTAATGGTATACCCTATAAAGGAATAGAATAACTTAAATCTGAAGGAGAAATAAAAGTCTGGAAACATAATAGATTTAGATGGTTTGATAGAGAAATTGTTTATGAGCAAATTGAAGATCGTGTTAAGGATTTTTGGAAAATAAAACAAGGAAGTAGTTCTCTTTGTGGAATGGCGGCATTATATTATGCTATGTTAAAACGAGATTCAAAAGAATATAAAAAGTTAGCACAAAATCTATTTAGAACTGGAGAATATTCTATAGGGAAATATATTATTAAACCACACGAAAAGGCTTTAAGTATGTATGATGTTAAAACTACAGATAATAATTATATTGCTATGGGAATGTTTGAGATAGACTGGATTGTATTAGCCACAACACGAAGCAAAGTAAGTTTAAATGACAAATTTGTTTATAAAGGATTGAAGATGGTAATATTGATATGCTAAAAGCAGTAAACTGGCCAGATATGTTAACTCGAATGTGTAAAGAGGTTGCAGGATTTAGCAATGCTATTTCACATAATTTAGGTTTTAACGCTATTAACAATAAAAAAGGCTCATTTCTGCAAGAATTCACGATTATTTTCCAAACAGCGATTTAGAAGAATTAATAGAAATTGATAAAAGCCATAAATTGGGACATACAAACTTGATGATGATTGATGCCGATATGACCGACAACAAATCGAGCTACAACTCTCTTGTAGATATTGGAAATGATTCACACTGGGTAGTTTATGAAGGTCGCTTACAGTTTTATGATAAAAATGGAAAAGTAACGTCAGTATTAGATGATGTTGACTCGTTAACTTTTAGAATTTTTACGTGGGGATATAACCCTGTGGATTACAAAAATGAAAAAGGGAAACCAATGTGGGATAAAAATAGTGTTTTTCTTTTGGGTAATAACAGAATTTCAGTTAAATCTTTTAAATCCAACTACTATGGTAATATCGAGGTATATTAAATTTTATTATTTATCATTTTTTTTATTTTATTAAGTTGTGATAATTATGAAACTATAAACGATTCTTTTAATTCTATAATGATAACAAATTGGGATTCTGATGAAGATTCTTTAAAAATTGACTTTTTTAAATACAAAAAAGGAAGTAACTTCAAAATAGTTGAATCTAAAAATTCTGATTTTATTATTGAAAACAATAAATCCTTAAAAATATTATATTTAACTCCAAAATTCAAAAATGAAGGAGAAATAAATTCGGATATTGTTTTAACAATAAACGATAGTTTGAAATATAAGTTTGAAAATATACAATCAATTAGAGACACTACCCATTTATCATTTACTTTAGGAAGACGATATACTATTTTTTATAAAATCAATGCTACAGTAAATAATCAAATTATAAAAGGGGAAGATTCTTTTATTGTATTGGATTCAAAATCTTCATTAAAAATAAAGAAATAACAACACCTAAAAACAGTTAGCACTAGGAGTAATGTACATTGACAGTGAAATTTCTGGTTATGCAACAGGCGGAAATGACAATAAAGTAATACAAACGCGAAGCGGATGTAAAGTTATCATTAACGACACACAAGGTAGCATTCACCTTAAAGACCCTAGCGGGCAACACTTGGACTATGGATGGACAAGGGAATATTAGTGTGAATGCGCCAAAAAACTTTACAAAAACGAAACCATTGGAGCCATGAAAAATACTACAGTTGCAATGGATATGATGACGATAGTAACAGGTAAGTTGACGGAAGTTATTCAAGGAGATGTGCATAGTGAGACTAAAAAGGCAAGACCTCCGTCAGCTCAGATAAAGGAATGGATATAACAAGTACAAAAAATTTAAATAAACATTCAGGCGAAGAAGTTCAAATAAATTCAGCTAATAAATCTAAGCAATATTAATTATGAGTAGAACTAGAATTGTTGGAGGGAAAATTACAGAAATTGTTGGAGGTGAATATAACATTTATTCTGAAGGACCTATTACTTTAACTTCTTTAGAAGGAAGTGTTAATATAACCGCCAAAAAGATATAAAATATGGTGAGCCTGAAAGCCCTCCTATAGGCCTAAACCCCGAGATTAAACCTAAATGTTTAGTCTATTTTAGACCACACGATAATTATGATGGTGAATTTGGTTTTGATTGGCTTCGGACTGGAGATACAAAAAAGAAAGGAGATACTTGGTTTGGTAATATTATGGGGAAATATTATGAAAGCGACAATGTAACCGTTTTTAAAGACACTAATCATTGGAATGTCAATTTTAAAAAAGACCTTCGAATGTATGATCGTTTACTACGTGATTATACCCTTTTTAACATTCCTTGGAAACAAAAAAAAGGAAAAATTCTTTTATATACCCCACACCAATTATCACATTATTAGAAGGTAAAACAGCCACTTTCAATTTAAAAATAGAAATAGAAGAATTACCCAAAAAACTAACATTGGAGTTTAAAGAAAAGGAAGCGACAAAATATTTGTCACTAAATGTACAACAAATTAGTGGTCTAAGTAAAGGCAAACAAACCAAATCGAATTTTTTAAAAATAACGTGCAATAAAGCTTTTGATACGACACAAACCTTGTATGTAAAAGCAGATGGTGAAATTTGTGGTGCTTTAAAAATACACCCCAATACTCCTAAATTCCAAAAGAAAATAAATATAGTGTTTGTAAAAGTTAAGACTGATATAAATGGGTTTGAAGTGAGAGGAAAAATGACAAATGGAGGAGATGTTTTTTTTAAAAAATGCTTGAATCAAGCCTTAGTGATTCCTAATTTAGTAATTGAGACACAAGATTTAGATTGTACAGGAAACTTACTATGGAATGCTTTTAAAAATAAATTTTGTCCTCAAACGATAACCGATAAGAAAGGGGTAACAAAAATGTACTTTCGTCCGATGCTGGACTTAGGAATTATTTAGAAGATCAATTAAAAGATCAATTTGGCGATAAATACAAAGGGTATTACACCGTATTTTTTATTGGAGAAAAGTTTTATAGTTTTAAAAACGGGGTGCATACAGGTTATTTAAACGGGTTTTCTTATTTTAACACTACCTTTGGCGTTTATTTCAACGGGCATAACGAGGGAACATTAGCACACGAATTAATGCACGCTATGCAATTACCACACACCTTTGATGGACTTTCTGCAGCTGCAAAATTTACTTATATGGCTGGTCAAACAGATAATATTATGGATTATTCCCATCAGCCACAATTTGGTAATATCAGAAGGAAAATAATTTACCATTGGCAATGGAAACTTTTAAATTCCAAAATTTTATAACGATGAGAACATTTTTAAAAATTTTACTTTTAACTCTCCTAATAAGCTTAGTAACTTGTAAAGGACAAACTAAAAATACTATGGTAGAAAAATTTGATTTTGAAGTATATAAAAAAACAGAATTCGGATGGAAAAATTACGAAAAACCAAATGGGTTTGAAGTTTTTGATATTGGTTTTGATAAAGAAAAAGGGGGGGCATTAAGAGAAAGAGCTCCAAAACCTTATTTTTATGTTGTTTACAAAGAATTTTTCGCCAATAGCAATTTAAAAAAGAAAGAAACCTACATAGGTGAAAATGTTAAAATAGGCATTTCTGAATATTATGATGAAGACGGTACTTTAGATAAAAAAGTAAATGAAGACGAAAAATTTGGTAAAATTAAATATACCGATTGTTTAACTTTTTTAGACAAAAAGGGCTATATCGATTTAAAAACAGGAAAAGGAAGAGAAAACGAAAATCAAAGTCCTGTTTTTGAATTAGATTATAGTGAGTCTGACAATATGTGGTACATCACAGTTGTTGAAGGAAAAGTTATAAAAACACCACCAGACAATAGTATTGGTGAACCAAGTGGCTGGTTACCTATAGTTTTTAAAATGGATGGCGAAACTGGAAAAGTAACAGAAGAAAAATAATTTTTTAGGCTTCCAAAAATAACTGGAAGCCTTTTTAATGATATTTCACAGCATACATTTGATGGACTTTTCTGCTACTGCAAAATTTATCTATATAACAGGTCAACAGATAACATTATGGATTTTCGCATCAACCACAATTTGGCTATGTTAGAAGGAAAATCATTTATCATTGGCAATGGAAGATATTAAATACTAAAATAAAATTAAAATGAATAGATTTTAAAAAACACAATTCAACTTATGAAGAGAATTAAAGTTATTATACTAGGTATTATGCTTCTTTTTAGTTTGTTATCTTGTGATAACAGAAAGATAAAATCAAGTTTAGGATTATCAAAATATTGTAATTGTGAAAACGAAATTAAACCTGATACGGTTTTTTATGCAACAAAAATTCAATTGAATAAAAGAGAAAATAAAAATATATTAAAATTTAATTGTGCTAATTTATCAATAGGAATTGCTTCCAGTTGAAGATGAAAATAGAGAGGGTGAATATTGCGCAAATCTATATGATATTGAGTGTGTAACCGATTATTCTAAAGAATATATATTAGCTGAAAAATTTACTTATTATTCTTCAGCGTCAAAACATTTAGATGCAACAAGCAAAGATGCTCAAAATTTATTTTTTAGTGAAATAAAAAATATTCAAAACTTATATTTTGAATTTAAAATGAACAATAATAAAGAAATAATTTCTATTAATAAATTAGATATAGAATAAAATTTATTAATAACCTAATTAAGGGTTAAAAAAAGTTTATTTTTTGTTAAAATAAGTGTTGTAATATTTGCATAAAAGTAGTTTATAATTGGCAATGGAAAGTTTTAAATTCCAAAATATTATAACGATGAGGACATTTTTAAAAATTTTACTTTTAACTTTCTTTATGAGTTTAGTGGCTTGTAAGGGACAGGCTAAAAATACTATGATTGAAAAATTTGATTTTGAAGTGTATAAAAAAACAGAATATGGTGAAAATAGATATTTAAAAAATGATGGGTTTGAAATTATTGAAATGGCTTTTATAAAGGATAAAAAAGGTTTTCAAAGAGAATTTGAGCCTAAACCATCTTTTAAAAAAATCTATAAAAGGTTTTATGGTAATGGTAATCTAAATAGTAAAGAAACTTACATAGGAGAAAATGTCAAAATAGGTATTTCTGAATATTATAATGAAGACGGTACTTTAGATAAAAAAGTAAATGAAGACGAAAAATTTGGTAAAATTAAATATAGTGATTGTTTAACTTTTTTAGACAAAAAGGGCTATATCGATTTAAAAACAGGAAAAGGAAGAGAAAACGAAAATCAAAGTCCTGTTTTAGAATTAGATTATAGTGAGTCTGACAATATGTGGTACATCACAGTTGTTGAAGGAAAAGTTATAAAAACACCACCAGACAATAGTATTGGTGAACCAAGTGGCTGGTTACCTATAGTTTTTAAAATGGATGGCAAAACTGGAAAAGTAACAGAAGAAAAATAAATAATTAGGCTTCCAAAAATAACTGGAAGCCTTTTTAATAATATTTATCAGCATATCTTTATAGGGTGACTGTTGTTGCAAAATTATTTTTATTGGTCTGTACGCGCAGATGCATTTGGACTTAATGAGCGTACAAATGCCTTAGGGATAGAACCTGATCCACAAATTTTTGACAAATGCAAACGAGAAATACAAAATGGAATTAAGTTGTAGCTATTACATATTACATCTAAAAAATGATTCTTCATAAATTCTTCTAGTCAACCCAAAGGAGAAGTTAAATAAATTACAGATAATAATCCTAATTTGTTTAACTTCTCTTTAAGATTGGAAGTTGAAATGTTAATTCGTTTAGAACCTGTTTTATTTTTCTAACGAAAGATTTTTAAAATTAGATACATCTATAACCTCTTCAGTATCCGTATCATAAGTGATTTCTACCTGATCTCCCACGTGTGTAATGGGTAATTGATTAGACAATTGTGAAGAACCAATAAATATTTTGTTTTCTCCTTGTATGGTAAAGTAGTAAAAACTATTGCCATTTTTGACATCGTTTTGTATACGAGTGACTACTGATTTAACCGTTTTTTTATCTGTTGCGGTTTCTAATTTTATCCCATCACCTGACATATTATAAGCATTTTTATAAGCCATTAGGGTTTCACGCATTGTATTTCCTACGCCAACAATAGTATAATCATGAATAGAAACCATAGCAAACATTTTTACTAAACCGCCTCTATCTTTTAACGTCATAACGTAAGTAGGGATATTGTTAATATTATACGGAATAGGTAATGACGCGTTATATCCTTTTTCCTGTACTTTTCCTTGGGCTGAATTTTGTGCTGCAAATTCCGTTGCTCCACTCTGCTTATAAAATGTAGCTTGTTTAGTACGAGTATCTACTAATACAAACCCTACAGATGATTCATCTTTCCCTACAGAAGTTAAACCCGTGTACCAATAAGATTTATTATCTTTACCATATACTAAGCTCATTCCTTCCAGTAATTTTTAGTTTATCAGCATTAGAAAAATTCCAATAGCCATGTACGAACTCGCCCCAGTCATTTAACTGATCTTCAATAAAACCAATAGGTTGTATACGATCTACCCATTGAGGAGTATTGGTTATAGCATATTCTTTTATAATGCCTGTCTGTGCATCTACTACCAAGACACCAGTAGCATCATTCCCAGTAAATCCTATTTTTTTATCATATTTAGTTACCACCCAAAATGGTTTTCCTGTATCATCTACTTCAAAAGTAAAATCTGTTAATCCAGTAGACGTATAGCCATTAAAATAAATATGTCTACGTATTTCATCTCCCAAATAGGCACTTGGTTGATATTTAATTTTAATGGATTTTCCACTATTATTTTGTACTAATTGCACATCGCGCTCATTTGTTGCTGAAACCATTACATAACCATCAGTTCCTTCTGTATTATTTAACCATTTAAAAAAACCAGAATGAAGTAAAGGAGCAACCCAGTACAATTTATTGTTTATTTTTTGAATATAAAATTCACCTAAATGCACTTGACTCCCTAAAGCAGGTTGCGAACCTAGTATTTTTTCGCCTAATAAATAAGCAAGATCTTCATCTACTACACGAATTTCATTTAATGAAATAGGTGCTATATGTTTTGAAATTTTATCGCCATTACTTACTTTACCTATTAATTCTTGATGTTTTTCAGTTTGTATCAAACGGGAACTAAAAATAGGGAATATAAATATATATACTAATAATATTCCTATAATATACAACCATATACTTGAAGGTAGATTTATCATTTTAACTTGCTTTCCATCGCGAGAAATCTGAAGTTTTGTAGAAAGAATCATCCATACAAAAACTAGAATTAAAAGTAAAAAAGGAAGTTCAACAAAACCGTAATTTAATACCGGTAAATTAAAATAAACAAGTAGGCAGCCCAATACAATTAGGATAAATCCTTTTATAAAATAATTCATACACATTTTTTTGATTAGCCGTTAGACGCAATTCATAGAGAATAGTTACAAAAATTGGTTTCAATAATTTTATGTATTTTTGTTTCGAATTATTTTCAATAATTCTACATTTAAACATAAAAAAATATTTTAATGAAAGCATACGTTTTCCCAGGTCAAGGAGCACAATTTACCGGAATGGGTAAAGATTTATACGAATCTTCCGAATTAGCGAAAGAATTATTTGAAAAAGCGAATCAAATTTTAGGCTTCCGTATTACAGACATTATGTTTGAAGGGACTACAGAAGAATTAAAAGAAACGAAAGTAACGCAACCTGCTGTTTTTTTACATTCAGTCATTTTAGCCAGAGTTTTAGATGTAAAACCTGATATGGTAGCAGGGCATTCATTAGGCGAATTTTCTGCTTTAGTAGCTAATGGAACATTGTCATTTGAAGATGGATTAAAATTAGTTTCGCAACGTGCCTTAGCTATGCAAGAAGCGTGTGAAATTACTCCTTCTACAATGGCAGCAGTTTTAAATCTAGAAGATACCGTTGTTGAGGATATTTGTGCTTCTATAGACGGTGTGGTAGTTGCTGCTAATTACAACTGTCCTGGGCAGTTGGTTATTTCAGGCGAATTAAAAGCAGTAGAAATGGCCTGTGAGAAAATGAAAGAAGCAGGTGCAAAACGAGCCTTAATTTTACCTGTAGGAGGAGCTTTTCACTCTCCTATGATGGAACCTGCAAGAGAAAAATTAGCGGCAGCTATTGAGACAACTCCTTTTAACACTCCTTCTTGTCCTGTATATCAAAATGTAACGGCTAATGCGGTAAGCGATCCAACTGAAATTAAGAAGAATTTAATTGCTCAGTTAACAGGTGCTGTCAAATGGACTCAGTCTGTAAACCAGATGATTGCAGATGGGGCAACTAGTTTTACGGAAGTAGGGCCAGGCAAAGTATTAGTAGGATTAGTAAACAAAATCAATAAAGAAATGACTACTCTTTCTGCTTAATCGTATTCTTTTATATAAAAAAGCTTATGTGTTTTATCTTGATTAAAATAACAAATAATTAAGAGAGCTTAATTATAGTATTTTGTGTAAAAACTCTTACTTTATTTAGAATTAGGGTAAAACATATTAGACAGAAATGGTCTTATATTAAAAAAGTAGGGGTTTAAAAGGTTGTAATCTTCTATTTTCGATCAAAGGGATCTTTGAAGGAATTAAACAGGTAAAGAAAATCAGATAGTATTAATAATGTGATTTCTCTTGTCATTGAAGAAACAGGCTAAACGTTGAGTTACTACTTTTTAACCCCCTACTTTTTTATCAATGAAAATGATCTTCTTCAATTTCAAATTCGGCATCTTTTTCCCAAATTTCCATTTCACAAGGTTTGCAGTTGAATTTTAATTTATATTCTAATTCGCCTTGTTTTAAGACTAAAGGTTCTTTAAGTTTTTGATCCATGTTTTCGCGATGGTATTTAGGACAACGTTCTAATTCGTATTTAATACAATATTTTGTTGTCATTACACGTGATTTTCCTGGATCCCATTGTAGTTCAAACGCTTTTTCTATTTCAGTAACTCCATGACGTTCATAAAACTTACGAGCGGTTTTGTTTGCTACATTATACGTGAAATCTAATTTAGTTTCAGGATAAGGATGTGATGTTTTTTCTAATTGAAATTCTTTACGATTGTAGTTTTCTAAACGAATTGTTGATAATTGTTCGTATACATTTCTGCGCATCTCATTGATTTTAGAAATAGGAAGAAACCAGTTTTCAGAGAACTCAATAGTTATTTCATCTGCTGTATAAGGGGTAAATCCTGTTTTGGCTAAATTTATTTTAAAATTTTCTTCTATTGATTCACCATTTTTTAGTCTTTTCTTTAGGATGTACTAATTGAACGGTGCTTATGTTACCGTCTTCATCGGTAGCAATTAATTCAAAACCATTTTCATTTTCTTTTAATAGTAATGAAGTACTGATTTTTCTGATTGCGCTGTCTTCTCTTTCTACTAATTTGATAAAGGCAGCATCATTATTACGATAAATTTCGGTTCCAGGAGGTATTTCCTTTAGTACATTAGGGTATATGATACCATTTTCAGCTTTATTTACATAGATACCTTCTGCTATTTTATCTTCGTTGATATAACAAAGACCATCGCCGTTATTTAATAATTCGCCATTTTCAATAATATAGGAATTACCAACGGTTTTAATAAGCTTGCCAATGTATTGTCCTTTAGATTTTGGACTGTCCCAAGAACCAATGGATTGGTGTCTTTCGTTTACAAAATAGTCTGTATAACCACGATTAAAGGTACGTGTTAGTTCTGAATCAAAAGTATAGGTGCAACTTCCAGAAGAAGCTTTTGTGTATTTTTCGTTATTTTCAGCCAAGAAAGTATCTAATTTTTTACGTAAAAAGAAACATTATTTTTTACATACACAACATCTTTTAGACGACCTTCGATTTTAAAGGAGCAAATTCCTGCTTCTACTAAATTAGGTATTTGGTTTGTTACATCAAAATCTTTAATAGATAATAGATGACTATTACGAATTAAAGTTTCTCCATGACCATCAATTAAATTATAGGGTAAACGGCAGTTTTGTGCGCAGGATCCTCTATTGGCTGAACGTTCTCCATTTGCTACACTCATATAACAATTTCCGCTAAATGAAACGCACAAAGCACCTGTTACGAAAAACTCTAACTCAACATCAGTGGCTTCACTGATTTCTTTAATTTGATGTAAATTTAATTCGCGTGCTAAAACTACACGTTGAATACCAGCATCGGCTAAAAATTTAATTTTTTTAGGATCTCGATTGTTGGCTTGTGTACTTGCATGAAGAGGTATAGGAGGGAGATCAAGTTCTAATACGCCCATATCTTGAACAATAAGTGCGTCAACACCTATTTCATATAGTTTCCAAATTAATTGACGACAAGTTTCTAATTCACCATCATAAATGATGGTATTGATTACCACAAAAACTTGCACATTATAAAGATGTGCGTACTGAACCAAAGCAGCTACATCTTCAATAGAGTTATTTGCGTTAGAACGTGCACCAAATTGCGGAGCACCTACATACACAGCATCAGCACCAGCATTTATGGCGGCAATACCCGTAGTTAAATCTTTTGCGGGAGCTAAAATTTCAATCTTTCTTTTCATTGCTAAAAACATATCTTTCGGGAATTATACCGAAAAAAGGTGTGCAAAGTTCTGAAAAAAAAGTAACATTTAAATATAGATTCTGTTTTTTAGATTTTAAAAAATAATTGAAGGTCTATTAACTAGAGTTTATTCTGGATTATGTGTTATAAATTTGTTCAGGATAAAAATAACTTTGAATTTTTAAAAATACTCTATTTTTTGTATTTAGTGCATCTGTGGAGTTTTTTATGTATTCTTAATTTTTTTATTTTTATTTTCATTACAAAGGCTAACGAATAATTTGGGTTAAATTGAATTTTTTTGCTAGAAATTTTCCTTGGTGTAATGTTCCTGAAACTTTGGCTTTTCTTATTGTGTTACAAAACCCATTGCTAGCATGTGCATCTCCATGATCATCTATGTGAGAGCCAACAACAGTGTATACTTTGTTTTGATAACGAATGGTTAGGATGCAGTCTTTGTCTTTTGTCCCAAATTGGCATAGTCCACAAGACGCATCTACTTCTTGGTCTTTTAATTTTTCTTTTTTCTCTTGTGCGGATAGGCTAAATATAAAGAGTATTATAGTAAGAAAGAGTGTTTTTTTCATTAAAAATGTTTTTAGTTTTTTGAATTTCACAGCGTTTGGGTCCACATTTGAGTCTTTTAGGACCACAAGAAGAAACCATCGTTAGAAGTGCTAATAATAATAAATGTTTCATAATAAAATGAATTGCTTTTAATATCAAATATAAGAAATATTGGTGTAAAAAAAGCCACCTCATTTGAGGTGACTTTAAAAAGTTTTTAGAATCTAATTAGCTTTTGAATAAACAGGAACCTAAAAAATACAAAAATCTTACCTATAGTCATTTAAAAGCAATTTGAAAGTAAGGTAATTAGCTAAAAAGTTGCTTTCTAAAAACCCTTTTTTCTTATATAATTTTATGGCAGGAAAATTATCTCTAGTCGTATACAAGGACAATTCGTTTGCTTTAGTTGATAAAGCAAATTGTATAGTATGATCTAATAAAGATTCTCCTATTTTTTCTCTTCTCTTATTTTCATCAACATACAAATAAGCAATATGCCAATCGTATGCTAGTTTTGATATGATACTTCTTTTTGTTAATAACAAAATGAAACCAACAATTTGTTCGTCAATTTTAGAAATATAAATCTTGCATTGATTTCGTTCTAATTTGTATTGAAGTAAAGGCAGAGACCCATTGCCTCCTCCTAGAAACTCATCGAGAACAAGCCCTGATTTTAAAATAATATTTTCAACTTTGGCAAATTCTTGAATCCCTACTTCGTGGATTGCCCCAAGCATAACAGTTTGTTTAAAGCATTATTTAAAGAATGAATTTACAATGGCTGCTTTCTTATCTCTTCGTTCCTTTATAACTAAGTTAATCAAAAAATAAGAAAGTATTGCTCCTGTTATTCCTAATACAATGTTTAAAAAGAAATTTGTGTTATATCCCAATTTATGAATTATGAATAAACTTAATTTGGCACTTAAAAACTGAGCTATCCCATAACACATTTGAAAATAAGATAAAAATTTAGCTTCCATTTTTTTATAAGAACGCTCAAGAACAAAGTCAGCAGCAAAAGGGAAGGTGAGCATAACACCAAAACTAATAAACAATAAGGCAAGAAAAACACCTATGGTTTGTTGTAAAAGAACTAAGATTAAATAACCAAAAACCATTAAAATTAATCCGTAAAGAATAGCATTTAGTGTTTTTATACCCTTGTTTTTAATGTATGAAACAACCGCTACTTCTAGTAAGAATAAAATTAATCCATAAAATACTAATGTATAGGTATTGAACGTAGGGGATTGTTTTAGAATATCTGTATAGTATAATGGTAAAACAGAAAATATTTGAAAAAATATGATGCCTGTAATAACGGTTATCAAACAATGTATTAATAATAATTTATCTTTTAGGAAAACAAATTTTTCTTCATTTAAATTAGAGAAAGTTAATTTGTGTAATAGCTTTTTTTCTTTTACAAAAGTTACAAAAAATAATACAGCAGCAATAGATGATAAACCATCAATATAAAATAATAAGTAATAACCAATAGTAGCAATAGAGATACCTGCAATGATAGGAGATATTATAAAACCAAAATTAGAAGCTGTTCTCATAAGAGAAAAAGCTTTAATTCGGTCTTCTTTTTAACAAAATCTTTTAATGTAGCCATCATAGAAGGTCTAAACATATCTGCGACAACATTTAAAAGAAAAACAGTAAAACATAAAGAATAAAAATTCTTTACAAATTGTAAGCTAAATAGAATTACACCATTAAAAAACATACTGCAAATCATGAGTTTGTAGCTGCTGATGTTTTTTGAAATTTTTCCCACAAGAAAAGTACCGACGATAGAACCAGCACCAAAGCACATCATAATGGTTCCTATTTCTGTATAGCTAAATTTTAAATCTTCATATAGATATTTAGACATGAAAGGAACAACCATTGCACCCATTCTATTGATTAATATCATAAAGAAAAAAAACCAAACTTCTCTTGGTAAAGTTTTGAAGTCCTTTAAAATTGAATTCATATACAAGTTAAGTTTAAATGTTACGCAAATTTAAAAAGTAAATGGTGTAAAATCCTATAAAAACCATAGAAATATTTCTACTTTTATTTTTGCTTTTGTATCTAAAAATGCTTAAAATTGAGCATGAAATTCAAGAGTATGAAAATTAAAAAATTAATTACACATTTTTTTTTGTTTGCAAGTGTTACTTTGTCTATTGCTCAGAGTAAGAACCTTTATGGAGGAATAGAAATTGGGGGCAAAGGAGTTAAGGTATCTGTTATAGATGTTGATAATATTAAAAAAGGCGATTATGAAATAAAATCCTTTTGGACAGATAATATTGGTATAGCAAAAGGAATATCAATAGATGGAAAATTACTTAATGAAGACATTGCAAAAGCTGTTGAAATTGTAACAGCGGATTTTTTAAAAATAAAAAATGAATTTCATGTACCAGTAGAAAATATTTTTGTAGTAGGATCTTCTGGAGTAGCACAAGCAAAGAATACAAACGAATTAACAGAAAAAATAAAAACAGTCATCAATAAAGATTTAGAATTTATTACAGCAAATAATGAAGGTAAAATGTTGATGAGAGGATTAATTCCTGCTGAAAACTATGCTACTTCTATGGTGTTAGATATTGGAGGAGGAAATACAAAAGGAGGTTATATAGATGTTCTTAACAACGAAAACTTCGTGTTCTTTCCTATTAATTTAAATTATGGAACGATAACCCTTACTGAGGCAATTAACAAAAGAACAAAATCAAGCTCCCTTTCTGATTTTACTGAGAAAGCGTTTGGTTTTCTACCAGAATTACGAGATCAAGTAAGAGCTATGTATAATTCAGGTAAAAATGCTTTAGATAAACCTAATATATATCTTTCAGGAGGATCCGTTTGGGCCTTTTATACACTGTATAATGGTTTAGCTAAAGAAAATTTTAATGAATTTAAATTAGAAGATGTTATTAATTACGATGCAATCTTAAAAAATAATTTTAAAAAGTTTGAAGAATTAGCTAAAAAAGATCCAGAAATAGATAAAGTGTTAAAAACATATTCACAAAAGCATTTAATATCGGGAAGTAATATATTAATAGTCGCTCTTGAAGCAATTCCTAACATAGATGAAAAGAAATTATATTTTGCAAAACAAGGACATATTGCTTGGCTAGTTTCTTATGTAGCAGAATATTCAAAAAAAAAAAAATTTGGTAATCTTTAGATTGCCAAATTTTTTTGTTTAATTAGAAATTATAGATTTTCTTATATATGTTTAAGAATCGAGAACAACTTTTATTTACCATTTTAGCAGGTATATTTATAACGAATGCCGTAGTTGCAGAATTAATAGGAGGCAAATTAATCCAGATAGGTCCTTTTGTGATGAGTATTGGTATATTGCCTTGGCCTATTGTTTTTTTAACAACAGATTTAATTAATGAATATTTTGGAGAAAAAGGAGTTCGTAAACTTTCATACATAACAGCAAGTCTTATTGTTTATTCGTTTGTAGTACTTTTTATGGCTATTTCAATTCCGTCTGCAAAAGGAATTAGCCCTGTTGATGATGCTCAGTTTATTGCTGTTTTTGGGCAAAGTATGTGGATTATTGTAGGGAGTGTTGTAGCTTTTATTTGCTCTCAATTAATAGATGTCAGTATTTTTCATCTTGTAAAACAAAAAACTGGAAATTCTAAAATTTGGCTACGAGCAACAGGGTCAACAATGATATCTCAGCTAGTAGATTCTTTTGTAGTTTTAGGAATTGCATTCTGGTTGCCAGGGAAAATAAATTTCGAAACCTTTATATCTTCTGCCTTAACAGGTTATACAATTAAATTGAGTTTGGCTATCTTGTTAACTCCCCTAATATATTTAAGCCACTACCTAATTAAAAAATATCTTAAAGAAGATTCATGAAAAATGATTAAAAACTTTAGTCCTCAAAAAAATCATATTCCTTACATTTGCTACCCAAAAAAAATAATTTAAAATGGCTGATCTACTTACAGAATTTGGTGATTCTATCGCTAAAAATTTACCAGGCTTTATAGCGGTTAGTATTCTTGATATTCATAAAGGAATCATTTATCATTCAAAATCCGTTTTAAAGGATTATAATATAGATCTTGATTCTAATTATATTTTAGAAATGGTTCGTGCTAAACTAAACGGAATTCATGCACTAAAACAAAATCAATACGTTCAAGATATAACAATTACGTTAACTTCACAATATCATGTTATTGATATTTCAAATAATCATGAGTTTTTAATTTATCTTGTGGTAGATGCCTCTGGAAGCGAATTTAACTATGACAAAGGCATTGTTGAATAAATATAAGAAAAGTATTAGTTTGTAAAATCAAAACCCAAGTATACGTTATTATATTTTGTAATGAAAGGGAAAATATAAGGAAATAAAAAACTAGATCTTTTCTGGAGATGTATTGAGAACAAAAAAAGAGTGTTTTTTTAGATTCAATGCCTTTTTTGTAAGAAAATTTTATTACGCAATTTGGGACAAAAGAAGTCCTAAAATAAAAGAAGTTCTATATTAAAGAGTATAAATGGTTTCTTTAATTGATACTTCTTTTTTAGGACTTCTAACAAACAATCACATGGTATTAATATAATGTTTAATTAAATAATTGCTTTGCTATTTTTTCTTTAAGAGAAATTTGTTCTTTTTTAATGTTAAATACAATAAGTAGGTTAATCCAACTCCAATTATAGATATGATTGAATTTATTAACCAGTTTGCTTCATAGCCAAGATATTGAACTATAGATAGACCTGTTTTTGAACTTAGAACGTGAGCAAAACCATAACTCATCTGAAATACTGACATGAATATTCCTTCATGATTTTTATGGCTTCTTTTTAGTACTAGACCACTTGCGTAGGAAAAAGTAAGCATATTTCCAAAAGTCATGAGAGCCATAAAAAACCATAAAACAGTACTGTTATGAATACAGTATAAAGAAAAATATCCTAAAGAAAAGAGTATAAGTCCAATTATAATAGCTAAAGTTTCATTTATTCTTTTTACTTGCATCTTATTAATTAAACGTACTTCAAATAGTATAAAAAGGATTCCGCTAAATCCAAAAAGCATTCCAGTTGTTACATCTTTTAGTTGAAAAGAATTTTTTTGAAACAAAGGTAAAATAGTAAAAACTTGAAAGAATAGATAACCTGTAATCATTGCAATAATCCAATTTAACACAAAAGGAATATCTTTTATAGGTGCTAATCTATCCAAAGTAGTTTTTGTTAGATTTAGATCAAACGGAACTTTGCGTTCTTTTACTAATAATGAAAAAACGGAAATTGCTAAAAGACAAGTTATACCATCTACCCAAAAAAGAACGTCATAATTCCAGTATGATATAACTAATCCTCCAATTACAGGGCCAAACACAAGACCTAAATTAGAAGCTGATCGAATTAAAGATAAGGATTGTAATTTCATATCTTTACTTACATAGCTATTAACTGTTAGCATCATTGCAGGACGATACATATCTGCAATGGTGGTGAGCAAAAAAACAGTAAAACAAATAGCCTCAAAGCTTTTTACATATTTGAGAATAAAAAAAACAATACCGCTGGTAAAAAGACTGAAAATCATTACTTTGTAAGATCCTATAATGTCTGATAGACGACCGCTAGTAAAAGTTCCTACTAAAGAGCCAATCCCAAAGCAAACCATTATCCAACCTATTTGAGAATAGGTGAAACCTAGGGTTTCGTTAAGGTATTTTGATAAAAAGGGAACCACTACGGCTCCCATTCTATTAATTAATGTGATTAAGGCAATTACTTTTATTTCTAAGTTAAAATGTATTCGATTTTTTTTTATAAATTCCATAAAACATTAGAATAGGTTAAGTTTAGTTGCAAAAAATTTAGAGAAAAACCCACTGCGAACATGCTCTAAGTCATCATTTGTTTTTGCTACTTCTAATTCTTGTTTTTCTTCTACTTCATTAGTTTCATCTACCATTATTTTGGTTATGAGCTGAACGTAGGTCATACCCAATTCTTCAAGATATCCTGTTAGAAATTTTTCACTTCCATCAATTCCTCTTACTTGTTCTATTTGTAATAATTTTTTATACAAATCATCTACTTTTTTAACTACTTCGCTAGGTACAGCTTTTCTTCTTGCAATATATTTAGTGATATTGGCATTTTCATCCACTACATAATCAAAATCAGTTATCACCCAATAATAACGACCTGATTTGGAAAGATTTTTGATAATTCCATGGAATTTATGCCCTTTTTGATGTTATCCCACATTACCTTGAAGATGATCTGAGGTGTGTCTGGGTGTCTAACAATATTATGAGGTTGGCCTACCAATTCATACTCTTGATAGCCCGAAACTTCTGCAAATACTTCATTTACATACTCAATAGTTCCATAAATGTCAGTTTTACTCATAATAGTTTTAGTAGTATCCCAAACAACCTCTTCATTTAGAGGTAATGGTCTTTTAATTTCTAAATCCATATTTAATCCAAATTTGCTTATTTACAACAGTAAAGTTACGGCGAAAAAAATACAAAAACTGATTTTTGTCATAAAAAAATAAAAAAACATCTTTTGAGTTATTTTAATTGGAATTGCTTTCGTTTATAAAGGAGAAAATAAAGATTTAATTTTTATATTTGCATAGCAAATTAACGCGTAATGAAATATAAAAGAATACTCTTAAAATTAAGTGGAGAAGCCTTAATGGGCGAACGACAGTATGGAATAGAACCAAAAAGATTAGCAGAATACGCTGAGGAAATAAAAAAAGTACATGACCTAGGTGTAGAAATAGCAATTGTTATAGGAGGAGGAAATATCTTCAGAGGTGTTGCAGGGGCAAGTAATGGTATGGATAGAGTACAAGGAGATTATATGGGAATGTTGGCAACTATCATTAACGGTATGGCGTTGCAAAGTGCTCTAGAAGAAAAGGAATGTTAACGCGTTTGCAAACTGCGTTAAAAATAGAAGCCATAGCAGAACCCTATATAAAAAGAAGAGCTGTTAGACACCTTGAAAAAGGAAGAATTGTAATTTTTGGAGCAGGTACTGGAAATCCTTATTTTACAACTGATACAGCTGCTGTGTTGAGAGGAATAGAGGTAGATGCAGATGTAATACTAAAAGGAACTCGAGTAGATGGGGTGTATAATGCAGATCCAGAAAAAAATCCAGACGCAGTAAAATTTGATTATATTTCTTTTGACGACGTATTGGCAAAAGGGTTAAATGTAATGGATACTACAGCATTTACCCTAAGTCAGGAAAATAAATTACCTATAATTGTATTTGATATGAATAAAGAAGGTAATTTACTTAAAATATGCCAAGGAGAAAATATAGGAACCGTTGTTAATATTTAGTATTAAGATTCATTTATTCAGAAAAATTTGAATTAATATAACGTATAGAGAAATGACAGAAGAAATTAATTTTATATTAGATAGTACTAAAGAATCAATGGAAGGTTCTTTAATTCACTTAGAAAAAGAATTTTTAAATATTAGAGCAGGTAAAGCATCTCCACAAATGTTAGGGGGTGTTTTTGTAGACTATTATGGCTCTCAAACGCCTCTTTCTCAGGTAGCCAATATTAATACTCCAGATGCACGTACAATAACCGTAACACCTTGGGAAAAAAGCATGCTTCAACCAATAGAAAGAGCTATTATGATTGCAAACATTGGCTTTAATCCTATGAATAACGGAGATAATATTATTATATCCGTTCCTCCTCTAACAGAAGAACGCCGTCGTGAATTAGCAAAACAAGCAAAATCAGAGGCAGAAGATGCTAAAATAGGTGTTAGAAATGCACGTAAGGAAGCAAATAATGATATTAAAAAATTAGAAAAAGAAGGAACATCAGAAGATGTTTGTAAAACAGCAGAAGAAAATGTTCAAAAGTTAACAGATGCCTACATTAAAAAAGTAGATGAACTTTATGCCGTAAAAGAGGCAGAAATAATGAAAGTTTAAAAATTAGAAAAGCAATGATTTTTAGGAAAATAAAAAACATTGCTTTTTTAACAGATTGGTTTTTGTAGATTTCTTTCTACATTGTTTTTTGAATAAAGGCGCGTAAATTGCGTTCTGTTTTTCTAATATAAATAACACATAATATTTTTACTATGAAAGTGAAAAAAATATTTTTATTACTATCGTTTGTTTTCGCTCAATTTGCGTCAGCATCTTATGATGATAGCCTTTTCGGAGGAATTGAAATAGGAAGTAAAGGAATTAAAATTTCAGTTCTAGATGTAGATAACATCAAAAAGGGAGTTATGAAATTAAATCCTTTTGGACAGAAAATGTAGGTATTGCACGTGGAATAGCTATTGATGGTAAATTGGCAGCTGAAGATATAAAGATAGCTTCCAGAAGTAGTTTATAGAAGTTATTTAAGAGTTAAAAATGAGTTTAAAGTTACCGAACAAAATATTTTTATTGTTGGATCTTCTGGAGTAGCCATGGCATCTAATACAAAGGAACTGGTTGATGCAGTTAAAAAATTGACGAACAAAGAACTTGATTTTATAGACGCACAAGCAGAAGGGAAAATGTTATTGAAAGGATGTATTCCACCTGTTAATTACTTGAATTCGACAGTTCTAGATATTGGAGGAGGGAACACAAAAGGAGGTTATGTAGATACTTTTAATAACGATAATTTCGTTTTTTTCCTCTTTCATTCGATTATGGAAGTATAACATTAACAGAAACAGTTAAAAAGAAGACTAAAAGCGAAAGTATAGGAGAGTATAACGAAAAATTATTTGGTCTAACACCTATGTTAAGAGAACAAATAAAAGCAATGTACAATTCTAAACCCCAAGCCTTAGAAAAGCAAAATGTTTATATGTCAGGAGGGGCAGTATGGGCTTTCTATACACTTTATAATGGAGGTGAGGCAAAAGATAATTTTAATGGCTTTACATTGGAAGATGTAATCAACTATGATGCTGTTGTAAAAAATAATTTTCAAAAATTTGAAGAATTAGCTAAGAAAAACAAAGAAGTAGAACGCGTTTTGAAAACATATTCTCAAAAACATTTAATATCAGGTTCTGCTCTTCTGTTAGTTTGTTTAGAAGATATTCCGAATATTAATGATAAAAAATTATTCTTTGCAAAACAAGGACAAACCGCATGGTTAGTTTCTTATATAGTTGATAGGTCAAACAAGATAAAAAAAATATGGTAATTAATTAAAGAAAGAATGTCTAGTTTCGTAAGCTTATTTTTAAGTTTGCATTCTATTGTCAAATGTGAAAATCTGTACTAAAATATCAAACAAAAATAAATTATTATAGAATATTTTACATAGCCTTTTCGTTTCTATTATGATCAAAAAAACCTTTTTTTAATTATTTTATTTTTAGAAGCATTCGTAGGATTTGCTCAAAAAAAAATAGTAGGTCTAGAGTTCAATAACAAGGAGGTAAAAGTACTTGTTATTGAATCTAAACCTGATGTAGCGGATGAGTTTAAACTTAAAAGTTTTTGGTCAGACCCCATAGTGCCAGATCCTAATGAGGATCGTTTAAGTTTGGTAAAAAAAAATAACCGCAGCTATAATCGCTAATGTTCAGAAAATCAAATTAGAACAAAATGTAGAATCAGATAAAACATTTTTGATTAGCGATTCAGATTTGTTTTCTGAGGCTGAAATGATTGCTATCCAAAAAGAGCTTTTGAGCAAAAAAATAGCAAAGATTGATTTTTTAAATAATCAAAAAAGTTGTGAATATATTTTTGAAGGATTGCTTAAAAAAGAAGATAAAGATGAAGCAGCATTAATCAATATTAATGAAAAAGAAACAACTTTTTCTAGCTATACCAAAAAAGATGGTTTCAAAGTAACCGTTATACCCAATAGTGATTTCCAAAAGTTAGAATTTTTAAATGATGATTCTAAAAAAGCAGAAATTTCCAAATTAAATGAAAATATCAAACAACTTTATTACTACAATGATGAAATGAGAGATAAAAAAATATTTATCTCACAGGAGAATCAGCTTGGGCATCTTATGCTTTGTTTAATGGAGGAGCTATTGATTTAGAGTTCAATCCAGTGAAAATTGAAGATCTTGAAAATCATCAAATTAGTTTAGATAAAAAATTTGATCGTTATCAAGTATTAGCATCAGCTAATATTGAAGCAGATAAAGTACTCACATACTATTCAAAATATGAACTCTCAATTGGGAATAAATTTCTAACATTAATTTTGAAAAATTTAGAAACAAATTCGAAGAAAAAGATTTTATATTGTAAAAATACTAATAAAGCAAAGTTGGTTAATTATTTAGCCAATAAGCTTATTGACTAACCCATTAATTTTTGTAAAAAACAAACTTATGAATAAAAAAATACAACTTCTTCTCTTTTTGAGTTTAATATTTCATCAAGCCAATTTTGCTCAATTCAAAGTTTTTGGCAATATCAGAAATGGTAACGATGATAATCTTTTTCCGTAAAAGTAATTTTAGCTAGTGCAGATGAAAAGAAATATATTCATCAAGTTCATACAGATAAATCAGGTAATTTTATCTTGAACTCAAAAGAAAAGACAGGTAAATTAATACTAAAATTACCAGGCTATAAGACTACTTATAAATTTATAGAATTTACCAAAAGTAAGTTAGATGTAGGTATTATTTATTTAGAAGAAGATTTATTAAAAAATTTAGAAACAGAATCGGCTTTAGTCGACTTAGCATTTTTGAGAAAATCGCCAACAGCCACAAATACAATTTTTGAGAGCACTGAATTTAATCACAATAGTAATAAAGATTTTATAGAAAGAGCTGCCCTGTTACCAGGGGTATACACAACACCCTTAGGAGGAAGTTATTCTAAAAGTAGACTTCGTCTTAGAGGATATAATCAAAATAATATAACTCCTTTATTAGACGGTATCTCGTTAAGAGATTTTGAAAGTGGAGAAGTAAACTGGTCATTTATTGCACCAGCAAGCGATGCTTTAGATGCTATTCAAATTCAAAGAGGTTTAGGATCTTCTAAACTTGTAAACGCATCCGTTGCAGGTACAGTTAACTTTATATTACGTGATCCTTTTACAAAATATGATAACTATATATCAGTTGAATCAGGAAATAATGATTATAGAAAATATAGTTTAAGTCTAAACACAGGAAATGTAGATAAAGGATTTGGTCTTAATTTATCATTATCTAATACCTCTAGTAACGGATACTTTCCTGGAACGGCTTTTAATGCTACAGGTTATTACCTAGGTATGGGGTACAAAACAGATCACCATAAATTTATCCTTAAATTGATAGGATCACCAAATTGGATTGATTTTAGAAATAGAATATCTACTATAGATGACAGTACTGATGAGTCAGGACTAGATCCTAAATACAATGTTACCTATAACGAATACAATGGTAAAAATCTTTCGTTAAATAATAATGCTACCCATACACCTTCCTTGAGCTTAGAATGGCAATATAAAATAAATGAAAATAACATATTAGCCTTAAAAGGATATGGCGTTTATGGAAATACCTCTTTCAAAGATTATACAGGAACTGAAATTTTTAATGATTATAGTAAGTTCTTAAATTCTAATAATACAATTGATTACAATTATATTAGAGCTTATAATAGAGGTTTAGCAACAAATATAATAGAACAAAAAATAGGTTCAACCCCGAAATCTTACACTCGTGTTCCTTATATAGTAAATGGAAAACAATTATATTTAAATTCTACTGAGTTTAATACAGAGACTTCTGGTATATCTCAAACAGAGAATTTTGCTAAAAGCAAGGTATATGGAGGATTATTAAACTATTCAACAAACTTGACTTCTAAACTTAAATTTGATATTGGTATTGATATTAGAAAATCCTCTTCTATACATACTAAATATTTAAACGATTTATTTGGAGCTGATGGTTATTTAGTTAATCAATTGCAAAATAAATCAATCTTTACTACAGAAACCTTTTCTTTGAAAGATGATTTATGGAATCCTTTTAAAGTAATTAAGTCTACAAAAATTGATTACTACAAGGAAAATATTATTTCGTATTATGGGGCCTACTCACAGTTACAGTTAAATTTGAAAAAATTCAACTTTTTACTTCAAGGAGGATATAGCGAAAATGATTTCAGCAAGGTAACATACGATATTTTTAATACGAATCTATCGGAGTCTTCACAACATGTAAATTTAGATTCATATAACGTAAAATTTGGTGCAAACTGGAATATGAATGCTAAAAACAATATTTGGTTTAACTGTGGTCTAGTATCGAGAGTTCCAATTTTAAATTATGTTTTTGATTTTCAAACAAACAAAATTAAGAATGGTTTTAAAAATGAAAACTTTAAATCAATTGAAGCAGGGTATACTTTCTTAAGTAAAAGCTTTAATTTAAATTTCGTTGCCTATACAAATTATTTAGATAATTCAACAGAACAATTATTTGAAACAGGTTACGGAGTTACAGGCTTTACACATGATTTAAGTAAAAGAAATTCAGGAATTGAGTTAGACTTTACATACAAACCTTTCCAGAAATTTACAATTTACAGTAGCCATTCTTTCGGAGAAGGAAAATATACTAAAGATGCTTTATATACAGAGTATGATGATAATCAAACAACCACTTTATATATAAAAGATACTAGAATAGGAAGTGTTCCTGAATGGATGAGCAGTCTTTCTTTGTCTTTAGAGCCAATTAGAAGATTATCTTTTACAGTTACAGGGAAATATCATGATAACTTTTATAGTAATACCCCAGCTGAACAATATGATCCTGTTTGGTATCCAGATAGTTATGCTGTACATGATTTAAAATTACCTTCTTTCTTATTATTTGATACAAACTTAAAATACAAAATTAGACTTAATAATGAAGATCTAGTTAATGTAGGTTTATCTATGAACAATATTTTTGATACACTTTACATAACTGAATCTACAAGAAGTTATTTAAATAATCAAAATCTTCCTGGTACGAATACAACTTATGGCAATGCTTTTCCTGCTAATTTTAAAGGGATTAATGGAGCTAATACAGCCTTTTTTGGTCTTGGAAGAACTTGGAATTTTGCTGTCCAATATAGATTTTAAAAATTAGTTTAAAAAATAAAAGAGGCTGTCCTAAAAGGGCAGCTTTTTTTATGCCGCAAATTCACGATATTGGTGATTGCTAGTAAAATTTAATTTTTCAAAAACAATTAGAAGGCAAAATCGAGTCATATAGTTGTATGTTGAGCAAGAACGAGTTGTTTTAAAAGCTTTTTTCATTGAATCTGTAGTTGTAGCCACCATTTTTCTGAAATTATGACCAAGCGCCATTAGTAGAAACTCCATTTCTACCATTTCTAACCCAAAAAATGTAAACCGATTAAATTTATTGTTGTTTTTTAGTTGTCCGAATACTGCCTCTACTTCAACAGGTCTTTTACTTCTGTGTTTGTGTCCTTTTTTGAGTTTAGTAATTCTTTAGCTTCGTTTTTTAGGCAATTTAGAGGGTGATTGACTTCTATTTTTCGATTCCCTTTTGCTTTGTGGCATAAACTTCTCAATGGGCATCCTTCGCATCGTTTAGCTTGATAATAAGTCACTTCTGATTCATATCCATTGCTAGAGATTCGCTTACCTATTCCTATGTTTTCCATTTTTTGCCCCATAGGACAGATATAGAAATCGTATTGTTGATTGTAAAATAAATTTTGCACTAAAAAGGATTCTCTTTAAGTTTCTTTTTCTGCTCTGCATGAAAATAATTGTACTTTACAAAGGGCTCAATTTGCTTGTTTTTAAGCATTTGGTAATTTTCTTCACTGCCATATCCAGCATCGGCGACAACTTCTTTACTTTGTCTATTATAGTTTTCTTCAAAACTGTTTAAGTGTGACTCTAATGTGTTGGTATCGTTGGTCGTTTGATGTATAGAAACGTGTGTAATAAATTGATTTTCAGTTGATATTTGAGGGTTGTAAGCTGGTTTGAGTTGCCCATTTCTCATATGATCTTCCTTCATTCTCATAAAAGTAGCGTCAGGGTCTGTCTTACTATAAGAGTTTCTATTTCCAAGTATTTCTAAATCCTTTTCGTATTTCTCTAATCTTGGAAGGTGTTCTTCCTGTAATTTCTGTAGTTCTTTTACCTGTTTCTTAGTCGGTTCTTTTAACTTTTTATTCAATTCTGATAGCTTTTCTTTTAATTCATCTGAATTGATTTTTTTTGGCAATGCTTCTTGGTTAAGTTCTTGGTTTTCTGATTGTATACTGTTTTCTATATCAGATAAAATAGTGTTGATTTTTACTTCTAATTTCTCTTTGTATTTTTCAACCGAACCACGCCAAACAAAGGTGTATTTGTTGGATTTTGCTTCAATTTTAGTACCATCAATATATTGAACATCAAGGCTTATATAACCTAGGTCGACCAATATTTTTACTACTTCTGCGAATAAAACTTTGATTTTATCTTTCAAAATTTTGCCTCTTAACTCGTTAATGGTTCTAAACCCAGGAGTGGAATTGCCTGAGATAAACATAAAATGAATGTTCTCATTAAGTGCTTTGGCTATTTTTCGGCAAGAATAGATATTTGACAAATAGCTATAAAACAATACTTTGATTAGCATTCTAGGATGGTAAGCAGAGCATCCACCACCGCGATAAAGCTTAACTATGTCGCTAATATCAAGTCTGTCAACTATAGAATCGACCAGTCGAACAGGGTGGTTATCATCAATTTTATCAAAAATATTGATTGGAAAAAGTTCTGGAGAATTGCCTGTCTGGTTTTTAAATCTTACTTTAGCCATTGCTTGTTTTTTGTTACCTCTAAAATACATGTTTTAGAGTAAAACAGCAATAAAAAAGGCTGTCCTAAACTTTTTGGACAGCCTCTTTTTTATTGTTAAAATAAATGACCCTTTTATATAAATAATATCATTTAAACTTAAAATATACTGGATTAAAAAGTAAAATTCTCGGTCTGTTTTTTTTATTTTAAAACAATTCTAGCAAACAGTTGAGTATATAATTGAAATCATCGTTAGTTAGAGCGCGAAGCGCATCGAGAACCAATACTAATTTTTATTGTTTTTGTAGGATAGTGTCTAAATCAACATGCAGTCTGTTACTCTGATGTAAAGAGGAGTCTCATAATCAATATTATCTGATTTCTCCCTTTGGTCTAAATAACAAGATTGCGAACTTTTTGGAGAGTCTCAAGGTTGAAAAAATATTATCATAAGGAAATTTCAAAGTTTAAATGATATAAATGTAATTTTAACCTTGAATTTATTAATCCTATACCTTTATTTAAAAAAAGATTATTGTTGCTAAATCATACTTTTATGATTGTTTATAGAGAGATAAAAGAGGTTTATTCGTATAAGTTAGAGATAGAATTTTAAAAGTTTAAAAAGACACTTTAAATATACTTTTATTAAACTCAGCAACCTTATAATAAGAAATTTTTAAGACTACTGAGTTTAATAAATTTTAAAAATAAATTATTTAGAAGAAATAATTTTCCCATCCATATCAATTCTTAGACTTTCTATACTAGGTTTCTTTTTATCAACGGTGTTGGTAATTTCTATTTTCCCATTTTTATCCATTACTAAAGTAGCTAGTTTTGTTCCTCCCATATAGTCATAATAGTCACAAACTTTTCTAGAATCTATGATTTCACTAGAATTTTCTTTTGTTACATTAGCAAAAGTTGCAATAAAATCACCATCTCCATGATAGAGAGCCGAAAAAAAAGTTATTTTAAAATTTTTAAACTTCCTTTCAGCTATTTTTACAAAACTATAATCATTTAGTAGATTAGGATTGTTATTTGTAGATATAAGTTCCTTTTTATATTTTGGAGTTAATAATTTATTAATAGTATTAATGTCTTTGATAAGAGTATATTGACTATCTGAATTACTTAATTTATCGTAAACTTTTTGATCAATTATAAAAGGAAATGCTTCTTTTTCCGAAGGAATCATATAAGAAATATTTTCTTCTGATTGATTAATATGTGCCAGTGTATCTTCTATTGAAGAAACTTTTTCATCTTTTGTTTTTTCGTTAGAATGCTTGTCGGATTTACAACTAATGATTATTAGAGATGACAAAAGTAAAATCGTTTTTTTCATGTGTTTGTCTAATTTTAAGTCTTATATTCTATTAATTTTTTTCTAATTCAATTTACGCTTCTTTAAAAATCTTATTTTGAAAAGATTAGATTAATGCTAATCTTAAAATAGATTATCTTGAAGCCACAATTTTTCCATTTATATCAATTTTTAAATTTTCCATAGTAGGTTTATCCCTGTCAATCATTGTGGTAATTTCTATTTTTCCATTTTTATCCATTACTAAAGTTACTAACTTACTTTCTCCCACATAAGAATAATAATAACCCACTTTCTTTGAATCTATAATTTTGTTAGAATTTTCCCTTGTTACATTTGCAAAAGTTGTGGTAAAAGCTCCATTTCCGTGGTAGCGAGATACAAAAAAAGTTATTTTAAAATTTTTGATCTTTCTTTCGGCAATTTTTACAAAACTATAATTACTCAATAGATGCGTATCATTATTTATAGATATAAGTTCCTTTTTATATTTTGGGATTAATAAACTATTAACAGTGTTAATGTCTTTGATAGGAGTATATTGACTATCAGCTAATTCATTGTAAACTTTTTGATCAATTATAAAAGGGAATTTACTTTTTTCTGGAAGGAATTAAATAAGAAGTGTTTTCTTCTTTCTCTTCAGATGGATTCGTATCTACAAGCATATCTCTTGTTGAAACAAAACTTTGATTTTTGATTTTTTCGTTTGAATATTTATCTGCTTTACAGCTAATGATTATTAATGATGATAAAAATAAAATTGATTTTCTCATGTTTTTGTCCGATTTTAAGTTTATTTTTAGAAGTAGCATTATGCTAAATCAAATTACTTAAAGTAGGTTTTAGAGAATAGTTTGGGATATCACAAAGATACTGAAAAAATGCCTAAAAAGAGAGCTATATTCTTGAAAAAGAGGCTTAAATGATGTGTTTTAAGAAAAGAGATACAGAGTGTTTAGATCTTTAAGATTTCAAAAAAAAAGAATCTTAATATTAATTAAAGTTTATTTAAATACCTCTTTTGTTGCTTATTAGATAAATTAAGTTTTCTAAAAAAGATTTGCAGAGTTTTTGTATGATATTTTATTATTCTTATAGACGGTAAATTAAAGGGAAGTATCTTAAAGTGCTCTGTTTTTTTACAAAAAAAAGAGAAATCTTATGATCTGACTCATATAAGATTTCTCTTTTCTAAAAATAAATAAAAATCAATTTTAAAGAATCTTTCGTTTTGGGAGCCGAAAAATATTTTGAAATTACATTTTTTTAGTAATATCTTTTTGTACTTGTTTAAAAGAGCTTTAGTCATTCCTAAATTTGCTTTTGTAGAGTCAACAGCTAAATAGATAAAATATTCATTATTCTCTGAAATATCAATAATATGGATCTGAGATTTTAAATTAATCATAATGTCTTCTATCGTTTCGTCTAATCCTAATGCTTGAATAGCATTTAATTTAGCTTTCACCACCTCCAAGTTGTAGGCAGAAGCTAACTCTGGATCAAAATTAGACCTCGAGGATAGAGAATAATATGATATTCCACTTTTTATTTCTGCAACTGCAACTGCTACGAAACCTGGGATGTTGCTTTTTAGATCTTCTCCAAATTGTTTTAAAAAATCTGACATTTTAAATATATATAGGGGTTAAGTTTATAACACAAAGTTATATAATAATATTGTTTTTATTTGTGCTATTTCTTTAAAATACTTCAATGATAGTTAATTTTTATTATTTCTAAATAATAAAATTAATCCATGTGTTTTAAATTGATATAAATAAAAATAAGTGTATTTTATGTGATTTTTAATTATCTAAAATAGAATAAAAGACTTATAAAACCTTTTTAATGATGATGATCTTAAATGAAATTTTAACCCAAATAATGTGATGACGGGAAATATATAAAGAGGATAAAATAAACGAAAGCTTTTTTTAAGTAGTCTTATTGAATCAAGAGTAAAAATAGATTACTTTTTAGATTTAAAGTTGTTTTATTTATAACGAATTTGTAATACCTTAATCTGAAGTAAAATAAAAACGATCTATTAAATTAGGGTGTAATCTAATGGTATAGATGAAAAGGAATTGTTAAAAAGAAGTTGTCCTAAAAGTACATTTTAATCTTTAAATGCTAAAGAAAAACACAATGTCATAACAAATTACTCTATTTGTGTTGACCTACTTTATTCGAGTCTATGATAAATAACGAAATACAAATTTTGATCTTTTAAGACAACTTTCAATTAAAATGAAATTACATTTTTTTAGTAATATCCTTTTTATATTTGTTTAATAAAGCTTTAGTCATACCTAAATTAGCTCTATTAGAATCCACAGCTAAATAAATGAAATATTCATTGTTTTCAGAAATATCAATGATGTGAATTTGAGATTTCAAGTTAATCATTATGTCTTCAATAGTTTCATTTAAGCCTAAAGCATTAATTGCATTTAATTGAGCTTTTACTACTTCTAGGTTAAAAGCAGACGCTAATTCAGGGTCAAAATTAGGATTAGCAGAAAGTGTATAATATGATATTCCGCTTTTTATTTCTGAAATGGCAACGGCTATAAATCCAGGTACATTGCTTCTTAAATCTTCTCCAAATTGTTTTAAAAAATCTGACATATTATGAGTATTTAATAATAAAGGTTCTAATAACAAATATACTTAAATATAAAGAAATTTTAAGTTTTTGGTTGTAGAAAGCTTTCTATGAGTATTTTCTTATATTTTAAATAAAAAACCATCTATGTTCTAGATGGCTTTTATAAGATTTGGTTTGATAGGGAAGAGGTATTACATTTTTTTAGTAATATCCTTTTTGTATTTATTTAATAAAGCTTTAGTCATACCTAAATTAGCTCTATTAGAATCCACAGCTAAATAAATAAAATATTCATTGTTTTCTGAAATATCAATAATATGAATTTGAGATTTCAAGTTAATCATTATGTCTTCAATGGTCTCATCTAAACCTAAAGCATTAATGGCATTTAATTTAGCTTTTACTACTTCTAGGTTAAAAGCAGAAGCTAATTCGGATCAAAATTGGGGTCAGAAGACAAAGTGTAATACGATATTCCACTTTTAATCTCTGCAACTGCAACTGCAACAAATCCTGGGATGTTGCTTTTTAGATCTTCTCCAAATTGTTTTAAAAAATCTGACATTATTAAATAAGTATTAAAGGGTTAAATTTCTATACAAATGTAAATTAGCAGCGTGATTTTTTGAATGCTGGCTGTGTAGAAAAAATTCTACGAATGTTAATTTTTATTTAGAAATAATAAAAATTAATAATTCGTCAATAAATAAATTTTGAGTAATTTTAATCTTGTATTTCTCTTTGTATGCTTTTTTAAAAATATATTTTTAATTTAATATTCAACCCATTTTAACTCTATTATAATAGACTTTATGCTGAAAATAAGAGAGAAAAGAGGATAGAAATACACAAAAAAAATTGTACAGCTGTCCTATACTAAGGATAAAAAAAGAAGACTTTTTTAGATTCAAGGTTATTTTTATCTGTATTAAATTTCGAACGTTAGATTTAGATGAAAAGCTTTGTTTTGGATTAAAAGACTTCTTTTAGAATACATTGTAAAAGATATTGAATACTTTTAAATGTTTATTCTTCTTATCTAATAGGGTGACAAACTGATAAGAAAATTTTGAAAAATAAATTACGTAATAGATATTGTTTTTAAAAAAACAGCAAACATAAGACTCACCGAAAACTTTAGTATGAGCTAATAGAATAAAATTAAAATCAATAGATTTCTATTACGTAATTTGGGTTAAAAGGGGGAATTACATTTTTTTGGTTATATCCTTTTTGTATTTGTTTAATAAGGCCTTTGTCATGCCTAAGTTTGCTTTTCTTGAGTCAACAGCTAAATAGATAAAATATTCATTGTTTTCAGAAATATCAATAATGTGTATTTGGCTGTTAAGATTGATCATAATATCTTCTATATGCTCATCAAGACCAAGTGCATTGATAGCATTTAATTTTGCCTTTACCACTTCCAAGTTAAAAGCAGAAGCTAACTCTGGGTCAAAATCTGGATTTGTTGATAAAGTGTAATACGATATTCCACTTTTAATTTCTGCTATTGCTACTGCAATAAAACCTGGGACATTATTTTTTAAGTCTTCACCGAATTGTTGTAAAAAATCTGACATAAGCGTATGTTTTTGGTTAATATGGTATTAAATTTAATAAAAAAATAACATATATTGAAATAAAAGTTAAACAATATATAGTTTTTATTTAATCTTAATTGTTGTTTTGTGACTTAGTAACTGTGTTTATACCTAGTTGCTTTATATTGGTTAAACCTAAATCAAGAATTAGGTATCCTTATTGTTGTGAGATAGAAAGTAATAAAATCAAAAAAAATAAAAGATTTAGGAAAAAAGAATGATGAGTTGTTTTATTCTGGCTTGCTTATACTCGAAAGATTTATTGATCTATTTTGTGATTATAGGAATGAGATTTAAATAAGTACATTAATTATTGAAAAATAAATGAACTTATTTTTGGGTTTACCCCTGAGTTAATATAAAAAATAGGTTGAAGTTATATTATCATTAGCTTTTTAATAAAAATGTAAATTTAGAGATAGGGCTGATTTTATTGCTGAGGGAAAAGGAAAGAGATCTCCTTAGATTTAAGGAGATTGTGAGCAGTAAGCAATCCTTAAAAATCTACTGAACTCATAAAAATAAGTTTAGTCGGAAGAACATATCTTTAAAAAAATAAAATCGTTATTTTTGTTGATATATCAATTATATTTATATCAAACAAAATAATATGAATGTTAAAAATCCAACAGGAACAGTACTTTATTTAATTGAGAAAGCAATTAAGGAATATAGGAAAATTTCACAGAAAAATATCACCAAAATTGTAAAAGACATTACTGTAGATCAATGTTTAGTATTAATAATTCTTAATAAGAATACGGAAATTTCTCAAAATGAATTGGCAAATCTTATATTTAAAGACAATGCATCCATTACGAGAATGGTAGAATTAATGGTGAAAAAAGATTTCCTCAATAGAACTATTCATCCAGAAGATAGAAGGAAATTTAATCTGGAAATAACCGAAAAAGGGAAAAAAACGCTCAAATTAATAAATCCAATTATACAAATAAATAGGGATACTGCGCTTAATGGTCTGTCGTTAGAAGAAATAAATTTTCTCGATAAAACTTTAAACAAAATAATTAGTAATTGTAAAATCTAAAAAAATGAAAAAAGTTTTTAATCTATTCTTAATTTACGTTGTAATCTCCTTCAACTCAAAAACAAATGCACAAGATGTTACAGAACGGAATAAACAAATATTGGAAATAGCTGACAAAATTAAAGAATATTACATTTTTGAAGATATAGCCAATCAACTATCTAAAACATTAAAATCAGAAATAAATCTTAAAACTTTTGACAGCCTACCTGATGTAGAATTTGCAAAATCTCTTTCAACCTATTTAACAAAAAACGGGAATGATTTACATTTCAATGTATTATACCGCCCAAGACAAGAAAAAGAAAAAAAAGTAGTCACTGAAAAAGAAATACTGAAAGAATATGATGCCATTAATAAACAATGGAATTATGGTTTTGAAAAAGTGATAAGATTAAATGGAAATATTGGATATATCGAATATACTGGATTTCCAGAAGGAAACCAAGCAGCTCAACAAATTCTTGATGCAACAATGAGTTTTGTATCAAACACTAATACATTAATTATAGATTTAAGAAATAATCAAGGCGGAGATGGTAAAATGGTTGAACTTTTTTTAAGCTACTTTTTTGATAAAAAAATAAAATTAAATGAGGTTTATTCAAGATATAATGATAAAACTACAAAATCCTATACTGCAAAAAAAGTAAATGGTAAAAAATATTTAGATAAACCAGTATATATTCTTGTAAATAACAAAACCATATCTGCTGCTGAAGCATTCGCATATAATTTACAACAAAATAAAATTGCAACAATAATTGGAGAAAAAACTTATGGTGCTGCAAATCCAGTAAAAGCATTTCTTATTGGAAATAAATACCAGGTATTTATACCTGTTTCATTAGAAAAAAATGCAATCACAAATTCTAATTGGGAGCACATTGGAATTGATGCTGATATAAAAATAAATTCTGAAAAAGCATTAATAAAAGCGCAAATTTTAGCCCTTGAAAATTTGTTAAAATCAAATACAAAAACGGAACTAACAGAAAATGAAATTAAAGAGAATATTTTGAAACTAAAAAGACAGTTGTAGGCAAATTTTACCTATTACTAAGAAGTGTTTGGCAAGATTGTGAATTGTGTAGTAAATTCATGTTTCGCAAGAAAATTTATCTTTAACAGAAAATAATTGGTTTCGAATCTTACAACCTCGCCAAGCGTTAGAACGTTTCTGTGATAATTTTCTAATAGATAATCTAGTTTAAATGAAATTGAATCAAAAAAATATATGAAATTAAATTTGATTCAAATTTTATATAAAAAAGGAATAATACCATTTAAACTTAAAATATATTGGATTAAAAAGTAAAATTCTCGATCTGTTTTTTTATTTTAAAACAACTCGAACAAACAGTTGGGTATATAATTGAAATCATCGTTAGTTTGAGCGCGAAGCACATCGAGAACCAACACTAATATTTATTGTTTTGTAGGATAGTGTCTAAATCAACACACAGTTTGTTACTCCTACGTAAGGAGGAGTCTTATAATCAATATTATCTGATTTCTCCCTTTGGTCGAAATGATATGATTGTGAACTTTTTGGACAGTTTCAAGGTTAAAAAAAAGTATTATGAGGAAATTTCAAAGTTTAAATGGTATAAGGTAAAAGAAGTTTCCTAGTTAAAAGTTTATGTATAAGGTAATGTGTTTTTAATAAAAAAAAGGGTATCCATATTTTTGAATACCCCTTTTTTTGTATGAGATAATTAGATTATCCTAAAGAAACTCTTTTGAAACCAGTGATTTCAACATTGAATCCTTTAACGTAATCGCCTACTTTTTTGCTATCTTCTTTGATGAAGTTTTGATCTAATAAAGCTTTCTCTTGATCTAAAGTAGTGTTATCAGAGATAAAACGTTGGATTTTTCCAGGGATGATTTTGTCCCAAATTTGCTCAGGTTTACCTTCTGCTTTTAATTCCGCTTTAGCATCTTCTTCAGCTTGCTTTAAAACTTCTTCAGTTAATTGAGAGTAAGAGATATATTTAGGAACATTTTTCAATGTTTTTCCTAAACGAGCAGCTTCTTCATTTTCTTTTTCAATGATTGCAATACGAGCAGCTAATTCAGACTCAACAAAAGCAGGATCAAAATCTTTGTAAGATAACGTATCAGCTCCCATTGAAGCAACTTGCATAGAGATGTCTTTAGTTAAAACCTCAGCATTAGCGATCGGAGAAGTAATTGCAGTTAAAGCAGCAATTTTGTTTACGTGAACGTAAGAACCAACGTAAGCACCTTCTAAAATTTCGAAACCACCGATTTCGATTTTCTCTCCAATTACACCAGTTTGCTCGATTAACTTCTCAGCTACAGTGATTCCACCGAAATCTGAAGCTAATAATTCTTCTTTAGTAGAAAAATTAATCGCTCTTTCAACTAAATCTTTAGCTAAAGCTACGAAAGCTTCATTTTTACCTACGAAGTCAGTTTCACAGTTTAAAGTAAGGATGGCTCCTTTAGTGTTATCAGCATTAACAAAAGAAACAGCAGCCCCTTCCAGAAGACTCACGGTCAGAACGGTTAGCAGCAACTTTTTGTCCTTTTTCTCTAAGGATTTGTATCGCTCTGTCGAAATCTCCTTCAGCCTCAACTAAAGCTTTTTTACAGTCCATCATTCCGGCACCTGTAGATTGTCTTAATTTATTTACGTCTGCAGCAGTGATTGTTGACATACTATATTTATTTTAATAAATTTAATAATTTTAAAAGTAAAAAATTCCAATCGACTAATTCTAAATTCTAATTTTATTAAATCATCAAATTTGATGATTTTTTGGAATTTGGAACTGCGACTGGAATTTGAAATATTATTCTTCAGAAGCTGTAGCTGCTTTAGCTGCTTTAGCTTCTTCAGTTGCTTCTACTTCTTTTTCTGAAGTTCTATTAGATAAACCTTCAGTAATAGCAGCAGTTACTAATGATAATACTTTATCAATAGATTTTGAAGCATCATCATTTGCAGGGATAACATAGTCAACTTGACGTGGGTCAGAGTTCGTGTCTACCATTGCAAATACAGGAATGTTTAATTTTTGAGCTTCTTTTACTGCGATGTGTTCAGCTTTAATATCTACTACAAATAATGCAGCTGGTAATCTTGACATATCAGCGATAGATCCTAAGTTTTTTTCTAACTTAGCACGTAAACGATCGATTTGTAATTTTTCTTTTTAGATAAAGTGTCAAATGTACCGTCTTTCTTCATTCTGTCGATAGAAGCCATTTTTTTAACAGCTTTACGAATCGTAACGAAGTTGGTTAACATACCACCTGGCCATCTTTCAGTGATGTAAGGCATGTTTGCTGCTTTAGCTTTTTCAGCTACAATATCTTTTGCTTGTTTTTTGGTAGCAACGAATAAAATTTTTCTACCAGACGCAGCAATTTTCTTTAAAGCTTCATTAGCTTCTTCAATTTTAGCTGCAGTTTTGTATAGGTTGATAATGTGGATACCATTACGCTCCATGTAGATGTAAGGAGCCATGTTTGGATCCCACTTTCTAGTCATGTGTCCGAAATGAACACCTGCCTCTAGTAATTCTTTAACTTCTACTTTATTTGCCATTTTAGAAATAGTTTACGTTCTGTTGAATTAGCAATGTGTCTTTAAATTTAGATTGGAAAATAAATTTTCTAATCTCAACCCATTTAGATGCTAAACTAATCTCCGGCCTCAGCACGGAAAAGCAACATAACTTAGTTTTTTTAATAAATAATAATAAATATTAACGTTTAGAGAATTGGAATCTCTTACGAGCTTTCTTCTGACCGAATTTTTTACGCTCAACCATACGAGGGTCACGAGTTAGTAATCCTTCAGGTTTTAAGATAGCTCTGTTTCCTTCTCCTACTTCACACATAGCGCGAGCAATAGCCATACGTACAGCTTCTGCTTGACCTGTTGTACCACCTCCATAAACATTGATTTTTACGTCAAAGTTTGAAGCGTTTTCAGTCATTGCTAGTGGTTGCATAACTTTATACTGTAAAGTTGCAGTAGGGAAGTAAGTTTCAAATGCTTTTTTGTTTACAGTAATGTTTCCTGTACCTTCTGATACATAAACACGTGCCACAGCACATTTTCTTCTACCGATTTTGTGAATAACTCCCATTACTTAAGATCGTTTAGATTAACGGTTTTAGGTGTTTGAGCAGCATGTTTGTGCTCTGAACCTACATTTACACTCAAATTACGGAATAATTGAGCACCTAATTTATTTTTAGGCAACATTCCTTTTACAGCTTTTTCTACTAATAATGCAGGGTTTTTTTGTTGCATTACTTTAGCTGTTAATGTTCTTTGACCTCCAGGGTAACCTGTATGACGAACATAGGTTTTCTCCTCTAACTTGTTACCTGTAAGGTTGATTTTTTCCGCGTTGATAATAATTACATTATCTCCACAGTCCACGTGTGGTGTATAACTTGGCTTGTACTTACCTCTTAAAAGCATCGCAACTTTTGAAGCAAGACGACCTAAGTTATGACCTTCAGCGTCTACAACAATCCACTGTTTGTCTGCAGTGGCTTTGTTTGCTGATACTGTCTTGTAGCTTAATGTGTTCACAATAATTACTTTTTAATTAAACATTCCATTCCCAATTAAGGGAGTGCAAAAGTACAATTATTTATTTATAAAGCAAATAGGTTTAATATATTTTCTTTTTATTGCTTTTCAGTAAGTTATCCTTTTTATCTATTTCTTCTTTTTTTATTGTTTGCTATAATATTAGATAGACGAGTTTTTGATGAAGATGAAAAAGATTAAGCGGGGAAAATATTCGGAAGTTTTTTGTAAATAATAGGTTTGTTACGTTTTTTGCCAGCAATGAATTTCTATTATGTAAAGTTATGTTAAAGTTAAGAAGGGCTTTTGCTAATAAATCTGATTGTATAAAAAAAACACAGATATATTTGTTGTGTGATTTTTTTGAAGAAATAAGATAAAAACTTTCATTCTGTCAAATAAGAGTATTTGTAGTTGAAATATTTTCTTTGATAGAATGAAAGTTTATTTTTTTAAAATAAAGATATTTTTTAATGTGCTTCTAGCCAATCTTTACCTAATCCTATTTCTACTTCTAGTGGGACGATTAGTTTAAAAGCGTTTTCCATTTCCTCTTTTATCAAAGGTTGTATCTTTTCTAGTTCCGAGTTATGTACATCAAAGACTAATTCGTCGTGAACTTGGAGTAGCATTTTTGATTGGTATTTTTCTTCTTTTAAGCGTTTATGAATATTAATCATGGCTATTTTAATAATGTCAGCTGCACTTCCTTGTATGGGAGCATTTACAGCATTTCGTTCTGCTGCGCCTCGAACGACAGCATTGGCTGAGTTAATATCTTTTAAATAACGACGACGTCCTGATATGGTTTCTACAAATCCATTTTCTCGAGCAAAATCAATTTGAGTGGTAATGTATGATTTTAGTTTAGGGTAGGTTTTATAGTAAGCTTCAATGAGTTCTGCACTTTCTTTTCTTGATAATGAAGTTTGGTTGCTCAAACCAAATGCCGAAACACCGTAAATAATTCCAAAGTTAACCGTTTTTGCATTGCTACGTTGTTCCTTTGTTACTTCGTTCAGAGGAACGTTGAAAACCTTTGCGGCAGTACTTTTGTGTATATCTTCGTTGTTTTGAAATGCAGAAATCATAGTGTCTTCTCCAGAGAGAGCAGCTATAATACGTAATTCGATTTGTGAATAATCGGCAGACAGAAGGGTGTGATTTTCATCGCGAGCAATAAATGCTTTGCGTATTTGACGACCCCTTTCAGTTCTAATAGGAATGTTTTGTAAGTTGGGATTGTTAGAACTTAATCTTCCTGTAGCTGCTACAGTTTGCATATAGTCAGTATGTACACGAGTGGTTTTATTGTTAACCTGTAATGGTAGAGCATCTACATAAGTGCTTTTTAGTTTTACAAGTTGACGCCATTCTAATATATCCTGTACTATTTTGTGATCGTTTGCGAGATTGCTTAAAATTTCTTCACCTGTAGCGTATTGCCCTGTTTTGGTCTTTTTTTGTTTTGTTCCGCCAATTTGGAGTTTTTCGAATAAGATGTCTCCTAATTGTTTAGGAGATGCTAGATTGAATTTTTCTCCTGCTTGTTCGTATATATTGTTCTCTATGGTTTCAATTTCTTTCTGCATATCTATTGACATGGATTTTAAGAAGTTTTTGTCTAGATTAATTCCTTCTCTTTCCATATCTGCTAAAACTTGCACTAATGGGATTTCTATTTCATCAAATAGCTTTTTTGTGCCTACTCGTTCTAAAATAGGTTGAAAATGTTCCTTTAATTGATATGTAATATCTGCATCTTCTACCGCATATTCTTTGATTTCTTCTAATGCTACTTGGCGCATTGATAATTGATTTTTCCCTTTTTTTCCAATTAAAGCCTCGATAGATTTAGGGCTGTATTGTAAATAAGTTTCGGACAATACATCCATGTTGTGACGCATATCTGGATTAATCAAATAATGGGCAATCATAGTGTCAAACAAAGGACCTGTTATTTTGATTTCGTAATTGGCAAGAATTTTTAGGTCGTATTTGATGTTTTGTCCTATTTTGGTAATGGATTCGTTTTCAAAAAAAGGCTTAAACTTGTGAATTAAATTTTTTGTTTCTTCTTGATTTTCAGGGAAAGGAATGTAAAAACCTTTTCCTTTTTCCCAAGAAAAAGAAAGACCGACTAATTCTGCATTGTTAGTGTCTATTCCTGTAGTTTCCGTGTCAAAACAAACAGCTGTTTGTTGTAGTAAGTTTTGTAATAATAGATTAATGGGTAAGTTCCCATTTACTATTTGGTAAAAATGAGATGTGTTATTTAGATTTGCATACTGAAAACCAACTGTAGATTGGCTTTCTTCAGGATCAGAAAAACCAAACAAATCCATTTGGTTTTCAGGTGTTTTTTTTGAACTTTTCTTCGAAGAAGAATCAGAAGTATCTATTTCATCATACTCTCTTCCTCCGCTAAAAAGTTTGTCAAATTGAGCTTTCATTTGACGAAATTCTAGTTCTTGGAATAAAATATCAGTTTTTTTCTATATCGGGTTTTGAAAGTTCAAAACTTTGTTCATCAAATTCTACAGGGCAGTCTAGTAGGATGGTAGCTAGTTTTTTAGAAAGAATTCCTTTTTCTTTATTGTTTTCAATGTTTTCTCTCATTTTTCCTTTTAGTTTGTCTGTGTTTGCTAAAAGGTTTTCCATAGAACCATATTCAGCCAATAGTTTTTTGGCTGTTTTTTTCGCCTACACCGGGTAATCCAGGTATATTATCTACGGCATCTCCCATCATTCCTAAAAAGTCGATAACTTGTAAAGGATCTTGTACTTCAAACTTTGTTTTGACTTCTTCTACTCCCCAAATTTCTATATCATTTCCAGCTCTTGCTGGACGATACATGAAAATATTTTCAGAAACCAACTGACCAAAGTCTTTATCGGGTGTAACCATGAAAACTTGATAACCTTGTTTTTCAGCCTTTTTAGCTAATGTACCTATTAAATCGTCTGCTTCATATCCAGAAACTTCTATGATAGGAATGTGCATAGCACTTAAGATTTCTTGTATATAAGGAACAGCAATCTTAATAGCTTCCAGGAGTTTCGTCACGGTTAGCTTTGTATTCGGTAAACATTTCTAAACGATAATTACTGCCTCCTTTGTCAAATGCTACTGCTAAATGGTCTGGTTTTTCGCGCTTAATGACATCCATTAAGGAATTCATAAAACCAATAATAGCAGAAGTATCTAAGCCTTTAGAGTTAATTCGAGGGTTTTTAATAAAAGCATAATAACCTCTAAAGATAAGTGCATAAGCGTCGAGCAGAAATAAACGTTTTTGTGTTGACATGATTATTGTTTTGTAAGCATTCAAAAATACAAAACTTGTTAGATAAAGAACTTGTTAAAAAATAAGATTTCAATAATCTTAATTATTTAGTTAAGATAGGTGTGAAAAAAGCAATGTTAAGTTTTGTGTATTGATGGTTAATTGTTTTATTATATTGAAAAAAAAGGTTAATTTTATAGGTAAATTGTAATGTTTAATACCAATTTATATAACAATGAAAAAAACAAAGCCCCAAAAAAAACATTGTTTGCTTACCTATTGACTTTTTGCTAACAACGGCTAGTTTGTTAGCTCAGGTAGGTATAGGTACAGTAACGCCTGATGCAAGCTCTATTTTAGATATAGTATCTAATGATAAAGGAATGTTAACACCTAGGATGACAACAGCCCAAAAGTTAGCAATTACTAGTCCCGCAAATGGATTGATGGTGTATGATACAGATTTGAAATCATTTTATTTTTATGATACCACTTCTGTTAGTTGGATTAGAATGAATATAAATTCAGATGGTCGTTTAAAATATAAATTAATAAAATCAACAGATGTATTAGCTACCGTATTAGCGGATGAGCTTACCGCTGGAGGAGGATCTAAATATCTTTTAGATTCAGGAACTTTATATGAGATAAATGGCACAATTAATCTAAATTTTCCTATTGAAATAAATAATGCTTATATAAGCGGACAAGATTCAAGTGAAGATAAATTGGTAAGAACTTCTGGAGATCTTTTTACAGGAGCTACAGGAGGGAGTATTAGAATCTTGACGTTATCAGCTCCTTCCAGGAAATGTTTTTAATATAGACGGAGGAGGAACGGCTAGTCTTATTTTTAGAGATTGTATAGTGGCAGGTTCCTCATCTGTAGGTTTATTGAAAAATTTTGCTTTAGTTTTTCTTAGTATCGTACAATATTATGCAAATGCAAATGGCGTAATTTATGAAAATGTAGGAAGATTATTATTGAGCAATACAGGTTGGTTTAGTAATAATACGGGAATATATGAAAAATTAGTTGGAACATTTTCATTAGCGGCTAAACAAGGAGGTTTTAGTGAAGTTAATGGAGCAAGCATAGGATTTGATGTTTCCTCAAACCCTATTATTACAGGCGATGCTATATTAGAATCTACCGGTTTTACAGGTACTCTTACAACAGGAAAGTATGTAAATCCTTACACAGTAGGAGGATACACGGGGTATAATTTTAATAATAATTGGAATGTTCGTTGTCCTGGTATTCCAACCGAAACAGACGCATCAGCCGTAGGAGACTTTGCGGTTGATTACCCAGTAGGAAGTGGTGCTTCTACCTCATTTAATACTTCTAATCCAAGTAATATAGTAAAAGTTCAAGGAGTCTCAACTTCTACTAATTTATTTCGATTTTCTACGGATGGAGGAGTAAGTAATAGATTAAAATATTTAGGTAAAAAGAAAAGAATATTTCAAGTTACGGGCTCAATTTCTTTTCAAGTACCAGCGGCGGGAACATATATAATTTACATTGCGAAAAACGGTACCGTTATATCACAATACAAAATATATGGTAGAGGTTTGACAACTAATGATATTGTGGTTTTGCCTTTAAATGCCTCTGTAGAGTTGTCTAGTAATGATTATGTAGAGGTTTATGCACAGCGTTATACGGGAGGAACAACAGATGCAATAATAACACCTAATATGACTCTAATTATTAAATAAAAGATGTTTTGTAGTTAAAATTATTTTTTCATAGACTATATTATTTTAAAAGAAAGAAATTTGTTTATCAAATAAAAGGCTTTTGATTTTATCCTCTGGATGTTTAAGGTGTATTCAGAAGTAAATAGATGAAAATAATCTTACTTCTGAATATACAGTTAGTGCCTTGTGTTCTTCTTTCGTAAATCTTCATGTATAATACCATTTAAACTTAAAATATGCTGGATTAAAAAATAAAATTCTCGATATGTTTTTTTTGTTTTAAAACAACTCTAACAAACGGTTGAGTATATAATTGAAATCATCGTTAGTTCGAGCGTGAAGCGCATCGAGAACTAACACTAATTTTTATTGCTTTTGTAGGTAGTGCCTAAATCAGCATTACGCATTAGAAATTTAGTACAGATAAATATTACATTGAATCTAAAAAATAACTATTTTTTAGATTCAATGTAATATAACTACAATTTTGGTAAAAAATTCAGTCTATTTTTGCTTTTTATTTTTATCATAAAATCTAACGCATAATCTGAGTTTAAGTTTGAAATACAAAAGTTCTGTTAAAAGGTGATATGAACTTGCGCACGATTTTGTTACTTTGCTTGAAAATGATTTAAGATGTTGTTCCGATTTATAGTAATTGCTGTTTTATTATTACTGATAGAAATTTATTCACTGCAAGCTTTTAAAACCTTAGTTCGTTCAAAATGGATATTTTGGATAGGAGTAGGAATAAGTATGTTAATTTATATATTTATATTTTACACTATTTTTAATTTTGATCGTAAAGTAGGACAAACTAAGCAAAGTTTGCTTGCTCTTGGGTTATTGCTTGCCATTTATTTACCAAAAATTGTTTTAACCCTTTTTATGTTTGGAGAAGACGTTTTTCGTTTTTTATCAGGGGTGACCAACTATTTTATTGAGTATGATAATCGAAGTACTTTTTTACCAGAAAGAAGAAAGTTTATTAGTCAAGTAGCCTTTGGTTTAGCCGCAATTCCTTTTTGTCATTGATTTATGGAGTAACAAAAGGGAAATATAATTTTAAAGTTTTTAAACAAGACTTGTTTTTTGATGATTTACCAGATGCTTTTGATGGATTTAGAATTACTCATATTTCGGATATTCATTCAGGGAGTTTTGATGATTCTGAAAAGATACAATACGCAATTGATTTAATTAATAAGCAAGATTCTGATATTTTACTGTTTACAGGAGATATAGTAAACGCAAAGGCAGAAGAAATGGATCCTTGGATTTCAGTTTTTAAAAGTATTAAAGAACATCGTTTTGGTAAATTTTCTGTTCTAGGAAATCATGATTACGGAGCTTATATAGAATGGGAATCAGAAGAAGCAAAAGTTCAAAACTTTAAAGACATAAAAAAAATACATGAACAGATAAATTTTAGATTATTATTAAACGAATATATTAAGATTCGCAAGGATGGTGAAGAATTTTCTTTAGTTGGAGTTGAAAACTGGGGAAAACATTTTGGTATGATAGGAGATATAGATAAAGCCTCAGAAGGACTAACGAATCAAGAATTTAAAATTTTAATGAGTCACGATCCTAGTCATTGGGAAGAAATAGTAAAACATCATGATAAAAAATTTCATTTAACACTAAGCGGGCATACTCATGGAATGCAATTTGGGATAGAAATACCAGGGTATTTTAAATGGAGTTTAGCACAATACATGTATAAGCAATGGGCGGGATGTTATGAGTATTTAGGACGCTATATTTATGTAAATAGAGGATTTGGATTTCATGCTTATCCAGGAAGAGTTGGTATTATGCCTGAAATAACGGTTATTCAGTTAAAAAAAACTCAAAAATTAGCATAAATCGCTAAAAACAGTATATTTGTAATGCAAATTGTATTTAAAAAGTACGTATATGTCAAAATTTGGAGAGTTAATAGGTACCCATGTTCCTGTTTTAATTGATTTTTATACTGATTGGAATGAAGCTTCTCAGTTAATGCACCCTGTTATAAAAGATGTAGCGGCGGCACTAGGAGATAAAGCTAAAGTAATAAAGATTGATGTGGATAAAAATCAAGAATTAGCAGAAGCTCTTCGTATCAAAGGATTGCCTACTTTAATGATCTATAAAGAGGGACAGATGAAATGGCGTCAGTCTGGAGAATTAGACGCTAATACTATCATTAATCTTGTAAAAGAGCAGTTTTAAATTTTTATAATATCAAAAGTAAACCCTTTTTCTTTATAAAAAGCTAAGGCTTTTGGGAGAGAATTTTTTAAGAGATGATAAGCTTTTTGACTATCATGAAAAACAATAATGCTGCCTGATTCTACTTTTTGGGTGGCATTTTTTATACACTGCTCAGGGCTTATAGAACTATCAAAATCAGCACTTAATACATCCCACATGATGATCTTATAACCTCTTTTTCTTAAAATTTTAGACTGATTAAATGTTATTTTGCCATAGGGAGGTCTAAAAAAATAGATTTCTGATTTTTAATTTCTGATTTTTTAAGACCATGATCTAGAATCTTAATATTTTCCTGAATTATCTTCTCACAAGCTATTACATTATTTATATATTCTGTTGTAGATTTTTCCCAACCATTTACATGATTATAGGTGTGGTTTCCTATAGAATGTCCTTCTATTAGAATCCTTTTGAAAATTTCAGGATGCTTTACGATATTTTTTCCAACACAAAAAAGGTAGCTTTTATCTGGTTTTCTTTTAATATGTCTAAAACCCATTCTGTAATTTCAGGAATAGGACCATCATCAAAAGTTAAGTAAATTGTTTTGGATGTATTAGGAATAGACCAAACATGATTACAAAATAACCATTTGATGAACTTATTTGTTTTGATCCAATAAAACATACTTGAATTTTTTAGTAGGATATATGTTAATGAGTAATTTTTGTTTGTTTAAAAAACGGTTTTATTTATTATTCACAATATAAGAATAAGAGAGTTAAAGAAAAACTTATTTATTGAGAATTAGATATGCAAAAAAATATACTAGTAGCTATCTAAATATTTTAGAAATTAAAGAGGCTGTTCTAAAATTTTTTTAGGACAGCCTCTTTGCTTTTTTTGATGAAATTTAGGTAGTTTTGAAAACCTAAGATCTTATTCTATTTCTACTTCAAAAAAGGGAAACGCTTGTTTAAATTGTTGAAAGCATCTTTTTCTTGATCGTGAAATTCTTTGTCTTTATACGTTTTTGCTATTTCTAATAAACCTTTGTAGCGCATTAAATCAGTGTAAATGTCACTAGCAAAAAATTGACGTTGATCACTTTGAGGTAATTCGCTATAATAGCGTAGCTCATCTTGATATTTTGAAGTTATTTTCTTTATTATCTCACGTGCCTTTTCTTTTTTACCTAATTTGTAATAACCTTCTGCAAAAGGATCTATAAGACTGTAAAAACCATAATATTCTATAGGTGTTTTGGATAAAACAAGGTCAATTATTTTTTCTGCTTTAGCTGTTTTGCCTTCGTTTATTAGGTTAGTCATAAGACGTGCCATGTGGGTACGGTAAGATATGCAGTTTTTACGTGTTTGAGGATCATGATAGATAGATGAACTATCACCATTGCCCCATTGTAACTTGGTAAAAATGGAGTACATTTTATCGGTGTCTATTTGTCCCATATCAAAGTTATATGCCTCTTTTGGAAGAGGTGTTTTGATTGGAACTAGTTTGTAAATCATACCATCTAATTGGAGGTATTCTTTCATCCAGATATAATCATCATCGCCAAATGCTCCTGTAGAAAAATAAATAGGACGTTTCCAGTTGTTTTTTCTGACAATATCCAACATCATTAAACGATTTTTATATAAAGCACTTCCCTTGATGTCTATGTCTATATAAGGTACAATAGAATCATTTTGTTTTGGATTGATGGTTTTATTGGAAATGACTGATTTTTTATCAACAGGAATTCTGATTTTGTTAGTTGGATAGAACTGAACTTTTTGACCATTTCGTAATTCAATTAATGTTCTAGGGTCATCACTATGCGCAAATTCCATAAACTCATCTATGCTAATTCTTTCTTTTGTTCTTTCCTCATAGATTAGATAATCACGTTTGCCATCTACATAATCTTTGTGTTCAAAAGACAGAGGAATAGGGTCTGATTCATACGCTTTTTTACGCATTGAATCAATGTACCAATCGGTCATTAATAAACTGGTGTTTACGATGCGTACATCTGTTCTATAACCTTCTATTTCTTGTATATACCATAAAGGAAATGTGTCATTATCGCCAATAGTAAATAAGATAGCATTTTTGTCGCAAGAATCTAAGTACGCTTTAGCATCTGTAACAGCAGTATATTTACCTGAACGATCATGATCATCCCAGTTTTCAGATGCCATCAAAACAGGTGCGGCTAACAAAGAAGCTAATAGCGTGAGAGGTAATGCTATTTTAGGTTGAAGGTATTTTTGAACTGATTCGTAAAGAGCGTAAACTCCTAAAGCAATCCAAAGGGCAAATACATAAAAAGAACCAACTAAAGCATAATCGCGTTCGCGTACTTCAAAAGGTCGTTCGTTTAAGTATATTTTAAGTGCTAAACCTGTAAATAAGAAAAGAGAAAGTAAAACATAAAAGGATTTTAGGTCTTTTTTTGAGTGAAAAAAGAATCCCATTAATCCTAAAATAAACGGAATAAAATAATATACATTTCGTCCTTTGTTATTTTTCCAATCTGCTGGAAGGTTTTCTTGTTTGGTAAGACGTGCGCTATCTAGGAATGATATGCCGCTTAGCCAGTTACCGTCTTTAAGGTCATAGTTGCCTTGTTCGTCGTTTTGACGACCTACAAAGTTCCACATTAAATATCTCCAATACATATACCCAAACTGATATTCAACCATGAATCGAAGGTTGTCTAAAGTGCTTGGTTTTTCTATATTCAGGTATTCTCCATAGGATTTTAAGAATTTATCATAATCTTCTAAATCTAATTTTCCAGCTTTAAAAGCATTTCTGAATTCAGATACGATTTGTAATAACTCTTGCTCTTGATTGTATTCTTCTTTGACAGAAAATTCAAGAGGCGATGTGAATTTCATGTAATTCACATTGTGTTCGCTACTCCACATACGTGGTAAAAGAGCCTTATGATTGTCATCCGTATTTTGAATGGCGTTTTTATAGTTGTTTACAATATTATATTTACCCGTTTTGTAATCGCGTTCATAGTTTGGTTTTTCATCTAAATAAGGATTGTCCTCATCTAATCCTGCGTAGGTTTCTGAAAATTGAGGGCCATAGAATAATTTTTGTTCTCCATACTGTTCACGATTATAATATGCTAAAAGTTCACGTGCATCAGATGGTTTATTTTCATTGATAGGAGTGTCTGCATTGGCTCTTATAGGTAACATTAACCAGGTTGAAAATCCTATGAAAATAAACAGAATACTTAATAAAATAGTGTTTAAGAACACTTTTCCTTTTTGTTGAGTGTATTTTAAACCAAAATAGAAAAAAGCAACAAGAAGTATAGTGGCTAGTATGGTTCCTGAGTTGAAAGGCAATCCTATATCGTTTACAATGAAAACTTCAGTGCTTCCAAAAAAAGCCATGGTCCAAGGTAAAAGGAGTTTGAATATGAATAATAGGACTGAAATAACAATAATATTGGCAGCAATAAAGCCTTTTAGTGTTACTTTTTCATAATGTTTAAAATAATATAAAAATCCAATAGAAGGAATTGTTAATAACGCCATAAAATGCACTCCAAATGATAATCCTACAACTAACGCTATTAAGAGAAGCCAGCGATTTCCTTTGGGGGCATTCATGTCGGCTTCCCAGCGAAGTCCGAGCCAAAATAAAATAGCAATTAAAAAAGTAGCCATTGCATATACTTCTGCTTCTACTGCATTAAACCAAAAGCTATCTGAAAAAGTAAAGGCTAATGACCCTACAAAAGCACTGCCTAAAATAGCTATACTGTTGTATCTATTTAATTCTTTTTCTGATCCAATTAGCTTTCTTAATAAAATTGTAGAAGACCAGAATAAAAATAAAATGGTAAAAGCACTGGATACGACTGACATCATGTTTACCATCAAAGCAATATTTTCTTTGTTAATTGCAAACATAGAAAAGAAAGCTCCGATCATTTGATACAAAGGTGCGCCAGGAGGATGACCTACTTCTAATTTAGCAGATGTGGAAATATATTCGCCACAGTCCCAAAAACTCATAGTAGGTTCTACGGTTAGTGAATAAACAACCAGAGCAATAAAAAAAGTAACCCAACCTAGTAGGGTATTCCATTTTTTGAAATTGAATGACATATTAATAGTTAAGTGTTTTGAATTCTAACACAAAGAAACTGTTTTTTGTTTAAAGAAAAGGTTAAATTTTTTTTTTTTATTTTTTCATTAAAACTTTTGGAGAACTAAAAAAGGTTTGTATATTTGCACTCGCAAAACAAAAGTCTTGCAGGTTTAATGGTCTATGGTGTAACGGTAACACTACTGATTTTGGTTCAGTCATTCAAGGTTCGAATCCTTGTAGACCAACAAGAAAGCTCTGAGAAATCAGGGCTTTTTTTGTTAAATAACCTCGAATCGACAGGGTAATTCAAAATGAGGATTGAGGATAAAGCTTAATCAAGGACAAAATCTGAGGGTTATGTAGAAAAAAATAGACAATCTGAATGAGAAGAAATCTGTTTTTCTTGTTCTTTTAGGTTGACTTCTAAAAACTTTTGTTTAAGTAGTTTTTGGTGTTGAAATAGCTTGGTAATCGTTTTGTAGTGTTTCGTGATTTTCTTCTTTAGTTGAGATTGTGTGAAGAGTAAACAATCTGAATGATGAAAAAAAATATGGCTTTCTGGAAATCTTTGAGTATGCGTGTTAATGATGTTCTTTTTTAGATTAAGTTTTTTTGAGTATGTGTATTTGCTTTAATGTGGTATTTCTGGGTTTTTAAATGCTTGATTGTTAGTTGATTATTTTTTTGTTGGTGTTTTTTTGTTTGAAAATTTGGAAATAATAAAAAAAACTTCTATATTTGCACTCGCAAAACGGAAGTGTTGCGGTTCTGATGGTCTATGGTGTAACGGTAACACTACTGATTTTGGTTCAGTCATTCAAGGTTCGAATCCTTGTAGACCAACAAAAAAAGCTCTGAGAAATCAGGGCTTTTTTGTTTTATATAGTTTTGGGTGAGTTGGGTTTTTAAGATCTTATGGTCTTAGAGAGTTTTTTAAAATACTTTTTTATGGGTTTTTGATTTTGTCTTCGGGCTTTGGGTTAGGAAGGCTTGTGTTGGCTGTTTTTAGGGTTTAAAAATGCTTTAGCGAGCTTGTTGTTTAGTTTAATGTTTTTAGGGTTAATATAGGTAAAATTTCTAAGGAAAAAGTTTTAGTCTTGAGGATGGATAGTCTTTGAGGTGTTCTTTTGTTTTTAGGGGTGAAGTTTTTTTAGGTGTGTATGGCGACTTTTGTGATTAGTAAACGTTTGGATGGTTATTATAAATTTGAATTTGTGTCTAGGAAAGGTAAGACGATTATGACTAGTGATAGTTATGAGTTGCGTTTTGAGTGTGAAGAGGATATAGAAAAGTTGAAGTTGGCTTTGGAAGGAGCTACTATAATGCGTTTTAAAACGTCAAGTGGGAAGTTTTATTTTCGTTTGATTGTTGAGAAAAGAGAGATTGCTACAAGTCGTAAATATACTACTCAATTGTTGATGCAGCGTGGAATAGATGAGATGATGCGTTCTGCTGTTGTTGCTGAGGTATTGGATTTTGCGGCTAATGAATTTGTGTTTCCTGAATTGGAGTTTGTGTAGTGTTTTCTTGTTTTGATTGTGAGGATTTTGCTTTTTGGTAAAAATAAGTTTTTTTTTTTAAAAGATTTAGTGGTGTTTATAAAGTCAAAAGCCCCGAAAAACGGGGCTTTTTGAAAAATATTAGATTTTATCTAATTATTTTTTTACTTCTTCTTTAACAGCAGCAGCAGTGTCAACAGCAGCAGCAGCAGTATCAACAGCAGCAGCAGCAGTATCAACAGCTTCTACAGCAGCAGTATCAACAGCTTCTACAGCAGTTTCTTCCAGTAGCAGCAGCTTGATCTTTACAAGAAACACTCATCATAGCAACTAAAGCCATAGTTAAAACAACTTTTTTCATCTTACTTAATTATAAAAGGTTAATTATTAATTCGTGTCGCAAAGATATAAATTTTTTATTATGTAAAACTTTTTTCTAAACTTTTTTTTAAAAAAAAATCTTTGCCAATGAAATGTTTTTTTATATAATATTTCCCCATTTTTAAAGGGCTTTTTACTATAAAAAAAGCCCTTATAATGAATATTTTTTATTTATTTTTAGAGCTTCCTCCTGATTGTATGATTTTGATTTCTTGGATTAGGTTTTGTGCTCCTGCAAACTTATCAATTATAAATAAAATATAGCGAGCGTCTACCATAATGTTTCTACAGATTTCAGGGCTATAGAAGATGTCACTCATGGTGCCTTCCCAAACACGATCAAAATTACATCCAATTAAGTTACCATTAGCATCTAATGCAGGGGAGCCTGAATTGCCTCCTGTAGTATGATTGGTAGCAATAAATGCGACAGGCATTTTACCGTTTTTATCAGCATATTGACCAAAATCTTTCGAGTTGTATAAGTCAATTAATTTTTTTGGTACATCAAATTCATAATCTCCAGGAATATATTTTTCTACAACACCGTCTAACGTGGTGAAAGGGGAATAGATTACCGCATCAGATGGTTTGTAGCCTTTTACTTTTCCGTAGGTAACCCGAAGGGTGCTGTTAGCATCTGGGAATATGCGGGCAGATTTTGGGCTTAATTCTAATATGGCTTTCATATAAGTACGTTGTAATGCAATATTTTTTAGATTGATTTCATTATACTTAGGAGCTACATTTTTATCATAGGCTTCTATGATTGACTTTGCTAAGATATATCCTTTGTCTTGATTTATTTTTTCAATAATAGATTTAGTATCGCCGCTTAATAGTTCTTTTAAACCGGAAAAAGAGGTTAGTTTTGAATTTTGAAAAACATCAGTAGTTAATTGAGAAGCATTGATATTGTTTAAAGAATTGGGTAAAAATTGTTTAGGAGATTTTGTAGCGTAAAGATGAATTAACTGTTCGAAGACTTTTTCATCTACAGATACATTGAAGTTTTTGTAAGTACCCTCAAAATTAGTGATTAAATTGTTTTTTCTTTCAGTAAAAACTTGTTCGCCTTTTGTGTTTAAAATTTGCTCTAATTGATATAAACGATAACCAAAATTTAATATTTCACAATTACGCATTATTACTTCGGAAAAGTAGTCACGAGCAATGGCGTATTCGCGGATATTTTTATAATTTGTTTTAAATTCATTTAAAAGATTACCATATTCTGTTTGTTTACCTGCTTTGTTAATTTTTTCAGTTAACTCGGTCTCAAATTTTTGTTTAGCTTCAATTGCATTTGCTTTTTTTAATCCTTTTATTTCTCCCATCCATTTTTTCCAAGCGTTAGCAATAGAGGCGTTTTTTGCTGCATATTGTATTTTAATTGCGGGATCTTTACGCATGAAGGTGTTTTGGGTTTTTAGGGTAACATCACGAAGCTCGATACGTGCTGGGTTTAAATCATTTATGATTTGTTCTACAGCATAGCTGGGTAAATATTCTTGTGTACGACCAGGGTATCCCATAACCATGGTAAAATCATTTTCTTGTACTCCTTTTATAGATATAGGGAAGAAATGTTTTGGTTTGTAAGGAACATTGTCTTTTGAATATTCAGTAGGATGATTATTTTTATCTGCATAAATGCGGAATAGTGAAAAATCTCCTGTATGACGAGGCCATACCCAGTTGTCTGTATCTGAACCAAATTTTCCGATAGAACTTGGTGGTGCTCCTACTAGGCGTACATCACGAAATGTTTCGGTTACAAACAAAAGATATTGATTGCCGTCATAAAAAGTTTTGATTTGATTTTCTTGCCAAGATTCTTTAGGTAGCGTTTTTGATAAAATGGTAATGTTTTCCTGAATTTTCTTTTGTTTTTCTAATTCAGATGAAATAGAAGTAGTACCTTCTAAAACTTTAGAGGTTACATCTTCAATGCGAATGATAAAGGTTACAAATAAATTTTTATTCGGAAGTTCTTCTTCCATTTTATAAGCCCAAAAACCATTAGTTAAATAATCATGTTCAACTGTTGAGTGACTTTGAATGTTGTCATATCCACAGTGATGATTAGTTAAGATTAATCCTTTTGAAGAAATTACTTCGGCAGTACAGCCTCCATCAAAGTGAGGAACGGCATCTTTAATGCTGGATTTGTTTACTGAATAAATATCGTCTGCGGATATTTTAATTCCAAGATTTTTCATTTCGGTTTCGTTCATTCCTTTTAGCAAAGAAGGAATCCACATTCCGCCTTGTTGAGCAAAAAAGGGAGAAACCACTAAAATAAGAAGTAGTCGTAAAAATTTCATAATATGTATTTATAACACGTGCAAGTTACAATTTTTAGAGAATTATAAGGTTTTTTTAGTTTTGATTAAGAAAAACCATTTATCATTTTATTTTACCGCTCATCATTTTTTGATAATCATTGAAAATTATTGCATTATTTTTAGGTTTTTAAACAACTAAATGAAATCTAAGATTCATAAATATCAAAATCAATCAAAAAACGAATAGAAATCATCAATCAAAAAGCGAATGAAATCATTATTAATCTATATGAAAAAATAAATTTGAGAAAATCTTTAAAATTTTCTGTTTTCCTGTTTTTTGGAGAATTTTTTTAGGGAATTGAAACGTTAAAGGATGTAGAAACAGAATGTTCTTTGATAGTGATAAAAAAATGTCATAAATAAGTAAGTTTGTAAAGTATGAATAGATTTTTTTAAAACATAAAATATTCTATTATAATAGTTTTAATGTTTTTGGGATAATAGTTTGAAATTTATAGGGAAATACTTTATAATCACTAGGTTTTTAATACAGTAAGTTTTGTACTATAGCAGACTTATACATTATAAAAAAATATATATTAATGAAATCATCTTTAGTTTAAGTAAGGTTATACTAAAGATTAAAAATAAGAATATGATACAGTTTATATTACATTTGATAACTAAATTAGTAGATTTAATTATTGCAGTTTTATTTTAAATGAGATTAATAACAAATTGGAGGTATCACATTTTAAACTTTATCGGGTGGCAAATTTATTTGTTATCTATTTTAACTTTTGAAAAATTATCCTACGGACTTTCTCAAGTTGAGAAATGGAATACGTTAGAATGGAGCAAAATGTATTACTTTATTACAGAAGGGTTTTTATGTGGATTACTAGGTTTTTTGCTATCTAATATTATTCTTGCTTATGTAGATTATAAAGTTCAAATTGGTAAGATTTCAAAAAGATCTCTTTGGGGAATTGTCCTTGTTTTTGCTTTATCTCAAATATTATATCATCTTTTATTATGGCCTGTTTTAAGTGTGCCATTAAAGTATTTTTTAGATAGAGAAAATCCCTTAACTTTTCTTATGAAATTGGCAAATATACCTGTATTTGCAGTATCCTTTTAGTGTGGTTTTTTATTGTGATGGCGTATAAAATTTTTAAATATTTAAAAGAAATTAAAATTAAACAATTAGAACTAGAAACTAACTTAAGAGAAATAACTTTAAATACGCTTAAAGGGCAGATAAATCCACATTTTATGTTTAATAGCTTAAATAATATACGTGGATTAATTCTTGAAAATCCTTCAAAATCTAGAGAAATGCTAACTAGGTTATCTGAAATGTTGCGTTATTCTTTAACCAAAAGCGATACGAATAAAATTATATTAGAAGAAGAACTAGAAATGGTTAGTAATTATATAGCTCTTTCTAAAATACAATTAGAAGATAGGTTAGAATATATTACAGAAATAAATTCTGATACATTGTATTTTTCTATTCCACCTATGATAGTACAAATGTTAGTTGAGAATGCAGTAAAACACGGTGTGTCAAATATAAAAGAAGGAGGTGTTGTAAAATTGATTTCAAAAATTAAAAAAAACGAACTACATTTAATTGTTGAGAATACAGGATTTTTAAAAAGAGGAGCGCTTCTACTCAGATAGGATTGAAAAATATAAGGGAAAGACTTTTTCTTCTGTACGCTAACAGAGCCACTTTTGAAATTATAGAAGAAAATAAAATGGTAAAAGCTAAAGTTGTAATTCCTTTTAATATATAAAATGATAAAAATTAAAGCTGTTATAGTTGAAGATTCTCGATTGGCTCGAAATGAATTAAAAGAGTTGATTAAAAATTTTCCTGAGATAGAAGTTCTAGGAGAAGCGGAAAACGTAGATAAAGCCTATGAATTAATTAATTCTTTGAATCCTGATTTACTTTTTTTAGATATAAATATGCCAGAAAAAGATGGTTTTGAATTGTTAGAAATGTTAGATGATGTTCCAATAACTGTTTTTACAACAGCGTTTGACGAATATGCTTTAAAATCATTTGAATATAATGCTTTAGATTATTTAATGAAGCCCGTAAGTCCTAATCGGTTTTTAAAAGCAATTGATAAGGTTAAACAAAAGTTAGAAAACAAAGCTGTAAAAAATAGACAAAAAGTAGAAGCATCTAATCAAATTTTTATCAAAGATGGCGAAAAATGTTGGCTCTTAAAAGTTGCAGATATTTATCTTTTTGAAGTAGAGGGGAACTATACTAAAGTTTTTTTAATGATCAAAAAGCAGTATTAAATAAGTCACTAAATCAGATTGAGAAAAAACTTCCAGAAGATTTTTTTAGAGCTAATCGTAATCAAATAATTAATATAAACTATATAAAAAATATTGATCTATGGTTTAGCGGTAATTTATTGGTAGATCTAAAGGATGATCAAAAAATAGAAATATCAAGAAGGCAATCTAGCTTGTTTAAAGAAAAAATGAGCCTATAAGATTTTGTTCAATAAGGTTTTTATTTAGTAGGATCTTACTATTTTGTTTTTCATTATTTTTCTTTTATGAATGACAAAATCATTAGAAATGTATAGTTTTTGAGCATTATTATTATGTTCTTCAACTTCTAAATAAATCATTTTTATATTAAAAACGAATGCTTGTTCTTTAATAAAATCCAAAGCTTTTTTTCCAATACCTTTTCCTCTTGAAGATTCAATAAGGTATAATTCATCTATAAAAGCCAAAGTACCTTGATATTCAAAACTAAAAATAAAAGTAAGAATAATATATCCTACTATTTTATTTTCATGGTATATAAACCAGCATCGTCCTAAGTTGCTATTAGAAATAAACTCATGAAACAAAGCAGAAGAAGTTTTTGGATTAATAGGATAATTATCAATTGCGTAAAAATCCTGCATCATCTGAACCGCTAAGTCAATTTGATCTTGTTCTATAAGTTTGAAATGTATCATTTAAAAATCGTATTTATAATGGTTTGAGTTGCTCCAGTATTCATTTGAACAAAAGTTTGACAGATATGTCCTTTTTCGTGCCTTTCATCTTCATTTTGAATTAATAAATTAAAAGCTTGAATTAGCTCTGTTTGATCCGAAATGGAAATACATCCTTTTTGATATACTAAAGCAGTAGCTTCTGTAAAATGCGAGTAGTTAGGACCAATTATTACAGGAACGCCAAAAGTAGCTGGTTCTAAAATGTTATGTACGCCAGGATTGCCAAAACCACCTCCTACGTAAGCTATGTCAGCATAAGAATATATTTTAGTCAAAATACCAATAGTGTCTATAATAAATACATTAAATTGAGCTAGATCTTTATTGTTTATTTCAGAATACAATATCACGGACTTATTAATTTGAGACTTAGTTTTTAATATTTGCTCACCTTTAATATTATGGGGTGCGATAATAAATTTTACATCGTCCGAGGATTGATTAATATATGGGATTAACAATTCTTCATCCTTTGGCCAAGAACTGCCTATGACAATAGTCGTTTTGTTATCTTTGAATTGTTTTATAAAATCTAACGTATTATTTCTTCCTAAAATAGTGACTACCCGATCAAAACGAGTATCTCCAGAAACAATAGTGTTTTGAAATCCTATAGTTTGTAGTAATTCTTTAGAAGAATCATTCTGAACAAAAAAATAATTAAAGTTTTTTAAAGCATTTCTGTAAAATCCTCCGTACCATTTAAAAAATAACTGTTTTTTTCTAAAAATACCAGAAATTAAGTAAGTGTCAATTTTTCTTTTTCCTAATTCATTTAAATAATTAGGCCAATACTCATATTTAATAAAAAATACCTTTTCAGGATGTACTAATTCTAAAAAAAGATTAGCATTGGCTTTAGTGTCTAAAGGTAAATAGATTGTAATATCTGCAATTGTATTGTTTTTCTTAACCTCATATCCCGAAGGAGAAAAGAATGTTAATACTATTTTATACGAAGGAAAATTTTCTTTAACCTTTTCTATGACAGGTAAACCTTGTTCGTATTCTCCTAAAGATGCCGCGTGAAACCAGATTGTTTTATCTGTTGGATTAATTTTTGAAGCTAAAGTGTTAAATACATCTTTCCGACCTTTAACAAATAACTTAATTTTAGGGTTAACTAAAGCTATGATATTTAGGAAAAATTGTACAAAATGTATAACAGTGTTGTATAGAAAAAGCATAATTAAAATTTGATGATGCTAAAATACATTAGTTTTCTAAAATTTAGTAGAAAAGCTATTAAATTAGTAGATTTGTAACCTAAATTTTACTCGATGAGAAAGATACAAATGGTTGACTTAAAAAGCCAATATGATAAAATAAAAGAGGAAGTTAATACTTCTATTCAAGAAGTTTTAGATACGACAACTTATATCAACGGACCTTTAGTTCATCAATTTCAAGCTGATTTAGAAAAATATTTAGGTGTTAAGCATGTAATTCCGTGTGCAAATGGTACAGACGCTTTGCAAATTGCCATGATGGGATTAGGATTAAAACCAGGAGATGAGGTAATTACGGCTGATTTTACTTTTGCCGCTACTGTGGAAGTAATTGCATTATTACAATTAACACCTGTATTAGTAGATGTAGATATAGATACAATGAATATTTCTATTGAGGCAATTAAAAAGGCAATCACACCTAAAACAAAAGCCATCGTTCCAGTACATTTATTTGGTCGAGCAACTAATATGGAGGCTATAATGGAAATAGCCCGAGAGAATAACTTATATGTTATAGAAGATAATGCACAAGCTATTGGAGCTAATTATACTTTTAAAGATGGTTCAAAATCAAAAGTAGGAGCAATTGGTCATGTGGCAGCTACCTCATTTTTTCCATCTAAAAACTTGGGTTGTTATGGTGATGGTGGGGCTATTTTTACAAATGACGATCAATTAGCTCATAATTTGAGAGGAATTGTAAATCACGGAATGTATGTTCGTTACCATCATGATGTAGTAGGGGTAAACTCTCGTTTAGATAGTATTCAAGCGGGTATATTAAAAACAAAATTACCGCATTTAGATGCGTATAATAAAGCACGTAGAGAAGCGGCTTATAAATATAATCTAGCTCTTGGATCAAACCCAAATATAGTGATACCTCAATTTAATAGTAATACTGATGATCACGTATTTCATCAATATGTATTTAGGGTTATTAATGGTAAACGTGATGCTTTATTAGAACATTTACAATCAAAAGAAATACCATGTGCTATCTACTATCCAATTCCTTTACATAGTCAGAAAGCCTATTCGGACATACGTTATAATGAAGCTGATTTTATGGTGACTAATCAGTTAGTTAAGGAAGTAATTGCATTACCAATGCATACTGAATTAGATGATGAACAAATAAAATTTATTACAGATGTAGTTCTAGACTTTATAGGATAGATATTTCTTCGTTAACAATAATCAATAATCAATAAACAATAAACAATAAACAATAAACAAATTAATTAATTCTTATGAGAATATTAGTAACTGGAGGCTTGGGGTTTATAGGGTCTCATACTGTAGTAGAATTGCAAAACAAAGGTTTTGAGGTAATTATAATAGATAATTTGTCAAATTCGTCAATAGAAGTTTTACAACGAATTGAAAATATTACAAGTAAGAAACCTATTTTTGAAAAAATTGATTTACGTGATAAAAAATCAGTTCAAGATTTTTTTCAAAAATATCAAGATGTAAATGGAGTTATTCACTTTGCTGCTAGTAAAGCAGTTGGGGAAAGCGTAGAAAATCCATTGTTATACTATGAAAATAACATAAATACTTTAGTGTATCTTTTACAAGAATTACAACAAAAAACAGAAGCACATTTTATTTTTAGTTCTTCATGTACAGTTTATGGACAAGCAGAAGAAATGCCTATAACAGAAGATGCTCCTGTACAGTCAGCTATATCTCCTTATGGTAATACAAAACAAATAGGAGAAGAAATAATTGCAGATGTAACTAAAGTAACTAATATAAATGCTGTTTTACTACGTTATTTCAATCCAATTGGAGCACACCCTTCTACAGAAATAGGAGAATTACCATTAGGAGTTCCCCAAAATCTAATACCTTTTATTACACAAACAGCTATAGGGTTACGAAAAGAATTATCGGTTTTTGGAAATGATTATCCTACAGAAGATGGAACGGCTATTCGTGATTATATTCATGTAGTAGATTTAGCTAAAGCCCACGTTGTTGCCCTAGAACGACTTTTAGCTAAAAAGAATGTAGAAAAAGTAGAGGTGTTTAATGTAGGAACAGGAACAGGAAGCTCCGTGTTAGAAGTTATTTCTACTTTTGAGAAAGTATCAGGTCAAAAATTACCTTATAAAATTGTAGGAAGACGAGAAGGTGACATAACAGAAGCTTACGCCCATACAGCAAAAGCTAATGAGGTTTTGGGCTGGAAATCTCAATCTACCCTAGAAGAAGCATTAACAAGCGCTTGGGAATGGGAACAAAAAATTAGAAGATAATTAAAAAAAGGTTGTCCTAAAAGTAATAATTTAGATTCTTTTGGGCAACCTCTTTTTGTAAGTATTTATAATAGAGATCTTCCAGTCATTACCTCGGGTTTAGAAATGCCCATTAATTCTAAAATAGTAGGGGCAATATCAGCTAAAACACCATCGTTTATATTTTTTAATTCTGGATCTATTAAAATAATAGGAACGGGATTTGTTGTATGAGCAGTATTGGGACTTCCGTCAGGATTTATCATAGTATCACAGTTGCCATGGTCAGCAATGAGTATTGTTGTGTAATTATTTTCTAAAGCAGTTGTTATAACCTCTTTAACACATTGATCCACTGCTTCACATGCTTTGATAGCTGCTTGCATATTTCCCGTGTGACCTACCATATCACCATTTGCAAAGTTAAGACACACAAAATCTACTGTTTCTTTTTTTAATTCTGGAATTAATGCGTTTTTTAGGTCAAATGCACTCATTTCAGGCTGTAAATCATAAGTGGCTACTTTAGGAGATGAACATAAAATTCGATTTTCACCTTCAAAAGGCTCCTCTCGCCCTCCAGAAAAGAAGAAAGTAACATGTGGATATTTTTCAGTTTCGGCTATTCTAATTTGTTTTTTATCAGTTTTAGATATTACTTCACCTAAGGTTTCTGTAATATTGTCCTTGTCATAAATAACGTATACATTTTTATAGGTTTCATCATAGTTGGTCATTGTCACATAATACAAGTCTAGATGATTCATCTTTTGTTCCTGAAGATCTTTTTGAGAAAGAACCTCTGTTAGTTCACGACCTCTATCTGTTCTAAAATTAAAGAAAATAACTACGTCGCCATTTTGTATTGTTGTTAAAGGTTCTTGATGAGCATCAACTAATACAATTGGTTCAATAAATTCATCTGTTATGTTATTAAAATAACTCTCTCTAATAGCGGTTACAGGGTCAGTAGCTTTTTTTCCTATGCCTTCTACCATAACGGAATACGCTTTTTTTACCCGTTCCCAACGCTTGTCACGATCCATAGCAAAATAACGTCCTGTTATAGTGGCAATTTTAGCTGCTGAACGTGTACAATACTGCGCTAAATCATCTATATGTTTTTCACCCGATTTAGGATCTACATCGCGACCGTCCGTAAAAGCATGAACGAAAACTTTTTTTAAACCATAATCATTTGCAGCATCCAATAGTCCTTTTAAATGATCTGTATGTGAGTGAACCCCTCCATCTGATACTAATCCTAAAAAATGTACAGGTTTATTGTTTTTTTAGCGTACTCGTAGGCATTTAGCAAGACTTTTTCGTTATTAAGAGTCTTGTTTTGAACAGCTAGATTAATTTTGGCTAAATCCTGATATACTATCCTTCCAGCACCTAAGTTCATGTGGCCTACTTCACTATTTCCCATTTGTCCATCAGGTAGGCCTACATTAAGTCCATCAGTTCGTAATGTAGCATTTGGAAATTGTGTATAAAGGGTATCTATAAAAGGAGTATTGGCTTGGTCAATAGCAGATACTTTAGGATCAGGTGATTTCCCCCAACCATCAAGAATCATTAGAATTACTTTTTTATTCATTTTTAGAAGTGTTATGTGAAACCTCAAAATTAGGAATTTGAAATCAAATATGATCTTTTAATTCGAACAGATTATAAAGCGGGGTTATCAAACGTTATTTTTTGTGAATTAGAGATCAAATTATGGATACAAATAAATAACTGTAATTATTGTAATTTTATTGATATAGGGTAAACTAAAAGAATGAAATAGTTTTTAATAAAAGGTAGTTAGACTATGAAATTAGACTGTTATTATCAACTATTTTTGTTTTTGTAAAAAAATGTTTAGAAAAGAGGATGATTATCACGTAGATTTTATTAAAAAACATTTTTAAAAGGGAATAAAAGATCTTAGATAAAGGTGTATTTCATCTGATAAATAAGTATTTCATCAAATTGTAAAAATAATACTTTCTGTAAATCAAATCTTTATTTTTAGAGAATTAAAGGGGTTTTGGGATAAGATCTGTTTTTGTTATACTTTTGTAGTGAATTTTAAAGAAATAAGGTTTTATGAGAAGTTATTTTGGTGTTTTTTTATTTCTTATAAGGATTTGTTATGCTTAAGATTTAAGTAAGCTACTTTTTGAATATGATGAGGTAGGCAACCAGATTAAACGTTCTATTTATATAAACTGCCCTAGTTTAAATAAAATAGATATAAAGTTAGTTGAGGAATTGGTATCGTCTGATTTACATCTGGTTTCGAGGGTCTAGTAATTCTCTTATTATTTCAATCCAGTTTACTAGCAGTCGTATTTACATAGGCAATCCATTCAAGGTAAATCAATTTGCTTATTCTGTTTAATTTTATTTTCGGGACAAGTATTAGGTGTATCAACAAAAGTAGAACAAATGAATACCATGCTGTTTGAGTTTGGAAAATTGCCCAGAGAAATATATATAATAGTGATGGAATACATCACAGGAGATGAAGAAAATACAATAATCACAAAGGAATGAGTTTTTGTAATTGAAATTAGGTTAAGAAGTAAAAATGAGATAATTATTAGAAATCAATTTTTTACTTTTCGTTCATAACCTTTAAACAAAATGAAAATTAAGATTTAAAAAGAACATAATGAAAATAAAAATTAAAGATTTAAGAACTGTATGTTTTGGACTAGTAGCTTCTTTAGGATACGGACAACAAGTTATTGATAATGTAGGTATTGGGTTAGGAGGTCCCAATTATGGTGCTAGAATAGATGTTAGTTCATTAAAAGGATGGAATGGAGCATGGAGTAGAGGTTTTCAAATAGGAGAAAACTCGGATCCAAACAATCTTAATTTAATTATGTTTGGAGGTAAGGGAACTACTTCAATAAATGGTGCTCCAACTTTAGATTATGGATTTATTGGTAAAGACTGGAACAAGGCATATATGACTTTTTTACCTAATGGTAATGTAGGACTAGGAAGTTATACCCCTGCAGAACGATTACATATTGTTTCTGGTAATTTTAGAATGGATGGAGGAGATCTAATGATTTTTAATAATGTTAACCGTTTAGTGGGGTATGATGATCGTATAAATTATTACATAGGAACTTACCCTGTATCAGGAAGTTCAGGGCTTGATTTACATTGGTTTGGAGGTATAAAATTTGGTACAGCTGTTGGTGATGCTATGCAGATTGCTGAAAATGGAAGTGTTGGAATAGGTACTGCTAAGCCTAGTGCCAAATTAGATGTTCAAGGGAATATTAAGTTTAGAGATGTCTTATCAACAGATGGTAGAATGCATATTAATGGAGGAGAGAAGTTATTCATTTTAAATAAAGAAGGGGTAATAATAGGAAAAGAGTGGGGAGGTAATGGAAATTTATATGTAGAAGGGCAAACTATTCTTACTGGAAACGTAGGAGTCGGTACAGATAATCCTTCGGAAAAAATGGAAGTCAATGGAGGATATATTAGAATTACAAATTCAGGTAAAGAAGGACCTGCTTTATCTTTATATAATCCAGAAAAAACAGAAGCAGGAGCAGTATGGAGAATGTATAATATGACAGGTCCCTATGGTAATAGCTTACAGTTTTGGAATTATCCTAATAATTTTTCAAATTCAAATCAGCGTTTAGTTTTACACGATAATGGAGATATGAGTCTAAATGGGAATATTACTTTAGGTAAAAATTTATATGCGAGCGATCTTGTATCAGGAGGAACTAATTCATGGATTTTTCATACGCCTGATGACGGTAGAAATACATTGCATATAGCACCCAATTCTGAAAACAATTGGAAATGGGATAAAGGTATGGTTATTAAAGCAGATGGTAATGTAGGGGTAGGAATTACAACTCCTTTAGGAAAATTACACGTGGGGGATAATACTAATGCGGGAGTGGTTCTTAATAACAGAATAAGTAGTGTAATTTCTCAGATTCCTGCACAATTGTCGTGGGCAGAATCTGGTGCTTTAGGACAGGCTGGTGATTTGATTATTAGTCCAAGAACGGATATTTCGGCTTCGGTGAAGTTTTATACCAATGATGGTAAAACAATTAGTGAACGTTTTCGTATTTCAGGTTTAGGTAATGCCGCACTACAAGGAAAATTAGAAGCCAAAGAAATAAAAGTAACCACTACCCCTACAGCGGATTTTGTTTTTGCTGACGATTATAACCTGCCCAAATTAGAAGAAGTAGAAAAACATGTAAAAGAAAAAAGACATCTACCCGAAATAGCATCAGCAAAAGAAATGGAAAAAGAAGGTGTGAACGTCGGAGCGTTTCAGATAAAATTATTACAAAAAATTGAAGAATTAACATTATATGTAATTCAACAAAAAAAACAATTGGAAATACAAAATAAGCGCATAGAAGAATTGGAGAAAAAAAACAGGAAGTAATAAGTTTTTTTAAAAATAATATAAAATTCTTCGCTTAATGCAGCACAATAACTATCTAGGAACCATATTAGTAATAATTGATTGAAAAAGGGAAACTATTAGAAGAACGTGATTTTGACGCTTGGGGAAATTTAACACGTGGTATCATGCAATTATTGGATAGAGAGTATACCGGCATGAATATTTCGAAGACGAAGGGTTGATTCACATGAACGGTAGGTTGTATGATCCTATTTTACGTTGATTTTTGAATACGGACAAAAATAGACAAGATCAGACCCAGATATAGTGTTATAACAAGTATGGATACGTAATGAATAACTCATTGATATTCGATGAACCGAGTAGAGAGATTATGCCATTGCTTATTGCAGCGGGAATAGCAGCTACAATAGTTTTGTTTAGTTGTACCGCAATAACGTATTTTAAAGATGGAAGTTTAAAATATTAGAGTATAGGTAGTGCTTTAAAAGCAGCTTCTTTAAGAGCAGTTAGTGGAGCTATTACTTTTGGAGTAGGAAGTATTTTTTCTAGTGCAGTCTATTTTAGGACAGCCTTCTTATTTTACATCTTGTAGTAACTCCAAAAAAGTGTATCTGCATTTTTTCTTGGGAACAAAATCATCAAGATATTAAACAAGGTTCTTTTATTTCCCTTCAACCAAAAAGAATTGGATCATAAAAAAGAATAATAAATCGACAAAATGCAAAAAAAATCGACAAAATGCAAAAATAATTTGCTATGTCGATTTTTTTTTATGAAATTTGTATTATAGTAATAACAATATAAATAAAAGATTGTCAATGGTTTACAGATTTTTACCCCTTGTTTTGTTATTCTTAATGTCTTTTTCCCCAAAGACTACTAATAACGTGAGTTCTGACTTGGTAACGAGTAAAAGTAATTTTGCTATGTTAGCCAAAATTGAGATGATCTATTTTTCTTTAGACGCAAATCATTTGGCATTACCGCCTATGGAATGTTTTAAGAAAGCAATGTTTGGATATTATTCATTAAAAGAAAAAGGATTAATAGAAAAAGATGTATTAACGGTAATTGATTTTAGTTTATCATCAACTAAAAAAAGAATGTGGGTTATTGATTTGATTTCGAACAGAATTTTGTTTAATAATTTAGTTACACACGGAATGAAATCGGGAGTTGAGTTTGCTAGTAGTTTTTCAAATGAATTAAATTCTAGTAAAAGTAGTTTAGGGTTTTATATAACAGGAGAAACATATATAGGTAAACATGGTTTGTCTTTGAAGTTAGACGGTCAAGAAAGAGGAATTAATGATAACGCAAGAAACCGTTCCGTTGTAATGCACGGAGCCGAATATGCTAACCTAATAACAATAAAAAGGCAAGGTTATTTAGGAAGAAGTCAAGGTTGTCCAGCTATACCAGAATCTATTAAATACGATGTTATAAATGTTGTGAAAGATAAGACATGTTTATTTATCTATCATCCTACTAGGGCTTATGATATTGCTAGTAAATTGATCGCTTAATCGTAAGTATAAGTCAGGATCATATTCATAAATATCGTTTCTAAATTGTAATATTTCTTTATCATACCAAGCTGTAAAGTATAGAAAATGAATTCCAAAATTCTGACTTACTCTTACAGCTTTTGTTTCTTTTTCTGAAGAATTGTGTCGATCTCTGCTAGCGAATAAGTTGGTACTTCTATTAATTTCTTCTTGTATATAGGAATTGTATTTTTGTTTTATTTTTTTGAATGATTTCCTCTTTTACATACTTCTTTTTAAATTTGTCTTTTAATAAATATTCCGCTAATGGTAGTGGTTTTTCTATTCTAACACAGCCAGAACTCAAAGCACGGTATTGATTGATAAAAAGTTCTCTATGATTTGTATCATGCATATAAACAAGGTGTTTATTGCTGAAGTTTATTTTTACTAACCCCAAAGAATTATTATAGCCAGGATCTTGAACGTATTTATAACTTAATGCGTCTTCAGACTTCCACGAGTATGGAGGTATTTCCTTATTCTTAGAATTAAAAATTTTGATTTTGCTTTTATAAAAATAATTTTTACTTTTTGTAGCAGCAGGAATTAAATCCTCCTTTATAATTGTAGGAGGAACCGTCCATGTAGGATTAAAGACAATATTGTCAACTTTTGAAGACAGAATAGGCGTTTTACGTTTAGGTTGACCAATCACTACCTTATATGTTTTTATAGTATCGTTGTTCTCTACGAGTTGTAGTTGAAAATCAGTAAGATTAACGGCTAAAAAATTATTACCCAAATCTACAGGGAACCATCGCCATCTTTCAAGATTTACAAGTATTTGCTGTCTGCGATACTCCTTGCTGTAATTCAATGCTTTCAGTGTGCCTAAGCCTATTTTACCATCTGTTTGCAATCCGTGACGATTTTGAAATAAGATGATTGCTTTTTTTAAATTTTCATCAAATGTTTTATTAAAAAGAGTATCATTAGGTTTTAAATCGCCCCATAATCTTAGTCTTTTTTTAATTTTAGCAATTGTACTGCTATTTTTTAATCCAAAGTATAGTTTTTCATTTGGTTTAGGTTTTATAGTGTCAAAAACTTCATTCGGCATAGTATTAATTTTTAATAAAGCCTTTTTGAGTTGTTTGTAGATATGATGTTGTGGTTTGCTTACGTTAATTAAACTATCTATTTGCTTTTTTGCTAAAACGAAAGTTAATATTGAATCTGTTACTATAGGTTTAGGGATTATTTCCCAATCAGAATAGATTTCGTTAGCATCAAGCTTTCCATTTTTTAAATGAGAGCTATATTTAATCAGCGCGATAGTAAGTAGTTTATGATAACTTTCTTTCTGGTCAGAGGTTAGTATTATTGAGTCCTCGTATCTTAATAATTCAGAATAATGATAATCTTCTGGATTTAGTCCTTCTTCCGTAGATTTCCTAATAGCCTCTAATAATGCTATTCTATTTTTATCTAAATCCCAATTTTCTAATAAAGTTTCATTTTTTAAAGCATTTTGAATACTTTCTTCTGTTGAGAAAAGATTGGGATTTGTGTTGTTAGCACAACCTAAGTAGATCAAAACAGAAATAAATACGGGGTAAAAACTTTTCATAACTGTAAAATTTATTTATCATAGGTTATATTATACTTTACTAGTTTAACTTTGTTTATGTATGGTTTATAAAAAAATATAATGCTTATTTCACTATTAAGATAAACTTTTCTTAGAGGTTTTCTTTTCAAAAACTGTTCCAAATGGTGTCGTAATAATTCCCTGTAAAATTTTATTTTAGTAATAGTATTAAAAAAAGTAAAGTTTCTTGTAGGAAAGGAATGAGCGTGGTTTAATAAATTATTTTGAAAAGGAAAGATCAAAAAGACTGTTTTTAAAAAATAAATACAAAATAAATTGAAATCAACTTTTTTAGATAATTGTGAAATTGTAAGAAAAGTATTTCTTAATATTTTTTTCTTATAAACACTTTATTTGTAATAAAGTAAGCTCGTTTTTTTAAAAGAATTTCTATGCTGATCATGATATACAAAAGTACAGTTTTATTAATAAGAGACTCATTTTAAAGCAAAATTTTTATCGAAGAAATAAGTTGATGATCAAATTTTTTTAAAAAAATAGATTTAAAATTTGCAGAAACAAAAAACATGCTTATATTTGCACTCGCAATGCGGAAGTAGCTCAGTTGGTAGAGCTCCAGCCTTCCAAGCTGGTTGTCGCGAGTTCGAGCCTCGTCTTCCGCTCAAAGCCTTGAAGAAATTCAAGGCTTTTTTTTGGAATCAACTCTAAAATCCCTAGATTAGGGATCAAGTCCAAAATCTGAGGTTAAGAACAAAAGTGGGATTATGCAAAAAGATTGGATAATCCGAATAAGAAGAAATCCAGAATCAAGACTAAAAGTTGTGAGATAGATTAAGTATACAAATTTGTTAATCTAAAAAGTGCAAAATTTATATTTTGATGAATCGGATTCTGTATTTAAGAATCCGATCCATTCTGTTTTTTAAAATTTAAAAGATTATTTTAAAAAATTTAGATTCTCCCCAGGAGCCATTTCTACTGCAAACTCACCTGATCGGAAAAGTCTTGCTGTAAGTTCACCTCTTAAAAAAATATCAGAATTATAAACTTCTAACCAGCTTCCTTCTCGTAATCCTAAAACAGGAATTGTACTTAGCTTGTGAAATTCATTAATGCGGGTTTCTCTAGTCTCGCCCATGTGTGTAGAGCCTTCGATAGGATCTAGATAATGCGGGTTTAAATTAAAAGAAATTAGACCTAATGTGTCAAAACTAGGAGGTAAAATGATGGGCATATCGTTTGTTGTGTTCATTGTTTTTCCTCCAATATTACTTCCCGCGCTAGTTCCTAAATAAGGTGTTCCATTTTTAATGACCTCCTTTAAGATAGGAATTAGATTTTTTTCGTAAAGTTTATTTACTAACAAAAAGTATTACCACCGCCTGTAAAAATAGCTTCCAGCATTTTTTACTGCTTCTATTGCGTTTTCAAATTCGTGAATTCCATTTACAACAATTCCAATTTTTAAAAAAACTTCTTTTACTTTTGTAGTATATTCTTCATAGCTTATTCCATTCGGTTGTGCGTAAGGTATAAAAAGTAAAGATTTTACTTCATTAAAATGGTTGTTTAAGGTTGGAAGTAAATATTCTAAATAACCACCGTTGTATAAGGTGGATGTGCTTGCTAAAATAACTTTTTTCATTTCTTATAATTTGATTCAAATATACAGAATTAACAAAATTTTACTATTTCATTAATACTTTATTGACCAAAAAGTCAATTACTTTTACAAAAAATAAGCGAGTCTTGTATGAAAAAGAAATAAGATAGAGATTGTTAAAATCTCGATTTAAGAAAAAACACGACAAATAAAAATAAAATACTTTATAATATAGTAAATACATGATAGGTGATTTTTTCTTTTTGTATTAAAGATTAAGAGAAAATATTTAAAAAAAATGCTCAGTCTTGGTATCTGAATATTTTTTGATAGATAAAAAATAAAAAAATGTAGACTTAAGATTTTTGCTTCTAACACTTGTCTTAAAGTTAATAAACCTAATAATAGTGAAAAATAAAATTATAATATTTCTTTTATTGGCCATTTTTCAAATAGGATTTTCACAGAACAAAACAATCTTAGAAGGAACAATTGTATCTGATTTAGGTGTTTTAGAATCCATTTTAGTAGTAAATCAAACCACTAAAAAAATAACCCAAACAATGGCAGGAGGGCAATTTCGTATAGAAGCAATGTTGGGAGATATATTGCTTTTTACTTCTTCCAATATAGAACCTCTAGAAATTAAACTTAATAAAAATTCCTTTATACAAACTCCTTTAATTATAAAAGTAAAAGTAAAATCAATAGAAATAAAAGAAGTGCTAGTTAAAACACTTTCAGCTAAAGATTTAAGGATTATTAATAGTGAAGTGAAAAGTTATACTCCAGCAGAGAGAAAACTCCTTGAAGCAGGTACTTTTAAGTGGTATAGTCCGTTGTTGATTCCTTTAGGAGGAATGAGTATAACAGGTTTGATTAATAAAATATCAGGTAGAACAGCTCTCTTAAAAAAAGAATTGAAAATAGAACAAAATGAAATTAATCGCAAACAGTTGAAATCTATTTTTTCAAAAGATTTTTATGAAAAGGTATTAAAAATACCAGATGATTATTTAGAAGGTTTTTTAATTTATTGTTCTGAAAATCCAAATGTAATTGAAAAAATAAAAGCAAAAAATTATGGAGATTTGCGTTTTACATTAATTGATTTAACATTTAAGTACAAAGAAATAATAGCCGTTCAAAAATAATATTTTATAAAATGATCAAGAAAATAACATTCGTTTTGATAACTTTTTTGCTTTTAAGTTCCTTTATAGTTCATAAATTTTATGTATCTATATATCAAATTCATTACATACCCGAAAAAAAAAGACTTCAGATAACAAGTCGAATTTTTATAGATGATTTAAATCAAGCATTATCATCTAAATACCATGTGAAAACCGCATTAGGAGAAAAAGAAGAAACGGATAAAGACGTAGAGCTAATGAAGAAATATTTAGAAGAAACATTTAAAATTAAAATAAATGGAAAATTAAAACCTTTTCAGTTTGTGCAAAAAGAAATAGAAGCAAATGTGTTAATTGGGTATTATAAAATAGAAAATATATCAAAATTTAAAAGCCTTGAAATACAAAATAATGCCTTATTAGAGCTTAATGATGAACAGCAAAATATTATTCATGTAAATAATAAAGGAGTTAAAAATAGCTTTTTGTTTTCAGGTAATAATATGAATGGAATGTTAAAGTATTGATAAAAATTTAAAAAAAATAAAAAAAGAATTTATTTTAGCTTTTAATTTTTTACAATTAAAAATTAAAGTACGAACAAATTTGTAATAGTATAGATGAAAAAACTAACGTCTCTAGTAGTTGTGTTATTTTCTACTTTTTTAGGAATGGCTCAAGAATCACAGAGTAAGTCTAAATCCGAAACCCATACCGATCAAAGTAAGTTTCGTCAAATGTATGATTTGATGGCTACTCCTAATATGTATCGTACCGCATCAGGAGCTCCAGGACCTGAATATTATCAGCAGCGTGCAGATTATAAAATGGATATTGAATTAGATGATAAAAAAGCACGTTTGTACGGAACAGAAACTATTACTTACACAAATAATGCAAAAGAATCATTAGATTATTTATGGTTGCAATTAGATCAAAACTTATTTGCTAAAACCTCTAAAGCACCCTTAGTAAGGAATGAAAAGTTAGATCCAGCTATAAGCGCAAGGGCATTTTCGCGTACTTATATGGAAGAAAAATTTGATGGAGGTTTTAAAATAGAATACGTAAAAGATGCTGTTGGACAGCCTATTTCTTATACTGTAAACGAAACCATGATGCGTATTAACCTAAAAACCCCTTTAGTAAAAGGACAAAAATTTGTCTTTACCATAAAATGGTGGTACAATATAGCAGATTATATGGTTGATGGAGGGCGTAGTGGTTATGAGCAATTTCCCGACGGGAATAGACTGTATGTTCTAGCCCAATTCTTTCCTCGTATGGCTGTATACAATGATGTAGAAGGTTGGCAAAATATGCAATTTTGGGGACAAGGAGAATTTGCTCTGCCTTTTGGGGATTATGAGGTAAATATAACTGTACCAGCCGATCATATTATGGAAGCTACAGGTACTTTACAAAACAAAGCAGAAGTTTTAACACCTGCTCAGTTACAGCGTTATCTACAAGCAGAAAAAATGTTTGATAAACCTGTAATTATAGCCACACAAGAAGAAGCAATAGAAAGAGAAAAATCTTGGTCTGATAAAAAGAAAGTATGGCGTTTTAAAGCAGAAAATGTACGTGATTTTGGTATATCTACTTCACGAAAATTTATTCTTGATGCTATGGCGGTTCAGCTAGGAGACAAAAAAGTAATGGCAACTTCTATCTATCCTAAGGAAGGAAATCCTTTATGGGAAAAATATTCTACTAAAATCGTAGCACATACCCTAAAAAGTTATTCAGCTAAAACATTTGATTATCCTTATCCTAAAGCCGTTTCAGTTAACGCGCAAGATCAAGGAATGGAATATCCTATGATTTGTTGGAATTTTGGAAGACCAGATGAAAAAGGAAACTACTCAGATCATCTAAAATACGGTATGATGGGCGTTATAATTCATGAAGTAGGACACAATTTTTTTCCTATGATTGTCAATTCAGATGAACGTCAATGGACATGGATGGACGAAGGGTTGAATACATTTTTAGAATATTTAGCAGAAATTGAATGGGATCCTAATTTTCCAACAGATCGTGGTCCAGCTAAAATGATTGTTCCCTATATGAGTGGTGATCAAAATGGAATAGAACCCATTATGTCTAATTCAGAAGTAATAAAACAATTTGGTAATAATGCTTATGGAAAACCAGCAACAGGGTTGAATATTTTAAGGGAAACCATTATGGGACGCGAACTTTTTGATTATGCGTTTAAGACCTATGCAAATCGTTGGAAGTTTAAACATCCTACACCAGAAGATTTTTTTAGAACAATGGAAGATGCTTCCAGGGGTTGATTTAGATTGGTTTTGGCGAGGATGGTTTTATACAACAGATTATACTGATATAGGAATAAAAGAAGTCAAACAGTTTTTTGTAACGAATGATGAACCAGTAGGATTTAAAGTACAAGAAGTAACACGAAGAAATCGTTTTAGAGCTTCAGGACCTAAGGTATACATGGTTGAAAAAGCAAGTCGAGATTTTAAATCAGAAATGAATAAACCTTTTGAAACAAAAGAAATTAAAGCCCTAGAAGATTTTGTTAATGCAAATTTTACAACTGAAGAAAAAGCTAAATTAGTAACGCCTAAGTATTTTTATCAAGTAACTTTTGATAAACCAGGAGGTTTAGTAATGCCATTGTTAGTTGAAATTACCTATGAAGATGGAACAATGGAAAATCATAGATTTCCAGCACAAATTTGGTTGAAAAATGAAAAGGAAGTTTCGCGTATTTTTGCGACTCAAAAAATTATTAAAAAAATAAAAGTAGATCCTAAAGAAGAAACAGCAGATATAGATGTTTCTAATAATAGTTGGCCTAAAGAAGAAATTAAATCTAAATTTGATTAAAAAAGGTGTATTCGTCCTAAACTTGTCATTTTTGTGTATAGTACAGAATGACAAGTTTTTTTATTTCTTTTAACGTATATTGTTTTAATTTCTATTTACCTTTGTGAAAAGTAAAAAAATAATCTTATGTTCGGAATTGGCGGAGGCGAATTGATATTTATCATCTTTATTGCTTTAATGCTCTTTGGAGCAGATAAAATACCAGATATAGCACGTACTCTAGGTAAAGGAATGGCACAGTTGAAGAATGCAACAAATGACCTCAAATCAGAAATTCAAAACAGTACTACTGGAAAAGAAATTACGCAAATGACTACTGATTTTTCGAAAGAAGTAGAAAATATAAAACAAAATGTTCAAGAGCGTATAATGAAAGAAGCTCCTGTTCAAGATCCCTTGGATATTACGAAAGAAATAAATGAAGTAAAAGAAAAATTTGAAGATTTAACAGGTCCCATAAAACGTCAAATGTAATGTTAGAGAACGTAATAGAATTAGATAAACAACTTTTTATTTTTTTAAACAGTCTAGGATCTCAGCCATTTGATGGTTTTTGGTTGTTTATTACTAAACAATTTCATTGGACTCCTTTTTTATTTTTATTTTATATTTAGTGTACAAAAAAGTAGGTGGATGGAAACCTTTTCTATTCATTATAATAAGCATTGCTTTACTAGTTGCTGTAACAGATCAATTTACTAATTTAGTAAAAGAAACATTTCAACGATTACGTCCTTGTAGTACACCTGAATTAAGAGGAATTATACGGATAGTAAAAAGTAGTGAGACTTTCAGTTTCTTTTCGGGGCATGCCGCTAATTCTATGGCAACTAGCGTTTTTGTGTATTTAATACTTAAAGAAAATTATAAATATGCGTATTTACTTTTCTTCTTTCCACTGGTTTTTGCTTATAGTCGTATCTATTTAGGATTACATTATCCAGGAGATATTTTAACGGGTTATATAGTAGGAATTATTCTAGGAATATGTTGTAACGGGTTATACCGTACATTAAGAATGAAAATGAGCAGTAGTTTATAAAACTCTGCTCACAGTTAGTCCGTCTCTTATTGGAAGTAAAACGGTTTCTACTCTAGGATCATCTTTTAGGAGCTGATTGTATTTTAAGAGGATTTGGGTGCTTTTATCATTAGTTTTTACTTCGTCAAGTACCTTACCACTCCATAAGACATTATCGGATAAAATAATACCTCCTGGATTCATCATAGGAATAATGAGATGAAAATAGTTGATGTAATTTTCTTTGTCAGCATCTATAAAAACCAAATCAAATGTCTTGTTTAAAGTAGGAATGATTTCTAAGGCATTGCCTAAATGCTGCTGTATTTGGTTAGCCCAAACAGATTGATCAAAATATTTTTTTTGAAAATCATATAATTCTTCGTTGTTGTCTATGGTATCAAGGGTGCCATTTTTGTTAAGTCCTTCTGCCAAGCATAAAGAAGCATAGCCAGTATAAGTGCCTATTTCAAGAACAGTATTAGGTCTAATTAGTTTGGATAACATACTTAAGACACGTCCTTGGAAATGACCACTTAACATACGTGGTTGTAATATCTTTTGATGAGTTTCTTTATTTAAACGAGCTAATAATTCAGGTTCATTTTCGCTGTGATTAGCTATATAATTTTCTAAATCTTCTGAAATGAAATGCATAATTTTTTTAATTGTCAAAAAAGTAAATAAAATACAAAGTATTATAAAAGCAGATGTCCTAAAAGTTTAATATTAAGTAACTACTTTTTAGACACCTGCCAGATCTTATTTAACTAGGTCGTCTATAATTTTTTGTACAGGCTGAATAGATTTTGCATACTCTATAGTGGGACCTGCAACCCATACAGTTTTATAGGTAGCCTGAGTAGCTGCTTTTGTTACAGCATTATTTCCAATCATAAAACGAATTAATTTAGCCCATTTTTTTAAACGTTTATTGGTGTTTAGAAATCGTTCTAACCAATTTAGTTTAGTGCCTATTTTTTGTACATAAGGAGTGTTGATAACGGTACAAGGTGTTCCTGAAATTTTTTCAGTCATTACAATATCTTTTGCTCCATAATCCACACAAGCTTGTTTGTATTCTTGTGATACTCCCGCTTCGGTAGAAGGAATGAAAAGACTCCCTATTGAAACACCAATAGCACCATAACCAAGCATTTTATCTAAATCTTTTTTACATCCTACTCCACCAGCAGAAATTACAGGTAAAGAAGTATTTTCATCTAATAATTTAATTAGCTTGTCAGGATCTATGTCACCTCTGTGTCCACCAGCCTGATTGTTTACAGCTATAATGGCATCTGCTTTTAAACTTTCTACTTTTTTAGCAAATTTAAGATCTGTAACATCACAAAAAACCTTAACACCTGCTTTATGAGCTTCCTGTATAGTTTCTTCCAGGGCTGCCTAAAGAAGTAATGATAAAATCTACCTTTTCTTCGCAAAGAACTCTAAGTTGTTCTTTGTATTTTATGTTTGATTTGTTTACGATTAGGTTAAAACCAAAACTTCCCCCTTTTACTTTAGCCGCTTTTAGTTCTTGTATAGCTGCTCTAAGTTCTTCAAGTGTACGATAGTTTAAGGCAGGTATACAGCCCGCAACTCCTGCTTTCATACCTTCTATTATCATTGATGTATTAGAAACTAAAAACATAGGAGCCATTATAATAGGGTATTTTATATCTAATAATTCTGTTAATGTAGTCTTTGCCATAATTGTAAATTTGACCAAATATAAGAAAAAAAATATTATGCTTGCATATAAAAAAAACAGCTAAAAACTTTGTAAATACTCTATGAAGATTTAATATTTGAAAAAAATAAGAATTATTATCTTTGCCTTATGCAAACAGAAAAAAGAGATATAAGAGCATTAAGTAAAGAAGAACTAAGAACTTTTTTTGTTTCTAATGGCGATAAAGCGTTTAGAGGGAATCAAGTTTATGAATGGTTGTGGCAAAAAAAAGCACACAAATTTGAAGATATGACAAGCCTTTCGAAAGCTACTCGAGAAATGTTAGAACAAAACTTTATAATTCAGCATATAGAGGTAGATCAAATGCAAAGGAGTGAGGATGGAACTGTAAAAAATGCAGTTCGTTTGCATGACGGATTAGTGGTCGAATCAGTATTAATTCCTACAGAAACCCGGACAACAGCTTGTGTTTCTAGTCAAGTAGGATGTAGCTTAGATTGTAATTTTTGTGCAACAGCTCGTTTAAAGAGAATGCGCAACTTAGAACCTGGTGAAATTTATGATCAAGTAGCCGCTATAGACTCGGAAAGTCGTTTGTATTATAATCGTCCGTTATCAAATATTGTTTTTATGGGAATGGGAGAACCTTTAATGAACTATCCTAATGTCATGAAAGCAATTGATAAAATAACATCTCCAGAAGGGTTAGGTATGTCCCCTAAACGTATTACGGTTTCTACATCAGGAATTTCTAAAATGATAAAAAAGATGGCTGATGATCAAGTAAAATTTAAATTAGCTGTTTCTTTACATTCCGCTGTTGAAGAAATCAGAAATAAAATCATGCCTTTTACTAAAAATTTTCCTTTAACTGATTTGAGAGAAGCTCTAGAATATTGGTATAAAAAGACAAAGAGTAAAGTAACTTATGAATATGTTGTTTGGAAAGGGATTAATGACGACAAGCAATCAATAGAAGCCTTAGTTAAATTTTGCAAATACGTTCCTTGCAAAGTTAATTTAATAGAATATAACCCAATAGATGACGGTGTCTTTCAACAAGCTTCCAGAACAATCTATTAATCAATATATAAAAGCTCTAGAAATGGTTGATGTAGTGGTAAAAGTGCGTAGGAGTAGAGGAAAAGATATAGATGCAGCATGCGGCCAACTAGCGAATAAAGAAATTTAAAAAAGGAGACTGTCCAAAAAGTTCACAATCTTGTCATTCGACCAAAGGGAGAAATCACATAATGTTGATTTATTACTTTTAGGACAGCCTCTTTTGAAATTACTTTGTTTTTTCTCTGAAAATGCTTTCTAAATTTTTATTTTTTTGGGAAAGTTGTAATGTTTTTAATCCATTAATTTGAGCAAAATCAAAAAGAACCGGTCGCATATCTTGCTCAGAATGAAAAGTTAATACCCAATGATTATCATTTTTAGTATAAGAACTAATATTAGGTATTTGAAGAAGTAGCGTTTCTTGGATTTCTTTATCAAACTCAACTTCTATTACTTGTTCATTTGTTTCGGTTATTAAACGGTCAATTTGGTTGTCTGCCACAATTTTTCCATGATTAATAATAATAACACGATCACAAATAGCTTCCACTTCTTGCATGATATGAGTAGATAGAAAAACTGTTTTGTCTTTTCCAATATTTTTAATTAAATCACGAATTTCAATGATTTGATTAGGATCTAATCCTGTTGTTGGCTCATCTAAAATAAGGACTTCTGGATTGTGTAATAAAGCAGTTGCCAGCCCTACACGTTGTCTATATCCTTTAGAAAGTTGACTGATTTTTTTATGACTTTCAGGTTTTAATCCAGTAAGATTAATTACCTCCTCTACACGAGAACCACTTACATTATATATGTTAGCATTAAAACCCAAGTACTCACGAACATAAAGATCTAAATATAACGGATTGTGTTCCGGTAAATAGCCCACGGATTTTTGAACATCAAATGATTGAGTATCTACATTAAACCCGTTTACTTTTGCAGAACCTTCGTCAGCGCATATATAAGTGGTTAAGATCTTCATTAAAGTAGATTTTCCAGCACCATTAGGACCTAAAAAACCAACAATTTCGCCCTTGTTTACTTTAAATGAAACAGTATCTAAGGCTTTTTGAGCACCATAATTTTTAGAAATATTTTGAACCTCTATAGACATAAATCTAAGTATTTACAGCAAAAATAAGAAAAACACTTAAAAACACTTAAATAGTTTTCTGTTTTAAAAAAAAATACTAATTTAGCCAAACGCAAAAAAAACGTATGAACCATTTGGTAACATTATACAACAATTCTTTTTATTACTTCTTTTGGAAAGGAGAGGGATTGTTATGGTGTTAACTGAATAAGTTTAGATTTACAATACTATACAATCCCGAAGTAGCAACTTCGGGATTTTTTTTATTAAATTTTTATCAAAAGATATGAAAGTTACAGTCGCTATTCAAGGTATAAGAGGATCGTTTCACCAACAAGTTGCGCAGAATTATTTTGGAGAAAATATTGAAATAGTTGAGTGTAAAACTTTTAAAGAAGTAACAAAACGACTAAAAAAAGGAATGGTAGATTATGGCGTGATGGCTATAGAAAATTCAATAGCAGGGAGTTTAATTCCTAATTATGCTTTGATAGATGAAAATCAACTAAACGTGTTAGGTGAGTACTTTTTAAAAATAAGTCTTAATCTAATGACACTTTCTGGTCAAAAAATAGAAGATATAAAAGAGGTACATTCACATCCTATTGCTTTATTACAATGTGCTAAATTTTTAGAAAAGAATAAACATATTAAAGTGATTGAAAGCTCAGATACAGCTATTGCAGCAAAAAGAATAAGTGAAGAAAAACTAAAAGGAATAGCTGCTTTAGCGGGACCAATAGCCTCTGAAGTATATGGATTAGAAATTTTAGCTAAAGAAATACAATCAGTGGAAAGTAGTATTACTCGTTTTATGATTTTAAGAAAAATTAAAACCGATATAAAAAAAGATAAGGTAAATAAAGCTTCTGTTAAATTTGAATTAGACAATACACCAGGAGGTTTAGCAACTGTTTTGAATGTGATGAACAATTGTAAATTAAATTTAACAAAAATTCAATCAATGCCAATTATAGAAAAACCCTTTCAGTATTCTTTTTTGTAGATGTAGTTTTTGAAAAATACAATGATTTTGAAAAAGCCAAAAATATTTTAGAATTAATGACAACACATTTTAAACTTTTGGGAGAGTATGAATCAGGATACATGCCTTTGAATGAAAACACATATAATCATGATTTAATTTTAATGAACATATAATGGAAATAAAAAAAGAAAATAGAAAATGGTTAGATGATCTAAAATTAAATCATCCCCTTGTAATTGCAGGCCCTTGCAGTGCTGAAACAGAAGAACAGGTTTTGGCTGTAGCTCACCAATTAAAAAATAGTGATGTAAGTATTTTTAGAGCAGGTATATGGAAACCTCGCACTAGACCAGGAGGGTTTGAAGGAGTAGGAGAAATAGGGTTAAAATGGTTAAAAAGAGCTAAAGAAGAAACTGGAATGCTGATTGCAACTGGAAGTAGCAACTGCTCAACATGTAAAATTAGCATTAGAATATGATGTAGACCTTCTTTGGATAGGAGCTCGTACAACCGTTAACCCGTTTGCGGTTCAAGAAATAGCAGATGCACTACAAAATACAGATAAAATGGTGTTGCTTAAAAACCCAGTTAATCCAGATTTATCACTTTGGATAGGTGGTTTAGAAAGATTATATCAAGCAGGTATAAAAAAAATAGGCGTTATTCATAGAGGTTTTTCTACTTATGAAAAAACGAAATACCGTAATAATCCAGAGTGGCAAATAGCAATTGATTTACAAAACAAATTTCCAGAACTAGTTATTATTTGTGATCCATCTCATATTACAGGAAAACGAGATATGATTCAAGATGTTTCACAGCAAGCTCTTGATATGAATTTTGACGGGTTAATGATAGAAACACATTGTAATCCTGATCAGGCATGGAGCGATGCACCACAACAAGTAACACCCCTAACTTTAAAACAGATGTTTGTTGATTTAAGAGTTCGTAAAATAGATGAAAATTCAGATGATTATCATAAACGTATTTCTAAGTTTAGAGCGCAAATTGATGATTTTGATGAAAAATTATTAGAAATTTTAAGTAAACGCATGAAAATAGTAGATCAAATAGGGTTGCTTAAAAAAGAAAAAAATGTAGCCATATTACAAAACAATCGTTGGAATGAAATTCTTGAAAAAATAATTTCAGAAGGAGAAGAAAAAGGACTAAGTGAAGAATTTGTATTAAAAATATTCAAATCAATTCACCAAGAAAGTATTGCCCATCAAGAGAAAGTGTATAAATCTTAACATATTACAATAAGGATTCATGATTTTTGATTTTTGATTTGCCTACATTTGTATCCGTTTTTAAATCTAAAATCATTAATCCTCAATCGTTAATCTAAATGACAGGAATTGTTTATAAATCTACTGGAAGTTGGTATACGGTAAAAACCGGAGAAAATCAATTTTTAGAATGCCGTATAAAAGGGAAATTTCGGATAAAAGGAATTAAAAGTACCAATCCTATAGCAGTAGGAGATATTGTAGATTATGAATTAGATACCTCTGCTGATCAAACGGTTGGAGTTATAACAAAGATTCATGATAGAAAAAATTATATTGTTCGTAAGTCTGTAAATCTTTCTAAGCAAACCCATATTATTGCATCCAATATAGATGTCGTATTTTTATTAGTTACCATTAATAATCCCGTAACAACAACCAGTTTTATTGATCGGTTTCTAGTAACAGCAGAAGCTTATGGAATTGAAGCCGTTTTGGTATTTAATAAGATAGATACCTATGATGATAAAACCCTTGATGATCAATTGTATCTTCAATATATATATGCTAATATTGGCTATCAATGCTTACGCGTTTCTGCTAAACAAAATAAAGGAATAGAAGATTTAAAAGTATTAATGAAAGATAGAGTTTCTATGTTTTCAGGACATTCAGGAGTAGGTAAATCAACGTTAGTAAATGCTTTAGAACCTACATTAAATCTAAAAACAAAAGAAATTTCGGAGCAACATCAACAGGGACAACATACCACTACTTTTGCTGAAATGTTTGATTTAGAGTTTGGAGCTAAAATTATAGATACACCTGGTATTCGAGGCTTTGGGGTAGTAGACATGGAAAAACAAGAAATAGGAGATTACTTCCCTGAATTTTTTGCTCTAAAAGAGCAGTGTAAATTTAATAATTGTTTGCATAAAGAAGAACCCCATTGTGCTGTAAAAGAAGCTTTAGATGCTGATGAAATAGCTTGGTCAAGATATAATTCATATTTGCAAATATTAGAGGGAGATGATGAAACATATAGAAATGATATTTATAAAAATAATGAGGAATTATACTAGATAATAAATACTCCCCTTTAGGGGTATGCCTTACAAATAATAGAATCTATCAAAATACAAGTAAATATTTTTTTTAACCGAAAGAATTATTAATAAACAATACAGTTGATAGTACATTTGTTAGGAAATAAAGAATCTGTAAACGATATTTTATTTAAAACATACATGAAAGTTGTAATTCAGCGTGTTTCAGAAGCCTCTGTAACCATAGAAAACGAAATTGTTGCAAAAATTAAGCAAGGACTTTTAATATTAGTTGAATTCAAGATTTAGATAATCAAGAAGACTCCATCTGGTTAAGTTCAAAAATTGTAAACCTCCGAATTTTTGATGATGAGGAAGGTATTATGAATTGTTCTATTAAAGACATTAATGGAGAAATAATTGTAGTAAGCCAATTTACATTATATGCTCAAACCAAAAAAGGAAATAGACCTAGTTATATAAAAGCTTCAAAACCAGATGTGGCCATTCCTCTCTACGAATCATTCGTTAAACAAATTGAAACGGATCTAGGAAAACCAATTCAAACAGGAAGATTCGGAGCAGATATGAAAGTTAGCTTAGTAAATGATGGTCCTGTAACCATACTAATAGACACAAAAAATAAAGAATGATTAATAAAAAATTAAAAGAAATAATAAAAGGTTTTATAGATGTTTATAATTAAAATAAATACTTGTCTTAAAACCATGTTATGTTTTTCTTTAAAACTTAAAAAATGTAATTATGAATATAAAAAACGCTCAGGAAGAAGTAGATAATTGGATTAAAAATCACGGTGTACGTTATTTTAACGAATTAACGAATATGGCTCAGCTTACAGAAGAGGTAGGAGAAGTAGCCAGAATTATAGCGCGTAGATATGGAGAGCAGTCAGAAAAAGAAAGTGATAAAAATAAAGACTTAGGTGAAGAATTAGCAGATGTTGTATTTGTTGTTTTATGTTTAGCTAACCAAACAGGGGTTGATTTGCAAACCGCTTTTGATAAAAAAATGGATCTAAAAACAAAACGAGATCACGATCGTCACCATAATAACGAAAAATTGAAATAGTATAAGCTTTAATTTGTTCTAATACTTTATAGCTTATATGTACACAAAGATTTTCGAATCAAGAAGAACTGTTAAGAAAGTTATACAAGAAAGATAATAGATCTACATTTTACCATCTGAATACTAAGAATAAAGATTTGAACAGTGGAAATAAAACTTCAAAAATCAGTTGTAAATAATGAACAACAGCCCATTAAAATAACAGGTAGCAAATCAGAAACCAATAGGTTATTACTATTACAAGCTCTGTATCCAAATATTGCAGTAGAAAATATTTCTAATTCAGACGATTCAGACGTAATGCAAAAAGCTTTAAACGGTTCTTTTGAGGGAGTGGTAGACGTGCATCATGCTGGAACAGCTATGCGTTTTTTAACTGCCTTTTTTGCCATTCAAGAAGGAAAAGAAATAATACTAACGGGGTCTTCTCGTATGAAAGAGCGACCTATTAAAATTTTAGTAGAAGCGTTACAACAACTAGATGTTGAAATTTCATATTTAGAAAACGAAGGTTTTCCGCCTATTAAAATTAAAGGAAAAAAATAACCCAAAATAAAGTAATATTGCCCGCCCATGTAAGCAGTCAGTATATATCTGCATTGCTCTTAATTGCTCCAACATTAGAGAAAGGATTAGAGCTAACGTTAGAAGGACAGATTACTTCTATTCCGTATATACAAATGACTTTATCATTGTTAAACGAAATGGGAGTTCAAACATCTTTTGAAGAAAATAATATTAAAGTCAATCCGAAATCCGAAATCCAAAATCCAAAATTTACAGTTGAGTCTGATTGGAGTTCTGCATCTTATTGGTATTCTATTGTAGCACTTTCGGAATTAGGTACACAATTAACACTTTGTAGTTACAAAAAAAATAGCTTACAAGGAGATGCCGTTCTAGCAGAAATTTATCAGTATTTTGGTGTCGAAACTATTTTTAAAAGCAATACAATAATATTAAAAAAAGAACACTTCATTCAGAATTTATAACTTATAACCTGAATACTTGCCCAGATATAGCCCAAACAATTGCAGTAACTTGTTTGGGACTTAGAATAGGATGTGATTTACATGGTTTACATACTCTAAAGATTAAAGAAACAGACCGTTTAGAAGCCTTGAAATTAGAGTTAACTAAACTAGGAGCTGAAGTAATGGTTACTGCCGAATCGTTACATTTAAAACCTTCTATGTTTATTAATCAAAATATCACCATAAAAACTTATCAAGATCACAGAATGGCAATGGCTTTTGCCCCGCTTGCACTTCAAGTACCTATTACAATAGAAAATGCTGAGGTAGTGAGTAAATCATATCCTGATTTTTGGAATGATCTTAAAAAAATGGGTTTTCTTTATACTAACGTTTGATAATTTCTATAGCTCTTAAAATGGTTTGTATTTTATCTGCGGCAATAGGTAAATGTAAACCATTTTGAATCTCAATACTTCCACCGTCTGATTTGTTATATGATTTTATATAATTCGTGTTTAGAATAAATGATTTGTGAATACGAATAAAATTTTTTTGCTCACAAATAATGTCTTCAAAGTTTTTGAGGTTTCGGCTTACAAGTAATTTATCATTATTGGTAAAAGATATTTCGGAATAAGCACCTTCTCCTTTTATAAATAAAATATCATTAATTTCAATAAAAACTAGACTATTACCCGATGGAACCGCAATTTTTCTAAAAGTATCTTCTTTTAAGTTTTCTTTCAGAATTTGATAGTTATTAATTTTTTCTTTCTCTTTAGAAAAACGAGTTGTAGCATCTACCAATTCTTTTGGATTTATGGGTTTAAGAAGATAATCTATGGCCGAAAATTTAAAAGCTTGTATAGCATATTCTTGATAGGCTGTAGTAAAAATAATTTTAAAATTTATTTCATTTTCATCAAAAAAATCCAATAATTCAAGACCACTATGTCCAGGCATTTCTATATCTAAAAAAATTAAATCAGGTTTGTTTTTCCGAATAGACTTTACACCTTCAGGCAAGTTCTCACATTCAGCTATAATATTTATTTCAGGACAATATTCCTTGAGCAAAATCGACAGATTTAATCGAGCTCTCTTTTCATCATCTATAATAATTGCATTAATCATAATTTTTTATAAAGGGATTTGAATAACTATAAGAGTGCCATTTGGCAGTTTGTTGTCCGTTAATTTATCTATGATTTCTATTGAAATGTTTTTTTGATTATACTCGTTTAATAAATCAATTCGGTTTTGTAAGGCATTAGTAGCAAATGATTGATGTTTTTTATTTTTAATTTGATTAAGTTCCTGACTTTTTTTTCTGCCAATTCCATTATCTTCAATTAAAATGCTTAATATTTTATCCTTTATAGTAAAATTTATATATAACTCCTTTATTCCAAATTTATGTAATAACCCATGTTTGAGGGCATTTTCTACATAGGGTTGAAGTAGCATAGACGGAATTTTTATAGCCTCTACATCAAGATCAGCTTGTGTTTTAATAGAAAATAAAAAATCTTCCTCAAAACGAGCTTTTTCAATTTCTAAATATAATTTTAAGGTTTTGACTTCATCTGCTATACTGATCCAGTCTTTATCGGTCATTTCTAAAATAATACGTGTAAGATTTGAAAATTTTGATAAATATTCAATAGCTTCATTTTTTTCATTGGCTACAATATAAGATTGTAGAGTATTTAGCGCATTAAAGAAAAAATGAGGATTCATTTGAGATTTTAACGCTCTTAAATTAGACTGGTTTACATTCTTTTCTAAATTAATTTTATCTAAAATTAATTGATTTCTTTTTTTATTTTAGTCAATTGCCATTTTAAAAAACAATAAATCAATCCTATAAAAACAATGATCATCAGCAAAATAAAGTAACAAGACAACCAAAAAGGCTTTTTAATGTTTAAAGTCATCCGAGTTATATCAGATTTTTTACCATTAATTATTGTTTGAAACTTTATAAAATACTTGCCAGAAGGTAAAGAGTTTAAAGACAAACTACGTGCATCCTCATCTGCTAAGATCCAAGAAGAATTATTTATGGAATAATATAATTTACCTTTCTGATTAGGAATATAAGATAAAATAGAGTAGATTATACGAATGTTATTTTCAGTATAATGTAAATTTTTTAAACTTTTTAAATCTCTAGTTTTTCCATTTACCAGAGCTGAATTGAGAATTAATTTAATAGGAAAAATTTTTCTCTTTTTTTCTTTTTAAAATATAGAGAAACCCTTTTGGGGTTACACCTATTATATGGCGGTTTAATTCAATTAAATCTGAAATTTCATGATCAGGAGTTATAGAAACTATTTTTTTTATATTATGAGTATCTAAATCAAATGAATAAAGACTAAAAGGAGTAATAATGTATAATTTTGAATTTAAAAATTTAATCTTATTGATGGGCTCATTATTAATGTATCGTTGTAAACGTATTTGTTTTACATAATTATCGGAAGTTATGACATATAATTTTTCAGTACTAGTTATAGCATAGGTTTTATCTCCTATGCTTTTTATTCTGGAAAAAAATAATTTTTTATTTTTTACTTTTATTTCAAGTATATTATTTTTAGTAACAGCAAATAAACCATTATTAGTAGCATAATAAATAGTATTATTAAAAGCATTATAGGAAGTTGATTTGCCCTGAACACCATTTATAATAGGTATAATGGTTTGTATACTATCTTTAGCCCAAACATCCCATTCGTTTTTAATAGTTGTATTTTTTAACAAACCGCAAACGCCACTTGCAGCAAAAACGTAATATTTTTCATTTAGTTTTTGAGCATCTTTTAAAGCAATTATACTTTCTTCTTCTGTTTTATTTTTTAAATTGATTTTTTTAAAAGTATTCGACGTAAAATAAAGATGTTGTAAATCTGATGATAAAAAATATATTTCATGATTACTTTTTCCATCAAATATTTTTTCAAAATTCTTTAAAAAAAGATCGCTTTTATACAGTTTATCATCAGCAGATCCAATAAAAATAGACCGACCATTTGTTGAAATCGTCAGAGGTTTTTTATCAAAAGAAACAAAATTATTGCAAAGGTTAGGAACTAATAAAAGACCATCGTTGATAGTAGAAAACCAGTAGTTTTCCTCTTGATCTTTAAAAACAAATGAAATATTGAAATTTTTTAAATATGTATTCAATGTATTAATACCTCCTTTAACATATTTAATAGCACCTTGTGTCGTACAAATCCAATTAAAATCTTTATCAAAAGCTAAATTTTGAATAAATGTAAAATCACCAGTTATCTTTCTTTTATAAAATTTATTCTTTTTAATTTCATAAAAATAGTTAGCATATTTAGAGACAAGTAATAAACCATTTGTGCTTTTTTGTAAAATAGGAGCAGGATAATTTTCATAAACTTCTTTCGGAATAGAAAAATGTTTGATAGATAAATCAGGCTCTATTATTGTAAAATCATTTCCTAATAGATAAAATTTAGAGTTAGAAAAATGAGTAGCAAATAAATTTTCAGTATTAAATGCTACTTTCTTACGAATATTTAAGTCTTTTAAATCATAAAATAAAATATGATTTTTTTGCAAAACAATAAGATACTTATCTGTAATTCCAAATTTCACAAAACCAATTGTATTCGTATTATTAAGACATTTTAGCTGGTTGTTTTCAACATAATACAAATAACCATCAAAATTACTATACCATATCCTACCATACAAATCCTCTTGTATACAAGATCCGGAAATAGAGGTTTGATTTTCATTAGTGTAAGTTAAAAAATATTTACCATCATATCTACAAAGCCCTTTGTTAGTTGCAAACCACATAAAACCTTTTTGATCTTGAAAAATATCATATACACTATTAGAAGGTAACCCTTTTGATTGATCAATTTTATAATAAAAAGGATTTTGCCCCTCGAATGATATAGGAGAAAGTAAAATGACAATTATAAAAAGTCTAATAGGAAACATAAACACAAAAATAAATTTTTTAAGATTATCATACTTTATGAGTTAACCAAAAGGACTTAAGAGTTAACGATTTTTATTAGTTAACCGAAAAACAGGTTTGCTAAACTCCTACAAAAGGGAAGTATCTACACAAGGTATTTTTGCTTTATAAAAAACAAAAATGCTATGAATACAAAATTAGTTAAGATGATATTGTTGTTTTTATTGATAGGCAATATCCCGATGAGTCGCGCCCAGTTTGGAAAATTGTTAAATAAAGTAGCCGAAAAAGCTTTAGGATCACCAGAAAATGATGCAAAGAAAGCTATTACGCCAGATAAAAAAGACTTAAAAGCTCTAGAAGAAGATGAAACCGATTCTTTTTAGAAAATCAAAATTTTAAAAAAGAAGGACCAAGCGGAATTTATTATGCCTCTGTTCCATTAGGAATAAAAAGTTTAGTTGATGACAAAATACTAGCCATAAAAAAAGTGTATTTAGAATTTGATGAACCCAATTTTAAGGCTAATCTGTATACTCGATACCATTTTCAAAAGAAAAATGGAAATCCAATAATAGATACACAATACACAAGCTGGATTAGCTCTGGAATTAGTGGAAAAGAGGCTGTCCAAAAAGTTTAGGACAGCCTTTTTATTGCTGTTTTACTCTAAAACATGTATTTTAGAGGTGACAAAAAACAAGCAATGGCTAAAGTAACATTTAAAAACCAGACAGGCAATTCTCCAGAACTTTTTCCAATCAATATTTTTGATAAAATTGATGATAACCACCCTGTTCGACTGGTCGATTCTATAGTTGACAGACTTGATATTAGCGACATAGTTAAGCTTTATCGCGGTGGTGGATGCTCTGCTTACCATCCTAGAATGCTAATCAAAGTATTGTTTTATAGCTATTTGTCAAATATCTATTCTTGCCGAAAAATAGCCAAAGCACTTAATGAGAACATTCATTTTATGTTTATCTCAGGCAATTCCACTCCTGGGTTTAGAACCATTAACGAGTTTAGAGGCAAAATTTTGAAAGATAAAATCAAAGTTTTATTCGCAGAAGTAGTAAAAATATTGGTCGACCTAGGTTATATAAGCCTTGATGTTCAATATATTGATGGTACTAAAATTGAAGCAAAATCCAACAAATACACCTTTGTTTGGCGTGGTTCGGTTGAAAAATACAAAGAGAAATTAGAAGTAAAAATCAACACTATTTTATCTGATATAGAAAACAGTATACAATCAGAAAACCAAGAACTTAACCAAGAAGCATTGCCAAAAAAAATCAATTCAGATGAATTAAAAGAAAAGCTATCAGAATTGAATAAAAAGTTAAAAGAACCGACTAAGAAACAGGTAAAAGAACTACAGAAATTACAGGAAGAACACCTTCCAAGATTAGAGAAATACGAAAAGGATTTAGAAATACTTGGAAATAGAAACTCTTATAGTAAGACAGACCCTGACGCTACTTTTATGAGAATGAAGGAAGATCATATGAGAAATGGGCAACTCAAACCAGCTTACAACCCTCAAATATCAACTGAAAATCAATTTATTACACACGTTTCTATACATCAAACGACCAACGATACCAACACATTAGAGTCACACTTAAACAGTTTTGAAGAAAACTATAATAGACAAAGTAAAGAAGTTGTCGCCGATGCTGGATATGGCAGTGAAGAAAATTACCAAATGCTTAAAAACAAGCAAATTGAGCCCTTTGTAAAGTACAATTATTTTCATGCAGAGCAGAAAAAGAAACTTAAAGAGAATCCTTTTTTAGTGCAAAATTTATTTTACAATCAACAATACGATTTCTATATCTGTCCTATGGGGCAAAAAATGGAAAACATAGGAATAGGTAAGCGAATCTCTAGCAATGGATATGAATCAGAAGTGACTTATTATCAAGCTAAACGATGCGAAGGATGCCCATTGAGAAGTTTATGCCACAAAGCAAAAGGGAATCGAAAAATAGAAGTCAATCACCCTCTAAATTGCCTAAAAAACGAAGCTAAAGAATTACTAAACTCAAAAAAAGGACACAAACACAGAAGTAAAAGACCTGTTGAAGTAGAGGCAGTATTCGGACAACTAAAAAACAACAATAAATTTAATCGGTTTACATTTTTTGGGTTAGAAATGGTAGAAATGGAGTTTCTACTAATGGCGCTTGGTCATAATTTCAGAAAAATGGTGGCTACAACTACAGATTCAATGAAAAAAGCTTTTAAAACAACTCGTTCTTGCTCAACATACAACTATATGACTCGATTTTGCCTTCTAATTGTTTTTGAAAAATTAAATTTTACTAGCAATCACCAATATCGTGAATTTGCGGCATAAAAAAAGCTGCCCTTTTAGGACAGCCTCAGCAAATGCGATCTAAAGGAATTATACATTATAGAGAATGTTACATGCCCGATATAGCCTATGTACAATATCAGAGTAAAAATCTGGCAGAAGGCGTGAAAAAGGAGAAGTAAAAGGATTATTACAACTAGAACCAGGATTGTTTTATGCTGCGGATGAACCTTATGCTGCTTCGGGAGCAAATCCTTTTGGAAATAACTTATTTGAAGGACAACCTTATTTATTCTTTTACAAAAAAGGAATGGAAGACCAAATTAAAAAGTATCCACCAACAAAAATAATTCAAATTTTTCGAGATATAGAAAAGAAAAAAGAAGAAGCCTATACTGCTCAAAACTCTTTGCCTAAAAAAATAAATCCTGTACAAGCTCCTACTCAAAAAGAAATAATAGAAACAATAAAAAACGCACCGCTGATTATGCTTGGAAAGAAACCCCTATTTACGGATACCCTATTAGTGAATGGGTCTCTCAGTATAAAAATATACAAAATGGAAATGGAGAATATCTAAAAACACTGACCTCTAGGATAATGTCCATTGTAGCTGTATTTAAAAAAACAGATGGGACCTGTGCATTTATGAGCATGCAAATAGAACAACAAAATTCATTCTCAAAAGCAGGTGATCTAAAGGAAAATTATCTTACTCCACCAACTGATTATGCTAATTCAGGAATGGATCCTATTTCCTGTGATAAAGCAAATATGTATAAAACTAAATAAATTATAAAAATGAAAAATCTATTAAAAAGTATACTCCTATTAGCAATAACCATCCTTTTAGATGCCTGTTCTAAAAAAGAAGAAATAACTGAAGTTTTTGAGCCAACAATAGTAGGGAAATGGGAATTTTTTAAAAAAATAGAATACAACGAGTCAGGACAAGAACTTTTTAGTGATTATGTTAACAAATGTATTGACTTAAAAGATCATTTATTAATAGAAGCTAATAATACTTATACAGAAAAAATTATGCCTTCAAACTGCCAATCCGAAGATAATAAAACAAGTTACATTTATGAAAACAATGAATTGAAATTAAGGGGGTTTTCATATAAACTAAAAGTAATTTCTATAACGACTAATCAATTAAAAATAGAATTTTTAAACAATACAAAAGAACGAGCGAGAGTTGATACCTATTTGTTAATAAGAAAATAAATATACAACAATCTGATATATGATTTTTGAAAACATAAAGAATACTTCCCACATGAAAACATATTTAATAGACACTATATTATCATTGAAAAACAAAAATTAAAAACGTGAGAATAATAAATAAAAACAAACTAGAAATTTTTCTAACCCTTTTCTATGCCATCATTTTTATTGGAATCTTTTATTCCTGTAATCAGACAAAAATAAATAAGCAAAAAATAAATATAATAAAGACTTATGATCTAGTTGAGTAATTCTTACAGAAAATAGATAGATAGTTTAAAACTTTATAAAAGTAAAAAAAAAACATTTTTATTGACCAAACCACATTTTATATCAATTTGCTAATAGCGACACTGAAACTTGAAAAATAATTAGATTAAATAATAAAAAAGACTATAATTTTCTTTTTGTATAAAAAAAACGTTTTGATAAATAATTGATTTTAAATAGATTATGTTGTGAAAATAAATACATAATACAAAATGTCACAGTTTATAATAAATTAAAAAAAAACTAATAAATGAAAATAAAAACAAAAATATTCATTATAATAGCACTATTCTTTTATATAGTGATTATGGCACAAACTCATGGTGCAATTGGTTATATAAAAGCTGGAGCTACAGGAAACGGAACCTCCTGGTCAGACGCATCAGGAGATCTTCAATCCTTAATAAATAGTAGACGTTATTCTCAAATTTGGGTTGCAGGAGGAACATACAAACCCAATAGAAAAGCAGACGATTTAAATACAATTACACCCAATAATCAACACAATGCTTTTGTCATATCAAGTACAATTAGCATTTATGGTGGCTTTGCAGGAACTGAAGCCAGTTTAGACGAAAGGAATTTGTCTTTAACATCCAATGAAAGTATACTAAGTGGAGATTTAGGTGTCGAACAAATGTCTAGAGATAATGCTTATCATGTGGTTATTCTTTCTGGTTATTCAACTCTTGATGGTCTTACAATTGCAAATGGTGTTGCATCGTGTTATGGAAGCTGTACTACAGTAGAAGGAAATAATATAGATGGAAGAAGAGGAGGAGGGATATATATCATTCAATCAAAAAATACGTTCTCTAATGTAACCATTAAAAATAATTGGGCAGAAGCAGAAGGAGGAGGGATGTATATAGGAAGAAGTTCCGATATAGGAACATACTTAAGATTAATCAATACCGTTTTCTGGAACAACTCTACAACTGGCAAAGGAGGTGCTATTTTTGCGTTATCCTCTCAGCCTAAAATTACAAATTGCGTATTCTCAGGTAATTATGCGCAAAATGGAGGAGGAGGGATTTGTGCCAGAGAATCTTTGGCTAGTATTTACAATACCATATTCCATAATAATAATGCCCGATTGGACGAATTAGGACACGATATCTTTGTAGATGATTATAATTATCCCGTTGGAACCGTTTTTATATACCCAGATGTACATTATTCTATTTTACAAAACTATAGACTAAATGCGTATTATAACAATAATTATGTAGGGAAATATGAACCATTTAAAGATCCCTTAAATGGCGATTTTACATTAATTAAATCATCTTTTGCTGCTTATGATACAGGAACTAATTTAGTACCTGGTATAACTTTACCTAGTAGAGATAAAGCAGGGAATCTAAGAATAGTGAACCAAACCATTGATAGAGGAGCTTATGAGTATAAAAGTTACAGAGTAACAAAGCAAGCTAATATCGAAAAAAACAAAATATATTGATTTTTCTCAATCCTGCTGTAGATAAATTAAATATAGAAATGGAAGAAGAAATAAAAGGAATGGAAATATATAATCAACGAGGACAAAAAGTTTTTTCTGGCAACCTAAAACAAGAGAATATAAATAGATTAAAAAATGGAATTTACAATATAAAAATAGAAGACCAAAAAGGGAAAACAAGTACCGCAATATTTTTAAAAGAATAAATTTTTTAACTTATCATAATCAAAAAAATACTAAATACAAGAATTTCATATCCTTTAGAAATAAGATACCATTTAAACTTTGAATTTTCTTTTTAAAAATAGTACATCTACAAAAGCAATAAAAATTAGTGTTGGTTCTCGATACGTTTCGCGTTCAAACTAACGATGATTTCAATTATATACTCAACTATTTGTTCGAGTTGTTTTTAAAATGAAAAAACGTATCGAGAACTTTATTTTTTAATCCAGTATATTTTAAGTTTAAATGGGATTAAACAAAATAAGCAACTAAGAAATATCTTATGATTGTTAAATTAAAGGCTTTATATTAAAAATTTTGTTTATTCGAGTAACTTTTTTACACCCTAATTGTGACTGATAAATTAAACAAGACCCGAACAGGTTTTCCATCTTGGTCTCCAGGTGTCCATTTAGGACATGTTTGAAGCACTCTTATTATTTCTTGTGCTGTTCCATATCCCAAATCATTGATTACTTTAATATCTGAAATACTTCCATTTGTTTCGATTATAAAAGTGACTTGAAGAACTCCTCCTGTAAAATTTTCATCACTTGGTGGTGAAAAGTTCTTTCCTATAAACTTCATTAGTTCATTGTTTCCTCCTGGAAAAATAGGTTGATTTTCTACATTATCAAATGGTATTGGAGCGGATTTAGCTGTACCATTTGAGGGAGATTGAGCCAATGTTATTTGACAAAACCAGAGAATAATAAATAAGATTAATTTCTTCATAGTAATAGTTTTTGGGATTAATATTTCATTACATTTTTCTCAGATCTGTTCGAAAATGGCAACTCTTTGTTTGGTTTATCTTTTCGATAGTTGGAGAAATTTGATTATTAACATTATACAATTTACTTTCTTTATACCTTACGTTTAAACCTATCTCAGATTGGCTATAATAAAGTAACTAAGTAAAGAAATGACAGGATCAAAATCATTTAGGATTTCTGTTTTTTTGTTGTAATAAAAAAACAGAACCTTTTGATGACAAAAATATAATTGTTTTATTAAATTCCCAAATACTAATTAATTTTAAAACAAAATAATTACGGAATATTTAAATATTTATGTGTTTGTAATGAAATTTTCCATTTTGGATTTTTCATTACATAGTCTATTATAAGATTTAACACTTCTTCTTTCTTACTCCATTCTGGTTGTAAGTATAATTTGGCATTAGGATTTGTTCTTAGAGCTTGTTCTTCTGCAAAGAGAAAATCGTGTTTATTATAAATTATAATCTTAAGTTCATGTGCTTTATCGTAGGCTTCTTGAACAGGTAATTTTGTTTTTTTAGGAGATAGACAAAACCAATCCCATTGCCCTGTAACGGGATAGGCTCCTGATGTTTCGATATGTACACGGAGTCCTGCTTGTTTTAATTTTCTCGTCAGAGGTTCCATATTCCAGGTTAATGGTTCTCCTCCTGTAACGACAACGGTATTTGCATATTTTTTTGCATTTTCAACTATTATTGAAGTTTGAGTTGGAGGATGTAATTCCGCATTCCAACTTTCTTTGACATCACACCAATGACAGCCTACATCACAACCGCCAATTCTCACAAAATAGGCGGCAGTACCTGTGTAGGCTCCCTCGCCTTGTATTGTATAAAACTCTTCCATCAAAGGAAGCATATCTCCTTTATTTACAGCTAACTGTATTTCTTTACTCAACATAATTATTTTCTAAAAAAGAGGGTTGCAAATATACATAAATTTAATAGGTTATCTCTAATAAAAAAACCGACAACTATTTTTAAATTGTCGGTTTTTTATTGTGATATCCAAATAACAATTATTTGGCAATACTTTTTTAATATTTATAGCATCTGCATCTGCTGGATCTAATGCTAATGATTTGGCAATATATTCATTTGCTTTTACTTTATCTGTTTTTATATAAAAACGAGCTATTTCGTTGTAAGATTCAATTAATTTTGCCTTATTTTTTTCTATTAGATCTCCTCCTTTATTCAAAACTATTTTGGCAAACTCATCATAGCTAGCGACCATTTGATTTTTAGCATTTGGATCTGTTAATAAAGCATTTACACGTGCTCTATATATATGTGCATCTTGTGTTGTTGGTGATTTTACTATTACTGCTGCAAATGCTTTATCTGCTTTTTGCAATTGCGTTGTATCATATCCTTTTACTCCTTCTGCCACATTATGAAAATATAATGAATATCCTAAGAAGAAATTATCATATAAATAATTTTTAGAGCTTGTATTATTAATTGCTACTTCGTACACTCCTGGAAGCATATTTATATAATTTTCTATCAAAATAGATTTTTCCTATCTCATTTAATCTTTCTGACATTGATTTATCAAGCTCGACTGCTTTATTTAAATTAAGTAATGCTTGTGTGTATAAAGCTTCATCAACATTGGGTTTAACTCCATCAGCAACAACTGGTATTGCTTTTTTTAATTGAGCCATTCCTAGATATAGATAGTCAATAGCAATCAATCTACTAGATGGGTTTGTGGTAAATGTGGTCAAAGCGTCAACTGCTGAGTCTATATTTTCGTTTTCATAAGCTGAATAGCCTAAATAACGAAAAATTTTAGGATTAACTTTATCCATTTTAGCCATTTCATTTGCTTCTTTTTCTAAAGCTTTATAATCTTTAGCTATTACAAGAAAATCTGCGTGACGCATACGAGAGGCTAATGAATAGTCTGTTAAGCTCATATATTTTTCATAATATTCTAAAGATTTATCTGTATATTCTTTAAATTTTGCTTTATCGTTTTGTTGTAGTGCCCATCCAAAATAGATTTCTGCTAGTTCTCTATAAGCTGGACCATACGATGTATTAATAGCTAATACTTCATCTATGGCTGCTTTTGCTTCATTAAATGCTTTAGCTCCTTTTAATAAAACGCCCAATTGCATTTTAGCTCTCAACAAGCTATTATCTGCTTCATACGCTCCTCTATATGCTGCATATGCTTCATTTTGGCTTTTTAACCCATAATAGGCATCACCTAGAGCTAATAAAGTTTGTGCGTCATTCATATTAATTGCCTTTGCCTTATTTAATACTTCAATAGCCTTAGTATAATTAGGGTTTATTGAATTAGTATAAGCTTTACCAATATGAACAAATTGCTCTAAATCTTTCTTTTTCATATTAGCTGTAGCTTGATCAAAATTAAATTGAGCTGCTTGGATATTAGTATTATCTAGATCAATCTGACCTAAACCAATATAATTTAACATACCTCCTTCTTTTTTAGTCAAAGCCGATTGAAAAACAGCTTTTGCTGAGTCTTGATATGTTTGACGTAAATAAACATTTCCTAATAAAAAAGCTGCTTTACCATTTTCTGGATTTGATTTAACAACGGCTTTTAATATTGATTTTGCCTTTTCATATTGTTCTGCATCAATTGCCTTTTTAGCGCTTTCTATGTCTTGTGCAAAAACTCCTGTGCTTATTGCAAAAAAAGCCGTACTAAAAATTTTTATTTTATTCATTTCTTTCACAATTAATTATTTTTTTCTTTTTCTTCTACTTCTTTTCGGATTATTATATTTCTACTAGGCATTCTAACGGGAACTAATCCTGATTTTAATACTATTCGTTGTCCTAATTCTCCTGCTATAAATGAAGCAAATCCCATGCCTAAACCTGTGGTTCCTTGATAATTTAATATTTTTATTTTTCGACTATAAGGATAGTTACCAGAAGCTAATAAATCTTGGCTTGGGGTAACAAATGTACCATTCTTAGTTTTTAATTCCAAAACCTTAATATTTTCTACTGTTTTTTGAAAATCAGGCATTGGTTGTGTTATCCAGTTTATCCCAACAACTCCTATTGCATCTGGTGTTTTGGATATGAAAGTAATTACCTCATTATTTGTTGAAAGAGCGAAAATATTATCCTTGGGTAGATTTTTTACTTTAGCAAATTCCATTAAATATCTAACTGTACTTGAATTAGCGTTATCAAAAATCAATTTTTTAATTTTTGATGGTTTCCCATTTAAAAAATTAACTAATTCTGTTTCTTCTATTTTGAAATTTGAATTAGAAGGATGTCCAATAAATGCTATACCGTCTATTGCAAAATCGGTTATTTTTCCTTTAATATTATTTTTAGCAACTTTTTTTGTTTCACCTAGAGTTAATTCACGTGTTAAAATTGCTAAATTATTTTTGCCTTCTGATAAAAGTTTAATTATTTCTTTTTCTGGTTTTGGTATTAATTTAATTTTTGCTTGGTATTGATTTTCAAAAATCATCTGATGATCTTCTACTAATGGAAAAACGGTTTCATCTACTAATATAGTGGCTGTACCTGTTAGTATGGTTTCTTTTTCATCTTTATTACCAAAGTAGCAACTAACAAAAAAACAGCAGTAAGTAATAAACCTAGAACTAAGTGTTTTAATTTCATGTGTTTAAGTTTTATTTATTACAAATTACGAATGGCATATTTTTTTAATCATTTTGTATTTAATCAATACTCATATTTTTAGTTCTTTAAATTGCATATCCTTTCGTTTTTTTTGGGATTATGGTGATATGCTATTCTTTTTAACAGCTTTTTGTTATTCTGAAAAAGTATTCTTTTTTGAGATAATTTTAAGAGAATAAAAATTCAAATAAGATTATTTTCTAAAATAACGTATAAAACGAAAAAAAAGCATATATAATAATTGCTATTCCTAGAGTTATACGATAGCCTGTTGATAATGGGAGGCGATCTATTAAGTGATCCCAAAACAGTATCATTAACCCCATACATAAATAAATACAAAAAAAGAGGATACCTAAAACAAGAAGAAACCGCTCTTGGAGCGATTTCTTCTCTTGCTTATTGGAATATTTTATATTCATCTATTCAGCTCTAATATCTAGTAAGATTGGCAAACTATATCTTACACGGATTTTTTTACCGTTTTGCTCACCTGGTCTCCATTTAGGAGCACTCTTTAGCATACGAATAGCTTCCGCTCCCGTTCCATATCCTAAGTCTCTGACTACTTTAATATCTGTTAAGCTTCCATCTTTTTCTACTACGAATTCAACAAAAACTCTTCCTTTTAAATCAGTATCAACCTCTGGAGTACGGTAATTACGTTGTACGTATTTCATGAATCCTTCATTTCCTCCTGGAAATTCAGGTTGTGCTTCAATACCCGCAGCACTATAGACTTGGTTGTCTTCTTCTACTACTTTTACAACTTCATCGTTATTACCTGTTGGAGCATCAATTTGAACTTGTGCATCTTTATCTCCTTTTTGGTCTTTTTCTGCAATGTTCTTATCTTTTAACTCTTCAATGGTTTTAATTTCTTCTGTTACCTTTTTAGCCTCCACGACTTTAGGTTCGACAAATTTTACTTCATCTACCTTAGGTTTTGGTGGTTCAGGTTTTTTTTCAGGTGGCGGCGGTGGTGGTGTATTTTCTTTTGGTTTAGTCATATCCACCAATACTACTTTTTCATCTAAAGTGGTATCATCCTCACCTTTTGGGATCATACTTATAAGCAAGGGAGATGCTACTGCTAACGCAAAGAAAGAACCTCCGATGATTAATGCTCTCAATGATGTTTTAGGATTTTCTTTACGTAACTCATAAGCACCATACTTCTTGTTACGCCCTTCAAAAACTAACTCTAACCATTGCGATTTATATAAATCTAATTTCATGCTTCAATTATTAGAATTTAGTTAATTACTTTTTTAATATAGCCTTCTCTTGCGGGGTAATATCTACTACTGCATAAGTTGGCACTTTACATATTGCCATCTCATCTAGGATGTCTACCATATTTCTATAGTTAGCTTTTTTATCCATTTTGATGATTACAATCAATCCTTTTGTCGGGTCATTGTATTTTGCTGGAACTGACTGTACTTTTTTAGCAATTTCTTGACGAATACCTGCTTTTCCGTAAGTAGCTTCTTTAGGACCTTCAAAAGGTGCATCTATTCTACCGTAGTACCATTTAATTTTATTATTTTCACCTAATAAAACCGTCATTGTACGATCATCAGCTACTTCAATATTATCCTTTTTTTCTTCAGGCTTATCATTTTTATCCGGCATTCCTAAGTTCATAGACTGAGGTTTAGACAATGACGTAGTCAACATGAAGAAAGTAATTAATAAGAAAGCTAAGTCCACCATGGCTGTTAAATCTACTTTTGCATTAGATTTTTTACTTCTTACCTTACCACCTTCTTTTTTGCCACCTCCACCGGAGTCGTTTAATTCTGCCATTTCTTTTTCTTATATTATATTAGAAATCACTACTACGTAAACCAGTTACAAGATTAAAACTATTTACATCTTGTTTCTGTAATACATCCATTACTCTTTTGATAGCTGGGTACTCTAATTTAGCATCTCCTTTGATTGCAAATTTTAAGTCCTCGTTTCTCAACTCAGCACTAGCTGAACGAGCATTAAATATCCATCTAGCCAATTCATCTTTCTTTTCATCTATAGAATCCATTGGTACACCTGGTTGTAAACCTTCTTTGTTTCTGTCAGAACTTGACATAGCAATGATTTGTTTTAAATTCCCCATTGGCACTCCGAAACCATCAATTAAAGAAAAACGTTGTTTTTCTGCATCGGTAAAGTTTATTCCGTATTCTTGTCCCATTAATTCTAAGGATCTTAAACGGATTTCACGATCTTTCATACCTATGAACACTTTACCTTTACCTACTGTTAAGGTTACTAAACCAGTTTCAGGTAATTTAGTTTGCACCGTAGAGTTAGGTGTATCTACCTGTAAGGGTTCTGGTTGTTTAGCTGTAGCAGTAAGTATAAAGAACGTAAGCAATAGGAAGGCTACGTCACACATTGCTGTCATGTCGATTGCTCCTGCTGATTTACGTGATTTTCCTTTTGCCATAATTATTTTTTATTATGTCTTTAAATTATTTTAAAGAACCTTTAAATCTTCTGTAAGTATTAACGATAGTATTAGCTGCTTCATCAATTGAATATGTTAAAGTATCAATTTTAGAAGTAAAATAGTTATAAGTTACAATTGCTAAGGCAGAGGTAGAGATACCAGTTGCTGTATTGATAAGAGCCTCAGAGATACCTACTGCTAAAGCGGCTTGGTCAGGAGTACCAGAAGTAGCCAAAGCACTAAACGCTTTAATCATACCTGATACAGTACCTAATAATCCTCCTAGGGTACCTAAAGCAACCATAGTAGAGATGATAGTCATGTTTTTTTCTAACATTGGCATTTCTAAAGCTGTAACTTCTTCAATTTCTTTATGAATTGTTTCAGTAGCTTCTTCAGAAGTAAATCCTTCTGCTTTTACTTGGTTATATTTTACTAAACCTGCTTTGATTGCATTAGCAACAGAACCTTGTTGTTTGTCACAAGCTTCAATAGCTCCGTTAATGTCACCTTGGTTAACACTAGCTTGTACATTTTTCATGAAAGCATCTAAATTTCCTTTACCTGCAGCTTTGGAAATAACCATTAAACGCTCGAAAGAGAAAACAACCACCATTAGTAACATTCCTAATAATACTGGTACGATGAAACCTCCTTTATAAACTGTTCCTAAAAAGTTATGAGGGTGACCTGTTTCTGAATTACCTCCTTCAAAGTTTCCAGAAGCTCCCATTATAAATTTCCACACAAAAACACCTACTGCAATACATGCAAGAATAATGATTCCTGAGAATGAAGCACCACCTTTAGATTTCTCTTCTTTTTTACATTAACGTTGTTTGCCATTTTTTTAAAATTTAAATTTTTCTAATTGATTAATTAAATCTCGTATTATTTTTGAGTAATAATGGAGGCAAATTTAATTTTTTAGCTGATATAAAAAAACTTTTTTTACTTTTCTAAGTTCTCATCAACTTACATTTCATCAAATAAAAGAGCGAAATAATAACAATAATTCATCAAATAAGCACAAAAAAACCAGTTTTTAAATAATAATCAGTAATATTATCTATTTTTTAAATATTTTTCAAAAATTAAACTTTATAATAAAAATTCAAAAAAAAACACTTATTTCTTAATAAATAGATATAAACAAAGAGTTTAAAAAAGTCTATCACATTGACTTTTGATGTAAAAAAAAGAATAACTTGCACTGTATTAATAGTTCAATTATGAGTGTTTTAGACAATTTCAAAGAAGATATTACAAATGGTTATCAGTGTAAAGGAGGATATATTACTCTTGGAGGATCTATTTTAGACAAAGAATCTTATCCTATTCCGGTAAATATTCCTTTAAAAACTCTAAATAGACATGGTTTGATAGCGGGTGCAACAGGCACTGGAAAAACGAAAACCATACAGCTTTTATCTGAACAATTATCCCAAAATGGCATTCCTGTTTTAATGATGGACATAAAAGGGGATTTTTCTGGAATTGCAAAAAGGGGGAACTAAAAGATTTTATTAAGGAACGACATGATAAAATTAACATTCCTTTTGATCCAAAAGCATTTCCCGTAGAATTATTAACTCTTTCTACACAAGAAGGTGTTCGGCTACGAGCTACTGTTTCGGAATTTGGTCCTGTTTTATTTTCTAGAATTTTAGATTTAAATGAAACTCAAACAGGAGTTATATCGGTCATCTTTAAATATTGTGATGATAAAAAAATGGCTTTATTAGATTTGAAAGATATAAAAAAGGTCATGAATTTTATTACGGAGGAAGGAAAAGAGGAAATAGCAAAAGAATATGGTAAAATATCTGCTGCAACTACAGGTACTATTCTTCGTAAAATTATAGAGTTAGAGCAGCAAGGAGCTGATATTTTCTTTGGTGAAAAATCTTTTGAAATTGATGATTTGATGCGTATCAACGAAGAAGGTTTAGGGTACATTAATATTGTTCGTTTGAATGATATTCAGGACAAGCCTAAACTTTTCTCGACATTTATGATGAATCTTTTAGCTGAAATCTATAATAATATGCCCGAAAAAGGAGATATTGAACAACCTGAATTAGTGGTTTTTATAGACGAAGCGCATCTTTTATTTAATGAAGCGAGCAAAACTTTATTAGATCAGATAGAAACCATCATAAAATTAATTCGTTCAAAAGGTGTTGGGATTTATTTTATTACGCAAAACCCTACTGATATTCCTAAAGGTGTTTTGGCTCAATTAGGATTAAAAATCCAACATGCACTAAGAGCTTTTACAGCTAATGATCGTCAAGCTATTAAGCAAACATCTGAAAATTATCCAGAATCTAAATATTATCAAACAGATGAAGTGATTACTTCATTAGGAATAGGCGAAGCTCTTATAACCGCCTTAAATGAAAAAGGTATCCCTACACCTTTAGTTGCCTGTATGTTGCGTGCTCCTGAAAGCCGAATGGATGTATTGAGTAACGAGGAAATTAAAGAAATTAATTCTAAATCAAAATTAGTTGAAAAGTATTCAGAGGAAATTGATCGGGAAAGTGCGTATGAAATTTTGACTCAAAAGTTAGAAACTATTACAGAGGAGGTCATTGAAAAAGAAAAAACGTCATCTAATAAGGACTCCAACATAGGGGAAGTTGTTGCTAAATCAGTATTAAAAGTCGTAACAAGTGCTACTTTTATAAGAGGTGCTTTTAATGTTTTGATGAAGGTTCTAAAGAAATAATATTTTTTAACCCAAGTTATTCTGAATAAAAATTTATTTTATCGATCAAATAGTTCTTTATTCTAAAGGTTTCCAAAACTTTTGAATTTATCAAATTGTTTGATTTTAAAATAAATTTGTTGTTTAATTTGGGATAAACTAAAAATGTGACTGTTTACTTTTAATTAATTTAGAATTACATCAATAACTTATAATTTAATTAGCATTATAGATCAACTTTTATGAAAGGATATATTACAATAGGTTTGCTTATACTTTCGAACATCTTTATGACGTTGGCTTGGTATGGTCACTTAAAATTTAAGGAATTAAAATGGTTTGAAAACGCAGGATTAATCAGTATTATATTAATTAGTTGGGGAATGGCTTTATTTGAATATTTTTTTCAAGTACCTGCTAACAGAATTGGCTTTCAAGGGAATGGAGGTCCTTTTAGTTTGCTTCAACTAAAGGTAATTCAAGAGGTTATAACCTTAATTATTTTTGTGCTTTTTTCGTTCTTTTTTTTTAAGAATGAAAGTTTTCGATGGAATCATTTAATAGGTATGTGTTTTTTAGTACTTGCCGTATATTTCATTTTTAAGAAGTGAATCTTTGTGTAATGAAATACTAAATAAAATTCAAATTATGGGAAAGAAAAATTTTTAATACAAAAAAATCCGTTTGTTGTTCCTACTACAGATGGTAAAATAATTGAAGAGCATCATGGATTAATAGCAACTCATAATGCTGAAATTTCAATTGCACACATGATAGCTCCTCCTGGTTGGAGTGAACCTTTTCAAAAACCTGATTTTGAGGAATATACTTATATTATTTCTGGAAAAAAACAATTTATTATTGAAAATGAAACTATTGTCTTAGAAGCTGGACAATCTATTAAAATTGAAAAAAACATACGGGTTCAATATTCTAATCCTTTTCAAGAGCCTTGTGAGTATATTGCTATTTGTAAGCCTGCTTTTTCAATGGAGAAAGTGCATCGAGAAGATAAATAAGGGCAATTTTATATTTTTTTTTGAATATTAGTTATGAGATCTAAAGAGGTTTTTAGATCTAATTATCTAATAAAATTTTATTACAGATAAAAAGATCTGAAGATAAAAAGTAGTTGTTTTTCATATCATCACAAAGTCTAATGTAAAACAGCATTAATTTGTTTGTAAATGATTTTAATATGAATGGTAAATCTTAAAATATTCTGTAAAATTTTTATTTATTTTTGTTTGAATCGAAATAAAAATGACCTTTAAATAAAACATAAATAGGCTGTTCAAAAAAATCGCAATCTTGTTGTTGATTTATTACTTTTAGGACAGCCTCTTTCTTCATTTTCATTGTATTTATCTAAAGAGAAATCTTATCTAGAAAATACTTTTCTTCTAAAATTGCGTGAGCATTAATTTTTGAAAAAATATTTTGTAGATGTTTTGTTATTTAAGCTAATTTTATTAAAAACTGAAAGAGGCTTTCCTAAAAGATTACTTTGTTTTATTATTATACTCTGATCGAGAAAGAGTGGTATCCTGTCAGAGAAGCGATTAGAATACCTGTTTAAATATTTCTTTTTTAAAAAACTTCTTTAACTAATTCTAAAAAAATAATTTTCTTACGTATTTAACAAGAAAATTATTTTTTGTTCTACTTCTTCTGTATTCCATTTACTTTCAATATCGGGTATAGACATTATCTCTTCCATTATTTTATTTTGTAAATCGCCTAATGCTAATGCTTCTGAATAAGGGTGTGTACTAAAGGTTACTCTACTATATAATGGTAACCATTTGTCTGGATGTTTATCTGAAAACCATTTTTCTATTTTCTTTTGTAGTAAAAATTTTTCGTCAGCTGTTTTAGTACTCATTTCTATAAAATTCCGAAGAGATAATTCTGCTATAGCGTCTGCATTTGGTTTTCTTTCATTTTGATATTCTTCGAATATTGTTTTCCAATCATCTCCATATTTAGCAATCATTTCTGCTAAAATTGTTATATCTTCGAATCCTACATTCATTCCTTGTCCGTAAAAAGGCACGATGGCATGGGCAGAATCTCCTATTAAGGCTACTTTATCTTTGTAAGTCCAAGGAAAACATTTCATCATTACAAGATAACTAGTTGGATTTTTGAAGAAGTCTTCTACTAAATCAGGGATGACTTCTTTTGTATCGGGGAAATATTTGGCAAAAAAGTCGACTAATTTTTTTTCTTCCGTTAAGGATTGAAATGAATTTTCTCCTTCAAAAGGCATAAATAGCGTACATGTGAAACTTCCATCTAAATTGGCTAATGCCATCAGCATAAACTGTCCACGAGGCCATATATGTAGGGAGTTTTTATCAATTTTATGTGTTCCATCTGAATTTGCGGGTATATGTAGTTCTTTATAGCCTAACTTCATAAATTCTTGAGCATAATCAAACATGCTTTGACGCTGCATACGATGACGAATACGAGAGAACGCACCATCTGCACCAAAAACTTTATCATATTTTAATTCTTGCCAATCACCTCGTTCTGTTTCTCCTATATACAGTGTTGCATCCGCTAGAGAGACATCCCAAATTTTATGTTCAAATTTAAATTGGACTCCCTCTTTTTCTGCTAAGTCAATCATTTTACGATTTAAGACTCCTCTTGAAAGGGAAAAAATGGCTTCTCCATCTTTTCCGTAATATTGATAATTAAGTTTTCCATCTTGTAAATGGATGGCTCTTTTATCTACTGGTATTCCTATTTTTTGTATTTCTTCCTCTATACCAATATTTTTTAAAGCTTTCCAGCCTCTATTTGACATTACTAAATTAATTGAACGTCCTGAGAACTCCACGGTTCTAATATCTGGGCTACGATCTAATACATGAACAGTATGTCCCTTTTTTTTTAGATAGATTGCCAATAATGTCCCAACTAAGCCAGAACCTACTACAGCAATTTTTTGAGGTGTTTGCATTTATAATTTTATAAGCAGTTGTGCAAATTTATGTTTTTTATTTTCAATTATTGTTTTCTTTTTCTGATCCTATGATTAGAATGAGAGTCAATATAATTTATTTTATTTTGAATAATAATTTGGTTGATGTGGTTTGAATTTCTTTCTTATTCATCTTCATTTTTCGAAATTGTCCGTCTATATACATTTGAGCTTGATCTTTGTAATGCTTGCTCATCGGGTTTCCTGATTGTCCTGTTGGTAAAATGCTAATTGAATTTTCTATATCGCTAAAATCTATAATTCTTCTGGTAGATGGTCCAGCAGAAATCTCGTAATGGTTTTCATCTGTATAATAAAACATTACATTGTTAATTACTTCGTTACTTCCTGGTGCTTCAAATATTCCGACGTTAAGGAATGGACGGAATATGGCTAATGATCCTATTGGGTGTTTGTATTCTACTTGATGTACCTTACCCCATGTCCAGCTATTAACATCTGTTCCAAGTTGATTTGTTAAATGGTTAATGGTTTCTTTAAATGATTGTGTTAAGATAGTTGATCGGTTCTCTTTAATATTTTTAGTTTTTATATTATCCCACCATAAAGAATTGGTTATCCTACTTTGTTTATCAATACACTGTTTCATCACGTGGGTTTTTAAAAATTGTTTGAATCCTAATTCTCCCATTTCGTCTTGAAAAGTAGATTTTAAATAAAAATACAACCACTTGTTGTAAATAGTAGGTGGAACTTCTTGGGTTTTGTTACTTCCTTTCCAATTTTTTAATATGTCTAAGGCTTTTTTTTCTGTAGAGTTTAATTGAGAGACATCAAGCCAATTACTAAAATTATGGGCTACTTGTGCGCTTACTATAGATGTGTCATCATAAATCATTTTTTTAAAATCTTCTTTTGACCATTTCTGTTTAGATTCTAATAATGAAACAATTCTTTTCGCTCTGTCTTCGGGTAAATAATATCCAGGATAAGAATAATCATCAATTTTATGTGTCATATTATTTGCTGAATAGACGTAATTCCAAGAGGGGTTAATTGCCCTTGGGTTTTTATTAAATTCTAAAAATTGAAGTTTATCGTCTATTCCGTTAGCTCCATTTAAAATATAATTTGGATTTAATCCTTTTTTTATTTTATATAATTTTCCTGAAGTTTGCCATGCAAAATTATTTTGTTTATCAGCATACATTACATTGAGTCCTGGAGCGCTTATATATGAAATTCCTTTACGAAATTCATTTAAATTTTTAGCATGGCTTAGGGTATAAATGGCATCTAAAATTTTATTTTCTTGTTGAGTGTAAATCCAATAGAAAGATACGGGTTGTTTAGGATTAAAATCTTTTAATATTCCATTCATAACGGGACCGTGTTTACCCTCTTTAATTGTTAAGGAAATTGTTGTGCTATCTTTTATTTTTATTTCTTTTTTACGAATTATAAATTCTTTGTAGTTATCTGTATCTTTATATTGATTACTATTATTAGGGTTTATTTCTTCTTGATAAAAATCTGCATCATCATTTTCAAACATTGTCAATCCATAAGCATATTGATGATTATGTCCTAATAATGGAAAAGGTACTCCTGCTAAATAATAACCATAAATTTCTTGTTCTGGAGAGTCTATATGGGCTTCATACCAAGTTCCTGGTTGTGAATAAGAGATATGTGGGTCGTTAGCAAATAATACTTTTCCCGAAGTACTTTTTTGGAACCCACAATCCAAGCATTACTGCCTATAAACGGCGGAAAGGGGGAACTATCTAATAAATCGGCTACTGCTTTTGATGCTGCTACATAAGTTTCTGTAGTTTTGTTATTATTTGAATTTATTTGGGTTGAATTATATGACAAATCAATCCCTAATTCTTTCATATAAGTGTTTCCTAATTTATTTTTTAAATCAGTCATTAACGGATCTGTACGCTGAGCACATGCGAAACTAAATGCCATATATCCCATTGTATTATATACATCTTTTAGAGTAAAAGGTTTTTTCTTGATGCCTAATAGAGTAAACTCAATAGGTGTTCCTCCTTTTTCTAAATATTGGTTGATACCATCTAAGTAGGCCATTGCCAGTTTATATGTTTTATTTTTTTTATCTAGTTTGGCAATTGCTTTTTCTGAATTTTCATCTATTCCTAACGCTAAGAATAATTTATCATTATCTAATGCTTTTGAACCAAAAATTTCAGACAATTTACCTGGTGCAATACGACGTAACAACTCCATTTGCCATAAACGTTCTTGGGCGTGTACATAACCTAACACGGTTAAAGCATCTTTTTCATTGGAAGCATAAATATGAGGTATTCCGTATTCATCAAAGAATACTTCTGTTTCCTTACTAATATTTTTTATAGTTAATTCGCCTTCATATTTTGGTTTTGTGCTATACAAATATGCATAAATAGAGATAGCTAATATCAAGATTATTCCTAATAAGGTTATCAGTATTTTTTTACTAATTTCATCTGTATAAGTTTTAATTCATTATGGTTCATTTACCTATCTCTTTTTCATTTATTTTTTACTTATTCAGGTTAAATGATTTTAGAAAGGTTCTTTCTTATTTATAATGATTTTATCAAAGATAAAAAAAGACGAGCAAATTTGCTCGTCTTAAGTCAAGAAATGATTTTTATTATTTTCTAGGAAAAGCAATACGGTTTCCTGTATTCATTCCGTTGTTTTTAGCTAACACACCGCACATGTGAAATAACATACGCGCTCCTACGTTACCATCCCAATCATCTTCACCTGGGGCTACTTCTACTAGATCAAAACCTATAATTTCTTTTCCACTTTCTGCTAATTTATTGAATAAATACGTTGCCTGCTCAAAAGAAAAACCACCAGGAACGGGTGTTCCTGTATTAGGACAATACCATGGGTACATTCCGTCTATATCAAATGAGATACACACTTTTTGAGGTAGTGATGAAATAATGGCATCACATTGTTGTGACCAAGTTTTACCTTCAAATGTTTCAGTTTTTAGATCAGCATCTGTATGTACTAAAACACGACCTTTTGATTTATGAACAACTTCTACTTCTTGTTCACAAAAATCACGGATACCAACTTGTACAATTTTAGAAATTTGTGGGATTTGTAAAGCATTATACATGATAGACGCATGTGAATAGGTAAAACCTTCGTAGGCTATACGTAAATCCATGTGTGCATCTAAATGTAAGATGCCGTATTCTTCATATTTAGAGGCAAGTGCTTCATAATAACCAAGAGGTGTAGAATGATCTCCTCCTAAAAGTACTACTTTCTTTCCTTTAGACATCCAAGAAAGTACTTTTTCTTTTACTTCTGTATGCAATTCTCTACAGGCTTTATTTATCTTATCCAAGTCTGATTGTAGGACAGGAAAGGTTTCTATATCTTCACCTGCTTCTAAAGCTTCAATTATGGGTTGTGCTAATGATTTATATTTATCAGAATTAGATTTCCAATGTTTAGGTGCATCATCCATATAAATTCCTAATTTCCAAAGTTCGGGAAAGTCTTGGTGATTTAAATCTACTTGAAAGGAAGCATCCATAACCGCATCAGGTCCTTCGGAGGCACCTGCTCCATAACTTACGGTTACTTCCCAAGGCACAGGAATTACTATAATTTCGGAATCTTCTGATGAAAAAGGTAAACCAAAAATGGTAGCATCTGCTAATCCTGGTTGCGATGGATCAAAATTGGCTATAATTTGTTGTTTTGTCATATTTTTTAGATTGAAATACGAAAGATTAAAGAATAGAAAAAATAAAGCTTTTCGTTTTAATTATTTCATACGTTTTAAAAGTCCTTTTGTTATTTTTCTTAATCTGTTAACAAAGGTAATAATTCTTCTTTTAAATATCATCTTGATGTGATAAACAAAGAGAAATGTTCAATAGGTATGCGGATTTATTATTTTTTTCTTTTAACCGTTTTTTGTTTATACAGTTTATTTTGTTGGATTAAATTATTTTTTTATAAATTTTTTAGTTCCATTTGTTCCTTGAAACTTTACAAAATAAACGCCTTTATTTAATGATGATATGTCTACTGAGTTTTCATTAGATAACATTTCTTTGCTTATGATTTTTTGTCCTAAAATGTTAAATATTTCCATTTTTTTGTTTATTAATTCTTCTCCACTAAGTGTAATGGTGTTATTTGCTGGATTAGGAGAAATACTAAATTCAAGTTTAACAAATTGATCATTAGATAAACTACTTTCAACTGTTAAATTAAATGTCTTATTTATTGCTGCCATTCCATTTGAAGGGGAAACTGCCGTAATAGTAATTATATGATTTCCTGGAGCTACGTTTGTGTTGGGTAAAGGATTTTGTGTTAAAACAGCATCGCAACCAGCAACTATTGCATTGCATTGTAATCTATAATCAGGTAACACAAAAACATTTCCTCCTCCTGTCTGCTCTTTTTTATTAGCTGGTACATTTAATGTAAATGGTACATTTCTTAGTCCATAACCTGTATCATTGAAGATTCTTGTTATAGTATCAATATCAGAACATGGGTAATTCATATTTATTGCGGCTTGACGAAATGCGTTAGCAGCTTGTGCCTGACCTGATGCAGAATTTGTTAAAGCTAGTCCTTCCAAAAAAGCAGTATCTGTTTTTTTTTCTTCCTATTATATCATAAATTTTCATCAATGCTGTAGCCCAAATTTGACCATCTGTATGAATAGCTCCTTTTAATCCTTGAGGATATTTTTCAGGATAATTTGTTGTTCTTCCTTCCCAATATTCGTTATGTCCGTCCCAATTAAATAAAAAATGATATTCTTGATCTGTTGGTAACCATTGATTTAAGCTTCTACTATATGATTGTGCCCAATAATCGCCACATCCTTCTCCAAGACCTTCAACGAATGAACTACGTCCTCCTGTAATCCAATGATGTATCCCGTGTCCTAACTCATGTAAAATAATGTCTGCATCTTCTCCTCCATCTATTTCGTTTATTCCTAGAGCTATCTTCTCAGAAGATTCTAAATAATGGGAAGTATCTCCATGAGGATCAAAAATAACTAAGCCATTATTTTTTCTTGGCACACAGACAATTCCTAAAGTATTTCGTATATATCTTAAGTTTTTATCTATATGATAGAAGGCATTAACAGCTTCAAACCCTTCTTGATCACGTGTGAAATTAAAAAAATTAGATTTTTGTTCGAAAAATCCATTTTTGGGTTGTTCAAAATCTCCAATATCACAATAAGAACTTTTTAGTCTATAATTACCAGAAGCAAAACTTATTTCTGGTAATTCAACGTTAACTCTTGCATTATTTAAACTTTCATTTGTATTATCTCCATTATCTATATAATCTCCTACTCCATAGGTATTTCTACCAACTGAAAGGGGATCAGGATTAAACACCATGGCTCTTCCGCTTCTAAAAGCGTATGGTATTTTAGATTCATTTATTTTTTTAGTGTTTGGGGTCTCTTTTTATGGTGATAAACCGCTACATCTTTTAAACTTATGATTTCCCCTGTATGAGCATCAACAAATATTTCCCAATCTCCTGGTTTATCATCGTATTGGAGGTTAATTTTATAAGCTAATCTAGTGGGCTTCGTAAGATTATAAACAAAAAGTTTAGATTCTTCAAAATGTAAATTTCCTTTAGCTTCTAGGGTTTTCTTTGCTTTTTTTAAAGCTGTTTCTGTATCTAGAGTTGGGGTTACATTAATTTTTTTCTACTGTAGCGTCATAACTATTTGTTGAAAAGGCTATTTTTTCGTCGTTATCAAAGTTTACTACATATTCCGCTCCAAATACAGGGATTCCTTTTAATTCTTGCTGAAAACGTAGGGTTTCTCCTGATTTTCCTTTTCTTACATTTTTTAATTTAAATTCTTCTCGCGTTTTCCGCTCATTACTATTGGCTTTACCATGAATAAAGTCTAATGCTATTTTCTCTTTGTTTGTTGTTTGTGCATTTAAAAATACACTACTGAACATCAATAACACAATAGGATACAATTCTTTCTTCATATATAATCAATTTTTGTTGAAATGAACTCTCTAGAGACAATTCATAAACAACCTATTATTTTAAAAATTGAATTAGAATTTCACCAAATCTATACATGTCTTCGTATGAACAATAGAAAGGTGCAGGTGCCAACCGGATTACATTAGGTTCGCGCCAATCAGCAATTACGCCATTAGCCATTAAATAATCAAAAAGGTTTCTCCCTTGTCCGTGTAAATAGACTGACAATTGGCATGCTCTTTCTTTTGGGTTGTTTGGTGTAATTATTTCAAATTGGGTTCCTGGGATATTTTGACTAATTTCACGCAGGATAAATTCTAAATAAGCAGTTAATTGGTTACGTTTTTTTATTAATTTTTCCATTCCTACTTCGGCAAAGATTTCAACGGAAGCTAGATAGGGTGCTAAGGATAATACGGGCAAATTACTTACTTGCCAACCATCTGCTCCAAGAATAGGATCAAAATGAGGTTCCATTTTAAATCTTCTTTCCTTATTATGTCCCCACCAACCAGCAAAACGGGGTAAATTAGCCTGATGATGTTTTTCGTGTATAAAACATCCAGAAGCATTTCCTGGTCCTGAATTCATATATTTATAAGAGCACCAAGCTGCAAAATCTACATTCCATTCGTTAAGTTTTAATTCTACATTTCCAGCGGCATGTGCTAAGTCAAAGCCTACTTTGGCTCCTACTTTATGTCCTGCTTCTGTAATAGATTGCATATCAAAAACTTGACCTGTGTAATAATTAACACCTCCCCATAAAACTAATGCTAGCTCATTTCCTGTTTCCTTTATTTTTTCTATAATATCTTCTAACCGAATTGTGTGTTCTCCTTCTCTTCGTTTGATTTCTATTAGGGTGTCTTTAGGTTCAAATCCATGGAATTTTATTTGGCTTTGAAGCATGTATTGATCTGAGGGAAATGCCTTTTCTTCGCAAATAATTTTGTACCTTTTTTGAGTGGGTTGATAAAAGGATACCATTAAGAGGTGTAAGTTTACTGTTAAGGTATTCATAACCGTTATTTCGTTGGGTTTTGCTCCCACTATTTTACTTAGAGGTTCAGCAAAACGTTCTTGATAATCCCACCAAGGTTTTTTTGCATAAAAGTGTCCTTCAACGGCTAGACTGGCCCAATCATTCATTATTTCATCTACATATTTTTTTGCTCTTTTGGGTTGTAAGCCTAGTGAATTTCCTGTAAAATAAATTACATTTTTTTTGTTGTGTTGGGGAAATATAAATTCAGAACGATAGTTTTTTAATTCATCCTGTATATCTAATTGTTGTGCGAAGTCAAGTGTATTTTGAAAAGTCATTTTGAAGAATTTCAGCTTGTAAATATACGGAAAGTAAGAAGAACAAAAAAGAGGCTGTCCTAAAAGGGCAGCTTTTTTTATGCCGCAAATTCACGATATTGGTGATTGCTAGTAAAATTTAATTTTTCAAAAACAATTAGAAGGCAAAATCGAGTCATATAGTTGTATGTTGAGCAAGAACGAGTTGTTTTAAAAGCTTTTTTCATTGAATCTGTAGTTGTAGCCACCATTTTTCTGAAATTATGACCAAGCGCCATTAGTAGAAACTCCATTTCTACCATTTCTAACCCAAAAAATGTAAACCGATTAAATTTATTGTTGTTTTTTAGTTGTCCGAATACTGCCTCTACTTCAACAGGTCTTTTACTTCTGTGTTTGTGTCCTTTTTTGAGTTTAGTAATTCTTTAGCTTCGTTTTTTAGGCAATTTAGAGGGTGATTGACTTCTATTTTTCGATTCCCTTTTGCTTTGTGGCATAAACTTCTCAATGGGCATCCTTCGCATCGTTTAGCTTGATAATAAGTCACTTCTGATTCATATCCATTGCTAGAGATTCGCTTACCTATTCCTATGTTTTCCATTTTTTGCCCCATAGGACAGATATAGAAATCGTATTGTTGATTGTAAAATAAATTTTGCACTAAAAAAGGATTCTCTTTAAGTTTCTTTTTCTGCTCTGCATGAAAATAATTGTACTTTACAAAGGGCTCAATTTGCTTGTTTTTAAGCATTTGGTAATTTTCTTCACTGCCATATCCAGCATCGGCGACAACTTCTTTACTTTGTCTATTATAGTTTTCTTCAAAACTGTTTAAGTGTGACTCTAATGTGTTGGTATCGTTGGTCGTTTGATGTATAGAAACGTGTGTAATAAATTGATTTTCAGTTGATATTTGAGGGTTGTAAGCTGGTTTGAGTTGCCCATTTCTCCATATGATCTTCCTTCATTCTCATAAAAGTAGCGTCAGGGTCTGTCTTACTATAAGAGTTTCTATTTCCAAGTATTTCTAAATCCTTTTCGTATTTCTCTAATCTTGGAAGGTGTTCTTCCTGTAATTTCTGTAGTTCTTTTACCTGTTTCTTAGTCGGTTCTTTTAACTTTTTATTCAATTCTGATAGCTTTTCTTTTAATTCATCTGAATTGATTTTTTTTGGCAATGCTTCTTGGTTAAGTTCTTGGTTTTCTGATTGTATACTGTTTTCTATATCAGATAAAATAGTGTTGATTTTTACTTCTAATTTCTCTTTGTATTTTTCAACCGAACCACGCCAAACAAAGGTGTATTTGTTGGATTTTGCTTCAATTTTAGTACCATCAATATATTGAACATCAAGGCTTATATAACCTAGGTCGACCAATATTTTTACTACTTCTGCGAATAAAACTTTGATTTTATCTTTCAAAATTTTGCCTCTAAACTCGTTAATGGTTCTAAACCCAGGAGTGGAATTGCCTGAGATAAACATAAAATGAATGTTCTCATTAAGTGCTTTGGCTATTTTTCGGCAAGAATAGATATTTGACAAATAGCTATAAAACAATACTTTGATTAGCATTCTAGGATGGTAAGCAGAGCATCCACCACCGCGATAAAGCTTAACTATGTCGCTAATATCAAGTCTGTCAACTATAGAATCGACCAGTCGAACAGGGTGGTTATCATCAATTTTATCAAAAATATTGATTGGAAAAAGTTCTGGAGAATTGCCTGTCTGGTTTTTAAATGTTACTTTAGCCATTGCTTGTTTTTTGTCACCTCTAAAATACATGTTTTAGAGTAAAACAGCAATAAAAAGGCTGTCCTAAACTTTTTGGACAGCCTCTTTTAACATTTTTTATGATAGTATTATTTTCCTGAATACATCTTAGCTTTTAATTTTTTAGCTATAGTATCATTTAATTCTGAGAAAAATCTATAACCTGTTTTTGTCTCTAAATCAGAAACTTTAACAATATATTTTTTCCAATCTTTATCTATATTTTGATTGTTAGGAACTTCAATTGCAATTACTTCTGTATCAGTATTAATTCTATTTAAATCGTTTGTTCCTTCATCTAACAATAATGCTACTTTCCAAGTACTTGCAGGAACACATATTTTACCATTTGCTAAGAATGTTGTAGTACCTCCTTTTCTACCTGTACCTCCTTGTCCATAAACACCTGCTACAATGTATACTTCTTTTTGGTTATTACGCACAAATTGTCTTAAACGCTCTTCAAAACCACCCCAAGTTTGTTGATTATTCTTAGGTGATTGAGGTACCATATTGGTCATTAAGAACGTTTCTGAATTTGCTTGAAAGGTGTTTGTTCTATCTGCTGAAGGACACATGTGACCACGATCAAAACCACTATCTTTGTAATGGTTAGGAGAAACTAAAAAGAAATTAGATGAAGATAATGTATTATCTGATCTAAAATCATCTGTACGATCTGTATTACCAAAATTTCTATAGTCTAAATGCCAGCTCACCCAGTTAGGTGTACCTTTTTTGTTATTATAAGAAATAACATAATTATTTTTTGGTGATAAATAATTATTTACATCATCTTGATTAGCATTAGATGGGTTTCCTAATAATAGATCTCCGTTATCGGTGCTTGATGCCTTTTGGATTTTACGCAGATTTTCTGCTTTTAAAGTTTCTGTGTTTGAACTAATTTCTTCTTCATGGGAACAAAATACTAGTGTTTGGCAAGCTAAAATAAGACAGGTTAGTCTTTTAATTTTCTTCATTTTTTATTGTTTTTTTAAAATTCCGGCAAAGGTACTTTTTATAAAATGATTAAATGTTAAGTTAATGTTATAAAAGAAAATAAATACAAATCAAAAACGACAAGATGTTTTAGATTTCTTTTGCTTTTTTAGTAAAACGCTATTTTTTTAACTACATCTTGTTTTGAAAATCTAAAATTTAGGAAAACAACTTTTCAATCTTGTGCGGATTGTATCTCATAAGTGAATATCATTTCAAATGCTAAGGAGTATGATATATAGGGGTGGTATTTATAATTTTTACATTTAAAATGAAGCTTGTTCTTTTTAATGTTTAGGGGGTATATAATTTAAACTTAAAATATACTGGATTAAAAAGAAAAATTCTCGATCTGTTTTTTTGTTATTTTAAAACAACTCGAATAAATAGTTGAGTATATAATTGAAATCATGATTAGTTCGAGTGCGAAGCACATCGAGAACCAACACTAATTTTTATTGCTTTTGTAGGGTAGTGCCTAAATCAACGTGCGGTTTGTCACTCCGGTAAGGAGGAGTATTATGATGAACATTATGTGATTTCTTCCTTTGGTTGAAATGAAAGATTGCGAACTTTTTGGACAGTCTCAAGGTTAAAAAAAAGTATTATGAGGAAATTTCAAAGCTTAAATGGTATTATTTATAATAAAGTAGTTGGAAGTTATAATAGATTTTAATTTCTAGGAGTTTTAATAGAATAATTGAAGAGTTCTTTAAGTTGAATTTAAAGTTGACTTTTTTTGAAGTAAGTATGTTGTTAATTACAAAAGAGTTATCTAAAAATGATATTTTTTAACAGATTAAGTCAATTCTTTATTTAAAATAATTGTTCTTAATCCGATTTTTAGATAACTCTTTTGAAGTATAAGTGATATGTATTATAAGATTAACATAGCATCACCGTATGAATAGAATCGGTATTTTTGTTCTACTGCTTCTTTATAAGCTTTCATCATAAGGTCATGACCACAGAAAGCAGAGATCATCATTAATAAAGTTGATTTGGGTGTATGAAAATTCGTAACCATACAATCTGCAACGGAAAAATCATAAGGAGGGAAAATAAATTTATTAGTCCATCCTTGATAAGGATTTAATGTTTTATTAGATGAAACAGAGCTTTCCATAGCGCGCATGGTAGTAGTTCCTATAGCACATACTCTCTTTTTATTTGATTTAGCTTTATTAACGGTTTCACAAGCTTCTTCTGAAATTAAGACTTCTTCTGAATCCATTTTATGTTTTGATAAATCTTCTACTTCAACTGGATTAAAAGTTCCTAAACCTACATGTAGAGTTACTTCCAGCAAAATTAATACCTTTTATTTCCAAACGTTTCATTAGGTGTTTTGAGAAGTGTAAACCTGCGGTAGGTGCTGCAACGGCTCCTTCTTCTTTAGCGTAAATGGTTTGATAACGTTCCGCATCTTCTTCTGTTACTTCTCGGTTAATGTACTTCGGAATTGGCGTTTCTCCTAAATCTACTAATTTCTGGCGAAATTCTTCATAGGATCCATCGTACAAGAAACGTAATGTTCTTCCACGAGAAGTTGTATTATCAATTACTTCTGCTACTAATGAATCATCATCACCAAAGTATAATTTGTTTCCAATACGAATTTTACGAGCTGGATCTACCAATACATCCCACAAACGTTGTTCTGCATTTAACTCTCTTAACAAGAATACCTCAATACGAGCACCTGTTTTTTCTTTATTTCCATAAAGACGTGCAGGGAATACTTTAGTATTATTTACAACCATTACATCCCCTTCATCAAAATATTCAATAATATCTTTGAATAATTTGTGTTCAATTTCACCTGTTTTACGGTGTACTACCATTAAACGAGATTCATCACGATTTTCCGCAGGGTATTCAGCTAATAATTCAGCTGGTAAATTAAAATTGAAATTGGATAACTTCATACTTTATTTTAAATTTTAGAAATTAAATTTCAGAAGTCTTCTGAAAATCAAGGGTGCAAATATACAATTGCAAAAGAGGGGTTGTCAAGTAAATTAAGATTTATTTCTTTTATTTTTTTTATTATTTATAAAATATTTTTTTTTTAATAATTTTTTTTTAAAAAATTTTTTTTTTTTTTTTTTTTTTTTTTTTTTTTTTTTTTTTTTTTTTAAATTTTTTTTTTTTTTTTTTTTTTTTTTTAAATTATTTTTTTTTTTTTTTTTTTTTTTTTTTTAATTAAAAAATTTTTTTTTTTTTTTTTTTTTTTTAATTAAAAATATATAAAAAAAAAAAAAAAAAAAAAAAAATTATTTTTTTTTTTTTAAAAAAAAAAAAAAAAAAAAAAAAAATTATTTTAATGGTTTTGATTCCTTTAATGATTTATATAAAATTTTTTTTTTATGATTGGTTTTAAAAAATTTTTTTTTTTTTTTTTATATTTTTTAAAATTTTTTTTTTTTTAAAAAAATTTTTTTTTTTTTTTTATTAATTATTTTTTTTTATAATTAAAATTAAAAAAAAAAAATTTTAAAGATCTTTAATTAAATTTATTTCATATTCTTTTTAGAACTCTATTGTAAATAAAAAACTTATCAATAGAGAGGTTTGCATTTTTAACGTTCATAAAGTTTCCATTTGAATCTGTCCCACTTCCTATAGTAAATTTATCATTAAATTTATACAGATTTGCTGCCTGATTTATATTTGTTGAAGTTTTAAAAATTCCATCTTCGTAAACCGCTATGTTAGTACTGGATCCTAATTTTGAGAAAGTAATTGCATAATGTTTCCATAACCCTAAAAAAGTAGTGTTTCTTAATTCAATTTCTGGTAAGCCATTAGTGGCATTATATGCTGCTGAAATTCTTAAGCTTCCTTGTCTTTCTCTAAAATATTGAGAACCAAAAATTTCGTAACTTGTACTATACAATGTTGTGGCGTTTCTTGGTCTATATTCCCAAAAACAGATTGTGTAATTTTGTTGGCTTAATGCGGTATTTAAACTTGTATTATATACTAACCCTGTTTCGTTAAAAGAAACTGCTTTTCCTCCATCTGTACTTGTAGTATATCCAATTGTTCCATTAGGTTGAAGATCATGTAATCCGTTGTGGCTATTTAAGTTATTTTCAAAATCATAAAAAGCTACTAATCCATTGTTTAAATCGGAATTATATACGTATTCTTTGCTAATTTGACCTATTGTTAGACAGTCATTAAATATTTTTAAATCATCTATTCTAAACCCAACGGAATTATAAGTGGTTGTATCTTGTAAAAATTGTCCTATTTTAAAAAGGGTTCCATTTGTATTCAAATTTATAGCGTATGAAAATAATTGTTTTGAATTTCTATACATCTTAATATTTGAGCCATCATACGTTACGGTCAATAAATAAAATTGATTTGTATCCATTCCATCAGAAGTAATGGTCATCTCATTTCCATTACCTCCACAAAAGCTGGTTATATTTCCGGTACTAACCTTGTCGTGTTTTAATCCAAACGATTCTAAAGGAGCTGTGGAACCATATTGAAAAAGAGGATTTTCTACTCCATTTAAAGGAAATGAACGAACTCTCATCATAATTGTTCTGGGATTATTTCCTTGTGGTAAATTAGGCAGATTTGCTTGAATATTAAAAGTACCACTTATATTTACTCCTATTGATCCATTATAACCACTCAAATAAGTAGGATTTGCGGTACTTGCAACTCCTGGGTTACGAACAAAACTAACCGAATTACTAACATCTGATAATGTATTATCAAAATTAAAATGATAAATGGGACTTTGGGCATTGACTAAAAAAGTGGTCCCTAAAACTAAAATTTGTAAAATTCTTTTCATGATAATTAAAACTTTTAGTCAAAAGTAAATGGATGCTAAAAAGGAGGCTGTCCAAAAAGTTTAGGACAGCCTTTTTTATTGCTGTTTTACTCTAAAACATGTATTTTAGAGGTGACAAAAAACAAGCAATGGCTAAAGTAACATTTAAAAACCAGACAGGCAATTCTCCAGAACTTTTTCCAATCAATATTTTTGATAAAATTGATGATAACCACCCTGTTCGACTGGTCGATTCTATAGTTGACAGACTTGATATTAGCGACATAGTTAAGCTTTATCGCGGTGGTGGATGCCCTGCTTACCATCCTAGAATGCTAATCAAAGTATTGTTTTATAGCTATTTGTCAAATATCTATTCTTGCCGAAAAATAGCCAAAGCACTTAATGAGAACATTCATTTTATGTTTATCTCAGGCAATTCCACTCCTGGGTTTAGAACCATTAACGAGTTTAGAGGCAAAATTTTGAAAGATAAAATCAAAGTTTTATTCGCAGAAGTAGTAAAAATATTGGTCGACCTAGGTTATATAAGCCTTGATGTTCAATATATTGATGGTACTAAAATTGAAGCAAAATCCAACAAATACACCTTTGTTTGGCGTGGTTCGGTTGAAAAATACAAAGAGAAATTAGAAGTAAAAATCAACACTATTTTATCTGATATAGAAAACAGTATACAATCAGAAAACCAAGAACTTAACCAAGAAGCATTGCCCAAAAAAAATCAATTCAGATGAATTAAAAGAAAAGCTATCAGAATTGAATAAAAAGTTAAAAGAACCGACTAAGAAACAGGTAAAAGAACTACAGAAATTACAGGAAGAACACCTTCCAAGATTAGAGAAATACGAAAAGGATTTAGAAATACTTGGAAATAGAAACTCTTATAGTAAGACAGACCCTGACGCTACTTTTATGAGAATGAAGGAAGATCATATGAGAAATGGGCAACTCAAACCAGCTTACAACCCTCAAATATCAACTGAAAATCAATTTATTACACACGTTTCTATACATCAAACGACCAACGATACCAACACATTAGAGTCACACTTAAACAGTTTTGAAGAAAACTATAATAGACAAAGTAAAGAAGTTGTCGCCGATGCTGGATATGGCAGTGAAGAAAATTACCAAATGCTTAAAAACAAGCAAATTGAGCCCTTTGTAAAGTACAATTATTTTCATGCAGAGCAGAAAAAGAAACTTAAAGAGAATCCTTTTTTAGTGCAAAATTTATTTTACAATCAACAATACGATTTCTATATCTGTCCTATGGGGCAAAAATGGAAAACATAGGAATAGGTAAGCGAATCTCTAGCAATGGATATGAATCAGAAGTGACTTATTATCAAGCTAAACGATGCGAAGGATGCCCATTGAGAAGTTTATGCCACAAAGCAAAAGGGAATCGAAAAATAGAAGTCAATCACCCTCTAAATTGCCTAAAAAACGAAGCTAAAGAATTACTAAACTCAAAAAAGGACACAAACACAGAAGTAAAAGACCTGTTGAAGTAGAGGCAGTATTCGGACAACTAAAAAACAACAATAAATTTAATCGGTTTACATTTTTTGGGTTAGAAATGGTAGAAATGGAGTTTCTACTAATGGCGCTTGGTCATAATTTCAGAAAAATGGTGGCTACAACTACAGATTCAATGAAAAAAGCTTTTAAAACAACTCGTTCTTGCTCAACATACAACTATATGACTCGATTTTGCCTTCTAATTGTTTTTGAAAAATTAAATTTTACTAGCAATCACCAATATCGTGAATTTGCGGCATAAAAAAAGCTGCCCTTTTAGGACAGCCTCTTAGTTAACAAAATAATAATGCTGAAAAAAATCCTTTTAATCAATATGGCAATAATATTTCTCTTAATCCAAACTGTATTTTTTGATTTTTCAATGGTGTTTATAGAGTATGTTTTTTTTTGTTTATTTATTCAGCTTACTTAGCTTTATTTTATTATTTTCTGTGTAATCTTTTTGGCTATACCATTTAAGTTTTAAAAATACTGTAAAAAGCTTTATGTAAAAATCATAGCCTGCTTTAAGTAATCTTAATAATTCTATATAAGTGTTTTTGAATCAGTCAATTTCTGCTCAACAGACTTCGCCATTTTATCTGATATTTGCTTAGTATTGTTTCCTCCACTTCTAACGCATAACATTTCAGAAATATCATTTTTTAAATAGTCTTGACCCCAAACTCTTACTGTCTTTTCAGTTCTCCCAAGCTTCTTAGCTATATCACTATAATAAACATATTTCCCTTTCTTAATTAGGATCAAGGTCTTTACTCGGTCTTTCTTCAAAGAGCCTGATGTCTTTGTTAGTAATTTTTCTAAAAAATCAAGATCTTCATTTATCACTATTTGAATTTTTTTCGGCATGCCTAAAATCAAAAAATATTCTAGTAAATTCAAAATTAAAATGGGATAACTCTTTTTCGGAGTTAAATAAAAATAACTACCAGAGAAAATATATAAACTAATTTTTTCTATCACAATACTCTTTGTAGAACAAAAAAAAATATCTTTCTAAATAATTTAAGCCCTCAGATTATGCGTTAGACTTTGTGATGAAAACAAAAGGATAAAGAATAAATGCACAGAAATTTTTCTTATAGATATAGTCTTCTAGATTAAAAGAGAAGAACCCTTTTTTATATTAAAAGTAACCTTTATCTGTAGTGAAATTATAAAGCATAATCTGGGGTAAAAAATCCACTAAGAAACTTCTCTAATATTAATTTTACTTCAAAATAAAAAAGGACTCTGTTTTAGATTACAACCAATAAAAGCAAATTCTAAAAAAATCTTTTAAAAAAAACAAAGTTATAGACACTAAAAACAATATAAAATTATTTTGTAATTCTTGCTAAATAATCAAAATGGTCTCCCTCTTCTATTAATTCACATACCAAACCATTGGCATGACAAGCATTCTGTAGTGTATTATAGTCCATATAGAGCCAAGGAAAAGAAACCTCAGTTTCTCCCTTATAATGTATGGTAAACACTAATTCTCCATAATAACTACCAGCAGGAACCTCAAAAGCACCATCTTCGTCTTGATCAAACATATAAATAATATCTGAAGAATCAATAATAATTTGACCATTATCACTTAGCAAGTTTTTTAATTTTTGAAGATACTTAGAAGTCTCTTTTAGTGTGCCAAAAATACCTGTACCATTCATTAAAAGTAAAATGGTATCAAACTTTTCTTCCGTTTCAAAATGAATTAAACTTTCAGTAATTGTATTCTGAAGACCTCTTAATTTACAAGTTTCTATTGCATTTTTGAAATATCCATAGACTTTACATAGAAACCTTTTTCCTGTAAATACAAACTATGACTACCAGCTCCACAACCAACATCTAATATTTTTCCTTTACTTAACTTAAGAGCTTTTCTTTCTAATTTAGGCATTTCTTCAAACGTTCTGAAAAGATACGATACCTCCATTTCATCCTCTTCAGAGATGTTAGTCTCTGTAATAATAGGTTCTGAATTGTTATTGTGATAATAATCTAATAAAGCCTTTCCAAATAAATCAAGCATTTTATATAAAGTTTCAGGTTTAACGTTTTAACTTTGTAGTTTAACTTGAAACTCGAAATTTGAAACCAGAATTAAACCAACTTAGTAAACTTGCCAAAGATAAGCATAATGAAAACAAAAAGTATTTCGATAAGCTAAAAAAGAAAACCCCAAAAAATCTAGACTATCTAATGCAAGAATTGCATGATGCCGAATTTAGAAAAAGTAATTGTTTGAAATGTGCTAATTGTTGTAAGACCACAGGCCCTTTATTTACTACAGCAGATATAGAGCGAATTGCCAAATACTTTCGATTAAAACCACAACAATTTATTCAGCAATATCTCAAAATAGATGAAGATAATGATTACATCTTACAAAATTTACCATGTACTTTCTTAGACACTGAAAATTATTGTATGATATACGAAGTACGACCTAAAGCATGTCGTGAATTTCCTCATACAGATCGAAAAAAATTTCAACAAATAACAAATCTCACATTAAAAAACATTGCCATCTGCCCAGCAGCTTATAATATAGTCGAAGAAATGAAAAAAAAATTACCATTATAAAATAAAAACATAGGAAATGTCTGAATTTATTTATGAAATTCTTTTTTATTTATAATTTTTTTATTAATATGATATTTGTCATGTTTTTTGTTTCTCGTTTTTTTGAACATTTGCCCGTTTTTAAAAAAAAATACGAATGTTAGATAAAGCAAAGCCCGTTCCTATTGATAGAGAAGTTAATTGGAATAAAACAAGAACAATTATTAGTAAAACAGACCAATATGGAACCATAGTTTCTGTAAACGATGTCTTTTTAGAAGTTTCGGGATATACCGAAAAAGAATTATTAAAACAACCACATAATTTAATTAGGCATCCAGATACACCTAAAGCCATTTTTAAAATCCTATGGGATAATCTAAAAAAAGGAGAAAACTTTTATGGTATTGTAAAGAATATGGCTAAATCAGGTGAATATTATTGGGTTTTGACAGATTTTGATATTGTTGACGGAAATAAAGGATATCAAGCAAGAAGAGTTGCAGTTCCTGAAGATTTAATAAAAAAAGAAATAGAACCATTATATCATAGAATTAGAAAATTAGAAGAATTTTACGGTGCAGATGGAGGAGAAAACTATTTAAAAGGATTTTTAGAAAAAGAAGGTAAAACCTATGTAGAATACATTAGATATGTAATAGATAAATATTCAAACTCTAATTTTGAAGAAAAAAGAATGACAGAGGAAGAAAGTAGAAGTTTTTTAAGAAAACTATTTGGATAGATAAAATAAACGTAAATGCAAAATTAAAAGATAGAAAGTGTCCTAAGAAAAGATTAAAATTAAATTTGTTACTTCCAGTATAAACAAGAGAATATTATAAGCAATACTTGCAAATTACTCCTTTGACCCATTAGAACAAATTTAAATAATAATGTAGCTTTTGGACACCTTCTTGTGAAAAAAAGCGAAAAATTAATATTCCTTATTTAAATATTTGGATCTAATATTCTTAAAATTTAATAAACCCTTCTTCCAAGATTTACGAATTTCACTTTCAGAAACACCATTTTCTATTTGCTCCTGAAGTTGTCTATTTCCAGCTAGTTTTGTGAAAAAGTCATTAAAGAAAGGATTCATAGTTTGAGAATTTTCCTTATACGCCTTTATTAACCATTTAAGCTCAAGTTGTTTTACTTTTTTTATTTGAGTCAAATCCTCTCCATAACAAGTTCTTCCATTCCAAATAGGATCCTTGGCACCTAAATTTGGTAAAGGAGTAAAAATAAAATTATTTCCAATCAAATAAGGAGAACCATAAATTTGAAATTGTTTTTCAGTACCACGTCCTACACTTACATTCGTTCCCTCAAAAAAACAAAGAGACGCATATAGATTAATAGCTTGTGCATTAGGCAAATTAGGAGAAGGCTTTATAGGTAAATCATAAAACATCTCGCGATTATAATTTTTACACGAAATAATTTTTAAATTACATACAATTCCATTTTTAAGCCATTTTTCACCATTAATCATTTTCGCATATTCCCCTATAGTCATTCCATGTAATACAGGTACAGGGTGCATACCAACGAAACTTTTAAACTGAAGATCTAAAGTCGGACCATCTATTATACCGCCGTTAGGATTAGGTCTGTCCAAAACCAACAAAGGAATATTATTTTCAGCACAAGCTTCCATAACATAATGTAAAGAAGAAATATAAGTATAAAAACGAACACCCACATCCTGTAAGTCAAAAACCATAATCTCAATTCCTGTCAATTGATCTGAGTTAGGCTTTTTGTTACTACCATAAAGAGAAATAATAGGTAACCCTGTTTTAATATCCTTACCATCCTTAATTAATTCTCCAGCATCAGCTGTACCTCTAAACCCATGCTCAGGAGCGTATATTTTTTGTAAATTAATATTATTACCTATTAAAAAGTCAACTAAATGAGTTTTATCCTGTAAAATTCCCGTCTGATTAGTTACAATGCCTACTTTTTTATCTCTTAATAAAGGTAAATAAACAGAACTGTTGTCAGCACCAGTTAAAATACTTCTATTTTGTATGTTAGCATCAAAAGAAGTAGTAAATTCTCTAATAAAAAACTTTTTATATTCCCTCTCTTCTGTTTTATTTTTGCAATTTCCACAAACAACTATTGTTAAAAGCAAGAATAAAAATGTATTTTTGAAAACCAATTTGTAAACCATTATCAATTGAATTTAGAATTTTTTATCGCTGATAGACTAATACGAACTAAAGAACGTAAAAGTAATATTTCTGCTCCAATAATAAAAATAGCTATAGCAGCTATCGCAATTGGTCTGGTAATGATGATTGTTTCAGTAGCAACAGGTGTTGGATTACAAAATAAAATACGACAGAAAGTATCCGCTTTTAATGGTCATATCATAATATCTAATTTTGATGATAATAAATCACAAGTAAGTCTTGATCCCATATCAACCAATCAAGATTTCTATCCAAAATTTAACTCCGTTGAAGGAATTAAACACATACAAGCAGTAGCAACCAAAGCAGGCATTGTTAGAACTGAAAAATCTTTTGAAGGTATTGTTTTCAAAGGAGTAGGAAAAGAATATGATTGGGAAAATATTAAAGAATACCTAGTGCAAGGAAAATTGCCCAATGTAAAATCCAAACTTAATAACGAAGTTATTATTTCCGAATATTTAGCAAATCGCCTCCTGCTAAAAATAGGAAATAAATGCAATACCTTTTTATGAAAGAAGAAGGAAAACTACCTAACCTTCGTTCTTTTAAAATAGTAGGTATTTATAATTCAGGTTTTCAAGAATTTGATGCAGTATACATTTTAGGAGACATTCGTCATATCCAACGAATAAATAAATGGAAAAACACAGAAGTAGGAGCTTTTGAAGTTTTTCTTCATAATTTTAATCAAATAGAAGCAAAAGGAGTAGAAGTCTATAATAACACAATAAATAAAGAAGATCCCACTAAAGCATTAGACACCCAAACGATTGCTCAAAAATATTACTATATTTTTGAATGGCTCAAATTATTCGATTTTAACATAGTAGTTATTCTTGTTATTATGATTGTTGTAGCCACCATAAATATGATAGTTGCCTTATTAGTCCTAATTTTAGAGCGAACTCAAATGATTGGAATCTTAAAATCAATAGGAGCTGATAATTGGACCATTAGAAAAATATTTTTATACAATGCAATCCATTTAATTGTAAAAGGATTGTTGTGGGGTAATGTTATAGGAATCGGACTCTTATTTATTCAACAAAAATTAGGAATAATAAAACTCAATCCAGAAAATTATTACGTAACCACAGCACCCGTAGATATCAATTGGTTTGCCATTATTTCCTTAAATATAGGCACCGTCTTAATTTGTCTTCTAGTAATGCTTATCCCGTCCTATGTAGTTACTAAAATTTCTCCTGTAAAAGCTATAAAATTTATGTAAAAAGAAAGAACTTTTAGAATCAAAAAACTCCTTTTAAAAAAATATACAATACTAAATACTAAAAGAATAACAAAGGAAAACAAACCCCGTTTTTTAGAACCAAACACGACCCAAAATAACAAATAAAAACCCCAAAACAATCCAAAACAAATAAAAAACAAAGTTAAATATTTGAAAAACAGCAACTAAAAAACAAAAAACAAAAAAAAGCAAAAAAAGACTAGGAAAAAACAAAAAAAGAACGTACCTTTGCAGCCGCAACAGCGAAGTTCTTTAACAAAACCTTAAGATAAATTTTAGAAGCTTACTTCAAAAAAAAGTTTTCAAAAAAAATCTTGCGAATTTAAAAAGAAGTTTTACCTTTGCAGCCGCTAAGACAATAAGTCAAAAGCGAAAAAACAAAAGAAACAAGTTCATAGACATATTGGATTGACAGCACGTTTTAATAGTAATATTAAAACAAAAAAATAAGAGAGTAAGAAAACTAGCATTCTTTGTCAAAAATATTTAGCTCAAAAGCTATAAAAAACATACGATGAAGAGTTTGATCCTGGCTCAGGATGAACGCTAGCGGCAGGCTTAACACATGCAAGTCGAGGGGTAGAAGGAGCTTGCTCCTTTGAGACCGGCGCACGGGTGCGTAACGCGTATGCAATCTACCTTGTACAGGGGGATAGCCCAGAGAAATTTGGATTAATACCCCATAGTATTATTAAATGGCATCATTTAATTATTAAAGTTCCAACGGTACAAGATGAGCATGCGTCCCATTAGCTAGTTGGTGTGGTAACGGCACACCAAGGCAACGATGGGTAGGGGTCCTGAGAGGGAGATCCCCCACACTGGTACTGAGACACGGACCAGACTCCTACGGGAGGCAGCAGTGAGGAATATTGGTCAATGGACGCAAGTCTGAACCAGCCATGCCGCGTGCAGGATGACGGTCCTATGGATTGTAAACTGCTTTTGTACAGGAAGAAACACTCCCTTGCGAGGGAACTTGACGGTACTGTAAGAATAAGGATCGGCTAACTCCGTGCCAGCAGCCGCGGTAATACGGAGGATCCAAGCGTTATCCGGAATCATTGGGTTTAAAGGGTCCGTAGGCGGTTTTATAAGTCAGTGGTGAAATCTGGTCGCTCAACGATCAAACGGCCATTGATACTGTAAGACTTGAATTACTTGGAAGTAACTAGAATATGTAGTGTAGCGGTGAAATGCTTAGAGATTACATGGAATACCAATTGCGAAGGCAGGTTACTACGAGTACATTGACGCTGATGGACGAAAGCGTGGGGAGCGAACAGGATTAGATACCCTGGTAGTCCACGCCGTAAACGATGGATACTAGCTGTTTGGAGCAATCTGAGTGGCTAAGCGAAAGTGATAAGTATCCCACCTGGGGAGTACGCTCGCAAGAGTGAAACTCAAAGGAATTGACGGGGGCCCGCACAAGCGGAGGAGCATGTGGTTTAATTCGATGATACGCGAGGAACCTTACCAAGGCTTAAATGGGAAACGACAGATTTGGAAACAGATCTTTCTTCGGACGTTTTTCAAGGTGCTGCATGGTTGTCGTCAGCTCGTGCCGTGAGGTGTCAGGTTAAGTCCTATAACGAGCGCAACCCCTGTTGCTAGTTGCCAGCGAGTCAAGTCGGGAACTCTAGCAAGACTGCCGGTGCAAACCGTGAGGAAGGTGGGGATGACGTCAAATCATCACGGCCCTTACGCCTTGGGCTACACACGTGCTACAATGGACGGTACAGAGAGCAGCCACTACGCAAGTAGGCGCGAATCTACAAAACCGTTCTCAGTTCGGATCGGAGTCTGCAACTCGACTCCGTGAAGCTGGATTCGCTAGTAATCGCAGATCAGCCATGCTGCGGTGAATACGTTCCCGGGCCTTGTACACACCGCCCGTCAAGCCATGGAAGCTGGGGGTACCTGAAGTCGGTGACCGCAAGGAGCTGCCTAGGGTAAAACTGGTAACTAGGGCTAAGTCGTAACAAGGTAGCCGTACCGGAAGGTGCGGCTGGAACACCTCCTTTCTAGAGACAAAAAAAGAAAATAGACCCTTACTCTCGCTGTTAATTCAAAAAAAGAAAAGACTTAAAATACAGAGTCTCGTAGCTCAGCTGGTTAGAGTACTACACTGATAATGTAGGGGTCGGCAGTTCGAGTCTGCCCGGGACTACAAGTAAATTTGAAAATTGATTAATTTGAAAATTTGAAAATGATTTAAGTTAAAAAGGAAATTCTAGGGGTTGAGAGGTTATGAATACTCATAACTCATAACTCATAACTAATAACTCATCACTAAGATTGGGGGATTAGCTCAGCTGGCTAGAGCGCCTGCCTTGCACGCAGGAGGTCATCGGTTCGACTCCGATATTCTCCACTATTCGAGTGAATAGTAAAGAGTAAAAAGTGAAAAGTAATTAACTAATCACTATTTACTTATCACTTATCACTAGAAAAAAGTTCATTGACATATTGAGATAAACATACAAACAAGTAGAAAGAACACTTTAGTAATTAGTACAGAGTAAATAGTAATTAGTCTTAGGGCTAGTCACTAATTACTAAGAACTAATCACTAAAAAAAGAAAACAATAAGCAAAATAAGGGCGTATGGGGGATGCCTAGGCTCTCAGAGGCGAAGAAGGACGTGATAAGCTGCGAAAAGCTACGGGGATTGGCACACACGAATAGATCCGTAGATATCCCAATGGGGCAACCCACTATGTAGAAGACATAGTATCCAAATAGGAGGCAAACCCGCTGAACTGAAACATCTAAGTAGGCGGAGGAGAAGAAAACAAAAGTGATTCCGTAAGTAGTGGCGAGCGAACGCGGAATAGCCCAAACCGTTGTTGTTACGGCAATAACGGGGTTGTAGGACCACAATATTTCTTGTAAACTGAATTAGAATAACCTGGAAAGGTTAACCAAAGAAGGTGAAAGTCCCGTATAAGCAAAGAATATAAAGAATAGTGGTATCCTGAGTAGGGCGGGGCACGAGAAACCCTGTCTGAATCTGGCGGGACCATCCGCTAAGGCTAAATACTCCTGAGAGACCGATAGTGAACCAGTACCGTGAGGGAAAGGTGAAAAGAACCGTGAATAACGGAGTGAAAAAGAACCTGAAACCATACGCCTACAAGCGGTCGGAGCAGCATAAGCTGTGACGGCGTGCCTTTTGCATAATGAGCCTACGAGTTACCGTTACTGGCAAGGTTAAGTGATTAAGTCACGGATCCGTAGCGAAAGCGAGTCTGAATAGGGCGCTATAGTCAGTAGTGGTAGACGCGAAACCGTGTGATCTACCCATGGGCAGGATGAAGCTGTGGTAACACACAGTGGAGGTCCGAACCGGTTGACGTTGAAAAGTCTTCGGATGACCTGTGGGTAGGGGTGAAAGGCCAATCAAACTCGGAAATAGCTCGTACTCCCCGAAATGCATTTAGGTGCAGCGCTGTGGTCTAGTTATATAGAGGTAGAGCTACTGATTGGATGCGGGGGCTTCACCGCCTACCAATTCCTGACAAACTCCGAATGCTATATAATATACACAGCAGTGAGGGCTTGGGTGCTAAGGTCCAAGTCCGAGAGGGAAAGAACCCAGACCATCAGCTAAGGTCCCCAAATGTATGCTAAGTTGAACAAACGCGGTTTGATTGCATCGACAGCTAGGATGTTGGCTTGGAAGCAGCCATTCATTTAAAGAGTGCGTAACAGCTCACTAGTCGAGCGATCGAGCATGGATAATAATCGGGCATAAGTATACTACCGAAGCTATGGATTTGTACACTGTACAAGTGGTAGGGGAGCATTCTAACATCGCCGAAGGTGTCTTGTGAGAGATGCTGGAGAAGTTAGAAAAGAAAATGTAGGCATAAGTAACGATAAGGGGTGCGAGAAACACCCCCGCCGCAAAACTAAGGTTTCCGCAGCTATGCTAATCAGCTGCGGGTTAGTCGGGTCCTAAGGCGAATCCGAAAGGAACAGTCGATGGCCAACGGGTTAATATTCCCGTACTACTTATAATTGTGATGGAGCGACGCAGTGGTGAAAGTACCGCGAACTGACGGAATAGTTCGTTAAAGCACCTAACTATAGGCCCAGTAGGCAAATCCGTTGGGACTGGTGAAATGCGATAGTACTCGGAGTCTTCGGACAAAGGGATAGTGTACCTAAAGGCTGCCAAGAAAACCTTCTAAACATAGATTATAAGTACCCGTACCGTAAACCGACACAGGTAGTTGAGGAGAGTATCCTAAGGCGCTCGAGAGATTCATGGCTAAGGAATTAGGCAAAATAGACCTGTAACTTCGGGAGAAAGGTCGCCAGCGCAAGCTGGCCGCAGTGAAAAGGTCCAGGCGACTGTTTATCAAAAACACAGGGCTCTGCAAAATCGTAAGATGACGTATAGGGCCTGACACCTGCCCGGTGCTGGAAGGTTAAGAGGAGATGTTATGAGCAATCAGAAGCATTGAATTGAAGCCCCAGTAAACGGCGGCCGTAACTATAACGGTCCTAAGGTAGCGAAATTCCTTGTCGGGTAAGTTCCGACCTGCACGAATGGTGTAACGATCTGGACACTGTCTCAGCCATGAGCTCGGTGAAATTGTAGTATCGGTGAAGATGCCGATTACCCGCAGTGGGACGAAAAGACCCTGTGCACCTTTACTATAGCTTAGTATTGGTCTTGGATAAGTGATGTGTAGGATAGGTGGGAGACTATGAAATGGCGTCGCCAGGCGTTGTGGAGTCATTGTTGAAATACCACCCTTTGCTTATCTGAGATCTAACCCGCCTCTGGCGGGGACATTGCTTGGTGGGTAGTTTGACTGGGGTGGTCGCCTCCAAAAGAGTAACGGAGGCTTCTAAAGGTTCCCTCAGCACGCTTGGTAACCGTGCGTAGAGTGCAATGGCAAAAGGGAGCTTGACTGAGAGACATACAGGTCGATCAGGTACGAAAGTAGAGCATAGTGATCCGGTGGTTCCGCATGGAAGGGCCATCGCTCAAAGGATAAAAGGTACGCCGGGGGATAACAGGCTGATCTCCCCCAAGAGCTCATATCGACGGGGGGGTTTGGCACCTCGATGTCGGCTCGTCACATCCTGGGGCTGGAGAAGGTCCCAAGGGTTGGGCTGTTCGCCCATTAAAGTGGCACGCGAGCTGGGTTCAGAACGTCGTGAGACAGTTCGGTCTCTATCTACTGTGGGCGTTAGAAATTTGAGTGGATCTGACTCTAGTACGAGAGGACCGAGTTGGACCAACCGCTGGTGTATCTGTTGTTCCGCCAGGAGCACCGCAGAGTAGCTACGTTGGGAAGGGATAAGCGCTGAAAGCATATAAGCGCGAAACCCACCACAAGATGAGATTTCTTTTAAGGGTCGTGGAAGATCACCACGTTGATAGGCTATAGATGTAAAGGCAGTAATGTCACAGTCAAGTAGTACTAATAACCCGTAAGCTTATTGGTGCCCCACCCAACCTCCCCAAAGGAGAGAAGCAAGGGTGGGGCGTAAAATTCTTTCCAAATTGAATATTTATCTCAATATGTTAAAATATTGGCAAGCAAAGCTTGCAGTGAAAAGTAATAAGTAACCAGTGACTAGATTTAAGCTAATCACTTCTCACTCATCACTCATCACTAAAAACCTTAAGGTGGTTATTGCGGCGGGGCTCACCTCTTCCCATTTCGAACAGAGAAGTTAAGCCCGCCAGCGTCGATGGTACTGCATACTGTGGGAGAGTAGATCGCTGCCTTTCTTTATTCTGAAAAAACAGAATTAAACATAAAAATCCCCTGCAAAACAGGGGATTTTTTATCCCAGCAAAGCAACTACGTTCCTATTATTAAAGAAAACCAAGAAAATAAAAAACTTTCAAAAAAAGTAAAAAAACACTTGGAAATACTAAAAGAAACACTACCTTTGCAGCCGCTAAGACAATAAGTCAAAAGCGAAAAAACAAAAGAAACAAGTTCATAGACATATTGGATTGACAGCACGTTTTAATAGCAATATTAAAACAAAAAAATAAGAGAGTAAGAAAACTAGCATTCTTTGTCAAAAATATTTAGCTCAAAAGCTATAAAAAACATACGATGAAGAGTTTGATCCTGGCTCAGGATGAACGCTAGCGGCAGGCTTAACACATGCAAGTCGAGGGGTAGAAGGAGCTTGCTCCTTTGAGACCGGCGCACGGGTGCGTAACGCGTATGCAATCTGCCTTGTACAGGGGGATAGCCCAGAGAAATTTGGATTAATACCCCATAGTATTATTAAATGGCATCATTTAATTATTAAAGTTCCAACGGTACAAGATGAGCATGCGTCCCATTAGCTAGTTGGTGTGGTAACGGCACACCAAGGCAACGATGGGTAGGGGTCCTGAGAGGGAGATCCCCCACACTGGTACTGAGACACGGACCAGACTCCTACGGGAGGCAGCAGTGAGGAATATTGGTCAATGGACGCAAGTCTGAACCAGCCATGCCGCGTGCAGGATGACGGTCCTATGGATTGTAAACTGCTTTTGTACAGGAAGAAACACTCCCTTGCGAGGGAACTTGACGGTACTGTAAGAATAAGGATCGGCTAACTCCGTGCCAGCAGCCGCGGTAATACGGAGGATCCAAGCGTTATCCGGAATCATTGGGTTTAAAGGGTCCGTAGGCGGTTTTATAAGTCAGTGGTGAAATCTGGTCGCTCAACGATCAAACGGCCATTGATACTGTAAGACTTGAATTACTTGGAAGTAACTAGAATATGTAGTGTAGCGGTGAAATGCTTAGAGATTACATGGAATACCAATTGCGAAGGCAGGTTACTACGAGTACATTGACGCTGATGGACGAAAGCGTGGGGAGCGAACAGGATTAGATACCCTGGTAGTCCACGCCGTAAACGATGGATACTAGCTGTTTGGAGCAATCTGAGTGGCTAAGCGAAAGTGATAAGTATCCCACCTGGGGAGTACGCTCGCAAGAGTGAAACTCAAAGGAATTGACGGGGGCCCGCACAAGCGGAGGAGCATGTGGTTTAATTCGATGATACGCGAGGAACCTTACCAAGGCTTAAATGGGAAACGACAGATTTGGAAACAGATCTTTCTTCGGACGTTTTTCAAGGTGCTGCATGGTTGTCGTCAGCTCGTGCCGTGAGGTGTCAGGTTAAGTCCTATAACGAGCGCAACCCCTGTTGCTAGTTGCCAGCGAGTCAAGTCGGGAACTCTAGCAAGACTGCCGGTGCAAACCGTGAGGAAGGTGGGGATGACGTCAAATCATCACGGCCCTTACGCCTTGGGCTACACACGTGCTACAATGGACGGTACAGAGAGCAGCCACTACGCAAGTAGGCGCGAATCTACAAAACCGTTCTCAGTTCGGATCGGAGTCTGCAACTCGACTCCGTGAAGCTGGATTCGCTAGTAATCGCAGATCAGCCATGCTGCGGTGAATACGTTCCCGGGCCTTGTACACACCGCCCGTCAAGCCATGGAAGCTGGGGGTACCTGAAGTCGGTGACCGCAAGGAGCTGCCTAGGGTAAAACTGGTAACTAGGGCTAAGTCGTAACAAGGTAGCCGTACCGGAAGGTGCGGCTGGAACACCTCCTTTCTAGAGACAAAAAAAGAAAATAGACCCTTACTCTCGCTGTTAATTCAAAAAAAGAAAAGACTTAAAATACAGAGTCTCGTAGCTCAGCTGGTTAGAGTACTACACTGATAATGTAGGGGTCGGCAGTTCGAGTCTGCCCGGGACTACAAGTAAATTTGAAAATTGATTAATTTGAAAATTTGAAAATGATTTAAGTTAAAAAGGAAATTCTAGGGGTTGAGAGGTTATGAATACTCATAACTCATAACTCATAACTAATAACTCATCACTAAGATTGGGGGATTAGCTCAGCTGGCTAGAGCGCCTGCCTTGCACGCAGGAGGTCATCGGTTCGACTCCGATATTCTCCACTATTCGAGTGAATAGTAAAGAGTAAAAAGTGAAAAGTAATTAACTAATCACTATTTACTTATCACTTATCACTAGAAAAAAGTTCATTGACATATTGAGATAAACATACAAACAAGTAGAAAGAACACTTTAGTAATTAGTACAGAGTAAATAGTAATTAGTCTTAGGGCTAGTCACTAATTACTAAGAACTAATCACTAAAAAAAGAAAACAATAAGCAAAATAAGGGCGTATGGGGGATGCCTAGGCTCTCAGAGGCGAAGAAGGACGTGATAAGCTGCGAAAAGCTACGGGGATTGGCACACACGAATAGATCCGTAGATATCCCAATGGGGCAACCCACTATGTAGAAGACATAGTATCCAAATAGGAGGCAAACCCGCTGAACTGAAACATCTAAGTAGGCGGAGGAGAAGAAAACAAAAGTGATTCCGTAAGTAGTGGCGAGCGAACGCGGAATAGCCCAAACCGTTGTTGTTATGGCAATAACGGGGTTGTAGGACCACAATATTTCTTATAAACAGAATTAGAATAACCTGGAAAGGTTAACCAAAGAAGGTGAAAGTCCCGTATAAGCAAAGAATATAAAGAATAGTGGTATCCTGAGTAGGGCGGGGCACGAGAAACCCTGTCTGAATCTGGCGGGACCATCCGCTAAGGCTAAATACTCCTGAGAGACCGATAGTGAACCAGTACCGTGAGGGAAAGGTGAAAAGAACCGTGAATAACGGAGTGAAAAAGAACCTGAAACCATACGCCTACAAGCGGTCGGAGCAGCATAAGCTGTGACGGCGTGCCTTTTGCATAATGAGCCTACGAGTTACCGTTACTGGCAAGGTTAAGTGATTAAGTCACGGATCCGTAGCGAAAGCGAGTCTGAATAGGGCGCTATAGTCAGTAGTGGTAGACGCGAAACCGTGTGATCTACCCATGGGCAGGATGAAGCTGTGGTAACACACAGTGGAGGTCCGAACCGGTTGACGTTGAAAAGTCTTCGGATGACCTGTGGGTAGGGGTGAAAGGCCAATCAAACTCGGAAATAGCTCGTACTCCCCGAAATGCATTTAGGTGCAGCGCTGTGGTCTAGTTATATAGAGGTAGAGCTACTGATTGGATGCGGGGGCTTCACCGCCTACCAATTCCTGACAAACTCCGAATGCTATATAATATACACAGCAGTGAGGGCTTGGGTGCTAAGGTCCAAGTCCGAGAGGGAAAGAACCCAGACCATCAGCTAAGGTCCCCAAATGTATGCTAAGTTGAACAAACGCGGTTTGATTGCATCGACAGCTAGGATGTTGGCTTGGAAGCAGCCATTCATTTAAAGAGTGCGTAACAGCTCACTAGTCGAGCGATCGAGCATGGATAATAATCGGGCATAAGTATACTACCGAAGCTATGGATTTGTACACTGTACAAGTGGTAGGGGAGCATTCTAACATCGCCGAAGGTGTCTTGTGAGAGATGCTGGAGAAGTTAGAAAAGAAAATGTAGGCATAAGTAACGATAAGGGGTGCGAGAAACACCCCCGCCGCAAAACTAAGGTTTCCGCAGCTATGCTAATCAGCTGCGGGTTAGTCGGGTCCTAAGGCGAATCCGAAAGGAACAGTCGATGGCCAACGGGTTAATATTCCCGTACTACTTATAATTGTGATGGAGCGACGCAGTGGTGAAAGTACCGCGAACTGACGGAATAGTTCGTTAAAGCACCTAACTATAGGCCCAGTAGGCAAATCCGTTGGGACTGGTGAAATGCGATAGTACTCGGAGTCTTCGGACAAAGGGATAGTGTACCTAAAGGCTGCCAAGAAAACCTTCTAAACATAGATTATAAGTACCCGTACCGTAAACCGACACAGGTAGTTGAGGAGAGTATCCTAAGGCGCTCGAGAGATTCATGGCTAAGGAATTAGGCAAAATAGACCTGTAACTTCGGGAGAAAGGTCGCCAGCGCAAGCTGGCCGCAGTGAAAAGGTCCAGGCGACTGTTTATCAAAAACACAGGGCTCTGCAAAATCGTAAGATGACGTATAGGGCCTGACACCTGCCCGGTGCTGGAAGGTTAAGAGGAGATGTTATGAGCAATCAGAAGCATTGAATTGAAGCCCCAGTAAACGGCGGCCGTAACTATAACGGTCCTAAGGTAGCGAAATTCCTTGTCGGGTAAGTTCCGACCTGCACGAATGGTGTAACGATCTGGACACTGTCTCAGCCATGAGCTCGGTGAAATTGTAGTATCGGTGAAGATGCCGATTACCCGCAGTGGGACGAAAAGACCCTGTGCACCTTTACTATAGCTTAGTATTGGTCTTGGATAAGTGATGTGTAGGATAGGTGGGAGACTATGAAATGGCGTCGCCAGGCGTTGTGGAGTCATTGTTGAAATACCACCCTTTGCTTATCTGAGATCTAACCCGCCTCTGGCGGGGACATTGCTTGGTGGGTAGTTTGACTGGGGTGGTCGCCTCCAAAAGAGTAACGGAGGCTTCTAAAGGTTCCCTCAGCACGCTTGGTAACCGTGCGTAGAGTGCAATGGCAAAAGGGAGCTTGACTGAGAGACATACAGGTCGATCAGGTACGAAAGTAGAGCATAGTGATCCGGTGGTTCCGCATGGAAGGGCCATCGCTCAAAGGATAAAAGGTACGCCGGGGGATAACAGGCTGATCTCCCCCAAGAGCTCATATCGACGGGGGGGTTTGGCACCTCGATGTCGGCTCGTCACATCCTGGGGCTGGAGAAGGTCCCAAGGGTTGGGCTGTTCGCCCATTAAAGTGGCACGCGAGCTGGGTTCAGAACGTCGTGAGACAGTTCGGTCTCTATCTACTGTGGGCGTTAGAAATTTGAGTGGATCTGACTCTAGTACGAGAGGACCGAGTTGGACCAACCGCTGGTGTATCTGTTGTTCCGCCAGGAGCACCGCAGAGTAGCTACGTTGGGAAGGGATAAGCGCTGAAAGCATATAAGCGCGAAACCCACCACAAGATGAGATTTCTTTTAAGGGTCGTGGAAGATCACCACGTTGATAGGCTATAGATGTAAAGGCAGTAATGTCACAGTCAAGTAGTACTAATAACCCGTAAGCTTATTGGTGCCCTACCCAACCTCCCCAAAGAGGAGGAGCAAGGGTGGGGCGTAAAATTCTTTCCAAATTGAATATTTATCTCAATATGTTAAAATATTGGCAAGCAAAGCTTGCAGTGAAAAGTAATAAGTAACCAGTGACTAGATTTAAGCTAATCACTTCTCACTCATCACTCATCACTAAAAACCTTAAGGTGGTTATTGCGGCGGGGCTCACCTCTTCCCATTTCGAACAGAGAAGTTAAGCCCGCCAGCGTCGATGGTACTGCATACTGTGGGAGAGTAGATCGCTGCCTTTCTTTATTCTGAAAAAACAGAATTAAACATAAAAATCCCCTGCAAAACAGGGGATTTTTTATCCCAGCAAAGCAACTACGTTCCTATTATTAAAGAAAACCAAGAAAATAAAAAACTTTCAAAAAAAAGTAAAAAAACACTTGGAAATACTAAAAGAAACACTACCTTTGCAGCCGCTAAGACAATAAGTCAAAAGCGAAAAACAAAAGAAACAAGTTCATAGACATATTGGATTGACAGCACGTTTTAATAGTGATATTAAAACAAAAAAATAAGAGAGTAAGAAAACTAGCATTCTTTGTCAAAAATATTTAGCTCAAAAGCTATAAAAAACATACGATGAAGAGTTTGATCCTGGCTCAGGATGAACGCTAGCGGCAGGCTTAACACATGCAAGTCGAGGGGTAGAAGGAGCTTGCTCCTTTGAGACCGGCGCACGGGTGCGTAACGCGTATGCAATCTACCTTGTACAGGGGGATAGCCCAGAGAAATTTGGATTAATACCCCATAGTATTATTAAATGGCATCATTTAATTATTAAAGTTCCAACGGTACAAGATGAGCATGCGTCCCATTAGCTAGTTGGTGTGGTAACGGCACACCAAGGCAACGATGGGTAGGGGTCCTGAGAGGGAGATCCCCCACACTGGTACTGAGACACGGACCAGACTCCTACGGGAGGCAGCAGTGAGGAATATTGGTCAATGGACGCAAGTCTGAACCAGCCATGCCGCGTGCAGGATGACGGTCCTATGGATTGTAAACTGCTTTTGTACAGGAAGAAACACTCCCTTGCGAGGGAACTTGACGGTACTGTAAGAATAAGGATCGGCTAACTCCGTGCCAGCAGCCGCGGTAATACGGAGGATCCAAGCGTTATCTCGGAATCATTGGGTTTAAAGGGTCCGTAGGCGGTTTTATAAGTCAGTGGTGAAATCTGGTCGCTCAACGATCAAACGGCCATTGATACTGTAAGACTTGAATTACTTGGAAGTAACTAGAATATGTAGTGTAGCGGTGAAATGCTTAGAGATTACATGGAATACCAATTGCGAAGGCAGGTTACTACGAGTACATTGACGCTGATGGACGAAAGCGTGGGGAGCGAACAGGATTAGATACCCTGGTAGTCCACGCCGTAAACGATGGATACTAGCTGTTTGGAGCAATCTGAGTGGCTAAGCGAAAGTGATAAGTATCCCACCTGGGGAGTACGCTCGCAAGAGTGAAACTCAAAGGAATTGACGGGGGCCCGCACAAGCGGAGGAGCATGTGGTTTAATTCGATGATACGCGAGGAACCTTACCAAGGCTTAAATGGGAAACGACAGATTTGGAAACAGATCTTTCTTCGGACGTTTTTCAAGGTGCTGCATGGTTGTCGTCAGCTCGTGCCGTGAGGTGTCAGGTTAAGTCCTATAACGAGCGCAACCCCTGTTGCTAGTTGCCAGCGAGTCAAGTCGGGAACTCTAGCAAGACTGCCGGTGCAAACCGTGAGGAAGGTGGGGATGACGTCAAATCATCACGGCCCTTACGCCTTGGGCTACACACGTGCTACAATGGACGGTACAGAGAGCAGCCACTACGCAAGTAGGCGCGAATCTACAAAACCGTTCTCAGTTCGGATCGGAGTCTGCAACTCGACTCCGTGAAGCTGGATTCGCTAGTAATCGCAGATCAGCCATGCTGCGGTGAATACGTTCCCGGGCCTTGTACACACCGCCCGTCAAGCCATGGAAGCTGGGGGTACCTGAAGTCGGTGACCGCAAGGAGCTGCCTAGGGTAAAACTGGTAACTAGGGCTAAGTCGTAACAAGGTAGCCGTACCGGAAGGTGCGGCTGGAACACCTCCTTTCTAGAGACAAAAAAGAAAATAGACCCTTACTCTCGCTGTTAATTCAAAAAAAGAAAAGACTTAAAATACAGAGTCTCGTAGCTCAGCTGGTTAGAGTACTACACTGATAATGTAGGGGTCGGCAGTTCGAGTCTGCCCGGGACTACAAGTAAATTTGAAAATTGATTAATTTGAAAATTTGAAAATGATTTAAGTTAAAAAGGAAATTCTAGGGGTTGAGAGGTTATGAATACTCATAACTCATAACTCATAACTAATAACTCATCACTAAGATTGGGGGATTAGCTCAGCTGGCTAGAGCGCCTGCCTTGCACGCAGGAGGTCATCGGTTCGACTCCGATATTCTCCACTATTCGAGTGAATAGTAAAGAGTAAAAAGTGAAAAGTAATTAACTAATCACTATTTACTTATCACTTATCACTAGAAAAAAGTTCATTGACATATTGAGATAAACATACAAACAAGTAGAAAGAACACTTTAGTAATTAGTACAGAGTAAATAGTAATTAGTCTTAGGGCTAGTCACTAATTACTAAGAACTAATCACTAAAAAAAGAAAACAATAAGCAAAATAAGGGCGTATGGGGGATGCCTAGGCTCTCAGAGGCGAAGAAGGACGTGATAAGCTGCGAAAAGCTACGGGGATTGGCACACACGAATAGATCCGTAGATATCCCAATGGGGCAACCCACTATGTAGAAGACATAGTATCCAAATAGGAGGCAAACCCGCTGAACTGAAACATCTAAGTAGGCGGAGGAGAAGAAAACAAAAGTGATTCCGTAAGTAGTGGCGAGCGAACGCGGAATAGCCCAAACCGTTGTTGTTACGGCAATAACGGGGTTGTAGGACCACAATATTTCTTGTAAACTGAATTAGAATAACCTGGAAAGGTTAACCAAAGAAGGTGAAAGTCCCGTATAAGCAAAGAATATAAAGAATAGTGGTATCCTGAGTAGGGCGGGGCACGAGAAACCCTGTCTGAATCTGGCGGGACCATCCGCTAAGGCTAAATACTCCTGAGAGACCGATAGTGAACCAGTACCGTGAGGGAAAGGTGAAAAGAACCGTGAATAACGGAGTGAAAAAGAACCTGAAACCATACGCCTACAAGCGGTCGGAGCAGCATAAGCTGTGACGGCGTGCCTTTTGCATAATGAGCCTACGAGTTACCGTTACTGGCAAGGTTAAGTGATTAAGTCACGGATCCGTAGCGAAAGCGAGTCTGAATAGGGCGCTATAGTCAGTAGTGGTAGACGCGAAACCGTGTGATCTACCCATGGGCAGGATGAAGCTGTGGTAACACACAGTGGAGGTCCGAACCGGTTGACGTTGAAAAGTCTTCGGATGACCTGTGGGTAGGGGTGAAAGGCCAATCAAACTCGGAAATAGCTCGTACTCCCCGAAATGCATTTAGGTGCAGCGCTGTGGTCTAGTTATATAGAGGTAGAGCTACTGATTGGATGCGGGGGCTTCACCGCCTACCAATTCCTGACAAACTCCGAATGCTATATAATATACACAGCAGTGAGGGCTTGGGTGCTAAGGTCCAAGTCCGAGAGGGAAAGAACCCAGACCATCAGCTAAGGTCCCCAAATGTATGCTAAGTTGAACAAACGCGGTTTGATTGCATCGACAGCTAGGATGTTGGCTTGGAAGCAGCCATTCATTTAAAGAGTGCGTAACAGCTCACTAGTCGAGCGATCGAGCATGGATAATAATCGGGCATAAGTATACTACCGAAGCTATGGATTTGTACACTGTACAAGTGGTAGGGGAGCATTCTAACATCGCCGAAGGTGTCTTGTGAGAGATGCTGGAGAAGTTAGAAAAGAAAATGTAGGCATAAGTAACGATAAGGGGTGCGAGAAACACCCCCGCCGCAAAACTAAGGTTTCCGCAGCTATGCTAATCAGCTGCGGGTTAGTCGGGTCCTAAGGCGAATCCGAAAGGAACAGTCGATGGCCAACGGGTTAATATTCCCGTACTACTTATAATTGTGATGGAGCGACGCAGTGGTGAAAGTACCGCGAACTGACGGAATAGTTCGTTAAAGCACCTAACTATAGGCCCAGTAGGCAAATCCGTTGGGACTGGTGAAATGCGATAGTACTCGGAGTCTTCGGACAAAGGGATAGTGTACCTAAAGGCTGCCAAGAAAACCTTCTAAACATAGATTATAAGTACCCGTACCGTAAACCGACACAGGTAGTTGAGGAGAGTATCCTAAGGCGCTCGAGAGATTCATGGCTAAGGAATTAGGCAAAATAGACCTGTAACTTCGGGAGAAAGGTCGCCAGCGCAAGCTGGCCGCAGTGAAAAGGTCCAGGCGACTGTTTATCAAAAACACAGGGCTCTGCAAAATCGTAAGATGACGTATAGGGCCTGACACCTGCCCGGTGCTGGAAGGTTAAGAGGAGATGTTATGAGCAATCAGAAGCATTGAATTGAAGCCCCAGTAAACGGCGGCCGTAACTATAACGGTCCTAAGGTAGCGAAATTCCTTGTCGGGTAAGTTCCGACCTGCACGAATGGTGTAACGATCTGGACACTGTCTCAGCCATGAGCTCGGTGAAATTGTAGTATCGGTGAAGATGCCGATTACCCGCAGTGGGACGAAAAGACCCTGTGCACCTTTACTATAGCTTAGTATTGGTCTTGGATAAGTGATGTGTAGGATAGGTGGGAGACTATGAAATGGCGTCGCCAGGCGTTGTGGAGTCATTGTTGAAATACCACCCTTTGCTTATCTGAGATCTAACCCGCCTCTGGCGGGGACATTGCTTGGTGGGTAGTTTGACTGGGGTGGTCGCCTCCAAAAGAGTAACGGAGGCTTCTAAAGGTTCCCTCAGCACGCTTGGTAACCGTGCGTAGAGTGCAATGGCAAAAGGGAGCTTGACTGAGAGACATACAGGTCGATCAGGTACGAAAGTAGAGCATAGTGATCCGGTGGTTCCGCATGGAAGGGCCATCGCTCAAAGGATAAAAGGTACGCCGGGGGATAACAGGCTGATCTCCCCCAAGAGCTCATATCGACGGGGGGGTTTGGCACCTCGATGTCGGCTCGTCACATCCTGGGGCTGGAGAAGGTCCCAAGGGTTGGGCTGTTCGCCCATTAAAGTGGCACGCGAGCTGGGTTCAGAACGTCGTGAGACAGTTCGGTCTCTATCTACTGTGGGCGTTAGAAATTTGAGTGGATCTGACTCTAGTACGAGAGGACCGAGTTGGACCAACCGCTGGTGTATCTGTTGTTCCGCCAGGAGCACCGCAGAGTAGCTACGTTGGGAAGGGATAAGCGCTGAAAGCATATAAGCGCGAAACCCACCACAAGATGAGATTTCTTTTAAGGGTCGTGGAAGATCACCACGTTGATAGGCTATAGATGTAAAGGCAGTAATGTCACAGTCAAGTAGTACTAATAACCCGTAAGCTTATTGGTGCCCTACCCAACCTCCCCAAAGAGGAGGAGCAAGGGTGGGGCGTAAAATTCTTTCCAAATTGAATATTTATCTCAATATGTTAAAATATTGGCAAGCAAAGCTTGCAGTGAAAAGTAATAAGTAACCAGTGACTAGATTTAAGCTAATCACTTCTCACTCATCACTCATCACTAAAAACCTTAAGGTGGTTATTGCGGCGGGGCTCACCTCTTCCCATTTCGAACAGAGAAGTTAAGCCCGCCAGCGTCGATGGTACTGCATACTGTGGGAGAGTAGATCGCTGCCTTTCTTTATTCTGAAAAAACAGAATTAAACATAAAAATCCCCTGCAAAACAGGGGATTTTTTATCCCAGCAAAGCAACTACGTTCCTATTATTAAAGAAAACCAAGAAAATAAAAAACTTTCAAAAAAAAGTAAAAAAACACTTGGAAATACTAAAAGAAACACTACCTTTGCAGCCGCTAAGACAATAAGTCAAAAGCGAAAAACAAAAGAAACAAGTTCATAGACATATTGGATTGACAGCACGTTTTAATAGTGATATTAAAACAAAAAAAATAAGAGAGTAAGAAAACTAGCATTCTTTGTCAAAAATATTTAGCTCAAAAGCTATAAAAAACATACGATGAAGAGTTTGATCCTGGCTCAGGATGAACGCTAGCGGCAGGCTTAACACATGCAAGTCGAGGGGTAGAAGGAGCTTGCTCCTTTGAGACCGGCGCACGGGTGCGTAACGCGTATGCAATCTACCTTGTACAGGGGGATAGCCCAGAGAAATTTGGATTAATACCCCATAGTATTATTAAATGGCATCATTTAATTATTAAAGTTCCAACGGTACAAGATGAGCATGCGTCCCATTAGCTAGTTGGTGTGGTAACGGCACACCAAGGCAACGATGGGTAGGGGTCCTGAGAGGGAGATCCCCCACACTGGTACTGAGACACGGACCAGACTCCTACGGGAGGCAGCAGTGAGGAATATTGGTCAATGGACGCAAGTCTGAACCAGCCATGCCGCGTGCAGGATGACGGTCCTATGGATTGTAAACTGCTTTTGTACAGGAAGAAACACTCCCTTGCGAGGGAACTTGACGGTACTGTAAGAATAAGGATCGGCTAACTCCGTGCCAGCAGCCGCGGTAATACGGAGGATCCAAGCGTTATCCGGAATCATTGGGTTTAAAGGGTCCGTAGGCGGTTTTATAAGTCAGTGGTGAAATCTGGTCGCTCAACGATCAAACGGCCATTGATACTGTAAGACTTGAATTACTTGGAAGTAACTAGAATATGTAGTGTAGCGGTGAAATGCTTAGAGATTACATGGAATACCAATTGCGAAGGCAGGTTACTACGAGTACATTGACGCTGATGGACGAAAGCGTGGGGAGCGAACAGGATTAGATACCCTGGTAGTCCACGCCGTAAACGATGGATACTAGCTGTTTGGAGCAATCTGAGTGGCTAAGCGAAAGTGATAAGTATCCCACCTGGGGAGTACGCTCGCAAGAGTGAAACTCAAAGGAATTGACGGGGGCCCGCACAAGCGGAGGAGCATGTGGTTTAATTCGATGATACGCGAGGAACCTTACCAAGGCTTAAATGGGAAACGACAGATTTGGAAACAGATCTTTCTTCGGACGTTTTTCAAGGTGCTGCATGGTTGTCGTCAGCTCGTGCCGTGAGGTGTCAGGTTAAGTCCTATAACGAGCGCAACCCCTGTTGCTAGTTGCCAGCGAGTCAAGTCGGGAACTCTAGCAAGACTGCCGGTGCAAACCGTGAGGAAGGTGGGGATGACGTCAAATCATCACGGCCCTTACGCCTTGGGCTACACACGTGCTACAATGGACGGTACAGAGAGCAGCCACTACGCAAGTAGGCGCGAATCTACAAAACCGTTCTCAGTTCGGATCGGAGTCTGCAACTCGACTCCGTGAAGCTGGATTCGCTAGTAATCGCAGATCAGCCATGCTGCGGTGAATACGTTCCCGGGCCTTGTACACACCGCCCGTCAAGCCATGGAAGCTGGGGGTACCTGAAGTCGGTGACCGCAAGGAGCTGCCTAGGGTAAAACTGGTAACTAGGGCTAAGTCGTAACAAGGTAGCCGTACCGGAAGGTGCGGCTGGAACACCTCCTTTCTAGAGACAAAAAAGAAAATAGACCCTTACTCTCGCTGTTAATTCAAAAAAAGAAAAGACTTAAAATACAGAGTCTCGTAGCTCAGCTGGTTAGAGTACTACACTGATAATGTAGGGGTCGGCAGTTCGAGTCTGCCCGGGACTACAAGTAAATTTGAAAATTGATTAATTTGAAAATTTGAAAATGATTTAAGTTAAAAAGGAAATTCTAGGGGTTGAGAGGTTATGAATACTCATAACTCATCACTAAGATTGGGGGATTAGCTCAGCTGGCTAGAGCGCCTGCCTTGCACGCAGGAGGTCATCGGTTCGACTCCGATATTCTCCACTATTCGAGTGAATAGTAAAGAGTAAAAAGTGAAAAGTAATTAACTAATCACTATTTACTTATCACTTATCACTAGAAAAAAGTTCATTGACATATTGAGATAAACATACAAACAAGTAGAAAGAACACTTTAGTAATTAGTACAGAGTAAATAGTAATTAGTCTTAGGGCTAGTCACTAATTACTAAGAACTAATCACTAAAAAAAGAAAACAATAAGCAAAATAAGGGCGTATGGGGGATGCCTAGGCTCTCAGAGGCGAAGAAGGACGTGATAAGCTGCGAAAAGCTACGGGGATTGGCACACACGAATAGATCCGTAGATATCCCAATGGGGCAACCCACTATGTAGAAGACATAGTATCCAAATAGGAGGCAAACCCGCTGAACTGAAACATCTAAGTAGGCGGAGGAGAAGAAAACAAAAGTGATTCCGTAAGTAGTGGCGAGCGAACGCGGAATAGCCCAAACCGTTGTTGTTATGGCAATAACGGGGTTGTAGGACCACAATATTTCTTATAAACAGAATTAGAATAACCTGGAAAGGTTAACCAAAGAAGGTGAAAGTCCCGTATAAGCAAAGAATATAAAGAATAGTGGTATCCTGAGTAGGGCGGGGCACGAGAAACCCTGTCTGAATCTGGCGGGACCATCCGCTAAGGCTAAATACTCCTGAGAGACCGATAGTGAACCAGTACCGTGAGGGAAAGGTGAAAAGAACCGTGAATAACGGAGTGAAAAAGAACCTGAAACCATACGCCTACAAGCGGTCGGAGCAGCACAAGCTGTGACGGCGTGCCTTTTGCATAATGAGCCTACGAGTTACCGTTACTGGCAAGGTTAAGTGATTAAGTCACGGATCCGTAGCGAAAGCGAGTCTGAATAGGGCGCTATAGTCAGTAGTGGTAGACGCGAAACCGTGTGATCTACCCATGGGCAGGATGAAGCTGTGGTAACACACAGTGGAGGTCCGAACCGGTTGACGTTGAAAAGTCTTCGGATGACCTGTGGGTAGGGGTGAAAGGCCAATCAAACTCGGAAATAGCTCGTACTCCCCGAAATGCATTTAGGTGCAGCGCTGTGGTCTAGTTATATAGAGGTAGAGCTACTGATTGGATGCGGGGGCTTCACCGCCTACCAATTCCTGACAAACTCCGAATGCTATATAATATACACAGCAGTGAGGGCTTGGGTGCTAAGGTCCAAGTCCGAGAGGGAAAGAACCCAGACCATCAGCTAAGGTCCCCAAATGTATGCTAAGTTGAACAAACGCGGTTTGATTGCATCGACAGCTAGGATGTTGGCTTGGAAGCAGCCATTCATTTAAAGAGTGCGTAACAGCTCACTAGTCGAGCGATCGAGCATGGATAATAATCGGGCATAAGTATACTACCGAAGCTATGGATTTGTACACTGTACAAGTGGTAGGGGAGCATTCTAACATCGCCGAAGGTGTCTTGTGAGAGATGCTGGAGAAGTTAGAAAAGAAAATGTAGGCATAAGTAACGATAAGGGGTGCGAGAAACACCCCCGCCGCAAAACTAAGGTTTCCGCAGCTATGCTAATCAGCTGCGGGTTAGTCGGGTCCTAAGGCGAATCCGAAAGGAACAGTCGATGGCCAACGGGTTAATATTCCCGTACTACTTATAATTGTGATGGAGCGACGCAGTGGTGAAAGTACCGCGAACTGACGGAATAGTTCGTTAAAGCACCTAACTATAGGCCCAGTAGGCAAATCCGCTGGGACTGGTGAAATGCGATAGTACTCGGAGTCTTCGGACAAAGGGATAGTGTACCTAAAGGCTGCCAAGAAAACCTTCTAAACATAGATTATAAGTACCCGTACCGTAAACCGACACAGGTAGTTGAGGAGAGTATCCTAAGGCGCTCGAGAGATTCATGGCTAAGGAATTAGGCAAAATAGACCTGTAACTTCGGGAGAAAGGTCGCCAGCGCAAGCTGGCCGCAGTGAAAAGGTCCAGGCGACTGTTTATCAAAAACACAGGGCTCTGCAAAATCGTAAGATGACGTATAGGGCCTGACACCTGCCCGGTGCTGGAAGGTTAAGAGGAGATGTTATGAGCAATCAGAAGCATTGAATTGAAGCCCCAGTAAACGGCGGCCGTAACTATAACGGTCCTAAGGTAGCGAAATTCCTTGTCGGGTAAGTTCCGACCTGCACGAATGGTGTAACGATCTGGACACTGTCTCAGCCATGAGCTCGGTGAAATTGTAGTATCGGTGAAGATGCCGATTACCCGCAGTGGGACGAAAAGACCCTGTGCACCTTTACTATAGCTTAGTATTGGTCTTGGATAAGTGATGTGTAGGATAGGTGGGAGACTATGAAATGGCGTCGCCAGGCGTTGTGGAGTCATTGTTGAAATACCACCCTTTGCTTATCTGAGATCTAACCCGCCTCTGGCGGGGACATTGCTTGGTGGGTAGTTTGACTGGGGTGGTCGCCTCCAAAAGAGTAACGGAGGCTTCTAAAGGTTCCCTCAGCACGCTTGGTAACCGTGCGTAGAGTGCAATGGCAAAAGGGAGCTTGACTGAGAGACATACAGGTCGATCAGGTACGAAAGTAGAGCATAGTGATCCGGTGGTTCCGCATGGAAGGGCCATCGCTCAAAGGATAAAAGGTACGCCGGGGATAACAGGCTGATCTCCCCCAAGAGCTCATATCGACGGGGGGTTTGGCACCTCGATGTCGGCTCGTCACATCCTGGGGCTGGAGAAGGTCCCAAGGGTTGGGCTGTTCGCCCATTAAAGTGGCACGCGAGCTGGGTTCAGAACGTCGTGAGACAGTTCGGTCTCTATCTACTGTGGGCGTTAGAAATTTGAGTGGATCTGACTCTAGTACGAGAGGACCGAGTTGGACCAACCGCTGGTGTATCTGTTGTTCCGCCAGGAGCACCGCAGAGTAGCTACGTTGGGAAGGGATAAGCGCTGAAAGCATATAAGCGCGAAACCCACCACAAGATGAGATTTCTTTTAAGGGTCGTGGAAGATCACCACGTTGATAGGCTATAGATGTAAAGGCAGTAATGTCACAGTCAAGTAGTACTAATAACCCGTAAGCTTATTGGTGCCCCACCCAACCTCCCCAAAGGAGAGAAGCAAGGGTGGGGCGTAAAATTCTTTCCAAATTGAATATTTATCTCAATATGTTAAAATATTGGCAAGCAAAGCTTGCAGTGAAAAGTAATAAGTAACCAGTGACTAGATTTAAGCTAATCACTTCTCACTCATCACTCATCACTAAAAACCTTAAGGTGGTTATTGCGGCGGGGCTCACCTCTTCCCATTTCGAACAGAGAAGTTAAGCCCGCCAGCGTCGATGGTACTGCATACTGTGGAAGAGTAGATCGCCGCCTTTCTTTAGAAACCCTTCATCCGAAACGATGAAGGGTTTTTTGTTTTATACGTGTTTGTCCATGACAAAACTTACCAGAATGGGGTCTGTTTTCTCTTGCTTTTATCCAGGCTTTATAAATGGTATTTTCCACTGTCATATCCTCACTCAATTGCCATCCAACAATCTTTCTATCAGCTAAATCCATTATTGTAGTGAGATAATTCCAATTGTCGTTTACTCGAACGTAGGTAATATCCGAAACCCATTTTTCTCCTAATTGATAACTGGTAAATTCTCTATTAAGTTTATTTTCAGCGATTGGATAAGTTAAACCATCTATTGAAGTGGCTTCTAAATTAGCAGATGCTTTAGATGTAACATTAGACTATCTTTTAGGAAAATCTGACAAAATGACCCTTGATAAAAAAAATCTTCAACGATTAGAAGAAATTGAACAACTACCCGATGAAGATAAAAAAAATATATTCTATACCATTGACGGATTAATAAAAGCAGCTAAACTTAAAAATATAGCAGCTTTATAAAATAATAAACCCTAACCGTTTAAAGTTAGGGTTTGGTTTTTATTACTCACGGATTACAAATCATTGATTATGAATTAATAATATTTTTTAAACAATCTTCATAACTTTAACTGAAATCAAAAATATTAAGGATAAAAATAATAATACATATAATATTTTTTTAAGTTTTAATATTCTATCAAGTTTCTCTAAAAGTGATTTTTCATTTCTTTCATCTTCTGGAATATCATTCATATCAATTTCCTTGAATAACCAATTCCCGTCAAAATCCATAAGGTAATCAAAATTTGAAATTTTTTTTTCTTTACATATATAATTATAGAATATTTCTTTTTTAAAAGAATAATATTGAAAGCACATATAAATATTGCAATAACAAAAACAAACAAACCTATTACAAAATATTTCATAACTACTTCTTTATTTTATCAGTTGTATAACCTGTTGAAAGTTTAATTTCAATTCCAAAACCTAGTGCTATTTTTCCTCTAGCAACATTAACTTTTTTGTCTGTAACTTGTCCCTTTTCATTATGTGTTATAGATGTCGACATGGGACCAACTGCTACTGATTTCTCATCTTTTAAATCTTCATAACTATTTGATTTACCTTTAAATTCTCTTGAAACTCCACCAGATACTAAACCTAATCCACCAGATAATGATTGATTAACTTCAACATAATTTTGTCCTTTATCATTTTCACTATAGAAAAGAAAACCATCAAATTTTTGAGGTCCATAATCTGACTGCTGTTGTTCGTAAGAACCCTTTGCAATTGTTAATGATGCAACATTAACATCCGCACCAGCTTTTCTATTTAAAACTTCACCTTCTAATGATGCTTGCAAACCTAATGTCGCCTTAACCTCTATTTTAGTAGAAGCAACCATTTCTAAAGTTTCTTCAAAATAACTCCAAGTACCTTCGCCAACTTCAATGTTTACTTTCATTTTTGGCTTATCAGAAAACCAACTTTTAACTTCACCCCATGCACGAGATAACCAACTTTTCTTACCTGGGTCTCCTTCTTCGGCTATCATTCCTGTTGGGTCGTTATAACGTATTGGATTGTTGTTAAATGCCGAATACGGTTGCATTGTTTTTTCGACTAATGGGTCCACACTTATAAAATACTACTCCATAATTTCCTCGCACGAGAACTTCAAAAACACCAACAATACAAAGAACTTCAAAGAACACAACAGGTTTTCAACCTTTTGCAAAGATAATCAATTTTTTATTTTCAATTGAAAAAATAAAAACTTTAGTTGTTGGTGTTGATGGATTGTTGAACTGGAAAAAACTTTTTGCGGTGGATTTTCGAGCGGTGGCAAAAGTTTTTCTATTTCAACAATCAACTAAAAACTCAAAAAAATAAATGCTTCTTTTTGGGATTACCTCTTTTCGGGTGGGAAGCGTTGGCAAAAGGCTAATTACAGGCTGGCTTGCTGTGGCTATTTGCGGAGCGAAAACATAAAATGAATTATAGGGCAAAAATACCGTTAAAAATCAATAAACAAATTCGTTTTTTGCCCTATAATGCAAGCGATTTTATGTTAAATAGCTTACCCCATTTTTTTATGGCATAAGTGAGCGGGGGAGTACGGAGCGAACGGCTTTTTGCCAAAGTTTTTTAGCGTTGGGAACAGCTCTTTTATTTTTTTCAAATACCTTTTTCTTTCAACTGATTTCATTTGAAAAAAATAAATGTGCTGTGGTGCGTTGGCAAAAAACTTTGCAAAAAGTATGACAGAAAAAATGGGGGCACAGCAAGACAAGTCTGTAATTGCCTTTGTGCGTTGGCGGGTGGGTTATTAAATCAATCCCAAAAAAGAAGCATTTATTTTTTTACCTTATTGGATGGTAATTATTAACTGCATTTTGCAATTGCTCCAGTTCGGTTTGTTTGTATTGGATGGTGGTGGAGGCTCGTCTGTGTCCGCTAAATACTTGAACTATTCTTGTATCATTCTCCTTTTTCAATAAGTTTGCAATTACAGATTGACGGATTTTCATTGGTTGTATTTGTTCCTGTTTTGGTTTTTGTTCGTTTATCATTTTACTGATTCCATGTGCATTTATTTTTTCTCCGTATTGTCCTAAAATAAAGATGCTGCTTTCTTGTTTGTTGTTGTATTTCAGTAGTTTAATTCTATCTTTTTCTAAATAATTATAGATTAATAAAATTTGTTTTGCATTGAGTGGCAAGGTTCTACTTTGTGGACTTTTTGAAGTGATTTCTAGACTTCCTTTGATGTAGATTTCGCATTTTTCTAAATTGATGTTTTCAACTTCTAATTCTGCTATTTCTTTGACGGTTAAGGCTTGATAAATGAGTAAGCTTATAATTACTTTGTTTCTGTTTTCTAAATATTTTTTCTTTCTGATTTGATAGGTTTCAAAGAATTTTTCTAATGTTTCTGGGCTGTAAAATGTATCAACTTGTATTTGTCTATCTATTTTATCTTTTAAAAATAATTCACTGCAAGGATGATCCTTTCTTTGTCCTGTTTCAAGTAGATAATTGAAGTATATTTTTACTCCATACAAGCAATGTCGTAATGTTTTTGGACTTAAATCGTAATTCTTTCGTAAGTGTTCAATGTAATTTAAAACGTCTTTAAATGTGGCTAATTTGGCTTTATTTCCGTAGTAATCTGTAAATCGTTTTATTAAAAATAAGTTGCTGTAAAGTGTGCTTTTGCTGTATTTCTTTTCTAAATATTCATTGATGGTCATTATATAAGTTATTAATCTGATTTTGTGATATATGCGTATAAATTTCTGTTGATTCAATATGACTATGTCCTAAAAATTTCTGAACCTGTTCGAGCTTCATTCCGTTTTGTAGTAAATGTGTTGCTATTGAATGCCTTAAACTATGTATTCCTATTCTGTTTAATTCTTCAAACTTTAGTTTTTTACCAAATTCTGTTTTTAATAGTAGTTTCTTAAAGTGCTTATTTATAGTGTCATCACTCATTCTTCTTGCTTTATTATTTATTAAAAACTCATTAGTTTTATGTTTTAAACTTTCTAAATATTCATTGAGTTCATTAGTAATTTTATCGGTTAGCGGTACCAACCGCCGTTTACTGTTTTTACCTTTTTGAACAATGACTAAATTTTCTATAATTCTAATATCTTCTTTGTTTAAATCACTGATTTCTTGCACTCTTAACCCACAACCATACGCAATATTTAAAATAGTTTTTTCTTGTAAATTCGCTACTTTGTAGAGTTCTTGTATTTGGTCCTGGTTAAAAATAAATCGTTCTACTTTTTCATTGATTGGAGTAAATTTTAAATGTGATGCTGGACTGCTTTTTATAACTCCTAATTCTAATAAATACCCTAAATATTGTTGAAGATTTCGCATATTATCATAAATAGATTTCTGCTTTAATTTTTGTTTAGTTCTTTGACTGATTTTTTCTTTTAGATAGTTGTTGTAGTTTGCTATTTCTTTTGGTGTAACTTCTTTTATATCAAATATTTTCAAATTCTCTAACCAACTAAAAAACTCCTTCCAGATATAAATATCTTGCTTGGGTTGTTTCGGGATTTAATCCTAAAATGTCTAAATGTTTTTTGTAGTTTATGGCTTCTGTTTGGTAGTATTCTGTATAGATTTTGTGTTTACTTGGAGCACCCATACTTATGATGTTTTTAAGGTTTATGATGCTTTTGCTTACTCAATATTTTATTTTTTGGGTCGCTAGATTTTTATTTTCTGATTATCAGTAATTTATATTTATTTTATTGATTTGTAGTGACCCATTAGCGAACCATTAGTGACCCTTTGCGGTTCATACTTTGTTTTTTAAACTTTGTATTTGTTCATTTGCTTTTGTTTGTTTTTTATAGGTATTCACGAATCGAAGTTTTTTATTGGATTTAATTATTTTTTAGTTCTTCGATTTGATTCATTAAAAAGTTTTTTATTTATTCATTCGTTTTTATTGTTTTTTAAAGGAGTTCATGAATCAAGGATTTATTTTTAAAGATTGTATTTGGTTCATTAGAAAATCCTTGATTTCAGCTCTTAATTTCTGATGATTATCCCAATACGTAATTTTATATTTAATTCCTTTATTGTTGTAACCTCCTGATTGTTTGATGTATTCTAATTCTAAAAGTGTATTTATGTAGCGTTGTAATTGTGTTTTAGAGATGTTTAATTCTTGTCTTATTTCTCGTTGTAAAAATCTTGATTTTCGTTTTTAACGTACTTTTTTAGTCGTTCAAAAAACTGTCTTAAACTTCCATCTAATTCATCTACTTTTAAAATAATACTTTCAAAAAGTACTTCGGTAGCTTGTTCGATATCTTCTATTTCTGTTATTAATTGGTTGTTGTTGGTTAGTTTTCTCTGATACTGATTTAAAAAAGTTACTTGTTTGATTACCGCTTGATACATTTCGTTTAATCGTCTTATTTTGTGGACTTTTTCGGGTAAATGTAATTGTGTTGCATACGGATTAATGACTTCATATACTTTTAAATTCCTTACTATACTTTGTATAAATCCTATTGCTTTTTGACTTTCGTTTGGATCTATTTCGCCTGCGTTGCGTTTGTTTTGGTATTCGATTATTCTTGCGGTTTGTTCCTTGCTTTCATCAACTGCTATTAAAAAACTTCTGCTCATATTATCTTCGTAAGTTTCGCCTTTGGTGGTGGCTGATAAACTGGAGAACTGACCTTTTACTATTTTATGACTGCTTTTATTATTTCCTTTTTTGTCTTTAATCGTTACCGAACTTCTTAATACTTGATTGCTTATAAATTCTCGTAAAGCATATAAAGCATCTTCTTTTAAACCGTCTAAATCTTCAATAATTACTACCTTTTGGAATAAATCAAACTCTCCCCAATTGTATAAACTACTCTCTGTAATTCGTGTAAATCTCAATACATCTTCTTGTGGCATTAAATCTGCTATTCTACTGATTATATGAGTCTTTCCGCTTCCGCTACTTCCTTGTACTAGTGCGTGTAATGGGTTTTTATTTAAGTAACTGATAATAATTAAAAAGAGTAACATTCGGGCGTTTTCTTCGCCAACAATTCCAGATTTTCCGATTAATTCATTTAAATTTTTAATTAAATGTGAGCGTTTTAAAAAATCTATGGCGTTGCTTGGTTTCTCTTCCTGTTCACTGCGTGGATTTTCTTTTTCAGATGAAAAAATAAATGGTTGTCTTTTGTCTAAAAGCTCTGTAAATATTTCCTCATTATGAGCTTGTAAAGTTTCGTTGATGTCTTTGTTTATGGGTTCTAACACACTTATTTTTATTCTTGGTATTTGCCTCCCTTTGGTCGGCGAATCTCCGATTTCTTCCTGTAATAGTTTACCATATTTTAAAATGGCTTCTTTCCCTGCTGTATCATTGTCAAAAGCAAAGATGATTTCTTCTAGTTGTTTGAGTTCTTTAATTGCATTTAATATTTCTTCATTGAGTCCATTGGTGCCAAAACAAGCAATTAAACTATAATTCTCTGCAATATTTTTTATCTGGAAGTAACGAAGCTGCATCAATTATACTTTCCGTTAAAATCAGTTTTTTAGTGTTTACATTGGGATAATTGGGATAAATTCCTTGCCTGTCTTTTAAATAAAAATGCTTTGCGTTTTCATTATTTAAAGTTGAACGAAAATATAAACTAACAATTTGATTTTCTTTGTTTTTCAATGCAAAACAAATACACCATTTGCCAAAAACTCCGTAGGCTTTCTCTCCAGTTCTGCCTAAAATATTTTTATCAATTAGTAATCCATATTCTAAACATTGAGCAATTACATTTTCATCTTTCCTTGCTCCGTGGTGGAACTGACCAGCATTATAACCGATTTCTATTTTCTTAAAATCTAAACTTCTACTTTCTAAATATTCCTTTGCAGGTTTAGAGTTATGCACCGCATTTTTAAAATATTGGTACATATTGGCTAAAAAATTTTCTCGGCTTAAATTCGGTTGATAGCGTTCATTATTACTTGGTTCTTGATGTCCCAGTATTTCCTTTGCTTTATTTATCGCTTCTGCTTTGGTGCAATTTTCTTTGTACAATATAAAATCTATTACATCCATTGCTTTACCGTGGGTTTTACAATTACTACTAAAACAGTATGCAGTTTGTGTTTTGTAATATACTTGAAAACTTGGTGTTTTATCTTCGTGGAACGGACAATTTAAACGGCTTTGTTTGTCGGTTTTATAACCGTAATAGTGCAATACGTTGGCGATTGTGAGCTGTTGTTTTATCTCTGATATTTCCATTGTTGAAACTTTTTTAAAATATTTTTATTAACCGTTTTCGGTGCAAAGATACCGAATGAGTTTTATATGACAAAATTTTAACGATTTTAATTAACCGTTTTAGTTTCATATATTTGCAATATCAATTAAAACAAGGGTATTTATTAACCTTTTAAGTATTATATTATGGTGACTTTTGGTAAAAGATTAAGAGAAGCAAGAGACAGCAAAGGCTTATCGCAACAAGATTTAGCAAAGCTAATCGGTAGCGTACATACTGTGATTGGTAGATATGAAAGGGATGAGATGAAGCCTTCGATTGATGTAGTAAAAAAATTGGCTGATGAATTAGGTACAACCGTTGGCTACTTAATTGGCGAAGCCAAAGAAGCTCAGTTTTTAAAAGACCCTACAATGTTAAAGAGATTTCAAGAGATTGACGAACTTACAGAAAAAGACAAAGAATGTGTCTTTTCTTTACTTGATGCCTACCTTGCTAAAAGTAAATTACAAGCCTTTTTAAAATAACAAACCCCGCTTTTGCGGGGTTTGTTATTTATAATGCTATTAATAATTTTTTAATTCCTCACTTAAATCTCTTGCAAATTCATCTAAATCAACAACAAAACCAGATTTGCCATTTACAGGAAATACATCTATTAAATAGTTTTTAGATGCAATTAAGTCAAATATCTCATCTTCTAAATCGTCAAGAGTCAATTTTTAGGAGTACATTCTTTCCATCCTTCCTCAAGATTAGAATTAATAAACTCTTTAGCAGACCAAAATGATATCAAAGTTTTATCGTCAATGTCAGACAAAGCATAATCTCCATTAACATCAACAATAGTCCAAAGCTCCTCGTAATCTGCAACTTTTTTAATAAAGTACTTATATCTTTCTATTGGTTGCAATACAGACACATTCTTAATTTCTTTAGCATTCATAAATTAATCATTTAAAGGTCTTTCTTTTTTTTTTTCTACCTCCATTATCATATTTATGTTGCCTTCTATGTAAATCTCTGTCTTGTAAGTTTGAATTTTTATATGAATACCCTTTTGCTGCCTCTCGACCTCTCTCGTGTGCCAAATCTTTTCCAGGAGGATTACGGATTGATTTCCTATTACCTCTCTCTATTTGATTCATTTCTGATTTTATCCATCCTTTATCAGCTTTACCTAATTTAGGATCTGTAGCCAATTCTACTAATCTCTCTTGTTTTCCTGCTCTACCTGCCTTTAAAAGTGATTTAGCATTATCTGCAGATTTTACTGCATCGATAGCATTTTCAATAATATTAATATCTTTTTAATCTTACCTACTTTTGCTAAATCCCCTGCATAAGGAATAACACCAACAGCACTGATAGCTGCACTAAAATAATCTCCATCATCAAAAGCCATTTTTGCACCGACAGCATCGGATATTCCTGTGGGGTCAAAAATTCCCACTATATCTAATCCAGCACTTAAAATATCTTTTCCGCTTAATGAATAATTCCCTCCAAAATCAACACCTAAACTACTTGCATTAACTTTTATATCAATTAAATCAGTTTTTAATGTTACACTGGAGTTATTTTTACCAAGTATGACTATATCAGTTGGAGCCATTCCATCTTCATCAACAAAACGAATAGGATTATTGAAAGAAAAACTATAAGGCGACCACTCCGGGAACTCTTCGGCCAGCGGGTCCACAGACATCCAACACTGCACAACTTTCGCCTCGCGCGAGGGCTTGGGTTCGTGCCTACGAACAATTTGTAATGGATTATATGTGAGTTTGTAGCATCCCATTTGTAAAATCAAAAGTACTTATTTTTTCAATTGTTTTTCAGTTGAAAAAAAAGAAGTTGTTTTTTATTGAAAAAGTAAAAGCAAGTACAAAACCAACTTTCCATTTTGCCTGTGGTTTGGGGTTGGTTTTGTTCTTTCGCTCGATTTTTTTGGAAGATTGCCACTTTTTATTTTTCAATTGAAAAAAGGCTTCTTGGCAATCTTCTAAAAAAATGAGCCAACAACCGTAGGGCGTTAGTCATCGTACTGTTTTTTAAAATTTTTGTGATAAAAAACAAGCAAAGATTTAAGGCTACAAGTTTTCACGAAGTAGGCGTAATTTTGCGAAGTTTTTTGAACAAAGAATTTACAAATAATAAAGCTTTCGTAGTGCGTTGGCAGTAGGGTCGGCAGTGGGTGGGAGCGATGGAGTGGGGCTATTTTACATAATAAGCTTATGGTGCAAGGCGAAGCGAACCCTTTAGGGCTTGACTCATAATGGCTTATTATGTAACATAGCTTTGGGAGTGGTTGAGGGTTGGGTTTCGGCTCTTGTTTTTTGAGGGTGGGAAGTAAGCGGATAAAAAAAGGTTTTTTTGTGTGCGATGGGCTTTGGAAAACAAAAAACCTTTTTTTATTGGCTTACTGTGGGGGAAAAACAAGTGCCGATAGCGTTGGGAGAACCACTGGAGCGTTGGGATGCGTTGGCTGGGTGGGTGCAAATACTTCGTGCGAAGCACACCGCTTTTTTATTTGATTGGGTGGTATTGGTTTACTGCTTGTTGTAATTGCTCCAGTTCTGTTTGTTTATATTGGATGGTGGTGGATGCTCGTCTGTGTCCTGAAAAAACTTGTACTATTCTTGTATCGTTTTCCTTTTTCAATAAGTTTGCAATTACAGATTGACGGATTTTCATTGGTTGTATTTGTTCATTCTTTGGTTTTTGTTCGTTTATCATTTTACTAATAGTGTGAGGATTGATTTTTTCGCCGTATTGACCAAGTATAAAACTGGTTTCCGTTTCTTTTTATGGTTGTATTGTAGTAGTTTAATTCTGTCTTTTTCTAAATAATTGTAAATTAATAATATTTGTTTTGCTTGTAATGGTAAGGTTCTACTTTGTGGACTTTTGGCTGTTAGTTCCTCGCTTGCTTTGATGAAGATTTCGCATTTTTCTAAATTGATGTTTTGTATTTCTAGTTCTGCTATTTCTTTGACTGTTAATGCTTGATAAATCAATAAACTAATGATAATTTTATTTCTATTTTCTAAATATTTTTTCTTTCTGATTTGATAGGTTTCAAAGAATTTTTCTAATGTTTCTTGATTGTAAAGCGTATCTACTTGTATCTGTTTATCAATTTTATCTTTTAAAAATAATTCACTGCAAGGATGATCCTTTCTTTGTCCTGTTTCAAGCAGATAATTGAAGTATATTTTTACGCCATACAAGCAATGTCTTAGCGTTTTTGGATGTAAGTTGTAGTTTTTTCGTAAGTGTTCTATGTAGTGTAAAACCTCTTTAAATGTGGCTTTTGGTGCTTTGTTTTGGTAGTAATCTGTAAATCTTTTGATGTTGTATAAATTGCTGTTTAATGTGCTTTTGCTGTATTTTTTCTGTAAATATTGTTCAAGTGTCATTACATAAATTATTAATCTGATTTTGAGTTATATGTGTATATATTTCTGTACTCTCGATGTGGCTATGTCCTAAAAACTTTTGAACCTGTTCGAGCTTCATTCCGTTTTGTAGTAAGTGTGTTGCGATTGAGTGCCTTAATGAGTGAATTCCGATTTTATTTAATTCTTCAATCTTTAATTTTTTACCAAATTCTGTTTTTAAAATTAGTTTCTTAAAGTGTTTATTTATAGTATCATCGCTCATTCTTCTTGCTTTACTGTTTATAAAAAGTTCATTGGTTTTATGCTCTAATTTTTCTAAATATTCTTGCAATTCTTCTGCTAATTTTTCACTTATTGGGACTAAACGCCGTTTGCTGTTTTTTCCTTTTCTTACAAGTATTAAATTCTCACTTAATCTTATATCTTCTTTGTTTAAATCGCTTATTTCTTGCACTCTTAACCCACAACCATACGCAATATTTAAAATGGTTCTTTCTTCTAAATTAGCTATTTTGTAAAGTTCTTGTATTTGATTTTGAGTAAAAATAAATCGTTCTACTTTTTCATTAACTGGAGTAAATTTTAAATGTGATGCTGGACTGCTTTTTATAACTCCTAATTCTAATAAATACCCTAGATATTGTTGAAGATTTCGCATGTTATCATAAATAGATTTCTGCTTTAATTTTTGTTTAGTTTTTTGACTGATTTTTTTCTTTTAGATAGTTATTATAGTTTGCTATTGCTTTGGGTGTAATTTGTTGTATTTCAAAGATTTTATGGTTTTCTAACCAGCTAAAAAACTCTTTTAAATATAAATATCTTGCTTGGGTAGTTTCGGGTTTTAATCCTAAAATGTCTAAATGTTTTTTGTAGTTTCTTGCCTGTTCTTGGTAAAATTCTGTATAGATTTTGTTTTTACTTGGTGCGCCCATCTTTTATTATTTTAAATGTTGAATTTTAAATTTTAAATGGTTTGGTATGACGTTTTTAAGGTTTATGATGGTTTTGCTTACTCAATATTTTATTTTTAGGAACGCTAGACTATTTTTTTACTATTTTCTTATGTTTTACAATAGTTTACACCGTTTTCTAGTGTTCCTTTTGCGTTCCTTTAGTGTTCCAACTTACTTTTGCTCTTGTCGTAGCTGTTCTATTTATTCATGCCTTTTTATTTGTTTTTTATAGGTATTCATGAATCGAAGTTTGTTTTTATTGGATTTTTTTGTTTTTTAGTTCTTCGATTTGAATCATTAGAAAATCTTTTATTTCAGTTCTTAATTTTTGATAATTGTCCCAATAGGAGATTTTATATTTTATGCCTTTGTTGGCAAAACCGCCAACTTGTTTGATGTATTCTAACTCTAAAAGTGTTTGTATATATCTAAATATCTGTGTTTTACTTATTCCTAAATCTTGTCTTATATCTCTTAAAATAAACTCTTGATTTTCGTTTTTAACGTGCTTTTTTAATCGTTCAAAAAATTGTCTTAAACTTCCATCGAGTTCATCCACTTTTAAAATGATACTTTCAAAAAGTACCTCTGTTGCTTGTTCGATGTCTTCTATTTCGGTTATTAAAGCCTCCCCAACCCCTCCGAAGGAGGGGCTTTTAACTATTTGACGTTGATATTGGTTCAGGAACGTTACTTGTTTGATTACGGCTTGATACATTTCGTTTAATCGTCTAATTTTATGCACTTTCTCTGGTAGATGTAATTGTGTTGCATACGGATTAATGACTTCGTACTCTTTTAAATTTCTAATGATTTGTTGTATAAAGTTGATTGCTTTTTGGCTTTCTTGTGGATCTATTTCTCCTGCATTGCGTTTGTTTTGATAGTCGATAATTCTTGCGGTTTGTTCTTTACTTTCGTCAACTGCAATAAGGAATGAACGGCTCATATTATCTTCGTAGGTTTCGCCTTTGGTTGTTGCTGATAGACTGGAGAACTGACCTTTTACAATCTTGTGAGAAGATTTGTTATTTCCTTTTTGTCTTTGATGGTTACCGAACTTCGTAATACTTGATTACTTATAAACTCTCGCAGTGCATATAGTGCATCTTCTTTTAAACCGTCTAAATCTTCAATAATCACCACCTTTTGGAATAAATCAAACTCTCCCCAATTGTATAAACTACTCTCTGTAATTCGTGTAAATCGTAGTACATCTTCTTGAGGCATTAAATCTGCAATTCTTGATATAATATGTGTCTTTCCGCTTCCGCTTGAGCCTTGTACGAGTGCGTGTAATGGGCTTTTGTTTAGATAACTGATGATTATTAAAAATAATAACATTCGGCTATTTTCTTCTCCAACTATGCCTGCTTTGCCAATTTCTATATTTAAGTTTTTTAGTAGATGTTTTTGTTTTAGGAAGTCGAGCCCCCCAGCCCCCGAAGGGGGAGTTTTAGCAACTGGTGTTTGAATAGCGTTTTTTGTTCCCCCTTCGGGGGTTAGGGGGCTTCTATTGCTTAATAATTCAATAAATATTTCTTCATCGTGTAGTTGTAGTGTTTGGTTGATGTCTTTGTTTATAGGCTCTAAGACGCTTATTTTAATTCCTGGTATAAGTTCTAATATTACTTTAGAATAATTCGCTGTCGCCGTGCGACCTGCTGTATCATTGTCAAAAGCAAAGATGATTTCTTCTAATTGTTTGAGTTCTTTTATTGCTTTTAAAATTTCATCATTCAATCCGTTTGTACCAAAGCAAGCTATAAGCCCCCAACCCCCAAAGGGGGCTTTTTCAAGCGTTGGCAACAAACTTGCACCATCAATAATACTTTCGGTTAAGATTAGTTTTTAGTATTTACATTGGGATAATTGGGGTATAAACCTTGTCTGTTTTTAAGTAAAAATGACGCGCCCCCTCCGCCCCCGAAGGGGGAACTATTGAACGAAAATACAAGCTAACTATTTGATTTTCTTTATTTCTCAACGCAAATACAATGCTCCATTTACCAAAAACGCCGTAGGCTTTTTCTCCTGTTCTGCTTACTATTCCTTTGTCAATCAATAATCCATACTCTAAACATTGATTAATTAACGTTTGGTCTTTTCTTGCTCCGTGATGGAACTGACCACCATTGTAACCGACTTCTATTTTTTTATTGTCTAAAGCTCGAGATTGTAGATATTCTTTGGCTGGTTTGCTGTTGCTAATGGCATTTTTAAAATACTGGTACATATTGCTCAAAAATTGCTCTCGTGATAAATCTTGCTTCGTCATTTTGGTAGTTCCCCCTTCGGGGGCTAGGGGGCTGATTATTCGCTCTGCTATTTTAATGGCTTCGTGTTTGGTGCAGTTTTCTTTATGCAGTATAAAATCAATAACATCTATACTTTTGCCGTGTGTTTTACAGTTGGAACTAAAGCAATATGCTGTTTGTGTTTTGTAATACACTTGAAAACTTGGGGTTTTATCTTCGTGGAATGGACAGTTTAAACGGCTTTGTTTGTCGGTTTTTAAGCCGTAATAATGCAAGACATTCGCAATAGTTAAGCTCTGTTTTATTTCGTGGATTTCCATTGTTTAAAAAAATATCTAAAATTTAATACTTCTCAAATTTGTCTCAAAAGTAACAATTACGAGAATATGAAACAAGTCTGTTGCGAGATTTATATTTTTATTTTACTCTTTTTTGTCTTAATTTCGCAATTATAAGATTTTAAATATATAAATATCTCAATTATGACTATAGCGGAGCGCATTAGATTATATAGACAACAAAAAAATCTTTCTCAAGCAGAATTGGCTGAAAAATCACAAGTGAACAATAAAAGCCTTTCACGCTATGAGTTAGGAAGTAGTATTCCGCCTGCTGATGCTCTAAAAAATATTGCTGATGCTTTAGGTGTTTCTACTGATGCTCTTTTGAATGATGACATCGTTTCTATCAAAGACAAAGAGTTGCTTCATAAATTTGAAGTTATTCAAGAGATGAACGATGAAGACAAAGAAATAGTAAATCGTTTTTTGGATTTGACTATTAGAGATTTTAAAACTAAACAAACTTATACCAACAAATAATTATGCACTATATATCAGATAACCAGGGCAATAAAACTGCTGTAGTTATTCCAATATCAGATTGGAACAAGCTAACAAAAAATACATTGAATTAGAAAGTGATGTAGTAGCTAATGACATCCCGCAATGGCACAAAGATATTTTAGATAAAAGATTACAGGATTATTTAAAAAAACCTGATGATGTAATGGATTTTGATGCTTTTTGCGATGCGTTAGAAAAAGAACTATGAAAAACTTTAAGCTTGTAATTAAATCCAACGCACAATTAGATTTAAAAGAAAATATTAATTGGTATAACCAACAAAAAAAAGGTTTAGGAAAAACATTTTACTCCTATGTGAAAAAGAAAGCTAAACAACTCCAAAACTACCCCTACAGTGCCGAAAACAGATATTTGGAGATTAGAACTGCCGTAGTAGAGAAATTCCCGTATATGTTACACTACATTGTAGATTACAATAACAAAACCATTATTATACTTGCTGTTTTACATACTAGCAAAAATCCTGATACCAACTACATAAAATAAACCCTAACTTATTACGAGTTAGGGTTTTGTGTTTTAATTATTTATTATTCTTTTTTAAACCAGACGAAAGGATTCGTGTGGTAGCGGGGGTAAAAAAGTCCTCAGTTGAGGGCTTTACTTTTTAATGTACTTCTATATCAAAAGAAAGGGTGTCTATAAAAACAGGTGTAACTTTATCTTTAAACTCGTATTTAACGATACTTCGTATTGTGTTTTTGCCTTTTTAGTAAGAATTTCTTCTACATCCCATTGGCAAGGTTCTATATGCTTTAAAGTACGTTTGACTTTTGAATTGTCAACACTTATGTTTTCTATTTTAAAACTACGTTTGGCATTTGGGATATTGGCTATTAAATAACTATACTTTAATTTATCGCCTACTTTTAAATATTGCTGTTCTTTAATTTTAAATTGCTCGGGATGAGAAAATTTATATTGATAAGTTTCTAATTGTGGATACCCTTTATATTTAGTTACATTACCCTTTTCATTATAATAGATTATAAAAAAAGATTTACCGAAATCATCATACAATATATATCTTTCTACGTTCTCACTTTCATAATTAAAAATCGTTTCTTTAAACTTATCTCCATCTCTATTGTCTATACTTTTTATATTACCATTTTCAAAATAAAAAAAGATTAGTCCTGTTCGCTTTCCGTTTTTATAAGATCCTGACTTTATTTTTTTTCCATTATTTTTCAATACAATAAATTTCCCATCTAAAACAGTATCATTATTTTTAATAATATATTCATAAAATACTGTGCACATTTCTTTCGGATAATAAGTTTTTAAAATACCTCCTTTATTTTCACTTTTACACGAACTTAAAACTCCTACTAGTAAAATAAAATGAAAAAAAATAACTATTTTTTTCATTTTAATTCTTTTTTCAACTTTAACAACTTTGCCATTAACTGATTTTTCAATTTTTAGAAGCTTACCTTCTTTCCCTCCATAGTAAAGAGATTCTAAGGTGTCATTTTTTTGAGGTGCATTAATTTTACTCGCCTCTTTCAAATTATTATAAGCCTCTTTAGTAGAGTATCCAGCATCAACAGAACTTCCTATATTATCAATAGCGTCTATAATTCTGTTAGGATGACCTAATAATCCATCCCCAATTGATTGTAAACCGTTTGTTGATAATCCAAAAATGCTAGTATCCATATTTTCAACTTTTTCGCCGTAATTAGCTGTTTCTAGACCACGTTTTACTGTAGGATCATTATTGTCTTTATTGATGAAATTAATTCCTCTTTTAAAATGCCCTTTAGAGTTACCTTGTAATTTGTCATTTTTTTCTTGAGTGATAGATAGTATTAAATTATCTATTTTTTCAGCTAGGCTTTTAATGGGTTCAATAACATCTTTATTAAATTTGTTAACCTTGTAATTTGAAAAGTCATCTTTTAAAGTTTGTTTAACTTCTCTCCAAAAGTTTTTCAACCATTTTGGAGGATTTGGAGCTTTCCCGTCAGGATCAATAAGTTTTATTGGATTATTCAAACAATATACATACGAAGAAGTATTCGGAAACTTCTCGGCTAGTGGGTCCACAGACATCCAACACTGCACAACTTTCGCCTCGCGCGAGGGCTTGGGTTCGTGCCTACGAACAATTTGTAATGGATTATATGTGAGTTTGTAGCATCCCATTTGTAAAATCAAAAGTACTTATTTTTTCAATTGTTTTTCAGTTGAAAAAAAAAGAAGTTGTTTTTTATTGAAAAAGTAAAAGCAAGTACAAAACCAACTTTCCATTTTGCCTGTGGTTTGGGGTTGGTTTTGTTCTTTCGCTCGATTTTTTTGGAAGATTGCCACTTTTTATTTTTCAATTGAAAAAAGGCTTCTTGGCAATCTTCTAAAAAAATGAGCCAACAACCGTAGGGCGTTAGTCATCGTACTGTTTTTTAAAATTTTTGTGATAAAAAACAAGCAAAGATTTAAGGCTACAAGTTTTCACGAAGTAGGCGTAATTTTGCGAAGTTTTTTGAACAAAGAATTTACAAATAATAAAGCTTTCGTAGTGCGTTGGCAGTAGGGTCGGCAGTGGGTGGGAGCGATGGAGTGGGGCTATTTTACATAATAAGCTTATGGTGCAAGGCGAAGCGAACCCTTTAGGGCTTGACTCATAATGGCTTATTATGTAACATAGCTTTGGGAGTGGTTGAGGGTTGGGTTTCGGCTCTTGTTTTTTGAGGGTGGGAAGTAAGCGGATAAAAAAAGGTTTTTTTGTGTGCGATGGGCTTTGGAAAACAAAAAACCTTTTTTTATTGGCTTACTGTGGGGAAAAACAAGTGCCGATAGCGTTGGGAGAACCACTGGAGCGTTGGGATGCGTTGGCTGGGTGGGTGCAAATACTTCGTGCGAAGCACACCGCTTTTTTATTTGATTGGGTGGTATTGGTTTACTGCTTGTTGTAATTGCTCCAGTTCTGTTTGTTTATATTGGATGGTGGTGGATGCTCGTCTGTGTCCTGAAAAAACTTGTACTATTCTTGTATCGTTTTCCTTTTTCAATAAGTTTGCAATTACAGATTGACGGATTTTCATTGGTTGTATTTGTTCATTCTTTGGTTTTTGTTCGTTTATCATTTTACTAATAGTGTGAGGATTGATTTTTTCGCCGTATTGACCAAGTATAAAACTGGTTTCCGTTTCTTTTTATGGTTGTATTGTAGTAGTTTAATTCTGTCTTTTTCTAAATAATTGTAAATTAATAATATTTGTTTTGCTTGTAATGGTAAGGTTCTACTTTGTGGACTTTTGGCTGTTAGTTCCTCGCTTGCTTTGATGAAGATTTCGCATTTTTCTAAATTGATGTTTTGTATTTCTAGTTCTGCTATTTCTTTGACTGTTAATGCTTGATAAATCAATAAACTAATGATAATTTTATTTCTATTTTCTAAATATTTTTTCTTTCTGATTTGATAGGTTTCAAAGAATTTTTCTAATGTTTCTTGATTGTAAAGCGTATCTACTTGTATCTGTTTATCAATTTTATCTTTTAAAAATAATTCACTGCAAGGATGATCCTTTCTTTGTCCTGTTTCAAGCAGATAATTGAAGTATATTTTTACGCCATACAAGCAATGTCTTAGCGTTTTTGGATGTAAGTTGTAGTTTTTTCGTAAGTGTTCTATGTAGTGTAAAACCTCTTTAAATGTGGCTTTTGGTGCTTTGTTTTGGTAGTAATCTGTAAATCTTTTGATGTTGTATAAATTGCTGTTTAATGTGCTTTTGCTGTATTTTTTCTGTAAATATTGTTCAAGTGTCATTACATAAATTATTAATCTGATTTTGAGTTATATGTGTATATATTTCTGTACTCTCGATGTGGCTATGTCCTAAAAACTTTTGAACCTGTTCGAGCTTCATTCCGTTTTGTAGTAAGTGTGTTGCGATTGAGTGCCTTAATGAGTGAATTCGATTTTATTTAATTCTTCAATCTTTAATTTTTTACCAAATTCTGTTTTTAAAATTAGTTTCTTAAAGTGTTTATTTATAGTATCATCGCTCATTCTTCTTGCTTTACTGTTTATAAAAAGTTCATTGGTTTTATGCTCTAATTTTTCTAAATATTCTTGCAATTCTTCTGCTAATTTTTCACTTATTGGGACTAAACGCCGTTTGCTGTTTTTTCCTTTTCTTACAAGTATTAAATTCTCACTTAATCTTATATCTTCTTTGTTTAAATCGCTTATTTCTTGCACTCTTAACCCACAACCATACGCAATATTTAAAATGGTTCTTTCTTCTAAATTAGCTATTTTGTAAAGTTCTTGTATTTGATTTTGAGTAAAAATAAATCGTTCTACTTTTTCATTAACTGGAGTAAATTTTAAATGTGATGCTGGACTGCTTTTTATAACTCCTAATTCTAATAAATACCCTAGATATTGTTGAAGATTTCGCATGTTATCATAAATAGATTTCTGCTTTAATTTTTGTTTAGTTTTTTGACTGATTTTTTCTTTTAGATAGTTATTATAGTTTGCTATTGCTTTGGGTGTAATTTGTTGTATTTCAAAGATTTTATGGTTTTCTAACCAGCTAAAAAACTCTTTTAAATATAAATATCTTGCTTGGGTAGTTTCGGGTTTTAATCCTAAAATGTCTAAATGTTTTTTGTAGTTTCTTGCCTGTTCTTGGTAAAATTCTGTATAGATTTTGTTTTTACTTGGTGCGCCCATCTTTTATTATTTTAAATGTTGAATTTTAAATTTTAAATGGTTTGGTATGACGTTTTTAAGGTTTATGATGGTTTTGCTTACTCAATATTTTATTTTTAGGAACGCTAGACTATTTTTTTACTATTTTCTTATGTTTTACAATAGTTTACACCGTTTTCTAGTGTTCCTTTTGCGTTCCTTTAGTGTTCCAACTTACTTTTGCTCTTGTCGTAGCTGTTCTATTTATTCATGCCTTTTTATTTGTTTTTTATAGGTATTCATGAATCGAAGTTTGTTTTTATTGGATTTTTTTGTTTTTTAGTTCTTCGATTTGAATCATTAGAAAATCTTTTATTTCAGTTCTTAATTTTTGATAATTGTCCCAATAGGAGATTTTATATTTTATGCCTTTGTTGGCAAAACCGCCAACTTGTTTGATGTATTCTAACTCTAAAAGTGTTTGTATATATCTAAATATCTGTGTTTTACTTATTCCTAAATCTTGTCTTATATCTCTTAAAATAAACTCTTGATTTTCGTTTTTAACGTGCTTTTTTAATCGTTCAAAAAATTGTCTTAAACTTCCATCGAGTTCATCCACTTTTAAAATGATACTTTCAAAAAGTACCTCTGTTGCTTGTTCGATGTCTTCTATTTCGGTTATTAAAGCCTCCCCAACCCCTCCGAAGGAGGGGCTTTTAACTATTTGACGTTGATATTGGTTCAGGAACGTTACTTGTTTGATTACGGCTTGATACATTTCGTTTAATCGTCTAATTTTATGCACTTTCTCTGGTAGATGTAATTGTGTTGCATACGGATTAATGACTTCGTACTCTTTTAAATTTCTAATGATTTGTTGTATAAAGTTGATTGCTTTTTGGCTTTCTTGTGGATCTATTTCTCCTGCATTGCGTTTGTTTTGATAGTCGATAATTCTTGCGGTTTGTTCTTTACTTTCGTCAACTGCAATAAGGAATGAACGGCTCATATTATCTTCGTAGGTTTCGCCTTTGGTTGTTGCTGATAGACTGGAGAACTGACCTTTTACAATCTTGTGAGAAGATTTGTTATTTCCTTTTTGTCTTTGATGGTTACCGAACTTCGTAATACTTGATTACTTATAAATTCTCGCAGTGCATATAGTGCATCTTCTTTTAAACCGTCTAAATCTTCAATAATTACTACCTTTTGGAATAAATCAAACTCGCCCCAATTGTATAAACTACTCTCGGTAATTCGTGTAAATCGGAGTACATCTTCTTGAGGCATTAAATCTGCAATTCTTGATATAATATGTGTTTTTCCGCTTCCGCTTGAGCCTTGTACGAGTGCGTGTAATGGGCTTTTGTTTAGATAACTGATGATTATTAAAAATAATAACATTCGGCTGTTTTCTTCTCCAACTATGCCTGCTTTGCCAATTTCTATGTTTAGGTTTTTTAGTAGATGTTTTCGTTTTAGAAAGTCGAGCCCCCCAGCCCCCGAAGGGGGAGTTTTAGCAACTGGTGTTTGAATAGCGTTTTTTGTTCCCCCTTCGGGGGTTAGGGGGCTTCTATTGCTTAATAATTCAATAAATATTTCTTCATCGTGTAGTTGTAGTGTTTGGTTGATGTCTTTGTTTATAGGCTCTAAGACGCTTATTTTAATTCCTGGTATAAGTTCTAATATTACTTTAGAATAATTCGCTGTCGCCGTGCGACCTGCTGTATCATTGTCAAAAGCAAAGATGATTTCTTCTAATTGTTTGAGTTCTTTTATTGCTTTTAAAATTTCATCATTCAATCCGTTTGTACCAAAGCAAGCTATAAGCCCCCAACCCCCAAAGGGGGCTTTTTCAAGCGTTGGCAACAAACTTGCACCATCAATAATACTTTCGGTTAAGATTAGTTTTTTAGTATTTACATTGGGATAATTGGGGTATAAACCTTGTCTGTTTTTTAAGTAAAAATGACGCGCCCCCTCCGCCCCCGAAGGGGGAACTATTGAACGAAAATACAAGCTAACTATTTGATTTTCTTTATTTCTCAACGCAAATACAATGCTCCATTTACCAAAAACGCCGTAGGCTTTTTCTCCTGTTCTGCTTACTATTCCTTTGTCAATCAATAATCCATACTCTAAACATTGATTAATTAACGTTTGGTCTTTTCTTGCTCCGTGATGGAACTGACCACCATTGTAACCGACTTCTATTTTTTTAAAGTCTAAACCTCGAGATTGTAGATATTCTTTGGCTGGTTTGCTGTTGCTAATGGCATTTTTAAAATACTGGTACATATTGCTCAAAAATTGCTCTCGTGATAAATCTTGCTTTGTTATCTTGGTAGTTCCCCCTTCGGGGGTTAGGGGGCTGATTATTCGCTCTGCTATTTTAATGGCTTCGTGTTTGGTGCAGTTTTCTTTATGCAGTATAAAATCAATAACATCTATACTTTTGCCGTGTGTTTTGCAATTGGAACTAAAGCAATATGCTGTTTGTGTTTTGTAATACACTTGAAAACTTGGGGTTTTATCTTCGTGGAATGGACAGTTTAAACGGCTTTGTTTGTCGGTTTTTAAGCCGTAATAATGCAAGACATTCGCAATAGTTAAGCTCTGTTTTATTTCGTGGATTTCCATTGTTTAAAAAAATATCTAAAATTTAATACTTCTCAAATTTGTCTCAAAAGTAACAATTACGAGAATATGAAACAAGTCTGTTGCGAGATTTATATTTTTATTTTACTCTTTTTTGTCTTAATTTCGCAATTATAAGATTTTAAATATATAAATATCTCAATTATGACTATAGCGGAGCGCATTAGATTATATAGACAACAAAAAAATCTTTCTCAAGCAGAATTGGCTGAAAAATCACAAGTGAACAATAAAAGCCTTTCACGCTATGAGTTAGGAAGTAGTATTCCGCCTGCTGATGCTCTAAAAAATATTGCTGATGCTTTAGGTGTTTCTACTGATGCTCTTTTGAATGATGACATCGTTTCTATCAAAGACAAAGAGTTGCTTCATAAATTTGAAGTTATTCAAGAGATGAACGATGAAGACAAAGAAATAGTAAATCGTTTTTTGGATTTGACTATTAGAGATTTTAAAACTAAACAAACTTATACCAACAAATAATTATGCACTATATATCAGATAACCAGGGCAATAAAACTGCTGTAGTTATTCCAATATCAGATTGGAACAAGCTAACAAAAAAATACATTGAATTAGAAAGTGATGTAGTAGCTAATGACATCCCGCAATGGCACAAAGATATTTTAGATAAAAGATTACAGGATTATTTAAAAAAACCTGATGATGTAATGGATTTTGATGCTTTTTGCGATGCGTTAGAAAAAGAGCTATGAAAAACTTTAAGCTTGTAATTAAATCCAACGCACAATTAGATTTAAAAGAAAATATTAATTGGTATAACCAACAAAAAAAAGGTTTAGGAAAAACATTTTACTCCTATGTGAAAAAGAAAGCTAAACAACTCCAAAACTACCCCTACAGTGCTGAAAACAGATATTTGGAGATTAGAACTGCCGTAGTAGAGAAATTCCCGTATATGTTACACTACATTGTAGATTACAATAACAAAACCATTATTATACTTGCTGTTTTACATACTAGCAAAAATCCTGATACCAACTACATAAAATAAACCCTAACTTATTACGAGTTAGGGTTTTGTGTTTTAATTATTTATTATTCTTTTTTAAACCAGACGAAAGGATTCGTGTGGTAGCGGGGGTAAAAAAAGTCCTCAGTTGAGGGCTTTACTTTTTAATGTACTTCTATATCAAAAGAAAGGGTGTCTATAAAAACAGGTGTAACTTTATCTTTAAACTCGTATTTAACGATACTTCGTATTGTGTTTTTGCCTTTTTAGTAAGAATTTCTTCTACATCCCATTGGCAAGGTTCTATATGCTTTAAAGTACGTTTGACTTTTGAATTGTCAACGCTTATGTTTTCTATTTTAAAACTACGTTTGGCATTTGGGATATTGGCTATTAAATAACTATACTTTAATTTATCGCCTACTTTTAAATATTGCTGTTCTTTAATTTTAAACTGCTCGGGATGAGAAAATTTATATTGATAAGTTTCTAATTGTGGATACCCTTTATATTTAGTTACATTACCCTTTTCATTATAATAGATTATAAAAAAAGATTTACCGAAATCATCATACAATATATATCTTTCTACGTTCTCACTTTCATAATTAAAAATCGTTTCTTTAAACTTATCTCCATCTCTATTGTCTATACTTTTTATATTACCATTTTCAAAATAAAAAAAGATTAGTCCTGTTCGCTTTCCGTTTTTATAAGATCCTGACTTTATTTTTTTCCATTATTTTTCAATACAATAAATTTCCCATCTAAAACAGTATCATTATTTTTAATAATATATTCATAAAATACTGTGCACATTTCTTTCGGATAATAAGTTTTTAAAATACCTCCTTTATTTTCACTTTTACACGAACTTAAAACTCCTACTAGTAAAATAAAATGAAAAAAAATAACTATTTTTTTCATTTTAATTCTTTTTTCAACTTTAACAACTTTGCCATTAACTGATTTTTCAATTTTTAGAAGCTTACCTTCTTTCCCTCCATAGTAAAGAGATTCTAAGGTGTCATTTTTTTGAGGTGCATTAATTTTACTCGCCTCTTTCAAATTATTATAAGCCTCTTTAGTAGAGTATCCAGCATCAACAGAACTTCCTATATTATCAATAGCGTCTATAATTCTGTTAGGATGACCTAATAATCCATCCCCAATTGATTGTAAACCGTTTGTTGATAATCCAAAAATGCTAGTATCCATATTTTCAACTTTTTCGCCGTAATTAGCTGTTTCTAGACCACGTTTTACTGTAGGATCATTATTGTCTTTATTGATGAAATTAATTCCTCTTTTAAAATGCCCTTTAGAGTTACCTTGTAATTTGTCATTTTTTTCTTGAGTGATAGATAGTATTAAATTATCTATTTTTTCAGCTAGGCTTTTAATGGGTTCAATAACATCTTTATTAAATTTGTTAACCTTGTAATTTGAAAAGTCATCTTTTAAAGTTTGTTTAACTTCTCTCCAAAAGTTTTTCAACCATTTTGGAGGATTTGGAGCTTTCCCGTCAGGATCAATAAGTTTTATTGGATTATTCAGACAATATACATACGAAGAAGTATTCGGAAACTTCTCGGCTAGCGGGTCAATATTGAGCCAAAGGGAAGTTTTCATATCTAAATATCTCGCTCCGTAATATGTTAAATTTGTTTCTCGGTCTAACTCCTTTCCATTAAATAAATACGGCATAGAAATAGAGGAGGAGTGTTCTTCAAAAAGGACTTCTCCAAAAGGGATATACTCTACATGCTGAGATAACTGACCATTCATAGTGCTAATATACGAAGTACTTCCTAAATGATCGCTATGGTAATAAAAATATCTTTTTCAAATAAGCCGTTGCGCTTTTTTTAGATTTATTTATTAAACTACACGAAAGGATTCGTGCGGTAGCGAGGTTAAATTATTTATATAAATAAACATCTTTACCTACTCTAAAAACAATCTTTTTGATTCTGTAATTTTTATCGTAATAATATCTTAAATTTACAGGTCTTCCATTTGCTTTTATTTCTGTATAATACAAATTATTCACTCTATTTCCAGTTTTTATACTGTCTTTTGGAAAAGTAAAAAAAGTTTTTGGAATTAAACTCTTATATTTTTTAGTTGAAAATAAAACATAAGATTCTTTAGTCGCAATACCTTTTTTTAAATCAGGATAATCATAATATTGATTTCTAATTTTTAACAGTATATGTTTGTCTTTTTTTTTATTCTCGAAATATTCTGAAATAATTAAAGTATCCTTGTTATAAATTAGTTTAATAAAATTTGTTTTATCATAAACATTATTTAACCTATATATTTCTTTTTCCTTTTCACAACTTACCAAAAGAGTTATTATAAATATAAAAGCCCAAAATTTATTGATGATTTTTACCTTGTTCTCTTTTCTGTTCAGTGGCATATTTTGGATCTATTTTTGAAAGTTGTTTCATAGTATTATTGTAATTTCTGTATGCTTTATTTTTAGCGTCTGCAGATTTTAAAGCTTTATGGTCTTGTGAACCTTTATCTTTTACAGGTTTATTGTTCTTTATATCATTTACATTTTCTTCATAATGACTTCCATGTAATGCAGCTTCGTGAGTTATGGTCTCTCCTAATTCTACGGTACTTTCTCTATCTGTGTTTTTAATATATATTGTTAAATCCATATCATCTTTTGAAGAAGGGAAAACTGTTTTTCCTTCCCAAGTAGTACCGTTAGACTGAACAAGTATAGTGCCACGTTCAGAAGGAGAAGATTTATCTAAGACCAAATCAACTAAATTAAGATTTTTATCTGAATGTTTGCCATTCTCTTTTGCAGTTATACCATATACAGACTGTCCTTTTTTCATGAATTGTAATAAAAATTGCTTACCATAGTCTGTTTTAGCAAAATGATTCATAGCTTTAACAAAATTCTTAGTTCCATAGCCTTTAGAAGATTGGTTTTTATCGTACGAATGAACTAACCAAGTTATCACGTCTCTACCATCAGGATCTACAAATAAAACAGGATTATTCAAGCAATATACATACGAACTGACGTTTGGATATTTTTCCATTTCGGAATCCACACTCAACCACAAACTCGTTTTCATATCCAAATACCTAGCGCCATAATAGCTAAGGTTAGTCTCTCTGTCTAGCTCCTTCCCATTAAATAAATACGGCATAGAAATAGAGGAGGAGTGTTCTTCAAAAAGGACTTCTCCAAAAGGGATATACTCTACATGCTGAGATAACTGACCATTCATAGTGCTAATATACGAAGTACTTCCTAAATGATCGCTATGGTAATAAAAAATATCTTTTTCAAATAAGCCGTTGCCTACAAAACCATCGCCTGCGGTTACATCTGTGGGTTTTATAGGATCGCCAAACTGTATGGGTGGTCCTGGTACATTGCCTGGGGGATTAAACACGGGTTGTCTAGGCCAGCCTTCGGGTGTTTCTTGGTTTTGGTTAGCGTTTTGCTTGGGCGGGCTTGGGTAAGGCTTTCCTGTAGCGGCTGGGCTGGCGTATAGTCCTTGCTGTGTGGGTGGACCTGGTGGCAGCCCTAGGTTGCGTACATAGTCGTCTAACCACTGTTGTTGTTCTGTGCTTAATTGGGCATAGTTTATTCCGCCTGCTGTAATTTTGGTAGGTTGGGCAAAGGTTCCTTGTCCTATTTTGGAGGTTATACGCCCTGCGCCTTCGAAATAATGTTTGGTAAATTTGCCTTTACTTATTACAAAATAGGGGCTTACGTAACCTGTATAATTGTCAAAATGGTTTATGCTGGCGGCTTGTGCGCCGTTTATGCTTACGTTTTGGGTGTCGCCACTGCTTTTTAGTACCCGCTCGCCTGTGTGGTCGTAGGTGTATAGGTGCATACGCCCGTTGTCGTTTATGCCCATTAGGTGGTTTTCTTCGTCCCATGTCATTTTTCTAAAATTGTTAAATTCTAGGTATTGGGTAGGGTTGCCGTTGCCGTCGTATTCGTAGTTACGAGGTTCGGGTTTGCCGTCTTCGGTTATTACACTTGGGGCATTGGGGTGCTGGGTGTTGTTGTACTGGTAGTTTAGTTTGTAGCCTTTTTGGGTGCCGTTTATCTGGTGTTGTAGCTCTTTGCTTACTATATTGTGCATATTGTTGTAGCGCATGGCTAGGGTGTAGTTGGCATGGTTATTCTCGCCGTTGTAGCTGCCTGTGGCGTTTTTTAGTCGGTACAAATCGTCGTACTGGTAGGTTTGTTGGCTACTACCGCCTAGGCTATTGGCTATTACAGGTACGGTGTTTTTTATGCCTAGTACATTGCCTACAAGGTCGTAGGTGTAGGTGTTGTTTATAATGGCATGGTTACCACTGTTTACGTTTAGTTGTTGCAAACGACGTAAGGTGGGGTCGTAGGTGTAATGGGTTTGGGTATCGTTGCCGTATTTTAGGTACTTGCGTTGCTCGAACTCGTCGTAGGCTAGTTGTTTAATATAGGGGTAGGTTTGGTTTTCTTTGGTGCCTTGCATTGTTTGTAAATTTCCTGCACGGTTGTAGGTGTAGGTAAGTACCTCGCCATCAGGATATATCATTTTTTGCAAACGGTTCCAGGTGTCGTACTCGTACTGGGTAATGTAGGTTTGGTTATCGGTAGGGGTTATGCGTAGGGTTTTTATTTCTTTTTCAACCTCGCCTAGTTTTCCATAAAAGTACTCGGTACCTCCACTAGCATCGGTTACTAGCCACATACGTCCACGGCGTGGGGCATTTTCGGTAGCACTACCATAATAATAGCTTATATTGTTTTGTGGGTATCTAGGGTATTTTATATGTTCTAATCGGTTGTAATCATATTCATACAGGATACTACCATCGGGCATGGTTTGTTGTATTTGGCTGGTTACTCTTTTGGTCATATTGCCTGCTAGGTCGTAGGTAATGGTGGTAGTACCTGCATCGGGGTGTATGTACTGGGTGCGTCGGCCTAGCCAATCGTAAGTGCTTAGGGTAGTTTGTCCCATAGTGTTTATAACAGCGGCAGTTTCGCCAAGGGCGTTGTAGCTAAACTGGGTAAGTAGCTCGTTGCCACCGTCATATTGTATAGTGGCTATATTTTTGCCAGTGGCATCGGTATAGGTTTTTGTCACCTTACCGTGTGGGTCTGTTTGTGTGGTTTGTAAAGCATTTATGCCTTTAAAATTTTCTATGGCAAAAGTGGTGGTGGTGGTGGTACCATCGGGCAGGGTTGTTTTTATGGCTCTGCCTAGGGCATCGTACTGGGTTTTAGTAGGGTTTACGGTGCTTGCTAGGGTACTAAAACTGTTGTTTAGGGTAGTGGTAAAGGTTGGGTAAAAGCTTTCTATAGCCCTACCGAAAGCATCGTACATGACTTTGCCTGATATAATGTGTCCTTCTTGGTCTGGAGCATCTATTCCGCCAAAAAGCGAGGCTGTTTTTTTAACCTGTAAGGCACGCCCAAGCCCATCTATATAGGTATAGGTTTCTATGTCTTTGTTTAGTTCAGGGTCGTAATTTCGGGTTTTGGCATAGGGTACTTCTGCGGTAGGGTAATACTCGTAGGCAATGGTGTAGGGTTTGCCACTGGCTATTTCGTAAGGGCCTTGTATGGTGCTGGTACGTCCTTTGTCGTCAAGGGTGTATAGGGTACTTTGTTCGTTACGATCGGTGGTTTTTATAGGGGTGTTAAAACGGTAGTCATATTCCGTTTTGTTTGTATACCCAAAATGGTCTTGTATTTGGGTGATGTGGCTATACACTTGATCGTCGTAGGTATAGGTAATTTGAGCTCGTTGGTTTTTGTAATTAGGGGCACCTGTAATTTTTATAATATTGCCATAGGTGTCATATACAATATCGGTTATGGCTACTTTGTCGTTACTAGCATACATTTTAAATTGTGTAACCTCGGCTGTTGCGGGGTTTATTTGGGTAGCTCGTTTTCGTTTTAGTCCATCAATGGTAAATACTTCTATTTGTTTAGGAATGCCATCGTAATAAGGGGATAGGCTGTTGTGGTAGCTTATTTTGGCGGTTACTTTATTTTGTGGTGTGCCGTTGCCTAAATCTGTATATTCTACAATATTACCTTGTGCATCATATTTATTATAGGTGTTTTTGTCTAAAAAGGTGGTGCCTGCTTCGTAGTGTTTTTCTTGGGTATGTATAGGCGCGATAAAGACTGATAGCAAATCGGCGGCAGGGTTGCTTAACAAGCCCTCGGCAATAGAGGTTTGGTTTTGAGCATTGGTTATACTATAGGTGGTGCTGGTTTCTTGTAGTTTTTTATTGTCTTTATCTAATAATAAAGTGCTTTTTAAGAGGTTTTTACGATAAAAATCGGTATTGTAAAACTCTTGTATTTGGGTGTTATATACGGTATTGTTGGTAGCATTTATTTGTTGTGTAGTAATTTTGGCATAGCCATAAAAATCACGTTCACGGCGGTCGTAATAAGGGTTGTCATAGGTAAAACGGCTAATAAGGTTGTCTACACCATCGCCTGTGTGGCCGTCAAAAAGGTTTACTTCTTTGAGTACCCATTTTGCGCCGTTCGCCTCGTAAGAGCTTGGTTTAAATTCGTAATCAACGGTAAAGCTATTGCCCATAGCGTTAGTTACGTTTTTTAGTTTGTTGGTACGTTTTATGTTAGAAAGACGTACAGTAAGGTTGTCTTCGTTTTCGGATTTTATGTAGTCTAAATTACCATCGCCATTAATATCGTTAAAAGTAGATTCTATTTTGCTTACAGAATTACCAGTACTAGCTCCTGCTTGTATAGCAATCCGAATAGGAATAGGGGTTAAACTAAAATCGAAAGCATAACTAGCATTCATACCATAACTAGTTGATTTGTTTTTACTCATACTAGCGTATTTTGGGTATTGTAATGGGTTAGTATCAAAACCGTTTCCTAGGTTTAGGAAAATGAGGATGTTGTTTTGTGTGTAAATTATTTTATCGGGTAATCCATCGGCATTAATATCAAGAAAGGATTTAGATTGTTCATTAGAAGAGCCATTATAAGAAAATCCTCCAGATATAGAGCCTGATGCAAAATCAAAGCCTAATCCTGCTCCAAAATCGGATGAATTTCCTTCGTTTATTCCTTTGTCTAGGTTTTTCCAATTGTAATCGGGAAGAAATCGGTATCCTGTATTAAGTAAAACAATTCCGTTATCGTTAATTTGATCTGTTAGTCCATCACCATTGATGTCTGTATGTATTTTTTGGGAGTAATCATTTCCTGTGCCTATATTTCCGCTTATACTGGTGTATTTTCCTGCTTTTTGGGCATCGGAATTTGATTTTTTATCATTAGAACTTTTTTGCACAGTTGTTTTTGCATTAGTTTTTGTATCAGATGAATTGGCGCTACCATGACTGTATTTTCCATTGACACTTCCTCCTTTGCTTCCTATAATGGATACGCTAAAATCGCCAATATTATTTTGTAGGTTAGATAAACCTCCTCTAGGGGTTGTAAATTGTACGTTGCCATTGCGTACAAAATCGGGGTAATGGTCTCCATTAAAATCGGTCATAGTTTCTATAACGATAGACTTGCCTTCTGAATAGTTGGCACCTGCACCTAAAGAACCAGCGGATAAGCCAGCAGCATAGGCATTACTTGTGGATTCTGATATGGTAAATAAGGCTCGACTGCCGCCTCCTTGAACAGTAGGTAAGGAAGTGTCTAAGAATTTTTGTAGATCATCTTCGCCTAGACGAGCTGAACTAATGTATTCTTCTTTAATAAAAATAGCATCTTCTGCGCCTAACCATTTGTTTGAAGCGTAATTTCCTCGGGCTTGGATAAAGTATTCTTTGGAGGCTTCAAATTGACCATGAGTTCCTGGGGTAACAGATGTGTTTCCGCTGATGTCTGGCATATTGTTTGGGTCAATATCGTAGGGTTTTTTATCTGATATTATAAGGTTTTTATCAATGGTATTGGCTGCTAGATTTCCGTTAATTAAAAATACGCCCCAATTTCTATTTCTGATTTTTAATTTTTTTTCGACATCATCAAAATTGCCGTAGTAGCTGTTTTCTGAGTTGAAATAATTATATTCTACTAATGTTTTTTTGTTTTTTACTATGACAGAATCTTTTATAACGAGGAATGCGCTAGAATGATTTTGTTGAAAGAGGGTTGAAGTATTTTTGTTATTAAAATAGTATTCTATTTTAATAGGTTTGTTAGCTACAATACTGTCGTAAGGATATGATAGATCAATTGCTTTTGGTGTGTAAGCTAGGTATCCATCTGTTAATTTGTATCTAATTCTAGCTACTAGTTTTTCTTCTTGTTTGGCTGTTATTAGTATGTCGCTATCAAAACTTTGATTAGGTCTAACTTTATTAAATTGAATTACTCCGCTATAATTATGAAAGGTTGCTTTTCCTTTGGAACTAGGTATAATGTGGTTGAGGATGTATTTGTTATCTACTCGATTATAAATTGTATGTGTAACTTCTAGGGGTTTTGTTTCTTCGTTATCAGAGTGGTCTTTGTATATAATAGAAGGGGTACATATCAAATTTTTCCAATCTATATTTGTTTCAGATTCTATGATTACTCTGAATCCGTCGCCTTTTAGGGCATTTATAAGAGGAATGGTATTAAAATTGAATGTAATGTTTTCTGATGCTAAAAATTGTTTTGAAAAGACAACTGTTTCGCCAACACTGAATCTATTGGAAATAATTTTTAAAAGGATGTGATCGGAAGTTGTTTTTTTAGAAAAAATACCATCAAATCGTATTGGAGAATCTTTTGGGATCATGATAAGTGTTTGTGAACTTACTAAAAAATCTTTTTTAGGATTGTAAGTTTTTAAACTAAAGCCATTAGGGTCCGTATGACTAGGGTCTATGTCTTGATAGTTGATGGTAGGTTCCCAAAGGATGTTATCAAAATTACCATCTTTTATAGAACTAACTCTAAAATAGAGGTGTTCTCCTTTAGTAACAAAAAGATTGTCTTGTTTTTGTTTTGATAAATAATCTGTTGCTCCAATAGTTTCAGACCAAATTAAATTATTGTCTTGTTGAAAATATAATTTTACACCATCGGCTTTATCTGAACCATTATTGTTTTTATAATTTTGTCTATCAGTAGAGGTGTCTTCTAGTAATTTATAAGTATGCGAAATTTGTATAAATCCAGTAGCTGGAGCTTGCCATAGGCGTACGATGTCGTGCAATGGGTTCTTTTTTATTATTTCGGCTTCGGAGTTTTGTGTATTACCTGTTAGTAATAACTCGCCTTCATTAACTATGGGTGAAGGGGTTCCTGTACTGTTTGGTGTAAAGGTAGGGATACCATTTACTAAACGATTGTAATAAACGGTTCCGCCATCGGCAAAATCAGTGAGTCCATCGCCATTAAAATCCATAAAATAACTGGTGGTGGTGCTTTTTGATATTTGTCGATCATATCCTAAATTACCACCCAATTGTCCAAAGCCTAAAATTAGATCGACGCCGTAATTATAGGAATAGTTTCTAGAGAATCCAACATTCCCAATATTAATAACGTGGTATGTGTCTGAAAATTGGTTTATACCTGTTGCCCCAAGGTTTTTTCTGAAATAGACTTTATCTCCTTTGGTGAAAATTTTGTCAGGTAAGTTATCTCCGTCTAAATCTTCTAAGGCAACATAGGTAGAGGTATTGCTCCAGTTGTTTCCTCCTTGTCCGCCTAAAGTATTTTGATTTAAGACTCCAATTCCTGGAATTCCAATTCCTAATCTATAATTAAAACCTCCAGAAATAGAGCGGGAACTTCCTGTAAGAGTGTGAGTTCCTTTAAATTCTTTAAAAGCGGCAAAAGCAGGTGTAATACCATCATTAGGTACGCTCCAGGTTTGTTCTTCGCCAAAAGGGGTGTAGTTGCCACTAGCATCTCGTACATCGTCATAATAATCGAGGGAGTTTTTGTAAAACAGATTTCCTTTTGTATCATATACTTCTATATCTTTTAGCAATGTTTTTTTAAATGCACCTTGTTTATAGGTAAGTCCATAGCTACGAACCATTTGGTCTTTAAATTTGACTTCTATTTTTCGTAATAGTTTATTAGAGGTTTGCTGAAAACCTAATCTTGCTGCTATTTGTACGTCTTCTCTAGTGGGTTCTCCTAAATCTGTATCTTTAATAAAGTGTATGCTGTATGCTCCTTTTTGGTCATTTTTTCCAGTATAATATATATTTTTGATATATAATTCGCCTTCGGATTTTTCGTATTGATAGGCTATCGTATTTCCTTTTAAGTCAATTTGTAAAGTAATTGCCCAATGGCCTATATTGCCATTGGTATCTTGTAAAATAGCGGTGTTATCTATGCCAGCGGGTGTACCGCCATAGTAGGTTGTTGTACCGCTCTTGTCTGTTACTATCCAATAATAGTTGGTAGGGTTATTTCCTTTACGGGTTATTTTTTGGAAAGCACCTTCTTTTCTAGGATAAAACTGTTTATTGGTTTGTCTGTCTGTCCAAGCTTCTCTATGAGCGTTCGGCAAGAGTGCCTCACCTGCTAGGGTATAACTTTCGGTTTCTTTGCTTGCATCGTATCTTGGTGCTCCCCAACGGGTTTCTATGTCTACACTGGGTAGGTTTATTGCCCATCCTAGTCCGGTCCAGCTATGTCCAGCTTCGCTACTGTACTGTAGGGCTAGTGAGGGTTGCATGCCTGCTCTGCCTTTTGGAATTTCGATAGGGAAATTTGTGTTAGTACTTCCGTTTGGATTTGCAGTAGGTGGGGTAATAGGGGTTATGCCTACGGCTGGAGAGGCTGCTTTTAAATCTTTGATACTTGTAGGGGTATAGCCAGAGGTTTCGGGTGATTCGGGTAGTTTTATAATTCCTGCTATAAAATCGGTAAAATGGGTGGTTTTTCCTGTTATTTTAGATTCATGGGCTAGTAATGTGTCTTTAGGAATTTCTTTCCATAGTCTTTTCTTTTCATCAAAAAGAAAAGATTTATATCTTTTTCTGTGTATCCTTCTGGAATTAATTTTTTGTCGTAAGGAATTGTAAGTTTTCCAGGTTTTTTGAATTGTATTCCGTGGGGTAATAATCTGTAAGCAAAAGAATTTTGAGTTACATTGACCATTGAAGGGTTTAACGGTGCAATATCTTTTGCATGGAGGGCTTCTATGGAAAATAATGTGTTTTTTTGATTATATCTTTTTCTAGCTGAAAACTAGCATTTGAATTGTTTATAATCCCACCATTAATACCTATTGTGTGCTCTTTTTTTATGTTTTTATTGTATAAAGGGATGTAATAATCTACAGGGATAAAGTTATTTATAGATATAGGAATTATAGTGTTTGTGTTGTTTTCTTTTTTTATACAGGTTATTTCTTTTTGATTGGTATAGTCTATTTCGGTTTCAAAATGTTGATTAATGGTATTTATTTTTTTGTCATTTATATACAATGTTGTGTTTTTTTCGGGTTGAAATCCGGCAATGTAGAGTTTGTTTCCAAAACGAAATAATTCAAATTTTTGAAGGGTATTTTCGTTTTTGTAGAAGTTTAGTGTAACGTTTTTTATTTTATATTGGTTGTTTTTTATTTCTGGAGCATTAAAAAAAAGTATATTATTCCCTTTTTTTATTATACTATTGCTTATTTGCTCTTTTTGATGTAACCATTGGTTGTTTTTTGAAATAAAGTTTCCACCAGTACTTTGGGCATTATTGATGCTTTTAATAATAGATGTTCCATTTTTATAACCATATAAATCGTATTCTAAGAATACTGTTTGATCATTAGTAGGTAATTGGTTTATTTGAATATGAAATAAATTATCAAAGGCATCATCTATAATTTGACTTGAATTAAGACCTATAACTCCTTCTTTGATATCGGCTTTATGTATTAATACCTTAGATGAGATGGTATTTGAAAATGTTTTTTTATTTGCTATTAAGTTAACTTTTGCAGGTTTATTTATTATTGTTTTCTTTATGTAATTATAATTTGCAGCGAAAACTATGCCAGCAATTAATAGAAAAAATAAGTATATTTTCTTGCTCATTCTAGTAATAGTTTATTTTATTATTATTTTTATTGATTTTTCTTCTTCTGATGTACTTATTTTTGCTATATAAACGCCACTTGTAGGAATATGACCGTTATATATATATTGGGTTTTTCCAGACCATTTTTCTGTTGTTATTAGAGCTCCAGCTGAGTTGTATATATATAGTGTTGCGTTTGTAATAGTGTTGAAATTTCCAAAAATTTTAAAATGTCCATCTTCACTAGGATTGGGTAATGCTATTATTTGATTGTTTTTACTATTGTTTTTCTCCTCTACTCGAAAGTTAGTAACTGTTTCACAGTCATTTTCATGTTTTGTAATTAATTGATAATCGCCTGGATTTGTTAGCATTATGGTGTTGTCATTAGTAATCAATTCTTTATTTAAAAACCATTGAAATTGATAGTTTCCTTCTGGTAAATAATCGTTTGCATTTATGACTATTGGAGTGTCATTTAGGGTAAATGTTTCTTGTAGTTTAGGACTTGTTATATCTTGATCTGAAATAAATATTTTTTGTTCATAAATGGTTCCACTAGCATCAACAATTATATAATTATATTTTCCAGAATGTACTGCGATGTTTGAAGTATTGTTGTCATGAATCCATTTTTTAACAACATTTTTAGTATCATGGTTAATTAAAGTTATAGTATAAGGAGCTTTACCTCCAATAATTGTATATTTTAAAAACCCATCAGATATTCCGCATTTAGGTTGAGTAATTTTTACTCTAGCAAACATATCTGGTGCCATTTGAAATGTATAAACGATTTTTTTGTTTTTTTTACCATCCCAATTATAATTATTTAGGGTTGTAGTTCCGTCTGAGGTTTCTTCTAATTTTTTATATATTATTTCGTCAGAATCCCATTTTGCTTTTCCTGTTGGATCTATTACTAACCAGGGTTTTGTATCGGGTTGTTTTAAGTCTGTTATTTTTTTTAAATTAAATTGCCACTTTATCTTATGACTATCAATAGTAGAATCAATACACATAAGCCATTTTCTTTCTAGTAATTTAGGTAATCCTTCTTCTTGTTTAAATTTTAATGGTTTGGCATTATCACTCCAAAACAAAAAGCTATTATCAGGAACACTTTCTTTAATAGTACTTAAATCTATAGTTGTTAACTCATCTTCAATATTACGACTTTTACTTTGGTAGAGTTGTGATGTTTCATCTTTACCTATAGCGGTTACATGATTTAAATAGTGTTTGTTTTCAAGAGCGTTCCAAATGATTTTTCCTTTGCTATCCGTGTAATTTTGTAGTTCTTTTTGAGATAAAGAAATACCATATTTTATAGCTAAATAACTTGCTATTTTATTGGTTTCTTTGTTGTTAAGGAATCTATCATACATGATAATTTCACTAATATATCCTTTCAAAAAACGGGCGGGTATTGATAAGTTATGTTTTATTTTACCTATAGAGATTTGGTATTTATTATTATCGCTTAGGTTTGATTTTGTATGTTGATAAAAATGAATAGCTGAAGAATATTCTGACTTGTTTTTTAATGAATTGTATTTGAAATTAGAAAGATTGGCCAGTCTTTCTGTGGTTGTTAAAGTAATGTTTTTTGATTGATCAGAGATGTTCCATAATACTTGTTCGGTCAAACTGTCCTTTACTTTATAAACTAAAAAAATAGTTTGATAATTTATTTTTGGTATGTTAAAGGTTAGTGTATCTTGGCTTGCATCAAAAAATATGCTGGGATGATTATTTATTAGAACTCCTTCCAGTCTTTTTTAATAATATAGTGTTAGGGGTTAATTGATTTTTTAAAATAAACTGATTTTTATTTTTATCTGCTGTTATCCAAATATAAGGATTTTTTACTTGTGCTGGACATTTTTGAGCAAAGCATTTTATAGATATTATAAGGATAAAAAGGGTATATATAGTTTCATGCGTGTAGTTTATTTGTTATTTATAATACATAATAAATACCTTTACCTCAATGCTGTATAGGATTGCCTATTTTTTGTTTTTTATATTATTAGAATGTTAAATAATGATTTTAATAATTTTATGAGAAGAGACAATAGAACTAGAAATTGTTTGAATCATCAAAATCAAATTTGTATCCTATGTGTAATGAAAAAGCGTTGGTTTTATTATTATTATCTATAAATCGGTGCCCATTTTCTTTAGTTTCTAGAGCATCCGTTAAACCTAAATGATAACGAAAACCAAGAACTAATTTGTTTTGAAATTCATAACCAATGCCAAAAATACCTTGAAAATAGTCGGCTCCTTCAAGAGATTCTTTTAATGTTTTTTGTACAATAGGATCTGGAGTAAAGGAGACTCCGTACTTTTGTTCCATTTCAGCTCCATTAGAAGTGTAACTAATATTATTTCTGTTAAGATTTAGAGCAACATTAGGGCCTATGCCTAAATACAACCCTTCATGAATGTAATATTTGAATAAGAATCCTAAATTTAAATTGTGATAGTCAAATTTTATTTGATAATTTAATCCTTTGTTGTCGTTGTAATTAAAATCAGTAGCTTGGCGACTGTAAAATATTTCAGGTTGAAAACTTATGTTTGCTCGAGGGTATTTCCAATTTAAGAAAACACCAGCTAGAGCCCCAAATTTATCTTTTTCAGTCGTGGAAAAATTGGTGTAAATGTTAGGAGGAATTATTGTGTTTTGTATATTATTCATTTTTGAATATACAGCACCTGCGTAAAAGCCGTAACTAATTTCTTTTCCAATTTGACTATGAGTAACTATTGTAAAAAATAAAAGAAATACAATTTTTTTCATGTTGTTGATTTTTTTATGTTACCAATTATGTAAACTATAACCTATAGAAAGACCTATAACAGAACTTCTATTGTAATTTTCTATAAATTGAAATGATGCCGTTTTGTTTTTTATAACATCACCTAGTCCTAAATAATATCTACCTTCAATATGTAAATCATACGGTAATTCATATCCTAGAGAAAAAGACAAGCTAAAGTCATCACTACCTACTAATGCGTCTCTATAGAATTGTCGTTTCGTAGTATCATACCTTCCATCGTATTCATTAGAAGTGTAATTTATATTGCTAGGATTTATGTTTTTAGAATAAAAACCCCTGTTCCTACATTAAAACCTTTGTAAGGATATACTTTGTAAATAGCCCCAATGGTTATAAAAGAATAATCAAAACTTAAAGTATAATTTTTTCCCAAAGTATTGTTGAATATTAATTTATCTCCTGAATTTCTGTAAAGAATTTCACCTTGTAAGGCTACTCTTGTATTAGGTAATTTAGCATTCACAAAGAAACCACCTTCTACTCCGTAACTTCCTTTAGAATCTAGACTAAAATGAGTTAAAGAATTGTCTCTGCCTACAATCATTTCGGGGAGATTACTAAAAGATGAATGTACTGCACCTATTTTTAATCCGTATGTAAAAGATTCAGTGTGCTGTGAATAAAATTTATTAAAAGAAAGAAAGATTGTGAGAAATATGATTTTTTTCATTGTTTTTAAAAAAAAATAAGAAAATTCTATAAAAATATAGCTTTGTCTGGTTTGTTTATTAAATAATTGTTTTGTCTGTTTTAAAAAATAAAATATTAAAATAATCCTTATCTAATTATTGTGTATTTCGTCCTGAAAAAGTTTGTTTATGTTAATAATTGAAATAAAAGAATTTGTTAAAAGTTTGTAAATTTATTGAAAAATTGGTATAAACTGTATAAATCTAAAGAGAATTATACAGTTTATTAAGATATTAGAAAGGCTGTTTTCGGAAAAGAAGTAATTATTCTTGAATAAGCAATGGTTGAGTTGTTGACTTTTGGAATTAAATAATATCCAAAATTCGCTCAAGAGCCATTCCTCTAGAGCCTTTTATTAAGATCGTGGTGTTGTTTATTTCGTTAGGTTTATTTTTAATAAAATCTTCAAATGATGCGTAATAATAGATGTGTTCTTTTTCTATTTTTGAAGAGTAAAAATTTTTGCCTATAAAATAGAATTGAACATTTGTTGTATCAATGATACTTTCTATTATTTTTTTATGTTCCTCTAGGCTTTCGTTGCCAAGTTCGAACATATCGCCTAAAAAGGCAATTTTGGATCCGTCTAGTTGTTGGAAATTGCCCAGAGCGGCAGCCATACTACTAGGGTTAGCATTGTAAGCATCTAAAATTATTTTGTTGTTTCCTTTTTCTATTAATTGGGAACGATTATTGTTTGGGATGTAATTTTCAATAGCGTCTTTAATTTCGGTGTCAGCAACGTTGAAATATTTTCCGATGGTGATAGCTGCATTAATATTATTGGCATTATAAATGCCGATAAGGTGCGAATTTATGTTTATGTTGTTATAGTTTATGGTTACTAAAGGATTGGCAGTGCATTCAGAGATATAAACATTTGGTTTGTGATCTGGGTTCGTACTAAAGCTATATCTATTGGCTGAGGCTGTTTTGCTGAGTTGAATAGGGTCGTCAGAATTAATAAAAATGGTTTTGTGATTATGGATAAGGTAATCGTACATTTCACTTTTTCCTTTGATAACTCCTTCAATACCTCCAAAACCTTCTAAATGAGCTTTTCCAAAATTAGTGATATAACCAAAATCGGGCTCGGTTATAGAACATAATAACTCGATTTCTTTTTGATGATTTGCGCCCATTTCAACAATAGCAATATCTGTATCTTCTTTGATAGAAAGTAAGGTTAGCGGGACACCAATGTGGTTGTTTAGGTTGCCTATGGTGGCTATTGTTTTATATTTTTTAGAAAGTACCACGTTTATTAATTCCTTAGTGGTTGTTTTTCCGTTGCTGCCAGTGAGTGCAATGATAGGAAGTCCTAGTTGATTACGATGGTAGTGGGCAAGTTCTTGTAATGTTTCTAAAACATTTTTGACAAGAAACATTTTATTTTCATCAGTCAAGTATTTTTTTCATCAATAACGGCGAAGAGTGCGCCTTTATTTAATGCTTCTTGTGCAAATTCGTTAGCATTAAAATGCTCTCCTTTTAATGCAAAAAGAAGCTGTTTGGGGTTATTTTTCTTGTGTCCGTTGTTACGGTGTCACATTGTAAAAAACATTGGTATAATTCTTCTATTTTCATAATGCTAAATTACTAAAAAAATAAAATCCCGCAAAAGCGGGATCTTATCTTAAACGGAAAGTATGTTATTTTTTATTTCTTGGTGTTTTTTTAAAGTCTGATTTAGGACCTACGCGAGACATAGCACATCTAAATCCGATAAAATCGGTAGCTAGGTCTTGGTTTAAATATCTTCTTGAAGCAGGGTCTAACCAATAAGCTCTGTCTTTCCAAGAACCTCCTTTGTAAACTCTTACATTGTCTCCTACTAGTGTAGTTCTTTTGTCTGATTTGTCAAATTTTCTACTAATATTTCCAGTACTATCAGGGGATACTTTATGAAGAGGAGAGTTGTACATTCTTTTTTTGTCTTTTAAGTCTTCTCCTGAGTCATCATTTAGGTTATAGAAACGAGAAGATTGCTTATCTCCATCTTTAAAACCAATGTTGTTACTTCTTGAGAAGTTTTGTCTTAAATATGTTTCGTTTTCATCAACTGGGACTTGTGCAATTTCTCCTGGTTTACTTACAGCGATTACTTTACCATTACTTAATGTATCGTATTTTATCGTTTCAGAAGTTATAAAAACAATTTTACCTTCTTTGTCTATCTTGTTTTTTGTATAGACGTTCCCTCTAAAGTAGTTGAAATCGTTTGCTTCATCATCAACGATAGGGCGATAAACGTCTTGTACCCACTCAGCTACGTTACCTGCCATGTCGTAAAGACCAAAATCATTAGGTTTGTATGATTTTACAGGTGCTGTTATATCTGCATTGTCATCTGACCAGCCTGCAATTCCTCCATAATCTCCTTTTCCTTGTTTGAAATTAGCCAATTGATCTCCTCGTGTTACTCTATTTCCAGAGCGAGTATATTGTCCTTTCCAAGGATATTTTTTCTGACCTCTATAAGTATTGTATTCACGAGTTCCTACATCTGAGGCTGCTGCATATTCCCACTCAGCTTCTGTAGGAAGTCTGTATTCAGGTAATAATAAACCTGAGGTTTTTTGAGCATACACGTTTTTAGGGCCATCGCTACTAGCAGTTGCATCAGTATTTGTTGTAGAGCCTTTTTGACTTTTTTTGGCACTAGATCTACCGCGTTGTTTTTGAAGGATGATTTCTTCATTTCCTCCAAACGAAGTGGAAGGAGATACTAAATATGCTTCAGTGTCAAAGCTATTGTTTGCATCAACGTCTACTAGTTTTGCTCCTTTTTTCATATAACCTTCTCTTTCTAAAAGAGATTCATTTACCTGATTTGTTCTCCACTTTGCAAAATCAGTAGCTTGTAACCAATTTACGCCAACTACAGGGTATTGAGAATAAGCAGGGTGGCGTAAATAATTATTTGTCATGGTTTCGTTATAACCCAAACGATTTCTCCATACTAAAGTGTCTGGTAGGGCACCATTATATATATGTTTGTAATTTTCTTCTGTTGGAGGGAAAACTCTCTTGATCCAATCTAAATACTCCATATACATTATGTTCGTTACTTCGGTTTCATCCATGTAAAAAGATTGAACATGTTGCTGAGATGGAGTGTTATTCCAATCGTGCATAACGTCATCTTGAATTTTTCCCATCGTAAACGTTCCTCCCTCAACTAAAACTAGACCAGGACCTGTCTCTTGTTTTGTGAAATTCGAATTGTACTGGAAACCTCCATTAGGATCATTAATTTTCCAGCCTGTTGCAGCTGAAGTGTCTTTAGTACTAGACTTTTTACTACAACTGGTAGTAAAACTTAAAAGCACTATAGCAGATAAAAGTGCTCTTACTGTCATCGTTTTGTTTACTTTCATACTTTCAGTAGGTAATTATTTAAAGTGATGCAATATAATAATTAACGATTAATTAGCAATAATACTTCTCAAATTATTTTTCAGCATAAAAACATTCTATAAATATTATATATCATTAACGCTTAAAAATATGGTTTATTGTGTATTTAAGTTTATTTTTACCGATAATATGATGAGATAATTTGCGTTTATTTGTTTATGAGATGGTTTTTATTTTTTTTTAGTTTTTGTATTCTGTTTGTTTAAATGCTCAGTGGTCAGGAAATATTGAGCTGAGGTGGACAACAAAACCTTTGAAATACGATGAAACAAGAGTTGTGATGATTCCTAATTTTCAACCAGAGTCTTTGGTATTCAGTTTTGAAAATAATAGTTTGTTGTTTTCACAAAAGATTGCTGAAAATGTCTTTTCAGAGGAAGGTTCTTTAAAATGTTATAATCTAATAACAGAAGAGATAGAGGAGTCTTTGTTAGGTGTTTTAGATTTAAAAAGAATTAATAACGTTGTAGATTTTAAGTTAAAAAATATAACCTTCAGAGATGAAAATTCAGTTGTTTTGAGTTTTAACCCAATATATAAGGAGGGAAATGTTTATAAAAGAATCGTTTCTTTTAATTATTCCTTTGGTGAAATGAGATCTCAAAAAATGTTAGCAAGGTCTCGTGTTTCTGTTTTGCAAAATTCAGTGTTACGAAATGGAAAATGGAAAAAGTTTTATGTTGGTAAATCAGAGGTCTATAAAATAACCAAATCTTTTTGTCTCAATTAGGTGTTGATGTTAATGTGGATCCTCGAACACTGAAAATTTATGGTAATGGAGGGGCTATGATTCCTTTGTTGAATTCTGAAAATCCTTATTTAGATTTACAAGAAAATGCAATTCAAGTGGTAGGGGAAGAAGATGGTATTTTTGATGATTCTGATTATATTTTATTCTACGGTTTGGGTATGGATAAGTGGAGTGAGGAAAATATGACTCATAATAATTTGTATGCTGATAAGTCCTATTATTATATAACCACTGGAAGGAGATAAAGGAAAAAGAATACAAACAAAGGTTCAACCTATTGGTTCAGCTCATGTTTTTTTTGATAAATATGATTTTTATGTATACCATGAAATTGATAAATATAATATTGGTGAGTTTGGGAGACGTTGGTTTGGTGAAGAATTACATTTAAAATCTAATTATACTTTTGATTTTTTAGTGCCTAATATTGCGCTGGGTGATGATGTTGAAATTAAATTTAGTTCTGTAGCAACGAGTTCTAAGCCCTCAAGTATAAATGTAGTTGTTAATGGAATAGATAGAGGAAGAACTAATTTTTTTGGAATTTCAGATTTGAGTACAGTGAAAGGTCAGGAAGGCTTTTTTGTTTCTAGATATAAGGAAAATACCTCGAATACCCTATCTATTAGTTTGTCATATAATAATAATGGAGTTCCTTCAGCAAAAGCTTATTTAGATTTTTTAAGTGTTACAGCAAAATCAAACCTTATAGGTTATGGGAAACAGTTTGGATTTAGAATTAATCAAATTGAAAATAATCCATTAATTGCTCAATATAATCTTAAAAATGTGGGGCAGATTAGAGAAATTTGGGAGGTAACTGATTTTGATTCGGTTTCTAAAATAAATAAAGGAACTGAAAATGATTTTTCTTTTTAAGTTTTATAGATGATAAAGTACATGAATATGTAGTAGTAGAACCTAATGATTATTACAGTCCTATATCTGATGAAATGTCTAGTGTGGTTAACCAAGATTTAAAAGGGACTATTTTTTTAGATGAGAATAACGAAGTACAACCTATTGATTATTTAATTGTAACTCCTAAAATTTTAAAATCTCAGGCTGATAGATTAGCTAATTTTCATAAAAACTATTCAAAGTTAAATGTTAAAGTAGTTGCCTTAGATGCTATTTATAATGAATTTTCGGCAGGTAAACAGGATATAGGAGCTATACGAAATCTAGTAAGATATTTATATGAAGTGGCACCAAAAGGAAAAAAAATAAGTTATCTATGCCTTTTTGGAGATGCCTCTTTTGATTATAAAGATCGTATTAAAAATAATACGAATTTGGTTCCTAATTTACAATCACTAGGAAGTTTTACTCTATCGGACTCCTTTGTATCAGATGAATTTTTTGGAATGCTAGATCCAAATGAAGGACGTATGACAGGAACAGAAGGTTGTGATATAGCCGTAGGAAGAATTTTAGCAAAAGATGTTTTGCAAGCTCAACAAATGGTAGATAAAATTATTCAATATCATGACAAAAAATCAATGGGAAAATGGCGAAATAATTTAGTGTTTTTGTCAGATGATGTAGATAAAGATTCAGACGCTACCTTGCAGGTTAATTTGAATAACATGGCAGATGCAATAGTGTTAAATCGTCCTTCCTTTAATGTAAAAAAAATTTTCACAGATGCTTATGAGCAAATTATTACTTCAGGAGGACAAAAATATCCTAAAGCGAAAGAAGAGTTTTTAAATTCTTTTTCACAAGGAGCATTAGCCATGATATATATAGGTCATGGAGGCGAAAGTGGTTTGGCAAGTGAACGTTTATTTGAATTAGCAGATATAAAATCATTAACAAACCCATATAAATTTCCTCTTTTTATGACAGTAACTTGTGAGTTTACTCGTTATGATAATCCTTTGAGAGACACAGGAGGAGAGGTTGCTTTTCAAAATCCATACGGAGGACCAGTTGCACTAATTTCGACTTCAAGATTGATTTATCAATTCATAGGAGAACAATATAATTTGTTAATTGCACCTTATTTGTTTGGGTACTCAAATAAAGGAAAAGTATCAATCGCTGAAGCAGTACGTTTAGCTAAAAGAGAGGCACTAAATGTGGGAAATCATGTGATTTCATTTATTGGAGATCCTGCAATGAAACTAGCTATACCTGATCCTAAAGCAATAATAACTCATGTAAATGATGAACCTATAGCGGATTATAAAGGGTCTTTGTCTGCATTGTCAAAGGTGAAAATTTCAGGCGAAATTCAAAGTGAAAAAGGACAATTAGAAAATGATTATGAAGGTGAACTATTTGTAAGTATTTTTGATAAGTTTGTGGATAAAACCACTTTGGCAAATGATGGAATATTACCCAAACTATCTTTTAAATCTATTGGCGAAACCATTTTTAGAGGAAACGCAAATGTAAAAGAAGGTAAATTTCAATTTAATTTTGTAGTCCCTAAAGATATTTCAATTCCAATTGGAAATGGTAAAGTAAGTTTTTATGTTGCCGAAAATGCAGGTATAAAAGATAGAACAGGAAATGATTTAAATATTAAAATAGGAGGTGTAAATCAAAATGCCCAACAAGATAATAGTCCGCCTAAAATGGAATTATATATTAATGATAAGACTTTTGTCGCGGGAAGTATTGTAAATCAAACCCCCATTTTAATTATAGAACTACAAGATGAAAATGGAATCAATACAGCAGGAGGAATTGGTCATGATATAGTAGCTTATTTGGACGGAGATGAGACAAAACCTATTATTTTAAATGATTTTTATAATTCAACTAAAGATGATTTTACCAAAGGCGTAATAAATTATCAATTTGCAAAATTATCGTCAGGAACTCATACATTAACAGTTAAAGCTTGGGATGTCTATAATAACGTGGTGAGTGCAGATTTGAAATTTGTTGTAATAGATGATTCAGAGTTAGTGTTAACAAATGTATTGAATTATCCTAATCCGTTCGTTAATCATACAGAGTTTTGGTTTACTCATAATAAACCCTTTGAGCCTTTGGAAGTTCAAATTCAAGTTATGACAATAACAGGTAAGATTGTTTGGACTAAAAATCAAACCATTTCTACAACAGGTTTTTTGTCAAGAGATTTAAAATGGGATGGAAGAGATGATTTTGGAGATAAAATAGCCAAAGGAGTTTATTTGTATAAGTTGACAGTGAAGTCGATTTTGTCAAATAAAAAAGCGGAAAAAATTGAAAAATTAGTGATTCTTTGATAAAAGAAATTATATTTGTAAACATTTTATTTAATCCAATGAAGAAAATTAGTTTAGTATTAATCGGGATTTTTACTGGAGTGAGTGCCTTTGCTCAATTTCAGAATGATAATAGAGTTATAACTACGGCGGTACCCTTTTTGCAAATAGCAGCTGATGCAAGAGCTGCCTCTATGGGAGATATGGGAGTAGCAACTTCGCCTGATGCTTTCTCACAACAGTACAATCCTGCTAAGTATGCTTTTTCTTTAAAAAAGCATGGTGTTTCAGTAAGTTATACACCTTATTTAACCGAATTAGTAAATGATATGTCATTAGGACAGCTTACTTATTTTAATAGATTTAACGAGAGAAGTGCTTTTGGAGTTGGATTTCGATATTTCGGTTTAGGTGAAATTGAATTAAGAAATGAAACAGGAGTTCAAACAGGTAATGTAAACCCTAATGAATTGGCATTAGATGGGTCTTATTCTTTGCAATTAAGTGATAAATTTTCAATGGGTATCGCAGGACGATATATACGTTCTAATTTAAGAATACCAACTAGTACAAATGACGCTAAATCTGCTCAAACATTTGCAGTAGATGTAGCAGGTTATTATGAATCGTCTGAAATAGCGTACAGTAACTTCAACGGTAGATGGAGAGGCGGTTTTAATCTTCAAAACATGGGACCTAAAATCTCGTACGATTCAGATGTAGAACGTAGTTCAAACTTCTTGCCAGCTAATTTACGTTTAGGAGGAGGATTTGATTTTATTTTTGATGATTATAATAAGTTATCTACTACTTTAGAATTTAATAAATTATTAGTGCCAACTCCTAAGACAGCTATAGATAGCAATGGAAATGGTGTTTTAGATCCTTCCAGAGCAAAAAGATTATCGTGACGCTGTTAATCAATATAATAGTACAGGCTGGGTAGCAGGTATGTTTAAATCCTTTGGAGATGCTCCAGGAGGTTTTAGTGAGGAGTTAAAAGAAACCACTTGGGCAGCAGGATTAGAATATTGGTATCAAGATTCATTTGCTTTTAGAGGAGGATATTTTAATGAAAGTGCTGTAAAAGGAGCTAGAAAATTTGCAACTATAGGTGCAGGGTTTAAATATTCATCTCTAAAAGTAGACGTATCGTATTTATTCTCAATGTCTAAAGTTAAAAATCCACTAGAAAATACATTGCGTTTTTCATTGACTATTAATTTTGGTGATGATTACAAACAATATTAAAAAAATAAATTATTAATTATAGATCCAAATTTCAGTAAAATGAAATTTGGATTTTTTTTCCCCTTAACCTTTATGATGAGAGAAATTAAAATTGATACAAAACTGAGTGTTTATGATTCAGTGGTTGAGTTATCGGAGGAAGTGAAGACATTAATGCAAAAAGCCATTGAAGCTCGAATGCAGGCGTATGCCCCTTATTCTAAATTTAATGTTGGAGCAGCTCTTTTGTTAGATAATGGGCAAATTGTGACAGGTTCTAATCAAGAAAATGCAGCTTATCCTTCTGGTTTATGTGCAGAAAGAGTAGCTATTTTTTATACAGGAGCTCAATATCCAAACGCCAAAATTTTAAAAATGGCAATTACTGCAGGTTCTACTTTGTCAGTTACAGATAAGCCTATTCCTCCTTGTGGATCTTGTAGACAATCTATTTTTGAATACGAGTATAAACAAGAACAACCTATTGAAATTTATTTTATGGGAGAAACAGGAGAAGTGTATAAATCAGATTCTATACAAAATCTTTTACCACTTACTTTTGATAAAAAGTTTTTATGATTTAAAAATTACCTATTAAATTTTACTACTTACTAGGAAAGTTATACTTTTGCAGAGCATTAATTTAGGGAGATTCCCTATTTGTGTATTAATTAGATAAAAAAAATGCTTTAGTTTTTTAACTCATTAAATAATATTATGTGTAATAAGTAAAGCAAATAGAAGCTAGATATGAAACCAATTACAAAAGAAGTCTACCTTAAGTGGTACGAAGACATGCAGTTCTGGAGAAAGTTTGAAGATAAACTTGCTGCCTTGTATATTCAACAAAAAGTTAGAGGATTTTTGCATTTATATAACGGACAAGAAGCGGTATTAGCAGGTGCTTTACACGCTATGGACTTGTCCAAAGATAAAATGATTACAGCATATCGTAATCACGTACAACCAATAGGTATGGGTACAGATCCTCGAAAAGTAATGGCCGAATTGTTAGGGAAAGTAACAGGTACGTCTAAAGGTATGGGAGGATCTATGCACATCTTTGATAAAGAACATGGTTTTTATGGAGGTCATGGTATCGTAGGAGCTCAAATTCCTGTGGGTGCAGGTATTGCTTTTGCAGATAAATATTTTGGTCGTGATGGTGTTACATTAACCTATTTTGGTGATGGAGCTGCACGTCAAGGGTCTTTACATGAAGCTTTTAATATGGCAATGAATTGGAAATTACCAGTAGTTTTTATCGTTGAAAACAATGGATATGCCATGGGAACTTCTGTAGAAAGAACCGCTAACCATACTGATATCTGGAAATTAGGTTTAGGATATGAAATGCCGTGTGGACCTGTAGATGGAATGAATCCAGTAAAAGTAGCAGAAGCTATGCACGAGGCTATTGATAGAGCACGTCGTGGTGATGGACCTACATTTCTAGAAATGAAAACATATCGCTATAGAGGACATTCAATGTCAGATGCACAATTATACAGAACAAAAGAAGAGGTAGAAGAATATAAAAAAATAGATCCAATTATCCAAGTTTTAGATATAATTAAAGCCGAAGGTTATGCTACAGATGCGGAAATTGAAGTAATTGATCAACGTGTAGTAGACTTAGTAGCTGAGTGCGAGAAATTTGCCGAGGAATCACCATTCCCTACTATAGAACAATTATACGACGTTGTATACGAACAAGAAAATTATCCATTTTTACCTCATAAATTATAAAAGATTATGGCAATAGTAGTTACCATGCCTCGTTTGAGCGATACCATGACCGAAGGGACTGTAGCAACATGGCTTAAAAAAGTGGGAGATAAAATTAAAGAAGGAGATATATTGGCTGAAATAGAAACGGATAAAGCCACTATGGAATTTGAATCTTTTAATTCAGGAGTATTATTACATATAGGAATTGAAGCAGGTCAAACAGCCCCAGTAGATTCATTATTAGCAATCATTGGCCAAGAAGGCGAAGATATTTCAGCATTATTAAATGGAAATACTTCTAAAAAAGAAGAACCAATTGGAGAAACCAATATAGAAATGTCTACAACAAATGCTATTCCTTCTTTTGAAATACCAGCAGGAGTAAAAGTAGTTACTATGCCTCGTTTGAGTGATACCATGACAACAGGTACTGTTGCAAGTTGGTTAAAAAACATAGGAGATACTATAAAAGAAGGCGATATTTTAGCTGAAATTGAAACAGATAAAGCAACCATGGAATTTGAATCATTTAATTCAGGTACTTTATTATACATAGGCGTTCAAACAGGCGATTCAGCTCCTGTAGATAGTATTTTAGCAATTTTAGGACCAGCTGGTACAGATGTTGCAGCTATTTTAGCTAATTTTTCAACTGGAAGGAGCTGTTGCACCTAAGACAGAAATAATACAAGAGTCAAAAGAAGAAGCCGTATCAGCTCCTCAAAAAGAGGCATCAAACAATACAGGGAGAATTTTTGCCTCTCCATTAGCTAAAAAAATAGCACAAGAAAAAGGAATTAATTTAGCTTCTGTAAAAGGAACAGGAGAAAATGGACGTATAACAAAAGCAGATGTTGAAGTATACAATTCATCAGCAGTTCAGGTAAACCTACCAAGCATTTCTGCAACAGATACAGTAGCTGGAAGCAGTAACAACAGTAGCAGCAGTAAAACCTTTCATACCAGCAGGTGAGGTATATCAAGAAGAAGTGAAAAACTCACAAATGCGTAAAGTAATTGCAAAACGCTTATCAGAATCTAAATTTACAGCACCTCATTATTATCTAACAATTGAGTTAGATATGGATAATGCAATGACATCTAGATCCATGATTAATAATTTGCCAAATACAAAGGTATCTTTTAATGATATGGTGATAAAAGCTTCTGCTATGGCATTAAAAAAACATCCACAAGTAAATTCACAATGGAAAGAAGAGGCTATGATCTTAAACCATCATGTGAATATTGGTGTTGCAGTTGCAGTAGAAGATGGTTTAGTAGTACCAGTATTAAAATTTGCGGATCAAATGACTTTATCCCAAATAGGAGCTTCCAGTAAAAGATATGGCAGGAAGAGCCAAAATTAAAAAGATACAACCTAACGAAATGGAAGGAAGTACTTTTACCATATCTAATTTAGGAATGTTTGGAATCCAATCTTTTACCTCTATCATTAATCAACCTAATTCAGCTATTTTGTCAGTTGGAGCCATTGTTGAAAAACCAGTTGTTAAAAACGGACAAATTGTAGTAGGTAACACAATGACGGTTACTTTAGCATGTGATCATAGAACAGTAGATGGAGCCACAGGAGCACAGTTTTTACAAACTTTTAAAGCTTATATGGAAAACCCAGTAACGATGTTAGCGTAAAAAAATAAATCAAGAATTATTAAATCCCGAAAGTTGAAAAACATTCGGGATTTTTTTATTTTGTAGCTTGAAATTACAACAAACAATATATTATACAGAAACTTATCGTAAACAACATCCATATAGATGATTAAAAAAATAAAAATATTAATTATAGGCTTGATTTTGATATTATTTCAAAATTGTCAATCAGTGCATCAAGCAAATCAACACATAGAAACTCCTGTAGCAATAAAAAAACTACATAAAGATATAGATTTTGTAGAGAGAAAATTATTTAAACTACATCCCTCTTTAGAGTTATATATTAACAAAAAAGATTTAAAATTTAAATTTGATAGTCTAAAGAAAAGCATTAAAAATCCTTTAAAACCAAATGAATTTTATTTTGGAATTAGTAGGGTAGTGGCAAGTGTTAGGCAAGGGCATACTATTATACAGCCCTTATACAAACAATTTTCTAGAAATAAATTGAAAGAATTGAAAAAAAAGGAATCTATCCTTTGTCTTTATTTAGTTTCTCTTACATCAATGATGAGTTAATTGTTACACAAAATTACTCTAAAGATATCACGATAAAACCAGGAACCGTTATAAAAAATATACAAGGAATAACCCCTCAATATTTATTCGATAAATACAAAGGAACAGAAGCTTCAGATGGGTATAATCAAACATATTATAATCGAGCCTTTGCCAATAAAATTGTTAATTACATTAAATTAGAAAAGGAAAATACAGATAGTATACAAGTAGAATTTTTATATAAAGACAGCCTTTATACAAAACTTTTAACGAGAGTTGCCTTAACAAAAGGATTTAGAAAAGAAAAAAATAAAAAAAGAATAGATACAATTAAAAAAAGATCTAAAAACGAAAAGGAACTTCAAAGATCACGTGAAAAAGAACTAGAAATAAAAAAATCAATTTTTGGATACGATGAAATAAAAAAAGAGTTTACCCGACAATTAATCTATCCTGTAGTAGATTCTTCATTAGCCATATTACGTATAAATAAATTTGTAGGAGGAAAACAGTCAAAGGCTTACTCACTCATATTTAAAGAAATTGAGAATAAAAAGGTAAAAACCTTAGTCCTTGATTTACGAAATAATGGAGGAGGAAGTATTGAAGAAATTAAGAATTTATTTACGTATATTAGTCCCGATTTTGTAAATTTTGTGGATACCTTAAAAGTAACAAATCGAACGAGTTTAGCAACTAACATGTTTCGTAACGTACCAAAAAGAATCCTGATTACATTAGCACCTATAATAATTCCATATACTATTAAAAATTTTTTTCGATAAAAAAATCACCCAAAGGCTTTTTTTATCAAAAATCAAAATTAACTAATAGATTACAACCTAAAGATAATAATTATCAAGGTAAATTATATGTGTTAATAAACGGAGGAAGTTTTTCAGCCTCCAGTGTTATTTCAGCTAATTTGCAAAATATAAATAGAGGTATTTTCCTAGGCGAAGAAACAGGAGGTGCTTTTAATAGTACGGTAGCGGGAACACTTCCTGTTTTAACATTGCCTTATTCTAAACTAAAGTTTAGAGTAGGAATGATGGAAATAGGAGTTGTGAAAAAATCAGCTATAAAAGGAAGAGGAGTAATGCCACAAGTTACAATAATTTCTAAAAAAGAAGATTATCAAAATAATTGGGATGCCGAGTTACAATGGATTTTACAAACAGAAGGAAAAATTTAAAATAACGATAGCATGAATATATATAAGCTAGTAGGTATATTGTTAGTTAGTTCTTTTATAAAACTAAATGCTCAAGAAACAGAATATCAGAAAGAGGAAAGAATTAAAAAAATAATACAATTTTTAGCCTCAGATGAAAATAAAGGACGCGAACCAGGAACACCTGAAATGGAAAACGTAATGGTGTTTTTGGAAAAAGAATTTAAAGAAAATAAAATAAAACCTTTTTATAAAACATATCGAGATAAACTGTCAGATTATCATAAACCTGCTTATAATATTGTTGGAGTTATAGAAGGAAACGATCCTGATCTGAAAAATGAATATGTAGTTATTGGTGCACATTACGATCATATAGGTAATGCTACAGAAGTAGAAGGGGATATTATAGCCAATGGAGCTAATGATAATGCTGTGGGAACTACAGCTGTATTAGAAGTAATGCGCTATTTTTCAGAGAAAAAAATAATAAACGCTCCATTATTTTTGCTTTGTTTACAGCCGAAGAAAAAGGATTATTAGGCTCACGTCACCTAGCAAAAAAGATGAAAAATGCAAAAAAAGATATTTATTTTATGTTCAATTTTGAAATGATAGGAATTCAATGAATCACAAAAAAATGTTGGTTTACATGACTGGTATAACGAAATCAAATATGGCTAAAAAAATGAATGAATATGCAAATGAAAAATGGGTAGGGTATTTACCTATAGAAAGTAGATATCAACTTTTTAAAGCCTCAGATAATTATCCTTTTTATGAAGAATATCACATTCCAGCACATACAATTTCTACTTTTGATTTTGAAAATTATAAATTTTATCATCATGTAAAAGATGAATATGATAAAATGAACATTCAACACATTCAGAAAGTAACAGAAAAAAGTAAAATTGTACTTGAAAAAATGATTAACGCGGCCACAAAAGAAATTCAGTTAAATGAAGAATAAAAATATTATAATTACGGGGACATCCAGAGGGATAGGATATGAATTAGCTTTACAATTTGCAAATGCAGGACACCAAGTATTAGCTCTTTCACGTAAAACATCGCAAGATTTGGTTCAACATCAAAACATAACCTGTCTTCCTGTTGATTTAGTAATTGAAGAAGATCTACTTGAAGTAGAAAATAAAATAAAAAAATCTTGGGAAAAAGTAGATATAATAATTCATAATGCAGGATGCCTATTACATAAACCCTTTGAAGAAATTACATCTATTGAATTTGAAAACGTTTATAAAGTAAATGTTTTTGGGGTAGCAGCATTAACTCGTATTTGCATTCCGTATCTTCAAAAAGGAAGCCATGTAGTAACCATTAGCTCTATGGGAGGTATACAAGGAAGTATGAAATTTGCAGGACTTTCAGCTTATAGCTCTAGTAAAGGAGCTGTTATCACACTATCTGAATTACTTGCAGAGGAATATAGAGAAAGAGGAATAGCCTTTAATGTTCTTGCTTTAGGAGCTGTACAAACTGAAATGTTAGAAGAAGCTTTCCCAGGGTATCAGGCTCCTATAACGGCATCTGAAATGGCAAATTATATTTTTGATTTTGCCTTAACAGCAAATAAATATTACAACGGAAAAGTATTACAAGTTTCTTCAACAACCCCTTGAAAAACTTAAATCAAAATGAGGCTGTCCAAAAAATCCGTAATCTTGTCATCTCGACTAAAGAGAGAGATTACATAATATTGATTATGAAACTCCTCCTTCGTCGGAGTGACAAACTGTATGTTAATTTATCACTTTTTGGACAGTCTCAATAGGAAATAGACCTTAATTTAGAGAATAAAAATAATAAAAGTTTGTACTTGTAATACATAATACAAGAATTAAAAGCAATATAAAAAATAGAGAAATATGTAGAATTACAAACTTCTAACTTTTATAAAAATATGAATCTAATCAATCGAAAAAACAAAATAGAAATAAAAATAAACAAAAAGAGCCTTTAAATTTTAACAAAAAAAAGGCTTCAAATCAAGAAAAAAGAGAATGATAAATGCAGGATATTCTCTATAAATACCTTCCAGAAAAAGCAGTTTCAATGTGTTTTGAATTAATCAAAACAAACCGTGTGCATTTAAAAATAGTAAATGAACGTGTAACCCGTCATGGAGATTATAGAAGAGAAGCAAACGGAAGACATGTTATAACAGTTAATTATTCACAAAATGAATACCGTTTTTTAATCACACTCATTCATGAAATAGCACACTTAGTTGCATTTGAAAAATATGGACGAAATATAAAACCACATGGAGAAGAATGGAAATATACTTTTCAGAAATTGATGATCCCATTTATTTGTCCCGAAATATTTCCTCATTCATTATTATCGTTGGTAGCAAGACATTTTCGTAATCCAAAAGCAAGTAGCGATACAGATGCAACTTTAGCTCTAGCATTAAAACAATTTGATCCAGAAAATGATAAATACTATGTTTTTGAAATCCCCTTTGGAAGTGTTTTTAAAATTCATAATGGAAGAATTTTTAAGAAAATAGCTCTTCGGACAAAACGTTTTGAATGTTTAGAGTTGAGTAGTGGAAAAACCTATTTATTTAATCCTAATGCAGAAGTAGAGTTATTACCAAATTAATTTTAATCTTTGTAACTTCGTACTTTGTTACCTTTAAAACTTATGAACAAAAATTATTACGCAATTATAATGGCAGGTGGAGTTGGTTCCCGTTTTTGGCCCGTGTCTACTGTACAATTTCCTAAACAGTTTCACGATATGTTAGGAACAGGAGAAACTCTTATTCAAAAAACAGTATCAAGACTTTCGCAAATTATACCAAAGGAAAATATTTTAATATTAACAAATGAAAGTTATAATGATATAGTTTTAGAACAATTACCAGGAGTTAAACAAGAACAAGTAGTCTTAGAACCAGCTATGCGTAATACGGCACCTTGTATTTTATATGCTACTCTTAAAATAAAAAAATGAATCCTGATGCAGTAGTAGTAGTGGCTCCATCAGACCATTGGATTGAAGATGAGGTTCAGTTTTGTGCAAACCTACAACACGCTTTTGATTTTTGTGAACGAGAAGAAAATTTAATGACTTTAGGTATTTTGCCTACATTTCCAAATACAGGTTATGGATATATTGAATATGATAAATTAGACTCAAGACCTATAAAAAAAGTAAAACAATTCCGTGAGAAACCAGATTATGCAACAGCTCGTAAATTTATACAAAGCAGAAATTTCTTATGGAATGCTGGAATTTTCGTATGGAGTGTAAAAAGCGTCTTAAAAGCTTTTGAAGAGTTTCAACCTGCAATGTACGAGCATTTTATGAATGGATATAAAACCTATAATACTGAAAAAGAACCCGCTTTTATATTAGATAATTATCCGTTAGCTCAAAACATTTCTGTAGATTATGCCATTTTAGAAAAAGCACAAAACGTATTTGTTTTACCAGCTACCTTTGATTGGAATGATTTAGGAACTTGGGGATCATTATACGATAAATTACCCAAAGACGAACAAGACAATGCAGTGGTAAACGCTACCGTATATCTAGAAAATGCAAATAATAATATTATACGTACAGAAGGGAAAAAATTAGTAGTAATAGACGGATTAAAAGATTACATTGTAGTAGATAAAGAAGATGTGCTATTAATATACCCTAAAAATAAAGAACAAGATATAAAAACAGTAGTAGCTAATTTACCCTTGTAAGGGACAATCCTATTTTTTAATGATAAAATAAGCCTTACAAAAAGAAATACTTTCTTAAGGGATTCAAAAAATAAAGTAGGAACATATAGTTTTATTCTGATAAGAGGATGAGTGTCATTTATTTCGTCCTCTTTTTTCGTATCTGACTTTTTTGTTTAAAAAAATAGATAAAGAACTCTTAAAATACCTCATTATTCATTTTATATGATTTTTTCCTTTCAATCGTTCAGTGTTCTTTATTTTCAATAAGATAATCACTGTGTTCAGTCTGGTATTATGAATTGCTCTTTATCTGGTTTGTATATAATGGTATATATGAAATAATCGTTAGTTCGAGCGCGAAGCGTATCGAGAACCAACACTAATTTTTATTGCTTTTCTAAGATAGTGTCTAAATCAATATACAGTTTGTCATCCTAACATAAGGAGGAGTCTCATAAACAACATTATGTGATTTCTCCCTTTGATTGAAAAGATTGCGAACTTTTTGGACAGTTTCAAGATTAAAAAAATAGTATTATGAGGAAATTTCAAAGTTTAAATGGTATTAGGTTCAAATAATACTCTTTTAGATTCAATGAATACTCTTTTTGGTTCTATTTTTAGTCTCTTGTTTGTCACTCCGGTAAGGAGGAGTCATATAATCAAAACCACTAGATAAAAAGGGGATAGTGTCTTTAAATGGTATTATACTTAAAACATTAAAATGCTTTACGCTTTCTTAAAATGTTATCAATGAATTAATATGAGTATGAATTATTTAAACTTTTATATAATAATAGATAATTTTAAATTAAGAATTTCCTAATCTGAGCCGTATAGTTTTGTCAAAAAAATAAAAGATGAAAAAACTATTATTCTTATTAGGTTGGTTTAGTATTATATCTTGTTCAGATGAAAGTATATTTTTACTTGAAAACACCAAATTTTCTGCAAACAGACTTGTTGAGTCTGCTGAAACATTTTCAGTAATGAGTTATAATGTCTACCAATTACCCAGTGTGCTAACTCAATACAAGAGCAAAGAACGAGCTGTTGAATTACAAAAATATATTTCAAACCTAGGAACAGAAACACCTGATGTTTTAGTAATTCAAGAAGGATTTAATGCGCGTTTTAGTGATGAATTTATAGCAAAGATAAAATGGGTTTATCCCTATATGAGTTCTTTATTAGGACTTTATTGTTCAAGTGGAAAAGGAACAGTCTTGTATCCTAATGATTGGGACGGTTATTATGGAGATTGTGGAGATACTCTTTTTCATATTAATGGAGGAATTATTATTTTAAGTAAATACCCCATTTTAAAAAAGTATCAAATGATATTCAAAAATAAGATTAATTCGCCAGAAGGGTTAACAAATAGAGGCGTGGCCTATGTTGTTGTTCAAAAGAATGGAAAAAATTATCATGTAATGGGAACCCATACTGCTTCTGAACAACCTAATTTTCCAGGAAGATTAACGCGAGAAAAACAATTTGAAGAAATGAAAGCCTTCAAAGAATCCTTTAAGATACCTAATTCAGAACCGGTTATTTATGCAGGAGATATGAATGTAGAGTATACCTTGACCGATGAATTTCAAAAGATGAAAACGCTTTTAAATGGTACGCATAACTACTTTTTTAATCCACTTACAGATAGGGGAACTTATTCTAACCAAAATACAGTAGTAAGGTACCAAGGATATAATAATTATAATAACACGTTGGACTATATATTTTTGGATAAAGATCATAAATTACCAGAATATATAACACCAACAAATCGCTTTACAGCTCAGTATTTTGGAGGTGATATTTCAGATCATGATCCTGTATATACAAAATTTGTATTTAGATATTAATTATTTATGTTGTGTGTTTAAAAAAGAGGCTGTATTAAAAGAAATAGTTTAATGGTTAGTATGTAATCTTAACATAAAGAGGTGTGATATGAAGAAAGGTATGAAAATTTTTTACCTTTTCACTTCGTTCAAATCTTCTCAAAAACTAAGTAAAAATCATTGAACGAAATGAAAGGGGATAATTATGAGTGTTTTTTAGTATAATCTCCTGAAGTTTTAAAGTTCTTCCTTTAATACAGCCTCTCTGACTTTTTTAAATAATTCTGAAGAATATACAAAATCTGTGACAGCTTCGTTATCGGTTTTAAAAATTTGAGTTTTATCTCCTTCCCATGCTTTTAATCCGTTTTTAAGGAAAACAATTTTGTCGCCTATTTCCATTACAGAGTTCATATCATGAGTGTTAATAACGGTTGTAATATTATACTCCTTTGTTATTTCCTGAATAAGATTGTCTATAACAATGGCCGTTTTAGGGTCAAGACCAGAGTTAGGCTCGTCGCAAAAAAGATATTTAGGATTATTAACAATAGCACGAGCAATAGCTACACGTTTTTGCATACCTCCTGATATTTCACTTGGTTTTTTGTGATGTGCATTGATGAGTTTTACGCGATCTATTACAAAATCTACACGTTCTTTGATCTCTTTTTTTGTTTTATTAGAAAACATTCTAAGAGGAAATCCTATGTTTTCTTCTACAGTCATTGAATCAAATAAAGCACTTCCTTGAAAAACCATGCCTATTTCAGTTCGTAAATCGCGTCTATCATTACTGCTCATTTCTTCATAGATACGACCATCAAAAGAAATAGTTCCACTATCTACTTTATGGATTCCTAAAAGTGATTTTAAAAAAACAGTTTTTCCTGATCCAGATTGACCAATGATTAAGTTGGTTTTTCCTGCTTCTAGGGTGGTGCTAATTCCTTTCAACACCATTTGATCACCAAATGATTTTTTAATATTGTTTACTTCTATCATGATTAGTTCGTTAAAAGAAGTTGAGTTAAAATATAGTTACATAAGATAATGACTACAGAAGTCCAAACAAATGAAACGGTACTAGCCTTACCCACTTCAAGAGCTCCTCCTTTCATATAATAACCATGAAAAGAAGGAATAGTAGCAAGTAAAAACGCAAAAACAAAGGTCTTAATAAAGGCGTATATTACGTGAAAGGATATAAATTCGGCCTGTAATCCTGACATAAATTCATCTGCTGTAGCAAATCCTCCATACACGGCAGCAAGCCATCCGCCAAATATTCCTAAAAACATACTTAAGCCAATAACAAAAGGATATAATAATAAGGCTATTAATTTTGGAAAAACTAAGTAGTTCAAAGAGTTAACTCCCATTACTTCTAACGCATCAATTTGTTCTGTAACACGCATAGTACCAATACTAGAGGTAATGAAAGAACCCATTTTACCAGCCATAATAATGGAAATAAAAGTAGGAGCAAATTCAAGAATTACTGATTGTCTAGTAGCAAAACCGATTAAATATTTAGGGATTAAAGGATTGGTAAGATTTAAAGCAGTTTGAATTGAAACTACTCCTCCTACGAAGAATGAAATGAAAGACACAATACCTAAAGAATCAAATATTAAATCATCTATTTCTTTAAAAATTAAATTTTCCATAACCGACCATTTGGTAGGTTTTTTAAATATTTCTCGTAGCATCAAGAAGTATCTTCCTATTTGAGATAAGTATCTTACTAACATCATAAAGCGGTGTTCAGTTTACAGTTTTTAGTATTTAGTTAAGGAATCGAATCGGTAAAAATACTATTTTTTAATCATTCTTTTCAAGAACGATCATGAATTACTATAATAAGAGTCGTTAAAAAAGTTTTTCTTTTATTTTTCTCCATCTATAAGCTCTAACAAATCGAGCTTGTTCGGGATTTACCAACATTGGTTTTTTTTCCGATTTAGCTTTCCAAAATCCTTTGATATAATCAACAAATAATAGAAGTTTACCTTTGCGCATAGCTAATTTTAAAGAAGCAATAGCCGTTATTAAAAAACCATAACCCAAAGTGTAAAACGCTTCACCTTGTTTATATCGTGATGCTTGATTGTAATTAGCACCCGTAGGCTTTAAATGTTTAACATGAAGAGAAAAGTCTGTCACTATTTTCCAATTATAAAATTTGCATAACAATTCATCTACAGTGTCCCATCCCATAGCGGGCTTTAGACCGCCTATTTGTTTGAAGGTTTCTTTTCTATAAGCTTTAAAAGCCCCACGGATATGATCTCTATCTGTTAAGTTTTCTAAAACCCAATCCCCTTTTTTTTCAATATAGGCAAAACCTCCAGCCATACCTATTTTAGGATCTTCTTTAAAATGCTTGATAATCGTTTCAAAATAGTGAGGAGGAAAAATTAAATCAGAATCCCCTTTTACTAAGATGTCATATTCCTCGTCAAGTGTTTTTAAACCCTCTTGAAACGCCTGAATTACTTTACTTCCTGGTAAATGAATAGCATCTGATTTTTTTTCAACTAAAGAAATCCAAGGATGTTTTTCAATATAAGAAATGACAATTTCGCTTGTTTTGTCAGTAGAGTTATCGTTAACGACTACCACTTTTTTAGGAAGTACTGTTTGATTAACGAGCGATTCCAAGGTTAAACCGATGAACTGTTCCTCGTTATGTGCAGGTATGACAATATAATATTTCATTTTTATAAATAGTATGCAAATATCTTTATTTTTATGGGAAATATAAGCAACTTTGCATACTATTTAATAACTAAATCTAAGCATAAGGTATAAAAAACACCAAAAACCTCATGTGATAATAAATGAAAAAAAATATTGCTTTTATCGAAATGGAAACCCACTCAGCTTTGTTAGAACAGTGGTATTTGTTAGTAGCAGAAATGCCTCGCATAGATTTTCATTTTTATGTCAGTCAAAAAGTATATGATAAATTAACGGCTATTCCTGAACAACATCTGACCATCATTCATTCTATACTTAAAACAGATTTTTCTATATATGATGCTGTGGTAGTGAATACAATACATAGAAATTATGATGATTACAAAACACTTTTTGAGGAAAAAGCCGTTTTATGTTTAGTTCATAATATTAATTTTAGTCTCTTTTTAAGACTATTTCTTGGAAAAATATTTTTAAAGAAAAAGAAAAATTAACCTACTTTTTAAAATTGTATTGGAAAGAAAAAGTAGCATCTAAAAGAAAAGTAATTACCAAAGCCAAAAAACTAGGTGTAATTTCTAGTTCAGCTTTAGAAACTGTAAAGAAACAAGGAGTCTTTTTAGATAAAATAGAGTTTATTCAAATGAATTATTGTAAGCAATTTGAATTTCCAGAAGGAAAGATTATTCAAATTGTGATGCCTGGCAATGTATCTAATAAACGTAAAGATATAGATATGGTTTTTAGAGTAATTCAAAAACTCAAACCGCAAACCAAACTACATTTTACTTTTTTAGGAAAACCTGAAAATAAAATCATTTTAAAACAATTAGAAATTTTAAAAAAGAGTTCTCATTCTAATATTTCAATAACACACTATCATCAATTTATTCCTTGGGAAGAATACAGTCAAGTTATTTCAAAAGCGCATCTTTTACTTTGTCCTATCAAACAAGCTACCTCCTTTTATTGGGTTGATGAAAAATATGGAGAAACTAAAGTAAGCGGGGCAGAAGCAGATTGTATTTACAACGGGAAAATAGCATTGTTTCCTAAAAATTATCCAAAGATGGATTGGGAAAATTTACTTTACAAAAACGAAGAGGAATTATTAGGAATATTAGAAAATCTAACAATAGAGAAATTGTATTTAGCGTACCATAAATTAGAAAAAAAAGTACCTCAATATAACAAAGAAAGCGTTGTTCAAGGTCTTGAAGAAATTTTATTGAATTTGCAATAGATACAAAAACTTTTAAAATGAGATAGAGTAAATCGCATCATGTTAAAAAAGGGATTTACTCTATCATAAATTAAACGTTAAATCCAAATTACATATTAGTTTTTATGATGTAGATAAAAAGGCAAAGAGATTTTTTCTGTCAGATGTAGTTTCACTACATTTTGGGCAAAAAATAAATACTTTTTTAGATTCAAAGTTGTTTTTATTTGTAATAAATTTCTAATACGTAATTTGGGTTGAAACATTTACATTGGTTTTCGGATGCTAATTATTTCAAAAAATCAGTAGCTTTTTCTAATGCCTCTTGTACTCCTGTTGGATTCTTACCTCCGGCAGTTGCAAAGAAAGCTTGTCCACCACCACCACCTTGGATGTATTTACCTAATTCGCGAACAACGGAGCCTGCATTTAATCCTTTAGTTTCTACTAACTCCTTAGAAATATAACAAGTTAACATTGGTTTTCCTCATTTATAGTAGCTAAAACCACAAACAGATTATCTTTATTTTGACCTAATTCATACGCTAAATCTTTAGCGCCATTAGCATCTAAATCCACTTGCACAGCTAAAAAGTCTACCCCATTAATATGTTGTAATTGAGAAACCAGCTCACCTTTTAGATTTTTTGCTTTCTCTTTCAATAATTGTTCAATTTGTTTCTTTAATTTAACGTTTTCATCTTGTAAAGAAACTACTGATTTTATAATATCTTGAGGGTTTTTAAGAACTTCTTTAACCTCTGTAATTAAGTTTTCTTGTTTTGCAAAAAAATCTTTTACAGCGTTATTCGTAATTGCTTCTATACGGCGGATACCTGCGGCAACAGCACCTTCAGAAATAATTTTGAAATGCCAAATTTCAGCCGTGTTACTTACGTGAATTCCTCCACATAATTCCATACTATCACCGAATTTAATTGCACGAACATTATCTCCGTATTTTTCTCCGAATAATGCCATTGCACCTTCTTCAATGGCTTGCGCAAACGGTATGCTTCTTCTTTCTATTAACGGTAATTGCTCTTGGATACGTGCATTCACAAAATCCTCTACTTGACGTAATTCTTCTTCCGTTACTTTAGAGAAATGAGAGAAATCAAAACGTAAATAGTTAGGTGCTACTAACGACCCTTTTTGCTCTACATGTGTCCCTAAAATACTACGTAAAGCTTGATGTAATAAGTGTGTAGCCGAGTGGTTACTTGCGCATAAACTACGTAATTCTGTATTTACTTTTGCTTGAAATGTAGCACTGATGTTTTCAGGCAAATGCTTAGCAAAATGCAAGATTAAGTTGTTTTCTTTCTTCGTGTCGATAATCTCAATTGTTTCATTAGCAGAAACTAAAGTCCCTTTATCGCCTACTTGACCTCCTCCTTCCAGGATAAAAAGGAGTATTATCTAAAACAATTTGATATAAAATACCGTCTTTTTTAGAATCCACTTTACGAATACGTGTGATTTTTACTTCATTTTCTGTTTGGTCATACCCTACAAAAGTTTCTACATTACCATCAATCAACACTTTCCAATCTTCAGTAGATACTTCTGAAGCAGCACGTGAGCGAGCCTTTTGTTTATCTAATTCAGTATCAAACTCTGCTTCATTATAAGAATATCCTTTCTCCTTTAAAATCAAAGCTGTTAAGTCTTTAGGAAAGCCAAAGGTGTCGTATAATTCAAATACTTTTTCTCCTTTTACTTCATTTCCAATAGTTTCGGCTACTACTTTTTCTAATAATTGCAATCCTTGTTCTAATGTGCGTAAGAAAGAGGCTTCTTCTTCACGGATTACTTGAGTCACTAAATTTTGTTGTGCTTTTATTTCAGGGAAAAAGGAACCCATTTGATTTGCTAAAACAACTACTAGCTCGTTAATAAAAGGTTCTTTTTGTTTAAAAAGGTAAAGCCATAACGAATAGCACGACGTAATATACGACGGATAACATAACCAGCCCCTGTGTTAGAAGGTAATTGACCATCTGCAATAGCAAAAGCAACGGCACGCACATGATCCACAATTACACGGATGGCTATATTAATCTTATCTTGTTCTTCTGTAATGTTCTTTATTTCGTTATTAGTGTATTTTAAATGAGTGATTTGTGTTACTTTTTCAATCAATGGAGTAAAGACATCCGTGTCATAATTAGAAGTAACTCCTTGCATAGCCATGCACAAACGCTCAAATCCCATACCTGTATCCACATGCTGTGCTGGTAGTTTTTCCAAAGAGCCATCTGCTTTACGGTTAAATTCCATAAATACATTATTCCAAATCTCGACTACCTGCGGATGATCGTCATTTACTAAACTTTTACCTGAAACTTTAGCCCTTTCTTCGTCAGATCGTAGATCTATATGAATTTCAGAACACGGACCACAAGGACCTTGATCGCCCATTTCCCAAAAGTTATCTTTTTTATTTCCTAAAATAATTCGATCTTCTGTGACATATTGTTTCCAAATGTCAAAAGCTTCTTGATCAAAAGGGACATTCTCAGAAGGATTTCCTTCAAAAACAGAAACATATAAACGGTCTTTGTCTAATTTTAGAACCTCAGTCAAAAATTCCCAAGCCCAAGCTAATGCTTCTTTCTTAAAATAATCACCAAAAGACCAGTTTCCTAACATTTCAAACATTGTATGATGATATGTGTCAAAACCTACATCTTCTAAATCATTATGTTTTCCTGAAACACGAAGACATTTTTGAGTGTCAGCTATACGAGGACTTTTGGGAGTCCCATTGCCTAAGAAAAATTCTTTAAACTGTGCCATACCAGAATTATTGAACATCAAGGTAGGGTCATCTTTTAATACGATGGGTGCAGAAGGCACAATTAAGTGATTTTTGCTTTTAAAAAAATCTAAATACGCTTTGCGAATGTCTTGTGATTTCATTAATCTTTTGTTTAAAAGTTTAAAGTTTAAAAGATTAAGGTTCTTCTTAATCAGGTAAACTAAAAAATATCTTTAAAAATTTTAATCTTACGTTATAGTTCCAATGAATTATTGTTTTGAGGTTTTCAATGGAAATGATTAACTACAGTGTAACAAATTGTGTGAAATACTTAAATAATTCTGATTCAAAAAAAGGTTATAAATACGTTAATTTTTGAAACTTTTTTTCAGATTATTCGTATAATAATTGTTACTTTGTCATAACGAGTGCAAAAATAGGATTTTTAATTAAAATTATGTCGAAAAAAGTTAAGTATTACTACGACACAGAGAGTCTGGCTTACAGAAAAATAAAACCTAAAAAAGGACGTAAAGTAGGAGTTGGTATATTGTTTTTATTAGCTTCTGCTCTTTTTGGATTTTTGTTTTTCTTTCTAATATCTGATTTGGGTTATTTTAGTACACCTAAAGATAAGATGCAGGCAAGAGAGTTAGAAAATTTAAAATTAAATTATGTTATCCTGAATAAAAAAATTGACCAACTCAATGAAGTGTTAGCCAGCATCGAAGAACGAGACAATAACATATATAAAGTCTATTTTAATATGGCAAGTCCAGGAGAAACAAATGATGATAAGAAAATTATTTCTAAAGCACGTTTCAAAAATTTACTTGCCATGAATAATGAGCAACTAATAATAAGTACCGAAACAAGGCTTTCAGGACTGTCAAAAAATTTGGTAAATCAATCAAAATCATTAGATAAAATTTTATCCTTAGCTAAATCAAAAGACCGCTTTTTAGGATCTATTCCAGCTATACAACCCGTAAAAAATGAACAGCTAAAACGCATGGCATCAGGTTTTGGTTATCGAAGTGACCCTTTTACAAAAGCAAGAAAAATGCACAAAGGAATGGATTTTACCGCTCCAACAGGAACTCCTGTATTTGCAACAGGAGATGGAGTAGTGCGTAGAGCTGATGCAGGAGCTTCTGGTTTTGGTAACCATATTGTCATCAACCACGGATTTGGATACGAAACTTTATATGCCCATTTGAGCCGTTATAATTGTAGACCCGGTAGAAGAGTAAAACGAGGAGATATAATTGGATTTGTTGGTAGTACAGGACGAAGCCAAGCACCTCATTTACATTATGAAGTACATAAACATGGAAGTGTTGTAAATCCTATTAATTTTTATTACGGAAATATTTCAGCTGTGGAATATACAGCTATTGCTAAGATGGCAACACAAGAAAATCAATCGTTTGACTAGATTTTGTTCTGTTTTTAGAGAACTAACGCATATATAAAACTTGAATAACTAAATTTATGCAGATAAACCTTCCAGAAAATAAGCGTTATTACACAATGGGAGAAGTAGCCACCGCTTTTGGAGTAAATCAATCGCTAATTCGTTTTTGGGATAAAGAGTTTGATATCTTAAGACCTAGGAAAAATGCAAAAGGAAATAGAATGTTTACTTCCAGAAGATATCAAGAACTTACAACTAATTTATCATTTAGTAAAAGAAAGAGGTTTTACATTGGAAGGAGCTAAAATACATTTAAAAGAAGGACAAAAAAAAGCCTTAGATAAATTAGCTATTATTAACAAGTTACAGTCTATTAAAGAACAGTTACTAAATATAAAAAATGGATTATAAAAATAACAAAAAAAGTTCGTAACAAGTGGCTCTTTGTATCGACTAACTATTTAATTATAAGTAGCTATGAAGAAGATGTATTATATTTATCTAGTGTTGGGAGTAATTATTTTATTTAGTTCAATTAACAAAATAATAATGAACTCATCAGAATATACAGTTTTTAATGCCAAAACAAATGTCTATGTTTATATGATTTGGAAATTATTTATAGCAGGATCCTTATTCTTTCTTTTTTATACTAAATTAAAACAAGATTCTAAAAATTAAATTTTAACCATTATGAGAAAATTTTTGCCTTGGATTATTATTGGAGTATTAATTTTAACTGGATACTTCTACTTTAAAGGAATTAACAATACAGCCGTAGAGTTAGATCAAAATGTAAAAGAAGCTTGGGGGAATGTACAAACTTCGTATCAACGTCGTAATGATTTGATCGGTAATTTAGTGAATACCGTAAAAGGAGCAGCTAATTTTGAAAAAGAAACCTTAACAGCTGTTATGGAAGCACGCTCTAAGGCTACACAAATAACAGTAGATCCTGCCAATATAACATCAGAACAATTAACTCAATTTAATCAAGCACAAAGTGGTGTTTCGTCAGCATTATCTCGTTTATTGGTAACAGTAGAGCAATATCCACAACTCAAAGCAAATGAAAACTTCTTGAAATTACAAGATGAGTTAACAAGTACAGAAAATACGATTCAAACGGCAAGAACACGTTTTAATGAAACCATCAAACCGTATAATAACCACGTAAGAATATTTCCAAATAACATTTTTACAGGTTGGTTTGGCTTTAAAGAAAAACCTTATTTTGATGCAGAACCACAAGCACAAAACGCTCCTAAAGTAGAGTTTTATTTTGATGATAAAGCAGATAAAAAGTAATGTCAATAGTAGAAGATTTCTTATCAAAAACAGATGAAGAAGAGGTGGTAGAAGCTATTCGATCAGCTGAATCATTAACCTCTGGAGAAATCCGTGTACATATAGAAAAAAACACTTCTTTGGTAGCTCTAGAACGAGCTAAAGAGGTGTTTTATTTTCTGAAAATGGATCAAACTCAATTGCGAAATGGAGTCTTATTATATGTAGCAGTAGAAACCAAAACATTTGCTATTTATGGTGATAAAGGTATAAACGAAGTCATACCAGTCAATTTTTGGGAAAGTACACGAGATGTTATCTTAGATCAATTTAAACAAGGAAACTTCAAACAAGGATTGATAGAAGGTATCCTAAAAGCAGGAATACTATTACAAGAACATTTTCCTTGTACTGAAACAGATAAAAATGAGTTGCCTGATACCCTATCAAAAGGTTAAAATGAGAAACACTAAACAACATATATCAAACAACAAATTAGGCTTCTTTCTATCCCTATTGTTTTATTTTATAAATTATTCTTGGGCACAATATGATATTCCAAAAAAACCTAGTTTTCAAACCAGTGTGTACGATTATGCAAAAGTGTTATCTGATAACGAAAAGGAATTATTAGAAGAAAAACTAATTAAATATTCGGATTCCACAACTACTCAAATTGTATTTATTTCTATTGAAACACTCAAAGGAGAAAATATAGGTTTGTTAGCACCTAGATGGGCACATACATGGGGTGTAGGGCAAGCAAAAAGGATAACGGTGTAATTTTGCTTCTGGCAAAAAAAGAACGAAAAATTTGGATTTCACCTGGTTATGGAGTAGAGGATCGTTTAACAGCTGGAATAACAGGTGAAATTGTTAGAGATTATATAGTACCTGAATTCAAAAAAGGAAACTATTATGAGGGTCTTGATCAAGGAGCTGATGCTATTATTAAAGCTCTAAAAGGCAAGTTTAAAGGAGAACGAAAAAGAAAGACAACGGAGTAGATATTCAAGGGATACTCCTTTTTGTATTCATAATTATCATAATCATAATCATAATTTCTAAAAATAAAGGAAATGGTAATAACCGAGGTGGAGGCGGATTAGATTTAGGTGATATTATCATCTTAAGCCGTATGGGACGAGGCGGAAGTAGTTGGTCATCTGGTGGTAGTTGGGGAGATGATGGCGGCTTTGGCGGTGGTTTCGGTGGTGGCGGTTTCTCAGGTGGCGGTGCCGGAGGAGATTGGTAGTTTTTAAAAGATAAATCACTACTGTGTAATAGAAGATAAATAAAATGAAAATATTAAGGAGTTTTAATGATCCTCTTGTATAATATTTTAGTAAAAAAACACCTATTATTTATTTTTTTGTATATTTGTGACAACAAAGAAAAAATGAAAAATTTTAATAACATTATTACTGCCATTATTATCGCTATTGTTTATACAATAGGGACAGGGGGTATTATGTATATATAATAAAAATAAAAACATTAATAAAGCCTCCTTGAATAAGGAGGCTTTTTGTATTTATAAACTTTTTAAAAATGAGAAAAATGAAAACAAATTTTACTAAGCAGAAAATGCGACAAAGGGGGGATTTTTAAATAATAAAACAAACTTTACTTCTTTTACTTCTTCTATTATTTTCTCAATACTCTACATTTATATTATTAGCTAACTACTGTAGTTAATCATTTTTTTATCGAACATCCGTTTTCTAGTAATAATTTCTACTGGAACAGGAATTTATTTGTCAAAAAAATAATAAAAACCTTTTTTTTAAAAAAAATGAAAGGCTTGACATCATAAAAAGAATTGCTAAAAACCTTTGTTTACAATGGTTTAAGTGGTATAACACTTCTTTAAAACGTTGTAAATAAACATTTTTAGAATCATTTAAAAAAAGACCTAATACTAATTTCGTTATTGAAACTATAACATTACAAAATGATTTTAACCCAGATTGCGCATTCCCAGATTATTACAAAGAAAAAATGACTTTAGGTCTAAAAAGAAACTCGTTTTTTGCCCTCGACATAGCAAAACTACAGTTACGAAAAAAATCAGTGCATTTTTATCTTTTTACCCTTTTCATCTTTACTAAAAAGGCTAACGCATAATCTAGGTTCAATAAAATAATTATTTATATCATGAAAACTATACCACTAACATTAACCCCAACAAACAATCTATATTATAATGAAAACCATATTTTATATTTAAACGGTGAATTCTTAAAATCTCAAAAAACTTTTTCTGATTTATACGGTCAAACTCTACACTATGGATACGGTGTTTTTGAAGGAATAAGAGCATATAATACATCTACTGGAACCAAAATATTTAAATCAGATGAACACTATCAGCGGCTTAAGAAATCATGCGAATTAATTAATATTCCTTTTGATTTTAATGTTGCAGAATTAACCCGAACAACGTATGAATTATTAGAGCGAAACAATTTTAAAGATGCTTATATACGACCTCTAGTCTTTTGTAGTCCCAATATGGGATTGAGTACCCCCAATAATGTATCACTAATGATATGTGCTTGGGAATGGGGAGCCTATTTAGGTGAAAAAGATTAAATCTAGGTATTTCATCGTTTTGTAGACCTCATCCGCGATCAACTAAAATAGAAGCCAAAGTTTGTGGACACTATGTTAATTCAATATTAGCCTCTTCAGAAGTTAAAGCCCAAGGATTTGATGAAGCCTTACTACTTGACACTGATGGCTTTCTAGCAGAAGGACCAGGAGCCAATTTATTTTTTGAAAAAAACGGAAAATTATACACCCCCCAATTAGGAAATATTCTACCAGGTATAACCAGAGCCACTGTAATGGACTTATGTAAAGAATTAGGGATAGAAGTTATAGAAGGACTCTATCTACCACAAGAATTAAAAAAAGCAGATAGTGCCTTTTTATGCGGAACCGCTGCTGAAATAATAGGAGTAGACTCCTTAAATCATAGACACTTTCCTCTTGAATGGGAAAATACATTAGGGAAAAAACTTCAAAAAGCCTATAACAATTTAGTCACCGAGAAAAACACCTAATTAGAAGTAAAATAAGAATCATGGAATTAAATAGATATAGTAAAAAAATTACCCAAGATCCAACACAGCCAGCTGCACAAGCCATGTTATACGGAATTGGTTTAAATGAAGAGCAACTAAAACAACCTTTTATAGGGATTGCTTCAATGGGCTATGATGGAAACACCTGTAATATGCACTTAAATCATTTATCAAGCTATATAAAAGCATCTGTAAAAGAACAAAATATGGTAGGATTAATCTTTAATACCATAGGAATTAGTGATGGAATAACTAATGGAACAAAAGGCATGCGTTACTCCCTTGTAAGCCGAGAAATCATAGCAGATAGTATAGAAAGTGTTATTGCAGGACATTATTATGACGCGGTAATAGCTGTTCCAGGTTGTGATAAAAATATGCCAGGTGCAGTCATAGCTATGGGAAGACTTAATCGTCCTTCCATTATGGTATATGGTGGAACCATAGCACCAGGGAAATACCAAGGAAAAGATTTAAACATTGTATCCGCTTTTGAAGCACTTGGCGAAAAGATTGCAGGAACAATTTCAGAAAAAGATTTTAAAGAAATCATAAAAAACGCTTGTCCAGGAGCAGGGGCTTGTGGAGGCATGTACACTGCTAATACAATGGCAATAGCTATAGAAGCCTTAGGTATGAGTCTACCTTATTCCAGTTCAAATCCAGCTATAAGTACAAACAAAATTAAAGAATGTGAAAAAGCAGCTGATTATATCAGGATATTATTAGAAAAAAATATCTGCCCTAAAGACATCATGACTTTTGAAGCTTTTGAAAATGCTATCACCACATTAATAGCCCTAGGAGGTAGTACGAATGCTGTTTTACACATTATAGCTATGGCAAAAAGTGTAGGTATAACCATTACGCAAGATGATTTTCAAAGAATAAGTAATACTACACCATTGATTGCTGATTTTAAGCCAGGAGGAAATTACCTAATGCAAAATTTACATGATAAAGGAGGTGTTCCTATGGTTTTAAAATACCTTTTAGATAAAGGTAAATTACACGGTCATTGTTTGACCGTAACAGGAGAAACAATAGCAGAAAATTTAAAAGACATAGAACCAATTAATTTTCAAGATCAAAATATTATAAAACCTATCGAAAAACCCTTAAAAGAAACGGGTCATCTACAAATCTTGTATGGAAACCTTGCAGAAAAAGGAGCGGTAGCAAAAATTACAGGAAAAGAAGGAGAATGCTTTTCAGGACCAGCCAAAGTATTTGATAGTGAAAAAGAATTAATTGCAGGAATTGAAAATAAAAAAATACAAGCAGGAGATGTAGTTGTTATCCGATATGTAGGACCTAAAGGAGGACCCGGAATGCCCGAAATGCTAAAACCAACATCCACTATTATTGGAGCAGGATTAGGTAAAAGCGTTGCCCTTATTACAGATGGTCGATTCAGCGGAGGAACACACGGTTTTGTTGTTGGGCATATAACCCCCGAAGCCTTTGATGGAGGAACAATTGCACTCGTTCAAGAAGGTGATTTAATAGAAATTGATGCTCAAAAAAATAGCCTTCATCTATCAGTATCAAAAGAAGAACTTGATAAACGAAAAGAACAATGGAAACAACCCGATTTAAAAGTTAATCAAGGAGTTTTATATAAATATGCAAAATTAGTTACTGATGCTTCGCAAGGATGTGTTACCGATTAAAGAATATAAACCATATCATTTTAAAAAGTACTCATGAAAATAAAAACAATAGAACCAATTACCCAACCTATAAAAAAAACAATACAAACCCTAGGCAGTATAGCTGTATTAGAAGCCTTACTTTCTGGAAGGCGTTAAAACCATTTTTGGGTATCCAGGAGGCGCTATTATGCCCATATACGACGCTTTATTTGATTATAGCGAACAAATACAACATATTTTAGTTAGACACGAACAAGGAGCTATACATGCAGCACAAGGGTTTTCAAGAGCCACTGGCAAAACAGGAGTGGTGTTTGCAACTAGTGGACCAGGAGCCACAAATCTAGTAACAGGTCTGGCAGATGCCATGATAGATTCTACACCTCTTGTATGTATTACAGGACAAGTATTTGCCCATTTACTAGGAACAGATGCTTTTCAAGAAACAGACATCATTAATATTTCAGCACCAGTAACTAAATGGAATTATCAAATCACAGATGCTAACGAAATTCCCACCATATTAGCAAAAGCTTTTTATTTGGCTAGTACGGGGAGACCAGGCCCTGTAATTATAGATATTACAAAAAATGCACAACTTCAATATTTTGAATACAAAGGATATAAACCATGTAATTATGTAAGAAGTTATAAAGAAAAACCTATTATAAGACAGGAATATATAGAAAAAGCAGCTCAAATAATTAATAATGCTAAAAAACCCCTTGTTGTGGTTGGCCAAGGAGTAATCTTAGGGAATGCAGAAAAGGAATTTCAAGAATTTATAGAAAAAGCAGGACTTCCTACTGCTTGGACAATAATGGGAATGAGTGCCATAGCTACCCATCATCCGTTAGGTGTAGGAATGGTAGGAATGCACGGAAATTATGCCCCTAATTACTTAACTAATGAATGCGATGTCCTAATAGCAGTAGGTATGCGTTTTGATGATAGAGTGACAGGAAGACTAGATATGTATGCCAAACAAGCGAAAATAATTCATTTTGATATAGATCCCGCTGAGGTTGATAAAAATGTTCAAACAACAGTTCCAGTTTGGGGAGATTGCAAGGAAACCTTACCTAAAGTAACCCAATTACTTCAACCCAATAATCATCCACAATGGATGAAAGAGTTTGAAATAAAAAAGAAAAAGAAAACACTCTTTTAATTCAAAAAGAACTTTATCCAACCAAAGAAGAAATTACAATGGCAGAAGTTATCCAAGTACTTAACCAACTGACTAAAGGAGATGCAATTATTGTAACGGATGTAGGACAGCATCAAATGGTAGCTTGTCGTTACGCCTTACAAAATAAAACAAGAAGTAATATAACGAGTGGCGGATTAGGAACCATGGGATTTGCTTTACCAGCTGCAATTGGCGCTAAATTAGGAGCCCCAGAAAGACCCGTTGTAGCAATTATGGGAGATGGAGGTGCGCAGATGAACATTCAGGAATTAGGAACCATTATGCAATTTCAACCCAATGTAAAAATACTAATTCTAAATAATAGCTTTTTAGGGATGGTTCGCCAATGGCAAGAACTATTTCATGAAAAAAGATATTCATTTACAGATATTCATAGCCCTGATTTTGTTCAAGTAGCCAAAGGATATGGCATAAAAGGCGCACAAGTAGTAGAAAGAAGTCAATTAAAACCCCTATTACAAGAATTTTTAGAATATGAAAAAGCATATTTATTAGAAGTAAAGGTTGCTAAAGAAGATAATGTGTTTCCTATGGTACCACAAGGAAAAGGAGTAGCAGAAATCGTTTTATATAAAGAAGAAATATAAAGTTTAGATTATGAAAAAAGAATATACATTAACCATCTATACAGAAAATCATATAGGATTAATAACAAAAATTTCAATTCTTTTTTCAAGAAGAAAAATGAATATCGAAAGTTTAAATACATCTCCTAGTGAAATTCCGAATATTTACAGATTTACATTAGTAATTAATGAAACAGAAGAAAAAATTAAAAATTTAGCGAGACAGTTAGAAAAAGTAATAGATGTTCTAAAAGTTTTTTACAATACAAATGATGAAATCATTTGGCAACAAATGGCTTTGTACAAAGTTCCTACCTCAATTACTATGAAAGAAGTACGAGTAGAACGGTTATTGCGTGAATATGGAGCTAGAGCAGTGGTAATTAGGGAAGATTATACTGTTTTTGAAACAACAGGACAACAAGAGGAAATAGAAAAACTTCTAAAAAAATTAGAAGAATACCAACTGATCGAATTTGTTAGAAGTTCACGCATAGCCATTATCAAAGAGAGTAAAGGAATTCATCAAAAAGTGACAGAATTAGAAAAAAATAACCCACTTACAATTCTGCCCCTAGTAAATGAAGTACCTACTACCAGTTTTGGATTATAAACAATACAATAAAGAATATAAATATTATGGAAAATTATTTCAATACGTTGCCACACAGACTTAAAGTACAAGAATTAGCAAAATGTGAATTCATGGATAAAGAAGAATTTATAGAAGGAGTAAATAAACTTGTTGATAAAAAAATTGTAATTATTGGTTGCGGCGCACAAGGATTAGCACAAGGACAAAACCTAAGAGATAGCGGATTAAATGTAGCATACGCACTTCGTAAAGAAGCCATAGAAAATAAAAGAGAATCTTTTATAAAAGCAACTTCTAATGGGTTTGAAGTAGGAACTTTTGAAGAATTAATACCAACAGCTGATTTAGTTTCTAATTTAACACCAGATAAGCAACATACAAATGTTGTAACGAAAGTAGTACCCTTAATGAAAAGAGGAGCTTGTCTTTCTTATTCCCATGGTTTTAATATCGTAGAAGAAGGAATTAAAATTAGAGAAGATATTACAGTTGTTATGATTGCTCCTAAATCTCCTGGATCTGAATTACGTAATGAATATTTAAGAGGTTTTGGAGTTCCTACATTAATAGCAGTACACACAGAAAATGACCCCAATCAAGACGGACTAGAAATAGCAAAAGCATATTGTGTGGGCACAGGAGGTCATCATGCAGGAGTACTAAAATCGTCATTTGTAGCAGAAGTAAAATCTGATTTAATGGGAGAACAAACCATACTTTGCGGATTACTTCAAACAGGATCTATTTTATGTTTTGATAAAATGATTGAAAAAGGAATAGAACCAAGTTACGCTTCTAAACTAGTACAATATGGCTGGGAAGTAATTACAGAAGCCTTAAAAATTGGAGGAATTACCAATATGATGGATCGTCTTTCAAATGCAGCAAAAATAGAAGCTTTTAAATTATCTGAAGAATTAAAAGAAATAATGACTCCTTTATTTAATAAACACATGGATGATATTCTATCTGGTAAATTCTCTAAAACAATGATGAAAGATTGGGCAGAAGATGATAAAAAATTACGTTCATGGAGAGCAGCTACAGCTGAAACAGCTTTTGAAAAAACGCCCGCTACCGCTTTAGAAATTACAGAACAAGAATATTTTGATAAAGCGACCCTTATGGTTGCTTTTGTAAAATCGGGTGTAGAATTAGCTTATGAGACAATGGTTAAAGCAGGAATAAAAGAAGAATCTGCTTATTATGAGTCCTTACATGAAGCACCCCTAATAGCTAATACAATTGCTCGTAAAAAATTGTTTGAAATGAATCGGGTAATTTCTGATACAGCAGAATACGGATGTTATTTGTTTGACCATGCTTGTAAACCATTATTGTCTGATTTTATGAAAAAAATAGATGTTAATTTAATGGGGAAAGAATACACTGATAAAAACAATAAAAAAGTAGACAATTTTGAACTAGTGACCACAAATACGATGATTAGAAATCATTCGATTGAAATTTGTGGAGCCAAATTACGTGCTGCCATGACTGCCATGAAAACAGTAGTAGGAGATTATTCTAATTCAAACAAAAGACATCAGTATGAACTTGTATGAAGAAATTATATCCGCTAAAAATCAATTAAGAGGCTGTCCTAAAAGGGCAGCTTTTTTTATGCCGCAAATTCACGATATTGGTGATTGCTAGTAAAATTTAATTTTTCAAAAACAATTAGAAGGCAAAATCGAGTCATATAGTTGTATGTTGAGCAAGAACGAGTTGTTTTAAAAGCTTTTTTCATTGAATCTGTAGTTGTAGCCACCATTTTTCTGAAATTATGACCAAGCGCCATTAGTAGAAACTCCATTTCTACCATTTCTAACCCAAAAAATGTAAACCGATTAAATTTATTGTTGTTTTTTAGTTGTCCGAATACTGCCTCTACTTCAACAGGTCTTTTACTTCTGTGTTTGTGTCCTTTTTTGAGTTTAGTAATTCTTTAGCTTCGTTTTTTAGGCAATTTAGAGGGTGATTGACTTCTATTTTTCGATTCCCTTTTGCTTTGTGGCATAAACTTCTCAATGGGCATCCTTCGCATCGTTTAGCTTGATAATAAGTCACTTCTGATTCATATCCATTGCTAGAGATTCGCTTACCTATTCCTATGTTTTCCATTTTTGCCCCATAGGACAGATATAGAAATCGTATTGTTGATTGTAAAATAAATTTTGCACTAAAAAGGATTCTCTTTAAGTTTCTTTTTCTGCTCTGCATGAAAATAATTGTACTTTACAAAGGGCTCAATTTGCTTGTTTTTAAGCATTTGGTAATTTTCTTCACTGCCATATCCAGCATCGGCGACAACTTCTTTACTTTGTCTATTATAGTTTTCTTCAAAACTGTTTAAGTGTGACTCTAATGTGTTGGTATCGTTGGTCGTTTGATGTATAGAAACGTGTGTAATAAATTGATTTTCAGTTGATATTTGAGGGTTGTAAGCTGGTTTGAGTTGCCCATTTCTCATATGATCTTCCTTCATTCTCATAAAAGTAGCGTCAGGGTCTGTCTTACTATAAGAGTTTCTATTTCCAAGTATTTCTAAATCCTTTTCGTATTTCTCTAATCTTGGAAGGTGTTCTTCCTGTAATTTCTGTAGTTCTTTTACCTGTTTCTTAGTCGGTTCTTTTAACTTTTTATTCAATTCTGATAGCTTTTCTTTTAATTCATCTGAATTGATTTTTTTTGGCAATGCTTCTTGGTTAAGTTCTTGGTTTTCTGATTGTATACTGTTTTCTATATCAGATAAAATAGTGTTGATTTTTACTTCTAATTTCTCTTTGTATTTTTCAACCGAACCACGCCAAACAAAGGTGTATTTGTTGGATTTTGCTTCAATTTTAGTACCATCAATATATTGAACATCAAGGCTTATATAACCTAGGTCGACCAATATTTTTACTACTTCTGCGAATAAAACTTTGATTTTATCTTTCAAAATTTTGCCTCTAAACTCGTTAATGGTTCTAAACCCAGGAGTGGAATTGCCTGAGATAAACATAAAATGAATGTTCTCATTAAGTGCTTTGGCTATTTTTCGGCAAGAATAGATATTTGACAAATAGCTATAAAACAATACTTTGATTAGCATTCTAGGATGGTAAGCAGAGCATCCACCACCGCGATAAAGCTTAACTATGTCGCTAATATCAAGTCTGTCAACTATAGAATCGACCAGTCGAACAGGGTGGTTATCATCAATTTTATCAAAAATATTGATTGGAAAAAGTTCTGGAGAATTGCCTGTCTGGTTTTTAAATGTTACTTTAGCCATTGCTTGTTTTTTGTCACCTCTAAAATACATGTTTTAGAGTAAAACAGCAATAAAAAGGCTGTCCTAAACTTTTTGGACAGCCTCTGCTTCCAGAGTATAAATATATCAACACAATATCAAGCCCATGTATATTTAAAAAGAGAAGATTTACAAACCGTCCGTTCTTTTAAAATAAGAGGAGCTTATAATAAAATTAGTTCGTTAAATGAGAAAGAGCGTCAAAAAGGAATCGTTTGTGCAAGTGCGGGTAATCATGCTCAAGGAGTTGCTTTTTCATGTAATTACTTAAAGATTTTTGGGAAGATATATATGCCCAAAACCACTCCAAAACAAAAAATTAAACAAGTACAATTATTTGGTCAATCATATATAGAAATCATACTAGTAGGTGATACCTTTGATGATGCCTATCAAAAAGCAATAGAAGACTGTAATAAAAATAATAAAACATTTATTCACCCATTTGATGACCAAAAAGTAATAGCAGGTCAAGGAACAGTCGCTTTAGAAATTTTAGAACAATCTACAAAACCAATAGATTACGTTTTTGTGCCAATAGGAGGAGGAGGATTTGCTTCCAGGTATTGTAACTGTTTTTAAAGAACTGAGTCCACACACAAAAATAATAGGAGTTGAGCCTCTAGGTGCTCCTTCTATGAAAACAGCTATTGATCAAGGTAATACCAGTGCGTTAGACTCAATAGATAAATTTGTTGATGGTGCCGCAGTCAAACAAGTAGGGAATCTTACTTATCAAGTCTGCAAAAATACATTAGATGATATTATACTCGTCCCAGAAGGAAAAGTTTGTACGACCATACTAAAATTGTATAACGAAGAAGCATTAGTGGTAGAACCAGCAGGCGCTTTATCTATTGCAGCCCTTGATTTATATAATGAAAAAATAAAAAACAAAAAAGTAGTTTGCATTATAAGTGGCAGTAATAATGATATAGAACGCACAGAGGAAATAAAAGAACGTTCGCTATTATACGAAGGATTAAAACATTATTTTATGATTCAATTTCCACAACGTCCAGGCGCTTTAAAAGAATTTGTAAATAAAATTTTAGGGGAAGAAGATGATATAACTTATTTTCAATTTGCTAAAAAAAAACAACCGAGAAAAAGGACCTGTTATTGTAGGTTTAGAATTAAAAAAACCTGAAGATATAGAAACTATCAAAAGCAAGATGAAAATCAATCATTTTGAATATAGATATTTAAATGAAACCCATGATCTTTTTACTCAACTGGTAAGTTAAAAACTCTTTAAAACAAGGCGTTAGTTCAATTTTTCTAATGCCTTGTTTATTAAATACTATTTTAACCATTTTGTTAATATATTCATGATTTTTTGCTGATCTTCTTTTGAAAAATGTTTAATTCGCGTAGCATGTGTTCCTTGAGGGAGTACCATTTTTAGAGCATCTAATTTTTCATTAGGAGTGGGAGCGCAAGCATACCAAGGATCTAATCCACCATAAATATATATTATTTTAGAACCTTTCTTTTCTATATAATCGCGTACCTGTTTAATGTATAATTTATCATATTTTAAATCAATATTTCGAGGAGTAAATCTATTGTTACTAGACGATTTAACAATACGTAGTAAATCTTTTACTGGATTTAGATCAAAACCATAATACCCTAATTCTGTAAAATGTTGATAGAAAGAAGGTAAAAGACGGTAAACACCTTTGTCCGAATAGACTTCAAAACCTACAATATTATTTAAATAATCAAATAATTCTTTTGAAGAGGAATTAAGTGAAGGGATCTTATCACAATTCCCATTCCATTGCCAAAAAGAAAAAGGCAATTCTAAAACAGCATACTCAAAAGCTTCCAGAAATAGGGACTTCATTAAAAGTTAGGTTATTTTTCTTCGCATAGGAAGCAACTTCTGTTTCAATAGCCGTTCTATTAAGCATTAAGAGTCTTTGTATTTGTATGATTGAGTTTCTGCATTCAGGAGTACCAACGGTGGTGTTATAATGTTTTATAGTTCGTTCGTCTTCCGTACCGTTTATCATGGGAGCAACGTAAGGGATAGCCACATCTATGTCATTAGGATATTTAGACTTATAGATAAGTGTGGTTTCTCCTCCTTTACTAATACCTGTAGAAATCCATTTGCCAGTATATATTTTTTTTAATTTTTCAACTATCTGATGGCAATCCTCTATTGCTTGATTATTCGTTAAAAACTTCCAAGGAATAAGATTAGGTCTAGAATCACCGTAAAAACGATATTCTATTATTAATTGATTAGTGTCTAATAACGAAGATAATTCTTTTTTTTCATAATGAGCATTATAACCCTCTGTTTCAACTACCATAGGCTTAGAATAATCTTTATGAGAAAGATAAATACAATGCTTAAAAGTTCCTTTTGATAAATCATTATGATCTAAAGGTTCATCTAAAACAATTTTATAAGATTCCGAAAAATCCTTAAGATTATTTATCTTTTCAATACTAGCTTTATTAAAAACTTCTTGAAGTTTTAAAAATAAATTTGATTTTTCTTGAGCAGTACAATTAAGACTAAAAAGAGAAAACAAGACAATGGATAAAAAACAAGAATATTTCATTTTAAAAATTTTAATCAAAAATCATAGAAATAGAAAATCAAAAAAAATAGTATATTAACCTACTATGGTTTAATATTAACCACTTATATGATATGACATAAAAGAAAATATAGTTGTAAACCTGAATTAACAAAAAAATTAGTTTTTAAATCGTTTTCTATAATTCATGGGTGATGTTTTTTTAATTTCTTTAAACTTTCTATTAAAATTAGAAATATTATTAAACCCCGTGAGTTCCGCAATTTCTACAACACTTATTTCATGGTTTGATGTCAATATACGAGAAGCTTTTTCTATACGCAATTCAATCAAGAATTGAAAAAAAGTTTTATTTGTTCTTACTTTAAAATACCTACAAAAGGCATTTTTAGTCATATTAGCTATATTCGCAATTTCTTCTAATGATATTTTCTTATCAAAATTATTCATTACAAATTCATATACAACTTGCATACGTTTGCCTTCGGAATCAGTAATGTCTTTATTATACCTAAAAGACGAAAGTGATTTTTTTTAGAAAAAGTAAGTTTATTTAATAATTGCAAAAATTTAATAAACTTGGTCGTATCTTTAGCAGTAGATAAATCGAATATAATCGAATATATTTTTTCTTTTTAGACAATACCTTATATCCATTACGAGTATCCTCTAAAAAATTGAGTATTTGAGTAGATTCAGGGAGTACTTGTAAGCTTTCTTTGATTACAGTAGCGTCAAAAAAGATAGAATGTACTAAACTTAATTCCTCCTCCTTGTTTATCTCACTTTTAAAAACATGTGGCAAATTACTTCCAAAAACAATAATATCTCCAGCGTTATATTCAGATATTGTATCGCCCACTATTATTGTTCCTTCCCCTTTTCAATATAACTAATTTGAATTTCTTCGTGTTGATGAAGTTTATCATATAAGATCAACTCTTTGTCAAACTGATAAATGATGGCTTCTTCTTTTGCCTTTGGTATTTTAAAAGGAAATACTTTCATAAGTAGGTACTTGGTTTACTCAAATTTATAATTTCAATGTATTATTATCATTTTTTTGAGTATTATTTTTAATAATGGATAATATAGTATCATTTTAAGCTAAAAACTGATTATTGCCTTGATGATATTCAAAATAATTTTGTCAAAAAACAGCAATTATGAGTTTTCAATGGAAAGGCGTAATGCCAGCAGTTACTACAAAATTTACAGCAGATGATAAGCTTGACTTGAATATGTTTGAAATAAATATCAAGGCACAACTTGATGCAGGAGCAGAAGGGATTATTTTAGGAGGAACCCTAGGAGAAGCAAGTACTTTATTTGAAGAAGAAAAAAGAGAACTTATTCGAGAAACAGTTCGTGTTGTAAAAGGTCAAGTACCTGTTATAATGAATATAGCAGAACAAACAACCAGAGGAGCTATAGAAGCCGCTAATAAAGCCGAATTAGATGGGGCTAGAGGATTAATGATGTTACCTCCTATGCGATACAAAGCAACCGATTATGAAACCGTAATGTTTTTTTCTGAGGTTGCTAAAAGCACATCATTACCCATTATGGTATATAATAACCCAGTAGATTATAAAATTGAAGTAACCTTAGATATGTTTGAAGAATTGTTAAAATTTGATAACATACAAGCAGTTAAAGAATCAACAAGAGATATTTCTAACGTTACCCGAATTAAAAATCGTTTTGGAGATAGATTAAAAATATTATCAGGTGTAGATACGCTAGCTTTAGAAAGCTTACTTATGGGAGCTGACGGATGGGTAGCAGGATTAGTAGACGCTTTTCCCGCAGAAACAGTAGCTATTTACAAATTAGCAAAAGCAGGTAGAATAGAAGAAGCCATAGCAATTTACAGGTGGTTTTTACCTTTGCTAGAATTAGATATAAGTCCTCAATTAGTACAAAATATAAAATTAGCCGAAGTAGCAACAGGTATAGGAACGGAATACGTTAGGGCACCTCGTTTGGCTTTAGCAGGAGCAGAAAAAGAAAAGGTTTTAACAATTATAGCGGAAGGATTAAAAACAAGACCTGTTTTACCAGATTATAAAAACCTGTCCGTAGCAACAGAAGTAGTGTAAACAAATGTAAACAACATATTTTAATAAAGTTTAGTTGATAGGCTTCTTTTCATAAGGTTGATAATGTTTTTCTGGAAGCTATCTTAACCTACAAGTAAAATCTTGTAGGTTGCTTTATTAAATAAAAAAAACGAAATATGATTACTGGGAAAAATTATATAGGAAGCCATTTAGTTGCAAGTGGTTCTAAAATTTTAAAAACGTTTAATCCGGAACTTAACCAAGATAACGATTGGAATTTTATAGAAGCAACAACTGAAGAAATAGAACAAGCTGTTCAACTAGCGCATAAAGCGTATCAAGAATACAAAAATTTTTCAGGTAAGAAAAAAGCCTTATTTTTAAATGCAATTGCAGATGAAATACTAGCTTTAGGAGATGCTGTTTTAGAAGTGTATGTTCAAGAATCAGGTTTACCAAGAGGAAGAGCCGAGGGAGAAAGAGGAAGAACAATAGGACAACTTCGTGCTTTTGCTCAAATGCTTGAAGAAGGAAGTTGGGTAGAAGCAACTATTGATACAGCAGTTCCTGATAGACACCCCGTACCTAAAGTAGATTTAAGAAAAATGCTTCATCCTTTGGGACCAGTAGCTGTTTTTGGATCAAGTAATTTTCCTTTCGCTTTTTCAACAGCAGGAGGAGATACTGCTTCCGCATTAGCAGCAGGATGCCCTGTAATAGTGAAAAGCCATTCTATGCACATAGGAACGGGGGAATTAGTAGCTTCCGCTGTATTAAAAGCGGCACAGAAAACAGGAATGCCCGAAGGTGTTTTTTCTAATTTAATAGGAAACGGTATAACTCTAGGGACTACATTAGTAAAACACCCATTAATTAAAGCTGTTGGGTTCACAGGGAGCATTATTGGAGGTAGAACACTTTTTAATCTAGCGGCACAACGTCCCGAGCCCATTCCTGTATTTGCAGAAATGGGAAGTATTAATCCTGTTGTATTATTACCTAACGAACTAAGAAATAACACCTCTTTTTGGGCTAAACAATATGCAAGTTCCATTACTTTAGGAACAGGACAGTTCTGTACAAATCCAGGTTTAATAATTGGATTAGAAAGCCCAGAATTAAACTCTTTTGCATCCGAATTAGCATCCGAAATTTTACAAATAGAACCTTCTTGTATGTTACATTATTCTATTAGAAAAAATTATGACGAAGGACAACAAGAATTAAGTTTACAAAAAGGAGTAGAAATTTTAGCTATTTATGAGGGTAAAACAAAACCTAATTATGCTCCTCAAACCGTATTAAGGGTTAATGCAACAGAATTTTTAAAGAATAAAACATTAAGTCATGAAGTATTTGGACCATTTTCAGTACTAGTAGTTTGCGAAACGAAAGAGCAAATGGCAATGGTTATAAACAGCCTAGAAGGACAATTAACAGGAACAATTATCGCAGAATCAAAAGAACTAAGTCAATATAGAGAGGTAGTAGAAGCGTTAAAAGGAAGAGTTGGACGTTTAATCTTTAACGGTGTGCCAACCGGAGTTGAGGTTTGTGCGTCTATGCTACATGGTGGTCCTTATCCAGCCTCATCTGATTCAAGATTTACAGCGGTAGGTATTCATGCCGTAAAACGTTGGGTAAGACCTATAAGTTATCAAAATTGGCCTAACGAATTATTACCAGAAGAATTAAAAAATGAAAACCCATTAGGAATTTCAAGAACCGTAAATGATCAATTAGAAATAACAACAGTTTTTATTACAGCGTAAGCAATGGGAAGAAAAACTTTTTTTTGTGTAGATGCACATACCTGCGGAAATCCCGTAAGGGTTGTAGCTGGTGGTGGTCCTGATTTAAAGGGAGCAAACATGAGCGAAAAAAAGACAACATTTTTTAAAAGAGTACGATTGGATTCGAAAAGGACTAATGTTTGAACCCAGAGGTCATGATATGATGAGTGGTAGTATCTTATACCCTCCTGTTGATCCAGAAAATGATTTTGGAATTTTGTTTATAGAAACCTCAGGATGTTTACCCATGTGCGGTCACGGCACTATAGGTACAATTACCATAGCTGTTGAAGAGGGATTAGTTACGCCAAAAAATCCAGGAAAAATTAGAATGGAAGCACCAGCAGGTCTTGTGCAAATAGAATACAAACAAATTGACAAAAAAGTAGAGTGGGTACGCCTTACAAATGTAAAATCCTATTTAGCAGCGCAAGATTTAACGATAGAATGTCCTGAATTGGGTGAAATAGTATTTGACGTAGCTTATGGAGGAAACTATTACGCCATAGTTGATCCACAAAAAAATTTTAGTGGGATACAAAATTTTACCGCAAGTAAAATAATACAATACAGTCAAGTGGTTCGTGCGCGTATAAATGAAAAATATCAAAACCAATTTATACATCCAGAAAATAATACAATTAGAGATGTAAGCCACCTATTATGGACAGGTACTCCAATTGATTCAAGTTCTTCAGGAAGAAACGCTGTATTTTATGGAGACAAAGCAATAGATCGTTCCCCTTGCGGTACAGGAACCTCTGCTCGAATGGCACAATTACATGCAAAAGGAATCTTAAAAAAAGACGAAGAATTTATACACGAAAGCTTTATTGGTAGTAAATTCATCGGACGAGTAGTTGAAGAAACCAATATAGGTTCTATACCCGCAATTGTACCAAGTATTCAAGGATGGGCTAAAGTTTATGGTTATAACAACATTATTATTGATGATGATGATCCATACGCTCATGGATTTCAGGTAATATAAATAGAATTAAAAATTAGGAAAGTATAGTGAAAATAAATTTGCTAAGCATTTTTTTTAAATATCCCAAATCTCAAAAGTATTAAAAAATGAAAAAAATAAGTATAATAGGAGGCGGTATTATTGGGTTATGTACTGCTTATTATTTGACAGAAGAAGGATATGAGGTAGAAATATTTGACAGTTCTGATCTAACAGACGGTTGCTCCTATGGAAATGCAGGAATGATAGTACCCTCTCACGTTATTCCCCTTGCACAACCAGGTATGATTGCACAAGGCGTTAAATGGATGTTTGATAGTAAAAGTCCCTTTTATATCCAACCTCGTTTTGATGTTGATTTGTTGAAATGGGGGTGGAAATTTTATAAAAATGCCACAAAACAACATGTAGAAAAAGCAAAACCAGCTCTTCGAAATTTGTCTCTGTTAAGTAAAGAACTTTATAAAGATTTAGCAAGTAAAAGTAATTCCTTTTACTATGAAGAAAAAGGACTTTTAATGTTGTTTAAAACAGATAAAACAGGTGCGGAAATTGTGCATGAAGGAGAAGAAGCTAAAAAATTAGGGTTAGAAGTCGAATTCTTATCAAAATCAGAAGTAGAAAGTTTAGAACAAGGAACGAAACTAGATATTTTAGGGGAGTTCATTATAAATGCGATTCGCATTTATATCCTCAAAAATTCATAGCATACATAAAAGAAGAATTAGCTAAAAAGAAATAAAAATTCATAGTAATTGTAGCGTGATGGATTTTGTTCTAACGAACGAAAAAGTAAGTCAGATAATTACTTCTAAAGGAAATTTTAGTACAGACGAAGTTGTAATTGCGACAGGGGCATGGAGTCCTAGTTTAGCTAAAAAAATAGGAACAGGTATTTCTCTTTTACCAGGAAAAGGATACAGTTTTACTTTATTAGATAAAGAAAAAAACCTCGAATTCCTTCTATTTTATGTGAAGGAAAAGTAGCTGTTACTCCTATGAATAATGATATTCGTTTTGGTGGTACCATGGAAATTACTCATACAGGAGATACAAAAATAAATCGGAACAGATTACAAGGTATTGTTAATACAGTAAACACTTTCTATCCTGAAATGAAAGTAAGAATGCCTGAAAATCAAGATATATGGTATGGTTTTCGTCCTTGTACTCCGTCAGGTATGCCGATAATTGCCAGAGATAAAAGTATTCAAAATGTAATTTTAGCAACAGGACACGGCATGATGGGATTAAGTTTAGCACCTGCTACAGGAAAAATAGTTTCTGAAATTATAGCTAATAAGTCCCATTCTATATCTATTGGTCAATTTCAATTGAGTTAATCGTTTGTTTTATGGTAAAATAAAAAGTAGACTGGTTAAAAGAAAAATTTGTTTTAAGTTGGGTTAAAAAGAAGGGGTTCACTTTTTTAAAGTCGAACCCTTTCAAATTTTATTTTAATTGTAAAAAGATTCATACACATTTGTATATTAAAAAATTATTACAAATAAAAGATCTTTGATGCCATTTAAATTTAAAATATACTGGATTAAAAAGAAAAATTCTCGATCTTTTTTTTATTTTAAACTCAGATTACGCATTAGAAAAATTAATTTTTATAACTCATTGAAATAAAATGTTTTAATTTTTATCAATTCTAGTTTTTAAAAAAATAAAGTATTAGGGAATCAATAAAGTTTTTTTAAAATTCTCTAATGCGTAATTTGGGTTAAAACAACTCGAACAAACGGTTGAGTATATAATTGAAATCATCATTAGTTCGAGCGCGAAGCACATCAAGAATCAACACTAATTTTTATTGCTTTTGTAGGATAGTGCCTAAATCAATATACAGTTTGTTCCTTTTGTAAGGAAGAGTCTCATAATCAATATTATGTAATTTCTCCCTTTGGTCGAAATGAAAAGATTGTAAACTTTTTGGACAGTCTCAAGGTTAAAAAAATAGTATTATGAGGAAATTTCAAAGTTTAAAAATAGTACGATTTTAAAAATATCTGTCCATTTTATCTTCTTTGCTTTTTTCCTTTTCATCACAAAGTCTAACGCATAAATAGGGTTAAACATAATGAATTAGAATACTAAATAAGTACGGATTTACCTATTTTTAAATTTTCAAAATTAACGATTTCAACATCTTTATTCAGGATAAATTCAGCAATAGTATCTCCAACAACTTCCGTTGAATAATTTAAATCTTTATTTAAATCTACGGTTACTATTTTTGATTGTAAGGCTTTATCTACAGCTTTATTAATAGCAATACTTTCCTCGTACAAACCAAAATGCTCTAAAAGCATAGCTGCACTTAAGATAGACGCAATGGGGTTCGCTATACCTTTTCCTTTAGCTTGAGGATAAGATCCATGAATGGGTTCAAATAAAGCGTTTTTGTTTCCTATTGAAGCAGAAGCTAATAGGCCAATGGATCCTCCTATTACGCTGCCTTCGTCTGAAATAATATCTCCAAACATGTTTTCTGTTAGAATAACATCAAATGAGCTTGGATTTAATATTATTTGCATAGCTGCATTATCTACAAATAAAAAATCTAACGTTATATCGGGATAATCTTTAGCTATTTCCGTGACTACTTTTCTCCAAAGTCTAGAGGATTCTAATACATTGGCTTTATCTACCAAAGTAACATGTTTTTTTCTTGTATAGGCTGCTTTAAAAGCAAGATGAGTAATTCTTTCTATTTCTTCTTTTGTATATTTACATAAATCAGATGCAATAGTACCAGTTTCATTTAATTTTTTTTCACCAAAATAAATACCTCCTGTAAGCTCTCTATAAATAATCATATCAGTTCCCTGAATAATTTCTTTTTTTAAAGGGGATTTGTCTAGTAATGTATCATAGGTTTTGATAGGACGAATGTTCGCAAATAGTCCTAGTTCTTTTCTTAGCTTTAGAAGACCTTGTTCAGGTCTTACTTTTGCTGTAGGATCATGATCGTATTTGGGATCGCCTATGGCTCCAAAAAGAACGGCATGACTATCTTTGCATAGTTTTAAGGTTGCTTCCAGGTAGAGGATTACCTGTTTTATCAATTGCTAGGGCTCCTACTGGAGCTTCTGTAAAATAAAATGTATGATTATATATTTCTTCTATAGCTTTTAGTGCTTTAACTGCTTGTTTTGTTACCTCAGGACCAATGCCGTCTCCTGATAATAATGCTATTTTTATTTCCATACTTGTTTAATTTTATATTGTTATTTTATGATAAGATAAGTTTCTTGATTTTTCAAAGGCTTCAATTTTATTTTTATGACTTATCAAAAAATCAATATCATCATAACCATTTATCATACAGATTTTTTTATAAGGATCTATTTCAAAGTTTTCCGTTTTAGATAGGTCTGTAACTGTAATAGTTTGTGTTTCTAGATTAATTTCAATTAGGGCTTGAGGGTTTGTTTTTAATAAGTTTAAAGTTTCATTTAAAAAGACAGGAGTTACTTGTACAGGTAATAAACCATTGTTTAGGGCATTACCTTTAAAAATATCAGCAAAATAGCTAGAAACGATGACTTTAAAACCATAATCAGTTAATGCCCAAGCGGCGTGTTCTCTACTACTACCACAACCAAAATTATCTCCGGCAACTAAAATACTGCCTGAATAATCAGAATTATTTAATATGAAAGAATTAATGGGGTTATTTTGATTATCAAAACGCCAATCTTTAAATAGATGGTTTCCAAAACCAATTTTGTTTGTTACTTTTAGAAAACGAGCAGGTATAATTTGGTCTGTATCTATATTTTCTACTGTTAGGGGTACTGCTCTAGATATTAATTTTGTAAACTTTTCCATATTTTCTTTTTTAGATTTGTGCCATTACAATTTTACCTTCAATTGCAATTGCTGCGGCTAGAACGGGACTGGTTAATAATGTTCTTGCGCCTTGTCCTTGTCTTCCTTCAAAATTTCTATTAGAAGTAGAAACACAGTATTCTCCTGCTGGAATTTTATCCTCATTCATAGCTAGGCAAGCAGAGCATCCAGGTTGTCTAATTTGAAAACCTGCTTCTTCAAAAATTTTAGACAAACCTTCTTCTTTAATTTGTATAGCTACTTGTTGTGATCCAGGAACAATTAGTGCATATACATTTGATGCTTTTTGTTTTCCTTTTATATAGTGAGCTACAGCTCTAAAATCTTCAATTCTGGAGTTAGTACAACTACCAATAAAGACATAATTAATTATTTTGTTCAGTAAATATTCACCTTTGCTAAATCCCATATATTCTATAGCTTTATCAAAAGAAGGATCGTTGTTTATAAACGGAACTGTTTCGGTTATTTTTATTCCCATACCAGGATTTGTTCCGTAGGTAATCATTGGTGCAATATCTTGAGCATCAAAATGATATTCTTTGTCAAAAACAGCTTCTTCGTCTGTTACTAAGGTTTTCCAATAGTCTATTTTTTTCTTTTAATTCGTTTCCTTTTGGAGCAAATTTTCTTCCTTGTATATATTCAAAGGTAGTTGAGTCAGGAGCGATCATGCCTCCTCTAGCTCCCATTTCTATACTCATGTTACAAACGGTCATACGTCCTTCCATAGACATTTCTCTAAAAACACTTCCAGCATATTCACAAAAATATCCTGTTCCTGCATTGGTGCCTATTTTGGAAATTATGTATAAGATAACATCTTTAGGGGTTACATTTTTCGCGAGTATACCATTTACAGTAATACGTAAGCTTTTAGGTTTGTTTAATAGTAGACATTGACTTGCAAAAACCTGTGCTACCTGACTTGTGCCAATTCCAAAAGCAATCGTTCCAAAGGCTCCATGAGTGGAGGTGTGGCTATCACCACATACCATAGTCATTCCAGGTAGTGTAATTCCTAATTCGGGGGCTATTACGTGAACAATTCCTTGATATTGATGACCTAAACCATAAAGTGTAATATTGTTTTTTTTACAATTTTTTGTCAATTGTTCTACTTGTTGTTTTGATAATTCATCTTTGATGGGGAGATGTTGATTAAAAGTAGGAACATTATGATCTGCAGTAGCTACAATTTGATTGGGTCTAAAAATAGAAATGTTACGATCTTCTAATTCAGCAAATGCTTGAGGACTTGTTACTTCGTGTATTAAATGGGTGTCTATATATAAAATTTGAGGGCCGTTAGGTATTGTACTCACCACGTGGCTATCCCATACTTTGTCAAATAAGGTTTTCTTTTTCATTAGGCAAATATTCTAATTTTACTTAATTCAATAATTTTGTGTACATCTTCATCTACTACTTCTTTTTTTCTATCGGCAAATTTTAAGAATTCTAGATAGACTTTGTCTAATTGTAGTTTGGTTAATTCATAACCAATTTTTTTGGCGCGATAGGCTAATGCTGCTCGTCCACTTCTTGCTGTAAGAATGATTGATGACTCATTTACGCCTACGTCATTTGGGTTTATAATTTCGTAAGTTTCTCTATTTTTGATTACTCCATCTTGATGAATGCCTGAACTATGGGCAAAGGCATTGGATCCCACGATTGCTTTATTTGGTTGGACTACCATTCCCATTTGTTCAGAAACTAGTTGACTCATTTCATATAGTAATTTAGAGTTTATATTAGTTGTAAAACCTAAATCGGGATGCTGGCGTAAAATCATTACGACTTCTTCTAAAGATGTATTACCGGCTCTTTCTCCAATACCGTTTATAGTACATTCTATTTGTTTGGCACCGTTAATGATTCCTGCTACTGAATTAGCAGTAGCTAAACCCAGATCATTATGGCAATGACAAGACAATATAGCATTGTCTATTCCTTTTACGTTTTCTTTTAGATATTTTATTTTAGCACCGTATTCGTCAGGTAAGCAATAGCCTGTTGTGTCAGGTATGTTTAAAACGGTAGCACCTGCGCTTACGACTTCACTACAAATTAGAGCAAGAAATTCATTATTTGTTCTTCCAGCATCTTCGGCATAAAATTCGACATCGTCTACAAACTTTTTAGCGAAGGCAACGGCTTCTACTGCTCGTTCAATAATTTCATCTTTACTTGCGTTGAATTTATATTTTATATGCGAATCAGAGGTTCCTATGCCTGTATGAATACGAGGTTTTTAGCTTTTTCTAATGCTCTTACAGCGATTTCTATATCTTGTTTTATAGCCCGTGTTAAACCGCATACGGTTGCGTTTTTGACTAATTTAGAAATAGCATCTACAGCTTCAAAGTCTCCTGGACTAGAAACAGGAAAACCTGCTTCAATTACATCAACTCCTAGTTCATCTAAACGAGAAGCAATTGCTAATTTTTGCCTCTTATTTAGCTTACATCCTGGTACCTGTTCACCATCGCGAAGAGTTGTGTCAAAAATTTTTATTTTCTGATTTTCCATAAAACATTTTAATTTTTGATAACGAATTTATATTTTGTGTAAGCATTAAATTGATTTTAAAACTTTGATTTTACAATATCTAAGGAGTGATGAAAGAAGTGTAAGTGCTTTAATAGTAAGTATTTAATGAAAAATAAATTACAATGTCTAACCCTACAAAAGATAATTTGCATATTCTAATTCATTCGCTTTCAAAATCTGAAAAAAGACATTTTAAACTATATGTTAATAGATTAGGTGTTAATACGGATGCGAAATTTTTATCTCTTTTTAATTTGCTAGATAAAATGGTAGAATATGATGAAGAGGAAATATTGAGAAGTAAGATCGTAACAAAACTTCAATTGTCTAATCTGAAGGCTCATTTGTATAGGCAAATTTTAGTTAGTTTACGATTAAATCCTATTAATCAAAATATACGTATTTTGATAAGGGAACAATTAGATTTTGCAACCATTTTGTATCAAAAAGGGCTGTATAAACAAAGTTTGAAAATTCTTGATAAAGCCAAAAGTATGGCAGTTGAAAATGAAGAAAAAAATATAGCGTATGAAATTGTTGAGTTAGAAAAAGTAATAGAATCTCAGTATATAACTCGTAGTATTATTAATAGAGCAGATGAACTGGCTATTCAGGCAAAAGAACTTAGTATACAAAACGTAATTGCTAGTAAATTGTCTAATTTATCTCTTCAGCTTTATAGTATTATGCTCAAAAGTGGTTATGCCAAGAGTGATGAAGAAATGAGAGAGATAACAGATTTTTTTAATAAAAATGTTCCAAATTATAAATATGAAGAGTTGGGATTTAGAGAAAAATTATGGCTTTATAAAACATTTTTATGGAAACATTTGCTTGTTCAAGATTTTTTGAGCTGTTATAAATACTCTACTAAGTGGATTGGTTTATTTTATGAAAACGAACATCAAATATATATTAATCCTGTATGGTTTTTAAAGGGAGCTACTTATTTATTAGAATGTTTGTACTTGATTAAATATAAGTCAAGTTTTAAAACTACTTTATACCGGATTGAACAGACAATTCAATCGGATTCTTTTCCTAAAAATGATAATATAAACTCGCTTGCTTTTTTATGTATTTATAACAATAAGTTTAATTTGCATTTTTTAGAAGGAACTTTTAAGGAAGGGCTTTTGCTTATAGAAGAAGTAGAAACATTAATAAACCTGTACAAAAACACGATTGATGATCATCATATAATGGTTTTTTATTATAAAATAGCGTGTTTACATTTTGGAACAAACAATAATAAAAAGTGTATAGAATATTTAACTAAAATTATAGATAATAAAAACCTAAGCATGCGGGAAGACCTCATGTGTTTTTCTAGGATTTTGAATTTAGTGGCGCATTATGAGGCGTGTATGGATTATCAACTTGAAAAACAATTAAAAGCTACTTATAAGTTTCTTATTAAAATGAATGAGTTACATGAAGTTCAAAGAGAAATGATTAAGTTTTTAAAAAATTTGGGTGAAATTTATCCTCATCAATTAAAAAATGAGTTCAAAAAACTACATGCAAAATTAAAGTCATTTGAAAGTCATTCTTATGAAAAAAGAGCTTTTCTTTATTTAGATATTATTTCGTGGTTGGAAAGTAAAATTGAAAATAAACCTGTGGCAGATATAATTAAGGCTAAGAGTAAATTTTTGACTCGTTAGTTAGATGGAATCAGAATATTATAATGGGGTGTTATATAATAGAGGGTGTCCTAAAAGTTTGCAATGTTGTCATCCTATGATGAAAGAGAGGTTTGAACGAAGTGAATAAGCAAAAACCAATCAGATAATACGGATAATGTAACTTCTCTGGTAATTGAAGTTTAAGTTGCTACTTTTTAGACACCCACTGTTTAATCCTGAGGATTAATGAATAAAAGAGTTTATTATTTTAAAAATAAATGTTTACTATCTTCTACTTTTTCTTTAGAAATTAGTTTAACTTGGTAGGTTCCTCTGGGTAAATTTTGAATGGAATAATTTTCCATTTGTTGTGTTATTCTTACAAGCTGACCTAAGTTATTATAGATTTCTATGCGACTATCGTTAGAAATGCTTTCAGGTATTGAAAATGTTACTTGATCGGTAGCAGGGTTTGGTGCTATAATAAATTTAGATTCTTTTGTATTTATAGGTCCTGATAAAGGTAAGGTTACATTTACAGGAGTACTCCAATTACTTTCTCCTGTAGAATTAAGAGCTTTTACTTTAAATTGAAATTGTGTGCTAGATCCAGGTTTTGCCACATATAAATAATAACTAGTTGAAGTTCCTACTGTGTACCAAGTACCAGAGGTATTTAATTGTACCTCATATTTACTAGCGTTAGGTACTTTGTTCCATAAAGCATAAAATCCATTTTTGGAGATTCCACCATTTAAATAAGCATAAGGTGTTTCTAAGGTAGTATTTTGTTCTTGTATTTGTACGGTGTAGTCTTCAATTTCTCCATCGTTAATATAACCACAAGGAATATTGCTAATATCATTATAGCGCATTATGATACGCATACGGAAAGTACCTTTTGCGGTTAAAGGAATTGAAAAAGTACCTGTATATTCTTTGTTTGTTAGGGATGTTTTTAAGACGATTTCTGAATTTTCAAATTGTTTATTGTCGTTATAGTCAATCCAAATTGTCCATGCTTCATCAGAAGCAGAAGGATTAAAACCGGGGTAAGTACTGTGGTTACTTGTTCTCCTGATTTTAAACTAATTGTTTTAGATACATAATTACCATATCCTTCATAATCCGCTCCAGAAGTATTTGTAAAAGAACTTAATTTAATGGATTTAATATATTCATAAGTATTTCTTGCGCTAACTTTACAATAATCTACATAATCACTAGGAGCTGTAATTATTGTTTCATTAGAATAGCTTGATTTTTCAGTTCCTTTGTAAGCACTTATTCTATATTTGTAAGTAATGCCTACATTAATAAGTTTGTCTGAATACGTATAAGTATTAGGTGGTAAGGAGGCAATTAGCTGATAAGCTCCTCCATTAGTTGATTTTTCTAGATAAAAACCATCTTCTGTTGTATTTTTATCAATCCAGTTTAGAACAATAGTATTGTTATTGATAGCAGAAGTAAGGTTTGAAGGAGATGTTAAAGATTGTAGATCTTTTTCACCTGCTTTTATGGGAGCTCCAGGTTGTGTGTTGTAAGCGTATTCTGTAATTCTATACCCTTCAGAGCCACTAATAGGCTCTACTTTAAAATAGCCATAGCAAGTATTGCCATCTATTTTGTATTCATAGCCAATATATCCTATTTGTCCTTTCCAATCATTATAAGACGGATTAATGATGTCTAGCTGATTAGGATAGGCTCCAGGTGCTGTAAAATTAGAAGAACCATTTATTTCAGTTCCTTTTGTTAAACGGCTAATATTTCTTGTGTTTGGATTGCAAATTAATCGCTTTCCGTAAGTTTCTAATTTGTATTTATCCGTTTCAAATAGCCAAAATCCATAGGAAGTATCGTCTCCTTTTTCTGTATTAAAGAAAAGCCATGTTTGACTAGGTGTTGCCATCCAGTTTGGTTGTCCTTTAGCTAAAAATATACCATAAGGATCAATAAATTCAAATTTAATGTTTAATTTGTCAGATATTAAGTTGTTAGTACCTCCAGAAAAAGCAGCGGGTAAAAATTGGATACTTGCTAAAATATTATGGTTAGTCTGATGGTTTTGTGCAGAACCTTCTAATGTAAGAGTTGCTTTAGAATTACTATTTATGGTTATGATAGGATTTAAACCTTGAGGGAAATTGGTTAAAGTATAATGGGTTCCTTGAATAAGTTTTCCAGAGGATAATGAAAAGTTTTTCCTGCTGTTAGGCTTAATTCATTTATTTGTGAGAAAGTACCATTGTTGTTTATGTTTTCTTTGTAGAGGCTTAATGGAGCAATAATTGATGCTAGTTGGTTGTCATATACGCCTGTAGCTAATAAATTTGAATTTTGCCAAAGAGTAATTCTTGCTTCGTGTTGCATTGCTGCAATCATTCGGTCAACTTGACCTCTGGTAAACATTTTGTAACAGCCTCTTGCTCCGTTATATCCCATGTAATTTTCGATATTTACTTTGTCTCCATCACAATTTGTACCAGGGGTACAGCTCAAGGCATGTTTAGCATCTTCTTTTGGTGTGTCGTCTACTTGATCCGTTCCAGTACAACCATCTTCAAATGTATGAATTAAGTTAAAAAAATGACCAAATTCATGGGTAAGAGTAGAAGAAAATTCTTTATCTGTGTTACCCAAGAGATAAGCGCCATTAAATACTATTCTGGCGGTATTTCTATTGGTCATATTTATATCGGGATACCAGGCTACTCCAGAGTTGTTGTAAATATTTTGATTATATAAATCATTTTGGATATAAACGTTTACGTATTTTTTGTTGTCCCAAGCATCTGCTGCAATTTGATCGTCATATCCGCCTCCATTTCCGTACCCATTTTTTGTTGTATGAAAAACAACTCCTGTGGTGTTGCCTCCATTAGGATCAATTTTGGCTAGTCTAAATTGAATGTTTAATGTTGCTCGACGAGGTTGAAAAAAAGGTTCAACACTATTGAAGTCATCATTAAGTCCATTAAAATCATTATTAACAGCATTTAACGCGTTAACAATTTTGTCATAGGTAACACTTTTTCCACTTTGGGTAGTACCATAAATATGAAATACGACAGGAATAATGTAATTAGTAGCCAAAGCATTGTTTTTTACATTTTTGTTTTTACGTAAATCATGTACAAATTTTTTTGTAAAGATTTCAAATTCATTTCTTTTTTTTAAAGCATCAGGATTTTGTCTTTGTGTAATTTCGTTTTGTTCTTTTGTTCCACATTCTAGGATTTGAGCATATAAGCTCCCGCCAATATTTAATAAGAGGCTAATTAGGATTAATGTTTTTTTCATAATTCTGTTTTTTGGTTTTTTATTTATAGATAATGCAATTTATTTGTATTTTATTTATTGTTTTTGTATTTATTTAACAACAAGAGATACTATTCTACCCTGTGTTTTGTTTTTGTATTATAGGGGATAAATAGCTTGGTTTTTGAGGTAGGAAGTTGTTAAAAATAAAAAAAGCCACTGCTAAAAAGAAGCAATGGCTTTTAAATAAAGAAGGTTTTATTTTACTTTTCTCTTATATAAATATCAATTGGCACACCTTCAAAGTTCCAGTTATTTCGGATTTTATTTTCTAAGAAACGTTTGTATGGATCTTTTACATATTGAGGTAAGTTAGCAAAGAACACAAACTGTGGTGATTGTGTTGGTAATTGCATACAGTATTTGATTTTTATGTACTTGCCTTTTAGTGCTGGAGGTGGCATGTGTTCAATAATATTAAGCATATACTCATTGAATTTAGAGGTAGGAATGCGTTGTTTTTTGTTTTCATACACCTGAACAGCAGCTTCTAATGCCTTAAGTAAACGCTGTTTTGTCAATGCCGAGACGAAAATGATAGGTACATCTGTAAAGGGGGCTATTTCTTCACGAATTTTAGCTTCGTATAATTTTGTGGTCATTGTGTCTTTTTCAACTAAGTCCCATTTGTTAACTAAAATAACAATTCCTTTGCGATTTTTTTCAGCTAACCAAAAAATATTTTGATCTTGTCCTTCAAAACCACGAGTTGCATCTATCATTAAAATACAAACGTCACTATGTTCAATAGCGCGAACAGAACGCATTACAGAGTAAAATTCTAAATCTTCTTTTACTTTTGATTTACGACGTATACCTGCTGTATCAACTAGGTTGAACTCAAAACCGAAACGATTGTATTTTGTGTCAATAGCATCACGCGTAGTACCTGCAATATCTGTTACCACAAAACGATCCTCACCAATTAACGCATTGATAAATGAAGATTTTCCAGCGTTAGGACGACCTACTACACAAAAACGAGGTAATGGATTTTCTTCTTCTATAACTTCTGGTAATTCGGGTAATACTTCTACTAATTTGTCTAGTAATTCTCCTGTTCCACTACCATTCATACCCGCAATAGTGTGGTATTCTCCTAAACCTAAAGAGTAAAATTCAACAGCATCACCCATACGCATGGCGTTATCTACTTTGTTAACAGCTACTAAAACAGGTTTGTCAACTTTACGAAGTAAATTAGCTACTTCCATATCCATAGGGGTTACTCCTTCTTCTACGTCTACTACAAAAATAATAGCATCAGCTTCGTCAATGGCTAATTCTACCTGTTTACGAATTTCTCCTTCAAAAATATCATCAGAACCCTTAATATAACCACCCGTGTCAATTACAGAAAACTCTTTTCCATTCCATTCACTTTTACCATAAATACGATCACGTGTTACTCCTGCAACAGAATCCACAATAGCTTCACGACGTTGAATTAATCGGTTAAAAAAAGTTGATTTCCCTACATTAGGTCTCCCTACAATGGCTACGATATTATTCATTTTTCAATTTTTCAGTCCGCAAAGGTAAAAAAAACAAACTGGTTACACATTCTTTTTGATAAAATTATCTTTCCATGGATCTGATTTTTATATATTTGCTTCTCCCACAAAAAGTTTAAATGAGAAAAAATATCCTATTATTGCTTGCTTTTATTATACTCATGCATGCTGGGATAGTGAGTTCTATTTTTGAAATTAAACAAAGTTTTTTAAAATTAGTTGTGTTGGAGGAATATTCTGAAAATGATTGTTTTACGATAAAATTGACTTTTAGAGAATTTCTTAAAAAAGAATTTCAGATCATGAAATTATAATTAATAAAGAACTTCATGATATTGTTAAAATAAAATCAGATAATGGATTTGTGGTTTTAAAATTGATTAATGATAAAATCGAAAAAAATTATCTCAACAGAACAAAAGATTATAAGGAAAAGAGTAATACAGGAGCAAAGAATAAGAACCAAAGGTTAAAAATCAATTTTTTGTACTATCAAGAAAATATAGCGTTTGTTTTGCTAAATAATTACTCAGATTGTCGGAAAGTAAAATTAAACATGGATGATTTAATGAATTATTTACAAAATAAACAATCAATAGAACCACCTCCACCAGAGTATACTTATTTAATAGGTTGATAGTTTTACCTCAATCTATTTTATTGAAAATAATATATTGATAGACAAATAGGATAAAAAAGCGTTTAGCTTTATTTAGATCTTTGTTTATCTCATTTAGTATTTAGCTAAAGTGTTAGCTAAATCTAGTATGATAATTTTTTTAAATAAGTTAAGTATACATGAAAATTAAAAATAAAATAGGAGTAGTTTTATTGGGACTTACTTCAATTCAAGCTATTTCTCAAGATAATAAGAAAAATATAGAAATTAATAAATTAAATGAAGTAGAAATTACAGCTACTTCGCAATCAGATAAGACATTATTAAAACAAGCTGCGTCTATTTCTAAATTAGAAACCAAAGAAATTCAACGTGGTACAGGTTTGTTTTTTGATGATGCTGTAAATACAAACATACCAGGAATGTTTATGCAACGTCGTACAGTATCAGCAGGACAAACGTTTAATATTCGCGGATATGGAAATGGCGCGCGAGGAACTAATGGGACTAATAGTAATTTTGATTCACAAGGAGTAAAAGTGTATTTAAATAATATTCCGGTAACAGATGCTGGAAGGAATTACTTTAATGGATGATATTGACTTTAATTCAATTGGAGAAGTTGAAGTTCTAAAAGGACCAGCAGGATCATTATACGGATTGGCTATTGCAGGTGCTGTAAATTTAAAAACAATTAAACCAGAGGCAGGAAAAACCTCTATTTCTCAAAATACCATGTTTGGTAGCTATGGTTTAAGACGATTGACATCTCAAATAGCTGTGGGGAGTGAAAAATCATCTTTTTTAGTTAATTACGGAAACCAAAAGTATGATGGTTTTATGAATCATACAGCTTCTAAAAAAGATTTTGTAAATATTTTTGCTGATTTTGGCTTAAGTAACAAGCAAAAAATCAATGCGTATGTAGGATATACCAATAGTTATGAGGAAAGAAATGGAGAACTGACAATAGCTCAGTATCAAAATTTAGATTATTCAGGAAATCCAGCTTATATAAAAAATAATGCACATAGTAATGTCATTAGTTTCAGAGCAGGACTGAATCATTTTTATCAAATATATAAAAACCTGAGTAATTCCACTTCTGTTTTTGGTTCAGGAATTAGTAGTAATGTAAGTTCTGCTGGAGGATGGACCGATAAATTACCAGTAAATTATGGCTTTCGTTCTACCTTTGATAGCAAATGGGATTTAGGTAATGAGTTTAAATTGTCAGGAATTACAGGAGTTGAAATGCAAATGCAAAACGCACAAACACTGGCATATCCTATGGGGAATCCTGTAAATGCAGAGGGATATAATACTATAGGTCTTTTAAGAAGTAATTTATACGTTTCCTCAAAAACAAATTCTGTATTTACTGAATGGACTTTTAATTTGCCTTATGATTTTGCTCTAACAGCTGGTATTAGCTCAAACTATATGGGAATAGATTCTAATGACAGATTTCCTTATATCTACAATCTTTCAGGAAATCCGCAAGTAACTCAAAACAGTAAACCATTAAACTTTAATGTATCTTATAGAGATATGTATTCTCCAAAAGTAGCTATTAGTAAAGTATTTTATAAATCAGTATCAGTTTATGCTTCTTATAACAAAGCGTATAAAGCGCCTGTGAGCGGTTATTTATTTATCCCTGAAATCAATCAGGTCAATAGTAATTTACGTCCAGAAATTGGAGAACAATGGGAGGTAGGTACAAAAGGAAAGCTTCTAGAAGGACGTTTAGGATTTGAATTGGCCGCTTTTAGAACAAATTTTAAAGATAAAATGTCAACCGTTTCAGTTACAGATCCAGCCAATATAACTAAGTTGTATACTTATATGATTAACGGAGGAAGCCAGCTGCATAAAGGGGTAGAAGGTAATCTAAAATTTGAAATGATAAAAACAACAAATGGTTTTCTAAAATCATTTGCACCATTTGTAAACGGGACTTATTCTGACTTTACATACCAAGAGTATAAATTTAGTAGAACCACAACTGGGGCTAACATTGCTCAAAATGTTTACGATTTTTCAGGTTTGAGTGTATTAGGAACCCCTAAATGGGTTGCTAATGCAGGTATAGATTTTCTGACTAAATTGGGAATCTATGGTAACGTAACGTTTAATCATAGAGGAACTGCTAATTTTGGATATGTTCCTGTAGATAGAACAAATCCAAATTTACAAATTGCAACTGCGGATAAATATAATTTATTACACGCTAAATTAGGCTTAAAAGTAAATGTAATCAATCACCTAGATTTAGATGTTTTTTCAGGAGTTAATAATATTACTAATGTACAGTATTACCAAATGATTTTTGTTAATCAAATGCCTGATGCGTACATTCCTGCACCTTTAAAAGCAACCTTTTTTGGAGGTTTGAATGTAAAATATACTTTTTGATACAGTTACGAGATATTCAAAAAAAGATTCAACATTTTTTATTTAAACAAGCTAGGAGTTAAAATATTTTGGTTTTTTGATTTCTTCTCATGTTTAAGTTTGTGTGTTGTGTAGATTTTTTTGAATATCTTTTAATGTTATTTTTTTGTTGTAAAAAATGATTTTTAAAAAAAGAAGTGAGTTTTATTAGTTTTTAATAATTTTCTTATCTTGGTTCCCCTCTAATCGAAATAAACTAAAAATGGAAACTGAAAACACTATTAACCTACGACTACGATTTTATAAAGACATTGACGAAACAGTTGAGGGGGTAAGACAAAAATTTATTGATTATAAAAGTCAAATCTCTCCAGATTATGTAATGAAAATAAGAAGAAATCATATACAATTTACGATAGGAGGTTTAAAACAACGTTATTGGTCACCATATCTAACAATAGAGTTGGAAGAAAAAGAAGGAAGTAATGGGCAAGCTACTCATCTCCGAGGATTGTTTGGACCCGCTCAAACGATGTGGACATTTTTTATTTTTATGCACTTCATGGTAGCTGGGGTTTTTATTGTCTTTATGATGTTTGCTATTTCTGATTATATGTTAAAGAAAAGTATTACATCTGACTTTATAGTGATGGGACTAATGTTTTTTTGTTGGATATTATTGTATATTCTTGGTCGTCAAACGCGTGAAAACGGGTATGGACAAATGAATGAATTAGAGCAAGAATTTTTAAAAATTATCCAATAAAATTAGTTTATATTTTAATTAAAAACCCTCGTTTTAGAACAATAAAGTTTAAAACGGGGGTTTATTATGAGTTTACAAGATGTTTTAAAACTAATTTTTTTGATTATATCCAAAACGTCTTAACTGTCTTTCATTTGAGCGCCAATCTTTATTAACCTTTACATATAACTCTATATGAATTTGTTTACCAAAGAATTTTTCTAATTCTTCGCGGGCTTGAATTCCTACTTTCTTAATAGCAGTCCCTTTGTGGCCTATGATGATTCCTTTTTGAGTATCACGTTCTACCATTATTAAAGCACGAATTCTAATGATCTTATCATCTTCTTTAAATTCTTCTGTTTCTACTTCGCAAGCATAAGGAATTTCTTTATCGTAGTTTAATAATATTTTTTCTCGAATAGCCTCATTTACAAAGAAACGCTCAGGTTTGTCCGTTAAAGCATCTTTGGGATAATAGGGTTCAGATTCAGGAAGTAATTCTATGATTCTGTTAAAAACTGCTTGTACATTAAAATTTTCTAAAGCAGAAATAGGAAAAATCTCTGCGTTAGGTACTTTCTCTTTCCATAATGTTACTTGTTCTTCCAGTTGTTCTTGATTAGATTTATCAATTTTGTTTAAAAGAAGAAGAACAGGAATTTTAGAGTGAATAATTTTATTAAAAAAAGCTTCGTCTTTTAAGTCTTTTTCGCCTATTTCCACCATATAAATTAGTACATCAGCATCTTCAAATGCAGACTTAACAAAATCCATCATAGAACTTTGTAGTTCATAAGCAGGTTTTATAATACCTGGTGTGTCTGAAAATAATATTTGAAAATCATCACCATTTACAATACCCAAAATTCGATGACGAGTTGTTTGTGCTTTACTGGTAATGATAGATAAGCGTTCTCCTACTAAAGCATTCATTAGAGTTGATTTTCCAACATTGGGATTTCCTATAATATTAACATATCCTGCTTTGTGCGACATAATGTACTTTTTTTGCAAAGGTAGGAAATAAAACCAGATAGGTTCGTTTTCTATGAACATAAAGGTTATTCAGATGATAAAAATCAATAAAAATTTAAATTAAATAAATTATATTAGCTGTATGAAAGATATAGAAACAAGAGAAGATATATTGTTTATAATGAAGATGTTTTATAATAAACTCTTGACCGATGATAACATTAATTTCTTTTTAAAAAGACAACTCATGTTGATCAACATTTAGATGAGCATTTAGATGTTTTATGTACTTTTTGGGAACAAGCTTTATTTTTAAAAGGAGGTTATACTAATAATATGTTTCAAATACATAAAGATATTCATGATAAAGAACCTTTTTTAAAGGAACATTATGATATTTGGTTAGATTATTTATATGACAGCATTGATCCTTATTTTGAAGGTAAAGTTGCAGAACAGATGAAGAAAATGGCAGTAAATATGGCTACCGTTTTAAAAATAAAATTAGTTTAATCTAATGTTTTACAAAAGACATTATTATCTCAAAGGTAATTAATAAAATAATAATCCACTCTAAACGAGAACTTTCTTTTACGTTTAAAACTTCGGTAAATATTTTTAGATTGTTTTCAACTATAGAGAGGCGGTAATCAACGTCTTTAAAACGGGGTAAAATTTCAAAATTAGATTTCATTTTTTTGTTTAAAGCATCTAGTTTTTCGTTTTCCCATACGGAGTTAGGATCGTCTAGTATATATAAGTTGTCTACAATACTGTTTTTTACGTTTAGTACTTGACCTATATATTTTAAGAGATTCTTTTTAGAAATATTAATATTTCCAGTATTTTCTAGTTGAAGTATAAATTCTTTTGTAGAAGAAACCAACTTGCCTGTAATGACTTCATAATATTCTAATGCTACTGATTGTGCCACATTAAGCATAATTATTCGTATAGCAGAACTATCTAATTCAGGTAAGAGAACTTCATTGTTTTTAACTTCAAAATTTGTATTATCTTCCTTTATCCTTATGAAATACCTCTCTTTTAAAAGCATATCTATTGGCGATTCCTGATGTCTTTTTATTTTTTGTAACCATTCAGTTTCTTCTTCAGGGCTAAAATTGGCAAAAACAACCACGCCATAATCTAATAAATAAATAAACTTATTTTGTTCTATTTGCTTAAAAAACTCTGAGCCAGAAAAACTATAATTAGCTCCCTCTAACTCATCTTTGAAATTTTTAATATTAATAATTTCAGCTAACTGAATTGCGGAGATTTTTATTTTCATGAGATTTTCTTTCTTGCAAAATTACGTACAAAGTTATTCTTTATAAAGTTTATTTGTATAAACTATTTGTAATACCATTAAAACTTAAAATATACTGGATTTAAAAGAAAAATTCTCGATCTGTTGTTTTATTTTAAAATAACTCAAACAAACGGTTAAGTATATAATTGAAATCATCATTAGTTCGAGCGCGAAGCACATCGAGAACCAACACTAATTTTTATTGCTTTTGTAGTATAGTGTCTAAATCAAACATTATGTAATTTCTCCCTTTCGTCGAAATGAAAAGATTGCGAACTTTTTGGACAGTCTCAAGGTTAAAAAAATACTATTATGAGGAAATTTTAAAGTTTGAATGGTATAAATCAATAGAATAAGCTGCTTTTTTGAGGTTAAAAGATTTTTTTAATTATTTGCCCTTTACCTCATTAATGATTTTGGTAAAACCTCCTTTATAGGGATAATTTTAAAAAATTCATTAGCAACAGCAAAAACAATAAGAACTACAAAAGGTTTGTAGCATAAATTAATAAATTTATAAGGAGTATTAGGTAATAAACGACCGATGATAATCACAATAATTAAAACAAAAAATAAATGTAAAAACTTCCAACTAAAAGGATGTATACCAAATTTTTTATAATTAAAATAAATTTTTATTAAGTTGTAGGTAGTTAGAGAAATAGCAGTAGCAATAGAAACACCAATAATTCCTAATTTAAACCAGAATAAAAAAATTAGATTAGATATTATAGTCAACAACGCTAATGCAACGGTTGTGGTATTATTAAACTTATAGTATTTAGAATTAGTAATAATATAACCATTAAAACCTGTAGCTAAATCAAATAACAAAGCAAATCCCATAATATATAATACAGGTAAGCCCTTGATCAACTTATCTCCGTTTTTCATCAAAGCAAATAAATCTTCAATTCCAACAGCTACTAAACCAAATAATACGATGCCAATTACAAATAAATACAAAGATGTTTTATGATGTAAGGTTTTTAAATCTTGTATCTTGTTTTTAGCTATATACTGTGCAATAATAGGGGCTGAAATAGTATAAACACCTAAGGCAGGAACAGTGATCATTCGAACCAAATTAAGAGATGTATTATAGATAGAAACTTCTTGAAATGTTAACATTTCACCAATCATATAGGTGTCAATGTTCAGAGCAATTACAGACCCCATACTACCTAAAAACGTATAAAAAGAATAAATAAAAAGAGTCTTTCCAAATTGATCCTTTTTAAAAAAGTAAAATCCATTTTTTGAGTTAGTTTTTCTAGGTGATTAAGATAAATGACCATTCCTAAAAAAGCAATTACAAAAAAGCTAACAAAGATCCATAAGGCTCTGCTTTCTTGTAGTTTATCCCAAAGTAATAATGCAAAGGCTGTTACCATTCCTAATTTAGGAAATAAATTTTCGAAAATATTAGGGATAACAATTCGTTTCTTGATAGAAATATATTTAGATGTTAATTGTATTAATGAAAGAAGAAATGCTACTGAAAGTATATAAGGTGAATAAATGTAAAAATCAGTTGACTGGAGTGATGGAAAGAGTATTGTTGTGAATCCTAATAATATAAATCCTAATAAAAAATTACGGCTAATAAAAACGATAGAAAATTTAAATAAATCTTGTTGCGTATTGTTTTGTGACATCTGAGGAAAAAAATCGGACGTTAGCGTGCATGATTCCCAAGGCGATCACAGGTAGAATTAATAAAGCAGTTTGATGTATAAACTGAAGTTTACCCGAAAAATATAAATCATACGGATATAAAAATACGGTAGAAAATATACCCACAAGAGTACTTAAGTATCCTATGATACTATATTTTATACTCTGTCTTGCAACAACACTCATTTAACTACTTATTTTATGAATTTTGATAAACTTATAGAATATTTAACTCAATATCCAAAGGTTATATAGGTTATCTAATAGGATTTTAGCTATGCAATTATCCCTATGAATTCTATAACTATTTAGGAACAAAAATAAAATTATTTATATAGCGATTAAAATCATTTAGATATTCATCTTTTTGAAAATTAGATAATAAAGAAATGTCAAAAGGATGTAAAATCAATGATTTTCTATTAAAATAAAAAACCTCATAATCAAAACTATTTATAAAATCAAAAATTTCTTGGATTCTATAATGAGCATGGCGTAATTCAATTTCAATAATAAATGTTGGACGTAATTTTTCTAGAACTTTTTTACTGCCTTTAATGGTATCAAATTCATGCCCTTCAACATCAATTTTTACTACATCTAACTTTTCTATTTTATTTTGTGAAACCCAATCATCCAACGTTATTGTTTTGATTTCAATTTTTTCTACTTCGTCTCCCATGTTTTCTAAAGAAGCACGTGTGTCCTGTAAACCATTTTCTTTTTAGGAATATGTAATATAGAAGTACCTGTTTTAGAAGAAACAGCTAAGGGAAATAGTTTGATTTTAGGAAATAAAGGTTGAATATAATGGACTAACGATTCATTTGGTTCAAAACCAAAAATTTTACCTGTTTTGATCTTCTTCTCAGCTTGATATAAATAAATTCCTTTATTGGTTCCTATATCCACAAAAATAGAATCTTCTTGTAAGAGCTGATGAATAAGTAGTAATTCTGGTTCACACTTATAATCAGTTGTATGTAAAGAATCAAGTGTTTTGTAATATCTTTTCTTATATAAAGAAGGCCAAAAATGATAGGCTAGTTGTATTAAAAATTTCATTTTTATATGTTCGTTTAACTAAATATTTTAAAAAAAAATAAACAAGGCTTTATAAACTTTGTTTATCTGGAAAAATTTTGTCATTCTAATCTGATAAATGATTTTTCAAAAGTAATCTTTTCCCCAAAAATAGGAAACATAAGACATTTAAGCAGATGAAATGCTCTTTTTTAGAAAATAAAACGATTCTATTTTCTTTCGCCTATTTGTTGTCTCCACATAGCATAATACAATCCTTTGCTATCTACTAAATTTTGGTGTTTCCCGTGTTCGATAATCTTACCTTTTTCAAGAACAAAAATCTTATCAGCGTGCATAATAGTAGAAAGACGATGAGCAATTAGAACCGTTATACGGTTGTGGTTAGAGATAGACTTAATAGTTTCATTAATAGCCTCTTCTGTAAGAGAGTCTAGAGCGGAAGTTGCTTCATCAAAAATCAAAAGATTTGGGTTTCGTAAAATAGCTCTAGCTATAGATAAACGTTGTTTTTCACCGCCTGAAACCTTAATTCCTCCTTCTCCAATGGTCGTATTAATACCATTTTCTGCACGATTTAAAAGGTTTTGACAACTAGATTGTTGTAGCGCATTTAATAAATCCTCATCGGAAGCATCGGGTTTTACAAAAAGTAAATTTTCCTTAATTGTTCCTGAAAATAATTGTGCATCTTGTGTTACAAATCCCAATTGTTTTCTAATTTCTAATAATTCTACCTCTGTTTCATTTATATTATTGTAGGTAATAGTTCCCTCGTTAGGTTTGTAAAGTCCTACAAGTAGTTTTACTAATGTTGTTTTACCTGATCCTGAAGGGCCTACAAATGCAACAGTTTCACCTTTTTTGATTTCAAAAGTAATGTTTTCAACCGCTTTAAAACTAGCTGTTTGATGCTGAAAACTTACCTGATTAAAACATAGTTTTTCTATTGTTCCAATTTTTTTTTGGAGAGGTGGGTTTATATTCTGATTCCTGAGATAATAGCTTTTTAAAATTATCTAAAGAAACCTTTGTTTCATTTTTTACAATAATAAATTGACTCATTTCTTGTAAAGGATTAAAAATAAAAAAAGTAAAAAAAGTCATCGTTAACAAATCGCCAACTACTATTTTGCCCTGAAAAACAAAATAATAAAGAGTAAAAACCACTGCGGTTCTCATAAAATGAACCGTTGTTCCTTGTATAAAACTTAAACTTCGTATATAACGTATTTTTTGAAGTTCAAGACCTAGTATTTTAAGGGTGTTCTGGTTTAGACGAGCCTCTTCTTGTTCTGTAAGTCCAAGACTTTTTACTAATTCAATATTACGTAAACTTTCAGTGGTTGAGCCTGCTAAAGCATTTGTTTGAATTACAATATGTCGTGATATGGATTTTATTTTCTTTCCTAAAATAGAACTAACAAGACCAATAATAGGAGCTGTAATAATAAATATAAATGAAATTTTGACATCAATACGAGCAATGTATAAAAAAACAAAAATAAACCCGACTATTGTTTGGAAAACTAATGAAATAGAAAGATTAATTAATTTTTCGGAATCAATTCGAACTTTTTGTAATTTATTAAGAGTTTCGCCGCTTCGTTGATCCTCAAATTGAGCATAGGGCAAATCTAATGATTTTTTAATGCCATCAGCATACATCTCAGCTCCTGTGCGTTGTATAACAATATTGGTGAAATAATCTTGGAAGTTTTTAGTAATTCTAGAAATCATAGCCATTAAGATGGATAAACCTAACCAAAAGCCAACAGCTTTTACAAAAGCCAGATCATTTCCTTTGTATTTTTGAATGCCTACACCACAATCCTGCATTATTTTACCTGTGATAATAGAATCGCTTAAGCTAAAACAAATGTTCATTCCAGCCATTAATAAGGCAATGGCTAAAAGTCTATAATGTTTTTTTAAATATTGAAATAAAATCTCCATTTCTATAAAGTCCATATTTAGAGGATTGCTAAAATATTTGTAGTTTTGAATATGATTTTTTCATTAAAAATACCAATTGACAAAACCGAGAATACAATAAATTATCAATCCGATTTATTGTTATTGGGTTCCTGTTTCTCAGAAAACATCGGTAACAAATTTAGTTATTTTAAATTTAAGACCACAGTAAATCCTTTCGGGATAATTTTTAATCCCATTTCTATAGAGAAATTAATTAAAAGAATTGTAGAAAAAAACACTTCACAGAAGAAGATATTTTTTTCACAATGATTTGTGGCATTGTTTTGAAATACATTCAGAACTTTCAAATCCAGATAAAGAAAACTTTTTAAAAACACTCAATGACCTAATAGAATTTGCAAATAAACAAATAAAAGAAATTACTCATTGTATTCTAACCCTAGGGACTTCTTGGGTTTATAGAATAAATAAAACAGGAGAAACAGTGGCTAACTGTCATAAGGTTCCACAAAAAGAATTTACCAAAGAATTGCTTTCTGTAGAAGTTATTCAGCAAAGTTTGATAAACATTGTTTTACTCGTAAGAAAAATAAACCCAGATGTGAAATTTATTTTTACTATTTCTCCAGTACGGCACATAAAAGATGGTTTTTTTGAAAATAATGTAAGCAAAGGAAATTTGTTTTTAGCACTTCATAAAACATTTTCTATTTCAAAGATAGAAGAGGCGTATTTTCCAAGTTATGAAATTGTAATGGACGAATTACGTGATTATAGATTCTATGAAAAAGATTTGCTACACCCTAATGAACTTGCTATAGATTATATTTGGGAACGTTTTTCAGAAATTTATTTCGAGACAGAAACGCAATCTTTAATGCTTGAAGTAAAAAATATTCAAAAAGATTTAGCACATCGTCCTTTTAATCCCAATACAGAAAAACATCAAAAATTTTTAGAAAAAATAGAATTCAAAAAAGCACTATTGTTTAAAAAAATACCTCATTTATCTTTTTAATTATGAATTATATCTACAAAAAACTATTTTACGGACTATTATTTTTAGTGCTCATTTTTTTTGCATATCGATATCTTAAAAATAATGATGAAACTTCTACAGAATATAATACTAATTTAATCCAAGAGCAAGTTAGAAATGTTGGGAAATTAGTGGTAACAGAAGGACATTATTCTCAAGTATTAACTTTTAAAGATCAAGATCATTATTTAGGAGGGTTCATATCATTTGATAAAAAAGCATTGATAATTGTGAATTCAGATGTAACGATAGGATACGATCTACGTCAAATGAAATATGAAATAGATGATAAATCTAAGGTTATTCGAATTATATCTATACCAAAAGAAGAAGTAAAAATTAGTCCTGATATACAGTATTACGACATTGAACAAAGTCAGTTTAATAAGTTTACAGGTTCTGATTTTAATGCGATTACTCAAAAAATTAAAAAGGATTTAGCTAAAAAAATTCAAAAATCTGCTTTGAAATCCAATGCTGAAAATCGGTTAATAAGTGAATTGTCAAAAATATTATTAGTTACCCATTCTGTGGGGTGGAAAGTAGAATATAATGGAGAAGAGATAAAAAAGGAAGTTGACTTTAAGCTTTAATGTATTTTGCTGTTGGGTTTTATATCTTCAAAAGAAAAGGGAATATTTTAAAAGATAAAGATTTTTTAAACATATACATAAAGGTTGTTATATAAAAAGAATTTGAATGTCTTTAATGATAAATTATAAGAGACTGTTCAAAAAGTTTGCAATCTTTCATTTCGACCAAAGGGAGAAATCACATAATCTTGATTATGAGACTCCTCCTTACGTCGGAGAGACAGACTGCATGTTGATTTATTACTTTTTGGTCAGTCTCTTTGTTATATGTAGTGTTTAATCATTCATAGATATTAAAAATTCTTCATTGTTTCGGGTCTTCTTAAAGCGATCATTAATAAATTCCATTGCTTCTACAGAGTTCATGTCTGCTAAGTATTTACGCATGATCCACATACGTTGAATGGTTTTTTCGTCTAATAAAAGGTCGTCACGACGTGTACTAGATGAAGTAAGATCTACAGAAGGGAAAATGCGGCGATTAGCAATTTTACGATCTAATTGAAGTTCCATGTTACCAGTACCTTTAAATTCTTCAAAGATTACTTCGTCCATTTTGGAGCCTGTTTCTGTTAATGCAGTAGCAATGATGCTTAATGATCCGCCGTTTTCTACATTACGTGCAGCCCCAAAAAAGCGTTTAGGTTTTTGTAAGGCATTAGCATCAACACCTCCACTTAATACCTTGCCAGAAGCTGGTTGCACAGTGTTGTAAGCACGAGCTAAGCGAGTAATAGAGTCTAATAATATAACGACATCGTGACCACATTCAACTAAACGTTTTGCTTTTTCAAGTACTATATTGGCAATCTTAACATGTTCTTGTGGTTCGCGATCAAATGTAGAAGCAACTACTTCTGCTCGCACACTGCGTTGCATATCAGTAACTTCTTCGGGACGCTCATCTATGAGTAGTACAATCATGTACACTTCTGGGTGATTTGCCGCAATAGCATTAGCAATATCTTTAAGTAACATGGTTTTTCCTGTTTTTGGTTGAGCTACGATCATACCGCGTTGCCCTTTTCCAATAGGGGAAAATAAATCTATAATACGTGTAGAGATAGAACTACCTTTTTCTGCTAATTTAAATTTTTCGGTAGGAAAAACAGGAGTTAAATGGTCAAAGGAAACACGATCTCGTACTACTTGTGGGTCATGACCATTAATTTTTAGAACTTTTACTAAAGGGAAATATTTTTCTCCTTCTTTTGGTGGGCGAACAACTCCTTTTACTGTGTCACCTGTTTTAAGACCAAATAATCTAATTTGAGAAGTTGATAAATAAATGTCATCAGGAGAGGCTAAATAATTGTAATCAGCGGAACGTAAAAAGCCATATCCGTCAGGCATCATTTCTAATACGCCTTCACTTTCTATGATACCTTCAAACTCATAATCAGGTTCTCTGAAATTAGTTGTTTTTTTGTATTTAGGATTTTGGTTATACTTGTGTTTGTTTGATTCAATAGATGGGGGTAATTCAGGTTCTATAGTAGAATTGTTTACTTGGTCGGATGAAATTTCCGCTATTTCTACAGTTTCTTCTGTTTGGCTTTCTTGGAGGTTGATTGTAGTGTTTATCTCTTCTGTTGGAAGATTAGATTCAATAATCTTTTCGTTTGTTTCAGTAATACTCTTTTTGTCTTTAGGGAATTTCTGGTTTTTATTCTTTTTACAAAAGTATCCTTTTTTGTTCTGTAACTTCTTCTGTGTTAGTTGTTACCTTCTTGTTGTTTACTTTTTTAGATGTTTTTTTTTCATCTGTTTCTTCCGTAAAAAGGACGTTTCTTGATTTATATCAACTTTTTCAGGTTCTGATGATGCTTCTTTTTTGTCTTTAACCATACGAGTTCGTTTAGGTTTTGAAGAATCTTCAGGGATGCTATTTGCATCAGGGGTTAGTTTTTCAGGGTTTGAAGCTTGGAAGTCAAGTATTTGGTAAACTAAATCGTCTTTTTTAAGAGTTTTAAAATTCTTGATTTTCGCTGCTTTTGCAATTTCTTGCAATTCATTTAGCTTCATTTCTTTTAATACAGAAATATCAAACATAAAGTATAGTTAGCTTAAAAAAATGGGGTTTAAAAATTGATTTTTTGAAACTTATGTTCCGAAGTATGAAGTGCTTACGGATTGTTCTTGCAATAATACAAAATTTTATTAAGGAAACAATAGTTTTTTTAAAAAAGAAAATATATTTTTGTATCAATATAGTAGAAAAGATGATTCAAAGAGTTCAAAGCATATATTTAGTTCTGGCTTTTGTTGTAATGGCGGTCTTGCCTTTCGTGTTTCCTCTTTGGAAAGAAGGGGAGAAAGAGGTATATTTTATGACAAATATGACTTATACTGCTTTCTTCGGTTTGAGTACCTCATTATGTATGATGAGTCTATTATCTTTTAAAAAGAGACAAACACAATTTGTTTTGAACAGATTGAATATAATATTAAACTTAATTTTACTAGGATTATTTGTGTATTGTGCACTAAATTTATCTGGAGGAACTCAGGTTCCTGTGAAGGGTATTGGGATGTTTCTTCCTGCAATCACTATCTTGTTGTTAGGGTTAGCTAACAAAGCCATTAAAAGGGATGAAGATCTTGTAAAATCAGTGGATCGATTACGATAAACCTATCATCTTAGTTTATTAGTGCGACTAGTCTCAGAGGTAACTCTGGGACTTTTTTATTTAGAAAAAATAAAAGTAGAATCTTTTTTGAAGAATTTTAAAATCCATGTAATGCTTTTAAATTCGTGTTAATTGACTTTATATGTGTGAAATAAGTTAAATGAAATAAAAGAGTTTGGATTAATGAGAGATTTGGGTTAAATCTAAGTCTTTTTGTCTGAAGCCCTTTGGAGTGTGAATAATATTCAAAATAATTCCATTTAAACTTAAAATATACTGAATTAAAAAGTAAAATTCTCGATATGTTTTTTATTTTAAAACAACTCGAAGAAGCGGTTGAGTATATAACTGAAATCATCGTTAGTTCGAGTGCGAAGCGCATCAAGAATCAATACTAATTTTTATTGCTTTTGTAGGATAGTGTTTAAATCAACATTCAGTTTGTCACTCCTACGTAAGGAGGAGTTTCATAATCCAATATTATGTGATTTCTCCCTTTGGTCGGGATGATAAGATTGTGAACTTTTTGGACAGTCTCAAGGTTAGAAAAATAGTATTATGAGGAAATTTCAAAGTTTAACCCAAATTACGCATTAGAGAATTTTAAAAAAAACTTTATTGATTCCCTAATACTTTAATTTTTAAAAACTAGAATTGATAAAAATTAAAATATTTTATTTCAATGAGTTATAAAAATTAGTTTTTCTAATGTGTAATCTGAGTTTAAATGGTATTAGATCAAAAAAAGTCTTAAAACAGAAGAAGTTTTATCGAAGGAAATTTTTTGACCCAAAAAAGAGGCTGTCCAAAAAGTTTAGGACAGCCTTTTTATTGCTGTTTTACTCTAAAACATGTATTTTAGAGGTGACAAAAAACAAGCAATGGCTAAAGTAACATTTAAAAACCAGACAGGCAATTCTCCAGAACTTTTTCCAATCAATATTTTTGATAAAATTGATGATAACCACCCTGTTCGACTGGTCGATTCTATAGTTGACAGACTTGATATTAGCGACATAGTTAAGCTTTATCGCGGTGGTGGATGCTCTGCTTACCATCCTAGAATGCTAATCAAAGTATTGTTTTATAGCTATTTGTCAAATATCTATTCTTGCCGAAAAATAGCCAAAGCACTTAATGAGAACATTCATTTTATGTTTATCTCAGGCAATTCCACTCCTGGGTTTAGAACCATTAACGAGTTTAGAGGCAAAATTTTGAAAGATAAAATCAAAGTTTTATTCGCAGAAGTAGTAAAAATATTGGTCGACCTAGGTTATATAAGCCTTGATGTTCAATATATTGATGGTACTAAAATTGAAGCAAAATCCAACAAATACACCTTTGTTTGGCGTGGTTCGGTTGAAAAATACAAAGAGAAATTAGAAGTAAAAATCAACACTATTTTATCTGATATAGAAAACAGTATACAATCAGAAAACCAAGAACTTAACCAAGAAGCATTGCCAAAAAAAATCAATTCAGATGAATTAAAAGAAAAGCTATCAGAATTGAATAAAAAGTTAAAAGAACCGACTAAGAAACAGGTAAAAGAACTACAGAAATTACAGGAAGAACACCTTCCAAGATTAGAGAAATACGAAAAGGATTTAGAAATACTTGGAAATAGAAACTCTTATAGTAAGACAGACCCTGACGCTACTTTTATGAGAATGAAGGAAGATCATATGAGAAATGGGCAACTCAAACCAGCTTACAACCCTCAAATATCAACTGAAAATCAATTTATTACACACGTTTCTATACATCAAACGACCAACGATACCAACACATTAGAGTCACACTTAAACAGTTTTGAAGAAAACTATAATAGACAAAGTAAAGAAGTTGTCGCCGATGCTGGATATGGCAGTGAAGAAAATTACCAAATGCTTAAAAACAAGCAAATTGAGCCCTTTGTAAAGTACAATTATTTTCATGCAGAGCAGAAAAAGAAACTTAAAGAGAATCCTTTTTAGTGCAAAATTTATTTTACAATCAACAATACGATTTCTATATCTGTCCTATGGGGCAAAAAATGGAAAACATAGGAATAGGTAAGCGAATCTCTAGCAATGGATATGAATCAGAAGTGACTTATTATCAAGCTAAACGATGCGAAGGATGCCCATTGAGAAGTTTATGCCACAAAGCAAAAGGGAATCGAAAAATAGAAGTCAATCACCCTCTAAATTGCCTAAAAAACGAAGCTAAAGAATTACTAAACTCAAAAAAAGGACACAAACACAGAAGTAAAAGACCTGTTGAAGTAGAGGCAGTATTCGGACAACTAAAAAACAACAATAAATTTAATCGGTTTACATTTTTTGGGTTAGAAATGGTAGAAATGGAGTTTCTACTAATGGCGCTTGGTCATAATTTCAGAAAAATGGTGGCTACAACTACAGATTCAATGAAAAAAGCTTTTAAAACAACTCGTTCTTGCTCAACATACAACTATATGACTCGATTTTGCCTTCTAATTGTTTTTGAAAAATTAAATTTTACTAGCAATCACCAATATCGTGAATTTGCGGCATAAAAAAAGCTGCCCTTTTAGGACAGCCTCTTTTGTTTCCAAAAAAAACTAATAATGTGGTATCTTGATATGAAGAAAATTATAGCTTATGTTGTAAACTATCCCAACTCCCGCCGTTTATACACTCAAAATTGTGTTGTTTAAGTATAGAAACTGCTTGACTGCTACGTATACCACTACGACAACAGGCAATTACAGGTTTATTTAACTTTTTAATGTTTTCTATTTGTTCTTTGATGTTATCAAGAGGGATGTTTTTTGATCCTGGGATATGTCCAGAAGCGTATTCAGCAGGCGTTCTTACATCTATAATGATTGCTCCTTTGGCTATGAATTCTTGTAAATTGTTTTTTTTATTGAAACCTAGAAAGCTAAAAAAGCCCATACCTTTTGATTTTTGATCAAATGTATGGGGTCTTAAATTATTTTTGTGTGACAAAAGTTACATTAGAAAGAAACTTTTTCTAAAATTAGGTCTAAGCCATTTTGAATTAGTTTTTTTGCTTCTGGTTTACGAGTTTTAACATTTTCTAAATGATTTAATACTTTATTTACTAAATCATTATGATTTTGTTTATGTGCTATTTCGGCAATTTCTACTGCTAGTAGCCAATCATTTGGATGGTTGTTTGTTAAAATACTAAAAATTTCTTGAAGTGTTATGGTTGTATTTCTTTCTTCTCGAAGATTTCGAACATTTCTATATAATCCTTCTAACTCTTCTCGTTCGGCTGATTTTTGTTGTTTTATAGTTTTACTGGAAGGAACGTGGCTAATCATATCAAAACTGTTTACATCTGCTGGGCCAGAAAAAGCGGATATGATTTCTTTTCCTACTGCCATATCATAAATTCCCCATTCAGGTTGAAATAAAATTTGATTGTCATGTGTGACGGTACAGTTTTTAAATTTAATAATTAATATTTTACCTTGTATGTTGCGTGTACCTGTGATAATTTCACCTGTAACTTTTATGTTTCCTTCGAATTCTAATGTAATTTGTCTTCCTTCGTAAATATCATAAGCTCTTAAGTCACGTGGACTCATATCTTCAATAGCAAGATTAATTCCTTTTAGTTTGCCTATTGGTGAACCAAAGCCTTCTGCATGGTGTTGGGTTCCATGTCCTACTAATTCTTTTTCACGATAAGATAAAGCTGTTTTGCCTGTTGATTGAATATAGACAGGTTTTCCTTCGTTTTCTATTACGTTACTAAAGATACCTGAAATTTGTAAACCAGTGCTTAGCTCAATACTTCCTAAAGCTTTTGAATTTATGAGTTTTTTCATGCCTGATAAACCTCCTGTTCGTAATGCCATTTTGTTTGCAAACTCTTCTAAAACTAAGCTCAAATGGGCAAAGTCAGGTGTTACATATAATTGTGGTTGAGGTTTTGTAATATCAAAACTTTGGTTTGCAGCAGTTAGGTCATAAGTAATTTTTTTAACATTATTTGTCATACACCATTCGCTTTCACCAATTGAAGAGAGTAATCCTGCACCATATATTTTAGGATTTTCGATGGTTCCTATTAAACCATATTCAACAGTCCACCAATGTAAGTTTCTGATTTGAGCCATTTCAGAGGGTTCTCCCATATTGTTTTGAAGGAAATTTACTTGTTCTTCGGCTTTTTGTATCTCCTCTTCTGGGGTGTTCTCCGCTTCTTTTAGAATAGAGAGTAAGCGTATGGCTTCGTATAGTTCGTAATCTCTTGCAGAGGAAATGGCTTTACATCCAATTTCTCCAAAGCGTCTTAAATATTCTGCATATTCTGGATTGGCAATAATAGGAGCATGTCCAGCTCCTTCATGAATAATATCAGGAGCAGGAGTATATTCTATATGTTCTAATTGACGTATATCGCATGCAATAACTAATACATTATAAGCTTGGAACTCCATAAAAGCACTGGGAGGAATAAAACCATCTACAGCCACTGCTGCCCATCCTATTTCTTTTAAAATACGATTCATTCCATACATATTAGGAATGTTGTTTGTGTCAATACCTGTTTGTTGAAGGCCTTCTAAGTAAGATTCATGAGCAACTTTTGAAAGATAATCTACATTTTTACGCATTACATAACGCCACACCGCTTGATTAATAGGGGTATAGTCCTCATAATTTTGAGGAATTATAAATTGTTTCAAATGTTGAGGTAATCGGTCGATTAAGGGATTGCTTTCAAAATGAGTTTCCATATTTTAATTAGTTATTTGAGCAAAAATAAGCCTTTTTGTAACGAATTTAAAATTTAAAATACTGATGATGCTATAAAAGGGGGCTATGATTGGCTTTTTTGAAGTATTCAATTTTATATTGAAATAGTTCAGCCATTTTACTAGCTCTCCATTTAATTTCATCTGCTTTTTTTCCTGTAAATAGATTATCTACTGTGGTATTGAACAGTTTTATCCAACGGTTAAAATGTATTTCTTCTAATGGCATTTTAGCATGAGGAGGAAAAGGAGCTCCAGAATAAGTATGTACTTCTAGTAGTACGGTTTCCCAAAAATTATACATTTTGTTTAAATGAGGAGTCCAATCTTTTATAATGCCATTAAAAATAGGACCTATTAGGGTGTCGACTTTTACTTTTTCATAAAAAGTATTGACTAATAGTTCTATATCGGATCGGTTTTGGATGTCTTTCATTTTATGTACATAATTGAGACAAAGGTATTTAATTGATGCTTTTTAAAAAATGATAAATGTTAGTAAAAAATAAATGCTCCGATGAAGGAGCATTTATTTAATTCTTTATTTGAGGGGGATATTTTTCAAGTATTTTGGATACAAATTCTTTAATGCGAGCATCCTTTTTATTTACATCGTCTGTTAAATATCCAGAGCCTTTTCCTTGCCAGATCAATTCTTGGGTTTTGGCATCTATAATATCAATAATTAGTGTTCCTTCTATAGATGTAATAGGCATTGAATAGTTAATACCAGCACCCCACCAGGGATTATTCCATCCCATATTCCATCCCCAATTATTGTAGTAGTCTATACGTTCTTTTTCTTTTGTGAAAAAGCTGATGAGTATATCCGCATTTTCAGATTTTGTAAAACCTTTGGATATTAGAGTTTCATTTAAAGCATAAAGTATTCTTTTTTTGTCTAAATCTGATATTTCAGCTTTGTCAATTCCGCTTTTGAGATAGGCAAAAGTTTTATACTGATCAAAATGAGCTCTTTTGTCATAGTCCGTATTTACATATACAGAACTGCATGCTGTAAGTATGAAAAAACAGAGTAGTACTAGTAATTTTATCGTTTTCATAATATTGAAAATTTTAAGAGACTGTTATAAAATTACAACAAAAAATATACCAAAGCAAATATCTGGTTTTATAAGAGTGTTTCGTCTACTAAGTTAGGTAAGGTCACTTTTAATAAAGGTTCTTGTTCCATTGCTCTTTTGATAGCAAAAATAGCACCTTCATTTCTTGCCCAACTTCTTCTTGAGATACCATTGTTAACATCCCAGAAAAGCATGGATTTTAGTCTTCTATCGCTGTCGCTTGAACCGTCTAATAACATACCAAAACCGCCGTTAATTACTTCTCCCCAGCCTACACCACCACCGTTGTGTATAGAAACCCAAGTGGCGCCACGAAAGCTATCGCCTATGACGTTATGGATTGCCATATCAGCTGTAAATCGAGACCCATCGTAAATGTTAGATGTTTCACGATATGGGGAATCAGTACCTGACACATCGTGATGGTCACGACCTAATACAATAGGGCCAACTTCTCCTTTATTAATGGCGTTGTTGAATGCTTGTGCAATTTTAGTACGACCTTCAGCATCAGCGTATAAAATACGTGCTTGTGATCCTACAACTAATTTGTTTTGTTGTGCACCTTTAATCCACTGAATATTATCCGCCATTTGTTGTTGAATTTCCTCTGGTGAATTTTGCATCATTTCTTCTAAAACTTGACAAGCTATGTTGTCTGTTTTTTGTAGATCTTCGGGTTTTCCAGATGTACAAACCCAACGGAAAGGACCGAATCCGTAATCAAAACACATAGGTCCCATGATATCTTGAACATAGGAAGGGTACTTAAACTCTTTACCTAAAGTTGGGTTTTCAGCCATAACATCAGCACCTGCGCGTGAGGCTTCTAGAAGAAACGCATTTCCATAATCAAAGAAGTAAGTTCCTTTTGCGGTGTGTTTGTTTATAGCTTCTGCGTGACGACGTAATGTTTTTTGAACTTCTATTTTAAATTGTTCAGGGTTGTTAGCCATCATTTCATTGGCTTCTTCAAATGAGATGCCTACTGGATAATAACCACCTGCCCAAGGATTGTGTAGGGATGTTTGATCTGAACCTAGATCAATATGTAGGTTTTCTTCATCAAAACGTTCCCATACATCTACCACGTTTCCTAAGTAGGCTAAAGACACGATTTCTTTGGTTTCTAATGCTTTTTTAACACGAGTAATTAGAATGTTTATATCTTCATGAACTTCATGAATCCAGCCTTGTTCATGACGTATTTTGGTTATTTTAGGATTTACTTCTGCACAAACGGTTACACATCCTGCAATTGTTCCTGCTTTTGGTTGAGCACCACTCATTCCTCCTAATCCAGAGGTAACGAATAAGCCTCCATTTGGATTTTTATTGATTTTTCTAAATCCATTCAAAACGGTAATGGTTGTTCCGTGTACAATTCCTTGGGGACCAATGTACATATAGCTTCCTGCTGTCATCTGACCATATTGAGTTACTCCTAAAGCGTTGAAGCGTTCCCAATCATCAGGTTTGGAGTAATTGGGTATCATCATGCCATTTGTAACGACTACTCTTGGAGCATCTTTATGGGAAGGAAACAACCCCATAGGATGTCCTGAATACATGACTAGTGTTTGCTCATCAGTCATTTCAGCTAAATATTTCATCGTTAATCTATACTGAGCCCAATTGCTAAAAACACCGCCATTACCACCGTAAGTGATTAATTCATGTGGATGCTGCGCTACGGCATAATCCAAATTGTTTTGAATCATAAGCATAATGGCTTTTGCTTGTAGGCTTTTACCAGGATAATCAGTAATAGGTCTAGCTTTCATCTCATAATCAGGACGTAAACGATACATATAAATACGTCCGTATTTTTCTAATTCTTCCTTAAATTCAGGAATTAGTTCAGCATGCTGATGGGGCTGAAAATAACGAAGAGCATTCTTTAAAGCTAATTTTTTTTCTTCTTCGGTTAATATTTCTTTACGCTTTGGAGCGTGATTAATTTGTGTTTCATACGTTTTTGCTTGTGGTAAAACGTTTGGAATTCCTTGTGTTATTTGTTCTTGAAATGTCATTTTGTTTAGCTTTAAGCTTTATGCTGTAAGCAATAAGCGGTATTTATGGTGTGTTTTTAAGTTTTAGAATAATTGTGGATATTAATTGGTTTTCTTAATAATTCCTGTTTTTTTATCAAATCCGTAAGGACAATGGCGACATCCGCTTTTGCAACAATAGCCTCGTTTTAAATGGTATTTTTCTGTAAAACATTTATATCCTTGGGGGTGTAATAAAAATCTTCTCCTTCTTTTAAATTATTTGGATTTAAATCATTGTTCATGTGTACAAATTTATCAAATTTGTATATATGTTTTTTATAGTATCTAAATATTTAACACCTAGAAGATTTCGTGGAATTACTTTTTTTCCATTTGTTTTTATGAGGAAGAAAGAAGATAAAAGAGATCCGTATTTTATGAATCATGAAAGAATTCATCTCCATCAGCAAAAAGAAATGTTGGTTTTGTTGTTTTTTATTTGGTACGGATTAGAATATTTGTTTCGGTTAGTGCAATTTAGAGATAAGCAACAAGCGTATTATAATATATCATTTGAAAGAGAGGCTTATAGAAAAGAGAAAGACCTCAACTATTTAGGGAGGAGGTCTTTTTGGGCATTTTTGAAATATGTTTAGTAAATTACTTTTTTTGTTATTATTGCGCCATTTTCGAGCGTTATTTTTACGAGGATTATATTTTGGGTGTTTTTTAAATGAAGTAAGGATTCTTTTTGGTTGATCTCTTTTGCTTGAAATAAAGTTTTTCCTAAAATATCATAGATTTCAATATTTTTTAAATTGAATAACTCTGATTTAATTTGTAATTCATTAGTTCCGTAAATAACGACACTATTATTATATTCTTCATTATTGTTAGATAATGTTTCTTTTGTGTATTTAATTATGAAACGTCCTTTAAATATTCCTGTTTCACTATTGAATGAATAAGGACTTACAGTTAAATCATGAATTGTATTTGTTAATAAATCTTCTAGATATATTTTTTGATTAGTAGATTTGAAAAGACCATCTACTTCAGATATAGCAAACTTATATGAGCCATTTGTAGGTACTTGATAGCCAATATTAAATTTGTCGTTTATATCAAATATTCCTTTTCCTTGAATGATATATGCGTCGTTATCTAGTAGCGAAAAAGCCTTTAAAGGTGCTTCATAATCAGTTTTAGCATCAAAAAGAAAATCTTTTTCTGGAGTGGCACCTTCTGCATAACCTATTAGAAAAGTACTACTAGCAGAGTTACTATCTACTAAATCAATCCAAATTCGATTGGGTTGGCTTTCGTTTTTGTTGTCTGTTGTTCTATAAAATTGACTGTTATTATAAGCGTTATTTGAATTGTCAATGCGCATACTATTTTTAAAAATGATATTGTTTGTTAAAGGGTTACCATCTTTCATTTTTATAAGAAATCCTTGTCCCGCAGCTATTTTTCCGTTAAATCCTGTATCTGCTCCTGTACTACTTCCTAGACTGGATCCTAGTTTAGTATAGGTTAAATAATCACTATATGAATAGTTATTAGAAAAATTTTGATAATAAGGAGAAGCATTGTTTTTAGATATAGTTCCTTTATGTGTCCAAATTTGAATTCCTCCTTCTAATAGTGCTTCGTTTTCGGTTAAAAATTTGATAGCATCTATAGCAGAAGGATATGGATTACCAATTAAATTTAAGTTATCATCTAAATTAGTTATATAACGTCCAGTAGTACCTTTATAGTCTGCTCCTATATATGGACCTCTTTTAATAGGTATTGTAATGATGCCATTTCTTGGTGCTCCAGTAAAGGTGGTTGAAAAAGTAGGGTTGTTATTAGCCACTCTAATAATATACCCTTTGCCTGGTTGCATATTTTCAGTTGTGTTAAACCAATTGCCAAAACCAAAACCGTTAGGATTAGGATGGTCTGTTACCCAATGAAAAATTTTACTAGTTGGTGTATCTGGAGAGACACTGGTAATAGGGAAATTGTTTACAGGAGAAGACCAGTATATGTAATCAAATAGTTTTAAGCCAGTAGCCGTTCTGTCCATAGTAAAAGTACCTGAAATAGAATTAGGAGGAGAAGGATTGTCATTTCTTTGAACAAAATTAGCATTGTTGCGAACATTAAAAATTCCTCCTCCTTTTATATCCATCCAGTCTGTAATAATTAAATTATTATTGGCTTGCAATTCTAAATTTCCGTTTGATTTTATAGTTAGGTTTTTTCCATAGCCTGTATATTCAGTACCTCTAATTTTGGCGGTACTAGGTATGATTACACAAGTATTACTGTCAGGAATAATAGCAGGTGCCCAGTTTCCAGCTGTATCCCAACGATCATTTATAGTTCCTTTCCATGTACGAGTACTATTGGTAATTGTAATAGGAATGGTAGATAAACAGCCATTAGGAGTTAATGATTCTACAGATGTTGACCAAGAAGGCAATTCTATAGAAGAACCCTTAGGAGCAAAATAAACAGTTGATGTGTTTTGATTAGTGTAAAGAGTATCACCTACATTATCATTGTTTGTGTCAACATATAGTATACCTGATGAATTATTCCATGAATAATTAGGGATAAAAGGTTTTGTTGCGTTTATGTAAACATCATCAATTGCCCAGCCTTCAGCCCAAGTACCTTTGTATTCAAATTTTATAGATAGTTTTTGAACGCCAATAGGTAATGAATAATTAGCAGATACAAAAGAATGTGGTAATCCTTGATCTGAATTATATTGTACTAATTGGGTCCAATGAGAACTATTTGCAGGATCAGGAGAAGCAAGTGTTGAATAATAAACAGTGGCTGTATCTGTATTATCAAAATCAGAGTAATAATGTCTAAAAGTTAAGGTTGCACTAGTACAACCAACCGTTGAAACAGGGCTTTTAGTTGTCATTCTACTGGTCATTGTAAGATTATAATAGTCAGAAGTTGTGAGTGCAAATGTATTATCTGCGTTTCCTGAACTGATAGCAGGTTTGAAAACGGTTGTATTTATGGGAACCGTTGGACTTACATATAGTTTCCAAGTAGCATTAGAAAAGAAATTACTAAGTGTTTGTGTTACGAGAAAATTGGTGTCTGAAATGTCAGATTCAGAAAATGTTTCAGTTAGTAAATTAAATTTAGTTTCTCCAACAGATGCTGTAATTTTTGCTTGTGAATTTTCTCCACAAATAACAGTTGATGAGGCATTTAAATTAATGTCAGTTGTTGATTTTATCTCAGCATTAACAAAAGTATTATAGAAACTTTGACATGTTCCATTATACCCCTTAACGTTGTATGTTTTACTTGTGTTTAATAAAGGAGTGATCCAAGTAGTAGTAGCTTGTCCAGAAACAATGGTACTTGGACTAGTTCCTTCCAGTGTATTTGTTACAGAGTCATACCATCTAAATTCCGTGATATTAGTGGTTCCGTATGCCTGTAAAGTAACAGTTCCTGGACCACAACTACTTCCTGATGTGGCAGCACTAACTTTAGCAACACAATAAGGTAAGATTGTTATCGTGTAATCTTCTGTTTCTCCATGGTCGTGATTTCCACAAGGATCTAAAACATTAGATGAAAAAGTTCTAATTCGGAGAGTATATGTTCCAGCTGGTACTGTGGTAGGGATTGTAAAACCTAATGTGTTTTTTAGCTCCGTGTATATACTACCAGTGGTGTACACCAATTCGTTACTTTCAAAAACGCCATTTTTGTTGTTCCAATCAATCCATATCCTTATAGTCTGACGAAAGGGCTTATCTGGTAAGGTTGCCAATAGGTTTACACCGCCTCCTTGTACCTGTGTAAACAAGTTAATATGTCTGTAATTTCCGTAGCCATTAGGAGAGTAACCTGTATTATTGTTAGCATAAGTTGTTACAGTGCCTATAGATTCTAAACTATTTATATATCTAGAATTATTATTAGAAGAAGGAATACAGTATGCAAAACTTGTACTGGTATTTCCTGATAAAGGATTTGTTGTATTGTATCTAGGTCCTCCAGAGCAATTGGTATTATTGTAAGAAAAATGTAATAATAATACGTTGTATTAGTTGCTAATCCACTATCATTAAAAGACGTATTTGTATCTGTGTCTACGACTACATAATTAGATCCTAATGCTGTAGATCCTATGGTATAAACAGTTCCATTAATTGGATTTGGTCTTATATTAGTACTAGAACGTACTACTAGATAATTATTAGGAGAAGGCTTTGCTTCTATAAAATTTCCAGTTATTGTAGAGCTATCAGACGTTAGAGTTAGCTCTGTGGGCTGAATTGTAGGGGTTGAACAAGGTTGAATTTGAATGGGAGTCCATGTAAAGGTTAAACCATTAGATGGCGCACTTGAACCGTTAGTTGTACATGTATTGATGTTTGTGGTTCCTCTAGTAGTTGTTGAAGCCCAACTAGAATGATTGGTTTTGTTTCTATTGTTAAAATCCGTATTAGTTGCACCTCTTAGTCCCACTTCTACATTTATGTTTTCACTTGTAGTAGTGCCAGTTGGGGAACAAATTCCATACACAATTGAAACAACATTAGTAGTTTCATATAGTTTTATTTGAAAGTCAAAATTTCCATTTCTATTATATCTTTTAGCATCATCCCATTGAATAGTAAAAACTCTATTAGGAGCGGATCCTGTTGTTGAATAAGTGATTGCCTTTGTTCCTGAATCAGCCATATCAACTCCAAGCGCACTTACAGCACCATTATAACCCGTTCCTGATGAAATAGGATTATACAAAGAACCATTAGGTATTGTTGTACCAAATGTAATGAATCCATTGCTACTAACGGTACAATTTGTATAATTAGAATTATTGAAATTAAAAGAGAAACCTATAGGAATATTAGGTACTACGTTTTCGTCCCATCCAGTATTAATAGCTACACTACCTGAGATAGAATTATATACTCCGCTACTTTCTGAAAAGTTGTATGATGATACCTGTCCTTGATTTTCATCTATAAATAGAACTAGAAATAATATAAGAAAAAAATAAACCTTTCTTTTTTGTATGAAATTCTTTCATAAATGTTTGTTTTTTTGGAGATATTTGCTTATATTTTAAGCATGTAGATCGTAAAAATAGAATTTGTTAGAGTTATATACAATTTATTTTAAGCAAAAAAAGCCTTTGTCGATTTTTTTCTACAAACAATAAAGCTTTTTTGTTTAATTTTTTTTATTGGAAACTACTACAAACACTAGGTTTTTTTAATGATTTGATTTTTAGATTATGTTTTTACTTTTTTTAAAAAAATATAAGAATTTTCTTTCTTTGTTAATAAAAAGAAATTCTAAAATGCTTAATTTATAAAAAAATATACCTTTGTCTAGTGAATAGTTTAATACAAAAAATAGATATTCCTTTACCTCATGAAATCACGCTTTTTATTAAGCGAGAAGATCAAATTCACCCCTTTATTTCAGGAAATAAATATCGAAAGCTTAAGTATAATTTAAAATATTTAGAAAAAAATCATTACGATACATTGGTAACCTTTGGAGGTGCTTTTTCAAATCATATTGCGGCTACTGCTTTTGCTTGTAAAGAAAAAGGGATAAATTGTTTAGGAGTTATTAGAGGAGAAGAACTTTGGAAAGAAATAAGTTATAATGCTACTTTACAATTTGCTCAAAAATGGGGTATGAAATTTGAGTTTGTAACCAGAGAGCAATATCGAGATAAAGAAAATGTAGATTTTAAAGATTTTATAGAATCTAAATACGGAACCTGTTATTGGTTACCAGAAGGAGGAACGAATGAGCTAGCAATTAAAGGATGTACTGAAATTCTTAATGAATCAGATACAGTGTATGATTATATATGTACAGCAGTTGGAACAGGAGGCACTATTTCAGGGATCATTAATAGTGCTCTATCCCATCAGGAAATTTTGGGATTTCCAGCCTTAAAAGGTGATTTTTTAAAGGCTGAGGTACAATCATGGGTATTAAATAACAAGAAATGGGATATGGTAAATGATTACCATTTCGGAGGTTATGGAAAAGTAACGGAAGAATTGATTTGTTTTTTAAATAATTTTTATGCTAAAACAAAAATACCATTAGACCCCATATATACAGGCAAGATGCTGTTTGGGGTTATAGATATGATTCATAAAGGTTGTTTTAAATCAGGAGCAAAAATTTTAACCATTCATACAGGAGGATTACAGGGGATAGAAGGAATGAATCAATTCTTAGATAAAAAAAATAAAACATTAATTGATTATGCTCATAGTTTAAAAAATCAATAATTTTGAACTTTTCTTTTAAAATAATTGTAAAAAGTAAAGAATAACTGAAATTTTGTTTTTAAAAAATATTATAAATAAAAACAAATTTTAAAAGAGTTCGTTTAAGTTATATACTAGAGAAATATAAAATAAAGTTACTTCATGAAAAAAATAACACATTTCTTATTAGTTCTCTTCTTAGTGAGTTGTGGAACTTCTAAACCGAAGATTCAAACAACCAAAAAAACAGTACATTCTACTACCCAAAAAAAAGGAACTCAATCTGAAAAAGAAATTACAAATGATCAAAATCTTCGTAAATCAGAAGAGTTAGTAGCAACCTCACGGGTAAAAGTTACCCCTGAAATAGTCAATGGTTATGTCTTACAATTTAAAGATGTTGCTATGAATAATATGAAAGAACATAAGGTACCCGCTAGTATTATTCTTGCCCAAGGAATTTTAGAGTCAGGTGCGGGTACAGGTACGCTTTGTCGTACTGCCAATAACCATTTTGGAATCAAATGTCATAAGGAATGGACAGGAGAATCTGTGCGTTATGATGACGATGCAGCTCAGGAATGTTTTAGGAAATATGAAAATCCTTCTCATTCTTATCGTGATCATTCCTTGTTTTTAACCTCTCGTTCTTGGTATGCACCATTGTTTAAACTTGATCCTTATGACTATAAAGGATGGGCGTATGGATTAAAAAAGTCTGGATATGCAACTGATCCTAAATATCCTGAAAAACTTATCTCTATTATTGAACGATATAAACTTCATGAGTATGATTCTAAGGTTTTAGGTTTTGTTTTCATTCCTTTAACAAAAACAGAAGAGACAGTAAAGGAAACAAAAAATGCAATGCCCAAAGAGGTAACTCCTCAAGTGAAAGATACTGTGAAAATTTTAACCAAATCAAATTCTAAAACAGAAATTCCTAATACAGGTACCACCCATATCGTAGCACAAGGAGAAACATTGTATGCTATTTCAAAAAAATACAATACAACAGTAGAACAAATTCGTCAAAAAAACAGTTTGGTAGATAACGCAATAGCTATCGGACAAATATTAATAATTTTTTAGAAGCCTTAAGGCTATTTTTAAACATAGTTTTCGTTATACGCGTGTGGATCATTAAAAATAACATATTAATTCAGAATTGAATATTCAGGCATAATGAGAGTACTCCGTTTCAAGTAAAACTAAACCCAAACATTAGAAAAAAATGATTTATCAAAGAAGCAGTCAGTTATTTCAGGAAGCGGCAGAAGTTATTCCAGGAGGAGTTAACTCACCTGTACGCGCTTTTAAGTATGTAGGAGGAACCCCTATTTTTGTTAAAGAAGCCAAAGGAGCTTATTTATATGACGAAGATGGTAATCGGTTAATAGATTATATCAACTCTTGGGGACCTATGATTTTAGGTCATGCCTATGAACCCGTAGTAAAAGCCGTAATAGAAAAAGCTCAAAAAGGAACCTCTTTTGGAATGCCTACCGAATTAGAAACACAAATAGCAAAATTAGCGGTTTCTATGGTACCTAATATTGATAAAATTCGATTTGTTAATTCAGGAACAGAAGCCTGTATGAGTGCTATTCGTTTAGCACGTGGGTTCACGAATCGTGATAAAATAATTAAATTTGCAGGATGTTATCACGGACATTCTGATTCGTTTTTAATCCAGGCAGGTAGTGGCGCTATTACTTTTGGTTCACCCAATAGCCCAGGAGTAACAGAAGGAACTGCTAAAGATACCTTATTAGCCAATTATAATGATATTGATAATGTAAAAGCGTTGTTAGAAGCTAATAAAGAACAAATAGCAGCCATTATCATAGAACCTGTTGCAGGAAATATGGGATGTGTACCCCCTAAAGAAGGTTTTTTACAAGCATTAAGAGAGGTTTGTGATATTCATGGTACATTATTGATTTTTGATGAAGTAATGACAGGATTCCGTTTAGCAAAAGGAGGAGCGCAAGAATTATTTAATATCAAAGCAGATATCGTTTGTTTTGGTAAAGTAATAGGAGGAGGGTTACCAGTAGGAGCCTTTGCAGCACGAAATGAAATAATGAATCATTTAGCACCATTAGGACCTGTTTATCAAGCAGGAACTTTATCAGGAAACCCCTTAGCAATGGCCGCTGGATTAGCAATGTTGCAAGCATTAAATGAAGACCCTGAAATTTTTAATCGCTTAGATCAAAAAACAGCTTATTTAGAAAAAGGAATACATGAAGTATTAACTAAAAATAATATTTTATACACAATTAATCGAGTAGGATCTATGATTTCAGTTCATTTTGATCAAGCAGAGATAATTGATTTTGAAACATCTAAAAAAGGAGATAACCAATATTTTAAAGATTTTTTCCATGGATTAGTAAAAGAAGGCGTTTATATTGCACCATCAGCTTATGAAACATGGTTTATTACTGATGCCTTGACCTATGAAGATTTAGATTATACCATTCATGCTATAGATAAAGTATCAAAAAACTTATAAAAAAGAAAAGCCCGATAATCTGGACATGCCCCAAAAAGTTAGACACTATTTGGGGCTTTTTTTATAAAAATTCAATTATTCTTTTTATGATTAGGGTCATAAGAAATTAATTATGTTCGTAGGAAATTTGTATAGTAATTATAAATAAGAAAAATTATGAAACGAATTTCATCAATCATTTTAGGTTTAACAATCCTAGTTTCATGTGGAAAAAAGAGGGAAAAACAGAAGATTTTTCTAAATCAACACAAGAACAAGTAACTAAGCAAGAATCTAATTCAGACGCTTCTTCATACGATCCCAATAGAGGAGAAGGAAAGTTTGATAAAATTGAACTAGGAACTTTAGACCTAGCAAAAGCAACTGGAAGGAGAAAAAGTGTCTGCAGTTAAATGTATTTCTTGTCATAAAACGACAGATGAAAAATTAGTAGGACCAGGTTGGAAAGGAGTAACGGAAAGAAGAAAACCAGAATGGATAATGAACTTTATAACCAATCCAGATCCAATGATTGACAAAGACCCTGAACTTCAAGCACAATTAGAAATTTGTCTAGTACGAATGCCTAATCAAGGTCTGACAGATGATGAAGCTAGAAATATTTTAGAATATATGCGAAAAAATGATGGTGTTAAATAATAGAAATCATGTATGAAAATATTTCAAAACTGGGATTGTTAATTTTAGTTATAGGAGGTGTTTTTTCCTGTAAACCTAAAAATTCAGGCGATGCTGTAAGTGGTGATGCTGCTCAAAAGACTTATGTTGCACCAGGTAAATACGATGAGTTCTATAATTTTGTTTCAGGAGGATTTAGTGGACAATTAAGCGTTTACGGATTGCCAAGTGGTCGATTATTTAGAGTAATTCCCGTGTTTTCTGTAGATCCCGAAAAAGGATGGGGATATAGTGAAGAAACAAAGCCAATGCTGAATACTTCCAATGGATTTGTGCCTTGGGATGATTTGCATCATACGGAATTATCTCAAACAAATGGTGAAGTTGATGGACGATGGGTTTTTTGGAAATGCTAATAATACGCCTCGTATAGCACGTATTGATCTAAAAACTTTTAAAACAACTGAAATAATTGAATTGCCCAACTCAGGAGGTAATCATTCATCGCCATTTATTACAGAAAATACAGAGTATGTAGTAGCTGGGACACGGTTTAGTGTACCAGCAGATTATTCAAATGGAGATGTTGAAATTAATACTTTTAAGAAAAACTTTAAAGGACATATAAGTTTTGTTAAAGTAGATAAGGAAGGAAAGATGGATTTAGCTTTTCAAATTGTAACACCAGGTGTAAATTTTGACTTATCTCATGCAGGTAAAGGAAAATCTCATGGTTGGTTCTTCTTTTCTTGTTACAATACAGAGCAAGCTAATACACTATTAGAAGTTAATGCTTCTCAAAAAGATAAAGACTTCATAATGGCAGTAAATTGGAAAAAAGCAGAAGAATATTTAAAAACAGGAAAAGCCAAAAAAGAAACTGTAAAATACGCTCATAATAAATGGAATGATAAAACACATTCTGCTACTTCCAGAAATTAAAAATGAAGTTATGGTTTTAGATGCAGCAGAACTAAAAGATATTTGTTATATGATCCCTTGTCCTAAGTCACCGCACGGTTGTGATGTAGACCCTTCCAGGAGAATACATTGTAGGTTCAGGAAAATTAGCGGCCTTAGTTCCTGTATTTAGTTTTGATAAAATGATAACAGCTATTAATCATAAAAAATTTGAAGGAACATTTGAAGGGATTAACGTAATAAAGTATGAAGAAGCACTGCACGGAGAGGTTCAAAAACCTGGTCTAGGACCTTTGCATACAGAGTTTGATGAAAGAGGCAATGCTTATACAACATTCTTTGTATCATCAGAAGTTGTAAAATGGGATTTAAAAACACTAAAAATACTAGACAGAGTACCAACCTACTATTCTGTTGGTCATCTATGTATTCCTGGAGGAGATACTAAAAAACCTTTTGGTAAATACTTAATAGCTTATAATAAAATTACAAAAGACAGATACCTCCCAACGGGACCTGAATTGGCTCAATCAGCTCAAATTTTTGATATTAGTGGAGACAAAATGCAAATGATCTTAGATTTTCCAACAATAGGAGAGCCTCATTATGCACAAGCAGCACCAGCAGATCTAATCAGAAATAACGGACAATTGAAGTATTATAAAATTGCCGAAAATAAGCATCCTTTTGCAACAAAAGGAGAAAAAGAAGCTAAAGTAGTAAGAAAAGGAAAAGTCGTTCATGTATACATGACCTCTATCCGATCCCATTTTGCTTCTGATAATATTGAAGGAATAAAACTAGGAGATGAAGTATATTTTCATGTTACCAATTTAGAACAAGATTGGGACGTTCCGCATGGTTTTGCTATCAAAGGAGCTGATAATGGAGAGTTACTCATTATGCCTGGTGAAACCGCTACCTTACAATGGATCCCTAAGAGAGTAGGTATGTATCCTATGTATTGTACTGATTTTTGCAGTGCTTTACATCAAGAAATGCAAGGTTATGTAAGGGTATCTCCCGCCAATAGTAAAGTACCCATTACTTATAGTGTAGGAACCAATTTACCTAATACAAAATAAAATTACTTATAAGACTGTCTAAGTGTATAGTACTTAGTAATAAAAGCCTATTGTTTAGACAGTCTTTAGTTATTATGCTAATATTTTTCAAAATGAAAAATCAAAGAGTATCATTAGTATCAAAAGGACTTCTAATAATTGTGTCAGGACTTTTTATGGGATCCGTTTTTTTTCCGCTATGGCAAATACAACTAGATGCCCCTCAGTACCCTGAAGGACTGGTTCTAAGATTATATGCTGATAAAATAGGAGGAGATGTTGATATAATCAATGGTTTAAATCATTATATAGGGATGGCAACCCTTCATACAGAAAACTTTTTTGAATTTAGGATCCTTACATTTATAATTGTAGGCTTTGGACTAGTTTCCCTACTACTCCTATTTTTAGATAAAAAAAAATATGTGGGATCTTTTTTAGTGCTATTTTTTTTATTCGTAATTCTATCAGCAATAGATTTTTACCGTTGGAATTACGAGTATGGACATAATCTAGATCCTAATGCTGCAATAAAAGTACCAGGAATGAGCTATCAACCTCCCTTAGTAGGTTATAAACAGTTATTAAACTTTGGAGCCTATTCTATTCCTGATAAAGGAGGCTGGATGCTAATAACTGCTGGAATAATACTGTTTTTTATAATCATTAATGAAAAAAATATACAATCATGAGAGTATTATATAGAATTTTATTGTTTTTCAGTTTTATTTTCTCATTATCGTGTGGTTCTGATAAACCCCAGCCCATAAAACTAAATATAGATTCTTGCGATTTTTGTAAAATGACCATTTCAAATCCTCAATTCTCTTGTCAGATAATTACAGATAAAGGAAGATGTTACAAGTTTGATGATCTCTCCTGTTTGCTTCAATATATTAGGAATACAAAAATAAAAGCAGTATATGTGTCAGATTATTTAAATAAAAACATGATTTCTGCAAACGATGGTTTTTTTGTAAAACATATCAATTTTAAAAGCCCAATGAATGGAAATATTGCTTGTTTCTCAAATTTAAAAGAAAGTAAAAAATATCAATCAAAACTTCATACAGATGTACTAAATTGGAAAGAATTAACTCAAATATACAAATCATATTAATTGCTTTAGCCTTAATTTTTTTTCAGAATTTGCAAGCAAAAACAATCGTCGTTAGCTATTCTATTAAAAAAGCTATAGAGCAGAGCGCAGACAATGATACAATTATTGTTCCTAAAAAAATATATCGAGAAGGAAATATCATGATTTCCAAAAAAATTGTTTTGATAGGCAAAGATTTTCCTCTAATTGATGGTGAAAATAAATTCGAAAATTTTTCAATAAATGCCGATAATGTTACCATAAAAGGGTTTAAAATAGTTAATTCAGGTTTTGCCGCACTTCAAGATCCTTGTGGAATTAGAGTGTATGACAAAGAAAATGTTGTTATAGAAAACAATATTTTAGATAATAACTTCTTTGGAATTTATATTCAAAATGCAAAAAATTGCCTGATTAAAAATAATAAAATAAAAGCTTATGGTCAGAAAGAACAATTAATAGGGAATGGTATTCATTGTTGGAAAAGCAAAAATTTAAAAATTATAGGCAATATAATAGAAGGACATAGAGACGGTATCTACTTTGAATTTGTAACAAATTCTGTTATTTGGAGAAATAGATCAAATAATAACATTCGTTACGGTTTACACTTTATGTTTTCTCATAATGATGCTTATATAACAAATATGTTTAAAAACAATGGAGCAGGTGTAGCCGTAATGTTTACTAAAAACGTTAAAATGTTTAATAATTATTTCGAAGAAAATTGGGGCAACTCTGCTTACGGGCTATTATTAAAAGAAATATCAGATAGTTATATCTACAATAACAAATTTGTTAGCAATACTTCGGGTATTTACATGGAAGGAACCTCCCGAATTTGGGTAAAAAAAACCAATTCAAGAACAATGGATGGGGAATGAAAATTCAAGCCAGTTGTATGGATAATATTATAACGGATAATAATTTTATTAAAAACACCTTTGATGTAAGTACGAATGGGAGTTTAGTGATGAATACTTTTACTAAAAATTATTGGGACAAATACGAAGGATACGACATAAATAAAGATGGTTTAGGAGATGTACCTTATCATCCATTAAGTTTATTTGCTGTTTTAACAGAAAGGATACCTTCAGCAATGCTATTATATAGAAGTTTTATGATCATGCTTTTAGATAAATCCGAAAAAGTTTTACCAACCATTACACCCGATAATTTTGTTGATAATCACCCCAAAACAAAACCTTTGCTTTTATGATTGTAATTGATAATTGTAATAAAAAATTCGAAAAATTAAACGTGCTAAAAAACGTGTCGATCACTTTAGAAAGCGGACAATGTGTTGCACTGATAGGCCCTAACGGTTGCGGAAAAACAACTTTAATCAAATCAATATTAGGAATGGTTATTCCTGATTCGGGAGCCATTTTTGTAAAGAACCAATCTATACAAAAAGATTTTTTGTACAGAAATAATATAGGTTATATGCCACAAATAGGACGATATCCAGAAGGACTAACCATTGGCGAAGTTATAGAAATGATAAAAGAACTAAGAAATTCAAAAGACAAATTAGATGAAGAGTTATTGCATTCTTTTGAAGTTCAAAAAATGTTTGATAAACCAATGGGCACATTATCAGGAGGAACTACACAAAAAGTAAGCGCTGTTTTAGCCTTTTTATTCAATCCTGATATTCTGATATTAGATGAGCCAACCGCAGGTCTAGATCCTTTAGCGGCTGAGATCCTAAAAACAAAAATTAATAAAGAAAAAGCAAAAGGAAAACTCATTATGATTACTTCTCACTTATTAAGTGAGTTAGACGACCTAATTACGCATATTATTTTTATGCAAGAAGGAGAAATACAATTCTATAAAACCATTAATGAACTAAAAAGTCAAACAGCTGAAGAAAAAATAAGCAAAGCCATTGCAAAAATTCTAAAACAAAAACTTTTTACAAATTAGAAAGATGAATTCGTTACTAAAAATAATTACAAAAGATATTTACAAGAATAAAATAATAGTAGCCTATACCATTATTTTATCTATTTTAAGTTGGAGTTCTTTTTTATTAGAAGACAATTCGTCAAAAGGAATACTAACCATCCTAAATGTAATTTTATTTACAGTACCTCTTGTTTCTATTTTATTTGCAACAATCTATTTATACAACAGCGCTGAATTTATAGAACTATTGTTAAGTCAACCTATTAAACGAAAAAAAAATTTGGTCTAATTTATACCTAGGAGTATCCCTTTCATTAACCACTGCCTTTTTTATAGGAGCAGGAATTCCGTTGCTTATAAATTTTCCTGATAGTATAGGGATACTAATGTTAATTGTGGGGATCTTACTATCTATCATCTTTATTTCTCTAGCCTTTTTAGGTGTTGTTTTTATTCGAGATAAAGCCAAAGGAATTGGTGTTGCAATCATGATATGGTTATACTTTTCTATTTTGTTTGATGGAATAATTCTTTTTTATTATTTCAATTTTCTGAGTATCCAATAGAAAATGCAATGGTTGGAATTACAATATTTAGCCCAATAGATTTAGCTCGTATTCAAATTTTATTGCACCTAGATGCTTCTGCCATGATGGGCTATACAGGAGCTATTTTTAAAGACTTTTTTGGAACGACATTAGGCGTAATGTTTTCCTTTTTATTCCTTTGTTTGTGGGCTTTTATACCTTTTGTAATTTCTTTAAGAAAATTCAAAAACAAAGATTTATAAGAACCCATTCAATCTAAAATAATACGATATGACACACCATCTTTTATTGATAATCCACCTATTAGCTGCTAGTGTTTGGGTAGGAGGACATCTTATCTTACTCATTAGATATTTGCCAAAAGCCTTAAAAAACAAAGACGTTGAAATTATTAAAAATTTTGAAAAACAGTATGAACCTATAGGACTACCCGCTTTATTGATTTTGGTAGGAACAGGCGTATTAATGGCCTATCAATACAATGTTACACTAACAAGCTGGTTTTCTTTTGAATCGAATATTGAAAGAGTGATATCAATCAAATTATGTTTGCTCATGTTAACTTTAGTTCTAGCCATTCATGCACGACTATTCATTATTCCTAAGTTAACTTCTAAAACCATTATTTTAATGGCTGTTCACATTTTACTGATAACACTTATTGGTGTAAGTATGTTAATTGTAGGAAGCTTTGTTAGGTTTGGAGGATTATAGGTTGTACTTGTGATAGTATAAAATTTTAAAAATAAATAGAATTGTATGAGTTTACAAATATAAAAAGTAGAATATAACGTAAAAAAAATATTATTTCAAAAACAAATTGTTAAATGATAAATATCATAAGGGTTTAATTAAGATTGGTTTACATTTGTTTTACCTTATAAAAAAAGAATTATCGCATTTAAGTTTTATTAAAAAACCGATTGTGTTTGATCATAAAAAAGAAAACCAAATTTGTTTTTTAGTAAAGCTTATCTAAATTGTATACATTTGTACTTTAATAATGAAAGGGTTATATACCATATTGGCTTTTTTAATACTGTTGCGTCCTGTAATGCCAGTTATTGATTATGTAGTAAATTACAACTACATAGCTGAGGTATTGTGTGTAAATAAAGATAAACCTACGTTAGAATGTAATGGAAAGTGTCACTTAATGAAAGAGCTGGCAAAAGTTTCTGAAACTGAAAAAACCACACCAGATAAAAAAAATAACCTTTCAGAACGATATGAAATACTATTTTGTCAAAGTATTTTTGAGTTTGAATTTATAAAACCTATTGATATACAAATTCACCCATTTAGTAATTATACAAATTGGTATCAACTTCTTACTAAATGTAGTATCCTCAAACCGCCTATTTTTAGATAATTATTTATCGTCCCAATTTTTTTAATCGCGTACAGATGCTATAACATTTTGGCACTGTTCACTTGCGCTTTGCATAAAAAATAATCATTTAAGAAAGTATGAAATTTCTAAAGTATTGGAGTATTGTATTAGTTTATACAATGACTTCTTGTACATTGGAAAAAACAGATTATGAAGCAGAAATAGCAACTGTGGTAACTGAATACGCTGCTTTTAGAGAAGTTACTTCTTTAAAGGTAGGTAATTATAATATTTGTATTGAAGCACTTAACGGAACTTTTTATAAAGGATACAACGAAATTCATGTAAAAGTTTTTGATTTCAATACAAATAAAACAGTAGTTCCTACTTCAGTATCTTTTTTACCAATTATAACATTGGCAAATGATACAAAATCATCTTGTCCTCATCAATATAATATGAAGTACAAACCAGCAGAAGAATATTTTGCAGGGTATTCTGTCTTTACTGATGAAAATAAAGAAGGAACTTGGCAAATAAATATTAAAATGACAATCAATGACCAAGTGATGAGCGGTACCCAAACGATTTCAGTTCTTCCTCAAAAGAATAAAAATCTAGGTATGACCACTTTTACGGGAAATGATGGCGAAAAATATTATATAGCTTTGGTCGCCCCACAAAAACCTAAAGTAGCAGAAAACACACTAATTGCAGGAATTTATAAATACAATAAACCTACAATTTCGGAACCCAATGAATATTCTTTTACGGAAGTTAGGAATCATACGTTAAAGTTAGATCCAAGAATGCCAGAACCCTCTATGGGCAATCATTCGTCTCCTAATAATAAAGATTTGACACAAGAACAAGACGGTTTCTATCACGGTATAGTTAACTATACTATGACGGGCAATTGGACGCTCAATATGATATTATTAGACTCAAACGGAAAAGTAATAAAAGGAACCAATGTTTCAGAAGACTTTACTCCTGGAGTTCAAGGATTAAAGAGCTCTCTTTTTATTGATATTCTATTCTAAGACCTTATGAAAAAAATAGGATTACCAATATTTGTTAGTATTTGCTTTTTAACAAATGCACAAAGTATAGAGGTTAATAAGGATTCAGTAAAAGTGATAAAAGAAATTTATTTGAAAAAAATTCAGAAAAAAAGAAGATCGAAACAGATCTAAAATTGGCAGTTTCAATAGACGAATTTCTAGCATCATCTCATACGATATCTTTTGTAAAAAGAGGTGCGTATGCTTGGGAACCATTATTAAACAATATGAGTAGCGAGCGTTCCACAATTACTATTGATGGGATGCACATTTTTGGAGCCTGTACAGATAAAATGGACCCTGTTACCTCCTATCTAGAAGTAAATAATTTAGCTACTATTGATATCAAATCAGGACAACAAGGAGGATTACACGGATCCACTATTGCAGGAAATATCAATTTAGTTAGAAAAAATAGCTCTTTTACTGAAAAAACAAAAATAGTAGGCAGTTTTCAAGGAGGATTTGAATCCAATAACCACCAGCTTTTTAATTTGGGAAATATAGCTTTTACAAACAACAAATTTGTGTTAGATGGAAGTATCGCTTATAGAGAAGCAGGTAATTATTTTGATGGTAAAAATAGAGAAATAAAACATTCTCAATACTCTAAATTCAACTCCTCATTAGGTTTAGCTTATAAAACAGGATTGCTTTCATCTTTAAAAGCGGATGTCGTTTTTGATATGGCAAAAAATGTAGGATTTCCTGCCTTGCCTATGGATTTATACCTTTCAAGAACCCTAATAACATCAGCCGCTTATAAACAGCTTTTTGATGACAAACGAATCAAAGTATGGGATACGAAAGTATACTTCAATGCTATTGAGCATTATATGGATGATACAACGCGCCCTGAAAATTTGGTTCACATGGATATGCCCGGATGGAGTACAACCTATGGATTGCTTTCTAAAGTAAGCACGAGAACTAATAAACTCTCCTCAGAATTTCAGTTCAATGCGTATACTAATTTATCCATTGCAGAAATGAGAATGTACCCACAGGACCGTAGCAAAAGAACAATGTTTGCCTATAGTTGGCCTTGGGTAACTACACAATTTGCAAGTGTAGCTGTACAGAACTCATGGGATTTTTCAACAGAACGTCAGTTGTCTTTTGGTGTTTCTTTAGGAGCTCATTACAACTTTTCTAAATACATAGAATTTAATAGAATTTTTTATCCAAATAGTTCTCAAGAAAAAAATCGAATTTTGCCTAGTCTTAATTTAAATTATCAATACAAGAAAAAAGAGTATCATTTTTCTGTAGGTACAGGATATGGCCATAGAGCACCTTCTATTTCAGAAGGATATGGCTATTATATCTACAATAGTTTTGATAGATACGATTATATAGGAAACCCAGATTTAAAAAATGAAATTTCCTATGAAGTAAATGCAAGTGCAGGCTATAAAAATGCTACTATAGGATTAGAAGCTAAGGTTAACCATTTTTACATTGAAAATTATATTGTGGGCAAAATCCTAAATATAGGAAGTCCTATGAATTACCAATCTATAGGCGTGAAAGGGTACACTTCCTTAGATCATGCAAAACTTTATAATGTAGTAGTAAGCTCCTTTTATAACTTAGGAGAACATATTCGTTGGGAAGGCTCACTAACTTACGCCAGAGGTATAGATAGTAAAGGGATTAACCTCCCGTTCATTAGACCATTAAGTTATCTAACTTCCCTGCAATATAAACATTGTAATTTTGGAGCAAGAACAGCTATAAATGGTGATTTAGATCAAATACATTACAGCTCTTTATACGGTGAAGATCAAACACCTAAATACCTATTATGGGGAGCCTCAGTAGATTATGCAATTCTCTTTAATGAATACAAAATAACATTGCAAACAGGGGCAGAAAACATATTAAACGAAAATTATAGCACGTATGCTGATTGGGGAAATATTAATAGAATGGGACGAAATATTTTTATCTCGTTAAAACTCAATTTTTAAAAAAAATAAACACTTTAATTATTATGAAAAATTTTAAAAAATATTATTTATTAGCTATATCATCATTCTTATTTTTATCTTGTAGTAAAGAAGAAGATCAAAAAATACTTGAGCCAAACACATTTGCTAATGATGTAACATTGGTTTTTGAAAACACCTTCAAAAGTATCCCTATTGTACTTGGAGAACCTACTTCAACCGCTGTAACAACGAACGTTTCAGTAAACAACCAAAAACACCTCTTTAAAGAGTTAAAGTATGTAGTTAGTAATATAAGACTGATAAAAGAAGATGGTACAGAAGTGCCTTACAACGTATCAAATCTTGATTTAGGAGCTATTGTAATAGATCAATCAAAGCCTGAAACACTAAGTTATACTTTATCAAAAATCCCTTATGGTAATTATAAACAAATTAAATTTGGCTTAGGAGTAAAAAGTGATTTGAATAAAGTAGATCAAACAAAATTCCCTAAATTTTTGCTAACGCTGGAGAAAATAAAACACAAATGATGTGGGAATGGGGAGCAGGTTATCGTTTTGTGAAAATTGAAGGTTATTATAGTGATGAAAACAAACCTCTTTCAATTCATACAGGAAGTACTGAAAAAAAGATCCCAACAAAAATTTTGTTCAAGGAGTAGATGCTTATAGAGATATTACCTTGAATCTTCCAGTACAAGCAATTGTGAATAAAATGAACCCTAAAATTATTATAAATGCTGATTTTGATAAGTTATTAAGCGGAACAGAAAAAATAACGCTGATAACGAATGATAAAAATGATAATAATGCAACCCCAAGTGTTCATTCAGCTGTACAAATGATGCGTTTTGTAAACAATATAGGAGGAAATGGTACAACAAATGTTACAGGTATGTTTTCTGTTAGTAAAGTTCAAAATTAAAGATTAATATGAGGGGATCCAAAAGAACACAAACGTTTTGTTTTACTTATAAAGAGAAATAAAATAACGTGAGTAATAGTTTTATACTATAATCAAAAACAAGAAACTATTGTTTTTTTGAGTCCCCTCTTTTTGTCATTTAGATATGACGGTTTGAGTATGCAAATAATATGTTCATTGAGTACCTATCATGAATCAATGTTGATCAAGTAAATACCAAAAATAGAAGCATACGATATTTACCGTTAAAAAAATAAAAAAATGAAATCGTATATTTTACTTTTAATATTAGTATCTACCTTATACTCTTGTTCTAAGGACAAAGAAATAGACGTAGAACCAACATTTATTTCTGAATTTAATAATCCAGAAATTTTCATAGAAACACCTAAGTATTTTCCTCTATTGAATGGTTTTTTTCTTAAAAACAAACCCACAAAATACGGTGTACAGTTAGGCGAAAAATTGTTCAATGATAAAAGATTAAGTAGTAATAACTCTATTTCATGTGCAAGTTGCCACATTCAAGAAAATGCGTTTACAGATAAAAAAACAAAAGCGATCGGAATTTTAGGACGAGTAGGATTACGTAATACACCTCCAATTCAAAATTTAGCCTTTATGAATTTTTATATGTGGGATGGAAACGAATTAGAATTAGAGCACCAACCTATCGTACCCATTATTACGAAAGAAGAAATGGGGTCTTCTATTCTAGAAATAATAACAAAAATACAAGGAGACAAAGAGTACCAAGAACTATTTAAAAAAACGTATGGAGAGGATAAAATAACACAAGAAAAAATATTTAAAAGCATTGCACAATATGAATACACTTTAGTCTCTTCTAATAGTAAATATGACCAAGTCATGAAAAGAGACCAAGATTTTACTCCTAATGAAAAAAAAGGATATGAGACGTTTAAACAAAAATGTGCCAATTGCCATGCCACAGAATTGTTTACAGATCAATCGTTTCGAAATATAGGGTTTCCTGTAAATCCTGATAAAGATGAGGTTGGAAGAGCAAGAGTAACAGGAAAAAAAGAAGACATACAAGCTTTTCGAGTACCCTCTTTAAGAAACATACAATATACAGCTCCCTACGGAAGTTTTGGGCAGTTTGCCTCATTAAAAGAAGTATTAGATTATTTTGATAAAGGCGTTTTAGATGCAGATAATTTAGATCCTATTCTTAAAAATAAAAACAACAAAATTGCATTAACAGAAGAAGAAAAAACAAATCTTATTCACTTCATGAATACATTAAGTGATCCAACATTCATTAAAAAATAATTTTAAAAATCAGTTACAAACCCTAAATGAAATTTACCCTTCTAATATTAGTTTTATCATTTTTGCTACGTCCTGTAGAACCTATGGTTTCTTATATTATAAACTATGATTATATAAGCAACGTATTGTGTGAAAACAATGATAAACCTGAATTAAAATGCAATGGTAAATGTTATTTACAAAAACAAATGGCTAAAATAGCCGAAGAAGAAAAACCACTTCAAAAAGACACAAAACAAGTAAAACTAGAACACGAAACCTTGTTTCTTTATCCCGTTTTAGAGAGTTTAATACCCATCAAAATTTTTAATTTTCAAAAAAATCATTTTGTATATACCAACCTATATAACTTTTTAAAAGAAAACCTCATTTTTCACCCGCCTTCTTTATTTTAGAGGATTTTCAAAAAAATATTTTTTAATAAAGCTTCATTTGTATTTCACAATAGAAGAAAACATATTATTAACTTTGTCTGATTTTCGTTCCTTTTTTTGAACCAAAGAAAAAGACAGAACAAAGTTAGACAATACATCCTTTTTTTGAACCTTCCTTGTCAGTTAGCATAATAGGTATAATTATCTAAAAATAAAAACCAAGTAATATATTGTTAGAGAATACAAAAAAAACGACCTCTACAAAAGCTATTTATTAAATAAAGATAAAAACAAACAAGGTTTTTTTTTTTTAGATAAAAAACCTCATAATCTTATGTCTTAGTCTAAAAAAACATAGTATTCATTTCATATTATGTATTGGACTTTATGATGCAAATAAAAAGAGTAAAGAAGATAAAAAAGATCCAAAATTTTCCACAAATGAAGTTTTACTACATTCAGGACAAAAGAGGAAGAACCTTTTTAGATTCAAAATCATTTTATCTGTAATAAATTTCCAATACGTAATCTGGGGATAAAAAGAATAGTATGCTATAAAACAAAAATCTTCCAATGAAAATAAAAATAAAGATCATTACTCTTTTAGGAGTTATGAGTGTATGTGCACAAAATAAGAAAAATCAAGACACAATAAAAATCAACCAGATAGAAGAAATAGTTGTAACATCTAGTAGAATACACACTAAAAAAACAGAAACACCTGTTGCTATTTCTAAACTCACAGAAAAACAAATTACAGAAACAAAAGCAACAGCTGTGTATGAGTTAGTAAATAAAACAGCAGGCGTTTTAATGACTAATTTAGGAAATGAACAACATAGTATGTCCATCAGACAACCCATGACAACAAATGCTTATTTTTTATATCTAGAAGACGGTTTACCTATTCGTCCCCTAGGTGTTTTTAACCACAATGCACTATTAGAAATAAATCAATTCAACATTGAAAGCATAGAAGTAGTCAAAGGTCCTGTTTCCTCATTATATGGGCCAGAAGCCGTAGGAGGAGCTGTTAATTTTATTTCAAAAAAACCGTCTGATAAACCACAATTAAAATTAGGATATCAAGGCGATCAATTTCATTTCAACCGCTTTCAAGCAATGGGTTCAGGAACTATAGGTAGGTTAGGATACCACATTGCCAGCTTATCATCCGTTCAAAAAAATGCTTGGATGACCTATTCAGACTATGATAAAAATAATATAAATGGGCGTTTTGATTATACTTTTAATCCCAATCATAAACTTATTGCTACGGTTTTTTATGGAGAATATTATACCCAAATGAGTGGAAGTGTAAATGAACAAGATTTTTATGAGAGAACCTATAAAAGCCAAACTAATTTTGCTTACCGAAAATCAAAAGCATTGCGGACAAAATTAATCTATGAACTAAACTGGAATCAGAATACTATGACTTCTCTAACAACTTTTATGCGAGAGAACCAATTAGGTCAAAATCCATCGTATGCTATTAGACTTTCAGAAGATAAAAAAACTGCTACAGGAGAAATTAATTCTAATAATTTTACCAGTTATGGTATTGTAGCACAACACAATCAAAAGTTTAATTGGCTTAATACAACCCTAGTAGTAGGAGGCTTATTAGATCGTTCTCCTATTGATTATGAGTCGTATAGAACGGATTTACAACCTATACTAAAACCAGAAACTACAATTGTTTCGCAATACGATTTTATTGCAGAACGACCAGATATTAGATTAAAAGTATACAACGGAACCATCTACAATTACGCAGTTTTTACACAAATAAAAACCATGCCTATAAAAAATATCGTTCTTACATTAGGAGGACGATATGATAAAATGAATTTAGATTATTATAATGATATTAGTAAAAAAATGGGACAAAAGATTATAATCAATCCACTTTTAAAGCAGGAATTAATTATAATCCATTAAAAACAGCAGGTTTTTACGCTAATTACTCACAAGGTTTTTCGCCTCCTAGTGTTTCTACTATTTTTGAAATCAAAGCAGGTACAGGAGGAAAAACAGGAGTTCCAGCTGAATTTAATTACGATCTAAAGCCTGCATTATTTTATAATTATGAAATAGGAGGTTGGTTATCCCTAATAAATACCAAATTAAAAATAGATTATTCTTTGTACTATATGAAAGGGAAAAACGAATTAATCAACACCCGTTTAGTAGATAACTCAACAGATTATCGCTCTGCGGGAAAAACATTACACAAAGGAGTAGAATTTGGATTAAATTATGGCATCTCAAAATCTATTAATCTCAGAATAGGAAGTGCTTACTCAGAACATCAATTTGTAGAATTTGAGTTTCCAGAGAAATCTTTAGAAGGAATAAAAAATTTAAATGGGAAAGAAATGCCTTCAGCACCACGTTGGATAGCTAATTCAGAACTTAGTTACCATCCAAAAGAGTTGCCAAATTTTAGGATCTCAGCAGAGTGGCAGTACGTTTCAAGTTTTTATCAAGATCAAATTAATACAACAAAATACCAAGGATATAACGTAATCAATGGAAGAATAGGCTACAAAATAAAAGGAATAGAAGCCTATTTAAATATAATAAATCTTACAGATCAATTATATGCTTACAATGTATCTAGAGGAAACTCATCAAAATCTTCCGCAAATTATACAGTCGCAGCACCCAGAACTTTTGTTTTTGGTGTGCAATACAACCTATCCTTATAAACTCAATAAAAATATGAAATTTCTAAAATTCTAAACCCATAAGACATTAATAATACTTTGAGTTTTAACTCATGAAACCCTGTACAATAATGATAAAAACAATTATTCAAAAAATAAATAAAAAAATAAAAAAGCGTATTTATAAAGGACATAAATTACTAGCCTATATAACCTTTATTCCCGTTATATTGTGGTGTTTTTCAGGAATTATGCACCCATTTATGGCACATTTTTTTAAACCCCAGATAAAAAATGAATGGATTGAACCAAAGGTAATTAACATACCCAAAATACAAGTTTCTCTAAAAGAAATTTTGAGAAAAGAAAAAATTGAAACCTTCAAAAACTTTCGTTTCATTGAAATGAATAATGATTGGTTCTATCAGATAAAATTGATAGATAATTCGCTGGTTTATTTTAGTGCCACCAATGGCAAAAAAATAGAAAAAGGAGATGAAAAATATGCACAATATTTAGCACAATATTTTTTAGAGGATTATCAAAGTAAAATTTTAAAAGTCGAATACCTCACAGAATTTGATCATCAATACAAATATATAAATCGCTATTTACCCGTTTATAAAATTACTTTTGATAGAAGTGATAATATGCAAGTATATGTAGAAACAACCTCCAGTAAATTAGCCACCTTTAATCCGCTTTCGAGACAAGTTTTTATATGGTTTTTTGATACCTTTCATAATTGGTCATTTTTAGATGCTATTACAACCAATGAAATACGAATAATCCTTATGATTATTTTGCTAGGAACCATTATCGCATCTGCTTTATCAGGAATTATTATATACGGTTTTTTTTGGAAAATTTTTAAAAAAACACAAATTTCATCGGAAAACAAAACCCGGATTCACCATCGAAAATTAGGAATGTGGTTTTCTCTACTAACCATTGGATTTGCGTTTAGTGGAGCATTCCATCTAACAAAAAAGTGGAATCCAAAGCCTGTTCAAGATATGGTATATGAACCTGTTTTGAATAGCAATAAAATAAAAATAAATCCAATAGAAATTGCCGTTAATAAAACAAAACTTCAAAATGTAAGCCTCATACAATTTGAAGATACAATTTATTACCGTTGCCAATTACAAGCTAATTTTAAATCTTTTGACCAAGATAAATCCAAAAAGAAAAAAAGAAATTAGCTCCTGTAGCAGATGTTGTATATCTAAATGCACAATCTAACACTCTTGCCAAAGGTCTAGATCTGAAATATGCGGAATTTTTAGCCCATTATTTTGAAAATCCTTCCAGTAGAAAACGCTCCTTGTTGTGAAAATCAAACCTCAGAAGAAACTAAAACGTGTGGTATTGATAGTGTTGAACTACTAGAAATTAAAGTTCTAACTGATTTTGATAATAGGGAATACGGTTTTGTAAATAAACGATTACCTGTCGTAAAATTAGCATACAATACTCCTGAAAAAACAACATACTTCGTAGAAACAGCAACTTCTAGAATTGCTTCGGTGATACAGAAAACAGATAGAACAGAAGGATACTCATTTGCAATTCTTCATAAATTTTTATGGATGGATTGGGCAGGAAAACCAATACGTGATTTAGTCATGACATTTGCAGCTATTACATTGCTAATATTAACTTTTTTAGGGATTAAATTATTAATTAAAAAAGAATAAATTTTTGTATTACAATCAAGATTGGTTAGTTTTATAAAACTAACCAATCTTTGTATTTATGAATTTTAAATTACTCAAATTCCGTTTTTTAACAACTGTTTTTGCCTCTTTCCAATTACTGTATTCTCAACAAAATTTGTCAAGTATAGCGGATAAACAAAGTTTGTTAACAAACGTCCAATGGGAATCGTTATTTCCTAATCGAGCAGGATTAGCTTCTGGGCATCCGCAAGGATATAACACAGATTTTTTTTCCTATAATAATTTTATACAAGCCCGTAACGAAATGGCTGATTATTGGGTTAAAATTAGAAAAAAACAAGGTGTATATGGAGAACTCATAACCATAACTAAAAAATCTTCGCAAGTAGTCTATAATTATTCACAAGTAGACCCTTCATGGTATGCTAATACAACAGCTGAAACCGTCATTAATGTTGATTTTGCAGATTTTGTTAATACCTCCAACACCTTAAATAATACCCGAGAATTAGGCGCCTTTTTAGCGAATATATCAAAAGAAACCACAGGTGGATGGCAAACACCAGTAGGAGGAGGAAGTTTAGGAGATTACGCTAAATGGGGATTGTATTTTGTACATGAATTAGGATATAATACAACTAATTCAGCAGGAGCATACAGTCAAGCCAGTACAGAATACCCCGCCAATCCTACAAAAGGATATTACGGACGAGGACCTATTCAATTGTCATGGAATTATAATTATGGACAATTTAGTAAGTTTTTATACAACGACAAAAATGTGTTATTAGATAATCCTGATTTAGTACAACAAGATGGCGTTTTAGCTTTTAAATCAGCTATTTGGTTTTGGATGATGCCGCAATGGCCTAAACCTTCTTGTCATCAGGTTATGCACGATCTTTGGGTGCCAAGTATAGGAGAATATACTATGAACAAAATGTATTTAAAAGGATTTGCTCATACGAATAACATTATTAACGGAGGATTAGAATGTAGAGGTTCATCTAGTACTGCTTTTACTCTAAAAGTAGTTTTACGTTCTGATTTATATAAATATTATTTGGGAATATTAGGCTTAAATCCTAATCAAATAGCTGCGGAAGATTCTGGACAATATACTACTACTTGTTTTCAAGATGCTTCTAACGCCATGCAAGACTATCAGAGTGCAAATGTTTTAGCAGCGAAAGGATTTGATCTAGAAAGTTTTTCTTATGGTCCTAATCCCGTTCAAGAAAATCTTAAAATAAAATATAAAAAAACGATAGATCAAATAAATGTCTATGGATTAGATGGGAAGGAAATTCAGAAATTACGTGTTCAAAAGGCAAATTTTGAATTGGATTGTAGCAAATTTGAAAAAGGAGTTTATTTATTACAAGTTATAAGCGAAGGGGAATCGGCAATTTTTAGGATTATAAAAAACTAACCTTCTGGAATATAGATAAAAACGATCTAAAGAAATGTTTTAGTATTCAAATTATCACATCGACCATACGGGAAGTCACATGATTAGTTTTTGCGATTTCTACTTATGGTCGATATGATTTACTTTTTTGCCAGTCTATTTGTATAAAATATAAAGCAATACAAGAGATGTTTAATTATATAAGAACAACTGTTTTACTTTCGCCCTCAACGACTACTTTCGTCAAGCCCGCTTTTGTTAATTCTTTCATCGAAGCATCCCATTTTTGCCACTCAATCCTGATTTTTCTTTTAAAAGAGCTAAAGTTTGATTGTCTTCAACTTTTAGTAATTCAACGATAGTCTTTGCATCATCACTTATAGCTAATGGCTTTACTTCTGGACGCATTTGAGGGAAGAATAATACCTCCTGAATAGACGCATTATTGGTTAAGAACATAATTAAACGATCCATACCTATACCTAATCCCGAAGTAGGAGGCATTCCATATTCTAAAGCTCGTAAAAAATCTTCATCAATAATTCCATTGGCTTCATCATCTCCTTTTTGGGCTAACTCCATTTGCGCGACAAAACGTTCTCGCTGGTCAATAGGATCGTTTAGTTCTGAATAAGCATTGGCTATTTCTTTTCCACAAACCATTAACTCAAAACGTTCCGTTAAATCAGGATTATCGCGGTGTTCTTTAGTTAAAGGAGACATCTCTTTTGGATAATCCGTAATAAAAGTTGGTTGAATGAAATTACCTTCACATTTTTCGCCAAATATTTCATCAATTAATTTTCCTTTACCCATGGTGTCATTTACCTCAATGCCCATAGATTTTGCTGCTTCACGTAATTCTTCTTCAGTCTTACCCGTTATATCAAAACCTGTAAATTGTTTGATCGCATCAGTCATTGTAACACGGGCGTAAGGAGCCTTGAAATTTACTTTATGTTCACCAAAAGTAGCTTCCGTAGTACCATTAACTTGTAATGCGCAGTATTCTAATAAATTTTCAGTAAACGCCATCATCCAGTTGTAGTCTTTATACGCTACATAAATTTCCATAGCGGTAAATTCTGGATTATGAGTCCTGTCCATACCTTCATTACGGAAGTTTTTAGAAAACTCATATACGCCGTCAAATCCACCTACAATTAATCGCTTTAAATATAACTCATTAGCAATACGCATATATAAAGGAATATCTAAACTATTGTGATGTGTGATAAATGGGCGTGCTGCCGCTCCTCCAGGGATAGACTGTAAAACAGGCGTTTCTACTTCCATGTAACCGGCGTTATTAAAAAATGTACGCATGGCAGTAAAGAGTTTCGTTCTTTTTACAAATACCTCTTTTACTTGTGGATTTACTACCAAATCCACATAACGCATACGGTAACGTAGTTCAGGATCTATGAATTCGTCAAAAACCTTTCCCGTTTCGTCTGTTTTAGGCATTGGTAAAGGACGTAACGTTTTACTTAAAAAGTAAAGTTCGTTACACGAATACATTGTGCGCCTACTTGTGTAGTAAATAATTCACCTTCTATTCCTATAAAATCGCCTAAATCAACTAATTTTCTAAAAACTGTATTGTATAAGGTTTTATCCTCTCCAGAACAAATAATATCACGGTTAAAATATGCTTGAATTCGTCCTTCGCTATCTTGAATTTCACTAAAACAAGCTTTTCCTTGGTCGCGGTTACTCATCAAACGACCCGCTACTACAACCTTCTTACCTTCTTCAAAAGATTCCTTTATTTGTTTCGAAGTATGATCTACTGGATACAAATTAGCGGGATATGGATTGATACCAAGTTCACGTAACTTGGTCAACTTTTCTCTTCTGATGATTTCTTGTTCTGAAAGTTGCATAACATTAATTTTTTAAAGACAGCAAAGATAACCATAAGTTTAAAAGTTTAAAAGTTTTAAAAGTTTAAAATTCAAGTATTGCATAACTATATTATTTGTTTTTGTGATTTATTTGAAAAATATTGATTTCTTGAGAGTTTTAGAATCTGTATCTTTGGCAAAAAGAAAATGAGATGAAACGTTTTTTATGTTTATTATTACCCCTAGTTGTATTAACAAGTTGTGTTTTTACAGAAGAAATAGAAATAAATCAAGACGGATCAGGAAAATATGCTTTTGCTATAGATGGATCTAGTTTGATAGCTATGATGCCAAAAGATAGTTCAAAGTTAGTAAAAACAATAGATTCAGTTTTTACCTTCAAACAATTGCTAGAAGAAAAAAAAGATAGTATAGCAAAACTCAGTATAGAAGAACAATCTAAATTTCGAAAAAGCGAAAATTTTTTGATGCGAATACAAATTAATCAAGAAAAAAACAATTGCTATTTTCTTTAGAAACATTTTTTAAATCCGTAACAGATTTACAACAGTTAATAGAAGGAATGGAAAGCTTTCAAAAATTGACCAAATCAATTAAAAAACAACAAATACAACGAATAGGAGAACTTAAGTGTTTTGTTAGAAAACGGAGTTAAAATGAATTATTTGTATGATGGTAAAAAATTCTTTAGAAAAACCATTGCTACCAATCAACCGTTTAAAAAAATAGATGCTAATTTCTTAGCGAAATATAAAACGATTTTAGAAGCATCTAAATATGTGGTAAAATACCATTTTCCCAAAGAAGTTAAAACCGTATCAAATAAAACCGCGGTATTTTCTAAAGATAGAAAAATAGTAACAATAGAATTTAAATGGGATGAAATAGTGAAATCCCCAGAATGTTTAAATTTAGAAGTTCAATTCAAATAAATTATTTAGAATTAAATATAGTAATGAGTAGAAAAGTAAAATTCCAAGATTTGGGATGTCAAGATTATAAAAAGACATGGGATTATCAAGAAAGCTTATTTGCTGAAATTGTAGCCCAAAAAATGCTAAAGAGAGACGATTCAAAAGTAGAAACAGATAATTATTTTTTGTTTGTAGAGCATCCTCATGTTTATACTTTAGGAAAAAGTGGAGATTTATCAAATCTATTGTTGTCTGAAAAACAATTAGAAGAAAAAGGAGCCACGTTTTATAAAATAAACAGAGGAGGAGATATAACCTATCATGGACCAGGACAAATTGTAGGTTACCCAATTTTAGATTTAGAAAACTTTTTTACCGACATACATAAATATTTGCGATTACTAGAAGAAGTTATTATTCAAACTTTAGCTGAATATGGTATAGCCTCTGAACGAAGCGAAGGAGAAACAGGAGTGTGGATAGGAGTAGGAACTCCCTTTGTTAGAAAAATATGCGCTATGGGGGTTCGTGCCTCTCGCTGGGTAACTATGCACGGTTTTGCATTAAATGTAAATGCTGATTTAGGGTATTTTGATCATATTATTCCTTGTGGTATAAAAGGAAAGGCAGTGACCTCTCTTCATGTTGAGTTAGGAAGACCAGTGGATGAAGAAGAAGTAAAAAAGAAAATATTAAAACATTTTAATAATTTGTTTAATACAAATTTAGTGTCGCTATAGACTCAAAATAACAAACAAAATCGTGAAACTGAAACCTTAATTAGTTTTCTACGATTTTGTTTGTCTAAAAAAATAATTATTTATAAGTCCAATACAAACTGTTCAGGGAGTAATTTAAAAGACTTCCTGTGGTATTTTGTGACCCCATATTTAGCAATAGCTTCTCTGTGATCTTTTGTAGGATATCCCTTGTTTTTACTCCAATTATACATTGGAAATTCTTCATGAATTTTATTCATATATTCGTCTCTATGCGTTTTAGCTAAGATAGAAGCAGCAGCTATATTCATGTATTTACCATCCCCTTTTATAATACTTTCGTTAGGTATAGATTTTAAAAAAGCTATTTCTTCATGGTTTAAGTTGTAGCCAGTTAGCGTTTTGATTCCTAGTTTTCCCAATAAAGGACGGTTTCCATCAATAATGATAAAATCAGGTTTTTGTTTCAACTTTAAAATACTTTCCTGCATAGCCTTCATAGAAGCATTAAGAATATTGATTTCATCAATTTCTTCATTCAAAATATGCGTTACCGCAAAGCCCAATGCTAAATTTTCAATAGTAGGTCTTAAAATATCCCTCTTTTTTTCAGATAATTGTTTAGAATCGTTTAAAGAATCAATATTAAAATTTTCTGGAAGTATAATGGCGGCTGCTGTAACAGGTCCTGCAAGGCAACCTCTACCAGCTTCGTCACATCCGACTTCTATTGTGTAATTGCTGAATTTTAAAGATAACATAGTTTATATAGTAATAAAAGTGCTTAAATTTTTAGATTTTTTGAAAAGTAAATAAATAAGTTTTAATAGAAATTATACAAGTTGCAAAGGTACTTTATAAAGTTTAACATTTGTAAAAAATGAATATCTATAGATAATATTTGGGAATTTAAGAAATATTTAAGAAGTTTGCGGGATAACTAACTCAAATAAAATTAATATGAGATCAAAGTTCAAATGGATTTTTACGCTACTGTTAGCGTTAACAATGCAGTTTTCTTTCGCTCAAGAGAAAGCAATAACTGGGGTGGTTACAGACGCAAATGGTCCACTACCAGGGGTAAATGTTGTAGTAAAAGGTACACAACGTGGGGTTTCATCCGGATTTGACGGTAAATATAGTATTAAAGCAAAAGAAGGCGAAACTTTAGTTTTTTCATTTATGGGCATGAGAGAAGTATCTAAAGTGGTAGGCGCTTCTAATGTAATCAATACTGTGATGCAGAGTGATGCAAAACAATTTGGAGATGTCGTTATTGTAGGTTTTGCTAAACAAGAAAAGAAAAAAATGATTCAGTCAGTGGTAACTGTAGGATCTGATAAAATTAAAGATGTTCCTGTTGCTTCTGTTCAAGATGTTCTTCAAGGACAAACTTCAGGTGTTCAGGTTGTGTCTTCTTCAGGGGTAATTGGTTCTGCACCCGTTGTAAAAGTAAGAGGTGTTGCCTCTATCACGGCAGGAGCTAGACCTTTGTATGTTGTTGATGGAGTGCCATTGAATGATGTTAATTTAACTTCTGCTCAAGGAGGTCAGGCTTTAAATCCAATTGCAGACTTAAATCCTGCAGATATCGAGAGTATGTCTGTATTAAAAGATGCCGCAGCTACTTCAATTTATGGGTCTCGTGGTTCAAATGGAGTTATTCTTATTACTACAAAAATGGGTAAGAGAAATCAAGATGCTAAAGTTGCGGTTAGTTTTACTACTTCTTTCACAAATTATACAGATGCAATGAAAATGATGAACGCGTCTCAGTACAAGGAATATAATGCCAAATTTCCTCAAGCGTTAACAAATTCAGGAGTTACGATTGATGATATAGGGGAGACTAATTTTGATTGGTTAAATGCTGTTTCAAGAACAGGAGTTTCTATGGGTTCAGATGTTTCAGTTTCAGGCGGTTCTGAAAAAACAACTTACTTTCTAGGAGGTAGCTATGCTAAACAATCCGGCTTTATTATAGGTAACGGATTAGAGAAATCTGCAGGAAGACTTAATATTAATACAGAGGCAAATTCTTGGCTAAAGGTTGGGATGAATTTAGGTGTAACTACTTCTAAAATAGATAGGGTTGCTTCTGAAAATTCAGTGAATGCTCCGTTTACATCTGCTTTTTTACAAGAACCTTATGTAACACCTTACGATGCAAATGGTAATTTTCAACGTACAGGTTTTATAGCTAATGTTGTAGCAATAGAAGCGTTAAATATAAATGATTTAATTACGAATCGTATAACGGGTAATGTATTTGCAGATTTTAAATTATTTAAACCTTTAACCTATAGAGTAGAAGTTGGTTTAGACAGATCTTCAATTGAGGAATTTAGACGTGAAAAAGATATTAATCAAGCAGGTGGTTCTGCTTCCAGATTATCAAGCCGTTCAGCAAAAGACTATTTTTACAAATACTTTAAATTTTAACAAAAAGTTAGCTGAAAAAATTAATTTAAATGCTTTAGTAGGTTTTACTGCTGAAAACACTGGAAGTAAGAGATATTAGCGTAGCAGGTACGGTTTTTGCTTCTGATGATTTCTTGAATGTTACTTCGGCAGTTATAAAATCAACTACTGATAATACTAACGCTCAATCTAGATTAAATGGTTATTTTTCACGTTTCAATTTAGATTACGATTCAAAATATTTATTAGAGGCTTCTTTTAGAAGAGATGGGTCTTCTAGATTTGGTTCTAATAATAGATTTGGTAATTTTTGGGCAATTGGAGCAGCTTGGAATATTGCCAGTGAAAACTTCTTAAAAGAAAGTAAATATATTAGTGAATTAAAATTAAAAGCTAATATGGGAGTTTCTGGTAATGATAGAATTGGAGATTATGCTTGGAGAGAGCGTGTTAATGGTGGTATTTATCCAAATTATAATGAAACTTCTGGTTTAGCTTTATACAGATTTAGTAATCCAAATTTAAAATGGGAAAGATCAGAATCTGTTGATTTTGGGTTAAATTTAGGTATGTTTAGCGATAGAGTTAAAATTGCTGTTGATGTTTATAGAAAAGTGACTTCCAGATTTATTGTTAAATAAATTGTTGTCTACAGCTGATAATGATGGAGTTAGGACTTACTTGATCAATGCTGGTAAAATGGAGAACAAAGGTTTAGATTTAGATTTTAATTTTGATGTTTTAAGAGATTCAAAACTAAAGTGGAGTACAAATTTAAATTTTAACTTTAACAGAAATAAAATACTAGAACTAAATTCTGATGCTTCTGTAGATGCACAAGGAAATAAATTTATTGGAGGCTCTACTTATCAGAGAGCAATTGAGGGATATTCTGCTAATACTTTTTACTTAGTGCCTTATTTAGGAGTTAATAAGGAAACGGGACATGCTGAATGGTTAGATATAAATGGTAATCCAACTACTACTTATTCTACTGCAAATAGAAGAATTGTTGGAGATGCAAACCCTGATTTTACAGGAGGATGGTCTAATAACTTGAAGTACGGTAATTTTGATTTATCAACATTAGTTAACTTTAGTTATGGGAATGATATATTTGTTGATGGATTACGTTTTGTTGATCGCGCAACATACGCTTACAATCATAGAGAAGTTGTAGGTAATGTGTGGCAAAAATCTGGAGATGATGCATTTACTCCAAATCCTACTTCTCCTACATTTAGAACCGTTCAAAATGCTTCAACTAGACAATTGAAGGATGGTTCTTTTGCTAGATTGAAGAATGTAACTTTTGGGTATAATTTTCCTATGAGTAAGTTTAGTAAAAGTTTTATATCATCTGTAAGAATTTATGCAACTGCACAAAATTTGTATACTTTGAAAAATAAAGAGTTACAAGGTATTGATCCAGAGGTATCTAATTCTATTTCTGCTGGTATCCAAGGTGAAACATTTTTTACTGCCCCTCAAACTAAAACGTTTTTGTTTGGTACACGTTTAACTTTCTAAGCTTTTAATTATGAAATATATATATATATCAACACTTTTTCTAACATTTGCAATTAGTTGTCAAACTGATTTAGATGTTAAAGCACAGGATGAATCTTCTCGTGAAGTGGTATTAACTACAGGATTGGGTGTGAAGTCTTATGTGACAGGATTATACGGATTAGCACAACAAGAAGGTGCTTTTGGAGGTGTTCCACAATTATTAGGAGACTGGCAGTCAGATAATATTAGTTTTAGAGGTACTTTTCCAACTCTACAAGAAATAAGAGATTATACAACTGTACCAACAAATGGTAACGTTGCTTCAATATGGCAAGATCATTATGAAATCATAACTCAGGCTAATACGGTGATTAATAAAGCTTACTTAGCCTCAGATGTTAACTTTTCAAAAGAAGAAAGAGATGAGGCTGTAGGTGAGGCTAAGTTTATGAGAGCCTTAGCTTATTTTCAACTAAATTGTTTGTTTGCGCAACCAATTCAAACAGTTGGAGTTAATGGTTTGTCTGTTCCATTAATTACTAAACATGTTAACTCTGTGGATGAAATTGGTATAAGAAATACTCCTAGAGCTACTATTGGTCAAGTATATGCTGAAATTGAAGCAGACCTATTAGATGCAATTAGTAAAATCAAAACTTTTAATAGAACAAGAGCTAATGTAGGAGCAGCTAAAGCTTTATTGGCTCGTGTTTATCTATATCAAGATAAATTTTCACAAGCAGCTGATTATGCAAATCAAGTTATAGGAATGCAAAATGAGTTTGTATTAGCTACAAACTACTTATTTTACGATAATAAGGATTCTTATGAACACATATTTAATTTAGTTAGCTTATCTAATGATAGTCAGTCGGGGAGCAATGAAAATGGACCGTCAGTTAGTTTTTCAACTCTAACTAATTCAGCTGCTAACGGAGGAAGAGGAGATTGTCCTTTCTCAGCAAGTTTGAACGCTGCTTTTGAGAATTCAGGAGATTTACGTTACACATTAAAAAGAAGAGATATTGAAAAAGCAGGAGTTCCTTTTTATACGACGAAGTATAATGATGGACTTAATCAGTCGTCAGATTATTCTGTAATTCGTATTTCTGAAATGTATTTAATTAGAGCTGAGGCTAATTTAAGAGCAGGAACAATAATAGGGGATACTCCATTTAATGATGTTAATAAAATTAGAAGACGTGCAAATCTTCCTGATTTGGCAGTTGTAACATTAGATGATATTATAAAAGAAAGACGCCTTGAGTTTTGTTTTGAAGGTCATAGAAGAATGGATTTATTACGTAATGGAAAACAACTAAGATTATCAGGAACTGTGCCAGCACCAGCTGAAACAGCTCCTGGGAAACCAAGAGTGATTTTACCAATTCCTCAAAGAGAATTAGACTTAAATAAAAATTTAGTTCAAAATCCTAATTATTAATATAAAAGGCCCTCCTTAGTGAGGGCTTTTTTATCTCTTCTCTTTTCCCTATTTTTGTACTTCATTAAAAACCTATGAAGTATTTTTTTTATTTAATTATTGTTTTAGTTGTTATTCCAACATTTGGACAAAATGATTTGTCTGAAATTAAAAATGATACGGTTCGTAAATCCCTACGCGAAGTCCGAAAAGAAAACCCTAAAGCTCCCCATAACTGGTATAAAATTTATAATCTAAAAAGAGATACCACCTTTGTTGATACCTCGCTTACGATAAAAAGTGATTATAAGTTTAATCAACTAAGAAAAGATAATTTCGGTTTATTGCCATTTGCTAATGATGGTTATGTATATACCATTCTAAACTATGGTTTTAAAATGCCTAATACATCTCCTAATATAGGTTTTAGTGCTAAGCAATTTAATTACTTGCAATCAGAAGATATATCCTATTATAATGTGCCAACTCCCTTGACAGAATTGTATTTTAAAACTGTTTTAGAACAAGGGCAAAGCATAGACGCTTTTATTACATTGAATACCTCTAAAAATCTTAATTTTTCATTAGGCTATAAAGGATTACGATCATTGGGTAAATATCTAAATTCATTATCAAGCACAGGAAACTTTAGATTTACTTCAAGTTATCAAACTTCCAATAAACGTTATGGATTTAATTTACATTTTACAAGTCAAGATTTTACCAATCAAGAAAACGGAGGAATCTTAAATGAAGCCGATTTTATTTCGGGAGATCCTCAATTTAGTCAACGTTCAAGATTAGATATAAAATTAAAAGATGCAAAATCCTTTTTTGAAGGCAAACGTTATTTCCTCGACCAATATTTTCGTTTAAATCGAAATCAAAAAACTAATAATATATTGTTAGAACATCAATTTAAATACGAAATGTTTAATTTTAGTTTTGAAAAAGCCACTAAAACAGATTATTTTGGTTTAGGTTATGAAAATTCTAACTATTCAGATCTAACGAAATCTTCTGTCTTTTATAACAAAATAGGAGCTACTTTCTTTAATACATCAATAGGTAAGTTTAATGTGTTTGTTGAAGACAGTCGTTTTCGTTATGGATATAATCGTTTAGTGATTGAAAACCAGCAAATAAAAGTTCCAGCTCGAAATGATTTTTCAGTTCAAAATATAGGAGGGAAATATTTTTATTTAAAAAATAAGATCAGAGGAGAAGTACTTTTCTCAAAAGCCTTTTCAAAAGAAACAAATTCAATTGTTGATATTTTTGCAAAATATACATTGAATGATAAAAATAGCTTTTCGCTTCAATACGTTAATTTGAGCAAATTGCCTGACTTAACTTATTCTCTTTATCAAAGTGATTTTGTAAATTACAATTGGAAAAATTCATTTAATAATGAAAAAATGAATTCTTTCCGTTTAAACGCTCAAACTCAATGGGGAACTATAGAATCACAAATTATAGTACTTCATGATCATATTTATTTTAGTAATGATGATTTAACCCAAAAAACATTGCTTACAACACCTAAACAATATACAGGGCCTTTAAATTATTTTTCAATTAAATTACAAAAAGAAATAAAACTAGCTAAATGGACATTGGATAATAGTGTTTTATATCAACAAGTAGTTCAAGCAGAACAAATTTTAAATGTACCCAAAATTTTGACACGAAATAGTCTATATTTTTCAGATCAATATTTTAAAAAAGCTTTATTATTACAAACAGGTATTACTTTTCAGTATTTTACTAGCTATTATGCTAATGGATACAATCCTCTGATAGGTGATTTTTATACCCAAAATCAAAGTCAGATAGGAAATCATCCTATAATTGATTTTTTTGTTAATGCTAGAGTACGTCAAACAAGAATTTTCTTGAAAGCAGAGCATCTTAATACTACTTTCAGAAATAATGATTTTTTTGCAGCACCAAGTCAGCCTTATAAAGACTTTCTAGTGCGTTTTGGATTAGTGTGGAATTTCTTTCAATAATCATGAATTTCTAATACTGAAAATCATTAAATTAAGCTCCACTTTCAAATCTCTTGAAATTTGAAATCTATATTCAGAATATTTATACCTTTGCAAAGAGGTTGGTAAAGAATAGTTTAAAAATAAGAAAAACATTATAAAGATAAAAGTATGCAATACGCAAAGAACATACTAGAAACAATTGGTAATACACCTCTAGTAAAGTTGAATAAAGTAACGGCTGAGATTAACGCATTGGTTCTAGCAAAAGTTGAAACCTTTAATCCAGGTAATTCTGTAAAAGACCGTATGGCTATCAAAATGATTGAAGATGCAGAAGCGGATGGTCGTTTAAAACCTGGAGGAACTATTATTGAAGGGACTTCTGGAAATACAGGAATGGGACTAGCTTTAGGTGCCATTATTAAAGGCTATAAATTAATCTGTGTAATTTCAGATAAACAATCAAAAGAAAAATGTGATATACTAAGAGCAGTAGGAGCAAAAGTAGTGGTTTGTCCAACAGACGTTGAGCCCACAGATCCTCGCTCGTATTACTCTGTTTCAAAACGTTTAGCAGAAGAAACACCTAATGCGTGGTATGTAAACCAATACGATAACCCTAGTAATGCGCTAGCCCATTACGAACAAACAGGACCTGAAATTTGGGAACAAACAGAAGGAAAAATCACGCATTTTGTAGTAGGTGTAGGTACAGGAGGAACTATATCAGGAGTTGCTAAATACTTAAAAGAGAAAAATCCAAATGTTAAAATTTGGGGAATTGACACCTATGGCTCTGTATTTAAAAAATACCATGAAACTGGTATCTTTGATGAAAATGAAATATACTCCTATATAACAGAAGGTATTGGAGAAGATATTTTACCAAAAAATGTTGATTTTTCCTTGATAGACGGCTTTACAAAAGTTACAGACAAAGACGTTGCAGTATATACACGTAAGATAGCATTAGAAGAAGGTATATTTGTAGGAAACTCAGCAGGTGCAGCTATTAAAGGATTATTACAACTAAAAAACGAATTTAAACCAGATGATGTAGTAGTTGTTTTGTTTCATGACTCAGGGAAGTCGTTATGTAGGCAAAATGTTTAATGATGATTGGATGCGCGAACGAGGCTTTCTAGAAGAAGAACTAGCCAAAGCAGAAGATTTAATAAAAGACCATATCGAAAAACCACTTGTAATTGTTCGCACTGAAGAATTAGTTTCACACGCTATAGAAAGAATGCGTAAATATAAAATTTCTCAAATACCAGTTGTTGATGTAAATGGATTTGTTGGATCTGTTGATGAATCAGACCTTTTTCAAAGCTATATAACAGATAAAAATACTGCTGAAAAACCAATTAAAGAGGTAATGGGAGCACCATTTCCAATCGTAAAAAAGGGATCCTCCATAGAAGAAGTCTCTAAACTAATTACGAAAGAAAATCAAGCAGTATTAGTAGATTTAGGAGAAGGTAAACATCATATCATTACAAAACATGATATTATTAACGCCATAAAATAATAATCCTGTAATATTTAAATTACAAGACTTTTTTATCATCAAAAGAAAAAACCTAATAAAATTCATTAATAATGAATTTGTTAGGTTTTTTTGTAACTTTATGATTATGATTGAATTATATATTTTGTATGAAATAAAATTACAAAATATACCTTTTTATACGCCTTATTAATATTATACGCCTGAATTATGAAAGAAGAATTTTTACACTATGTATGGAAAAATAAAAAAGTTACTTTACAATCCCTGAAAACAGAACAAGGTGAAAACCTTCAAATACTTCACTCAGGGTTTCAATTAAATCAATCAGGTCCTGATTTTTTTAACGTTCAACTCATTATTGGCGAACAAAGATGGGCTGGAAATGTAGAAATACATCTAAAGTCATCAGATTGGTATCATCACCATCATCAGCTCAATAATCAATATGATAATTGTATTCTACACGTAGTATGGGAACACGATATATCTATTTTTAGAAAAGACAACACAGAACTACCTGTTTTAGTACTTCAAAAATACGTTTCAAAAGAACTAATTATTCAATATGAAAAATTAAAAACAAAAAAAAGATGGATTAATTGTGAAGAAAGCCTAAAAAAGATACCAGAATTTATAGTGTATAATTGGATCCAACGACTATATTTCGAACGACTAGAATTGAAAAATAAACCCATTCAAGCACTACTACAAGAAACAAATTATGACTGGGAGTCAGTTCTTTTTATAACTTTAGCTAAAAATTTTGGATTAAACGTAAATAAAAATGCCTTCTTTAGCCTAGCTAAAAACATTCCTTTTACACTAATTAGAAAAGAAAGTTTTGATATAAATTATTTAGAAGCTTTGTTTTTTGGGATAGCAGGACTATTGCCGCTAAAACCACAAGAAAATTATATCAAAGACTTAGTCACATTATACGAGTATATTAAGATCAAATATTGTTTAGACTCGAAATATGTAGAACAATTTGAATTTTTTAGATTAAGACCTGATAACTTCCCTACAATTCGCATAGCACAATTCGCAATGCTTTATCATATTCGTAAAAACCTTTTTTCTCTTATTATTCAGGCAACATCTATAGAAGATTTTTATGAAATATTTTCAGTTGGGGTTTCAGATTATTGGAAAAATCATTACGTCTTTGAAAAACAAACAAGTTATAAAGAAAAGAAAATTTCTAAATCATTTATAGAATTATTAATCATCAATGCTATTATACCAATTCGATTTTCCTATGCACAATACAATAATAAAAATGATCATGAACTAGATCAAATGTTAATAGAAACGATTAAACCCGAAAAAAATAAAATACTGAATTACTTTCAATCCTATGGAATAAAAACAAAAAATGCAATGGAATCACAAGGACTTATTCAATTAAAAAATAAATATTGTGATACCAATCGTTGCTTAGAATGCGCCATTGGTCTTCAAACTTTGAAGTCTGAAAAATAAATTGTAGATTTACTAAAGCTTTCCTTTTTTTTAAACTATCTTACTTAAAATGATACAAAAACTTAAATATTTTTTTGAACGTCAAGGATTTCATATCGCTTCTAGATTAGCGGATCGATTAGGTATGAGAGCAAATAATGTTCGGTTGTTTTTTATTTACATCTCATTCGTTACTGTAGGACTTTGGTTTGGAGTGTATATTACCATTGGATTTATTATAAAATTAAAGGATCTGGTTAGAGCTAAAAGAACCTCCGTTTTTGATTTATAACTATGCGCCAATCACTCAAACCATATTTTGAATATACTAAAAATCAACGTATAGCTTTGTTGAGTTTTATCTTTTTGAGTGTATTGTTTCAAATCCTATATACCTGCATTGACTTTTCAGAAAAAAACAAATTGACAGAAGAAGAAAAAAAATGGCTCGCTCAACAAAATATAATAGATTCTTTAAAAAATAAAAAAGAAGAAAATAGATACAAAATATATCCCTTTAATCCCAATTTTATGACCGATTATAAAGGATATAAGCTAGGAATGTCAGTAGAAGAACTCAATCGTTTATTCGCTTATAGAAAAAAAGGCAAATACGTTAATTCAATACAAGAATTTCAAAAAATAACAAAAGTATCAGATTCCTTATTAACCTCAATTTCAACTTATTTTAAATTTCCAGATTGGGTACTAAAAAGAAATATTTAAATAATTCAAAATCTCCTTCATTAGAAGATCAAAGAAAAGAAAAGAAAAGAGATAAAATAGAACAAATAGATATAAACCTAGCTACTAAAGAAGATTTAATGAAAGTATACGGTATAGGAGATGTTATTTCAGATCGAATACTAAAAGAGAAAGAAACCTTAGGAGGTTTTGTATCTATGAATCAATTAGAGTATGTGTGGGGAATATCCCCAGAAGTAATGATTGAATTAAATAAAAAATTTACTTTATTGAAAACCCCTGAAGTCTTAAAACTAAAAATAAACGAAGCATCCACTAAAGAACTTTTAAAAATTCCGTATATAAAATATCCTATAGCTCGGGAAATAATTGGGTTTAGAAGTATGAATAACGGAATCCATTCAATAGATGATTTACTTAAAATTAAGAATTTTCCAGTTGATAAAGTAAAAATAATTACCTTATATTTGGACTTTAAATAAATAGCAAGAAGAACAATACAACTTTATGAACTCAATTTATTTTACAGAAGACCATCAATTATTCAGAGAGAGTTTTCGCGATTTTTTACAAAAAGAAGTAGTACCTCACATTGAAAAATGGGAAAAAGAAGGAACAATAGAACGTTTTATCTGGAAAAAATTTGGAGACATGGGGTTCTTTGGATTAAACTATCCTGAGGCTTATGGCGGATCAAATCTTGACTTATTTTATACAGTTATATTTTTAGAAGAACTACAAAAAATCAAATCATCAGGTTTTGCAGCAGCAATGTGGGCTCATGCCTATTTAGCAATGACACATTTAAATGCAGAAGGAGACGAACGTATTAAGGAGGAGTACTTAGCTTCAAGTATTGCAGGCGATAAAATAGGTGCGCTTTGTATTACAGAACCCTTTGGAGGGAGTGACGTGGCCGGTATGCGAACAACAGCAGAACGTAAAGGAAATAAATTTGTGATTAATGGTTCTAAAACATTTATTACAAATGGAGTCTATGCGGATTATTACGTTGTAGCGGCTAAAACTGATCCAACTTTGGGAAATAAAGGAATCAGTATATTTTTAATAGATGCTAAAACACCAGGTATTTCAGCTACTAAATTAAATAAATTAGGATGGAAAGCATCTGATACAGCAGAATTAGCATTTGATAATGTAGAAATTCCTTTAGAAAACCTAATGGGAGAAGAAGGAAAAGGCTTCCCTTATATCATGCAACATTTTGCATTAGAACGATTAATAATGGCTATTAATGCACATGCTCGAGCTGAATATGCAATAGACTATACACTAGGCTATATGTCAGAACGAGAAGCTTTTGGAAAAACAATCAATAAATTTCAAGCTTTGCGTCATACAATAGTAGAACATACAACAGAAGTAGAACATTGTAAACTCTTTAATTATGCAGCAGTATCTCGTTTAAATAAAGGAGAATATGTAGTAAAAGAAGCTACTATGGCAAAATTAAAGTCAACTAAAGTTGCAGATTTAGCAATTTATGACTGTTTACAAATGCTAGGAGGATATGGTTATATGGAAGAATATCCCTTAGCCCGTTTATTACGAGATAGTCGATTAGGTCCTATTGGAGGTGGAACTTCTGAAATACTAAAAGAAATTCTATCAAAAATGATCATTGATAATAAAGATTATCAACCAGCAGTAAAATAAAACCCTTACGAAAAAATACTGTATTTAAGTGAGATGCTAAAAAAGTATTCTCCTCCATTAGTTGTTTACCCCAAATTACGCATTAGCTTTTCTAATGAAGGATAAAATAATAAAAAATATATAAAATTTGCCACAGGTTAAATTTTTATATTCATAAAAAATAAGTACCTTTTCATTTTTAAAGAAAGTTTTTCTTACAAATAAAATTTAATGCGTAATTTCGGTTTAACACAAAAAGAAGTTTTGAAAACAATTGCTGTTGTTAAATCATCTCTTTTTGTAAAACCAACTAAACTAAAAATTAATGGATAGACGTAAATTTTTAAAACATTCAACTGCGGTATTCAGTGCTTCCAGTTTTAATGCCTTCAATTGTAGCCTCTTGTGTTTCTGAAACCGAAGAGAATAATTCAAAAAATGTAAAAGTATTGATCATTGGAGCAGGAGCAGCAGGATTATTTGCTGGATATACACTAAAGAAAAAAGGAATAAGTTTCAAAATCTTAGAAGCTTCTTCAAAATATGGTGGACGACTAGGAAAACAATCAGGTTTTGCTGATTTTGATATTGATCAAGGAGCAGAATGGTTACACTTAGAAAATAGTATAATAGGTAAAATAATTAAAGATACACAAACCAAAATAACTTTAGATGACACCGAAGTAAAATATTGGTATAATAATAAAATCACGTCAACTTTACCTCTACAAACTGATATTTTTAGAAGTGAAACAGAAGTCTTTCAAGATATTAGTTATTTAGAATACGCACATCAAAAAGGTTTAGATAATTCATATAATAATATTATAGAAGCTTATGCCGGAGATCAAGGAGCAAGCGCAACTAATATTTCTGTAAAATGGGATAATGAAGAGGCAAAAAAAACAAATAGCCAAGAAAAAAATTATAAATTCGAAAAGACCTATTTCGATGTTTTTGAAAGTTATATAGTTCCTTTTGTAAAAGAACATATAAGGTTAAATACAATTGTAAAAAAAATTGATTACTCAGGGAAATCAATTGAAGTAACAGATTTAAATGGAACCGTATTTATTGCGGATAAAGTAATTGTTACAGTACCCATTACTATTCTAAAATCAAATGACATTGTTTTTAAGCCTTCTTTACCTAGTCAAAAAACCGCAGCTTTTCAAAAAATTGGAATGGAAGCAGGAATGAAAGTCTTTCTGAAATTTAGTGAAAAATTCTATCCAAATAACTTTGTTTATGGAGGTTCCGTTTGTGCTGCCTATGGAGATGTTACACTAGGAAAACAAACTAAAGATAATGTTTTATTAGCATTCGTAATGGGTAAACAAGCTCAAGCTCTTTCAGATTTGAATAGTAATGAAGCAATAACAACCGCATTGCTGACAGAATTAGATTATATGTTCAATGGTAGAGCAAGTGCTACATTTGTTAAATCTAGTGTTCAGAATTTCACAAAACATCCATTCATAAGAGGAGCCTATTCTTATAGTCCTGTCGATATGGGAAATGCTAGAGAAATTTTAGCACAATCTATAGATGGTAAAATATTTTTTGCAGGAGAAGCAACCAATTTACAAGGAGATCATCAAACAGTTCATGGAGCCGTAGCGACTGGCGTAGAACAAGCAGAAAAAGTAGCCTCTCTGTTAGTATAATAAAACTGAATCATCTTATTAAGAATTATAAAAGTAATTTTTAAACAAGTTCTATAAAAATATCAGATAAATCTATCCTTTTAGAAAAAAAATGATTTATAATAAGATAATTTGCGATTTTTTTGAAATAACTATATATAGTTAGCCTATACGAATTTAGTGCTAAATATGTAATTCTAATGCTTGATACTATATGTATGATACAGAATAACTTTAGAAACAAAAAATTATTAATAAAGAAAAATAATTTGTGAATTATAATTCTTAATTCAAAATAAATCCTTACGTTTGCAGCCACAAATGAGAGGAGGTGTCAAGATTATGTTAATTATACCTATTAAAGACGGAGAAAATATCGATAGAGCGTTAAAACGTTATAAAAGAAAATTCGATAAAACAGGAGTTGTGCGTCAATTAAGATCACGTCAGCAGTTTACAAAACCTTCTGTAACAAGAAGAGCTGAAATTCAGAAAGCACAATATATCCAAGGATTAAGAGATGCTGTAGAAAATTAATAGCAAATTGTAATCATATATTAAATCGCTAGAGATAAAAGTACTACTTTTACCTAGCGATTTTTTTATGGACTTAATTTTTGAGCTCATGACTGAAAATTTAATTCGTTTTGAAGACTATTTGTTGAAAGAGAAAAAATATTCACTACATACAGTTAAAGCGTATGTGAGAGATTTGTTGTTGTTTTTTGATTATCTTTTAGAGATAAAAGGAGGAGAATTAGAGGAAGTTAATTATTCATTGGTTAGGAGTTGGGTAGTGATTTTGGTAGATTCGGGCCTGTCTAATCTTACGGTTAATAGAAAAATGGCATCATTAACGGCTTTTTATAAATTTTTATTAAAAATTAAAGTGATCGACGTTTCGCCTATGTCTCAACATAAATCTTTGAAAGCTAAAAGGAAAATTCAGATTCCTTTTTCAGAAAAAGAATTAGAGATGATGTTGAATGATGTGCAATATGATCAAGATTATGAAGGCTGTCGTGATAAGTTAATAATTAATTTATTGTATACAACAGGGATTAGACGCTCAGAATTGATTGGTTTGAAAATAGAGAGTGTGGATTTTGATATAAAGGTTCTTAAGGTTTTAGGAAAACGCAATAAAGAACGTATTATTCCAGTGTTAGATGTGATTCTTTCAGAGATTAAGGTGTATTTAGATAAAAGAAAAGAGTTATCCTGTATTATAGATGAAAAATATTTATTTCTTCTTCATAATGGAAAGAAAATCAATGAAACTTTTGTTTATAGGTTAATAAATTATTATCTTAGTCTTGTCTCGGAAAAAGTAAAAAGAGCCCTCATGTGCTCCGTCATACTTTTGCAACCCACATGTTGAACCGAGGCGCAGATTTAAATTCAATAAAAGAGTTCTTAGGTCATTCTAGTTTGGCATCTACGCAAGTTTATACGCAGTCTAGTTTAGGACAGATAAAAGAAGTGTATAAAAAGGCGCATCCTAGAGGGCGAAAGTAATTCTTTTAAATTGTTTAACCTTAAAAATATTTAATTATGAAGGTAAATGTTCATGCGGTTAATTTTAACATTGACAAAAAGTTAGTTTCTTTTACAGATGAAAGAGTAAACAAATTAGAAAAATTTTATGATAAAATTGTCTCTGCTGATGTGTTTATGAGGGTAGAGCAGACCAGTGAAAAAGAAAATAAAGTGGTGGAAGCTAAAATTCTAGTTCCTGGTGATGAATTTGTTGTTAAAAAAACCTGTAAATCATTTGAAGAAGGAGTAGATTTGTCTGTTGATGCTTTGGAAAGATTGCTTGTAAAACGCAAAGAAAAACAGAGGGCGCATGCTTGATTTGAAAAAAAATAAAAAAAAATAAAAAAAACTTTTGAAATCTAAAATATATGTCTAAATTTGCAGTCCGTTAGAAATAGCGGACTTTTTTACTGAATGCCGGTGTAGCTCAGCTGGCTAGAGCAGCTGATTTGTAATCAGCAGGTCGTGGGTTCGAGTCCCTCCATCGGCTCTTTGAAATATTGAAAAAATGTTTTATATTTGCACTTCGAAAACGAAAGCAAAATAAAATAAGGAGGGGAGATACTCAAGCGGCCAACGAGGACGGACTGTAAATCCGTTGGGAAACCTTCGCAGGTTCGAATCCTGCTCTCCCCACAAATTAAGTTTCAGAGTTTTAAGTTTTGAATTTTATTGTAAATTTGAAAACTTTATTAAGAAACCTAAAACTTTACCGCCGGTGTAGCTCAGGGGTAGAGTGCTTCCTTGGTAAGGAAGAGGTCACGGGTTCAAATCCCGTCATTGGCTCACAAGATTTTTTTGAACACTAATTATTATAACTAAGATTAAAAATTAAGTAAAATGGCAAAAGAAAGTTTTAATCGTTCGAAACCGCACTTAAATATCGGTACTATCGGACACGTAGACCACGGAAAGACTACTTTAACTGCTGCGATCACTAAAGTGTTATCTGATGCAGGTTACTGTCAAGCTAAGTCATTCGACCAAATTGATAACGCTCCAGAAGAGAAAGAAAGAGGTATTACTATTAATACATCTCACGTAGAATATGAAACAGCTAACCGTCACTACGCTCACGTAGACTGTCCAGGTCACGCGGATTACGTTAAAAACATGGTTACTGGTGCTGCGCAGATGGATGGTGCTATTTTAGTGGTTGCTGCTACTGATGGTCCGATGCCGCAAACTCGTGAGCACATCTTATTAGGTCGTCAAGTAGGTATTCCTCGTATCGTTGTTTTCATGAACAAAGTGGATATGGTTGATGATGCTGAGTTATTAGAGTTAGTAGAGATGGAAATCAGAGATTTATTATCTTTCTATGAATATGATGGAGATAATGGTCCAGTTGTTCAAGGTTCTGCTTTAGGTGGATTAAACAACGATCCAAACTGGGTTCCTAAAATCATCGAATTAATGGATGCGGTTGATGCTTGGATTGAAGAACCAGTTCGTGATAACGAAAAACCATTCTTGATGCCAGTTGAGGACGTATTCACAATTACAGGACGTGGTACAGTTGCTACAGGTCGTATCGAAACAGGTGTTGCTAACACTGGAGATCCAGTTGAAATCATCGGTATGGGTGCTGACAAGTTGACTTCTACTATTACTGGGGTTGAGATGTTCCGTAAAATATTAGATAGAGGTGAAGCTGGTGATAACGTAGGTTTATTGTTAAGAGGTATTGATAAAGCTGACATCCGTCGTGGTATGGTTATTTGTAAGCCTGGATCAGTTAAGCCACACGCTAAATTTAAAGCAGAGGTTTATATCTTGAAAAAAGAAGAAGGTGGACGTCACACTCCATTCCACAACAACTACCGTCCTCAATTCTACGTACGTACAACTGACGTAACAGGTACTATCTCTTTACCTGAAGGTGTTGAAATGGTAATGCCAGGTGATAACTTAACTATCAATGTTGAGTTACTTCAACCAATCGCTTTATCGGTAGGTTTACGTTTCGCTATCCGTGAAGGAGGTAGAACAGTAGGTGCTGGTCAGGTAACTGAAATCGTTGAATAATTAAATTCACATAAAAACAAGTCAGTGTCGTTTAACGACGACACTGATTTATAACAAACGGGCGTAGTACAAGGGTCAGTATAGTGGTCTCCAAAACCATTGATGGGGGTTCGAATCCCTCCGCCCGTGCAAATAAGGAATATAATGAACAAAGTGACTAATTATATATCAGAAGCTTTTGAAGAGTTTAAGTCAAATGTGACTTGGCCAGGATGGGAAGAGGTTCAAAAACTAACAGTAGTTGTGGCCATCTTCTCTGTCATTTTTGCACTAGCCACTTGGGGCGTTGATGAAATTTTTACTAAAACAATTGAGGGTTTCTTTAATTTGTTAAAAGGATAAAATAAAGTTATGGCTGAAACTAGTGTGAAGAAATGGTATGTTGTAAGGGCTGTAAGTGGTCAAGAAAATAAAGTAAAATCCTACATCGAGCAAGAGATTAATCGTGTAGGAATGGCTGATTATATATCACAAGTATTAGTACCAACTGAAAAAGTGGTAACCGTACGTGATGGTAAGAAAATCAGCAAAGAAAGAGTTTATTTTCCTGGTTATGTAATGATCGAAGCAAATTTAACAGGAGAAATACCTCATATTATAAAATCTATTACAGGTGTAATAGGCTTCTTAGGTGAAGTGAAAGGAGGAGATCCTGTGCCTCTGCGTCAATCAGAAGTTAATAGGATGTTAGGAAAAGTAGATGAATTAGCAACTACTGTAGATCATGGTTCTATACCGTATTCTGTTGGTGAAACAATTAAAGTTATTGATGGGCCATTTAATGGATTTAATGGTACTATTGAAAATATAAATGAAGAAAAACGTAAGTTAGAGGTAATGGTTAAAATTTTCGGAAGAAAGACACCTCTAGAATTAAGCTTCGTTCAAGTAGAAAAAGTATAATATTTATTTATATAATTCACATCAATCGCTTCCAATGATCGATGTGCTTAATTTTTTTTAAAATGGCTAAAGAAGTTAGTAAAGTAGTTAAACTACAAGTAAAGGGAGGTGCTGCGAACCCGTCGCCACCGGTTGGACCTGCTTTGGGAGCTGCTGGGGTTAACATCATGGAGTTCTGTAAGCAGTTCAATGCTAGAACACAAGATAAACCAGGCAAAGTATTACCAGTACAAATTACTGTGTACAAAGACAAATCGTTTGATTTTGTTGTAAAAACTCCACCTGCTGCTATCCAATTATTAGAAGCTGCAAAAATTAAATCAGGATCTGGGCAACCAAATCGTAAAAAAGTTGCTAGCGTTTCTTGGGATCAAATTAAAACGATCGCTGAAGACAAAATGCCTGATTTAAATGCTTTCACAATTGAAAAAGCAATGAGCATGATAGCTGGAACAGCTAGATCTATGGGTATTACTGTAACTGGAGATTCTCCTTTAAACTAAGAGAAAATGGCAAAATTAACGAAAAAGCAAAAAGTTGCTGCTTCTAAAATTGAGAAGAATAAAGCTTATTCTTTAAAAGATGCTTCTGCATTAATCAAAGAAGTTGCTTCTGCAAAATTTGATGAATCAGTTGATATCGCTGTTAAATTAGGAGTAGACCCTCGTAAAGCGAATCAAATGGTGAGAGGTGTGTGTTCATTACCACACGGTACAGGTAAAGACGTAAGAGTATTAGCTTTAGTGACTCCAGATAAAGAAGCTGGAAGCAAAAGCTGCTGGTGCTGACCATGTAGGCTTAGATGAATACTTACAAAAAATTAAAGACGGTTGGACAGATGTTGATGTAATCATCACTATGCCAGCTGTAATGGGTAAATTAGGTCCATTAGGTCGTATTTTAGGTCCTCGTGGTTTAATGCCAAACCCGAAAACAGGTACTGTAACTATGGAAGTAGGAAAAGCAGTAGAAGAGGTGAAATCTGGAAAAATTGACTTTAAAGTTGATAAAACAGGTATCGTTCACGCTGCTATCGGTAAAGTTTCTTTTGATGCTCAAAAAATTCAAGAGAACGCTCACGAAATTATTCAAACATTAATTAAATTAAAACCAACTGCTGCAAAAGGTACTTATATTAAGTCTATCCACTTATCAAGTACTATGAGTCCAGCTATTGCTTTAGATCCTAAAGCAGTGTAATTGGTAGTTAAAAAAATTTAGTATCATGACTAGAGAAGAAAAATCATTAGCGATTCAAGATTTAACTGCACAGTTAGCTGGAACAAATATCGTTTATTTAGCAGATATTTCTGGTTTAAATGCAGAAACTACTTCAAATTTAAGAAAAGCTTGTTACAAAGCAGGTATTAAATTAGAAGTTGTTAAAAATACTTTACTTGCTAAAGCAATGGAAGCTTCTGATAAAGAATTTGGTGAATTACCAACTACTTTAAAAGGAAATACTTCAATATTAATTGCTGACATTGCTAATGCTCCAGCTAAAGTAATTAAAGAATCCGCAAAAAAGGTGACAAACCTTTATTGAAAGGAGCTTATATCAATGAAGAAGTATATATCGGTGATAAAGAATTAGAATCCTTAGCAGCTCTTAAATCGAAAGAAGAAGTTATCGGAGACATCATCGGATTATTACAATCGCCAGCTAAACGAATCATTTCTGCTTTACTTAACAACGCAGAGCAAAAAGGTGAAGAAACAGCTGAATAATTAGCGCACTAATTAAATTATATAAATTTTACAAATCATTTAAAAAAGATAGAAAAAATGGCAGATTTGAAACAATTCGCAGAACAATTAGTAAATTTAACAGTTAAAGAAGTAAATGAATTAGCTGCAATCTTAAAAGATGACTACGGTATCGAGCCTGCTGCTGCTGCAGTTGTTATGGCTGGTCCTGCTGCTGGAAGCTGCTGCTGAGCAAACAGAATTTACAGTAGTATTAAAAGAAGCTGGAGCTTCTAAATTAGGAGTAGTAAAAGCTGTTAAAGAATTAACAGGTTTAGGATTAAAAGAAGCTAAAGATTTAGTAGATTCAACTCCTGCTAACGTTAAAGAAGGTGTTTCTAAAGATGAAGCTGAAGGCTTGAAAAAAGCTTTAGAAGAAGCTGGAGCTGTAGTTGAGCTTAAATAATTATACATAGTATAAATTATAGGTTTAGACCTTGAGTAAACGACTCAAAGGTCTAAACCATTTTTTCGTATAATATCTTTATTTATTTATAAAATAATACTTATACGAATTTTAACCCAACACGAAGAAAGAAACTAAAGTTTATCAATACGCTTGTTTTCAAAAGATGTGTAAGGTTATAAATAAAAAAGTATTGATCGTTTAAAATGTTAAATAGACTAACAGAAAATTACTTTTTTTTTAATCATAATTTTGTCCATAGATGATATTAAATCATACTGAAAGATTGAATTTTGCCTCGACAAAAAACATTCCTAACTATCCAGACTTTTTGGATGTTCAAGTGAAGTCGTTCAAGGATTTCTTTCAATTAGAAACGAAATCTGATGAAAGAGGCAACGAGGGGTTGTACAACACCTTTATGGAAAACTTTCCAATCACTGATACGCGTAATCAGTTCGTATTAGAATTCTTAGATTATTTTGTTGATCCTCCTCGTTATACAATTGAAGAATGTATAGACAGAGGTCTTACATACAGTGTGCCACTTAAAGCACGTCTGAAATTATACTGTACTGATCCAGAACACGAAGATTTTGAAACTATCGTTCAGGATGTATACTTAGGTACTATCCCTTATATGACACCAAGCGGTACCTTTGTTATTAATGGTGCAGAACGTGTAGTGGTTTCTCAGTTACACCGTTCGCCTGGTGTATTCTTTGGTCAATCTTTCCATGCCAATGGTACAAAATTATACTCTGCCAGAGTAATCCCTTTTAAAGGATCTTGGATTGAATTCGCTACGGATATCAACAGTGTGATGTACGCATATATTGATAGAAAGAAAAAATTACCAGTAACTACTTTATTCCGTGCTATTGGTTTTGAGCGTGATAAAGATATCTTAGAAATCTTCGATCTTGCTGAAGAAATTAAAGTATCTAAATCAGGTTTAAAAAAATATATCGGACGTCGTTTAGCTGCACGTGTTTTAAATACATGGCATGAAGACTTCGTAGATGAAGACACAGGTGAAGTAGTATCTATCGAACGTAACGAAATTATCTTAGATCGTGATACGCTTTTAGATAAAGACAATGTAGAAGAAATTGTTGATGCTAATGTAAAATCTATTTTATTACACAAAGAAGATTTAAATACTGCTGACTATTCAATCATTCACAATACATTACAAAAAGACCCTACAAACTCAGAAAAAGAGGCTGTAGAACACATCTACCGTCAGTTACGTAACGCTGAACCACCAGATGAAGAAACAGCTCGTGGTATTATCGAGAAATTATTCTTCTCTGACCAACGTTATAACTTAGGTGATGTAGGTCGTTACAGAATGAACAAAAAATTAGGTCTTGATATTCCTATGGATAAGCAAGTGCTTACTAAAGAAGATATCATTACCATTGTAAAATATTTAATTGAGTTAATTAACTCAAAAGCTGAGATTGATGATATTGACCACTTATCTAACCGTCGTGTACGTACAGTAGGGGAACAATTATCGGCTCAGTTTGGCGTTGGTTTAGCGCGTATGGCGCGTACTATTCGTGAACGTATGAACGTTCGTGATAACGAGGTGTTTACACCTATAGATTTGATTAATGCCAAGACATTGTCTTCAGTAATCAACTCTTTCTTCGGTACGAACCAGTTATCTCAGTTTATGGATCAAACAAATCCATTAGCAGAGATTACACACAAACGTCGTTTATCAGCTTTAGGACCTGGAGGTTTATCTAGAGAGAGAGCAGGTTTCGAGGTGCGTGACGTTCACTATACACACTACGGTCGTTTATGTCCTATTGAAACTCCAGAGGGACCAAACATTGGTCTTATCTCTTCATTAGGGGTGTATGCTAAAGTTAACGGAATGGGATTCATTGAAACACCTTACCGTAAAGTAGAAGACGGAAAAGTAGATTTAGTTTCAGAACCTGTTTATTTAAGTGCTGAAGAAGAAGAAGGAAAGTTAATAGCACAAGCTAACATAGAAATGGATGACACAGGAGTAATTACTACTGATAAAGTAATTGTTCGTGAGGAAGGAGATTTCCCTGTAGTAGAACCAAATGCCGTTCATTATACAGACGTTGCTCCTAACCAGATTGCTTCTATTTCGGCTTCGTTAATTCCTTTCTTAGAGCACGATGATGCGAACCGTGCGTTGATGGGATCAAACATGATGCGTCAGGCCGTACCATTGTTACGTCCTGAATCTCCAATTGTTGGTACGGGATTAGAACGTCAAGTAGCTTCCGACTCAAGAGTATTAATTAATGCTGAAGGAAATGGAGTTGTTGAGTATGTAGATGCCGATAAAATCACGATTAAGTACGAAAGAACAGATGTTGAAAGAGCAGTAAGCTTTGATCCAGATGAAAAAACATACCAATTAATTAAGTTCCGTAAAACGAACCAAAGTACTACTATCAACTTAAAACCAATTGTAAGAAAAGGTGACAAAGTTGTGAAAGGACAAGTACTTTGTGAAGGTTATGCAACACAAAATGGGGAATTAGCACTTGGTAGAAATTTACAAGTAGCCTTCATGCCTTGGAAAGGATACAACTTCGAGGATGCAATTGTAATTTCTGAAAAAGTAGTTCGTGATGATATCTTTACATCAATCCATATTGATGACTATTCATTAGAAGTTCGTGATACAAAATTAGGTAACGAAGAATTAACAAATGATATACCAAACGTATCAGAAGAAGCTACTAAAGATTTAGATGAAAACGGTATGATTAGAATTGGTGCCGAGGTGAAACCTGGTGATATTCTAATCGGTAAAATTACACCTAAAGGAGAATCTGATCCTACTCCAGAAGAGAAATTATTAAGAGCTATCTTCGGAGATAAAGCAGGTGATGTAAAAGATGCTTCATTAAAAGCATCTCCTTCATTACATGGTGTTGTTTTAGATAAAAAATTATTTGCAAGAGTTGTAAAAGACAAGCGTAAGCGCTCTGCTGAAAAAGATGAGTTAGCAGCTCTTGAAATGGAATATGAAACAAAATTTGTTGAATTAAAGGATCGTTTAATAGATAAATTATTCTTGATAGTTGATGGTAAAACCTCTCAAGGTGTAATGAATGATTTAGGTGAAGAAGTACTACCAAAAGGTAAGAAATACACTAAAAAAATGTTACAAGCAGTTGAGGATTTTGCACACTTAACAAAAGGACAGTGGGTTGCTGATGACGAGACAAATGAAATGGTTAATGACTTAATTCACAATTATAAGATTAAGTTAAATGACCTTCAAGGAGCTTTACGTCGTGAGAAATTTACTATTACAGTGGGTGACGAGTTACCATCAGGTATTCTAAAATTAGCAAAAGTTTATATCGCTAAGAAACGTAAACTAAAAGTGGGTGATAAGATGGCAGGTCGTCACGGTAACAAAGGTATTGTAGCTCGTATCGTTCGTCAAGAAGATATGCCATTCCTAGAAGATGGAACACCTGTAGACATCGTATTGAATCCACTAGGGGTACCTTCGCGTATGAACATTGGTCAGATTTATGAAACGGTATTAGGTTGGGCAGGTAAAAAATTAGGTAGAAAATATGCTACTCCAATTTTTGACGGTGCTTCTCTCGATGAAATCAACGCTTTAACTGACGAAGCTGGTGTGCCAAGATTTGGTCATACTTATTTATACGATGGTGGTACAGGAGAACGTTTCCATCAGCCAGCTACCGTAGGTGTTATCTATATGTTGAAGTTAGGTCACATGGTTGATGATAAAATGCACGCTCGTTCTATTGGTCCTTACTCATTAATCACGCAACAACCATTAGGAGGTAAAGCTCAATTTGGTGGTCAGCGTTTTGGAGAGATGGAGGTTTGGGCACTTGAAGCTTATGGAGCATCAAGTACGTTACGTGAAATCTTGACTGTGAAGTCCGATGACGTAATAGGTAGAGCGAAAACTTACGAAGCAATCGTTAAAGGTGAAACTATGCCAGAACCAGGATTACCTGAATCATTCAATGTATTAATGCACGAATTAAAAGGTCTTGGTTTAGACATCAGATTAGAAGAATAAATCAGTAGTTCGTTTCAGCCATAGAATACTGTGGCTGGAAGCAAACACTAAAACTGAAAACTTTTAAAAAATCGACTATGACAACAAATAGAAATAAAGATAAAAATACCATCAAACGATTCAATCAAATCTCTATCGGTTTGGCATCGCCAGAATCTATCTTGGCTGAATCTCGTGGAGAAGTATTAAAACCTGAAACTATCAATTATCGTACACATAAACCTGAGCGTGATGGTTTATTCTGTGAGCGTATCTTCGGTCCTGTAAAAGACTATGAATGTGCTTGTGGTAAATACAAAAGAATCCGTTATAAAGGAATTGTTTGTGACCGTTGTGGGGTTGAAGTTACAGAAAAGAAAGTACGTCGTGACCGTGTAGGACATATTAATTTAGTAGTGCCTATTGCTCATATTTGGTATTTCCGTTCGTTACCTAACAAAATTGGTTACATATTAGGATTACCATCTAAGAAATTAGATATGATCATTTATTATGAGCGTTACGTAGTAATCCAAGCAGGTATTGCTAAAAATGCTGAAGGGGAATCATTACAAGCAATGGATTTCTTAACAGAAGAAGAATACTTGAATATTTTAGATTCTCTTCCATTAGAAAATTTATATTTAGATGACAATGATCCTAATAAATTCATCGCTAAAATGGGTGCTGAATGTATTATGGATCTATTAGCGCGCGTTGATTTAGATTCGTTATCTTATCAATTGCGTCACGCAGCTAATAATGAAACATCTAAACAAAGAAAAACGGAAGCTTTAAAACGTCTTCAAGTAGTTGAGTCTTTCCGTGAAGCAAATCTAAACAGAGAGAACTTACCTGAGTGGATGATCTTAAAAGTAATTCCAGTTATTCCACCTGAATTACGCCCATTAGTACCACTTGATGGTGGACGTTTTGCAACGTCTGACTTGAATGACTTATATCGTCGTGTAATTATTCGTAACAATCGTTTAAAACGATTAATGGAAATCAAAGCGCCTGAAGTAATCTTACGTAACGAAAAACGTATGTTACAAGAAGCGGTTGACTCGTTATTCGATAATACAAGAAAAGCTTCTGCTGTTAAAACAGAATCTAACAGACCACTAAAATCATTATCTGACTCGTTAAAAGGTAAACAAGGACGTTTCCGTCAAAACTTATTAGGTAAACGTGTTGACTATTCTGCTCGTTCGGTAATTGTCGTTGGGCCTGAGTTAAAAATGTATGAGTGTGGTTTGCCAAAAGATATGGCGGCTGAATTGTACAAACCATTCGTTATTCGTAAGTTAATCGAAAGAGGAATTGTTAAAACAGTTAAGTCAGCTAAAAAAATCATCGATAAAAAAGAGCCAGTAGTTTGGGATATCTTAGAAAATGTAATCAAAGGACATCCAGTATTACTAAACCGTGCTCCTACGCTTCACCGTTTAGGTATTCAAGCATTCCAACCTAAGTTAATTGAAGGAAAAGCAATCCAGTTACACCCGTTAACATGTACGGCATTCAACGCCGACTTTGATGGTGACCAGATGGCAGTTCACTTACCATTAGGACCAGAAGCAATCCTTGAAGCGCAATTATTGATGTTAGGTTCTCACAATATCTTGAACCCTGCAAATGGTGCTCCTATTACGGTTCCATCTCAGGACATGGTTCTTGGGTTGTATTATATGACAAAAGAACGTTTGTCAACACCTGAATTAACAATTAAAGGAGAAGGTCTAACTTTCTATTCTGCTGAAGAAGTACATATAGCATTAAATGAAGGACGTTTAGAATTAAATGCTCGTATAAAAGTAAGAGCCAAAGACTTCAATGAAAATGGAGAATTAACATATCAAATTATCCAGACAACAGCAGGACGTGTATTATTCAATGAAGTAGTACCTGAAGAAGCTGGTTATATCAATGAGGTATTGACTAAAAAATCACTTCGTGATATTATCGGAAAAATTTTAGCAGTTACCAATGTGCCTACAACAGCAGCCTTCTTAGATAATATGAAGGATATGGGGTATGGATTTGCATTCAAAGGAGGATTGTCATTCTCTTTAGGAGATATTAAAATTCCTGACCAAAAACAATCATTAATTACAGAGGCTAGAGAACAAGTAGAGGTAATCTCTATGAACTATAACATGGGTCTTATTACAAATAATGAACGTTACAATCAGGTAATTGATATTTGGACTTCTGCCAATGCACAATTGACAGAGGCGGCTATGAAAAATATCCGTGAGGATCAACAAGGTTTCAACTCGGTATACATGATGCTTGATTCTGGAGCCCGTGGTTCGAAAGAGCAGATTCGTCAGTTAACCGGTATGCGTGGTTTGATGGCTAAGCCTAAAAAATCAACTGCTGGGGGTGGTGAAATTATTGAAAACCCGATTTTATCGAACTTTAAGGAAGGATTATCTATCTTAGAATACTTCATCTCTACACACGGTGCTCGTAAAGGTCTTGCGGATACGGCGTTAAAAACAGCGGATGCAGGTTACTTAACACGTCGTTTACATGACGTTGCTCAAGATGTAATTGTAAATCAAGTAGATTGCGGTACATTAAGAGGAGTTGAAGTAACAGCTTTAAAGAAAAATGAAGATATAGTAGAAAGTTTAGGTGAACGTATCTTAGGACGCGTGGCGTTACAAGATGTAGTAAATCCTTTAACTTCTGAAGTTTTAGTAGCTGCAGGTAGTGAAATCACAGAAGCAATCGTTAGAGAGATTGAAGCTTCTCCAATTGAGGCAGTAGAAGTACGTTCTCCGTTAACTTGTGAGGCTACAAAAGGAATCTGTGCTAAATGTTACGGTCGTAACTTAGCAACAGGTAAGATGACTCAAAAAGGCGAAGCGGTAGGTGTAATTGCAGCACAATCAATCGGTGAGCCAGGTACACAGTTAACGCTTCGTACGTTCCACGTTGGAGGGGTTGCTGGAGGTATTTCAGAAGAATCTAGCATTGTAGCTAAATTCCCTGGACGTTTAGAAATTGAAGATTTAAAAACAGTTAAAGGGGAAGATGCAGATGGAGAAGAAGTTGATATCGTAATTTCTCGTTCTACAGAATTAAAATTAGTAGACGAAAACACAGGTATTTTATTAAGTACTCACAATATTCCTTATGGTTCGAGTATTTTTGTAAAGGATGGTGAGGTAGTAGCTAAAGGCGATACAATTTGTAAATGGGATCCTTATAATGGGGTAATCATCTCTGAATTTACAGGTAAAGTTGGCTATGAGGATTTAGAACAAGGACAATCATACTTAGTTGAAATAGATGAGCAAACTGGTTTCCAAGAAAAAGTAATTTCTGAAGCTAGAAATAAAAATTAATTCCAACGTTACATATTTATGGAAACGATGGAGAATTAATTCGTTCTTACAATTTACCAGTAGGTGCTCACTTAATGGTAGAAGATGGAGAAAAAATTAAATCAGGTAAAGTATTAGTAAAAATTCCACGTCGTTCGTCTAAAGCAGGTGATATTACAGGAGGTTTACCAAGAATTACAGAATTACTTGAAGCTCGTAATCCTTCTAATCCAGCAGTGGTATCTGAAATTGATGGTGTTGTATCATTCGGAAAAATTAAAAGAGGTAACCGTGAAATCGTTATTGAGTTCAAATTTGGTGAAATAAAGAAATATCTAGTAAAACTTTCTAATCAAATTTTAGTACAAGAAAATGACTTCGTAAGAGCGGGTATGCCTTTATCTGATGGAGCAATAACACCAGACGATATTTTAAGAATTAAAGGGCCATCAGCTGTACAACAATATTTAGTAAATGAAATTCAAGAAGTTTACCGTTTACAAGGGGTAAAAATCAACGATAAACACTTTGAAGTGGTTATTCGTCAAATGATGAGAAAAGTACAAGTAAATGATCCTGGAGATACATTATTCCTAGAAGAGCAATTGATTCATACGAAAGATTTTATTGAAGAAAATGATAAATTATATGGTATGAAAGTGGTGGAAGATGCAGGAGACTCTGTTAATCTAAAACCAGGACAAATCGTTACTCCAAGACAATTACGTGATGAAAATTCATTGTTAAAACGAGAAGATAAAGATTTAGTTGTGGCTCGAGATGTAATTACAGCAACAGCTACTCCAATTCTTCAAGGTATTACAAGAGCTTCGTTACAAACTAAATCATTTATTTCAGCAGCTTCGTTCCAAGAAACAACAAAAGTGTTAAATGAAGCAGCCGTAGCTGGAAAAATTGATACTTTAGAAGGTCTTAAAGAAAATGTAATTGTAGGTCACAGAATCCCAGCTGGTACAGGTATGAGAGACTATGATAATACAATTGTAGGTTCTAAAGAAGAGTATGATGAATTAATGATTACTAAAGAAGAATATAATTTCTAATTTATTTAATGATAAATTTTAAAAGCTGTTCAGTGATGAACAGCTTTTTTTATTCTTAATTTATACATTTGTAAAAAAAAACTTATGGAACTAGAAGGTAAAAACATAGCTTCTGAAATTAAAAGACAAGTTGAAAATGGTTTTTCAAAGAAAGGAATTATTCAAAATCTATTATCTATGGGGTATAGTCAATCTGATATTGATAAGGCCTTAAAAGATATTGATATTCCTGAGCCAGTTTACAGTAGAGGGTCATCGGAAGAGAATTACGGAGGTGTAACGACTAAGCAAATGATCACTGGTGCAATAGTTGCAATTCTTATTATTTTTAGAATAATAAGAATTATTTCTAGAATCTAATGAATCAAAATTAAGAGAAACAGGTATTGGAAATAGATGAAATGTATTTGTTTTTAGTATTGTATTTATGAGAAACAACTATAAAATGATTAATAGGTTTTCAAGAAGAATGTAAATTCAATAATTTGAGTATTCTAATAAATATAAATCCGAACCGTGTAAACTCTTGAAATTTTTTTACTATTATTGTTCTAATAATACTGCGTAACATTTAAATAAAAATATAATGAACAATCTTAATCAAGAGCAAGAGGGACAGATAAATATAGAATTAGATGAGACAATTGTTGAAGGAACTTATTCTAACCTAGCTATAATTAATCATTCTGATACAGAGTTTGTAGTAGATTTTATTAATATTATGCCAGGTATGCCAAAGGCAAAGGTAAAATCTAGGATTGTATTAACTCCTGAGCATGCTAAGCGTCTAACTCAAGCTTTAATAGAAAATATTCACCGATTTGAAAATACACATGGAGATATTAAAGAGAGTGAACAACCTCAAATTCCTTTAAATTTTGGTCCTACAGGAAAAGCATAATAAAAACTGTTATTCCCTGTAGTAAATGATTTATTTAGTATGATTTAACAGCAAAAGGCGGTTCAAAAAAGATAATCTGATTTTATGTTCGTTTTATCTGACTTTCTATTTGATAAAAAGAACATTCTTAAGCTTTTTTGAACCGCTTTATTTTAGTTTTAATTACCCGTTTTATTCAAATTCAGAAGTGAAATGTAATTTAACACTTGGGTATTTTTGTTGAGTCATTTGAATTGAAAAATCAGAATCAGCCAAGAAAACCATTTGACCATATTTATCTTTTGCTAAAAATTTTTGTTTAATACGTTTAAATTCTGCAAATTCTTCGTTTTTAGGGTCATCAGGTTGAATCCAACAAGCTTTAAAAGCAGGGAAGTTCTCATAAGTACATTTAGCACCATATTCATGTTCTAATCTGTATTGTATTACTTCGTATTGAAGTGCTCCTACAGTACCAATTACTTTTCTTCCATTCATTTCAAGAGTAAATAATTGAGCTACTCCTTCGTCCATTAACTGATCAACTCCTTTTTCTAATTGTTTTGCTTTTAAAGGATCTGCGTTGTTTATATAACGGAAATGAAGAGGGGAAAAACTAGGAATTCCTTTAAAATTCATTTGTTCTCCTTCTGTAAGGGTATCGCCAATTTTAAAGTTTCCAGTATCATGTAAGCCTACAATGTCGCCAGGGTATGATATGTCTACAATCTCTTTTTTCTCAGCAAAAAAAGCATTTGGACTAGAAAATTTTAAATTTTTACCATGACGAACATGTAAATAAGGTTTATTTCTTTCAAAAGTGCCTGATACAATTTTAATGAACGCTAGACGGTCACGGTGTTTAGGATCCATATTGGCATGTATTTTAAATACAAATCCTGAAAATTTATTTTCATCAGGTTTTACTTCTCGAGTATCTGAATGTTTAGGTCTAGGAGAAGGGGCAATTTCAATAAAACAATCGAGTAACTCACGAACACCAAAGTTATTTAATGCAGAACCAAAAAATACAGGTTGTAAATCGCCTTTTAGATATGCGTTACGATCAAAAGAAGGATATACTTCTTCAATAAGTTCTAGTTCTTCCCTTAATTTAAGAGCTGCTTTTTCTCCTATTATTTTTTCTAACTCAGGGTTGTTAACATCTTCAAATGCAATGGTTTCTTCAATGTTTTTTCTGCTATCGCCTTCAAATAAATTAATGTTTTTTTCCCAGATGTTATAAATTCCTTGGAAATCATACCCCATACCTATGGGGAAACTTAGTGGTGTAACATGAAGACCTAATTTTTTTTCTACTTCATCCATTAGGTCAAAAGCATCTTTACCTTCTCGATCTAATTTGTTAATGAAAACAATCATTGGGATATTACGCATTCGACAAACTTCAACTAATTTTACCGTTTGTTCTTCAACCCCTTTAGCCACATCAACTACAACAATAACACTATCAACAGCGGTTAGTGTTCTAAAAGTATCTTCAGCAAAATCCTTGTGACCTGGCGTATCAAGAATGTTAATTTTTTTGTCTTTATAATTAAAAGCTAATACTGAAGTGGCTACAGAAATTCCTCTCTGACGTTCAATTTCCATAAAGTCAGAAGTAGCTCCTTTCTTGATTTTATTACTTTTTACAGCTCCAGCTTCTTGAATAGCTCCTCCAAAAAGTAGGAGTTTTTCAGTTAAAGTAGTCTTCCCCGCATCGGGGTGCGATATGATTCCAAATGTTCTTCGGCGTTGTATTTCAGTGTTGAAACTCATTGTTAAAAGAAAAAATTAAGTATTTTTGCGTTAAATAAATGTAAAAAACTTGCTTTTTTTTAAAAATTTGAATTGTAATTTTTGTTAAAAAAGCCTGCAAGTCTGCAAAATTAATAAATAAACATGAATAAGCTTCAAAATAAATCTTACTTAAGTCTTATTGTAATACTTTTATTGCAAATACTATTTTTTTATTTAGTTTTTTTGGAATATAAAGGGGAAAAACAATTGTTGGTAATTACAAAAGAAGATAAAGTTGATAGAAAATTTAAAGACAAAGCACAAAAGCTTTCAGATTTGATCGAAGGAACTCAGTTATACTTCAATAAATATATTCTTTTTAGAGAATTGCCAGATTTGAAAAAATATAACGAAAGTCTTGTTTTAATGGCTAAACATTTGAACGATCTTATCACGGATCATAATCAAAGTGTAAAACTAAAAGAGAAGATTAAAAAAACGTAACTCTTAATCAAAACTTAATTGATTTAAAGCAAAAAACAGATTCAATAATAAATGAACGTGCAACAATTTCTGAACAAGTCAATTTAGATGAATTCTTAAAGCCAAGTAATTATAAGTTTGAAGATGTTTTAAACAGTGTAGAATTTGAAACAGACAAAAAAGTTGATAGCGTAAAGAAAAAAGGTTTGTTTTCTAGGCTAGGCAGTGCCTTAAAAGGACAACATGATATACAAAAAGAACAAATTAATAGTATACTACGTCTTAAATTTGGTAAAAAAGTAGTTTCAGGAGATATCAAACAACAATTTAAAAATGTTTTATTAGAATCTCAAAGACATTATAATAAACAATTTGGAGCTCTTGGTAAAAGTTTGTCTAATATTAAAAGAGCAGAAAAGAAATTAATTCAGAAAAATCAAACACTAGTTTCTTCTTATCGTCAAGTAAATGATAATTTAAGATTAATGATAGATGACGTATTAGATGATAATTCAGTAAAAATAGATAAACAAGCTAAAGTGAATAAAGAAGTTCGTTTCTATTTAATTATGACCGTTATGATCTTAATCTTATTTATGTTATTTGTGTTATTAAAATACATAAGAGATACATTTAAGGTTAAAAGAAAATTATCCGAAGCAAAAGACCAAATAACAAAAGATTTATTTTTGAAAAATCGTATTATTTCAACATTAACCCATGAAATAAAAACACCTGTAAGCATTATTAATTTATATGGGGCATTTATGGGAAATAAAAATAAAGATACAGAATTAAAGGAGTTTTTTGATACTGTAGTTTACACCTCCAATACATTAACTCATATATCCAATCAAGCAGTAGAATTGGTGAAAAATGATGAAGGAGAGATAAAATTGAAATTGGAAGAAGTTAATATGTTTGATGAAACAACAGCAATTATTAATTCATTAAAAATTTTTGCTTCCTCAAAGAATATTGATTTAGTTTTTAAAAATGAACTACCTGTCAGTTATATTGTACAATACGATAAAGCCAAGTTTTATCAGTTAGTTTACAATATAGTTGGTAATGCAGTAAAATTTGCGAAATCAAAAATTGAAATTATAGCAAAATTGGAAAAAAACGGAGAAATACAATCCTTTTCTTTTACAGTAAAAGATGATGGAATAGGAATTTCAAAAGAAGAAAAAGAAAAAATATTTGATTTAGAGTATCAAAGCAAGAATAATAAGTCTGTCGATGCCTTAAGTCTCGGATTGGGGTTGTATTTGTGTAAAAATATTATAAAAGCAAGTAATGGCACAATTTCTGTTGAAAGTGAAATAAATAAAGGAAGTCAAATTAAGTTTAATCTGAATTTTAAAAAATAATGAATATAAAAGGAGAAAAGAAAATTTTGATTGCAGATGATCATGCAGTAGTGTGCCGTGGGATAGAAGTATTGGTGAGACCTGCATTTGAGAAAGCAGTATTTTCTTATGCTAATTCAATTCAACAAGTTTTAGAGACAATAGAACAAAATCAATACGACGTTCTATTGTTAGATGTAAATTATGCCGATGGAAATTTAACTCAAAAGATTTCTGAAATCAGAGCGAAATCAGCTCAAGCAAAGATTGTTGTTTTTACGAGTGGATTATCATTTAAAGAATTTAATATTTTAAAAAAAGAAGTAAACGCCATTCTAACCAAACAGTCAGAAGCATCTGCTTTTATACATACACTCGAAACGGTTTTTAATACAGGAGGCTTTGTAAGTTCACCCCTAAATGAAGAAAAAGTAAAAAGGCTTGAAACACTTACAGAAAGAGAACTCGATATATTAGAATGTATGTTAAGTGGTATGGGAAATAAAGAAATGGTATACCATTTAGATATAAAAGAATCAACTATATCAACCTTACGTAAAAGGATTTTAGGTAAATTAGATCTCACGAATAATGTTGAATTATTAAATTATTTCACAGAAAATATTTTGTAAAATTCTACTTTATACTGTTGAATAAAAGTTAGAATTTGAATGAAAAAAACATATTGATTGAAAAACGGATAGTCTTTTTTGGGTGTTTTTTACAAATAATATGTCTTGATTATTTTTGATTGAGGTTTTAAAAAGCATATAATAGAAATAGAGAATCTATGCTGTTTTAAAGAACTTGAAAACTTTGTTTTGTATGATTTTCAATAGGATAGCTTTCTGTTAGTTTTTGTTGTGTAGAAAATTTTCTAGCAAAAAGAAAAGAAAAAAATAAAAAAGAATTACTTTTACAATGTAATTTGTTTAAAAAGAATCATATGAAGCTTTTTGTAGACCTTAAAAATGCCCCTCCAACTCCTTTTGATGATGTTCCTCCTGTAGGTTTGAGTGTTGGGTGTAGTGAAAGTGTCCTTGTTATTATGGCATTTTTTTTGTGGTTGTATCATTCCTATAGAAAAAAAATAGGATGATATTTGGATTAGATGCTTTGGGTTATAGTGCTTAAATATGTATGTTATGAGAAAAAAAACTATTTTTCTTTTTTATTTTTTATTTTTTTTATTTAGTAAAAACTATTCGCAATTGTATGTGGGAGGGGATTCTAATAAATATTTTTTTGTACAAGGCGTTCTTGTAACGGTTCAAGGAAATGTTAATTTAGCTAATTCTGAAGGAAATTTCTTTTGAGAAAGGACGGTCAACTGATGCAAACATCCTCTGGAGTTTCTACTAACACAGGTTTGGGTAATCTTTCTGTTTTTCAAGAAGGGACGGTTAATAATTTTCAATACAACTATTGGTGCTCTCCTGTTGGAGAACCCAGTTCAGGAATAGGTAATTCTAAATTTGGAATTAGTAGATTAAAGTTACCTCTTAATTCGTTAGGAAAGTCAGATGCCATTATAACTTCAGGACTTGATGGTGTTTCAACAAATGGAGGACTAACAATTGCTAAAAGATGGATACATACCTATCAACAATCTAGTGTGTATAACGGGTGGGTATTCAAAGGAGATGCTATTGATATAAAAGCAGGAGAAGGCTTTTCAATGAAAGGGACAATGGGAACCGATAATATGATTCCCATGACAGGACTAACTCAGAATAATTCAGGGAGTAATCAACGTTATGATTTTAGAGGAAAACCAAATTCGGAGATATAAAAGTACCAGTGGCAGATGGAAAACTTACTTTAACAGGAAATCCATATCCTAGCGCAATAGATTTAAACTTATTTCTTAATGATGTTGATAATATTCCTTTTTCTGATGGAACAGCCTTATTTTGGGAACATGACAAAACTGTTAATTCTCACTATCTAGGAGAATATAGAGGAGGATATGGCGTTTATAATGCTACTACAAGTGTTTATACTCCTGCAGTTTTTTATACCTATGATTCTGCCGGTACTAAAGGAACTATTTATAGTTCGCCTGGACATGATTACAAAAGGCGTTTTTCTCCTGTTGCTCAAGGATTTATGGTCAGAGGGAAAGCAAATGGTGAATTAACAATAAAAAACAATCATAGGGTATTTGTAAAAGAAAATGTAACAAGTACAACTTCACAATTTGAGAGAACTAGTAATAAAAATATAAATGAGTTCTATCCTGTAATTCCTAATGTTGCAGGAATTGATTACACAAAAGAAAGAGTAGTTAATCCAAACATTAAATTAAAAGTTTCTTTTTGTGGAGGAATAGCTACTAAAGAATTAGCATTAGTATTAATGAATGGATGTGAGGAAGGTGTTGATAGAGGAGACTCCAGAGCTCCTTCAAGATACACTAAAGATATTAACTTAACCATCAATAAAGAAACCTTTATCCATGATTGTAGACCATTTAATAAAAATACAAAATACTCGTTAAAATCGGTATCTGACCAAGATTGTGTTTTTAGGAATTCAAAAAGCATCAGAAGAAGGAATAGAAAATTCTAAAGTCTATTTGCATAATATAAAAGACGATCAATACTACGATTTAGACGGAGATCCTGTTGAGTTTATCGTAAAAAAAGGGGAAGATTACGAAACTTATGAAATTGTATTTGATAAAAAATCAGAAGTTTTAAATACGGATGAAATAAAGTTGGCTCAAGATTTAATTGTCTATTATAATAAAGAACAAAGATCTATTATTATAGACAATAAACAAGAACACGATTTGCAAGAGGTATGTTTGTTAGACCTCACAGGAAAAAGTATTAAATGTACATCTTTACAATCAAATGAAAAATCCAAATATACATTAGCGGTTGATCATATTCAAACTCAAACATATATCGTTAAAATTCAAGATAAACTCAAAAGGATAGTATCTAAAAAAATAATTATTAATTAAGTACTTATCAAAAAAATGAGAAAAGGATTAAAAAATCAGATTCTCATTTTTTTGTTTTAAAATTTAAATATAAAAAGAATATCGGTTTTTATTTTTTTAAAAAAGTATTAAATATTAATTTATTATTGTCTGAACCATAAAATAAAAATACTAAAAAAATAAAAACCATATCCTATAAAACAATGTATATAAGATGTTGCTTTATGATTCTATTTTAGATGTTGAAAAATAAATTAATCTTACTACTTTGCTAATTTTATGTGCTTATTAAATTAGATCCTTAGTGTTCTTATAAAATATTAACAAGGTAGTATAATAATTTGAATATCTTCTGATACGAAATATAGCAATATACATTGTGGGGCTTAAAAAAGAATAAATTAGTGTATAATAACAAAAAAATATGATATGGCATAAAAAATAAAGTTTAAATAATTACTTTACAATTTATTTTTCTAAGTGAATTGTTTTACTAAAAAATGGTCATAATTTTGAGATTATAGTCTTACGATCTTTAAAAGATAGAACGTTTCGATTACATTAATTTTTTAGTTTATTACGGGTATTGTAGGTTGTATTTAACCTTATCAAGAAGGTAAAAGTCTTATTGAAATCAATATAGCTTTTGGTTATATCTTTTTAGTCTTAATAATAATAAGTTTATTTTAGAACATTAAAGAGATAATATTTTAAGTAATATAATATGTGAAAAACATATTTTTAAAACCTTATTCTAAAATTTAAAATTTAATATATGGTCGAAAAAATACCAAAAACATTTAGACATAAATTTAGAAGCTTAATTTTTCTAATTTGTCTTACCACATTATTCTTTTTACCTGTTCAAAAGTCATATTCACAATATGGATATAGTTTCAAAAAGAAAGATTTTTTGAAAGGTACAGTTAATGAAATTTATTTTGCTGACGTAAAAAATAGAAAACCTATAGCGGTGTATTCTATGCCTTTTTTAAATACTATGAGACAAGTTAATTTGTTGTCTAATGGTGTTTTGCCAGGTTTTTCAGATCATGGAAAGATCAAGAAGAGTGTCAGTAAGACTGTTTTTTTAGCATTAACTGATACGGATAATGATGGTATTGACGATTCTGTTGATTTAGATGATGATAACGATGGAATATTAGATATTCTTGAATCTAGATCATGTCCATCACCCAGTTTCAAAATGGAAAGAATGTTATCTGATTTTGAATCAGGGGTAAATGGTACATTGTCTTCAGTTATTTCTGGGATGAACAGTGTCGGGATTACAGGAACTTATACAAATGGAAGAAAAAAACCTAATAATTTTTCTACTAATTTGGGAGAGATTTTACAAATGAATGCTACAGGTACTTCAAATGCTTATTCTCTTAACTATCCTTCATATTCACCAGTAACACCTTCGGGGAATTATGCTGCATCTGCAACTACAGGATCAGCTAATCCTTTTCCTCTAAGTTTAGGAAATGCTAATAAAGTTTTTAACGCAGCTACTTTTTCGAGTACACAGTCAGGAGGAGTTTATACTTTAGATTTAGGAACACCTAAAACACCCTCTACCTTTACAACAACTGTTGATGTAAATAGTTTTGAATTTAGAAAAAATTTAAATCAGCTTACAATATATCCATCTTTTGTTATCGAATACGATTTTTTTCAAGCCAATGGAGCTGCTGGAAATGAACCAGGTGTATATATTAGCAATGGTGTTACAGATAATTTATGGGCAAATACGGGAACGACTTTAAGGGGGTTTTATACATATAGAGCCAATGCTTTATTTAAGGTTGATGCTGCCCCTTTCGTCGCTTCCAGGGACACTTGTAGCGGCAGGGGATAACACTATTGATATTACAACTGCTGCAAATAATAATAAGTGGTATCATCAAAAGGTTACATTTTCTTTGAATAGTACTGAAAATATTTTAACCATAACATTGAACACTAGAGCCTATGATTCAAATGGAAATCTTACAGGAACGAATTATCAAAGATCATGGACTAATAATGTAAATCTTTCAGGTAACGAAAATTGGTTGAGAAATTTTACCGCAGGAATTTCTACAGATGGTGTAGTTGATAATGTGGAAACCTATTATCTAGTTTGTGATTCAGATAATGATGGTATAGCAAATCATTTAGATCTAGATTCAGATAATGACACCTGTTCTGATGCAAATGAGTATTATGATTCAGCAACTATAGATGGTGGTGATAATGGAGTATATGGAACAGGTAATCCTGCTGTTAACGGTAATGGTACTGTAAATGTAGCGGGTTACAATGGCTCTTATACAAATGTTGTGTTAGCAGGTTCGACTACTAACTTAAATGTAACAACGCAGCCTAACGATCAAACAATAGCCTTGGGGGCTAATGCAATTTTTTCGGCAACTGCAACGGGTGTTTCTGCTATTAAATATCAATGGCAAGAATCTCAAGATAATGGAGCTACTTGGGCTAATGTTGTAAATGGTGGAGTATATAGCGGTGCTACTACAGCTACCCTTACTCTTACTGCACCTCCAATAACCATGAATAATTACAAATATAAACTAGTAATTAAAGAGTCTAATTATGTTTGCGGTGAGAAAATATCGGATGTAAAAGCTCTAAAAATAGGGAATACTCTTGTAGCAAGTAATGAAGTTTTTGTAGATAAAGGAGGATCCGTATTAGGTAACGATGTTTTAAATGGCGTACCTGTGACTATTGGAAATGCTGTTGTTACCTCCTCAACAAATGGACCTTTATCTATAGATACAGCAGGTAACGTGACAGTAGCTGCAGGAACAACTGCCGGAACCTATTCTATTAATTATACCATTTGTCAAATAGGAGCTGTACCTGCAAATTGTACTACCGCTACCGCTACTGTTATTATTAATGATATTGATAATGATGGTGTCTATGATTCGGTAGATTTAGACAATGATAATGATGGTATTTTAGATACACAGGAAGGAATATGTACTCCTATTGGAACTGCAACATGGAATGTAATTAGTACTTCAGAGGCAACACAAAATTTAGGAAATGGGGTTATTGTTAGAGTAAAAGCATCAAATCCAGTTGGAAATGGTTCTGGTACTTCAAATGGTTGGTCAAATGATACATTTAATGCACAACCTTTTTGGTCAAGAGCATTAGCAAGTCAAAAATCCCTTGTAGGAAATGTAGGTTTTGGTACAGAACTTACAGTTAGTTTCGAAGACGCTTTAGGAAATCCTTTGGTAGTAAAGCGTCCAGAAATTCATTTTGATCGTGTAGGAGGTAGAGACTCTGTTCTTCCTCAAAAGCAAAATAGTGCTTTAATAACATTACAAAATGGTCTTACATGGGAAAAATTAATCAACGGAACAAATGATTTCTTTGTTACAGCTAATTCGATGGAAGATGGAGGCGTAGGTATTTTATCTTCTGCTACTTGGAGTGGTGAAAGTACTTTAAATGATGTAGATGGAACAGCCGCAGGATCTTTACAATTAACAAGTAATGTATCTTCATTTAAGATGATGTTTAATCAAGACGGAGGGTTTGGTACTGGTTTTGACGGTGTTGAAATGATTTTCTTTGCCTGTAGGGATTTAGATACAGATAAAGATGGTACTCCTGATTTATTAGATTTAGATTCAGATAATGATGGTTGTTCCGATGCAAATGAGTACTATAATAATGTTACTGCTGATGGTGGTGATGGCGGTGTGTATGGTGTAGGTAATCCTACGGTTAATCCTGACGGGACTGTTACTACAGCAGGTTATAATGGTACTACAATAATTAATGTAACCACAATAGGCACTGCTTCTACAATTACTACACAACCTAGCGATCAGACTATTGCTTTTGGGTCTAATGCTACTTTTACAGCAGCAGTAACCCCAGGTACTGGTACTACTAGCTATCAATGGCAAGAATCTCAAGATAATGGCGCTACTTGGACAGATGTTTCTAATGGTGGAGTATATAGCGGTGCTACTACAGCTACACTTACCCTTACTACACCTCCAGTTAGTATGAATAACTATCAATACAAATTAGTCATAAAAGAATCTAATTTTGTATGTGGTGAAAAGGTTTCTGATGCTAAAATCTTAAAAATAACTAATGTTCTTGTTGCTAAAAATGATAATTTAGGAACCGTAGCCACTTCTGCCACAGCAACTACAGTAGCAGGAAGCGTTTTAGCCAATAATGGAAACGGAGCCGATACATTAAATGGCGTTGCAGTAACCCCAGCCAACACAGATGTAACCCCTGTTACAACAGGTCCTATCCGTATTGATGCAGATGGTAATGTAACGATCCAGCCAGGTACAGCAAGTGGTACATACACAATTCCTTATACAATTTGTGAAACAGGAGCAACCCCAGTAAACTGTAAAACAGCCAATATAACTGTAGAAGTTAAAAACGAATTAATAGCTAAGAATGATAATTTAGGAACCGTAGCCACTTCTGCCACAGCAACTACAGTAGCAGGAAGCGTTTTAGCCAATAATGGAAACGGAGCCGATACATTAAATGGCGTTGCAGTAACCCCAGCCAACACAGATGTAACCCCTGTTACAACAGGTCCTATCCGTATTGATGCAGATGGTAATGTAACGATCCAGCCAGGTACAGCAAGTGGTACATACACAATTCCTTATACAATTTGTGAAACAGGAGCAACCCCAGTAAACTGTAAAACAGCCAATATAACTGTAGAAGTTAAAAACGAATTAATAGCTAAGGATGATAATTTAGGAACCGTAGCCACTTCTGCCACAGCAACTACAGTAGCAGGAAGCGTTTTAGCCAATAATGGAAACGGAGCCGATACATTAAATGGCGTTGCAGTAACCCCAGCCAACACAGATGTAACCCCTGTTACAACAGGTCCTATCCGTATTGATGCAGATGGTAATGTAACGATCCAGCCAGGTACAGCAAGTGGTACATACACAATTCCTTATACAATTTGTGAAACAGGAGCAACCCCAGTAAACTGTAAAACAGCCAATATAACTGTAGAAGTTAAAAACGAATTAATAGCTAAGAATGATAATTTAGGAACCGTAGCCACTTCTGCCACAGCAACTACAGTAGCAGGAAGCGTTTTAGCCAATAATGGAAACGGAGCCGATACATTAAATGGCGTTGCAGTAACCCCAGCCAACACAGATGTAACCCCTGTTACAACAGGTCCTATCCGTATTGATGCAGATGGTAATGTAACGATCCAGCCAGGTACAGCAAGTGGTACATACACAATTCCTTATACAATTTGTGAAACAGGAGCAACCCCAGTAAACTGTAAAACAGCCAATATAACTGTAGAAGTTAAAAACGAATTAATAGCTAAGGATGATAATTTAGGAACCGTAGCCACTTCTGCCACAGCAACTACAGTAGCAGGAAGCGTTTTAGCCAATAATGGAAACGGAGCCGATACATTAAATGGCGTTGCAGTAACCCCAGCCAACACAGATGTAACCCCTGTTACAACAGGTCCTATCCGTATTGATGCAGATGGTAATGTAACGATCCAGCCAGGTACAGCAAGTGGTACATACACAATTCCTTATACAATTTGTGAAACAGGAGCAACCCCAGTAAACTGTAAAACAGCCAATATAACTGTAGAAGTTAAAAACGAATTAATAGCTAAGAATGATAATTTAGGAACCGTAGCCACTTCTGCCACAGCAACTACAGTAGCAGGAAGCGTTTTAGCCAATAATGGAAACGGAGCCGATACATTAAATGGCGTTGCAGTAACCCCAGCCAACACAGATGTAACCCCTGTTACAACAGGTCCTATCCGTATTGATGCAGATGGTAATGTAACGATCCAGCCAGGTACAGCAAGTGGTACATACACAATTCCTTATACAATTTGTGAAACAGGAGCAACCCCAGTAAACTGTAAAACAGCCAATATAACTGTAGAAGTTAAAAACGAATTAATAGCTAAGAATGATAATTTAGGAACCGTAGCCACTTCTGCCACAGCAACTACAGTAGCAGGAAGCGTTTTAGCCAATAATGGAAACGGAGCCGATACATTAAATGGCGTTGCAGTAACCCCAGCCAACACAGATGTAACCCCTGTTACAACAGGTCCTATCCGTATTGATGCAGATGGTAATATAACGATCCAGCCAGGTACAGCAAGTGGTACATACACAATTCCTTATACAATTTGTGAAACAGGAGCAACCCCAGTAAACTGTAAAACAGCCAATATAACTGTAGAAGTTAAAAATACTATTGACGCTATAGACGATGCCAAAGTAACCGTTACCTCAGGAAGTAATACACCCAATATAACGCTAAACGATAAGTTAAACGGATCAAACGTTACCATAGGTACAGCAGCAGGTCAAGTAAGCCTAACAGGAGTAAACGTTCCAGCAGGCTTAACATTAAATGCCGATGGTACCATTACAATAGGCGCTACCACACCAAGTGGCACATACCAAGTAGAGTATCAAATCTGTGAAAACGGAGCAACTCCAGTAAACTGCGATAAAGCAAATGCTATAGTAGAAGTTAAAAATACTATTGACGCTATAGACGATGCCAAAGTAACCGTTACCTCAGGAAGTAATACACCCAATATAACGCTAAACGATAAGTTAAACGGATCAAACGTTACCATAGGTACAGCAGCAGGTCAAGTAAGCCTAACAGGAGTAAACGTTCCAGCAGGCTTAACATTAAATGCCGATGGTACCATTACAATAGGCGCTACCACACCAAGTGGCACATACCAAGTAGAGTATCAAATCTGTGAAAACGGAGCAACTCCAGTAAACTGTGATAAAGCAAATGCTATAGTAGAAGTTAAAAATACTATTGATGCTATAGACGATGCCAAAGTAACCGTTACCTCAGGAAGTAATACACCCAATATAACGCTAAACGATAAGTTAAACGGATCAAACGTTACCATAGGTACAGCAGCAGGTCAAGTAAGCCTAACAGGAGTAAACGTTCCAGCAGGCTTAACATTAAATGCCGATGGTACCATTACAATAGGCGCTACCACACCAAGTGGCACATACCAAGTAGAGTATCAAATCTGTGAAAACGGAGCTAACCCAGTAAACTGCGATAAAGCAAATGCTATAGTAGAAGTTAAAAATACTATTGACGCTATAGACGATGCCAAAGTAACCGTTACTTCCAGGAAGTAATACACCCAATATAACGCTAAACGATAAGTTAAACGGATCAAACGTTACCATAGGTACAGCAGCAGGTCAAGTAAGCCTAACAGGAGTAAACGTTCCAGCAGGCTTAACATTAAATGCCGATGGTACCATTACAATAGGCGCTACCACACCAAGTGGCACATACCAAGTAGAGTATCAAATCTGTGAAAACGGAGCTAACCCAGCAAACTGCGATAAAGCAATTGCTATAGTAGAAGTTAAAAATACTATTGACGCTATAGACGATGCCAAAGTAACGGTTACTTCCAGGAGGTAATACACCCAATATAACGCTAAACGATAAGTTAAACGGATCAAACGTTACCATAGGTACAGCAGCAGGTCAAGTAAGCCTAACAGGAGTAAACGTTCCAGCAGGCTTAACATTAAATGCCGATGGTACCATTACAATAGGCGCTACCACACCAAGTGGCACATACCAAGTAGAGTATCAAATCTGTGAAAACGGAGCAACTCCAGTAAACTGCGATAAAGCAATTGCTATAGTAGAAGTTAAAAATACTATTGACGCTATAGACGATGCCAAAGTAACGGTTACTTCCAGGAGGTAATACACCCAATATAACGCTAAACGATAAGTTAAACGGATCAAACGTTACCATAGGTACAGCAGCAGGTCAAGTAAGCCTAACAGGAGTAAACGTTCCAGCAGGCTTAACATTAAATGCCGATGGTACCATTACAATAGGCGCTACCACACCAAGTGGCACATACCAAGTAGATTATCAAATCTGTGAAAACGGAGCTAACCCAGCAAACTGTGACATCGCAATTGCTATAGTAGAAGTTAAAAATATTATTGACGCTATAGACGATGCCAAAGTAACCGTTACCTCAGGAAGTAATACACCCAATATAACGCTAAACGATAAGTTAAACGGATCAAACGTTGACATAGGTCCAATATTAGGTCAAGTAAGCCTAACAGGAGTAAACGTTCCAGCAGGCTTAACATTAAATACCGATGGTACCATTACAATAGGCGCTACCACACCAAGTGGCACATACCAAGTAGAGTATGAAATCTGTGAAAACGGAGCTAATCCAATAAACTGTGATAAAGCAATTGCTATAGTAGAAGTTAAAAATACTATTGACGCTATAGACGATGCCAAAGTAACCGTTACCTCAGGAAGTAATACACCCAATGTAACGTTAAACGATAAGTTAAACGGATCAAACGTTACCATAGGTACAGCAGCAGGTCAAGTAAGCCTAACAGGAGTAAACGTTCCAGCAGGCTTAACATTAAATGCCGATGGTACCATTACAATAGGCGCTACCACACCAAGTGGTATATACCAAGTAGAGTATCAAATATGTGAGAACGGAGCTAACCCAGCAAACTGTGACATCGCAAATGCTATAGTAGAAGTTAAAAACCCGATAGTATTGGGAGGACCAGATAAAGAATTAATAGTGTCAGGAACTACAGGAACAATTTCAATTTATAATAATGACACATTTAATGGAAAACCATTATCATCTACCATAGGAACAGGAGTAGGTCAAGTAACAGTCACAATAACAGGATTACCACAAGGAATAACACTTAATTCTAATGGAACAATTACAGTAGATAATACGGTTGACAATAATACATATACCTTTACTTATACCGTTTGTGAAAATGGTGCTTTAATTCCAAATTGTGTTACACAAACAGTTGTTATAGATGTTTCAGCTAAAGTTGACGCAAATAATGATGAATTTGTAACAACTAATGGAGGATCAGGTTTAGTAGCAGGAAATGTTTTAGTTAATGACAGCATAAACAACTTAAGTCAAGGTTCTGCAACAATTAATAATGTAGTGCTAAGTCAAATTACTTTAGCACAGCCAGTAATTACCGTGCCATCAAAATCTCCAGTGCCATATTTAGATGCTGCTACAGGAAGAGTAATTGTACCAGCAGGTACACCAGCTGGAACCTATACTTTTGATTATAAAGCATGTTTACTAATTAAACCAGGTATTTGTGATACCGCTACAGTAACTGTAAGAGTAGAACCATCAAACAAAGAGGAATTTGTTATTTACAACCACATGACTCCTAATGGAGATGGGAATAACGATGTATTCTTTATAGACGGAATAGATAAATTTCCTAATAACTCAGTAGAAGTTTACAACCGATGGGGAGTATTAGTATATGAGGCAAAAGGATATAATAATAATGATCGATCATTCCGAGGCATATCATCAGGACGAGTTACGATCAAACAATTAGAAGAATTGCCAGAAGGAACATACTATTATATGTTTAAGTACGAAGATACTAAAGGTATGCCCCAAGAAAAAGCAGGTTATTTATATATCAATAGATAAAGAATTAATATACCTCCGTCTTTAGGGCGGAGGATATTTAAAAAAGAATATGATATGAAAAACAAAATTATATATTTACTACTTTTAATGAGTGGAATTAGTTTTGCTCAACAAGAAGCACAGTATACACAATATATGTATAACACTGCCAATGTAAATCCCGGTTACACAGGTACCCGCGGTTGTTTTAGTGCTTTAGTAATGCACCGCTCCCAATGGGTAGGATTAGAAGGAGCCCCAAAGACAAATACAGTTGCAATGAGTACCCCCTTAGGTCTTAACAATAGGATGGGATTAGGAGTAAGTGTTATAAACGATAAAATAGGTCCTTCAGATGAAAATGCAATATCAGTAGACCTAAGTTATAATATTAACACTACAGAAAACTCTAAATTGTCTTTTGGAATAAAAGGAACAGCTAATTTTTTTAGTGTTGATTTTAATAAGACAAAGATTCATAATGTATCAGATGGTTTGATAAGACAAAATGTAGACAATCGTTTTTCCCCAATATAGGAGCAGGAGCATTTTGGTATTCAGATAAGACCTATGTAGGACTATCCATCCCTTTTATATTAGAACAAAAATACTATGATAACGATGTTCAATACGTAGCCAGTGAACGTATGCACCCTCATTTAATAGCAGGACACGTATTTCGCCTAAGTAGTGAAGTACAATTTAAACCCACAACGATGATTAAATATGTAAATGGAGCCCCATTACAAGTCGATTTATCAGGGAATTTTTGGTTTAATGAAAAATTTTCATTAGGAGCCGCCTATCGTTGGAGTGCAGCATGGAGCGCTATGGCAGGATTTCAAATTAACGATTCTTGGTTAGTAGGATATGCCTACGATCGAGATGTTACCAGATTAGGAAATTTTAACTCTGGTTCACACGAAATATTTTTACGTTATGAATTGTTTAAACGTGTAGAAAAAGTGGTAGCCCCACGTTTCTTCTAAAACTATTATTATGAAAAGAATAATTTTATTTACTGTATTAGGATTGTCTTTGAATGGAGTATATGCACAAGAGAAAAAAATCATAAAAGCAAGTAATCACTATAATGGTTTAGCATACGTCGATGCAATTGGCACCTATTTAAAAGTAGCTCAAAAAGGATATAAATCAAAAGAGTTATTTCAACGCTTAGGAGATTCCTATTACTACAATGCTAAATTTACAGAAGCCCATAAATGGTATACTGAATTATTTGCTTTAGGTGAAACAGTAGAACCTGAATATTACTATCGTTATGCACAAACCCTCAAATCGGTAGAAAATTACAAAAAAGCCGATGAATATATGGATAAATTTTATCAATTAACATCCAAAGATACAAGAGCCAGTATTTATAATAATCAAAAAGATTATAAAAATATTATCGCAAAAAATTCTGGACGTTTTGAAATAAAACCAGTAAGCATTAATGGCAGTTCTTCCGATTATGGTACAGCATTCTATGGAAACAAAGTACTTTTTGCATCCACTAGAGATACCATTGGAGTTTTCAAAACAAAAGCAAAATGGACAGGAAAATCATTTACCAACCTCTATGCTGCTGATAAAAATGAAACAGGAGACGATCTTATTAATACAGCTCGTTTTGCAAAAGAAATCAATTCCAAATATCACGAAGACTCTCCCGTTTTCACCAAAGATCTAAAAACAGTTTACTTTACCCGTAATAATTTCAATGAAGGAAAAGTAGGAAAAGACGATAAAAAAGTCATCAATTTAAAGATCTATCGAGCTAATTTAAATACAAAAGGAGAATGGATTAATATAACAGAACTACCATTTAATAGTGATCAATACAGTGTAGCACATCCCGCCTTATCCCCTGACGAAAAAACCTTATATTTTGCCTCTAATATGCCCGGAACATACGGGCAATCCGACTTATTCAAGGTAGCTATTTTAGGAGAAAACAGTTATGGACCCCCTATTAACCTAGGAAATACAATCAATACAGAAGCCAGAGAAACCTTTCCTTTTATAAGCGATAAAGGAGTATTATATTATGCAACCGATGGACAACAAGGACTAGGAGGATTAGATATTTACGCAACACAATTAGATGATAAAGGAATGGTTACTAATTTAGTAACCAATGTTGGATCCCCAATAAATGGTCCCATGGACGATTTTGCTTTTATCATAGACGAAAAAGGAAAAGGCTTCTTTTCCTCAAACCGTTCAGAAGGCAAAGGTTTAGATGATATCTATAGTTTTGTAGAAAAATCCCCATTAAATTTAGAAATCCAACACCAACTAACAGGCATTGTTACAAACTCCGAAACAGGAGAAGCAATTCCAGAAGCAACCGTAACATTATATGATGAAAAATTTAAAGAAATAGAAAAAGTTCTAGCAGACAACAAAGGATTTTATGATTTTAAGAAAATTCCTGCGGGTAAAAAATATTATGTACGAGCAGAAAAAGAAGATTATGAAACCAAAGAAAAACCAGTAGAAATTCCAAATAAAACAGGAAAAACAAATTTACCTATAGATACTGCCAAAAAAGTAAAAGAAATAAAAGAAGGATCCGATTTAGCCAAAATATTTGAAATTAAAATTATTTATTTTGATTTAGATAAATCATTTATTCGTCCTGATGCAGCAGTAGAATTAGCTAAAATTTTAGAAGTGATGAAACAATACCCCACCATGAAAGTAGACGTTCGATCACATACTGACTGTCGCCAAACCGCAGCTTATAATGCAAAACTTTCAGATCGTAGAGCAAAAGAAACAGTGGCTTGGCTCATCAAAAAAGGTATTGCAAAAGATCGTTTAACAGGTCGTGGTTATGGAGAATCACAATTAATAAATAATTGCGGTTGTGAACCAACTAATCAATCTTCTTGTACAGAAGAACAACATCAAGAAAATAGAAGAAGTGAATTTATCATTGTAAAAATGTAATAAAATATAAAAGCTTGGTTAAAAAGCACCTCATAGGAGGTGTTTTTTTGTTAATAATTTTTGTTAATAGATTTATCTTTACTTGTTTAATGTGTTCTAATTCTTATTTTTGCTTTGCTATTTATAAAAAACAATAGGATAATGAATCTAAAACAGTTTTTAACTACTGCATTATTAATAATTTCTACTACAGGTTTTTCGCAAAATCTCAATAAAGATATATTGTTTACAATTGATGATAAACCATATTATACAGATGAGTTTTTACGCGTTTATAATAAAAATATTGATCTAGTTAAAGATGAGTCACAAAAAGATTTGAATGCTTATTTAGATTTATATGTGGCTTATAAGCTAAAAATTAATAAAGCAAATAAATTAGAATTACAAAACGGAACACAATATAAAAACGAATTACGTTCCTATAGAAATCAATTGGCTAAAAATTATACCTCTGATACTAAAGTTACAAAGGCATTAATAGATGAGGCATATACCAGAATACAAAAAGAAGTAAAAGCAAGTCACATTCTGATATTATGTGATGAAAATGCAACTCCTGAAGATACACTAAAAGCATATAAACAAATTCAAGAAGTTAGAAATAAAGCCTTAAAAGGAGAATCTTTCGAATCTTTAGCAATTCAGTATTCTCAAGATCCATCAGCTAAAGAAAATAAAGGAAATTTGGGATATTTTTCTGCTTTTCGAATGGTATATCCTTTTGAATCTGCAGCTTATAAAACAAAAATAGAAGAAATTTCGATGCCAGTACGTACAAGGTTCGGATACCATTTACTAAAAGTACAAGATATAAGAGAAAATAGAGGAGAAGTAACGGTAGCTCATATTATGATCTTAAGACCTCAGAACAATACTGATGCAGATATTATAAAGTCGAAAAATTCAATTTATGATATTTATTCAAAATTAAAACAAGGAGAAAATTTTGCTACTTTGGCAAATCAGTATTCAGAAGATAAGAGTTCTGCTCCAAAAGGAGGTACTTTGCCTCGTTTTAGTTCAGGTCAGTTAAGTTCAGATATTTTTGAAGATAAAGCATTTGAACTAAAAAAAATAGGTGATTATTCAGAACCTTTCGAAAGCCAATTCGGATGGCACATAGTTAAACTTATTGATAAACATCCCATTAAGAAATTACAAGAGATGGAACGAGAGCTAGATACTAAAATTAGAAAAGATGATCGCTCCAAAATAATAGTTTCAGCATTAACTTCTAAATTACGTCAAAAATATTCTGTAAAACGTAATGAAAAAATGTTTTTAGAAATTAAAAATATTATAACAGATAGTTATTATAATCCAGAATGGCAAATGCCAGAAAATAAAAAGCAACTATTTGATAAAGAATTGGTAAAAATAGCCGATAAATCAATTGAAGGAACTCTTTTTATAAACGAACTAAATTCACAACAAAAAATAAAAACCAAAATAAAACCAATTGAAAAATTAATAGATCAAGCATATTCTAATTTTATAGATAACCAATTAAATATTTACTATAATGAAAATTTAGAAAAGGAATTTCCTGAATTTGCAAATATAGTAGAAGAATACAGAGATGGTTTATTGTTATTTGATTTAATGGAAAAAGAAATTTGGAATAAAGCAAAACAAGATACAATTGGTCTTAAAAAATATTTCCAAGAAAATAAATTAAAATATCAATGGAAAAATCGAGCAGAAGTGATAACCGTATCCTCAACTAATGAAGAATTTGTTAAAAAAGCTCAAAAGTTGTTAAAGGAAAATGCTACTATTGATGTATTAAAAGAAAAATTAAATACAAAAGAAATAATTAATGTTATACCTAAAAAGAAATAGTTGAAGAAGGAAACAATCCTAATATTATTTTAAAAGAAGGAGTTACTAAAATTTACAAAGAAAAAGAGTATTTTTACGTTACAAAAGTACTGAAAATTTTACCAGCTAGACAAAAAGAATTGGAAGAAACTAAAGGAAAAGTTATTAGTGATTATCAGCAGTTTCTGGAAGATAATTGGGTTTCTGAACTCAAAAAGAATTTAAGGTTAATATAAATAACAATGTTTTTGAAAAGTTAAAAACATCTAAATAAAAAGTAATAAAGCAATAAAAATGAAATTAATTCAAAAAGTAAGTGTTTTTCTAACTTTATTCATTGCCGTTTTTTCGACTACTGCTCAAAAAACAAAAGTAGATGGTGTAGTTGGAGTAGTTGGAGATTATATAATTTTAGATTCAGATATTGATAAAACCTATATAGAACTCAAACAACAAGGAATTAATACAAAAGAAATTTCTCGTTGTCAAATGCTAGGCAAATTATTAGAAGATAAGTTATATGCTCATCAAGCAGTTCAAGACAGTATAAAGGTAACAGATGCAGAAATAAATCAAAAATTAGAGGAACAATTAGACTATGCTAAACAACAATTAGGCTCAATAGAAAAAGTAGTTGAATATTATAGAAAAACGAACGAACAAGATTTGAGAACTGAGTTATTTGATATTATTAAGTCAAATAAATTAACCGCAGAGATGCAAAAAAGATTGTAGATCGTGTAACTATTACCCCTGAAGAAGTACGTGATTTCTATAAAAAAATACCAAAAGAAGAACTACCCGTTTTTGGAGCAGAAATGGAATTGGCTCAAATTGTAATAAAACCTGAAATTTCTAAAGAATCCAAACAAGCCATCATTGATCAACTAAAATCATTAAAAAAAGAAATATTAGAAAATGGGGCTAGTTTTTTTACGAAAGCAGTTTTATATTCAGAAGATCCAGGATCTAAAAATAGTGGAGGTTACTATAAAATGAATAGAAAAACACAATTTGTTAAGGAATTTAAAGATGTAGCTTTTAGTCTACAAGAAGGAGAAATATCAGAACCATTCGAAACAGAATTTGGCTATCATATTATACAATTAGAAAAAATTAAAGGACAAGATTTAGAGTTACGACATATAGTAATTGCACCTAAAGCATCTGATAAAGCCATAAAAGAAGCAAAAGAAAAAGCAGAAAAAAATTAGATCACGTATTTTAAATAAAGAATTAACTTTTTCCCAAGCAGCTCGCCAGTTTTCAGATGAAAAGGAAACTAAAAATGATGGAGGAGTTTTAACAAACCCAAAAACACAAGACACTCGTTTTGAATTGACCAAAATGGATCCTTCTATTTACGGAGTAGTAGCAAATTTAAAAGACGGTGAAATATCATATCCTGTAACAGATGAAGATAGAACAGGTGCAAAATTTTTTAAAATTATGACCGTAACTAATCGTTTTGAAGAACATACGGCTGATTATGCAAAAGATTACTTACGTTTAAAAGAATTAGCACTAAAAGAAAAACAATTAAAAGAAATTGGGAAGTGGAGTGCAGATAAAATAAAAGAAACCCATATTAAAATTAATGGAGAGTATCGTGACTGTACCTTCACTAATAATTGGTTAAAAAAATAAATTTTATTATAATACAAAAAAAGAGTTAATTTTATAGTTTTATAGAATTAACTCTTTTTTTAATATTTATTTTTAGAAAAAAGTGTTCGTTATAATTGTTGCCTATGTCTACTCTTTCTACCTTTTTAAAAGAAAATAATACAAAACTAAAAGAGATAAAGAAACTAACTGTTCGTGATTTAGATGAGTTAGAGCCCAACTCGTTTGTTGCTTATGTAGATCAAAAAGATAAAAGTTATGATGTACAAATAAAAATCAATTCCAAAAAAGAAATTGAGACAACCCTTTGCGATTGTTCAGCTAATAGTGTTTGTATACATATAATAGCATTAGCCTCTTTTCTTAAAAATCAAAAAACAATAACTGAAACATCAAAAAAAGAATCCTTAAAAAACAATCTGAATCAGACCAATTATTAGAAACGATTTCAGATACCGATTTGCGGATTTGGATAGCAAATTTATTGAACACAAATAAAGAAATAGCCTTTGTTTTTAAAAATCAATTCTTTAAAGAAGAAATTCAAATTTCAGAAGAAAAACTTACAGATATTATTAATGAATCTATAAAATCTATTATAGGAAAAAGAAAAACAGTACAAACCAATGAGGTAAAAAAAAATTATAGATACCCTTCAAATAAGTCTAAAACCTTATATTGAAATTCTTTTAAAAAATCAAACCCTAGAAAATCTAAAGCATATTGATTATATAGCCAAAGAGCTTTGGCAATTTTATAATGACTATTGTTTACATACGACTCGAATTGAAACCTTTATCAAAAAAATAAAAGAAACTTTTATTACAAATCTTTTACTCCTAAAAGATTTTGACTTATGGTGTGAAAGAGTAGAGGCTTTGATAGTCTTTGAAATAACAGATGGAAAAAAATATACTAATTTCTTTTATCTAGATAAGATTTATAAATTTTCAAAAACAAACGAGTTAAAACTTGCATTTTTCTTGAATAAATTAGAAGAAAAAGTAAAACCTTTTTTAGAAAAAAAAATAGATTGGAGATTAGAAAACTTTGATTTAAGAGAATTTGTTCTACCTATTTATATAGAACATGGGGTGTTTGCCAAGTATGTAAAAATTTTTGAACCTGTAAAATTTCAAAACGACTATAACCTCTTACTTATTAAAGCATTAAATGAATTAGGTGAAAATGAAAAAGTAGAAAAATACGCTTTAGATCAAATTCATAGTAATTATTATGAAGAAATTAATATCCCTTATGTTGAAATTTTAGATGAATTATATCGTAAACTAGAACAAAACGATAAATTAGCCTTATTACTAGCACGACACGGAAAATATATTTTTAGTCGAAATAACTATGAATTAATAAAAAAATATGCTCCTTTAGAAGATTTTAAAAAATACCGACAAGCTTTGTTGACAAACGCAACTAATGCCATATTTTATGGAAATCAAGAAGCATTTGAGTTATATTATCAATTAAAAAAAGAAGAAGGAAAACAAGAATTTCTTTTTGATATTTTAAATAAAACAAATAGTTACACCATTTTTAATAAATACAAAGAAGATGCTTTTAAAATGTCGGAAATTAAATTCTTAAAAGCATTATGTAATATCCATAATTCGTCATTATACGAGAAAAAGAAGTGAACGAAATTGTTCAATTTATAATAAAAAATTATGATGAAAAACAATTGAAATTTTATCTAGAACAATTTAGAGGTTTTAATGAAGTACTAAAAATCTTACGAAAATGAGCTTAAATGAGTGATTAGCTTTATTTCAAATTTTTTTAAATCAAATAAAAATATTAGTTTTAACTTTTTTAAAAGAAAAAGTTTTTTTGTAAATGAGTTTGGTTTTATCTGTTTTTCAATTTTAAAATCAAATTCAAAAAATCTAAAATAAAATGTCAGACGTAACAGCTATAGAGCAACTAGTTCAAAAACAAAAAGAATTAAAAATAGAAATTGCCAAGGTAATTGTAGGACAACAAGAAGTAGTTAACCAAATTGTCCTAAGTATATTTTCTGGAGGACATGCACTTTTAGTAGGAGTACCAGGATTAGCAAAGACATTAATGGTAAACACAATCTCGCAAGCATTAGGGTTAGATTTTAAACGTATTCAGTTTACTCCAGATTTAATGCCGTCCGATATTTTAGGAAGTGAAATTTTAGATGAAAATCGGACCTTCAAATTCATAAAAGGACCTATTTTTTCTAATATTATTCTAGCAGATGAGATAAATCGTACACCGCCAAAAACCCAAGCAGCACTTTTAGAAGCTATGCAAGAAAAATCAGTTACAGTAGCAGGACACCATTATAAGTTAGAGCTACCTTTTTTTGTATTAGCCACTCAAAACCCTATAGAACAAGAAGGAACTTATCCTTTACCAGAGGCACAGTTAGACCGGTTTATGTTTGCTATCAAGTTAAACTATCCAACCTTTAAAGAAGAGGTAATGGTGGTTAAAAAGTACTACGTCAGATTTTAAAGCAAGCGTAAATCCATTATTTACCCCAAGTGAAATTATTGAATCTCAACAATTGATTCGTAGAATACCTGTTACCGATAACGTCATAGAATATGCTGTAACTTTAGTATCCAAGACACGTCCTGACAATCCTTTAGCACCCAATCTGGTGAAGAACTATATTGATTGGGGAGCGGGACCGCGTGCATCTCAAAATTTAATTTTAGCAGCCAAAACACACGCTGCTCTACAAGGTAAATTTAGTCCTGATATAGAAGATGTACAAGCCGTAGCAGTAGGAATCTTAAGACATCGTATTGTGAAAAATTATAAAGCAGATGCAGAAGGTATTTCAGAAGAAAGTATTATTCAAAAATTATTTTAATATGAGATGGATTGGAGTAATCATTGCACTTTTTTTTCTTATCCTTTCAAGAAAAACCTAAAAAAATCGAGGCTGTTAAAGGAAAAACCTCATATCCTTTTTGGGTACAAGCCCCTAAAGAAGGAGAAAAATTACCTTTATTACTTTTTTTACACGGAAAAAGCCTCTCCGGTACCAATTTGAATCGTGTAAAACGATACGGCGTTCTGCGTGCTATAGAACGCGGACGTAAGATTGATGCGGTAGTAATGGCGCCCCAATTAGCTAAAGGAGCTTGGAATCCTGATAAAGTACTAGAACTCATTCAATATGCAAAAGAAAATTACGCTGTAGATGCAAGTCGTATTTATGTTTGTGGAATGAGCCTAGGAGGATATGGAACCTTACATTTTGCAGGAAAATACCCAAATGAATTAACAGCAGCCGTTGCTATATGTGGAGGAGGTAATACAGCAGATAGTTTTAACTTAGCACAACTTCCTTTATGGATTATTCATGGTGCAAAAGACTTTATAGTACCATTAAGAGAATCCTCAAAAGTATATGAAGCTATAAAAAAATGTATACCAGAAGCAGATGCTACTTTTACCATAGAGCCCAATGGAAATCATGGCAGTGTAGAACGCTATTTTCATAAAGATGTCTTTTATGATTGGTTATTTAAATATATAAAAGCCAAAAAATAATAAAAAAACATTTTATAAAACTAAAACAGGTTGTATTTCGTTAAAATACAACCTGTTTTATTTATTTATTTTTAAATATAAAGTGCTTAATTTGATATTTTGGTAAAAAATAATGAAAGATTGCGATATTTGTTTTGAAAATTTTTAAGCAATCTGAACATTTCGTAAATTTGAACAACAAAAATAATAACCTTATATTTATAGTAATTAGATATGGAATTGTATAAAGAATACCTTAAAGAAATTGAAGAGCGAAAAGGACAAGGATTACATCCAAAACCTATTGATGGAGCTGAATTATTAAACGAAATTGTACTACAAATTAAAGATGTAAATAATCAAGATAGAGAAGATTCTCTAAAGTTTTTTATTTACAATACCTTACCAGGAACAACCCCAGCAGCAAAAGTAAAAGCTGATTTTTTAAAAGAAATAATTTTAGGAGAAGTATTAGTTGCCGAAATTTCACCCGCTTTTGCTTTCGAATTGTTGTCACACATGAAAGGAGGACCTTCTATAGAAGTATTGCTGGATTTAGCTTTAGGAAATACTCCCGAAATAGCCAAACAAGCAGCAGAAGTATTAAAAACACAAGTTTTCTTATACGATGCAGATATGGATCGTTTAAAAGTAGCTTTTGAAAAAGGAAATACAGTAGCTAAAGAAATACTAGAAAGTTATGCTAAAGCTGAGTTTTTTACAAAGTTACCAGAAGTGGCAGAGGAAATGAAAGTTATTACTTTCGTAGCTGGTATAGGAGATATTTCCACAGATTTACTATCTCCAGGTAATCAAGCACATTCACGTTCTGATAGAGAATTACATGGTAAATGTATGATCTCTCCTAAAGCACAAGAAGAAATAGAAGCTTTAAAATTACAACATCCAGATAAAAGCGTAATGCTGGTAGCAGAAAAAGGCACAATGGGAGTAGGGTCTTCTCGTATGTCAGGTGTAAACAATGTAGCATTATGGACAGGTAAACAAGCAAGTCCTTACGTACCATTTGTAAACTTTGCTCCAATTGTAGGGGGTACTAACGGAATCTCACCAATTTTCTTAACTACAGTTGATGTAACAGGAGGTATTGGTATTGATCTTAAAAACTGGATAAAAAAGACAGACACAAATGGAGAACTAGTTCGAGATGAAAATGGAGAGCCTGTATTAGAACAAGTCTATTCTGTTGAAACAGGAACTGTTTTAACAATCAACACAAAAACAAAAAAATTATACAACGGAGATAAAGAATTAATTGATTTATCAAAATCATTTACTCCACAAAAAATGGAATTTATCAAAGCAGGAGGATCTTATGCTATTGTTTTTGGTAAAAATTACAAACCTTTGCAGCAAAAACCTTGGGGATAACAGCACCTGTAGTTTTTGCTCCTTCAAAAGAAGTTTCTATAGAAGGTCAAGGATTAACAGCTGTAGAAAAAATATTCAATAGAAATGCAGTAGGTAATACACCAGGAACAATATTACACGCCGGTTCTGATGTTCGTGTGACAGTTAATATTGTGGGATCCCAAGATACTACAGGTTTAATGACTGCCCAAGAATTAGAATCAATGGCTGCAACAGTAATTTCGCCAATTGTTGATGGAGCTTACCAATCAGGATGTCATACCGCTTCCGTTTGGGATAAAAAAGCACAAACAAACATTCCAAAATTAATGAAATTTATGAACGATTTTGGTTTGATTACAGCACGTGACCCTAAAGGAGTATACCATTCAATGACTGATGTAATTCACAAAGTGTTAAATGATATTACAGTTGATGATAGAGCCATTATTATAGGAGGAGATTCACATACACGTATGTCTAAAGGAGTAGCGTTTGGTGCTGACTCTGGTACAGTAGCTCTAGCTTTAGCTACAGGTGAAGCCTCTATGCCAATTCCAGAATCAGTAAAAGTAACTTTTAAAGGAAATATGGCTAATTATATGGATTTCCGTGATGTAGTTCATGCAACACAAGCACAAATGTTACACCAGTTTGGAGGCGAAAACGTTTTCCAAGGTAGAATTATTGAAGTTCATATAGGTACATTAACAGCAGATCAAGCCTTTACCTTTACAGATTGGACCGCAGAAATGAAAGCTAAAGCATCTATTTGTATTTCTGAAGATGAAACCCTGATAGAATCTTTAGAAATTGCAAAGTCTAGAATCCAAATCATGATTGATAAAGGAATGGACAACAAAAACAAAGTATTACAAGGCTTGATTGATAAAGCAAATCAGCGTATTAGCGAGATTCGTTCAGGAAAAGAACCTGCATTAAAACCAGATGCAAACGCTAAATACTATGCAGAAGTGGTAGTAGATCTAGATGTGGTAAACGAACCAATGATTGCCGATCCAGATGTAAATAATAAAGACATCTCTAAACGTTATACACACGATACCATTCGCCCATTATCTTTTTATGGCGGAACCAAAACAGTCGATTTAGGATTTATAGGTTCTTGTATGGTGCATAAAGGCGATATGAAAATATTAGCCCAAATGTTGAAAAACGTAGAAGCACAAAAAGGCGAAGTAAAATTTAATGCACCATTAGTAGTAGCACCTCCAACTTATAACATTGTAGATGAATTAAAAGCTGAAGGAGACTGGGAAGTATTACAAAAATATTCAGGTTTTGAATTTGATGATAATAACCCTAAATCAAATGCACGTACCGAGTATGAAAACATGTTGTACCTAGAACGTCCAGGATGTAACTTATGTATGGGAAATCAAGAAAAAGCTTCAAAAGGAGATACCGTTATGGCCACATCTACTCGTTTATTCCAAGGGAGAGTAGTAGAAGATACAGATGCTAAAAAAGGAGAATCTCTACTTTCTTCAACACCCGTAGTAGTGTTGTCAACTATCCTAGGTAGAACTCCAACTATTGAAGAATACAAACAAGCAGTACAAAATATTAATTTAACTAAGTTTGCACCATCTCATAAATTATTGGTGAAATAATATGTTTTTAAAATGAATTAATGAGAACTGTTCAAAAAGATAAGTAAAATCCAAAAGGTTAAACAAATTTATAATTAATTCTAATAAAAATGAGCTCGGTATTTGATCGAGCTCATTTCGTCTAAACTTGATTTAATTCAAATAAAATACATTCTTGAATTTTTTTAAACCCAAATTATACCTTACTTTTTAATGAAGATAAAAAGAGGAAAGAAGAAAAAAGAGTACTTTTTTAGAGTTAAAGACATTTTTAGTTCTAATAAATTTATAATGCGTAATTTGAGTTTAACTAAATTTAGAAATAAACAGATTACAAAACAATACCTTTTCTATTTTTATAGAAAACATTACGAACACTAAATAACTTTAGATTTAATTATAAAAATATAATTAAGTTAATTTATATTTAAAAAATATAGAAATAAAAAACTAGTTAAAATACTTTCTGAAAGATTGAATAAAAACAAACTAATATATACAAAGATATAACATGATACTAGCCATAGATGTATATTATATAGATGATATAGCCAAAAGTGTTGGAGTACTTTTTAATTGGGAAGATGCAGAACCTAAAGAAATTATTATAGATATAAAGCAAGGAATAGAAGAGTATATACCAGGAGAATTTTACAAAAGAGAATTGCCATGTATTGAAGCACTATTAAAGAAGATACCTTTAGAAAAACTAGAGATTATCATAATAGACGGACACATTTATGTAGATGACTCCTTAAAATACGGATTAGGCGGATATGTATGGGAATTATTAGAAAAAAAATTCCAATCATAGGAGTTGCTAAAAACGCATTTCATAGTAATAAAACAACGGTAGAACCTGTATATAGAGGAGAAAGTAAAAAACCGTTATATGTTTCTACCATTGGAATCGAAATAGGAAAAGCAGTTGATCATTTGAAAAATATGCATGGAAATTTTCGTATTCCATCTATATTAAAAGAATTAGATACTATTACTAAAACATAAGATTAAAAAATAATAACATTCATTTAATACAAGAGTTTTGATTTATTTGAAACTCTAAAATATTAATTGTGACTAAAATTATACCATTTAAACTTAAAATATACTGAATTAAAAAATAAAGTTCTCAATATGTTTTTTTTATTTTAGAAATAACTCGAACAAACGGTTGAGTACATAATCGAAGTTATCGTTAGTTCGAGCGCGAAACGTATCGAGAATCAATACTAATTTTTATTGCTTTTGTAGGATAGTGTCTAAATCAACATGCGGTTGTCACTCCTACGAAAGGAGGAGTTTCATAACCTACGTTATGTGATTTCTCCCTTTGGTCGAAATGACAAGATTGCGAACTTTTTGGACAGTCTCAAGGGTAAAAAATAGTATTATGAGGAAATTTCAAAGTTTAAATGGTATTATACCATATTAAAAGACAAATTAGGTATTCTTGATTTTAAAAAAATGTTAAATTTAAAGGAAGGACCCACTTTTATTATGTAAATTGCGAAACGAATAAAAAGGGCAAACCTTTTATACACCTAAATGTAAAAAATGGATTTTCAAAAAAAAAATTATTTATAGCCTCTTGTGGTTCTCGGTTAGTGTTTTTGGGCAAGAAAAAATTAAACATAAAGTAATGAGTGGTGAATCAGTTTATAGTATTGCTCAAAAGTATAACGTAAAGCAAAGTAAAATAATAGAACTAAATCCAAAAGCAAAAAAAACATTACAGCTTAATATGATTTTAGAAATACCGATTTCTAAAGTTAAAGATAAAGAACAACCTCAAGTTGAAATACTAGAACATGAAGTACTCACGAAAGAAACATTATACAGCCTTTCCAAAAAATATAACACAACCATAGAAAAAATAAAGGAAGTAAACCCTAATATTGAATTACAAGGACTAAAAATAGGAGAACATATCAAAATTCCAACAGAAAAAGGCAACGAGTTAAATCTAATAGATGAAAAACCGAAAAAAAATAAAAAAAACAAAAAAGAAGAAACTCTTACTGCACAAGGAAAAACAGATATTTCTCCTAATTTAAGTGGTAATACCATAGAGTTATTACACGAAGTACAAATAAAAGAAACAAAATACGGTATTTCAAGAAAATATGGTATCTCCATTACGGAATTAGAATCTTTAAATCCTCAGATAAAAAATAATTTAGCCATAGGTGATAAATTAATTATAAAAACAAAATCAATACCTGAAAATACACCTGTACTAGCAATAGATACAAAATCTCAAAATTCAATAAAAGAGGTTGTAACATCTAAAGAAACAGTGCCTCAAAAAGAAGTTGAAGCAGTTAAAACATCAGAAAATATAATACCTGCTCCATCTAAAAAGGACAAATTAAGATAGTAGAAATTAAACCTCAAATAGAAGAAGAAAATACAGATGAGTTAATCATTGAATCAGAAGCAGTACAACCAGAAATACCTATTACCGTAGTAGCTCCTTTGTCAGAAGAAAATATATCTAAAGCAGAATTTTTGATAACCAAAGCATCTGAAAATATAGGAGCTCGCTATCGTAGCGGATCTACAGGTAATGGAGGTTTTGATTGTTCCGGTTTAATGTTTGCTACATTTAAAAATATAGAAATGACTTTACCCCGCTCATCAAGAGAAATGGCGCAACGAGCAGGTGTTCGTATTGATAGAAGTCAAGCCCAAAAAGGAGATTTAATTTTCTTTGCTACAAGAGGTAGAGGAGTAGGACACGTAGGTATGATTACAGAAGTTATAGAAGATGAAATTAAATTTATCCATTCATCAACTAGCCAAGGAGTAATTATATCATCCACTAAAGAACCCTATTATGCTAAAAGATTTGTTCAAATCAATCGCGTTTTACTAGATGAATAGAATAAGGTTTAAAATATTAAACTTTTAAACTAATTCAACATAAAATAATATTAAAACCAGGTTTATTGAATCTGGAATAAACGTCCCATGCTATATTATATAGCTCTTCCTCTAAGAAAAAATTGTTTGTAAATATATTTTTTATAGCAAATTTGATAATTAGAAATAATAAAAACTTTTAAATATAAAAAATGAATTATCTGAGATTAATAACACTCCTTTTTATAGGATTAAATTATTTAAATGCACAAAATTTAAAAATTGATAACACTTTAAGTAAAGTAGAAAAATTTGCAAAAAGACACAAAGTAGAATCAATTAAAAAAGAATCATTAATTTTCCTTACAGACGCTCTATCCTTAAGTAAAGATGTGTATTTAGAAAATAATGACAGTGATAACCCTAGATTTACAAACTGGATAGGGTTAAATCGTAAAATTGCAGGAGATAATCCTTCTACAAATTATTATTCCACATTTATTTCAAGTAAAAATGATTACGTAATAAAAGGAAATTTAGGAAAAGCCTTTTATGTAGGTGTACAAATATATAAACAAGATGAAGGTTATAATTTACTTTCAGAAAGTATTGCTTCCAGAAGCAATGGAAATTAGTCCAAATGGAGATTATGAAATAAACCTGTCAGCCGCTAATGCAGAAGGTAAAAAAATTGGCTAAAAATAAGCGATGACGATTATATCATTATACTAAGAGAATACTATTCGGATTACAATAAAAGATTAAATGATATTAAAACAACCCCCATTATAGATAAACTTGCGTCAAATTCATCCAAAGAAATAGAGAACGAAGAAGAAAAGATTGATGCCAACACCTCTTTTGTTAACTTCTTTGAAGGATTGGTTGAAAATTCAATAGATCTAACCAATTCGCTAAGTGTGGCACCTAATACCTCAAAACAAGAAGTTAAGTTGAATCCTAAAAATTCTAACGCATTATTTCCATCAAAAGATATATTTTATGAAGGTATTTATGTAAAACTAAATGACGACGAAGCACTAGAAGTTACAGTTAAAAATCAGCCTATTTCAGATTATTTTTCATGGACTTTTTATTCTCCTCTTTATACCACACCAGATTATAGTACTTATAAAGTACAATTAGTGAAAGAAGATATAAAGTTAGACACAAATAATAACTATAAATTTTATGTTTCCAAAGAAAAATTAAACCTTCTTAATGCTATTCAAACAGGACAATATAATACGGGAGTATTAAGCTTTAGATATTTAAAAAACAAAAAAGATTATAAAATAGATAGTTTAGATTATGAAATTAAATTAATTAAATTAAAAGACATCAAATGAAAAGATTAAAATTCATTGATTTAGCCAAAGCACTAGCAGCAGTGTTTATGGTTTGTGTACATATCCTCAATACACATACTTTATCAGTAATAGAAAAAGATACCTATTTCGGAAAAATAATTACCCTATTAGGCGAATCTCCGGCAGCTCCCGTTTTTATGTTTAGTATGGGACTTTCTTTTTCCTATTCTAGAAACTTTGATTTTATGTCAAGATTAAAAAGAAGTGGGTCTATTTTTTTGAAAGGGTATAAACTTAATTTTTTTAGATTATTAATTCCAGCCATTTTTTTGGTATTGTTTCTTTATTCGTAAAGACAGAAACTGTTGAAGAAATTTCAAAAGAAGGCGATGTGATCCAAAACATATTAAATAACTTCTTAGTTATTGATATACTACAGTTTGCGGGATTATCCTATTTGGTCATGACTTTATTAAGCAGGTATAAAATACCTGTAAAATATATAGCAATTCTGATACTGCTTATAGGGAGTTGTTCAACTTATGTATGGGGTATTCAAACAGGTTATCCTTTTATAGATAGAATATTAGACTTATTTTGGGGTGACAAGGGTGATGCTGTGTCATTCCCTCTATTTCCATGGTTAGTATATCCTCTAACAGGATATGTAATGGGATACTATTTCTTGCATAAAGAAGATAAAGAAGTTTTGATGAAAAGTTTTTACTTAGGAACTTTCCTTTTTTTAATAGGAGGAATAATTACTTATAGAAGTCCTGTTTATCATTTAGGTGACTATTGGCATACTAGAATTGGAGGAATCATGCTATATATAGGATTTGTACTTATATGGATGAAAATTTGTGATATTTTAATTAAATATGTTTCCGAAAAGAGTTATAAACCTATAGCTTTTTTGAGTAAAAACCTTACTAATTTTTATGCTATTCAATGGATTATAATAGTAGGCTTAATACCTTTCTTAGGACAAAAAGAATGCAATGTATATGAATCTATTTTACTAATGATTCTCGTTTTTTTTGTTACTTATTGGATAACTATGATAATGGAAAGAAAGAAAATAAATTTTTAAATATTCATAAAGCCGTTGTAAAATTTATCCAATTTTACTTTTATGTAGAGAGAAAAAACTTTATTTTCTTAGAAAAAACAAATTTCTTAAAACCTACAAAAAATGGCATTTATACTTTGTTTTGAAAATGTTGTATAAATGCCATAATTTTATTTGAGCAATTCAGTGCTTTGAATTTTTAATTGTTGAGTATCTTTGAACCAAATAGATTTTTGAATGACATATTGAAATTTCAAAACTTCAGATTGATTGTCATAAAATACAGAAAATTCCTTGTTCTTTATGCCACCAATTTTTTCAATTGCTTTTTGAGAACGGATATTGGATGCGCCAACCGTAAAATAAACTTTATCTAAATACTCAAAAGCATAATCTAGCATTAATTTCTTTATTTGAGAATTGTATAGAGATCCCCAATAATCTCTACTCAAAAAAGTATAGCCTATTAATACACTTTTATCCTCTAGATTAAGATCATAATATCGTGAGCTACCTATTATTCTATTTTCTTTTTATCAATAATTTTAAAAGCCCCTTTTGATTCAATAGCTTCCTTGAAAAATATTTCAAATACCTCTATTTGATAACGATTTTTTTAGGATGTTGTTCCCAAATTAAAGGATCTGATGCCACATGATACAATATATCAAGATCTTCTTTTTGTAGAGGGACCAACAAAACGTTTTCATTTTCTAATTGTGGTTGTAAATTCATCTTAATGATTCTTTTTAGGATATAGTAGCTTAAAAGCATTAAATACAGCAGGATGTGTTACTGTTGCATGATCTTCCTCTGGTAAATAGTCAAAAACAACTTTTACAGTTTTAGATTTACCATATTTTATTTTATCAAAAAGTAAATTAGCATCTACTTCCATTACATGGTTATCAAAAATAGGACCTAGTCCTTCTTTTCCAACACCAATATAAATAGACTTATTTTGTTGGAAATTTTCCTTTAACACATCAGGATTTAATTTTAAAAGTTCTCCGTCATTCCACCACAAACTAGGGCTAATAATAATGTATTGATCAAATAAATGTGGTTTTTTAAATAAAATTTCAGTAGCTAAAAGACCACCTAAAGATTGACCAATAATAGTTTTTTCATTGGTTGTGGTGTAATTTTTGGAGATATAAGGCTGTAATTCATTTTCTATAAACGCCATGAATTTATCAGATCCACCTGAAGTAGGATAACGATCCCTCACGATTTGTTGATTCGGAATTGATGTAAAATCTCTTTTGCGATCTTTATTAGCAATTCCTACCACTATAGATTTAGGAATACGTTCAATCCAAGGAAATGTAAAGTATTGTACTAAACCTGCTATGTGAATAAAATCTTCGTCAGCACTTCCGTCTAAAACATAAATCACAGGATAACGCTCTTGTTTGTTATAGCCCTGTGGAAGATAAATGTTAAGAATTCTTTTTTCATTTAAGATACTAGATGTAATTTCATCAACTATTCCTAAATTAAATGATTTAGGAATTGGGGGTGAAATGTTTTTTTGAGCTTCTACTATTAAAGAATAGAAAAAAAAGCTCAGAAATAATAATTTTTTCATTTTCTATTTTTTTGATTGATTCTATTTTCAAATTTAAAAAATTTTAAAATAATAATAATCAGCCAAATGGCATTAAAAAAGCCGTTTCTAAAAGAAACGGCTTTATATACTTTCTGTTTGTTTGTCTATTAATAATAAGTATAACGTCTTACTTTAGCAATATATTTAGCTAAACGAATTACTTGATGGCTATAACCATATTCGTTATCATACCATACATACATTACTACATTTTTACCATCTGCAGAAACAATAGTAGCGTTGCTATCAAAAATAGAAGGAGCTGATGTTCCTACAATATCAGATGAAACAAGCTCATTATTTAATTCATATTTGATTTGCTCTACTAATTTGCCTTCTAAAGCATATTTTTTCATAATACTGTTTAGCTCTTCACGATTCGTAGCTTTTCCTACTTCAAGGTTTAATACTACCAATGAACCATTTGGAACTGGTACACGAATTGCATTCGAAGTTAATTTACCTGCTAAACTTGGTAATGCTTTTGCAACAGCACTTCCAGCTCCTGTTTCAGTGATGACCATATTTAATGCAGCAGAACGACCACGACGGTATTTTTTGTGCATATTATCTACCAAGTTTTGATCATTGGTATAAGCATGAATTGTTTCAATATGACCTTTTTCTACGCCTAATGTTTCCTCAATAGCAGCTAATACAGGGGTAATAGCATTCGTTGTACAAGAAGCAGCTGACCAAATTTTAACTTCATCTGGATTATAAGCTTCGTGGTTTACTCCATGAACAATGTTTGGAACTCCTTTTCCAGGGGCTGTTAACAAAACTTTTTCTACACCTACCGAAGTTAAATGACGACTTAATGCTTCTTCTGTTGTAAATGCACCTGTATTATCAATTACCAAGGCATCCTGAATGCCATATTTTGTATAATCTATTTCTTCCGGAGAATTAGCTGTAATAATATGTACTGGAACACCATTAATGATTAGCGTGTTATTATCAGCATCAGCTTCTACAGAACCTTGGAAATCACCATGAACCGAATCATAACGTAATAAAGAAGCGCGTTTTTCTAATAAAACAGCATCATTTTTATCACGTGTTACAATAGCTCGTAAACGTAATTGTTGACCTTTTCCTACTTTTGAAGAAAGTTCGCGTGCTAATAAACGACCAATACGACCAAATCCATAAAGAACAACATCTTTAGGTTTAATTTCATCCGAAGCCTTAGCATCTTTCAATTTGTCTACCACAAAGCTAGTAGCATCGTTATACTTATTGTCTTCCAAGTGAAATTCATAAGTTAATTTACCAATATCTAAACGAGAAGGGGGAAATCTAATGCTTGAATAGCTCTTAAAATTTCTACAGAATCAAAAATATTAATTGGTTTTTGAACGAACTCTCCAGCATAATCATGTAAATTCATGATTTCGCTTACATTGCGATCTAGTAGTTGGTTTCTGAATAGAACCATTTCGATTGACTTGTCATACCATAAATCACTTACAATTTTGATAAACTCAACCGCTGCTTTTCTTCTGTCAGCTTGAAAAGCTAACTCTTTTTCATAAGTTGTATTGCTCATTTCTTTTTATAAAAATTAGACCCTGCAAAAGTATTTATTTAAAATCTTTTGCTAAACTTTTTTTGATTTTTTATTAAAAAAACCAACGTTTTAACGTTGGTTTTCAATGGTTAATAGAGAAGACTATTTACAAAAGGAAACGTAATAATTCTCCTGTATTTGTTAACATTTCAATCTGAGTTTTTTGAGTTTCTCCCTTTTTTGCTATTACTCGTGTAACCGTTTCTATATCGGTAGCCTTTATGTTGTCTACTTTTAAGATGATTCCACCTTTTAGTTGTTCCGCATAATCGGTTAGTTCTTCATTTGTAACTTCCTTTATTTTTACACCATAACTTAAGCGAAATCGTTTCTTATCATGAGCATCTAAATCTTCTAATTCTAAGCCTTTTAGGTCATAATTAATCAACTCTTTTTTTACTAATTTTACAACAGTAGTTTGTAGGTTACCATCTCTTACAAAACCTACCTTTACTTCTTCATTAGGTCTTTTGGTATTAATATAAGCAGTTAAATCAGCAAATGTATTGATTGTTTTATCGTCTAATTTTTTGATTATATCGCCTGATTTTATACCTGCTTTCTCAGCACCAGTGCCTTTTGAAACTTTAGCAACGTATACTCCCGTTGTTTCTTTAGACCCAACCTCTTTTGCTGCTGTGGTATTCAATTCTCTACCCTCAATACCTAAAACAGCTCTTTGTACATTACCGTATTCCATTAGGTCTTCTACAATTTTGCGAGCTAGATTAGATGGTACAGCAAAAGAATATCCTGTGTAACTTCCAGTAGGGGATGAAATCATAGTGTTAATGCCTATTAGTTCACCTCTTGTATTGACTAATGCGCCACCACTATTACCTGGATTTACAGCCGCATCTGTTTGAATAAACGATTGAATTCCTTGGTTACTCAAATCACGGGCTTTAGCAGATACAATACCTGCTGTAACGGTAGATGTTAGGTTATAAGGGTTTCCAACAGCTAAAACCCATTCGCCAACTTTTATTTGCTCGGAATTACCAAAAATAGCAGTAGGTAAATCGCCTTCAGCTTCAATTTTTAATAAAGCAATATCCATTTTACTATCAGTACCAACTAATTTTGCTTTATACGTTTTGTTGTTATTTAAAGTAACCTCTAGTTCTGTTGCATTTTGAATTACATGATTGTTTGTTACAATATAGCCATCTTTACTAATAATTACTCCAGAACCCGTTCCCACCTGCGTTTGTTGTTGACCACCTCTATGCCCGTAGAAAAATTCCATAAAAGGATCAGAAGGCAAATTATAAACCGTTTTATTTTTTACGTGTACAACAGTATGAACAGCTTTTTCTGCAGCCGATGTAAAATCTATATTTTCAGCTCCCATACTTACAGCTCTTGTGTAATTTGGGGCAATAGATAAGGAAGAGGCTGTAGAAGTGTTTTCAAAAAACAATTTGTAACCTCCTAAAGTGGTTGTACCACTTAATAATGAAATTAAAAATAAACTACTTAATTTTCTCATGGCATCTTCTATTTCTTTGTTTTATTTAAATGTAAAAATATAATTTTCTTATTTCAATTTTTTAGCTTTAACGCTCGTTTAACAATCTTTAACTTCCTATTAATATTTGTATCTTTGGTGAGGTTATAAAGAAATCGGATATGAGTTGCATAAATCAGTGCGAATAAAGGAAATTATAAAAATAGTCGATTTATAAACAACTTATAACAAATAAATCTTAACAAATGAAACACATATTTTACAAATACCAAGGAACGGGAAACGATTTTATCATATTAGATAACCGTGATTTGAGTTTTCCCAAAAATGATACCAAACTTATCAAATTCCTTTGTGATAGACGTTTTGGAATAGGTGCTGACGGATTGATGTTATTAGAAAGTGACAAATCGACAGATTTTAAGATGGTATATTACAATGCAGATGGGAATGAGAGTTCTATGTGTGGAAATGGAGGTAGATGTCTTGTGGCATTTGCTAAAAAAATAGGGGTAATTCAAGACGTAACCACCTTTGTTGCCGTAGACGGTATTCATCATGCAAGAATAACAGAAGAAAATCTTGTTTCACTTCAAATGATAGATGTAGCATCCGTAAAAGTACAATCAGGATATGTTTTTTTAAACACAGGATCTCCTCATCACGTACAAGAAGTAGAAGATTTAAAAGAACTAGAAGTTAAAAAAGAAGGAGCAAAAATTCGTTATAGCGATTTGTATGGGCAAGAAGGAAGTAATATTAATTTTGTAATTCAAAAAGGAGAAAATAGTTTCGCAATTCGAACGTATGAACGAGGAGTAGAAGATGAAACCCTTTCTTGTGGTACAGGTGCTACAGCAGTAGCATTAGCAATGTATCATTTAGGAAAAGCAACGTCAAATTCAATAGCAATCCAAGTTGAAGGAGGGCAATTACAAATTGCATTTCAAAAAAGTGAAAATGGATATAAAAACATACAATTAACAGGGGCTGCTCAATTTGTTTTTCAAGGAGAAATTAGTGTTTAAAAGAATCAAAAAGAGTCAATTTTTATAATACTATCACATTGACATAGAATATTGCTATTTTTAATTGCCATTTTATTAAGAACAACTTATGATTACATTAAAAGGAGAAAAAATATTTCTAAGAGCACTTGAACCAGAAGACTTGTCATTTATTTATAAAATCGAAAATGAAGAAACAATATGGGAAGTTAGTAATACACAAACCCCTTATTCTCGTTTTTTGATTAAACAATACTTAGAAAACGCAGATCAAGATATTTATCAAGCAAAGCAATTACGTTTGGCAATATGCGAGTTAGGAGTGTATAAACCAGTAGGGTTGATTGATTTATTTGATTATGATCCTAAAAATCATAGAGCAGGAGTAGGAATAGTGATAGAAAATAAAAAACATAGGAACAAAGGATTAGGAAGTGAAGCACTACAGATATTAGTTAAATACGCATTCTCACATTTACAATTACATCAAATATATGCAAATATTGGTTGTTCTAATGAAGCCAGTTTAAAGCTTTTTACTAATTTTGGTTTCCAGAAAATAGGAGTTAAAAAAGATTGGATTTTTCAAAATGGAAGCTATCAAGATGAACTCCTTTTTCAATTAATCAATCCAAATTATTAAAATCGAATTATTTTGAACAAAAAAGTATTTTTAGGGTTAGGACTAGTAGGGTTAGTGCTGGTCGTTTTTGTTTGCATTAAAGCCTTTACAAGCAATACAAAATTTGAAGAAAACGAAAAGTATATCTTTATCCCAACTGGAGCTACTTACGAAGAAGTAATTAAAATTATGACACCTGAGGTAGTCGATATAGAAAACTTTAAATTAATAGCAGAAAAACGTTCTTACAATCAAAACGTTTTTCCAGGACGTTTCTTACTAAAAAAAGGAATGGGAAGTTTTCAGATTGTGACAGCCCTGCGTCATAATATACCTTTAAATCTCTCGTTTAATAATCAAGAAGTTCTTGAGAAATTAGTTTCTCGTGTAGCGGGGCAAATAGAGGCCGATAGTTTGAGTCTTATGCGTGTTATACAAGACCCTGTTTTCTTGAAAAAAAATGGATTAACATCAGATAATGTTTTGGGAATTTTTATACCTAACACTTATGAAATAAAATGGAATATTGGAGCTGAGAAATTTAGAGATAAAATGCTAGAAGAATATCATAAGTTTTGGGATTCAGATCGTATGAAAAAAGCAAAATCCCTTGGACTTACTCCAGAACAAGTTATTACCTTAGCTTCTATAGTACACAAAGAATCAGTAAAAGAAGATGAACGGCCAAGAGTAGCCGGTGTTTATCTAAACCGATTAAAATTAGAGATGCCTTTGCAGGCAGATCCAACCATTATTTTTGCCATCAAAAAAAACACGAATGATTTTGATCAAGTAATAAAACGAGTAAAAGGAGATATGCTATTTGTAAATTTTCCATATAATACCTATAAAAACCTTGGGTTACCCCCAGGTCCCATTGCTATGCCAGACATATCAGCAGTTGATGCCGTTTTATCCCCAGAAAAGCACGATTATATCTATTTTTGTGCTAGTGTAGAACGTAAAGGATATCATGATTTTGCAGTTACGTATGAAGAACACCAAGCAAATGCAAAAAAATATGCAGAATGGGTAAATAAGTTAGGATTATAATATTTTTAGAATAATATAATTTTAAAATGCAATCTTTGATAAGGTTGCATTTTTTATATAAAACAATGATGAGTTTGATTGGAAAAATATTCTTATAAATGGTAGAAAAGTGTATTATATCTTCTTAACCTTGAGACTATACAAAAAGTTAGCAATCTTGTTCATTTCGATCAAAGGGAGAAATCACATAATGTTGATTTAGACACTATCCTATAAAAACAATAAAAATTAGTGTTGGTTTTCGATGCGCTTCGCGCTCGAACTAACGATGATTCCAATCATATACTCAACCGTTTGTTCGAGTTCTTTTAAAATGAAAAAAAACATATCGAGAATTTTACTTTTTAATCCAGTATATTTTAAGTTTAAATGGTGTTAAAAGATTTTATCTAAAAATAATTTAGAAAATAATTGCTAGGAATAAACGAAGTCTTTATAAGCTTTGATGTTAATATTCAAAAAGTTAACAAACTTTTTTGTTGTGTATTTTGTTTTTAATTGTAAATTTGTCGGGTTAATTTTTTGGCGATGATAGTGTAAGTAGTGTTTTTTTACTGCACTTAGTTAAAAAGAAATTTATTTTTATGACAAAAAAACAAATATTCTATTTTGGATTATTTGGTTCAATCGTTCTTTTGAGTTCAGGTTTTAGACCTTTCAAAATAGAAATGTATCCTTGGTTGCATACTTTTGAAAATAAAGAGCTGTACACAGTGCCAATGGAAGTAGAAGTAGAACAGCGATTTTTTGATGTGCCTTTTACAGGTAAAACTTTTGTAGGTTTTACACAAGATATAGGCGTAAGAGAATCGCGAGGGATTTACAACATAGTAAATTCATTAGGCTATCTAGGAAAATATCAATTTGGAAAAGAAACACTTGCTGCCTTAGGGATAGAAGATCAGGCGCAATTTTTAAGCAGTAAAAATTACAAGAAAAAGCATTTCTAGCTAATTTGGCAAGAAATAAATGGGAACTTCGTCAGGAAATTGCTAATTATTCAGGTCAGGAAATCCGAGGTATTGTAATTACTGAATCAGGAATTTTAGCAGCTGCTCATTTAGGAGGAGTGGGGTCAGTAAAAAGATTTTTAAGAACTAATGGAAATCGTAAATGTAGAGATGGCTATGGTACTTCTGTTGCAGAGTATCTAAAAGAATCTGGGGGTATGATACAAGCTGCGTGGAAGCTAATAAAAAAGCAAAAGCCCATCATTATACCTTTTAACTAATAATATTTATGAATAATAAAGATAGAAGGTCGGTTGTGTAAATCGACCTTTGTTTTTTCCACTCCTTTACAGTTAGCGTTTTTATATACTCAGTTGGTAATGTAATGTCAGCTGCAATACATAAACTAGTATTAGGGTGTAAAATTAGAATCAAATCTTCTAATAATTTGTTATTTCTGTAAGGTGTTTCTATGAATAATTGTGACTGTTTTTTGTCAAAGGATAACTTTTCAAATGTTTTTAGAGCCTGTTTTTTTTCGCCTTTGTCTATTGGTAAATAACCGTTAAAAGCAAAACTTTGTCCGTTCATTCCTGATGCCATTAAGGCTAATAGGATAGAGCTGGGGCCAACTAAAGGAATTACTTGTATACCTCGTTCGTGAGCAAGTTTTACGATAGCTGCACCAGGATCTGCTACGCCAGGGCATCCAGCTTCGCTCATTAGTCCAATATTTTGACCATTTAACAAAGGTTGAATAAAAGCAATATGATCGGATTCTTGTGTATGCTTATTTAGAGTGTTAATGATAAGTTCAGGTTGTTTTTTTTCTGGGTGTATTGCTTTAATAAATCGACGAGCTGTTTTTTCGTTTTCAACAATATAATGGTTTATAAAATCAATACTTCTTTTAACAGTATAAGGCAAAACATCTTCAGGATTTATTTCGCCTAAAGTTGTTGGTATTAGATATAATTTTCCAAGAAAAGTTGTTGGTTTCATAGATTTTATATTCTTTTGTTGAAAATGTATTTTTATTATGGACAAAGATAGAATAAAAGAAATAGGTAGAAGTATTGCAATAGGTTTTTTAATCCTTTTGTTTGTGTTTGTAATGGTGTTTAAGGGCTTTTAGAAGCTCTTTTTAGTAATAATTTATCAGCAATACTCTGACAGGCTTGCTCAAGTAAGTTAAAAACTTGTTCAAAACCTTCTTGTCCGCCGTAGTAGGGGTCTGGTACGTCTACTTTTTCGTTAGGAAAAATTTCATCTAAAATTAATTGTACTTTGTTTTTTTGATTTTCTGTCGTAGCTTGATTAATGATGTCTTTGTAATTTTGATTGTCCATGACAAATATGTAATCAAAAATTTCAAAATCTAATTTTTGAAATTTTCGAGCCCTTTGTTGACTGATGTCAATTCCTTTATTTCGAGCCGTTTGTATAGAACGTTTATCAGGTTGCTCTCCAGCATGCCATCCGCCAGTTCCAGCAGAATCTATTAGGTAAGTGTTGGGTAATTTAGATTTTAAGATTCCTTCAGCCAATGGGGAACGGCAAATATTCCCCAGGCATACCATCAAGATTTTTTGAGACATTATAATGAAAGTTTTTTGTTGATGTCGTCTACGAACTTTTTAAATTGTTTGTCTGTTGTGAGCAAGTTATCAACTGTTTTGCAAGCGTGTAACACGGTGGCATGGTCACGATCTCCAATTTGTGAGCCAATATTAGCTAAAGAAGCTTTTGTGTACTTCTTAGCAAAAAACATAGCTAACTGACGTGCTTGTACAACATGGCGTTTACGCGTTGTGGATTGTAACGTAGCAACATCTAACTGGAAATAGTCAGATACTACTTTTTGGATATAGTCTATAGAGATTTCTCTTTTTACATTTTTTACAAACTTCTCAACTACCTGTTTTGCTAAATCAATAGTAACTTCTTTTTTGTTGAATGAAGACTGAGCTATTAAAGAAATAATTGCTCCTTCTAATTCTCTTACATTTGATTTTATATTTCGAGCAACGTATTCTATAATGTCTTCTGGCATTTCAACCCCATCACGGAATAAGATGCTTTTTACGATTGCTACGCGGGTTTCGTAATCTGGTTGATTAAGTTCTGCTGATAATCCCCATTTGAAACGAGATAGTAAACGTTGTTCGATATCTTGCATATCTACGGGAGCTTTATCAGAAGTTAAAATGACTTGTTTGCCATTCTGATGAAGGTAGTTAAAGATGTGGAAGAAAACATCTTGTGTACCTGCTTTGCCTGATAAGAATTGAACGTCGTCAATAATTAAAACATCAATCAATTGATAAAAGTGTATAAAATCATTACGAGTGTTTTTCTTAACGGAGTCAATATATTGCTGTGTGAATATCTCGGCTGAGATATACAAAACCGTTTTTTCTGGATGTTTTTCTTTTATCTCAACACCTATAGCGTGGGCGAGGTGTGTTTTACCTAATCCAACGCCTCCAAAAATTAATAAAGGATTGAATGAAGTTCCTCCTGGTTTGTTTGCTACTGCTATTCCTGCGCTTCTTGCAAGGCGGTTAGAGTCGCCTTCAAGGAAATTGTCAAAACTATAATTAGAGTTTAGTTGAGAGTCAATTTTAATGTTACGTATTCCAGGAATTATAAATGGATTTTTTAATTCTGGATTTTTTTGTTGTACAGGTACGTCAATCTCCTGTGTTTTTACAGGAGCTTTATCTGCACTTGGTATTTGTTGTGTAAATGGAAGTTTATTCCCGTAAGGGTTTTCCATTTTGATTTTATATAGTAACTTAGCACTTTTTCCCAGTTCTTTTTGTAGTGCTACCTTAAGTAGTTTAACATAATGTTCTTCAAGCCATTCGTAAAAGAATTTTGAGGGAACTTGAATGTACAACGCGCTATCAGTAAGCTCTACCGCTTTGATAGGCTCAAACCAAGTTTTGTAAGCTTGCTCCTGGATGTTGTCTTTTATAAATAAAAGACAGTTAGCCCATACTGATTCAGCAGTTTTGTTCATTGTGTGCATTCTTAATTGTGTTAATTTTAAGGTTTTACTTGACAAAATTTAGGTCAAGATTTAGGGTCAATCGGGATAGCAAAGATGGTTGATAAAATTCTTTAAAAAAATTTTTTTGATCTTGATTTTGTAGAAATTTTATTGTAAGAATTGAATTTTCACTTTAAATAAAACATAAAAAAGTAAGATAAATAGTATGAAAAAATTTGACATTCAAGTACGTGTCCGTTATGCTGAAACGGATCAAATGGGGGTTGTTTACCACGGTAATTATGCGCAGTATTTTGAAATGGGGCGAGTGGAATGGCTTAGAAATCTGGGGGTTTCTTATAAGTGGATGGAAGAAAACGGCGTGTTCTTGCCATTAGTGTCATTGAGTATGAATTATAAAAAACCAGCACACTATGATGACTTGCTTACTATTAGAACAATTTTTAAAAGTCAATCTTCTGTTAAGCTGGAATTTGATTATGAAATTTATAATGAATCGCAAGAGTTATTAACAACGGCTAACTCTATATTGGTTTTTGTAGATGCTAAATCAGGTAGACCTATAACCCCTCCTGAATATTTAGAAGAGTTGTTGAAATCTTTTTAGAGTTCCGTTATTGTTACTTCAAAAATAGATGAGAAGATGCTGAAAACCATATCAGCATTTTTTTGTCTTGTTGAAATGATAAGTTCGCAGCTTTCTTCCATTCTTTGTGAAATTACGTTTAGATCCTTTTCTTTTATGACTCTCATAACTTTGTTTATGTTTTTATAGTCAAAATTTATCTTATATTGAATATCAATTGTTTTTTCTATTAAGAACGAAGTTTCTAATGTCATCTTAGCACTTTCTCTATAGGCAGAAATTAATCCTCCAACGCCTAATTTTGTGCCGCCAAAATAACGTACTACCACAACGAGTATGTTAGTTAAGTCAAATGACTGAATTTGACCATATATAGGCATTCCTGCACTGTTATTGGGTTCTCCGTCATCATTTGCTCGATAGTGTTTTTGAGTTGTGCCAAGTTGCCAAGCATAACACCAGTGTCTGGCCGTATAATGTTTTTTTTTAAGGTGTTCTAAATGCGTTCTAATTTGGTCTTCGTTGGTTACAGGAAAAGCATAGCCGTAAAACTTACTGTTTTTTTCTTTGTATAAAACTTCGGGAGAAGCTTCTTGGAGTGTTGTATAAGTATCTTTTGTGTTCAATAAGTTCAAAATTTAACGCAAAAATATTGTTTTTGGATATAAAATGAAAATCCATCAAAAAGGGATTTCTTTTTTAGAAAGGAGATTTGTTACTTCTTCTTTTTCTATTTGTAAATGCCATACGTGCATACCTAGTGAAGAGGCTATTTCTATATTTTGTTTTTCATGATCTACAAATAAGGTTCTTTTAGGGGTTAATTCATGTTTTTTAAGAATAAATTCAAAAGCTTCTTTTTCAGGTTTTCGAAAACCTATTTCAGATGAAAAATATACTTTTTCAAAACATTGATAAAATTCTCGAGCAAAGGTCATTCCTACGCGATGTTCAAATTTGGCAATGCGTATTTCATCTATGTTGCTTAAAAGATAAAGTTTATATCTGTGAGATAATTTTTGTAAAAATTCAAGTCGTGAAAGAGGAAAATCATTTATAGTAGCGTTCCAAGCAATACGGATATCATCTATAGAAGCACTGGGCATTCTTTTTTTTAATTCAATTAAAAAATGAACTTCTGATATTTTTCCTTTTTCAAAATCTTGATTAATTTTTTCAAAATGGTCATCCCATTCTGAAAGCCCCAATTTTTTAAGAGCTTCAAGACAAGCCTTTTTATTTAAATTCATAAAAACATTGCCGAAATCGAAAATAATATTGTTAATCATAATTTGAAAAAATTAAAAGTTCATTATTCAATATTTTTTTACTTTTTACATTCTTACTAGAGATAAAAGGAGCGGTAACTCCTTCTGGAAATATACTTGTACTTTTAAAAACACGAGCTTCATCCCAGTAATCATGATCTATAAAGTGTTGTAATGTACGACTACCCCCTTCAATTATGACAGATTGGATTTGATTTTGATAGATCCACTCAATTATAGAAGAAACAGAGTTTGTGTTGTTGTCTAAAACAGCTTCATCTAAAATGAAAGTTGGAGCTGATTTATCAAATATAAGATTTTCTTTTGAAATTATATTTTTTTATCTAAAACTATTCTTACAGGATTTGTTCCTTGCCAATCTCTAACAGTTAGTTGTGGATTGTCATCAAGAGCAGTTTTAGTTCCTATTAAAATAGCTTGTTCTTCTGTTCTCCATTTATGAGTCAATTGTCTACTGTATAAATTACTGATCCATACGGGTTTTTGAATGTTTTTATGAGAAGGAGCTATTAAGCCATTTGCTGTTTCTGCCCATTTTAAAACAATATAAGGACGTTTCTTTTGATGAAAAGTAAAAAAACGTTTATTAAGTTCTTGGCATTCTTTTTCTAATACTCCTACAATTACTTCGCAACCAGCATCTTTTAGTTTTTTTATACCTGCTCCGCATACTTTCGCAAAAGGATCTATGGTACCAATCACTACTTTCGGTATTTTGTGTTGAATAATTAAATCTGCGCACGGAGGTGTTTTGCCAAAATGACTACAAGGTTCAAGACTGACATAAATTGTAGATTCAGCTAACATTTCTTTGTTTTTTACCGAGTTTATAGCATTGACTTCGGCATGAGCCTTTCCTGATTTCTGGTGCCAACCTTCACCTATGATCAAATTATGATGTACAATTACACTTCCTACTAACGGATTAGGATATGTAGTCCCTAATCCATTTTTAGCTAATTCTATACAACGATATATATATTTTTGATGTATCTTCACCACACAAAAATAATAAATTGATGACGGAAAAATACCAAGTAAATGAGATTTTAGATTTTTGTGAATTAAATTAAGATTAAGAGATATGATTCGATTGATAAGGAAAGAAGATAATAGAGAGGTAGCAGCTCTAATTCGAACCGTTTTAGAAGAGTATAAGGCTCCTAAGGAAGGAACTGCTTATGAAGATCCACAATTGGATGTTATGTTTGAAACTTATCAAAAGATTCAATCAGCTTATTTTATATTAGAACTTTCAGGAAAAATAGTAGGTTGCGCAGGTATAGCTCCTTTAAAAAATGCTACCACAGAAGTTTGCGAATTGCAAAAAATGTATTTTTTATCTTCAGTAAGAGGAAAAGGATGGGGGACTCAAATGATGAAGATTTGTCTTGATAAAGCAAAGGGAATGGGGTTTGAAAAATGTTATTTAGAAACTTTAACCACTATGGAAAAAGCCCAAAGATTATATTTAAAATCAGGATTTATATATTTGTCTGAACCCATGGGAAATACAGGTCATTCAGCTTGTCCTATTTGGATGTTGAAAGAATTATAATTTAGATAAAAAGAAGAGTATGTTACTAAAAGAGTATAAGGTACAATTTGAAAAAGAATTAATGAAAATTTATGAATCAAAGGAAATAGAAAGCTTCTTTTACTTGCTGCTAGAAGCTTTTCATGCTATGAAAAGAATTGATTTTGTGTTGAATCCTTATTTAGAATTAGATGCACTACAATTGTTGCAATGGGAAACAGTTTTAGGTCAATTAAAACAAGAAAAACCTATACAGTATATTTTGGGTGAAACTAATTTTTTTGGAATGTCTTTCTATGTTAATGAGCATACATTAATTCCTAGACCTGAAACAGAAGAGTTAGTTGATTGGATTATTAAAACCGTTTCAACCTTTAAAAAGAACAAAAAATTAAAATTTTGGATATAGGAACTGGAACAGGGTGTATTGCTATTTCATTGGCAAAAAATATACCAATGGCAGAGGTTTACGCGATAGATGTTTCTTTAAAAACCCTTGAAGTAGCAGAAAGAAATGCTAGAAAAAATAATGCAACAGTCCATTTTATTCATCAAGATATATTGATTTTAGAAAAATTAGAATCTACATTTGATATTATTGTTTCTAATCCTCCTTATGTTCGAAACGCAGAAAAAATAGAAATAAAGAAAAATGTTTTAGACTATGAACCTCATTTAGCATTGTTTGTAGAGGATACAAACCCCTTGATTTTTTACAAAAAAATAGCCCAATTAGCTATAAAAGGGTTGACTGAAAAAGGATGTCTTTTTTTTGAAATAAATCAGTATTTGGGAAAAGAAATGGTAGAGTTAATGAAAGAATTACAGTTCGAAAATGTTGATTTACGTAAAGATATTTATGGAAACGATAGGATGTTAATAGGCGAAAAATCTAGTTTTTTAATTTGACAAAAAAACAAACGTTTATCTGTGCTGTGTTGATTTTGTAATTTAAAATAAATTTATTCATATCGTAAAGCTTCTATGGGATCAAGTTTAGAAGCTTTTAAAGCGGGGTAAGAACCAGAAATGATCGCTACTATAAAACAAACAATAAATGCAGAAATAATAGCGATCCAGGGAATTGCAAAGTCAAATTCTAATAAAGTAGCAAACCCATATCCTATTGATATGCCTCCTATTGTTCCTGCCAATCCACCCAATTGCCCAATGATTAAGGTTTCCATAAAAAATTGAAAAGCAATGGTTGTTCTTTTAGCTCCTAAAGCTTTTCGTGTTCCAATTTCACGAGTTCTTTCTGTAACAGAAACAAGCATGATATTCATGAGTGCAATAGAAGATCCAAAGATGGTTATAATTCCTATAACCCAAGCTGAAATATCAAGATAGGAAGTGAGCTCAATAATTCTTCGAATGAGGTCATCACTTCTTGAAATGCCAAAATCATTGTCTTCTACGGGATTTAATTTTCTAATAATACGCATTTTTAGAGTGGCATCATCTATAGCAAGGTCTAAAAACTCTTTTCTAGAGGTCATTACACTAGTTGTGTAATTAATATTAGGAGCACTAAAAAGAGATCGGGCTACCTGTAAAGGAATGAGTACCCTTAAATCTTGTTTGTTTCCAAAACTAGATCCTTTTTCTTTTAAAATACCAATTACTTTGAATTTAGCACCTCGTATACTAATAGTTTTGTCTAATGGATTAATATTTGCTAAAAGTTTTTTTTCAAAATCAGCCCCTAATAAACATACAGGATGATTATTACTAATGTCTAATGTCGAAAAATTTCGTCCCTTAGCAATTTCAAAACCAGCATTTATAGTATAATTTTCATCTATCCCTAATACGCTTACTTCAGGATCTGTTTTTTTATTTTCATATTTTATCTCTGCTGTAGTAGTAGCAATAAACGAAATAGAAGTATAAGTGAAAGGAAAATTGTATTTTTCTTTAAAAAATTGTGCTTGAGAATAAGTAATTATAGGATTTATTTTTTGATGTTGTTTTCCCTTTTTATGTCTCTTTATTTCGTCTTTGTACTGACTAATAGAAAAGGTATTAGCTCCCATAGAGGTAAAATCTTTAGTAATAGTGTTACTTAGAGCAGATACTACAGTTAATATTCCAACAAGAGCCATTATTCCGATAGCAATAATTAAGGCCGTTAACGTAGTTCGTAAGAATTGAGTACGGATAACATTTAAGGCAATTTTGATATTTTCTTTTACTAATCCTATCATATACCCATATTAGTCTATCAGTTTGGTGAAATGTTACAATTAAAATCAAAATTTTAGTTTTCTTCGAAAAAATAAGATATTTGCAGAAGATAATAGCTTAGCATTTTAAGAATTTTAATTCGTTGTTTGTATAGATAAGCTAATGAATCTATAGTTTTAACTTAATATAAAAAATAATGAAACCATCTATTCCAAAAGGGACTCGTGATTTTTCACCTTCAGAAGTAGCTAAAAGAAATTATATATTCGGAATCATTCGGAATCATTTTGAACGTTTTGGATTTCAACCTATAGAAACACCTACTTTTGAAAATTCAGAAACATTAATGGGGAAATATGGAGAAGAAGGAGACCGATTGATATTTAAAATTTTAAATTCAGGAAATTATTTTTTTAATAAAAGAAAAATTGATTTACCTATTAGTATTGAGCAATTACAAACGAATTCTGCAGAGACAATTTCAACAGAACAATTAATAGAATTAAATCAATTTACTAATAAAATTTCTGAAAAAGCACTTCGTTATGATTTGACTGTTCCGTTTGCGCGTTATGTGGTTCAACATCAAAACGAAATTGAGTTTCCATTCAAACGTTATCAAATGCAACCTGTTTGGAGAGCAGATAGACCTCAAAAAGGACGATTTAGAGAATTTTATCAATGCGATGCAGACGTGGTTGGGTCTACTTCGTTATGGCAAGAAGTAGAATTAGTTCAGTTATACGATGCTGTTTTTACTGATTTAGGTTTAAAAGGAGTAACTATTAAAATTAATAATCGTAAAATTTTATCAGGTATAGCTGAGGTAATAGGAGCTTCTGATAAGTTAATAGATTTTACCGTAGCCCTAGATAAATTAGATAAAATTGGAGAAGATGGCGTGAAAAAGAAATGCTAGAAAAAGGAATTACTGGAAGCAGCTATTCAAAAAATACAACCTCTTTTTAATTTTACAGGAACAATAACTGAAAAAATAGAAAAACTTTCAAAACTCTTAGAAAATTCTAATGAAGGAATGAAAGGAGTAGAAGAATTACAATTTATTTGCCAAAATATATTAGCGGTAGGACTTCAGGATTCTAAATTAGACTTAGACGTGACTCTTGCACGAGGACTAAATTATTATACGGGGGCTATATTTGAAGTCTCAGCGCCTATAGGAGTAAGTATGGGATCTATTGGTGGTGGTGGAAGATATGATGATTTGACAGGTATTTTTGGTCTAAAAAACATGAGTGGGGTAGGAATATCATTTGGTTTAGATCGAATTTATTTAGTTGTGGAAGAGTTAGGTTTATTTCCTGAAACAGTAACGGCTACTTCTAAAGCTATCTTTTTAAACTATGGAACCGAGGAAGCTCTGTTTTCAATGAAAGCCATAACTAAATTACGCCAATTAGGGATAAAAGTAGAGTTGTATCCTGATTCAGTAAAAATTGGTAAACAGTTTCAATATGCTGATAAAAGAGGTATTCCTTTCGCTATCATAGTAGGAGAAGAGGAAATGAAAAAAGATCAATACAATTTAAAAAATCTTCAATCAGGTGAACAAAAAACAATGTCTTTTGATGCACTATTTGAGATTTTACAATAAATAATAAACAAGGTGTTCTAAGATTTTCTTGAAAATAGAAGAACACCTTGTTTGAATTAAATATGATTTTTACTTCTGGGATGGTATTTGTGAAGAACCTGATTCAGATGAGTGCGATCAAGGTGCATATAGATTTCTGTAGTAGTAATGCTTTCATGTCCTAACATCATTTGAATAGATCGAAGATCAGCACCATTTTCTAATAAATGAGTGGCAAACGAATGTCTAAAAGTATGTGGACTAATTGTTTTGTTTAAGTTTATTTTCTTTGCCAAATCTTTGATGATTGTAAAAATCATAGCTCGAGTAAGTTGTTTTCCTCTTCTATTAAGGAATAAAGTATCTTCATCTCCTTTTTGAATTTTGAGATGACAACGAATTTGATTTTTGTAAAAAGTAATATATTTTTGAGTGAGTTCATTTATAGGAACAAAACGCTGTTTGTTTCCTTTTCCCGTTATTTTGATAAATCCCTCCTCAAAAAACAAATCTGAGATTTTTAAAGTAATTAGTTCAGAAACTCGAAGTCCACAACTATACAGCGTCTCTAATATGGCTCGATTACGTTCGCCTTCAGGGGTAGAAAGATCAATGGCATTGATTAAATGATCTATATTTTCAATGCTAAGTATATCAGGTAGCTTTCTTCCTAATTTTGGGCTTTCTATTAATTCTAGGGGGTTGTCTTCTCGATAGTTTTCAAAAATAAGATAACCAAAAAAACTTTTTAATCCTGAAATTAAACGAGCTTGACTCCTTGGGTTAATATTATTGGCAGTATAATATATGAAATCTTGAATGATTTCTTCTTTAATATTTATGGGAGAGTAGTTTAGATTGTAATGTGAAAGATATTGTATTAACTTCTCTATATCCATTGTATAATTTTCAATAGAATTTTTAGAAAGAGCTCTTTCGAGTTTTAAATAATGCTGGTAATCTTTTAAAAGGTTTTGCCAATTCATAAGACTATGTTATTATTTATAAAATAAAACCTCGGATGATTCCGAGGTTTTGTTTTTATTGATTTCGTTTTAATATTAGAATTGGAAACCTAATTTTAAACCACCAATTGCGTTAGTGTATGTATTTGAAACTTTTCCTTCTCCAGTTTTTGTTACTGTAGTTGTGTTTCCATTTACTATTGTGGTTTCAACAGCATCTTGTGTTCCAGAATTGTAACCTAATCCAACTTCTACTCCAAGGTATAATTTTTTAGTAAAATAATAATCAGCACCTACTGTAGCTCTAACACCAAAAGTAGAAGAACCAACTCCATTTACTCCAAGAGCGTTAACTGAACCAACTACCGTTGTAGAGTTGTTATTGTTTGATTGAGTCTTTTTGTGCTCTGCTCCTGTAAAATCAAAAACAATATCAGCTCCTACATAAGTTGATAAACGATCTGTTCCTGCAAAATGCTTTTCAGCTCCTAATGTGATAACTCTGTTCGTTGTTCTAGCAACTTCAGTTGTAGTATATTCTAAAGGAGTATTTTGGTTTACGATAGAGTTCTCTTCTCTCTTATTACTACCTAAACCTAAACCAGCTCTAACAGCTAAATCATCTTTTATAAAATATCTAAATTTAGCAGCTCCACCAATAGCGTCAAATTTAGTATTTAAAATACCTCCTGTAACACCTACTTCTGTCGTTAAAGTACCTTTAACAGGTTTGAAAGATTCTTGCGCATTAGCAAAACCGAAAGCAAAAACTGCAGCAGCAGTTAATAAAAATTTTTTCATTTTAGTTAATTTAATTTTTTTGCTAATTTAGAGAAAAAAGAAATACTCTGCAAATTATAAATGTCAGAATTTACATTAAAAGTAAAAAATATCTGTTTTTAGGATGTAAACCTCTTTTTTTGTGAAATTTGTTTAATATTTTTAGAGATTTTATTGACTAAAAGGTTTAACTATAAATTATTTATAATATGAAGAAGCCACTTTTTATATTGCTCTTGTTTCTTGTTATTTTTACAGGAAGGGCTCAGTTGATCACATTAGGGATAAAAGCAGGTGCAAATTATGCTAATTTTAAAAGTACTACTTTACAAACAAAAGCATTAACGAGTTATCATGCAGGTTTAATTGCTCAAATTAAAGTTTTAGAAGGTTTTAATCTACAACCAGAATTATTATATTCTACACAAGGAGCAACTTATGATTACGCTTTTCAAGAGTTTAAATCAGAGTTAGGATATGTTTCATTACCTCTTATGGCTAAAATAGATTTAGGGAAAACATTAAGTTTAGAATTAGGACCTCAGTTTTCATGGTTAGCTTCTAAAAAGGTTAATTGGCAAACAGATGTAAAAACACTTGATTTTAGTGCTAATGCAGGATTAGGTGTTAAACTTACAGACCGTTTATTTATTCAAGGAAGATATGTTTTAGGTCTCACCGAAATTGGAAAGAATGTGGATATTAAAAATAGTGTGGGACAGCTTTCATTAGGAGTATTGTTTTAAAATATAACATAAAAAATAAAAAAATCATTCTTAATAGAATGGTTTTTTTATTTTTACAAAAATCTAAATCAATGAAAATATGTATTATAAACGGACCTAATCTTAATTTATTAGGACGTAGAGAGCCAGAAATTTATGGAAGTAAAACTTTTGAGGATTTTTTTAAAGAGTTAGAACAAAGATTCCCTTTTATAGAATTGTCCTATTTTCAGAGTAATATAGAAGGAGAGATAATAGATAAATTACAACAAATAGGTTTTTCTCATGATGGTATTGTATTAAATGCAGGTGCTTATACTCATACCTCTATAGGAATAGGAGATTGTGTAAAAGCAATTATGACTCCAGTAGTAGAAGTACATATATCAAATACTTTTTCACGAGAAGAATTTCGTCATCAGTCCTATATTTCTCCTAATGCCAAAGGTGTAATCTTAGGTTTTGGATTAGAAAGTTACCGATTAGCTTTGGAAAGTTTTGTTAAATGATGCCAGAATATTTTTGTTTTTATAGAAACGATTAACATTCTTAGTTTTGTAATAGATATGCAGCTCGTAAAAGAAAATTTACTTTATAAAAATATCATAGCTTAGTCGTATTAGAGTACCTATAACGACTGTTAAAAAGAAAATTCTAATAACTTGATTTCCTTTTTGATGGCTATTTTTGCTCCTAGCCATCCACCTAAACCATTGCAGATAGCCATAGGAATTGCTATAATCCAAATAATTTTACCTTTTAAGATAAATAAACATAAAGAGCCAATGTTGGAGGCTATATTAATTAATTTAGCATGTGCAGAAGCGTGTAAAAAATCAAGTCCTAAAATAACAATAAAAGAAACAATTAAAAAGCTTCCTGTACCAGGACCTATAAAACCATCATAAAATCCTATAAGACTACTAATAATACAACCAAGAAATAAAAAATTATTTTTAGAAATGTTTTTGGGTTGATGAATACCGAAATCCTTTTTTATGAAAGTATAAAAAGCGAGTGCAATTAAAATGAAGAATAATAATGGTTTCATGAAATAATTGCTTACTAATGTAAGTAAATAAGAACCCCAAAAAGCACTAAAAAAGGAAAAAAAAGCCATAATTAGTAATGATTTCCAGTACATAGTGACATTTTTTAGATACTGAACTGCTGCAATAGAAGTTCCTGTAATCGCGGGTACTTTTAGCGACCCTATTAAATTAGAAATAGAAAGATTAGGAAGTAAAATCAGAGCTACGGGAGTTTGTATGAGTCCTCCTCCTCCAGCGATAGCATCGATGAATCCTGCAATAAATGAAGCGAAACAAAGTATAATGATAAGATAAGTTTCCAAAAAAAGATATTTAGTTTGTAGTTTTTATTTCAAGAAACTGTCCTAAAGAAGTATAATTGTATCATCATATTTGGCTTTATCTAATTAACTTCATCCTAGTCAACTCAAAGGAGATTTTGAAGGAAGTAAAAAAATGGCTAATTATTAATGGTACACTAAAATTTATTATCTAAGTGATGGATTATACGTTATAATGCTACTTTTCGGACAGTTTTGTGTGTTTAAAGTAGGGTTATGCTCTTATAATATTTGCACCTAAAGCCCTCAAACGTTCATCTATACGTTCATAACCTCGATCAATTTGTTCGATGTTTTGAATAGTACTAGTGCCTTTAGCTGTTAAAGCAGCAATTAATAAGGAAATACCTGCTCTGATATCCGGTGAACTCATAGTTGTGGCTTTTAGTTGTGATTGGAAATTGTGTCCCATAACAACGGCTCTATGAGGGTCACATAGCATTATTTTAGCTCCCATATCAATTAGTTTGTCAACAAAAAACAAACGGCTTTCAAACATTTTTTGATGAATTAAGACATCTCCTTTTGCTTGGGTAGCTACAACCAATATTATACTTAATAAATCAGGAGTGAAACCAGGCCAAGGAGCATCGGCTATTGTTAGGATAGAACCATCAATATCTGTTTTAATTTCATATCCATTAGTGTGAGCAGGAATATAAATATCGTCTCCTTTTTTTTTCAATGGTGATACCTAATTTTCTAAAAACATTAGGGATAACACCAAGATTTTCCCAACTTACATTTTTTATTGTAATTTCACTTCGGGTCATGGCAGCTAGTCCTATCCAAGATCCTATTTCAATCATATCAGGTAAAATACGATGCTCGCAACCTCCTAATGATTCAACCCCTTCGATGGTTAAGAGATTTGAACCAATACCGTTGATTTTAGCTCCCATTGCATTTAACATTTTGCACAACTGTTGTAAATAAGGTTCACATGCTGCATTATATATTGTTGTTGTGCCTTCTGCTAATACGGCAGCCATTACAATATTTGCTGTTCCCGTAACAGAAGCCTCGTCTAATAACATATAAGTTCCTTTAAGTCTTCCATCTATTTCTACTCCATAGAAATGATCCGCTCTTTCGTACCTAAATTTTGCCCCTAAATTTATAAAACCTTCAAAATGGGTGTCTAAACGACGACGACCAATTTTGTCTCCACCTGGTTTAGGTATATAACCACAGCCAAAACGAGCTAATAAAGGACCTATAATCATGATGGAACCACGAAGACTTCCTCCTTCTTTTTTGAAAGTTTCTGTTTTTAAATAATTTATATTTACTTCATCAGCCTGAAAAGTATAATCTCCAGGACCGTTTTTTTGAATCTTAACACCCAAATTCCCTAATAATGAAATTAGTTTATTAACATCAATAATATCAGGGATATTCGTTATGCGTACTTTTTCAGAAGTTAAAAGTACCGGACATAAAACTTGTAGTGCCTCATTTTTTGCACCTTGTGGTTGAACGTTTCCTTTAAGAGGTTTTCCTCCTTCAATTTTAAAAGTTCCCATGTTTTGAATTATAAGTTATGGAGCTCTGTGGGCTCTTAGTTATTTTTTTTAAAAGGTCTTTTTATCTGAATGTTTTTCTGGTTTTTATGCTTACCATTGTTGTTGTTACTACTACTAGTACTTTGCATTTTATTAGATGTTCTTTTGTTAGTACGCATTAAATCATGTGTGTTGGAAAGTTCTTCAGTAGAAGAAGAAAGATTTATTTTTCCTCCAGATAATTCATATAAATGTTCAAATATGACAGCGTCAGTTACAGTGTCTTTATTCCAACTTAAATAGCTTTTTTTCATGTGATTTGCAATTACACGAATTAAAGCATTTTTAAGATCCCCATTTTCCCATTCATTGGCTTTGTCTATCATATAAGTGATATTGTTACCGTAAAAACGATATTTTGGAAAGTTTTGAGGGTATGCTAAAGGAGCTGCTTTCATATTGATTACCTCGCGAGTAGGAATTGGATAAGGAGAATCAACATCTAATTGGAAATCAGACATGATAAATAATTGATCCCAAAGTTTATGTTGAAAATCAGGAACATCACGTAAATGGGGATTCATTCCTCCCATTACACCAATAATATACTTTGCTAGTTTATTGCGCTCTTCTCTACTTTCAACGGTAATCGCTTGATTAATCAAGTTATGAAGATGACGGCCGTATTCAGGTATAACAAGTGATTTCCTTTCAGAGTTATACTCTAAAAATTGAATTGCTTCTAAAACTTGATCTGTATTAAATTTTGTACTCATTCTATAGTGAAATTATCCCTTCGATGGTTGATACTTCTTGATATTTTTTTATGATTTCTTCAGCATTCGGCATTATGACATCAACTGAAATACTAGTAAAAGTCCCATTTTTTGATTGGCGAGTATCTATTACAGCCCCCATACAATTAAAAGCTTTTTCTACAGCACTTATTTTATTAACATCAGTAGGAACTATAAATTTATATAAATATTTTGAAGGCCAAACTTTATTTACAGCATTTAATTCCTCTTTTAATCGAATATAAAATTCAGTTGTTTTTTTATCCATCTTCATATATTATAAATATAGGCAAATATAAGCTTTTTAATGGTTTTTTTGAAAGTCAGAGTTTTACTTTGTTTTTTATTTATAGCTTTAAAATAAAACGAGTTTACAACAAATCATTTTCCGATAAAAAAAAGAAGTTATAGAAAGAAAATATTATGAAATGATATTTACTAAAGATAAGAATTATTTTCATTTTTAAAAAGAAATAGTTTGATTAATTTTGCTTCCTTGAAATTGATGTTTTGAAAAGAGGAATCGTTGTAATTACAGGTGGACCTGGTACAGGTAAAACCACTATTATCAATAGTTTAGTTGAAAAAGGATATGTTTGTTATCCTGAAATTTCACGTGAAGTAACTTTGGAAGCTAAAAGGCAAGGAATTGATCAGTTGTTTTTAACAGAACCATTACTGTTTAGTCAAATGTTGTTGGATGGACGTATTAAACAATTTGAAAATGCTCAAAATGAAGGAAATCATTTAGTTTTTATTGATCGAGGAATCCCAGATGTATTAGCTTATATGGATTTTATTGGAGATGAATGTCCAGAACATTTTGATCTTCAATGCCATGAAACACGTTATGATACGGTCTTTGTTTTGCCTCCTTGGGAAGAGATATACATAAGTGATGAAGCACGTTATGAAAATTTTGACCAAGCAAAGATAATTTATGAACACTTAAAACTTACGTATCAAAAATATGGGTATAAACTTATTGAAGTACCTATTGGTACAGTAGAACATCGTGTAGATTTTATTTTTGAACAACTCAAAGTAATTGGATAAGTTTGCTAAAGTTCTTAACTTTAGCCTGATTTAAAAATTAACTTTTGCAAAAATCATTACAAATTCTCCAAAAATATTGGGGATATAAGAGTTTTAGACCTATTCAAGATGAAATTGTTCAGTCCGTTTTAGATGGATATGATACATTTGCACTTCTCCCTACAGGAGGAGGCAAGTCCTTGTGCTTTCAGGTTCCAGGAATGATGAATGAAGGATTATGTCTAGTCATATCACCATTAGTGGCACTAATGAAAGACCAAGTAAGTCAACTCCAAAAAAGAGGTATAAAAGCAATAGCCTTAACAGGAGGAATCCATACAGATGAACTGATACAACTTTTAGATAATTGTCAGTTTGGTAATTATCGTTTTCTCTATCTCTCTCCAGAAAGATTAGAACAAGATTGGGTTTTAGATCGAATTAAAAATTTGCCCATTCATTTAGTAGCAATAGATGAAGCACACTGCGTTTCTCAGTGGGGGCATGATTTTAGACCTTCCTATTTAAAAATTAATAAGTTAAAAAAATATTTTTCTAAAATCCCTTTCGTTGCACTCACAGCTTCTGCAACTCCAGAAGTTCAAGAAGATATACAACAAAATTTAGGTTTAATAAAACCTAAAATTTTTAAAAAATCATTTTTGCGAGATAATTTAAGTTATCATGTCATAAAATCAGAAGATAAACTTTATAAAATCCAGCAAATTTTAGTCAAAAATCCAGAACCATCAATCATATATGTTAGAAATAGAAAACTATGTTCTGATTATGCTAATCAATTAAACTCTATTGGTTTTAGTACAACCTATTATCACGGAGGTTTGTCAAATAAGGATAAGACAAAAAATATGGAATTATGGATGAATGAAAGTTGTCCTATTATGATTGCAACAAATGCTTTTGGAATGGGAATTGATAAACCAAATGTAAAAACCGTAATACATATAAACCTTCCTGAAAACCTAGAAAGTTATTACCAAGAAGCAGGCAGAGCAGGCAGAGCAGGACAAAAAGCCTTTGCTATTATGATTGCTTCCAATAATGATGTAATTCATGCTGAAGAACAATTTATTAATGTTTTGCCAGATGTTGTTTTTTTAAAAGAAATTTATAAAAAATTATGCAATTATTTTCAAATTCCCTACGGAGAAGGAATTAATGAAGAATTTACCTTCAGTCTAAATCGTTTTTGTACACATTATAACTTTCCTGTTTTAAAAGCTTTTCAGGCTTTGCAATTTTTAGATAGACAAGGAATTATTTCACTTTCCAATGAACAATCCGAAAAAATACAACTTCAATTTATAATAGAATCAAAAGAAATAATACGCTATATAAGTCGCCATCCTGATGAAGAAGCCATCATAACAACTATTTTAAGAAATTACCCAGGTATTTTTGAAATTCAAGCCAATATAAATGCTTCTTTCGTAGCAAAACAAGCGTTTTGTAAAGAAGAAAATGTTTTAAGTCTATTGCATAAACTAAAAGAACAAAATATGGTGCAATTGCTGACTGTTCAAAATGAATCTAAAATTACTTTTTTAGAAGTAAGAGAAGATGATCATACGATTAATAGAGTAGCTAAATACCTAGAAAAACAAAATCTTACAAAAAAAAGCCAATTGGCGGCAGTTATAACTTATGTAAAAGATCAAAACCAATGTAAAAATAAATTATTACTTACCTATTTTGGAGAAATAGGAATTTCAGATTGTGGAAATTGTTCTTATTGTCTAAAAAAGAATAAAAAAGTCTTTGATAAAGAAACACTAGTGCAGCAATTACTAAAATTATTAGAAACTAAAGAATTGACATCCCGTGAAATTTTAGAAAAAATAGATATAGAAGAAAAAGTCCTTTTTGAAATATTAAAGGAAATGCTAGAGTATAATATGATTGAATTAAATCATAAAAACCAATTTATTCTTAAATAATGAAATCGTTACGAATTGTTTTTATGGGAACCCCAGAATTTGCTGTAGGAATTTTGGATGCCATTGTAAAAGAAAATAAATATGAAGTAGTTGGAGTTATTACAGCTCCAGATAGACCCGCAGGAAGAGGGCAAAAAATAAAGTATTCAGCGGTTAAAGAATACGCTTTAGTAAAAGGATTACGGTTATTACAACCAACAAATCTAAAAGACGAGAGTTTCTTGGAAGAATTAAAATCTTTAGAAGCTAATTTACAAGTTGTAGTAGCATTTCGTATGTTACCCGCTGTTGTTTGGGAAATGCCAGAATTAGGAACTTTTAATCTTCATGCTTCATTGTTGCCAGAATACCGCGGTGCAGCACCTATTAATTGGGCTATTATTAACGGAGAGACTAAAACAGGAGTTACTACCTTTTTTATAGATAATAAAATTGATACAGGAGCTATCATTTTGAGTAAAGAAATACCTATTTTGCCAAATGAAAATGCAGGACAATTACATGATCGTTTGATGAATTTAGGTTGTGAAGCTGTTGTAGAAACCTTAGAAAAAATACAAAGTCAGAAAGTAGTTACTATTTTACAAAAAGATTTACCTGAAATGAAAACAGCATATAAATTAGATCGGGATAATTGCAAAGTAAATTTTACTAAAGGTTTAGATGTTATTTATAATCAAATAAGAGGCTTAGCTCCTTATCCAGCTGCATATTGTAATTTTATAGATCAAGAAGAACAATGGAGTGTGAAATTATATGAAGTAGAAAAAGAAATCATAATACATGACTTGCCAATAGGAAAAATAGAACACACTAAAAAAGAAATTAAGATTGCTTTAGAAGGAGGTTTTTTAATTGTAAAATCTTTACAATTTCCAGGTAAAAAACGAATGAGTGCACAAGAATTACTAAATGGACTGCGTTTTTCAGAACAAGCAAGAGTAGAATAGCTTATATTAAAATCAGTATTTTCTTTCAAAAAATAATTTTAATTTAGTTTAAAAGCGGTTTTTATTATGAAAATAAATAAAAAATAGTTAAAAATGTTGTAGGCTAAGTAAATCCTACTAAATTTGTGGGGCTTAGAATTAATATTAACATATCAATTAATAACTAATTATTATGAACAAATCAGATTTAATCGATGCTATGGCTGCTGATGCAGGAATTACTAAAGCTGCTGCAAAGGCTGCATTAGAGTCATTTTTAAGTAATGTTGAAGGAACTTTAAGTAAAGGTGGTAAAGTTGCTTTAGTAGGATTCGGATCATGGTCAGTATCTACAAGAGCGGCTAGAGAAGGAAGAAACCCTCAAACAGGAAATACTATTAAAATTGAAGCTAAAAATGTAGTGAAATTTAAAGCAGGAGCAGAATTAGAAGGAGCTGTTAATAAATAATAATTTTAAAATATTATATAAAAAAGCCACGCAATACCGTGGCTTTTTTATTTTTTTATAATTATATTTTGTTTGTAATGATTTTATTTGTTAAATTTAGTTAAAAAAGAATAGGTATGATACTAATGAAACCACAAAAAGGGCACTTGTTGATAGCAGAGCCCTCTATTATAGGAGACTTATCTTTTAACAGATCGGTGGTTTTGCTAGCTGATCATAATGAAGAAGGTTCTATAGGGTTTATTTTAAATAAACCATTGAATTACACGATTAAGGATTTAATCCCAGAAATATCAGCCTCATTTAAAATATATAATGGAGGACCTGTTGAGCAAGACAATTTGTATTTTATACATAATGTACCTCATTTGATTTCTGCAAGTGTAGAAATTGCTTCTGGGATTTACTGGGGAGGAAACTTTCAGCAGACAAAAGAACTAATAAATAAAGGGAAAATTAATAGAAATAATATACGTTTTTTTCTAGGGTATTCAGGCTGGGATGCAGAGCAACTACAAAATGAATTACAATCAAACTCTTGGATTATTTCCGAAAATGACTTGAGTAATAATATAATAGGGAAATCTTCTTCTGATTTTTGGAGAGAAAAGATAATACAACAAGGAGGGGAGTATTTAGTTTGGTCAAATACTCCAGAAAATCCTATTTATAATTAAGATAACCGTATCTTAATGTTTAATTTTGAAGTTAATAATTCAGATGTTGTTGTTTTGTATTCTTTTTTACGATATTTTGTTATAGGCTGTATTCCTCTGATAACATTAGATATGAACAATTCATCTGCTTTTTGTAATTCAAAAGGAGATATAGGATTTTCCTCTACCTTTAAACCTTCTATGTTTCGAGCTATTGCTAGTAATTGCTTTCTCATAATTCCATTGATACACCCTTCTGAAAGAGGAGGAGTAGTCAAAATACCCTCTTTGACCATGAAGATATTACCATTTAATGCTTCAATTATGTTTTTTTCATGGTTTAATAGTAAACAATTATCAAGATTGTTTTCTTTGGCATAAATACTTCCTATCGTATTGATCGTTCTATTGGTGCTTTTTATAGTAGATAAAAGCTGTTTTGTAATTAGAAAATCCTTGTAAATATCTACCTCGTAAGGAAGGCTTGATATTGTATATATAGTATTTTCTAAAGGAAAGGCTGTTGCAAAATAATTTACATCATTGGTTTGAGGTAAGTATAATCCGCCATTCTTTCTGAAAACATTAAAACGAACACGAGCTGATTTTTCTATTCCAGAGTTTTTTGCGGCTTCTAATATTTGATTTTCAAAGTATTCTAACGTAAAGTTTAAAGGAATTTCCATTCTTAGAATACGCATAGAAGCCATTAATCTAAAATAATGATCCTCCAAAAAAGAACTTTGTTGTCAAGAACTTTTAAGGTTTCAAAAACGGCATCTCCATATAAAAAAGCTCTGTTATCCTGTAAAGTTAAAAATGTATCCATAAAAAAATCCCGATAAATCGGGACAAATATAAGTTTTATTCTTTTTTAAATAGAACCTAAAACGTGTTTTAGATCAGAAATTTGATTCTCCCAAAGCATTTTGGCTTCTGATAGATCATCTTCTTCTGCAAAATCAACAACCATTAAGGAAACATCTTTTGTGATGTCATCTTCCAATATTCTAAGTTCAAAATAGTATTCTGTATCTTTGTTTTCTTCGTCGACCCATTTGAATTTAATTTTTTCACCTGTTTTTTTAGAGAAAATACGAGCTTTTTCCTCTGAATCATCCCATTTAAATGTGAAAAAATCACCTCTAGAATTAACATTATCTGCAAACCATTCTTGTAATCCAGATGGAGTTGAAATATATTGATACAACAATTGTGGTGATGAATGTATAGGGAACTCTAATTCGTATCGTATTTTATTGTTCATAATGATTTTTTTTCGAAATATAGATAATATGACTTATTAAAACAAGTAAAATGTTTTTTATTTGTTTCAAGAAAAGAATTGATTTCTTGGATTATTTTTTGAAAAGATCAAATTTTTATAATTATATCCTTTTTGAAGTGTATTAATAATTTTTTTATTTTTTAAGTAATTGTTTTTTAGTGAATTATGTTTTTTTGTTTAAAAAAAATAAAAAAAAGTAAGAAAAAAGTTTGCACAACTTGAATTTAGTTGTAAATTTGCACTCGCATTCGGGAAGGATGTTACCAACAGAAAAAAAGGCGAGGTAGCTCAGTTGGTTAGAGCGCAGGATTCATAACCCTGAGGTCACGGGTTCAACTCCCGTCTTCGCTACTCAATCCCCATAAACTCTTAATGTATAAAAGAGTTTTGGGGATTTTTACTTAAAATCTATGTCAAATCTATGACAAGAAGCGGATCAAAGATTAAGTCAAAATATGTAGACTTAATTTATTTCAGCGTATAATTAGTTAGTCTAAAAAAATCATTTCTGACTCCTCTAAATTTACTTCTAAAACTTTTTATCTACATAAAAAGACTCTTTGTGATGTTTTTATTGCTTTTTAGAAATTAGCAAATGTTATCATGTAAAAACATAGAGATTTCTGTTGTTAGTAAAGTTAAATGCATTTTATGATTTATTTATAATATTTTCTTGTGTTGTATCAAGAAATTTGTAAAATGCAAAAGAAGGTTTTGAAAAAGAAATTTGTTTATTAACTAAGACCATATTAAATGAAAAAAAACTATTTTTTACCTATTTAGGTTTATATAAAATGGTGTTTGTCAGTTTTGTATGATATAATGTCATATTTATTGATATTTTTGTTTAATATTTTTTTAAAAAAATCTAAAAAATGCAATTAGGACGGTCAGATCATTCTCTTTTAAATAAAATAATTTCTAATCAATCGTTACTTTTCTTTCAATTCTCTATAGATTTGGATGGTCGTTTGATAGTTGATTATTTGCAAGGACCTTATTATGATTTTTTTGAATCTGACATAGAAATGTTTGATAAAGATCCTTTAAGTATTTTTAGGAAAGTAGTATTTCCGTTAGATAAATCAAAAATTTTAAAATCTATAGATGAGAGTAAAAAGATCTAAATAAATTAGAATTAGATTTTAGGGTTGTTCTATCTGATAAACTTAAATGGTATAACATGGTGGCTACTATTGAGAGGGGAAAAGATAAAGTTTCTTTTTAGGTATAATGACAGACATCACAAATCAAAAAGAGGTTGAAAAAGAAAATAAAATAGTTGAGTTAAGAAATCAATTTGCTAATGAAGCCTCTGAGATTGGTGTGTGGGATTGGAATTTACTTACTAATGAAGTTTTTTATTCGGCTCAATCCCTTAAAATTCTAGAGATAGAGGGTAGAGAGGGATTGATTTCAGATCCTGAAAAATGGGATAAGTTAGTTCATCCAGATGATAAGGAGGCTTATTTTGATAGAATAAAAGAGCATTTTGAAGGGAAAACACCTCATTATGAAACGTATCATCGTGTTATGTGTAATGGTGTTTATAAGTGGATTTTAGATAGAGGAAAGGTTATAGAGCGTGATTCTTACGGAAAACCGTTGAGGATTGTAGGAACTCATACAGATGTTACAATTCAAAAAGAAAAAGAGGAAAAGCTAAGGGAGACTTTTGATGTGGTAAATAAGCAAAAGGGAAAATTGATGAATTTTGCTCATATTGTTTCTCATAACTTAAAAAGTCATACGGAAAATTTTTATATGTTATTGTCTTTTTATAAAAATGGATATGTTTCTACAGAAGAGGTTATTAAAAGTTTACAAGTTGTATTTAATGAGCTAAAAGAAACCATTGATAATTTAGTAGATTTAGTGGGATTACAAGCGGAGGTTATTAATGAAAAACAGAAAAATAAATTAAGATACTATATAGAAAGATCATTGTCTGTTTTAAAAGAAATGGTTTATGCTAAAGGTATTTTTGTGAATCTAGATATAAATGAAAACTTTGAAGTTTCGTTTATTCCTGCTTATCTAGAAAGTGTAATATTTAATTTAACTACAAATGCAGTCAAATATTCAGATCCTAATAAAAAGATAGTTTTATTTCGTTTTATCTGAAATCAGAAATAGATGATAATATAGAATATGATGTTTTGTGTGTTGAAGATAACGGAATAGGGATTGATTTAGAGAAGTATCAACAGGCTGTATTTGGTCCTTATAAAACGTTTCATAAAAATAGAGAGTCTACAGGTATAGGGCTTTATATTGCAAAAAACCAAGTAGAAGCTATGGGAGGGAAGATTAGTGTGGTTAGTAAGTTGGGGGTAGGTTCTGTTTTTAAAGTTTATTTTAAGAGGTAATTGATTAATAGATAATAGAAAAGAAGGGGCTTAAAAGTTGAATTCACTTTATAAGAATCGAATATATGAAAATCATACCATTTAAACTTTGAAATTTCCTTATAATACTATTTTTTAACCTTGAGGCTGTTCAAAAAGTTCGCAATCTTGTTCATTTCTATCGAAGGGAGAAATCACATAATGGTGATTTAGACGCTATCCTTCAAAAGCAATAAAAATTAGTGTTGGTTCTCGATGCGCTTCGCGCTCGAACTAACGATGATTTCAATTATATACTCAACCGTTTGTTCGAGTTGTTTTAAAATAAAAAAAACATATCGAGAATTTTACTTTTTAACCCAGTATGTTTTAAGTTTGAATGGTATCATTTCTGGAGTAGGTATTCGAATATTTTAGTAATAAAAGAGGTTGTTCAAAATTTTGAACAACCTCTTTTATGTTTTAATAATAATTTATTTGGCTATATTGACAGCTCTAGTTTCTCTGATTACAGTAATTTTAACTTGACCAGGATAGGTCATTTCAGTTTGAATTTTATGTGAGATATCAAATGATAATTTTGCTGCCATTTCATCGCTTACTTTTTCGCTTTCAACAATTACTCGTAATTCTCGTCCTGCTTGAATAGCATAAGCACTTTTAACTCCTCCAAAACCATAGGCTATGTCTTCTAGGTCTTTAAGGCGTTGAATATAAGAGTCTAATACTTGACGTCTAGCGCCTGGTCTAGCGCCAGAAATAGCGTCGCAAACTTGAATGATTGGAGCGATTAATGACTTCATTTCTATTTCGTCATGGTGAGCACCAATAGCATTGCATACGTCTTCTTTTTCGCCATATTTTTCAGCCCATTGCATACCTAATAAAGCGTGTGGTAAGTCGCTTTCTGTTTCAGGAACTTTTCCTATATCGTGTAAAAGACCAGCTCTTTTAGCTAGTTTTACATTTAATCCCAGTTCAGCGGCCATAATACCGCAAAGTTTAGCAACTTCTCTTGAATGTTGTAATAGGTTTTGACCGTATGAAGAACGATATTTCATGCGTCCTACTATTTTTATTAATTCAGGGTGTAATCCATGAACTCCTAATTCTATTACGGTTCGTTTTCCTACTTCAATGATTTCTTCTTCTATTTGTTTTGTTGTTTTAGCAACTACTTCTTCAATTCTTGCTGGGTGTATGCGTCCGTCTGTTACTAATTTATGAAGTGATAAACGAGCAATTTCTCTTCTTACAGGATCAAAGCAGGATAAAATAATAGCTTCCAGGGGTATCATCAACGATTATTTCAACTCCTGTAGCGGCTTCTATAGCGCGTATATTACGTCCTTCACGACCAATGATTCGTCCTTTTACATCGTCTGACTCTATGTTGAATACAGAAACGCAGTTTTCAACTGCTTCTTCTGTGCCTACTCTCTGAATCGTGTTGATGATGATTTTTTTGGCTTCTTGCTGAGCGGTCATTTTAGCTTCTTCTATGGTTTCTTGAATATGAGCCATAGCATTTGTTTTAGCTTCTGCTTTTAAGCTTTCTATCAGTTGGTCTTTGGCTTCTTCGGCGGATAGTCCTGAAATAGTTTCCAACTGTTCTACTTGAGCTTTGTGCATTTTTTCGATTTCAGAAGTTTTCTTTTCTAAGTTTTCAACTTTTGAATCGTATTCTTTTATTTTGTGTTCAATTTCTTCGTTTAATTTTTTTGTTTTGGCAAGTTCATTAGAAACTTGAGATTCTTTGTCGCGTGTTCTCTTTTCTACTTCAGCAACTTTTCGATCACGAGTTAAAATAACTTGCTCGTGTTCGGCTTTTAATTCGATAAATTTTTCTTTAGCTTGTAATATCTTATCTTTTTTGATGTTTTCAGCCTCTGTGTTAGCGTCTTTTAAGATAGAAGAAGCTTCTTTCTTTGCGTTTTTAATCAAGGTAGATACATTGATTTTTTCTAAGTATTTTGCAATACTAAAACCTGATGCAACTCCAAGAATTCCAATAATAATTACTATTAAAATGTCCATAGTCTGTGTTAAGTGTTATGTATAAAAAAACCTACATTAGAAAAATTGTATAAACTCGGAATATACAAGTTTTGGGTTAACTCAATGTTCAAGCTTCCTACTGAAAGGCTTGCTATAGTATTGATGATTTGCCCTTTTTAAACGTTAGTGTTGAGTTTATCAAATTGGGTACTAATGTAGGTAGTGCTTTAAATTTATTTTTAAGAACGTGTTTTTTATTTTATTTAGAGATGTTTGTCTAATAAACTGTGTAATCTTTTTAATTTTTCTGTCACTTGTAGATTTGAGTTATTTATCTCCTCATTTTTTTGCTCTACTTGAGTGGCAAATTGCAAAGCACACATGGCAAGTAAATCTTGCCTGTCTTTTACCGCATAATTCTGTTCAAACTGCTTTAGCATATAGTCAACCCTTTGAGAAGCTTTTAACAAGTTTTCTTTTTGGCTAGGATCCACCGTTAGAGGGTAAAGCCTTTCTGCTATTGATATATCTATTTTTAGTTTTTCATTCATTATGCTTTCTAATCAGAAAGTTGTGCTATACAATAATCAATTTCTTTGATTAATGAATTTATTTTGAGTTTCGTATCCCTTTTGAATTCGTCACTACCTAAAAGTGAGTTTGTAATTTTTACGGAGTCAAGTTCTGCCTTTATTTTTTTTAGGTCTTCACTTTGTCTTAGTATAATTGATTCCGAATATCTAAGTTTTAATCTTAGTTCTTGGTTGTCAAGTTTCAGATTTTCCATTTTCTGGAAAAGTTCCTGAATCTTAACTTCAAGAGAATCAGTTATTCCGTTTAGTTCGCTCATCGTAATAAAAATACATTACATCACTTCACAAATTTAAATTTTAAAATGTATTTTAACAATAAGTTTGAAGAAAAAAATGATAATTATCAATTTTTTATTGTTAATCGTTTTAAAATGAAACTTTTAAAAATAAAAAAATAGGAGTGAAATATTGTAAAAGGAATCGTTATCTTAGCGCAAATAAAGAAAGTCTTTAAGTTTACAGCTGTAATTTTTATAATATGATTAAAAAGTTTTGGTTTATTTGTTTACTATTTTCTTTTATAGCAATTGGTCAAGATAAGTATCCTAAGGATTATTTTGGTTCTCCTTTAGATATTAAATTGAGTATTGCGGGGTCTTTCGGAGAGCTTAGACCTAATCATTTTCATTCTGGAATTGATTTTAGGACACAACAAAAAGAAGGTTTTCCTGTATATGCAACAGCCGATGGATTTGTTTCTCGTTTAAATGTTTCAACTTATGGGTATGGAAAGTGTTTATATATTGATCATCCTAATGGCTATACTACAGTATATGCGCATTTACAACGATTTTCAAAATCAATAGAGCATTACGTTCGAGAAAAGCAATATTTAGATAAAACCTTTGTTTTAGAATTACGTCTAAAAGAACATTTTTTGCCTGTAAAAAAGGTGATTTGATAGGGTATACAGGTAATACAGGAGGATCTAGTGGACCTCATTTACATTTTGAAATAAGAGATACAAAAACAGAGTTTGTTATGAATCCTTTCTTGTTTGGATATGACGGATTAATAAAAGATACTAAAGCCCCTTCTATAGATGGATTGTATGCTTATACTTTATCTAAAAAAGCTACAATTAACGGTTCTTCCCAGCCTATTATGATTCCTTTGAGTTTGCAATTAGATGGGACGTACCTAGCAGCTCCTGTTAAAGCTAAAGATACAATAGGATTTGCAGTAAATACTCATGATGTATCGGATTATAATTTTGGTAAAAATGGAATTTATAAATTAGAAACATTTTTAAATGGAACACTTCATTTTAAATATCAATTTGATAGTTTTTCTTTTGAAGAATCAAAACATATAAACTGTTTTATAGATTATTCAAGATATAAAAAAACACACCAACGTTTTCAAAAACTTTTTGTGGGGTATATATTTCCAGAAAGTATCATAAAATATAAAAACAATAATGGACAGCTGATAGTAGAACCCAGTTATAACCTCAATTATAAAATAGAAATTCATGATTTTCATGGTAATAAGAACACCATAATTATTCCAGTAGAATATTCAAATACGAACAATTCAGTAGAAAATAATGATTTTAAAACTCCCTATTTTCTAAAATCACAAATAGAGCAACTATATTCAAAAGAAGGAATTTCAGTTTTTATTCCAGAACAAACATTCTACGAAGATTTTTACATCAAATTTGATGTAAAAAATCAAGAACTATATTTGCACGACCAGTCGGTAGCAATTAGTAAGCCTATGACTATTACTTTTGATGTCTCTCATTTACCTAAAGAAGGACGTGAAAAAATGTTTATTGCCAATTTAGATGGTTCAAGAATAGAATATAATCCAACCACTAAGAACGAAAATCAGTTTTCAATTAAAGTAAAAAAACTTGGAAAATTTTTAATATCTAAAGATACGACAGCACCTAAAATTTATGCCCCTAATTTTAAAACGTCAGAAGATTTAACTTTAAAGGATTCATTGAAAATTTTTATTTCTGATAATTTATCTGGGATAAAATCCTATAATGCTTACTTAAATGACCAATGGATATTAATGGAATATGAACCTAAATTAAATAGATTAATTCATTATTTTTCGGATTCTAAATTTATAGACGGTAAAAATGATTTTAAATTAGAGGTAGTGGATAATTTAGGAAATACAACTACATTTGAATCCAATTTTTATAAAACAAAAACATAATTTTGAAAACTAAACTTTCTTTTTTATTGCTGCTATTTTCGTTTACTCTTTTAGGTCAGATCGCTAGAGTGAAAGGAATTGTGTTAGATGAAAACGATATTCCTGTAGAGGGAGTAAATGTGTCTTTTCAACAAAAAAATACCAAAACAAATGAAAACGGCTTTTATCAATTAGTAATTCCTTCAAAAGTAAAATCTAATTTAAAGTTTACACATTTATCCTTAAAATCAGCTGTTATCTCTTTAGAACTTAATCCTAATGAAGATTATGAGTTTAATATAGTACTAAAAAGCACAACGGAGCAACTAGGAGAAGTTGTTATATCTAATAATAGTAAAAAAAGAGTAGAAGGAATTACAACATTATCGCCTAAAGCTATTCGATTGATACCAGGAGCTAATTCAGGAGTAGAAAATATTTTAAAATCATTACCAGGAGTAAATTCTAACAACGAACTAAGTACACAATATGCCGTAAGAGGAGGTAACTATGATGAAAATTTAGTGTACGTAAACGAAATAGAAGTATATCGCCCTTTTTTAATTCGATCGGGACAACAAGAAGGTTTAAGTTTTACGAATGCGGATCTAATTCAACACGTTGATTTTTCATCAGGAGGATTTCAGGCTAAATATGGAGATAAATTATCATCTGTACTAGATATAACGTATAGAAAACCAACTAAATTTGGAGCTTCCCTTGAAGCCTCGTTTTTAGGAGGAAGTGTTTCTATGGATAATGTGTCGAAAGATCAAAAGTGGAATGCAGTTACAGGAATACGTTATCGAGATAATAGTTTATTAGTAAAGAGCCAAGAAACTCAAACAAATTTCAAACCGCGATTTGCAGATTTACAAACATATATAACTTTTACCCCTAATCTTAAATGGCAATTTGGTTTTTTAGGGAATTTATCGCAAAATAGATACGATTATAGACCTTTTTCTAGACAAACGAATTTTGGCTCTCTACAAGAACCTATAGCATTATTAGTACAGTATGATGGAGTAGAAAAAGATGCTTATACTACAGCTTTTGGAGCATTAAAAGGGCTGTATAAAATAAATGATAATTCTAATTTAAAATGGATTAACTCAATTTATCATACGATTGAACAAGAGTACTATGATATAATGGCAGAATATAAACTAGGAGAGATAAACTCCAATTTAGGAGATTCTAGTTTTGGTAATGTTGAATATGCTAGAGGAATAGGTTCTCAGCTTACCCATGCTCGTAATGATTTAGATGCTTTAATTGTAAATACTGAACTAAAAGGAAATCATAAGATAAAAGAAAACCAAATAGACTGGGGATTTAAATATACGTATGAAAGTATACGAGATAGAATCAGAGAATGGGAAGTAATTGATTCTGCCGGTTTCTTATTAAACCCTCCTAAAATTGTACCCAAAAAAGATCAACCCTATACGCCCTATATAGGACCTTTAGTACCTTATAATAGTATTAGAGCTGTTAATTATACTAATATTAATCGTTTTTCTGCGTATGTTCAGTGGAATAAACGTTTGAAGTGGAGAGAACATGAATTATTTATAAATACAGGAGTAAGAGCTCAAAGCTGGAAAGTTATAGATATACTTAAAAAAGGCAATAATCAAATTACCTTTAGTCCAAGAGCACAATTTGCTATAAAACCTAATTGGCGCACAGATATGCTTTTTAGAATTTCAGGAGGTTGGTATCATCAACCGCCCTTTTATAGGGAGTTGAGAGATTCCCTAGGAGAAGTTAGATCTAATGTTAAGGCACAAGAGTCTACTCATATAGTGTTGGGACATGATTTTAGCTTTAAAATGTGGAAGCGCCCATTTAGATTGGTGACAGAATTGTATTATAAAGATATGAATAACGTAAATCCTTATACAATAGATAATGTAAGGATACGTTATAAAGCTCTTAATAACGCCGAAGCTTATGCTAAAGGAATAGATATTAGAATGAATGGTGAATTTATTCCAGGGACTGAATCATGGTTAAGTTTTGGATATATGGATACACAAGAGTCTATTGATGGAAAACGATACATACCTCGGCCTACTGATCAAAGATTAAAGTTTGGAGCTTTGTTTCAAGATTATGTTCCTAACATACCTGCTCTAAAAATGTATCTTAATTTAGTGTATAATACAGGTTTGCCTGGAGGATCACCTTCTTATGCAAATCCCTATGAATACCAATCAAGATTAAGAGATTATCGTAGAGCAGATATTGGTTTTTCATACGTTTTTACGGATAGAGCTAGAGCCAAAGAAAAAGATAATTGGCTAAGACATTTTAAAGAACTAGCTCTTGGAATGGAAATTTTTAATATGTTTGATAACCAGAACTCAATTACAAATACATGGGTAAGAGATGTCTATACTAAAAACCAATATGGAGTACCTAATTACTTAACAACTCGTGTATTTAGTATAAAATTAAACGTAAAAATATAAAATTTAAAAAGGTATATTTGGATTAAATAGAACTACAATGAAAAAAAAGATTTTATACTTTCTGCCTTTTATCATTTCATTAGGAAGTTGTAAAGAAGAAGAAAAACCAAAAGTAAAATATGATAGATATGTAAAACAAGTTGAAATAAAGAAAGATACAACCCGCTTATTAGTTGCGGATTTGCCTATTTACTTTTCTAGCTCCAATGTTTTAATTTATCCAATGGGAGAGCTAAGGGTAAGTGATCTGAAAAAAGGAAATTATGATGGTGATAAGATGGATATGAATGGATTTAATGTATCAAATGTTTTAGACGAAGAACTTACAGGATACCTACAAAATGTTAAGTTTCAGGAAATAGGAAAAGATTCTTTACATGTGTTGACTGATAAATCTGTTTTAATTGAAAGAATGACTTATCTTAAGTCAAAAAGATATTAGTATATGTCATGGCTGATAATGATACAAATCAGGATGGTAAAGTTGATTCTTATGATGTGAAATCTTTGTATTTGAGTACTGATTTAGGGAATCAATTTACTAAAGTTTCAACTGATATGCAGGAATTGATCGATTGGAATTATGTAGAAGTAGCAAACAAAATCTTTTTTAGAACTATAGATGATCGCAATAAAAATGGAGCTTTTGATAAAACGGATGGCTTACATTATTTTTATGTTGATGTTAAAAAAGATTGGGTAGCCCAAGAGTTTAAAATATAATAAGATTTTCTTAATAAATGAAACTGTCCAAAAAGTCCGCAATCTTGTCGTTTCGATCAAAGGGAAAAATTGCATAATGTTGATTATGAGACTCCTACTTACGTTTGAGTGACAAACTACATATTGATTTATTACTTTTTGGACAGTCTCATTATTTTACTCTAAACTTTGCATCATTACGAGTTTTGCATACATACCCTCTTTTGCAAGTAATTCACTGTGTGTACCTTGTTCAACAATTTCTCCTTTTTGCATTACAATAATATTGTCTGCTTTTTGAATGGTTGAAAGGCGGTGTGCAATTACAATAGAAGTTCTGTTTTGCATCATATTTTCAAGAGCTACCTGTACCAGTTTTTCGCTTTCAGTATCAAGCGCAGAAGTAGCCTCATCAAGAATCATAATAGGAGGGTTTTTTAAGACAGCTCTTGCAATTGATAAACGTTGTTTTTGTCCACCGGATAATTTTCCACCCGCATCGCCAATATTGGTCTCAATCCCGTTAGGTAGGTCTTTTACAAATTCATAAGCATTCGCAATTTTTAAAGCATTAACGATTTCCTCATCAGTGGCAGTAGGTTTACCTATTAATAAATTGTTTTTTATCGAATCATTAAATAAAATTGAATCTTGCGTAACAATACCCATCAAAGATCTTAAAGATTGCATTGAAATATCCTTAATATTGATTCCGTCTATACTTATTGTTCCTTCATTTACGTCGTAAAAACGAGTAAGTAAATTGGCAATTGTACTTTTTCCCGATCCTGATTGCCCCACTAAAGCAATGGTTTTGCCTTTCGGAACTTCAATCGTGAAATTTTTTAAAACCTTCTCGTCTTTATAACTAAAATTGATGTTTTCAATTTTTATCAAATTTTTAAATTCTTTTTGATCTAGAGCATTAGGTTGATCTACTATGTGGCTTTCTTGTTCTAATAAAGTAAAAACCCTTTCAGCAGCAGCTAAACCGCTTTTTACTTGATAAGAAGCTTTTGAAATAGATTTAGCAGGTTGTAAAATAGTGTATGCTAGTGCTATATAACCAATGAAGGCTGTTCCTGCAAGACTTTTTTCAATTAAAACCAAATGTCCTCCGTACCATAATAGGGTAGCAATGGTTAGGATACCAAAAAACTCACTCATAGGAGAGGAAAGATTGTTTTTATTGGCTATGTTGTTAGATAATTTTAATACACGATTAACAGAGTCATTGAACTTTTGTATAAAAATAGGTTCTGCGTTAAATCCTTTTACAACTTTTAATCCTGATAAAGTTTCGTCTAAAATAGAAATGAAAATACCTTGTTCTTGTTGGGCTCTTTGTGATTTAGCTTTTAATGTTTTACCAATTCTTGAAATGATAAAGCCTGAAATAGGAATAAATATAAAAACAAATAAAGTTAGTTTTATACTAATGAATAACATGGCAATAATTGAAAAAAGTATTGTCATAGGTTCGCGAACAATAAGTTCTAAAATTTGAAAAAATGAATTTTGAACCTCGCCTACATCACCTAACATACGAGCCATTACGTCTCCTTTTCGAGTATCTGAATAATAAGATACAGGTAGGTTAATGATTTTGTGATAAAGTTTAATACGAAGATCTCTAAGTACTCCATTTCTTAATATCGTAACTTGTCTTGATCCTAAATAATTAAATAAGTTTTTAAATAAAGCCGTAATGATTACAATACTTATAACTACTAATAATGCGTTTTGTTTGCCGTATTCATCTGAAATTTCAGTTAGTTTGTAGTTAAAAGAATCAGATAAGAATTCTTTTAAGTTAGATATACCTGTATAAAAAGGTTTTTTGTTAATCCTTGCGTTTTGTTTAAAAAGAACCTCAAGTGTAGGCATGATAGATACCATTAAGAGTGTACTAAACAAAGCATATAAGACGTTGAAAAGAACATTCCAAAGAATGTTCTTTTTATAGCTTAATGCGTATGGAATTATTTTTTTTAAATTGTGATCCATTAGTTCAATTGCATATCGTTGATGATATTTTTTATTTTAGTGTTCAGTTGTTTTTCTGCTTCTGGAACATCAGCTGTTGAACCAATAGTACAATTTACACTGAAGTAAAATTTAATTTTAGGTTCTGTTCCGCTCGGACGTGCGCAGATTTTACTACCATCTTCTAAGTAATAAATTAAAACATTTGATTTAGGAACATGAATATCAAATTCTTCATTATTCATAAAATCTTTTCCTTTAGAAGTCAGGTAATCTTCCACACAAACTACACGTTCATTATTGATTTCGTTCATTGGATTTTTACGAAGATTTTTCATCATGGCTTCTATTTCAGCTGCTCCATCTATTCCTTTTTTGTAATAGAAATAAGATGTTCTTTATAAAAACCAAAGTCTACGTAGAGTTCTTCTAATCTTTGATACAATGTTTTACCAGCTTCTTTTGCTTGTGCGGCAATCTCGCAAATTAATAGAATTGCACCTACTGCATCTTTATCACGTACAGCATCGCCTACCATAAAACCAAAACTTTCTTCTCCACCGCCAATGAATTTTTGGTTTGGAAAATCTTTAATAAATTTAGCAATCCATTTAAATCCTGTTAGTCCTACTTTACATTCTACTCCATAAGCCTCTGCTAAATCAAGCATCATAGGAGTTGAAACAATAGTAGATCCAATAAATTCTGTACCTGTTAATTTATCAGCTTTTTTCCACTGTTCTAATAAGAATGCAGTCATGATTACCATAGTCTGATTTCCGTTTAAAAGAATCATCTCGTTTTGATTGTTTCGCACGGCAACTCCTAGACGGTCAGAGTCAGGATCGGTTCCAATAACAATATCGGCATTTATTTTATTAGCTAATTCTACGGCTAGAGTCAAAGCTTCCAGGTTCTTCTGGATTAGGTGATTTTACAGTAGGAAAATTGCCATCTGGGACAGCTTGTTCTTCTACGATATTTAGATCAGTATATCCAGCAGCGTTTAAAACGTTAGGGATTGCTTTTATAGAGGTGCCGTGTAATGAAGTATAAACAATTTTTAAATCTTTTTTAGCTTCCGTTGTTGTATTAAAACAGGCATTTTCAAGTGTGCTTTTTAGAAAAGCATCATCTATTTCCTTATCTATATATTCAATGAGAGTTTCGTTTGATTTAAAGTTGATATCAGTATACTCTAAAGCCTCAATAGCTTGGATAATTTCTTTGTCTTGTGGAGGTACAATCTGACCTCCATCTTGCCAATACACTTTATAGCCATTGTATTCGGGTGGATTGTGTGATGCGGTTAGTACAATGCCTACATGACAAGCTAAATATCTAACCGTAAATGATAATTCTGGCGTGGGTCTTAATTCAGAAAATAAAAAAACCTTAATTCCATTAGCTGAAAAAACATCGGCAACAACTTTCGCTAATGTGTTACTATTAGCGCGGCAGTCATAAGCAATAGCTACTTTTATTTCTTCGTTTGGAAAACATTTCTTTAAATAATTAGATAAGCCTTGTGTGTTTTTACCTAGAGTATATTTATTAATTCGATTAGTTCCCACTCCCATAATACCGCGCATACCACCTGTGCCAAATTCTAAATTTTTATAAAAACTATCTTCTAGTTCTTTAGGTGATGAGGTCATCATCTCTTTAATGATTTCTTGGGTTTCGCTATCAAAAGTAGGGGTTAACCAAATATTTGCTTTTTCTAAAATTGCCTGTTCAATGTGCATAATTCTGTTGTTTTTATAGTCAATTTTTTTTTGTTCTTATTTATAGCCTTAATTTATTTCTGTTAGAAAATAGTAATATCAAAAGAGTTGATTTTTATCTTCTAGATAGATAATGAAAGGTTGGTTGTGCCAAAAAAATATCGGTTATTTGGATTGATTTTTTTCAATAGTCAAAAAAAATAGACCTATTATTGGTACTATGATCTTGATTTTTATATCGTTTCTTGAATTTTATATCGCTCTTCGTTGTTTTTTGTACGAAGAATTATTTCGCCCAAAAAGCCTGCTAAAAATAATTGAGTACCTATAATCATTGTAGTTAGAGCAATGTAAAACCATGGATTATGAGTGATTAAAATTGTTTCCTGATGTGTGTAAAGTTTCCAAAGTTTAATAGCACCTATATAGCCTGCTGATAAAAAACCAATTACAAACATTAAAGTACCCAACAATCCAAATAAATGCATTGGTCTTTTTCCAAATTTACCTAAAAACCAAATGGTAATGAGGTCTAAAAAGCCATTTACAAAACGATCAATACCAAATTTAGATTCACCATATTTTCGAGCTTGATGTAGAACTACCTTTTCACCAATTTTTTTAAAGCCAGCGTTTTTTGCTAATACAGGGATATAGCGGTGCATTTCCCCAAAAACCTCTATGTTTTTTATTACCGTGTTCTTGTATGCCTTTAAACCGCAGTTAAAGTCATTCAGTTGCACGCCTGAAGTTTTTCTAGCGGCTGCATTAAAAAGTTTAGAAGGTAGATTTTTTGTTAAAGTATTATCATAACGTTTCTTTTTCCAACCTGAAACTAAATCAAAATTTTCTTTAGAAATCATTTGGTAAAGTTCTGGTATTTCATCAGGACTGTCTTGTAAATCGGCATCCATAGTAATGACTACACTACCTTCTGCCTTAGCAAAACCAGCATGTAAAGCCTGACTTTTTCCATAATTGCGCAAAAAACGAATTCCTTTTAAGTTTTCGTTTTTTGATGCTAATTGTTGTATCACTTGCCAAGAATCATCAGTACTTCCGTCGTCAATAAACAAGACTTCGTATGAATACTGATTCTGAATCATAACACGTTCAATCCATGAAACTAACTCGGGTAATGATTCTTGTTCGTTTAATAAGGGTATTATAATTGATATATCCACTTTTATAGTTGATTTGACGATTTTGTTTTGAAAAATGCAGACAAAATTAAACCAAAAATTGCACTTATTAAAATTGTAAAAATAGTTCCTTTAAAAAAGTTACCTATTGAAAACTGATCTTGCATTTCAAGTTGTTTAATAGATTCTTTAATAACGGATCTAGGCGTTCCAAATTTTTGAAGCATAGTGCCTGTTTCTTTAATTATAATTTCCTTTACACTTTCTTTTAAAGAAGAATCTATAACATTAAATAAAATTAGTTCAAAAAGAGAACCCATAAGTATTCCAATGGTAGTAGCAATAAAATAAGTTGTAAATGTTTCTTTAAAAGTAATCCCTGTTTCAAAATCTTTTGAGTCTTTCTTAGTAATAAAAAAATGATAATAAGATAAAGTCCATACTTAATAAAAGTAATCCATCCTGGAAGTAAATAATTCAATATTGGTAAGGTAAATGAAAAGCGTAGTCAATATTGAAATGAGTCCTATAACCAATCCGTATTGAACCCCGTTTTTTTTGATAATTTCGTTCATAATTTAATGCTCTGATTTTAGATTAACAAATATAAGTATTTTGATAGTAAGTAGTTTTAAAATTAAAAATGTTACATAATAATTTGTATATTAAAAAAATATATTACATTTGCAGCCTGAATTAAAAGTATTATATAATAAAAGCTGTTGTAAATCAATACCTTTTAGCGATAAAAGCATCAAGATTGAATACAGCAAAACATAAACAGATTTATTATGAAAAAAGGAATCCATCCAGAAAATTACAGATTAGTAGCTTTCAAAGATATGTCAAACGATGATGTATTTATTACTAAATCTACAGTTGAAACAAAAGAAACAATTACACATGAAGGTGTAGAATATCCAGTATTTAAAATGGAGATTTCTCGTTCTTCTCACCCTTTTTACACTGGTAAATCTAAATTGGTTGATACAGCAGGACGTATTGACAAATTCAAAACTAAATATGCCAAATTCAATAAATAATATTGAATTTTATATAGTCAACAAAAGCACCATGAAAGTGGTGCTTTTTTGTTTTAACATTTTTTTGAAATTTATGAAAAAATGCTAATTTAAAAATGGAATTTGCTTATTTTTGGAATATTAAAAAGGGTGTTCTAAAAACAAAAAACACTATCTGCTTTATTATTCCTGCAATAAGAGGAACTTTATACTCAATAGTATAAGCTCTATCCTTTTGGTATATAAAGTATAACATTGTCAGTTTTTGAAACATCTTTCTATAAAATTATAAAAATATATGAACTACATACTTTTTGATGGAAATGTACGCAATGCTTTGCTTCCATTTACTTTTACTCGTCCCGTAGCAGATATTCGAGTAGGAATTTTGACTATTCGTGAAAAATGGGAAAAATTTTTAGGATATACCACTACAACTATTACCGAGGAATACTTATCAGAAAAATATCCTATGGTAGAAATGGAAGAAAATATTATGATTAATGCTTCTTTTTACCCAACGATGTACTGGTAGAAATGATTAAATCTTTAGAAGAAAATCAAGCCCTTTTTTATAAAGATGAAGTAGTTGCTTTTTATAGTAAAGAAAATCAAGAAGTAGATTTTGATATATTTGAAATAATAGAATGCACAGTTGATTGTATTACAATTGAACATACATGGGATATTTTTGCTAAAAACGATATAGCGCTTCGTGAAGATTTTGAATTAATTACAGAAGGAAGAACCTCACAACCAATTCCTAAATCGGTGAATGTAATTGCTCCTGAAAATATTTTTATAGAAGAAGGTGCTAAGCTAGAATTTGTAACCCTAAATGCTTCTACAGGACCAATTTATATTGGTAAAAACTCAGAAATAATGGAAGGATCTGTTATACGCGGTCCTTTTGCTTTATGTGAAGAAGCACAAGTAAAATTAGCAACCAAAATTTATGGAGCTACTACGGTTGGTCCTCACAGTAGAGTAGGAGGAGAAATTAATAACTCGGTTTTATTTGCTTATTCTAATAAAGGACACGATGGTTTTTTAGGAAATTCAGTATTAGGAGAATGGTGTAATATAGGAGCAGATAGTAATAACTCTAATTTAAAAAATAATTATGAAGAAGTAAAACTTTGGAGTTATGAAACAGAAACTTTTGCCCGTACAGGACTTCAATTTTGTGGTTTAATGATGGGAGACCATAGTAAATGTGGAATTAATACCATGTTTAATACAGGTACCGTTGTAGGTGTTTCTGCTAATATTTTTGGTGCTGGATTTCCTCGTAATTTTGTACCTAGTTTTTCTTGGGGAGGCGCTTCTGGGTTTACCACCTATCTTACCGCAAAAGCCTTTCAAACCGCTAAAATTGTAATGTCAAGACGTAATATTGAATTTTCAGAACAAGATGTTAAAATTTTAGAACACGTTTTCGAAGAAACTAAAAAATATAGAAAAGAATAACCAAAAAATAAATTAAAATAAGAAACCGCGAGTGTAAATTCGTGGTTTTTTAGCTTTGAAAAAAATGTATAGAATAGAAAATGATTTATTAGGTGATTTACAAGTTCCTGTAAATGCCTATTACGGAGTGCAAACACAACGCGCCATTGAAAATTTTAATATTTCAGGAGTACGATTGTATCAATTTCCCGAATTTATAAAAGGACTTGCCTATGTAAAATGGGCAGCAGCCGAAACAAATTTTGATTTAGGGTTACTTGAAGAACCAATAAAAAATGCTATCGTACAGGCCTCCAAAGAAGTGATTGAAGGAAAGTTTGATCGCGAATTTCCAGTTGATATGATTCAAGGAGGAGCAGGAACTTCAACAAACATGAATATTAACGAAGTTTTAGCCAATAGAGCTCTAGAAATCATGGGATATGAAAAAGGGCAGTATCAGTTTTGCTCACCTAATGACCATGTAAATTTATCGCAATCTACAAATGATGCGTATCCAACCGCTATAAAAATTGGAGCTATACGCTCTAATATGAATCTAATTTCGCATTTAAAACAATTAATAACATCTTTTAGGAAAAAAGGAGAAGAGTTTAAACATGTTTTAAAAATGGGACGCACCCAGTTACAAGATGCAGTTCCAATGACTTTAGGTCAAGAATTTGAAGCTTTTGCAGCTACTTTAGAAGAAGAAATAGATCGACTAACACAAAACTCAAATCTTTTTTTAGAAATTAATATGGGAGCAACTGCCATTGGTACAGGACTAAATGCACCCATAGGATATGCTCAGTTATGTGCGGAAAAATTAGCGATAATTACAGGTTTAGCTATAGTATCAGCTCCAAACTTAATTGAAGCAACACCAGATACAGGATCCTACGTAATTTATTCTTCCGCTTTAAAACGTATGGCAATCAAAATGTCAAAAATATGTAACGATTTACGATTGTTATCATCGGGACCTCGTTGTGGACTAAACGAAATCAATTTGCCTCCCATGCAGCCAGGTTCTTCTATCATGCCTGGGAAAGTAAATCCTGTTATCCCAGAAGTAATGAATCAGGTTTGTTTTCGCGTTATAGGAAATGATTTAACCGTTACTATGGCAGCTGAAGCAGGACAATTACAACTAAACGTTATGGAGCCAGTACTCATTTATGCTATTCTTGAATCCATGCAATTAATGAGTCAAGCCATGGATACCCTAAGAGAAAAATGTATTAATGGTATAACCGCCAATGAAGAACATTGCCGTGAAATGGTATTACATAGTATAGGTATCGTAACCGCTCTAAATCCTTATATAGGCTATAAGAACAGTACTAAAATAGCCAAAGAAGCACTAGAAACAGGCAAAAGTGTATACAATTTAGTCCTAGAACACAACATCCTTTCGAAAGAGCAGCTAGACGATATTTTAAATCCAGAAAATATGTTAGCCCCAAAAGCCTTTCATAAATAAAAAAATACCGATTTTACGAAAAAAAAGTAAATATAAAATTACTGTTTAAAGCGATTTTTTAGAATTTCAGAATGTAAAATCGGTGTTTTTCTTTTAATTAAGAATAGTAATAAATTAGTAAGGAGTGAATAAACTACTATTTTTTTAACCAAAAAATCTAGTTAAATTTGCCTTCTCAATTTTTGACAACGATTTCATTGATTGAGAATAAATTATGGAAAACAAAAAAAAAGTAGCGTTTTATACGCTGGGATGTAAATTAAACTTCTCTGAAACATCCACCATTGCACGAAATTTTCATGAGGAAGGTTTTGATCGCGTAGATTTTGAAGAAATAGCGGATATCTATGTAATTAATACTTGCTCCGTTACGGATAATGCAGATAAACAATTCAAGCAGATTGTAAAAAAAGCAATGAAGCTTAACGAAAAGCCTTTGTAGCTGCGGTAGGTTGTTACGCACAGTTAAAACCCGAAGAATTAGCAGCTGTAGATGGTGTTGATTTAGTTTTAGGGGCTACCGAAAAATTTAAGATAACAGATTATTTGAATGATCTTTCTAAAAATGATTTAGGCGAAGTACATTCATGCGAAATAGAGGAAGCAGATTTTTATGTAGGAAGTTATTCTATAGGCGATAGAACCCGTGCTTTTTTGAAAGTCCAAGATGGATGTGATTATAAATGTACCTATTGTACAATTCCGTTAGCCAGAGGAATTTCTCGTAGCGATACCATGGAAAATGTAATGAAAAATGCTCAAGAAATTTCTAAAAAAGGAATTAAAGAAATTGTATTAACAGGCGTGAATATTGGAGATTATGGAAAAGGAGAGTTTGGAAATAAAAAACACGAACACACTTTTCTAGAGTTAGTTCAAGCCTTAGATAAGTTAGAAGGTATCGAAAGATTGCGTATATCCTCAATAGAACCCAATCTATTGAAAAATGAAACCATTAATTTCGTTTCACAAAGCAGAACCTTTGTTCCTCATTTCCATATTCCGTTACAATCAGGTTCTAATACAATATTAAAACGCATGAAACGTCGTTATTTGCGCGAGTTATACTCAGATCGAGTTACTAAAATACGAGAAGTAATGCCTCATGCCTGCATTGGTGTAGATGTTATTGTTGGTTTTCCAGGAGAAACAGACGAACTATTTTTAGAAACATATAATTTTTTACATAATTTAGATATTTCATATCTTCATGTATTTACCTATTCAGAAAGAGATAATACAGAAGCCGCAGAAATGGAAGGAGTAGTGCCTGGAAATATACGAGCCAAACGCTCAAAAATGTTACGTGGTTTGTCTGTAAAAAAACGCCGCGCCTTTTACGAGAGTCAAATAGGAACTAATAGAACAGTTCTTTTTGAAGGAGAAAATAAAGAAGGGTATATTCACGGATTTACAGAGAATTATGTAAAAGTAAAAACACCATGGAATCCAGAATTAGTTAATTCATTACATGAAGTTAGCTTGTCTAAAATAGATGAAGACGGAAGTGTAAGGATAGAATTTGTGAAAGACTAGTCCTTCTTTTTTTTATAATTCATAAAATAAGATGTCTAAAAAGTTATATTTCCATATTTGGTTTTTATCTCAAAAGCAGTTAGAATGACATCGTCAGTGATTTTCGTGATTTTTGCAGGTTCCTTCATTCAAATCAATAAAAAGTAGATTTGAGCGAAGGAACTTAATAAAATAAATTATTGTAATAAAATCTCTTTAGATAATTTTCTTTTATGTAGAACGTTAAAATTCAGCAATGAAATCATGTAACGGTTTAAGTGAAATTTCAGTTCCCGTTTCGCCATTCTCAATATAATCAAAAGGATTGTCTAAATCTTTAATTAAAAAAAGCATATACCAAATTAAGAAGGTAATAAGTATAGTAAGAAACATGGCAGCTAAAAAAGGCTCTATCTGAATAATAATTAACCCAATTGAAGTTAAGAAAGCCATAGCCTCAACAATAGCATAAGCAGAAACAGCGAAATCAGTATCACGTATTGTATCCATTCTCATAATAACTTTACGTAATTGATTTTGTTCGTTTTTCATTTTTATGATATAATTAGCCTGAATTTCTTCTCTTTCAAGATTAACCAAATGATCATTAATAGAGCTAATATAGGCTAAAAGAGAAGAAGTGCTTTCTGATTTATAAAACCATTTTTTAATAAAGATAGGGAGCTCTTTTTGGTATTCTAAAAAAAAAATAGCGGCTTCTGAATTTTTAGATTTAATAATTGTAAGTGTATCATCTTGCAAAGTACGCATAGAACAGACTAATTCAGTAGGTAATTTCTCACTCTCTTTGTAGTCAGACAACACACCACTAATTAGAAAACCAATTAGAAAAATAGTACCAGCAACTAAACTAGTAAAAAGAGCATTGAGTTCCATTAGTTCAAAATTATAGTAATGACTCAGTAATTTAAAAATTCCAACAATCAAAATAATAGGGAAAATTTTAAAAGCAATTTTCCACTTAAGAGTTAAATTTTTCATTTTTATTTTTTTTGCAATTTTAAAGAAAAAGTTTTTTTCATGCTACTGTTTTACGGCCAGAATAAATAATTAATTTAGTCGAAAAAATAATAAAAATAAAAGAATGTCTAAGTTGCAAGTATATTTTATGCCAGGAATGGCTGCCAGTTTAAAAATATTTGAACGGATTCAGTTGCCTAAAGAATTTTTTGATACGTATTTTTTAGAGTGGGAAATGCCTCAAAAAAACGAAACACTTAAAAATTATGCTCAAAGAATGTCGAAAAAAGTATCAGGAGAAGATATTGTTTTAATAGGGGTTTCCTTTGGGGGCATTTTAGTGCAAGAAATGGCGCAATTTATAAATCCTAAAAAGGTAATCATTATTTCAAGTGTAAAAAGTAATGAAGAATTACCTAAAAGGATGAAAATAGCAAAGAGAACTAAGTTGTATAAAATATTGCCCACAGGTTTAGCCAAAAATATAGAAACCTTGGCGAAATACGTTTTTGGAAAAGGAATTGTAAAACAAAGAATAGAATTATACAAAAATTTATGACACGTACTGAAAAAGAGTACTTAGATTGGGCTATAGAACAAGTAGTATGTTGGGAAAGAAACGAACCTGATTTAAAAGTAATTCATATTCAGGGAGATGCAGATGAGGTTTTTCCTGTGAAAAATATAGAAAAATATATAAATGTTAAAGGGGGTACCCATATTATGATTTTAAATAAATACAAATGGTTAAATGAAAATTTACCTAAATTAATAAAGGAATAAAATGAAGTTGAGAAATATTGTTTTTTTTATTTTATGTGTTGGCTTTATGTTAGTAAGTTGGAAAAATAATCATCTTTTTCCAATAAAAATTGATTTTTGTGGAGAAGAAGTGCCTCTTAATATACCTGATGTGCGTGAAAGATTAGATCGAGAATTAGTTATTAATGAATATATGCACGGTTCTACCATAATGATCATCAAACGGGCATATCGTTTTTTTCCTATTATCGAACCTATTCTGATTAAAAATAATATACCCGATGATTTTAAATATTTAGCTGTTATAGAAAGTTCTTTAACGAATGCTACTTCTCCTTCCAGGAGCAAAAGGATTTTGGCAATTTATGCCTCAAACAGCTAAAGAAAAAGGAATGGAAATAACAGAAGGAGTTGATGAACGTTATCATTTAGAAAAGGCTACACAAGCAGCTTGTGAATATTTGTTAAAAGCAAAAGAGAAATTTGGTTCTTGGACTTTAGCGGCTGCCTCTTATAATGGAGGAATGAATGGTTTGCAAAAAGCTATTAATCAACAATTCGTTACGAATTACTATGATTTGTTGCTTACAGATGAAACATTCCGATATGTATTTAGAATTTTAGCACTAAAAGAAATTATGAAAAATCCAAAACAATATGGGTTTGAATTAAATGAGGAGGAGTTGTACAAACCGTTAAAAATAAAAAAGATAGAAGTAGATAGTACAATTACAGATTTGGCTAAATTTGCTAAAAGCCAAGGAGTTAATTATAAAGAATTAAAATTAATGAACCCTTGGTTACGAGATGTAAAACTTGATAATCCTAATAAGAAAAAATATATTTTAGATTTACCTGTTAAATAAAAATATAATTTTATTAGTTAGTCGGGTAGGTATTAGTGAGTAAAAAGAGATCAGATTTAGGGTATAACAGATAAAAATATGAGTGTATGAATACAATTACGATAATTGTTTTGATTATTACAGGGTTATTAGCAGGTATGCTAAGTGGCTTAGTAGGAGTAGGAGGAGGAATTATAATGGTGCCTATGATGGTTTTTATTTTAGGTTTTTCACAACACCAAGCCCAAGGAACTAGTTTGGCTGTATTAGTAGTGCCAGTCACGGCTTTGGCTGTGTTTAATTATTATAAAGAAGGATATATTAATTGGAAGTATGCTGGAGTAATAGCTTTATTTTTTGTTGTAGGGAGTTATGCTGGGAGTAAGTTGGCTGTTAATTTAGATCAAAAAATGCTGAAAAAAGTTTTCAGCATTATATTAATTGTTATAGGAAGTAAGATGTTCTTTGAAAAATAAGCTAATTAGAATCTGAAATTTGACTTTTATTTATTTTTTTTTCAATAATGATAGATTTTAGACCTAGGTTAAAGGTTTCATAGTTCATACTTAAAGCGGTTGCAAAACTTGAATTAGGTAAAGGATGAGCGCCTCCTCGTTTGATGTCAATGACTTTTAATTTTTCGTCTAAAAAATAAGAAGTAGGAAATCCTAAAGTATGTTTTAAATGAGCTACTATGGGGGCATCGTTCTTGTAAGATTCATTGGCGTAGCAAACCTCTATGTTATTGTTGAACTTTCGAGCTATTTCTTTGATGTTTTTTCGTTTATCCCAAAATAATAAGATGAATTTAATGTCCTTAGCATGCTTTTCTGCTAGTTTATTTAAAGCCTGGAACTCTCCTTTGCTAGGGACACACCAAGAGGCATAAGTAAGAATAAAGATAGGTTTTTGAATACTACTTAATTGGAGTTTTCTTTTTTCAAATGTTTTGAATGTATAATCTTCGAAATGTGTTCCTTTAAGATGAAACTGAACTAAAGAGTCAAATAATATTTTAGAAGTATTTACATCATTTCGTTCATAAGCATAATTTACTTTTTGATTATACTTTGCTAAATGAGCTCTTAATGCGTCAGGAAAACTTGTAGTTATCACCTTGTCTTGGCAAAAACTATAAATGGAGTATAACGCAACTATTGAGAAATATAACTTTTTCATGTTTATTATTTGCTGCGAAGATAAACGGCTCACTCTTAATGAAATAAAAAATCCGACTAACAGTCTTTTTTTTCGATTATCTACCCTAAATGTAGTAAAAAACCGCACTAGTTAGGTGCGGTTTCTTAAATTTTAACATATTTTGTAGTTAAATTCTTTTTAGTTGTTCTTTCATCATGTTTATCTGATCTTTTAGCATATTGTGTTTGTCTAACTTTTTAGCTTCATTTAAAAGTGTCGTAGCTTCTATTTTTCTCCTTTTAGATAACGCAATTCCTGCTAGATTTAATTTAGCAAGTGCTAAGTCCTGATCCATAGATAAACCTAATGAGATAGCTTTTTTGAAAAACTTTTCGGCTTGATTTAAGTTTGTTTGAGATACCATTAATCCATTCAAGTAATTGTAATAACCTTGTTGTTTTTGTATCAATGCCGTTTCAGGATTCTTAATTTTGTCTAACCAGTTTTTAGCTCCAGCAAAATCCTGATTTCTTAATTTTAAGAATGCAAGTAAAATGTACTCGTTACGAAAATATAAAAAGATAGGGACTATGGAAAGTAAAAATAAAAAAATGCCATTGCCAATGTTATTTTCTATAAATTGCCAAATTCCTGTTACAACCAGCAAAGCTGCTAATACTAATTTGATATTTCTGTGAAACATATTAATTCCTTTTAATGTGGTGCAAATATAGAAAAGTTATACTAAGAAATAAAGGGAAGTTTTAGAGTCATCTAATAAAATTTGGTTATTTTTTTGTATTATTTTAAAAAAGGATTTGCAGAAATAAAAAATGATTGTATATTTGCACTCGGTTTTTAGAAGACCAAATAACTAGATAAATATACAGGATTTTAAAGATAAAAAGCTATGAGTAAGAGAACATTTCAACCATCGAAAAGAAAAAGAAGAAATAAACACGGATTTATGGAAAGAATGGCTTCTGCAAACGGAAGAAAAGTTCTTGCTCGTCGTCGTGCTAAAGGAAGACATAAGTTAACCGTTTCTTCTGAACCAAGACATAAAAAATAATGATTGTTCAACAATCTATACTAAGGCGTTACTTTTATTGGTAACGCCTTTTTAAAAAATAATTTAGAAAGCACCTTTCTAAATTATTTGAAAAATAAAAAGAATACACTAATACCGCTCGTTAACAGCATAAACAACACACAAAATGCCAAAAGACAACTCTATTAAATCGGTTTTAATTATTGGGTCAGGACCTATTATCATTGGTCAAGCTTGTGAATTTGATTATTCAGGTTCTCAATCTGCCCGTTCATTAAGAGAAGAAGGAATTGAAGTAATTTTAATCAATTCTAATCCCGCAACTATTATGACGGATCCTTCTATGGCAGATCATATTTATCTTAAACCGCTAACAACAAAATCAATTATCGAAATTCTTAAAGCACACCCGCAAATTGATGCAGTACTTCCAACTATGGGGGGACAAACAGCTTTAAATTTATGTTTAGAAGCAGAAGATAAAGGTATTTGGAAAGATTTTGGTGTAAAATTAATTGGGGTAGATGTAAATGCTATCAATATTACCGAAGATAGAGATCAATTTAAAGATTTGTTAAATAAAATAGGGATTCCACAAGCACCAGCTAAAACAGCTAATTCTTTCTTAAAAGGAAAAGAAATTGCACAAGAATTTGGTTTTCCATTAGTAATCCGTCCTTCGTTTACATTAGGAGGAACAGGAGCTGCTTTCGTTCATAAAAAGGAAGATTTTGATGCTTTATTAACTCGTGGTTTAGAGGCTTCACCTATACATGAAGTACTAATTGATAAAGCTCTTTTAGGATGGAAAGAATACGAATTAGAATTATTACGCGATAAAAACGATAACGTTGTAATTATTTGTACTATCGAAAATATGGATCCTATGGGAATCCATACAGGAGATAGTATTACAGTAGCACCGGCCATGACATTGTCCGATACAACTTTCCAAAAAATGCGTGATATGGCAATGCACATGATGCGTAGCATTGGTAACTTTGCGGGGGGGTGTAACGTTCAGTTTGCCGTTTCTCCAGATGAAAAAGAAGATATTGTTGCCATTGAAATTAATCCTCGTGTATCTCGCTCATCAGCATTAGCTTCAAAAGCAACAGGGTATCCAATTGCAAAAATTGCTACTAAATTAGCTTTAGGCTATACGTTAGATGAATTACAAAACCAAATTACAAAATCAACTTCAGCTCTATTTGAACCCACATTAGATTATGTCATTGTAAAAATTCCTCGTTGGAATTTTGATAAATTTGAAGGATCAGACAGAACATTAGGTTTACAGATGAAATCCGTTGGGGAAGTAATGGGGATTGGGCGTTCTTTTCAGGAAGCATTGCACAAAGCCACACAATCTTTAGAGATTAAGCGTAATGGCTTAGGAGCAGATGGTAAAGGATATAAAAATTATGAACAAATTATAGAAAAACTCACCCATGCAAGTTGGGATCGTGTATTTGTTATATACGACGCAATTGCTATGGGAATTCCATTATCAAGAATTCATGAAATCACAAAAATAGATATGTGGTTCTTGAAAGAATACGAAGGTTTGTATTTATTAGAAAAAGAAATTTCTAAATACAAATTAGATACTTTGCCAAAAGAACTATTGCTTGAAGCAAAACAAAAAGGATACGGTGATCGCCAAATAGCACACATGTTAGGTTGTTTAGAAAGTCAAGTACATACACTAAGAGAAGAAATGAATATTCAACGTGTGTACAAGTTAGTAGATACATGTGCAGCTGAATTTAAAGCACAAACACCTTATTATTATTCTACTTTTGAAGCAGAGATAGAAAAAGCAGATGGTACAAAATATGTACATAACGAAAGTGTAGTTTCTGATAAGAAAAAAATTGTAGTTTTAGGTTCAGGACCTAACCGAATTGGACAAGGTATTGAATTTGACTATTCTTGTGTACACGGTGTTTTAGCCGCTAAAGAATGCGGGTATGAAACTATTATGATTAATTGTAATCCAGAAACAGTTTCTACAGATTTTGATACAGCTGATAAATTATATTTTGAACCTGTGTTTTGGGAACATATTTATGATATTATTCGTCATGAAAAACCAGAAGGCGTAATTGTGCAATTAGGTGGACAAACCGCTCTAAAATTAGCTGAAAAATTAAGTAAATATGGTGTTAAAATAATAGGAACAAGTTTTGACGCATTAGATTTAGCTGAAGATAGAGGACGCTTTTCAGAATTATTAACGGACTTAGAGATACCATTCCCTAGGTTTGGAGTAGCAGAAAATGCTGAAGAAGCAGTCAAATTAGCAGATGAATTAGATTTTCCATTATTAGTACGTCCTTCGTATGTATTAGGAGGACAAGGGATGAAGATTGTAATCAATAAGCAAGAACTAGAAGAACACGTTATTGAAATCTTAAAACATATTCCAAATAACAAATTGTTGTTAGACCATTATTTAGATGGCGCTATAGAAGCAGAAGCCGATGCTATTTGTGATGCAGATGGAAATGTGTACATAATAGGAATTATGGAACACATTGAGCCTTGTGGAGTGCATTCAGGGGATAGTAATGCAACTTTACCGCCGTTTAATTTAGGTGAGTTTGTAATGCAGCAAATAAAAGATCATACTGAAAAAATAGCAAAAGCATTAAAAACAGTAGGTTTGATAAATATTCAGTTTGCTATAAAAGAAGATACCGTTTATATTATAGAAGCTAATCCAAGAGCATCGCGTACCGTACCATTTATAGCAAAAGCTTATGGTGAACCTTATGTAAACTATGCTACTAAAGTCATGTTAGGTGATAAAAAAGTGACGGATTTTGCATTCAATCCCAAACTTAACGGTTTTGCTATTAAACAACCTGTATTTTCATTCAATAAGTTTCCAGGAGTTAATAAAGCATTAGGTCCCGAAATGAAATCAACAGGAGAAAGTATCTTATTTATTGATGATTTAAAGGACGATCAGTTTTACGAATTATACTCTAGAAGAAAAATGTATTTAACAAAATAAAATTTTAAGAAAGCTGTCCAAAAAACAATATTTAAAAATATAGTCTATACTTTAACAATTCAATAAGTAGAATCCTTTAGCGTTATACTATTTAATTTTTAATCATTTATAAAAGCTTATTTAGGTAGAATAGAGGGAGAAAGACTCAATAAAATTAAATGACTTTTGGGGCAGCTTGCTTTTTATTAAATGTTTTGCTTATTATTATTTATATTTGGCATACTATAAACTAAATTATGCCAAGGAGAATTTCAGCTAAAATCCAACTTCTTTTCAGAACCCTTTTTGCTCGTTTAGAATATTTCTTTTTTAAAGCAAAAGAAATGCTTTCTGAACGCAATTTTTTATATTTATCCAGTGTAGCGATAGCAATTTCAGTTTCTTTGGCTGTAATTTTTCTTAAAACCTTTGCTCACAAAGTTTTTATTTGGGCTAATCTTCTTAATAAATACTTAAAATTACCCTACCCTAATAGTATGTTGCCTATTATTGGTTTGATTTTAACAGTCTTTGTAATCAAACGATTTTTGGGAGGAAGTATAGAAAAAGGAAGTGCAAAAATTTTGCATTCTATTGCAAAAAAAGGAGGAATTGTACCTAGAAAGCAAATGTATGCTCAAATTATGACCAGTTCTTTAACAGTTGGATTAGGAGGATCAGCAGGACTAGAAAGTCCGATTGTTATTACAGGGGCTGCATTTGGATCTAATTATGCACAAAAATACTCTTTGTCCAAAAATAATAGAATATTATTATTAGCCTGTGGAGTAGCAGCTGGTATAGGCGCAGCATTTAATGCCCCTATTGCGGGAGTCCTTTTTACTATTGAAGTTATATTGGCAGACATTTCCATTTCTGCGTTTATTCCTATTATGATTTCAGCTGCAACGGGGGCTTTGGTAAGTAAAATAGTTATTAGTGGTGAGGTTATTTTGAGTTTCCAAAAAGTACAAGCATTTAATTTTTCAAATACGTTTTTTTATATTTTATTAGGAGTATTGGCAGGTTTAGTTTCTGTTTATCATGCCCGCACATTTAGGAAAATAGAACATTTTTTTAACCACTTTTCAGAACGAATTTATGCAAAAGCTATTTTTGGAGCATTAATTTTAGCGGTTTTAATTTTCTTTTTCCAACCTTATTCGGAGAAGGATATGAAAGTATAAAAATTTTATCTACATCACATCCTGAAATACTCTTAGAAAATACCTTATTAGAGTGTGTTAAAAATGAAAAATGGGTTCTGATTCTTTTTATCGGAGTTATTGTGTTTATAAAATCTATAGCCACAGGAATTACTTTAGGAAGCGGAGGCAATGGAGGTAATTTTGCTCCATCATTATTTGTGGGATCTTATTTAGGGTTTGTAGTAGCCAAAACAATCAATATATTAGGGATTTCTCAATTACCTGTAACAAATTTTACGATAGTGGGAATGGCAGGTATACTTAGTGGACTGTTTCATGCTCCTCTTACAGCTATCTTTCTGATTGGCGAAATTACAGGAGGATACGACTTAATGATTCCTCTAATGATTGTCTCTTCTGTCAGTTATGCGGTTTCTAAGCGTTTTGAAGAACATTCTATGGATGTAAAAATGTTAGCTAACTCAGGAGATGTTTTTACAAGCAATAAAGATAAAAATGTACTACAAAGTATCGAAGTACAAAAGTTGATAAATGTAAAAGCTGAAACACTATCGCCAGAAGATTTGTTGGATAAAATCATAGAAATAATATCGGATAGTAAACAAACCATTTTTCCAGTTCTAAATAAAGAACAAAAGGTAATAGGAATTGTGTATTATGATCTTGTAAAAAAAATCTTATTCAATTCTTTTCAGGTTAAATTTACAAAAGTACAAGAAATAATGTCAAGTGATTTTTTAGTAATTGATATTAATGAAGACATTGACGAAATAATGAATAAATTAGATAGTAAGGAAATAGAGAGTATTGTTGTGCTAAAGAATAATACATTTTATGGAATTTTAGATAAAATTAAAATTTTAGAAAATTATAGGTTGACTTTTAAAAATTTGTTGATTAATTAAGGAAATTTCAATCAAAATCCTTCTGACAGAATTGAAAGTAATTTGATATTAATGATTTTTATTGTTCTGCTATGGTTGATTAAAATACCTTCAGATTCAAAAAAGCTAATTACTCTAACGACCGTTTCTTCCAGATGTTTCAGAGTATTTGGCTATGTCTGATTTTGTCATAGATATTTCATATTCTTCCTTTTCTGTCCTATACTTTTCATCTAAAATGAGCAAAATTAAAGCAATTTTTTCTTTTGCTGATTTATGAGAAAGTGAAGTAATCAAATTAATCCAAACATTAAATTCGAAACTTAAAATTTGAACCAAGTTAAATGAAAGATTAGGCGATTTTTTAGTAATTTCAATGAATTTATTTCCTTCATAAACTTCTACTTGACTGTCTTCTAGTAGAATAGCAGTTACAGGATGCTTTTCATTACTCAATAACGGTCTAAATCCAAAGAACTCCCCCTCGACGAAGATATATACAATTCTAGTTTTTCCATCTTGATTAAGTTGCTCTATCTTTACTTTTCCTTTTATTAATCTATATACAGCTTTAGCTTCTGTACCTTCTTCGTAAAGAATATTTCCTTTGAAATGGTTTTCAATTGATTTATTGGCTTCTAATTCTTGTAAAAATTTAGGTTTCACATCTTTAAGAAGTTCATGACTCCTAAAGGTATACTTTGTTATATCAAAACTCATGAAAAATAGTTTTATTTAAATATTGACGATGGTCAACTTTGTTAAAATAAAGGTTTATTATTTTTGTGATATGTAAAAGTATTAATAAAATGAAGAAGATTTTAACCTTGACTTTTTTTGTTTTAACATTTTGTAATAATTTGAATGCTCAGAGTAAAAATGTTTCAAAAAGTATAATTGATCCAACAGCACGTGTTACTAAATTTCACGAAAAAAGAGAACTAGAAGAAATGCAAAAAGGAGGATTAGTAGAACTATATTTAGAACGAATTCGCGTTTTAGCTAATAGAATTCCTTTTATTGCCTTAACGAATAAAGCTGGTATATCTATGCAAGATATAGGAATACCCGAAAATTCAGGATATGGAAAGTTTTTAGACAAACAACATGAGGCTATTAAGAATTTTATATTAGAGACAGAAAGTTGTCAAAAATCAATTACTCCTTTTGCTGATAAAAATAACATTATAAATGCAATTTTAGCTTATGAAACTATTTTAAAAGATCTAAAAATGTTGCATGATAATTAGTTATATAGTGCTTTATTTCTGTTTTTATAACTGAAATGGTTAGGTTTTCCAGCTGTAATTGTTATAAGTTTGGGTTGTGCACAAAAATGTTTTGTTCTTGTGATTGATTTTAATCAGTTACTGTTTTAACTAAGCTGGAAAACCTTCCATTCCGCAGAGTCTCATTATGTGTTCTTAAAATTATGAATAATCAGATTATAGATTATATTTATTGCTTAACTCTAATTTTTAAAAGACTGTCTGAAATATACCTAATTTGTTATCTAGAATTTCCGTTTGATGTTTAACTCTAGTCGATTAAAACGAGAATAGATTATTTGTTCGAATAGATGAAATAATCATCAATACTAATTAATCCTCTTTTATAAAGATTGACAAAAATTTGATTTTTTACTTATTTACTAGATAGACAGTCTTTTTTGTTTTTTGAAAAAAGAAACCTTGATTTTTTAAAAGAAAAACCTCTTAAAATAAGAGGGATAAGGTTTTTTAAACAGCTCTTACTTTTTGATTTTAAAAAGAAGAGCTGTTTTTTTATACCATTTAAACTTAAAATATACTGGATTAAAAAGTAAAGTTTTCGATACGTTTTTTAAATTTTAAAAACAACTCGAATAGACGGTTGAGTATATAATCGAAATCATCGTTAGTTTGAATGCGAAGCGCATCGAGAACTAACACTAATTTTTGTAGATGTATTATTTTTTTTAAAAAACAAAGTTTAAATGATATAATTGGGTTAAAAGTAAACGATCCTAGTATAAAATAATACCAAAGAAAGTTGTTAAACTATAGTACATCATTAATATCAGTTGGAGCAATTTTTATTTAATGAATAAAAATAAATGAGATACAAATAGTAGCTCGTTATTTGAGGTTCTTTTTTAATACGGTTTTCAAGTAAAACAAACCTATAATTCCTGCTAATAAGGATCCAATAATAATATATAATTTAGAGTTGTTAATCGTCGTAGCATCTGTAAAAGCTAATAAATCTATAAAAATAGACATTGTAAATCCTATTCCGCCTAATATCCCTGCACCAAAAATGGTACTCCAGTTTAGGTCTTTTGGTAATTTTGCCCATTTTGATTTTACAGATAACCAAGAAAAAAAAGTAATTCCTAGAGGTTTTCCTATAATTAACCCTAAAATGATTCCTAATCCATAACTTGGTAATAAGCCCTGATTACGATCAAATGAAAGCACAATAGCAGTATTGGCCAAAGCAAAAATAGGAAGTATTAAGAAAGCAACAGGTTTATGCAATATATGTTCTAATTTATAAGAAATCGTATTCTCTGTTCCATCCTCAAAAGGAATAGCAAAGGCTAGTAAAACACCTGTAATGGTAGCATGAACTCCTGAGTGTAGCATGAAATACCACATTGCAACTCCTAAGATTAAATAAGGCCAGAGCTTATAAAACTTTATCCTATTCATTACTAAAAGTATACAAAATATTGCTAAAGCAATACCTAAGTTCATCCAATTTAAATCCGTTGAATAAAATAAAGCAATAACTATTATAGCCCCCAAATCATCAATTACAGCTAGAGCTGTTAGAAATATTTTTAAAGAAATAGGAACTCGATTACCTAATAAAGATAAAATACCAATGGCAAAAGCAATATCAGTTGCCATAGGAATCCCAATTCCATTTGTATAAGGGGTATTTTGATTAGTCAGAAAGTAAATTCCAGCAGGAATAAGCATTCCTCCTAAAGCAGCTAAGATGGGAAGTAGCGCATTTTTGATTTTTGATAATTCTCCAATATAAATTTCACGCTCTAACTCTAAACCTATCATTAAGAAGAAAATAGTCATCAAACCATCATTAATAATATGTTCTATTGAAAAGGAACCAATTTTAATATGCCACAAATGAGAATAACTTTCCCCAAAAGTTGAATTTGTTATGATAATAGAAAATAAAGTACAAAATATTAAGATAATACCACTAGCTTTTTCACTCTCAAAAAAAGATTGGAATAATTTAGTTAATTTCACAGTCAATGTTTTTATAAAATATATTGGTAAATTTACGAAAAAAAAATGATGGCAGTATTTGGAAGGAGAACAAAGAAGTTTACAACAGATGAACATACTGGTTTTGGCTCAGATCCTGAAAATTATGGAGGCCGTTTTGTTAGTAAAGACGGATCGGCTAACGTTGTAAAAAGAAGGAATTCCTTTATTTGATCAAATTAGTTGGTTTCATACTCTCTTGCAATTACCCATTTGGAAATTTCATCTTATAATATTAGCCGTATTTGTAATTATTAATTTTTTTCTTTGCCTCTATATATTACATAATAGGAGTAGAACATTTGAATGGAATTAGTGCTATAAATGAATTAGAAAAGTTTGGACAGGCTTATTTTTTTAGCGCACAAACTTTTACAACAGTAGGATATGGTCATATAAACCCAGAAGGTTTTTTGACTAGTGCAATTGCATCTGTAGAAGCTCTTATGGGGTTATTAGCTTTTGCTTTGGCAACAGGTTTGTTGTATGGTAGGTTTAGTAAACCCAGAGCTTATTTAAAATTTTCTCACCACGCATTGATTACTCCTTTTCAAGGAGGAGTAGCACTAATGATGAGAGTGGCTCCTTTTAAAAATACAACTCTAACAGATGCCGTAGCAAAAATAACGTTAGGTCTTAAAGTAGAGGAAAAGGGGAAATGGGTTAATAAATTTTATCCGTTAGAACTTGAGTACGATCATGTAAATGTTTTAACACTCAGCTGGACGCTAGTACATATCATTAATGAAAATAGTCCTCTTTATGGATTTTCTGAAAAAGATTTTAAATCAAGAAAAGGAGAAGTATTAGTTTTTTTAAAAGCTTTTGATGATATGTTTAGTAATAACGTTGTTAAAAGAACTTCTTATACATTTGATGAAGTCGTATATGGCGCAAAATTTAAACCTATGTACGAACATAATAATAGTTTTACCTCAACTATTTTACATATAGACCGATTAAACCAATTTGAAAATGTTGAGATATAACTAAAAAAGAAAATGAATATAAGGTTTTATTGACCTAATAGTTTAAAAGTAGTAGATACTTCTATTGATTTCGCAATTTTATAGCCAACAACACTAGGTATTTCAATATTAAATTCTTCTGGCTTTAAAATAAAGTTAGCTATTAGAATATAGTTGTTCCCTTCTTTTTTAAAAAGGCAGGTACCGTCATATTTTTTGATTTTCCGTGAATTTCAAAAGTACCATTTATTTGAACTTTTGTTTGGTTATCAAAACTATAAGTGTTGTAATTTTCTATTTTTCCTTTAAAAATAGCTTTAGGAAATTTGTCGCTTTCCATGTAGTTTTCATTAAAGTGCTCTTGCATTAAGCTGTTTTTAAACTTAAAAGTTTTAATGTTTATGACCGAGGCAATATCTCCTGTTTTAGAATTTAAAACACATACAGCAGAAGAACTTGTAGCCTTTATTTCTTCAAAAGTGGCAACAGATGCCTCAAATGTTATAACTCCGTTTTTTGCTATACTTTTTTCTTGAGACCAAGAGTGTAAATTGATAAGTAAAATTAGGGAGTAAAATAGTTTTTTCATAACTTATTTGTGTAGTTTTAATAGTATTGAATCGTTAAATTAACTTTTTTGCAAGCACACTTTAGGGGGAAGTGTGCTTCTTTAGCTACTTTAAAAAAATTATTTTTCTAATAAGCCATCAGCTTGCCACTGTTTTATAATATCAATGTTAACTTGGGGCATTTTTCCTGAACGAGGCATAACTCCAGCTCCATCTCTTTGTATTCTATCTAAGATGTTATTAATATTTGTTTTTACACCACTGTATGAAGCAAAAGCAGGGTGGCAACCTACACAGTTATTTGTGAAAATAGCCTTAGCGTTTGCTTCATAAGTTAATTTAGCTCCAGTAGTAGTAGTAGTAGTGGTAGGACCTGAAATAGAAGGTTCATTGTCTTTAGAACAACTTGCTAAACTGATTGTTAAAAAGCTTAAAAACAGAAATGTTTTTTTCATAATAAGTGATTTTAGTTATTAAATTTATATATTTGTCTATACAAATGACAGCAAAAATAATTTATTTATTTGATGTTTAGATGTTAAAAAACTAAAAAGTATGTTAAAAAAATTTTTATTAGGATTTTCTATTGTGTTAAGTAATAATTTGCAGGCACAAGATGATTTGTTAAAAGGAGTAGAAAATAACGACTCAGAAGTCGTTGAATCAGCATTTAAATCTTTAAAGATTAGGAATTTAGAGTCAACAAAATTGGCATCAAAAGGAGATTTATATTTTATTGTTTCTCACCGTTTTGGTTTTTTGAACTCAGGGTTTGAAAACTTTTTTGGGTTAGATGGAGCTACTACTCAACTAAAAATGGTCTATGGGCTAACAGATGATGTCACGTTACATTTTTCAAGAAGTACTTTTGCTAAGACTTACGATGCAGGAATAAAATATAAAATTATAAGCCAAAAGAAAGAAGGATTTCCTTTTACAATAGTAGGGTATAATGCTTTGGCAATTAATTCGGCTATGAAAAAGAAGCTTATCCTTTGTTAGAATTTAAACACAGACTTTCTTATAATTCACAAATATTAGTGTCAAGAAAATTCAACGATCAACTAACATTACAATTAGCGCCTACATTTTTTTATGAAAACGTAGTTCTTAATCCCGAACAAAAAAACGCACAATTTGCAGTAGGTATGGGAGGTCGTTATAAGCTAAGTAAGCGATTTTCTTTAAATGTAGATTATGCAGCACATTTGAATAGAATTAAAAATTCAAATTTTAGAGATCCTCTTTCGGTTGGAGTAGATTTAGAAACAGGGGGACACATATTTCAAATGTTTTTTACCAATGCGAATGCCATGCACGATACAGGTTATCTAGGTAGAACAGCAGGTAATTGGGCAAAAGGAGAAATTAGCTTTGGATTTAATTTAGTAAGAGTATTTTAAAATTATTCTAAAAAGAAACTTTTCTAAAAGCTTGGATAATTTTGTTAGATTCTTCGTTCCGCTAGACTATTAAAGTAGTAACAAAATTAAATCTTTACAATATTATCTTTTAGGAAAGTTTCTTTTTACTTATTTAAAATTAACCTCTACGTTGTATTCTGATAAGTGAGCTAGAGCCTCAGGGCTTTTATAATTAAAATGATCTTCGTGTTGTTGCTTTTCTTTTCTATTAGAGATTGTTTTGATACAATTATAAAAGCGTCTAACATCTTCAAAATTACTAAGAATAAGACCTGGAACAGGTGTTGATTGCCCCGTTTTATCTTTTGCAACCATGGTGAAATAAGATGAATTGCAATGTTTAACAAAGCCTGTTTGTATATTTTCAGCTTCTACTCGTATACCTACAATCATAGAAGTTTTACCTACATAATTTACAGAAGCTTTAAGAGTTACTAATTCTCCGACCTCTATTGGAGCTAAAAAATCTACAGTATCTACTGATGCAGTTACACAATAATGTCCTGAAAATTTAGAAGCACAGGCAAAAGCAATTTGATCTAATAAAGATAAAATATAGCCGCCGTGTATTTTACCACTAAAATTACTATGTGATGGTAACATGAGTTCTGAAATAACTATTCTAGAGTCATTTACGGTTTTAAAGAGGGTATTCATTATATAAAGTTATCTTAAAATCATTTTTCAATTAATTCAAATAAAATAAATTGATTGAGTTGTGGTCCAAATTGTTGAAAATTATCATCCGATATAACTAAAATTGTTTTATTCCCATTGGGTAAATTTTTTCCAAAACATATACCTTCAATATTATCTATTTTAGATTGCTTTAGATGTTTTTTTATGTCATTAAAATCCAAAACCAATTCTTTTTTCATAGGAACATACTTTTCTGATTTTAAGTTTTTTATGTTTAATGAATTTGTAGTGTTTGAATTAATAGAAGCTTCAAATATTTTTACAATATTTTCATTTTGAAAGGCTCTTTCTATTACTAAAAAATGATCTTTTTGTATTCTAAAATATCAGATACACCGTTTATGTCTTCGCTTCCTGTTCTAGGTTTGATAAGAGGAGATAATTCATAAACAAATTCTTTTGTAGCTTGTTTTGTATTAGAGTCATAAAAAGTAAATCGAACAGGAGAATCTGTTGTTTTATAATCTGGTTCTGATCCATCTGTTTTAAGAGGTAATTCGTTTGCGCTCCATATACCTTGTTTATCTACACTTTTTGTTAAGGATTCAAAAGAGCCATTATGCCTAGTTTCTTGTAAAAAAATAGAAGGAATAGAAAATTCTGATAAAAAATGTCCTTTTTCATCGGAATTAAAAATACTTGGTTTTTGATTGCCATAAATGCTTCCTTCTGATGATAACGTTATTTGATTGTTTGTAAAAACAATACTCTCTAAGTCTAAAAACCGAGAGGAATAAAAATTTTCTTTTTATCAAAAAGAATCATGTCAGTAAAAACAGTTTTACTAATAGTGTTATTTTTAATTTCTATATTGGTAATATAGTAACGAGGATTATTTGGGTCGTCAGAAACAATATAATAACGATCTTTCTCAAAATCATAATCTATACCAGATAAGCCACCAATTAATAAATTTTGAAAATATTGATTTGAAGGGAAAATAAAATCATCTAAAAATAGGAGCTTTAATTTAGATGGATTGACAATATTAATTGTTTCTGTTGTTTGTGTAATTTTTTTATCTTCTGGTTTATTACAACTTATAAAAAAGAAGATAAAAAAGAGAATAAACGGGATGTGTTTTTTTAAAAAAATCATATTAAGTAGGTTTTAGTTTAGTTTTGTAGTATAAGGAGATGGTTATTATCTGTTAAAAATAGGAGACTTTTCCTCTTTTACATCGGTTACGAAATACGTTGTGTCTCCCCACCAAGGGAATGTTTTATAACGTTCTATATAAGTTACTTTTACATAACGTCCCTCTAGATTTTTTAATTTTTGAATGGTGTTGTTTTCGTTATCTAATATTGAAAAAGCAAAAATTTTGTTTCCTGAAAGGCCTTGACTTAACTCGCCTTCCCACGTTTTAAAGATATAACCTTTTTTGCTGAATTTAATTAATTTTCCGGTACGAGTGCCTTCGCTATAAGTCGCATAGTACAAAAGAGCAAAGTACAAAGCAAAACAAAGAGCAAAAGTACCAAGGCTGAGTAAAAGAATTTTTTTTAACATACAATTATTAGTTTATTAAGTTATTTTCATTTTGTTCTGCTCGATTAATAATGGCTTCCAGGAAGTGATTTTTTAGCTTTGGCTCCCATTTTTTTGAGTTTTTCAACGCTGGTAATTAAATTCCCTTTACCTTCAACTAATTTATTCATAGCTCCTGAATACTCATTTTTAGCTTCATCCATTCGTTTTCCAATTTTGATAAGATCCTGAACAAATCCTTCAAACTTATCGTATAAAGCTCCTGCTTGACGGGCAATTTCATAAGCGTTTTCTTGTTGCTTTTGGCTGGTCCACATACTGTCAATAGTTCTTAGTGTAGCCAAAAGGGTTGAGGGGGTAACAATTACAATGTTTTTTTCAAAAGCTTTGTTGTAAAGTGTAGTATCTTCCTGTAAAGCAATGGCAAACGCGGGTTCTATAGGAACAAAAAGTAGCACAAAATCAGGGCTTTCTATTTTATATAAATCATGATAGTTTTTTTCGCCCAGTTGATCTACATGACGCTTTAAAGAAAGGACGTGTTCTTTTAGGTATTGCTCTTTTAGAGTTTCATCTTCTTCATTGACAAAACGTTCATAAGCAGTTAGCGTTACTTTAGAATCGACAATCATTTTTTTACCATCAGGTAAATTAATTACTACATCGGGCTGCAAGCGTTGCCCTTCGTCGTTAGTAAAACTTTGTTGGACTTCGTACTCGCGCCCTTTTTCTAAACCTGATTTTTCAAGTACGCGCTCCAGTACAAGTTCGCCCCAGTTACCTTGCATTTTACTATCGCCTTTTAGTGCTTTGGTCAAATTGAGGGTTTCTTTACTCATTTGTGCGTTCATTTCGCGCAAACCTAAAATTTGTTGGCGTAATGCTGCGTGATAATCAATACTCTCTTTGTGAGTGTCTTCCACTTTTTTCTCAAAGTTTTGGATTTTGTCGTGTAATGGCGAAAGGAGATTTTTTATGTTTTCTTTATTTTGTTCAGTAAATTTAGTTGATTTTTCTTCTAATATCTTGTTGGCAAGGTTTTCAAATTCTTTCGTGAATTTTTCTTGCAGTTGTGCTACTTCTTGTTTTTGTTCTCTATTTCGTTCGAGTAAATTATCAAAATCAACTTCCTTTTTGGAGAGCTGAATCGCAAGGGCTTCTTTTTCGTTCCGAATAGCATCTTTTTCATGATTAAGTTGCGATAATTGTTTTTCCCAAGTCCCTTTTTCTGACTGAAATTGTGATTTCAATTGTTCAATTTGGGAAAGTAATCCGTTAATTTTTTCCTCAAAAGTAGCGGTTGTAGTTTTAGCCGAAGCCGAAAAAATGATTTTTCCCAAATAAATTCCTATTCCTAAGGCAATGATGAATGTGGCTAGTACAATAAGTGTGTCTGACATGGTTTTGTTTTTTGTTGTAAATTTAGGAATTTGTTTTTAAGTTTTTGTTTGTTTTTTTGTGAAGAACTAAGAGGGGTTGTGTGTGAAGTTATTATTATTTTGGAGTTTGTTTTTTAAAGTAATAATAATTGTATATAATAGGGTAGTTAGTAAAATGAATCTATCGTAGGTGTAGGCTTTCTGGAAAAAAAACTAGGGTAAAAAGTATAATTAGTAATCTTCTATTTAAAAATGAAATTCAATCAGATTTTCAGAAAATCAAAGGAAGTTACAATTCATTTATGGGACTTAAGAAGGGAATTGTTAAAAGGAGTGAATAATATTACAATAATATTGATAACATAAGAATAATTGTATGGCCTATTGTTATAACTTTATTTGTTTTTATTGTTAAGTTAATTCATTAAATAGGACTATAAATCTTCTTTTTAGAAGCATTTTTTTGTATAGAAATACTCCTGCAATACCTACTATAACTCCTACAGCAATTGTTGCGGCTGTTTTAGGGTAGTCTTTTGTAATACATAAATATACTAAATATGAAATAACCAATACACTTGAAAAAGCAAAAAACATACCAATTATCATGGAAAATAAGATTCCAAATTGACTTCTTTTGTCTATTGAATGTTGATGAATTTGTTCTCTTTCAGCCATAATTAGTATCCTGTTTGCAAAGGTAGGATCTAATTGGTTGTATTTTTCCATCATTTCTGGAGAAGGTAATTGTCCTTCATAAGTTTGACTCAAAAGTAACTTGCCTTTCGAATGCTCTAAACCATGGTTTTTATTTTCTTTGTAATTCTTTTGCTTGTTCATCAAAAATCTTTTTGAAAAGAACACTTACGTTATTCCAATATGAAAAAATAGCTGTATTCGTGCTTTTAGATTTTGGTAATAATTCAGAAATGGAACATAAACCAAAAACCGCAAAAAAACCGTATTTAAAATATTTGAAGTTCATTTGTATTGTTTGAGTCTTAGCATACAAAGATACTATTTATTGCATATTAAAAACGTTTTTATACAATTAATATTGTGTTAATTTAGATGAATAAGTTATTATGATTTTTGAAGTAATGTATTGATTTTAGATGTAATTTTTTTATACCATTGATAAAGGATTTTCGTTCTAAGAATTATTTAAAAACAAAAGAACATAAATTATTAACACTGTGTCTTTGGAATCATGTAAAAAAACTTGAAAAACTTGTATAAAAACCTTTAGGTCTTTTGTTGTATTTTTGCCTTATGAGTGAACATCGTCATTTTATACTCCATAAACCCCACGGCTATTTAAGCCAATTTATTTACGAGAAAAAACGAAATAAGAAAAAGCTAGGCGAATTATTTGATTTTCCTGGAAGGGACGATGGCAATAGGAAGGTTAGATGAAGATTCTGAAGGATTGTTATTGCTCACCACAGACGGAATGATGAGCGAAATTGTACGAAGTAAAACCATCGAAAAAGAATATTTTGCCCAAGTAGATGGGGTTGTAACTCCCCAAGCTATTGAAAAACTGAAAAACGGAGTAGAAATAGGCGTAAAGGGTGTTCGTTATACTACCAAATCTTGTGAAGCAAGAATCCTAGAGACATTACCTGATTTCATTGGCGAAGGCCGACGCATACGCCACGAACGCCACGGTCCTACTAGTTGGCTATCTATTACACTTACCGAAGGGAAATTTCGTCAGGTACGTAAAATGACGGCCGCAGTTGGATTCCCTACTTTGCGATTAGTCCGTGTGAGAGTTGGAAATGTTAATTTGAAGGGGTTGAAAGCAGGAGAAGTAATTGAAGTAAATGAATTTTAAATATCATTTTTTTAAACTAAATTACGATCTAAAAACTTAGTTTGGTTTTTGTATTACAATTATTTTAGATATAAAAATGCGCAATAATAATCTTGATGTACTGAAAATAATAATGGCTTTTTTAGTCATTGCGTTACATATTTTTCCTGTATCTAAAGAAACAGGGATAGAAGGACTAATTTCCTATGAAATTGCCAGTGGTATAACTCGAATTGCTGTACCTACATTCTTTTTAATTTCAGGTTATTTTTTGCGAAATAAATTAAATGATAAACCTTATTTGTGGAAGTATACCAAGCGAATTTTATTGTTATATGTGGTTTGGCAATTCATTTATTTACCTGACTTAATCCGATTTTATAATTTAGGTTGGTTTTCTAAATCAGATATGATTTTAAAACTTATTTACGGTTATTGGCATTTATGGTATTTATTAGCCACAACTATAGCGGTAGGTTTGTTATATCTTTTACGAAATTTAAGTACTGCGATAAAAACGAAGTTAATACTGTTTCTACTCATAGTAGGCTACAGTTTTCAAATAGGAATTCAATCAAATCGTTTAGACCTTATGTTTTTGTATAAAATAATAGGAACAACGCGTAACTATTTATTTTTTGCTTTACCTATGATGATGATTGGGACTATGTATGATAAATGGAAAAATGAGATAACCAAATGCAAATGGCTATTTATCCCATTATGGATTATATTATTGATAGAAGTAGGGATGTATTATAGATATAAGGTTAAAGCAATGGATTTTCTTTTAACGCTTCCTTTGCTAAGTATGTTGACTTTTTATTGGATAAATGAATCCCACCAATCGTTCATTCAAAAAACAATACCAGCTACACTCTCTTTAGGTATTTATTTATGTCATCCGTATGCTATAAGAATGGTAAATGAATTATTGCCCGAACAAGGATTTTATGATTGGCTATTAAAATATCCTATTATTTGTTTTTTAACACTTATACTTTGGTGGTTAATGGATCAAATAAATAAGAAATTGACCTATTTTTTTTAATTGGGATTATTTAAATATAAATTTTCTCTTTTCGTTATCAAATAGAATGTCTTCATCCTTAAATAAAGAATTAAAAACACCTTTTTCAATTAGTACGCAAGGTTGATCTTGTACAACAAAATCAGGAGTCATAACAACCATTTCATCGCTTAACTGAATGGCCAAATCAATATCATGAGTAGAAAATAAGATACACTTTTGGGTTTCGTGAGCTAACTTTTTTAATAATTTAAAAACAGCAACCTTATGATGTAAGTCTAAATGTGTGGTAGGTTCATCTAAAATAATCAAAGGGGTATTTTGAGCTAGAGCCCTTGCTATTAATGTTTTTTGCAACTGACCATCACTTATTTCGTAATGTTTCTTGTTTTGGATAGCTGTTATTTCTGTTAGAATTAAAGCTTCCTTTATTTTCAGACGATCTTCTTGTGTAAGCGTTCCAATCCAATTGGTATAGGGTTGACGACCTAAAGCAACTAATTCATAAACGGTTAGATTACTAGAAGGGAGTTTTTCAGTAAGAACAACTGCTAGGTTTTTTGCTAATTCAATAGTCGTGTATTTTTGAATGTCTAAAGAATTTAAAATAACCTCACCCGAAAGAGGAGATTGAATAGCTGTTAGTGTTTTTAAAAGAGTTGATTTCCCTATTCCGTTAGCACCTATAAGGGTAATTAATTTTCCCGCTTCAAAATTTAAATTTAAATTCTGAGCTATATAAATTGGGTTCTTTTTTAATGTATAGCCAATACTAAGGTGTTTGGTTTGTAAAATGATTGGATTTTTCATTAATTTAAAGTACGTTTTTTTAGCAAAAGCCATACTACTATAGGAGCACCTATAATAGAGGTAACAGCATTTATAGGAATAGCTACCTCAAAACCCTGAGAAACAATATCGCAAAGAAGCATAATGCAAATTCCTGTTAATAAAGTGGTTATAAAAAGATAAAGATGTTGACTGCCTTGGAAAATAATTTTTGCAAGATGAGGAATTGCAAACCCTATAAAAGCTATGGGTCCCACAAAAGCCGTGAGTATGCCAGTAAGGATACTCGTTATTAAAATAATTTGATGTAAAGTTTTTTTATAAGGAACACCTAGACTTTTAGCGTAATTTTCTCCCAACAAAAGAGCGTCTAAATTTTTAAGAAGACGGATTGTATAAAGTAGTGTAATGCCGCAAACGATAAAAATAAAATAAATATTTTCCCAACTCACACTACCTAAATTTCCCATAGACCAAATAGAAAATTTTTGTAATTGTTCAGCTGATGAAAAATAACTTAAAATATTGATAATAGAACTTGTAAAATGACTAAACATCAATCCAATAACCAAGATAGACATAGTGTTTTTTTATTTTCTGAGCCGTTAAAAGCACTGCTATCAAAACAATTAGAGAACCTATGATAGAGGCAAAGACAATTCCGTAAGACGATGTAAAAAGAGGAACAAGTAGAGGGGGTAAAAAATTACTTCCCATGATCACGAAAGCAACCATTAAGCTGGAACCTGAACTTAATCCTAAAATATAAGGACCTGCTAATGGATTTCTAAAAAGAGTTTGCATGAGTAATCCGCATATAGGTAATGCTGTACCCACAGCTAATGCTATTAGAGCTTTAGGAAGTCTAAAATTTAAAATAATATACTGCCAAGTAGTTTTAGAAGCATTGTTGCCTATTAAAACCTGAAAAGTATCCTGTATAGGGATTCTAACAGAACCTAAGCATAAGTCTAAAATAAAAAGAATTACGCTTAAGAGAATAAAACAAAAAAGAAGTTTTTTATTTTTCAAGACTTTTATTGTATGGGCGTTACAAATGTAAATGGATAATTAGGCAATAATTCAGGATGTATAATTTTTATGTAATCTTTCAGTACTTTATCGGGTTGACTAGGCGAAAATTCAAAGAAAAGAGTACCTCCTTTTTTTCCTTTTTTCCCTTCAAAAGTATATACCTTCTTATTTTGATACGCTTTAAATTGAGAGTAATGAATATTTGATTTTCCAAATTCGTTCCAATTTGTAATATCTCCTGTTGCAATCCAGATCAAAGCATTTTGTCCTTTTTCAAAAACCTGTTCAAAACTCAGAGGGATACTTCCTGTGCCTTTTACATCTTTCCAAAGATAGTTGCCCCCCGCATCTTGTATATAGGTGCTTTTCCAACTATCACCTTTAGGCATATACCACTGATCCTGATACATTGTACCATAAAGAATAGTAGGTTTTTGTTGAATCGTTTTTACAATTTCTAGCGCATTTAAATAGTTTTTTTTAACTTGATCAAAATAATTTTTAGCTTCTTTTTCTTTTCCTACTAAAGCACCAAAAAACTTAATCCATTCAGCTTTTCCTAGTGGTGTTTGCTCCATCCAATCTGCTTGAATTAGAACGGGGATTCCTGCTTTTTCAATGGTGTTTAAGGTTGGATTATTTCCATCTACTCCAAAAGCAACCAATGCGTTTGGAGCTAGACTAATCAATTGTTCGATATTAATTTTTTCATTTTCCCCCAAGTTTTTTATTCTTCCAGAATCAATTAATTTCCGAGTTTTATCAGACGAAATATAGTCAGTATGAGGAAAACCTACCAACTTGTTTTCTACTCCTAAAATTTCTAAAAAGGAATATTAGTAGTAGAGGTTACTACAAGGTTTTTAAGAGGAACTGGTATTTGAAGATATTGTTTTAAGCTATCAGGGATGTTCTTATTACTTTTGGTAAGAACATAAGTAAACGGTTTTTGAGCATTAGGCCATGGAGTTGTAACTTTTATAACAGAATAATTTTCGTATTCATGTAAGGTAAAAGCTGTGGCATCTGTTAAAGCGTTATTTCTTTGCGGAGCAAAAGTACGTGTAGCTTCATTTTTTTTACATTGTATAGTAAGAGAACAAAATAAAACAAAAAAGATATATTGTAATAGTTTTATCATAATAGTATATGGAAAATTAATTTTTTTAAATGATCAACAAAGATAAAATATATTTTATCTTAAAAGAGACTATTGATTGGTTGTATAATTCTAAAATATATTTTTAAAAAGGAGTATCGGTTTTTTCTATTATTGAAACCGATTTTTGTAAAATTAAAGAATTAGGAATTGTAATAGTTTGCCCATCAGCAGTTTTTAAATAAACAAAAAAATAGGTAAGCTCAATAATTTCACCTTCTAAAGGAAAGTCTTTATCAAGTATTCTTATGGTATCACCTAATTTAAGAGGATGATTAAAAAAAAGTATTAAACTTGATGTTATATTAGACAATAAAGACCATTGAGCAAAAAAAGCAACTCCCAAAGCTGTTAGAATACTACTAGCAAAGAGGGCTATTTCATTTTGTTCCAGCCCCCAAATTCCAGAAATTAAAACAAAAAAAACAATAGTTATTAGAAGATGTAATACCTTAATAGATATCTTTCTCCTTGTTCTTTCAATGTAGGTCTTTTTTAACGTATTGTTAATTATGTTTTTAGTAAAGAAAAAAAGAAATATGTATATGACTAGAGCGGCTATTGTTTCTAAAATTTGAATTTTATAAGTACCCATAATTATATATTAAATCACGAACTTTAGTAAAAAAAGTAAGTTATAATGTTTTTTTAGTATTTTATAAGCAAAGATAAAGTTTTAAATATCTTTACAGCCAAAAAACAGAGTGTATGTTGTATCTTATAACAGGTGGCGAACGTTCAGGTAAAAGTGCGTATGCCCAAGACTTAGCGTTAGAGTTGTCGTCTAATCCCGTGTATATGGCTACTGCTCGCAAATGGGACGGTGATTTTCAAAAAGAATAGATAGACATCAAAAAGATCGTGACCAACGATGGACGAATGTTGAAGAAGAAAAATATATAAGCAATTTTAACTTTTCTAAAAAAGTGACTATGATTGACTGCGTAACCTTGTGGTTGACTAATTTTTTTGTAGATACCCAAAATGATATTGAAAAATCACTAGAATTAGCAAAATCAGAAATTGAAAAAATATTACTTCAAGAAGATACAAATATTATTATTATTACAAATGAAATTGGTATGGGAGTTCATGCTCAGACCGAAATAGGAAGAAAATTTACCGAATTACAAGGTTGGATGAATCAATATTTAGCTCGAAAAGCAGATAAAGTAATTTTGATGATTTCAGGAATTCCTGTAGAAATTAAGTAATATTTATCATTCAGAAACAAGAGTATAAAAATCATACAAAATAATGAAAGCAATTCTTTCTTGGAGTGGAGGTAAAGACAGTTGTTACGCAACAATAAAAGCCATAAAATCAGGATATCAACCGACAGTGCTTTTAAACATGATGAATGAAAACGGAAAAGTATCCCGTTCGCACGGATTAACACAACTTATTTTAGAACAACAAGCCAATCAGTTAAAAATACCATTCATAGGAATACCAACCACTTGGAGCGATTATGAAAAAAAATACATAAAAACACTTCATCAATTAAAAGAAGAATATAAAGTAGAAAATGTTATTTTTGGAGATATTGATTTAGCACCTCATAAAGAATGGGAAGAAAAAGTATGCCAAGAAGCCAAATTAAATGCCATTTTACCTCTCTGGCAACAAGATCGTTTAGAATTAGTAAAACAAATGATAGAACAAAATATTGTTTGTATGATTGTTTCCTGTAATACTACTATGGGAGTAGAATTTTTAGGAGAAATTTTAACAAAGGAAATCATTCAAAAATTAATTCAATTAAATATAGATCCATGTGGTGAAAATGGAGAGTTTCACACAGTAGTAATTAACTGCCCGTTATTTGATAATCCTATTGTATTACCTAATTATAAAAAGAAATTTACCAAAACTATTGTTTTTTAGTTTGGGAAAAATAACATAAGAAGTGATGAGTTTAACAGAAAAAATACAACATAAGATTGATTTTAAAACCAAACCTTTAGGAGCTTTAGGCCAATTAGAAAGTATAGCTTTGCAGATAGGACAAGTTTTTAATACACTTACACCTGAAATACGAAATCCACATATTTTAGTCTTTGCAGCAGATCATGGTATAGCAAGAGAAGGCGTAAGTGCTTATCCAGCTGAAGTAACCCCTCAAATGGTTTTGAATTTTGTAAACGGTGGGGCAGCAATTAATGTGTTTTCAAAACAAAATGGATTAACATTAGAAGTAATTGATGCAGGAGTAAATTTTGATTTTGATAATTCATTACCCATAATACATCAAAAAGTAGCAAAAGGAACTCAATCATTTTTAGAGCAAGCTGCCATGTCAGCAGAGCAATTTAAAGAATGTTTACAAAAAGGAAGACAGATTGTACAAGAAATACACACAAAAGGATCTAATTGCGTTGGCTTTGGAGAAATGGGTATTGGAAACACAGCCACTTCCGCTGTATTAATGAGTATTTTAACAGAAATTCCAATTCAAGATTGTGTAGGGAGTGGGACAGGAGTAGTTAATGAAGCATTAGATAGAAAAACAACTATTTTAAAAACAGCTTTACAAAATTACAAAGGATCCTCCATGATAGATGAAAAATTAGCCCATTTTGGTGGATTTGAAATTTATCAAATGGCAGGAGGAATGCTTCAAGCCTTTGAAAACAATATGTTAATTCTAGTAGACGGATTTATTAGTTCAGTAGCCTTTTTAGTAGCGTATACTTATGAACCAAAAATTATAAAAAACGCCATATTCTGTCATTGTTCACAAGAAAAAGCACATAAAAACTTGTTGCACTATTTAAATGGAAAACCATTGCTAGATTTAGGATTACGATTAGGAGAAGGTACAGGAATAGCCCTTGCTTTTCCAATCATACAAGGAGCCGTTAATTTTTTAAATCAAATGGCAAGTTTTGAAGAAGCAGGCGTTAGTGAAAGCCTTTAAAGAGGCTAGTTTTATACCCTAAGGTTTATAAAAAAATGAAAAAACAGCGAGACATCTTTTTTACAGCATTAATGTTCTATACACGTATTCCCTGTCCAAAACATATTCATCATGATCCTAGTTATTTAAATAAAGCAACACGTTATTTTCCGTTAGTAGGTTGGTTAGTAGGAAGTCTATCTTATTTAGTATTTTTAGGAGCTCATTATCTTTTTTCATTATTAATAGCCATTATTTTTTCCATGGTAGCAGGCGTGCTGATTACAGGAGCCTTTCACGAAGATGGATTTGCGGACGTTTGCGATGGGTTTGGAGGAGGCTGGACAAAAGAAAAAATATTAAAAATTATGAAAGACAGTGCTATAGGAGCTTATGGCGCTATAGGAGTTGTATTTCTATTGCTAATCAAGTTTTTACTCCTTTTTGAAATAATGAACAGAATCCCTAATACTTCTTGGAACCAATATGCTTATGCAAGCTTTTTATTTATTACCTACCATAGTATAAGCAGAGCAAATGCCATTTCACTTTCCTTTACGTTACCGTATGTAAGAGAAGACGAATTAAGTAAAAGTAAACCTATAGCCAAAGGTTTTAGTAAATATGAAATAATAGGAGTACTTTTCTTTGGATTAGCACCATTGGCTTGTATGGCTTATGTTTACAATCCATTTTATTTAGTAGTATTACCCATTTTACTCCTCACACGTTTGTATATGGGACGGTATTTTACCAAATGGATTGGAGGATACACAGGCGATTGTTTAGGAGCTTTAGAACAGATTAGCGAAGTAGTAACCCTTTTATCTTTTCTAACACTATGCAAATTTATTTAGTACGCCATACCGAAACCATTTGTCCCAAAGGAGTTTGTTATGGACAGAGCAATGTAAACTTAGCACCTAATTTTTTAGAACAATTTCAAGAGATAAAAAAAAATTACCAGAAAAAGCATTCGTATATAGTAGCCCTTTGACACGTTGCTTAGAATTGGCTGAATATTGTTTCTCAAAACAAGAAATAACGGTAGACAACCGATTAAAGGAAATGAATTTTGGAAAATGGGAATTACAAAAATGGGATGCAATACCAGAGGAAGAATTAAATCCTTGGATGGAAGATTTTGTAAATATTTCAGTTCCAATGGGAGAGTCTTTTCAAGTTTTATACGAAAGAGTAGTTGAATTTTGGGAAATAATACAAAAAATGGCGTTAGAGAAACCATTAGTTATTTTTACTCATGCAGGTGTTATAAGAAGTTTAATATGTTACCTAGAAAAACAACCCCTAAAAGATGCGTTTAATTATAAAGTAGATTTTGGAGAAGTAAAAAGGTTTCAATTAAATAAAAAGAGAACCTATCTTTTTTAAAATAATATTTTATAACTAACTAATTGATAATAATTTGTTTGTGAGGAACTGAAAACAAGGTGGTTTTTTTCAAAACAGCAAGTGTTTTTATAAATACATGTGAAAAATATTTATTTTTTTGTTTTTTATTGTACCTTTGCGCTCCCTTAAACAAAAAAATATGAAAAAAAGTATTAAAACACCACTATTTTTGTTCGTGTTATTTTCTTTGTGTAATAACGTATTTGGTCAAGTAATAAATCATAATAATGATATTTGGTTGCATTATTTAGGGAAAAATACGATAGGAAAAAAACTTTCCTTAACACTAGAAGGATCTCTAATATTCGCCAACGGATTTGACCAAAAACAACAATATTTTATACGCCCATCTGTAGATTACCAGTTTACCAAACAAATCAGTGGTAGCATAGGTTATACACACCATGAATTTTTTGTTTATGGAGATGTCCCTTTAAATAGAGTCGTAACACCAGAGGATAACGTATGGATACAAGGTGTTTATAGCTGTGCTAAAAATGATTTTAAATTTACCCATCGTCTACGCGATGAGAGTCGTTGGGTAGGAGTAGCTACTAAAAATGAAGCAGGAGATTTTGTCATAACTAATAGAGATTATAGAAATCGTTTACGATACATGTATTTGGTAAATTACACTTTAACTAAAAAAGAAGATAAAACTCAATTGTTTGCTTTTTTAGGAGATGAGATATTTATGAATATAGGAGTAAAAGCAGCCAAAACATTTGTACAACAAAATAGAGTAATTGCAGGTTTAGGATATAATTTAAACCCTCAACATCAAATTCAAATAAGTTACATTCACCAAAATTTATGGAATGTACCTAACACCATACAAGAAAATAATCCCACGCTAAGGATTTCTTATGTAACGAACTTAGATTGGTCAAAGAAAAAATAATTTTAAAAGCTTCGTAAAAAGACCTTTGTTTTAAATAAAAAGACCTACAACATTGAACATGCCCCAAAAAGTTAGACACTATTTGGGGCATTTTTTATTCAAATTTTGCTCAATATAGGTTAGATATTAGAAAACTATTACAGATAAAGAGGTAATACCATTTAAACCTAAAATATACTGGATTAAAAATAAAGTTCTCGATACGTTTTTTTTTTATTTTAAAAACAACTCGAACTCTCCCTTTGATCGAAATGAAAAGATTGCGAATTTTTTGGACAGTCTCAAGGTTAAAAAAAATATTATAAGGAAATTTCAAAGTTTAAATGGTATAATAATAATTGGAGATGAAATAAAACTAAATTATATTCTAAACTTTGAAATATATGGATTTTAGGGTTCTTTTATTGAATAATTTTTAATAAAGGAATCTGTTTTTTTTTGTTTTTTTTATTTTTTTTAAAAGATGTGCTAACTTTGCCTGTGAATTTATGGTGCTCGACTTTTGTTAAAAGTCAGCTTAAAAGGGAATCAGAGTGAGATTATAGGTAAATTATTTGAAGATTAATGATAACGGAATCGTATTCCTGAAAATCAATATCTAAAATAAAAAATCGAATATCAAAACCTGAGCTGTACCCGCAACTGTAAGCTATTCAGCTTGTAATGATCTACAACCACTGTTTGAAATTTAAAACGGGAAGGCTAATTACAAGACGCAAGCCAGGAGACCTGCCTAAATTTATTTTATTAACAAACTTTCGGGAAAAAAAGTTTGGGTATGGGTAAATTCTGTCTTTTTTTCCGCATTTAAAGAATTAAAATGAAAAAAAACATTTTATTAGCAAGCGTTTTAACGTGTATGTATGGTAGTGCTTTTGCACAAGATCAAGAATCAAAAAAATAGAAGAAGTAGTCGTATCAGAAACTAAATTTCAGCAAAACAAAACAAAAACAGGTAGAACGATTGAAAAAATCACAACAAAAGATTTAGAGCAAAGAAAAGGGCAAAGTGTTGCTACCGTATTAAGCCAGTTAGCTGGATTTGAAGTTGTAGGAAGTCAGAGTGGAGTAGGAAAGAATTTAGATTTGTTTGTTAGAGGAGGAAGTACAAAACAAGTATTAATTCTAATAGACGGTAATCCTGTAGTAGACGCATCGAGTATTTCAACTACGTATGATTTACGATTATTACCCGTAGAACAAGTTGAAAGTATAGAAGTACTCAAAGGAGCTTCCTCCGTATTATATGGTGCTAATGCAGCCACAGCAGTTATTAATATTACATTAAAAAAAGCAACTGACAAAGGAGTCATAGGAACAGCCTACTTTAATATAGGAACTCAAAATTTAACAACCACCAAAAAGTATAAACCAGAAGAATACAATCAAGGTTTTTCATTGAACGGAACAAAGGGAAAAATCTCTTTTTTAACCTCTCTAAATAGTGCTGAAATAACAGGTATTAGTGAAGCAAAAGGAGATGATTTTGAAAAAGATAAGTTTTCAAGAGTTAATCTTAATCAACAATTAGGAGTAGCAATAAACAAAGGAATTAAATTAGATTTTTTTGCTAACTATGATCGCTTAAGATTTGCTTACGATACAGGAGCCTTTGTAGATAATGAAGTAAATACTTTAATAGGAGAACAGTTTAGAGGAGGCTTTTCTCCTTCAATGAAGTATAAAAAAGGAGAGTTGAAAATAAATTCTTCTTTTGGCTTTTATGAACAAAAAAGACTATCAGGAGCCTCATTAAATAATTATACAGAATCCTTTTCTAAATCACGAAATATTAATGTTGACGTCTTTAATAAATACAATATAGGAAACTCTTTAGCTTTTATCACAGGGGTTCAATTTCAATATTTTGATATGCTTCAAGCTACCCCTTATGTTAATATTTATAATCAAGACGCTAAATACACCATGTTAGATCCTTATATTACAGCAGTATTAAACACTAAGTTTGGATTAAATGTGAATGCGGGAGCTCGTTATTTAAAACACAGCGTTTATAAAGACTATGTCATCTTTAATATTAATCCAAGTTTTAATTTTGAAAAAATCAATTTAAAATTATATGGATCAATAGGAGGAGCAGTAGTAGCACCAACATTATATCAAGTATATTCTGAGTATGGTAATAAAGATTTAACACCACAAGAAAATACTACTATTGAAACTGGTTTTGAAAAAAGTTTTTTAAATCAAAAATTAAAAATTTCAGCAGTTGGATTTTATAGAGAAGAAAATAATTCAATTGCTTTTAAAAAGAAGACCTCAAATACAGGATGGCAATATGAAAATATAGAAGGAATAAATAAATCAAAAGGGATTGAATCCAATATAATGATCAAACCTCTAGAAAAAATAACCTTAACTGGTAATTATACTTTTGTAGAAAATGATCAGGCTATAGCAAAAGCCGTTGCAAAACATAGAGTAAATGCTAGTTTATCGGTTGAATTGACTAAATCTATTGCATGGGATGCTCAATTTCAGTTTATAGATTTTAGAAACCTATCATATTACAATTCTTTCACTTTTAAAGCAACAGATGTATCCGTTTCAGCTTATAAATTATTTCATACGAATTTGAAAGTAAAATTAACAAACCATTTGAGTGTTTTTGGATCCGTTCAAAATTTATTAAATGAAGAATTTATAGAAACCATGGGATATAATACAAGAGGAAGAAACTTTAAAATCGGAATAAATTTTCAGTTTTAATTAAAACGGATTATAGCTTAAAAAATAATAATATTCATAAGTTCGTTACTTCAATAAATAGGAGAAATCACATTATCGCTATTTTGTGATTTCTCCTTATTTTTGGATAAAAAATAATTTTCCAGTTACAGAGTGTCGTTTAATCTATATACATTTCGTATTTTAAATCACGTTTAGAAAGATCAATAATTTCATTGCCAATTTTAAATTGAGGTTTTTGAATACCAATTCTATTACCAGATTTAATTAAGCTCATTGCCTTAGCTAAATAAGGTTCAGAGCTGTTCCCTAAAATACCTAGATTACTTATATCTTCCATTAATATATTAGTCGTGTCAGGCGTAATACCCGCTTCATAATCTCCAAAACCCACTTTATTAACAATTTTTAAAACAATTAATTGCATAGCATATCTGTGAGTTGGATTTAAATTTCGTTTTGTATAATCAGGTGAGTCATACAATGTAATAGACCCCACATTCTTCCCCGTAGTAGTATTACCTATTTGAACTACTTGTATGTAAGGTTTTAAACAGTTAATGACTAATTCACTAGCAGATGCAGTATTAGTAGTTGTTAAGATATATACCTTATTTAAATTTAATGAATTAATAGGAGTGCCATTTTTTAGTTGTGAGGTAAATTTGTTTAATAATCTATTAGGATCTATTGCTCTATTAATTTTAGAGTTCCATTGCTCTTTAGCAAAAATTTGATCTTCAAATTGTCCCGTAATCATACTTGCTAAACGAGTAGCGGTTGCTACTGATCCTCCTGAATTATAACGTAAATCCAAGACTAAATCCGTTATTCCAGCCGCCTTTAATTTACCAAAAGCTTGATTTAATTCTGGTTCATAATACGTATAAAAACCATTATACATTAAATAACCAACTTTTTTATTTCCTTCCTCTATCACATCGGTAATATAAACAGGATTTTCAGAATACGCCTTTTTAGTTAACGCCACTGTTTTTCCATTAGGTGTAATAGCACCTCCATCATACGAAGCTAAATTTAAAGTATAATTTGTTTTAGATAACAATTCACGATAATTGTTACGAGTAAGAGGAACACCATCAACCCCATAAAAAAGATCCCCTCGTTTTAGATCTTTTGTACTAGCATCACTATTAGGCATGATGTATTTTACCCAGCCAAAAACTTCCAGTTTGACTTCCATTCTTAGGACTAATCCCATACTCCATACCATTACTGTCATTCGTTCCAGAAAGAATCTGTTCTAATACAGTATAATTAGAAGTTATAAAACTAAATTTATCAATATTCTTTCGATTGTAAATTAAACTTTCAAATAAAGTTTCAGGCTTTGAAAAAGTACCTAAAAACGAATTAAGTTCATATTGAGAATTAAAACGATAATCACTTAGATTGGCTACATTTTCTTGATAAAAATAATATTTGTTAAATCCCTTCCATACAAAATTATAAGGATCTAGCTCATTATATTGAGGTTGATCATCTAAGTCATTACAACTAAATAACGTACCGATTGTTAGGACCACGAAAAGCTTGATTATATTTTTTTTCATTTATAAAAGATATGATGTAAATTTATGAGCTTAAATTTAGATCAAATGCGTAAAGAAAAAGTGAAAAATCAAAAAATATTTTGGTTTTTAACATTTATAGTGGGTTCAGTAGCATTTGGGAGTTATTATTATAATCTTGAAGAACAAACAATAAAAAATGTTAACTCTCAATTAGGAACTTGTCAAACCCCAGAAGAAGCTTATAGAGAAACACAAAAAGCTTTACATCTGATTTCGGCTCAATTGAACTCTGGCATGAAAAATGTAAATAAGTTAAAAGAGTATGATCAAACGACACGCAAAATTTTTAAAAAGTAAAAAAATGAAAAAAAAATAGTTTTAGTTTTTAGTATTTTATCATTTTATTTAGGCACGGCACAAACTCCTTTTGATAAATTTGAAAGTAATAATAATGTCTCTTCTGTTATCGTAAATGATAAAATGTTTGAATTAATGAGCAAAGTGAAAATGGAAACGAAAGAAGATCAAGTGTATTTAAATTTGATAAAAAAACTAGATTATTTAAAAGTTTTTAAAACTAGTCACTCTAAAACCATTTCCGATATGCGTACTAGTATAGAACAATATAGTGATAAATTAGAAGAATTAATGCGCGTGAATGAAAACGGAAAAAGTACTAAAATCTATGTAAAAATGATTCCAGGAAGTACAAATGTATCAGAATTATTATTGTTTATGGAAGGAAAAGAAACGATATTAATGTCTTTAACTGGTAATTTTTCATTGAATGAAATTTCACTTTTAACCAAACGAATGAATTTGCCAGGAGGAGAAGAATTAAACAGAGCCGCTAAAAAATAACAAAAAAATGGTCCCAAATACAAATAGTAAGCCGTATTTGGAACCGTTTATTTTAACTAAAAAGAGTTGTTAAAATTATCTTTTGTAATACATCACAATAGAAGCTTTTTCAATTGTATTGCCATTTAAGTAATAACCTACTAATGCAGGACTAGCATTTTTATCTAGACCTAACTTATCCGTTTTTAAGGCATAAACAGTAATCGTGTATTTATGAAAACCATGTCCTTCAGGAGGGCATGGACCTCCATAACCTGATTTGCCAAAATCAGTAATACTTTGTATTGAACCAGCAGGCATTAAGTTTTTAGTAACATCTCCCGCTCCTGTTTTTAATTCTTTAGTTGTAGCAGGAATATCAAAAGCAAGCCAATGCCACCATCCACTACCTGTAGGTGCATTTTCATCATGTATTGTAACAGCAAAACTTTTAGTATCTTTTGGTACATTTTCCCAAAATAATTGAGGAGACATATTTTCACCTGTACAACCAAAACCGTTAAAAACTTGTTTCATAGTTGCCTGACCTCCTAGATCATTACTCTTTAAAGTAAAAGTTTGCGCGCTTGCTGTAAAAGCAGAAATAAAAGCAAGCAAGGTTAAGATTTTTTTCATTTTTATATTATTTTATGATGCAAATTTAAGATTAAGGTTATGAGTATTATTGCGCTAAAAGTTCAAAAAGATGTTCTTTTAGTCCATTTTGAAGTTTTTTGGAGATACTCCATAATACTTTTTAAATTCGTTACTAAATGCAGATAAATTTTCATAACCCAATTCATGATAAAGATCAGAAGGTCTCTTGTTAAGTATTAACTCATTTCGAGCCTTTTCCATTCTTTTTGAAATAAAGTATTTTTTAGGTGAAATTTGATATATTTCAGCAAACTTTCTTTTAAACGTAGAAATACTCATATTAGATAAAAAAGCAAGTTCCTCAATAGTTAAGTGGCTATCTTCGTATTGTTGAATAATGTCTTTTATTGATTTATTTTTATGTCTACTTAATGTATTTTTAAAAAAATTAGTAATTCTCTCAGGTTCCTTACTTAGTAAGTAAAATAAAATTTCTTCTAACTTTATAGAAGTAAGATAAGGTGCTTTATTAAACTCGTTTTTTAATAAAAGTAATGATTTTTCGAATAAATTAATATAAGTGTCTTTATGAATGTTTAATACCGTTTGATTTGATTGCATTGTTTTGGGTAATTCAATTTGTTTTTTTGATAAGATTTCATTTAAAAAATGATCAGAAAAGAAAAAAAGAATACTGTTATAGCCTGAATCTCCTATTAGACGTTCTGTCATTAGACTATTTCCAGATTGTAATAAAAAGAATTGATCATTTTGTATAGAAATATTATTCTGATTACTAATAACTTCTTTGTGTCCATTTAGTAAAAAACAAAGTACATTGTGAGTAAAAGTAACGGGAATATTTTTGCTAGACTGTTGTGTATTGTAAAAATAAATAGCACAATCAAAATGATTGTTCTGAAAAAAATCAAAAGGTAAATTATGAATAAGTTGTGTATTCATTATATTAGATTTAACAATAAAGAAACTAAAACAAAAGAGGTTGTCCAAAAAGTAATAAATCAACATGCAGTTCTACTCTGATGTAAGGAAGAATCTTATAATCAGTATTATGTGATTTTTTTCTTTGGTCGAAATGATAAGATTACAAACTTTTAGGACAGCCTCTTTTATTCTCTATTTCTTTAAATAATCAGAAAATTTTTTACCGTATTTAGAATTGGCTACTTCTGGAGACATTTTGCTATGTATTTCCTCTAAAAACTTAGGTTGCATATCATAAATATCTGTAAGAGCTATATAGGGCGCAATTTCATGATCCGCATGAGTAAGTGCAAAATTAGCAGAGTATAAATATTTTTTTTTCAATAATTGGTCTTGCTTGTTTTGATTATCTAGTTCATTGTAGTTTTTGTTGCCCTTGCTACCTAGTATTTTAGATTGAAGTAATTGAAGCTGTTGCTCATTAAACTTAGCAATGATGTCTTTATATTCTTTGTAAAGCTCATGATTTTTAGAACCTGTAATTTTTGCATTAGCAAAAAAATATTCAAGATCCGTATCAATAGTTATTTTTCCTGGTTCCGCAAAAAATAACAAATTATTATCCATTGAGTTAGTTTGTCCTCTGTCTACAAACAAATAAAGCATTTCGGGAGAATCTAATTTAATTGAACTCTCAAAATTAGATGAACCATTTAATTCAATAGTATCTAAAGCTACTAAAGTACTATCTTGTACTTTTTGAATATATAGCTTTCCTTTCTTTAACCCTTTTATATTTCCCGTTATGATTACCTCATCTTTTGTAGGTGCTTTATCAGCACACGAAATAAAAAAAGCAAAAGAGATTGCTATGATAACTTTTTTATACATAGTTCTTATAAATTTCCCGCAATGTAATAAAAAAAAACCTCAAAATTCAATTGAATTTTGAGGTTTTAATTTTTTAAAAAAATAAGATTTATCCTTTTAGCCAAGCTTCTTTTAAACTTTTTTTACTATCGTCAGTAGATTTGTAGCCAGTTACTTCTTCAAATGGAAGTTTTATATTTCCTTTTAAAGTAATCTCTTTTTGATCCCTTTTAATTTTAATAGAAATATTGTCATTTTCTTTCCAGCTTTGACTTACCATAATCATATCGTAAATATTGTCTAAATTGTAACTTTTATCATTTATAGCTAAAATATAATCGCCTCCTTTTAAACCTAAATACTTGTAAAATTCGGGAAGTTCTATACCCGGAAGAATTATGATTTCTTTAGTCGTTTGATTAACTGTTATGTAAGGAGTTTGATCCTTTATAAAAACATTTCCAGGTACTTTTGTTTGTGCTTGTGTAATCCCCATTTTAGCAAAAAACTTTTCATAAGGAATGGGAGTTGGCCCGTCTACATAAGTTTTTAAAAAATCACCTACTTCTGGATAAGTAAGAGCTATGATCTTATCAAAAAGAGCATCATCCTTAAAAGGAGTATTAATACCATATTCATTATTTAGTTTTTGCATTAAATCTAATACACCACGTTGACCATTGCTTTTTTCACGAATAATAATGTCTAGGCACATACCTATTAAAGCTCCTTTTTGATATACATTTAAATATTGATCTTTATAAGGCTTTGTTAGTACATTAGTGCTCATTTTAGTAAAAGGAATTGTGTCGTCCATATTAGCCGATTGTCTAATTTTATCAGTCATACGACTATAAAATTCATCTTCATTAATTAAACCTTGATTAATTTGGAACAGATTAGCAAAATATTCTGTTATTCCTTCATACATCCATAAATGTTTAGACATTTTAGGTTCATTGAAATCAAAATAATGAATTTCTTCTGAATGAACACCTAGTGGACTTACTATATGAAAGAACTCGTGAGAAACAATGTCTTTTAACTGTTCGTCCATTTGATCAGAAGGCATCATTTCAGGCATAACAACAGTTGTAGAAGTAGTATGCTCTAAAGCTCCAAAGCCTTTTGCATCTTGTTTTTGTACGTCCGTAAGATAAATTAGGATTGAATATTTTTTAGTATTATTGATAGGTCCTAAAAATTTTTTTTGAGCCTTCATCATTTTTTCCATGTTAGGAGCTAAATCAGCCGCTTTGTATTTTCCAGTGGGCGAATATACGCTTATTAGAATATCCATATCTTCTATTTTAAAAGTAGCAATGTCTGGTTTAGTATACATTATTGGATGATCTACTAGAGTAGCATAACGATTCGTTTTAAAAACATCAACAATTTTACTAGGATCACTATCGGTAAGAGAGGTAGCACCGTACAAATAGTCAGGATGAAGAATTGTTAAAGTATAAGGGGCTTCTTTTTTATCGCTAAAATAACCAATAAAGCCATGCGTGTTTAAAACAAAACAATTAGAATCTATATTCGTTCCAGCTGGAGAAAAAACATCATCACCTCCTATGCCTCCAACTTGTTCAGTATCATAAGTGTCATTTACCCAATAAGTAATTTTACCTAGTTTTTTAGCCCCCGTAATACGATAAGTGTTTTCGTCTAGTTTTGCTAACGGTAAATTCTCTCCCTTTGTAGTATAAGCTTTTATTTTTTCAATAAAACGACCATAATTATCTAATGAATAAGTACCGGAACTGTTTTAGGAATACTAAAGAGAATGACATCTTCTTTAGAAGGAGTAGGAATTACCGTTACCATGACCTTGTCATCTTGTATTGTGTTTAAATCAATTGTAACGCTTACTTCTGGTGTTTTAGAACCATTTAAAGGTGCTGCTTTGCCAGTAAAGAATAATGATGTTAATAGAGCGGATAAAAATATTTTTTTCATTAATAAATAATAAAAGATTTAAAAAATTTGCCAATAAAGATATTAGTTTATTAAAATTTAACGTAATCTTTTTTAAAAAAAATTAACAAAAAAAGAAGATGTCTAAAAAAATAAATATCTACTCTCTTATTTAAACAGATAGGAGAAATCACATTATCAAAGTTATGTGATTTCTCCTTCTTCTTGAAATGATAAGATTGTGACCTTTTCGGGCAGATTCTCTAACTTAATCAAATTTATTTTTAAGATAATACTTACCATTCAAATCATCATCAAAATCGTTATTTTTGATGAGTTTAGGTTTAGGTTTGGAAGCCGTCACTTTTTTCTTCCAAAGCTCAAATTGATCTTTTGATAGATGTTTGCGTATTAATTCTGTTACGTCACTTTCGCCAATACCAAACTCTTCCTTAATTAATTCAAAGGGTTTGCGTTCTTCTTTTGCCATGCTGATTAGTCTTTCTAAACTTTTTCTGTCTAATTCAGCGATTTTACTTTTTCTCATTTTAAATTATAAAAACAAAATTGTATTAAACTTTATGCAATACTTATTCCAATATTAGTAAAAAGGAATGATTTGTGAAAATTTTTTTATGTTTTAGAATTCCCATATTTTTGAAAAGGAATACTTAATAAATTACCTAAATTATTGTGCTCTTTAAAGGAGGTATGAGTGTCTATACCAAATACAATCTGATCCTGAGGTAAATTTTGATAAGTTCTTAAAAAACGATCCCAAATACTGAAAATATTTCCATAATTACTATCCGTATAAGGAAGTTGATAATGATGATGAACACGATGGATTTTTGGGGTAACTAATACAATTGATAGTAATGAATTGAGTTTTTTAGGGAGTTGTATGTTTGAATGGTTAAACTGAGATACTAAAACAGAGCAAGATTGATACATAAAAAACAGCCAAACAGGAGCACCTGTAATCAAAACAGCCAAAACGGTAAACAAAAAGCGAAAGATGCTTTCTCCTGGATGATGACGATTAGCACTGGTTGTATCAAGCCAAGTGTCTGTATGATGAATGAGATGAAAACGCCATAAAAATTTTATTTTATGTTGTAAATAATGAGGAACATAAGCACCTATAAAATCCATAAGTAAAAGACCTATAAAACACTGTAATCCTAAATTACTAATGTTAAACCAATGTATGATGCCAAAATGATTTTGACTGTCCCAGACGCAACTTTCAAATAAAAGGATTGCTAAAAAAAAGTTGATAATTATCGTTGTAAAAGTAAAAAATAGATTTAGCAAAGCATGTTGTATTTTGTTGTATTCAAAACGAAAACGAGGAAAACCGCTTTCTAAAATCCAAAAAAAAGCAATGCCACCAAATAAAATCAAAGATCTATGGGACGAAGGTATCGTTTCAAAATAATTTGTAATCTCGTTAGTCATATTTTTTAATTCAAATCAAAATTACTAAACTATTTGTTATAAATAAAGTAAGAATGTTTATTTTATTTGAAATAATTCACCTCTGTGAGGTTTTAATGCGTCTCTAACTTGAATCATATTTTGATCATTTACCACCATCCAAGCTATAGCGTGCATATCATTTAATACAGAAAAACCTGTGATTTTAATAGGAAAACCTTCTATTTCAATATATTCTTTTAAATGAATTTCATGATGTTCTGCGGTTTTAGCTGCTGCGGAACCTCTAAAATCCCAAATAAGTTTGATTTGTCTTTCCATGATCTGTCAAATTTGAAATACAAATTTACAATGATTCACTTGAAAATAAGTAGTATTTTTGCATCGTAAAAAAGGATAATGCCAAAAGAACTACAAATTCAAGTATCACCTGAGGTAGCTTCTAGTGAAGTCATACTAAAGAACCATCTTGCAAGATTAATGCAAATATCTACTACGGACATACAATACTATGTAATTCTTAAAAGATCAATTGATGCTCGACAAAAAACAATTAAAATAAATTTAAAAATCATTGTTTATTTTCAAGGAGAACAAATTATTGAAGATAAAATAACGTTACCTAATTACCAAGATGTTACCAATGCTCCAGAAGTAATTGTGGTGGGAGCAGGACCAGCAGGGTTGTTTGCTGCCTTACAATTAATTGAATTAGGAATTAAACCCATTTTGTTAGAAAGAGGAAAAGACGTAAGAGGTAGAAGAAGAGATCTAAAAGCAATTAATAGAGACCATATAGTAAATGAAGATTCTAATTATTGTTTTGGAGAAGGAGGAGCAGGAACTTATTCTGATGGAAAACTGTACACACGTTCAAAAAAACGAGGAGATGTAGATCGTATTTTAAGATTATTGGTAGCATTTGGAGCTTCTTCGGAAATATTAGTAGAAGCCCATCCCCATATAGGAACCAATAAATTACCTGAAATTATTCAAGATATTAGAGAGAAAATCAAAGAATATGGCGGACAAGTGTTATTTGAAACACGAGTAACGGATATTTTAATAAAAAATAATGAGGTAGAAGGAATCGTTACACAGTCAGGAGAAGTTATAAAAGCCAAAAAAATAATACTTGCTACAGGACATTCCGCTCGTGATGTGTTTGAATTATTAGATCGAAAAAAAGTTTTAATAGAAGCAAAACCATTTGCTTTAGGAGTCCGAGCAGAACACCCACAAAGTTTAATAGATTCAATACAATATTCGTGTGATTTTAGAGGAGCGTTTCTGCCACCAGCACCATATTCTGTTGTTAAACAGGTTAACGGACGAGGGATGTATTCTTTTTGTATGTGTCCAGGAGGAGTGATAGCTCCTTGCGCAACAAGTCCAGGAGAAGTTGTTACAAATGGTTGGTCCCCATCTAAAAGAGATCAAGTCACAGCCAATTCAGGAATTGTGGTAGAATTAAAATTAGAAGACTTTAAGCCGTATGCTAAATTTGGAGCGTTGGCCGGTATGGAATTTCAAAAAGCAATCGAACAAAAAGCATGGGAAATGGCAGGTAAAACACAAAAAGTACCCGCCCAAAGAATGGTTGATTTTTCTCAAAAAAAAGGGTCAATAGATATACCTAAAACATCCTATGTTCCAGGAACAACAAGTGTAGAGTTAGGAACTGTGTTTCCTCCCTTTTTAACACAAATTATGCGTGAAGGATTTGTTCAATTTGGAAAATCAATGAAAGGGTACTTTACGAATGAAGCCATTTTACACGCCCCAGAAAGTAGAACCTCATCACCCGTTAGAATTCCTCGTGATAACATTACGTTAGAACATTTTCAAATTACAGGACTCTATCCGTGTGGAGAAGGAGCAGGATATGCAGGAGGAATTATTTCAGCAGCTATAGATGGCGAAAAATGTGCAATAAAAGCAGCAGAAGCATTGCTGAATTAAATAGTTTGTATAAGAAATGTAAGGAGAAGTCTAAATAAAAAGGATAGGGCAGTAATTGATAGACTTTTCGTACTTTTACTCCCGTAATATAAAACTATGATTGAAGAAAAAGTAATATTGGTAAATGAAGCAGATGAGGTAATAGGATTAATGCCTAAACTAGAAGCACATGAAAAGGCACTGTTGCATAGAGCTTTTTCAGTATTTGTGTTGAATGATAAAGGAGAAATAATGCTTCCAGCAAAGAGCGCATCATAAATATCATTCACCATTATTATGGACCAATACTTGTTGTAGTCATCAACGAGAAGGAGAGTCTAATATAGAGGCAGGAAAACGTCGTTTACAAGAAGAAATGGGGTTTACAACAGAACTAAAAGAACTTTTTCATTTTATTTACAAAGCACCCTTTGATAACGGATTAACAGAACATGAGTTAGATCACGTAATGATTGGATATTTTAATGAAGTACCATCTATAAACACAGATGAGGTAGAAAACTGGAAATGGATGTCTATCGAAGCAGTAAAACAAGATATAAAACTACATCCTCATCAATATACAGTTTGGTTTAAGATTATTTTTGACGAATTTTATCATTATTTAGAAGCGCACACATTATGAGAGTAACAGTATCAAGAAAAGCGCATTTTAATGCAGCCCATCGTTTGTATAGAAAAGATTGGACGGATGAACAAAATCAAAAAATTTTTGGTAAATGTAATAATCCTAATTATCATGGACATAATTATGAGTTGATAGTCAGTGTTACAGGAAATATCAATCCAGAAACAGGTTATGTGATTGATATTAAAGATCTAGCCGATATAATTTGTGAAGAAGTAGAAATTCCGTTTGACCACAAAAACCTAAACTTAGATGTTTCAGAATTTCAAAATTTAATACCTACAGCAGAAAATATCGTAGTTGTTATCTGGAATAAAATTAGAAAAAGAATAAAAAAAGAAAATGATTTAGAAGTTACCTTGTTTGAAACACCACGTAATTTCGTTACATATAAAGGATAGTGTAATTATGCAAAAAAGTTTGAAAGTAGGGGATAAACTTCCTCTTTTTGGGGCAAAAGATCAAAACGGAAATGATTTTTATATTAATTCTGTTCTTGGTAAAAAAGTATTAGTCATTTATTTTTATCCGAAAGATGATACGCCTGGTTGTACCAAACAAGCTTGTTTCTTAAGAGATCAGTACGAAGAGTTTAAAACCATAGGAGCAGAGGTAATAGGTATTAGCGGAGACAGTATTGCAGCACATAAAAAATTTGCAAGCAAATATGATCTGCCATATATATTACTATCAGATCCAGATAAAACACTACGAAACTTATTCGGAGTAAAATCAAATATGTTAGGATTAATACCAGGAAGAGTAACTTATATAGTAGACAAAGAAGGAGTGGTTCAAATGATTTTTGAAGACATGAATGCTACAAATCATTTAGATCGTACAGTAGAAAAAGTAAAAAGTTTGATTTAATGCCGATAGAATTATATCCTTTACAGTTTGAACCTATCTTTAAAGATAGAATTTGGGGCGGTACGCGTTTGAAAACACTTCTAAATAAACCCATACCTTCCGAAAAAACAGGAGAAAGTTGGGAACTCGCTGCCATAGATCAAGATGTAAGTCAAGTCAGTCAAGGTATTTATAAAGGAGTACTTTTGACAGAATTAATAGAAAAATACCCAGTCGAAATATTAGGAAGCGAGGTATATCAACGTTTTGGAACACAATTTCCATTGCTCTTTAAGTTTTTAGATGCCAGAGAAGATCTTTCTATTCAAGTGCATCCTAATGATGCGTTAGCAAAAGAAAGGCATAACTCTTTCGGTAAAACAGAAATGTGGTACGTAGTAGAAGCAGAGCCTGGAAGCAAAATTAATAGTAGGATTTAAAGAAGATGCTTCAAAAGAAGCCTACTTAGAACACCTAAAAAATAAAAACCTATCCTCTATTTTAGAAGCCTATCCAGTAAAAGGAGGAGATGTGTTTTATTTAGAAACAGGTACTGTGCATGCTATTGGAGCAGGTACTGTTGTGGCTGAAATACAACAAACTTCAGATATTACCTATAGAATTTATGATTTCGATCGCAAAGATGCACAAGGCAACTTACGAGAACTGCATATAGAATTAGCTTTAGATGCAATAGATTATAAAAAGAAAAAAGTAAAAGTAGATTATAAATTATCAGATAATCAAGCAGTAAATGTAGTTGATAGTCCTTATTTTACAGTAAAAGTCATAAATCTAAAAGAAACGTATAACTACCATAACAAAGGAAATAGTTTTGTAGCGTATATGTGTATTAAAGGAAATTTACAAGTAAAAATAAATCAGCATATATACGAATTTGCTAAAGGAAATACTTTTTTAATTCCCGCAGCTCTAAAAGACTTTCAATTAATAGGAAAAGCTAAATTGTTGGAAATTGTAATTTCTTAACAGATATCGAAAGAATAATTGTAATTTTGTAAACGTAATTTAAAATACATACCAATGGCAAGTGTAAAAAATTTAAAAAAGAATATCAATTATGTAATTGGTCAAATTATTGAAGCGGTTTATTTATATGAAATGACTTCAACAGGTAAACCAACTGATGAAACTAATGCTGTTATAGAAGAAGCATTTGTTATTTTCGATAATTTGATTGTAAAAGTAAATGAAAAAAATATTGAAAATAAAAAAGCACACTTTAAACAAATAAATGTTGAATTGGAAAATGCTGCAAACCAATTAGTTAATAAAATTAACGCTTTGTAGTAAAAAAAGTGTAAAAAAGTAGGGTGCAAAGCTTTGGAAAATAAAAAAACTCTCCTATATTTGCACCCGTAAATGAGTCGCCGGTGTAGCTCAGCTGGCTAGAGCAGCTGATTTGTAATCAGCAGGTCGTGGGTTCGAGTCCCTCCATCGGCTCAAAATTTATGCAAAAATATTGTAAAAATAAATTTATTAAAAGTACACTTTTGCCGGTGTAGCTCAGCTGGCTAGAGCAGCTGATTTGTAATCAGCAGGTCGTGGGTTCGAGTCCCTCCATCGGCTCAAATTTTATCAAAAGAAACTATTAAATAAATTTATTAAAATACACCTTGCCGGTGTAGCTCAGCTGGCTAGAGCAGCTGATTTGTAATCAGCAGGTCGTGGGTTCGAGTCCCTCCATCGGCTCAAAAAGAGGCTGTCCAAAAAGTTTAGGACAGCCTTTTTTTTGCTGTTTTACTCTAAAACATGTATTTTAGAGGTGACAAAAAACAAGCAATGGCTAAAGTAACATTTAAAAACCAGACAGGCAATTCTCCAGAACTTTTTCCAATCAATATTTTTGATAAAATTGATGATAACCACCCTGTTCGACTGGTCGATTCTATAGTTGACAGACTTGATATTAGCGACATAGTTAAGCTTTATCGCGGTGGTGGATGCTCTGCTTACCATCCTAGAATGCTAATCAAAGTATTGTTTTATAGCTATTTGTCAAATATCTATTCTTGCCGAAAAATAGCCAAAGCACTTAATGAGAACATTCATTTTATGTTTATCTCAGGCAATTCCACTCCTGGGTTTAGAACCATTAACGAGTTTAGAGGCAAAATTTTGAAAGATAAAATCAAAGTTTTATTCGCAGAAGTAGTAAAAATATTGGTCGACCTAGGTTATATAAGCCTTGATGTTCAATATATTGATGGTACTAAAATTGAAGCAAAATCCAACAAATACACCTTTGTTTGGCGTGGTTCGGTTGAAAAATACAAAGAGAAATTAGAAGTAAAAATCAACACTATTTTATCTGATATAGAAAACAGTATACAATCAGAAAACCAAGAACTTAACCAAGAAGCATTGCCAAAAAAAATCAATTCAGATGAATTAAAAGAAAAGCTATCAGAATTGAATAAAAAGTTAAAAGAACCGACTAAGAAACAGGTAAAAGAACTACAGAAATTACAGGAAGAACACCTTCCAAGATTAGAGAAATACGAAAAGGATTTAGAAATACTTGGAAATAGAAACTCTTATAGTAAGACAGACCCTGACGCTACTTTTATGAGAATGAAGGAAGATCATATGAGAAATGGGCAACTCAAACCAGCTTACAACCCTCAAATATCAACTGAAAATCAATTTATTACACACGTTTCTATACATCAAACGACCAACGATACCAACACATTAGAGTCACACTTAAACAGTTTTGAAGAAAACTATAATAGACAAAGTAAAGAAGTTGTCGCCGATGCTGGATATGGCAGTGAAGAAAATTACCAAATGCTTAAAAACAAGCAAATTGAGCCCTTTGTAAAGTACAATTATTTTCATGCAGAGCAGAAAAAGAAACTTAAAGAGAATCCTTTTTTAGTGCAAAATTTATTTTACAATCAACAATACGATTTCTATATCTGTCCTATGGGGCAAAAAATGGAAAACATAGGAATAGGTAAGCGAATCTCTAGCAATGGATATGAATCAGAAGTGACTTATTATCAAGCTAAACGATGCGAAGGATGCCCATTGAGAAGTTTATGCCACAAAGCAAAAGGGAATCGAAAAATAGAAGTCAATCACCCTCTAAATTGCCTAAAAAACGAAGCTAAAGAATTACTAAACTCAAAAAAAGGACACAAACACAGAAGTAAAAGACCTGTTGAAGTAGAGGCAGTATTCGGACAACTAAAAAACAACAATAAATTTAATCGGTTTACATTTTTTGGGTTAGAAATGGTAGAAATGGAGTTTCTACTAATGGCGCTTGGTCATAATTTCAGAAAAATGGTGGCTACAACTACAGATTCAATGAAAAAAGCTTTTAAAACAACTCGTTCTTGCTCAACATACAACTATATGACTCGATTTTGCCTTCTAATTGTTTTTGAAAAATTAAATTTTACTAGCAATCACCAATATCGTGAATTTGCGGCATAAAAAAAGCTGCCCTTTTAGGACAGCCTCTCTTTTTGAAGTTATTTTATTTTGGTTTTTTATACCATTTAAACTTTGAAATTTCCTCATCATACTATTTTTTTAACCCTGAGACTGTTCAAAAAGTTCACAATCTTGTCATTTCGACCAAAGGGAGAAATCACATACTATTGATTATAAGACTCCTCCTTCGTAGGAGTGCAAACCGTATGTTGATTTATACCATCTAACTTTGAAATTTCCTCATCATACTATTTTTTTAACCCTGAGACTGCCCAAAAAGCTCGCAATCTTGTCATTTCGACCAAAGGGAGAAATCACATACTATTGATTATGAAACTCCTCCTTGTGTAGGAGTGACAAACCGCATGTTGAGACACTATCTTACAAAAGCAATAAAAATTAGTCTTGATTCTCGATGCGCTTCACGCTCGAACGAACGATTATTTTAATTATATACTCAACCAGAATCCTCCGAAATTTAAGATTAACATCAAAGATTATTTTTTGTAAATTTGACAAAGAAAACAAGTTGAGAACATGAAGGCAAAATACATCAATCCCTTTACGGATTTTGGGTTTAAGAAGATATTTGGGGAAGAAGCCAGTAAAAACCTGCTTATCGACTTCCTCAATGCCTTGTTGCCAGAATATGACCAGATCAAAGAACTTTCTTTTAAAAACACCGAGCAACTCGGGCAGAGCGACCTCGACAGAAAAGCCATCTACGACATCTATTGCGAAAACGAAAAAGGCGAAAAATTCATCGTAGAACTCCAAAAAGCCAAGCAAAACTATTTCAAAGAAAGAACCATCTATTACTCCACATTTCCCATTAGAGAACAAGCCGAAAAAGGCGAATGGAACTATAATTTGAAAGCGGTTTATTGCGTAGGTGTTTTAGATTTCACCTTCGACGATTACGAAACAGAACCCGAAAGAAGCGAAGTAGTACATACCATCAAACTAAAAAACCAAAACGGAAAAGTATTTTACGATAAACTGACCTATATCTACTTAGAAATGCCCAATTTTGACAAACAGGAAAACCAATTAAATTCCCGTTTAGACAAATGGTTATATTTCATCAAAAACTTGGAAGATTTTCAAAATATTCCCACAATTTTCAAAGACGAAGTATTTACCCAAGCCTTTGAAAAAGCAGAGTTGGCAAATTTTGGGCAATTGGATTTAGACAAATACGAGAGCAGCCTTAAAGTTTACCGAGATTTAAAAGGCGTTATTGACACTGCTTTCGACGATGGAAAGATGGAAGGATTAATTGAAGGAAAGATGGAAGGATTAATTGAAGGAAAGATGGAAGGATTAATTGAAGGAGAAATAAAAGGAAAGATTGAAACGGCTAAATCCTTAAAAAGATTAGGTGTTTCAGTAGAAATCATTACGCAGGCAACAGGCTTAACCAAAGAAGAAATAAACAAATTATAATAAGGCACTACCGCCAACAGCTAAGGTTTCGTTGGGCTCGAAGAGCTAACAATCAAACTCGTGTTGAACGCAACTGCTTAGACTTCCGCCCACTATGGGGATTTATAGGTAAAAATTTAAGAATATACAAGAGGCATAAACGCCTCTTTTTTTTGAAGTTATTTTATTTTGGTTTTTTATACCATCTAACTTTGAAATTTCCTCATAATACTATTTTTTTAACCTCGAGACTGTCCAAAAAGCTCGCAATCTTGTCATTTCGACCAAAGGGAGAAATCACATAATATTGATTATAAAACTCCTCCTTACTGAGTAATAAACCGCATGTTTATTTACACCATCTAACTTTGAAATTTCCTTATAATATTATTTTTTTAACCCTGAGACTGCCCAAAAAGTCCGCAATCTTGTCATTTCGACCAAAGGGAGAAATCACATAATATTGATTATGAAACTCCTTCTTACTGAGTAACAAACTACATTTTGATTTACACCATCTAACTTTGAAATTTCCTCATAATACTTTTTTACCCCTGAGACTGCCCAAAAAGTCCGCAATCTTGTCATTTCGACCAAAGGGAGAAACCGCATAATATTGATTATCAAACTCCTCCTTACTGAGTAATAAACCGCATGTTTATTTACACCATCTAACTTTGAAATTTCCTCATAATACTTTTTTTAACCTCGAGACTACCCAAAAAATTCGCAATCTTGTCATTTCGACCAAAGGGAGAAATCACATAATGGTGATTATAAAACTCCTCCTTGTGTAGGAGTGACAAACTACATGTTGAGACACTATCCTACAAAAGCAATAAAAATTAGTCTTGATTCTCGATGCGCTTCACGCTCAAACTAACGATGATTTTAATTATATACTCAACGGTCTGTTCGAGTTGTTTTAAAATAAAAAAGAGATCGAGAATTTTTCTTTTTAATCCAGTATATTTTAAGTTTAAATAAGATAACACATAATCTGGGTTTCTGGATAAAATCTTAAACCCTCATTTTGCAATTACTCAAAATGAGGGTTTTTAGGATGTTAACTAAAAATCATATTGTATAGAGAATTAACAAATACTTTTTTTAGTTTATTATGATTTAAAGTCTTTTTAATTATTTTTTATGGACTGTAATGCTCTGATTTCCTATTTTTAATAGATATGATCCACTGGATAATTTAGACATATCTACTGTGTTACTATTAATTATTACAAGATGGGTTATATCTTGTCCTTGTAAATTATACAACTTAGTATTTGTTATATTCATTTGAACATTATCAACTCGTATCATAGCATTTGTTGGATTAGGATAAGCCAAAAGGTTCTTTGATGGATTTATTATAGGAGAACTCGTAATTGGTCCTATTAAGGTAATATGTTTTTTAAAAGTTGTTTCAATAGGTAATCCTTGATAGGTTAAAAACCTGAATGTAGTACTCGTTGAATTTGAAGAAACTAATTGAATATCTTTATGAGATTGTGGTAATTCCCACTCTCCATCAAATGTAATTTCTATGGGCTGAATTTTAAATGAGTCAAAACTTCTTTTGTCTGGAAGACCTAGATCAGGATTAGACAAGCTCAATGTCATTTCTGAATTAGAGTTTAACGGTCCATACATTATTAAACAAGGTTTATCATTTGAAATTAGGTTGGTATTTCCAGGAAGTACTGTATTTGCTTCAAAAAGTGCAAAAGCATGTATTCCTGATGCTGTATGTTTGATAATATGTGATTTACTATCTTTATTTAGTACCGTATACGGTCGTGTGCTGGTACTTTGGAATGAATTGGCTAAATTTTGCATATCTGAAGCATTCGTATTAGGAAGTACTACGTATTCGTATTGAGCATTATTAGGGGCTTTACCATGATCTATAAATCCTATAGCTGCTTCTGTATTGGGATTTAGAATTGCTGGATTGTTTTGATTATGTGATGGTGTTTGTTGATTCTTACGCTGAATCTTTACATCATTATTCCCAGTAACTAAGTAAAAGCCTGTATTAAAGTTATCTAAAATCCAGTTTGGATTTGTTCCTAAATAAGTAGATGTTATACCTGTTGAGGTATATGTATTGTTATTTATTATCACATTGTTAGGAGTTGTTGCATTTTGATATAAAGTGGTAACTGTTGCAGTATTAACATCGCTATTGCTTATATCAGAACCTAAACAAATGATCATATCATTAAAGAAAAACGAAGATTTCTTAAAGGTAAAAGAGGTATCATGTGTATTTGATCCTGTTGGTGTTCCTCCCCATCCTATATTTTCTGCTTCTTGAAAATCCATAGCAAACATACCTAGTGTTCCAAAAACATCTTTTAAATATTCCCCTTTTTTAAGATTATGTTGCAAAGAACCTGCTAATTTTTTATTTGAATATTCATCTACTCTTTGCCAAGGTACAATTAAATCTTGCCATGATAAAACTTTAGTAGTAGCACCTGGATTATAATTCCAATCCCACTTTGTATTATCAAAACCGTTGGCAGCAGCAGTTCCTGGATATAGGATATTCATAGCTCCATAACTTTGGTATCTACCATATCTATTACTATTACTAAAGGTTTCTGCTCCCCAAAGTTGATTGCTAAATCCTTTATTTAGTATCACTGTATTCTTGGTTCTAAATATACCTGCGCTTGCGTGATTGTTTTGATAAAAGCCATCGTGAAAAGGAGCAATTGTACTATGATTAAAAGAGGGCTCTACGCCATATCTTTTGTTATAGATGCTTGCTAAAAGAGGGTCTGCTGTCTGTAAACCTAAAATGTGTCCTCCTACAAGAGCTAAATTTTTTATAGAATTTTGATCTACAGATATTGTTTCCCAGTTACCACTTCTACCTGTCATAGATAAGGGGATCCATCCAGCATCATTAGAAATTAATATTTTGTGCATAACAGCATCTCTAAAAATTTTATATGCTGGGGCTTTTATTTGAAAACGGGTGGTCCCAAATACATCTAGGCAATAAATAAGGGTATTATAAGCGTACATGTACGTTCTGTAATTGTTCCAATGATGATATCCACTGCCATCTGGTTTTATTCCATCTCGGGTACCATCTGTGTATACAGAGGCAAATCGGGTAACAAATCGGCTTAAGGTTAACATATAACGATACTGTTCATCATCTGTTGAGAAACATTTTACTAAAGGCACAAGTGCATCTAATTTATTATAAACATCATCTGTATTAATAACTCCTTCTGTGGCTTGGGAATTATAATCATAGGTTGGCTTCCAAAAAACATTCCAATTGGCAAATTCTTTTTCTATAATATACAAAATTCTTTGCTTGTTTTGAGGAGTTAAATACTCTGCACAGAAAAAGCCTTTTCTTGAAAAGTTTTTAAATACATAACCGTGTGTATCAACTGATAGGGTATTATTGCAAAGGTTTTCTGAAACCCACCAGATTAAATCATTTACTCTTTGAATTACGGCAGTATCATTAGGATTGAATTTTAGGTGATCAACAAACGTATTTAAAAAAGTAAGTTTATTGTAATCTGTTATAGGATTACCAGTAATGGTATTGCCGTTTACCACTATATTTAAACTGTTATAAAGCCTAATAGCAGTATTTAAACTTGAGGTAGATGGTTGGGTGGTAGCTAATCTTGTGTTTTTAGCTTTATCATAAATATTTTGAATTTCCGATTTAATGGCCGGATCACTGGATTGTAATGCTAAATCAGGAACAAAAGTAGGTGTACACTGAGCGTCTATTCCTAAGACACTCGTCAAGAATAGTGCTGTAATTAAAAAAAAACTTTGTTTCATTTGTTTTCTTATTTTTATTAATACTATGGCATTGCTTGGCTGTATTTTTATAAGCAATTGCCGTGACGAAGGTTGCTTTTATCTAATTTTTATATTTTTTATAGTTTGACTTAATAGCAATTCAGGCAACTAGTATACTTGTTGCAAAAAGGGAAACAATACTAAAAATTAGATTAATTAGAAAAAATTAATATAATTATAACCTATCTTGAAAAGCTAAAATTGTAGAATAATGATGATTTCTAATCATCCGGCTCATTAGATTATCATCTTTGATAAATTACTACTGGAAGCGATAGGTATAAAGTCTGACAGGTTTACATTTTTTTATCTGTCTTATAACAAATTTAATAATTTATTTCAAAACAGAGTCTAATTCATTGAAAAAGTTTATTTTAGGATTTCTTATTTTATAGAAATTTTCTTTCTAAAAAATGCTTTGAGGCGAAACATTTTTTAAAATAAATAAAGTTTTTTCGTTCTTAAATTAGTTTTCTAAAATATATAATATATGCTTGCTAAAGCAAAAACGTTATGTTACACTCTTTATGTGATCCCAAAAAGAACTGTCCAAGTTCAAAAGCAGAGAGAGAAAGGAACTAGCATTGCCTACAGTCTTTTTACCAATGACAAAATTTAGCTTTTATCTTTCTCTTTCTTCTGTTGAAATAAATTTATAAAATATTCAAAGAATTTTCCTATGCAAACATAGGATGACAAGATTGTGAACTTTTTGGACAGTCTCAGGGTTAAAAAATAGTATTATGAGGAAATTTCAAAGTTTAAATGGTATAATTTTAAAATAATCCTCCTCCTTGTGATTCATCTTGATTTCTTTGTTTTCTATCTAGGGTTTTATTTTTGCCACTGCCAAAACGATAATTGAAATTAATATTTATAGTTTGGCTTTCCCACCTAAAGTTTCCGTTAATTTGAGCAGGTTCGTTACTATAAAAACGCGCTCTCATTGTATTAAAAATATCATTGTATCGAATGCTTAAAGATCCTTTTCCATTTAATAAATTCAATCGAGTGGCTAAGTCTGTTTTCCACATATCTTTATTAGAAAATTGTAAACCGTTTTGACCTGCTCTGTACATGGTAAACCAAATTAAGCGAAAGTCTTTAGTAAGTTTAAAAGTGTGATTTATTCTACTATTAAATAGAATTGCATTGATGCTTTGTGTATATAAGTTGCCATCTCTCTTTTCTATAATACCTGTTGAATGAGTAAAATAACTATCAGAACCAAAGTTTACACTCCACCATTTTTTTAAATCTAGGTTACCAGATAATTCAATTCCATATTCTGTATTGCGGTCAAAATTAGTAAAGGTTAATTGTTGTTTTGTTGGTTCATCAGGGTTTGTAGTAATAATTTGACTAATTTGGTTCTGAATAAAGCGTACAAAGGAACCTGATGTAAAAGATCCTGTTTTTAATTTTCGAGTGTAATTCAATTCAATAGAATTGGTAAATTGAGGTCTTAATTTAGAGTTTCCTACCTGCTGCATAGTAATTCCGTTCCATTGTCTAATTTCATTAACCTGATCCATATTAGGTCTGTCAACTCTTCTAGAATAGTTAAGGTTAAATGAATTGTTTTTGGATGAATTATATGTTAAAAAAGTAGAGGGATATAGGGTAAAAATGTAATCTGAAAAAATTTTGTCTGTATTTCCTATTTTTTGAAAACTGCCTTTTGCATCATAACTTTCTAATCTAAGACCTATTTGATAATTCCATTTACCTAATTCTTTGCTGTAATTTCCATAAGCAGAATAAATATTTCTTTTGAAATTAAAATGAGCATCGAAAACAGAATTAACCTGAATTTTATTATTAGTATCATCTAATCGGCTTTCTACCCCGAGTTCTATTTTAGAAGTTTCGTTTATAGGATTTACAAAATCAATATTGGCTATAAAGTTTGTACCGTTTTTTTGAACATTGTTTGTAAATTTGATATTGTTATTGAGGTCTTTAAAAAGACTATTTTCGGGATCATCATTTGTATTGTAATTTAACTCAATATCCAGTGTTTTATTTTCCTTATCAAATTTGTGTTTGTAAGCAAGATTATAGGTCTGATTTCTTTCTAAACCATTAGCTTCTTGTGTTTGTAAATCTTTAAGATTACTATCTAAATAATGGATACCGTTTTTAAATTCAACGGCTGGGTTGTCAAAATTTTGAATAGAATAAAATGAAAGTGTATTTTTATCATTGATGTAAAAATCAGTTCCTATTTTAGCAAAATTATTTTTTCGGAAATGAACCACATCAATAGCAAGATCATAATCTTTTGTACTATTGTATTTGTTCCAATTTATAAGACCGTAATTTGTATTTTTTCCATGATTTAAGGAGTAAGTAGTATAGAAATTAAATTTATTAACTCGGTAGTTTAGGTCTATAGAACCATTAAATTTAGGTTTAATAGCAAAGTTAAGAGCTGTAGTTATAGTTCCGTTAAAACCTAAATTTGAATTTTTGTTGAGTATAATATTTATAATACCACTCATTCCTTCCAGGATTATATTTTGCAGATGGATTGGTAATCAGTTCAATTTGTTTTATAGCAGTAGAGGGTATTTGTTGTAAAGCTTGAGCTGCAGAAAGGTTAGAGGGTTTACCATCAATGAAAATTTTAACATTTTCATTTCCCCTTAAACTCACGGTATTATTTTGTACATCAACACTTACGGTAGGAATGTTATTCATTAATTCAGCAGCGGTGGCACCTGCTGTTTGTAAATCTTTGCCAATTGTAATTACTTTTCTATCAATTTTTTGTTCAATTGATGATTTTTCTTTTGTAATGCTTATTTCATTTAATTGTTTAGATTCTTCTTCTAATACAATGTTTTTTAGATTGATGTTTTTATTCTCTGGGGTTAGTATTATAGTATTAATGTATTTTTTATAGCCCATATAAACAATTTCTAAGACTAGATTTTTAAGAGGGAGATTGGTAATAGTAAATAATCCATTGTCCTTTGTAATAGCTCCAGCTATTGTTTTTCCTTCGCTTTTTATTGTTACAGAAACATAAGGGAGAGGAGAATTGTTTTTTTTGTCGATTATTTTACCCGATAAAGATCCCGTAGTATTAGCATTAATCGTGTTATTACTATTAGTAGAAATTATTGGAGTTTGTGCTTGCATACAAGCCATAGCAGCTAGTAAGCAAACTAAAATTGCTTTTCTTTTCATTTTGATTGATAATTTTGATTGATGATGATTGAAACAATTTAAATTAAAAGCGATATTGTGTAATACAAGGTACTTTTAGAATTAAATTTGATTCTGTAGAGTAAGACGTAATATGATTTTTTTTGTTACAGTTTAGATAAAAAAAAATCCCGAAATTTTTTCGGGATTAAAATATTATCTTTTTAAACTAAAATGGGATTTGAAAATTTTTGTACTATTTTTTTCATTGTATTCTACTGTAAACCAATAGTCATCGGCTGGTAAGGGAATGCCTTTATAGGTTCCATCCCAACCTTTTGAATTAGGAGAAAAGCGTTGAATTAGTTTTTCATAACGATCAAAAATTTGAATAGAGGCTGTTGGATTAGACTGGATTAAATCAGGAATATTCCAATAATCATTATAACCATCATTATTAGGGGTAAAATATTTTGGATGGTTAATAATTGATATTGTAATAGGAGCAGGGCTACAATGTCCTGAATTATCTTTTGATGCAATGGTATGTTCTCCTGAGCTTACATTATAGAATAGATTGCTCTCTTGATAGTTACCATTATCTAGTTGATAGCTATAATTGCCTGAACCATTCCCCATAACATTAATCTTAATATAAGATGGTATTTCAAAAGCATCATTATATTCTAAGAGAATGTAAGGTTTGTATTTAGTTACCTTTGTGGTGTAATTTTTTGTACAATTAGTGATAGTGTTGGTTATCATTACAGAATAATTACCATCTTGTGAAACCGTGATTGAAGGGGTTTTTTCTGCCAAAGGGGTATGGTTATAAAACCATTGAAATTGATAATTTTGTAAGGATAAACCTGTATCTAAAATTGCTTGATTGTATAAAGTACCTGTTGCATAATCTTCACAAATAATATATTCTGGTTGTAAATTAGATTTTGGCAATGGCTCAATGATTAATTTTATTTCATTGCTTACATCAAAACAAGAATTGAGCTTACGGCTTGATAATCTGGCCCAAATAGATTGGTTGAAAGGGATATTATTAATGTATTTTATAGTTAGAGGGGTTGCATTTAAATCATTTGCTTCATTAAAACTTCTGAAATAGTCTACTTTTAAATCACTAGTTGAAGTTGTATTTCCTAAAACAAGAGTATTAATTGTGCTTAAATCAAATTGAAAGATACCATCAAAAGGATCTTGAAATTCATCACATATAGGAAGAGTGCTTATATTTTTAGGAGCAACAGGTTGGGATATAATTGTTAGTTTAAAACTTTTTTCATCTATACACTTAAGTTTATTATTAGTACTCGTATATACATAAATAGGACTTATGACATTGGAAGTATTATAGGTAGTTCCTGCTGGAATAATTTTACCAGGATGAGGTAATTCAGGATGGGCAGGATCCAAAGGACTATCATAATATAGCATATTGACAGGTAGAGTAGGAAGTGTGTAAGAATTACAAACTACTAGATCTGTTTGTGGAGGAACCTCTAAACTATCAAATGTTATGGTAAAAGAACTTTGGCTGTAACAGTTAGATACCACAGGGTTTTGTGCATATATATAAATAGTTTTTACTCTAGTTGATTGTTCTATTCCAGGTCTTAGATCACTACTGTCTATGCTTAAATTAGTTATAAGATTTTTACCATTAGGGTCTTGGTAATAATTTCCATTAGCTAAAGGAGTAAGATCGTATTTAAAGCAGGTAATTTGGTCCCCTCGGACATCAATAATAGGTTTGTTAAAAATAGTTATTTTCCAAGGGACTTCGTTAAAACATTTAGGGGTTAGGTTTCCTGGGGCTGTACTAGACTCTTTATAAATCCAGAGAGTTGTAGAGGTTTTTATTTCATTATTAGGGAATAGTTCAGTATTGCCAGGTGTATTAGGACCTCCTTGTAATGTGAAATACCTTCCTCCTTGGCTTTCTATTGGTAAAATATAATTTATACAAGATTTAGCCTCTTCAGGACTTACTAAAGAAGGTTGGTGAAAATTTATACTAAAAGAACTATTGTAAGTACAACTAGCATTTTCAATATAATGATAAATGGTTGTGTTTTGGGTAATCGTTTTAGGTGTTTTTATCAGGTTTCCACCCCCATTAGGAGCATCTCTAAATTCACCTATAACAGGTTGGGGTAAAACATAAAAATTACTACAAGAATCAATATTTTTTAATCCAATATCTCCTATATAAACCCAAAAATCATAAATATTTGAACGACAATTATTATTTATAGCATAAGCATATACATGAGTTGTTTTACTAATAGGAAAACTTAATACACTATACATACCAGTAGCATTATCATAGGTGTAGTAATCTGCGGTTCCAAGATCTGTAATCAAGATTGGTAAATTGTTTATAGGAATACAACTAAATAAATTAGTAAAAGTGTTTTTTATAGTGGGGCTTTTTGAGATATTTATTTTAAAAGAGGTCGTAATAGGAGGACAATTAGGATCAGAAAAGACATAACTTACATATAAAGTTGTTTCTCCAATAGTACTGATGCTAGTACCAGGAAGTATTTGTTGAGTTAATGCACTATCTAAAAAAAACTTTGATCCAGGAATACGAGGGCCAGGAATAATATAACTGTCACAACTTGTTAAGGTAGTAGGAATTAATTGGGTTGATTTTACAACATGTACGGTAAAAGCATTCTCTATATAACAATCACTAAGATTTCCACTACTTATATATTGATATACTAATGTTCCATCTATTGTTATGTTAGTTCCTGCAGGCCAATTAATGCCTGTTTGATTAGGACCAGACCAATATTGAGCTCCATTAGGTTGCTCTGGTAGGATATATTGAACACAAACATATTGATCTTTTATCACTTCTAGTGTAGGTCGTGAAATTACGATAACGTTAAAAGATTCCGTAACAAAACAATTGGGTTCCGTTTTTACAAATAATTTAATATAAATAGTCCTATTACCTGTTAAAAAAGGTTTATTTATATCTATAGGAGAATCACTAAAATCAGGTTGTAAGTGATAATTTATTTGATAAATAGAACTCGATAATCCGTTCAATAACTTATTCGTTAGAATTGAAAATTCTTGTGTAGAAATAAAGATTTGCCCACTTCCAAAAGTATTTTCACATTTTGTAATGTCTGTGGGTTTAATTAATGAAGGAGAAGGGGTTAGTTGTAAATCAAAAGATTTTGTATTATAACAACCATTTGCATTTTGAATTCTGGTCCAAATAGTTTTAGGAAGCGTACTCGCTACAACGTTATAATTATTGCCTATAGAATTAATATTTTGTTGAGCATCTAACAATGTGTCGTGAAAACTAATTGTTAGAGCACCTGTTGGATTTAATAAAGATTGATTCGAGCTGAAATCAAAATCATAACTAGTTGAATTCGTATTGCATTTATATAAAACTTTAGGATTTACGCTAGATGGAGCACTCTGGTAACCAATCTTAATTTCATCCTGTCCAGCAATACAAGAAGTTGACTTTATATAATAAATCAGACGATAACTTCCCGCTTGATTTAGAACTAAATTAGGAGCATTTGTACCAATAGGATTGTTGTTTTGATTTCTCCATTCAAAATCATATAAGGAGCTATCTAGTCCTGATTGTAATGTATATGTTTCGTTTATACCCTCGTTATTACATAGGGTTAGATCAGGTCCCAAAGGAGAGGTGTCTAAAGAAAAGTTGGCTCTACCTAAAAAAATAGCAGAATCATCACTAGTTACATTTCTATCTCCAATAACAATTTTAAGATGATAAGTAGCCCCTTTTATTAAATTATCTTTGGTAGCAGATAATAAAACCGTTTGCCCATTATAGTTAATAGGAGAAGTACTAGTGCTAATTCCTCCATTAAAACTACCAAAAAAGGTTGAATTAGCTGAATTACAACTAGAGTTGTATAAATTATTACGGATTGTTTCCACAGAAATAGGAAGATTTGTATTAGGTACTAAAGCAAGATTTTCCACCTTTCCATCAGGATGCGTTAGTAAAATAGCAATTCCATCATAGGTATTGCATTGATAAGTGCCATATTCTTCAGAAGTAAAAATAAAAGGAAGCTGAATATGAGAACTCAAAGAGGTAAAGTCAAATTCTAATTTCGTTGCATTTAAAAAAATTGGCGGAAAAGCAGGATCAGTTGTAAATACAGAAGTCAAATCACTATCACCAGGCCATGTGTCGGTTCCGTCCTGTAATCTTGATGTATTGGGACCCGTAGATTTTAGGGCATTCCCTGTACTCAAAATGATTCCTTCACTAATAGGAAAAGCAGGATTTGTATTTTTAAAAGAACCAATGCCATTTGTAGATCCAAAGTTCGTTCCTGTAGAACTCTTGACATTAGAGACGTTTATGCAGACAGATTGTGTTAATACATTGCGTACTAAATCATCAGGAGTTCGATTTGTTTCAACAGAAATAAATTGCGCATTAGAATAAAAGTCTATAAAAAAGACCAATAAGAGTAGATATCTTTTGAGCATGGTACAATTCTTTAAAAATGAGACGGCAAACTTATATTAAATATAGGAAAAAACTGATAAAAATATAAATATGTTTATTTTAGATCCTTCAATTTGTTTTTGGGAGGTTTTTTTAAAAACCTCGAATTCTACTTGCTATATAAATTTAGTGAATTTCTATTTAAATAGTATCTTTGTATACTTAAAAAAATAATTAAATTATGACATTACAACAAATTCTTACGGAAAAGATTAAGATTGCAGTAGAGCAATTGTTTGAGGTTTCACTTGATAAAGTAGAATTTCAGGCTACCCGTAGGGAATTTGAAGGAGATATCACCATGGTTGTTTTTCCTTTATTAAAACTAATAAAAGGGAATCCTGTGGAAATAGGAAGTAAGATAGGTGATTATTTAGTTCAAAACGTAGCCGAAATTGAAAAGTTTAATGTGGTACAAGGGTTCTTAAACCTAGTAGTTGCCGACCGTTATTATGTAGATTTTTTTAATATAGCTAGAACAATTGAACAATTTGGTTTTAAAACACCTATAGAAGGAGATAAGGCTATAATGGTAGAATATTCTTCGCCTAATACGAATAAACCTTTACATTTAGGGCATATTCGTAATAATTTATTAGGTTATGCCGTGGCCGAAATAGTAAAAGCATCAGGAAAAAAAGTTTATAAAACACAAATTATAAACGATCGCGGTATTCATATTTGCAAATCTATGTTAGCGTGGCAAAAGGAAGGAAAGAATCAAACACCAGAATCAACAGGCTTAAAAGGCGATAAATTAGTGGGACATTTTTATGTTGAATTTGATAAACAATATAAAAATGAAATAAAAGATCTAATAGAAGCTGGACACACTGGAAGAAGCAAGCAAAAAAATAGCACCATCTATTTTACAGGCACAGGAAATGCTCCGCAAATGGGAAGCCGGTGATGCTGAGGTAGTTGCTCTTTGGAAAAAAATGAATCAATGGGTATACGATGGGTTTAGTGTTACCTATAAAAATTTAGGAGTTGATTTTGATTCGTATTATTATGAAAGTAATACCTACTTGTTAGGAAAAGATGTTATAGAAGAAGGATTACAAAAAGAAGTTTTTTATAAAAAAGAAGACGGATCCGTTTGGATTGATCTAACGTCTGGAAGGATTAGATGAAAAATTGGTTTTACGTGCAGACGGAACATCTGTATATATAACACAAGATATAGGAACAGCTATTCAACGTGTAAAAGATACTCCAGATGTAGGAGGAATGGTGTATACAGTAGGAAATGAACAAGATTATCATTTTAAAGTATTGTTCCTAATTCTAAAAAAATTAGGATTTGATTGGGCTGAGCAATTGTATCATCTTTCTTATGGTATGGTTGAATTACCTTCAGGTAAAATGAAATCACGTGAAGGAACTGTAGTAGATGCAGATGATTTAATGGCAGAAATGACATCTACAGCACAATCTATTTCAGAAGAATTAGGAAAATTAGATGGGTATACAGATCAGGAAAAAGCAGATTTATATAAAATAATAGGTCTAGGAGCTCTTAAATACTATATGCTAAAAGTAGATCCTAAAAAAACAATGATGTTTAATCCTGAAGAATCCGTTGATTTTAATGGAAATACAGGACCATTTATTCAGTACACTTATGCGCGTATTCAGTCTATCTTAAGAAAAGCAGATTTTGATTATTCAGGTAATATTCTTTTAGAAAATTTACACGAAAAAGAAAAAGAACTGATTAAACAAATTGCTTTGTTCCCCGAAGCTATTCAAAATGCAGCGGTTAACCATAGTCCTGCGTTAGTAGCTAATTATACGTATGACTTAGTCAAAGAATTTAATTCGTTTTACCAAAATGTATCTATTTTAGGTGAAGAAAATGTAGATAAAAAGATTTTTAGAGTTCAATTGGCTAAATTAGTGGGAGAAACAATCCAACGAGCATTTAGTTTATTAGGAATTCAAGTTCCTGAAAGAATGTAATAAGATAAGGCTGTCCAAAAAGTAATAAATCAACATGTAGTTTGTTACTCCGACGAAGGAGGAGTCTCATAATCAATAGTATGTGATTTCTCCCTTTGATCGATGACAAGATTGCGAACTTTTAGGACAGCCTCCTTTTTTTAAAAGCAATAACGAGCACTTACCCCTACGTTCGGACCAAATCCTCTATCGGTTATGTCTTTGTATTCAGAACTGATATAAAGTTCAGGTCTTAGATCTACTGCTAATCTTAACGGGAAATCAAAATTATATTCAATTCCTCCATTCCCAGCAAGAATTAAGTAAATTCCCGTTTTGTCCTCATATCTACCATTATTTGAATTATAATAGGAAGACGCCGTCCAAGAACCTATTCCCGCACCAGGTCCAACAAACCATTTAAAACCGTCTTTTATATCAAAAACCCAGTGGTATAGAGCGGTAAGTTTTATTTCACGTTGATCATACTTATAGTTGCCATATCTTGTATATCCTTGATTTTTGAAGCCAAGATTCGCTTCTATTCTATTATCATCAGAGAGATCTCTTTGAAAAGTGATTTCAGCACCAAAACCGTTGTTTTCGTTAAGACGTATCCCTATAGCATTATCTTGAGCTATGCCCGTAGCTGTAATGCCCAATAAGGTAATGAATGTTAAAAAAGTTTTTTTCATTTTGTAATTTTTAGTTAGTTAACGGTATTAAATTAATAAATATTGTTTTAAAAAGCAGATAATACACAAAAAAAGAAGCATAATACAACCGTTAAATTGTAAATAAATAAAAAGAAAGATAGTTCACACTTCTTTTTTTCAAAAAAGAATCTTAAATTTTATTGAAAAAATAAAAAACTAATTTAACTTTTCTTGTAAAGCTTTTATTTCGTCACGTAATTTTGCTGCTTGCATAAAATCTAAATCTTTAGCGGCTTTTTCCATTGCTTTTCGTTTTTCACGAATACGTTTTTCTATTTCAGGTCTAGTTAGATATTCCGTTTCAGGTTCTGCAGCTTTAGAAATAAAATGTTCATGATGAGAACTATTTGTTGAACTTTTAGATAAATGATTTTCAATAGATTTATTCAAAGCTCTTGGAACCAAATTATGTGCTGTATTAAAATTAATTTGTTTTTCACGACGATAATTCGTTTCATCAATCGTACGTTGCATAGAATCCGTTATTTTATCAGCATACATAATAGCTTTACCATTAATATTACGAGCAGCACGTCCTACAGTTTGTGTTAAAGAACGATGACTGCGTAAAAAACCTTCTTTATCAGCATCTAGAATAGCTACTAAAGAAACTTCTGGTAAATCCAATCCTTCACGAAGTAAGTTAACACCAATTAACACATCAAATAAACCCTTACGTAAATCCTGCATGATCTGTACTCTTTCTAGTGTATCTACATCAGAATGTATATAACGACAGCGAATGGAAACTTTGGTTAAATATTTAGTCAATTCTTCCGCCATACGTTTTGTTAAAGTAGTTACTAAAACACGTTCATCTGCTTCACAGCGTTGTTGGATTTCTTCTATTAAATCGTCTATTTGATTGGCACTTGGACGTACTTCAATAATAGGATCTAATAATCCTGTTGGACGAATAATTTGTTCTACGTAAATGCCCTCAGATTTTTGTAATTCATAATCGGCTGGTGTTGCAGATACATAAATAACTTGATTTTGTAGTGCTTCAAATTCTTCAAACTTAAGAGGACGGTTATCTAAAGCAGCAGGCAATCTAAAACCATATTCAACTAAGTTTTCCTTTCTACTTCTATCGCCACCATACATTGCATGTACTTGAGAAATAGTTACATGACTTTCATCTACAACCATTAAAAAATCATCTGGAAAATAATCTAATAAACAGAAAGGGCGAGTACCTGCTTCTCGACCATCTAAATAGCGAGAATAATTTTCAATTCCTGAGCAATACCCTAACTCGCGGATCATTTCGAGGTCAAAATTCGTTCGATCTTCTAGCCGTTTTGCTTCTAAATGTTTACCTGTTTCTTTAAAATAATCTACTTGTTTTACCAAGTCTTGTTGAATATTCCAAATAGCATTTTGTAAAACATCAGGAGAGGTAACAAACATATTAGCAGGGTAAATGTTTAGTTTCTCATAACGCTCTATTACTCTAGACGTTTTTACATCAAAAGCCTCAATTTCCTCTATTTCATCACCAAAAAAATGAATTCTAAAAGGATCATCTGCATAACCAGGAAAGACTTCAACAGTATCTCCTTTTATTCTAAAGTTACCAGGATTAAAATCTGCTTCCAGTACGAGCATATAAACTTTGAACCAAACGATGTAAAAACTTTGTTCTTGAAATTTCTTGATTTCTCTCAATAGAAATAACATTTTTTTGAAACTCAACAGGATTTCCAATACCATATAAACATGAAACAGAAGCTACCACTAATACATCTCTTCTACCTGAAAGTAGGGCAGAGGTAGTACTTAAACGAAGTTTTTCTAATTCGTCATTAATTGATAAATCTTTTTCTATATAAGTCCCCGTTACGGGTATATATGCTTCTGGTTGGTAATAATCATAATAAGATACAAAGTATTGTACTGAATTATTAGGAAAAAATTGTTTGAACTCTGAATATAATTGAGCAGCTAATGTTTTGTTATGCGCTAGGACTAAAGTAGGGCGTTGTACTTCTTGTACTACATTGGCTACTGTAAAAGTCTTACCTGATCCTGTTACACCTAATAAAGTTTGATACTTTTCGTCATTTTGGATTCCTTCGGCTAATTTTTTAATAGCCTGAGGTTGATCTCCCATGGGAGAAAAATTAGATACAACTTGAAATTTCATTTAATACTAAAAATTAGAAATGTAAAGTTAAAGTTTTATTGATTATATAAAGCACGTGAACTCTAAGTGTTTTTTTATCATTGAAATACATTAATCAAAGGATTCTATTAATAATAAATGTCCTTCGGCATGTTCAATAGTTACAATACCATCTTCTGTTACAAAGTTGCTACTGCCTGTTTTAAAACCTAAAGTTAAGATGTCATTGTTTAAAGGATAAAATAAATTTTTAGAATGAATACCCTTCACTTCTCCAATAGGAATAAGTGAAAGAATACTGTTTTTAGTGTACCACTTTTCAAATTTTTGAGGCAATAAATGAATTTTTGAATAATCATCTAGAATTACAATTTTTAATTCCTCTCTATAACGAGCAATATTCGTAATATTTGTAAGCGTATGATCTGTTCGTCTTCCTGTAGCCCAAATAACATTTGCGGCTTTATGACCTTTATTAATCAAATAATCAAACGCTTTTTCTAAATCTGTTTTATCTTGGTCTGGAGTATGAACAATTTCAAGAGGATATTGTTTCTCTTTATAAGATTCAGCATCAAAACCTCTATCAAAGTCGCCTAATAAAACATCTACCTTTATACCTAAATTAAGAACTCTTTCTATAGCTGAATCTAAGACAATTACGAATGGTGACCATTCAAGTAATTGATCTAATAATTCGCGTGAGCATTCCGCCCCATTAGCAATTATTAATGCGGGTTCTTGGTTATCTCTAACAACGGAGTGTGAAGACATTTTTTCTACAAAAATAAAAAAGAGAGGATAATAATAAGGTAGTAAAAGTCTAAAAAATGAGTATCAACTATAAATTAGTATCTCTGTAACTAGAACTACTTGAAGTAAAAATATAAAAACATAAAAAGAACCAATCAAAGAGACTAACCTATCAATATAAACTATCTCAAGGTGTAGTTGGTATATTTGGAAATCAGGCAAAATGGCATGATAATAAGGTTGGTAATATATCTTGTGATGTTATTGAACAACTTAAGAAAGAATATCCTCAATTAACTTTTCGATACAGAAAGAGTGTTAAAAAAGAAGAAATAAATGAAGCTCTAAAAAAAGTAGATAAAGATTTAGGACAAACTCTTTTTGTTTCAAAATCAAGTATAAAGCCCGATGGAGGTATAATTGAAGTAAAAGATGATAATAATAATTGGAGGATAATTTTAGTTTCGGAAGCTAAACATCAAGGGAAAGATATAGAGAATATTTTAAGAGGGAAATTAGTAGGAAAATTAAATAATCAAGATATAATGTCTGCTGGGAATGCAATAGAAAGAGCATACAAAAATATATCTGAAATTAGGAATTTTATGTTATCCGAATCACATTTTCCTTATGTTTTATTTTTGGAAGGTTCAAATTTTCTAACAGAAACGATTTCGATTAAAAGACCAGATGAAAGAATTGTAACCTTAGAATATAATTCTGGAAAGTTAAATAGATTAGATAGGTTAACTTCAGCAAATTACGGAATGCTAATTAATACCAATTTATGTAAAAATAGATTTGTTAAACATAAAGATAAAACAATTATGCTTCAAGCAACTTCAATTTATTCACAAGGCAAAGGAGAAAAATGGAATGCTAAAACAATATTTGAAATTATGATCGAGATTTCTAAAACATCTCTTCAAGTTTTAGGTAGCGATTTGTTTAAGCAGATAACGAAAAATAAATAAGGATATTGACAAATGGCACGAAATGCAACAAATAAATTACTTCAACAAGCAAAAAAACAAAAAGCGATGAGTTTTATACTCAGCTTTCAGATATAGAGAGTGAATTACAACATTATAAAAATCATTTTAGAAATAAAGTTGTTTATTGTAATTGTGATGATCCTAAAATTAGTAATTTTTTTAAGTACTTTGCTTTAAATTTTAAAGAATTAGGACTTAAAAAATTAATCGCATCTTGCTATAAAGAACAAAAAATAGATTTGTTTAATTCTGATAAAACCGAAAATGGTTTCTTTTATCAATATACCGGAACCAATAGCGAAAATAGTATACCGACTTCAAAAGATATTATTTATTTTAACAACGATGGAGATTTTCGTAGTTCAGAAAGTATTGAACTACTCAAACAATCTGACATAGTTGTAACAAATCCTCCTTTTTCTTTATTTAGAGAGTTTGTAGCCCAATTAGTTAAATTTAAAAAAGAATTTTTAATAATCGGTAATATTAATGTTATAACCTATAAAGAAATATTTAAACTAATCAAGGAAAACAAAGTTTGGTTGGGAATAAATTTAGGAAGAGGTGTTTCAGGTTTTATAGTACCTAAACATTATGAGCTTTACGGAACAGAAACTCAAATAGATAGTTTAGGAAATAGAATAGTTTCACCCAATAATTGTTTATGGCTAACAAACCTAGATACATCTAAACGACACGAAGACATTGACCTTATAAAAAAATATTATGGTAACGAATCAGACTACCCTAAATATGACAATTACAATGGAATCAATGTAGATAAAACCCAGAATATTCCAATGGACTACGATGGATTTATGGGAGTACCCATAACATTTTTACATAAATTTAATCCAGACCAATTTGAAATAATAAAATTCAGAAAAGGAAATGACGAAAAAGATTTGTCAATAAATGGAAAATGTCCATATTTTAGGATCATAATTAGAAATAAAAGAATAAAAAAGAATTACAAAAAACAGAAATTCAGCAAATAATAGAAGCCATATAATAAATGTAAGTTTCGTTTTTTTGAAAGTCCAAAAAAAACGATTAATTAACAATACGTTTTCTTCATACTAGAAAACATAAGGAATAAAAGTAAGTTTTTGAACCACAATCTACAACCTTCAAACTATCTTTTGTACAAAAACAATGAAGCAATTTTCCCAAAATCCTATTTTCATCCTCTCTTAATTTTCAATTTCATAAAAATAGAAGCCAGCCCTTAAATTCAAAAAGATTTCAGGCTGATTTTCTTATATTTGTGTTCGAAAATAAAACATACCATATAATGTCAAACAAATCAACGATTCATTACACTCTAACGGATGAAGCACCCATGCTGGCTACGCATTCGTTTTTACCTATAGTACAAGCTTTTACACAATCAGCAAACATTGATATTCAAATTCGTGATATCTCGTTGGCAGGTCGTATTTTAGCAAACTTTTCTGAGTTTTTAAACGAAGAACAACGTGTGGCTGATGCACTTACCGAACTAGGGCAACTAGCCACTACGCCTGGAAGCTAACATCATCAAATTACCTAATATCTCTGCTTCTATCGTTCAATTAAAAGAAGCAATTACCGAGTTACAAGCTCATGGTTTTGCAGTTCCTAATTACCCAGAAGAACCACAAACGGAAGAAGAAAAAAACATCAAAGCTAAATATGCTAAAGTATTAGGTTCTGCAGTAAACCCTGTTTTACGTGAAGGAAACTCGGACCGTCGTGCTCCTAAAGCGGTTAAAAACTACGCAAAAGCGAATCCGCACCGTATGGGCGTTTGGGCATCCGACAGCAAAACTTCGGTAGCTCACATGAATGCTGGCGATTTTTATGGTACTGAAACTTCTACTACGGTAGCTAACGACGGTAAATTCCGTATTGTTTTTAATGGAGCTGATGGTTCTTCAAAAATTTTAAAGGATTTTTCACCATTAAAAGCAGGAGAAGTTATCGACTCTTCGGTAATGAATCTTTCAGCTTTAAAAGCTTTTGTTAAGGAAGCTATCGCAGAAGCTAAAGAGAAAAACGTATTGTTATCAGCGCATTTAAAAGCAACGATGATGAAAGTGTCTGACCCTATTATTTTTGGGGCTATTGTAGAAACTTTCTTTGCTGATGTATTTACGACCTATGCTACTACTTTTAAAGCTTTAGATATTAACCCTAACAATGGTTTACAAGATTTATACGCTAAAATTGCAGGTCACGCGCAAGAAGCTGAAATCAAATCAGCTTTAGATACGGCTTTAGCAAATGGTCCTCGCGTGGCTATGGTAAATTCAGATAAAGGTATTACGAATTTCCACGTTTCTTCTGATGTTATTGTAGATGCTTCTATGGCGGCACTAGCACGTAGTGGCGGTAAAATGTGGAACAAAGAAGGGAAAGAAGAAGACACCGTTTGTATTATCCCAGACCGTACTTATGCTGGTTTTTACCAAGCGGTGGTAGATGACATGATTGCTAACGGTGCTTTAGACCCTAAAACAATGGGAACAGTTCCTAACGTAGGTTTAATGGCGCAAAAAGCAGAAGAATACGGTTCGCACGACAAGACTTTCCAAATCGATGCTAACGGAACTGTAAATGTAGAAGATGAAAACGGAACAGTTTTATTAACGCAAAAAGTAGAAGCTGGAGACATTTTCAGAATGTGTCAAACCAAAGATGCACCTATTCAAGACTGGGTTAAATTGGCGGTTACTAGAGCGCGTTTATCTGACACCCCTGCTATTTTCTGGTTAGACAAAGGGCGTGCACACGATAGTCAAATGATTCAAAAAGTAGAGAAATATTTACAAAATCACGACACTACCGGTCTTGACATTCGTATTATGGATGTAAAAGATGCCATGGCTGAAACACTAAGAAGAATCCGTGAAGGTAAAGATACCATTTCGGTTTCTGGTAATGTATTACGTGACTATTTAACCGATTTATTCCCTATTTTAGAATTAGGAACTTCTGCTAAAATGTTATCTATTGTTCCTTTAATGAACGGTGGTGGTTTATTTGAAACAGGTGCAGGAGGTTCAGCGCCAAAACACGTGGAGCAATTTGTAGAAGAAGGGTATTTACGTTGGGATTCTTTAGGAGAATTCTTAGCATTACAAGCTTCTTTAGAGCATTTAGCACAAACTCAAAACAATACTAAAGCACAAGTTTTAGCAGACACTTTAGATGAAGCCAACGCTTTGTTCTTAGCAAATGACAAATCACCAGCGCGAAAAGTGGGTGAAATTGACAACCGAGGGTCTCACTTCTATTTAGCTTTATACTGGGCACAAGCATTAGCAAAACAAACAAAAGATACCGATTTGCAAGCTACTTTTGCGCCTATCGCTGAGGAAATGACCACTAATGAAGCTAAAATTGACGCTGAGTTAATTGCTGCACAAGGAAAAGCACAAGAAATCAAAGGATATTACCAACCATCGTTTGAATTGACTGACAAGGCCATGCGTCCAAGTGATACTTTGAATAGTATCTTAGCCAAATTAAATTAATATAGAGCGACCTTCGGGTCGCTTTTTTATATATAAATTATGCCTGTTCGTTGGCATCAGCCTCTTTTCCTGCCAATCAAAAGAACATATCAAAGTCATTCCAAAGAAGTAATCGTTAAAGAAAAATACAATCCTATTGAACAGGATAGCCCTAATCCATTATTTGACTGTTATGAAGGTTCTCAATTAGACATGAATATCTGTTCTTCAAAAGAGTTAGCCTAATACGACAGTATATTGAATTTAAAATATAAGCAAACGCTACAGCAACTAAACATTCAAATTAAAGAAGAAAAAGAAACCCAAGAAACCTATGCTTTACAACTTAAAAACACTCTAATAGACTCTCAAAAAAATGGATTAACAGGAAAGAATCTAATCTGGAAGTTATTGAAAATTATTATGACGATGGTTCTATAAGACCGTTAGGGAAAAGCACCCAAACTATAAACGGTACCAAAGAACGAATCAAATTCCTTGAACATATTGCTAGTGGATAAATTTAAAAAAGACTTGCTGAGAATATATTCTACGGAACACATTTCACAATTAATCAGTTTAATTTTCAGAAAAAAGCTCCTTGAAAAGAGGCTAGGCAATCTAAAGTGATCTTAAAAGATATACCTACAAGATTAACTAAATTTAGTGTTAATACTCGATACGTTTCGCCCACGAGCTGACATCGCTCCCTGATTTTGTAGTCTGGAAACCTTTAAAGAAATTATTGATAATCAAGTTAAGGACAATTAGCGGTTTAAAGAAATTGGAGTTTAAGTCTAAATTTAATGGTTATTTTATATATTTGGCTTCCAGTCTTAACGAAAGGTTTTGGAACAAAAATTCCCGACTTCTTAAAGCCAGCGGGAGGTTAGCTGTAATATTCATCAACACTATAACATAATATTATGAACAAAAACATAATTGTCCTATTATTGATTATTTCAAATAATCTTTTTCACAAAAAATTAATTTTGAGAACTTAGGTAATTATCTTAATTATATTGAAAACAACAATTTAGGAACTGGTAGTGTATCAATTTTTAAAGACGGTGAAGAAATATATAATAAAGATTTTGGGCAGAAAAACATCCCAGATTTGATTTATAATAATACAACTAAATATCAAATTGGTTCAGTGACTAAACTGATTACAGCTACTTTGATATATAAGTTAATTGAAAAGAAAAAACTAGGAATCAATGATAAGCTATCCGATTTTTATCCTGAAATACCTAATTCAGAAAAAATAACTATTAAAAACCTGTTAGAACATACAAGTGGATTGGGTAGTTATGTCGTAAAAGAGGGACAAGTATGGGTAACTGAAAAGGTTACCGAAAAAGAAATTTTTAACTTAATAATAAAGCAAGGAGTAAGTTTCGAGCCAAATGAAAAAGTAGCTTATTCCAATACAGCTTATTATTTATTGACTAAAATTATTGAAAAAAATACAAAAAACCATTTCACAAAGTATTCACCCAAGAAATCGCCCAACCGCTTAAACTAAGAAATTTGGTATCCATAAAATCAAATCCAAAAAATGTGTTTAAACCTTATCATTATAAGATGAATAAATGGCAGGAATTAGAAAAAGAGATAGATTTTTTTAATGTTATTGGTGTGGGTGACATGGCTTCAACACCTAAAGATCTGAATATTTTTATTAATAATTTATTTCAAAACAAGATTATAAAAAAGAATCTTTAGAGATGATGCTGCCTTCTGGAAATACCGATAGCTGGGGAAGAGGAATTGCAACCTGGATGTTTGATGGGATTGTGTTTTATGGACACGGAGGAGATACATTAGGCTCACATGCGCTTCTTATATATAATAAAGACGAAAATTTATCAATTGCCTATACCACAAATGGTGAAAGAATTCGCAAAGAAGAATTTACAAAAGATATTATTTATTCCCTTTACGATAAAGATTTTGATTTTCCAATAATTAAATAAAAAATACTAAAGCCAACATCTAAGGTTTCGTTGGGCATCAAAGAGCCAACAATGAAATCCTTGCTAAAGAGAACCTATTATGTGTCGTCTACTATGGAGAGATTAATAGGTAATTGACGGTTTTTTTGAAATTTATTTTTAAGAATTTATGAGTATTTTTTGTCGCTCTTGAACATGAAAATACATTGTCCACAAAATTAACTTTTACAGAAATTAGAGTTTTGGCTATCCTCAGGATACCAATCCAGTGAACCTCTTTTGTCAAAAACTGCTAGGGTATGCAAATTTCCATTTTTGCAATAGGAATATTTAGGCACTACTTTTGATTTAGGATTTTTTTGTATTAGCTCTACTTGTAATTTTGTCTGTTAAGCAGGTAAATTATTGCTTTTTATAGTATTCCTCAAAAAGCATAATGCCTTATTTTGACAAAGTTTTGGGGTAGTATATGCCATACAAATTTCTTTGTGAACTCCTCTAAGGAAAGTATCATTTGTTTTTTAATACCTTCTGCCTTGTAACCCTTGAAACTAAAAGTTACTTTTTTTGAATTTACCTCTTGGAGTTCGGTGGTTACTAATGGCTATTTTATGAGTATATCTCCCTAAATATTCCACTACCGACTTGGGAATAAAAAAAAATAATCATGAAGTTGGTTAGGTTCTAACTCCGTTGGGATCTTAGCAAAATAGAGTGCTGTAGCTGCCACGTGCCGAGCATAATTGCTGAAAGTACTTTGACTTCTGTCGAGTATAGAAATGCTACGCTCAAAACGATAAATAAGTTCGCTAAAGCCTTCTACCTCTCGTTTGGCTTGATTGAGGATTTTGTTTTCTCTTAAATCATCAGGGGGCTTTTTTTGTAACCATAATAAATAATTAAGTTATCTTTGAAAGATAATCAAAATACGCTATGCAACTACCGAAGGTTTAGTTCAACACGGGTTTGGCAAAAGTGGCGGTTCAGTGCTAAATTGCTGTAACTTGACCAATCTTTCATCCCAAAAAGTTTCAAAACAATCTATTTTACACACCTTCTTTTTGATACTCATAGTCCGTGGACTTATTTGCATCTATTTTCGGAAATTTGTACCCAAATAAAAGGGAATGGCTACAACATATTCTAAAGATGAAAAAGCCTATTTAGAACGAATAGGAAACCAAATGCGGGAGCTTCGTACCGAAGCCAACTTATCTCAAGAAAAATTGGCTCTTGAATGCGAGCTTGACAGAACATATATCGGTTCTGTTGAAAGAGGCGAAAGGAATATCTCCGTCATCAATCTACGAAAAATCGCAAAAGCCTTAAAAACAAAAGTTCCTGTTTTATTAAATATTGAAGAATGAATAAAGATTTTAAAATTCCACCAAAGTCAGTTGCAATGCTGACTAAATCAGAAACATTAGCAGAATACTTTTCTGAATTAGTTGGACAACCATTCATATTAACAGGTAAAACGAGAACAGACGGTTCAAATATTCGTAAACTGATCGCTTCGACTTTAGAAAAACATTTATTACCCGAATTAGCCGAACAAGGACAATTTGAAATTGTACCGCCAAAAGCGAAAGGCGTTCCTAAAATTGCTCGTGAATTTATTGACACATATATCGTTACAAGTGGAACATCATACAATCTGCAAGTTTGGAATAGAATTCCAGCAACGGAAACATTATTGGTAAAATACGAATCGGGCGAAAGTCTGAAATGTACTGATGTCCGTTTTGTTTTTGTTAGAATTGATACTGAAAACAACAAAATTGCTTCCAGTTATTATTCTTACTCCTCAATACATTGAACAGAAATTTGGCAAGTTTGGTAAACCTACAATTAAACACCAACTTTTAATTTCGGGTAAAGTAAGAAAAGAAATTTACGAGCGAGAAGATAAAATCCTTTCATTCCCAGATTCCAAAAAACTCTCCTATCAAATTCAACACGATTACGAACCTCCAAAATCGGGAATGGTTGAAGAACCGAGTATTCAAAATTTGTTTTCTATTAGTTTATTGAAGAAAATGGTTGCTGAAAAACTAATTGGTTTCAAATTAGATGCAGCGGCTACCAAAAACAGAGGACAAGCATTAGAAAAGAAAGTTCTTGAATTGTTAGGCTACGAAGTAAATGAAAACGACCTTTTGTATGGAGCTTTTCCTGATATTCGGAATCAACTTTTGGAAGTGAAAGTTCAGGATAGTCCAACCGTTGATTTGGGTAAATTTTCGCCAGAAAAAGAGGAAATTGTTATTGAGGATTCAAACTTGACAACTTTTGATGTCCGATATTTGATAGCATTGACAAACCCAAAAACAGAAATAATCGAGGGAATTATACTTTCGCCAGGCGAGAAATTAGGGGAATTGTTTTCTTATGTCAGTGCAGAAAGTTACAAATGTCAGCGAGCGATAGCAATGTTGTTTTTTGAAAGTCAAAATGGAAAATCCGTTTTTAATCCAAAGTAAAAACAGGTTCAACTCCAAACGATTTGGCAACAGCAATTTCTAACTGATTTTCCAAATCAGAAATGACTGTTTTATCGTTAGAATGATTTAACTCTTTGACGATAACAATTATTTCTTTCGCAATTTCTGAATTAAAATCGGGTAACGGGTATTTCTCTACATATTGAGTAAAGTATCTTCTTCTGCCCGAATATAATTTGTTGTTAAACACCAAATCGTGGTATTTTGTCATTAGTTTTGAATTGGCAACTCCTTGAATCAAGAAAAGTTTTTCGACATCAGATTCTTTTGTTGCTACAATCCAATAGCAATTCCCATTCACAATTTTTCCACCATTATCAAAGTAAAAACGAGGCTTTAAACTTATGTCAGGAAAAACAAGTTTAGGATATTTCCATTGGTCGGGACGATGCGGAACCCACAATTCAAACCATTGCCGACCAGCATCAATCAGATATTTTCTTCCTTTTAATTTTTCTTCGTGTTGTGTGAAATATTTTTTTGCCTTTGGGTATTTTTCAATATTAACCGTTTGCTTTTCCCCATTTACTGAAATGTGAGGATAAAGGACTTTCAATTCAAAATTATCCGTTGCGTTCCACGGTTCAATGTTTTCTTGTGAAATCAACTCTTTCAAAAGTTCATCTTCGGGTTTTGTTCCGTTTAATTCTTCCCATTTATCGCTTATGAATACTTTATCCGCAGTCGATTTTATTCCAACTTTTACCTTAAAAAAATCTTCTACCCTGTTTTTTGTAGCTTTATCAATCTTTGCAATCCATCCCGATTCATTATTTGATAACATTTCCCAACAAGTTGTTGAGCCAATTTTGTATTTTAATGCTCCTGATGATTTTTTGTAACGTTTTCCGTTTGTAGTTACAAAGTAACCCGAATGATTATTTTTTAAAACATCATAAACGGATTCCACAGAAATTAAATCCCCTTTGTAACCGTTAAGTTCTTCGTAAATCTTAATAAAATTTGCAGAGGAAGCTGATTTTTGTTTTTTCTTTTTCCCGATAAAGATTGCGGGCAAAACAGCTGCCTCAAACAATTTCGTATCGCCTAAGTCTATCAATTCCAAAATCTCATAATTTTCAGACAAATACTTTCTTACGCTTTCGCCACTTTTAGTTGATAGATAACGATTGGAAGTTATTACACCGAGTAACCCGCCTTCTTTTAAACTTTCGGTCATTGCTATTAGAAACGGATAGTACAAATCAACTCTGCCTTTCAAATTAAATTTTCGGGCAAGATTTTGAGCTTTTTCAGTTCCTAAAATTTGAGTGCGAACATAAGGCGGATTGGCAATTACAATATCAAATGAATTATTAACAGAAGATGTACATTCATCAAATAATGACGGAGTATTTTGTGCACTCGACATATCAACAGATAGTAAAAAATCTTCGTGAACTAAATCAGATTTATCCTTTCCAAAACTAAATAAACGGTCTTTGGCAAAACTCAAATATTGCTCATTAGCATCATAACCAGTTAGCGAAAAATCAAATGCTTTTTCATTCAGGACTTCGCCCATTGCAATCAATAATTCCCCTTCTCCACAAGCAGGGTCAAGAACACGGTTATTTTTTGGTTGAGCATACGACGCAATTCTTTCAGCCAAAAAAACTGCAAGTTCTTTCGGTGTAAAGGTCGCTCCAGTATTTTTTATTTGCTCTTTGGTTATCATCTTCGACAAAGATACTTAAAATCATCAAATCTACAATAAGAAAAGTTAAGATATTTACGAACAAATATGAAAACCATATAAATTGTACTACTGTAAAAACATAACGAAGACGAAAGCCAAGAACGCCAGCCTGTAACATGGGTTTTGCAAGAGAGCGGGTTAGGTTGGTAGTAATTGTTGGTCAACGCGACGAAAAACTAGAACTTAAAATATTATTAGAAAATTAAAATTTATAATTATTCTACTTTCTATTGTACATTTGTTCTAATAATTTATATTTGTAAAAAAATAAATATGGCAACTGTTGAAAAAATATTAGCGCCTGCGAATTGGGAATTTACTTCTCCAACAGAACGTCTATATACTTCTGACCATGTAATTGATGCCTATCTGACAGGAAAGAAGGAGGCATTAGAACAAACAGAAAGACTTATTTTTGACAAATTAAAAAGTAATATTAATAATTCTGGTTCTCATACAAATGAAATATTAAAATACTTAAAAAAGGAAAAATTCAATCCAATTGGTGCCTATTTGAAAATAAACTCATGGGATGATTTTTCTATTTTGTTAATTTTACCAGAAAATGAATTTTTAAGCGATAATATTTATTCTGTTTACGATTATCTTACAAAATTAGAGGATAAAGTTAGCTCTGAATTTTACAAACTTAACGTAAGTATTTGTGATACTGATGGCGAAGTTGATGATAGTTGTATTAAAGCTGATGGATTCAACCTAAAACACAAGTCTTCAAAATAAATATGAGTAAAGCTCACGCAAAACACAATGAAGATGTATGTGATTTTCTAATTACTGATGGAAAATTCACAGATTGGATTGTAACAACTTCATTTTATTCTGCATTGCATTATGTTCAACACGAAATGTTTCCTTTAACAGAAAATGGAACAACTTATCCTCATTTTAATACTTATTATAATTCTGTATTAAAAAGTAGAAGAATTTCAAAACACGAAGGGACTAAACAGCTTGTAAGAACTCATATTCCAGCTTGTTTTTCTCATTACAGATGGCTTCTAGACTCTTGTATGAATGCAAGATATTCAAACTATAGAGTTTCTTCAGCGAAAGCTAATTTAGCTAAAACCAATTTAGACGAAATCAAAAAACATCTTAAAAAATAATACGGATTCATTGTGTTATTACAATTACTGCCAACAGTGGTTTTGCGAAATTTGGGCTTTAAGGCTTAATTTATTGTCCGTTTTGTATTTGTAAACTTAATCTTAAATTTATACTTTTGGGTAAACTAATCCCCAAACTTCGCCAAGCCGTAAACCGTCAGGCTGTGAAAAAACCTCTTTTTGAATACAAATCATCCCACCAAACTGACATAACTTTATTTTAAACAATGCTATTTTTGAACTTATTTTGAGGTGTTTCAAAAAATACAAACGCTAAAAAGAAGTTAAAATAGGTCGTTTTTATCAAAAAAAAGCCCTTTGTCTTGTAAGGTGAGTTCCAAGCTTTGATTTTTGCTATTAAATCAGGGACTCCAAGTATGTTTATGGTGCGCTTGATGTTATACACTAGCATAATCAAGCTATGTTCACCGTTTACTTTTTCTAATCCTATCAAATTGGTATGATTGTATCCCCATCGACATCTTTCAAAAAAAAAAACAAACAGTTTAAAGAGTTGCTTCAATGTATTAGTATTGTCTTTTCTAAAGTCTGAAATACTGTGATAATTAGGACGAATATCTTCCAGTAACCACTGCATTTCAATATTACGAATACACTCTTTTTCTAGCTTTCTGGAGCTACGTATGCCATTTAAATAACCATATAAATAGATTTTAAGAAATACTTGGATATTGAAACTTGGACGACCTTCGGATTTTAAAACAACAGGTGTAAATCCTACTTTTTGAAGGTTTTCATTTTTGCAATAGGAATATTTAGGTACTACTTTTGATTTAGGATTTTTTTGTATTAGCTCTACTTGTAATTTTGTCTGTTAAGCAGGTAAATTATTGCTTTTTATAGTATTCCTCAAAAAGCATAATGCCTTATTTTGACAAAGTTTTGGGGTAGTATATGCCATACAAATTTCTTTGTGAACTCCTCTAAGGAAAGTATCATTTGTTTTTTAATACCTTCTGTCTTGTAACCCTTGAAACTAAAAGTTACTTCTTTTGAATTTACCTCTTTGAGTTGATGGTTACGAGTACTATTTTAGTATATATTAGGATAATTTATACCTAGTCAGTATTATGTAAAAAAATATATTAAAATCTTTTTTTAAAATAAACCAAAATTTGGCAAGATTATTGGTTGATGATTATCATATATCAATATCAAATCATGAAAAAAATAACATTTATTCTTTTAGCATCTAGTGTATTATTATTAACTCATTGTAAAAAAAATGAGACGGGAGTTGTAAATCCTACAGAAGCCACTTCTGAAAACGATTTCATAGGAATGTATAACGGTACGATACCATGTGCTGATTGTCCTGGTATATACACAAATATTACATTTAAAAAGGATGGGAAAGTTGCAAAAAGTACACTGTATTTAGACAGTGATGATACGTCATTAACTGAGTATGGAGTATGGAGTAAAGAAAATAATATTATTGAGGTTACTATTCCTAATTCTCCTAAAGAATATTATACTATAAAACCAGATCATACTTTAACTTTGTTAAATGCTGATAAAAAAGAAGTTTCTGGTGAATTAGCTAAGGCATATATTTTTGAAAAAATAGAAAACTATACATCTAAAATGTTGAACGGAACGTACCAAACAAGTATTGATGGTAAAGGATATAATCAAATTTTAGAACTAAAAGCGGATAACGATAGTATTTACAATGTAAAAATTACCTTTACTGGAGCAACTAAAGGATGTACTTTTGAAGGGAAAGGTAAATTAGTGAATAACCAGATTGATCTTGATTTAAATAAAATCAAAAACCACTTAAAAGCTACTATGACCATTCAATTTAAGGATGGTACTAAAATTGCAGAAGTATTTTCTTCTAAATTTGATGAACGTTTTGATTTAATGTATTTCTGTGGAGGTGGTGCTAGTTTAGCGGGAGATTATACTAAAAAATAAATTTAAAATAGATAAGGAATCTAATTTTATACCATTATTTATCAATCTAATATAGAGGCTGTCCAAAAAGTAATAAATCAACATGCAGTTTGTCACTTCCAGTAAGGAGGAGTTTCATAATCAAAATTATGTGATTTCTCCCTTTGGTTGAAATGACAAGGTTGTGAACTTTTTGGACAGTCTTAGTTTTTGATAAAATAAAGCAATTGAAAGAGCTTTCACAATCCGATATAATGATTTTTTTATTGTGTTAGTATGTCTAGTAAAATAGATTTAATTTTATGAAAATCTTTTAATAAATATAAAAAAAGGATAATAATTTTCCTGTTTTTTATGGAATTATATGCTCAGGACAATCCATTCTGATCTCTGTTTTTTTTAAATGTGTTTGCATAAGATTACAAAAATGCCCATCTTCCTTGTTTTCATAAAATTTACAACTAAAACACATACGTTGTACTGAAATAACATCTATTTGAGTTAATTTAAAGATTAATTTTGATAATAATTCCCAAACAACTTCTTTATCTGAAATTTCTTGTTTCTCAAAAAAAACTTGTAAAGGTTGGGTAAAGTCTTCTACTTTTAAAACAATTTCACATCCATTAGTTGTCAGCTTCATACAATAGCTTCTGGAGTCATTAGAATCTTGTATTTTTTCAATTAATCCTTTTTGTTCTAATATTTTTACAGCATCACTTATCGTAGGTTTGGTAACGCCAAATTCTTTTGCTAAGTAACTAACGGTAGAATATTTTTGATCATGATATTTTATAAAAATGAGTATTTGAATTTGAATAGGACTTAAAGCCCATTTTTTAGATTGTTCCCAAATTAAATAACGATGCACTGTTGCCAGTTTATCTAAACCTGCCACAATTTTATTATCAATTGATAAATTTTGATATTTGAGATTAAATACACTTTTCATAAAAAAGTAAATCAGGAATTAGCCTTAGTGGGCAAAATTAGTAATACTATTTTTTTAATCATGTATAAAAACATAATTTATGAAATAAATTATAAAAAGGGTTAAGAGGATAAGAGATTTCAATGTTTAATTTGCTTCAATCAATTGATGATTCTTGAAATAAAGGGAGATTTTATAGTAGAATAAATTCAATATAATTGTAAAACTTTTCTTGTTGTTAGATTAAAGGCTCTCTGTTAATCTTAATTTTTAAGCTATTTCTCCTTTTTAAATGAATGTTTATAAAGAATTGATTTTTTTTAAATCGTAATATAAAACATTTTTATTTGGTATTCTATTTTAATGTAAATTTGATTAAAATTATTTCATTTTAAAAAGCAATATTTTCTGTAAAAAATGTAACATTTAGTCTTATTGTTAAACTAATTTATAGAATACAATAAGTGTATATGTCTTAAAATTTTAAATAAATGCTCTTCTAAAAATTAAAAAACAAACATACAATGAATTTAAAAAATATATTACTGTTCTTTCTTGCCTTGTACAATTCATTTCTTTTTAGTCAACAAAAATTTACCTTAAGTGGTATTGTTTCTGGAAGCTAAAACAAATGAAACTATAATAGGTGTTAATTTACAAATTGAAGGGACTTCAATAACCTCTTCAACTAATGAGTATGGGTTCTTTTCTATTACTTTACCTGAAGGAACATATACTTTAGTTGCAAGTTCTTTTGGTTTTAAAACAGAACGCCAAAAACTGGAACTAAAAGGAGATGTTAAATTAAATTTTCGGTTAGAAGAAGAAAATAAGCAATTAAAAGAAGTGGTAATAACAGATACGAAACAAAAGGCTAATATACGCAAACCTGAGATGAGTGTTAATAAATTAAATATTCAAACAATCAAACAAATTCCAGCAGTATTAGGAGAAGTAGATGTAATCAAGTCACTTTTATCATTACCTGGTGTTACTAATGCAGGAGAAGGACAATCGGGTTTTAATGTTCGAGGAGGCGGAGCAGATCAAAACTTAGTTTTATTGGATGAAGCTACAGTATATAACGCATCACATGTTTTTGGGTTCTTTTCAGTATTCAATCCAGATGCTATTAAGGATTTAAAATTATATAAAGGAGGAATTCCTGCAAAATATGGAGGTAGAGCTTCATCTGTTTTGGATATTTATCAAAAAGATGGCAATAGTAATCGTTTTTCAGTCAATGGTGGTATTGGGCTTATTACAAGTCGATTTTTGGCAGAAGGACCTATTGTAAAAGAACGAGGTTCTTTTTGGTAGGAGGAAGGTCTTCTTATGCTCATCTATTCCTTAAATTAAGTGATAATAAAAATGCGGCTTATTTTTATGATTTAAATGCTAAATTAAATTATAAATTAAATAGTAATAATAACCTATACTTATCAAGCTATTTTGGTCGTGATGTTTTTGAATTTAGTAAGACCTTCTACAATACTTATGGTAATACGACACTTAATTTAAGATGGAATCATTTGTATTCAGATAAACTTTTTTCTAATTTATCTCTAATTTATAGTGATTATTATTATGGTTTGAGGTTAGATTTTGTGGGCTTTAATTGGAACTCTGGTATCAAAAATTATAATATTAAATATGATTTTAAACATTATATAGCAGACAAATTAAAGCTAAACTATGGCTTAAATGCCATTTATAGTGATTTTAATCCTGGAATTATAGAACCAACGGATCAAAAATCACCTATAACTTATAAAAAATTAGATCAAAAGTATGCTTTTGAACCTGCCCTTTATCTAGATGTTGAACAAAAAATAGGTTCAAAAATTGGAATTTCTTACGGTTTGCGTTATAGTCAATTTTATCGTTTGGGAAATTCTACTATTAATTACTATGATAATGATAATCCTGTAATTTTTGATTCTGAATCAAAAATTTATGGAAAAGCGACTCCTATTGGTCAAAAAACCTTTGGTTCATTTCAAAAAATAGCTTTTCATGATTATTTAGAACCCCGTTTTGCAATGGCATACGAGTTAACTCCTGAACAGTCATTAAAACTAAGCTATAATCGTATGGTGCAATACTTACAACTGGTTTCTAATACAACTTCTCCTACCCCTCTTGATGTTTGGACTCCTAGTGATAATTATATTAAACCACAAGTTGCAGATCAAGTTGCTATAGGATATTTTAATAATTTTAAAAACGACATATATACCCTAGAAGTTGAAACATTCTACAAAAAAATACAGAATAGAATGGATTATATTGATGGTGCCGATTTGATAGCTAATGAAGCTATTGAACAGGTTGTTTTAAATGGACAAATGCGTTCGTATGGTTTAGAACTTTTACTCCGAAAAAATAGTGGTAACTTAACAGGATGGTTATCCTATACGTTATCTCGTTCTGAACAACAAACTCCTGGAAGAAATAATCAAGAAATAGGAATTAATAATGGAAAATGGTACCGTTCCGCTTATGATAAAACCCATAATATTGTATTTACAGGAGCCTATAAATTAAATGAAAAATGGAGTTTTGGAGCTAATTTTACTCTTCAATCAGGACAACCCGTTACGTATCCTAATGCTCAATATGTATATCAAGATCTAGTGGTGCCTAGTTATGGGGTAAGAAATGATAATAGATTACCAGCTTATCATCGTTTGGACGTATCTGCTACGTTAAAACCTAGAAAAAATACAAATAGAAAATGGCAAGCAGAATGGGTTTTTAGTATCTATAACTTATACAATAGAAAAAATGCCGCCTCTATTAGTTTTAGACAAAATAAAGATACTGGAATTAACGAAGCCGTTAGATTATCTATTTTTGGCATGATTCCGTCTGTATCGTATAATTTTAAATTTTAAAGTAAATACATTACAAAAAATATTAAATTACTATTAACGTAACGGGTATTGATTACAAATAAACTTACATAAATAAGAGTTATTTATATACACCCCATAAATTTTACACCCCATGAAAAAAATATTTTTATTTTTATATAGTTGCGTCCTTGTTTTATTCTTTGCAAATTGTGAAGACGTGGTAGATATACCTTTAGAAACTGCTACTCCTAAACTTGTAATTGACGCTAATCTTAAATGGTCTCCTAACACAACAGGACAAAACCAAACGATTAAACTGAGTCTTACTAATTCTTTTTATTCTAATAATATTTTACCTGCTAACAATGCTACAGTAACTATACAAAATACAGCTAATCAAACTTATACCTTTAATCAAGTACCTGGTACTACTGATTATGTTTGTGACAACTTTGTTCCCTTAGTAGGTCAAACCTATACCCTAAAAATAATTTATCAAGGTGATGTTTATACTGCTAGTAATACCTTACTTGCTACACCTAAAATAATTGAAATTAAACAAGAAAATCAAAAAGGAGTGAACGGAAAAGATCAAATACGAATTAAAGGTTTTTTTCAAGATAATGGAAAAGAAAAAAATTATTATTTATTTAAAATAGATAATAGCAAAATTGCTTTTCCTGAATATAGATTACTAGATGATAAATTTTCTCAAGGAAATGTTATGTTTGGTCTTTTTTATGATGAAATAGAATCTAATGATAAAATAAAAATCAGTATACAAAGTATTACTGAAAAACATTTTTATTATATGAGTAAATTGCTCAGTATCTCAGGACAAAATGGGGGAGGACCTTTTAGTACACCTCCTGCAACTTTACGAGGAAACATTATTAATCAAACCCATAATGATCGTTTTCCTTTTGGCTATTTTAATTTAAGTGAGGTATCATCAGAAGATTATATTGTAAAATAAGAACAAAATTCTATTAATTGAGTTTAATTTATTCGTTTGAATAAACTAAATAAATGAAAAATTAAAACAATCAGATGATATTAATCTTACATTCTTTCTGGTGTTAAAATCTTGTTTTTGATAGATTAGGTTAATGGAGGATGTAATAGTAAGGGATTTTTACAAACAAAACATTAGATTTTTATAATCATTTAAAAAAAGAAATACATTGACAGTTTTCCAAGAACAAAACGAGAAAAAATTTTAAAAGACATGATTTTTTTGCAATGGAAACAGAAAATAAAATCATTAAGAATTTGCTTCGTTTTGTAAAAAAGTAAGTGAGATAATATTTCTAGTTATTTAATTTCTATTCTTTCTATTGTTTTATTGAAAACTAAAATAAAAAAGCTCCGAATTTCGGAGCTTTTTTATCGGTTAAAGAAAGATTATTTACGGCTTTCTTTGATTTTAGCTTTTTTACCAGTAAGGTTTCTGGAAGTAGAAAATACGAGCTCTACGAACTTTACCTTTTTGGTTAACTTCGATTTTTTGTAATGCTGGCATGTTGACAGGGAAGATACGCTCAACACCTACAGCACCTGACATTTTACGGATTGTAAAAGTTTCAGTTGCACCAGTACCTCTTCTTTGAATTACTACTCCTTTAAAGAACTGAGTTCTAGTTTTTTCTCCCTCTTTAATTTCATAGTACACAGTGATAGTATCACCTGCTTTAAATGAAGGAAAATCATTTTTTGCAACTAATTCGTTGTTTACGAAATCTAATAAACTTGACATTTTTATAAAAATTATAAGTTAAAACCTGAGCAACATACACGATTCTCGCCAGAGGTTGGTCAAACTAAGCCGCAAATATAATTATTCTGTTTTAAAAAGACAATTCAATTTGGATAGAATTTATTTTAAGATTCTTGTTTTATAAAAAAATAGTGTTTTTTGAATATTTATAAATTTAAAATAATTGATTTATAAAAACTTTATAGATATACACCATTTATAAAAACTTAAATGTTAAATCTTTTTTTTATGTTTTTTATTTAAGTGTTTGTTTTATAGTGTTTTGAATCTTTTTTTGTGTATTTCTGTATTTAAACAGTAATTTTGTTGAACATTAAAAAAATAAAAATATGAATAGAAAATTACTTAAAACATTATTTTTTTTCTTTGTTTCGTCTTATTCTTTTGGTCAAGTAGGGATTGGAACAGACCAGCCTAGAGGAGCATTAGAGATAAAATCATCTACAAACGGTTTTGTACCTCCTCAAGTAGCTCTAACTTCTTCGAATGCGTCAGCTCCAGTAGTAAATCCGCAAGGAGGAGGAGCACCTGTAACAGGAACCATTGTATATAACACAGCAACAGCGGGAACAGCACCAAATAATGTGGTGCCTGGATTTTATTATTGGAATGGTGCAAGTTGGTTGTTATTAACAAGCCAAGCTAGTTCAGGTCCCTCACAATGGACAATAACAGGAAATTCGGGAACATCAGCTTCTACTAATTTCGTAGGAACTACAGATGCAGTTGACTTTGTAACACGTACTAATAATACAGAAAGTATGAGGGTAACAAGTACAGGCAATGTAGGGATAGGATCAACAAGTCCATTAGGTAAATTTCAAGTTAATAACGGAGGTTCTGCAATAAGTGGAATGTCAGTAAGAGCTTTAGCTGATTGGGATGCGGTTTCTATATCTCATGATGGAAGCACAGGCTATATTAACGCAGCAGGCGTTGAAAACGGTCTTGTTTTTAGAACCAACTCAATTGCTTCGGGCGATTATTTATCTAATGCTTATACCGAGCGAATGAGATTGTTAAGTAATGGGAATTTAGGTATCGGAACGGCATCTCCTGCGAGCAAACTTGATGTAGCGGCTGGAGCAACAGGGGTTCAAACGGTTGTAAATGCAACAGGAAATATTAATGATTTTCTTCAATTTAATGTTCAAAATACAAGTTCAGGGCTTCAAGCTCAAAGCGGATATTCAGCTACAGCTAATAATGGTACAGCTACTTCTGGTTTTGTTTGGATGGGAATTAATAATTCAGGTTTTAACTTTCCCACAGCGTATAATATAGGAGGAGCAAATGATGTATCTTATATAGGAAGCGGACAAGATATGCACATTGCTAATGCAAATAATACAAAATCAATAATCTTTTCCACAGGAACTGCCTCAACTCCTTTTTTTAACGAAAGGATGAGGATTACTAATGCAGGAAATGTAGGGATAGGAACTACTAATCCTACAACAAAATTACACATTAGTAGTGCAGGTTCTCCCGCATTAAGAATTGTAGACGGTAGTGAAGGTAGTGGTAAAATGTTAGTTTCCGATGCAAATGGAAATGCTACTTGGCAATCTAGTAATTTACCCTTAATTTCTGCCTTTCAGGGTATGGTAATACCTATATGTGCTAATGTGTCGGTAAATTCAACGGGTTCTTTTGTAACAAGCATAAGTGGTGTAAATACCACGGTAACTTGGACCGTATTGTCAAAACAAACCTCTAATGCTAGTTTTCCAATAACTGCAGAAAGATTACAGGTTAGGTATAATTTTTCACCACAATTACCATTCAACCCTAAGGGAATCATATTTAATGCTCTTAACAATAGCGGATACCCTGATACCTTTTCGTTAAACTATGCTGCAAAATCGCAATCTTCCATTACCGTTAATATTACCCGAAATGATACACTTGGAAATGGAACAGTATCTTGCTGGGCAGGTCAATTTTACTTCGATGTTATGGTTATGAATTAAAGGATATAAAAACGAAAGATTACTTTTTTGATCCATTTTAAATTACAATAGTTTTATTTTTTTATACCATAATAAGATAAAAAAAGCAAAATAGTAAGAAAATGATGAAGTGTAACAAAGATAAAATAGTACTGCTAGGTCTTTATTATTTGTGTTTTTAAGAATAAAAATATAAATAAGTTTGAGTAATACTATATGTTGTAGAAAATTTGTATATTTCGTAAATTTTGAAAGATATTTTTATAGATTATTAAAAACAATAAGTATATGGGTGTGAAATTACTTAAAACATTATTTTTTTTTCTTTGTTTCGTCTTATTCTTTTGGTCAAGTAGGGATTGGAACAGACCAGCCTAGAGGAGCATTAGAGATAAATTCATCTACAAACGGTTTTGTTCCTCCTCAAGTAGCTCTAACTTCTTCGAATGCGTCAGCTCCAGTAGTAAATCCGCAAGGAGGAGGAGCACCCGTAACAGGAACCATTGTATATAACACAGCAACAGCGGGAACAGCACCAAATAATGTGGTGCCTGGATTTTATTATTGGAATGGTGCAAGTTGGTTGTTATTAACAAGCCAAGCTAGTTCAGGTCCCTCACAATGGACAATAACAGGAAATTCGGGAACATCAGCTTCTACTAATTTCGTAGGAACTACAGATGCAGTTGACTTTGTAACACGTACTAATAATACAGAAAGTATGAGAGTAACAAGTACAGGCAATGTAGGGATAGGATCAACAAGTCCATTGGGTAAATTTCAAGTTAATAACGGAGGTTCTGCAATAAGTGGAATGTCAGTAAGAGCTTTAGCTGATTGGGATGCGGTTTCTATATCTCATGATGGAAGCACAGGCTATATTAACGCAGCAGGCGTTGAAAACGGTCTTGTTTTTAGAACCAACTCAATTGCTTCGGGCGATTATTTATCTAATGCTTATACCGAGCGAATGAGATTGTTAAGTAATGGGAATTTAGGTATCGGAACGGCATCTCCTGCGAGCAAACTTGATGTAGCGGCTGGAACAACAGGGGTTCAAACGGTTGTAAATGCAACAGGAAATATTAATGATTTTCTTCAATTTAATGTTCAAAATACAAGTTCAGGGCTTCAAGCTCAAAGCGGATATTCAGCTACAGCTAATAATGGTACAGCTACTTCTGGTTTTGTTTGGATGGGAATTAATAATTCAGGTTTTAACTTTCCCACAGCGTATAATATAGGAGGAGCAAATGATGTATCTTATATAGGAAGCGGACAAGATATGCACATTGCTAATGCAAATAATACAAAATCAATAATCTTTTCCACAGGAACTGCCTCAACTCCTTTTTTTAACGAAAGGATGAGGATTACTAATGCAGGAAATGTAGGGATAGGAACTAATACTCCCTCAAGAAGAGTTGAAATTAATTCAGGTACTTTAGGAACTCCTCCGATTCGTTTAACACAACAAAGAGCTAACGTTGCTGCAACATCTACAGCTGGGGATGGAACAAAAAATTTAGTGGTAGACAATAACGGTGATTTGGTAACTAAGATAAATGAAAAAAGATATACGCCTAATACCTGTTCTTGTATAGGAGCATTTCCGTATACATTACCTGCTGATTTTACTACTTATGAAGAGTATGATGGTAATTGGTCGGGTAATCTTCAAACGAATACTACTTTAGCAGATTTTATACTTCCAACAGCTGCTAATGCTATTGCGGCAGGACATAAATACGGCGATGTGGTAATAATTCATAGAGGGTCATCTTATAATGTAGTTATGGGTACTACTAATACAAATCTTACAGGAGTAATTAGTTTACCAGCAAATACTTCTGTGGGCTTTGCGTTAGGATTAGATAAATGGTATAGAGTTTTTTAAAGTAAATTCTTTCGGGATTTTAGAATAAATAGATTCTTTGTTTAATGATCTATTATTTTAGAGTGATTTCTTATGATTCTTCGATAAAGAGATTCAAAAGAAATCATTCTTTTTTAAGAAGAAAATATTTTACCGAGATTGATCCGTATTACTACACATTAGAAATTTATTATAAATAAAAATGATTCTCTTTTCCTTATCATTAAAATTATATTTATAAGAAAATATATCCGTATTTTTATTTTATTTGACCTGTTCATCTTCGTCGGAAAACTCAACACGTATAAGATTAAATATTTAAAAAAAGAAATATTAATGTCAAGAATAATATTAAAAAATAAAAAAGTACTTATTACTGGAGGAGCTTCGGGAATAGGAAAAATAATGGTTCGGAAAGCCTTAGAACGAGGTGTATCAGAAATAATTATTTGGGATATAGATAAAGAAGGCTTAGAAAAATTAAAAAAAGATTTTGCTACTTTCGAATCAAAAATAAAGATTTATACTGTTGATCTATCAGAAATAGAAGAGGTAATAACATTGGCGAATCAAATAAAAAAGAAATAGGAATAATAGATATTTTAATAAATAATGCAGGAATTGTAGTTGGAAAACACTTTTTAGATCATACAACTAGTGAAATATCTCGTACGCTGTTGATTAATGCTGAGGCTCTGATGCAGACAACACGGGTGTTTTTACCTGGTATGTTAGCTCAAAATTATGGTGCTATTTGTAATATTGCTTCATCGGCTGGATTGGTATCCAGTCCTAAAATGTCAGTTTATGTAGCCTCTAAATGGGCAGTTGTGGGGTGGAGTGATAGCCTTAGGTTAGAGTTGCTAGAACAAACAAAAGACGTTTCTGTAACCACTATTATGCCGTATTATATTAATACAGGTATGTTTGATGGAGTTCAGTCAAAAGTATTGCCCATATTAGAACCCGAAAAAACAGCCGAAAAAATTATTTGCGCTATAGAAAAAGAACTCGAATCCTAGCAATGCCTTTACCATACTGGTTCATTCGTTTAGCTCAAGGGATATTTCCTTTGTCTGTTTATGAATGGATTATGGATAATGTATTGGGTATTTATGATACGATGAATCATTTTAAAGGACGTAAATAAAAGTGGGACTTTGTGAAACTTTTTTGGGGTTTCACAAAGCTTCTTATCAATCATCTAAAAGATCAGGTCTTCTGTTCTTAGTGTGTTCGTATGCTTTTTCTTCACGCCATTTGTCAATATTAGCTTGGTGTCCACTAAGTAACACATCAGGTACTTTCATCCCTTTATATTCAGCGGGGCGTGTATAGATAGGAGGGGAAAGAAGATTGTCTTGGAAACTATCAGTAAGTGCTGAGGTTTCATTGCTTAAAACACCTGGTATTAGGCGTATAAGAGCATCACACAAAACAATAGCTCCAATTTCGCCGCCACTCAAAACATAATCACCTATAGATATTTCTTTTGTAATATGTAAATCGCGAACCCTTTGATCGACTCCTTTGTAGTGTCCACAAAGAATGATAATGTTTTCATACATAGACATTTTGTTTGCTAATGGCTGACGTAATGTTTCACCATCAGGAGTCATGTAAATAACTTCATCATAAGTACGTTCTTCTTTTAGTTTAGAAATACACTTATCAATAGGTTCTATCATCATTACCATACCAGCACCGCCTCCAAATTGATAATCGTCTACGCTACGACGTTTATCAGAGGTGTAATCTCTTAAATTATGAAAATGAACTTCTACTAATCCTTTTTGGATGGCTCTTTTCATGATAGAACCTTCAAAGGGGCTTTGCATAAGCTCAGGTAAAACGGTTATGATATCAATACGCATTTTTTAAATCAAAAAGTTAAAGATGGCAAAGTTACAAACTTTCTGTTAACTTTAAATGATTGTTATTTCTTGAATTATACGCCAAACTGTCTTAGATGGTGATCTAAGTGATTCCATTGGAGCTTATTCCAGTCTTCATTTGTTAATTTACCCCAAAAAGGATGAAAATTGAGTTTGATAACTTTGGTTCCGTTTTGAAATTTCGTGTTTTTGGATTAACTCTAACTTTACCTTTTCAAAATCGTATTTTTCTTTGAAAATAAACTGAGGAGCAGTTGGACTATTATGCTTAAATTCGTTATTTAAAACTTTGTTTTTCATTAATTTTCCTAATAAACTCATTAAAAAGGGATTTTTAAAACTAAATCACCTGTAGCAACATCTATTGGAGCAATACAGTGTTTCATCATCTGATCTACAGTCATTTTACCCCATAAAGGTTGCGTTTCGGGCGTTAGTTTTGCAATACGATTTATTAATTCTTCATTGTCTGAAAGAGTAAAAATATTTTTCATTGAATGTTGTATTTTTATGATGTTTGTATAGAATTATGTTTTTTGTCTTAGGTACTATTTTTTACTAGCTGTTAGACTGAATATCATAGGGATTTTATTTTTTAAATGTTTAATTCTAAACTTTCCTTTTTCAAATTCTTCTGTTTGATTAAAACAATTATAAGGAGAATAATCGTATTCCTCAAAAGAATTAATCTGAAGACCATTTTTAATTAACGCATTCAATACTTCTGATGTCGGGTGATTCCACGATATGGTTTTTGTCTTTATATCAGAATCTCGATCGCCATAAGTTCCTTTTTCCTCTTCTATTATGGTTTCTATATTGAAATAATTATAGGATATTTCTTTAAAATTATTATCAAATATCCAAACAACAGGATGGAATTCTACAAAAATAAATTGACCATTAGGTTTTAAAAAATGAGAAACTACTTGAGCCCATTTATCTAAATTGGGCAACCAACCAATAGTTCCGTAGCTAGTAAAAACAAGGTCAAATTTTTCTTGAATATGATTAGGACTGTCGTATACATCACAACAAAAGAAACGTGTGTTTAATCCTAATTGAGAATTGAAATATTGAGCGGTTTCTATTGCTTTATCAGATAAATCAATCCCTGTTACTTGTGCTCCCATTCGTTGTAAAGACATAGAGTCTTGACCAAAATGGCATTGTAAGTGTAAAATACTTTTGTTTTGAATATTCCCTAAGAGTGTTAATTCAATATCATTTAGTGTAGATTTTCCTTTTAAAAATGAAGCAGTGTCATAAAAGTCAGAATTGATATGGATGGCTGTTTTTTCGTTCCAAGTTTTTCTGTTTATTTCTAAATAATTTAAGTCTTCCATTGATTTATAACTTTAGTTCCATTTGTATATCAGCCCTCACATAATCAGTTTCACCTAATGGTACTTCAATAAAATTGAATTTACGATATAAATTAAGAGCAGGAATTAGTTTAGTACTTGATAAAAGAAATATTTTTTCAGCTTTTTGAGAAATAGCATAATCAATACAAGCATTCATTAATAAAGGGCTTAATTTCATTCCTTGAAAATTTTTATCTACTGCCATTTTTGCTAATTCATAAGTAAAAGGATTTGTTTTAATCATTGCAACAGTACCTACAACGATATTGTCAATTAAACAAAAAAGAGCATTCCCTCTTTTTGAATAATATCTTGTTCTATATTTTCAAAAGTGACAAGATCATGAGGCTCTATATGGAAATACTCTTCTAGCCATGCTTTGTTGAGTCTGATAAAATCTTCTTTATATTTAGAGGTATAGCTAACTATTTTGATGTTCATTTGAATATAAAATTGTAATTTTGTTTCTCAAATTTAATAAAATAAAGTGATGCAAGACGGTATTTACGTAAAATTTAATACTTCTAAAGGAGCTATTTTGGTGAAGCTAACACACGATTTAACTCCTGGAACTGTTGGTAACTTTGTAGGTTTAGCAGAAGGTAATTTAGAGAATTCAGTTAAGTCTCAAGGGCAAAAATATTATGACGGACTAAAGTTTCATCGTGTTATTCCTGATTTTATGATCCAAGGAGGGTGTCCTCTAGGAACAGGAACAGGTGATGCAGGATATAAATTTGATGATGAATTTCATCCTTCATTGAAGCATGATCGTCCAGGGGTGTTATCTATGGCTAACGCAGGTCCAGGTACTAATGGGTCTCAGTTTTTTATTACACATGTTGCAACGCCTTGGTTAGATGGTAAGCATACTGTTTTTGGTCATGTTATAGAAGGACAAGATGTAGTAGATGCAGTACTACAAGACGATTTAATTGAGTCAGTTGAAATTATTCGTGTAGGTGCCGAAGCTGAAAAATGGAATGCTATTGAAGCTTTTCGTACATTTGAGGGATCACGTGTAAAGAGATTAGAAGAAGCAAAACGTTTGGCAGAAGAAGCTGTAGACAAATTATCTGCAGGGTTTGAAAGAACAGAAAGCGGACTACGTTATAAAATTATTCAAAAAGGAGAAGGGAAAAAAGCAGAAAAAGGGAAAACAGTTTCTGTGCATTACCAAGGGTCTTTAGAAAACGGTCAGGTTTTTGATTCATCTTACAAAAGAAAACAACCTATCGACTTTCCATTAGGAAAGGGGTACGTGATTGAAGGATGGGACGAAGGAATAGCTTTGTTGCAAGTGGGAGATAAAGCTCGTTTTGTAATTCCATCATATCTAGGATATGGAGATAGAGGTGCTGGAGGTGTAATTCCACCTAATGCTACTTTAGTATTTGATGTAGAGTTGATGGATGTGAAATAATAATTAAATTTTACATTCGTATAATTTAAAAATCCTACCTTGAAAAAGATGGGATTTTTTTATATTTACCAAAATCAAAAAAACAGGTTATGTTAGATAAAAAAATAATAGGAGCTATCGTTTTAGGAAGCGTTCTTTTTTCATGCTCAAAAAAAGCAATTGCCCCTACTACCTCTGTAGAAAGCAAAACAGAAGTTGTTAAAGAGCTGCCTGCCGAAATTGCAGAAGGAAAATCTTTGTATGAAAACAATTGTGCTAAGTGTCATAAATTATTTCCGGCTTCAAAACATGATAAAGCAGGATGGACTAAAACAGTTGACCGTATGACACCTAAAGCAAAAATAACAGACGAACAAAAAAACTTAGTGTATAATTATTTGACCTACGGAATGTAGTATGACTTAAATAGGGGGAGTCAAGAAAACAAACTTGTTGTTTTAAATTCCCCTATTTTCTTATTTTTTTACGGTAAATCCTACAGGTATCATCAATTCGCCTCTTTCATATTTGTTTAAATAAATTAAGACTGGTTTGTTTTGTCCAGGGTAGGTTATTTCATAAATATCTAACATACCTGCGCCTATATCTGCTCTATTAGTAGGGAAAGGACAACAAGATTCTATCAGTTTGTATGAAATAATTTCTCCTTTTGGACCCGCCAAAGCATTTAAAAAACGTTTCTGATTGTTTTCCCCATCTTCTATTGAGGTAAAGCCTACATTTACAGGGTAAAACTCAGTAAAAGCATATTTTTTATCAGAGGCATTCTTTGTAATAATAAAACTATTGTGTTTCTCATCGAGTGAGGGACCAGGTATGTTATTATCTATGTTTCGAATAGTGTTTCGTGTGCTAATACAACTATTTAATAACAAAAAGGGTGTTAGTAACAAAAAGTAAAAATTTTTCATTATTCTGTTTTTTTTTTACAAATATAAAAACAAAAATAGGTAAGAAAATATTCCTTTTTAGTTAAAAACTTTGTTTTTTTGAAAAAAATAATAGTAACTTTGCACCCGAAATTTTAATCCAAGCTTTTGCTTGGGTCTAGATATTTCTTTTTCATTATATTGGTTGGGTTAATAAAAGAGTTATCTTAGAATTTCATAGAAAGCACCTCAAAAGGGTGCTTTTTGATTTTCTTTAATCTAGAAAATTTAATAAAATGCAATGTATCCATTATGATGTAATTGCTTATTTTAGGAAGAGAAAATAATTGAACATATTTATAGATTTGTAGATTTTAATTTTTTTTTCATAACTTTTTACCTCATCACATCATTTCTTTTATTTTTGTGTAAAAATAAAAGAAATGGAAATTTTAACTCAAACTTGGCATTGGGCTATTTCTGGGGCGTTAATAGGTCTCGTTATGTTGTTGTTAACTTATTTTGGGAAGACTTTTGGAATGTCTTCAAATCTGAGAACAATATGTTCTATGACAGGAGGTAAGAGATCAGCTGAATATTTTAATTTTGATTGGAGGGAACAAAAATGGAATTTAGCAGTAGTATTAGGGTCCATTGTAGGAGGATATATTGCCTTTCATTTTTTAGAAGGGATCCATAATGTGGAAATTAATCCTAATACAATTGTACAATTACAAAAGATGGGAATTGATGCTCCTAATGGTAAGTATTTACCTGATGCGTTATTTAGTTTAGATTCTGTTTTTACATATAAAGGATTAGGTTTGCTTTTGTTAGGAGGTTTTCTAATTGGTTTTGGAACCCCTTATGCAGGAGGATGTACTTCAGGGCATGCTATATCTGGATTAAGTAATTTACAACTACCCTCTTTAATAGCTGTAATTGGCTTTTTTTTAGGAGGATTAGTTATGGCTCATTTTATTTTACCTTTACTTTTTTAAACAAATGAAATTACTACGTTTTTTTGCAGTTGGGTTGCTTTTTGGAATAGTTTTAACAAAAGCAGAAGCCGTATCTTGGTATCGTATTTATGAAATGTTTATGTTTCAGTCATTTCACATGTATGGTATTATTTCGGTAGCCATTTTAGTAGGTGTGTTAGGAATACGACTTATCAAGAAAAAAGAGTTGACAGACGTTGAAGGGCGACCTATTTTAATCCCAGATAAGGATATTTCTGTTGTTCGTTATTTGCTGGGAGGTATCATTTTTGGTTTAGGTTGGGCTCTGGTAGGGGCGTGTCCAGGTCCTATTTTTATATTGTTAGGAACAGGAGTTCCTGCTATTTTTATCGTTCTTTTAGGGGCTCTTTTAGGAACCTTTGTATATGGGTTGTTAAAGGATAAATTGCCTCATTAAGCAACTGTTGTTAGAATATATTTACTATAGAGAGTATTTTGTATAAAATTTATTTAAATAAAAAGAGTAGATTGAAAATGTAACTTTCTTCAAGAGAATGGCGTTTTATAGAATAGCTATTTAATTTAAAAGTTTAAAGAAGAGAAGTATTCTGAAAATAATTCAATAGTTATATCATTTAAACTTAAAATATACTGGATTAAAAAGTAAAATTCTGTATATGTTTTTTCATTTTAAAACAACTCGAACAAAGAGTTGAGTATATAATTGAAATCATCGTTAGTTCGAGCGCGAAGCATATCGAGAACAATACTAATTTTTATTGATTTTGTAGGATAGTGACTAAATCAACATGCGGTTTGTGACTCCGATAACGTAAGAAGGAGCCTCGTAATCAATATTATGTGATTTCTCCCTTTGGTCGAAAAAGATTGTGAACTTTTTGGATAATCTTAAGGTTAAAAAAATACTATTATGTGGAAATTTCTAAGTTTAAAAGATATTAATTTATCCACTCACCTTAAAAGGTAAATCATATAATTTAATATTATACAATTTTGTTCTTAGATCAAAATATATAAGATTGGAATCTATTTGAGATTCCAATCTTATTTAGGTTATTAATTAATTTGAATGATGATAGGTAGTGAATATTGAGTTCTTACAGTACGTCCTTCATAAATACCTGGTAACCATTTTGTTTTGATTGATTTTAAAACACGTATAGCTTCTTTGTCTAAATCAAAGCCAGGATTTCTAGGAACACTTATATTTGTAATACTGCCGTCAGGTTCCACTACGAAATAAACGAATATTTTAAACGTGTTGCTCTCTTCTATTTCAGGTGTTTGAAAACGACTGCTTATAATTTTTATAAAAGCATCTAGACCTCCTGGGAACTCAGGGCTTTTCTCTAGTATAGCTGGAGTTAAAGGCTCTTTAGGGGTAGCAGAAGGGATGTTAACGGTAGATATAGGTTCGCTAGTATTTCCTTTCGGATCACCAGTTATACTCCCCTGTAATGCCAATGGATTTTCTGAAATATTTTTGTCCACATCATCTGGTTTTGTTAAATTGTTTTCTGGTACTTCTGTGGATTTAACAACTTTTGGATTGATTAAATTATAGGTTTTGGGAGTTATAACGTCCGCTTTTTTAATTTGTTTGAGTTGTTTTTCAATTTGTTTTTGTACTTCTTTCTTAGGTAAATGAACATCTGTAACTATAATATCCCCTAAATAATTGAGCTTGTCCGTGTTTGTAGGTTTATCTTTAAAGGAACTTAAAAGGATAGGTAAAACAGCAAGTCCAGTCGTAAAGGAGATACCACTTAAAAAAGCTTTAATGCTAGTAATGCTATCTTGCTTACGTAATTGATAAGCTCCGTATGCTTTATTTTTATTTTCGAAAACAAGTTCTAACCACTCGTTATTGTTTATGTTTAATTTTGACATAGTTTTTTGGTTTTAATAATATAAAAAATATAAACTTCTGCAGAAAGTATATTGTTTGTATGAAATAATTGTGCCAAAAAAATATAAATTCTCTTAAATTTTATGTTTTTTATTAATTTATATTAAACTTTTTAGTGTGATTTGAGATGTAATAAAAAAAGCAACCTCCTTTAAAATAGCTTAAAGGAGATTGTGTTTTTAAAAATGATGGTTTGTAACAGTTAGATTTGTTGTACAAAACTTTTGGTAGTTCAGTAAAATCTTATCTTTATGAAAAAACATAATTGTTACGTTTGCAAAAAAATACCCTGATGGGTTAAGATAAAATAAAATGCTTAATTTAAGCCAAACGAAAAGATAAAGGTTGTTTATCCTTTTGATTAGAGTATTTTGATGTGAGGAAGAAGCTTATTGAAAAATCGGTAATTTATATGCCATCTTAATTTTTGACAAAAAAGATTCAGTTGTTGGTATTTTGGCGGTAGCCAAAATCTAAAATACTATAATAGTTGACTTTATGAGTAAAGCTGTTTATACACATAAGTAAAGAACATCATTTGAATAATCCTCTAAAATACCTTCAAAAAAGAGACATCAAATACCTCTTGTTATTCTCTCTCAAAACTTTACGAAAACCCATAATAATGGAGGTAGAGCGGTTCCGTTTAACAGAGGTTTACTTCACTAAGTTTATATTTTTTATATGAATTCAGTAATTACAATTTATTATTGGCTCTTCGAGTCGAATGAAACCTTTGTCGTTACCTGTCGTATTTTATTTTCACAGTTTGTTTATTTCTTCTTTGGTTAAGCCTGTTGCCTGCGTAATGATTTCTACTGAAACACCTAATCTTTTTAAGGATTTAGCCGTTTCAATCTTTCCTTCAATTTTTCCTTCAATTTTTCCTTCAATTAATCCTTCCATCTTTCCATCGTCGAAAGCAGTGTCGATAACGCCTTTTAAATCTCGGTAAACTTTAAGACTGCTCTCGTATTTGTCTAAATCCAATTGCCCAAAATTTGCCAACTCTGCTTTTTCAAAGGCTTGGGTAAATACTTCGTCTTTGAAAATTGTGGGAATATTTTGAAAATCTTCCAAGTTTTTGATGAAATATAACCATTTGTCTAAACGGGAATTTAATTGGTTTTCCTGTTTGTTAAAATTGGGCATTTCTAAGTAGATATAGGTCAGTTTATCGTAAAATACTTTTCCGTTTTGGTTTTTTAGTTTGATGGTATGTACTACTTCGCTTCTTTCGGGTTCTGTTTCGTAATCGTCGAAGGTAAAATCTAAAACACCTACGCAATAAACCGCTTTCAAGTTATAGTTCCATTCGCCTTTTTCGGCTTGTTCTCTAATGGGAAATGTGGAGTAATAGATGGTTCTTTCTTTGAAGTAGTTTTGCTTGGCTTTTTGGAGTTCTACGATGAATTTTTCGCCTTTTTCGTTTTCGCAATAGATGTCGTAGATGGCTTTTCTGTCGAGGTCGCTCTGCCCGAGTTGCTCGGTGTTTTTAAAAGAAAGTTCTTTGATCTGGTCATATTCTGGCAACAAGGCATTGAGGAAGTCGATAAGCAGGTTTTTACTGGCTTCTTCCCCAAATATCTTCTTAAAACCAAAATCCGTAAAGGGATTGATGTATTTTGCCTTCATGTTCTCAACTTGTTTTCTTTGTCAAATTTACAAAAAATAATCTTTGATGTTGATCTTAAATTTCGGAGGATTCTGGTTGAGTATATAATTAAAATAATCGTTCGTTCGAGCGCGAAGCGCATCGAGAATCAAGACTAATTTTTATTGCTTTTGTAGGATAGTGTCTCAACATGCAGTTTGTCACTCCGACGTGAGGAGGAGTCTCATAATCAATATTATGTGATTTCTCCCTTTGGTCGAAATGACAAGATTGCGGACTTTTTGGACAGTCTCGAGGTTAAAAAAAGTATTATGAGGAAATTTCAAAGGTTAAATGGTATAAATCAACATGCGGTTTGTCTCTCCTACATAAGGAGGAGTTTCATAATCAATATTATGTGATTTCTCCCTTTGGTCGAAATGACAAGATTGTGAACTTTTTGGGCAGTCTCAGGGTTAAAAAAAGTATGATGAGGAAATTTCAAAGTTTAAATAGTATAAATCAACATGCAGTTTGTTACTCAGTAAGGAGGAGTTTGATAATCAATAGTATGTGATTTCTCCCTTTGGTCGAAATGACAAGATTGCGAATTTTTTGGGTAGTCTCGAGGTTAAAAAAAGTATTATGAGGAAATTTCAAAGTTAGATGGTATAAATCAAAATGTAGTTTGTTACTCAGTAAGGAGGAGTTTGATAATCAATAGTATGTGATTTCTCCCTTTGGTCGAAATGACAAGATTGCGGACTTTTTGGACAGTCTCGAGGTTAAAAAAAGTATTATGAGGAAATTTCAAAGGTTAAATGGTATAAATCAACATGCGGTTTGTCTCTCCTACATAAGGAGGAGTTTTATAATCAATAGTATGTGATTTCTCCCTTTGGTCGAAATGACAAGATTGCGGACTTTTTGGACAGTCTCGAGGTTAAAAAAAGTATTATGAGGAAATTTCAAAGGTTAAATGGTATAAATCAACATGCGGTTTGTCTCTCCTACACAAGGAGGAGTTTGATAATCAATATTATGTGATTTCTCCCTTTGGTCGAAATGACAAGATTGCGGACTTTTTGGGCAGTCTCAGGGTTAAAAAAATAATATTATAAGGAAATTTCAAAGTTAGATGGTGTAAATCAACATGCGGTTTGTCACTCCTACGAAGGAGGAGTTTTATAATCACCATTATGTCATTTCGACCAAAGGGAGAAATGACAAGATTGCGAATTTTTGGGCAGTATAAGGGTTAAAAAAATAGTATTATGAGGAAATTTCAAAGTTAGATGGTATAAATCAACATGCGGTTTGTCACTCCGACGTGAGGAGGAGTCTCATAATCAACATTATGTGATTTCTCCCTTTGGTCGAAATGACAAGATTGCGAATTTTTTGGGCAGTTTCAAGGTTAAAAAAAGTATTATAAGGAAATTTCAAAGTTAGATGGTATAAATCAACATGCGGTTTGTCACTCCGACGTGAGGAGGAGTCTCATAATCAACATTATGTGATTTCTCCCTTTGGTCGAAATGACAAGATTGCGATTTTTTTGGGCAGTATAAGGGTTAAAAAAATAGTATTATGAGGAAATTTCAAAGTTAGATGGTATAAATCAACATGCGGTTTGTCACTCCGACGTGAGGAGGAGTCTCATAATCAACATTATGTGATTTCTCCCTTTGGTCGAAATGACAAGATTGCGAATTTTTGGGCAGTATAAGGGTTAAAAAAATAGTATGATGAGGAAATTTCAAAGTTAGATGGTATAAATAAACATGCAGTTTGTCTCTCCTACACAAGGAGGAGTCTTATAATCAACATTATGTGATTTCTCCCTTTGGTCGAAATGACAAGATTGCGAACTTTTTGGGCAGTCTCAGGGTTAAAAAAATAGTATTATGAGGAAATTTCAAAGTTAGATGGTATAAAAAACGAAAATAAAATAACTTCAAAAAAAAAGAGGCGTTTATGCCTCTTGTATATTCTTAAATTTTTACCTATAAATCCTCATAGTGAGAGGAAGTGTAAGCAGTTGCGTTCAACACGAGTTTGATTGTTAGCTCTTCGAGCCCAACGAAACCTTAGCTGTTAGCGGTCGTTTTTATGCCCAAAATTCCCACCATTTTTTAGTCTTATTTGGTTTCTGTTTGTTTTTGGTATATCTTTTAAGGTTTCTCCATTGTAGTCGATTATATATTCATTATTTTCAAAATCAATTAAATGAATGTTGTCGGAGTTAATTTTTACCTCTTCTTTACCGTTTACATTAACCCAAATGTCTCTGCCACCATAACTCCAGATTATCTCTCCATTTTTATTTATTCTGTGTATTGCCAATTCTCCACGAATTAAGTAATCATTCTCTATTTCATAAAACTCAAATATTTCTGCGGTGTCAGGTCTGATTTTCCAATTCAATTTTCCTGTTTCACAGTTGAATGAAAGAAAAGTAAATCTTAAGCTCATTATAAGATTTTGATTTTCTAACTTTATGATAAAGGATTTACTTATTTCGTCTGATTCTCTTAGATAAAAAACACCATCAATACCAGTCAGAAAATAAGTCTTTTTATTGTTGATAGAATCAAAGCAAATGATTTTAAGAAAAGTACCACTTTCAAAATCGTTAATATATATGGGATTCTCAATTACGTCCTCGGATTTCTTTTCTGAAAATTCGTGTTCGTAATACAATTCAATTTTTCAATGATTATTTGAAAGCTTTAAGTTTTGGTTGTAAATATCTTCTATTTGTATCTTGCTAAAATTACCGCTAACGCCAGTCTGTGAAAAAACTCACAAACCTGACCAAATATAGCTAAAATAGTTTGTTAAAAAGGGGGAATTTTCGTATTTTTAAAAATGCAGCATATTCAGGGGATTTCCCGTAATCAGCTACATGTATCGAGTTTAGAAGACAAAATTACTTCTGAAAACCCAGTTCGTTTTATAGATGCTTTTGTGGAGAGTATAGACCTTGAAAAAGTAGGATTTACAGAAGTGATTTTAAAATCCGAAGGTCGTCCAAGTTTTAAGAATCAAGTGTTTCTTAAAATCTATTTATATGGTTATTTAAAAGGCATACGTAGCTCCAGAAAGCTAGAAAAAGAGTGTATTCGTAATATTGAAATGCAATGGTTGTTAGAAGATATTCGTCCTAATTATCACAGTATTTCTGATTTTAGAAAAGACAATCCCAATGCATTGAAGCAACTCTTTAAACTGTTTGTTTCTTTTTTGAAAGATGCCGATGGGGATACAATCATACCAATTTAATAGGACTTGAAAAAGTAAACGGTGAACATAGCTTGATTATGCTAGTGTATAACATCAAGCGCACCATAAACATACTTGGAGTCCCTGATTTAATAGCAAAAATTAAAGTTTGGAACTCACCTTACAAGACAAAGGACTTTTTTTTGATAAAAACGACTTATTTAAACCTGTTTATAGGCTTTATATTTTTTGAAACACCTCAAAGTAAGTTCAAAAATAGCATTGTTTAAAACAAAGTTATGTCAGTTTGGTGGGATGAATTGTATTCAAAAAGAGTTTTTTTCACAGCCTGACGTCCCGCCAGCTTTGAGAAGTGGAGAACTTCGGGATGATATATTTTCCACTAAGATAGAATTTAATAGCGAAATACAAATATGAATTTACTAATATTCTCGCCATTTCGTGAAACCGCTGTTGTGCGTAGTATTAATTTTTTCGGTACACGGTTGTTTTTTTATCTCCATTTTTGGTAATGATTTTATTTTCAAATGCTTTTTTCAAATCCCTGCTTGCTGTTGCAGATGATAAATCCTTGAAGTAATTTAGATAGTCTTTTCTTGTAAATTCTTTATCAAAATTTTCAATAAAAACTTGAATTCTGTCTTCGTCAGAAAGTTTTTTTGTTGAGTTTTCTAAAAGTTCACTCAAAGATTGGTCAATTATACTTAGCATGTATTCAATGAATTTAGTTGATTTTCCTTCTTTATCAGAGGCAGATAATGAACTGTAATAAGCTGTTTGTTTTTTTGAGATTAAAGTTTCAAAAGGTAAAAATTCAAAGACAGGATATTCTTCCATCAAAATTAAAGTTTGCCATAATCTTCCCATCCTTCCGTTTCCATCCATAAATGGGTGTATAAACTCCATTTCGTAATGAAAAACACAACTTTTGATTAAGGAAATTTCAGATTTGTCCTTTAAATATTGGAATAAATCTTTCATTAGAAATGGGACATTCTCGTAGGGAGGAGCAACATGCTCAACTTTTGAACCTTTTACAATTCCAACACCTTTGTGTTCTATATTTTCCCGAATTTTCAATGAGATCTTTCATTAGCATTTTATGTGCTTTTAAAAAGTCTTTTTCGGAATTATGTTTAAGAGTATTTATATTTTTATACACTTCTAAAGCGTTCAGTACTTCAATTATATCTTTCTGCGGTCCAACAACTCTTTTGTTTTCCAGTATTGCAGTAATTTGTTCTTCTGACAAAGTATTTCCCTCAATACTTAATGAAGAATGTATCGTTTTTATCTGATTTTGTTTTCGTAAACTTGGATTAGTTTTGACTAAATATTTTGCGTTTACTTCTCCAATTTTTTCAGAAATAGAGGAAATGTATTTTAAAATTAAAGATGTTATTTCGTATGGTGGCTTCATATTTTGATAGTATCATTTGATAGTATCAAAAGTAAGTATTTTTAGTTTAATATTTAGTACGATTGTCCAGAAATATTACGCACAACGGTCTCGGCTATGAGTAGTTGCGTGATTTAGCACTTAACTTTGCAAGTACGCACCAAACTGAAAATCCGCGAGGATTTTCAGAAGTAGGCGAGAACAAGCAATTACTTATAGCCATTGTTGTGCTTAGTTATTTTCTATTAAATTAGCCACTCCTGATACAGTTCCTAATACGTTTGCATATTCAATTAACTGCATTCTTATTTTATTTAAAGCTTCTCTCAATTCTTTATTGTATTCCCATTCTAATTCGTGTTGTTTTGTTGTTTTATCAATTGGTTTCTGTTGTTCCCAGTCCAATAGTAACGGATGCCATTTAGCTAATAAAGGACGTAATACTTTATTTAAAATGTTAACAGCAAGATGTCCAAGTGTTGTGTCTTTAGGATTTCCAGGTGTGGCTATATGTGGACCACATCTTTTAAGTAGTTCTCTTGTTGTAGCAAACAATGAATTTAATGAGGTTAAAGCTTCTCTTAAGAGCCCATCATTTTCTTTTAATTCAGCAGTTGTTATTCTAGTAGCTAATTCAACATACATTTCCCAAGCTGCATTCTTTTGTAGCTCGTCAATCTCCCAAGTTGTTTCTAATTCTAAAAAACCAAGATTTATTTTAAATTTAGTTTCTGATAGTTTCGCAATTGCCATTGTTGTTTAATTTTATGAGTTATTCCTTTTCATTGTTCTACTTAAATCATATTCGCAGTTTCCTTTATCTTCAAATGTTGCGTGAATCAAAAATCTAAGTTTTTCGATATTAAGTTCATTCCAATTAACTACCGAGATTTTAGCTTCTGTTTTTAAGAGATTATCTATTATTCTTGCGGGTAAATAAGGGTATCTCCTTTCATATTCAGCTCTTGTATCAATTGATGTCCAAGATTTATTTTCTGGGTGAACAATTTCTTTTTCACCTGAATGAGTTGCAGTATAATAAGTACATCCAGTACTTGGTAAATTGATAACAAGAATTCCTGATTTTTTATTCACTGAACCATTTATCATACTGGATTTTAATTCCCAATCAATGTGTTTTCTGTTTTTAGTTTCAGTTCCAACAAGTAAAATGGTTACTGTGCTGTCTTTTAAATAATTATCTCTAATTATTTGTCTTATAGTTTCATTGTCTAATCTATCATCAATATCTCCTGTATCTACAGAACCATCAATGAAGATATTATGTAAATTATTTAATCTTAATAACTCATTTTTATACCATTGGTCGTTAGCGTGATGATAACTAATAAATACTTTATGTTTTGTCAAATTCATTATAGTTGCCAATTTAAAACATTATCTAAAGGATGATTATTTTCCGAGTGTGAAAATAATCTCGTTTCGTTAATCATAGATTTTTCAAGTTTATTAGATATTTCAGAAATATATCGATTTAAAGATTTTGTTCCTCTTACAATATTACCAACTTGCATAAATGTCGGTAAGTCTTTTTCCGAAAGGTCTTTTAAAGTCAATATTGAAAGTTTGAGTTTATCATTAGTGCCATCAACAAGTGAAGAATGTCCATAGCCTACTTCAAATGGAACCCATTGTGACTTATAAGTTTTTTCTGAAACCACAACAAGCATATGACTACTCTCAATTATACCTTTTTTATACTTTCTGTTATTTTATGTGCGTCATCAGAACCAACAGCTTGTTGAAGGTTACTATCTTCTTCATCTAGATAATAATCTATTCCAGCTTTTGATAGATATTCTGCAATTTTTCTACAAGCAGGTTTATCTTCTTTTTATGACTCAAAAATACACAAGCTCGATTTTTTACTTCTTCCTTTTTTAGAACCCAATATAGTTTGTCAAAAGCATCTGCCTTATTATATCCTTTTGTCATAATTTTAGATGTTCGTCATAATTAAGCACAACGTCCCAGCGCTTTGCGAAGATGCGGACTAAATAAGCCTGAACTTTCCGTTAAACACTGATTTCAAAGATACAAAACAAACTTTAAATTAAGCTCAAAACCCGCATTTTTGCAAAACGCTTGTTGGCAGTAGTTATTTTTCTAAAATCTTTTTAAAAATTCTATTTCACTTCCAACAGGTAAATGTAAAGTCGTTAATTCTCCAGTTTGCTTTATTGTGCTTTTTAATACATATTCTGGTAATTTGTGATTTACTGAATTTACAAAAAATATGAATTCTAAACTGTCAATTAAAAATGAATACCCATTTAAACCACCTTTGGTTCTAATCCTTTTAGGCTGGAAAATCATATTGTCAAGTTTATTTTCTGTTCTCATAAACGAGGTAATAATTATCGGATATTCTGTTTCTAAAGGAGTAGTATTTTCATATATCATTTTTCTAAGAATCTCTTCGTGTTTGCTTCCAATACTTACATCATTAAAAGTTGGTCTATCTGTTATGCTTGCTCTCCATAAAAGTGAAAGTAAAAATAATTTCATTTTTGTGTAATCTATATTTTTACAAATTGAGTATTCAGCTCCATCGTGTGGATTTTTGAAGTTTTTACATTTTGGCGCAATTTCTGGATTTAAGTTTTCACCATACAAAGCTTCTTTTGCATAGTCTTCATAAATTCCTCCAATAATTCCGTTATCACAATCACCACAAAGAATGTTTTTATCATAATCCTCTTTTTGAGTCTTTTTACTTTTAGTTTCTTTTGTGTCTAAATTGTATGTTATATCATAAAAAGTGTGATTTTCATCTTTCATTTTTTTGAACATAAACTTTGGAATTATATGAGCCTCAATTAATTTTTTTTCTTTCTTACAAAGTCTACAAATTCCCATAATATTGTTTTAAAAATTAATTTGTTATGTTTTATAAATCCCAAATGGCTCCCGAAGGAGCCATAACTAAAAATTAGCGGAGAGAACGGGATTCGAACCCGTGGAAAGAATTAACGTTCACTTGTGTTTCAGACAAGCGCAATAAACCACTCTGCCATCTCCGGATAAATTTTCATTCAAACTTACTCGGAAAAAGTTAATCGTAAATTTATAATTTATTTTATAATTTCCAATTTTACTTCTCAATTTTTCGTTCTGTTGTATAATTACTGCCAACACACAAATATACGCAACTCAGCGATGATTACAAGGATAAACAAACAAAACTAGGTTTGCTTAGCTAATGCCTTTAAAATCAATGCTTTTTAAAAGACACGTCAAATGCGTATTTTATGTATCTTTATATAGTTTTATTGCGAAAAATAATATTTAATTCAAATTACACATTAGAGATTTCAAAGGGATAGGTGATGTTATAATTTCAAAGACCACTGAACCAAGCTTTTCTTTTTTGTTAAGTGCAATTTTCAAAACAAGCCTATCATTTTGTTTTTCAAAATATGCCCCTATAGCAAAGGTTTTATATCGCAATGTTGTTAGTGTTTTCTGAGTTTTTTCTTGTAAAACAAATGTTCTGAAAAGAGACATTAAATTATAAGCTATCATAGTAAAAATAAGAGCTGCTTCGGTTGGGAAAAAATCTTTCAAATTAAAGCTGTTAAAGCTAAAATCATATTTCAATTCTTTTATTTTATTTTCAGCATGGCTTCTACCACGATAGAATCTTCAGATTTCTGATGGAGCAAATTCTAGATTTGTAAAATAGGCTGTGTATCTGTAGTTTTTGTGAATCTCATCCTCAGGAAAAAGACTTCATATTTTACTTGGCGCATTGGTTTTTTCTTTTAATTTTTGACGTACAACTACCATTCTTCTTGATTTTTTCCAAGACTTAGCCTTATAATTTTGCTCACAAATCTCAATACCGTCATCTAAAATAATCCAATTGTTAGATTAGTTAATTATCCTTTGAGTTGAATGATTAAATTTAGCCGCAATGATGTAATTCTTTTTAGAAGTTTCTAAATAATCCATTATCTCGTTTGAAAAAAAGCCACTATCTAATCGAATTAAACTAACGTTTTTGTTTTTTAATTTTGATAACGTATTTTCTAAAAAAGAAAAAAAATTATTTGTAGAAGTACTATCTCCACTGTGCAACTACATATCTGGAACTAATTTCATATCATTTGTAAAAGTTATTAAAGTATGGTGTGATAATTTGCCTTTCTTAGAGGGGTTGTATTCTTTTTTGCTCCTTCTTGAGTATCATATCTTGTTATTACAGAAGAGTTTATATCTAAAGTAAAATTGTCGAATTTGAAATTATCGAAAATCCAAGAATATAAAAAATCGCTTATTTTTTGATTGGTCACTTGGTTGAATTTTTTCCTAATGTGGAATTTGGGTTTTAAGGGCTCGATCTTTTGTTGAATGTTTTTGATAACGGCAGCATTTTCTTGGCTATCATTTTGATCTAATTGATCTAAGTATTCTTGAATTCGGGCTTCAATATAAGCCAAATGTTTGTCTATTTTTTTTTGTTAAAATTAGATTTTTTACCGTTATGTGCTCTAGATTTAGCACCCTTAATAAAGATAGTTTCGTCTGCAATTAAATCAGTATTTTTAAAAAACGAAACAAATAATTTAAAGAGTTTTTAGAGTGCTTTGGGGTTGTTTTTTCTGAAATCAGAAATGCTATGCTAATTCGGACGAATATAGGTTAAAAGTCATTGCATTTCGATATTTCGGATGGACTCTTTTCTAACTTTATGGAGTTACGAATGTTGTTTAAATAGCCATACAAATAGATTTTAAGAAAGATTTGTTCTTGAAACTCTGACGATCTTCGGTTTTTAAAACAACGGTCGTAAGTCCTGTTTTATTAAGATTTATTAGTCTAACAAAAGCATCTATAAAACGTATTGGATTATCTAGAGCTATTTTGTCTTCTAAATTGGTTGTTTGTAGTTGATGATGGGAGATTCCTTGGATATGTTATATACTTAAAAATACGAAATTTATTTTAAATTAATTGTTTTAGTTATATTTGACAGGGTTTGTGAGGTTTTTTTATAGATTGTCGTTAGTGATAATGTAAAACGAGACCCTATATAAACAGAAAATTCTAAAAAGAAATGACAGAAGAACAAAAAATAATAAGCAGATGTTTTAAAGATATATTTGATACAAATGTTAGATATGAAATTCCATTTTTTCAACGTGGATATGCTTGGGAGAAAAAGCAATGGGACAAATTGTGGGACGATATCTATGAAGAAATTTTACCAGCATTAGAAAACAACAACTTTGAAGATGAAGAACATTTTTTTGGACCAGTTGTAGTGTTAGAAAAAAGCAATGCACCACATCCAAACCTAAAAAGATATTTAATCATTGACGGACAACAAAGAATTACAACAATCTATTTACTTTTAGGACTAATAAGGAAATCACTAAACAATTTAAGTCATCTTTCATCGGAAGCACAAAACTACTGTGCAGAAATTGATAAATTGTTGAGTAATAATGTTAATGGTGGAGACGATTATTTAAAGTTAAAAGTTTTTAGTAGTAAAGGCGACAGATACCCTACATATAAAACCGTATTCCTTGAAAATCCAAGTAGTCCATATTTAGTAGAAGACCAAAAGTTATACTTTCCTGACACAAATAAAATCGATCAATTTGTTAAGTTCTATGACAAGAGAACTAAAACTTATAATGTTCAAGACCTATGGCAGTTATTTCAAGTAATTACAAAATCCCTTACAATTGTCTGGATACCATTGGACGAAAAAAAAGATGATGCACAAGCAATTTTTGAAAGTTTAAACGATGCAGGAATGCCTTTGACTGCATCAGAATTATTATGTAATTATATTTTTAAGCCAATATTAAATGACAGTACGAATGAACACGAAAAACTTCATAATGACTTTTGGCTAAAAGCAAGAAAAGAAGTTGGAGAAGGTAACTTTGAAGATTATCTTATCAACTTGTTTTCAATTGGAGAAAAAAAAGCGAATTGGACAAGGACGAAGAATGTATGTTCATTTTAAAAACCGAAATAAGAAAATTACAAAAGATAAAGCGGTGGCAACGCTAAATGATATTTTGGAAAATGCCAAGTATTACAATAATATAAAACAACCTTTGAAATTTCCTCATAAAGACGGAAGAATAAAAAGTTTACTTTATAATATTTCACAAACTAATATGACTTCAATTACACCATTTCTAATGAGTGTTTTAAAAAGTTACGAGTTAAACAACCTATCTGATACTGATACCATTGATCTTTTACAAGAAACTTATGTATTATTAGTTCGTAGTAAATTTGGAAATAGACGTGTCACAAAGTTTGATACATTTTTTCCTTCTTTATTAAACGATATTATCAACGAACCGGACAAGTCAAGAGCCATTGAGAAAAAATTTCAATTAGAAAGTTTATGGGTATCAAACCAAGAGTTTGAAGATGCTTTTTTAACCAAAGAACTTTACAATCAGCGAGAATTAAATTTTGCAAGACATATTTTACAAGAGTTAGACAAATATTTGCAGGAGTTTAAAGAATATCCAGATTATTCAACAATTAATACTATTGAGCATATTTTGCCCCAAAATTTAAATGAACATTGGGCAACATATTTAAAAGACGATGCAGAAAATCCGAATTTAAAAGTTGTAATTAATACTGTTGGCAACTTGCTTTTAAACAGTAGCCCTGCAAACAGTACATTTGGACAGAAACCATTCGCAGAAAAGATAAATCTTTATACAGAAGTTTCTGCATTATCGAGAAAGCTTAAAGAAAGTAATTTGCCAAAGTGGGATATTGAAGAAATAAATAATCGTTCTAAAAAGTTATCAGAAAATGGACTTGCTATTTGGAAATGGAAGAGCCAATAATGAAACCTCTGTTGAACGGAACTGCTCTACTTCTATTATTATGGTTTTTTCGTAAAGTTTTGAGAGAGAATAACGAGAGGCTGTCCTAAAAGTTTAGAACAGTCTTTTTATTGCTGTTTTATTCTTAAAAATGTATTTTATACCATTTTAAACTTTGATTTTTTTAAATAGCACATCTACAAAAGCAATAAAAATTAGCGTTGGTTCTGGGTATGTTTCGCGCTCGAACTAATGATTATTTCAATTATATACTCAACCCTTTGTTCGAGTTGCTTTAAAATGAAAAAAAACGTATCGAGAACTTTATTTTTTAATCCAGTATATTTTAAGTTTAAATGGTATAATTTATATATAGTCTGGAAAAAAGTAATAAAATATTTTTAATTATGCTTCTTTGATAATATCTGCTAATAGTTTTTTAGCACGAAGAATCTTAATTTTTACGTTATTTAATGGTTCGTTCAGGTCGTCAGCAATTTCCTGATAAGTCATTTCCTGGAAATAGCGCATCTGAATAACTTCTTGATAAGCGGGTTTTAGTTGCTTGATAAATTGAAGTAAACGATTCAGATTTTGTTCGGTAATAAGTTGGTCTTCTGTTGAAGGTGAGTTGTCTGCTATGGCATAAGCAATGTGATCTTCTTCATCAGTAATGTCTATAAATAGGGAGGATTTCTTTTTTCTTAATAAATCAATATGTACGTTTTTAGCTATTGCAATGAGCCATGTATTAAATTGAAATTCAGAATTGTAGCTGTTTATTTTGTCAAATGCTTTTGAGAAAGTTTCTATGGTGATGTCTTCCGCATCGGTTTCATTTTCGGTGCGTTGTAACATAAAGGCATAGACCTCATTCCAGTATTTATCTAATAAATATGTAAAGGCTACTTGATCTCCTTTTATGGCTTTTTCTATGTGTTTTTTTATTTCCAAGTAACAGGTTTTGAAATGAGGTTTCTGATAAACATGTTTAGTTGTGTGAAAATTAAAATAATTTCAAGAATAGGATACCAGTACATAACATCTTTTTCTTCTAATTTTCCAGCGGAAAAGCCTAGTGAAATCCAGCTGCTTAAGTAGCGAACACCTATAGCACATAATACAATAATCCATTGGTATTGCATAGCTAACAAGGTAATAGGTGTAATGAAAAATAAAAATTGGCTTAGATAGAATAGGATTAATTGGTTTTTGTCAAAAGCTTTGTATAATTTAGCGGTTGAAGTATGCCGTCTTTTTTGGGTAAACCATTCTCCAAAGGTTTGTTTAGGAATAGAATAAGTAAAGCTGTCAGTTGAAAAACAAATAGTGGTATTGGATTTGTTAGCTGCTTCATTGATGAATAAATCGTCATCGCCTGAGCGCACTTTTATGTGGTTAATAAAGCCGTTTGTATTGAAAAATTCTTCTCTTTTGTAGGCTAAATTTCTTCCTACGCCCATATAGGGTTTTCCTAATTTTGCCCAAGAAAAATATTGTGTAGCGGTTAATAAAGTTTCAAATCGGATTAGTTTGTTTAAAAAACCGGGCTTTTTTTCATAAGCGCCATATCCTAAAACAATTGTTTTGTGCATAGTGAAATGAGAACTCATTTCTTTTATCCAATTTTCTGAATTAGGAAAGCAGTCAGCATCTGTAAAAAGTAAGTATTCTTTAGAGGCTGCTTTGATACCTAAAGTAAGGGCAAATTTTTTGTTTCCCCAAAAAGCTTCGTTGTTTTCTACTTTTACTAATTTTAAGTTTGGGATTTCTTTTTGTAGATCTTCTACTAAAAAGCGGGTGTTATCATAGGAAGCATCATCAATGATGACAATTTCATAGTTAGGATAGTTTTGTTTTGCTAATAGCGGAATTAGTTTGGTCAGGTTTTCTTCTTCATTTTTTGCGCATACTATAACTGAAACAGAAATGTGCTTTTCCTTGCTTTCTTGTGGTTTTGTAAAAGAAAATTTGCCAAAAACAAATAAGTAATAGATTATTTGAATGACTACTACGGTAAGGAAAAAATAAAATAAAATGAGTAAAAATAGCTCCATATATCCTTTCAAAAAATAATGTGCAAAGGTAGCGGTTTAAAATTCAAATGCCAAATAACAAGAATCAATTATAGATTAAAATTTTCTTGTTTTTTGCTGTTTGTTACAGGTTTTAATAGTTGTTGATTTTATCTTTTTAAAAAGGATAAACACATCTTTAATAGGAAAAGAGGATGAGATGTTTTTTTAATGTGGTTATTGGAATTTATAATATTTACTCTGTTGTCTAATTCTTTGTTTAAAAATTCAATATGTATTATGCGTTTTCTTTTTTCTTGTGTGGTATGAATTGTTTAAATTTTAAAATAGGGTGTGATTTGGTTTAATTTTAATAGGCTTATGAATAATGGAAGTTCTTTTTAGTGTGTTTTTTGATAAAATAAATAGTTACAAAAAAACAGGATTTGTAACTATTTAGAACTTTTTCTATAAAATTATTTGGAATGATTTAAATGATATTAACTTCTGCTTCAATGGCAATTCCAAACTTATCCCAAACTGTTTTTTGAACGAATTGAGAGAGGTTTAAGATGTCTTGTCCTGTAGCATTTCCGTAATTTACTAATACTAAAGCTTGTTTTGTGTGTACACCAGCATCTCCTATACGATGTCCTTTTAGACCTGCTTGTTCAATCATCCAGCCTGCTGGAATTTTTACTTCGTTTTCGGATACATCGTAATATTTTATTTCAGGATGTGCCGTTTTGGCTTTGTTAAATTCTTCTCTTGAAATAATTGGGTTTTTAAAGAAGCTGCCACTATTTCCTAATTCTTTTGGATCGGGTAATTTACTTTTACGAATAGTAATCACGGCATTGCTTACATCTTTTATAGTTGGAGAGGTAATGTTTTTGTTTTCTAATTCTTTTAGAATATCGCCGTAACCTGTATTGATTTTATGGTTTTGTTTAGTTAGTTTAAAAATAACGGAAGTAATAATATATTGGTTTTTGGCTTCTTGTTTGAAAATACTTTCTCGATAGCTAAATTTACATACTTCGTTTGTAAAAGTTTTTGTTTCTTGGGTAAGAATGTTAATAGCTTCACATGATATAAAAGTATCTTTAATTTCAGCGCCATAAGCACCTATGTTTTGAACGGGGGTAGTGCCTACATTTCCTGGGATTAAAGACATATTTTCGAGTCCTCCATGATTGTGTTCTATATTCCATAAAACAAATTCGTGCCAGTTTTCACCTGCTTGTGCTTCTACCCAAACATAATTTTCGTCTTCTTTTATAACTTGTTTTCCTTTTAGATCTATGTGAATAACTAAGGCGTTTAGGTCTTTTGTTAAGAGCATGTTACTTCCGCCTCCTAGGATAAACTTTTCTTTGTTTTTGTTTTTTTCTAAAACTTCTTTTAACTCAGTAATGCTTTTAATAGCAATAAATTCAGACGCTTTAGCTTCAATACCAAAGGTGTTGTAGTTTTTAAGAGAGTAATTATGTTGGATATTCATTGGTTTAATTTATTTGTTTGCAAAGTACGCAAAGATTTTACAAAGAACATAAAGAAAAAAGATTGAACTGTGCTTTTTATTCTTCTGTTTCTAATGCTCTATTTAAAAATTCATTAAATGGTTTTATAAGAATCAGTTTAGAGGCTATTTTTTTTGCGAAATCTTTGGTTGTAAACCATTTTTCATCAATAGGTTGTGAAATGGTGAAGCTTTTAAGTTTTAAGAACTCTATTGCGGGATGATTAATATCGTATCCTTTTGGTGCTGATTTTAAAATTTGACCTTCTTCTTTGTCTATAGTTTCAAATTCTTTTTAAAAAAGGGTATTATTTACGATTTCATCTAGATCTTCGTAGAAGAAAGCTATTTCACGACGTATTTTTTTTAATTCGTTTGGTTCAGGACACCATACACCTCCTGCTATGAAGCATTTGTCTTTTTCAAAATGAATATAATAACCAGGACTGTTCTTTCTTAATTTGTTAGTAGACATCCAAATCCCCATATTGGTTTTATAAGGTGATTTGTCTTTAGAAAAACGAATGTCACGGTTGATTCTAAAAGTACAATTTTTTACTTCTAGAGGTTCTAAAGAAGGATCTAAAGGTTTGATTTCTTCTAGAATAGTATAGATTAGATTATGATAATCTTTTTGTATGCTTCATAACGCTTTTTGTTAGCGTGCATCCATTCAGTGTTATTATTAGCTTTTAAATCCTCTAAGAAATTGATGGCTTCTTTTGTAAACATTATTCATTAGGTTGTATGTTGATGTAAAGATACGGAGTTATTTTTATTTTTTAACTTCAAAAAAAAGGTATTAGATGTCTGAAAAAAAAACAAAATATTTAAAAGAATTGTAGGGATTTAAGCTTTTAAGAAAATAGGAGAGAGGGTTGTGTTTTGTTTAAGTAAGATTATACGTTAGTCTTTGTGATGAAGATAAAGGATGGGAAAATTTTTTTTTAAATTCAAAAGTTGTTCTATTTGTAATGGGGGGCTGAGTTAAAACAGAAAAGATATAAAGTGTAAAATCTTTATGTCTTTTCTGAATTTTGTCTTGTTTATAAGGATATTATAATTTTTTCTTTAATTCTTCTTCTTTCATAAAACCTAAATTTTTCCAAACTTCTTTGCCTTCTTTGTAAAAGATTAAAGTAGGGAGTCCTTCTATTTGCAAATCTTGTGTTAATTGTTGGTTTTTGTCGGCATCTATTTTTATAATTGTTATTTTGCCTTTCATCTCCTCTTTCATTTTTTCAAGATAAGGAGCCATTTTTTTACAAGGACCACACCATTCAGCGTAAAAATCAATCAATACCTTTTTATCGGATTGTGTTAATTTTTGAAATTCAATAAGGGTCATTCCTGATGTAGAGGATGGTTTAGATAATCCTTCGGTATTCCATTTCATAATGCCTCCCGTCATATTATGAATTTCTTTGAATCCCATAGTACTCATTTTAGCCATTGCTTTTGTACTTCTTCCTCCGCTTAAGCAATATAAGTAAACAGGTTTGTTTTTGTCTAGTTGAGATAATTTATTCTCAAAATCAGCGGCGTTATAATCTATGTTAATTGCCTTGTCTAAATGTTGAGAATTGTATTCTTGAGGTGTTCTTACATCTAAAATATATCCATCTGTATTTGCTGTTTTTTCTGCAAATACTTTAGGTTCTAAATGATCGGTTATAGAATTATTTTGTCCTTTACAACTCGTAAAAAAAATCAGGGCAGTACAAAAAGTATTAAATAGGAATTTTTTCATTTTTTTTCTTTTTGTAGGCTAAATTAAAAAATTATATGTTAAAAATTTTGTAAAGTTGATGGGTTTGTTTGACAATATTTTCAGTTCGATCAGGATGAGTGTCTGAAATAAAAAGTTGGCCAAATTCCTCATTGTTTACCATTGAAACAATTTGGCTAACACGATCTTCGTCTAATTTGTCAAAAATATCATCAAATAAAAGAATCGGTTTTTCTCCACTTTGTTTTTTTACAAATTCAAATTGTGCTAGTTTTAAGGCTATTAAATAAGATTTTTGTTGTCCTTGGGAACCAAATTTTTTTATAGGATAACCTTCTATTAAAAAAGCTAAATCATCTTTGTGGATTCCAATACTAGTGTATTGTAATGTTCTGTCTTTGTGTATGTTTTCTGATAAGAGCTGCTTTAAAGAATTTTGTTTTAGTTGACTTTCATAAGCTAAAAAGACATTTTCAGCAGAATTAGAAATGAGTTTGTAATAATGATTAAAGATGGGGATGAACTCGGATAAAAATTGTTCTCTTTTTTTGAATATTTCAGTACCTAAATTGGCTAGTTGTTCATTGTAAATATCTAAAGTGTCTTGTTCAAAGATTCTATTTAGAGCAAAGTATTTTAGTAAAGCGTTTCGTTGAGCTAGTACTTTTTGATATTGTATTAGTTGTTGTAAATAAAGATTATCTAGTTGAGAAATAACACTGTCTATAAATTTTCTTCTAACTTCGCTTCCTTCTCTAATTAGATCGGCATCTGTTGGCGATATGATGACCATTGGGATTAAACCTAAATGATCAGAAAATTTTTCATAAAGTTTTCCATTGCGTTTTAAGATTTTTTTTTGCCCTTTTTTTAAACTACAAATAATACTTTCGGGACGATCTTGCTTTATAAATTCACCATCTATTACAAAAAAATCACTTCCATGTTTAATGTTTTGTATAGCAAGGGTATTAAAATAACTTTTGCCAAAAGCTAGATGATAAATAGCATCTAGAATATTGGTTTTACCAATTCCGTTTTTTCCGACAAAACAATTGATTTTATGTTCAAATTCGAAATTTGCTTCTTCAAAATTTTTAAAGTTAAATAGCGAAATTTTTTTTAGATGCATAAATCGAGGGATTCTAAATTTTTTTGAAATAGTTATTAAAAAACGCTCGCAAATTATTAAAAATAAAGTGAAAACTTATTTTGTTTTTCAATAAAAATTTTATTTTTGCACCTCACTAATTTAAAATTATAATGGCAACTTATAATAAAAGAGGATATAAAGCTCCAAAAACACAAGTTGAGAAGACTGAAGAAGATGTACTTGAAAACGTAGCTGATTTAGAACAAACCATTGCGGTTGAAGAAAGTGAAAGTACAACCGCTAACGTTTTTAATACCTTAGACGAAACAGCAAGTAAAACAGAAGAATTTGTTGCAAAGAATCAGAATGTGATTTTATCTGTTCTAGGAGGAGTGGCTTTAGTTGTAGTGGGCTATTTGATGTATAACAAATTTGTGTCAACGCCAGCTGAAAATGAGGCGGCGAGTGATATGTATCAGGCGCAAAAATATTTTCAACAAGCAGTTGATGCACCACAAGCAAATGATTCTTTATTTAAGTTAGCACTAAATGGAGGTGAAGGAAAACAAGGCTTCATTGATATTGCTAAAAATCACAGTGGTACAGACGCAGGTAATTTAGCCAATTATTATGCTGGTATGGCTTATTTGCATACAAAACAATTTGATAAAGCAATAGAATATTTGAATGATTATAAATCAGATGATGCTTACACGAATGCTTTAGCTTTAGGAGCTATAGGTGATGCAAACGCAGAGTTAAATAAGGCAGACGAAGCTTTAGAGTATTATGTAAAGGCAGCCGAAAGTAATGTAAATGAGTTAACAACACCACGTTTTTTATTAAAAGCAGGACAGTTAGCTTTTGCTAAAGGAAATAAAGCAGATGCTTTGAAATATTTTAATGAAATTAAAGAAAAATACGAAGACACTCCAGAAGCTCAAAATATTGATGCTTTAATAGGAATGGCGCAATAATTAATTTAACAAGTTATAGTGTTTTGGTATTAGCCAAAGACTGTAAACTGAATACTGTAAACTGAATACATGGCTACAGCAAATAAGAATTTATCAGAATACAATAAAAACATGATCCCAAATGCGAAAGACTTTCGATTTGGGATTGTCGTTTCTGAATGGAATGACAAAATTACAGAAGGTCTTTTTAAAGGAGCCGAAACAGCTCTTTTAGATTGTGGTGCTTTGCCTGAAAATATTATTCGTTGGAATGTACCAGGGAGTTTTGAATTAATTTACGGTGCAAGTCAAATGCATAAAAACCTAGATTTAGATGCCGTTATTGTAATAGGTTGTGTTATTAAGGGAGAAACTATGCACTTTGACTTTGTTTGTGAAGGTGTTACACAAGGAATTAAAGATATGAATGTCATATACGATGTACCTACTATTTTTTGTGTACTAACAGATAATACAGAAGAACAATCTATAGCTAGGAGTGGAGGAGCTCACGGAAATAAAGGAACAGAAGCAGCAATAGCAGCTATAAAAATGGTGGATTTAAGGAATCAGTTTTAATCTAAAGAAAAATTATTTTTTAATAAAAAACTTAAGAAAAAGAATAATAACAGACCATTCTAATTACAATGTAATAGAATGGTTTTTTTGTAAAAAAATTAAAAAACTTGGGTGTAAAAACCCATTCCTTTTCTTTAAATTTGTTCTCCAACCCATTTAGAAAATTAATTTAGTAACTCATTTAATGTCAAGTATAATACAATTACTACCCGATCATGTGGCTAACCAAATAGCGGCAGGAGAGGTAGTACAAAGACCTGCTTCGGTAGTCAAAGAATTGGTGGAAAATGCAATTGATGCAGGATCAACTGATATTAAGCTTATTTGTAAAGATGCAGGTAAAACACTTATACAAGTTATAGATAACGGTAAAGGTATGAGTGTAACAGACGCACGTCTTTGTTTTGAACGTCATGCAACGTCAAAAATTAGAAAAGCAGAAGATTTGTTTGATTTACACACTAAAGGTTTTCGCGGAGAAGCTTTAGCTTCTATAGCAGCAATAGCGCATGTGGAACTCAAAACAAAACAAGATCAAGAAGAATTAGGGACCCATTTAATCATAGAAGGTAGTAAATTTGTATCACAAGAACCTTCCGTATTACCTAAAGGGACTTCATTTGCTATTAAAAATTTATTTTTTAATATACCAGCACGTAGAAACTTTTTAAAATCAGATAGCGTAGAGTTACGTCATATAATTGATGATTTTCAAAGAGTAGCTCTAGCGCATGAAAACATACATTTTACATTTTATCATAACGGAAGTGAAGTGTTTAACTTGCCTCAGTCTAACTTACGTCAACGTATTGTTAACATATTTGCTGCTAAAACAAATGAAAAATTAGTACCTATAACAGAAGATACTGAGATTGTAAAGTTAAAAGGTTTTATTGGTAAACCTGAATTTGCTAAAAAGAGTAGAGGTGAACAATTCTTTTTTGTAAATGATCGTTTTATTAAAAGTGGTTATTTGCATCATGCTATTATGACGGCCTATGAAGGTTTATTAAAAGAAGGTATGCAACCCAGTTATTTCCTTTATTTAGATGTTCCTCCTCATACCATTGATATTAACATTCATCCAACTAAAACAGAAATAAAGTTTGATGATGAACAGGCTTTGTATGCCATTATACGTTCGGCTGTAAAACATAGTTTAGGACAGTTTAACGTAGCACCTGTTTTAGATTTTGATCGCGATGCAAACCTCGATACACCTTATAGTTATGTAGGGAAAGAAGCCGAAATGCCTACTATACAAGTAGATGCAGGTTTTAATCCTTTTGCAGAAGAAGAACCTGTAATTAAAAAAACATCTGCTACTAGTTTTAGTTCTTCTTCAAATAATAACAGCTTTAATTATCATTCTAAAAAGGAGAATCAGAGTTGGGAGAGTCTTTATGTAGGATTAAAAGACGCATTTGAATCAGAGGAAATAAATTTTGAATCAGAATCAGTTACAGGATCTTTATTTAATGATACAGAAATAGAAAAATCAAAATCTATAACCTATCAATTACAAAAAAAATACATAATAAGTCCTATAAAATCAGGAATGTTGATTATAGATCAACAACGAGCACATCAACGCATTTTGTATGAGCAGTTGTTGAAAAATATAACTGTTCAACAAGCAAATAGTCAGCAATTGCTCTTTCCTTTGACTTTGTATTTTTCAGGAATAGAAATGGCATTGTTTTTAGAGTTAAAAGCCTCGTTAGAAAATGCTGGATTTATTTTTGAATCAGCCGCTTCGGGTTCAGTAGTAATATCAGGAATTCCTGTTACAATGTCAGAAAGTGAAGTAACTAAAGTTTTAGAACAATTAATAGCAGATTTACAGGAAGAAATACCTGATAGCAGTTTTAGTCAAATGGATAGTATGGCTAAATCTATGGCCAGGAGTTTAGCTGTTAAAACAGGGACTTTTTTAACCGAATTAGAACAAGAGAATATAGTTAACAATCTTTTTGCTTGTAAAGAGCAATCCGTTTCACCCTTTAATCGTCCTACATTTATTACATTGAGTGTGGAAGATATAGATAAAAAGTTTAGTATATGATACAAATTACCCCAACAGTTAAGCAACTTTTAATCATTAATGTTATTTGTTTTATTGGAACCTATTTAGTACAACATTCAAATAGTATATTAGCTTTGTATTATTTTGAAAATACAAATTTTCGACCGTGGCAATTACTAACTTATATGTTTATACATGGTAATTTTATACATATTTTATTTAATATGTTTGCTCTATATTCCTTTGGAACTGCATTAGAACATTTTTGGGGAGCTAAGAAATTTTTATTTTTTTATATCTCATGTGGTATAGGAGCGGGATTAATACATTCAGGGGTAAATTATATTCATTTTCAAGAAGGGTTAAATTTATTGCTAGAAAATGGTGAGAAAAAAATAGAGATTTTTGAAATACTTAAAGAAGGGAAATATAAATTAGCTTGGGAAGAAATCTTAACCCAACAAGAATTAACTTCTTTTATTTCAACCTATTTATCACGAGCAGTGGGGGCTTCGGGAGCTATTTATGGTCTTTTAACAGCTTTTGCTTTTATGTTCCCAAATGCTGAATTAATGATGATGTTTATTCCAGTGCCAATAAAAGCAAAGTATTTTGTTCCAATAGTCGTTGGTTTAGATTTGTTTTCGGGAGTTACAGGATCTTCAATTTTTGGAGGAAATATTGCGCATTTTGCACATGTAGGTGGAGCTTTAATAGGTTTTTTGATGATGTGGTATTGGAAAAAGAACTCGTTTAACGATAAACGTTGGAACTAAAAAATAATAAAAACAAACTGGAACTAAATTACATGATATGAATATTTTATATGACTTAAAGCAGCAATATAAAGTAGGTGATTTAACCTTGAAATTAATTTTTGGAATATTATATTATTTGTTTTTCCAGTCTTTACTGTTTATTTATTAAAAATTGGAGGAACAGAATTTAATATTTATGAATGGGTTGCTTTGTCAAGTAATTTTAAACAGTTGTTTTGTAGACCTTGGAGTCTGATTAGTTACTGTTTTTTTCATAGTAGTTTTGTTCATTTGATATTTAATATGTTAATGTTGCATTTTGCAGGTCGAATTTTTACGACTTATTTTACACAAAAGCAACTTTTGTCCGTGTATCTTTTGGGAGGCTTCTTTGCTGGATTAATTTATATTTTTACTTATTTATTATTACCTTCTTTGTCTACTAAAACAGTTTTGCTTGTTGGGGCTTCCAGCTTCTATTATGGCTATTGTTTTTGCTACGGCTACTTATCAACCTTATATGAGGGTTAGATTAGTTTTGTTTGGTAATATTTATGTATGGCAAATTGCGTTAGCTTTCCTAATAATAGATTTAGTACAATTGCCTCTAGAAAATACAGGAGGCCATATTTCACACTTAGGAGGTGCTTTTTTTGGTTTTATTTATATAAAATTATTACAAAAAGGGTTTGATTTAGGTAAAGGATTAAATTGGTTTTTAGATAGATTGGTTGGTGTATTCAGCGTGAAAAAAAGAGCCCCTTTTAAATCTGTTTATAAAAACGTTACTCCAGCTAATGAAATAAAAAGCAGGATTATTAGGAAAGATAAAACACAACAACAAATTGATGAAATTTTGGATAAAATTAGCCAGTCAGGTTATGAAAGCCTTACGAAAGAAGAAAAAGAGTTTCTTTTTAGAGCAGGCAAATAATTAGTGTATTCTGATAAAAAATTGTTTCTTTGTAATTATTTCAAATAGAATAAAATGAAAAACCTTACGTGGTTTAATAAACTCGTTTTTGTTGCTAATCTTTTGCTTACGTTGTTGACATTTTTAGCGTATGCACTGCCTTTTTAGCACCTAAATGGTTTCCATTTTTATCTGTACTTACCTTGATTTTACCCTTTTTTTAATAATCAATGCTTTGTTTTTTTTTGTATTGGCTTTTATTATTAAAGAGGCAAATGATTTTTTCAGGTTTAATACTACTATTAGGAATTACCTTTGTTAATAAATTTTATAAGTTTTCTTCTAAAGAATTAGCGGATTCTGAAAAGGATTTTGTGATAATGAATTACAACGTTCGGTTATTTAATTTATTTAAATGGATACCAAGAGAGGATGTAGCAGATCAAATTTTAGAATTTATAAATGAGAATAATCCTGATATTCTATCTATTCAAGAGTATTCTACCTCTGCATCATCTAAGGTAGATTTTAAGTTATATCCATACCGAGCTATTTTTACAAAAGGGAATTTAATTAAAACAGGGAATGCTATATTTTCAAAATTTCCTATCGTTAACGAAGGAGAGGTAGTATTTCCGAATCTAATAATATTGCCATATTCGCGGATATTAAAATAGGAAAAGATATTGTAAGAGTTTATAATTTACATTTAGAATCAATTAAAATTTCCCCTGATGTAAATGAAATATCAGAGAAAGCAGAAGGTTTTAGTCAGGCTAAATCAGAAATGATTTTTAAGCGTATAGGAAAAGCATTTAAAAAACAACAACAACAGGCTGAAATATTCGTAGAACATAAAAAAGAATGTACTTATCCTTTAGTTGTTTGTGGAGATATGAATAACAGTGCTTTTTCGTATGTCTATAGAACGGTAAAAGGAAGTATGCAAGATGCTTTTGAAGAGGCAGGAAAAGGATTCGGACAGACTTATAACTTTAAATATTATCCTGCCCGAATTGATTATATTTTTGCAGATCCAAAGATGAATGTTAAGAGTTTTAAAAATTTTCCAAATTTTGTTAATTCAGATCATTTACCTATTTTAACTAGGCTTTCGTTATACTAAAATATGTTTTGATTTAATAAATAGTCCTTGGCATAACGACCTTCGTTAAAAAGAAGATCTAAAACACTTAAATTGTTTATAAAACCATGTTTTTCATCAAAAACTTGTGTGTAAGGTGTAAGTTGTGTTAAATCTTTTTGCCGTTTGCTAATGACCGTAAATCAGTAAAGTTTGTAGTTTCTTTAAAGTATTCTGTTGTTTTATCATAGTTAAAATGCAATCCTAAACATTTAGAAACGATTTCGATGGTTTGATAATTTAAATCCATTAAAAACTCGTGTTTTTTTGTAAATATAGGAGCAATAGCATCTTCATAGTATTCAAAGAAAGGAGAGGTTCTGTAGGCCGCTTCTAGGGATTTAAAATGTTGTTTTTGCCAGTCAAAAGCTGTTTCTAATCGAATATCTCTTGTTTTTTGATGGGTTTCTTTAGAATGTTTTACAGGAATATTTAGTAATTGAATCCCATTAGGACTATAAATATACATTCTATTTCTATTAGTCTGCTTTTGAAAATTATCATCCATTTCAAAAGTTATCTTTTCTGCTTGTGCAATAGCCACAAAATGACTTATAGAGGGAAAATAAGTAGGGTGGATTAATAGATTCATATTTGTTTAAAAATTGAAGGTTTCAAGTTTCAAGTTTTATAGACCTGAAATTTGAAACCTGAGATAAATTTATTGATTTAAATTATGCTTTTTTCTTTTTGTTTCTGTACCAATCAAAGCCAAACCAAGCAACAAGTGCCACTAAGAAAAATTTGAAATAAGAGGTAGGTTGTCCGTCACCTCCCACAGTACAAAATAGTCGATCCCAACGAATTTTGTCAATGGCTTTGCTCCAAGGAATGTTAGGGTCAATACTCCACCAGATAAATACAGGTTTTCCTACCACATGATCCATTGGAACGAATCCCCAGTAACGACTATCTTCCGAGCGATGACGGTTGTCTCCCATCATCCAATAGTAATCTTGTTGAAAAGTATAATTAGTAGCTTCTTTGCCATTAATATATATTTTTCCTCCTTTTTCTTCTAAAGTATTGCCTTCATAAATGGTGATAATTCTTTTATAAAAAGGGAGTGTTTCCTTATTTAAGACAATTGTTTTATTGGCTTCCAGGAATATAAATAGGACCAAAGTTATCTAAAGACCATTTTTGGTTATGAGGAAAAATAGATTTATCTATTTCTTTTGGAGCGGGTGTTAGGTTTTTGGTAACGGATTTTACGATGGGTATATTTTTAATACGCGCTATGTTTTCATCTGTAACTGCTCCAAAGAAATACTCGTTTGGCTTGTCAGTTGGATAGATGCCATCTGTTATTTTTAATTCTTCAATGAGTAAACTCGCATAAGAAGCTAGATCACTACCATCTGTTGTTACATAATAAGAATATTGAGGTTTTGCTCTTTCGGGTAAAATTAATTTTTTATTATTAATGTACACATATCCATCTTTTATAGATAGGTTATCACCAGGTAGTCCTACACAACGTTTTACGTAGTTAGAACGTTTATCTTTGGGTTTATCTATGTGTCTTCCTGAACGATCAAAAAATTGATAGACAGTATCCGCTGGCCAGTTAAAACAAACAATATCATTGTGTTGTATTTTTTGTAATCCAGGGAATCGGAAAGAAGGTAATTGGGGTTTGCTTAAATAAGATTTTGCTTTTACGATCATCATACTATCATGAACCATTGGCATGGCTATGGCTGTAGAGGGGGTTCTAGCACCATAGTGAAATTTACTTACAAACAAAAAGTCACCTACTAATAATGATTTTTCTAATGATGAGGTAGGTATGTTAAAAGGTTGCATGATATAAGTATGTACTAGTGTAGCTACTACAATAGCATACAGTAGAGAAGCAATGGTATCTCCTGATTTTGTGGTTGGAACTAAGCTTCGGTCTCTTTTGTATTCGACATCTAAAAAATAGTTGACGTAATAAATATAAAAACCGAGTGTTAGAACGCCTAATAGGGTGTCTTTTTCTTTATTTTGTCCAAAGCTTCTTAAGGTTTCTACCCATATAACAATAAACATAATTAAATTTATTACAGGTACAAAAAGTAAAGCTGTCCACCAAGTTGGACGATTAATGATTTTCATCAAAACGATAGCGTTATAAACAGGAATAAAAGCTTCCCATGATTTTCTATCTGCTTTTTGATAAAGTTTCCAAGTTCCTAGGCCATGAATTATTTGTATGACCAAGACAAAAATAAACCACTGTGTTGCTGTCATCTTTAATGTTAGAATTTATAATATTATAGAACTTTGTTTAGACTAAAATGTTATTGTAATTAAATTATTTTAAGGAAAGTACGTCTTTCATGGTAAATACACCTTTTTTACCTATTAACCATTCTGCGGCTACTATAGATCCTAAAGCAAAGCCTTCTCGATTATGAGCGGTATGTTTTATTTCTATTTGGTCTACTGTACTATCGTAAAAAATACAGTGTGTGCCTGGTATATTTTCTATTCTTTTGGCTTCTATATGAATTTGTGTATTGCTAGGAGGATTCATGGTCCAATGTTCATATTTTGAATTTTGTATGATTCCTTCTGCCAAGGTAATAGCGGTACCGCTCGGAGCGTCTAATTTTTGGGTATGATGGATTTCTTCCATAGAAACTTTATATTGTTCTAGGTTGGCCATCATTTTAGCCAAATAAGAGTTTAGTTCAAAGAAAATATTAACTCCTAAGCTAAAATTAGATCCGTAAATAAAAGCTCCTTGTTTTTGGTTACATAAATCAACCATTTTTGGGTATTGTTCTAGCCAGCCTGTTGTACCACTTACTACAGGAATGTTTTTTTCAAAGCAAGTTGTAATATTTGTTACAGCACTTGTTGGAACACTAAAGTCAATGGCTACATCTGCTTTTTCAAGTCCGTCAAAAAGATCTTGACTTGATTTTTTTAAGATAATTTCGTGACCTCGTTCTAAAGCAATTTTTTCAATTACTTTCCCCATTTTGCCGTATCCTAAAAGAGCTATTTTCATTGGTTAAAATTTAAAGTTTAGAGCAAGGCCTATGTTTTGCTGTGTGTTAAAATCGTTAGTTTGTATTTCAGGACGAATGGTTAATCCGTCGTTTACATTAAATTGTTGTAAATGAGCATCTACATTGGCATCTATAATATTAAGTGCATAAAGAGCTACTGTGATGAGTAGGGATAAGTCTCTATTTCTTTGATAGAATTGTTGTCCTTGAATTAACTTATCGTCAGTTAAACGATTGTATTCTGGATTTAAATCGGGATCTTTAGCTAATCTTTTGATGTATTCTGTTCGGAAACTGTCATATTTTTTTTGATTCCAGAAATAAGCATAGGCTCCTGTTCCTATTGCAGCATATACAATGGGGATTTTCCAATAACTTTTGTTGTAGGCTTGTCCAGCTCCTGGAAGTAATGCTGAGTAAAAAGCAGCTTTGGCAGGACGTAAAGGGTCTATGTTTTGTTTAGTTATAGTATCGTTAGCTATTAGTCTTATCTTATTTTGTGCATTTGCGGAAAGAAGACCTAAACTAAAGCTAACAATAACTATGTATATGCAATATTTCACTAAGAGTTTATTAGTTTTAAAATTCTGTTAAAATCTTCTTCTGAATGAAAAGGAATCGTGATTTTTCCTTTTCCAGAACCTGCTACCTTAATATCTACTTTGGCTCCAAAGTAGTCGTTGAAAGATCTTTTTCGTCTAGACCTATATCAAAAGCAGCTTCCAGTAGGCTTGGTTGTAGGTTTGTCTAATTCGCCATTGTGATAAGCTTTTACTAGAGCTTCTGTTTCGCGAACGGAAAGGTTTTGGCTTACTATTTTTTGATATATAGAAGCCTGTGCATCATGATCTTCTATGGTAATGATGGCGCGACCGTGTCCCATGGATATAAAACCATCACGAATGCCGGTTTGTATAATTGGATCTAGTTTTAATAAACGAAGATAATTAGCAACAGTAGAGCGTTTTTTTCCTACTCGATCACTTACTTGTTCTTGGGTTAGTTGGATTTCATCCATCAAACGTTGATACGAAAGGGCGATTTCAATAGGATCTAAATCATGGCGCTGAATGTTTTCTACTAACGCCATTGTTAGCGATTCGTTGTCGTCTGCTAAGCGAATATAGGCAGGAACTGTTTTTAATCCTACAATTTTAGAAGCGCGTAAACGACGTTCACCTGAAATTAATTGGTATTTATTAAAATCAGTTTTACGAACTGTAATGGGTTGGATAACACCTAACTCTCTAATAGAGGTTGCTAGTTCTTGTAAAGCTTCTTCATTAAAATTAGTACGAGGTTGAAAAGGATTAATTTCAATAGACTCAATATCCACTTCTAGGATATTACCTACTACTTTGTCTGCATTTTTATCGGTTGCTGATTTAATATCATTCTCTGGATCTTTCAGTATAGCCGATAATCCTCTTCCCATTGCTTGTTTTTTTGCCAATGCCATATAATCCTCCTAAACTTAATTGATTAACTATTCTTTTTGATAATTTCAGATGCTAAATCTAAATAGTTTGTAGCGCCTTTGCTGGTGGCGTCATAATTTATAATACTTTCACCAAAACTAGGTGCTTCACTTAATTTGATATTACGCTGAATAACGGTGTCAAATACCATATTGTTAAAGTGTTTTTGTACTTCTTCTACTACTTGGTTAGATAATCGTAAACGTGAATCATACATAGTTAGTAGAAGGCCTTCAATATCTAAATCAGGATTATGAATTTTTTGAACACTTTTAATGGTGTTTAATAATTTACCTAGTCCCTCTAGTGCGAAATATTCACATTGAATAGGAATTACTACTGAATTAGCTGCAGTTAGTGCGTTTAATGTGAGTAATCCTAAAGAAGGAGCACAATCAATAATAATGTAGTCGTAGTTGTCAGAAACGGATTTTAATGCTTCTTTAAGCATATATTCACGATTTTCTTTGTCTACTAATTCTATTTCAATAGCAACTAGGTCAATATGTGCAGGAATTACATCTACATTAGGAGCTGTACTGTTAATTAAGGCTTCTGTAGGCGTACAACTATGCTCTAAAATTTGGTAGGTGCCTAGTTCAACTGACTCTACATCAATACCTAATCCAGAGGTAGCATTTGCCTGCGGATCAGCATCTATAAGTAATACTTTTTTTTCTAAAGCCCCTAAAGCGGCCGCTAAATTAATGGAAGTGGTTGTTTTACCTACACCACCTTTTTGGTTAGCAATTGCAATTATTTTACCCATCTTGATATTCGAAATTTTGAGCCGTAAAAATACAATTATTTATGGGTTTTGAAAATCTATTTTGTTAACAATTTAATAAATGATCTAGATGTCATTTTATAATGCTTTATTTTATTGACTTGGTTATATTTTTAGAAGTTTTTCAGCGGCTTGAATTAATGTTTCGTCTGTTTTAGCAAAACAAAAACGAAGCATCTTTCGGTCTGTGTGATTATTGTAAAAGACAGACATGGGAATGGCGGCTACACCTTGTTTATCAATTAATTCTTTTGCAAATTTTATATCATTTTCTTTTGAAATGTTTTCATAGTTTACAACTTGAAAATAAGTTCCGTCACATGGCATCAGTTCAAAACGACTGTTTTTTAATAACTCTTGAAATAAATTTCTTTTTTTGAGGTACATATTTGAAACTTCATCAAAATGAACTACATCTAGGTATTCCGCAATAGCAAATTGGGAAAAACTGTTGACACTGAAGACTAAGAATTGATGTATTTTTTTAATTTCATTCATGATTGATTCAGGGGCTATTAAATAACCAATTTTCCATCCCGTAACATGTAAAGATTTGCCAAAGGAGGAAGCAATTATGCTACGATGAATTAATTTTTTTCGAGTGTTAAACGAAATATGGGCTTGTTTGAAAGTAATATATTCGTAAACTTCATCTCCTAAAATAAGGATTTTAGGGTGTTTTTCTAATATGATTTCCAGTGATTCAAAATCTTTTTCGGTCCAAATTCTACCTGTTGGATTATGAGGATTGTTGATGATAATCATTTTGGTTCTAGGAGTGATAGCTCTTTCTATGATGTTAAAATCTGGGGTATAGTCTGGATTTAGAGGAAGACGTATTGGTTTTCCGCCTGCTACTAAAACGGAGGGTTCATAACTATCATAACATGGGTCTAAAATAATTACTTCATCATTTGTAGATATTAACGCATTGATTGTGCTGTATATACCTTGTGTAGCACCAGCGGTAATAAGCATTTCTGTATTACAATCTACAGATCGCTGGTACTGGGTTTGGGTTTGTTTTGCAATTTTTTCCATTAAGGTAGGTAAACCTGCCATAGGAGTATATTGATGGATGTTTTCTTTTAAGAGTCGTTGACTTATTTCAATTAATCGTTTGTCTTCAGGAAAGTTAGGGAATCCTTGTGATAGATTAAGGGCTTTTTTTTCATGTGCAAGCTTAGACATGGTAGCAAAAATGCTGGTTGTAATGTGTGGTAATTTAGACATGATTAGGGATAGTTGGTATGTTAGGGTATTTTATAGAGAGTAAAAATAAGAAAGTTTTAGCGATCTTTATAATACTGGTTTAGAAGGAGATTTGAAGACAAAAAGAGGCTGTCCTAAAAGGGCAGCTTTTTTTATGCCGCAAATTCACGATATTGGTGATTGCTAGTAAAATTTAATTTTTCAAAAACAATTAGAAGGCAAAATCGAGTCATATAGTTGTATGTTGAGCAAGAACGAGTTGTTTTAAAAGCTTTTTTCATTGAATCTGTAGTTGTAGCCACCATTTTTCTGAAATTATGACCAAGCGCCATTAGTAGAAACTCCATTTCTACCATTTCTAACCCAAAAAATGTAAACCGATTAAATTTATTGTTGTTTTTTAGTTGTCCGAATACTGCCTCTACTTCAACAGGTCTTTTACTTCTGTGTTTGTGTCCTTTTTTGAGTTTAGTAATTCTTTAGCTTCGTTTTTTAGGCAATTTAGACGGTGATTGACTTCTATTTTTCGATTCCCTTTTGCTTTGTGGCATAAACTTCTCAATGGGCATCCTTCGCATCGTTTAGCCTGATAATAAGTCACTTCTGATTCATATCCATTGCTAGAGATTCGCTTACCTATTCCTATGTTTTCCATTTTTTGCCCCATAGGACAGATATAGAAATCGTATTGTTGATTGTAAAATAAATTTTGCACTAAAAAAGGATTCTCTTTAAGTTTCTTTTTCTGCTCTGCATGAAAATAATTGTACTTTACAAAGGGCTCAATTTGCTTGTTTTTAAGCATTTGGTAATTTTCTTCACTGCCATATCCAGCATCGGCGACAACTTCTTTACTTTGTCTATTATAGTTTTCTTCAAAACTGTTTAAGTGTGACTCTAATGTGTTGGTATCGTTGGTCGTTTGATGTATAGAAACGTGTGTAATAAATTGATTTTCAGTTGATATTTGAGGGTTGTAAGCTGGTTTGAGTTGCCCATTTCTCATATGATCTTCCTTCATTCTCATAAAAGTAGCGTCAGGGTCTGTCTTACTATAAGAGTTTCTATTTCCAAGTATTTCTAAATCCTTTTCGTATTTCTCTAATCTTGGAAGGTGTTCTTCCTGTAATTTCTGTAGTTCTTTTACCTGTTTCTTAGTCGGTTCTTTTAACTTTTTATTCAATTCTGATAGCTTTTCTTTTAATTCATCTGAATTGATTTTTTTTGGCAATGCTTCTTGGTTAAGTTCTTGGTTTTCTGATTGTATACTGTTTTCTATATCAGATAAAATAGTGTTGATTTTTACTTCTAATTTCTCTTTGTATTTTTCAACCGAACCACGCCAAACAAAGGTGTATTTGTTGGATTTTGCTTCAATTTTAGTACCATCAATATATTGAACATCAAGGCTTATATAACCTAGGTCGACCAATATTTTTACTACTTCTGCGAATAAAACTTTGATTTTATCTTTCAAAATTTTGCCTCTAAACTCGTTAATGGTTCTAAACCCAGGAGTGGAATTGCCTGAGATAAACATAAAATGAATGTTCTCATTAAGTGCTTTGGCTATTTTTCGGCAAGAATAGATATTTGACAAATAGCTATAAAACAATACTTTGATTAGCATTCTAGGATGGTAAGCAGAGCATCCACCACCGCGATAAAGCTTAACTATGTCGCTAATATCAAGTCTGTCAACTATAGAATCGACCAGTCGAACAGGGTGGTTATCATCAATTTTATCAAAAATATTGATTGGAAAAAGTTCTGGAGAATTGCCTGTCTGGTTTTTAAATGTTACTTTAGCCATTGCTTGTTTTTTGTCACCTCTAAAATACATGTTTTAGAGTAAAACAGCAATAAAAAAGGCTGTCCTAAACTTTTTGGACAGCCTCTTTTTTATTTGGGTAAAATTTCGGTTAACGGTATGGCATCTGTACTGTTAGGTAGTGTTGTTTTTAGTTTTAGAGCTAGGGTAGGAGCAATTTGAGTAATGTCTTTTTGTCAAAATTTTCCCCTTTTTTAATTCCCCAACCATAAAATAAGCAAGGCACGTGTGTATCATAGCTATAAGGTGAGCCATGAGAAGTTCCTGTGGTTTGGTATTGCATATAAGCGGGTTTGTCTACAATGATCAATTCTCCATTTTGAACTGGGTCATAACCTTTGGATACAAAATTTAAATAATTATCGGCTACAGAGCCTGCTATGATTTCATTTTCATCATATACTCTTTTAACATGTTTTTGTGTATATAAAAATTCCTTAACGGCATTTTTAACTTTGCTAAGTTCTAAGCCTTTTTCTTTAATTTTTGCTTTGTCTAAGAATACATTAAAAGAATCGTATAGTAATAATAAGTTTTCTCCAAATTGTGTTTTTGTAAATTCAGCTATAGCGTGTTCTATATTCTTTTCGTTGGTGTCTTCTACATCATAGCGATTGTCTTTTAGGTGCATAACGTTTTCAGCACCTGCATGATCTGCTGTTAAAAAAAGTAAGTAGTTATCTTTGCCTACGTTAAGATCTAAATATTGCAAAAAGCTTGCTAATGTTTGGTCTAAGCGTAAATATGTATCTTGTAATTCAATAGAACGTGGGCCATACATGTGACCAATATAATCAGTAGCAGAAAAACTAACGGTTAAAAAGTCGGTGTCTTCATCTTTTCCCAGTTGTTCATTTTCTATTGTTTTTTGAGCAAAATCAGCTAAGAAATTATTTCCAAAAGGGGTTGTTCTTAAAATTCCTACATCTCCTGGTTTTGTTAGTTCCGAAAGGGAATAAGGAAAGAAAGCCTGTTTTTTATTTAGTTTTCCTTCGTATGGGTTATCATCTGGTAAACTTTCATTGTAAGCTGTTTTATCTTTTAGTAAGTCCCAATTTTGATTAACGTATTTTTCGTAATTTTTTTCATTGTTAAATTGGGTTACCCAAGAAGGTAATGATTTGCCATAAAATGTACTGGAAATAAAATTTCCGGTTTTACTAAACCAAAAAGCCCAGTCTGCAAAATGTCCAGCTGGCAAAATTGCCCCACGATCTTTAACGCTTACGCCAATTACTTTTCCTTTAAAATTGGTACTTAATTTTAGTTCGTCTGTAATGGTTGACGCTTGTAAAATTTTGGGAGACATCTTACCTTCTTGTTCCGTTCCATTGCCTACTGTAGAAACATCGGTATCATCTGTACAGTATAGGTTTTTCCCTGTGGCTTTGTTAAACCATTCATTGCCTACAATTCCGTGTATTGCTGGTGTAGTTCCTGTATAGATAGAAGCGTGTCCAGGACCTGTAAAAGTAGGCATATAGTTATAGTGCATATTATGATATGTGAAACCATCTCGTAATAAACGTTTGAATCCATTTTCTGAAAAGTCGCTATAAAAACGATTCAAATATTCCATTTTCATTTGATCTACAACTATACCTACAACTAGTTTAGGTCTTTTTACTTCCGCATTGATTTTAGGTGTTTGTGCGCTAACCGCTAAACTCAATACTGAAAAATATACTTTGAAAAAATTCTTCATTTTAAAAAAATTAGCTCGCAAATTTAATTATAAATCTAATGAATAAGGCGAAAGTTATATGATTTTTTTGTCTTGCTTTTGTAATAGTATATTTTTTGGATGAAATCTATGCTTGATGATTTGTATTTGACTTCTCCTCATAGAATTGATAACGAAGGTATTTTATTTTTTACTTGGACAGAGAAGTTATATGTAGTAGCTGAAATGATAGTTTTTTAACTTGTTTTTTTAGTGCTAGGAGGTTTAGTTTCATACTTGCTCCATTAAAGCAAACCGTTTGTTAAATTTTCTATTAAAAATTTTGAAGGTTATTAAAGGAGTATTAGTATAAAAATTCATTAGGTAATTCTCTAATCTATGATTGATTTAATGTAGTTAAACCTATTTTTTATTATCTAATGATTTCTAAATCATTAGAATTTTGTGGTATATGAAACAAAATGGGATAATTGTATATTACAGATTTTCCATTTTCTTTTGTTTCGCCTTTTAGACAAGACTCTCCATCTTCATCTTCTAATCGTACTAGTCTTCCATCTCCATAAAATTTAATTATACATTTTGTAAATGGTAATATAGTTTCTTTTTCTTCTTGAAAACCGTTCAAACTTTTCTCCTGTTTTTCATATAAAGAAATAGCTTCTTCTAACGTTTTTCTTTTAGTCAGTAGAGCAAAATTTGTATTATTTTTTTTGTTCAATAGCTTCTTTTATTTTATTATAAGCATCTTTTATAGTTTTATCTATATTAGGTAATTGGTCTAATTTTTTTTGAGTTTTTCCAACCAGATAATTGATATGGAACTTCCGCATTAAATTTAGTTTTAAACTCCCAATAGGGGATACCTTCTTTTGAAACTTCCATTTTGGGGATTATTAATATAATTTCTCTTTTATTATCAAACGTCCAAGCGTCACTTTTTTATTTATTTCTAATGTGAAAGTATTTTCAGGAGCGATAATTTTTTTTCCTTTTATAGGTAATATTTTTATTGTTAAAATTTGCTCTCCTGTTTCTAATATTCCTGTGTTAATTGGATACTCTATATTGGTTCCTCCTGATTCTCCAAAAAATCTAAAAATAGGTAAATCATTAATTCTTATGTCAAAATTTACTCCAGAGCTTTTTACTTTTATATGGTAATAGGGTTTTTCTTTAAAGCTATCTATAATTGTATTTACTGACTTGTTCATAGTTTTATTAATATTTGTATTATCATTATTCTTTTTTGACTACAGGTAAGTGTAGACATCATCAAAAAAATTATTAAATATTTTTTAATCATTGATATAGAATTTTTTATCAATACTTTCTGCTTTTCTTTCTTTAAGAACCACGTATTCTTCTTTTTTAGTTCTTTTAAACCCATTTACTTTAACGAACACAATTAAAATAATTTTGATACCAGAATGTCTAACTATTGGTTGAAAATAAAGACCTTTATAATCGTCCATACCTGTTGATAAACCTAATGAAAAATAACCATCAGATTGTGCTTTTGCTTCGAAATCATAATCAATATCATAAAACACAGTTTTTACTTTTCCCGTAGTTTTAGCTTGTAATATTAATTCAAAACCAAATTGTCCTTCGGCTTTTAAATTTCCATCTTTTTTTAAATGACTTAGTTCTATATTTCCTTCAATATTTAATTTACCATAAAATTTTAAGTCAAAACGTACTTCTGCATTTGAGGTATATGCTAATAAATCTAGAGCTGTAATCACGGCTTCTGATGCTGGATGTAGTTTTTTACCTCAAGCTATCAAATCAATAACAGCTTCCAGCGGCTATTGCTGGTTCCGCTTTTGCAACTAATCCTAGGATTGGAGCTAATAGAGAATCTTCTCCTTAGACAAACCGAATGTGGTTTCTACTGTTCCATCAAAACCATCTATATCTGAGGCCTGTGCTTTGAGCACCGCATTTTCTACTCTATGTTGTCTCATTTGTACCCAAGTATCTCTATAATAAATAGGGTTTTCATTCCATAATTAAGATGAAATTTCCAACTTACATCCGGATACACTTTTATTTTTGCAATCTGATTAGGATAACGACAGGTTGAAATGGGAAGAAAATAGGTTTGTTTTTATCGTATTAAAGAAAGTTTGTTTTCATTATTCTTTTGATGAAAAAGGGCTAATTCTGTGATTATCATACCTTCCTGATTTTCAAAGACAAAACCGCATGGTTGATCTTTTATTTTTATTGCTACTAATTGATTTTTGTTTCCATAAAATTTTAATGAATAGTTGGAAAAATCTATTTTATGTACGTCTTGTTTTGAAGAGTTTAGTATGGTATTTTTTCTACTCTCTTTTTCTTCTTTTGTGAGATAGAAAGCGGTGGTTATTTCTTCAAAACGCTGACTATTTATTAAATTATATTTATTTGTATCTCTGTTTTTAATAATCTGATGAAAAAGTTCGTAATACTCTTCAAGTTCGTTAAATAATTTCTGTTTTATTGTATTGTTTCCGTTTACATAGTCTGAAAAACTAAAAGAATTAGTCCAACCTTCTAATGTATAAGGAATTTGAGCTTCAAAAAAACCTCCAGTACTGTACATTTGAATGTCTTTTTCTTCAAAAGAAATTTTAAGATGTTGTTTTATTATTTGCTTTGGGATAGAAAAGTCAAAAGCATCTCTAACGGTTATTTTAAAATCAATAGAAGCATATTTACTAATTTTATTTTCGTTTTCAAAACAATTAGCATTGATCGTATAAAATTGTCTTCCTGAATTTAAAATATATTCATTAATTGGCCAGTCTACGGCTGTTCCTCCTTCTTTATAAGAGTCAAAACAAGGAACATCATTTATCAATAGTTCAGCTTGACAGTTTCTTATTTGAATTTCTGCAAGATAAAAAGGGTTTTTATACATTTTATTTGTTTAAAATTGACTTATCTATTAAATTTTCTTTAATCAAACTTTCATCGAAAGGGTACTTATAAATTCTTATTCTAAAAGTGTCGTCATTTTTACTTTTCTCAAAAATAGTATGATCAATCAGTATATACTTGTCATTACCTTTAAATAAATAAGTATTAGTATAAGCCTTTAATATTTTTTTACTTATGCTGAATATTTTCTGATTTGTTAAATCTATTTTTTCAAATTTATTTTTCAAAAAAGTTAAAACATTTTCATAATTTTTACCAGTAAGCTTAGAACTAAAAATCTCTAATGCAATTATATTTTTTTTATCTTTATTTATATACCAATCCATTCTTGAAAAATCTAATAATTGATTTCCAAGCATCGTTATTTCTTCGTCAGATTCGATGAAATAAATATCAATATTACTATATTTATTTGATTCTAAAATTGGATTTACCATAGAAAACAAAGTGTCTTTGTTTTCTTTAAATGTGATTTTTTCTAAATGAAAAGCCCCACTACCAATTTTTTTTTGGTTTTCTTTATTTTGAGAGTTGCAACTATTTATGGATAATAAACAAAAAACTGTTAAAAAAATGATATTTTTCATTTTTCAATTATTTTACCATTAATTAAATTTTGATTTATTAGGAATTTATCAAACGGATATTTATAGAAATATAAGTTTATTCTGTTTTTTTTCTTTTTTTCTTTGAAATTAATTGTTTCCATAAATATATATATGTTATCTGATTTAAATAACTGATTTTTACTATAAAAAAACACATTTGGGTCTTCAATAAATTCTTTTAATCGTTTTTTACTATCCAAATCTATTTTTTCGAAATTATTGGTCAAAAAAATATTTATTTTATTATTATGGGCTTCTATATCTCCTTCAAATTCTATTAGAACGATTTCTTTAGTGATTTTTTTTCCCAAATGACAATATAATCAAATAACATTTTTTCTCCATTAAATTGAACTGGAAATTTTTCTGGATAGTTAATCCTATGTAAATCAAATTCTCTCTTATATTGGGTAGTTGTATACTCTGCTTTTGATAATATAGAGTCTTTTATGTTGTTTAACTGAAAATGTTCTATATTTTTATATTGTTCTTCTTTATTTTGAGAATTACAACTAAACGTTATTGAACAAAAAAAAATTATTAAGATAGTTTTCATATTATTTAATTTATTTCTATATATACATCATTGGAATCATAAATGGGAGCATTATCATCTGATGGAGGAATTAGTATAAAATTCTCTTGATATGCGATTTTGTAATCAACTCTTCTCTTATCAATGATGTTGTTAACAATAAAAGTTACTTTTGCGCCATCAAATTTTACTTTGGAACGTTCATAATTCATCTTTTTATTTTTGTTATAACCCCATTCTTTTTCAAAGATAAAAGAACTAGCTACATTTCCTTCTATTTTCCATTTTTCAACTTCTTGTTCAGGATAGTTGATACCTCCTATGGTAACAGATGGAATTATTATTATATCTCTACTTTTGCATCCTGTTTTAATAGATACACTTGGAGTAACTTTCATTATTTGCTTTTCTTTATTCTTAAAACCATCTATTTTGTTATATGAAAAGCTTAAATCACCTGAGACTGCTGTTGAAATTTCAAAAGTTATATATATATCAGATCTTGTAATTCTAGTTATTACTTTTATAAGCCAATCTATGGCAGTGCCTACGTAAGGAAGTAACCTGACTAAAGGAACTAAATCTACAGATATTGTTAGTCCTATTAGAGGGTCAGCTCTTAATCCTCCTGTATATATAGGAACTATTTCATCATTACTGGCTTTATCAAATTTCCATCCTAAAGCAAAACCAATATTAGGAGGATCAATTTCAAACTCTATTTCTATTACTTGTTGAGATTGAGCAAGACTTGGGGTTCCATCATTATTATCTGGATTAAACATTTCTAAATATTGCCTTGTAGCATTGAAAGCTTCTATACTAGTGTCTATAATCTTTTTAATGCCCTCTAATCCTATTTCATGTTCAGTACCGTTTTCGGCAGCTTTCGTTTTTAAACTCCATCCTAAATTAGATGTTTTTGTATTATTAATATTTAATTCTTCATGTAGATATTTAAACCCAAAATTTTTATGATAGCCATTCATTCTACTTCTTGAGTATTTTATATTTCCTGAATATCCTGTACCTATAGTGATTAAAAAAGCAATTTCCCATTCAATATCCGGATACACTTTTATTTTTGCAATCTGATTAGGATAACGACAGGTTGAAATGGGAAGAAAATAGGTTTGCGCCAAATCCTCTTTTAGGATAAAATAATTAAATAACCATAGTGTATTGAGTGCTTCTTTTTCTAACGGATTTAAATGGTTTTGTTTACTTTCTAAGGCTGTTTTATTATACATATACTTAGGCATGATAAGTATCTTATCATTTCCTTCAAATTTATAATCTATTCCTTCTTGCCAACCTTGAGTCTCCGATGGATTATAACTATTGTCAGTTCTTATTACGTCATAATCTTTTTTATTTTGTTGGGTAATAGGAGTCTTTGCCTTTTTGAGTTGTTCTAAATGAGTGTCGTCTTTTTTTTCAGGGTATATTGATTTCTTGTTTTTATCTTTTGATTTTTGAGCCGTATATACTTTGTCTACCTGAAAAACATTTTTGGACTCATTGTGTTTTTGTCCTGATTCTAAAAGTAATCCTTGACAAAATACCTCCTTTGTTGTAAGTTGATCTATGGTAATAGAAATGTTTTTTCTTTCGTCTCCTGTTATAATTCCAAAAACTTTTGTCGTTCGGTCTATCGGGTTAGTTGTGTCTTCTTCATCAAAAAGAACAAGTGCTTGTCTTTCTGGATCATCATCGTCTTTTATAGTAATTTTAGAATATCCGCAAGGATCGTATTCTCTTCTATTGTATTCAATATCTCCAATGTATTGAATCATATTGCTTTTTTGGACTTCTTGTCGGGCTAAAATTTCGCTCATAAAGTCTTTTTGTACTCGGATTCTGCTTGAAATAGAGTTTTCGGTATTATCTACATCTTTAATTAATAGGGTTGTAGAATCATATTGATAGAGGTTATGTGTAGGGTCTGATAAAAAGTTTCTAAATTTTTGAATGATATAAAGGGGTTTTCCTATAAAGCTGTAGTCTTTTTTGTATACAAGGGCTATTATAGAAAATTGTTTTTCTTTCAAATCGCCTTTTCTCCAGTTTTCGTAATCTAGTAATACGGTGTATTTTCCAAAAGAGTTTACACCGTTTTCTTTTTATCTATTTCAGGCATAGGATTTTCACCACTTGACCAAACGCTTGCTTGTTGTATGGTTGATAAATCAAGGGGTTCTCCTTCTTGAGCGGTTAGGTTTTGGTTGCTGGGGGTGTTTTCTACTATAAATACTTGTGAGTAGAGGGGGGTGTTTTTTTCGGAGCATAAGTTATGGTAGTGTACAGATAGGTTGGCGGATTGCCCATATTGCCAGTTTTTTTCGCTGTTTTCAAAATACGCAAAATTTATTTGTGGACTTGATACGGGAATTATATAAAATGTAAATCCTTCTTCGGGTTGGTCTGTAAAAACAATAACTTTTTGTATGTGTCCATAGTAGTACATAGATTTGCTATTGCCTAATAATTTAACGGTTAGGCGGTCTCCTTTTTATAGGATTTGTTCATTCCTTTGTATTTTATAAGGGAATCGCCTTCGTTTAAAGCCCATAATTTAGGCGGAATGTCTTGTTCTTTTTTACAGGCATCTAAAAAAGCAGATTGATACACAACAGCCCACTTGATATTAGAAGCCATTTTGTGGTCTTCAAAGCACGAGGTATCTAAATAAAATTGAGCGTTGTTGGTAAAAGCTGTGTCAATAATGATGACATCGTTTTTTTTAATTTTTTTCGATCTTCTTCTATCTTTTTTAGGGTGTGAGCATCTACAAGTTCTTTTTTGCGTCTGTAAATTACTATTTCATCTCGATCAAATTTACAACAAATAATTTTAGCCATAATTATTCTATTATCATGTGGTTGTAAGGTTCTTTTTTCTCGAAGTTGCTCATGTTGATCACAGGTAGTATATGAGCTAGTAATTCAGGATCTGCATTTTTAAAATTTTGTTTTGTGGGTTCGGCAGTTTGTCCGCTTTTAAGAATAGTTATGCAGTCTTTTCCTCCAATAGGGCAGGTGGCTTTGCTTTCTTTTGTAAGAGGATGACCTTTAGAGGAACCGTAGGTTACTTTTTTATAATAATGATGCCATTCAGTAACACTTGCGTTACAAGGGTTGTTGTTTGTTTTTTTGCAAGAGCCAAAGGTGTTTTTTTCAAAAGTAGCACCTATGTCTTTATGAGTGGCTACTAATTTGCTTTTGCCTTCATGATCGTTGAGATAGTATTTTTTTTGAGTCAAAACTTTTAGAGTATCAGGAGTTGTACCAAAATTGCATTTGCACAAGGCTCCTTGTACTAACATTTCTTGTAGTGCCATGGTTTAGTTTGTTTGTTTGTTTGTTTGTTTGTTTGTTTGTTTGTTTGTTTGTTTGTTTGTTTGTTTGTTAAAAATAATCAATTATTTGATAATTCAAATGCTTTTAATCGGTATTTTCTATGTTTTATAAAAGAAGGAAAATACAAAAAAGCGCGCATATTTTTCAATATCTGAATAGTATTCATTACGTATGTTTTAATCTAATCAGATTGTGCGTTAGGCTTTGTGATGAAGATAAAAAGACCAAAGAAGGTAAAAGGGACTGAAATTTTTTACCACAATTATAGTTTTACTATATTGAGGTGCAAAAAGGAGTATTTTTTAGATTCAAAGTCATTTTTTATATCTGTAACAAATTTCTAACGAGTAATTTGGGTTCAAGGAAAAATTATTTCCAAAAATCCCAAAATCCTTTTTTATTTTTTTCTCTTTGTATATTCTGTATTGTTCTTCTTCAAAAATGATCCATTCTTGACGAGTATAATTTTTTCCTTGATAAGTCTTATAAATTTCGGTGTCTTCTGCTTCGTTTTCATCTACTAAAAAGGACTTTTGAAGGATAGGGGCGTTTTTTTATTATTTTGAGTTTCTTGTTGATACTGCGTAAATTGAATCCGCTGTATGTGCGTTTCCATTCCGTCAGCATTTTTTGAATAAATTTCAAAATAAGCTCTTGTATGTACTGTAAAAAGATGGTACACATCTAAATGAAAATATACATTAAGCCTCATATAAACTTTATTTTCTAAAATAGATGCCTTTTTTTTAAAGGTTGAAATAAAATAGGGGTGTGCGAGTATCTCATCTGATTCAAAATGAATTTCTACACCATGATAATCCGTAATTTTAGTATGTATTCTTTGTTTTCCGCTGAATTGTATAGGATGTTCGTAAGGAACAACAGGAAGAAATAGAAAGGTTTGTACCGTATGCTCTTCTCCATAATCAATGTATTTAGGATGAAATAACAGACTCCAGAGCCAATCATTTGTCATACTTTTTTCAAAAACTCTTCTATTTTCAAGATTTTTTTCAAAAGCCTCGTAAAAAGATTGCATAATTTTAGACGTATATTTTTGAGTAGCCTTTGCTTTATTTCTATACCATCGGCCGTTTACAATCTGATTAAAATTACTAATTCCCAAACAAGCTCCCGTTTCATCCATTCTTACCTGAAGAGGATAAATAGTGTTGCATAGCTCGTCGGCTATCATTTCATTGATGAAATCAGGTTCATGCTGGTTAAACCAAATATTTTTTTTATATATATCTAATAACCAAAAGTCAGTGTTATTACGAGTAATAATAATTTCAGTAGCATAATCCATCTGTTTGGTAGGAGAAGTGTTTTCCTCATCAAAATATTTTAGAGATACCACATACTTCCGAGGTTTTATACCTCCTAAATTCATTTGGAGCACGTTATTATTTAAAGTGATCGTATTTTTGCATAGCAATTGTATTTTATAAATATTAAGATATACGGTATTGAAATATAACAAAAAATATAATTTAAATTTAACGCGATTTTTAATTTAATATTTTGTAAAATAAATAAACTTATTTGTTGAATAAAACAAATTTTTAAAAGTTGTGTCGTTTAAACTTTGAAATTTCCTCATAACAATTTTTTTTTAACCTTGAGACTGTCCAAAAAGTTCGCAATCTTGTCATTTCGACCAAAGGGAGAAATCACATAATATTGATTATCAAACTCCTCCTTACGTAGTGACAAACCGCATGTTGATTTAGGCACTGTCCTACAAAAGCAATAAAAATTAGTGTGGGTTCTCGATGCGCTGCGCGCTCGAACTAGCGATGATTTTAATCATATAATCAATCGTTTATTTGGGTTGTTTTAAAATAAAAAAAACATATCGAGAATTTTACTTTTTAATCCAGTATATTTTAAGTTTAAATGGTATAAACTTAGGACATGTTTGATTTAAATATAAATTAGGAAAGGAAAAGAGTTGCTTGATGAGGTTTAAAATAGAGAGGATGTCTGAAAAGTTAATACACAACATCTAGACTGTCACTTTTACAAGAAGAGAAGACATATTTTAGTGTTATCTGATTTTGCTTCGTCTATTCATTTGGTTCGAGCCACTTTGATTGAAATGACAAGATTGAGCCCTTTTCGGACAGCCTCTAGAAAATGTATTATAGATAAAAATGATTTTCAATCTACAATAAATCGGTATTCTTTTACTCTTATTATAAAGTCTAATGCTTAATAAGAACTTAATTAAGGTTTACTTTTTATTATCATTAGACTTTCATTCTTTTTATAGATTAGAAGAAACGGTGCTGTATTTTTTTTGAATTACTTGTGCGTGGTGTATATTATGTCCAACGACCATAAAACCTAATGATCGAGCAGTCAAGATAATTGGGTTTGTGACTCCTTTGAAATCTAACATTTCTTCTGTCATATTTTTATATAGACTAATGGTAGCATTTCTTACGTTTATATATTCTTCTCGTAAATCACTTAATTTATAATTTACTGATTTGAGATTTTGGATGTATTTGTTTTGATCAAAGCCTGTTAATTCTGTAGCATCAAATCGGGAAAAGCGCAATGCCCTATAGGTAAGTATTCTTTCAGCATCTATGATATGAAGAAGGACTTCCTTTGTAGTCCATTTATCTGGAGCATAAGAAAAATTTTCTATTTCAGGAGTTATGCTATCTATTAAGGCAAGGGTAAAATTTTTACTTTTCTCTAATTCTTCCACTAAATGATCGGATTCTATAAGATCAAAAAAGAATGAAAATAAGCAGGTGCGTTTTCGTAAATAAACGGATTGTTCATAATATGATTTTAGTTTTAAAGATTATTTAAATGATAAGGTTAAAAAAGAGGATCAGCATTCTTAAAAGTAGGCGGCTGTTCAATGATGGAAGCTACTCTTTTCTTGTTTATTTTCATAGTTATGTCAGCTTCGCTTGTAAATAATAAAAGGGACATAAAAGGTTTTTGAATATAAGGAATCGTTTCGTTTTCTAGTTCCGTTAGGTCAACTATTTTTTCAATTTCTTGAAGACCTTCTTTGTATATTTTGTGTGTAATCAATAGTTTTAATTGGTTTTCAACTAAAGTAACTTTGATGTATATGTTTTGTAGTTCGGGTTTTCCAATGGTTTTGGCTAAAGTTAGTTTGGCAAAGGTTTTGTTCGAAATGCTTTCTTTTACCAAGTTTAAAAAAAGAGTATAAGTTTCATTATATGGCATCATGATTTGAGATTTTGAAAATTATAGAGATATAGATTTTTTAAAACAAGCCTCTACAATAATAGGCCTCTTTATTAGAAATAAAAATTATTTAGTAAAGATAATTAATCGGTTTATAATATCGAAATCCGAAAAGCCAAAGGATTGTGCAATCCAACGAATTGTTTCTTTTTGATACATAAACACGTGAGTCGTATCGTTTTTATAATACCATTTGTTAAAATCTATAGAAGGATCATATAAATGGGTCATACAATATAGTTTTCCTTTTGGAATTAAAAGATGATGTAGTAATTCAAATTCTTTAGCAGGATGATGAAAATGTTCGATGACTTCGCAACAAGCAATATAATCGTAGGTTTTGGTTAATACCTCTGGAAAAGGATGAAAAAACGGGTCGTAGGAAACGATAGCATAGCCATTATCATTAAGAACTTTACTAACCGCTGAACCTGTTCCTGCGCCAAAATCCAAGCCCGAATGTGAGGGACTAAAATCATGTAAAATACCTTGGGTAATTGGGGAAACAAAATGAAGATAACCCGCATCGGTCACATCGTTATTGTGAAAGCGATAGTGCTTTTCTTCGTCTTGTGCGGTCATATACTGCTCAGGATGCAGAAGAATGGCTTGACAATTGGTGCATTGAAAATAGTCACGGTTTTTAATTTGGTGGAAAGGTTGGGTATGAGCGTTGCAAAGCGGACAGTTGGGGTGCATAAAGAAAATTTTATTTTTTTTTGCAATTTAATACAAATAATAATGCGTATTGATTTTTCTGAGGTCTATTAAAAGATGCTGATTTTTAAAAAGTACTTTATATTCTGCGCTCATTTTGAGGTGTTATTATAATCTATTATCCCTAATTGCAACTTTAATTAGGGATAATAGAAAATATGAATATTTAAAAATCTAGTTTCTTTTGTAGCTGATATTTGGAAACTTTTCTGTGATTTTTTTTATTAATTTTTCAGTATTATCAAGTCCATTAACTTTACCCCAATTTCTTGCCACAAAATATTTTTCTCCTTCATAGATTAATTCAGGATTTCCATTTACTCTGTATTTTTTCAATTCTGTTTCGGTGATAACTTCTTTTTTGTTCTAATTAATTGAAAGTTACAACTTTTATCTTTTCTTAAAAACTCAAATACTTTTGGGTCAATAAGATTTTTTTCGTCTAATAATTTTATTGTGTAAAAACCTATATCGGATTTTCTAAAATCTTTATAAACTGCAACATCATCAAAGTATAAACTAATTGTGCTGTAATCTCTGTCTGAAGTAGCATACAAGTCATATGCTTTTTTAGAAGTTTCTCTAATATCTTCATCTTGAGAGTCATCTATGCTTATTGCATACATGGCTGTCATAATTAACTTTTCATTTTTTTTCCAAAAATTTGTTAATAATTCTTTTTCTTCTTTACCAAAAGCCATAATTAATTTTGTTTTTTGTTTGTTTTCATTTTCTTCCGTATCCATAATTGAAGGTTGACTTAAAGAGATTAAATAATCTTTCAATATGAATCTAGTATTTTCGGATATGTTTTGGTTTAATATTGGTTCAATAATTCTATCAACTAAATCTTGATAGTTTATTTGGATGAATTTTTTGCAATTACATTCAGGTTCAGTTAGTTGGTTTAGTTTTAGGGATGGAATAGCTGTTAAATATATGTATAAATGAATATCTCTTGCTTGTTTTATCCCTTCAAAATAGTTAAAGTATGAATTTGTCTGGTCATTATTTTCTGTACTAGATACTTTATTTTCAATAATTATTTTTAAATTGTGTTCGTTGTTATTGATGATTAGTGAAAGTTCAATTAAAATATCTATTCTACCAAAGCTATTAATTTTATGTTCTTTTTTATATTTAATGTTTTTATCGTGTAATTGTCTGTTATAATTGAATTGTAAAAACTTGAATTGTAACTCTCTATTTGAGATGCTCCTCTTATTAGAATTATTTCTAGAAATTTATTTATGGGAAAGTTCTGTAGCAAATGATTTTCATTTCTATCTAATAACCAAGCTAAAAATGAGCTGTGGCTTATTTCTCTTCTATTAACAGAGAGTATTTCTAAATATGATTTTGTTAGATATAAATTTTGTAGTTTTTGGACATCAATATCATTTTTGAAGTCAATGATTTTTTGACTTATTTCGAATTTTTCTTTTAGTAGATTGTTTTCGTTCACAATTTTTAATTTAATTATTTGAATTTTATTTGAAGATTATTTAGTCTAGATTTTTGTGTTTCTAAAATTAATGAAATCTTTAATATTTATTGTTTTTATAACCAAAAATCCCTAACTACAACTGTAATTAGGGATTTTATATTTATTAATACTGTGAGTCTACTGAATCACTGAACAGTGACCACTGCAAACTAATTTAGTTCTGAACTAAAACCCATTCACCCGAAGCTAATAAATGCTCCGCTTTCTTGAATTTCATGGTTTCTGTTTGACCACTTAAGATGTGTTTGATGGTTACTTCGTCATTACGGTTAATTTTAGGTTGATCACGAACAATGGTTTCAGTAACTGTATTTTTTTGAGGAGCATTTATCGTTTTGTATTGCTTCACGGTGACGTTCAGCTTGCTCTTCCATATTTAATACTTCTTCTTTGCTTTCTATATAATGATCTTGGTGTAATTCTTCTACGGCTTCTTGTATTTGTGTATTTTGTTTTGGTAAATCCGCTTTAAATAAGAATGAAATAACCTCTTTGTTGATTCCTTCTAACATATTTTTAAATAAGTTAAAAGATTCAAATTTGTAAATCAATAACGGGTCTTTTTGTTCGTGTACAGCTAATTGTACCGATTGTTTCAACTCGTCCATTTTGCGTAAATGTTTTTTCCAAGCCTCGTCCACAATTGCTAATGTGATGCTTTTTTCGAAATCAGCAATTAATTGTTTTCCTTGTGAATCGTATGCTTTTTTCAAATCCGTTACTACATTCATTCCTTTGATACCATCCGTAAACGGAACTACGATACGCTCGAAATGATTTTCAGGATCTTCAAATACATTTCGTATGATAGGGAAGGCCTCGTTTGCATCGCGACTATTTTTATTTTGGTAATATTCGCTGGCTGATTTGTAAAGAAGACCTGTTATTTTAGCGTCGTTTAAACTGGCGAATTCCGTTTCTGAAACAGGTGATGTAATGGATAAATAACGAATTAATTCGAATTCAAAATTTTTGAAATCTTTCGTCAATTTATTTTTCTCCACAATATTGTCACACACATCGTAAATCATGTTGGCAATATCTAGTTTCAAACGCTCTCCGTGTAAGGCATGACGACGACGTTTGTACACTACCTCACGTTGTGCATTCATAACATCATCATATTCTAACAAACGTTTACGAACGCCAAAATTGTTTTCTTCTACTTTTTTCTGTGCTCTTTCAATAGATTTGGTCATCATTGAATGTTGAATGACTTCACCTTCTTTCAAGCCCATTCTGTCCATGATTTTTGCTACACGATCAGAACCGAATAAACGCATTAGGTTATCTTCTAAAGATACGTAGAATTGAGAACTACCCACATCTCCCTGACGACCTGCACGACCGCGTAACTGACGGTCTACACGACGTGAGTCATGACGTTCAGTACCTATGATAGCTAAACCTCCCGCTGCTTTTACTTCATCACTTAGTTTAATATCAGTACCACGACCCGCCATGTTGGTAGCAATGGTTACTACGCCTGGTTTACCCGCTTCTGCTACAATTTGTGCTTCTTGTTTGTGCATTTTAGCATTTAATACATTGTGCTGAATACCTTTCATTTTAAGCATACGGCTTAATAATTCAGATATTTCAACAGAAGTAGTACCAATTAGTACAGGACGACCTTGGGCTACTAATTCTTGTACATCATTTGCCACGGCATTAAACTTTTCGCGAACAGAACGATAAATTAAGTCTTCTTTGTCTAGACGAGCAATGGGTCTATTGGTAGGAATTTCAACTACGTCTAATTTGTAAATTTCCCAAAATTCGCCTGCTTCTGTAACTGCTGTACCCGTCATACCGCCTAATTTATTATACATACGGAAGTAGTTTTGTAGGGTAACGGTAGCGTAGGTTTGTGTAGCTTCTTTAATACGAACGTTTTCTTTTGCTTCAATGGCTTGATGTAATCCATCTGAATAACGACGACCGTCCATGATACGACCTGTTTGTTCGTCTACGATTAGAATTTCACCATCCATGATAACATATTCTGTATCTTTTTCGAATAAAGTATATGCTTTTAATAATTGGGTTAAGGTATGGATACGTTCACTTTTTACTGAAAAATCAGCAAATAACGCTTCTTTTTTTTCTGCTTCTTCTTCTTTGGAAAGATTGGCTTTTTCTATAATTGCAATTTCGGTTCCTATATCCGGTAATACGAAGAATTTATCATCAGTATTTTTAGATAATTCTTTAATACCTCCTTCTGTTAGTTCAACTTGGTTGTTTTTTTCTTCAATAACAAAGTATAATGCTTCATCTACTTGAGGCATTTTACGGTTGTTATCCGCCATGTATTCATTTTCTGTTTTTTGAAGTAATTGTTTGGTTCCTTCTTCTGATAAGAATTTAATTAAGGCTTTGTTTTTAGGTAAAGCACGATGTGCTCTCAATAAGTTAAATCCAGCTTCTTTAGTATTACCTTCTTTAAAAAGACGTTTTGCTTCTGCTAAAAAGCCGTTTGCTAGTTGACGTTGGATAGCAACTAGATTGTCAATAAAAGGTTTTAACTCGTTAAATTCGTGACGGTCTCCATCTACCACTTGACCAGAAATGATGAGAGGAGTACGGGCATCGTCTATTAAAACAGAGTCTACCTCATCTACAATAGCAAAATTATGTTTGCGTTGTACTAAATCATCAGGCGTATGTGCCATGTTATCACGTAAGTAATCAAAACCAAATTCGTTATTGGTACCATACGTAATATCCGCTTCATAAGCTTTACGACGCGCTTCGGTATTGGGTTGATGATTATCAATACAATCTACGGTTAATCCATGAAATTCAAATAACGGTGCTTTCCAGGTACTATCACGTTTTGCTAAATAATCGTTAACAGTTACGAGGTGAACACCATTCCCTGTTAAAGCATTTAAGTATAATGGAAGTGTTGCTACTAACGTTTTACCTTCACCTGTTTGCATTTCGGCAATTTTTCCTTGATGTAACACCACACCACCAATCATCTGTACATCGTAGTGAATCATGTCCCAAGTAACGGTTTTACCTGCTGCTTCCCAAGAGTTAGCCCACAGAGCATCATCTCCTTCAATGGTAACATAGGTCTTATTAGCAGATAATTCGTGGTCTTTTGGAGTTGCTTTTACACGAATTTGAGTGTTTTCTTTAAAACGACGCGCAGTTTCTCTTACAACAGCAAAGGCTTCTGCTAAGATGTCGTTTAACACCTTTTCAGAAAGTTCATAAGCTTCTTTTTCTAATTTATCAATTTCAGTATAAACATCTTCTCTAGCATCTATATCTTGAATGTTTTCTACTTCGGACTTTAATTGAATAATTTTAGTGTCTTTTTCAGCACGAGCTTGTTTGATTTTTTTCTTTAAATTCAAAAGTTTTAGCGCGCAATTCATCATTTGTTAATGAACTTAATGGTCCCTCAAAAGATCTAATTTTATTAATTATGGGCTGAATGGCTTTGATGTCTTTCTGTGACTTATCGCCCACAAAAACTTTTAATATGTTGTTAATGAAACTCATACGTTTTGTTTTAAAATGTCTGTAAAAATACCCAAAAAAAAAGCCTCTTAAGAGACTTTTTTAGTAGGTTTATGCTTAATACTCATCCTCGTTCCAAAGATAATCTTCGTCTGATGGATAATCTGGCCAAATTTCTTCCATTGATTCATAAATCTCGCCTTCGTCTTCTATTGATTGTAGGTTTTCTACCACTTCTAATGGAGCACCAGTTCTAATAGCGTAGTCGATTAATTCGTCTTTAGTAGCAGGCCATGGAGCATCGCTTAAATATGATGCTAATTCTAAAGTCCAATACATCTCTGTAAAATTTTAATTTGTGCAAATATAATTTTTCTACTCAAAAAATCAAGTTTTTTTGATTTATTTTCAGTTGATTTTAAGAACATATAGATTGATAATTTTAGATTTTAGGCATTTCATTTTATAGGAATGATTGCAAATGATCTTTAGAAAATCAACCTGAAATAACTTATAAAAGAGCTTGTTTAGGATTTAATTTTAGAAGATAAAAAATAATCTAAAGTTATTTCCTCGGTATCCAAGGCACTTCGTTAGCGTGCAAGTCTAATGACAACTTTCGTGCCAACACAAAAAGGTAGTCAGAAAGTCGGTTCAAATACTTTAAAACGAGTTCATCGGTGGGTTCTTCCTCGTGCAAATGGGTGGCTAAACGCTCGGCACGACGGCAAACACAGCGTGCAATGTGACAATATGACACCGTAGTGTGTCCGCCAGGTAGGACAAAGTGTGTCATAGGGGGCAAATCGGTTTCCATTTTGTCAATCTCATTCTCGAGGTATTCAATATCTGTTTCGGTCAAGCCTAAATTTTGTAAACGCTTTTGACCATTTTTTAGTACTTCTTTTTCAGGGGGGGTGGCTAAAATAGCCCCAAGGGTAAACAAGCGGTCTTGTACTTCAATGAGTACGGCTTTGTACAACGGATTCATTTCTTGGTCGCGAATAAGTCCGATGTAAGAATTTAATTCGTCAACAGTACCGTAGCTTTCAATACGGATATGGTGTTTTGGAACGCGAGTCCCTCCAAATAGGGCAGTGGTGCCTTTATCGCCGGTTTTTGTGTATACTTTCATTTTTGAGGGAAGATTATTAGTTTAAAAGTTTAAAAGTTTAAAAGTTTTGTTGTGCTAGGTTTCATAAAGTTTTACTAAGTGTTCTTTGCGAGCTTCGTGAATTCTTTGTGAACTTTGTGGTTAAAATTTATAAATTCAAAAGTATAAAAATGAAATTAAAATAACTTGAAAGGTTTTGTTTTTGGTTTCCATTTTCAAAAATAAAGTTCTTTTTTGCGAACGTCATGCGTTTCTTTATTTCAATTGTATTAAAAACAAAAAAGACCACTCTTTCGAAATGGTCTTTTTAAAAATATTTTTTTGAAGTTTTTAGTATCCAAAAAGTTCTTCTAACGAAATCTTTTTCACTTCACCTAACTTTTTCATATCTTCTAAAGAGACTTTTTTTTCTGGAAGCTACAATAGCATAAGTATAAGGTTTACCTGCTAAATGTGTGCTGTGGAAATTCTTCACATCTTGCATGGTAATAGCATCTACCGCGGTGTAGATTTTCTTTCTAGCATCGGTTGTTTCGCCCAATTGCTTGTTGGCTAAATACGTAAAAATAATATTGTCTTGCGTGATGCGCTCGGTTTGAATGTCTTTTTAACGCCTGTTTTCGCTAAATCTAAATTAACAGGTAATTCAGGCATTTTAGTCAATAACTCATTCATAGCTGTTGTTGCTTCATTGAATTTATCGGCTTGACTCCCCACATAACTCATCATATAGTATTGTTGGTCTTTCTTTTGTGGCGCTACATAATACCCGTAAGTACTATAGGCTAAAGCTTTACTTTCACGAATGGTTTGGAAAACGATTGACCCCATACCACCTCCAAAATAGCTATTGAATACATTTACGATTGGCGTTTTGTTAGCGTCATACATCTCAGTGTTTCTAATCCAACGGGTTTCTGCTTGTACCATGTCGTAATCAGTAAATAGAACTTGGTTTGCCGTTTGTGCCACTTGTTTGAATTCTTTCATTGCAGGAGCCGTAGCAAAAGTTGCAGGTACAATATGCATTGTTTTTAATTTACCTACTACAGCTGGTAAAGGTTGTGGACCGTAGTAAATTACGGTTTGCTCATAGGTATTCAAATTCTTAATGCGGTCTACCAATTCTTGTGCGGTAATTGCTTCAAGGTCTTTGTCTGAAAGGGCATTGTTGAATTTGTTTTTTGCTCCGTACATAGCATAACTGGTCAATCCTTGTAAAATAGCCCCTTTGTTCGCTTTAGCATCTTTTCGTGATTTGGCAATACGTGCTTTTAATGCTTTCAAGGCATTGTCATCGGCTTTAATGCCTGCCATCACGTCTTCGTACAATTTAACTGCTTTTTCAAAGTTTTCTTGTAAACCTTCAATAGCTACTGTAGTATATTCTTCGTTTGTACTCACATTGAAACTACAAGCAATTTTGTAAAATTCTTTAGAAATTTGCTCAGCTGTCATTTTATCAGTTCCTAAAAACTGGATGTATTGCGAGGCGATAGATTGTTTCAAATCGTTTAATGAACCGATTTTGTAACGGTATTTTAAACGGAAGATGTCGTTGTCTTTGTTAGCAACGTACAATACTTCTGCTTTGCCAATTTTTGATTTTTGAATGTCTTTGTTAAAATCTAAAAACACAGGTTGTGCCGAAGTACTAGGCATAGCATTGACCATTTTAACAAAATCCGATTGTTTGTCCGCATTGGTTTCAACAGGTGTAATAGAAGGTTTTTCGATTTTGTTGCTTACAGGGGCTTCTCCTTTGCGTTTTAAAATAGCCACATAGTTTTCTCCTAAATATTTATTAGCAAAAGCAACGATATCTTCTTTTTTGATTTTTGATAAATCGTTTACATAAGCTACTTGGTCTCTCCAGTCTAATTCAGAAGTAAAAGCATCCATTAAAGTACTGGCTCTTTCCCCGTATTTTTCAGTTTCGTAAATTTTTGATTTTTTGATGTTATTAATGATAGAAGGAATCAAGTTGTCATCAAAATTTCCTTTTTTCAAGTTTTCAATTTCAGCTAACACCAAAGTTTTTACTTCTTCTAAAGATTGTCCATTAGTTGGCGAAGCAGAGAAATACAAAATTCCGTAATCGATTAACGAATAGGTGAAAGCGCTAGCTCTTAATAAACGTTGTTTTTTAACCAAGTTTAAGTCTAATAAACCCGCTTTACCATTGGTTAAAATTTGACCTACTAAGTCCGCTAATAAAGCATCTTTGTCTTTATTGCCTGGCAAACGATAGCCAAGAGTTAAGCTTTCTGCATCAGGCCCTACAATTTCTTTAACGATAGGAGTAGAGATAGGACTTTCGGGTTGGAAAGTGTATTTAGCTACGGGTTTGTTTTGCATATACCCAAAAGCTTTGTCAATCTTAGCAATCATCATGTCTGGGTTAAAATCACCAGAAAGTATGATACCCATATTATTAGGAACGTAAAATTTGTTGAAATAATTACGAATTTCTACTAACGATGGATTTTTTAAGTGTTCTACCGTACCGATGGTAGTTTGTAAACCGTAATTGTGGTTTTTGAATAAACTAGCAAATAAAGTTTCAAAAACTTTACGACCATCGTTATCTAACGTACGGTTTTTTTCTTCGTAAACCGCTTCTAATTCCGTATGGAAAATACGTAAAACAGGATTGCGGAAACGTTCAGCCTGTACTGCTAAATATTTATCTATCGAACTGCTAGGTACATCATCTGTATACACCGTTTGTTCAAAAGAAGTAAATGCATTGGTGCCTTGCGCTCCCATAGCCGACATCATTTTGTCGTACTCATTAGCAATGGCATATTTACTAGCTACCCCAGAAACCGAATCGATTTTTTTGTAAATCGCTTTGCGTTGTGCTTCGTCTTTTGTTTTGTTGTATTGCTCGTAAAGGGCATCTATTTTGTTTAATTCTACTTGTTCTTTAGCCCAATCTAATGAACCGTATTTGTCCGTTCCTTTGAACAACATGTGTTCTAAGTAATGCGCTAAACCAGTATTGGTAGCAGGGTCAGTTTTGCTACCCGCTTTTACCGCTACATAACATTGTATGCGTGGGTCTTTATTGGTAGGACTCAAGATAACGGTTAAACCGTTTTTTAACGTATAAAAACGTGCTTTGGTCGGGTCGTTTGTTACATATTTGTAATTATAACCGTTGGCAGAGGCATCTTTCCATTGGTGTTGGCTTTGAGCCAAAGCGGCTGTTGAAAAAATAACAGCTGTTAAAACAAATTTAAGTTTGCGTAGCATTGTAAATCAAATTAATTTAAAAGTCAAAAATAATTGTTATCAATCTAAAATATGATAATTAAATGTTAATGCTTATTACTGTTATCACTTTCGATTATTCCGTCTTTTAAGCGAATAATTCTATGAGCGTGTTGAGCAATATCTTCTTCGTGAGTAACGAGAATGACAGTATTTCCGTTAGAATGAATTTCATCAAAAAGACGCATAATTTCAACCGAAGTTTTACTGTCTAAGTTTCCAGTAGGTTCATCAGCAAGAATGATTGACGGTTTGTTGACTAAGGCTCTTGCTACCGCCACACGCTGACGCTGACCTCCTGAAAGTTGATTGGGTTGGTGGTCCATACGATCGCTTAATCCCACTTGATTGAGTACTTCTTTGGCTCTTTGAGTTCTATCAGATTTAGAGTAACCTGCATAAATCATGGGTAATGCTACATTATCAAGAGCGGTTGTTCTAGGTAATAGATTAAAAGTTTGAAAGACAAAACCGATTTCTTTATTTCTGATTTCGGCTAATTCATCATCTTTCATTTTAGAAACATCTTGCCCATTTAAAATGTACTGACCTGAAGTGGGGGTGTCTAAACAACCTAAAAGATTCATTAGTGTTGATTTACCCGAACCCGAAGGTCCCATTAGGGCAACATATTCACCTTTATTGATTTGTAAATCAATGCCTTTTAAAACGTGGATAATTTCGCTGCCTAATTGGAAATCCCGTTTGATGTTTGATATTTTAATTAATGACTTATCCATTTTATGAATACTTTTTACATTAGTGTTTGAATATAAGATTATGTTACACTAAAATAGAGTTAAAAAAAAAAGAGGCTGTCCTAAAAGGGCAGCTTTTTTTATGCCGCAAATTCACGATATTGGTGATTGCTAGTAAAATTTAATTTTTCAAAAACAATTAGAAGGCAAAATCGAGTCATATAGTTGTATGTTGAGCAAGAACGAGTTGTTTTAAAAGCTTTTTTCATTGAATCTGTAGTTGTAGCCACCATTTTTCTGAAATTATGACCAAGCGCCATTAGTAGAAACTCCATTTCTACCATTTCTAACCCAAAAAATGTAAACCGATTAAATTTATTGTTGTTTTTTAGTTGTCCGAATACTGCCTCTACTTCAACAGGTCTTTTACTTCTGTGTTTGTGTCCTTTTTTGAGTTTAGTAATTCTTTAGCTTCGTTTTTTAGGCAATTTAGACGGTGATTGACTTCTATTTTTCGATTCCCTTTTGCTTTGTGGCATAAACTTCTCAATGGGCATCCTTCGCATCGTTTAGCCTGATAATAAGTCACTTCTGATTCATATCCATTGCTAGAGATTCGCTTACCTATTCCTATGTTTTCCATTTTTTGCCCCATAGGACAGATATAGAAATCGTATTGTTGATTGTAAAATAAATTTTGCACTAAAAAGGATTCTCTTTAAGTTTCTTTTTCTGCTCTGCATGAAAATAATTGTACTTTACAAAGGGCTCAATTTGCTTGTTTTTAAGCATTTGGTAATTTTCTTCACTGCCATATCCAGCATCGGCGACAACTTCTTTACTTTGTCTATTATAGTTTTCTTCAAAACTGTTTAAGTGTGACTCTAATGTGTTGGTATCGTTGGTCGTTTGATGTATAGAAACGTGTGTAATAAATTGATTTTCAGTTGATATTTGAGGGTTGTAAGCTGGTTTGAGTTGCCCATTTCTCATATGATCTTCCTTCATTCTCATAAAAGTAGCGTCAGGGTCTGTCTTACTATAAGAGTTTCTATTTCCAAGTATTTCTAAATCCTTTTCGTATTTCTCTAATCTTGGAAGGTGTTCTTCCTGTAATTTCTGTAGTTCTTTTACCTGTTTCTTAGTCGGTTCTTTTAACTTTTTATTCAATTCTGATAGCTTTTCTTTTAATTCATCTGAATTGATTTTTTTTGGCAATGCTTCTTGGTTAAGTTCTTGGTTTTCTGATTGTATACTGTTTTCTATATCAGATAAAATAGTGTTGATTTTTACTTCTAATTTCTCTTTGTATTTTTCAACCGAACCACGCCAAACAAAGGTGTATTTGTTGGATTTTGCTTCAATTTTAGTACCATCAATATATTGAACATCAAGGCTTATATAACCTAGGTCGACCAATATTTTTACTACTTCTGCGAATAAAACTTTGATTTTATCTTTCAAAATTTTGCCTCTAAACTCGTTAATGGTTCTAAACCCAGGAGTGGAATTGCCTGAGATAAACATAAAATGAATGTTCTCATTAAGTGCTTTGGCTATTTTTCGGCAAGAATAGATATTTGACAAATAGCTATAAAACAATACTTTGATTAGCATTCTGGGATGGTAAGCAGAGCATCCACCACCGCGATAAAGCTTAACTATGTCGCTAATATCAAGTCTGTCAACTATAGAATCGACCAGTCGAACAGGGTGGTTATCATCAATTTTATCAAAAATATTGATTGGAAAAAGTTCTAGGGAATTGCCTGTCTGGTTTTTAAATGTTACTTTAGCCATTGCTTGTTTTTTGTCACCTCTAAAATACATGTTTTAGAGTAAAACAGCAATAAAAAAGGCTGTCCTAAACTTTTTGGACAGCCTCTTTTTTTTTTTAACTCTATTTATAGGATTATTGCGCTACTTCAAAAGTTTGATTAACATTAGGAGCAACCTCTCTAACATTTAATAATTCGCCATTATTATTTAAAATCATAGTAACAAATTTCATTTTGTTTACATTTTTTACATTTTTGGTAGAGGAATGTTTAATTTTTTAACTAGTAAAGTATTAGCCTTAATTTCTCCTAGTGCATCTCCGTATATGTTTGTTAAGCATTCTCTTAAAACATCATTATGAACAAAATCTTTTATTACAGAACCACCTCCATAAAAACTGGTGTAATTAGATTGGTTAAAAATTAAACCATCTTCCACAACATACACAACAAATTTAAGGTCATTATGATCTTTAGTAGATATAACTTTTATGTCTAAGTTTATATTTCCTGAGTCTACAATAGAGTTCATGGCAATTCCTAGATCAGCATTATCTTTAGTTAGATCTATTACTTGATTTATATAGCTGTTTTGAGGTGTTTTCCATTCAATTTTTCTATTAAGCATACCTGTAGGGAAACTTTTAATTACAGCAGGTAAAGATCCTGAGTAGCTATAAGGATCAAATCCACCTCCGCTTGATCCTCTATGTATTGCTACACTTACAACTTTGGTTGTGCTTTCTTTTACCTTTGTAATACTATAACTTACTCTAGGACACCATCCGCACCAAGCACCTGTGTAATCCTCAATAAGAGCATTTTTTATAAATTTTGATGTAGTAGATGCTACTTCATTGTCAATATTTGTTTGGGATATAGGTTCACTCGTTGCGTTTTCTTTGCTACAAGATAACAGTAAAAACACACTAAGAGATGATAATATTTTTGAAAGTTTCATAATATTATTTTTAAGTTAATTGAAATAAATATTTGCGAAGATGATAAAAAAAAATACTTTAGCAAAAAAAAAAATTAGTAAAAAAAATCTTATCGTATGTTTAAAGTACTTAAAAACCTGTTTTTTATTCTTATTATGAGTACGGCTATTGCTCAACAAAAATGCCAGATGTTATATTAAAAGATCTAGAAAACAAAGATGTATCAGTTAAAAAGGATTTTATAGAGAAAGATAAATTGTATGTTTTTACCTTTTGGGCAACATGGTGTGGACCTTGTATTAAAGAATTGGAAGAAATGAATGAAATTCAGGAAGAATGGAGACAAAATCTAAATTTTGAAATTGTAGCAGTTTCAATTGATGATTCAAGAACTCAAAAAAGAGTAAAACCATTAGTAAAAGGAAAAGAGTGGACATATAATGTTTTATTAGATACCAATCAAGATTTTAAAAGAGCTATGGGAGTAGTTAATCCTCCTTTTACAGTGGTTGTTAAAAATGAAAAAATTGTTTACACCCAAAATGGATATACACCAGGAAGTGAACAAGAATTATATAATAAATTAAAGACTTTGTAATCTTATGTGTAAAAAAATAATTTCATTTTTTTGTTTATTTATTTCAACAATATTATTCTCTCAAGAAAATCAAACAGAAGAAACTTCTAAAAGGGACTATGGGAAAGTATTTGGTTTTTTTGAATCAAATGGACAATGGTATCTCAATGATAAAGAATTAAAAGTTGATCAACCAGATGATCCCATACGTTCAAATAATTATTTAGGACTTAATTATAATTATAAACGTTTTACAATGGGTGTTCAAACAGAATCCTATGTAGATAAGGCTTTATTGAATTTTAATCCTGAATATAAAAAAACAAATATAGGAACGTATTATTTAAATTATAAATCGAACAAACTTGACATAACCGCAGGTTATTTTTATCAGCAGTTTGGTAGTGGTTTAATCTTACGAGCTTGGGAAGATAGAGCATTAGGTATTAATAATGCTTTAAGAGGAGGGAGAGTAACGTATAAACCATTTGATTTTATTTCCTTAACTGCATTGTATGGTAAGCAGCGTACAGGTTTTGAAGTAGCAAACTCTGATATTTATGGTTTTAATACAGATATTGATATTACTAATTTATTAAAAAAAGACGCTTTTACTCTTGAAATAGGTTTTAGTTATGTAGGTAGAAATGAGTTGACGGATGTTTTACGTCCTAATTTTTTAAGTCTAACAAATACTTATTCAGGAAGATTAAATTTTTCAAAAGAATCATTTTATATTTCCACAGAATATGATTATAAATCACCTGATGCAGTAGTAGAATTTGATCAAATTGAAAATAATTTTATAAAATCAGGTTCTGCACTTTTAATAAATACAGGATTTTCAAAAAAAGGATTTGGTATTGATGCAACTTTTAGAAGATTAGAAAATATGAGCTTCTTTTCAGAAAGAAAAGCTAAAGGGAATTTTTATAATGACAAAATAGTAAATTTTGTTCCAAGTTTAACAAAACAGCATCATAATAATTTGTCCAATATTTATGTTTATCAAGCACAACCTAATGTCTCAATGCCTGATGAAACTATCTTAAAAGCAGGAGAAATAGGAGGACAAATAGATATTTTTTATAACGTTAAAAAGGAACTATGTTAGGAGGAAAATATGGTGCCAAAATAGCATTTAATACCTCAAATTGGTTTGGATTAGGAGGAAAATTTTCATTTGATTCACCAAGAGATTATCAAACGGATTTTTTAAGTTTTGGTCAAAAATATTTTTCAGATTATAATATTGAAATTGATAAAAAAATAAACGAAAACTTTTTTATGAATTTAATATATGTTAATCAGTATTACAATAAAAAGCAAGTTGAGGAAACCTATGGACTGGTTAAAACAAATTGTATTGGATTAGAAGGAACATACAAGTTTAAAAATAGAAATCGTTCATTAAGAGCTTTAGGAGAACATCTTTGGGCAGACTCTGATAAGAAGAATTGGTATGGAGGAACTCTTGAGTTTAATTTTAATCAAAAAATTTCTCTTTATGTTGCGGATCTTTATAATTATGGCAATGAAGAAGCGGAAAAACGTCAACATTATTACAATTTTGGGGGTGTCTTCAGAAAAAAATCAACCCGTATACAATTAGCCTATGGTAGACAAAGAGGCGGTTTAATGTGTGTAGGAGGAGTGTGTAGAATAGTTCCTGAAAGTAGTGGACTATCACTAAATATAAATACTGCTTTTTAAAAAATAAGTATAAGAGACTGTCCAAAAAAATCGCAATCTTGTCATTTCAATCAAAGGGAGAAATCGCATAGCGTTGATTACGAGACTCCTCCTTACGTAGGAGAGACAAACTGCATGTTGATTTTTTACTTTTTGGACAGCCTCTTTCTTGTTCTCTTCTAAAGGAAACAAATCCCATTGCTGGGAGTAATAACTCAAAATATTCTAAAGAGGCTTTTTTAGAATGGTTACTTTCGAAGTAAATTAAGTTTATTGTTTCAATATTATTGCAATTGATTTTTTGCAATTCTGTGAAAGGTATTGGTCATACACGTATGATAAAATGCTCTTTTTGTTGCTCTCTTCTAAAAAAAACAAATCCCCACTGAAAAGTATCTATAGTTACCGTTATTTTAGGATGATTTTTTATTTCTGCCCAAGCTTCTTCCATGTCTTTCGACCAATGAATATCATCAAAAATCCAAACTGATTCGTTTGTTATGGTAGGAAGTAATAACTCGAAATAGTCAAGTGTGGCTTTTTTGGAATGATTGCCATCGAAGTATATAAGTTCAAGCCCCCTAGCCCCCAAAAGGGGAATTTGTTTTAGGAAAGTTGAAAATTCTGAGTTTATTGATTCGACAGTATTGATATTGAATTTTTGTAATTGATTTTTTGCTATTGTAATTGTATTCGAGCATCCTTCTAAAGAAGTAATCTTAGCTTTTGGATTGCCCAATGCTAATGCAGAAGTTGCTAATCCTAAGGAAGTACCAATTTCCAAAATTGAATCTGGTTGGAAGTAGCGAACAATTCTGAACAATAATTCGGCTCTTTTTTAGAAATACCCGCGTTTTTAGCAATAGCAGATATTTTTCGTGTATTCGATTTAAACACTCGCGAACCCGTACCAAAATCAGTTACTTGGATAGTTTCTTGGTTTTGTAAAAGCGTATTGCGGTATTCGTTTAAAATCTTGTATTCAGGATAGCTGGTTTTATCGTAAAAACATTTGGTGACTAAACTAAATACAAAAAGGGGAGTGAACTCCGTGTTGGTTAGTGGAGTTTTTTAAAAAGGTAAAGTATGATTTTATGAGTTGTAGCACAGCGTTTCTCAAAGTTTAGCACAAAGAAACACAAAGTAAATATAAAATAAAAACTTTGTGAGACTTTGTGAATACTTCGTGTTACTTTGTGAAACTTTTATTCCATCTTAGCGCTCAATTCAAACCAACGCTCTTCATTAGCTTCTAATTTCTGAATTACTTTTTGTAATTCATTGGCTTTCGTTTCAATTTCATTATCAGCCACATTTCCGTTTGAAAATAAATCTTCAATTTCTTTTTTCTTAGCTTCTAAATCTTTGATTTCACGCTCAATTTTTTGGAATTCTTTTTGTTCTTGAAAACTTAGTCCATTAGTTGCTTTTTGGTTTTGTTTCCAATTTGACTTCGCAGTTTGCGTTTCGTCAGCTCCCCCTTTGAGGGCTGGGGGGCTTGAATCTTCGTAGGCTCTAAAATCAGAATAGTTGCCAGGGAAATCTTCAATTTCGCCTTGTCCTCTAAATACAAAAAGGTGGTCCACAATTTTATCCATAAAGTAACGGTCGTGACTTACTACGAGCAAACATCCAGGATAATCTAATAGGAAATTTTCTAATACGTTTAGGGTAACAATATCCAAATCGTTTGTTGGTTCGTCGAGTATTAAGAAATTCGGATTTTGAATGAGCACTGTACATAAATACAAACGTTTCAACTCTCCTCCGCTTAGTTTTTCAACATAATCATGTTGCTTTTTTCGGTCAAACAAAAAACGTTCTAATAAACCACCTGCTGAAATGGTTCGACCTTTACTTAACGGAATGTATTCTCCGTATTCTTTGATGATGTCAATTACTTTTTGTTCAGGTTTTGGGTTGATACCCGCCTGAGTGTAATAGCCCACTTTTATAGTATCGCCTATGACTACTTTACCGTTATCAGGCTGAATAGTTTGGGTTAAAATATTTAAGAAAGTCGATTTTCCAGTACCATTTTTACCAATGATTCCAATGCGTTCGCCTTTGTTAAATGTATAGTCAAATCCGTTTAAAATGACTCTATCATTGAATTTTTTATAAACTTTGTGAAGCTCGATAATCTTACTTCCCATGCGTTCCATATTGATTTCTAATTCCACCGTATTCTCTTTACGGCGACTCATGGCTTTTTCTTTAATCACATAAAAGTCATCCTGACGCGATTTCGATTTAGTGGTACGTGCTTTAGGTTGGCGACGCATCCATTCTAATTCTTTTACGAATAGGTTTTTTGCCTTGTCAATACTCGCATTTTCAGAAGCAATACGTTCTTCTTTCTTTTGCAAATAATAGGAATAATTTCCTTTGTACTGGTAGATTTTTCCGTTTTCTAATTCAATAATTTCGTTACACACACGCTCTAGGAAAAAGCGGTCGTGCGTAACCATAAACAAAGTGATATTTTCTTTGGCAAAATAATTTTCCAACCATTCAATCATTTCTAAATCCAAGTGGTTGGTAGGCTCATCAAGGATTAATAAATCGGGTTTGTTAATCAAAATGATGGCCAGTGCTAGACGTTTTTTTGTCCACCCGATAAGTTTTTAACTTTCAGTTTTAAATCCTCTAATTTTAATTTGAAGAGAATTTGTTTGTATTGCGTTTCAAAATCCCATGCGTTGTGGCGGTCCATGTTGTCAAAAGCCTTTTGGTAAGCTTCTTCGTCTTCTGGATTTTGAATGGCTTTTTCATATTGCTCAATGACTTTCAGAATTTCGTTATCGCTGGCAAAAATACTTTCCTCGATGGTCAATTCACTTTGCAAGTTGGGTTCTTGTGATAAAAATGCCATGCGAATGTCTTTGCGCATAACAATTTGACCTCTATCAGGAGTGTCTTCGCCTGTAATGATTTTTAGAATTGAGGTTTTTCCCGTTCCGTTTTTGGCTACAAAGGCAATTTTTTGGTCTTTATTGATTCCAAAAGATAAGTCTTCAAACAAAACGCGTTCGCCATACGATTTGGCTATATTTTCAACTGAAAGGTAATTCATTGTTAAATGATAAGTTATGAATTAAGAGTTGCAAAAGTAGGGTTTTGTGGGCAAACAATGTTATTTTTTTATAACTTTGAAAAAAATGATGCCATGGACGATAAAAAGAAAAATAAGCTGGAAGAGCCTGCTGAGGTTTATGGAGGGATTTCTGAAAAATTAAGTATAAGTAATGATGAACGCCTGATATTAGAAGCCTTGTTGTCCAAATCGAAATCCAATCATGCGAGCAATAAAACATTTTCTACTGTTGAAGCCATGAAAATTTATAGAGAAAAATTAAATACAAATCGATAATGTATTTGATATTTTGGGATGAAATTGCGATTGAGACTTTACTAGCTGAATCAGAATTTATACTCAAGAAATGGAATTATAAAGAAGTTCAGAAATTTGAAAAATTGGTTTCTGAACGACTCGAAAAATTAGCTTTAAATCCTTTTGTAGGGCTATACAATGATGAGTTGAACGTGTATAAGTTCGTAATATCAAAACAGACTAGTTTGTATTATGGGCTAGAAGAAAATTCTAAAAGTATCTACTTATATGTTTTTTGGAACAATCAGAGAAAGCCTAAAGAACTTATGAAGATTTTAGAGCGCTAATTAAGCGCTCTTTTCATTTTAGAAATAAAATCCCAAACCTGTAGTTAGGTAATTGTATGAAGGAGATGCAATTTGTAGAAGTTCATATCCTAAAGCAAAAAACATGTTTTTTCTGTGATATTTTCCTTTGATATCAAATGTGCGTACCGTTTGGTTGTTGATGTTGCTCCAGTGAATAGAGGTGTCAAGACTATAGTTTTTAACTATGAAAGCATCAGCATGTAGTCCAAAATTCAATCCTGTTTTGTTTACTGTACTACCCACATGAGTTGCGCCAATCAAAAATCCAAAGTTAAAATGCTTGAAACGCAAACGGTCGTATCCAAGATTGAATTGATAAATGGGTAAAGAAGCTGTTTTGCCTTGATAATTTTCAAAAAGACTAATTTGGTCAAATTGTCCGTAGATGTACTGTTTTACTCTGCCTTTTATTTTAAAATGATTTCCATACGAACTGTAATTTGAACCTAATTTTTCGGTTAAAAAACTGTTTTCTACATCCAGTCGGAAAGTTGTTTTTTGAGATTCACCACCATAATTTCCAGTACGCTTATCAGCATACGGATAAGTTGTAAGCTCGTTGTCTAGATGATTTTCCAATTCATAATTTCCAACAATGGCGTAGTAGGAAAGGTAAAGAAATAAATCAACAAATAAGTTATCACTTGAATTATGATTAGAACGATTTGTTTGATGTGTGTTTGTTTGGGATGAGTTTTGTGTGTTGGTTTCTTTGGTGTTTAATTCTTTTTTAGACTGGTCAATTTTTTGACAAAAGCCGTTAAAGTACAGTAATAAAGTTAAAAAATATAGGGGTTTTGTATTCATAATTTTAGTAGTGTTTAAATTTTATGGCGAAGATATGTTTTTTTAAGTTTCTACTTGATTCTAAATCCGTGTTAGTTTTGAAATAAGTTATAGAAAAGTTGTTTCAATAATTTTACTTCTGAAATAAGCTTTTTGTTTTACCAAATAAAAATCGCAATTTTGATTTTGCTAAGAACTATTTGAAAATTGATAGTTACACATTGTATAAACGATGAGTTATATTCAGGAAATAAAGCAAATTCTATCGCAAGCGCGACAAAAAACCTATCAGGCAATAAATACTGCAATGGTAGAGGCATATTGGAATATAGGTAGGAAAATTGTTGAAGAAGAACAAAACGGGAAGGAACGTGCTCAATACGGTAAAGAAATAATTAAAACAATATCTATTGAACTCACTCGTGAATTTGGAAAAGGTTTTTCAGAACGAAATATTAGAAAATATAGGCAATTTTATCAAACTTTCCCTGAAATTGAAATTTGGCCGACACTGTCGACCAAATTGAATTGGTCTCATTTTGAATTGATTATGAGGGTGCAGGATGAAAAGGCTAGAATGTATTATCTAAAAGAAGCTTCTGAAAACACTTGGTCAGTGAGAACATTAGACCGAAATATTTCAACCTTATATTATTATCGATTATTGTCCTCAAACGATAAAGAAACAATAAAAGGTAAGAGTATATCGGAGGAAAATAATATTCACGATTTTATAAAAAATCCATCCGTTTTAGAAATCTTGAATTTGTCAACATCGTTAAGTTATACTGAACTTGAATTAGAAAAAGCCTTAATTGATAATTTGCAAAAATTCATTTTAGAATTAGGAAAAGGTTTTGCTTTTGTAGAAAGACAACAGCATATAAAAACCGAAACCGCTGATTTTTATATCGATTTGGTGTTTTATAATTACATTTTAAAATGTTTTGTAATTATAGAACTAAAAACGCATACCATTACGCATCAAGACATAGGGCAATTGGATATGTATGTTAGAATGTATGATGATTTAAAAAAACCTAAGGAAGATAATCCTACTATAGGAATTTTGCTTTGTACCGAAACCGACAAAACAATTGCAAAATATTCTATTTTGAATCAGAATAATCAGCTGTTTGCTTCAAAATACTTACCCTTTTTACCAACAGAAGAACAATTGCAAGATGAAATTGAACGTCAGAAGTTGATATTTAAAAGCCAACATAATTTAGAAATTTAATTCATTTTCATACAGTGCAACTCTCCGTAATCATTCTTAATTATAACGTACGACATTTTTTAGAACTATGTGTTTTAAGCGTGCAACAAGCCCTTAAAAATATTGATGGGGAAATCATCGTAGTCGATAATGCTTCGCAGGATGATAGCTGTGCGATGATGCAACAACGTTTTCCTGAAATAAAACTTATTCAAAACACTGAAAACGCTGGTTTTCCAAAAGGGAATAATATAGGTGTGGCCGCAGCCCGTGGTGAATACATTTGTATACTAAACCCCGATACTGTAGTAGCCGAAGATACCTTTCTGAAAATTTTAGGCAAAGTTGCTCAAACTCCCCCTTTGGGGGCTGGGGGGCTGGGTATAATAGGTTGCAAACTCATTGACGGAACAGGAAATTTTCTTCCTGAGTGTAAACGTGGGGCGCCAACGCCTTGGGTGGCTTTTACCAAAATTTTTGGGTTGTATAAATTTTTTCCTAATACAAAATGTTTCAATCAATATTATGCACAGCATCTCTCAGAAAATGCCTCTGGGGAAGTCGCTATATTAGTGGGGGCTTTTATGGTAATGAAGCGGGAAGTATATCTGAAAGTGGGCGGTTTTGATGAAAAATGCTTTATGTATTCGGACGATATTGATTTGAGTTATATGGTGACCAAAGAAGGTTTGCAAAACTACTATTACCATGAAACTACCGTTATACATTATAAAGGTGAAAGTACCGTTCGTGACGAACTGTATGTAAAACGTTTTAGCGATGCCATGCAATTTTTTTACAACAAACATTTTGGAGGTTCGCTAGTCTTCAAGTGGATGATGAAATTGGGGGCAATAGCTTTTGCTTTTTTTTAAAAGGAGTCAGCAAAAACAGCTGGTATATGAAGTGGATGGCTATTTAGTGTATACAAAAGAAGACACTACAATGTTGAAAATTGAGCAACAACTAAAAAAAAAAGCTACTCAGCTGATTGATATTAATCAAAATCCGTTATTTTCGCATAGTTATCCTACAAATTTTAAACTAGAAATTGTATTGGATAACAATAGTTTTTCTTTTAAAGAAATCATCGCTTTTTTAGAAAAATATAAGAATTATGGTTTTACTTTTAAGATTCTTCCAAAAAATTCCGATTTTATCCTTGGAAGTAATAGTAGTAACGACAAAGGGCAAGTAATACGATGGATGTAAAAATTATATTTAATGAAATTATTAATCAAAATAATTATTAATTTTGTAATCTAAATAAGAAAACACAACTTTAGTTTAAGAATATGGCAAGGTTTGAATTGAAATTACCTAAGATGGGTGAAAGTGTTGCTGAGGCAACGGTAACCAACTGGTTAAAAAAATGGGCGACCGCATTGAAATGGACGAAGCAGTGCTTGAAATTGCTACTGATAAAGTGGATAGCGAAGTGCCAAGTGAAGTAGCGGGTACTTTGGTTGAAATTTTATTCCAAAAAGATGATGTTGTTCAAGTAGGACAAACCATTGCTATTATTGAAATCGAAGGTGGTGCAGTGGTAGCTGAAACTCCAAAAGTAGAGGAAGTTTCAACTCCAGTAGCTGAAATAATAAAAACCGTTGAAGTAGCTAAAGAAGCTGTAGCTCCAGCTGATTTTTCTGCATCAGATAAATTTTTCTCACCATTAGTAAAAAACATTGCAAAAGAAGAAGGTATCTCTTTAGCAGAGTTAGAGTCAATCCAAGGAACTGGCAAAGACGGACGTGTAAATAAAGAAGATATTTTAAATTATATTAAAAATAGAGGGAATCAGGCTAGTGCTCAGGCATCAGCGGTAACAACTTCTGCTCCAAAAGCTACGTCTGTTGCTACAGCTCCTGCTACACAAGCAGTCTCCGGTATCGGTTAATGGTGCGGATGAAATTGTGGAAATGGACAGAATGCGTAAGCTTATCTCGAAATACATGGTGGAGTCAGTGCAAACTTCCAGCTCACGTACAATCATTCATTGAGGTAGATGTGACCAACATTGTGAAATGGAGAGATAAAAATAAAAATGCTTTCGAAAAACGTGAGGGTGAAAAACTAACATTTACTCCTATTTTTATGGAAGCGGTAGCAAAAGCTTTACGTGATTACCCAGGAATGAATGTTTCTGTAGATGGTGATTTTATCATCAAAAAGAAAAATATTAACTTAGGTATGGCTACAGCTTTACCAAATGGAAACTTAATTGTTCCTGTAATTAAAAATGCAGACCAGTTGAATTTAGTGGGTATGGCTAAAGCGGTTAATGATTTAGGAAACCGTGCAAAAGCTGGTAAGTTAAAACCAGATGATACCACGGGAGGTACTTATACAGTAACGAACGTAGGTTCTTTCGGTTCGGTATTTGGTACGCCTATCATCAACCAGCCACAAGTAGGTATCTTAGCGTTAGGGGCTATCCGTAAAGTACCAGCGGTAATTGAAACTCCAGAAGGTGATTTTATTGGTATCCGTCAAAAAATGTTCTTGTCGCATTCGTACGACCACAGAGTAGTAGATGGTGCTTTAGGAGGAATGTTTGTAAAACGTGTCGCTGATATTTTAGAAGCTTGGGATATTAATAGAGAGGTGTAATATTTCTAATAGAATAATTAAAAATCCAAATAAGGAAACTTATTTGGATTTTTTTGTTTTGTAGATTTATATATTTGTAGTGCTAACCGAATAATAAATTAATGGAGTTAAAATTAAATCGCCCGATTTGTTTTTTTTGACTTAGAAACTACAGGGACAGATATTTCAAAAGATCGAATTGTTGAAATTTCAATAATAAAAATTTTTCCAAACGGAAATAAAGAAAGCAAGACGTGGTTGGTAAATCCTACCATTCCTATTCCTGAACAAGCAGCAGCCATTCATGGTATATCAGATCTGAAAGTAGCTAATGAACCTACTTTTGCAGAATTAGCTAATCAAGTACATAACATGATTAAAGATTCTGATTTAGCGGGATTTAATTCAGATCGCTTTGATATTCCTTTACTAGCTGAAGAGTTATTACGTGCAGGAGTTGATTTTGATATGAAAAACAGAGTGTCTGTAGATGTTCAGACTATTTTTCATAAGAAAGAAGAACGAACGTTGGGAGCAGCCTATAGATTTTACTGCAATCAAACGTTGGACAATGCACATAGTGCCGAAGCAGATACAAGTGCAACGTATGAAATATTAAAGGCTCAATTAGATCGTTATCCTGATTTAGAAAATGATATGAAAATATTGTCAGAGTATACCACTCGTAAAAAATCAGTTGATTTTGCTGGATTTATAACTTTAAATGATAAAGGACAAGAGATTTTTGCTTTTGGTAAACATAAAGGAGCTTTAGTAGAGGAGGTTTTTGATAAAGAACCTGGCTATTTTGGTTGGATTCAAAATGCGGATTTTCCTTTGTACACTAAAAAGGTATTAACAGGAATCAAATTAAGAAAGTTAAATACAAAAAAGTAAATAGTGAAGAGTAATTAGCTAAAAAAATAAGCTAATTCTAGTCACGTATCACTAATTATTAGAGAAATGAAAATAATCTGTATAGGTCGTAATTATACGGACCATATTAATGAGTTGAATAATGAACGACCATCTGAGCCGGTGATTTTTATGAAACCGGATACAGCCATTTTGCCTAAACAATTTCCTTTTGTTTTGCCCGAGTTTAGTAATGATGTACATCACGAAATAGAAGTTTTAGTAAAAATTAATAAAGTTGGGAAATATATTGACTCTAAATTTGCTCATAAATATTATGATGAAATAAGTGTAGGGATTGATTTTACGGCTCGTGATTTGCAATCAAAATTAAAAGAAAAAGGTTTACCATGGGAAATAGCAAAGGCATTTGACGGTTCAGCGGTAATAGGTGACTTTTTATCGAAAAAAATTTCAGTTCGTTAGAAAATCTTAATTTTGAATTAAGAAATAACTCACAAGTCGTTCAGAAAGGTAATACCAGTCAAATGTTGTGGAAAATAGATGAAATGATTGCTTATATTTCGCAATATTTTACTTTAAAGACAGGAGATGTTATTTTTACAGGAACTCCAGCAGGGGTAGCAAAAGTAAATCCAAATGATATTTTGGAAGGATATTTAGAAGATAAACAACTATTTAAGATTCAGGTTAAGTAATGGCGATTCACTATAATTTAGCAAAAGTATATGCGATCTCAGATGATGATGATGATTTTGTGCGTCAAATAATAACACTTTTTGTAGAAGAAGTTCCTAGAGATCTCAAGCAAATAAAAGAAGGAATTGAAGATAAAGATTATGCCAAAGCGTATGGTTTTGCTCATAAAACCAAACCAACTTTAGATTTGCTAGGTATGGATGCTGCCAAAGAAGAAATATTATTAGTAGAACAATGGACAAAAGACCAAGGAAAAAAAAGGGAAATAAAAGAAGTATATAAAAGCTTAAAGGCGAGGATAAATGCTGCTTTAGATGAAGTAAAAAAAGATTTTAATTTATAGTGTAATACTAAAATATACAAGATTAGAGTAAGGATTAGAAGGAGATGGTATTTTAGACTCTTTTTGATCCTTATTTTTTGTTGAGAAATATAAAAAAAGACCAAGATGAAAGCAGCCGTTGTAACCATAGGAGATGAAATATTGATAGGGCAAATTACAGATACAAATTCTGGATATATAGCAAAATCTTTAGATAAAATAGGTGTTCAAACAATAGAAATGCTTTCTATTTCTGATGATAAACAACACATTTTAAAAACACTTTCTTATTTACAAGATCAAGTAGAAATTGTAATTATAACAGGAGGGTTAGGGCCTACCAAAGATGATATTACAAAAAAAAACCTTATGTGAGTATTTAGGCGATGTTTTAATCTATGATGAAGGAGTTTTGGAGCATGTAACTAAAATGATTGAAAATTATTTTAAAAGACCGATAAGTCAGATGAATAAAGAACAGGCATTAGTTCCTTCAAAATGCAAAGTCTTATTTAATCAAGTAGGTACAGCACCAGGAATGTGGTTGGAAAAAGGAAAGACCGTTTTTGTTTCTCTTCCAGGAGTTCCTTACGAAATGAAATATTTAATAGATCATGAAGTAGTACCTCATTTGGTAGAAAAATTTGAAAGACCTTATATATATCATCAAACATTAATGACTTACGGTGTAGGAGAAAGTATGTTAGCTGAACGAATTGAAGAATGGGAAAATAAATTGCCTGATTTTATTAAGTTAGCCTATTTGCCAAGTCCTTTTCAAGTAAAGCTTAGATTGACAGCTAGAGGTGCAAATGAGCAACTTTTGAAAGAACAGGTAGCTTTAGAAGTAGAAAAAATAAAACCTCTTATAAAAGATTGTTTAGTAGGGCTAGATGAAGGAGAAACAATTGAGGTTATGTTAGGAAGAATGTTAACTCAAAAAAAAATGACACTTTCCGTTGCAGAAAGTTGTACAGGAGGAAAAATGGCTTCTTTGTTAACCGCAACTTCAGGAGCTTCCAGCTTATTTTAAAGGAGGGATTGTAAGCTATGCTACAGAGGTAAAAGAAGAGTTGTTAAAAGTAGATAAACAAATAATTAATGATTACTCCGTTGTAAGCAAACAAGTAGCAGAAATGATGGTTAGAAATGTAAAAGAATTGTTGAAAACTGATTTTGCAATTGCTACAACTGGAAATGCAGGCCCTTCAAAAGGAGAGTCAGATGCTGATGTAGGAACTGTATATTTGGCAATAGCAACACCTAAAGAGATTATAGTTGAAAAATGTGAGTTAGGTCAGCCAAGAGAAAAGGTTATAGAAAGAGCTGTTAATAAGGCGTTTGAAATGTTGTATAAAGAAATTTTAAAAAATTACTAAAATAGTTTGTGTAATCGTTTTATTTTTTGTTACTTTGCACCCTGATTTTGAATAACGATAAAACATAAGTATAATGTCAAGAGTTTGTGACCTTACAGGAAAAAGAGCGATGGTAGGAAACAACGTTTCTCACGCTATGAACAAGACAAAGAGAAAATTCTCTGTAAACTTGATTAAAAAACGTTTTTACCTTCCTGAAGAAGATAGATGGATTACTTTAAGAGTAGCTGCTTCTACAATTAAAACGATTAATAAAAACGGAATTTCAGCTGTGCTAAAACAAGCCCAAGCTAATGGATTAATCAAATAATCTATTCCTAAATTAAATATATTTTAAGATGGCAAAGAAAGGTAATAGAATTCAGGTAATTTTAGAATGTACTGAGCATAAGACTTCTGGTGTACCAGGGACTTCTCGTTACATCACTACTAAGAATAAAAAGAACACTCCAGATAGATTAGAAATTAAAAAATTTAATCCTATCTTAAAAAGAGTGACTGTTCATAAAGAGATTAAATAATTTAGAAATTTTTATTAATAAAAATTTCAGCTAAAAATGTAAGTCATGGCAAAGAAAACCGTTGCAACCCTACAGACAGCATCTAAGAGATTATCAAAAGCTATTAAAATGGTAAAATCTCCTAAAACTGGTGCTTATACTTTTGTTGAGGCTATCATGTCTCCTGAAGAAGTTGATGAATTTCTTAAAAAGAAATAATTTTATCTATTCAATATAACAAAGCTGCTTCTTTCTTGAAGTGGCTTTTTTGTTTTATATTTGCTAAAAAAATATCAAATACTTACTTGTAAAATTAGTATAGTTAGTATTTTTGAATATTCAAATGATAAAACATTGTTGTAAATTGTAAATCATATATAATAAATGAATTTCTTTAAAAAATTTTTCTTCAGAAAAAAAGAAACACTTGATAAAGGGTTAGAAAAATCAAGTGCTTCTTTCTTGTCTAAATTAACTAAAGCAGTTGCTGGTAAGTCAAAAGTAGATGATGATGTATTAGATAACTTAGAAGAAGTGCTTGTTACTTCAGATGTTGGTGTAAATACAACTTTAAAAATTATTGAACGTATTGAATCACGCGTAGCGCGTGATAAGTACCTAGGTACTGATGAACTTAATAAAATATTAAGAGAAGAAATAGCCTCTCTTTTATCAGAAACTAATTCGGGTGAAGATACAGATTTTGCGATTCCAGCTAATAAAAAACCGTATGTAATTATGGTGGTAGGCGTAAATGGAGTTGGTAAAACAACTACTATTGGAAAATTAGCTAATCAATTTAAAAATGCAGGTTATAAAGTAGTATTAGGTGCCGCGGATACATTTCGTGCCGCAGCAATTGATCAGTTACAGATTTGGGCAGATAGAGTGGGAGTACCTATTGTAAAACAGCAAATGGGTAGTGATCCAGCCTCAGTAGCATTCGATACTTTACAAAGTGCTGTTGCACAAGACGCTGATGTGGTCATTATTGATACGGCTGGACGTTTACACAACAAAGTAGGTTTGATGAATGAGCTTTCAAAAGTAAAACGCGTAATGCAAAAAGTAGTACAAGATGCGCCTCATGATGTATTATTAGTATTAGATGGGTCTACTGGACAAAATGCGTTTGAACAAGCAAAAGAATTTACTACAGCAACAGAGGTGAGTTGTTTAGCTGTAACAAAATTAGATGGAACAGCTAAAGGAGGAGTTGTAATTGGAATTTCTGATCAATTTCAAATTCCTGTTAAATATATAGGGGTAGGAGAAGGGATTAATGATCTTCAGGTGTTTAATAAATATGAGTTTGTAGACTCTTTCTTTAAGTAATATGCAAAATTTTAAAGCCTTTCATTTTTTCCTTTTTGGAACATCTGCTCTTTTAGTGGCTCAGTATACTAAAAATTTAAAAATTTCTTTATTATTTTATACAATAGCTTTAATATTATATATTTCAGCCTTAGTGAAGTTTTATAAAGAAAAAAAGTAATAAAAAGAAGGTGTTCTAAAGTTAAACTCACTTTCTGAGAATCAGATATACGAAAATCATCTCCGATGGGTTTCGAATATTTTAGCAATGAAAAGGCTGTCCTAAAATTTTTTTTGGACAGCCTCTTTTTATGGAAAAGTTTGAATGTGAGTATTTTTCTTTTTCTTGTGAAAGATAAAATAACTAACGAAATCATTTATATTTATAGATAGATTGAAAAGTGTAATTTAGGTTACTTTTATTACGTTTTAAAATGATTATTTTTGATGTTTAAAAATTAATATTATGTCAGATACAATAGAAAGAATTAAATGTTTAATTATAGGTTCTGGTCCTGCAGGTTATACTGCTGCTGTTTACGCTGCTAGAGCTAATATGAATCCTGTTTTATATCAAGGAACTCAGCCAGGAGGTCAGTTAACAACAACTAATGAAGTAGAAAACTTCCCTGGTTATCCAGAAGGAGTTACAGGTCCAGAAATGATGGTGCAATTAGAAACACAAGCTAAGCGTTTTGGAACTGATATACGTAATGGTTGGGTTACTAAAGTAGATTTTTCTGGTGATTTGCATAAAGTATGGATTCATGATGGAAAAGAACTTTTGTGTGATACGGTTATTATTTCAACAGGAGCATCTGCTAAATATTTAGGATTACCTTCTGAACAGCATTATTTAAATATTGGGGGAGGTGTTTCAGCTTGCGCAGTTTGTGATGGATTCTTTTACCGCAATCAAGAAGTAGTCATCGTAGGGGCTGGAGATAGTGCTTGTGAGGAAGCGCATTATTTATCTAAAATGTGTAAAAAGTAACAATGCTTGTTCGTAGTGAACAGTTTAGGGCATCAAAAATTATGGAAGAACGTGTGCGTAAAACAGAAAATATACAAATTTTAATGCACACAGAAACAGAAGAAGTTCTAGGAGATGGACAAGTGGTAACAGCTGTAAAAGCAAAAAATAAATCAACAGGGGAAATTACGGAAATCCCTGCTACTGGTTTCTTTGTAGCAATAGGGCATAAACCTAATACGGATATATTTAAAGATTATATTACTTTAGATGAAACGGGTTATATATTAAATATTCCTGGAACTTCTAAAACGAATGTAGCGGGTGTTTTTGTGGCAGGTGATGCTGCAGATCATGTATATCGTCAAGCTATAACAGCAGCGGGTACAGGTTGTATGGCGGCTCTTGATGCAGAAAGATATCTGGCTGCAAAAGAATATTAAAGAGTATTCAGTATTATGTAGTTAAAAATACAATTTTTTTTAGAATAGAAAACCCCGAAATTAAGAAAAACTTAAAAACGGGGTTTTAAAAAGAATTTATTTACTAATGTATGGATCAATTATATTGCTTATTTCTTCTGGAGAAGATTCTGGTTTTAATTCAAATAATTTTGTAAATAAAGGTTGTTTTTCTTTTTTAAGTATCAAGTCTTTGTTTTGATTGAAAACAGTAGACCATTTATTTCTAACATTTTTCCAAATGATACGGTTCTTTTTCCAATAATTTTGAGCTAAAGTACATTTTGAATCATCTATTTTTTTGTATACATCATAGCCTTTTTCCTCAGCTAATACAATTTCTTCATTTTCGCGTATTATTTTTTTATTATCTTGATTATGAATCCATCCAAAATCTTTTATTTCATGGATGTTATTTCTTTTTAAAACATTATAATCGTTTCTTATAGTATGTTCCCTACGAGGTAAAGGTGCATCTGTTGTGTTCTCCCAAAAATGTCTTCCATCAACGTGTATCCAAGACGCTGTTCCTTCATAACGAGGACTATCATCAACTTGATATACTTTTTGAGTCCATTGGCCTGCTACTTGTTTTTTATTCAATTTGTTGTACTTCCAAGTTTGATCTTTATCAAATAGATATAAATCAGTATTTTCATATAGCCAATCTTGTCTCCAATGTTTTACTATTGATTCTTCTGTTGTTCCGGTAATAAGTAAGTGTTGTAAGGAAATTTTGTTTGATTCATCTTCAATGAGTTCTATCCATTCTATAGCTTTTTCATGTTTTGAAGGAGAAGGTTTATAGTCATTATTTTTTGAGTAGTTAAATGTTTCGGCAAAATTAAACTCAACTTCATAGCATCCGCACATAGATTTGATCGCTTTTCTATCTTCTTCTTTTTTGTTTTGTCCATAATTTGTTGAAAATAGACTTATTAAAATAAGTGTTAAAGTTGTTTTTTTCATGTAAAGAGTATTTTAAAAAATTTGTACAAATATATTAAATTTATTTAGAATAAATAAAAATAAGAGTATATTTGCACTCAAATAAGAATACATTTACTATCATGTATAAAATAATAATGCTTGTCCCTTTTGTTTTTAGTAATATCGTAATGGGGCAAATTGATTCTAGGGATTCATTGCGAGTAAAAAAATAGATGAAGTAGTAATTACAGGACAATTTACTCCTCAATCATTAAAAAAATCTGTTTTTAATGTAAGAGTTATTACTTCTAAGGATATACAAAATTTATCAGCAAATAATTTTACAGATGTATTAAATCAGTATTTAAACATTTCATTACAGCCCAGCGGTTCAAGTGGTCGTTCTACTGTTTCTTTATTTGGATTAGATGGACAGTATTTTAAAATATTAGTAGATAATGTACCGCTAATTAACGAAAACGGTTTAGGGAATAATATAGATCTTTCTCAAATTAATTTAAATGATATAGAACGAATTGAAATTGTAGAGGGATCTATGGGTGTTACACATGGGGCTAATACTGTTACGGGAGTTTTAAATATTATTACAAAAAGAAGCTTTCAGGGAAATTTGCTTTACGTATGGGGATTCAGGAAGAAACTATAGGTAAGGAGTTTCAAATTTTTGATAAAGGAAGGCATATACAAAATTTTAAATTCTCCTATAATTATAAAGGTAAATGGTATTTTGATTTAGGTATTAATAGAAATGATTTTAAAGGGTTTTATGATACAAAGCAAGGTAAGTTTTATAGGGAAAATGATGGGACTAGAGGATTAAGATGGTTACCTAAAGAACAATTAAATGGAACGACAACAGTTGTTTATCATGCTAATAATTTTGATTTGAATTACAAATTAGAAATGTTTAATGAATTGGTTCGATTTTATAACAGTACAGTTCAATCAGGATATAATGATGATTTCGGGTATTATCGTTACGCTAATGATAAACGATATTTTGTAAATAGAATTTTTCATAATTTAAATCTTTCGGGACGTTTTTTTTCAAAAATTAATTATACGGGATCATTTTCTTATCAAAAACAGGAACGAAAATTAGAGAATTTTAAATTTAATTTATACGATAAAAATGAACTAAATAATGATCTTTTTAAGGATCAGTCTATGGAGGTTTATTATAGTACAGGTTCTTTGAGTAATTTTTTTAATACTGATAAAGCAGATCTATTGTTAGGATACGAAATAGTTTCTAATAAAGGATTTTCTTTGATTCAGAAGGAGAATAATGTTTTGGAGCCTATTGAAAAAAGAATTAATAATTATGATTTTTATGTTTCTAGCGAATTGTCAATTACAGATAAATTTTCTCTTAAACCAGGTTTACGCTTTTCAATTCAATCTTTATTTCAAGATCAATATGCTTCCTCATTAGCTTTGCGTCATTTGTTTAACAAAGGAGTAGAGATGCGATTATCTTATGGCACTTCTTATAGGACCCCAAATTTTACTGAACTTTATTCTAAACAAATTTTTGATGGACATTTTTTTCAGGTAATGAAAAATTGATTCCAGAAACCAGTACTTCTTATGAAGCTAGTCTAAAACGAGTACAAGAGTTTAAAAAAACACCATTTTTTCTAATCAGTTGTCTACTAGTTTTATTGATTTAAAGGATAAAATAGATATGGTTTTGTCCCGATTTAATCCAGATACAGGTAATCCAGAATATCAATATATTAATATTAGTAAATATAGTATACTTAATATAGCCGCTCTAACCCAGCTGAAAAACCAAAAAGTATCAGCTAGTTTTGGAGCCTCTTTAGTAGGGATTTCTCAAAAAATAGATAACCAAGTTTTTTCTTCCAATAAAGACTATTTGTATTCTTTTAATTGCAATGCAAGCCTATCTTATTCTTTTTCAAAACCAGAATTAAATGTGTCTCTTTATTATAAATATAACGGAAGGGTTCAGCAACTAATAGAAGGAGCAACTAAATATGAAGTTTCAACAGTAGATTCTTCTAATTGGCTAGACTTTACTTTGCAAAAAAAGATTTTTAAAGACAAAGTAGAAACTAGTATGGGAGCTAGAAATATATTGAACATAACTAATATAAATCAGTCAGGAATGGAGCAATCTAGAGGACATGCAAGAAACTCTCAACTGATGTTAGCTTATGGTCGTTCCTTTTTGTAAAAATAGTATATAACCTAAATTTTTAAACAAAAAGATAAGGTAAAATGAGCAATAACAATAATTAATAAACAATAACAATAATCTATATGAAAAAAGGACTATTACTACTGTATTTAACTACATTTTTTATCTCTTGTTCAAAAGAAACAATAGATGAAAAAACAAAGACCGTAATCTCTAAAGAAGAAATTTTAAAACCAGAGATAGGAGGTCCTAATCAGCCTAATCAGGTTTTTTTAGATTTGAGTAAAGAGACATCTAAAGTTGTAAATAGAGCAACATGGGATTTAGGTTTTTATTCTGGAGATGGTTTTAGAGTAATTTTGAACAGTTCTATTTTTATGGCGGTTAAAAAAACAGATCAAACAGATATAACTTTAGTCCAAAACTCGGATAAAAATGTAGTCTCTTTAGGAGGGTTTAATTTAGCTAAAAATGGATACTGTGATGATGCTACAGGTGTTTTAAATGGTAAAGGAAAAGGAGAAGGAACTGCAATAGCAGAAATTTCTGCGGTTGATAACGAAAACAAAGTGTACCTGCTCAATCTAGGTTTTGAAGTTTCTACAAACACGCCTGCAATAGGTTCAGTTAGTACAGAAGGAAAAGCAAGAGGCTGGAAAAAAATTAGAATATTAAGAGCTAATAATGGAGGATATAAAATTCAATATGCTGATTTATTAGATAAAGATTTTAAAGAAAAAATAATAGATAAAGATAGGTCATACAATTTTACTTTTTTCAGCCTATTTAAAGATGAGGTTGTAGTTGTAGAACCTAAAAAGGAATCATGGGATTTATGTTTTACTACTTTCACTAATTATATTTTATCGGGAGATGATATTGTGACTTATGGGTTTGCAGATTTTGTTATTTCTAATATGAAAGGAGGAGCACAGGTATATGAAGTAAATACATCGGAATATACTTATGAAAAATTTAAAAAAGAAAATGTAATAGAATCTAATCTTATACCTTCTAAAAAGGATCAAAGGATAATAGGTTCTAATTGGAGGGTAGGAGGATCTCAATTTGGAGGATTACCAAGTATCAAAACAGACCGTTTTTATGTTTTAAAAGATATTGAATCTAATTATTATAAAATAAAATTTCTTACAATGACTAATGATAAAGGAGAAAGAGGGAATACCAAAATTCAATATTCTTTATTATAAATTAAAACTTATTTGAAAATACAATTTCAAAGAATAAAATAGAATCATTTCACAGTTGAGATTACGATATGATTTTAATCTTTTATGTTAGAATTACAAACTAAGTATTGATTTTGAGATAGTCTTTTCTTCTAGCTTAAAGAAAAACAACTAGAAAATAATTTAAAACTATATATATGAAAACAATAAAACTATTTTTATTGATGATTTTCAATTGGTGTTCTTATACTCAAATAGCTTATAACCCAATTGTTGAAAAAATTAATTTAGGAAATGATGGAGAAAATAAGGCCTATTATAAGCTAAATTCAGGAGTTATAAAAAATATCAAAAATGAAATTAATTGGCATCTGGCTTTTCAAATAGATAATGATCGAGGTTTTGGAATTAGAGTTAATACCAGTAGTGTAATATGTACTGTTTATAAAACAGATAAAACGGAATTAAGTCAAGTAACGAAAGATAATTATAATTCATTGGCAAGAGGGAATGATAATGAACTCTATAATAGTACTGTAGATTGGAATATAGGGGCACTAAATAATGATTATTGGGATGATCAAACCAATCCTCATAAATATTATATAGGTTGGGGAGCTTATGATATAAAGACACATAAGGTTAATGGAAATCGTGTTTTTATTATAAAACATTCGACTTTTATAAATGGAGCTTGGAAAGGGAATTATTATAAATTAAAAATTAATTCTCGTTTTAGAAATTATGTCTTTACTTATTCAAAATTTGATGGAAATGATTGGGGACCAGAAAAAACAGAAGTAATAAATGATTTAGATTATAGAAATTCAGGAAATAAATTTGTGTATTATAATCTAGAGACTCATTCTGTTGTGGATGAAGAGCCTCAATCATGGGATTTCTTATTTACGACTTATGATCAAAATTTAAATAAAGCTGAAATTAGACCTAGTGATTATATGTATACAGTTACAGGTTGTTTACATAAGTATGGAATTGTTGTAGCAGAAGTTTTAGAAGAAGATCAAATTATTAATTCTAATTTCGAAAATTTAACATATAAAGAAGATATGAATGTTATTGGCTATGATTGGAAGGAATTTAATTTTGAATTTTATAATCCATCATATACAATGTCTAAAAAGAAATTTTACGTAAAAACGTTAGAAGGAGATTATTATAGAGTATTTTTGAAATATAAGGTTGTTAATAGATACGAACGAGAAATAGAAATTTATAAACAAAAATTAGAAAAAAAGGTGTTGTCTAATGAAGAATTTAAAAACGATTCTTTTAATATATATCCTACTGTTTTGACAAATTCAAAAGTAACTATAGAAACACCAGAACCGAGAGCATTTAAAGAAATTGAAATTTTAAATTCTACAGGTCAGATGGTTTATCATAAAAATATTAATTCAATGGTAAATCAGTTAGAAATAGATTTGCCAGAAAATATAAACAAAGGTATTTATATGATAAAAATAAATACAGATAACAAAATTTTTACGACAAGACTTGTTAAGTAATTTTAATTAAGAAGCCTTAAAGTGAAAAAATAAAGTGGTTATATGATTATAGAAATGTATTTTTAAGATATGTGTATCTTTACAGTACTAACTATATAATTTTTAAGGTTGTTCAAATATTTTGGTTATGAAAAGGCTGTCCTTAATTTTTTTGGACAGCCTTTGAAATGATGAATCTTTTAAGTGCCTGTATGAAAGATTGTATTCTTTTATTTAAACCTTAAAGGAGAAACTACATAATTTTATCATTGATATCTTTTAAGAGGTAAGAGATGATGAATTATTGTTTTAAATCAATTTACTCTTATATTTGAAAAAAGGCTCAGATTATAAAACCCAAGCCTTAACTTTTAACTTACACACTTTGTGGGATAGTGTCGTTTTTTGGAATCTCAATTACTTTGTTTTTTTCATTAAGATTGCTTCGTCTGCAAATTTTAGGATTTCAATTTTAGGTTCTCCGTAAATGGCTAATTTACTTTTTCCTGACGCAGATATAGACAATTTACCATTTGTAGATATATCACAATCAGTATATCCTTCAACGGTTAATGTAGTACTTTTTGAAGCTAGATTTTTTCCTTCGTATTTAGTATTATTGTCTAATCGTAGTTTTAGTTCATTTGTATCTCCTTCTATAGCTGCTGAGGATTTTTGATACATATCTATTTTTAAAGTATTAGCATTTATTAAAGCTTTTAAATCAGCATTTTTACTCATTTCTACAATTGCATTGGTTCCTTTGTAGTTTAATTCTATTTTAGATTTGTCATTACTGATTAAAGTAAAATTAGGAATTGTGGCATTTATTGATACTTTTGAATAGTCTAATGCTTTAAGTGTGAGTTTTTTTACATTTAAATCATTAAAGGCGTTGAGTTTTGCATGATGTTTAACGTTAATTAGTTTTAAGCTATCAGTATAAAATACACGAACATCAATTTTTTTATAAGTAGCTATTTCTTTGTTGGTATTAAGGCGTAACGTTTTTCCATAAATCTTACGATCTATAACATCATGTAAATTATCATCAGCTTCAATTTCAATTGCATTTTTGTCAGCTTTTATTAAATAAACCTCTAAGTTATCTTCTATTTCAATTTCTTCAAACACTTCCGTTCCATATTTTTCAGTTTTCACCATTTTGGTTCCCTTAATCCTTTCTTTGTTTTGAGAGAAAGCAAGGGTTGTCATAAGGCTAATAAATAATAAGCTAATTTTTTTCATTTTTGTAGAATTTGGTAAAATACAAATATAAAAAAAAATCATTCTGATCTAAGGAATGATTTTTAAGGTTAACTACTTCTATTTATTGACTTTTTAAAAAGTACAGAAGAGATTATAAGTTATTGTTTTTCAATTGTTCCTTCCAGAAGAATCATTTAAATTTTTTATTTTGGGAGATCCAGCATAATAAATACTACTACTACTAGAAGCGTCTGCATGTAATGAAATTAGAGGATGAACTCGTATTTCACTACTACTAGAGCTATTTGCAATAATATCATTAGCAAGTAAATTACGAGCATTTACAGTACTACTACTAGATGAATCAATGGTAAGTTTTATTGCTTTACCCGAAACCGTTATTGTACTACTACTACTAGCATCTATTGTTATTTTTTCAGATTCTATTAAAGCTGTTAGATCAGCGCTACTATCTGTAATTAACTTAATATTATTGCTTTTTATGATGCCTTTTGTTTTTAATTCAGCAGCACTAGAAGCTTCCAATTCTTCAATAAAAGGGAGTGTTATATGAATTTTATTTGCTTTGATATTAATGTAGTTCCCATTTTCAGAACTTATTTTTAGCGTGTTATCTTCTATTTCGGTTAGTATATCATCATATATATTCTGATCCGCTTCTACCATTACTTTAAAGTTAGGACCTTGTGTTATTTCGCATTTTAAACCTTCTGAAATAGATATTTTATTAAACCCTCTTAATTGTCTATCTTTTATTATGACTTTACCATTGCCTTTTATAGATTTTTTATTAATGTTTAAATTACAAGAACCAAAGATGAAAGCAATTATAAAGGTTACGATTATTTTGGCTAGATGAATCATAAGTTTTATCATAATGTTATTTTGTTTTTATAATTTTTTATCAAAGAAAAAGGGAGAATTATTATTGAAAAACAGATATTAATTTAAGATAGAAATAATCTTGTATTTTGTAAATAAAAATACAATCTTTATATTTCCATGTTATAGAATTATTTAATTTTCTAATATTTTCCCTACGAGCATAATCAATTTTATACAATTTCAGTCTTTTGAATTTAGTTGGTTTTAATGATGATACCGTCTTTACTTATTTTTAATTCTTTAATATCTTGAGTATTTGTAATAGTAGTATCTTTTTTTATTTGTAAACCATTTCCGTTTAAAATGACAGTTGCATCATCATTTAGTTCATCTTCTTGATCTTCATCGTCTAATAGATTCCTTGGGCAATTTTTACATCTTATTTTATTTTCCTCCACTTCATATATATAGTCATTAGAAGAAGTATAAAATCTAAAGTAATCCCCACTTGTTATATCGTAATGTTTTAAAGAACTATCAGGTTTTATATACATTCCTTTAGGAACAAATAAAAAAATTCTAACTTGATGATCTCGAAATTTATATTTTGGATCTATTAAAAAATAGTTTTCAAGACTCAAAAGATGAGGATTAGCATCGTCATTTCTGAATTTATATCCTATTCTATTCGCATTTTTTCGAGCTTCCGATAAAGTTTTACCTTTGGCAGTATACTCAATTTGTATATAAGGTTTTGTTTCATCAGTAGGCATTAATTCTAATTCAATATTGTTAGAGTAAATATATTCATGACCTAAAGAATCTTGTACTAGTTCAAAGTCTGTTCTATCATTTACATCTTTAGAAAAATACTCATTGTTTTTAAATTTAATAGTTAAGGTATCGTTTGTCTTAAAATTTTGATTTAAATAACTTTTGTAAACAACCTTGTTTTCATACGCGAATTCACTAGAAGTTATAATTCCTAAAGTAATAAGACCTATGATAGAGCTTAACCAAATAGCCGATAAAGTTAGTTTGGCAACATTTCCTATAGAGTTAATAGTAGGAATTAATATTTTTAATCCTAAAATTAATAAGCAAAAAAAGGGAATAGCTACAGTAAAAAAGGATACTAAACAAATGATCCACAATGATGTACTTGTATAATTAAATGATTCAAAATACTCAATCCAAGGCAACTTCATAAAAGAAGTAGATCCTAAAGTAAAAATCCAATTAATAATCCAATAATAGTAATCCCGCCAGTAAATACCATCATGGCACCTATAAATTTAGAAAATACTTTCATGATGTTTACAATAATATCACCTAAAGTACTTCCTACTCTTTGTGCTCCTGATTTTACGTTTTCTCCCATTTGGGTATAATTAGCCCTTTGAAATTTTTCTGAAACAGATTCAAATTCCTCTTTTACTTTTTTCTCAATATTTGAAATAGTAATAGGTTCTCCTTTCATTTCTAGTTTTTCAGAAGTGCTTATAGCTTCCAGGAGTAACTAACCATAAGATGATGTAAGCTAATAAGCCTATACCAAAACCAGCAAAAACTAGTAAGGTTAAAGCAATTCTAATCCATACGGGATCTATTCCAAAATAATGCCCCAAACCAGAACAAACTCCCGCAATCACAGCTGTTTCTTTGTCTCTGTATAATTTTTTAGTTTTTTCAGTATGAGTATAATTAGGGCTAATAAGAGGTTCTTCTTCTATTTTATAATCTTCAGGTTGCCCCATAATAGTAATCACATCATCTATATCATTTAAACTTAAAACTTGTTTATTACTGCCTAGTTTTTCAGAAAAAAGTTCTGCAATTCTACTCTCAATATCATTCATAATTTCATCTCGTCCTTCAATAGAAAGCGAGTTACGTATAGCGTTGAAATATCTATTTAATTTTTGATACGCATCTTCATCAATGTGGAAGAAGAAACCACCTAAATTCATATTTACTGTCTTGTTCATAAGTCTTAGTTTTGTGATGTTATAGTGTTTACTGCACCCGCAAGTTCATTCCAGGTTATGCTTAGTTCTTTTAAAAAATTTTTACCCTCTTCTGTTAAACCATAATATTTTCTTGGTGGTCCTGAGGTAGATTCTTCCCATCGGTAAGTTAACAAACCATCATTCTTTAGTCTTGTTAATAATGGATATACGGTACCTTCTACTACCAGTAATTTGGCATTTTTCAATGTATCTAGGATTTCGGAGGTATAAGCATCCTGTTCTTTTAATACAGACAAGATGCAAAACTCTAAAACTCCTTTGCGCATCTGAGCTTTTGTATTCTCAATGTTCATAAGATTCCTTTTTTGTTGTTAAACTGTTCATTTTTGATTGATTGATTGATTGATTGATTGATTGATTGAAACTTTTTATTTTATTGGTTGATGATTATAGCTATAAATTCTTTTCATTTTCCATAGATTGTTTTCAAGTAGCCAAAGATGTATAAACTTAGCTTTTCCATCAGCATACTCTCTATTTTGATTTATTGTTAGTAAAAAAATATGTTCTCCACTATGTATAAGACCATAAGGCTTTTCCTGATTATATAATATAGAAAAATGTTCTGTCCCTTTAACTAACTCTCGCCTTATTTTATAATTATTATTTGAACATAAATTATTCTTAATAGAACTTACTAAATTTTCTTTTCCTAATGTTATACCTCCTTTGTCATGATAAAATTCTATATCATCATAAATATATTGTGCTATATTTATTGTGTTACAAGAATTATAACTTTTCCAAAATTCAGTGTCTAAAGTTTGTATTTCTTGTATAATTTCCTTATCTGATTGAGAAAAACAAGAAAAACTTAAAAGACTAAAAAAAATAAACTCTCTTATCTTCATTATTTAAAAAAGTTGATAGTTATAGGATATTTAAAATAAGCTCCTTCTTCAGCTTTAATCGCCCCATATATTATATAAAATAATTCTATTATTTTTAATAATATAGTAAGACCAAGAAGAATCAAACCAAATACACCTATAGTTGATAGATTTAAAAAATCTAAGTCTTCAAATATTATATCTCCCCTTTCTATTTCTTTCCAAGAAAAATTACTTAATATACTCCCTATTATACAAGGAATAGAAATCATAATCATTACAATCGTGTAAACTAAAATACTGAGTTGAAAATTGATGATTTGTTTACCATGAAAATTAACGAAAAAAGAATTTTTTTTCTTGAAGTCCATAAAATAACAGGAATAATATAATTTCCTAAAGGAAAAATAAATTTAGCAAAAGCACTCAAATGTGTAATTGAAGCATAGTTTTTTTCTTGTTTTGTAATTGGTAATGTTTCCATAAATATAATTTTTGATTGATGATGTTTTATATAGTTGTTTGATAAAGCTAATACTTTTTTAAACTTATTAATTTCTTATACAAAGATAATGTAAAAAAAGGTACTATGTAAAACAAAGTAGTTTAATTTAACAAAAAATTAACATTTTAAAAAACTAGGCACGCATAGTATTTTTTGTAGATTAGCCAAATCATAGCTTTGTATTAAGTGTATTTTATTTAAATTAAACAAGTCAAAAACATAATATTATAAATTAAAATAAATATGAAATTTACACCAACTAAATTAAATTTATTTCTTTTCTTTAAATTACCTTCAGCTTTTTGGAGTGGTGTTAGAGTTAAAACTATAGAAGATTATGTATGTCAAGCAACCGTTAAGCATAGATGGGTTAATCAAAATCCATTTAATTCTATGTATTTTGCAGTTCAAGCCATGGCAGCAGAGCTAACAACAGGGGCTTTAGTGATGAAGCAAATTAAAGAAAGCGGTAGAAATATTTCAATGTTAGTAGCAAATAATAAAGGAACTTTTACCAAAAAAGCTACTGGTAGAATTACATTTACTTGTAATGATGGACGTTTGATTGAAGAAGCAATAAAAAATACAATTGCTACAGGAGAAGGACAAACTTTTTGGATGAAGTCTATTGGTACAGATCAAAAAGGAGACCAGGTTTCTGTTATGGATTTTGAATGGACAGTTCGTGTAAAGAAATAATATTCTAAATAGTTAAACTAATGCTAAATAAGATAAAGTACATTTTTTCTGTCGTTAAATTTGTATAAAAAAGATAGTGAAAGTTTTAGTTACAGGAGCTACAGGTTTAGTAGGTAAAGAAATTATAAAGATTTTGCATGAAAAGGATATTTTTGTGCATTATCTGACCACTTCTAAAGATAAGTTAATACATTCTAATAAAACAAAAGGATTTTATTGGAATCCTCGAAAAGGTAAAATAGATTTAGCTTGTATAGAAGGAGTGGATTCCATAATTCATTTAGCAGGAGCTTCCATAAGTAAAAGATGGACATCAGGGTATAAACAAGAAATAATAAACAGCCGTGTAATTCCTATGCAAATATTATATGAGCTTTTGCAAAATACCCCAAATCAAGTAAAAAACATAATTTCAGCTTCTGCTATAGGTGTCTACCCATCTTCTGTAGAAAAATATTATACAGAAGATTTTTTAGATTTTGATGATTCCTTTTTGTCTAATGTAGTAAAAAAATGGGAAGAAAGCATAGACAACTTTGCAGAGTTAGGAATACAAGTATGTAAGTTAAGAATTGGTTTAGTTTTGTCTCAAAAAGGAGGCGTATTACCTAAAATTCTTAATCCCTTACAAGCAGGTTTAGGACTCCTGTTTGGGTCAGGACAGCAATGGCAATCTTGGATACATATAGAAGATTTAGCAAAATTGTTTGTTTTTGCACTAGATTTTCAATTACAAGGAGTTTATAACGCAGTAGCACCAGATCCAGTTACACACAAAGAGTTTATTTTTAGTTTAACAAAAATTAAAGAACCTCCCCTTATTGTACTTACCTTACCCAAATTATTAATGAAATTAATTCTAGGTGAAAAGCACGTGTTGTTATATGATTCGCAACGTGTATCATCGGCAAAAATTGAACAAAAAGGATTTCAATTTCAGTATACTAATCTAGAGGAGGCATTGGGTAATTTATTAAAATAATCTTAGTAGCAGGTTTAGTCTAATTTATTTTTCTAGCTACTATATTTACCTGTATCTGAATGTAATCACTTATAAAATCATCTTTTAAGTTATTAAAAATACCGTTTGATCCATGACAAACATTCCAATATGTCCTATTTAATTGTAATGTGTCACTTTTTAGATTCATTTGATTATTATGAAAACTAATTTTTGCAGGAAAATTAACAGACTTAGTGATGCCTTTAATTGTTAAATTTCCATAGATTATGGTTTTGTTTTTCTTTAACTCAGAACTAGTAATTCTAAAATCAGAAATAGGAAATTTAGAAACATTAAAAAAATGATCCTTAATGTTTTTATTAGTAAACCCTTTCAGATAGTTTTCTAGCTTATTTTTGTCTTTTTTATTCTTTAAATCCGTTACCGTTATAGAATTCATATTCATATAAAAACGACCTAAAGCAATAGAATCTAGATTGTATATAAAAATACCTTCTTTTAATTTTAAGAAACCAGTATGTTTTTTAGAAGGTTTAAAGCCACCCCAATAAATTATAGAACTTAATGTGTCTACTTCATATTTTGTTCCTTTTACTTGAGGTAAATGAGTTAGATAACTGTTATGAATCTCTGTGCTTTCCTTTTTACAAGAATTAAATAGAAAAATGACAAACAAAGAAAAAAAGAAGAGTAACTTTTTCATGGTGATTAAAGTGTTGATTATTAGTTACTAATTTACAAAAAGCCTTTTTTATTTACAATTTAAATAAAGATAAAAAGTGACAATTTGGCATTTTTAATTTTTTGGCAATACTTTTGCAATCGCAATTAAAAAAAGACAAGATAATGAGTGCCGAAAATACAGAAAAAGAACTAGAATTAAATAATACAGAAGAAACTCAAGAAAAACAAGCAGAAGCAAATCAAGCTACTGATTTGACTGTTGAAGAAAAATTACAAGAAGAATTAGCAAACGAAAAAGATAAGTTTTTACGTCTTTTTGCAGAATTTGAAAATTATAAAAAACGTACATCTAAAGAACGTATAGAATTATTTAAAACAGCAGGACAAGAAGTTTTACAAGCAATGTTACCTGTTTTAGATGATTTTGACAGAGCATGGGTTCAAATTTCAAAATCAGAAGATGAAGCATTAGTAAAAGGAGTTGAATTGATTCACGAGAAATTTAAATCAACATTAATTTCAAAAGGATTAAACGAAGTTGAAATAAAACAAGGCGATCTATTTGATGCTGATTACGCAGAAGCAATTACCCAAATTCCAGCAGGTGATGATCTAAAAGGAAAAATAGTAGATATCGTTGAAAAAGGATATAAACTAGGTGATAAAATTATTCGTTTTCCTAAAGTAGTGATAGGGAATTAATAATTTGAGATTAGACATTGGTAAACAATTTCAAATTTCAAATTTCAAATTTAAATTATGAGCAAGAAAGATTTTTACGAGATATTAGGCATTAACAAAGGAGCTTCAGAATCAGAAATTAAAAAAGCATATCGTAAAAAAGCGATTGAATTTCATCCAGATAAAAATCCTGGAGATAAAGCAGCAGAAGAAAAATTTAAAGAAGCAGCAGAAGCCTATGAAGTATTAAGTGATGCTGATAAACGTGCAAAATATGATCAATATGGTCATGCAGCATTTGATGGAGCAGGAGGTTTTGGAGGTCATCACATGAATATGGATGACATCTTTAGCCAATTTGGAGATATTTTTGGAAGTGCTTTTGGCGGTGGCTTCGGCGGTTTTGGAGGTGGAGGCGGTCAGCGCCGTGCAAAAGGAAGTAATCTTCGTATTAAAGTAAAGTTAACACTAGAAGAAATAGCTACAGGTGTTGAAAAAAAATAAAAGTAAAAAGAAAAACACAAGCAGAAGGAGTTACCTACAAAACTTGTTCAACCTGTAATGGCTCAGGTCAAGTAGTTAAAATACAAAATACGATCTTGGGTAGAATGCAAACAGCTTCTCCCTGTCCTTCTTGTGGAGGTTTAGGTCAAATGATTGATAAAAAACCTTCTAATGCAGACTCACAAGGAATGATCCTAGAAGACGATACCGTATCTATCAAAATTCCAGCAGGTGTAGTAGATGGAATGCAATTAAAAGTAGCTGGTAAAGGAAATGATGCACCTGGTAATGGAGTAGCAGGCGATTTAATCGTAGCAATTGAAGAAATTGAACATCCTACCCTAAAACGAGAAGGAGAAAATTTACATTATGATTTATATATAAGTTATCCCGAAGCTGTATTAGGTGTATCAAAAGAAATTGATGCAGTTACAGGTAAAGTACGTATTAAGTTAGAAGAAGGTATTCAATCAGGTAAGATTTTACGTCTAAAAGGAAAAGGAATTCCAAGTCTGAATAGTTACGGTAATGGAGATATGTTAGTACATATCAATGTATGGACACCTAAAAACCTTTCAAAAGAACAAAAAAGATTCTTTGAAGAAAATCTTGAAAACCCAAATTTTAATCCAAAGCCCGAAAAAACAGACAAATCTTTTTTTGAGAAAGTAAAAGATATGTTCTCGTAATTTTCAAATACTTTAACATTGTAAATAAAAAATTCAAAATAAATCCCAGCTTTTGATACTGAAAGTTGGGATTTTTTGTAAAATTTTCTGTTTATCAACAACTAATTATTTATTTTTACAACTTGACATAGAAACAAAGAAAACGACTCAAACTTATATAATGAATAATATTCTTGAAGTAAATAATGTAGTGAAACAATACGGTAATTATACTGCACTGAATTCGATTTCCTTACAAGTTCCTAAAGGCAGTATCTATGGACTTTTAGGTCCTAACGGAGCAGGAAAAACATCCTTGATCCGTATTATCAACCAAATCACAATGCCCGATAGCGGAGAAGTATTCTTGGATGCTGAAAAATTAGCCCCCCATCATGTATCGTATATAGGATATATGCCTGAAGAACGAGGTTTGTACAAAACAATGAAAGTAGGAGAGCAAGCTTTATATCTAGCACAATTAAAAGGAATGCCTCATACAGAAGCAAAAAAGCAACTCAAATATTGGTTTGAAAAACTAGGTATTGAAGGATGGTGGGATAAAAAAATACAAGAACTATCCAAAGGAATGGCACAAAAATTCAATTTATAGTCACCATTTTACATCAACCTAAATTACTAATATTAGATGAACCTTTTTCAGGTTTTGATCCTGTAAATGCTAATTTAATAAAAGATGAAATTATTGAATTAAACAAACAAGGGACCTCTATCATTTTTTCAACTCATCGTATGGAAAGCGTAGAAGAAATGTGTGATTATATAGCGCTTATTCATAAATCAAACAAACTTATTGAAGGCAAAGTAAGTGATGTTAAAAAAGAATATCGCACACACAAATTTCAAGTAGGAATCTTATCCGATAATGTAGAAAAATTAATGTATGAATTAACACAAAAATTTACTATCGGACAAACAGCTTTCAAATCACTAAATAACGATCTTAAATTAGAAATTGATCTAGGAGATAGAAAACAAAATGAATTGTTAGAAATTTTAATAAAAAATGGGCAGGTAACACATTTTGCAGAAAATATACCATCAATTAATGATATTTTTATCCAAACAGTAACCAATAAAAAATAACATAAAACAAAATTTAAAATAACAAATGAAACTTTTAAAGCTTCTATTTTAGAATTTACCACTTGTTATTTTATTTGTTTAGTGATTTGAAAATTAAAATTTACGAAATATGAATATATTGAGTTTAATTATAAAAAGAGAGTTTATTGCCAAAGTTCGCAATAAATCATTTATTGTAATGACTTTCTTGAGTCCTTTGTTACTTTTAGGAATGTCAATATTAATAGGAGTTTTAGCTAATATAAACAAAGGAGAAATAAAGAAAGTTGCAATTCATGATAAAGCTGGAATTTTAAAAGAAGACTTTAAAAATAATAAAGAAATAAAATACACAGACTTATCTCAAATGCCTTTTGATTTAGCCAAAAAAACAGCGTCAAAAGATTTTGAAGGATTAATTTACATACCAAAAGTATCTAATTCAAAAGACCTAATAAATAAAGTTGAATACATTTCAGATGAGAGCCCCAATTTAGAATTTGTTGCAAATATTGAAAAAGTAGTAGATACTCATTTGACTAAAGAAAATTTGCAATCATTAGGTTTTGATTCTAATAAAATTGAAAAAGCAAAGGTGGAATCAGAACTTCATATCACAAAATTTTCAGGGGAAGAAGGCTTAAAATATTTAAACGAAATAAAGATATTTTTCGGAGGAGCTTTTGGATATTTAATAATGATGTTCATTATTATTTATGGAAATTTTGTAATGCGTAGTGTTATAGAGGAAAAAACATCTAGAATTATAGAAGTAATTATTTCATCAGTAAAACCATATCAATTAATGATGGGAAAAATTATAGGAAATTCGTTAGCAGGAATATTACAATTTGCAATTTGGGTTGTGTTAGGTTTATTATTGTTGTTTGGCTCTTCAATGTTTTTAGGTAATTCAGTCAATGCTGTACATGATACTATGCAACAATTACCTTCACAAGCAGGAAATATAGCTTCTATGATTGAAAAGATAAATCTTTACTATAACGAAATACCTGTTTTAACTACCCTTGTTTTCTTTTTAATCTATTTTATAGGAGGTTATTTCTTATATAGTTCCTTATATGCAGCCATTGGAGCAGCTGTTGATTCAGAAACAGATTCACAACAGTTTTTGTTACCTATTATTATGCCTTTGATGTTGGGTATTTATGTTGGGTTCTTTACAGTAGTAAATGATCCGCACGGTACAGTAGCAACTCTCTTTTCTATGATTCCATTTACATCTCCAATTGTAATGTTGATGCGTATTCCTTTTGGAGTACCTATCTGGCAATTGGTAGTTTCTATAACATTACTTTTTGGAACTTTTTTAGGTGTCGTTTGGTTTGCCAGTAAAATCTATCGAGTAGGAATTTTAATGTATGGTAAAAAACCAACTTGGAAAGAGTTATATAAATGGCTTAAATATTAGAATTAAATTATTGGATTTTGTAAATTCGAGTAATCAAGTAAAAGATATCTTCAAATAAATAGAATGAGTAAAATATTAATAATAGAAGACGAATCAGCCATTCGTAGAGTTTTGGCAAAAATTCTTTCAGAAGAAAATGATTCATACAAAGTAGATGAAGCAGAAGATGGAGCGCAAGGACTTGAAAAGGCTAAGAATGAAGATTACGATTTAATCCTTTGTGATATTAAAATGCCTAAAATGGATGGCGTAGAAGTATTAGAAGCTATAAAAAAATAAAACCAGAAATCCCGATGGTTATGATTTCGGGACATGGTGATTTAGAAACAGCCGTTAATACCATGCGTTTAGGTGCTTTTGATTATATTTCAAAACCACCCGATTTAAATCGTTTGTTAAATACGGTTCGTAATGCCTTAGACAAAAAAAAATTAGTCGTAGAAAATAAGATTCTTAAAAAGAAAGTATCCAAGAATTATGAAATGATAGGTGAAAGTGTCTCTATATTACAGATAAATGAGATGATTGAAAAAGTAGCTCCTACAGAAGCTCGTGTTTTGATTACAGGACCCAATGGTACCGGTAAAGAATTGGTAGCTCATCAAATTCATCAGAGAAGTGAGCGTTCTTCAGGCCCAATGATTGAAGTAAATTGTGCTGCTATACCATCAGAACTGATAGAGAGCGAATTATTTGGACATGTAAAAGGAGCTTTTACTTCCGCTGTGAAAGATAGAGCAGGTAAATTTGAAGCAGCAGATGGAGGTACAATTTTTTTAGATGAAATTGGAGATATGAGTTTGCCAGCACAAGCCAAGGTGTTGAGAGCACTACAAGAAAATTTAATCCAACGTGTAGGAGCTGATAAAGACATAAAAGTTAATGTACGTGTTGTGGCGGCAACAAATAAAGATTTGAAAAAAGAAATTGAAGAAGGTCGTTTTCGAGAAGATTTATATCATCGTTTGGCAGTTATCTTAATAAAAGTTCCTTCACTAAATGATAGAAGAGACGATATACCTGCTTTAATTAAACATTTTACTAATAAAATAGCTCAAGAACAAGGAAGCGCAACTAAATCCTTTTCAAATTCAGCCATCAAGTTATTACAAGATTATGATTGGACAGGAAACATTCGTGAGTTGCGAAACGTTGTTGAACGTTTAATTATTTTAGGAGGAAGTGAAATTTCAGAAACAGATGTGAAATTATTTGCATCAAAGTAAAGTCAATTTTTTAAACTTAGTGCTTATTATCTGATGCTTAGCACTATTAATTAAGGACTAAATATATTATGAATTTAAAAAAAATAAACCAAAACCTTCAAAAAGCGTTAATAGAAAATAATATTATTGAACCCACAGAACTTCAATCGGATTGTTGGGGAACTTTAAAAGGAGGGGCTGATGCTATTGTAGTAATGAATCAAGGAGAAGGAAAATCATCTACTATAGCTTATACAGTTATTCAAAAATTAGAAAAACCAATAGGAGAATCTACACGAGCATTGATTCTTGTAAAAGATAAAGAATCTGTTTTACAAATGTTAGATTATTTTCAAAAATTTGGAAAACACAATGATCTTAGGGTAATAAGGAGTCAATGATAAAACAGATATAGATGAAGAAAAAAATGTGATTTCCGCAGGAATGGATATTTTAATAGGAACTCCAAATAAGATTAATGCAATGTTCTCAGGGGCTGGATTTAATATGAACACAGTTAAAATTTTTGTGGTAGACGATGCAGATCTTATTTTTAAACAACGTTTAGAACCTATTGTCCAACGTTTGTCTTTGAGTGTAGAAAAAACACAAAGATTATTTTTTACTACTGAATTAACAGAGCGTGTTGAAATTTTAGCTGATAAGATAATGATTGAACCATATCTTTTTGGAGTAGAATATGATGAAGATGAATATAATGAAGAATAATTAGATCATAAATTAAAAAGAGACTGTCTAAAAAGTTCGCAATCTTTCATTTCGACCAAAGGGAGAAATCACATAATGTGATTATGAAACCAGAGTTATCGAAGTGACAAGCTGCATGTTGATTTATTACTTTTTGGACAGTCTTATTTTTTTATTTTAGTTTTTAATATCGGATATTTTTTTTTTAAATTTAAACGATATTAATAAATTTGTGATATGTGGAATATAGATTTGTCATATCGAAAAGAATTTCAAACAACTTTTGAAAGATTATATGAAAAAAAGGAAATGTTGGTAAAAGCCAAACCATTACCTAAAATGGCTATTGAAAAAATTAAAGAATCGCTTTCGATCGAATGGACTTATAATTCTAATAGTATTGAGGGAAATACCTTAACTTTAAGAGAAACACAAATGGTACTTCAAGAAGGAATTACAATAAAAGGAGTTTCACTTAGAGAACATTTTGAAGCAAAGAATCACGAAAAAGCAATAGATTATTTGTATGAAATAGTAAACGAAGAATATATTTTTAGGAGTATAGATATGCTTGCTTTACACGGGTATGTTTTAAGATCTATAGAAGATGATTTTGCAGGACGTTTACGTAATGGAGGTGTTCGTATATCAGGTGCTAATTTTATTCCTCCCAATGCTAATAAAGTTTCATATTTAATAGATGAGTTAGTAGAATTTGTTAATGAAAATCCATTAAGTTTGAATGACATAGAGTTAGCTGCCATATTTCATCATAAATTTGTTTGGATACACCCATTTTTTGATGGCAATGGACGAACGGTTCGTTTATGTATGAATTTATTATTAATGCGAAGAGGTTTTCCTCCAGCTATTATTTTAAAAAATGATAGGAAGAAATATTATGAAGCCCTAAATCAAGCTAATAATGGAAACTATCAAAAACTTGTCTTATTGATGTGTCAAGCAGTAGAGCGAACATTAAATATTTATTTAACAGCTTTGCCTGATAATGATAATGATTATTTACCAATAGCGAATATTGTTAGTGAGCCGTCATCATCGTATGGCTTTACTCAAGAATATGTTAGTTTATTGGCTAGACAAGGAAAGATAGATGCTCATAAAGAAGGAAAAACTTGGGTTACTACAAAAAAAGCACTTCAGGAATATATCGAAAATAGAAAACGAAAAAGAGCTTTAAAATAAAAAGAAATACACTTTTGTTTTAAAAATTATTAGAAAAACCCCTATGTCTTTAGGAGATTTTCTGTTTTATAGGTAACTTGTGTCAAAAAAATGATAAATACTAAAAGTATGAGAAAATATAAAATAATTTTTATAATCTTAATTTTCTTTCAATTAACCTATTTAAAAGGGCAAAATACAAAAGGATTGATATCAGAAAAAGCAATGGTGGTATCTGCAAGAGAGGAAGCTTCAAAAATAGGCGTTCAAATATTAAAGAAAGGAGGAAACGCATTTGATGCAATGGTAGCAACTGAATTAGCATTGGCTGTTTGTTATCCACAAGCAGGAAATATTGGTGGAGGCGGATTCATGGTATATAGAAAAGCTAATGGTGCCATTGGAAGTCTTGATTATAGAGAAAAAGCACCTCTAATGGCTAATAAAGATATGTTTTTAGATAAAAATAAGGATGTAATAGAAGGTTTAAGTACGGCTTCTGGCAAGGCTATAGGTGTGCCAGGTACGATAGCAGGAGTATTAGAAGTACATGAAAAAATGGGGGCTTTACCATTAAAAGAAATTTTTGAACCAGTTATAGATTTAGCAGAAAAAGGGTTTTTAGTTACATCAAAAAATGAGATTACTTTTGCGCATTATAGAAATGATTTCGTAAAGATGAATGGAATTAAAAGTTTATATTCTAAGATTTATAAAGAAGGAGATACTATAAAACAAATACAATTGGCTAAAACATTAAGAAAAATTCTTAAGAAAGGAAGAAAAGAATTTTATGAAGGAGAAATAGCCAAAGAAATCGTTCGTTTTATTAAGGAAAGAGGAGGGGTAATTTCTCTAAAAGATTTAAAGGAATATACCCCTGTTTGGAGGAAACCAATAGTCTTTAAATATAAAAAATATAATTTAATAACAATGGCTCCTCCTAGTAGTGGAGGGATTACTCTTTCTCAAATCTTAAAAATGATAGAACCTTATTCTTTAAAAGATCTCGGGTATAACTCAGAAAAAACGATTCAGGTAATTGTAGAGGCGGAACGAAGAGCGTATGCAGATCGAAATTATTTTTTAGGAGATCCTGATTTTGTAAAGATTCCTCAAGACGAATTATCCAATGAAAATTATTTAAAAGAAAGGATGAGTACGTTTTCTTTTGATAAAGCAACTCCTTCAACCGAAATAAAACACGGAACAGTTCATTTTTCTAAAGAAAGCACTGAAACAACCCATTATTCTATAGTGGATTCTCTAGGTAATGCGATTGCGGCTACTACAACATTAAATGATAATTTTGGAAGTAAGTATTATTCAGATGAATTAGGTTTTTTCTTTAATAATGAAATGGATGATTTTAGTATAAAACCTGGAGTTGCTAATTTATACGGACTTGTAGGGGCTAAAGCTAATGAAATTCAACCTAAAAAAAGAATGTTGAGTTCTATGACACCTACAATAGTAGAAAAGGAAGGTAAATTATTTATGGTTTTGGGTACACCAGGAGGATCAACAATTATTACGTCTGTATTACAAACTTTTTTAAATGTTACGGAGTTTGGAATGAATATGCAACAGGCTGTAGATGCCCCTCGTTTTCATCATCAATGGTTGCCTGATGAGGTAGTTTTTGAACCTAATAAATTTTCAAATGACTTGATTGATGGTCTAAGAAGAAAAGGTTATATAATTAATGAAAAACAAAATAAGATAATAGGAAAAGTAGATGCAATATTAGTTCAGCCTGGAAGGAAAATTGGAAGGAGGGGCAGATTATAGAGGAGATGATAAAGCTGTGGGGTTTTAAAGAATAAAAAATATGAGTCTGGTGACTGTTTTTTCTGGGAATGAAATAAGTGCTTTAGCTATAAAAGCAGAATTAGAAATAAATGGGATTTTGGCAATTTTAAAAAATGAAATTCAAGCTGCAGCTATGGCTGGATTTTGGAGCCCTTATTCAGGTGTTGATGTTCTGGTGAATAAAAAAGATGTAATGCAAGCAAAATTATTGATAGAAAAAATGATTAATTTTTAATTTTCTCATTTTCAAATTATTTAATTTATTCATTAATTTTATCTTTGCATCTTCAAAAAAATAAGGAATATTTTTAAATCCTTAAACTTCTAAACTTCAATTATGATTACAGTAAATGATATTGCCGTAGAGTTTGGCGGAACTACGCTTTTTAGCGATGTGACTTTTGCAATTAATGAAAATGATAAAATTGCCTTAATGGGTAAAAATGGGGCAGGAAAATCTACTTTGTTAAAAATCGTTGCAGGTGAAAACAAGCCTACACGAGGTAGTATTTCAGCACCTAGTGATGCTGTAATTGCATACTTGCCTCAGCATTTGTTATTAAATGATGATAGTACAGTAATGGAAGAAACCTCAAAAGCTTTTGCTTCTGTTTTAGGAATGAAAGCGGAGATAGATGAAATTAACGAGCAGTTAACTATTCGTACAGATTATGAAAGTGATGAATATATGAAGTTAATTGAACGCGTTTCGGAGCTTTCTGAAAAATATTACTCTATAGAAGAAGTTAATTACGAAGCAGAGGTTGAAAAAGTATTAAAAGGACTAGGTTTTGTTCGTGAAGATTTTACCCGTAAAACTTCCGAATTTTCTGGTGGATGGCGTATGCGTATTGAGTTGGCTAAAATTTTATTAAAAAAACCAGACTTAATATTGTTAGACGAACCTACCAATCACTTGGATATGGAAAGTATTCAATGGTTAGAGGATTTCTTAGTTACTCAGGCCAAAGCAGTAATGGTTATTTCTCATGACCGTGCTTTTGTAGATAGCATTACTAACCGTACCATTGAAGTAACGATGGGCAGAATTTATGATTATAAAGCAAAATATTCAGATTATTTAGTTTTACGTCAAGATAGAAGAATACAACAACAAAAAGCGTATGATGAACAACAAAAATTTATTGCTGAAAATCAGGCTTTTATAGAGCGTTTTAGAGGAACTTTTTCAAAGACAGAACAAGTGCAATCTCGTGTACGTATGTTAGAAAAATTAGTTTTAGTAGAAGTAGATGAAGTTGATACATCCGCTTTAAAACTAAAATTCCCACCATCACCACGCTCAGGACAATATCCTGTTGTTGTAGAAGAGCTTACAAAAAAATATGATGACCATGTAGTGTTTAATAATGCCAATATGGTAATTGAGCGAGGTCAAAAGGTAGCATTTGTAGGGAAAAATGGAGAGGGAAAATCAACAATGATTAAAGCTATTATGAAAGAAATTAATCATGATAGTGGTAAATTAGAAATAGGACATAATGTACAAGTAGGATATTTTGCTCAAAATCAAGCAGCATTATTAGATGGCGATTTGACCATTTTTGAAACTATAGACCGAATTGCAGAAGGAGATATTCGTACCCAAATTAAAAATATTTTAGGAGCCTTTATGTTTAAAGGAGACGATATTCAAAAGAAAGTAAAAGTCCTTTCGGGGGTGAAAAAACACGTTTAGCTATGATTAAACTATTGTTAGAACCCGTAAATGTATTGATTCTAGATGAGCCTACGAATCACTTAGACATGAAAACGAAAGACATTATCAAAGAAGCTTTAAAAGATTTTGATGGTACATTAATTTTAGTTTCTCATGATCGTGATTTTCTAGATGGTTTAGTAACTAAAGTATTTGAATTTGGAAATAAAAGAGTTCGAGAACATTTTGAAGATATTAAAGGTTTCTTGGCTTTCAAGAAAATGGAAAATCTAAAGGAAATTGAGAAATAAAATGATTACATACCTAAAAGAGGCTCTTTTCAATTTTAGAAAGAGCCTCTTTTTTTATGTGAAAAATCAATTCTGTGCAAAAGAAATTGCAAATTAATCAAATTAGTTGAAGATATTTGAAATCTAAGATGTACTTGTACTGGAATTTTTGTAAGCACTTGTGATCTTTTTGGTTATCTCGAATATGAAAAAGGCTTGAGTTTGCCTAATTCTAAGGCGACGTTTTTGATGGTAATAAAAAAACAATAATTGAAGAGTTGAAAAAACTAAACCAGTTGTTTTTTCTAGAAGCCATAATATTCTTAGTGTTGATTATAGATGGTTATAAGTATGATCAAAATAAAAACCTTTATTTGAGATTTGATTGAGGATGGAATGGAGAAGTAAATAGATATCTTTGTAGAAAACATAGAATTTTAATTTTTATAGCTCATTATAATTTCTAGTTTTTTTGTGAAATCTTTTAAAAAAAAACTTAGATTTGTTGTTTTAAAAATTCATTTTTTTAATTTTTAAACGTTTGTTTTGTGAAGAATTTTTTTTAATATTTTCATTTCTTTTTTATTATCATGTTCAAAGGATGATGATAAAAATACAACTTCAGTCGTAACTGATGGAGGAGGAACAGTTGTACAATCAACAGTTTTGCCAAAAAAAATAAATGTAGAGAGTAAATATGCCCCATATACTTTAATTTTTGATTATGATGGCAAAAAGATTAAACAATGTGTTGTAGTAGGATATAATAAAGAAGTTTATACCTATGACGGAGATAATATCGTTAGAAAGGAAGTTTTGCTAACTGATAATACCTTGTTAAATAAACATGAGTATAAATATATTAATAATAAGTTAGAATATTATTTAGCAGTTATATATAATACTCCTAGTGGTAATATTACGAATAAAACGGTTTTTACTTATAATGCTGATAATTCTATTTCTTATGTTACTTATAGAGTAAAATATAATGGAGATTTAGATCCATTATGTAATGGTAAATTATTCTTTTTAAATGAGAATTTAATTAGACACGAGATAAATGATGGTTCATCAACTAGAACACTTGAATATTCTTATGATGATAAAAATAATCCATTTAAAAATATCTTAGGTTTTGATAAACTTTTGTCGTTTGAAGACTCTGACTATGTTTCTAAAAATAATATTGTTGAATATAAATCGACATTTAAATCAAATTATAATAATATTACTGATGTTAAGAAATATACTTATAAATATGATTTAAATGGCTACCCTGTTGAAAAAAAATCTGATAGTTCAGATTCTAAAAAATATATATTTTCATATTAGCGAATTGTTTTTTAATTAATCCTATCCTAAATAAAACAAACATATATAGGAGGCTGTCCAAAAAGTTTGTAATCTTTTCATTTCTACCAAAGGGAAAAATCACATAATGTTGATTTATTACTTTTTGGACAGCCTCTTTTAAATCCAGATTACGCATTGAAAATTTATTACAGATAAAAACTTTGAATTTTTTAAAAAAATACTCTCAATATAATAAAGCTACAACTGTTGTAAAAAAGCCGTGTATTTTTACCTTCTTTGTTCTTTTAATCTTTATTTTAAAGACTAACGCATAATTTGGGTTTAATAAAAAGGATTATAATTTGGCACTTTTAATGAGTCGAATAAATTCTGTTTTATAACCTTCCAAATCGTTATGTATACCTTTGTTAGCAAGAGCTATGATGTCTTCTGTTTGTTTGTTTTCAATATATTTAGAGTCTCTTAATTTCATGCCAAACCAAGCCACAGAAGAAGCAAATTTAAAATCGGAACTAGAAATTTTTAAAGGTTTGTTTAAATTAGAAACAGTTTGAATCATCTCTATACTTTTTTCACCATCAGGTCTTTTGTATCGAAATTTCACGGTAGCCAATTCTTTTGAAATTAAATTTTGAGAACCTTCTTTCGATGTGTATTTTAATTGGGTAGGAGAGTAAGAACTTTCAACGCCTGTAGGGATAATTTCATATAGAGCAGTTACGGTATGCCCGCTTCCTAATTCGCCTGCATCAATAGCATCATTTTTAAAATCCTCATTATTTAATTTTCTATTTTCATATCCTATTAATCGGTAGGACTGTATTTGATTTGGGTTAAATTCAATTTGAATCTTAACATCTTTAGCTATAGTAAACATAGAACCGTTGAATTCTTTGCCTAAAAAACGAGTAGCTTCCTGCATATTGTCTATATAAGCATAGTTTCCGTTTCCTTTATTAGCAAGGGTTTCCATCTTACTATCTTTATAATTTCCCATGCCGTATCCTAGACAGGTTAAGAAGATCCCTGTTTTACGTTTTCTTTCTATTAAGTGTTCCATTTCTTTGTCTGTTGAAACTCCTACATTAAAATCGCCATCAGTTGCTAAAACAATTCTATTATTGCCTTCTTTAATAAAGTTTTCTTCGGCAATTTTATACGCTAATTCTATTCCTTCACCTCCAGCAGTGCTTCCTCCAGCCGTTAGTTTATCAAGAGCATTCATTATTTTATTTTTTTCATTTCCAGAAGTAGGAGGTAGTATCATTCCTGCCGCTCCTGCATATACAACCATTGAAATTTTATCTTGAGGACGTAATTCTTTTACCAGTATTTTCATGGATTCTTTTAGTAAAGGAAGTTTGTTTTCTTCTTCCATAGAGCCTGATACATCAATAAGAAAAACAATGTTAGAAGGAGGGAGATTGTTTTTGTCCATTTTTTTACCTTGAAGACCAATTTTTAATAATTTATGGTTGGAGTTCCAAGGACATTCGCTGTACTCTGTATTAATAGAAAAAGGGTGATTATCTTTAGGTTGAGGATAAGAGTATGAAAAATAATTAATCATTTCTTCTAAACGTACAGCATCTTTTGGAATTTCTTGACCGTTATTGATAAAACGACGAATGTTGGTGTAAGAGGCATTATCAACATCAATGGAAAAAGTAGATAAAGGTTTAGTGTTTGGGGTTTCAAATTTATTTTCTTCTATTTCAGCGTAACTTTCTTCGCTTCTATTTTCTTCTGGAGTTTCTATTTCCGGATTGTTTATCATTAGGTTGTTAATTTCGGCTTCGCTGGCCATTTCTTCGGTCATCATGTCAGGAGATTGTTTGCATGCGGTGAATGATAATACGAATATTGATAGTACCAAAAATGTTTTTTTCATAGAGATAATTGTTTTTTTGTTAATTGTTTTTTAGTTTATAACAAATTATGTGCCTTGTTTTTTGTTATTATGTTAAAATATGTGTAAAAAGAATAGGGTAATTTCTGAGGAGATTTTTTAAAATAAATAATCACTTAATAAAAAACTACTAAACTTATAAATTCTGTTTTATAGCTTTAGGTATTCTGAAAAATGTTTTTTGAAATGAATTAGATTAGCTGATAGCTGAGTGTGACTTTTGTTAAGAATAGTAGTCGTAATTAGGAATTATTATTGTAATTGCCATTGAATGAATTATCTTTGCATATTATGAAGCTTTCAACTTATACTCTGAATTCAAAGAAAATATTAAATTGGCTTATCCTATTGTTTTGGGTATGTTAGGTCATACTTTAGTTTCTATTGTAGATAATATAATGGTAGGGAAACTAGGAGCTAAAGAGTTAGCGGCAGTTTCTCTTGCAAATAGTTTTGTATTTATAGGAATGTCGTTAGGATTAGGTTTCTCAACAGCTATAACTCCTTTGGTGGCGGAAGCTGATGGAGAAAATAATCTAATTAAAGGACGTAGTGTTTTTCATCATGGATTATGGCTTTGTACAGGATTGGGGATCATTTTGTTTGGAATTATTTATTTTGCTAAACCTTTGATTGTATATATGGGGCAACCTGAAGAAGTGGTTGAGTTAGCTAAACCTTTTTTAGATTTGGTTGCATTTTCATTAATACCATTGATTGTTTTTCAGGGATATAAGCAATTTGCTGATGGTAAAAGTGAAACTCAATATGGTATGTGGGCCAATTTACTTTGTAATGTAGTGCATTTATTCTTCAATATAGTATTGATTTATGGTGTTTGGATTTTTCCAAAAATGGGAATGCTAGGAGCTGCGGTTGGGACTGTTTTGTCTAGAATTATCATGGTGGTTTATATTCATTTTGCTCTAAAATCTAAGAAAAAGTTTAAACCTTATTTCGAAGGATTTAGCATTAAAAGTATAGGGAAAACAATGACCAAAAAAATTGTAAATTTAGGATTGCCTTCTGCAATGCAAATGTTTTTTGAAGTTGCTTTGTTTACGGGAGCCGTTTGGTTATGTGGAAGCATTGGTACAACTAGTCAAGCTGCTAATCAAATAGCACTAACTTTAGCCACTTTTACTTTTATGTTCGTTTCAGGTTTAGGTGTTGCAGGGATGGTACGAGTGGGAAATCAGAAAGGAATACAAGATTATAAAAAGTTACAAATTATTGCACGTTCTATTTTTTTATTAGCAATTCTAATCCAAGGATTTTTTGCACTTATTTTTGTGTTGACAAATAATTGGTTACCTAAAATTTTTATAGATTCTCAAAATACATTAACAATAAAAGATAATTTAGAAGTAGTTTCAATTGCTTCTAATTTAATTTTAATAGCAGCTGTTTTTCAAATTTTTGATGGCATACAAGTAACAATGCTCGGAGCATTACGAGGAATTCAAGATGTAAAAGTACCTATGTACCTTACATTTGTTGCATATTGGATTATTGGTTTTCCTATATCAATATATTTAGGTTTATTTACTTCTTTAAAAGCTATAGGAGTATGGATCGGATTATTATCAGGGCTTATTGCAGCAGCATTACTTTTATATTATAGGTTTGAAAAATTATCAAAACAAATGATTTTTCAAAGCCTTAAAACTTAATATTTAAAACCATTATAAGATGACATTACCAAAATTTGTTTTAGCAGATAATTCTGATTTTCCAGATGATATTTTTATCATTCATTTAGAATTTCCTCGCTTTTTAATTAATTTAAAAGATGATTCTGTAGAATTTATAGAAGAATTAGATGATGAAGATGAAACAGAAATAGCAAGAGAAATGGAGCATTTAATTATCTTAGCAGGTGAATTTTATGATCGCGAAATGGAGCGCTATGAAGAATAATAAGAAATAAGTTTATTTATGAAAAAGGCTATCTAAAAAATAATGATCTGGTGTTTAGTTTGTTGTTTCTGTAAAACAGAGGTTAAATGATCAATAGTTTTACTGTTAGTTAAAATAACATCGCAATCCTTTTTAGATAGCCTTGTTCGTTTTTTAATTCTATCAAGGAATGTTTAGGTGTAAGATTCCTAAAAGATAAAATATATTTTCAAAAGTAAGAGAAAAGAAAGTAAATAAAAAAATAAAATAGTTTAATATGAATGAACACCCAATTTTTGCAGAGCATCCTTGGTTAATTGTCACATTTGCAATTGTAATATTGTTTATGCTGTTGTTAGACTTAGGAATCTTTAATAAAAAGAGCCATGAAGTATCTAGTAAAGAAGCTGTAACTTGGTCATTTGTTTGGATAGCCTTAGCAATGGGATTTAGTGGGCTAGTATATCATTTTGCAGGAGCAATTAAATTCTATGAATTTCAATCAGCATATTGGATAGAAAAAGCACTTTCAGTAGATAATCTTTTTGTGTTTATTATGGTCTTTAAGTTTTTTGATGTAGCCAATCAAAATAAGCACAAAGTTTTATTTTGGGGAGTTATTGGAGCATTGGTTTTAAGAGCAATATTCATATTTTCAGGAGCCTTTTTAATAGAGTTAACTTATTTGAATAAAATTTTAGGACTTATAGGGTTGCAAGGGCTTAAATACGATATTAATCTAGTAATGACACTTTTTGGCGTGTTTTTAGTGTATGCGGGTGTTAAGTCCTGGTTTGCCAATGAAGAGGATGAAAATCAAGATTATAATGATACCAAGGGAGCACGTTTAGTTCGTCAGTTTTTTAATGTTAGTGATGATTATGATGGAAATAATTTTTTTACAATTGAAAATGGAAAGAAAATAGCAACACCTTTATTAGTTGTAGTAGCAGTTATTGAATTTACAGATTTGCTATTTGCAGTTGATTCTATTCCCGCTATTTTTGCTATTTCAACAGATCCATTTATCTTATACACCTCTAATATTTTTGCTATATTAGGATTGAGAGCATTATTTTTTCTGTTAGATAATTTTATATACTTATTTCATAAACTGCCTTATGGTTTGGCTATTATTTTGAGTTTTATAGGAATTAAGATGATTATAGCACCTTTTTATCATGTTGATTCAATTGTATCACTCCTTATAATAGGAACTGTTTTAGTATTATCTGTACTTTTGTCAATTCTTATGCCTAAGGCAGAAGAATAGTAAATTAGTTTAAAAATATAAAGTACAAAATTCTAATAGGGAGTAACTAAACATTCAGTTTGTCACCTTTACGAGAGGAAAAGTTATAGGATTATATATATGATTTTTCCTCTCGTTTAAATGATAAAATTAGAGTCTTTTAAGGTGTCCTTTTTGTTAAAATCAAGGACATTTACGGTTTTTGTTTTCTTAAATATAAATTACGCCATAGAAAAATATTACAGGTAGAAATGGCTTTAAATTTATAAGAGTACTCTTTTTTTCAATGTAGAAAAAAGCAGAGTATGTTTTTCCTTTACAAAATTCTACCCATAATTTCAGTTAAATTATGATTTTTGGATTAGTTAATGGTAACACAAAAAAGTGTATTAAAATTTATTTCTTAGGGCTAAATACTAAAAAAGGAATAATCATTTCTTCTAATGAAATACCTCCATGTTGGTAAGTATTTCGATAGTAACTAGCATAGTGATTGTAATTGTTTATGTAAGCTAAGAAATGATCACTTTTTGCAAAAATAAAAGAGCTTGTCATGTTAATAGCAGGTAACCCTATTTTTTTTGGATCTTTGATAGCTAAAACGTCCTTAGATTCATAAGTAAGACTTCTTCCTGTTTTATAACGTAAGTTTAAACTAGTGTTTTTATCGCCAATGACTTGAGAAGGGTTTTTAACATTAATAGTTCCGTGATCTGTTGTTAGGATTAATTTAAAACCTAAACGTTGTGCTTGTTGAATGATTTCTAAAAGAGGCGAATTTTTAAACCAACTTAATGTTAAAGAACGATATGCTTTATCATCAGAAGCTAATTCTTTTACCACATCCATGTCTGTTTTAGCGTGTGAAAGCATGTCAACAAAGTTGTAAACAACGGCTACTAATTTTTTATCTTTTAATCCCTTGAAGTTTTCGGCTAATTTTTTACCATTGGCAAAATTAGTTACTTTGAAATATTCATGCGAAATATTTAATCTAAGTCGTTTGAGCTGTTCTGTTAAAAATTCAGCTTCATATAAATTTTCTACCACCTTCGTCTACATCATTTTTCCAGTATTGAGGGTACATTTTTTCCATTTCTATTGGTAACAATCCTGAGAATAGCGCATTTCGAGCATACTGAGTAGCTGTTGGTAATAACGCAAAATAAGGAGTTTCATCTTCTAATTTATAATGATTTCCTAAGACCGTTTCGAAAGATTTCCATTGATCATATCGTAAATTATCAATTACAACGAAGAGTATATTTTCATCTTTCCTTAATTCGGGTACTACAAGCTTTCTGAAGACTTCATGAGATAAAATGGGGCGATCATGAGATTTTGTAAACCAATCTTCATAGTTTTTTTCAATGAATTTGCCAAATTGTGAGTTAGCTTCCAGCTTTTTGAGATTCTAAAATTTGAAACATATTTTGGTCATCTATATTTTCTAGTTCCATTTCCCAAAACATTAATTTCTTATATAAATCTACCCATTCTTCATAAGTATCAACCATAGCCATATCCAAGGCTATTTTACGAAATTCTTTTTGATAGTCTAATGTAGTTTTTTCGGATATTAGACGAGAATGATCTAAGTTCTTTTTTAAGCTTAAAAGAATTTGATTGGGATTAACAGGTTTGATTAAATAATCCGCAATTTTAGCACCAATTGCTTCTTCCATTAAGTATTCTTCCTCGCTTTTTGTAATCATAATAATAGGAATAGCCTGTTTTTTTTCTTTCATTTCAGAAAGAACTTCAAGTCCAGTCATTCCAGGCATATTTTCATCCAAAAAAATGATGTCAAAATTCTCTTCCTGAAAAAGATCTAAGGCATCTCTACCATTATTGCAAGTCGTAACTTGATAATTTTTCTTTTCTAAAAATAATATATGTGGTTTTAATAAGTCTATTTCGTCGTCAACCCAAAGTATTTTCATGGTCTCCTTTTTTTGTATTAGGTAATGATTTTTAGATTCTATTGCTGCAGAATCAATGCAATTTACTATTTTAAAAACTATCGTTTCTTAAAAATAGTATAAATTATAGTATTTTTTTACATTTAAAATATATTTGACCTTTAAAAATATAGAAATAATATGAAAATCAATAAACTATTCATTTTATCATTGACCATTACTCTTTTTATAGGAAGTTGTAAAAAAGAAATGATAAATGTTAATACTCCTGATGTTTTAGTTAGCAATAGAGATACTACAACCGCTCTTTCAAAAGACTTTTTGAATACGCTAATGGAGGCTGGTTTAAAAAAATCCAATTCCATCATCAGAAAGAAGTAATGGTATTTTTAGAACTATTCAAGACACAATAAATAATCAGATTAAACAGATTTGTGAAAAATCAGCTAAAGAAGATGCAGAAAGAGGAAGTAACAAACAAAAAATTGGCGATTTTTATATTTCAGGAATAGATACTTTAACCATAAATAGAATAGGAATCAATCCTTTAAAAAAAGAATTATCTAAAATTGAAAACATAAAAAATCCAACTTCATTGCTAGAACATTTAGCATATATGCACACCATAGGAACAAATCCAGGTTTTGATTTTTATATTGCTCAAGATGATAAAAATAGTGCTAAATATGCTCTTTTTTTTAGTCAAGGAGGGTTAGGCATGAGAAACCGTGATTATTATTTTAATACAGATAAAGAAACAGTAAAAATACGTGTAGCATATTTAGAACATTTAAAGAAAATATTTAAATTAATAGGAACTGAAAAAACAGCCTTAAATGATGCTCAAACAGTTCTAAGACTAGAAACAGAATTAGCTAAAAAATCCAGAAAGTTAGAATCACTTAGAGATCCTAGACTAAATTATAATAAAATGACTTTGGCAAAGTTTAAAGAGTTAACACCTAACTTAATGTGGGATAAAATGTTAGGACAATTAAAAATTAAAAAAGTAGATTCTGTTATTGTAGGACAGCCCGAATTTTATAGAGCATTCAATGAAACAGTCAAAAAATACACACTTCAAGAATGGAAAGTGTATTTAAAATGGAATTTAGTTAATTCCTACGCAATTTATCTAAGCAACAATTTTGAAAAAGAACATTTTTATTTCTATTCAACCGTTATGAGCGGTGTAAAAGAACAAAAACCAAGATGGAAACGAGTAGTAGAGCAAACAGATGAAGCACTTGGAGAACTTATTGGTCAGGTGTATGTGGAAGAATACTTGCCAAAAGGGACAAAAGAAAAATTATTAGAAATAGGAAATGCTATTCGAGAAGTTTATGCAGAACGAATCAAAAAATTAGATTGGATGAGTCCAGAAACTAAGAAAAAGCGCTCTTCAAATTATCTAAAATCGTTATGAAAGTAGGATATCCAGATAAATGGAAAGATTTAAGTTCCATTTTAATTGATAAACATCATTATTTAGCTAATGTAATGGCAGTAAATCAATGGAATTATAATGAAATGGCTTCTAAATACGGTAAATCTGTAGATCGTACAGAATGGGGTATGTATCCACAAACTTACAATGCCTATTATAATCCAAGTAATAACGAAATATGTGTTCCTGCTTGCAATATAATCGTTCCTGGTTTTAAAGGACGTATGCCAGATGATGCAGTATTGTATGGAATAATAGGAGGGTCAACTTTCGGACATGAGATGACACATGGTTTTGATGATCAAGGAAGTCAATATGATGAAAAAGGAAATCTAAAAAATTGGTGGACAACTGAAGATTTAAAGAAATTTAAAGCTAAAACTAAAGCCATCGTAAAACAATATAATAAATATGAAGCATTACCCGGAAAATACGTTAATGGAGAAGCAACCCAAGGAGAAAATATTGCGGATTTAGGAGGAGTAATTATGGGATATGAAGCATTTAAAAAAACAAAACAGTTTAAAAATAAACAAAAAATAGCCAGTTTAAATCCAAATGAACGCTTCTTTTTAGCTTATGCTTATGCCTGGATGGTTAATGTTAAACCAGAAGCATTAGCACAACAATTAATAGAAGATGTTCATGCTCCAGCACGTTACAGAATCAATGGTCCTTTAAGTAATATAGATATATTTTATGAAACATTTAAAATAAAAGAAGGAACAAAGATGTTTATTCCTAAAGACGATAGAGTAATTATTTGGTAATAATATAGCTATGATTAAAAAAAACTGATAGTGGATGAAAATTCTCAGGTTTTTTTATCTTTGTTATACTAAATCTACATTTGTGAGTAATACAAACAAACTTAAGATATTCAATGATCCAATATATGGTTTTATAACCATTCCAAATCCCTTTATCTACGATTTAATACAACACCCTTATTTTCAAAGATTAAGAAGGATCACTCAAATGGGAATGTCATATTTAGTTTATCCAGGAGCCCATCATACTCGTTTTCATCACGCATTAGGATGTTTACATATAATGCAAAAAGCAGTAAGCGTACTTCGATTTAAAAATGTGGCAATTTCAGAAGAAGAAGAAAATGCACTCTATATCGCCATATTATTACATGATATAGGGCATGGACCATTTTCACACGCCATGGAACATAGTATAGTAGAAAATGTTCATCATGAAGAAATATCGCTTTTATTTATGAATAAACTCAATAAGGAATTTGAAGGGAAGCTAACCCTAGCCATTCAAGTTTTTAAAGGAGAATATCATAGAAAGTTTATGCTTCAATTGATCTCAAGCCAGTTAGATATGGATCGAATGGACTATTTAAAAAGAGATAGTTTTTATAGTGGAGTAGAAGAAGGAAAAATTAATTCCGATCGTTTAATTCAAATGATGAATGTAGTAGATGATGTTTTGGTTATAGAAGAAAAAGGAATTTATTCAGTTGAAAAATTTTTAATGGCTCGTAGACTCATGTATTGGCAGGTATATTTGCATAAAACAAATTTAGTAGCAGAAGAGATTTTAACCAAAATATTAAAAAGAGCTAAAGAATTATATCAAAAAGGAATAGAAGTAGAATGTAATAAACCCCTATACTTTTTTATAAAAAATAAAGTCTACTTTGAAAAATTTAATGATTCCATATTAGAAGAATTTTCAAAATTAGATGATGCGGACATAGTAGGAGCCATTAAAAATTGGCAATATCATGAAGATTACACCTTAAGTGAATTAAGTAGAATTATAATTAATAGAGATTTATTAAAAATAAAATTAGGAGAAGAGAAATTTCCTTCCAGAAGAAGTAAATCAATTAATAGATGATTTTGCTCGACTAAAAAAAATATCAACTTTAGAAGCAAAATATTTTGTTTTTAAAGGGAAAATAAAAAAATCAAGCCTATAGTAAAATAGCAGAACCCATTAGAATACTAAAAAAAGACGGAATATTGGAAGACGTAGCCGTTTTGTCAGATCAATTATCCTTAAAAGCTTTGTCAAAACAAGTAACAAAATACTATTTGTGTTATCCAAAACAACTAAATAAAAGTTAAAATTTCCGCAAAATTTTATACTTTTGCAAGAATTATGAAGTTTACAGCAGAACAAATTGCAGCAATATTAGATGGACAAGTAGTAGGGAATCCTAATGCAGAAGTCTCTAAGCTATCTAAAATAGAAGAAGGTACAGAAGGATCATTAACATTTTTAGCCAATCCTAAATACCTAAATTATATATATGAAACGAAGGCAACCATAACCATCGTAAATAAAAGTTTTCAACCCGAAAATGAATTGACTACGACTTTAGTTAAAGTAGAAGATGCTTACAAATCATTTTCAAAATTATTAGAATTTTATAACCAAATAAAACACAATAAAATAGGTATAGAGGAACCCTCTCTATTATCAAAAAGTGCTAAATACGGAGATAAATTTTACTTAGGAGCTTTTAGTTATATAGGTGAAAATGTGACAATAGGTGAAAATGTAAAAATTTTTCCAAACACATTCATAGGAGATAATGTTGTTATTGGTGATAATACAATGATCTTTGCAGGAGCAAAAATTTACTCAGAAACCATAATAGGAAAAAATTGCACAATTCATTCAGGAACAGTTATAGGAGCCGACGGATTTGGTTTTGCTCCTGATGAAAATGGAGAATATACCAAAGTACCTCAAATAGGAAATGTTGTTATAGAAGATAACGTAGACATAGGAGCAGCAACTACCATAGATAGAGCAACCTTAGGATCTACCATTATACGCAAAGGAGTTAAGTTAGACAACCAAATTCAAATAGCCCATAATGTAGAAATAGGCAAAAATACAGTAATAGCTTCCCAAACAGGAGTAGCAGGTTCTACTAAAATTGGAGAAAATTGCATGATAGGAGGGCAGGTAGGTATTGTAGGACATATTATTATTGGCAACAATGTTAAAATACAGGCTCAATCAGGTATTGGTAGAAGTTTAAAAGACGGAGAAGTTGTACAAGGAAGTCCAGCTTTAGGTTATAATGATTTTAATAAATCCTATGTACATTTTAAAAACTTACCAAAAATTGTATCAGAAATAACAGAACTAAAAAGAAATATAAAGAAGTAGTAGTCATGGTTAAACAAAAGACCATTCAGTCAGAAATTACACTAAAAGGAGTTGGTTTACATACAGGTAAAGAAGTTACAATGACTTTTAAACCCGCTCCTATAAATAACGGGTTTACTTTTATACGTGTTGATTTAGAAGGACAACCTATTATTGAAGCAGATGCAAATTATGTTGTAAATACCCAAAGAGGTACAAATCTAGAAAAATTAGGAGTTATGATTCAAACTCCTGAGCATGTCTTGGCAGCATTAGTAGGATGTGACTTAGATAACGTAATTATTGAATTAGATGCCTCAGAATTACCCATTATGGATGGCTCCTCAAAACATTTTGTAGAAGCTATTGAAAAAGTAGGATTAATAGATCAAGATGCAGAACGCGATGTTTATGTAGTAAAAGAAGTTATTTCCTATTTAGATGAGTCAACAGGTAGTGAGATTACCGTGATTCCATCTGATGAGTATTCTGTAACCACAATGGTTGACTTTGGAACAAAAGTATTAGGTACGCAAAATGCTTCAATGAAAAATATTTCTGAATTTAAATCAGAAATAGCATCTTGTAGAACTTTTAGTTTCTTACATGAATTAGAAATGTTATTAGAACACGGTCTAATTAAAGGAGGAGATCTTAATAATGCCATTGTTTATGTCGATAAAGAATTATCAAATGAAACAATGAACAAACTAAGAGTTGCTTTTGGTAAAGATGAAATTTCAATTACACCTAATGGAGTACTAGATAATTTAACCTTGCATTACCCAAACGAAGCAGCACGTCATAAACTATTAGATGTAGTAGGTGATTTAGCTTTGATAGGAACCAAGATAAAAGGTAAAATCATAGCTAATAAACCAGGACATTTCGTCAATACACAATTTGCAAAAAAATCGCAAAAATCATTAAAAATGAACAACGTAATAATGTCCCCGTTTATGATTTAAACAAGGAACCTTTAATGGATATTCATAAAATAATGTCCATGCTTCCACATAGGCCGCCCTTTTTATTAGTAGATAGAATTTTGAGTATGAGCGATACCCAAGTGGTAGGTCTCAAAAACGTTACTATGAACGAAGATTTCTTCGTCGGACATTTTCCAGGAGCTCCAGTAATGCCAGGAGTCTTAATTGTTGAAGCAATGGCACAAACAGGAGGAATACTGATTTTAAGTACCGTTCCAGATCCTGAGAACTATCTTACTTATTTTATGAAAATAGATAATGTTAAGTTTAAACATAAAGTTTTACCAGGTGATACTTTAATCTTTAAATTAGAATTATTATCACCAATAAGAAGAGGTATTTGTCACATGCAAGGATATGCGTTCGCAAATGGGAAATTAGTAGCAGAAGCTGAATTAATGGCTCAAATTGTTAAAAACCAATAAGTGTATAGTGTTTTTAAAAAAAACACTAGTTAATTTAAACTTATAATAAATTAGAAATGAATCAACCATTAGCATATGTACATCCAGGGGCTAAGATTGCAAAAAATGTTGTAATTGAGCCTTTTACAACGATACATAATAATGTGGTAATAGGAGAGGGGACTTGGATAGGTTCTAATGTAACAATTATGGAAGGAGCTCGTATAGGTAAAAACTGTAATATCTTTCCTGGTGCCGTTATATCGGCTGTTCCGCAAGATTTAAAATTTGGAGGAGAAGATTCCTTAGCCGTTATAGGTAATAACACCACCATTAGAGAATGTGTTACAATTAATAGAGGAACAGTAGCTTCTGGACAGACAATAATAGGCGATAATTGTTTGATTATGGCCACAGCCCATGTTGCTCATGATTGTCATATCGGAAATAATGCCATAATAGTAAATGGCGTAGCATTAGCAGGTCACGTTACAGTCGGAGATCATGCCGTAATAGGAGGATTAGCCGCAGTTCATCAGTTTATATCCATAGGAGATCACGCCATGATTTCAGGAGGATCATTAGTTCGAAAAGACGTACCACCCTATACAAAAGCAGCTAAAGAACCATTGTCTTATGTGGGAATTAACTCAGTTGGACTCAGAAGAAGAGGGTTTTCTACAGAAAAAATTAGAGAAATTCAAGATATATATAGAATTTTATATCAAAAAAATTATAATACAACTCAAGCACTAGCAATCATTGAAGCTGAAATGACAGCCACCCCAGAGCGAGATGAAATTCTTGATTTTATTAGAAATTCATCTAGAGGTATTATGAAAGGTTATACAGGAAATATTTAAAAAAAATAGTAAAATAAAATGGCAAGTACGGCAGACATTAGAAACGGATTATGTATTAAGTATAATAACGATATTTTTAAAATCGTTGAATTTTTACACGTTAAACCAGGGAAAGGACCTGCTTTCGTTAGAACCAAATTAAAATCATTAACTTCTGGAAAAGTACTAGATAATACATTCTCAGCAGGTCATAAAATTGAAGTAGTGAGAGTTGAAACACACACTTTTCAATATTTATATAACGAAGGATCAGAGTTTCATTTTATGAATCAAGAAACTTTTGAGCAAATAACTTTAAATAAAGATATTTTAGACGCTCCTGATTTGTTAAAAGAAGGAACTAACGTAATGGTGCAAATCAATACAGAAACAGAAATGCCTCTGTCTGTAGATATGCCAGCTTCCAGTAGTTTTAGAAGTAACCTATGCCGAACCAGGAGTAAAAGGAAATACCGCAACAAATGCTACGAAACCTGCTACTGTAGAAACAGGAGCTCAAGTAAATGTACCTTTATTTATTAATGAAGGAGATAAAATTAAAATTGATACAGCAACAGGCGCTTATATGGAGCGTGTTAAGGAATAATGAGATTTCTTAGGCAATATAGTTTAGAAGAAATAGCATCCATCATAAATTGTAAATTTATAGGGGATGCTAATTTTCCTGTTTTAGGGATGAATGAAATACACGTAGTTCAATCAGGAGATATTGTCTTTGTAGACCATCCTAAATACTACGATAAAGCTTTGCAATCCGCAGCTACAATTATTTTAATCAATAAAGAAGTTCAATGTCCAGAAGGAAAAGCTCTATTGATTTCAGAAGATCCCTTTAGAGATTTTAATTTTCTTACAAAATATTTTAAGCCCTTTCAGGCTTCTAATACCTCTATAGCTTCTACCGCTCAAATAGGAGAAGGAACTATAATACAACCCAATTGCTTTATTGGAAATAATGTAAAAATAGGCCTAAACTGTTTGATTCATTCAAATGTTTCTATTTATGATCATACCGTTATTGGAAATAATGTTATTATCCATTCAGGAACAATTATTGGAGCAGACGCATTTTACTATAAAAAAAGACCCGAAGGATTCGATCAATTATTGTCAGGAGGAAGAGTGATACTCGAAGATAACGTAGGAATCGGAGCATTATGTACAATTGATAAAGGAGTAACAGGAGATACCACTGTAGGAGAAGGAACTAAAATAGATAACCAAGTACATATAGGACATGATACCGTAATAGGTAAAAAATGTTTAATCGCTTCACAAACAGGTATTGCGGGTTGTGTTGTTATAGAAGACGAAGTTACATTGTGGGGGGCAAGTAGGTATTACTAGTGGTATAAAAATAGGTGAAAAAGCAGTAATAATGGGACAAACAGGAGTTACAAAATCACTTGAAGGATCTAAAGCCTATTTTGGAACACCAGCAGAAGAATCTCGTGAAAAATTTAAGCAGTTAGCAAACCTTAAAAAAATGCCTGAAATACTGAATAAACTTAATCAAAATGAAGAATAAATAAGAACTAAATATTCTAAAAAAATCACATATTCTTTTCAAAAAATAATTTTAAAGTAAAAGTAAAAGGTTTACTTTTGCGTCATATATTTTATAACAAACAATACACATATTATGAGTGTTTTAGTAAATAAAGATTCAAAAATAATCGTACAAGGTTTTACAGGAAGTGAAGGAACCTTTCATGCTTCTCAAATGATAGAGTACGGAACTAATGTGGTAGGAGGAGTAACTCCTGGTAAAGGCGGTTCTACACACTTAGAACGTCCCGTATTTAATACCGTTAAAGATGCAGTAGATCAAGCAGGTGCAGATACATCTATTATTTTTGTGCCGCCAGCATTTGCCGCAGACGCTATTATGGAAGCAGCAGACGCAGGTATTAAAGTGATTATCTGTATTACCGAAGGTATTCCAGTAGCAGATATGATTAAAGCATATGATTATATCAAAGGAAAAGGTTGTAGATTAGTAGGTCCTAACTGTCCAGGTGTAATTACTCCAGAAGAAGCAAAAGTAGGAATTATGCCAGGATTTGTTTTCAAAAAAGGAAATATTGGAATTGTATCTAAGTCAGGAACCCTTACTTATGAAGCAGCAGATCAAGTAGTTCGTCAAGGATTTGGAATTACTACAGCTATTGGTATTGGAGGAGATCCAATTATAGGAACAACTACAAAAGAAGCTGTTGAATTATTGATGAATGATCCTGAAACACATTGTATCATCATGATCGGTGAAATTGGAGGTCAATTAGAAGCAGATGCGGCTAAATGGATTAAAGCAGACGGTAATCGTAAGCCAGTTGTAGGCTTTATTGCAGGCGAAACGGCTCCAAAAGGACGTACAATGGGGCATGCAGGAGCAATCGTAGGTGGAGCTGATGATACAGCTGGAAGCTAAAAAAGAATTATGAGAGAAAATGGCATTCACGTTGTAGATTCGCCAGCTGAAATTGGTAAAAAAGTAAAAGAAGTATTAGGGTAAATTTTTATACACAAAATACTTAAAATAATAGGGATATTTAATTTTTAGATGACCCAAAACTAAATAAAAGAGGCTGTCCAAAAAGTTTAGGACAGCCTTTTTATTGCTGTTTTACTCTAAAACATGTATTTTAGAGGTAACAAAAAACAAGCAATGGCTAAAGTAACATTTAAAAACCAGACAGGCAATTCTCCAGAACTTTTTCCAATCAATATTTTTGATAAAATTGATGATAACCACCCTGTTCGACTGGTCGATTCTATAGTTGACAGACTTGATATTAGCGACATAGTTAAGCTTTATCGCGGTGGTGGATGCTCTGCTTACCATCCTAGAATGCTAATCAAAGTATTGTTTTATAGCTATTTGTCAAATATCTATTCTTGCCGAAAAATAGCCAAAGCACTTAATGAGAACATTCATTTTATGTTTATCTCAGGCAATTCCACTCCTGGGTTTAGAACCATTAACGAGTTTAGAGGCAAAATTTTGAAAGATAAAATCAAAGTTTTATTCGCAGAAGTAGTAAAAATATTGGTCGACCTAGGTTATATAAGCCTTGATGTTCAATATATTGATGGTACTAAAATTGAAGCAAAATCCAACAAATACACCTTTGTTTGGCGTGGTTCGGTTGAAAAATACAAAGAGAAATTAGAAGTAAAAATCAACACTATTTTATCTGATATAGAAAACAGTATACAATCAGAAAACCAAGAACTTAACCAAGAAGCATTGCCAAAAAAAATCAATTCAGATGAATTAAAAGAAAAGCTATCAGAATTGAATAAAAAGTTAAAAGAACCGACTAAGAAACAGGTAAAAGAACTACAGAAATTACAGGAAGAACACCTTCCAAGATTAGAGAAATACGAAAAGGATTTAGAAATACTTGGAAATAGAAACTCTTATAGTAAGACAGACCCTGACGCTACTTTTATGAGAATGAAGGAAGATCATATGAGAAATGGGCAACTCAAACCAGCTTACAACCCTCAAATATCAACTGAAAATCAATTTATTACACACGTTTCTATACATCAAACGACCAACGATACCAACACATTAGAGTCACACTTAAACAGTTTTGAAGAAAACTATAATAGACAAAGTAAAGAAGTTGTCGCCGATGCTGGATATGGCAGTGAAGAAAATTACCAAATGCTTAAAAACAAGCAAATTGAGCCCTTTGTAAAGTACAATTATTTTCATGCAGAGCAGAAAAAGAAACTTAAAGAGAATCCTTTTTAGTGCAAAATTTATTTTACAATCAACAATACGATTTCTATATCTGTCCTATGGGGCAAAAAATGGAAAACATAGGAATAGGTAAGCGAATCTCTAGCAATGGATATGAATCAGAAGTGACTTATTATCAAGCTAAACGATGCGAAGGATGCCCATTGAGAAGTTTATGCCACAAAGCAAAAGGGAATCGAAAAATAGAAGTCAATCACCCTCTAAATTGCCTAAAAAACGAAGCTAAAGAATTACTAAACTCAAAAAAGGACACAAACACAGAAGTAAAAGACCTGTTGAAGTAGAGGCAGTATTCGGACAACTAAAAAACAACAATAAATTTAATCGGTTTACATTTTTTGGGTTAGAAATGGTAGAAATGGAGTTTCTACTAATGGCGCTTGGTCATAATTTCAGAAAAATGGTGGCTACAACTACAGATTCAATGAAAAAAGCTTTTAAAACAACTCGTTCTTGCTCAACATACAACTATATGACTCGATTTTGCCTTCTAATTGTTTTTGAAAAATTAAATTTTACTAGCAATCACCAATATCGTGAATTTGCGGCATAAAAAAAGCTGCCCTTTTAGGACAGCCTCTTTTTCGTTTTTAAAGAATCCATTTAACCCCAGATTACGCGACGTAGTTTTATGAAATAATACCATTTAAACTTTGAAATTTCCTCATAATAATAATTTTTTAACACTGAGACTATCCAAAAAAGTTCACAATCTTTTCATTTCGACCAAAGAAATAAATCACATAGTGTTGATTATGAAACTCCTCCTTGCGTAGGAGTGACAAACTGGATGTTGATTTAGGGACTATCCTATAAAAGCAATAAAAATTAATGTTGGTTCTCGATGCGCTTCGCGCTCGAACTAACGATGATTTCAATTATATACTCAACCATCTGTTCGAGTTATTTTAAAATCAAAAAACATATCTAGAACTTTATTTTGTAATCCAATACATTTTAAGTTTAAATGGTATAAAATACAAAAAAGAGTACTTCTTTAGTTTTGAAATTATTTTACCTACAATAAAAATTTATCCGATAAATTGAATTTAAATTCCTTTTAAATTAACTTTTATACATTCAGTCTGTAAAAGACAAAAATCATTTAATAGATTCGTTGTTATTGTTTAAAAACAGACTTAGATAGAATACTTTTATTCAAACAAAAAAACTTTTTTGTGTAAAATTTTGCTAATTAATTTTAAAAAATAAATTAAAATTGTATTTTAAGTTTAAATTATTTAATTTGCACTATAACTTTACCCACATTTAATAATGACGAACATTACAAGATTATTTGATTTTCCTTATTATCAGCTAGAACAGAATAACTTACCAGACGCGTTAGTTACAAAATATAACGGAAAATGGGTTAAAACCTCTACCCAAGAATATTTAGATAAAGCAAATGCCGTTTCAAGAGCACTTATCGCTATGGGGGTGCAAAGAGATGATAAAATAGCCATTATTTCATCTAATAATAGAACAGAATGGAATATTATGGATATAGGAGTGTTGCAAATTGGAGCTCAAACAGTTCCTATTTATCCCACCATATCAGAACAAGATTATGAATATATTCTAAATCATTCTGAGTCAAAGTATTGCTTTGTATCTGATAAGGAAGTTTTGAATAAACTAAACGCCATAAAAGCTAATTTATCTAATTTAATAGATGTTTTTACATTCGATGAGATACCTAGTGAAAAAAATTGGACAGACCTATTGACTATAGGAAAAGACACAAGCACTCAAAATTTTGTTGAAGAACGAAAAAATAATGTAAAACCAAATGATTTAGCCACCATTATTTATACTTCCAGGAACCACTGGTAAGCCTAAAGGAGTAATGTTATCTCATCATAACATTGTATCGAATGTTTTAAATAGTTCTGACAGAATTCCATTAGTAGCAGGTAAAGCAAAAGCAATGAGCTTTCTTCCTATTTGTCATATTTTCGAAAGAGTTATTTTATATATTTATCAATATTATTCAATTTCAATTTATTTCGCTGAATCTATTGATAAAATCTCAGATAATTTTCAAGAAGTAAAACCTGATGTATTTACCGTTGTTCCTAGACTATTAGAAAAAGTTTATGATAAAATTTATGCAAAAGGAACCGAATTAACAGGAATCAAAAAGAAAATCTTCTTTTGGGCAGTTGAACTAGGTTTAAAATATGAACCATACGGTAAAAATGGTTGGTGGTATGAATTTCAATTAAAAATAGCACGTAAATTAATATTTAGTAAATGGCAAGAAGCTTTAGGAGGAAATGTAAAAATAATGGTTTCAGGAAGTGCTGCCTTACAAACTCGTTTAACCCGTGTCTTTTCTGCAGCTGGAATGCCTGTAATGGAAGGATATGGTCTTACTGAAACATCACCTGTTATAAGTGTAAATGACATGCGAAATGGTTTATTTCGTATAGGAACGGTAGGGAAGCCTATAAATAATGTAGAAATAAAAATAGGAGAAGACGGCGAAATTCTTTTTAAAGGACCCAACTTAATGATGGGGTATTATAAAGATCAAGCCCAAACAGACGAAGTAATTAAAAACGGTTATTTTCATACAGGAGATATAGGAGAATTTGATAAAGATGGTTTTTTACGTATAACAGATCGTAAAAAGAAATGTTTAAAACATCCGGAGGTAAGTATGTAGCTCCTCAGATTTTAGAAAATATATTTAAACAATCTCGATTTATTGAACAAATTATGGTGGTTGGAGAAGGACAAAAAATGCCAGCAGCAATCATTCAGCCAGCTTTTGAATTTATAAGAGAATGGGCTCATATTCATCATGTAAATATTGGCTCGACTAATGAAGAACTTGTTCAAAACCCAGAAGTAATAAAAAGAATTTACCAAGAAATAAATCATTTTAATGCTAAATTTGGAAATTGGGAACAAGTAAAGAAAATTGAATTAACACCTGACGTTTGGTCAATAGATGGTGGGCAGCTTACACCCACTCTAAAACTAAAACGCAAAGTCGTTTTAGAAAAATATAAAGATCTATATGCTAAAATTTATCAATAAAATAAAGCGTTTTGTAAATAAAGAAAAGACTCCCTGAAAATTAGATGCAGTTAGTTCTGTCAATTTGCCTAATTCATTCACTCTAGCCAGCCATCAAGAGAAATCAGATAAAATGTATATAGTGTTGTTTCTCCAATTACTGAAGAGATAAATTAAACCTTAAAAATATACCCAAAATATACTGATTTTGAGTGTCTAGCTTTTACTTATTGATTGAAAATAAACGCTTACGTTTTTTCATCGTGCTTTCTTTTAAGGTACATTCATAATAATACAAACACTAGCATATCTTAAAATAAATGTTATTTTAGAAGAAACAAACCCCGAAATTGCTCAAAAAGAGTCAAAAACGGGGTTTTTCTTTAAATACTATGCCAAAAATAATACGTTGAAGAGAATTTCAATATCAAATTCCATTTTTGCCCTCAATAAAGATCTTGATGATTTTTTCGCCCAATTTTTAAAACAGATTTTAGAAAAAATTATCTTTCAATCCCTTCCTCAAAGCTTGTTCAAGCATCTTCAAACTAAAAGACTCTCAAAAAAGAACTCATTGTTATTTTATACCTAAAGGCAAAATTGCTCTGATGATGAAAACTACTACAGCTCTACTTGTTATGAAAGCAAAGTACGCTTTCTCACAAATCAGAAATTGCTTTAGAAGTGAGTACAGTAGAATTATAAGCAAATGGAGACGCTTTGTGTCATTTGTTTTAAAAAAATACCATTTAAACTTTGAAATTTCCTCATAATACTATTTTTTTAACCCTGAGACTACCCAAAAAGTTCGCAATCTTGTCATTTCGACCAAAGGGGGAAATCACATAATATTGATTATAAGACTCCTCCTCACATCGGAGTGACAAACTGCATGTTGATTTATATTATTTTAAACTTTGAAATTTCCTCATCATACTATTTTTTTAACCCTGAGACTGCCCAAAAAGTCCGCAATCTTGTCATTTCGACCAAAGGGAGAAATCACATACTATTGATTATGAGGCTCCTCCTTACGCAGGAGTGCAAACTGCATGTTTATTTACACCATCTAACTTTGAAATTTCCTCATCATACTATTTTTTTAACCCTGAGACTGCCCAAAAAGTTCACAATCTTGTCATTTCGACCAAAGGGAGAAATCACATACTATTGATTATGAAACTCCTCCTCACGTCGGAGTGACAAACTGCATGTTGATTTATATTATTTTAAACTTTGAAATTTCCTTATAATATTATTTTTTTAACCTCGAGACTGCCCAAAAAGTTCACAATCTTGTCATTTCGACCAAAGGGAGAAATCACATACTATTGATTATGAGACTCCTCCTCACGTCGGAGTGACAAACTGCATGTTGATTTATAACATCTAACTTTGAAATTTCCTCATCATACTATTTTTTAAACCTCGAGACTGCCCAAAAAGTTCGCAATATTGTCATTTCGACCAAAGGGAGAAATCACATACTATTGATTATAAGACTCCTCCTTACTGAGTAACAAACCGCATGTTTATTTATACCATTTAAACTTTGAAATTTCCTCATAATACTTTTTTTAACCCTGAGACTGCCCAAAAAGTTCGCTATCTTGTCATTTCGACCAAAGGGAGAAATCACATACTATTGATTATGAGGCTCCTCCTTACGCAGGAGTGCAAACTGCATGTTGATTTACACTATTTAAACTTTGAAATTTCCTCATAATACTATTTTTTTAACCCTGAGACTACCCAAAAAGTTCACAATCTTGTCATTTCGACCAAAGGGAGAAATCACATACTATTGATTATGAGACTCCTCCTTACGTCGGAGTGACAAACCGCATGTTTATTTACACCATCTAACTTTGAAATTTCCTTATAATATTATTTTTTTAACCTCGAGACTGCCCAAAAAGTTCACAATCTTGTCATTTCGACCAAAGGGAGAAATCACATACTATTGATTATGAGACTCCTCCTTGTGTAGGAGTGACAAACCGCATGTTTATTTATATTATTTTAAACTTTGAAATTTCCTTGTAATATTATTTTTTTAACCCTGAGACTGTCCAAAAAATTCGCAATCTTGTCATTTCGACCAAAGGGAGAAATCACATACTATTGATTATAAGACTCCTCCTTCGTAGGAGTGACAAACCGCATGTTGATTTATACCATCTAACTTTGAAATTTCCTTATAATACTTTTTTTTAACCTCGAGACTGCCTAAAAAGTTCACAATCTTGTCATTTCGACCAAAGGGAGAAATCACATACTATTGATTATGAGACTCCTCCTTCGTAGGAGTGAGAAACTGCATGTCTATTTAGAGACTATCCTATAAAAGAAATAAAAATTAGTCTTGATTCTCGATGCGCTTCACGCTCGAACTAACGATGATTTCAATTATATACTCAACTCTTTGTTCGAGTTGTTTTAAAATGAAAAAAACAGATCGAGAACTTTATTTTTTAATCCAGTATATTTTAAGTTTAAATGGATAAAACTACCAAGAACTAAATATTTAGATTAACGTAAGCGATACAATAAATATTCAAAAAAAGAGAAAAAAAGGAATTAAAAAGAGCAAAAAGGTTCCAGACAGAATGGTCAGTATTAGCAAAAGTTATATCCGCCCAATTCTAAACCACAAAATAGCAATATATATTAAAAAATCCAGAAAATCTAAGGTTTTCAAATGGTATCACAAAAATAATCCATCTAGAGGACTTTTTATTTTAGAAAGTGTCACATCGGTAACATGCGTGTAAATTTGAGTTGTTTTAAGATTGCTATGTCCTAAAAGCTTTTGCAAAAAACGAATATCTGCCCCTCCTTCAATTAAATGTGTAGCATAACTATGTCGTAATCCATGTATTCCAATAGTTTTAGTAATCTTAGCTTTTTTCATAGCACTTTTAAAAACAGCTTGAATACTACGAATCGAATAATTGCCACCGTAAGCCCCTTCAAACAACCATGTCTTAGGACGATATTCTAAATAATAAGCTCGGAGGTCTTCTAAAACCGATTCAGGAAGATTCGTATAACGATCTTTTTTTCCTTTTGCATTTACAATCAAAACCCGCATAGACTGACTATCAATATGTTCTACTTTTAGATTAACAATTTCACTCACGCGTAGTCCCATCCCGTAACATAATTTTAAAATAAGCCGATGCTTTTTATTTTCCAAAACTGAGAATAATTTCACAATTTCATTTTTGGATAACATTTTGGGTAATGTTAAAGGGTTTTTGGGTCTGGGAATATCAAAAAACATTTGTTCGCGATGCAAGACTTTTTCAAAATAAAATTTGATTGCATTAATTTTAGAGTTCATACTTTGCTCCTTAAGTTCATTTTTTTGCAAACAGTACAGAAAGTAATCTTTCAATCTATCTGGTGTTAGAGAATTTACAGAAACGTTCCCCAGTAGTGACAATAATTGCATAAACTCTTGCAGATAGGTACGCTTGGTGTGGGGGCTGTAAGCCATTAAATCTAACTGATTACTATATTGAATTACAGCCAAGCGATTATTTTCTGAAATATGACTAAAAGTTTGCTCTTCCAAAGTTTTAAGAGGCAGTTTTAGCTCCTTACGAACGGCAGCTAAGTCAGGTAAATACCATGCTTTATGTGTACTACTATAACGGGCTGATGGAAAGCGTTCGCGGAGTCCGTCTTTCAAACTAAGCTGATATTTAAACTGAATCCAAATGATGTTTCGACCTTGATGTATGCCGAATGAAAATTGATATTGTGATAAATCCATAACTGCGCATTTTAAATATTTAAATATTATTTTTCGCAATAAAACTATATAAAGATACATAAAATACGTATTTGATGTATCTTTTAAAAGTATTGATTTTAAAGGCATTAGCTAGATAAACCTAGTTTTGTTTGTTTTTCCTTGTAATCATCGCTGAGTTGCGTATATTTGTGTGTTATGCGTCACCTCAAAAACCCCGTGTAAAAAATGAGTTCAGAAAAATATTATGTACTTTCAGAGAGCTTTTGTTTAGATAGTAATCAATGGTCCATTTTAATTGGTGCGATTGGCGTATTATTAACTTTGCTTGGATTTATTATAGCATTCGTTATTTATCAAAAACAAAGAAATGACAATGCACAAGATGCATTTAATTACTTCCAATCTTCTTTACCAGAACTTAAAAAAGCGATTGAAGGAACTATTGAAAGTCTAAAAACATATGCGGAAAAGCTCAAAGATGAAAACGATGATTTTGGCAACCCTGTGTTAACGTCTTCATTAAACGATAACTTCCTAAGCCGATTAAACATTACAGATTTAAATAGATTCTATACCAAACTTAGAATAAGCAAAATTCAGGATTTTAGAAAATTCTTAATCAATACTAATTTTCTTGGTAGTTATCACAACTATTTCGTTAATGAAATCGACTATTTTAGAGATAACTATTTAGAGAAAGAAAAAACATATAACAAATGGCAACTCTTAAGATCAAATAAATTTTTCTCATCTATGAGAGACGAAAATGAACGTTATGAATACAAGGAGTTTTATTCAAAATGGGTAAAAGATTTAAACAGCGACAGAGATGTATTTGAATTTAGTGAGGATGACACCCCAAAAAGAGTTAAGAACAGAACTTTATTAGTAGACAAACACATAAAACCATTAGCACAAAATATTTTTCCTCATATAGAATTCAGTGAAAAAGCTAATGATATAAACTTAATCGCAAATGAAGTATACTCTTCGTATAGCGACATAAAAAATATGAAACAGAAAGTAAGAGAAGTGATAGTAAGTGATATCGCAAAATTTGAAGTGATTTTGGAAAATTTAAATTCGATTCTTGAAAGTCAAGAGGCGAACGCATAACAGCGGTTTCGCGCTATTGCTGGTTTTTCTTGAATTGAACTTATTTCTTCACAAAAATATTTTATCTTAGCAGAAAGTACGCAATTCGCTGGAATCGCAACAGACGCGAAGCCGCGGAACGTTGTAGGTAATTGTACGAGAACCGTGGTAAAAGAAGCCTAAGCGTAAAAAACAGAAAAAATTATGCTTTGGAATAAAATTTGTACTATATTTGAAGAACTAAAACTTCTTGTTATGAGTACAGAAAGAAAAAATAAATTTATTAAAGCTACAAAAGAAGGTAGACTGTATATAAAAACATCTGACTTTTTCAAACAAAAAGATATTAAAGATACAATTAAAATTCTTTTAGATTCTGATTTAATAAAGGAAATCGAAGAGCGTAAATTAAGAAAAGCTGAACTTGAAAAAGCTTAATTTATGCCTTGGAATCTATTAATACTTCCATTAGTAGCGGGTTACTATTTATTAACTCGATTCTACCCTTTCAAATATAAACAACAAAGATTAGACAGACAAAGATTAATCTTTGAAAGTATATTATTAGCTGTTTGTGTTTCTGTAATTACTTATTTCATTAGACTTTTTGTTGAGTCTATTATACCAAATGATGTTTGTAATTTAGTATATTCTAAATTTCCAATAAAAACTCAATATATTGGAACTTCATTAGCTACTTTATTACTGACAGTTATTTTTACAGAAAGTGTAAATTATTTCTTAGACAAAGAAAAGTTTATTAAAAAAGCAATTAAATCTGTTGGAAACGAATTTGAACTTCTTTTGAAAAGTTCCTTTGAGCATAGAAAAATGTTACAGATAACTTTAAAAAACGATAAAGTTTATGTTGCGTGGGTAAAAGAATTACCAATACCATCTATTTCAAATTATATAAGGGTTATACCTATTATGAGTGGATATAGAACTGACGAAAAAGAAGTCGAATATACAACTCATTATCTAACTGTTTATGCTGAATATGTAAAAGATGGTGAAGCACTAAATATTTCAGATTTAAACGTAGATTTAGTTATTAATAACTCTGAAATAGTTACTTTATCATATTTTGATTCTAAAATGTATAAGAAGTTCAACGACTTAAAGAAGCCTAAAGCAGAAGTTGAAAAATAAACACCGAACCAAATAACAACTACCTACAACAGCGGTTTTGCAAGATGGCGAATAATTTGCAAAATTTATGCTTACCTTCCGCAAGGAAAAATTAAATTAATATTAACCCCGTCTTTACGAAGCTCGCCACCTCGCAAAGCCACAAAACGTTAGCTGTAATTGTTAAAAGCCAAGAAAAAGGTTAAAAATACAGTTAGTGTTTTTCTAAAACTTATATTAGAAAAATGGAAAAAGAAAACCCAAACGAAATCGCAAACAAGATACTAAATCAATACTTTGAAGGAAAAACATTTGGATTTGTAAAAGAAACTTGTGAAAGTCTTTTATCAAGTTTTAATGAAAAAATCTTAACAAAAGACGATATTAACAATCACAAAATTACTTTAGATAATTTGTCAAAACTTCATCGACTTTATCAGGAGACTTTAGGATGTCCTTCAACAAAGGTTTAATTTTTTTCAGCTTCGTCTATTAGATTATTATGGTATAATTCTAGTTGTTTTTCCGAAAGAGTTAATTTTAAAGCATTAATCTTTGAGGATAATACAATGTTGTTGATTAGAATGTTTGTTTCTACTGTCATATAAAGGTTATAATTGAATTGTTAAATCTTTTCTTATTAGAAAATAGCTTGTTGCAATAATCTCTTCATTTGATATACCATCTTTACCATTTTTGAGGTATGATTCTAAATCTGAAATTCTAAAAAATCTACCATCTATATCAGCGCAGGTAGTGTAAAAAGGTTCATCTTTTACCAAAGACTTAACTAAATAATATTTAAATAAACTCATTATGTATAATTTTAAAATTTTATCTAAACATACGTATTCTTCTGAACATTTGAAAGAAGATTTATCAGAAATTACTTCCTTAAAGAGCGGTAAGATAGATTTTGAAAAACCTTGGGAGAGTGATTTTCCTATGTTGACAAAAGAGGAGTGGGAAGAACTTAAAGAAAAAGGTTCGTTAGAAAAAACGAGTATTGAGATTAAAACAGTTTCAATTAGCAACAACAGCTAACAGCGGTTTTGCAAGATGCGGACTTCGGTCTTCAACTTAAACGGAATTTTGTACCTGCGGAGTACAGTAATAAATTAATAATCAGTGCTTTTCGAGTTCCGCACCTCGCAAAGCCACAAAACGTTGCACGACATAGCTTTTGGGAAAATTTTCGATTGAAAAATAGCCGAAAACGAACTGAAAATTATCTAGTATTTAACCAAAAAAAGCCGAACTAAACTTCATCGAAAACTTACCGAAAACTCACAAAAACGGAATTTCATTCGTGATTTTTGCCAACTAATCACGTTTCTCGATAATGTTCATTTTTGTGTCTGTAATCGTTTGCGCTGAATTGCGAAATTATACCGATTACTTTTGATGACAGAATTACTTTGTCGAAATTCTTTGTGGTTACGTTGGGCTTACAACCGTGATTTTTGCCAACTGATCACGTTTCTCCATAATGTTCATTTTTGTGTCAGTAATCGCTTGGGCTGAATTGCGTAAATGAACCAATAACTTCTGATAACCAAATTTCTTTGTAGAAAATCAATAAAGCTACTTTGAACTTTTTATCGAAAATAGAAAACGAATCTAAAAAAATTAAAAAAATTGCTACGTCGTGCAACAGCAGTTTGGCGCCATTGCTGGGCTTGGGCATACTTGGAAAAAACTCCGTTTTTTCCAATCTTGGTTTTGTACCTGCAAACTTTTGTGCTATATTTACGCAACGGCAAGCCAAGCTGGCGGGACGTTGTGTGCAATGTTTCGCGAAATCTACAGAATAACAAGCCTAAAATATGATATTTAACATTTACTACATAAATTTTCCAAAAGTTTACGAAATCAAAATGATGTTAAGCAACATTATTTTACTAAACAAAGAGCTTGAAAGCAATAAAAATATTGAAGGAGATACAGAGTTAAGAGCAAAATTTGATTTTGGAACAAAATTTTTGAATCTTTTTAATGTTGAGGTTGAAGGAAAAGCAAGAGTCGCAGGAAGTTCAGCACAAAAGGTTTTAGAAACATTCGAAGTAAAAACAACAAAATCCGTTATTCTTAATGATATTATTGAAAATTCTAAAGCAATACAAAACTTTGAAGACTTAAATGAAGGCGAAATAATTAGAGTTGATAATGTTTCACTTTCATTGGAGAATGAGCCAGAATTGAGAATTGTAAAACTTATGACAAGCGATGCTTTTAAAGGTTTATCCATACCAGGAGCAAATGGTTTTGATATGGGAGGATTATTCAATTCAATGTTCAAAGATTATGCATACAAACTTAAAGGAGAACTAACAAATTCAACTGATAAAATACTTGTCAAAATCCCACTAACTTTTGAAAGTGAATTTGAAAGTTCATATAGCGTCGATGATTTATTTATTGGAAAGGTTTCTTTGTTAGGCTTATATAAAGGAAAAATAAAATTAAGTGAATTAAAAAACTCGCTAGAATTCTTTCAAGAAATTGGAAATTTTCAACAATCATTTAATAAAAATGAAGATGAAGAAATACAAAATAGTCAGTATGAGGATAATTTACAAACAAATTCCTTTAATCCTTTCGTAAGTAGCTTAAAGGATAATACAGAATACCATTATATTGATATTTTGTCAATAGTTCAAATCATTAAAACGCAAAAAAGAATGATTAAAAAAAGTGAATTATTACTATATACAACATCTAAATATAAAGAATTAAAGGCGTTTTTTGATGTTCAAGAAAAATCCATATTAAGTATAACTGACTTCATAATGGATGAAGAATTAATAAATGAGCACTATGCTTTCGAGACAGTAATAGATGTGTCTGCTTTAGCAGTAATAACACAATATCATTCTGAAAGAATTATCAGCTTATTTGATGAATCTTTCGTATTCATTGCAGATGAAAAACATAGAAATTTTTATGAAAAAGAATTAAGATTTTGCTTTTCAGAGTTTAAAATTTTTGAAGCTTATTTTGAAAAAGAATCAAGTGAAAATGATTCAAATAATAAACATTTAGCAAAAAAACATAAGAAAATTATTGACTTGGAACCCCAAGAATTAGAAATCTTTTTTAATTCATTTAATAACTCACTTTATGGTCACAATAAATTCAAGGATGATTTCAAATCTTTGGTTGATAATTTTAGAGTTTTTAATAAACTTGGAGAACATAAAATTTTATCATTGTTTTTACTAGGCGATTCAGGTGTAGGTAAAACAGAAGTAGCAAGAGCTATACATAAAGCATTAAATGGACAAAATAAAGTTGCAAAAATAAATTTTGGAAATTACAGTAGTGACAATTCTTTAAATTCATTAATTGGTAGCCCAAGAGGATATATAGGCAGTGAAGATGGAGAAATATTTATTAGAGTTGCAGAATCAGATACAGGTATAATTCTTATTGATGAATTTGAAAAATCAAATTCTACGCTTTTCAATTACTTTCTTGATGTTCTTGAAAATGGAAAAATGATTAGCTCATTAGCACACGAAATTGATTTAAACGGTTTTATTATAATATTTACTTCTAATATTTCTAAAGATAATTTTAAAAATGTAATTTCTCCAGAGTTAAGATCAAGATTTGATTATAAAGGATATTTTTCGATTTTAAAAAATCAAGATAAGCTTAAATACGTGGAATTTAGAATTAATAGTATAATAAAGAAATTTAACAAGAATGTCGCAAATGTTTTAGACGACACATTTAAGTACGAGGTTTTTCTTGAAATAAATGTTGGGAAGCACAATAATATGCGAGATTTAAATAAAGAAATAAAGAAATTATTTGTTGAAAAATTAAAAACAAAAATTATAAATTAACACTGCACACAACAGCGGTTTGGCGCCATTGCTGGGCTTGGGCATACTTGGAAAAACTCTGTTTTTCCCAATCTTGGTTTTGTACCTGCAAACTTTTGTGCTATATTTACACAACGGCAAGCCAAGCCGGCGGGACGTTAGCGGTAATTTTACTAAAAACGAGACGTTTAACAATAAAATTTAATATTTGAAGATGTTAAAAAGAGAAGATTATTTAGCGATAATTGAAGAAATCAGAAATACTGATAAAAAATCAATTGACGAATTCATTGAAAAAATTCTTGAACCAATAAGGAGTGAAAATGAAAACTTTATTGAAATTCTCTACAAAGACATTTTTTATTTAATTAAAGATATTGATAGAAAAGGAGAAAATGATTTATTAATTGAAAACGGTGATTTGATACTTGAAAATGGCGAGATTAAATTAACAGGTTATCAATCGAGATTGCATAATTTATCAATATGGCTTCATATGGAAGTCTGTAAAAAATTTATGGAAGAAAATCCTTTTAAATTTACAGAAAATATGGAAAATTTTGAAACCAACTTTTTAAAAAAACCTAATTATACGCCTGAATACAAAGCTAAACTTGATAAAATAAAAAGAAGTTTAAAAAAGAACGAAAATTAAATTTAGGCGAAAATGATAGTTTTTGGAATAAGATTTTAGATATTGACAATCTTGAATTGAAACCTAATATTGCGGGAATTGGTTTAAATTTTAATGAAATAATTAACAAATTCAGAAAATAAAATGGAAGTAAAATTTGATTTAGTAAGAATTGGAAAAATTAGAAAAAATAGTATTTCTGAAACGATTCTAAAACAGAATATTGACTTGTTAAGAAATGAAATTCGTAGATTTTTGATTGACGAAACTATTAACAATAAAAATAATATACTTAATTTAGTAATGATAATTCCAGGTAAAGGTCATAATGTTAAAATAGCTTTGCATGAAATTAATGACTTAAATATAAAAAAACAGTTGAAAAACAATTTTCCAAATTCAATATACAAAGGAGAATATTCAATTATTTTGAATAACACTGAAAATAAAGTTTTTAAGAACTATTAAAGAGAAAAAACTACCGCTAACAGCGGTTTCAAGAAATGGCGAGGCTTGGGATTTATCAGAAATTGGAAAGGTTATTAATTTAAAGTTTTGTTTATATTTGTGAAGGCTTGGTCTTGGTTCATCGCCACTTCTTAAAGCCGTGAAACGTTGCACGACATAGCTTTTGGGAAAATTTTCGATTGAAAAATAGCCGAAAACGAACTGAAAATTATCTAGTATTTAACCAAAAAAGCCGAACTAAACTTCATCGAAAACTTACCGAAAACTCACAAAAACGGAATTTCATTCGTGATTTTTGCCAACTAATCACGTTTCTCGATAATGTTCATTTTTGTGTCTGTAATCGTTTGCGCTGAATTGCGAAATTATACCGATTACTTTTGATGACAGAATTACTTTGTCGAAATTCTTTGTGGTTACGTTGGGCTTACAACCGTGATTTTTGCCAACTGATCACGTTTCTCCATAATGTTCATTTTTGTGTCAGTAATCGCTTGGGCTGAATTGCGTAAATGAACCAATAACTTCTGATAACCAAATTTCTTTGTAGAAAATCAATAAAGCTACTTTGAACTTTTTATCGAAAATAGAAAACGAATCTAAAAAAATTAAAAAAATTGCTACGTCGTGCAACAGCAGTTTGGCGCCATTGCTGGGCTTGGGCATACTTGGAAAAAACTCCGTTTTTTCCAATCTTGGTTTTGTACCTGCAAACTTTTGTGCTATATTTACGCAACGGCAAGCCAAGCTGGCGGGACGTTAGCTGTCATTGTAGAAAACTCGGCACCGAATGAAAACTATAGACAAAACCATATCAACTTTTGGACTTTTGAGAGAACTTACAAACTCTCAAACTGACAATTTTGAGATTATAAAAAATCATTGGAAAAAGTTTAATGCTGAATTGAAAAAATATAATTTAATCCAAAAAGGTGGACATTGGGAGAAATACGGAATTACATTTAAGACCAACGAAACTTATTTTTACCTGACAACAATTCCACAGGACAATATGAATTTCCCCAAACATTTTATAAACAAAGAAATTCCCAAAGGCGAATACAAAATTTTTACGCATAAAGGAAAAATGGAAAATATCAAACTGACAATTCAAGACATTTATAAAAATATTTTACCTAACTCAAATCTGACAATTGAACAACATTCAAAAGTAGGGTTTATACATTTTGAAAAATATGATTATCGTTTTCGTTGGGACAAACCCAACTCGGAAATTGACATTTATTTGCCAATAAACACAAACAATTGAGAACGTAAAACCAAAATGACGAATTATAAAAAGACTATTTTAGACAAACTTTGTTATACAGAGCTTGTTTATGGACGAATTAACAAGAAACTGAAAATAGACCTTTCAAAGGACAAAATTGAAGAACTAATTACAACAGTTATTTTGGAAACGCACGAAAACGAATTCATAAAAACAGGAAAAAATATCTACATTACAAACGAAAAAGAAACATAAGACTGACAATTAATTCTTATACGAATAGAATAATAACAGCCGATAAATTGAATAAAATTAAAACGAATTAAAAACAACGAACAGCTAACAAGGTATTGCCAAAAGCGGGGCTGAACGGCTTCGATTGGGCATTTGTGCAAGGTTCAACATTCGTTCTTCGATTGAACTTTTGTGCTAAAAATCCCCGCCTTCGGCAATACCCGTTCCGTTAGCCGTAATTATACTGAACAAACGTAAAAAAGAGAAAATTGAAAAAATATATTTTATTATCAATTTTAATTAGTTTGCTAATATCTTCTTGCAAGAAAAAAACAGTAATTGAAAATGAATTAGATTCACTCAAAATAAATAAAGAAAATTATACTAAAACAGACACTGTTTTTTATAAAAGTAAGAAAGTAAAATCTTTACGTTTTTACAAAGAAAAAACGCAATATCTTGATGTAAGTTTTTACGAATCTGGAAGAAAGAAATCAATTGGTAATGTAAAGAATAACCAATGTCATAATGAATATATTGATTGGTATGAAAATGGAAAACAAAAATGGGTTCGAAAATATAATCTCGGAAATCAAATTGGAAAGAATACTGAATATTTTGAAAATGGAAACATTAAAAAGAATATGGTAATGACAATAAAGAATCGAGTGAATATTGGGAAAATGGCAAACTAAAGTCTAAATTTATAGAAAATGTTTCTGCGAGTTATCATTATTTTAATGGTAATTTTATGGAAAAATACATCAACAAATTAAAAGACGAATATGATGTCGAGTATTTTAATGAAAATGGAAAGTTGGTTTTTAATGGATATTATAAAAAAGATGTACTTTTTAAAGACAACATAAAATACAACGGTAAAATCATTTGCTTTTTTAACAACGGTAAAACTTCAATTTATCAAAATGTGGTTAATGGAATTCCAAATGGTAAATTTTTCAGTTCATATGGCAACGGAAATTTAAAATATGTAAGTGAAGTAAATAAAGGAAAAGAAATTTACTATAAAGCATTTTACGAAAATGGTAAGACATATTTTATTAGAGATGGAATAAAAAAGACATTCACTCAATGGGATGAAAACGGAAAACTAATGCAATAACTACGGCTAACAGCAGTTTGACGCCATTGCTAGGTTTGGGCATACTTGGAAAAAACGGAGTTTTTTCCAATCTTGGTTTTGTACCTGTAAACTTTTGTGCTATATTTACGCAACGGCGTCAAGCTGGCGGGACGTTACAGGATATTGTAAACCAATCTGTACGTTTAAAAAATTACAGAATATGGAACAATATAAATTTCTAACAGAGTTTTATCACAACGGTAAGAAACACGGATGTGAAATATACGCCGAATCAAAAGAAGAAGCAGAAAAACTATTAGCTTCAAAAAAACTTACAGAAAGAATTACAGGTCACGACCCAGAAACAGTATATACTACTTAATTAAGTCCTTTTCTCTCAAATATTTTATTCTGTTTTCAACATTAAAAACATTATCTAAACATTCTTGTCTGTTTTTATAACCTTCTGATGAAGAAGCAATAATTTTTGAACCAACCTTGATTCTCCACCACCATTCTTTTGTTGTAGAGTTTTGTTCAATTTCAAATTTAGGAAGATGAATAATTTTTATTTGAGTCATAGTCAATCTGTTTTACTCAAAAAATAAAAAAATAATATGATTTACATTATAATTTCAGTAGGTTTTTTACTAATTAGTTTATATTTAGTAACTTTGCGGAAAAGTAATAATCAAATGGAAACTTTATTAAATAAAATGTCAGATTTTGTTATTCTATACTGCCAAAATTTGGGAGTAAGTATAAGTCCATTAAAATTACAGAAACTCCTTTATTATATTCAATCTTGGCACATAACAAAATTTGAAAAGACATACTGTTTGAGACAATGCCTGAAGCTTGGGTAAATGGTCCAGTTTACAGACCTATTTATGATAAATATAAATCTACATTTTTTAAAAATGAGAATTTCCAGAACAGTTTAGATGAAGAATCTTTATCTAAAGAATTATTTAAAAAATTAGAAACTTTAAACTTATCTAAAGACAAACAAGATTTAGTTTTTTCTGTTTTAAATGCTTATGGTAAATTAAGTGATGAAAAACTTGTTTTAATGACACATAGTGAAGAACCTTGGAACGAGGCAAGACAAGGATTATCTCCAATAGAAAGGTCGGAAAAAAAGATTTCAATTGATACTATATTTAATTACTACAATAGTCGTCTAACAAAAAAATAGATGTTAGATTTACAAAATCAAATAGAGGATTTTATTGAAGCAGAAAATAGGGATTTTTTATTTAAAGTTGGAGACAAAACATATAAACCAATTGAAAAATTAAAACTTTCTATTTCTTATCAATATTTACTAAATGATAATTCAAGAATTCTCTTTTAAAAATATTGAGTTTTCTAAAAAAGCTAGTCAATTTATCAAAAATAAGACTGACTATCAGATTTATTTTGAAAAAATAAGTGAGATATGTAATTTAGAATATTCATTTTTTAAAGAAGAAACAAAAAAATTTATAATAATATCTTCTCCAAATAAAGAACTAAAAGCCCAGGCTTGTAATATTCTAAAAATAAAACCAAATGAACTAGACCGTATTCCACAGTTATTTATTGAAATAAAACTGTATACTAACAAGAAGAATAACAGAGCACCTAGAATTTTTGGATTTATCGGACATTTGAATATATTACATATTTTATTTTACGACCCTTTTCATAAAATATATAGTAAGACTTCTTCAAAATAACAACATCCTGTAACAACGGTTTTGCAAGATTTGGGCTTTAGGCTCAATTTAAAGTTCCGTTTGTACTTGTTATAATTAGTGAATAAATCAAAAAATTGGGAATGCCTTTCCCCAAACCTCGCAAAGCCACAAAACGTTACAGGATATTGTAAACCAATCTGTACGTTTAAAAAATTACAGAATATGGAATGCATTATCATAGCAGTTTTATTAATTGTCTTATTTTTAGTAACTTTGCGGAAAGAAGAAATTATTTATAACTATAAAAGTTGCGGTATGTATAGTCCAAAAGATATTGCCGAATATTTTTTATCTCGTTACAGTGAGAACGGAAATATTACACCTATGAAACTTATTAAATTAGTTTATATAGCTCACGGTTGGCATTTAGGAATAACCGATACTGCGTTGATTGACGAAAATCCAGAAGCTTGGAAATACGGACCAGTCATACCAAGTTTATATCATCAGTTTAAAAGTTTTGGAAATTCCCCTATTCGTAGTCAAAATATTAGTTTTACTTTAGGAAATAAGAATATAGAAGATTTTTTAGACAGAATTTGGAATGTTTATGGAAATTTTGACGGTGTACAACTTAGTGCAAAAACGCATCAAGAGAATTCTCCGTGGTCGTTAGTTTGGAACTCTATAAAAAACAACGATTATTTTTCGTTACAGATACCTGAAAATTTTATAAAAGACCATTATAAAAAGTTATTAGAAACTAATAAACAAAAACAAAATGTATAGCTTATGTCTAATTTATCAAATAGTTTAAGCTATATTAACTCAGAACCTTTTAATACAGATGAAAAATCTAAAAAAGAGGCTGAATTATTTCAAAAAGGGAAAAGTTATCCTAAAACTACATTCGAAGATTTAAAAGGAAAAAGATACTCTTTAAACACAAATCTTCGTGCTTATTTGTCTGTCTGGTCTTCATTGCTTGTAACTTGTTGGCTTTGGAAAGTTGGAGAAATCCTTGTAAACAATAATGAAAAATACTGCTTATCAGACAGCGTATTAAATATGCTTTTTGGGACTACAACCTTAAATGTTCTTGGAATAGTTGCAATTGCTATGTACGATTTGTTTAATGGAAAATCAGAAGATAAAATATAACTACCGACCAATAACAACATCCTGTAACAACGGTTTTGCAAGATTTGGGATTTAGGCTTAATTTAAAGTTCAGTTTGTATTTGCAATCGCCGTTAAAAAATTAAAAATTGGGAATGGCTTTCCCCAAACCTCGCAAAGCCACAAAACGTTATGTGCTATTCTGGGGACAGTGCTACAACGGAAATGTTGTGAATAAAAACAAGTGAAATTGCAAACGGACGACCTGCATTTTTGACTATCTTTGAAACAATAATAATTTGAATTTGACAATGGAAATATTAGGCAACAAACAACATAAAATTATTCACGGAGACGCTTTGGAAGCTTTAAAAACGTTGCCCGACAATTCTGTGGACTTAATATTTGCCGACCCACCTTACAACATCGGTAAAAATTTTAACGGACACATTGAAAAATGGAAGACCGAAGAAGCATACTTGGAATGGTGCTATGAATGGCTCGACTTATGTATTCAAAAACTGAAGCCAAACGGTAGTTTTTATGTAATGACAGCCACACAATTTATGCCTTTTTTCGATATTCACTTACGAAACAAATTAACTATTCTTTCAAGACTTGTTTGGTCTTATGATAGTTCAGGTGTTCAAGCTAAAAAATACTACGGTTCAATGTATGAGCCAATTTTATTTTGCGTAAAAGACAAAAACAACTACACTTTTAACACGAATGACATTTTAGTAGAAGCCAAAACAGGAGCAAAACGTAAACTTATTGACTATCGCAAAGCAGTTCCAACAGTTTACAGCTCAGAGAAAGTTCCTGGCAATGTTTGGGAGTTTGCAAGGGTTCGTTATCGTATGGATGAATACGAAAATCACCCGACACAAAAACCAATCGCATTACTCGAAAGAATTATCAAAGCAAGTTCAAACGAAGGAGATTTAGTTATAGACCCATTCTCGGGAACATTTACTACTTGCTTTGTTGCAAAAGAACTTGGAAGAAATTCCATTGGTATAGAGCTTCAAGACGAGTATGTAAAAATCGGTTTACGGAGATTACAGTTAGCCAATGAGTTTAAAGGCGAAAAATTAGAAAAGGAAATCCGCACCTTTGAAACACAAAAGATTGCAAACATTAATCAACAAACATTATTTGAACCTAATGGAACATATATTCACGCAAAACATTAAACAAGTTTTACAAAGTCACTTCGGAGATTTAGCTGAAGACGTATTCAATAATAGCTATTTAATTCGCTACATAAATTTAAAAACTAGGTCGGCAAATAAAGGGTCAAAATCAAGGGGGAGTTTTCACCCTCTTGCAGTTTTATATGTTCTTATTGAAGATTACATTTCAAAAGGATTCGATACAAATGACAGTTATAAAGATTATGACGGGGCAACTTTCACAGTAATAAAATCGAGAGCTACCGAATTGCCATTTTGTAAGAAAATTCAAAACCACTCTTTCAACAATAGAGTAAACTCAGAATTTGAGAAGTTTTTTAAGGAAGAAATTGAATTCATTCCGGTTATTAGAAATCTTGAGACAAAAAAATATTGGATTAATGAGAACTTACTTCGAGTAAAAGAACAGAATATCGCAAAAGCGGTAATTGAGATAATCAACTCTTATTTTGCCGCAAAGCAAGAAGCTTTTATGGGTTTTATTAAAGCTTGAGAAGAACTTCAAAAGTTTGAAGAAGATAAAACTAAGAACATTGAAGATTTTATTATTGGTTTATTAGCTCCGAATGTTGATGCAAGACTATTTGAAATCGTGAGCTACTCGATTTTAAAATTCCATTATCACGACCAAAACATTATTTGGGGATTTGATATGGATAATTTGACAACTGAATCTTTACAGTTATATAAAACAGGCAGAACAAATGCAAACGATGGTGGAATTGATTTTGTAATGAAGCCATTAGGTAGATTTTTTCAAGTCACTGAAACAATTGACTTTAAAAAGTATTTCCTTGACATTGACAAAATTCAGAAATACCCGATTTCATTTGTAATCAAATCAGAAGAAAGCACAGAAGATTTGCTTCAAAAAATAAGAGACAATGCAAACAAAACTTACTCAATAAAATCTATTGTCGAGAAATATATGAGTTGCATTGAAGAAGTAATCAATATACAAGTTTTACGTGAGAGATTTAATATCGCAAATCAACAAGGGTATCTAAAACCTATACTTGACGAAATAATTTTACAAAGTAAGGTTGAATTTAATTATGACGATTCGGACACAGAAGATGACGAAGAATAGAAGAACGGCACATAACAGCACCTACAAGAAATTGGCGGTTCAGTGATTTAATGAACATTTGTGCTTCTGAAATCGCCAACTTCTTGTAGCTGCAAAACGTTATGCGTCACCTCAAAAACCCCGTGTAAAAAATGAGTTCAGAAAAATATTATGTACTTTCAGAGAGCTTTTGTTTAGATAGTAATCAATGGTCCATTTTAATTGGTGCGATTGGCGTATTATTAACTTTGCTTGGATTTATTATAGCATTCGTTATTTATCAAAAACAAAGAAATGACAATGCACAAGATGCATTTAATTACTTCCAATCTTCTTTACCAGAACTTAAAAAAGCGATTGAAGGAACTATTGAAAGTCTAAAAACATATGCGGAAAAGCTCAAAGATGAAAACGATGATTTTGGCAACCCTGTGTTAACGTCTTCATTAAACGATAACTTCCTAAGCCGATTAAACATTACAGATTTAAATAGATTCTATACCAAACTTAGAATAAGCAAAATTCAGGATTTTAGAAAATTCTTAATCAATACTAATTTTCTTGGTAGTTATCACAACTATTTCGTTAATGAAATCGACTATTTTAGAGATAACTATTTAGAGAAAGAAAAAACATATAACAAATGGCAACTCTTAAGATCAAATAAATTTTTCTCATCTATGAGAGACGAAAATGAACGTTATGAATACAAGGAGTTTTATTCAAAATGGGTAAAAGATTTAAACAGCGACAGAGATGTATTTGAATTTAGTGAGGATGACACCCCAAAAAGAGTTAAGAACAGAACTTTATTAGTAGACAAACACATAAAACCATTAGCACAAAATATTTTTCCTCATATAGAATTCAGTGAAAAAGCTAATGATATAAACTTAATCGCAAATGAAGTATACTCTTCGTATAGCGACATAAAAAATATGAAACAGAAAGTAAGAGAAGTGATAGTAAGTGATATCGCAAAATTTGAAGTGATTTTGGAAAATTTAAATTCGATTCTTGAAAGTCAAGAGGCGAACGCATAACAGCGGTTTCGCGCTATTGCTGGTTTTTCTTGAATTGAACTTATTTCTTCACAAAAATATTTTATCTTAGCAGAAAGTACGCAATTCGCTGGAATCGCAACAGACGCGAAGCCGCGGAACGTTAGCTGCAAGCTTAAAACAGACACGACACAATGAGAGAAATATCTAATTTGGACTTAAAAATACAACTGACAAATGAATATTTGCGGACAGGTGGAGTTGAGAAAATTTTTGATGTAAACCTACTTCAAGACATTATTGATGTAAAGTTTGATAGTAATGGAAAAGCTGACCCTTCTACTGTAACTTCAAGACTTAACGCATTTATGCTTGCATTACTTGCCTCTCATTCTATGCCACCACTTATTTCAGACGAACATATTTCAGAATACTCTTCTTTTGTTCAAAAAAGCACTTGCTTTGACCAAATTAAAATAGACACAGTCGAACAAGTTGATAAACTTTTTGAAGACTTTAAAAACAATAAAGATTTTCTATTTCGTGGACAAAGAGAAGCTAAATGGAGATTATATAGCAGTCTTCAAAGGTTTTGGATTTGGGATAAAATGAAGAAATCAGATGCAGACTATTTAGAGTTTTTAAAAAATTTAATAGAAAATGGAAAGAGTAAATATGAAACAGAAATTAAAAACATTTTAGAAGAAATAAATATCGACTCTACAAATGACATTTCGGTTTTAGGTTATTTACAACACCATAATTGTCCAACACCATTACTCGACTGGACTTATTCCTTTGAAACAGCTCTGTTTTTTGGAATTGATGGTTTAGAACAAGCACAAAGTGTTAAAGAAATTGATAATTATTTTAGTCTTTACTATATAAAAGAAGAAGATTTTAGCAATGGTGGCATGAGAACTTTGCTAAACAATAGCCTTCAAGAAGTTGGCGAAAAATTGAAACTTGGGCTTATTGCACAAATAGCAGTTGATGAAAAGCAAAGACTTGAAATGGAAAAACACTTTTATGAAAGAAGTTTTTTCGACAAAAATAGAATTAAAGGAGCAGGACTAATTAGCCATATGACCAAAATTGAGCATATGTCAAACATTCCAATCAGCTATTTTATTGACAAAGATATAGATACAGGAATTGCATTTTCAATAACAAATAGTGAAAATATAAAAAAACAGAATGGTGTTTTTACTTGGAATGCTCATTTTTCAAAACCTCTTGAAGTAATTGGTAACGAACAATATATAGAAGCGAAATTAGAAAGCGAACCCAATGATTATAGATTTTGTGAGTGTTTCAACATAAATAAAAACCTAACTGACTATATAATTGAAAAATTAAAAGTGTTAGACATTTCTTCTGAAACAATTTACCCAGAAAAGGACATTGACGCAAGAGAAATATATAACGAAACTAAAAAAGCCAGCAGCTAACAAGGGTTTTGCAAAAGCTGGGCTTCAGTGCTAATTTGAACATTAGGAATACTAATGAACATTGTGCTAAATTTGAACATTTGTACTTCTAATCCCAGCCTTCGCAAAGCCCCAAAACGTTGCCTGCAAGCTTAGCACAAAAACCGCAAAAACAAAATTTGTATCTTTGCAACATAAAAGGAAGATAAATAATGGCTAAAAAGAACCAATCAACAAGGTTGACAAACCAACATAAAAAGTCCCAAGGTGTAGTTGGCATCTTCGGGGACAATGCAAAAATGCACGACTTGACTGTTGGAGAAATATCAAATCTTGTAATTACACAACTTCAAGAAGAATATCCGCAATTGACGTTTCAATATAAAACGAGCATTAGAAAAGAAGAAATAAACGAAGCCTTAAAGAAAATTGACCCCGAATTAGGGCAAACTCTTTTTGTTCCAAATTCAAGCATCAAACCCGATGGTGGCATAATTGAAGTAAAAGACGATAACGGAGAATGGAGAATTGTTTTAGTTTCAGAAGCCAAACACCAAGGCAAAGACATTGAAAACATTAAGAAAGGAATACAAGTAGGGACAGCAGACAATCAAGACTTAATGGCTGCTGGAAATGCAATTGAAAGGTCGCATAAAAACATATCAGAAATCGCTAACTATATGCTTTCTGAATCTCATTTTCCTTATGTCCTGTTCTTAGAAGGTTCAAACTTTTTGACCGAAACAATTTCAATTAAACGACCTGACGGAAGGATTGTAACGCTTGAATATAATTCAGGTATGTTAAATAGATTAGATAGGTTGACCTCGGCAAATTATGGAATGCCTATTAACACGAATTTGTGTGAAAATAAATTTGTAAAGCACAAGGACAAAACGATTATGCTTCAAGCTACATCTATTTACACGCAAGGGAATGGCGAAAAGTGGGACAACAAGGAAATGTTTAATATTATGATTGAAATTTCAAAAACATCTTTAAAAATGTTGGGAAGTGATTTATTCAATCAAATCACGAAAAAGTAAAGTATTATGGCAAGGAACGCAACAAATAAATTACTGCAACAAGCGAAAAAATCAAAAAGTGATGAGTTCTATACTCAACTTTCTGATATTGAAGGTGAATTGCAACACTATAAAAATCATTTCAAGGATAAGGTTGTTTATTGTAATTGTGATGATGCCCGTATTAGCAATTTCTTTAAATATTTTGCCGACAATTTCAAAGAATTAGGGCTAAAAAAACTCATTGCTTCTTGTTACCAAGAGCAAAAGATTGATTTGTTTAATACAGAAGAAACTGAAAACGGCTTCTTCTTTGAATATACAGGTAAAGAAGGCGAAACGTCCTCACCAAATTCAAACGATATTATTTATTTTAAAGGTGATGGCGATTTTCGTAGTCCTGAAAGCATTGAACTATTAAAGCAATCAGACATTGTTGTTACAAACCCTCCTTTTTCGTTATTCAGAGATTATGTAGCCCAATTAGTAAAGTATGACAAGAAATTTTTGATTATTGGCAATATTAACGCAATTACATACAAAGAGATTTTCAAACTTATAAAAGAGAACAGAGCTTGGTTAGGAATAAATCTTGGAAGGGGCGTTTCAGGCTTTATTGTTCCTGAACACTACGAACTTTATGGCACAGAAGCACGAATAGATAGTTTAGGAAATAGAATTATATCGCCAAACAATTGCCTGTGGCTGACAAACTTGGACAACTTCAAGAGACACGAAGACATTGAATTAACAAGGAAATACTTTGGACACGAAGATGAATTTCCAAAATACGACAATTATGACGGCATAAACGTTGACAAAACAGAAGATATTCCGTTTGACTACGATGGACACATAGGAGTTCCAATTACATTTCTACATAAATTCAATCCTGACCAATTTGAACTAATTAAATTCAGGAAAGGAAACGATGACAAAGACTTATCAATAGACGGGAAATGTCCATACTTTAGAATATTAATCAAAAACAAACGAGTAAAAAGCATATCGCAGGACGACAGAAAGAAAGCCAGCAGGCAACAAGGTATTGCCAAAAGCGGGGCTGAAGTGCTTCTATGAAACATTTGTGCAAGGTTCAACTGCAGTAATAAATTCAACATTAGTTCTTCAAAAGCCCCACCTTCGGCAATACCCAAACCGTTGTAGGTAATTGTACGAGAACCGTGGTAAAAGAAGCCTAAGCGTAAAAAACAGAAAAAATTATGCTTTGGAATAAAATTTGTAGAATATTTGAAAAACTTTTGATTATTTTATCATTAAAAAATTCAATTATGAATGTTGAAAAATCAGAAGTATTTAGTACATTTGCAATATGTTAGTTACAAGACAAGACATAATAATTTTAAAAAATTTATCAACTACAAAAGAACTTATTGCAGTTGATAGGATTCCTAGTACCTTTAAAAAGACTTTCAACTTTTCTTTTTGGAAAGACTTTTTAAAAAAAGACGATACTTTATTTGCATATCCTCATGATATTAAAAAGTGGACTCGCTTTATGTTTAATAAATATAACGGGTAATAGTCAATGCTTCCAGACTATTTATTAGAATTCAATAAAGTCCTTTTAAGATTCCAAAATAAATTTCCTAGAAATGAATGGTCTTCTGAGTTTAGAGATTCACTAATAAATGATTATTCTTTTTATTCAGCTAGAGTTGAGGATTCAAAACTTCAATATGGCGACACAATTCGTTTTTTAAATAACGAAACTGTACGAGGTATCAATCTTGATTCTTTACTTGGTATCTCAGAACATCAATCTGTTTTAAAAAATCTTCTTGAAAATTTAGAAAATTTCAAGTTAACTGAAGAAATAATCAAAAATGTTCATTCGTGCTTAATGAGTTCTCCATTAGCATGGGAAACCGATTTTAAACCAGAACTTGTTGGAAATTACAGAAATGTCCCAACGATTGGATCTAGACAACCCTTTTTTGACAATAAAGAATATGTTCCTCATTTTAATTTAGAATTTATAATGGCTTCTTGGGTTGATATATTTAACGATAGACTAAAAGATATTGACAACACAGTAATAGAAAAACATTTATTGACAAGGATTGCTTTCTTTCACAATAAATTTTTAAATGACATACATCCATTTGCCGATGGAAACGGTCGTGTATGCCGAATTATCATAGGAGCAGTTTTAATGACTAATAATTGCCCACCAATATTTCCAGAAGTCACAACCCAAGATGAACAAATAGAATATATCTCAACAATTGTAAAATGTGAGCAAAATAAAAATGATGATTTATTAGTTGAATATTTTGCAAAAGGAATGACAATGTATCTTCAGAAAAGAATTAATAGTTGATATTTAAATTTATGCCGACTTATTAAAAAAATCACAAAAGTCCCAATAACAACTACCTACAACAACGGTTTTGCAAGATGCGGACTTCGGTCTTCAACTTAAACGGAATTTTGTACTTGCGGAGTACAGTAATCAATTAATAATCAGTGCTTTTCGAGTTCCGCACCTCGCAAAGCCACAAAACGTTAGCAACAATACTCTTAAAAAAACGTATAATTTGCTATTTATCCAAATAAAACATATATTTACAATATGAAAAAAGTAAATAAAGGAATATCACTAAATGCTGTAAGAAACGCGAATAATAAATTAGTTGCTCGCAGTGGAAGTCCAGTACGTTTTATTTCCGATAATTCTAAAAACGGTGCAGTTAGCTTTAGCGCAGTATATTATGGTAAAATATATGACTTAAACATTTCTAAAGCAAATATTAAAGAAGCTTATGCAAAATCATTAGCTGAAACTATTGCAAAATAAAGTATGAGCTCTGAAAGAAAGTTTAGTTTTATATATTCTGAAATTATAGAAGATGAAAATGATATGATTGGTCATATCGCTTATAGTTTATATAAATCTAATAAAATTAGTTATATTGAACAATTCAAAGCTGATAATAACAATCAACAACCATCAGAATCGGACTTAAATGGATTTCACCAAGCTTCAAGACCTACAATTCCAGCATTAAGAATTCAAGCTGAGCAATTACTTTCTAATTTTACACAACTAACACTTGAAGAAACAATTCTTGAAATACAACTTGAAACAAAAGAAAATCAAGAAAATACTTTAATTGAAATAATTAAACCAATAATACCGAGTAAACCTAAAGGTCCTTGGGATGGATTTTGGATGTCAGTTTTAGTAAAAAGTGTACAAGCATTGGTTGTTGCTATTATTTTCTTTTTAATAATATTTGGTGCTTCCAGCAAAAGATGATTTTTGGGGTACAATTAGAAAAATGATTCCTGAATCTCATCAAAATCAAGATAATAAACGATCAGACAGTACTAAAACTGACACAACTTCAATTAAACATTAAGAAATAAAGTACTGTTGCTAACACACGTTTGGCGCAATTGCGAATTTTGTAGTAATTACACGTTTACAATTCGCAAGAAATATTATCTTGGCAGAAAATACGCAGTTCCAAAGCTCGCAACCTCGCAAAGCTGCAAAACGTCAGGCTGTGAAAAAAACTCTTTTTTGAATACAATTCATCCCACCAAACTGACATAATTTTATTTTAAACAATGCTATTTTTGAACTTATTTTGAGGTGTTTCAAAAAATATAAAGCCTATAAACAGGTTTAAATAAGTCGTTTTTATCAAAAACAAATCCTTTCTCTTGTAAGGTGAGTTCCAAGCTTTGATTTTTGCTATTAAATCAGGGACTCCAAGAATATTTATGGTACGCTTGATGTTGTACACTAGCATAATCAAGCTATGTTCACCGTTTACTTTTTCTAATCCTATCAAATTGGTATGATTATAACCCCACTGGCGTTTGATTGTACCAAAAATGTGTTCGTTTATCTCCTGTCGTTTTCGATATAATTGCGCATTTTCTCTGTAGCGCTGATTGTTTTGTTCTACTGACGTGGCATATTGACTGCGATCTATCTCTCTACCTGCTTTTCTACTAGTGCATTGGTCTTTTACTAGACAAGTTTTACAGACTGGCGTACGGTATTTTTGGAACAAATAACCACTCTCCTCTGTACGACCTGTTTTCTTGTGCCAACGTCCTGTGGTGAGTATATAATTGAAATCATCGTTAGTTCGAGTGTGAAGTGCATCGAGAACCAACATTGATTTTGTTGCTTTTGTAGATGTACTATTTTTAAAAAGAAAATTTAAAGTTTAAATGGTATTATTATGTTTTTTATGATTAATTTATTTATCTGCTTTTGAAATAGTTATCTAACAATTTCTGTGCAGAGGTAAAAGGGGTACTTTGATTGTCTTGTATTAATTTTTTTTCAATTTCTAGAAGAGATAAAGTTGTAGGATGATTAAAAAAGTGGTCTTTAAGTTGTTCGTTTATGCTTTCTAAAAGCCAGTATTGATTTTGGTTACTTCTTTTGTTGTCAAAATAACCATTTTCTTTTGTTAACAAAGTATACTCTTCTATGATTTGCCATATAGAATCAATTCCTTTTTTTTCTAATGCACTACAAGTAGTGACTTTCGGAATCCAACCAGAGTTTTTTTCTGGAAATAAATGTAATGCTCTATTGTATTCTGTTTTGGCTAGTTTAGCTTTAGTTGTGTTGTCACCATCTGCTTTGTTGATTACTAATAAATCGGCCATTTCCATGATGCCTCTTTTTATACCTTGTAATTCATCTCCAGCTCCAGCTAAATTTAGTAATAAGAAAAAATCAGTCATGCTATGCACAGCAGTTTCACTTTGGCCTACGCCAACAGTTTCTACAAGTATTATGTCAAAACCAGATGCTTCGCATAGGATAATACTTTCTCGTGTTTTTTTTGCTACACCGCCTAAACTTTTGCCAGAGGCACTAGGTCGGATATATGCTTGTTGATCCTTTACTAACTCTTCCATTCGGGTTTTATCGCCTAAAATGCTTCCGTGACTGATGCTAGAGCTTGGATCAATGGCTAATACTGCAACCTTTTTTCCTAAAGAAGTTAAGAGTTTTCCAAAGGCTTCTATAAAGGTACTTTTTCCTACTCCAGGGACACCTGTAATACCTATTCTGATAGATTTATTGCTGTAAGGAAGGCAGTTTTGAATAATTGTATTTGCCTTTTTTTGATGCTCAATATTGGTACTTTCAACTAATGTAATAGCCCTACTAAGAGCTGTTTTATCTCCTTTTAAGATGTTTTGTGTAAGTATTTCTGGAGAAAGGCTAGTTTTTCTGTATTTTTTAATTTGATCAATTGCCTTTGGGTTGGTACTTTCAGGTTGCTCTATGCCTTTGTTTTCTTTTAAAGCTGATTTTTTTCCGTAAGTATTCAAAGTAATTAATTTTAAGTAAAGATAATTATTTTTTAGAAAAAAATAATCTCTCTTAAGAATTTACATTGTGAAAATATCTTCTAATTTAGTTATTTTGTTGAAATTCAAATATATTTTATCATGAATGAAAAAAGCTTAGATGAAGATTGTCGGTCAGTTGATATGTTTTTTAATTTGGAAGCATATCAAAATAAAATTATGATAAAAAAATTTAGAGTAGGAGATTATTTAGTTGTTCAAGGAGATTCTTTTTGTATTTGCCAATTGTTAAATCTGGAGTTGTTAGATTAGATTGTGCTTCTATTGAAAAAGATGTATTGTTAGATTATGTAGTGGCAGGAGAAGCTTGTGTAGTTAGTTTTTCGCATTGTGATATAAAAGATAAGTTGGTGTTTTCAGCGCAAGCTTTAACAGAGGTAGAGGCATGGTTAATACCAAAGAATATAGTAAATGAGTTGTTGGAAAAAGATCAGGTTTTTGTAAATTATCTTATGAGAAGATTGACTTTTGAATTTCAGAATATGCTTCCAGTTGTATGTGAGTCTACAAAACGAGGATTTGGAAAAAAGATTAGAGAAATATTTAGATAAATATAGTTCTAAATTGCAGTTAAATGGAGTTAAATTGACTCATCAGCAGATAGCAATTGATCTAGGGGTTAGTAGAGAAAGCGTTTCGAGAATTATGTCTAAGAAGAGCTAATGTTGTGATTTAGATCACAGTGCTTTTGGGTTTACTAAAATATTTTTGACAAAAAATATTTTTTATGGATGCTTTAATACCAAATAATTCTTTAATTACAGCTACTCCTGAAGAAGGAAGGTTGTTGGCTGTAAAAATGGCTAGATTGATTATAAAAAATACACAGCCTGATGCTTTGATTCGTGAAAAATTGAGACCTGTTTATGCAGAAGATGCTGCAATGCTGATAGCAATAGGTCAGACGGTAGCCTTGGAATTTGCTACTATAGCAAAAGCCAATAACTACTGGGTAAAATAAATGTGTTAATTTTTTGTTTTAAGGCTGTTCAGACGTTTTGCTGCTTTGTTCTAGGGGTCAGAATAAATTTAGCTATTTTGTATGCTAGTTAAAATTTGAGAACAAGAAGTAGGACTTATTGGACAGCCTTTTGCTTAAAATTAAAAAAGTAGATTTCTGTTATAGGCAGTATTGTTTTTAGGGTTTTTTAAATGGGGTTTGTCTTTTGTGAAATTTACGAACCATTTAGCTAATTCATCAATTTCTGATGAAATAAGGATTTTAATAGACTGATTTAACTCCTGATTAAATTGTTCAGGATTTAAACTAACTTTTTCTAATCTTCTCTGGATATAGATGGACATTGTACTCATAGGTTAAAGAATTACGTTTGGGTTAATAAAATTAATAAAAAAATTTTATTAACCAAATAAAAATATCATTTTTTATAAAATAGTTTTAAAAATTGGTATTTTAAAACATTTTGACTTTTTGTTTTTAACAAAATATCGTTAATAAATTTAAATATTAGATGATTTAAATATTTTTAATTTTACATAAACAAATAGTCTATTGTTATGCCTGTTTCAAAAGAATTAATTCAAAAACTGATAGCGATTGTTGGAGAATCCTATGTTTTTACTGATATAGAAACATTAGAGAAATATGGACATGATGAAACTGAAGATCTTCGCTTTCCTCCGAGTGTTGTAGTAAAGCCAAGCTGTACGGAAGAAATTTCAGCTGTTATGAAATTAGCAAATGAATTTTATACAGCGGTTGTTCCTATAGGTGGACAAACAGGTTTGAGTGGGGGAGCTTTGTCTATTTTTAAAGGAATTGGTCTTTCGACCGAACGATTGAATAAAATTATAGAAATAGATGAAAAAAACCTTCAAGTCATTACTGAACCAGGTGTTATAACGCAAGTATTACGAGAAGCCGTTTCAGAAAAAAATCTTTTTTATCCAGTAGATCCTAGTAGTATGGGAAGTTGTTTTATTGGAGGAAATATAGCAGAAAATTCAGGAGGTGCTAGAGCTGTTAAATATGGTGTAACAAAAGATTATGTGCTGAATTTAGAAGTCGTTTTACCTAATGGAGAAATTATATGGACAGGAGCTAATACGCTAAAAAATGCAACAGGTTATAATTTAACGCAATTAATTATAGGAAGTGAAGGAACATTAGGAATTGTTACTAAAGCAGTTCTTAAATTGCTTCCTAAAGTATCTTTTAATCTATTAATGTTAGTTCCTTTTTATAAGGCAGATCAAGCTTGTGAAGCTGTTTCCGCTATTTTTAGAGCTGGTGTATTGCCTAGTGCTTTAGAATTTATGGAACGTGACGCTATTGACTGGAGTTTAAAATATTTAGAAGGAATAGCAGTTCAAGTAAAAACAAACCATCAAGCACATTTATTGATTGAAGTAGATGGAAATTATCCTGAAATATTAATGTTAGAGGCAGAAAAAATTATGAATGTTTTGGAAAAATTTCAAATTGACGAAATTCTTTTTGCTGATACAGAAGAACAAAAGAATGCTTTATGGAAAATGAGAAGAGGTGTGGCCGAAGCTGTTAAAGCTAATTCGATATATAAAGAAGAAGATACAGTCGTTCCTCGATATGAATTACCTAAATTATTAAAAGGAATTAAATCAATTGGCGCTAAATACGGTTTTCAGTCAGTTTGTTATGGACATGCAGGAGATGGTAATTTACATGTAAATATTATAAAAGGAAATTTAACAGATGACCAATGGTATGAGGAAATACCAAAAGGAATCCGTGAAATTTTTGAGTTAACACTTTCTTTAAAAGGAACTTTGTCTGGAGAACATGGAATAGGATGGGTGCAAAAAAATTATATGGATATTGCTTTTTCAAAAATACATTTAGAGTTGATGGAACAAATTAAATATATTTTTGATCCTAATAATATAATGAATCCAGGGAAAATTTTACCAGACGATTTTAATTAAAAAGTTATTTAATCCTAGAATAGATAGATAAAGATATAAACTTTGGGAAATAAAGGCTATTTAATAACTCTAAATGTTAAATTTATCCTAGCTCCTACGTTTTTTTGAGTTTTAGGTACTTGGTGTTTCCAAAAATGCTGAATTGCACCTTGCATGATTAGTAAACTTCCATGTTGTAGATGTATATTTTGTTTAGCAGTTTCAATAGAGTTATGTTTTAGTTGAAAATTTCTTTCAGCTCCAAAACTAACAGAAGCAATAATTGGATTTCTGCCTAGTTCTTTTTCATTATCAGAATGCCATCCCATACTATCCTGTCCATTTCGGTAATTGTTTAATAAAACGGTTGTAAAATGAGTATCACAAACTCTTTCAACTTCATCTTTTATATGAGTTAATAAAGGAGTCCATGGATGCGGACGCATTACTATATTAGAATACGCATAAGGTTTTCCCTCGTTTCCAAATAAAGCTGTTAATCTAGGTTGAAAATGTTCTTTACCATAAACCGTTATTTTGTCCTGTTGCCAAGGGATTTCGGATTCTAACTTTTTTAAAAGAATGTTAGCTTGTTCTAAAGAAAAGAAAGAAGGATAATAAATAAGTTCTGCATCAGGAATTAAGAACTCTATTTTTTCATCAGGAAAAAGCATTTTGTTAGTTTTTTATATTTGTCTAAAATAAAGAAATTTTATTTTAGACAAATATAAAATAAATTAATACTTATAAGATTGTTCTGATGTGTGTATTTTATATGATTATCCCCAGATTACGCATTAGAAATTTAGTACAGATAAAAAAAATTGAAACTAAAAAACACTCATTTTTTATTCTTAATACAGATAACGACAGCTATAGTAAAAAAATAAGTGTATTTCTTTCCTTCATCTTTATTAGAAAGCCTAACGAGTAATCTGGAGTAGATAAATAATGTTATTTTTTATTGAGGTTTACGTTCATTATTATAATAGCTATTATAATAAGTCCTATTCCAATCCATTGAGATGTAACAACTGTTTCGTTTAATATAAAAAATGCCATCATAACAGAAACAGGTAATTCTAAAGAAGAGACAATACTGCCTAATCCAATTCCCGTGTGAGGAAATCCTGCATTCATTAAAATAGGAGGAATGATTGTACCAAATAAAGCTAAAAAGATTCCCCATTTGGTAAAAATAGTCATATTAAAAGGTGTTATTTGTGTGGCTATAGAAAAACCAAAAACAATAACAGCACCCCCTAAAAGCATATACAAACTACGTTGGGCAGACGATATTCCTAATGCAATTCGATTAGCCGTAAACATAGTAGTAGTAAATGAGGCAGCAGCTAAAAGACCCCACATAATTCCTCTCCAATCTAATTCAATTGATTTGCTCAATAAGTTTGTGGCTAAAACAGTACCTAACAAAACGATTGCAACTGAAATTGCTTTTTGAATAGAAGGGGCTTTTTTATCTAAAAACCATTCTAATAATACTCCCATCCAAACGGTTTGCATTAATAAAACAATTCCAATAGAAACGGGGATATATCTTACAGCTAAGTAATAAAAAACACTAGTCATCCCAAGTGAAGTCCCTGCTAACATTAAATGTAAAATATTAGCAGAAGTTGCTTTTACAACTTCTTCTTTCTTTTTGAATTTCTGAAAAGCATTTATTAATAACATGCCTAAAATTCCGTATATAAATTGTGAGGATGTAACCTCTGCTGTAGTAAAGTTTTCCATGTAGGCTAATTTTACAAAAGTAGCTAACATTCCGTAGCTAGTTGCTCCCAATCCTACTAAAAAAACTCCTTTTAAAATACTATTTTTTAACATTTTTACAAAATTAAGGGGGGCAAAGATACAATAAGTTAAATGTTAAATATTAAAATTTGTTAGTTTTTTTAAAGTAGCAAAAAACAAAATATGTTCGCTTTTTTTGATTAACATTATTTTTATTGTTTTTATACGGCAATTTAAATTTTAGAAAACCTATTGTGTAGTTTTTTAATTATTTTTATAAGTATAAAAAAATAAATAGCGATCTAATTTGAAAAACCAAATAAATTGGGCAGAGTTTTAATTAAATTTACAGAATAGAATAATTAATATGTCAACTTTTAAATTTAAATTATATCAACAATTAGAGCATAAAATAAAACACTTGGGAACAGTAATGAGCAGTGTGTACGCTTTGTTTTTAGGTGCTTTTTTATTGTTTTTAGATTTTCAAATTAATTATAATAATTATTTTTTTACCCATTCATTAGAAATTTATTCAAGGTTAATTCCTGTTTCTAATGTTTTGGTTTCTATTATTATTGGAATTTCCTTAACAACATTTTCGGTTATATTTGTAGTAATGCAATTAGCTTCTTCTCAATTTTCTCCCAGAATTTTAAGACATTTTTTAGCTAATGATTTTAAAATACAGGCCTTTATAGGCTTGTTTGTAGGAACTATAGCCTTATGTGTATTGCCTCAAATAATGTCTGTTTTTTATCCTAATCAATCTTTTTTAATAACCTTATTTGTAGGGACTTTTTTAGCTATTAGAGGTTTAGTATGGTCCTACCCATCTATGATTACGTATTTAAGTGTAAACATGAATGTATCGAGTATTACACACCATATTAAGAAAGAAGTAGTAGATGAAATAACTATTTTATATAGTCAAAAATGGGAAAAAGGGAATGATTTAACCTATGAACGCCAACAATGCCTAAATAATAGAAATGTATTGAAGATAGTGAGTCCATTTCAATCAGGTTATTTAGAAAGTGTTGATTATGCTTTGTTGCAAAAAGGATTGCTAGAGTTAAAAGAAACAAATCAATGGGAAGAAGTATATCAAAACCCCGTGATTGGTGAATTTATAATGAAAGATACAACAGTCTTATTACAAATTGTTGTTGATCAAGTTTCAGAAAAACAAAAAGAAACTTTTCAAAATTTAGTTTCTAAAACATTTAAAGTAAACCGTTTTAGAAGTCATACACAGGATATAAATTTTGGTGTACGTAAATTAGTTGATATAGGTATTAAAGCAATTTCACCAGCAGTAAATGATCCTACAACTTGTTTAAATTGTATTGATCAGTTAGGTGAAATTGTAAAAGTTTTATCAGAAAGACAATTTCCTTCTACAGATGCTCGACAATTAATTAAAAGTGATATTCATATCAATGAATTTAATTATGACGAGTTTATTGATTTTTGTTTTGATCAAATTTATCAATGGGAAAAAGAAGATCCAATAATTGTAAAACGAATTTTACGTACCATTAGATCTATTTTACCAACGATTCAAAATCCATATCATTTAAAAGTATTAATACAGCAAGTAGAGGAAATGGAGCTAGCAACTATTTATAATTTAGAAAATTATCAAAATAGATATTTGAAAATTTCTAAAGAAAAATTAAATACAATAGAAAAAGAAGAGGCTGTCCTAAAAGGGCAGCTTTTTTTATGCCGCAAATTCACGATGTTGGTGATTGCTAGTAAAATTTAATTTTTCAAAAACAATTAGAAGGCAAAATCGAGTCATATAGTTGTATGTTGAGCAAGAACGAGTTGTTTTAAAAGCTTTTTTCATTGAATCTGTAGTTGTAGCCACCATTTTTCTGAAATTATGACCAAGCGCCATTAGTAGAAACTCCATTTCTACCATTTCTAACCCAAAAAATGTAAACCGATTAAATTTATTGTTGTTTTTTAGTTGTCCGAATACTGCCTCTACTTCAACAGGTCTTTTACTTCTGTGTTTGTGTCCTTTTTTTGAGTTTAGTAATTCTTTAGCTTCGTTTTTTAGGCAATTTAGAGGGTGATTGACTTCTATTTTTCGATTCCCTTTTGCTTTGTGGCATAAACTTCTCAATGGGCATCCTTCGCATCGTTTAGCTTGATAATAAGTCACTTCTGATTCATATCCATTGCTAGAGATTCGCTTACCTATTCCTATGTTTTCCATTTTTTGCCCCATAGGACAGATATAGAAATCGTATTGTTGATTGTAAAATAAATTTTGCACTAAAAAGGATTCTCTTTAAGTTTCTTTTTCTGCTCTGCATGAAAATAATTGTACTTTACAAAGGGCTCAATTTGCTTGTTTTTAAGCATTTGGTAATTTTCTTCACTGCCATATCCAGCATCGGCGACAACTTCTTTACTTTGTCTATTATAGTTTTCTTCAAAACTGTTTAAGTGTGACTCTAATGTGTTGGTATCGTTGGTCGTTTGATGTATAGAAACGTGTGTAATAAATTGATTTTCAGTTGATATTTGAGGGTTGTAAGCTGGTTTGAGTTGCCCATTTCTCATATGATCTTCCTTCATTCTCATAAAAGTAGCGTCAGGGTCTGTCTTACTATAAGAGTTTCTATTTCCAAGTATTTCTAAATCCTTTTCGTATTTCTCTAATCTTGGAAGGTGTTCTTCCTGTAATTTCTGTAGTTCTTTTACCTGTTTCTTAGTCGGTTCTTTTAACTTTTTATTCAATTCTGATAGCTTTTCTTTTAATTCATCTGAATTGATTTTTTTTGGCAATGCTTCTTGGTTAAGTTCTTGGTTTTCTGATTGTATACTGTTTTCTATATCAGATAAAATAGTGTTGATTTTTACTTCTAATTTCTCTTTGTATTTTTCAACCGAACCACGCCAAACAAAGGTGTATTTGTTGGATTTTGCTTCAATTTTAGTACCATCAATATATTGAACATCAAGGCTTATATAACCTAGGTCGACCAATATTTTTACTACTTCTGCGAATAAAACTTTGATTTTATCTTTCAAAATTTTGCCTCTAAACTCGTTAATGGTTCTAAACCCAGGAGTGGAATTGCCTGAGATAAACATAAAATGAATGTTCTCATTAAGTGCTTTGGCTATTTTTCGGCAAGAATAGATATTTGACAAATAGCTATAAAACAATACTTTGATTAGCATTCTAGGATGGTAAGCAGGGCATCCACCACCGCGATAAAGCTTAACTATGTCGCTAATATCAAGTCTGTCAACTATAGAATCGACCAGTCGAACAGGGTGGTTATCATCAATTTTATCAAAAATATTGATTGGAAAAAGTTCTGGAGAATTGCCTGTCTGGTTTTTAAATGTTACTTTAGCCATTGCTTGTTTTTTGTCACCTCTAAAATACATGTTTTAGAGTAAAACAGCAATAAAAAAGGCTGTCCTAAACTTTTTGGACAGCCTCCAAATAGAAAATCTTAAAAAATTAGGTTTTTTTGAAGCTTATTTAGTAGAAAGACAACTAGATGAAAAAGGTCTTTCTGAGTCAACAATACAAACTCTAAACTATTTGAACACATATTTGAAATAAAGAAAAAAAATTATCTTCTGTGTCTTTTTTCTCTAATATTATGATGTTCCGCTCTTCTTGGTTTTATAAAGGAAGCTCTAGCTTTTTTTCTAGAAAGATATCCTCTATGTGGCTTAATAATATGGGATCTTGTTCTATGAAAATGAAATCTGTGTTTATGGATGTGTGTAATAAATACAGAATGATTCATCGGACGCCAAGGTTTCCACCAACGCGGATATATTGACCAACGTACAGGTGATACCCAAATATGATATCCTGGAGCATAAATAAATCGAATGCAAGGCCATGACCAAACATTAACGGTTATTCGAGTTGGAACTAGATCTAAAATGGAAGGTCCCTTATCATCAATTATTTTTTCAGACACATTATAAGGCTCTACAACTGTATTTTTATCAAATAAATCTTCATTTCCGATGATTTGAATATAGGCCTCTTCATCACCTACTTTCTCAATATTTAAAGTTGCAATATCTTGTTTGTCAGAATTACCTACTAATGCACTTAGAATGATAACATGATCTGAACCCTCGATTAAATCTTCTACAGTAATATAATCAATAGTACCGTCATCATTTAAATCAAGATTGTTTACGTTGTTGTTTTCTTCGTTTATAGCTTTTTCAAATTCTTCTAACGAACTAGAAGTTTTAAAGATAGCTAAAGCACCTTCTAAACTAAAATTTTCTGGACTTGTTTCGTTTACCTCTGAATTTTGAGCATGTTCTGGAGTCAAAAAGAGACAGGTTAAATAGATAAAAAGAAATTTTCTCATAGGAATTAAATTTGTAAGTTCGTTTGTATATGACTAAAAAAAAATTAAAAGGTTTAATGAACGTTTTATAAAAAAGTTTCTGTTTATTTGTAATGTATGAATAATTGGGGAATTTATGCTAAATACAGTTAATACTATAGAACAAAAGCTGGTAGAAGCTTATTCTATTAGGATTAATAATCTTACAAAAAGTATAATAATAGCAAATCAAGCTTTAAAGGCTTCTTTGTTTATTAATGATAAAACTCTTATAGGAAAAGTTATAGCCAACTAGCTTTGTATCACATGATAGTTGGTGAAATGCAAAAAGCAAAACAATATTCTGAAAGGGCTATAGAAATTTTTAATGAATTAGGAGACGAAAGAGGAGTAGCTGATGCTAAGTATGGTTTAGCTGGGGTTTACTATAAAACAAATCAATATCATTTAGGTCTCATTCATTTTAGTGATGCTTTAAAAATTTATAAAAAATATAATGATTATTATAATCAATCTCGTGCGGAAAAATCATTAGGAACTATTTTTGAATGTATAGGAGATGCCACCAGTGCTTTTAAAGTTTATAAAAGTGCAATTCGAAACGCTAAAAAGATTAAAGATCTTAACTTAGAATCGAATGTCTACAATAATCTTTCTGGAATTTTGACTAAAAAGGAAAAATTTATTTTGCAAAACAAATTATTAATAAATCCATAGAACTTAAGAGCCAGACTGATGACATGAGAGGGATGGCTTATGCACTATACGGAAAAGGAAAAGTATACCATTTCTGTAAAGAATATACTAAAGCTAAAGAACTATATAATAAATCTTTAGATATTCATAAAAAAATGGGGGAAAATACAGGAGTTGTTATGACTATGACAAAGTTAGCAGCCCTTTATTTTGAAACGCAACAAGTAGATAAAGCTCTTCAATTTGCACAAGAAGGATTACTTTTAGGAGAATCACTACAGTTTTCAATGTGTACAATAAAATTAAATCGTATAATTTATCTTATATATAAAAGTTTAGGAGATTATGAAAAAGCGTTACATTATTTTGAAAATCACCTTTCAGAAAAAGAAAGAGTTATTAATACTCAAACATTAAAAGTAATTGAAAGTTATGAGTTAATAGCAAGAATGGAAAAAATAGAAAACGAAGCCATTTTGCAAAGAGAAAAACAAAAAATATTAGAAAAGAAAAATTTAGATGAACTAGAAAATTATAAAAGAAAACAAGAGTTTTTATCTATAATGAGTCATGAAATAAGGACACCATTAAATGCCATTGTAGCTTCACTAGTATTATTAGATGATAAAATCGTAAATGAAGGTAAAAAGATTATAAGAAATTTAAAATTTGCATCTGACAATTTAATTAGTGTTGTAAATGATGTTTTGGACTTCAATAGACTAGATGGACAAAATGTAAAGTTAGAATTAGTATCAACCAATATCAACTTTTTATGCCAAAACACAGTTGAAGTGTTTGAACGTTTTGCAAATGCTAAAAATATTGAGTTAAAATACATCTCAACAGTAAATATATCTAATTATTATCTGATAGATCCTACGAAGCTAACGCAAATTTTAAACAACTTGATAAACAACGCTATAAAATTTACAGATAAAGGAAGCGTACAACTAGAAATAAAGATAGTAGATTGTGGAGAACAAAAAGATCTAATTTCATTTAAAATCACAGATACAGGAGAAGGAATATCACAAGAAAATTTACCACGTATATTTGATAGCTTTTCACAACTAAAACCATATTTAACCCGAAAACATGGAGGAACAGGCTTAGGATTAGCAATCGTAAAACGTTTGATAGAATTACATAAAAGCACCATAACCGTAGAAAGTAAATTATATAAAGGAACCTCCTTTTATTTTGAACTTGAATTAGAAAAATCAGAAGAAATCATAATAAAAGTAAATGATAAACAACAATTAATAGGTAAAAAAGTACTAATCGTAGATGATACGAAAATGAATGGGATGCTACTCTCTAAATTATTAAGAAAATGGAGCATGGAAATTCAATATGTAGATGGAGGAAAAAAAGCAATTGAAATAGTGAAATATCAAAAATTTGATTTTATTTTAATGGATATACACATGCCCGAAATGAACGGCTTTGAAGTTTCTAAAGAAATAAAAATGACCCCAAATTTAAATATTCAAACGCCTATTTTTGCACTCACAGCGGATATATTAGCAGATGCAGATCAAAATTTTAAGAAATACTTCTCAGGCATCATCTTTAAACCATTTGATATAGATAAGCTTTACAATTTATTAGTAACCTACGGAGATTAAAAGATGCAAATTTTAAATTTGTTAAAATAAAAGTTAAAATCTGTAACAAATAGCAAAACAAGAGGTCTATTAGAATAAATGATTTACACATTACATGAAAAAAACTAAATTCACCCTTTTGTTATTATCTTTTTGTCGTTCGCTACGTATTCACAAGAAAATAAAGAAAAAACAAACGAATTAAAAGAAGTGGCAATTGTTAAAGAAAAAAAAGCAATTGAACAAAAAGCAGATAGAACCATTTTTGAATTTGCAAGTCAAGCTCATCTAAATTCAGGGTCAGTCCTAGAAGGAATAAAAAAACTACCCGGTTTGGTAGCCTCCGATTTAGCAGGTATGATGTATCAAGGAAAACAATTAGATGTATTCTTAGATGGAAGACCACTCAATATTTCGACAAACGAATTAAATGCCTTCCTAGAAGGACTACCTGCTAATTCAGTTGAAAAAATAGAAGTTATAACAAATCCAGGAGCTGAGTTTCCTGCTACCTCTGGTGGTGCTATACTAAACATCGTTACCAATAAAAAAGCAAAGAACTACCTAACCGCTACCTATACTAATAGCAGTAATTTTACTTCCTATGATAAAAATCGTTGGCGTACTAATAATAGCATACTTTTAAGTGCTAAAAACAAATTTTTGGATGGCAGCTAAACTTTGGACAAAATTATGCTGAACGAGGTATGTGGTCTGGAAGTGCTTAAAAAAGAAGGCGATCAGTCTACACTATTAACCTCCAGCGATTCAGATCGTATTTTACGAACACTGTTTGCTAAAACAGGACTTACATTTGATATAGGTAAAAATAGATTATTATTAAATTATGATATTTATTCTAATACTAATTCTAGTACAACAGAAGCCAAGGGGTTGCTGCCTAATTCAACCTTTTTTTCTACAATAGATGACAGTAAAACACTAACACTACGTCAAGATGCAGTAGCAGCATATCAAATGCGGTTTTTAGATTCCGATAAAAAATTAGATTTTAAATTTAATTTTAATAGTGTCACAAATGATTTTGATTTATTTTCAAGAAGTTTAAACCTAAATACATTGAGTAACGGATCTGATCAACGCCTTTACAATTTTAAAATAGATTATACTCAATCTGTAAAACTATTACAAGAAGGAAAAATTAGCATAGGAACTCTATACGAAGAACTCTATTTTAATACATTTAATAAAAATATTAATAATTTAGAGTACAAAAGGATGACAGCTTCTACCTATATAGAACTACAGACTAAATATAGAAAATTTGAATTTACTTTAGGGCTAAGAGGAGAAAATTATGATATTTCTGGAAAAACAGAAACACAAGCCTTGAATCCTTTTAAACAATATAGATTATTTCCTAATGGAAGTATTCAATACAGTTTAGCTAACAGCATAATTCTATCAGGTAGTTATAATAAAAAAATAACCTTACCAAGTACCTCCTCTCTTAATCCTAATAATACAAATTATCAAAACCCCAATGTAGGGTATTTAGGAAACCCACAATTACAACCTACACTTTTTAATAATTTTGAATTTAAATTATCAGCTTTTGAATATGCTTTCATAGGATACAATATCAGCGAAGGACTTAATCAAGTAACTCAGAGAATGTATCTAAATGGAAACAGAATGGTTAGTACAAATGAAAATATACCTTCAATAAAAATTCATACATTTAATTTTGGATTACCCATTCCTTATATGTTATTTACAAAAGGACTAAAAGAAACAGCTAAATTTAATTTTAATCCAGATAAAATTAATTTCATGTTTATTTATGCAGGTAGACAAAAACATGATATTCCAAATGTTGATACAAAAGCATTTTGGATTTTTAATATCATGTCTCAAGTCGTATTGCCAGGAGATATAAAATGGGTAACGAATTATAGCCATATTACAAAAGGAGGTAATTATTTTTATTTTGTAGCACAAAGACCTTTTAATCATAGTTTAGATATGACATTTTCTAAAAAGTTTTTATCCAATCACTTGACTGTTTCAGTAAATGTTGATGATATATTTAATTTAAATAAGTCATCATTCAATGCTTTAAATACCGCACTTTATATGTCTAATAAAAATGATACACGTAGAATAGGATTAACCCTAAACTACAAGATTCCTACCAAAAATAAAATAGCAAAAGAAGATCCTAATATGTTAAACAAAGAAAAGAAAGAAGATAATGGAAATATAATAGGAAATTAAAATACACTTAGATTATCAATAGTATTAAAAGAGGCTGTTTTGATTTTTTTCGAACAGCCTCTTTTTGTAATTAAAATAAATAAAAAGACAAATTTTAAGTTTAAATGGTATTAATGTCTTTCGTTATAAAAATTTTAGATCAAAAAAATTAATGCTTTTTCGAAAAATCTTCTAAATCACTTAAATGAAGTCTTAAAGCATGAACAGAAATACTGATTTCCCAAAAAGAAATACCTAAAGAAACTAACAGACTAAATAAACTAAATCCAAAAAAATAGATAGCTATATATTGTAAATCAAAAAATAATAGCAGCATAGCAAAAACAGATAAAAATAAACAAAGTACTCCCATTAACTGCATAAAACGGATTAGCGTTAAGCGATCATTTAGATTTTTAATTTCAAGAAGAATAGATTTGCGATGAACTTCTTCATAATTCTTTTTAAACTTCTAATAATTTGAGCGATGGTTAGAAAACGATTCGTGTATGCTAATAAAATTAATGAACTAGCTGAAAATAGTAATGCAGGAGTTTCAATTGATAGGGTCATGTTAATTCTTTTTCTGTTTATTATATAAAATGAGGTTAATTTTTTGTGAAAAATATAAAATCTATATATCCAAGGCGTATTATTAAAAAATGACACTTATGTTATCGAAAATATAGAATATGTGGCAAAGCAATCATATAAATAATAGTTTCTTTACAGATGTAGTAGAGAAAGGAAAATAGGATGATAAATATAAATTAGGACGAATAAAATTCTATATACTATAAAAAAAGAAGGAAATCATCAGCGTATAAATTTTTAAAGTTAAAATAAAAAGACAATATCTTTCGTTTAAAAGTAATTAATTGTTTCATATTTGGTAGTATCAGCCTAATGATCTACTCTGACGTAGAATAGATTTTGTCAAATTTACTAAAATACCTAATGATTTTTATACTTATAAAAACATAAAAATATACGGAACTATTTATTTTGAGTGAAATCGAAAATTTTAATAGAGTTGATTTTTTTAAAATAATTATTATAAAATATATTTTTAATAAAATGAAGATCAATAATATTGTTTTAGAGATGTTTTTATGAGAAAAATAAAAAATGATAACAAAAGATAAATAAAACATTATTTATCAATAAATTGATGTACATTTGCCCTTTAATTTAAAGGTTACTGCTTTTTGATTTTCTGTTCAAGTAGTTTTTTTAGACTTCCTCAGTGATTACTCTCCAGCTGCCATTTTTTTAAAATCTATTTTTTAATTACAAATCATGATTTACATAGTAAGGTTTAATACTATAATTATTTTGATTTGGTTAATTAATAGTTAATGATACAAGTAAATCGAGATATATATGGCAGATTCTTATTCTAAAAAAGAAAATAATAAGAAAAAAGTAAAAAAACAACAAGATAAAGCGCTTAGAAGAAACGAGCGTAAAGTCAATAATAATAAAGGAAAATCCCTAGAGGAAATGTTTGTATATGTGGATAAAAATGGAAAGTTAACGTCTGTTCCACCTCATTTACAAACTGTTGAAACAGATAAGAATACTGAAAATACAAATAAGAATACTAACGAGATAAGAAAAGATTTTTCTACAGGTCTTATTACTTTTATAAAAGATACAGGTTTTGGTTTTATTACGGAGGATGAAACAAGGGATAATTTATTGTTTCATTTTGAGGCTTCTAATACTAAATTTAAAAAGAACGTAAGAGTAAGTTTTAAAAAGAAACAACCCCAAAAGGATTTAGGGCTACACATTTGATAATTATTAATTAAATATAAATAGAAATGCAAGAAGGTACAGTAAAGTTTTTTAACGAAACAAAAGGTTTTGGATTTATTACTTCTAATGATGGACAAGAAATTTTTGTTCATACTACAGGTTTAACACAACGCGTAAGAGAAAACGATGTAGTGGTTTTTGAAGTTGAGCGTACAGCTAAAGGATTATCAGCTGTTAATGTGAAAAGAAAATAAATAAAATTACTTTTTAAAAGCCTGATGAAAATCAGGCTTTTATTTTGGTATTTTTATTTTAAAGATTCAAAACTTCTCTTTACAAAAGCAGTCAATTCTTCACCCTTTAATAAACCTTGTGATAATTTAGCTATATCTAAAGCTTGTTTTACCAAGTCTTTTTGGATGTTCTCATTGCTGTTTAAGATAGCTGTAGCCAGTTCAGAGTTTGTGTTGACTACCAAATTGTACATTTCAGGAAAATTTCCCATACCAAACATACCGCCACCGCCAGTTTGACTCATTTCTTTCATACGACGCATAAACTCTGGTTGTGTAATCATAAATGGGGCAGAGGTGCTTTCTAAAGCTTCCATTTGAACGGTATAGTTTTCTTTAGGAACTACTATTTCAATTGCATTTTTTAATTTTTCCTTTTCTTCATCAGATAATTTAGAAATTGCAGTATCCTCTTTTTGAATTAATTTATCAATATGGTCAGCGTCTACACGTGTAAACGTTATATTTTCATTATCAGCTTCTAATTTTTGAATCAAATGCGAAACAATAGGTGAATCCAATAATAATACTTGATAGCCTTTTTCTTTGGCAATATCAATATAACTATGTTGAGCATCTTTATTAGAAGCATAAAGAATGACTAATTTACCGTTTTTGTCAGTTTGGTTATCTTTTAAAGCTTCTTTTAGTTCAGCTAAAGTATAATATTTATTATCAGTAGTAGGATATAATACAAAATCACCTGCTTTTTCGTAAAATTTAGCTTCGGATAACATACCATATTCTAAAACCACTTTGATGTCATTCCATTTTTTCTCGAAATCTTCACGGTTTTCGTTGAATAATGATTTTAATTTATCAGAAACTTTACGCGTAATATAATTAGAGATTTTCTTTACATTACCATCTGCTTGTAAGTATGAACGTGAAACGTTTAATGGAATATCTGGAGAATCTACCACTCCTTTTAACATCATTAAGAACTCAGGTACAATACCTTCTACATTATCTGTTACAAATACCTGATTTTGGTATAATTGAATTTTATCTTTCTGAATTTGTAAATCACCAGTTAATTTAGGAAAGTATAAAATACCTGTTAAATTGAATGGGTAATCTACATTTAAATGAATATTGAATAAAGGATCTTCAAAATTCATAGGATATAACTCACGATAGAAGTTTTTGTAATCTTCGTCTGTTAATTCTGATGGTTGTTTTGTCCATGCAGGATTTGTGTTGTTAATAAAATTATCTACTTCTGTATATTCCGTTTTGTAATCTTCGGGAGCGTCCTCGGGTTTAGGTAAAGCTTCTTGTTTAGTGCCAAATTTGATAGGAATAGGCATAAACTTGTTGTACTTTGTTAATAATTCGCGAATTTTAAACTCTTCTAAAAATTCTACAGAATCATCAGCAATATGAAGGATAATTTCAGTACCTCTTTCTTTTTATCGTGAGGAACTAAAGTAAATTCAGGACTTCCATCACAAGTCCAATGAGCTGCTGACTCGTCTTTAAAAGACTTGGTAATGATTTCTACCTTATTAGCCACCATAAAAGCAGAATAAAAACCTAAACCAAAATGTCCAATTACACCTGAATCTTTGGCTGAATCTTTATATTTCTCTAAAAATTCTTCAGCGCCTGAAAAAGCAATTTGATTAATATATTTTTCTACCTCTTCAGAAGTCATTCCCAGACCTTGATCAATGATATGAAGTTTTTTCCCTTCTTTATCAACTTTAACCTCAATAATAGGAGTGCCATACTCTACTTTAGCTTCGCCAATACTAGTCAAATGCTTCAATTTTAAAGTAGCATCTGTAGCGTTTGAAACCAACTCACGTAAAAATATTTCGTGATCACTATATAAAAACTTTTTGATTAAGGGAAAGATGTTTTCTACTGAAACATTAATTTTTCTGTTGTCATACGTTATTTATTTAAATTTAATACGTATCATTATTGTCAAATAAGATACCAATTCTTAAAATGTGACAAATTGACGGTTTTTGTAGTAGAGTTTCTACTAAAAAATTGCTAAATTGGTATTAAATTTGCTTTATTGGCAAACGTAAAAAATCAAAATAAAATGAAAAAACTAGTTTTAATGACTGCTATGTTAGGTGTCATGATTTCCTGTAAACCTAAACAATCATTAGTAACAACAAGTGTAAATAGAAAAACACAAGTGTCGCTAAAAGGAGATTGGGTAGTTAGTGGGGTAGAATACGCAGGGTCTGAATATTTTAAGGTGACATCCTTTGAAATTGCAGATGCAAAATGTTTTGAAGGAAGTGAATGGCATTTAGTGTCTAATAATGATTCGGGTAATATGACCCTAAATAAAGTAGGTTGTCCTTCGTATGCGTCTGATATTAAATGGTATGTAACAGATGAAAATCAAATGGTTTTGAAGTTTATCAAAGAAGGCGAAAAACCAAGGAAGGTAACTTCTGGGTATATTTTGATTGTTTCAAATGTAACACAAAACACATTTGATCTAACTAACAAAGTACAAGTAGGAAATAGCGCAGGCAAAGTAGTTTACCATTTTAGAAGAAAATAAAAAAGATAGAAAGATGAAAAAGATAGCAATATACGCTCTGTCAGGAACTTTTTTGATTAGCGGAATGACAAGTTGTGAAGCAATAAAAAATACAAATAACACACAAAGAGGAGCGGCAATAGGAACCGTAGCAGGTGCTGTTTTAGGTGGTGTTTTAGGTAATAATATTGGAAAAGGAGGCAATGGCGCGTTAGGAGCTGTTCTTGGAGGAGTTATAGGGGGTGTAGCTGGAGGAGTTATTGGAAATAAAATGGACAGACAAGCACGAAAAATTAGCGAATCATTACCAGGAGCACAAGTAGAAAGAGTAGGAGAAGGAATTAAATTAACTTTGGGAGAAAATTCCGTTAATTTTGATTTTAATAAAGCAACTTTAACAACTAAAGCAAAAGCAAATTTAGATAAATTAGTGCCTGTTTTTAAAGAATATGCTGATACAGATATTAAAATTTATGGTTATACTGACAGCAAAGGATCTGATGAGTACAACTTAAAACTATCTGACGATCGTTCAAAAGCAGTAAAAAATTATTTAGCATCTAAAGGTTTAAATGGAGCACGTTTTATTACAACAGGTATGGGAGAAGCAGATCCATTAGCAAGCAATGATACTGGAAGCAGGAAGAGCGCAAAATCGTCGTGTAGAGTTTGCTATTACAGCCAACCAAAAGATGATTCAAGATGCAAAGAATGAAAGTGGACAATAACCACTACAATATGTAAAATATGAGGTGTCTAATTTTGTCACCTCATATTTTTCGTTATTATTGAATTGTAAAATCAGATTTTTTGGTAGAAATAATCTTTTTAGTTTCTAAATCATATAAATCCAAAGTTAATTTGTGTGTTCCTATTCTGTTTAGTCCTTCTAAAACCTTTGGAACCCATTTTTCGCTCAAAAAGGCGTTTGATTTAAAGTAATTCTAACGGTGTATTTTTTGGAATCAATATTCATTTTAGAAGCTTCTGTTAGAATATAATCAATTAAAAGCCTTTTAGCGTCAGTTGTAGAATAAGATCCCCTAGGTCTGCTGGCAAAAATGTCTGATTCTTGATTAGTATTTACCCTATTTATTTCTTCCCCATTCTTAATTGTGCTTTTTACCGTAATGATTGCTTCCAGGATTTTTATATATTTCATGATAAGAACGTCCTGCTGCAATTACAATACTATGTTCACCGTCAGTTAGATTGTATTTAAAAGGATTATTAGGAATCCCTATATAAGGAGCATCATCTATAATTAAGTGCAAGTGTTGCCCCATTGGTGAAAAAGGAAGATTAACAGTTGCTTGATCAGGCGTAGAAATTCCCAATTGATAATTATTAAACGCAAAATTAAATTCACCCCCTTTGTAAGTCCACGGCTTAATACTAGGTAAGTTTGAAGGTTGGTAAGTCATAACGTCAGTTAAGGTCAACAACTCAAAAGGGAGAGCTGTTTTAGGATCTAAATTTCTTTTAAATGAATTAGATAGTCTTTTAATGACCCCATCTTTTACATCTAAATTTGTAGGGTATATTGTAACAGATTTGATTTTTACCGTTTGCTTATCTGAAGTTAACTCTGTTTTCAAAATAATTTTTTCTAGTTTCTGATTTGACCATAAATGAGCTAAGTTTGATTTTTTAACATTAATAGTAACTTCTCCATTTGTGGACGTATAATCTCCTTCTACAGCAAAGTTGTTAGCGTAAGATTTATCCGAAGCAATCCATCGTTGAGCTGTAAATTTTCCATCTTGTGAAAAGGAAATCCTTACAGTATCCTGTTTGTCCCATGCTCCTATAAACTCATTTTGAAGAGAAGGAGTTATCTCTGGAAGGAGCAAGATTGTCTTTTTCACAAGAAAGTAAGCTTAGGATACTAAGACTACTGAATAAAGCAAATTGTAATAATTTTGATTTCATTGTTAGTTAAAATTGGTTAAACATTACTGAAACAAAACTACTTTTTGCTAAGAAATAATAGAATAGACAAAAAAACAGATATATGGATAAAAAAACTAATCTTTTATCTGGAAATCTTCAATATGATTTTGTTTTAAATTTACGCGAAAATCTTTTGGAGAAACAAGAGTATGCTGTTTAAAGATGCGACTAAAGTATAAAGGATCTTCAAAACCTAATTCATAAGCAATTTCTTTAACACTTAAATTAGAATTAAAAAGTTTACTTTTGGCTAATGCAATTAGTTTTTCATGCAAAATTTTTTGAGTGGTTTTGCCCGTTTTAGATTTGATTATAAAATTGAGCTCTCGGGTTGTTATATTTAATTTTTGAGCATAAAAATTAGGTTGATGTTCAGAGGTAATATACTGATTTATTAAAATCTTAAAACGATTTAAATCAGTATCTAATAAAACTTCTTTATGAGAAGTTATGATTCTTAGACATAGAAGTAATAAAATCCCTATATAATTTAAAATTAGAAAATAAGTTCCGATAGTAGTATTCCGTATTTCATCTTCAATTAAATTAAATGGATGTATTATTTTGTTATAATCACTAGTTGAAAGTCTTATGATACGGGTTTGCAAGACATTTTGAAAAATAACTCCTTGACAACCATATTCTTTAGCTTGTATGTCTAAACAAAAATAATTAGGGTGAAATAAAAGTAATTTACCAGAAAGATTTGATGTAAATTCTAATTGTTGATAAGGATAAAAAAATAAAATAGAATGTGATTTGATTTCATATTCTATATTTTCAAACCATATAGATGAAGGTGTTTCGTTATCAAAAACAAAAATACCATAAAAGTTTTTACTTACTATATAATTCCAAAAATTAGTGTTTTTAAATTTTATAATTGAAACAAGTATATCTTTTTGATTGTTCTTAAAATCAATTCTTTCCATTCTTTTTTCTAAATTTATTATTATGAATTTTAAAAAAAAGATTTTTAATATCAATTTTTCTTTTTAAATCATAACTAAATCTTATTATTTATGTTGAAAAAATATTTGGATCTTAGATATTCTTGTTATTTTTGTGACCCCTAATTTGATAAAATGCTTCAAGTAAAAAATATTTCATTCGGATATACAAATACCCCTATTATAAAGGCTATAGATTTTGAGGTTCAAAAAGGACAAAATATTGCATTAATTGGAGAAAGTGGTTGTGGAAAAAGTACTTTGTTAAAATTAATTTACGGATTATACGATGTAAATGAAGGTAGACTTTTTTGGAACGATAAAATTATTACAGGCCCTAAACAAAATTTAGTTCCAGGTATGCCATTTATGAAATATATGGCACAAGATTTTGGATTAATGCCTTATGAAACAGTATCTGAAAGTGTAGGGAAGTTTTTATCAAATCAATTGTTAGCAATTAAACGATTACGTATCCAAGAATTATTGGATATAGTAGAAATGGGAGACTTCTCACGACGTAAAGTGAGTGAGTTGAGTGGAGGACAACAACAGCGTGTTGCCTTAGCAAGAGTTTTGGCTTTAGAACCCGAAGTACTGCTTTTAGACGAACCTTTTAGTCATATTGATAATTTTAGAAAAAACGCATTAAGACGTAATTTATTTGCTTATTTGAAGTCTAAAGGTATTACTGTAATTGTGGCTACCCACGATAGTACAGATGCCTTAGCTTTTGCAGACGAAACCATCGTACTAAGAGGAGGAGAATTAGTTGTAAAAGCACCTTCTAAAGAAATTTATACAAATCCTAAAAACAAATATGTTGCTTCTCTATTTGGAGAAGTTAATGAATTAGTTATTAATAGAAATGGATTGTCAGAAACAATATTATTATATCCTCATCAACTAAGAGTTTCAGAAGAAGGACAGTTAAAAGCAACTGTTAAGCAATGTTATTATAAAGGAGGTCATTATTTGATTAAAGCAGCTTTTAATGGTCGTCCAATTTTTTTTGAACATCGTGAAATATTAGAGTTACAATTAGATGTAGCTTTAGAAGTGCTTATATAAAACCCACTATAAGACAAAATCCATACATAAATAATAAGAAAGCCACTACTTGTTGAAGAAAAAGAAGGGTGGTTTTTTTAATATTTTGGTGGCCTAAAAAATTCCACAAAAAGCAGATAATGTAGCTGTTATAGTTAATTTAAAATTATTGTTAATAATTTTAGGTGGGTAAATACTTATCCCTGAAATATCTATTAAACAAGCAATTACTGCTCCCGTTGCAATAAATGACTCTTTTGTTAGTCCTGCTCTAATTAAAAAAGCACTTCCTAAAGCTCCTTGATGATCTGATATACCACCAAAAAAACACTTAAAAATCCGCCAAGACTTAAATATTTTTTATTAAATTCTAAATTTTTTAGTTTAGGTATAACATCGTACAATGCAAAGAAAATGAGAGAAAAACCAATAAAAATTTTTAAAAGACTTATTCTAAAAACTTTGTCGGCTAATTTATATTCAAACAAGCTATTTTGATTCGTTAATAATGTAAGAAAATACAGTAATAAAAGCAGATATTATTGCGGGTATCCCAAATTTTAGAATTACGTCTTTATCAGCCTTTTTACCAAAAAAAAAAACTTAAAAATAGTATTGAAAAAATGAACAATAGCTGTTAATGTAATTGCTATTTCAACAGGAAAAAATAATCCAAAAACAGGAAGTAAAAAGAGTTCCTAAGCCAAAACCAGAAAAAAGCGTTAAGTCAGCCCTTACGAGTGCAACAATGCAAATAATAATATAATCAAATCATAGTTTAAATAATAAAAAGAGGAAATCAATTAAATAACAAAGATCCAATAAAATTAGTATTCATAAACATGTTATATTTTAAATTTTAAAGTTCTGTCTTTTGAGGTTTGTTATTTTAAAGCCGTTTTTTTTAAAATTATTGATTTGTAAAAAAGAGTTGTAAATTTTGTTAATACTGTAAGTTAAGTTAACTTTGTTGGCTGGTTTTTAACTAAAATTTTAAGTATGTATCATTCTAGAATTTCAGGATTGGGTTATTATGTTCCAGAAAATGTAGTAACTAATGACGATTTATCTAAAATTATGGATACCAATGATGAGTGGATCCAAGAAAGAACAGGAATCAAAAGAAGACGCCATGTAAATAGTCCCGAAGAAACAACGACTTCAATGGGAGTAAAAGCGGCTGAAATAGCAATAGAAAGAGCAGGAATTAATAAAGATGATATTGATTTTCTGATTTTTGCAACGCTAAGTCCAGATTATTATTTTCCAGGACCAGGAGTGCTAGTGCAGCGTGATTTAGGACTAAAAACAATTGGAGCGCTAGATGTACGCAATCAATGCTCTGGTTTTGTATATGCTATTTCTATTGCAGATCAATATATTAAAACAGGAATGTATAAAAATATATTAGTCATTGGTTCAGAAGTTCATTCTAGAGGATTAGACATGACCACTCGAGGACGTGGAGTATCCGTTATTTTTGGAGATGGAGCAGGAGCAGCTATTTTAACACGTGAAGAAGATTTATCTAAAGGTATTTTATCTACTCACTTACATTCTGAGGGGCAATATGCAGAAGAATTAGCTCTTATTGCGCCAGGTATGGGAAAACGTTGGGTAACAGATATAATTGAAGATAATAATCCAGATGACGAAAGTTATTTTCCTTATATGAACGGACAATTTGTTTTTAAGAACGCAGTAGTTCGTTTTAGTGAAGTAATTATGGAAGGACTAAAAGCAAATAATTTACAAGTGTCTGATATAGACATGCTTATTCCTCATCAGGCAAATTTACGTATTTCTCAGTTTGTTCAGCAAAAATTCCAATTAACAGACGATCAAGTATATAATAATATTATGGAGTATGGAAATACTACAGCAGCTTCTATTCCTATTGCACTAACAGAAGCTTGGGAACAAGGAAAAATAAAAGAAGGAGATACAGTTGTATTAGCTGCTTTTGGTTCAGGTTTTACTTGGGGAAGCGTTATTATAAAATGGTAATCTATAAAAAATAATTTTAGAAATAGATGTTAAAAAAAATACGAAGCTTTAACATCTAGTTATTTCAATATCAGGAGAAATCATATAACATTAATAATATGATTTCTCCCTTTGATTTAAATAACAAATTAAAGTCTTTTAGAATATCTTTCTTTATAGAGAGAAAATCTTTTGTACCCAGTTCGTTAACTTATACTGTTTCATAATTAATTCATCAATTTTTGTATCAGAATTAAGAAAATTATCAATATTGTCAAGTTCATTAAGGTCGTTTAAATAAAAAATAGAATTAATTTTAATCAAATCATACTTTTGTATAGAAGGATTGTTTGTAATTATTTTTTTATTAAGACCCAATGCTTCAAAAATCCTAAAACTCAAACCGCTTTGGTTTTTTCGTATAATGTCTATTATAACAGAACTTTGCTTATATAAGTCTAATGTTTCAGATTGACTAAAACGTTTTCTTTTAAAAATAATATTAGGATAACAACCTAAACATTTCTTCTTAAAGTTATAAATCCAAGATTTTTTACCAACACTGTAAAAGCTAAAAGAAAGTTTTTTCCTTTTTAATATTTCACCTATTTGATTCAATAACTCAATTCTTTCGTCAATAGAACCAATGTAAATGAAATTCTGGGTTATATTCTCTGCGGGTTTATTTTCCACAGTATAAATATAATTGGATGTTTTGATAAAGCAATGTTCTTTGCAATTTTTAATGTCAAAAGAATATATTTTATCAAAAATACTAGGTGGTAAATGGTTAATCGGATTTCGTTCTATGCTATCATATAGGTATGCTAGATATTTATTCGTAAACTTTTTTATTTCTAAATGATACTCAAGCTCTATGAGTTCTGGATTTATAACTAAAATTTGATCTTGTTTTCCTAATTGCTTTAATGTTGATAATATATACTCTTGACGTTTTTTGATTTTAGGGTTTTTGCCTAAAAAAATTTTAGAACAAGTATTGGCTAATCGTTCAATAAAATTCTTGTATTTTAAATTTCCAATTTTTATATGGTGACTTTCATGGCCTAGTTTTTTAAGTTCTGCAACAATATGATAATCATAATTCCAGTGATCAAAACTAATAACACAAATTTTTTGACTCATTTTATTCTAATAAAAAGCGTAAAGATATTAATTTTAAGTTATTTTTGTCCTCATTAAAATTTGTTTCATGGATAGAGGGATTCAAGACTTATTGCTACAACTAAAAGAAAAAGGGACCAATTTTACGATAGGAACAAGAAATCAGATAAAAACTATTCCTTACGAAGGGAAAGTATTGAATGTGAAAATCTTTAAAATTCCTTCATTGTTTAACGGTGTTGTATATAAATTTTTTCGAAAATCAAAAGCAAGACGTTCTTATGAATATGCTCATCTTTTAACAAAAAAGGAATAGGGACTCCTTTACCAGTAGGTTATTATGAAAATTTTTCTTTGTTTACTTTGAAAGATAGTTATTATGTATGTGAGCATATTCAATATGATTTTCTTTTTAGAGACCTATTAGACTTGCCAATAGAAGAATCAGATCATATAAGAGTCTTAAAAGAATTTGTAAAATTTACTTTTTTACTCCATAGCGAGGGAATAGAGTTCTTAGATCACTCACCTGGTAATACATTAATCAAGAAAAATAACACAGGAGGATATGATTTTTATCTTGTAGATTTAAATAGAATGAAATTTCATACCAATATGACTTTTGATCAAAGGATGAAAAATATGGAGAGAATTACTCCAAGACAAGATCAAATAGAAGTCATAAGTGAAGAATATGCCATTCTTTATGGTAAAACAAAACAAGAAGTTTTTGAGAAATTAGTATATCATACATCTGCCTTTCAAAAGAAGGTAATTGCAAAGAAAAAGTTCAAAGAAAAATGGTTGAAAAGATAAAAAATATTTTCAGAGTTAGTTTTTTTCAAAATCCAAAAAATATAGCAATAATTTGGATAATTATTTCGGCTGTTTCAGCTATAAAACAATTTGCAAGAGGAAGCTATAATAATTATTTAATCTTTAAAAATGTTTTTTGGCATACATTAGAAAAACAATCTTTGTATGCAGAGTATCCTAGTTTATATTTTGATCATAATCATTATGGTCCTATATTTGGTATATTTATAGCTCCATTTGCCATTTTACCTGATGCCATTGGGATTGTATTATGGAATTGTTTTAACGCTTTTTTGCTGGTATGGAGTGTTTCTAAACTTCCCTTGAATACCCAAAAAATAAATTTGATTTTATGGATTTGTTTAAATGAATTTATAACATCTAATTTAGGATTACAATTCAATCCAATTATGACTGCGTTGATAATTCTTACCTATGTTTTTATCATTGAAGAAAAAGAACTTTGGGCCGCCTTTTGTATAATTTTAGGGGTTTTTATTAAATTATATGGAATTGTTGGGTTAGCTTTTTTCTTTTTCATCAAGAACAAACCTAAATTTATTGGCGGGCTTGTTTTGTGGAGTGCCCTTTTATTTGTATTGCCCATGTTTATTTCATCGCCTAGTTTTGTTTATCATTCATACATTGAGTGGTTTGAAAGATTAGTAGTAAAAAACAACGAAAATGCGTCATTTACTTCTAGACAAGATATTTCTGTAATGTGAATGTTTAGACGTATTTCAGGACATGCAGAATGGTCTAATTTACCTTTTTAGGAGTAGGAGTCATGCTTTTTGGAATGCCTTATCTAAGATGGTCTGCGTTCAAGGATAGGAAATTTCAATTACTCTTATTGGCTTCAGTCTTAATATTTACAGTAATATTTAGTTCAGGATCAGAATCACCCACCTATATAATTGCATTTTTTGGAGTAGCCATTTGGTTTGTATTAAAAGGAAAAGCTATTACTGAAGTAGATTGGTTTTTATTTGTTTTAGCCATATTATTAACGAGTTTTTCTCCGACTGACTTATTTCCAAAATTTATAAGAGAAAAGTATATTAACCCCTATGCTTTAAAGGCTCTACCTTGCGTATTAGTCTGGCTTAAAATAGTATATGAAATGTTAGTACTGCCTACTTCAAATAATAATCATACAAGGTTGGAAAATGACAAATAATAAAAAAATAGCTGTAGTAATTCCTGCTTATAATGAATCAGGAAATCTAAAAGTTATGGTTGATTCTTTACATCAAGTTTTTTCAACTCTTAATTATGAATATAAATTAGTTTTCGTAGATGATGGAAGTAAAGACTCAACATTATCCATATTAAAGAAATTTTCGGAAAAAGACGATAAATTATTTTATATCGAATTATCCAAAAATTTTGGACATCAAAATGCACTAAAAGCAGGAGTAGATATTGTAGTAGATTCAGTAAATGCTATTATAACAATGGATGGAGATATGCAACATCCACCTGAATTATTACCTCAATTATTAGCTAAATGGGAAGAAGGATTTGATGTAGTATATACTATTAGAGAAGAAGATGAAAATCTTTCCCTTTTTAAGAAAAAAACATCTCGAGGATTCTATAGCTTGATGAACTATCTCTCAGAAGTTAAATTTGAGCCAGGTACCGCGGATTTTAGACTGATGGATCAACGTGTAGCAAAAGTCTTTTCTGGTTTTTCTGAAAATGAATTATTTATTAGAGGATTAATAAATTGGCTTGGGTTTAGACAATACGGAATTTCATTTCAACCTGCAAAACGATTTGCAGGACAAAGTAAGTATACAGTAAAAAAAATGTTCCGTTTTGCACTACAAGGTATCACATCTTTCAGTACACGCCCCTTGTATCTGGCAGTTTTGCTAGGATTGTTCGTTACATTAGCTTCTTTTATAGGGTACCTTTTTTATATCCTATTTAGTATTTATCATGGACACGTAATTTCAGGATGGGCTTCTCTTATAAGTACAGTTGTGTTTTTTGGAGGCTTAAATCTGATTGTTTTAGGAATTATAGGAATTTATGTAGGTAAATTATTTATGCAATCTAAAGGAAGACCTAATTATTTAATTCGAGACACTAATTATAAAAATTAAGTATGATTTTATTAAGTTTTGATATAGAAGAGTTTGATATGCCTTTTGAATATGGTAAAGAAATTGCATTTGAAGAACAAATGTCTATTTCTATTGATGGAACCAACAAAATTTTAGACCTATTAGATAAACATCAGATTAAAGCTACTTTCTTTTCCACCGCCACTTTTGCTATGAATGCAAAAACAGTCATAGATCGTATCATTCAGTCAGGACACGAAATAGCCTCACATAACTATTATCATACAGATTTTGAAATAAAACATCTTAAAGAGTCAAAAGATAAACTAGAAGAATTAACAGGTAAGGAAGTAATAGGTTTTAGAATGCCTCGTATGTATCCAGTAGATGAAAAAGAAATTCAAAAAGCAGGTTATACATATAATTCATCTATAAATCCAACGTTTTTGCCAGGACGCTATAATAATCTAAACAAACCAAGGAACTATTTTTATCAAGACCAAGTTTTACAAATTCCAGCTTCAGTAAGTCCTTGGGTACGTTTTCCGTTGTTTTGGTTATCTTTCCATAATTTACCAATGTGGGTTTATAAACTATTGGCTAATTGGACATATAATAAAGATGGTTATTTAAATATATACTTGCATCCTTGGGAATTTATAGATTTAAATCAGCCAGAAAAATTTAATTTCCCAAAATATGTTGTCAAAAACAGTGGTGATCCATTAATAAAACGATTAGATAATTTTATTCTTTATTTTAAGAAAAAAAATAAAATATTTGGAACATTTAAAGAATTTATAGCAACAATTAAATAAAATGAAAATATCTGTCTTTATTATAACTTTTAACGAAGAAAATATAATAGCTAAATGTTTAGAAAAGTTATACTGGGCTAATGAAATACTAATTGTAGATTCAGGAAGTTCTGATCAAACTGTTGCCATTTGTGAACAATATGGAGCTAAAATAATTTATAATAAATTTGAAAATTTTGGACAACAAAAACAATTTGCACTTCAACAAACAACTAATAAATGGGTGTTGTCCTTAGATGCTGATGAGGTTCTTTCAGATGAGTTAATAAATGAAATTCAAAAATTAGATTTAGAACAAAGCACTAAAAGCGGATTTTTAATACCAAGAACACATGTTTTTTTAAATAAAGTCTTTCAATATGGAAATGAAAATAAAAAACCAATTTTGAGACTATTTGATAAAACAGTAGGAAGTTTTACACCAGATAAAGTCCATGAAACCATAAAAGTAGAAGGCAAAACAGGAGTCTTATCAAATGAAATGTTACATTATACAGTCTTTGATATTTCTACTGCCATACAAAAACAAATCAAATATTCTTTGTTGAGCGGTGAACTCTTTTTGAAAAAGAAAAAAAAGGCTTCATTATTGAAGCCTTTCATCAAATTTCCCTTCGAATTTATTAGAGTATATTTTATACATCGTAACATATTAAATGGTTACGAAGGGTTTGTGTGGAGTATGTTTTCAGCCTTTGGAAGTTTTTTAAAATATGCAAAATTGTATGATTTATATCAAAATAAAGAGAGATAACAATCCATTAAATTATTTGCAATTACCTCGTCAGAAAATTGCTGAGCATATTCAAAACCTTTTTTAGAAATGATTTCAGCCTCATGAGGATTATTGAGTACCCATTCAATTTTTTCTTTTATTTCTTCTGGATTATTCGGGTTGATATATAAACTATTTGGACCACCAGCTTCCAGGAAAAACACCCGAATGAGTAGTAATAACAGGGGTTTTCGAAAAAAGAGCTTCTATAATAGGAATGCCAAATCCTTCAAAAATAGAAGGGTACACAAAAACACTTGCCAACTGGTAAATAATAGCTAATTCTTCATTGCTTACATTTTTTAAAAAGCTTACTTTGTGTTGAATTTGATGCTTATTTATATATTGATGAATTTCTTTCGTGTAAGGAGTTTCTTTACCTATAAGGACTAAATGAGTGTCTATATCTCTTATCGCTTTTACTATATTGAGTGCATTTTTTCGAGTTTCTAGAGTTCCTACATTTAATACAAATTGTTTCGGTAAATTAAATTTTTTTAAAACTTCTTCTTGTAATTCAGTAGCATAAATCATCTTAAATACATCTTGACAACCCTGATAAACAACTTTAATTTTAGATTCAGGAATTTTTAGAAAATGAACAATATCTTCTTTAGTCTGCTTGCTTATAGCAATAACAAGATCAGCTTCTTGAGCAGCTTTTTTGAATTTATAAAAATGAATTTTTCGATCAAAAAAAGAATATAACTCAGGATACCGTACAAAAATTAAGTCATGTATTGTTACAATACTTTTAATCCCATTTTTTTGAAGACCGCTAGGGAGTTCTCCCGAAAGACCATGAAATAACGCTATTTCATCTCTTTTAAGATCAGATAAAATTCCAAATTGCCTCCATATATTGTAAAACTTCTTATAAAAGCTAGAAAAAGGAAGTTTTTCTTCTACATTACTTTTATTAAAAGGAAATAAAACAGTACTTGCTTTTTTAGGATTGTACAAAAAATACTGATTTTCTGAAAAAAAGTAGCAAGGATTCTAACGCAATCCCTGCTATAATTTCCTAAACCTGTTTTATTATGAAATACGCGTTTAGCTTCGTATCCTATTTTCATTTATTTAAATGTTTATGCTATTAATTGAGGTTATACAGCTACATTGTATTCTCTTAAAGCATCGTTTAAAGATGTTTTTAAATCAGTAGAAGCTTTACGTTTTCCAATTATTAATGCGCAAGGAACTTGATATTCTCCAGCTTCAAACTTTTTAGCATAGCTACCAGGTATAACCACACTTCTAGCAGGAACAACGCCTTTGTATTCTACAGGTTCTGACCCCCGTTACATCTATGATTTTAGTAGAGGCAGTAAGACAAACATTAGCTCCTAAAACAGCTTCTTTTTCTACTCTAACTCCTTCCACAACAATACAACGAGAGCCAATAAAAGCACCATCTTCAATAATCACAGGAGCAGCTTGTAGTGGTTCTAAAACCCCTCCAATACCTACACCACCACTAAGGTGAACATCCTTTCCTATTTGAGCACAACTTCCTACTGTAGCCCATGTGTCTACCATTGTGCCCGCATCTACATAAGCTCCTATGTTTACATAAGAAGGCATCATAATTACACCTGATGAAATATACGCTCCGTGTCTCGCTACGGCGTTTGGAACCACTCAGAATTCCTTTTTCAGCATAATTCTTTTTAAAGGCATTTTATCATGGTACTCAAAAATACCTACCTCAAAAGTTTCCATTTTTTGAATAGGGAAAAACATTACAACCCGTTTTTTACCCATTCATTTACTTGCCATCCATCAGAAATAGGTTCTGCTACTCTTAATGTTCCTGCATCAAGTAAATTTATGACTTCTCTAATAGCTTTTTGTGTAGCTTCTTCCTGTAATAAAGACCTATCTTCCCAAGCTTTTTCTATTATATTCTGTAAATTTTGCATGTGATTTTTATTTTGAGCAAAGATAAATGATTTGAAGCAAAGCTAAAATCAAAGTTTTAGCTATTTTTGTTGAAATTTTTAATTCATGTCAAGAATTTTAGCGATAGATTATGGCGTAAAACGTACAGGTATTGCTGTAACGGATGATTTTCAGATTATAGCTTCAGGGCTTACTACGGTAGCTTCTTCAGAAGTTTTAGATTTTTTGAAAAACTATTTCCAAAAGGAAAATGTAGAAAAAGTTTTAATAGGTGATCCTAAACAAATGAATGGACAACCCTCAGAAAGTGCTCCATTTGTGGAAACTTTCGTTCAAAAATTTTCTAAGCAATTTCCAGAAATAAAAATAGTCCGAGTAGATGAACGTTTTACATCTAAAATGGCTTTTCAGACTATGATTGATAGTGGACTCAAAAAAAAGCAACGTCAAAATAAAGCGTTGATAGATGAAATTTCAGCAACAATTATGCTCAAAGATTATTTAACTAGAAAAATGATTTAACATTCTTTACAATTTTTGTAGAATTAATTCGTTACCTAAAAAATTGTAAAAAAATAATACTTTTACGATGTATCTTTGCATCACAATTTACTAGAATGGCAGCAACAACTCAAAATCAAGAAACAGATGTAGTGTTAATTGGCGCTGGAATAATGAGCGCTACCTTAGGTTTGTTATTAAAACAATTAGAACCAGGTATTAAGATTCAAATTTTTGAACGCTTAGATGTGGCAGCAGCCGAAAGTTCTGATGCGTGGAATAATGCAGGAACAGGACATGCGGCATTTTGCGAACTTAATTATACCCCAGAACAACAAGACGGAACAATAGAAGTAAAAAAAGCAGTCAAAATATCAGAAGCTTTTGAAGTATCTCGTCAGTTATGGGCTTATTTAGTTGAAAAAGGATTGCTTGCCAATCCAGAGTCTTTTATTAAATCTGTTCCACATTTGAGTTTTGTATGGGGAAAAGAAAATGTTCTATACTTACGTAAACGTTTTGAAGCCTTACAAAAACACGAGTTGTTTAAAGAAATGGAATACTCAGAAGATCCAGAAGTTATAAAAAAATGGGCTCCATTAGTAATGGAAGGACGAAAATCTAATACTGATATTGCATGTACAACAATGAAATACGGTACAGATGTTAATTTTGGCGCGTTAACAAGAAGTCTTTTTAAATACTTAGAAAGCTTAGATGGAGTAAGTTTGCATTTTAATCATGAAGTTAAGAAACTACGAAAAAAAGAAGATGGTAAATGGCGTCTAAAAATAACGGATCTTACCACTGGTGAAAAGAAAAAAATCTATACACCATTTGTATTCATAGGAGCAGGGGGAGGCTCATTGTTACTATTAGAGAAAGCTAATATTCCTGGAAGGATATGGATATGGTGGATTTCCAGTAAGCGGACAATGGTTAAGATGTACCAACGAAGAAGTAATCAAAAAACATGACGTAAAAGTGTATGGAAAAGCCTCAGTGGGCGCACCACCTATGTCTGTACCCCATATAGATACACGTGTAATAAACGGAAAAAAAGAATTACTGTTTGGACCTTATGCAGGTTTTTCAACAAAATTCCTGAAAAATGGATCCTATTTCGATTTGATCTCATCCATAGAAATGGATAATATAAAACCTATGTTACAAGCAGGAATTAAAAATATACCTTTAACAAAATATCTAATAGAGCAAGTATTTCAATCTACTAATGATAGAATGAAAGCCTTAAAAGAATATGTTCCTTCTGCAAAAAAAGAAGACTGGGTATTAGAAACAGCAGGACAGCGAGTTCAGGTTATAAAAAAAGATAAAAACGGAAACGGAGTTTTAGAATTCGGAACAGAAGTTGTAGCTGCTGCCGATGGATCATTATCTGTATTACTAGGAGCTTCTCCAGGAGCATCAACAGCTACCTCAATCATGATTGAATTACTCGAAAAATGTTTTCCTCAAAAAATTAAAAGCGATGCTTGGCAAGCCAAACTAAAAGAGATGATTCCTTCTTATGGTCAAGAGCTGAATAAAAACCCTCAAATGACAAAAGAAATTCGTCAAAAAACAAATGAAGTTTTAAAATTAAATGTGTAAAAGTATTCGTACTTTTGCATACCCGAATTTATTTTGAAAAAATAGAAGAATGATATATCCAATTGTAGGTTACGGAGATCCTGTGTTACGGAAAGTAGGTGAAAATATTTCAAAGGATTATCCTAATTTGAAAGAAGTAATTGCTAATATGTACGAAACCATGTACAAAGCACACGGTGTAGGACTAGCAGCTCCACAGGTAGGTTTAGCCATCCGTTTATTTATTGTAGATACAGAACCATTTAGTGATACAGAAGACTTATCAAAAGAAGAAGCAACATTATTAAAAGGGTTTAAGAAAACATTTATTAATGCTAAAATACTAAAAGAAGAAGGAGAAGAGTGGGCTTTTAATGAAGGTTGCTTAAGTATTCCAGATGTTCGTGAAGACGTATATCGACATGAACAGATAACCATCGAATATTTTGATGAAAATTTTGAAAAGAAAACAGAAGTATACGACGGATTAGTGGCGCGTGTAATTCAACACGAGTACGATCATATAGAAGGTATTTTATTTACAGATAAAATTTCAACCTTAAAAAAACTTTAATAAAAAGAAATTACAAAACATTATGGAAGGAAAGGCTCGACCTGATTACCGTATGCGTTTTGCAAAAATAAAATAAAAGTAATATAATTGCTCTTTCTATAGAGGAGCAATAAAAATAATTTAACAAAATGAATTTAGAAAGAATATTAGCCATTTCAGGAAAGCCAGGTTTATATGCTTTAAAAATGCAAACAAGAACTGGTTTCGTAGCAGAATCATTAGTTGATGGTAAAAAGGTAACAGTAGGTATGCAAAGTAATGTAAGTCTATTATCTGAAATATCAGTATACACTTACTCAGAAGAAAAACCATTAGTAGATGTAATGAGTGCTATTGCCAAAAAAGAAAATGGTGGTGAAGCCCCTCGTTTAAAAGAGGATAAAGCTGCTTTATTAGCATATTTTGGAGAAATTTTACCAGATTACGATCAAGATAGAGTATATCCTTCTGATGTAAAAAAATCTTGAATTGGTATAATATACTACAAGCAAAAGGATTAGTGGTTTTAGCTGAAGAAACAAAAACAGAAGAAGTAACAGAAGAAAAACCAAAAAAGCCGAGAGCAACTAGAGCCAAAAAAGAAGAAGCAACTGGTGAAAAAGAAGAAAAACCAAAAAAACCAAGAGCTACAAAAAAAGCAAAATCTGAAGAATAATCAGTTGTAATTTTAACAAAAATATAAGTCCTGTATTTGATCAACAAATGCAGGATTTTTTGTTATTTAGTAAACCTATTATTTTTTATAAAAAACAATATGAATACACGTTCAGAACAACTACAAGCTTTTAATCGTCTACTGGACATTATGGACGAACTTCGCGAAAAATGTCCATGGGATAAAAAGCAAACATTAGAAAGTTTACGTCATCTGACCATAGAAGAAACCTATGAGTTGGGAGATGCTATATTAGATAATAATATAAATGAAATTAAAAATGAACTAGGAGATTTATTACTCCATATTGTTTTTTATTCAAAAATAGGTAGTGAAACTCAACATTTTGATATAGCTGATGTAGCCAATGCTATTTCTGATAAACTCATTCATCGTCATCCTCATATTTATGCAGATGTAGAAGTAAATAATGAAGAAGAAGTAAAACAAAATTGGGAAAAACTAAAACTCAAAGAAGGTAAAAAATCAGTTTTACAAGGAGTACCTAAATCATTGCCTGCTATGGTTAAAGCCAGTAGGATACAAGATAAAGTAAAAGGAGTAGGTTTTGATTGGGAAGAATCATATCAAGTATGGGATAAAATACAAGAAGAGTTACAAGAATTACAAGAAGAAGTAAAAAAAGGAAATCAAGATAAAATAGAAGCAGAGTTTGGAGATGTCATTTTTTCAATGATTAATTACGCTCGTTTTTTAAAAATTAATCCAGAAGACGCTTTGGAAAGAACGAATAAAAAATTTATTAAACGGTTTACCTATTTAGAACAAAAAGCAAAAGTGTTAGGCAAAGACCTTTCGGATATGACACTTGCTGAAATGGATGTTTTTTGGGAAGAAGCCAAGCGTATACCCTAAAAACTTTTTTTAAAAAGAATAAACCTTTTAAAAAGATAAGAAAAAGAAAGATTTTTGATATACCCGTATGATACGATACCAAATTTTTATAACTGTAGTTTTTGTATGTTTCAAGTTGCAAGCGCAAAACGATGGAAAACGATTGCCTTCGTTAAAAATACCACGAATAGATATTCCTGAACCTAGTAAAAATAAAGAACAACAAGAAATAGCTCCTCAATATTCGTTAAATAAACCTTTTGAGCCTAAATTGTTTAGAGTACCTCCTAAAAAATATGATTTACCTAAAACAGATAAAGAAATGCAAATGACAGGAGGAGGTAGTGATCTAGACTTAGGAAAGCTTTATGCAGAAAAAATGAATGATAAGCTAAAGCCTCAGATTAAAGAAGGTGTTTTGGATCCAAAAGAGTTTAGAAAACATCAATATTTTGGAGATTTTACTATAGATTCAGAAACCATAACCTTAAACTATCGAGATTTCGGAGAGGTAGATGGAGATCAGGTTCAAGTTTGGGTAAACGGCAAAAATGTGACTGACTATTTGTATTTAGAAGGATTTAGAAAGAAAGTAATAATTTATCTTACAGAAGGGATTAATCATATAGAAATTGAAGCTCTAAACGAAGGAACTTTTACTCCTAATACAGGGGAATTTTTGTTTACAGATAGCCAATCTAAAATTTTGATGGGCGATAAATGGGGATTGGCCACAGGGTTTAAAGCAAAATTTAATATCACAAGAATTGCTAAAAATAGCAAGACAATAGAAAAAAAATAAAAAATTATCTTACTATTTTTACTGAAAAGTTTATATAGATAAATGTTTTTCAAATTCTTTAGCTACGAATTTTTCAAATTTTTTATCCTGATTGTAAAAAACAGAGCCATGCCCAAAACACAAAATACGCGGATTGAGTTTAGCTATTTTTTGTAGAGAATAAAGATTTTCTTTAAGATTAGAAGTAAATAGATAAGGAGGTAAATACAAACCTTTTTGAGTTGTAATTAGGTTCATGTTTGTAGCTACATCACCAGCAATTAAAACACCATCTTTTTCTCTAAAAAAAGCAATATGTCCATCAGAGTGTCCAGGCGTTTCAATTACTTTAAATTCACCCAAAAAGTCTCCTTCTCGAAGTACCTTGTTTACTTTTATTCCTTTTCCTGCCCAAAATTTTTGTTGTAATAAAGAAATCATATTTTTAGGTGAAGGATAATCTTTAGTTGCCAATCCAGATTCAGCTCTTTCTACCTCTTTTGTATGACAATACAAAGGGATGTTTAAAGTATGACAAATTAATTGCGATGCGCCTTGGTGATCAGGATGAGCATGTGTTAACGCGTGTGCATAAATAGGGATTTCTTCTGTTGCTTTTCTTATTTTAGAAAAAGAACTTCTTATGCCAGCATCTACTAATACTCCCTCTATAATATAACAGTTTACACTATTTCGGGGTAATAAAGGAATATGAAATACTTCGGGTGCTATTTTTTTTATCATATAAAAAAGATATTTTGGTTTAAATATTCAAAAATGAATCTTAAAAATTTATATGAAACGAAAATAGAACAGAAAAAATGAGTAAAAAAAGACATTTGTCTTATTCTTTTTGATAAAAATGTAGTTTAGCCCTATTTAATGTACGAGTAGTAATTCCTATAAAGGAAGCTATATCTTCTGTTTTAGCTCGGGTAAGAAGAAAAGGATAAAACTTAATTAGGTTTCGAAATTTTAAATTTGCTGATTGATGATGAAAAAGTTGTAAAAAACGTTCTTTTTCTAAATACTCTTTTTGTATAATATGTTGTGCAACTTTTTCCCAATTAGTACTTTTTTTAATAAGTAGGTTTAAATTTTCTAAGGTAATAGTAAGTAATAAACTATCTTCTATTGCCTGTATGTTTTTTGTAGAAAGTGTTTTATTTTGAAAACTAGTTAAAATAGTTACAAAATCGTTTTCAATACCAAAACAATAAATGTTTTCTTTACCATAATGATCTACAGAGTAAGCTTTGACCATTCCTTTTGCAATAAAACCTAAAAGCAAGCAAGGCTCATCTTGTTTGATAAAAAAATCAGATTTTTTTAGAATAATGATTTTAAAAAAGAAGATCCCCAATTAATTTCATCTTCATTTAAAATGTGGAGTGAACTTAAATACTCCTTTAAATGATTTTGTATTAATTGGGGATTCATAATTATTTTTTAAAATTATTGATGCCGTTTTCTAACCAAGATTTATATTCATCTATACCTGAAAAGCCAATAGGTTTAGACAAGTCATTTCCGTTAGAATCTAAAACTACATAAAGAGGTTGAGAGTTGCTTTTGTATCTCGTAATTTGGAAATCACTCCATTTATTACCAATTGTTATGATTTCTTTACCTGTTGCTTTTGAAACATATTGTTGCTCTTTTGGTAATTCAATTTTTCGGTCGCAAACTAAAGAAATGATAACAACTTTTTCTTGTAAGATAGATAATACTTCAGGGTTAGACCATACATTATCTTCCATTTTTCTACAATTAGCACAAGCATCTCCTGTGAAATCCAGAAGGACAGGTTTGTTAACTTCTTTTGCGTATGCTAAACCTGTTTCGTAATCATCAAAAGTAACAATGTTATGCGGTCCGTAATGCGCGTGTTCAGGTAATTCTGATTTTGAAGCAGCGGAAGAAGAACCTAAACCATTTGTGCTTTCTGCATAATTTAATGGAGGTGTTAATCCGCTTAAAATTTTAAGAGGAGCTCCCCATAACCCAGGAATCATATAAAAAGTAAATGAGGTAACAATAATAGCCATTATGAGTCTTCCAATACCAATTTTATCAGCTTTTTCGTAATCATGAGGTAACATATATTTACCAAATAAATACAGAGCCCAAGCACCAAAAATACCAATCCAAATAGCTAGGAATAATTCTCTTTCTAATAGATGCTTTTGTAAAACTAAATCCGCATTAGATAAAAATTTAAAAGCAAAAGCCAATTCTAAAAATCCTAAAGAAACTTTTACGGTGTTTAACCATCCTCCTGATTTTGGTAAAGTGTTTAACCATCCAGGGAACATAGCAAAAAGCATAAAGGGAAGTGCAATAGCTAAAGAAAAACCAAACATTCCAACGATAGGAGCAATTCCTCCTTTTGTAGCAGATTCTACTAATAATGTTCCTACAATAGGTCCTGTACAAGAAAATGAAACCACCGCAAGAGCTAGAGCCATGAATGCAATTCCAAGGATTCCTCCCTTATCCGCTTGTGAATCTAACTTTGTTGCCCAAGAACTTGGTAAAACAATTTCAAACGCGCCTAAAAAGAAAGAGCAAATACAATTAGTAATCCAAAGAAGATTAAGTTAAACCAAACGCTTGTTGATAATTCGTTTAAAGCTTCTGCGCCAAAAACACCTGTTATTAAAGAACCAAGGATTACGTAAATAACAATAATTGACAATCCGTATAGAATGGCATTTCTTATACCTTCTGCTTTTGTTTTGCTTTGTTTTGTAAAAAAACTTACTGTCATTGGTATCATCGGAAAAATACAAGGCATCAGTAAAGCAGCAAATCCTCCTAGAAAAGCTAATAAAAAGATCGTCCAAAGACTTTTATCGTTATCTTCCGTTTTTGTAGTAGAGCTATTGTTTGTGTCAATATCTGATGATGGCTTATTTTCTTTTGTGATCAAAGGAACAGCAATTATCTTATTAGTTGTGTCTGTAGGTGTTACTTCTGTGTTTGTAACGTTTTCTTTTGCTGCTTCCGTGTTTGTTAGGGGTAATTGTATATCAAATGTTTTGTCTTGTTGTATACAAGCTTCTTTACATACTTGATATTCTACATATACTTTTACATTTGTGTTTTTAGGATTAATAAGCTTTATTGTTTGTTTAAACTGTGCTTTGTTTTCAAATAAATATTCATCTACTTCAAAAACCTCACTATATACCTTTTTATAAGTACTTTCAGATGTTTTGCCGACTAATTGGTAATTTCCTTTTGCATTTTTAAAAGTAAAAACAGTAGGTAAAGACCCACCATCAGGTGTAAACTGTGAAAATAGATGCCATTCGTGTTCTATTTTTGCATCGAAAGTAATAATAAACTCAGTGTCTGATTTTTTTGGACACTTGTTTTCCAGCTTACTGGATTTAGTATTTGAGAATAAGCACCTAAAGAGCTTAAAAAAATAAAAAGGCTAGTAATTTTTTCATTCTGTGAAAATTATATTTAATACGTTTTTTGTTTCGGAATGGGCAATAAAACGATTATCAGCTCTATGATTGATAATCCAAACAATTTTGTCGTCTGAAAGTAAAAGCCAAGTATCTTCTTTATCAACTAATGAAAATTTTTCATCTTTAAAGTATTTACTTATTTTTTTCTTACCCTTCATTCCAGATGGATAAAAATAATCACCTTTTTGCCATTTTCTAAGTTTTAAAGGAAATTTTAACGTTTCCTTATCTACAAAAATAGAAGATTTTGTAGGTATTGTATTGTAACCTGAGTTACAAAAACGCAATTTTATTGGATTTTCAGTGTACTTAGTTTCATTAGAAATAAAGAACTCTAAAGTAATAAAAGTTTGTTTTGTAGTTAGAATAAGAATATTTCTATCTTTTATTAATCGGTAGTCGTCGGAAAATATTTGTTTACCTGATTGATTTTCTACTAAGTCGTAAATAGCATCCCAATCATGAAAGCCGTATGATTTGAGCCATTCATATAAATAGGCTTTATAATTTGGTAAAGTTTGTAATTTTACAACATCAAAATAAATGTCATCTCCTTTTTTAATTGCTATTTCTTCCAATTTATTATAAATAGAATGACTTGCAAGAGACTCAGTTTGTTTTAAATTTTTAATTGTATTTTGAAAAGAACTTAATAGATTCGTATTCAATTCTTTTAGAATAGGAACTATGTGATGTCTAATTTTATTTCTGAAATATTTATCAGAAGCATTGCTTGCATCTTCTCTCCATTGAATATTATTTTCTGCTGCGTATTTTTCAATTTCTTCACGAGAAAAAATTAATAAAGGGCGTATAATTTTATCATTGATTTGTGGGATTCCTGTTAGTCCTTCAATACCTGTACCACGGGTGAAATTGATTAAAAATGTTTCTAACGAATCATCTAAATGATGTGCGGTTAGCAAATAATCAAATCGTTGTGTGTTTAATAATTCATAAAACCAATTATAGCGTAATTCGCGTGCTGCTTGTTGAATAGAAAGTTTATTGTCGTTCGCATATATTTGCGTTTCAAAAATTTTAATAAAACTTTTAACTTTTAATTTTTGACTTTCAAATTTTACAAATTCTTCGTCCTTATTACTTTCTTCACCCCTTAATTGAAAATTACAATGTGCAATAGCTATTTGTAAGTTTAATTTTGAAAACAAGTTTAATAAAATCATGCTGTCAATACCACCACTAACAGCTAGAAGTAATTTTTTATCATTTAAAAAGGGAAGGTTTTTATTAATGTGATTCTGTAATTGTATCAGCATTTTTGTTCATTGAATTTTATTAGTAATAATTGAGATTGAAATTATTTAAAAAATCTAAACTAGGAGTATAGATCCCTTTTTTTAATTTGATACAATATAGGTGTTCAAATTATACATTGAGTATTTCTGTATTTTATAATCAAAAGATTTGTAGAAAACCTTATTCTTATATTGTTTAGACTTCGTTGGAACCAGTATAGAAGTAATAGGAATGACATAATTAATTTTTTAATGGCAAACTATAAAAGTAAATAGGATACTAGAGAAAAATTGTGAAAATTAAATATTTTTTGATGGATTTATAATAATATTGATTTTTTTAACTTAATACTTCACGCATGGCTTTAGCCTTTAATAAACATTCTTCGTATTCTTGTTCAGGGTCAGATAATGCGGTAATAGCACTGCCCACAGAAAAAGAAAGATAATGAGTGTTAGAATTGTATAAAATGCTGCGAATGACTACATTAAAATCAAAATTACCAGAAGGAGTAAAGTAGCCTACGGCTCCACTATACAAACCTCTTTTGGTTTCTTCTAATTCCTCTATAATTTGCATAGCCGAGATTTTAGGAGCACCAGTCATACTTCCCATAGGAAAAGTGGTTTTTATAATATCAACAGGATTAGTTGTGCTTTTTACTTCCAGAAATAACCGTTGAAATCATTTGATGTACTTGTTTGAAAGAATAAATTTTACATAATTCTTCTACTTCTACAGAACCTTTTATAGCTGTTTGGGCTAAATCATTTCGGACTAAATCCACTATCATAATATTTTCAGACCGTTCTTTTGGATTCTGTTCTAATTCAGTTTTAGAATTTGTATCTAAAATGAGATCTTCAAATCGTTTAGAAGTTCCTTTAATAGGTTGGCTGATAACTTTTTGATTTTCTTTCTTTATATAACGCTCAGGAGAAGCACATAGCAAATAATGGATATGATTTTTTAAAAAACAAGCAAAAGGAGCTTCTGAAATTTTATTTAATTCTTGAAAAATTTCAGAAGGAATGATTTTAACGTTTTTAGCATAAAACTCCATACAAAAGTTAGCTTCATAAAGATCACCTCTATGAATATGAGTCAACATTTGGTTCACTTTTTTTATATAATGCTCTTTTGAAACACGTTGTTCTATTATAATTGCAGATTTTTTGGTTTCCTTTTTGTTTTTCTGCAATATTTCTTCAAGATCTGAATCAATTTCATCATCGCACATATTTAAATAAGCAATTTCTAGTTCATTTCCTCTTAAGAAAAATATTTTTTTAGGTTGAAAAAAAATAAATCAGAAAAATTTAATTCATCATGATTTTTAGAATTTAGTAATTCAATATCATTTTTTAGGTCGTAAGATAAGTAACCAAATAGCCAATCATTGGTTTGTTGTTGATATTGTTTTAAATCATCAAAAGCATTAAAATAGTCTGTTTTTAGGGAAGTAAAAGCATCTACGGCAACAATTAAGTCATAAGAACTATATTGTTGTGGATAGTCATTACTGTTTAGGTAGGCTACTTCGCGAAAATTTTCTGCCCAAAGAAGTAATTTTTCTTTTATAATTATGGGATTAACTTTTATTTTTTTTAAGATTCTCACAATATACTTTTTTCAAAAGGCTAAAATATTACATACTTTACAGAATAGAAAATCAGAATGCTTTAAATAGTTGTTAAAGTATATAAAAGATTAGATAAGCAGTAGTAATAAATAATTTGTAGAAAAGATTTAGAGCCTTCTTATACCATTTAAACTTTGAAATTTCCTCATAATACTATTTTTTAACCTTGAGACTGTCCAAAAGTTCGCAATCTTTCATTTTACCAAAGAGAAAAATCACATAATGTTGATTATAGGACTCCTCCTTACCGGAGTGACAAACTGTATGCTGATTTAGGCACTATCCTACAAAAGCAATAAAAATTAGTGTTGGTTTTCGATGCGCTTCGCACTCGAACTAACGATGATTTCAATTATATACTCAACCGTCTTTTCGAGTTATTTCTAAAATGAAAAAACATATCGAGAATTTTACTTTTTAATCCCGTATTTTTTAAGTTTAAATGGTATTAATAATCTTTTTATAGAGATATTTCTTAATTTTAAAACTTTAAAAATGTCAAGTCCTTTAACTAATGAATATTCCACAAAGTTCAAAGAAAAGAGTTGTTATAATTGGCGGTGGTTTTGCAGGTATTGCGTTAGCCAAAAAACTAAGAAATAAAAATTTTCAAGTCGTATTGATTGATAAACACAATCATCATACATTTCAGCCTTTATTGTATCAAGTTGCTACAGGAGGATTAGAAGCAGGTTCTATAGCATATCCTATTCGTAAAGTAATTCAAGGATGTACGGATTTTTACTTTAGATTGACTAATGTAAGAGAAATTGATACGAATCATCAAAAAGTTTTATCAGAAATAGGCGATATACATTATGATTATTTGGTTATTGCTACTGGATCTAAAACGAATTATTTTGGGAATAAAGAAATTGAACATAATTCAATGTCTATGAAAACTATTCCTCAGTCACTAAATATTCGAAGCTTAATTTTAGAAAATTTTGAAGAGGCTGTTTTAACAAAAGATGAAGTAGAAAGAAATGCTTTGATGAATTTTGTTCTGGTAGGGGGAGGACCAACAGGAGTTGAATTAGCAGGAGCCTTGGCAGAAATGAAAAAAGCCATTTTTCAAAAAGATTATCCCGATTTAGATATTCAAAAAATGCAGATTCATTTAATACAAAGTGGCGATCGGATACTTAATACAATGACAGAAAAATCCTCTGTAGCTTCTGAAAATTTTTTAAAAGAATTGGGTGTTAAAATTTGGAAAAATGTACGTGTAACAAATTATGATGGACGCACAATTACGACTAATACAAATCTTGTTTTAGATGCGGCAACGGTTATTTGGACAGCAGGGGTTCAAGGAGCTTGTATACATGGTTTGCCAGAAGAATCTGTTGTCAAAGGAGTGAAACGAATAAGAGTGAATGAGTTTAATCAAGTAAAAGGGTTTGAAAATATTTTTGCCATAGGGGATATTGCTTCTATGGAAAATGAATTGTATCCGCAAGGACATCCTATGATGGCACAACCTGCCATACAGCAAGGGGATTTATTAGCAGATAATCTACTTAATTTACAACAAAATAAATCTATGAAAGCCTTTGTATATGATGATAAAGGTTCTATGGCAACTATTGGTAGAAATTTAGCTGTTGTAGACTTACCTAAATACCATTTTAATGGCGTTTTTGCTTGGTTTGTATGGATGTTTGTTCACTTGTTTTCATTGATTGGATTTAAAAACAAAGCGGTTGTTTTTTTAAATTGGGTTTATAATTACATTCGCTTTGATCGAGAAGGACGTTTGATTATTCGTCCTTATAAAAAGAAAAGTTTTATTACATTTACTAGTGACGAGATTTAGCGAATTATGGCTTAAGTTTAATTTTTTTAAACTTAAGCCGTTTTTGTATTAACTAATTTAACTAATCACTTTTTAGAGAATGTAAAGATGATAATATCTTTTTTAAATTATCATTGTCCCATTTTAAAATAATAATCAGCAGAGTGTTTGCCACTTCCATAAAAAAGAAAGAAAGCACAAACACATAGTAAAAAGAACGATAAAATTAAATTTGTTGGATTCATTTGGTCGATAAAATTAATTAAGAATGCGCCTAAAAGAATAGGAATTTGAGCTATAATGGACCAACGTGTTAATAACCCAAATACAATCATAATTCCACCCATTATATGAGCTGCCATGACATAATGTACAATTAGCATTCCACCACCAAAATTTTTTATGGGTTCAATTAATTGTGTGTAATAAAGGGTATTAGTCATAAAAGAAACCCCTTTCATGAATAAAAAAATACCTACAAAAATTCTCAACAAATCCAATGAATAATAAGTGTGCGCATTTGCCCACTTATTCAAATTTTTTACTGTTTCCATAGCTGTTAGTTTATAAATTTTTATCTAATATACTAAAAATCAGCTTATTGTTTTAATTTTTTGGATTATATTTTATATAAAAAGCGTTTTCATTGGGTTGTATGTCGCTTATTTTATTTATATCAAAAGGAATCGTTTGCCAATTATTGGAAACCAAGATCGTTTGTTTTTTATTTTTTATAAAGAGTTCGATAGGCATTTTAAAATTAGGCTCTTCCGTAACCCATCTAATTTCAAATGTGCGGTCTTTTTTTTGAATTTCTAAGAGGGGAATAGTAGTGTATTTTAAATACTGATTAAATATAGGGGTTAGATTCATCTTAGATTCTTTGTTAAAAAAATCAATTACTGTTTTTCCTTCGATAATTTGTTTTTTGTATTTTTTAGAGAAATTTAACAAAATATCCCACCATTTATCTATGCCTATAACATGACGTAGAGTGTTAAGCATATTAGCTCCTTTATAATAAATATCGCCACTTCCTTCTTTGTTTACCCCAAAATCTCCTATCATAGGACGGTCATGAGCTATGTTCATACGAAGTCCTTTACAATATTCTAGTGCTTTTTCATATCCGTATAGACATTCTATGAAAACTATTTCGGAATACATAGTAAAGGCTTCATGTATCCACATATCAGCAATGTCTTTGCTTGTTATACTATTGCCAAACCATTCATGACCTGTTTCATGTATCGTTATATAATCAAATAATAGTCCAATCCCAGTTCCTGATAAATCCTTCCCTTGATACCCTTTTTTATATTGGTTTCCGTATGCTATTGCACTTTGATGTTCCATTCCCAAATATGGGCTTTCTACTAACTTATAGCTATCTTCTTTAAAAGGATATTCGCCAAATTTTGATTGAAAACAATCCAACATAGGTTTTACTTCTTCAAAGTGTTTTCGAGCTTTTGATTCATTATTTCGTAGGACATAATATTTTAGATCTAAGCCCTTATGATGGTCTTCAATTAATACATAATCACCTATATTCACAGTAATGTCGTAGGTGTTAATCGGATTTTTAACTTCCCAATCCCAACGGGTATAACCATTTTTGAGATCTTCATTTCCTAGAAATCGTCCGTTAGATATATTCATCAGTCCATTGGGAACGGCCACCTTAATAGAAGCTCCTAAATTGGGTTCATCACTTTGTGAATCTTTTACGGGGTACCAAGAACTGGCCCCAAATCCTTGACAGCTAACAGCCACCCAAGGTTTGTTGTTTAGATCATGAGTAAAGGTAAAACCACCATCCCAAGGGGCTCTTTTGGCTACTTTAGGATTTCGGAATAATAGAATCTGATTTTTTGGGTGCTTCCTTTAGGAAGTGTATTAGGGAAATAGATAAAAGTAGCTATTTCATCACGTTTGTAATTCAGTTTTTGGTTGTCATAAAGGATGCTATCTATTTTCATGTTTTCAAATAAATCAATTTGAATTTTTGAAGTATGGTTTACTACTTTAAAAGTAATATCATTATAACCTATTATTGATTTTTGATCAATATTGATTTTGATGTTTAAATCATAACGTTGTACATCAAAACAGCTGCGTTCTGTTCGTAATCCTCCTTGTAGAGAATCTCGATGGCTATATTGTTCTTTGGCTACAGTTAGCTGTGCTGATATAGGTTGAGTTTTTAAAAAAGGAATAATAAAAATAAAATATATTTTCTCATAATAAAAAAAAATCTACCGCGTAAAGGTAGATTTTTATGAGTTTTAATAAAAAAATAATTTATTATTGGATTTTTTAAATAGACTATGAATAATTAAGAAACATAGATGTGGTTTTTTACAACTAAACTTGAATGACTCCTAAATTAAAAGGTTTTTCTATAGGAGCATGATTAGCAGCTTCTATTCCCATAGAAATCCAAGTACGAGTTTCAAGAGGATCTACAACAGCATCTGTCCACAAACGAGAAGCAGCATAGTAAGGAGAAACTTGTTCGTCGTAACGCGATTTTATTTTATTGAATAGTTCTTCTTCTTTTTCTGGGGTAATTTCTTCGCCTTTGGCTTTTAATGAGGCGGCTTCTATTTGTGTAAGTACTTTTGCTGCTTGTGCTCCTCCCATAACGGCTAATTCAGCACTCGGCCAAGCAAATATGAGTCGAGGGTCATAGGCTTTACCACACATAGCATAGTTGCCAGCTCCATAAGAGTTGCCTATTACGACTGTAAATTTAGGAACTACAGAGTTAGATACGGCGTTTACCATTTTAGCACCGTCTTTTATAATTCCTCCATGTTCAGACTTAGAGCCTACCATAAATCCTGTTACATCGTGCATGAATACTAAAGGGATCTTTTTTTGATTACAGTTTGCTATAAATCGAGTTGCTTTATCAGCACTATCAGAATAAATAACACCTCCAAATTGCATTTCACTAGGTTTTGTTTTGGCTCCTGTGGTTTTGGCTATTAAGCGTTGATTTGCTACAATTCCTACCGCCCATCCGTCAATACGAGCATAACCTGTGATGATTGTCTGACCATAACCTGCCTTATATTCATCAAATTCAGAATTATCAACTAAACGCTTGATGATTTCCATCATGTCATACTGTTCTGCCCGTGATTTTGGTAAAATTCCAAAGATTTCGTTCGGATCTAAAGCTGGCTTTTCGGATTTGATTCGGTTGTAACCAGCTTTATCAAAATCGCCCATTTTACTAACAATACTTTTAATTCTATCTAAAGCATCTTTATCATCTTTAGCTTTAAAGTCTGTTACCCCTGAAATTTCGCAATGTGTAGTAGCACCCCCTAGAGTTTCGTTGTCAATTGTTTCGCCAATGGCTGCTTTTACTAAATAACTGCCTGCTAAGAAGATACTTCCTGTTTTGTCAACAATCAAGGCTTCATCGCTCATAATAGGGAGGTAAGCACCACCTGCTACGCAGCTTCCCATTACGGCTGCTATTTGAGTAATTCCCATACTACTCATTAAAGCATTGTTCCGAAAAATACGTCCAAAATGTTCTTTGTCAGGAAAAATTTCATCTTGCATAGGCAGATAGACACCAGCGGAATCTACCAAATAGATGATAGGTAATCTGTTTTCCATTGCAATTTCTTGTGCACGTAAGTTTTTTTTTAGCTGTAATAGGAAACCACGCGCCTGCTTTTACGGTTGCATCATTAGCCACTACTATACATTGTTTGCCTTGTATATAACCTATTTTTATAACAACTCCTCCTGATGGACAACCTCCGTGTTCTTTGTACATACCTTCCCCAACAAAAGCTCCTATTTCAATTGAATTTGTGTCTTTATCTAATAAATAATCTATTCTTTCTCGTGCAGTCATTTTGCCTTCAGCATGAAGTTTGGCAATACGTTTTTCTCCGCCTCCTAATTTTACTTTTGCTAAACGCTGTTTTAATTCAGATAGTAGAAGTCTGTTATGATCTTCGTTTTTATTGAAGTTTAAATCCATAGTGTATTGTTTAATTTCGGTGTGCTAAATTACAAAATCCGTTTTATTATTTAGAAAACCGTTAAAATACTGTTAACAGAATTAATACCTAATTCATCTTGACTTAACATTAACTTAACACACTCGGGGTATTTTTGCTTTCGAAATTAAATTGATTAAAAATGGCATTTAGAGACGTACTAAAATTCTTTTCACCAAAAGATACAACTTTTTATCCTTTGTTTACTAAGGCAACAACAGATTTACTTGCTTTATCTGAAAATTTACATGAAGCTGTAAATATAGGAAAAAGCGAAATGGAAAATAGAACGAACTACTATAAACAAGTAGAACAATTAGTAGCTGATATTGAAAGTGTAAACCATAAAATGAATATTGAACTAAGTAGAAATTTTATTACTCCTTTTGATCGTGAAGATATTCACATGTTAATTACTACTATTACAGATGTAGCCAATAATATTTATACGGCCTCTAATCGTATGAACTTATATAACGTAGTTAAAATTAATAAATCTATTCGTAAATTAACTGAGATCACTTTAGAGGCTTGTACTCATATTAATGGAGCAGTGTTGGAGTTGAAAGATTTAAAAAATTTAGACAAAATTAACAGTGCTGTTAAGAAAATAAATAAATTGGAAAGTAAAGCCGATTTAGTATTTGATAAGGCAGTAGCTGAGTTGTTTGAAAATGAAACAGATGTTGTTAATATTATTAAATACAAAGAAGTATTATATGCTTTACATAAAGCAACAGATAAATGTAAGGACGTATCTAGAACTTTAGAAGCAATTTCAGTTAAACACGCTTAGTCGCTCTAAATTATTTAAAAAAATGGAATTTGCTTTATTAATTATAATAATTGTTGTAGCTATGGGCTTCGACTTGGTTAACGGTTTTCACGATGCGGCCAATTCGATTGCTACAGTGGTTTCAACAAAGGTATTATCACCAACTCAGGCTGTAATATGGGCTGCAATATTTAACTTCGCCGCTTATTGGGTTTTTGATATGAGTGTAGGTAATACAGTAGCGAAAACAGTAGATAACTCAGTTATTGATTTATGGGTTATTTTATCAGGTCTATTAGCAGCTACAGTATGGAATTTATTAACATGGTGGTTAGGAATTCCTTCTTCTTCTTCCCATACTCTTATTGGTGGATTTGCGGGCGCAGCCGTAGCACATGCAGGATTTGATGTTTTGAAGTTAGAAGAAATTACAAAACCCCTGATGTTTATTGTTTTAGCACCAATTATAGGGGGAGTTATATCTTTTGTTATTACACTCATGACAATTCAAAGAAATTTCTTTATAAAATTGTTCTGTTATATCCTGTTAACCGTTTTTACAGTTTATATGACTTGGGCTTATAAAGATATTTTTGATATCAAGCCCATTATGATTTGGATCATAGGCGTTTTATTGTCTTCGTTTGTGTTAATTTTTATCATTTTTGAAATAGTTGTAGGTAAAAATAATACAGCTATGAAAGAAGGTAATTTATACAAAAAACTACAATTATTATCTTCCGCAGCCTTTTCATTAGGTCATGGTGGAGCCGATTCTCAAAAAGTAATGGGGATTATTTGTGCCGCTTGTATCGTATATGCTAATGGAGTAAGAAGAGGAGAGGTAAAAGGAGAAGTACCTAGTTTATTACAAGTAACAGAAGTTTTACAAGTGAAATATACTAACGACGAAGGTAAAATTAAAAAATTTAAACCAGCTATTGGTATCTTTGATAAAGATACAATTTATGTAGATGGTAAAAAGATTATTGATTTATCTGCAAAACAAAATATTTATGAAGATGAAAAGTTAGTAGCAGGAATTAATCCTAATAATCCTTTTATTTTACATTTGAAAAAAGAAAATATTGATTTGAGTAACTTTGAAAAAGCGGCTAAAGAGCTAAAAACATTACATGTATATACTGATAAAAAAGATGTACATGATACAGATACAAAAGAAGTTATTTTTAAAGACAAACAATTAAATTCTTCTTATCGTTATGCTAAAATTTTTGCAAAGTATGTAGATGAAAAAGGAAAGTTAAAAGAAGAGATCAAAGCAAAAATAGAAACTAAGGTTACAAATAAAACAATGCCTATATGGATTGCTTTTGGTTGTTATTTAATGATAGGTTTAGGAACTTTGATGGGCGGTTGGAAAATCGTAAAAACAATGGGAACGAAAATTACCAAAGTTACTCCTTTAGAAGGGGTTTGTTCTGAAACAGCTGGTGCCTTAACGCTTTTTACTGTTTCTCAAATGGGGGTTCCTGTATCTACAACACATACAATCACAGGGTCTATTATAGGAGTAGGAGCTACTAAACGATTAAGCGCAGTAAGATGGGGAGTAACCATTAATTTAATTTGGGCTTGGATTTTAACCATTCCTGTATCAGCATTAGTTGCCGCAATTATTTATTATATTTTGTCAGTTTTTAATTAATTATACTATTTCTCTAAAAAGAGGCTATTTTAGCCTCTTTTTTTTAAACCTAGATTATATATTATAAACTTATTACAGATAAAAAAAGAGTTTGAATCTAAAAAATACTTCGTTTATTGTTATTAATTTACTAAAAAGATATTCATAAGAAAAAAATATACATTCTTTCATAACAGGGTATAAAACATAACCCAAGTTAAAAAAACAATAATTCAATATACAGCACACAACTTTAATTTAAAATTTTTTTAATCTAACACTAAACATGAAAAAAAAAAATCTAATCCTGTTACTAATCTTTATTACGGGAAATGTTTTAGGACAAAACGAAGAGCATTTGTCTGGTTTTTCTACTCTTTCATTAACGTATAAATTTAATAAAAAATGGTATGTCTATGGCGAGTTGCAAGCTCGATCAATTGTTGATTTGACCACTGTTGATTATTATGAAGTAAAAGGAGGAAGCGGATATAATATAAATTCAAGTAATCAAGCTTTTTTAGGTTTAGGAAGATATGCTAATTATAGAGAAAAAAGTATTTCAAACGAAGAATTACGCTTCTGGCTACAGTATACTTATGCAAAAACAATTGGACGTGTTAAATTTGAAAATAGAATGAGGGGAGAAAAAGACTTTTTCATAATCCTATTACAGATATAAATACAAATACAGAACGTTATAGAAATCGAATAAATATTATTGTACCTATTAATAATAAGAAAGTTGATACTAATACTTTTTTGTAAATACGTATGATGAGCTATTTTTAGGACCAGATAATCCTGTTATAAAAAGAAATAGGATGTATATAGGTGGAGGTTATCAACTTTCCAAAGATTTTGGAGTATCCTTAGGTTATTTATTTCAAAGAGATTTTGGTTTAAAAACAAATACAAATTTGCATTTTATATTTTGTGGTCTAAATTTTACAATTGATAAATCAAATAGTGCCCCTGTAGAAGCACCTACGCCAGATCATGATTAACTTTTTTTTGTAAAAGAAAAGAGGCTGTTTGAAAAGTAATAAATCAACACACAGTTTGCTACTCTGACGTAAGTAAGAGTCTTGTAGTCAATATTATGTGATTTCTTCCTTTGGTCGAAATGAATAAGATTGCGAACTTTTTGGGCAGTCTCTTTTATTATTAAAATATTCGGATACCTATGATGGTTATATATCAGATTCTTAAAAAGTGAGTTCAGCTTTTAGAACATCTTTTTATTTTAAATGTTTAAAAAAATAAAAAATTATTTTTTCTTAAGTATTTTATATTCCTCATAACAACCATTGATGGCATCTAGAATTTGAAGATCATTGGCTGTTTTTATGAAAGATTCAGAATAATTACAGCGTTCCAGAATTTCATTTAATTCTTTTTCATTGATACCAAACATTAGATAAATGGTTTGACGATCATAACGATTTTGTAGTATATTTCTTATATTATCATCTTTTCTTAACTCTTTTAATTTCTTGAGTTCTGTTGGCTTTTTTCCAAAGAAATTATAAAGAGCATCGGCAGGATTAAATAAAGAACCAATTACCCTGTTAAAAGCATTAGGTGAGTTTTCGCCTCCTTCGTATCGTTTGGTAAGACCTGCTATAGAGTACCAATAATTTTCTCGTTCTGGAATTAATTTAGAGTCTACTTCTAAATAACCTGTAAGTTCATAAGGAGGAATTACAATTTCTTCTAAAGCATAAGCTTTTTCAGTTAATTTTATTCGGAAATTTTGATTTTTTATCCAGTCATTAGTTACTCTAATTTCAATAGATTGAAATCCTAAACAAGAAATAAGTAAATTGTCATTTACATCAGCTTTGATTTCAAAATTTCCTTTGGCATCTGATATAGCACCACGAACTTTATTGGTATTCACTATATTAACATTCCAAATTGGAGTTAAGGTATTGTTGTTGATGATAGTTCCTTTTACGGTGGTTTCTTGCCCCAAAACAGGAGAAGCTAAAAAGCTTAAAAATATAAATATAAAATATCTCATAACTAGAATTGTCTTTGCTAATGTAGTTAAACCTTATGATATTTCTTAGAGTTTAAAGTAAAATTAACAATGTGTTTAAGAAAAAGGCAGTGTTAAAAAGAGTGTTTTGTGAAAAATATCTAGAAAAAGAGAGTTAAAATAATGAATAGATGTTTCCTCTTTACGTAATAAGTAAGAGGAAACGATAGTATTAGCTTTTTTCTTACCGTTTTTAAAACGTACAGATTCGAAAACAGGATTTGAAGTTTTGGTGTTTTTTTTAAAAAGAAGTTTGCTTGTCTGCTGACTTAAATGTTTTGTCAACTGACTTCTTTTCGATAGGTTTATCAGATTGATTTTTTTAATATTTTCTTTGTTTATTTGTAAAACTTCCAAAGGATTTTTGGGAGCTTCTTTGTTTCCTCTTAAAAAAGAATTAGACCATTTAAGAAATTACGAAGTATCTGATCACCACATTCCATATATTTAGGATGATCTTCATTGCGAAAAATATTTCCTAATTCACCCTTTGAAATTCTAAAATCTACGAGTCCAAGAATTTCTACTATTTGATCGTCTCTAAGTTGAAGAGCAACTCTTAATTTTTTAAATATATCGTTGTTTGTCATGTGACATTAATTTTTTCCAAAGATACGGTTTTAATCTTTATTATTTATCGTATAAAACGGCTTGTTCACAGGATCCTATCATATTTGTTTTTGCATATTCAGTACAAAAATTATAGATTTGTTAGGAAATGAAATAAGTATGAGTATCCAAAAAGAAAAGATTAATTTGTTACAAGAAATGATTGCATTTGCGGTTATAGATGGAGAATTACATGATAGAGAATATGATTTTCTCTGGATAGTGGCGCAAGAATTAGAGATAGATAAAACAAAATTTTTGGAGTTATTTAATTTGAAAGAAGAAAAACAAGTGTTGAAAGATGAGTTTCAACGTGTTTTGCAGTTTTATAGACTGGCTTTATTGATGCACTGTGATGGGGTTTTGCATACTAGAGAAAAAGAGAAAATATTTGAAATAGGGATTAATATGGGATTAAACCCAAGTGCTATGAAAAGAGTACTTTATTTAATGGAAAAGTCGCCTAATCAAATGCTAGAAGCAGAGGTCGTTATAGGAGCTTTTCAAGAACAATTAAATTAAAATATTTTTATGAAAATAAAATAACTTTTTTGTTCTCAAAAAATAAAAAAATCTTAGATTCTATACAATGAGCAAAAAGAGATTAATTTTTAGATACAAGGAATAACTATTATCAAAAGAAAAGATGTTTCTTTTTAAATTAATTAGGAAAAGTTATAAAAAGGTGTACGGAATATTAAAATTTATAATAGGAGTCTAATGTTTGATTAGTTTTTGGATTTGAGACGGGCTATGTAATTGAAGAGTTACTTATCATAATGAAATAAAAACGGTGTGTTTTAGAAGATCTAATAAAAAACGACTTAGGGTGAGTTATCTAAGTCGTTTTTTAATATTTTATAGTGTAAAGTTATACTTTTTCTATCTTTTTGTTTTCGTCACAACTAAAAAGATGATCGCGTTTAATTAGTTCTGCAATACCTTTTGGGAGCATTTCTTCCCAACCTGGCTGACCAGATCCAATCATTTTTAGGACTTCTCGAGAAAATATTTTTAAATGGGATTTGTCAAAATCTGTAATATCAATTACTTTTCCATTGTAAGCAAAGAATTTATATAATTCTTTCATTCTAGGATGGACTTTAAGGTTTTGAGAAGTAAGAATGGTTCCATCTTCATCTTCCATAGGATACAAATAAACTTTCATATCACGATAGAATAATTTACCGAAAGCTTCTAAGATACCACCACTTAAGTGACGATAGTACTTTTCATCAAAAATATCAATTAAGTTGTTTACTCCCATAGCAAGTCCCATACGCTCTTTGGTATAGTTAGAGAAATATTCTACAACTTTATAATATTCTTGGAAATTTGAAATGAGAACAGTTTGTCCTAATGAGCAAAGTAATTCTGCGCGATCTAAGAAATCTTTTTCATCAATTTCGCCATCGGAACGTAAATTAGATAGAGTAATTTCAAAGACCACAAGAGTGTTTTCTTCTTTTACTTTGTTTTCTTGAAGAAACATTTGTAGTGATTTTTCATACATATCCATGTTTACTTTCGTAACAGGACGAAAACTCCCTCTAAGAGCTAAAATATTTTTCTTATATAAGATTTGAGCGGGTAATACGTTTTTGGCATTAGGATCAAACATAACGGCATCAGTCATACCATTGCGTACTAATTGTAAACTCATTAAGCGGTTGTCAACTTGGTTGAAACGAGGTCCTGAAAAATTTACAGTATCAATTTCTAATTGGTCTTTGTCTATATGATCGTATAGATAGCGCAATAAACGTTTAGGATCATTGTATTTATAAAAAGCACCGTAAATTAAGTTTACGCCTAATTTACCTAAAGTTTCTTGTTGTAATTTAGCATCATTTTCTTTGAAACGAATATGAAGAATAATTTCATTATATGCTTCATCTGGGTCTAATTGAAAAATAATACCCACCCATCCATGTCCTTTGTATTGTTTTGCAAAATCTATAGTAGCTACCGTGTTTGCATAACTAAAAAATAATTTATTAGGATGTTTTCTCTCTTTTGAGTCGTTGTTCAACTAATTCAATTTCGTGTTGAAGCATTTTACGTAAGCGACTTTCTGTAACATAACGGCCATCATCTTCTATACCATAAATAGCATCACTAAAATCCTTATCATACGCACTCATTGCTTTGGCAATAGTGCCAGAAGAAGCTCCAGCTCTAAAAAAATGTCTAACAGTTTCTTGTCCAGCACCTATTTCGGCAAAAGTACCGTATATATTTTCGTTTAGATTGATTCTTAGGGCTTTATCACTTATAGAAGGGATTTGTTCAATCTCTCTATCTCCTTTTAATCTAATTTCGTTTTGTAGATCTTTCATCTTCATAATTAAATACGAGGCAAAGGTAGTAAAAGCCTTATTTTTTATCAAATAATATTTATTTTTGTGCAAAAAGGATTTCTATTGAAAATATATTTTTTAGGTACGGGAACTTCACAAGGAATACCCGTTATTGGGAGTGATCATCCTGTTTGTTTAAGTGAGGATGTAAGAGACAAACGTTTGCGTGTTTCTGTATGGATTCAATGGGATCATGATTCTTTTATAATAGATTGTGGTCCTGATTTTAGACAACAAATGCTCTTGTCTAAATGTTCTAAAATTGATGCTCTTTTTTTACACATGAACATGCTGATCATACGGCAGGTCTAGATGATATACGCCCTTTTTTCTTTAAGCAAGGGAATATATCTATTTATGCGCATGAACGGGTTTTGAAAAATTTAGAAAAAAGATTTGATTATATCTTTGAAAAAGTTGATAAATATCCAGGAGCTCCTAGTGTAGATGAACATAGGGTAATTAATGGACAAGTAATAAAAATAAAGGATAAAATAATAGAGCCAATAAGTGTTTGGCACGGTAACTTACAAACCTTTGGTTATCGTTTGGATCGTTTTGCTTATTTAACTGATGTTAAAAGTATTGATGAAGAAGAATTAAATAAACTTTTAGGATTAGAAGTTTTAGTGATTAACGCGTTACGAGAAGAATTACATGACACACACTTTAACTTAGAGGAAGCCTTGACATTAATAAAAAAAGTAAAACCAAAGAGAGCTTATTTAACTCATATAAGTCATTTGTTTGGGTTTCATGAAGAAATTCAAAAAAAATTACCAGATAATGTATGGGTTGCTTATGATAATTTAGAAATAACCATTTAATATATGAGAAAATTACTTTTATACGGATTCATCTTTTCCGTTTTAATGAATATTTTTCAATTGATGTATGCTACTAAAAAATTTAATCATGATAGCAAAACAACAGAAAAATACAAGAAAAAGATAAAAGATTCAATAGCTAAGATTGTTGCAGAAAAAGAAGAAGGTGATTATTTTTCATTAATGTACAATGATAAGGCCAGAGATTATTTTGAAGATCAGAATATAGATGAATTAATGCCTCGAATAAAAGAGCAATTAGTAGAAATGAATAATAATCCCAAAGGAAATCCTTTAGTTTCATACGAAGGGATGGTAATTAATAAAGTTCGTTTTTTAAATCATCGTTGGATAATTGCTGATTTTACAGGAGAATCAGGTTGGGGAGAAGTTATTTTAAAGTACTTTGTAGAACCAAAGGGAAAGGTATCTTTTGAGCCAGCCGAAATTTTAATGTATCCCAATGATTAAAAAAGTAATATTTTATAAAGAACTATATGCTCTTGTTCTAAGTATATTCATTTTATTGTAATACTTTAATTAATTTAAAGGATTTGTTTATAAAGGTTTGTTGGATTTTTTTCAATAAACCTTTTTTGTTTTAAAAATTTAAAAATGAATGTCTAATCTAAATTGCACATTAGAAATTTATTGAATTTAAAAAGATTTTTTTCGTGTATTAAATTCTATTGTTTCCTTTTTGAATAACGTTTAGGTTGTTTTTCCTTCTTAAGAGGATGGAATCAGGATATTATTCTGTATATACGATAAGCGTTTTTTATTACTGTGATTAAGGTTTCTTTTGGTCTTATGGATCCCCTTTTTTATAATCAAGCTTCGTTATGGTTACGGTTCATTTCTTCTTGAAATTCTTCAATATTTATAATGGAGTTGTATACGTATTGTTTTTGTATTGATTTTTTTAATAATGTGTTTAAAATAAATTTCTGGGTGAAACCATAATATATCTTAAAAACTAGATATAGGAATTTATAGAATAAAAAAAGAGACTGTTCAAAAAATTCGCAATCTTGTCATCGACCAAAGGGAGGAATCACATAATGTTGATTATAAGAACCTTCTTTACGCCGGAGTGACAAACTGCGGTTGATTTATTACTTTTTGTACAGCCTCTTTTAAATATAAATTTTTAAACGATAATTTTATATCTCCCAAAAACAAAAAAATAAGATAAAGAGTGGTGTTTCTGCTAATCAATAATATTTTGTGAAGAAAATTACCCAATAAAATACAAAACATGATTAGTAGTTTGCTTTATCTAAAGTTCGTTTAAAAATTTAGTTTGTTTACTTGATTAAGAACGTGTTTCAAAGGTAGATGATTGAAAATGAATTTATTTACGGGTTTGCCGTATATTATGTTAAAGTTTGTTTTTTGTTATAAGAGTCTTTAAGCTTTATTTGTGTTTTTCAAAAAGAAAAATAGAGTTTTGTGTTGATAGATAGAGGATTTTGTAAAATGTGTCTAATAATTAAAAATCAGCTACTGGTTGTTTTTATTGAAAAAATGGTTGAAAATTTATTTTTATTTGATTAATAATGTGTTGAAAAAGAGCTAAATGAGAAGTGTTTTTGTGATAGATGTTTTATGTATTGTGTATAATTAAAAACAGCCATGCAAATAATTGCATAGCTGTTTTTTAATAAATTTTTAAACGATAATTGTATATCTCCCAAAAACAAAAAATAAGATAAAGTTGTAGTGTTTCTACTAATCAATAGAAAATTTTAAGAAATTACCCAATAATACAAAATTTACATAGTAGTCACTTTATCGAAAATTCGTTTAAAAATTTAGTCTGTTTTAATTGATTAAGAACGTACCCAAAGGTAGATAATTAAAGATTATTTTTATTACGGATAATCCATACATTATGTTAAATATTTTAATCTAATTAAAAAAGCTATGCAATTGTTTGCATAGCTTTTTTTTGATAAATTTTTAAACGATAATTGTATATCTCCCAAAAACAAAAAAAATAAGATAAAGCGGTAGTTTTTCTACTAATGAATAGAAAATTTTAAGAAAATTACCCAATAATACAAAATCAGTTAGTAGTTACTTTATCGAAAATTCGTTTAAAAAATTTAGTCTGTTTTAATTGATTAAGAACGTATACAAAGGTATGTGATCGAGTATAAAAATTAGTGTGGATTTTCCGTATATTATGTTAAATTTTATTCTGAAAAATAGTATCTTGCTTTACAAAAAACTAGAATATGAAAATAGTCTTCGCATCTAATAACCAAAATAAAATAAAGGAAATCAAAAGACTAATACCTGATGAGATTGAAATATTAAGCTTGAAGGATATTAATTGTTTGGTTGATATACCAGAAACGGCTACAACTATTGAAGGGAACGCAAGGCTTAAAGCAGATTATATTACTCAACATTACGGTTATGCTTGTTTTGCTGATGATAGTGGGCTAGAAGTGGAGGCTCTTAATGGAGAACCAGGTGTTTTTTCTGCAAGATATGCTGGAGAAGAAAAAGATGACCAAAAGAATATGGATAAACTTTTAAGTGTATTGTCTGGAGAGCTGAATCGTAAAGCTAATTTTAAAACGGTTATAGCACTTAATTTAAAGAATCAGCAGTATTTGTTTACAGGAACGATAGATGGAAAAATAACGTTTGAGCAAAGAGGACTTAATGGTTTTGGGTATGATCCTATTTTTATCCCTGATGGATATGAAAATACTTTTGCAGAGATAACGCTTGAAGAAAAATCAAAAATAAGTCATAGAGCAAAAGCGGTTAAACAGTTAGTAGAATTTATAAATAAAATCTAATTAAAGTTACGTGGTAGAAAATAATTACAGATAAAAATTTCTATGTATTTTATTTTTATTCTTCAATATAAATTCAATAAAGGGGTTGTATTTTAGAGAATTAAAATATTTTTATTAAGGCATTGAAATTAGGTCTGTAAATTTTTAGGTTCTTGTTTGAATTTAAAAAAAAATTATGGATAGTATAACCGTAGTTTTGTTCTTTTAATTAATCAATTTTACTTTAGGTATTTTTAGAAAAAGGAAGAGGTTGAACAAATTAGTATAAATCATATTTTGGACAACCTCTTTTGAATCATAATAAAGGATAAAACGTATATTTCTTAAATTTTATCCTATTATGTTTAATTTAGCAAAACGTAATAATAATTTTTTAATACCTCCAATTTCAAAACGTATTTCTGCTTTTTTATCTGCTCCAACACCTTCAAGATTTAATACCTGTCCTTTACCAAATCGTTCGTGCATAACAATATTACCAATTGTTAAACCTGTATTGTTAGTTGTATTGCTAATTTCGGATCCTGATGTAGGATTAGATAAAGGCTTTAGGCGTCTAATTGCAGGGTTAGATGTAGGCTCTGTGTTAATTTGTTTAGGAGGTGTACCCGCAATAGGTTTTTGTAAGCGTAGTTTGGATTTGTCTACTTCTCCAAAAATATCAGCATTGATAGTAGGTTTGTAACGATAATTTGTTTCTACAGGAGACAAAAATTCTAAATATTGGGAATTAATTTCTTCTATAAAACGAGAAGGTTCTGAATCTATTAATTTACCCCATCTATAACGAGATTGAGCATAGGTTAAGTAAGCTTGATGTTCAGCTCGTGTGAGAGCTACATAAAAAAGTCGTCTTTCTTCCTCTAGTTCACTTCTAGTATTTAAACTCATAGCACTAGGAAATAAATCTTCTTCCATACCTACAATGAAAACAGTAGGGAACTCAAGTCCTTTGGCTAAGTGAATAGTCATCAATGCTACACGATCATCATCGCCTGTATCATTGTCTAAATCCGTAGCTAAAGCTACATCTTCTAAAAATTCAGATAAAGCACCTCTAGCTCCATCGACTTCTTTTTGTCCTTCTATAAAGTCCTTAATACCATTTAGTAATTCTTCAATATTTTCTATTCTGGCAATACCTTCCAGGGGTTCCGTCTTTTTTTAGTTCTTGAATGAGTCCCGTTTTTTTAGTAACATGTTCTGTTAGATAAAAGGCATCTTGATTTTCGTTGATGACCTGAAAACTTTTGATCATGGTTACAAAATCACTTATTCGTTGTTTTGTACCTGAATTTAATTTTAAATCAATTTTGTCAACGTGTTCCATAACTTCAAAAATGGAACGTTTATAATAGTTGGCGGCTACGGTTAATTTTTCTACGGTAGTATCGCCAATGCCTCGGGCAGGATAATTAATAACGCGTACTAATGCTTCTTCATCTTTAGGATTTACTACTAATCTTAGATAAGAAAGTACGTCTTTAATTTCTTTTCTTTGATAAAAAGAGAGACCTCCATAAATTCTATAAGGAATATCTCGTTTTCGCAATGCGTCTTCCATAGCGCGAGATTGTGCATTGGTACGATATAAAATAGCAAAATCACTGTTCTTTTTTGATTTTGCATTTTGTCTTCAAAAATACTAGATGCTACAAATCTTCCTTCTTCACCATCGGTTAAACTTCGGTGTACTTTTATTTTAGGACCATTATCGTTAGCAGTCCATACTACTTTATCAAGTTTCGTTTTATTGTTATCAATAACATTATTTGCTGCTTCTACTATATTTTTTGAAGAACGGTAATTCTGTTCCAAACGATACATTTGCACATTCTCATAGTCTTTTTGAAAATTTAGGATGTTATTAATATTAGCTCCTCTAAAAGCGTAGATACTTTGAGCATCATCTCCCACAACACAAATATTTTGAAAACGATCAGAGAGTGCCTTAACAATTAAATATTGAGAATGATTAGTATCTTGATACTCATCTACTAAAATATATCGGAAACGATCTTGATATTTCATCAAGACATCAGGAAAACGAGTTAAAAGTTCATTGGTTTTTAATAATAAATCATCAAAATCCATAGCTCCTGATTTGAAACAACGCTCAACATAATTTTGATAAATTTCACCTAATCGAGGCTTTTTGCTCATGGCATCGGCTTCTTGTAATTCAGGATTATTAAAGTATGCTTTTACTGTAACAAGACTATTTTTGTATTGTGATATCCTACTTAATATTTGTTTGGGTTTATAAATATCCTTGTCTAATTGCATTTCCTTAATAATTTGTCCTATCAAACGCACAGAGTCTTGAGAATCGTAAATAGTAAAGTTAGAAGGATAGCCTAGTTTTTCGGATTCTATACGTAGAATTTTTGCAAAAATAGAGTGAAAGGTTCCCATCCACAGGTTTTTGGCTTCATTATTTCCTACAATACTTGCAATTCGGACCTTCATCTCACGAGCTGCTTTGTTTGTAAAAGTTAAGGCCAAAATATTAAAAGCATCTACTCCTTGACTCATCAAGTTAGCAATACGAACTGTTAATACACGTGTTTTGCCCGAACCAGCTCCAGCAATTACAATCATGGCACCTTCTTTTTGTAAAACAGGCGCTCTTTGTGCATCATTTAGTTTTTCTATTATCTCTTGAATCATAACCAAAAATCAAAGGGTCAAAAATACTGCTACTAAAATTGGATTACAATAATTTTTTTGAGTTTATTTGTATTCACATCATAAATTAATAAAAAGTATTTTTAAAAAATGAGTTCAATAAACATATTAGAGATTGCTGCGTATACAATTCCTTCTGTAGTGACAGCAGGTGTTGCTTATTATTTTTTTCAAGCATATTTCAAAGATCAACAAAATATGCGCTATTGGTTGTTACAAAAAGAAAATCAAAAAGACTCTTTACCTTTAAAATTACAAGCATACGAAAGAATGGCTTTGTTTTTAGAACGTATTAATCCTTCTAAATTATTAATGAGAGTAGCCCCAATGAGTGAAGATAAAATGCTGTATGCTGTTTTTTTAATAGATCATATAGAGCAAGAACTAGAACATAATATTACACAGCAAATCTATTTAACAGATAATTGTTGGAATGTTATTTTAACTGCTAAGAATACAGTTATACATAACATTCAAAAAAATGCCAAAAACGAAAAAATAAAAAATGCTGATGATTTACGTCAAGTTATCGTAAGTCAGTTATCCCATCAAGAATCTCCTACATCGGTAGCTCTTGCGTATCTTAAAAAAGAAATAGGACAAGTTTTGTGATTTGTTTAAAAAAACAGATATTTTTTCGTTATTAAAAAAGGATTGTTTATTTTCGTTAAATGAATAAAAAGATAAATATAGTTAGTTTCTTGCTACTAGGAGTGTTAGGCTTTGTCTTAGCATTCCAATCTTTGCATTCATTAGAACATTTAATAGAACAATTAAGGACACCCCATTGTAAACATAAGTATGATCATTCGCATACGGTTGTTTCACATAGTCACCAAGATTTTGATGACTGTTTTGTTTGCCATTATTCTTTTGGTGATTACTTAAATTTTGTATTACCTACTATTGAATTTGAATCAATAGATTACAATACTGCGTATTTGTTTGGTTATATTGAGAAAGTAAGTTTTTTCAATGGCAGTTTACAAAATACCAGAGCACCTCCATTTTTTATTGTTTAAATTATTATATATCCCACATATATTAACAATAAAAATATTCCAACTTAAATGAGAAAAAAATAATAGCCCTATTATTGGGGCTTAATGCTATTGTATATAGTCAAAATATTCTGAAAGGAAAAGTTACAAACATAAATAAAGAAGAAATAAAAGGAGTATCAATTTCAATTCCTGAACTGCACAAAGAAACAATAACAGATGATTTTGGGAACTTTAAAATAGATAAATTAGCATCAGGAGTTTTTTCAATTATTTTATCACATCCAAATTACGATGTTTATACCTCAATAGTGATGTTGAATAAAAAGAGAATACCTATGATGTTGTTTTATTAGAAGAACATACACATCATATAGAAGAAGTAATTGTTTCTACCGCATTTAATAAAGCTCAGAGCCAAAATGTAATGAAAGTAGAACATAGTTCATTAAAGGCATTACAACAAAAAGGAGGAGCAACATTAATGGAAAATATTGCTACAATACCTGGTATTTCTAACGTGTCAACAGGAGTATCAATAGGTAAACCTGTGATTAGAGGATTAAGTAGCAATCGTGTTTTAGTATATTCACAAGGTGTACGATTAGAAAATCAACAGTTTGGAGAAGAACACGGTTTAGGCTTGAGTGATAGCGGTGTAGAGAGTGTTGAAGTTATAAAAGGACCCGCTTCTCTATTATATGGTTCAGATGCTTTAGGAGGGGTCTTGTATTTTAATCCAGAAAAATTTGCACCATCAGGCGCTTACGCCGCTCATTTTTCTCAAAAATATTTCAGTAATACTCAGGGAAGTTCTACAGGTTTTGGCTTGAAATCATCAGGTGAACATTGGAAATTTTCTATTAGAGGAGCACATAATACACACTCAGATTATTTGACAGGAGAAAATCAAAGAGTAACTAATTCACGTTTTAATGAAACAGATGCTAAAATAGCTTTAGGATATTATCATTCAAGATTTTCATCTGTATTAAGATATAATATTAATAATCTAGATTTAGGCTTGCCAGAAGAATTGAGTGAGCAAAGTTTGTCTAAAAAAACGCTTGATCCCAAACAATTAATAATAGGTCAAATAGCCAGCTGGAATAATACATTATTTTTAAATAATTCAAAATTAGAAGCCGAAATAGGATATGTGGCTAATAAAAGAAAAGAATTTGAAAATTCACCAATAGCTTCATTGAATATGAATTTACAGACACTAAATTATAATCTAAAATATTACACTCCTAAAATAGGCAATCTTGAAACAATTGTAGGTGTACAAGGAATGTATCAAACTAATAAAAACTCTGGAGAAGAACTTTTAATACCTGATGCAAAAACAAATGATCTGGGTGTTTTGATAACGTCTATGTATACTTGGAATAAAAAAGTTTTACAAGCAGGAATTCGTTTTGATAAAAGAAATGTAAAAACAGATTTACATGGAGAAGAAGGCGAAGAAGGATATTTTAAGCCCATTGATAAAAATTTTAGAAGTATTAATGCGTCTTTAGGTTATAAAACAAATTTGTTTGATAATTTTATTATGAGATTAAATCTAGCTACTGGATTTAGAGCACCTAATCTAGCTGAGCTTACATCTAACGGAGTGCATGAAGGAAGTAATCGTTATGAAAAAGGAAATGAAGATTTAAAAAATGAACAAAATATTCAAGCAGATTTGAATTTAGAATACGGAAATTCTCATATCGAATTATTTGCTAATGGGTTTTATAACCATATAAAAAATTATATCTATATAGCTCCAACAGGTGATCGTATAGATGACAAAGATGTTTATACTTATGAACAGACAAATGCTAAATTGTATGGAGGAGAAATGGGAGTACATTTACACCCGCATCCTATAGACTGGTTGCATATAACTTCTAGTTTTGAAATGGTAATAGGTAAAAAACAAAATGACGAATTTTTACCATTAATACCCGCAAACAAATGGATGAATACGATAAAAGCCCAATTTAATATAAATAAGACAATAAAAGAAGGTTATCTTTTAGCTAACTATGAAACAAATTTTGCTCAAAATAATATTTCTACTTTTGAAAAAAATACATCCTCTTACTCATTATTAAATTTTGGATTAGGAGGTGATTTTTCTGTTTTTAAATTAAATTTTAATTTGAATGTTGTAGCAAATAATATATTAAATCAAAAATATATAGCCCATCTGTCTCGTTTAAAGACAGATAATATTCAAAATATGGGAAGAAATATTGTACTGGGAATTAATTTTAAACTGTAAAATAATTCAGTTTTGGACAAAAAAGCACTCTTTTCTTAAAGAGTGCCTTTTTTTAACGTATTTCTAACATTTGAAAACGTATTTTTGTTTAAAATAAATTAAAAAATGAAAGTTTTAACATCTACAGTGATTTTGGCTACTAGTTTGGGGGCTATAGCACAATCTAAAATAAACATGAATTCTATGGAATATCCTGAAACAAAAAAAAAGGAACATGTTGATACCTATTTTGGAACAGCTATTCAGGATCCTTATCGTTGGCTTGAAGATGATCGTTCCTTAGAGACCGAGGCATGGGTGAAGACTCAAAATACCGCTACCTATAAATATTTAGATCAAATACCTTATCGGGCTGTATTGAAAGAGCGTTTAGAAAAAATGTGGAATTATGAAAAAATTAGTTCCCCATTTATAGAAGGAGATTATACTTATTATTATAAGAATAATGGTTTGCAAAATCAATCTGTTTTATATAGAAAAGATAAGCAGGGAAAAGAAGAAGTATTTTTAGATCCTAATACATTTTCTAAAGATGGAACAACATCCTTAGCAGCTGTCAACTTTTCAGAAGATGGAAGTAAGGTAGCTTATCAAATCTCTATAGGAGGATCAGATTGGAGAGAAATAATTATTATAGATGCCAAAACCAAAAAAATATTAGATACCAAAATAATAGACGTAAAATTTGGTGCAGTTTCTTGGTATAAAAATGAGGGTTTCTATTATTCCAGTTATGACAAGCCCAAAGGAAGTGAATTATCAGCTAAAACGGATCAACATAAGTTGTATTATCATAAATTAGGAACCAAACAAAAAAATGATCAAATAATTTTTGGTTTAGATAAAAAAAGATTATATGTAGGAGGATTTGTAACAAGAGATAATCATTATTTAGTCATAACAGCATCTAATTCAACTTATGGTAATGAATTATATATAAAAGACTTAAGGAAAAATAATAGTCCGATTATAACCTTAGTAGATAATTTTGATTCAGATAATGATGTAATAGAAAATAAAGAAGATGTTTTTTATATAACAACGGATTATAAAGCACCCAATAAAAAAATTGTGACAGTTGATTTATCAAATCCAAAACAAGAAAATTGGAAAGATTTGATAAAAGAAACTACGGATGTATTAACTTCCACGGTGGGAGCTGGATATATTTTTACACACTATATGCAAGATGCCGTTTCTATGGTAAAACAATATGATTTTTCAGGAAACTTAATACGCATAATTAAATTGCCAGGAATAGGTTCAGCAAGTGGTTTTGCTGGAAAACCAAAAGATAAAACATTATATTTTTCTTTTTCCAATTATTACACTCCTAATAGTATTTATTCTTTAAATCCAGAAACAGGAGAGACGGCTATTTATCAGAAACCTAAAGTAGACTTTCAGAGTGATCTGTATGAATCAAAACAAGTGTTTTATAAATCTAAAGATGGAACAAAAGTTCCAATGATTATAACATATAAAAAAGGGACTAAATTAAACGGGAAAAATCCAACTATATTATATGGATATGGAGGATTTAATATAAGTTTAATGCCTAATTTTAGTGTTTCAAATGCACTTTGGTTAGAAAATGGAGGAGTTTATGCCGTAGCCAATTTGCGTGGAGGAGGTGAATATGGTAAAAAATGGCATATAGCAGGAACTAAATTGCAAAAACAAAATGTTTTTAATGATTTTATAGCAGCAGCAGAATATCTCATAAAAAATAAATTTACATCTAGTGATTTTTTAGCAATTCGAGGAGGTTCTAATGGAGGTTTATTAGTAGGAGCAACCATGACACAGCGTCCTGATTTAATGAAAGTAGCTTTGCCAGCCGTTGGAGTGTTAGATATGTTACGCTATCATACCTTTACCGCAGGAGCAGGATGGAGGTACGATTATGGAACAACAGAAGATAGTAAAGAAATGTTTGAGTATCTCAAAAAATATTCGCCAATACATAATGTCAAAAAAGGAGTAAAATATCCAGCAACCTTAGTAACTACGGGAGATCATGATGATAGAGTAGTGCCTGCACACAGTTTTAAGTTTGTATCAGAACTTCAAGATAAGCAATCAGGAACAAACCCCACTTTGATACGTATTGATATAAATGCAGGACATGGAGCTGGAAAATCAGTTTCCGCTACTATAAATGAAAATGTAGATATACAAGCATTTACATTATGGAATATGGGGATCAAAAAAATAAATTAGCATAAAAATATTTTATGTAATATAAAAAAAATAAAATCGTCTGAACACAAACAGACGGTTTTTTTTTTGAAGTGAATTTATATCATTAAAAGATTCTTTTTATAGAAACTAATTTACCCTATCTTTAGTTATATTATAAAGAATATTTGATTAAATAAAAAAATAAAATCTAAAAATTATTTTTAAAAATTTTAGATAATTCTTAATTATAGTATCTTTGCAACTTCTAAAAAAATAAGGAATTATGTTTAATAATTTATCAGAGAAGTTAGATAAGGCGTTTCATATATTAAAAGGACACGGTAAAATTACAGAAGTAAATGTTGCGGATACCTTAAAAGAGGTGCGTCGTGCGTTGCTTGATGCTGATGTTAATTTTAAAATTGCAAAAGATTTTACAACAAGAGTAAAAGAAAAAGCATTAGGACAAGATGTATTAACAACCTTACAACCAGGGCAGTTATTAGTTAAAATCGTAAAAGATGAATTAACAGAGCTAATGGGAGGTGATGCGCAAGGAATTAATCTATCAGGAAATTTCTCTGTTATCTTGATGTCTGGTTTACAAGGTTCAGGAAAAACAACTTTCTCAGGTAAATTAGCTAATTTCTTAAAAACAAAGAAAAATAAAAAACCCCTATTAGTTGCCTGTGATATTTATCGTCCAGCAGCTATTAACCAACTACATGTTGTAGGAGAACAAATAGGTGTAGAAGTATATTCAGAACCAGAAAATAAAAATGCAGTTGAAATAGCACAAAATGCTATCAAATACGCTAAATCAAATGGGTTTACCGTAGTTATAGTCGATACAGCAGGACGTTTAGCAGTTGATGAAGAAATGATGACAGAAATTGCTAATGTTCATAAAACAATTACACCAAATGAAACCTTGTTTGTAGTAGACTCAATGACAGGTCAAGATGCAGTCAATACAGCCAAAGCATTTAATGATCGTTTAAATTTTGATGGAGTTGTTCTTACGAAATTAGATGGAGATACACGTGGAGGTGCTGCTATATCAATTAAATCCGTTGTTAACAAACCTATTAAATTTATTGGTACAGGTGAAAAAATGGATGCTATTGATGTGTTTTATCCAGAACGTATGGCAGACCGTATTTTGGGAATGGGAGACGTTGTGTCTTTAGTAGAACGTGCCCAAGCACAGTACGATGAAGAAGAAGCTCGTAAATTACAACGTAAGATTGCTAAAAATGAATTTGGTTTTGATGACTTCTTAGCTCAAATACAACAAGTTAAGAAAATGGGGAATATGAAAGATCTTGTAGGTATGATACCAGGAGCAAGTAAAGCCCTAAAAGATGTAGAAATTGAAGATGATGCTTTCAGACACATTGAAGCTATTATTTACTCTATGACACCAGCAGAAAGAAGTAAACCCTCATTAATTGATACTAAACGTAAAAATAGAATAGCCAAAGGATCAGGTAGAAAAATAGAGGAAGTAAATCAGTTGTTAAAACAATTTGATCAAATGAGTAAAATGATGAAAATGATGCAAGGTCCAGGAGGAAAACAATTAATGAAAATGATGGGAGGAATGAAAGGAGGACTTCCAGGAATGAAATAAAAAAGGTGCGTGTTTTCGCGCCTTTTTATTTTAATTTAAATTAAAACACAACACACAAAAAAAATAATAATGCAAATTTTAGACGGGAAAAAAGTTTCTGAAGACATCAAAAATGAAATAGCAGCACAAGTTCAAACAATGAAAGCAAAAGGAGAAAAAGTACCTCATTTAGCCGCTTTGATTGTAGGAAATGATGGTGCTAGTTTAACCTATGTAGGAAGTAAAGTAAAAGCATGCGAAAAAGTTGGCTTTGAATCTACTTTAATCAAAATGCCTAGTACTACTTCTGAAACAGAGTTGCTTAAAAAAATAAAAGAATTAAATGAGAATGACGAAATAGACGGTTTTATAGTTCAGTTACCCCTGCCAGAACAAATTGATACACAAAAAATTTTAATGGCAATTGATCCCAGTAAAGACGTAGATGGATTTCATCCTGAAAATTTCGGAAAAATGGCATTAGATATGTCAACCTTTATTCCCGCTACACCATTTGGTATTTTAGAATTATTAGAACGCTATAATGTTGAAACAAAAGGAAAACACACAGTAGTTATTGGACGTAGTCATATTGTTGGAAGACCAATGAGTATTTTAATGGGAAGAAAAGGATTTCCAGGAAATTCAACAGTCACCTTAACTCATAGTCATACTAAAAACATTAATCAAATTACATCACAAGCTGATATTATTATTTCTGCTTTAGGAGTGCCTGGTTTTTTGAAAGCAGAAATGATTAAAGATGATGCAGTAATTATAGATGTTGGAATTACAAGAGTACTCGATGAAACCAATCCAAAAGGATATGTGATAAAAGGAGATGTAGATTTTGAAAATGTTTCTAAAAAAGCATCTTATATAACCCCTGTTCCAGGAGGTGTGGGGCCTATGACAATTGCTATGTTGTTGAAAAATACATTACTAGCTCGTGAGTTTAAGATAGAAAGGGCTAGGTGATTTTTTTAAGATAAACATACGTTTCTTACCTCACATATAAGAAAATATTTATAAGTAAATGTTATTTAATCTTTTTAAATTATAAGATAATCCAATGGAGTAATCGTAAATTTAAATGTTTTTTAGCTATCCTTTTTCACATTATTAAAAAAAAATGAAAATTATTGAAGCACAAAAGAAAGATATAGAAAAAATCAGGAATTTAGCTTATACTATTTGGCCTGATACTTACGGTGAAATTTTAGATCTAAAACAAATAGAATACATGCTGGATTCGTTTTATAATGAAGATAATTTATTATTACAAATGAATACTAACCAGAAATTTTTATTAGTAAAAAATGATTCCCAATATTTAGGTTTTGCTTCCTATGAAATAAACTCAAAAGCTAAAAAGACAAAACTGCATAAAATCTATATACTTCCAAATTTACAAGGAAAGGGAATAGGTAGACTCTTGTTAAATGAGATAGAAAATAGAGCCAAAAAAGCCCATAATTTATACCTCTATTTAAATGTTAATAAATATAATAAAGCATTGTATTTTTATAAAAAAATAGGATTTGAAATAATAAAAGAGGAAGTAATTGAAATAGGTGAGGGGTACGTTATGGATGATTTTGTACTTGAAAAAAAAATGGGATAATGATTCAGTAGTTTTCTTTGAATTAAATAAACCTTAAAGAAACAAGGAAAAATAAGGTATTTAAAAAACGGGTTTGATGAAAATAAATTTTTATACAAACCCGTTTTATATTTTTATTTAATTTTAGTAATATTTTTTAAAACAGCTTTATCTTCAAAGTTTTCTATTTCTAATTCAATAGACTGTTTTTTAGTAGTAAACCCTTCTATTATGTAGCATTTTCCACCTGATTTAGTTTGAATGTTACTTCTGCTAAAATCTACATCACCATAAGTTAAAGTGTTTTTAATATCAGTGGTATCAATCCATTTTTCTGATAAAATTTGAGAAGCTTCTTTTGAGTAATGAAATGGTTTTGAACGTAAGTTGTTTAAAACGCGATCATTTGGGAAATAACTACAGCTTGTCTTTTTTTGATTTAAAACAAAAAATAATACAATGCTACCTCCTAATACACCAAACAAATAATAAGCTAAGCGATATGTAAATGTACTCATTTAATTTTTTTTTGCAAAAGTAGTAAATCTTATGAACTAAAATACGATTAGGTTAATATCTCTATAAGTTAAACTAAACCATTCACCTATCGTTTTGTTACTTAAAATTCCATGATAAAAGTAAATCCCATTTCTTAGTCCTGAGTCACAGCGTATAGCGCTTTCTATTCCTCCGTCATCTGCAATTTGTAGTAGATAAGGCGTTATAATATTACTAATAGAAAGAGATGCTGTTTTTGCATAACGAGAAGGTATATTCGGGACACAATAATGCGTTACACCATGTTTTACAAAAGTAGGGTTTTCGTGTGTTGTAATTTCTGAAGTCTCAAAACAACCTCCAGTATCTATGCTAACATCTACTATTACAGAGCCTTTTTTCATGTGCCCTATCATGTCTTCGGTTACTACAACAGGCGTTCTGTGTTTGCCTCGCATTGCACCTATAGCTACATCACATCTTCTTAAAGATTTTAGTAGCGTTTTGTTTTGTATTGTTGAGGTAAAAATACGTTGTTGTAAGTTGTTTTGTAAACGTCGTAATTTGGTAATTGAGTTATCAAAAACTTTTACCGAAGCACCTAAACCAAGAGCCGTTTTAACAGCATATTCCGCTACAGTGCCAGCTCCTAAAATGATAACTTCAGTGGGTCTTACTCCTGTAATATTGCCAAAAAGCAACCCGTTTCCTTCTTTGTTACAGGTCATTAATTCTGCTGCTATTAGAATTGAGGCCGTCCCTGCAATTTCACTTAAAGACTTAACAGCAGGAAAAGAATTGTCATCATCTTTTAAATATTCAAAAGCAAGAGCTGTTATTTTCTTTTTTTTGAGAGCTTCAAAATATTCTTTTTACGCGTTTTTATTTGTAATGCTGAAATAAGAATTGTTTGAGATTTCATCATTTCTATTTCTTCTTGAGTAGGAGGTTCTACTTTAAGAATCATAGGACAAGCAAAAACTTTTTTGGTATCGTTAGTAATTTCTGCTCCTGCATCACTATAATCCTTATCGCTATAGCTAGCATTTTTACCAGCTCCTGCCTCAATTAGGACTCTATGACCATGACTAACAATTGCATTGACAGCATCAGGTGTCAAACAAATGCGTCGCTCTTGAAATGCGGTTTCTTTTGGAATACCAATAAAAAGTTCGCTTTTGTGTTTGGTAACTTCCAGTTTTTCTTCTTGTGGAAGTAACTCTTTTTGCTAAAAGGAGTAATGGCCATGATGATATTTTATATAGGAACAAATTACGAAAAAATCTTAATGGGAACAAAATTACCTTTTGTTTTATTTTGAATTCTAAATCTGTATAAGTTACAAAACTTCATTTGTTAGTTGAATTTAAAAATAAGAACTATTTTATATGATTGAATGTTTGAAATTAATTATGTTTTTTAAAATAGTTCATTGTTTTTATATGGATTTTAAGGGTTTAGATGAAGTATTCTTTTACCATCCTCTAAAGTTGAAATAGAAATAACAGTATGTTTTTCAGGAATTAAATCGGCTATTTTTTCGGCCCATTCTATAAAACACCAATGACCAGAATAAAGATATTCGTCTATTCCCATATCTAAGGCTTCAACTTGTGATTTTAGTCGATAAACATCAAAATGATACACGATTTCATTATAATTAGTTTGATATTCATTAACTAAACTAAAAGTAGGACTACTGGTTGCTTCTTGTACTCCTAAAACTTTGCATAAAGTTTTTATAAAAGTTGTTTTTCCAACTCCCATTTCGCCATTAAAAAGGATGATTTTTTCAGGATTAGAAGCTAAAACCTGAGCTGCGACTTCTTCTATTCTGTCTAAATAATATTCTAATTTCATTAATTTAAAATTCAATTCTTTCAGTACAAAAATAGATAATTGTAATTAAAATTAGAAAAACAAATGTTTCGAGTTAATATTCTTACAAAAAAGTAATAAAGAGTAAGGTGTTTCTGGTAACGAAACAGATATAATAAAACTATAGTATTCTTATAACTAATTCAAGTTGCTACTACTTGTTATACTATTTAAACTTTGAAATTTCCTCATAATACTATTTTTTAACCTTGAGACTGTCCAAAAAGTTCGCAATTTTCATTTCGACCAAAGGGAGAAATCACATAATGTTGATTATGAGACTCCTCCTTACCGGAGTGACAAACTTTATGCTGATTTAGGCACTATCCTACAAAAGCAATAAAAATTAGTATTCGTTCTCGATGCGCTTCGAACTCGAACTAATGATGATTTCAATTATATACTCAACCGTATATTCGAGTTGTTTTAAAATGAAAAAAAACAGATCGAGAATTTTACTTTTTAATCCAGTATATTTTACGTTTAAATGGTATTATAAAGAAAAAAACAAAGAATTGGTTTGGTTTTTAGTTTGCAAAACAAATTTACCAAACCAATTTTTTGTAAAGACAAAAAGGTATTAATTTTTTGTTTAATCCGTTATTTTTTTAATGAAAATTGACCAGAAAGAAGATGTAAAGAGACTAAATAATGATATTATTTAGGTATGTTTTATTTGAAAATCTGTTTGTTTTTGTGTCTAATAAAAAATAAAAAAACTAAATTAAAAACGATACAGTTTCTCTTATTACATTATCATCTCCTAGTATTTTTCTATGACCTAATTTTTCGGTTTCTATAAGAAAACCATCAGGCAGTTGATTGTAAATAGTTTGTCCGCAAATAATAGGAACTTCATAATCATCTTTGTCGTGTATTACTAAGGTAGGTATTGTGACTTGTTTGGCTGCACCAGCCGCATCATAATTATCTATAGATTTTCCAAAATTAGTTTCAAATTTTTGTTTCATGAGTTCTGCAATTTCTGGCTTTAATTCTAATTGCTTAACAAAAGAATGTAAAATATCAATAATTCTGTCTGCAGCTCCAATTGTAACCATTTTTTTTATTTTTAACCCTCTTTTTACAGAATTAAGTAAAGACATACCTCCTAAAGAATGACCAACAGCATAATCAAATGGTCCAAATTGTTTTTCTAGCTCAAAGTTACAGGCTATAAAATCAGTTATTAATGTAGAACTTGATTTTGATTCGCCATGCCCTGGAGCATCATAACTAATTGTAGAATATCCCATTTTTAATAATTCGTCAGCTATTTTAAAAAGTTGAGTGCCTCTTCCTGACCAACCATGAACTAATAAAACTTTTCTCGGACTATTTCCATAATGGTAAACTACTATTGGTTTGTTTATCTTCGGAATAAAAAGAGATTCTTTTCGTGATTTTTTTACCATTTCCCATTCTCTCTTAGGTGTTTTATGCTTTGTAGGGGTTGTAAATAAATGAATACAAAATTTTGCAGTTAACTTTTTAGAAAAAAGAGAGAATCCTTTTGCTGTATAAATAATTATCTTAGGTACAGTAATACCATTTTGTTTTTTCTTCTTCAAAATAGAGTAATTTTTTAAAGCTAAATTAATACAAATTAATGAATCATAAATATAGATGTTAAAAATATATAAGCATTGCTATTCCTGTTTTTTATTGAAATTTTAAATGGGATTTTTTTGAGAATAACTGAAAAAAATATAATAAATTAGAAAAATATATAGAATTTGAGTTAAAATGGACTAAGTAACTCTGTTTTATTTAATTCTAATTATATACTCTTATTAATTTATCTATTTAATTAGAGAGTATATAAATGAATTATTGTATGAAAAAATAATAAGAAATAAACAATTATTTTATTTGTTTTTTCTTGAAAATTTTTCATGATAAATAAAAAAAATGGTTTAAGATGATGTTTAAATAAAGAATTTGATTTAAAAGAAGTATTTATAGATGAATTTCTACTTATTTTATAAGAATGACTTTTTAAAAAATGTAATTTTACTTTTTTAAAAAGAAATAATGAAAAAAATAATTGTACTCGGATTTGGTATTTTATGTCTCATAATAGGATGTGCTAAAAATCCTTTTACAGGAAAAAGCACGATGGCATTAGTGCCTGATAGTCAAATTTTTCCAACCGCTTTTCAGCAATACAATCAGTTTTTGTCTGAAAATAAGGTTCTAAAAGGAACGGCAGATGCAAAACGTGTAGAAAATGTTGGAATAAAAATTAAAACAGCAGCGGAAAGATGGTTAAATGCAAATGGGAATTCAACCTATTTAAAAAATTACGCATGGGAATACAATTTAGTTGATAGCAAAGAGGTAAATGCTTGGTGTATGCCAGGAGGTAAAATAGTAGTTTATACAGGTATTTTACCTATTACTAAAGATGAAGCAGGAATGGCAGCAGTTATGGGGCACGAAGTGGCACATGCACTTGCTAATCATGGACAACAACGCATGAGCGCAGGTTTATTACAACAAGCAGGAGCTATAGGGGTTGCTATTGCTACAAGTAGTAAATCACAACAACAACAAGCTGAGTTTATGCAATATTACGGATTAGCTTCTCAAGTAGGAGGAATGTTGCCTTTTAGTAGATCACATGAATCAGAAGCAGATCAAATAGGACTGTTACTTATGGCCATTGCAGGTTATAATCCTGAAAATGCAGTATATGTTTGGGAACGTATGTCGGCAAAAGCAGGAGGACAAGCACCTCCTGAATTTATGAGTACGCACCCTAGCAACGAAACTCGTATTACAAATCTAAAGCAGTGGATTCCTAATGTAAAAGTAGAAGCCGCTAAATTTGGTGTTGTATTTAAATAAAAAAGACTACTTTAGGAGCCCCGAAAGGGGCTTTTATTTTTTAATCTAAATCAAAAAAAAATGCAACCACTTCAAAAAGGAGATAAAAAGTTGTTAAATGCTTGGGCTTTTTATGATTGGGCAAATTCAGTATATAGTTTAGTTATAACTTCTGCTATTTTTCCTATTTACTATAGTGCTATTTTTAAAATTAGAGGAAATCATTTTGTTGATATTTTTGGATATCATTTTAAAGATACCGCTGTAATTTCTTTTGTAACAGCAATTGCTTTTGTCATAGTAGCACTCATTTCGCCCATATTATCAGGAATAGCAGATTATGTTGGAAATAAAATGGCATTTCTTCGTTTCTTTTGTTATATGGGAGGGATAGCATGTATGGGGTTGTATTGGTTTGATTCGGATAACTTTTTTTTAAGTTTTACAATATACCTTTTAGGATTAATAGGTTTTTGGGGAAGTTTGGTATTTTATAATTCCTATTTACCCGATATAGCTTACCCAGAACAGCAAGACGCTGTAAGTGCACGCGGTTTTTCTATGGGATATTTAGGAAGTACTCTTTTGTTATTAGTTAATCTAGGGATGGTAATGAGTGCAGACTCTAATGAAAAAGCAATTGAAATGATGCGTTACTCTTTTGTAATGACAGGTATTTGGTGGATTGCTTTTAGTCATATAACCTATTATTATCTTCCCAAAGGAGTTAGTACAGGACATAGAGTTACAAGAGCCGTGATTTTAGATGGTTTCAGAGAATTGCAATTAGTTTGGAAAGAATTAAAAAAAAATCTAGCATTAAAACGTTATTTAGCTAGTTATTTTGTTTTTATTATGGCTGTTCAAACGGTAATGTTAGTAGCTACCTATTTTGGAGCAGAAGAAATTACTTGGAAAACAGATAGCCAAAAAACATCTGGATTAATTATAAGTATTTTATTGATTCAATTAGTAGCAATTATAGGGGCTTATTTAACATCTAGAGCTTCACGTAAATTAGGAAATATTAAGGTATTGATTTTTTTAAACGCATGTTGGGCTATTTTGTGTATAGTTGCTTTTTATGTAAAAACACCCGTTCAATTTTATGGAACAGCAGGATTTGTAGGATTGGTAATGGGAGGAATTCAATCATTAGCCCGTTCTACTTATTCTAAATTTTTACCAGAAACTACAGATACCGCTTCTTATTTTAGTTTTTATGACGTAACGGAAAAAATAGGAATCGTAATAGGAATGTCTATTTATGGTATTATAGATCAAATTACAGGTACCATGAGAAATTCAGTATTATTTTTAGCTGTTTTTTTTATGATAGGCCTATTATTACTTTTAAGAATACCAAAAAATAAATACTCAAGTATTTAAAAGAAATGGCATAATCCTTGAAAGTTTACTCGGGCTTACAAAACCCAATATGTATTTAGGGCTTTGTAAATCAATGTTTTTTATACTGTTTACAATAATAAAGACAAAACAGATAAAATTTTTTTAATGTCAAAATGGCTTAGTTTACGATATGTCACAACAAAAAATCATTACACTTGACAACATGTCACTTCCAGGAAATAGATCATGAAGCAGAATTAATCCCTCTTCTAACACCAGAAGATGAGGAAGAAATGAATAAAGAAAGTCTACCTGTAGATTTACCGATCCTACCTTTGCGTAATACGGTACTTTTTCCAGGAGTAGTTATTCCTATTACCGCAGGTAGAGATAAATCAATAAAATTATTGAATGACGCAAATAGTCTTGATAAAATCATAGGTGTTGTTTCGCAAAAAAACGAAGAAGATGAAGATCCTACAGAAGATCAGATTAATAAAGTAGGTACTGTAGCACGTATTTTAAAAATATTAAAAATGCCAGATGGTAATATTACCGTCATTTTACAAGGTAAAAAACGCTTTGAAATAGATGCTGTAACTACAACAGAACCTTACATACGAGCTACTATAAAAGAAGTACCCGAGATTCGTCCTGTTCAAACAGATGATGAATTAAATGCTATTATAGATTCAATACGCGAGCTAGCAATTCAAATAATAAAAGAAAGTCCTAACATTCCTACGGAAGCTACTTTTGCCATAAAAAATATAGAAAGTGATCCTTTTCTAGTAAGTTTTGTTTCCTCTAATATGAATCTAACAGCAGAAGAAAAGCAAAAGCTATTAGAAATAGATGGGCTAAAAGAACGCGCACTAGAAACATTAAAACACATGAATATTGAACTTCAAAAATTAGAATTGAAGAACGATATTCAATCAAAAGTTCGTTTTGATTTAGACCAGCAACAGCGCGAATATTTCTTGCAACAACAAATGAAAACCATACAAGAAGAATTAGGAGGAAATTCTACTGAGCAAGAAATAGAAGAAATGCGCAAAAAAGCAAAAGTCAAAAATGGAAGAAAAAAGTAGGCGAGCATTTTGAAAAAGAATTACAAAAATTACAAAGAACGAATCCTAATTCTCCTGATTTTAGTATTCAACGAAATTATTTAGAACTTTTCTTAGAATTACCTTGGAACGAATATACTAAAGATAAGTTTGACTTAAAAAGAGCGCAAACCATATTAGATCGTGATCATTATGGTATGGAAGAGATTAAAAAACGTATAATAGAACATCTAGCTGTTTTAAAATTACGAAATGATATGAAATCTCCTATATTATGTTTTACAGGACCTCCAGGAGTAGGTAAAACCTCTATTGGACGTTCTATAGCAGAAGCATTAGGTCGTGAATATGTCCGTATGTCTTTAGGTGGTTTACGTGATGAAGCTGAAATTAGAGGGCATAGAAAAACATACATAGGAGCAATGCCTGGACGTATTTTACAAAATTTAAAAAAAGTAAAATCATCAAACCCTGTTTTTATTTTAGATGAAATTGATAAATTGTCAAGTAGCCATAGTGGAGATCCATCATCTGCCTTATTAGAAGCACTAGATCCAGAACAAAATAAGGAATTTTACGATAATTTCTTAGAAATGGGTTTTGATCTATCTAAAATCATGTTTATTGCTACCTCTAATAATATTTCAGCCGTGCAACCCGCTCTCAGAGATCGTATGGAAATTATAACCATGACAGGATACACCGTTGAAGAAAAAATTGAAATAGCAAAACAACATTTAGTTCCCAAACAAATAAAAGATCATGGACTAAATACCAAACAATTTTCTATAGGTAAAAAACAAATAGAAAAAATAGTAGAAGGTTACACGCGTGAATCAGGTGTACGCGGTTTAGAGAAAAAAATAGCACAGATGGTTCGTAATGCGGCAAAATCAGTAGCTATGGAAGAAGAGTACAATATAAAAGCTACAGATGAAGATGTTGTAAAAGTATTAGGTGCTCCTCGTATGGAACGTGATAAATATGAAAATAATGAAACCGCAGGAGTTGTTACAGGTTTAGCCTGGACTAGTGTAGGAGGAGATATTTTATTTATCGAATCAATTATCTCAGCAGGTAAAGGAGGACTCACTTTTACAGGAAATATAGGAACTGTAATGAAAGAATCCATTACAATTGCCATGGAATATGTAAAAGCTAATACAAGTAGTTTAGGCATAGATACCGAAATTTTTACTAAATATAATATTCACGTACATATCCCAGAAGGTGCTACTCCTAAGGACGGACCAAGCGCAGGTATAGCTATGTTAACTTCTTTAGTTTCTTTATTAACACAAAAAGAGTTAAAAAACAATTGGCAATGACAGGTGAAATAACCCTAAGAGGAAAAGTATTGCCAGTAGGAGGAATAAAAGAAAAAATACTAGCCGCTAAGCGAGCTAAAATTAAGGAAATCATCTTATGCGTAGAAAATAAAAGAGATATAGATGAAATTAATCCAGATTATTTAGAAGGATTGACTTTTCATTATGTAAGTGAAATGAGCGAAGTACTCGAAATAGCAATAACAAAAGAAAAAGTAAAAAATCCAAAAACATTATAAAATAAGACTGTCCAAAAAGTAATAAATAAGCATGCGGTTTGTCACTCCGACGTTAAGAGAAGTCTCATAATCAATATTATGTGATTTCTCCCTTTGATCGAAATAACAAGATTGCGAACTTTTTGGACAGTCTCATGAAAAAATAATATCTTAGCCCCTGCGTTATAAATATTTAATTAACGCAAATTTTGATGCGATCTAAACTCCTATTCTTAGCTTATATTTATTCCTTTTCTATCTATTCACAAATAGGAGGGAATAGTATATATCGTTTTTTAAATTTAAGTATATCCCCTAGGCAAGCAGCCTTAGGAGGTAAAGCGATTACGATATACGATAACGATGTAAATCAGCCTATCTTGAATCCAGCCTCTATCAATCAAGAAATGGATGGAAAGTTAGCGGTTAATTACGGTAGCTATTTAGGGGATATAAATTATGGAACAGCATCTTATGCCTTGACCTATGATAGACACGTTCAAACAATTCATGGGGGAATATCCTATATTAACTATGGTAAATTTGATGGAAGAGACGAGTTAGGTACTCAAACGGGTAATTTTACTGCTAACGAATTAGCTATGTCTTTAGGTTACGCATATAATATTCTTAGAAGCGATTGGTATTTAGGAACAAATGCTAAATTAATAGCATCTTCTTTAGAAAATTATCAGTCATTTGGAATAGCTACTGATATTGGAGTTACTTATTTAGATGAGCAAAAATCTGTTAACTACGCTCTATTAATCAAAAATTTTGGCACCCAGATAAAAACCTATAATGGAATACAGGAAAACTTACCATTTGAAATAATGCTAGGAGTTTCTCAAAAATTAGAACATTTACCAATACGTTGGCATCTAACATTAGATAATTTACAAAAATGGCAATTAGCATTCTCTAATCCCGCAAGAAGCGAGCAAACTCTAGATGGAACACTAAAAGAAGAAAAAGTAGGTTTTTTAGGAAATGCCATACGTCACGTAATCTTAGGTGCTGAAATTTTACCAGATAAAGGGATTAATTTTAGAATAAGTTATAATTTTAGAAGAGCAGCCGAACTTAAAATATTAGAACAGCGCACTTTTGCCGGATTTTCAGCAGGGATAGGCATCCGTTTTTCTAAATTTCGTTTTGATTATTCTTACGCAAGATACACTTTAGCATCCAATACTTCGATGTTTGGATTAACTATAAATCTTTAAAAATTGAAAAAAATTACAATTGCAATTGATGGATTTTCCTCTACAGGAAAAAGTACTTTAGCTAAACAAGTAGCGAAAGAATTAGGATATGTCTATGTAGATACGGGAGCTATGTACCGAGCCGTAACTTATTTTGCTATGAAACATAATTTAATTGATAAGTCAGAAATTGATGTTAAGCAATTAATAAAGCTTTTACCAACGTTAAATTTAACTTTCCAGTTTAATCCAAGTCTTGGATTTGCAGAAATACACTTAGATGGAATTAATATAGAAAAAGAAATACGCACATTAGAAGTCTCTAACTATGTGAGTAAAATTGCAGAAATATCAGAAATTAGGACTATGTTAGTAAACCAACAAAAACAAATGGGAGTTGATAAAGGAGTAGTAATGGATGGCCGTGATATAGGAACTGTTGTTTTTCCAGATGCAGAAGTTAAATTATTTATGACTTCCAGAGCAAATGTTCGTGCACAACGTCGTTTTGATGAACTGACTGAAAAAGGACAATTCGTTTCTTATAATCAAGTGTTAGAAAATGTATTACAACGAGATCATATTGATACTACACGTAAAGATTCGCCTTTAGTTAAAGCAAATGATGCAATAGAAATTGATAATTCAGAATTAACACGAGAAGAACAATTTGAATGGGTTATGAAAATTATTAAAGAGAAAATGTAAAAAAAGTCGATATTTTTTTATAGAATCGTCACAAAGTACTGATTTTTTCATAGATTTACTCGCTTTTTAGAATATAATAACCAAATCAAAACGTATGAATATAAAAATTAGACTAACCCTAATGAGCTTTTTACAGTTTTTTGTGTGGGGAGCTTGGTTAATTACAGTTGGGAATTACTGGTTTGGAACCAAACAATGGAGCGGAGCGGAGTTTGGAGCCATTTTTTCAACACTTGGAATATCTTCTATTATTATGCCAGCTATTACAGGAATTGTGGCTGATAAATGGATGAATGCTGAAAGATTATACGGAATACTTCATATATTAGGAGGATTGTGTGTAGCCTATCTTCCACAAGTAGATAATCCAACCACTTTTTATTGGGTTATTTTTGCTGCAATGATGTGTTATATGCCTACTATTTCCCTATCCAATTCTGTAGCATATACAATTTTAAAAGAAAATGATTTCGATGTAGTTAAGGTATTTCCTCCTATTCGTGTATGGGGTACTGTAGGGTTTATTTTAGCCATGTGGGCTACTAATTTAACAGGAAATAAAGCATCTGCTAATATGTTTTATATTTCAGCCTTAACAGCTCTAGTTTTGGGAGTGTATTCATTTACTCTACCAGCTTGTAAACCTCAAAACTTAATTGATGAAAATGCTACATTATCTAAAAAATTAGGTTTAGACTCGTTTAAATTATTTGGAACTTATAAAATGGCATTGTTTTTTGTTTTTTCTATGTTTTTAGGAGGAGCATTACAATTGACTAATATGTACGGAGATGTGTTTTTGTCAGAATTTGGAAATATGCCTCAATATGCAGATAGTTTAATAGTTAAAAACTCGACCCTAATAATGTCTATTTCTCAAATTTCAGAAACATTATTTATATTAGCTATTCCTTTTTTTCTAAAACGTTTTGGTATTAAACAAGTAATGCTAATTTCTATGTTAGCATGGGTGTTACGTTTTGGATTGTTTGCTTATGGAAATCCCGCAAGCGGATTATGGATGATTATTTTATCGTGTATTGTATACGGGATGGCGTTTGATTTCTTTAATATTTCAGGCTCTTTATTTGTAGAAACAACAACAGACTCCTCTATTCGTTCTTCTGCACAAGGATTATTTATGATGATGACAAATGGTTTTGGATCTTTCTTTGGAGGGTTAATTAGTGGTAAGGTAATAGATGCTTATTTTACAATCAATGGACAAAGAGATTGGCATAATATTTGGTTTTCTTTTGCTATATATGCGTTAATTATAGCAATTGCTTTTGCTTTTTTATTCAAGCACAAACATAATCCTAAAGATGTAGAATCCTTCTCGCACTAAAAAAAAATAAATTATTTAAAAAGCCGATTTTATTAAAAATCGGCTTTTTTGTTTATAAAAAGAAAAAACTATTTGTTAATTAATTAATTATGTGTAATTTTGCAAACCTTTTAGCGGTAGGTGTATCTAAAAGGAATTCAAGTAATTATATGTAAAACGCTTCTGTTTTTTACTGCTTAATGAAACACCGAAGAGACAGAATACAAATTTTAAAAATCAGATCATGTCTGAAATTACAAAAGAACAAGAACAATTTTTAGCAGATTTTAACTGGCATAACTATGCTGAAGGTATTGACGCAGTAGATGCTAAAAATTTACAAGAGTTTGAAGATTTAGTAGCAAAAACCTTCATTTCTACAGGTGCTGAAGAAGTAGTAGAAGGTGTTGTTGTTAGAATTACTGAAAGAGATGCAATCGTTGATATTAATGCAAAATCTGAAGGTGTTATTTCTTTAAACGAGTTCCGTTATAATCCTAACTTAAAAGTAGGAGATAAAGTAGAAGTATTAATTGATATTCGTGAAGATAAATCAGGTCAATTAGTATTATCTCATAAAAAAGCTAGAACAATCAAAGCATGGGATAGAGTTATCGCTGCTAACGAGTCTGGTGAAATCGTTAATGGTTTCGTGAAATGCAGAACTAAAGGTGGTATGATCGTTGATGTATTTGGTATTGAAGCTTTCTTACCAGGTTCTCAAATTGATGTGAAGCCTATCCGTGACTACGATCAGTATGTAAACAAAATGATGGAATTCAAAGTGGTAAAAATTAACCACGAATTCAAAAACGTTGTTGTTTCTCATAAAGCACTTATCGAAGCTGATATTGAAGTTCAGAAGAAAGAAATCATTGGTCAATTAGAAAAAGGTCAAGTATTAGAAGGTGTTGTTAAAAACATTACTTCTTACGGTGTATTCATTGACTTAGGAGGTGTAGATGGATTAATCCACATCACTGACTTATCTTGGTCAAGAATCAACCATCCATCTGAAGTATTAGAATTAGACCAAAAATTAAACGTAGTTATCTTAGACTTTGATGATGAGAAAACTCGTATCCAATTAGGTTTAAAACAATTAAACGCTCACCCTTGGGATGCTTTAGATGCTAACTTAAACGTTGGTGATAAAGTTAAAGGTAAAGTAGTTGTTTTAGCTGATTACGGTGCTTTCATCGAAGTGGCTGAAGGTGTTGAAGGTTTAATTCACGTTTCTGAAATGTCTTGGTCTACGCACTTACGTTCAGCTCAAGATTTCGTGAAAATTGGTGATGAAGTAGAGGCAGTTATCTTAACTTTAGATAGAGAAGAAAGAAAAATGTCTTTAGGTATCAAGCAATTAACAAATGATCCTTGGACAGATATTACTGCTAAATATCCAGTAGGTTCTAAGCATACAGGAACAGTAAGAAACTTTACTAACTTTGGTATTTTCGTAGAATTAGAAGAAGGTATTGATGGTTTAGTATATATTTCTGACTTATCATGGACTAAGAAAATCAAACACCCATCAGAATTTGTTAACGTAGGTGATAAATTAGATGTTGTTGTATTAGAATTAGATGTTGATGCACGTAAATTGTCTTTAGGTCACAAACAAACTACTGCTAATCCATGGGATAAACACGAAGATGCTTTCGCTGTAGGTACAGTTCACAACGGAACTATCTCTGAAATGGTTGACAAAGGTGCAACTGTAGATTTCGGTGATGATGTAGTTGCTTTCATTCCAACGCGTCATTTAGAAAAAGAAGATGGTAAAAAATTGAAAAAAGGTGATACAGCTGACTTCAAAGTAATTGAATTCAACAAAGAATTCAAAAGAGTAGTAGCGTCTCACACAGCTATCTTCCGTGAAGAAGAAGAAAAAGTAGTTAAAGAAGCTGAAACTAAAACTACTTCTACTCAAGCTGAGAAATCAACTTTAGGTGATATCGACGCTTTAGCTGAATTAAAAGCTAAAATGGAAAGAGGAGAGAAATAATCTTTGATTTCTTTATATAATTAAGCCCCGCAATTGCGGGGTTTTTTTATTTTTGCACCACTAAAATTCTAAAAATGAAGAAATTCTACTTTTTATTTATTGCTTTCTGCTTTTTTACAGGTGTTAATGCGCAGATTATAAACATACCAGATGCTAATTTTAAGCAGAAGTTGTTGGCTGCTAGTTCAAGTAATACAATTGCATCAACAGAAGAACCAATTTATATCGCAGCTTATCAAAGCTGGATTCCTTCTTCCTATGAACGAATTGATACTAATTATGATGGAGCTATTGATATGAACGAAGCACGAGCAGTAAAATGGTTAGATATTTCAAAAGCATCTATTGTAGATTTAACTGGAATTGAGAATTTTACTAGTTTGGTTTATTTGCGATGTAGGTTAAATCAATTAACAAATTTAAATGTTTCAACTTTAAAAAAATTGAAATATTTAAATTGTAATTCTAATAGATTAAAGAATATAAATGTTTCCGGATTGAATAATTTGGAGATACTAATTTGTTCGTATAATCAACTTTCAACATTAGATGTATCGAATTTAATTAACTTAGAAATAATGCATTGCGAATACAATAAATTAACTTCTATTAATCTAGACGGAATAGGAAATATGGATTCAATCGATTGTTATAATAATCAATTTACGACATTAGATTTAACAGGAGTAACTGATATTTTGTATTTAAATTGTGCTTCAAATAATCTGTCAACATTAGATTTGAGTATGTTAAATACACTTCGCAATTTAATTTGTTCTAATAATCATATTTCATCATTAAATTTAAACGGATTAAGTCTAGATAAATTAAATTATTCAGCAAATAATCTTACTTCTGTAGATATAAATAATTTTACGAATATCAAAAGTTTGTTCCTTTCATCAAACCATTTATCGTCAATAGATTTAAATAATTTTATCAATGTTGAAACTTTAGATATTTCATCCAATCAATTATCGTCAATAGATTTAAGTGCTAATATTGCTTTGTCAAGCTTATTTTGTGGTGGTAATCAATTAACGAATCTTGATTTAAATAATAATTTATCATTAACTACTTTAAATTGCAGTAATAATCAATTGACAAACCTTGATTTAAATAATAATGTATCATTAGCTTCTTTAAATTGCAGTAATAATCAATTGACGAATCTTTTTTGAATAAAAATGTATTGTTGCGTGATTTGAATTGTAGTGCTAATCAATTAAAAAGTTTGGAACTTGCTGATAATTATAAATTATACTCCTTATATTGTAGTTACAATCAATTGTCAACTTTGGATTTTAATAGAAATTATTATTTAAATACATTTGATGTTAGTTATAATAAATTAACAAGTTTATATATTAAAAATGGTAATCCTGATTTAAGGATTAGTGGTTTTAATGGTAATCCAAATTTAAATTACATATGCGCTGATGATGTTTATGTTGATGGATTTAGAGCAATGATTAATTATTACGGTTATCAAAATTGCCATGTAAATTCATATTGTTCATTTACTCCTGGTGGAACTTTTTACACAATAAATGGCCAAACTAAGTTAGATGTTGATAATAATGGTTGTGAAGCTTCTGATTTAAATTTAGCAAATTTAAAATTCAATATTTCAAATGGAACAATTACTGGTAGTTTCATTTCTAATGCTACTGGAAATTATTCAATTCCTGTACAAGCAGGAACACATACAATTACTCCAGTTATAGAAAACTCAACATATTTTAACGTTTCTCCAGCAAGTACTACTGTGACTTTCCCAACACAAACTAGTCCTTTCACTCAGGATTTTTGCATAACTCCTAATGGAACACATTCTGATGTAGAAGTTTCAGCCATCCCTGTCGAAGCTGCAAGACCTGGTTTTGATGCTAAGTATAAAATCATTTATAAAAATAAAGGAAATGTAGTTGCAAATGGCAATGTAAATTTAACTTTTGATGATGCTAAAATGGATTATGTTTCTTCAAGTCCAGTTTTCAATAGTCAATCTACTAACCAATTTACTTGGAATTATAGCAATTTGCAACCATTTGAAACCAGAACGATTGATTTAGTTTTCAATATGAATTCTCCCATGGAAACTCCAGCAGTAAATGGTGGTGATGTTTTAATTTATACTGCAACTATTACATCTGCGAATACTGATGAATTACCTAGCGATAATACATTTACCTTAAATCAAACTGTTGTTAATTCATTTGATCCAAATGATATCACTTGCTTAGAAGGGGCAAAAGTATCAACATCTAAAATTGGTGATTATGTGCATTATATGATTCGTTTTGAAAATACAGGTAGTGCAAATGCAACAAATATTGTGGTGAAAGATGTGGTGGATAATGCTAAATATGATGTAAACTCAATCATTCCAATCAAAGGAAGTCATAATTTTTACACGAGAATCAATGGGGATAAAGTAGAATTTATTTTTGAAAACATCAATCTTCCTTTTGACGATGCAACCAATGATGGCTATGTGTCTTTCAAAATAAAAACTAAAGCATCCTTAGTTGTAGGTGATACTTTTTCTAAAAACGCCAATATTTATTTTGATTACAATTTCCCAATTACCACAAATACGGCTACGACAACTATTGCTGCTTTAGCTAATCAGGATTTTGAGTTTGAAACTTATTTTAATTTGTATCCAAATCCTGCTTCTTCGAATGTAACTCTAGAAATAAAATCTGATATTGAACTGTATTCGGTTCAAGTTTATAATACTCTTGGACAATTAGTATTAGTAGTTCCTAATGCTAAAAATGTCAAAAATGTTGATGTTTCTGGTTTGACTTCGGGTAATTATTTTATCAAAATTAACTCTGATAAAGGAACAAGTCATACGAAGTTTGTAAAGCAATAACAAGCTTAAAAAGATTTTAAGCCACGAATTCACGAAGTGTACGCTTGTTGTGAATTCGTGGTTTTGCTTTTTGAAAGCTTTCTTTTACTTTTTATGTGTTTCAATTTCTTAAGGGACTTATATGGTTTAATAAAATAAAAAGCATAAATTTACACTCCAAACGAAATAACACAATATGAGTCATAAAACGCTCCTTACTTCTAAAGAAGTAAATATTATACTGCATCGTTTGGCTTGTCAGCTTATCGAGAACCATCTCGATTTTTCTCAAACCGTTTTAATCGGTATTCAGCCCAGAGGAACTTATTTAGCGAAACGTTTGGTTCAAGTACTTGAACAAGAATATCAAGTGAAAAATATTCCCTTAGGATTCTTAGATATTACTTTTTTCCGTGACGATTTTCGTCGTGGCGAAACTTTGGAAGCTAACAAAACACAAATCGATTTCTTGATTGAAGGCAAAAAAGTCATTTTTATCGACGATGTTTTGTATACTGGTAGAAGTATCAATGCCGCTCTACAAGCGATGCAATCTTTTGGTCGCCCTGTAGAGGTGGAATTGTTAGTGTTGATAGACCGTCGTTTTAGTCGTCATTTGCCCATACAGCCTGATTATAGAGGTCGTCAAGTAGATGCGATTAATAATGAAAAAGTAGTAGTAAAGTGGCAAGAAATCCACGGAGAAGATTCAGTTGAAATAATTACCAAATAAAATGAAGGAGTTAAGTGTAAATCACCTTTTAGGAATAAAATATATTACGGAAGAAGATATTCAGTTGATTTTTGAAACAGCTGACCATTTTAAAGAAGTGATTAATCGTCCGATAAAAAAAGTGCCTTCGTTACGTGATATTACGATAGCCAATATCTTTTTTGAAAATAGTACGCGCACCAAGCTTTCTTTTGAATTAGCCCAAAAAAGATTATCGGCTGATGTGGTAAATTTTGCAGCTTCGAGTTCATCGGTAACCAAAGGGGAAACGCTGATTGATACGGTGAATAATATTTTAGCTATGAAAGTAGATATGGTGGTGATGCGTCATTCTTCTCCTGGAGCAGCTGTTTTTTTGTCTAAAAATGTAAAAGCAAGTATTGTAAATGCCGGTGATGGGGCGCATGAGCATCCTACACAAGCCTTGTTAGATGCTTACACAATTCGTGAGCGTTTAGGAGATGTTGCGGGCAAAAAAGTAGTGATTGTAGGGGATATTCTGCATTCGCGTGTGGCATTGTCTAATATCTATTCTTTACAAAAATTAGGAGCGCAAGTGAAGGTTTGTGGGCCAAACACTTTAATCCCACGATACATTCGTGAATTAGGAGTAGAGGTGGAACCAAATTTAAGAAAAGCATTAGAATGGTGCGATGTGGCTAATATGTTGCGTGTACAAAACGAACGTTTGGATATTAGTTATTTTCCTTCGACTCGTGAGTATAGTATGCAATATGGTGTGAATAAAGAGTTTTTAGATGATCTGAATAAAGAAATAATAATTATGCACCCAGGGCCAATTAATAGGGGAGTTGAAATTACCAGCGATGTAGCTGATTCTAAACAATCAGTTATTTTAAATCAGGTTGAAAATGGAGTAGCAGTTCGTATGGCGGTGATTTATTTATTAGCATCAAAGATTAAATAAAATAGATTATCATTTTAATTTAATAAATGAATGTTTAATTTAGCAAATAAAAAATAGCAATGAAAGTTGATCATAAAGGCCATACTACCATTATAAAAGATACAGAAGGAAATTCTGATATTTTTCTACAAAAATTAATAAGTCAATATAATTCCTTTAAAAATTCTAATTTAATTATTGATATTACACATGATCAATCATTTGATTTAGAAGCTATTAGTTCTTTTGTGGAATTGTCAGATAAGCATAGGGTACTAAAAAAATCTTTTGTATTAGTAGCTGGAAGGAATTGACTTTAATGAAATTCCAGATACTATTTTGGTGGTTCCTACCTTGTTAGAAGCACATGATATAATTGAAATGGAAGAAATAGAACGTGATTTAGGATTTTAATTCTATATAGAGCAAATTTTTTTTGAAATTAAATAAATTTCTGGTTTAACTTAGTTCGGTTACTTTTGTTTTTTTAAAATATTTAAATAAGAATGAGGCAAATAAATTATATGATATTTCTTATGTAGATTGTGTGCTGTTAGGAGGATGTTAAACTAAATGATGATTTTTTTCTTTTAAGGAATTTTTTTTGATTAAGAATTAGGGTTCTGGTAATTGAGGATAGAGGGAGGTATTCTTGTCTGGGACAGCTAGAGAGGTAGATGTTTGATAATAAAATATACTTTGTTTTTTATGAATTTCCAGATTTATACTAAAATTATGTATTTACTTTTTATTTTGATAATAAATAAGATCTGTTATTTATAATTAATGATAATACTATTTTTTTAACCTCGAGACTGTCCAAAAAGTTCGAAATCATTTCGACCAAAGGGAGAAATCACATACTATTGATTAAGAGACTCCTCCTTACGTAGGAGTGACAAATTATATGTTGATTTAGGTATTATCCAACAAAAGTAATAAAAATTAGTGTTGGTTCTCGATGCACTTCGCGCTGGAACTAACGATGATTCCAATCATATACTCAACCGTTTGTTCGAGTTGTTTTAAAATAAAAAAGAGATCGAGAATTTTACTTTTTAATCCAGTATATTTTAAGTTTAAATGGTGTAAGTTTGATTCAATATTTTAGAAGAAGTATTAAATGATAAAGATTTCTGAAAAGAATCGAGTGAATTTGTATATAAAGAAAAAGGGGTCAAAATTTTTTGAACCCTTTTCTATTATTATTCTTCGTCTTCTTCGTCTTCTTCGTCTTCTTCGTCTTCAGAATCTTCCTCATCAGATGAGTCTTCTTTTTCTTCATCAGATGCTGCATCAGAATCAATTTCTAAGTCTTTTAATGCGTCTAATGTATCATCACCATCGATATCGTCATCGTCATCAAAGTTCACAATTCGATCAGCTAGTTTAGTGCTTACTTTTACTAAATAAATAGTATCTTCAGTTCTAACTTCAACAGCTTCAATTGTTTCATTTTTAGCATTTTTAAAACGAATGATGTCAGAATCATCATAACCTTCAGGGAATTTTTCTACTAAAAGGTTTAAAATTTCACTCGTAAGTTTTGAATAATCTACAATAACTCTTTTCATAAATTGGGGGTAATCTTTTTTATTGACCTAAAACGTATGCGAAAATTAGTGGAGCAACAATAGTTGCGTCAGATTCAACAATGAATTTTGGAGTCGTAATATCTAATTTACCCCAAGTAATTTTTTCATTAGGAACAGCACCAGAATAAGAACCGTAACTAGTAGTTGAGTCTGAAATTTGACAGAAATAACTCCAGAAAGGAACGTCGTGCATTTCCATATCTTGGTATAACATAGGAACAACACAAATAGGGAAATCACCTGCAATACCACCTCCTATTTGGAAAAATCCTATTCCTTTTCCTTCGCAGTTTTTAGTGTACCAATCAGCTAACCACATCATGTATTCTACACCGCTTTTCATGGTAGTTGCTTGAAATTCTCCTTTAATGCAATAAGAAGCAAAGATGTTGCCCATTGTACTGTCTTCCCATCCTGGTACTACTATTGGTAAGTTTTTTTCAGCAGCTGCCACCATCCAAGAATCTTTTGGATCAATTTCATAATATTGTTCTAATACACCAGAATTAATCATTTGGTACATGAACTCATGAGGGAAATATCTTTCGCCTGATTTATCTGCTTTGTTCCAAATATCAAATAAATGTGATTGTAAACGACGGAATGCTTCTTCTTCAGGGATGCAGGTATCTGTTACACGGTTGTAGTGATTTTCTAATAGATCCCATTCTTCTTGTGGTGATAGATCTCGGTAATTGGGCACTCTTTTATATGAATTATGAGCAACAAGGTTCATAATATCTTCTTCTAAGTTAGCACCAGTACATGAAATGATGTGTACTTTGTCTTGACGAATCATTTCTGCTAATGATTTGCCTAATTCAGCAGTACTCATAGCTCCTGCTAAAGTAATCATCATCTTACCATTGTCTAACAAATGTTCTTCATATCCTTTGGCTGCATCTACTAAGGCTGCTGCATTGAAATGAAGATAATGTTTTTCAATAAATTGACTAATAGGTCCTTTACTCATTTTTATTTATTGTTTGTGTTTGTATTTTTTGTGATTATTTTTTATTGTATCCTAGGATTTCTAAAATTTCTTCTGCTTTTTGTTCTTCTGAGAAAACTTCTGTTGCAAAAATGCCATTTTTGTCCTTATCAATTAAAATGTGTTTAGGTTGTGGCAAAATACAGTGATGTAAACCTCCATGTCCTCCTATAGTTTCTTGATAGGCACCTGTGTTGAAAAAACCGATATATAAGGGCTTTTCTTTATTGTATTTAGGTAGATAAATTGCATTCATGTGCTGTTCAGAATTATAATAATCATCACCATCACATGTTAAACCTCCTAGGAGTACTCTTTCGTAAGTGTCATTCCAGCGGTTTACGGCTAGCATGACAAAGCGTTTGTTAATTGCCCATGTATCAGGAAGAGTTGTGATAAAAGAAGAATCTATCATATTCCAGTTTTCTCTATCGTTTTGTTTTTTTTGATACAATACCTGATAGATAGCTCCTCCTGCTTCTCCAACTGTAAAGGATCCGAATTCAGTAAATATATGAGGAACAGGAACTTCTGCTTCGTCACAAGCAATTTTAATTTGATTCAATATTTCATCTACCATGTATTGATAATCGTATTCAAAAGCTAATGAATTTTTGATAGGAAATCCTCCTCCAATGTTTAAACTATCTAAAGTAGGACATTCTTTTTTTAGATTAATGTAAACCTTCATACATTTTAATAGCTCATTCCAATAATAGGCAGTATCACGTATACCAGCATTAATAAAAAAGTGAAGCATTTTTAATTCAACTTTTTTATTGTCTTGAATGTTTTTTCTATAAAAGGGACAATGTCTTTATAACCTATCCCTAAACGAGAGGTGTAAAATTCAAATTTAGGTTCTTCTTCGGCTGCTATACGGATTCCTATTTTAAATTTACCGTCTATTTCTTCTTGTAATAGGTCTAATTCTTCAAAATTATCAATTACAGGAACTGTATTTCTATGTCCATTGTTGATTAATCGGGCAATATTGGTTACATATTGTCCGCGTTTAAAACCATTGCAAACAACAAAAGTGTTTTTATTGATTCTTCCATCTTCCATTAATTTTTCAACAATATTAATGTCAAAAGCAGAAGAGGTTTCAATGTGAATATTGTTTTTTAAAGCTTCATTTAAAATAAATTCAAAATGTGAACTTTTAGTACAATAACAATAATAATATTTTGCCTCATATCCATGTTTTTCCATGGCATTACGAAACCACATCTTGGCTTTGTTGATATTTTGAGAAATTTTAGGTAAATAAGTAAACTTTAGAGGTGTTCCGTATTGTTCCACTAATTTCATTAGGTCAATACCATGAAATTGTAGGTGATCTTTGCTTAAAGTGAACTCTTCTTGAGGAAAATAAAATGTTTGATTGATTAAGTCGAAATATTTTGTATTCATTTAGCTATAAATAAATTGTAATTAAAATTAATAAAAAAACTCTATACAATTTATTCAAATACGAATATTCGCAAAAATGATTTCTAGTTCGGTGTAAAGGGGTTCATCCATGCTGGCAAAAATAAAAAATAATAGCTTTTTACTCCAAAGAAAATTTTTAAAAAAATCAATTTTTATAATCATTAAAAGCAGCCAGAATTTCAGAGTGCTCTACTGTTTGATTTATTACGCATTGACCGATAGAATTTAGAAGACTAAATTGTACTTTTCCAAATTCGTTTTTCTTGTCATGAATTAATAAATTGATAATAAAATTAATTTCATCAGAATCAAAAGAAATAGAATCGTATATGCCACAGATTAAATTTTTTATTTCTAGATATTCATCTGCTGATAAAAGCTTTTTTTTGAATGATAAAAAGCTTTCTAATATCATACCGCAAGCAATAGCTTCTCCGTGGAGTAATCGTTCTTTGTTAGAATGTTCTAAAAAAAAAGTTTCGATTGCATGTCCTAATGTATGCCCAAAATTAAGCGTTTTTCTAATGCCTATTTCTCGAGGATCTTGTTCCACAATTTGTGCTTTTATAGTTACTGATTCCTTAATTATTGAATCAAAATCCTGAAAATTAATAGAAGAAAGATCTTTAAAACGATTCCAGTGATTTTTGTTAGCAATAAGCCCATGTTTGAGCATTTCTGCTAAACCTGAGCGGAGTTCTCTTTGTGATAAAGATTGTAAGTAATAGGAATCAATTAATACCATATTAGGTTGTGTAATCGTTCCAATTTGATTTTTGAGTCCGCCTAAATCAATTCCGTTTTTACCTCCAATGGAAGCATCTACCATAGAGAGTAAGGTTGTGGGAATATTTATAAAAGAAAGACCTCTTTTAAAAGTAGAGGCAATAAATCCTCCCATATCTGTAATAACCCCTCCGCCTATGTTAATAATTAAACTTTTTCGATCAGCACCTAATTCAGTTAAAGCTTCCCATATATTCACGCAAGTTTCAATTGTTTTATTTTCTTCACCTGCTTCTAGTTCTATTATTTCTAAAGATAGTTCAGTTTCTAATTTTGGTAAAAAATAAGGAAGGCAATATTCATTAGTGTTTTCATCTACAATAATGAAAATTTTTGAAAATTTATTTTCTTTTAGAAAATGATTTAATACATAATAATCATTATTTACAAAATATACTGAAAAAGGAGCCTGCATTTTTTTGAGAATTAAGTTTTTGTGCAAAATAAAATAAAAAATACTATATAAATTATGAAGTCATGACTTTATATTTGCATAAGAAAAAAAATAAGATGGAAAAAATATTTGACAATACACAAAATGCTTTTAGTTTAAAAAGCGATACAGAGTTGGAAAGGGCTCATTTTTTGTTTAAAGTAATTGATTCTGAGCCTTTAGTGAAAATAGGGACAGCCGTTACTAATTTTGCTCTAAAAGCAAAATTGCCAGTAGAAGGATTAATTAGAGCTACTGTGTTTGATCATTTTTGTGGAGGAGTATCAGAAGATGATTGTATTCCTGTAGTAGATAAAATGTTTACGAAAGGAGTTTCATCAGTTTTAGACTACTCTGTAGAAGGAAAAGAAGATGAATCGGCTTTTGATGATGCAATGAATAAGACGTTAAAAATTATTCTTTTTGCTAAAGAAAAAAAAGCGATTCCTTTTGCTGTTTTTAAACCTACTGGCTTCGGGCGATTTGAATTGTATCAAAAAATAGGGGAAAGAGAAGAATTAACAGAGTTAGAACAGGCAGAATGGAAGCGAGTAGAAGAACGTTTTGATAAGGTATGTAAGTTAGCTTATGAAAATGATATTGCTCTATTAATTGATGGAGAAGAAAGTTGGATGCAAGATGCTGCTGATAATTTAGTAGCTCAAATGATGCAAAAATATAATAAAGAAAAAGCCATCGTATATAATACATTGCAAATGTATCGTTGGGATCGTTTGGGGTATTTAAAAAAATTACATGCTCAAGCTGAAAAAGAAGGATTTCATATAGGAATGAAATTAGTTCGAGGAGCCTATATGGAAAAAGAAAATGCAAGAGCGCAAGAAAAAGGTTACAAGAGTCCAATATGTGAATCTAAACAAGCAACAGATTATAATTTTAATGATGCAGTAGCTTATATGATGGAACATATAGATAAAATGGCCATTTTTGCAGGAACTCATAACGAAGAAAGTTCATATAAGCTAATGGAAATAATGGCACATAAAGGAGTCGCTAAAAATGATTTTAGAGTTTGGTTTGGTCAATTATACGGAATGAGTGATAATATTAGTTATAATTTAGCAGCGAACGGGTATAATGTTGCTAAATATTTACCTTTTGGCCCAGTTAAAGATGTAATGCCTTATTTAATAAGAAGAGCCGAAGAAAATACATCAGTAGCAGGTCAAACAAGTAGAGAACTCACACTGATAAAAAAAGAACGAAACAGAAGAAAACAAAAATAAAAATATTGCAGCTCCATATATCGTATGATTTTAAAGCTGCAATGTTTGTTATATTTTATGAATTAGATGAATTTAACTATTTTAGGTTGCTATGCTGCTACACCTAGGACATTTACCAATCCTACATCGCAGGTTTTAGAAATTAATAATCGTTTATTTTTAATTGATTGTGGAGAGGGAACACAAACACAATTGAGGAAAAATAAAATTCGATTTACGGCTATTAATCACATTTTTATTTCTCATTTACACGGAGACCATTTTTATGGACTGATAGGGTTAATCTCTACTTTTACCTTATTAAACAGACATAACCCACTCACGATTTATGGACCTGTAGGTATAAAAGAAGTTATTAAATTACAATTACGTTTAGCAAACTCATGGCCTCAATATGAATTGAATTTTGTAGAACTTAAATCTAAAAAAACAGAAATTATATACGAAGACAAAAAAGTAATAGTACGAACAATTCCTTTGAAACATAGAGTTTATACTAATGGTTTTTTATTTATAGAAAAAGAAAAGGAACGAAAACTAAATATAGATAAAGTACAGGAATATCAGATAGAAAGTTGTTATTTTCAAAATATTAAAAATGGACGAGATGTTGTTTTAGAAGATGGACGTGTAATTTCAAACCAAGTTCTAAGTCTTGATCCTCCTAAGCCCAAAAGCTACGCTTTTTGTTCTGATACAATATATGATGAAAGCATAGTACCTATCATAAAAGGAGTACAAGTCCTTTATCATGAGTCTACGTTTTTAAATGGAGAAGAACATATTGCTGAAAAAACAATGCACTCAACAGCTCAACAAGCAGCCTTAATAGCTCAACAAGCTAATGTAGAGAAATTAATTCTAGGACATTATTCTACTCGATACGAATCTATAAAACCTTTTAAAAAAGAAGCAGAAGCAGTATTTAAAAATGTCTTATTAGGAGATGATGGTGCTTGTTTTGAATTTTAAATAAAATTCTTCTAAATTAATAGTAAGAAAAAAACTATATTAACCATCGTTATTAGAAGATAAGTAACAATAGATTTATTCTGAGAACTTCCATCAAGTTTAAATCTATACCATTAACCTATCTGAATAAAATGAAATATTAGATTTAGTTAATGGTAATTTTAGATAAAAAAAATTTAAATCTAAAAAAGTACTCCATTTATGATTTTAGTACGTGGAAAATTTTAGTATACTTTATCTGTCGTAAAATAAAGATTAAAATAAAATTTAGGATAAATAAAGAAGTTTATTCTATACTGAAGAATCATTTATATTATCAATACAGAAATATAAAGAAACAATAGCATACAGCTATAAAACCAAAGTCGCTTGAAATAAAAATAAATCATGATACAAAGTAAGTTTGTAGAATAAAAAAACTTTGAATTGTTAAAAATAATAAGTTTGTATTTCTTACACAGTAAAAAAAAATAACAACTGAATTAACAAAAATGGAAGATTTAAGTAATTATAGAAAAGTATATCAAAGGAGTGAATTATTAGAAGAAAACATTCCAGAAGACCCTATAAATCTTTTTCATCGTTGGTTTCATGAGGTAGAAGAATTTGGGGGAGTAGATGAAGTAAATGCTATGACGATTTCAACAATAGGACTAGATGGATTTCCAAAAGCAAGAGTGGTTTTGTTGAAAAGATACAATGAAGAAGGTTTTGTTTTTTATACCAACTATTTATCAGAAAAAGGGAAAGCAATTACAGCAAATCCAAACGTATGTCTTTCTTTTTTTGGCATTCAATGGAGCGTCAAGTCATTATAAAAGGAATAGCTCAAAAAATTTCACCTTCTATCTCAGATGCTTACTTTGATTCAAGACCTAGTGGAAGTAAATTAGGTGCAATAGTTTCAAAACAAAGTGAAGTAATTCCAAGTAGAGCCTTTTTAGATCAAAAATTACATAAATTAGAAATAGATTTAAAAGGAAAAGATATTGTTCGACCAGATTATTGGGGAGGATTTCTAATAGAACCTAAAGAAGTAGAATTCTGGCAAGGACGTCCAAATAGGCTACATGATCGTATTAGGTATCAATTAAAGGAAGAATTTAATTGGGAAATTAGTCGGTTATCCCCTTGAAAATAACTTATAACGTAAGTTTTTTCTTACTTTTTAAAATAAAATATGCTTTTTATCGATTTTATTTGTAATTTAATCGAAACTTGTTTTATATTTGTAACAGAAATCAGAACAACATTTGTTTTTAGACCTTTAAAAAATCTGAAAATAAATTCATGATAGTTTAGTTTTTTAGTTTGTTTATTTGATTGAGAAGTGCCTCTTATCCCCAAGAATAGAGGTGCTTTCTTTCATTTTATAGGACTATTTAAAAGAAGATATTGTAAGAATGTTTGTTTAGTATACACTCATTTCATTTAGTGTGGTAAAAGTCAATTTTGAAAAATTCAAAGTTGGCTTTTTTTATAAATATTAGAATTATAAATTATCTCTCTATTGATTTTGATTTTTTTACTTGAATAAAAAGAGAGTGTAAAGGTGGGAGTAAAATAAAAAAAAGCAGACCTGTAAGCCGGATTCTGTACATAATAAATATGTCCTTATCATTTATCTAGTCAAATTATTGCTAATTTGATCCATCTGCCTACCCCTCAGCAACGGGCGAGCAACCCTTAACTACTGATATACATGGCATTTCACCGCATAGAGTTTACCTGATTTCACTACAGCATTATCTGTACATTCTTTCTGTTGCACTTGTCCTCCTCTGAATTGTTTCAAAGTGACGGGTGTTACCCGCTACGCTTGCTCTATGGTGTCCGGACTTTCCTCCCTCTAAAAATAGAGAGCGATAAGGCGATCTGCTCTGCAAACTTATGAATAACTAATGATATAATTGCCAATTTAATTCTAAAAAATAAAATATTTTAGTTTTCATGTTTAAAGCAATCTGAAAATAAAAAAAAACTTCCTTTTGGAAACTATCGTTTTAATCTGTTATATTTGTAGCTCATTTTTGTCTATGGAACAGTTTATTGTATCAGCTCGTAAATACAGACCTCAAACATTTAAGGATGTTGTTGGGCAACAGGCTATTACTAATACTTTATTAAATGCCATTGATAATAATCATTTAGCTCAAGCGTTATTATTTACAGGTCCTAGAGGAGTAGGAAAGACTACTTGTGCTCGAATTTTAGCAAGAAAAATTAATCAGGAAGGATATGATGATCCCTATGAAGATTTTGCCTTTAATGTATTTGAGCTAGATGCAGCTTCTAATAACTCAGTAGATGATATTCGTAATTTGATAGATCAAGTACGAATACCACCACAAACAGGTAAATATAAAGTATATATCATAGACGAGGTGCACATGTTGTCAACTGCGGCTTTTAATGCTTTCTTAAAGACATTAGAAGAACCTCCTAGGCATGCAATATTTATACTTGCTACAACCGAAAAACATAAAATTATACCAACCATTTTATCTCGTTGTCAAATTTTTGATTTTAAAAGAATAACAGTTAAAGATGCCAAAGAACATTTAGCAGAAGTGGCAAGGAATCAAGGTATTATGTTTGAAGATGATGCTTTGCATATAATTGCACAAAAAGCAGATGGAGCTATGCGTGATGCTCTATCTATTTTTGATCGCGTAGTATCTTATTGTGGTAAAAATTTAACAAGAGCTGCTGTAACTGAAAATTTAAACGTACTTGATTTCGAGTACTATATAAAGGTAACAGATTTAATATTAGAAAATAAAATTCCAGATTTATTATTAGCTTATAACGAAATTTTAGCAAAAGGTTTTGATAGCCATCATTTCGTGGCAGGTTTAGCTTCCCATTTTAGAAATTTGTTAGTTTGTAAAAATCCAACCACTTTAATACTTCTTGAAGCAGGAGAACATGCACAAAAACTTTATGGAGAACAAGCTCAAAAAGCATCACAAGATTTTTTATTGCAAGGTATTGAATTAGCTAATGATTGTGATTTAAAATACAAAACCTCCCAAAATCAACGTCTTTTGGTTGAGTTGTGTTTAATGCAGTTAGCCTCTATCACTTTTGATGGAGAAAAAAAAAAGCTAACTCATTTATAATCCCACCTACTTATTATAGAAACTCTAGTTTTTCCATTACAGAGGCAAAACCAATTGTTGAAACGCCAAAAAATCAGCTCACCAATAAAGTAAATCTTTCAGGAAAAGAACTAAATAAAGAGCAAGTTTCTCCTGAAAAAAAAGAATCTAAGCCTGAAACTACCCAAGATATAGGACCTAAAGTATCCTCTTTATCATTGTCAAGTATCCGAGTAAAAAAAGAATTAGAAGCTCAATTAAAACCAGAACAAAAGCATCATGATGAACTACCAGTAGAACCATTTACTGAAACCGAAATGCTAGAGCAATGGTTAAAGTATGCTCAAAAATTAGGAAACAAAGGATATAAAATTTTAGAATCCTTAATGCTCATTAATGATCCTATTTTAGAAGGAACTACTATTATTCATGAATTGCCTAATGAAAGTTCAAAAATAGATTTCGAAGGAGAAAAACATGATTTGTTAGGTTATCTAAGAGGAAAACTACATAACCATACTATTAATTTAGAGATTAAACTTAACGAAACCATTGAAACAAAAAAAGCATTTACAGCAGAAGAAAAATATCAATTAATGCGCGATATAAATCCAGCTTTAGATACCTTAAGAAAATTGTTTGATTTAGATGTTTGATATAAACTGAATTTTTATTAACACTATTTTGTTTAATTTTTTATCTCCAAAAGTTTTACTAGTGAAAGTATAACGTCATTTTTCATCACTAAAAAACATAGAAGCATACCAAAATAACGAACTTTTAAATATAAATATTTTCTACCTATTCAAAAAAACAACATTTATCGTACTCATTTCGATCAATTCGTTGTTGTTTTTTGCTTCTGATCTAATTTTTTTATAATCATCTACAAGAAAGATATAACTCTGTCATTTTGACTGTTTTGTGTGAGTTGTATGTTTAAATAAAAGACATTTTGTCTTAAGAATTGCAATGGAACATAAATTGTTTATTTTAAAACAAATAAAAGTTTAAAAATACTCCTAAGATTAAAACTAAAATGTTGAACTTGAAATTAAAACTAAAATGAACTTAAATAATTTAACAATTAAATCGCAAGAAGCCTTGCAAGAAGCCCAACAAATAGCACAAGGCAGTGGACAACAACAACTGGAAAATGAACACATTTTTAAAGGAATTCTAGAAGTAGATGAAAATGTAGCACCTTTTATACTAAAAAAACTAAATGTAAACGTAGAACTTTTTAAAAAAATACTAGAAAGTACAATTCAGAATTTTCCTAAAGTATCAGGTGGTGATCTAATACTTTCTCGTGAAGCAAACACATCATTAATTGAAGCAAATAACATAGCCAAAAAAGAAATGATGAATATGTTTCAATAGAACATCTAATTTTAGCTATCTTCAAATCAAAAAGTAAAGTAGCTCAGATTTTAAAAGATCAAGGCGTTACCGAAAAAGGACTTGAAAGCGCTATTGCAGAAATTCGAAAAGGCGAACGAGTTACATCAGCATCAGCAGAAGAAACCTATAATTCATTAAATAAATATGCCAAAAACTTAAACGAATTAGCTAGAATTGGAAAATTAGATCCAGTCATTGGAAGAGATGAAGAAATAAGAAGAGTATTACAAATACTAACGAGACGAACAAAAAATAACCCAATGCTTATAGGAGAACCTGGAGTAGGAAAAACAGCCATAGCAGAAGGACTAGCACACCGAATAGTAGATGGAGACGTACCTGAAAATCTAAAAGATAAAATAGTCTATTCGTTAGATATGGGGGCTCTTATAGCAGGAGCTAAATACAAAGGAGAGTTTGAAGAACGTCTAAAGTCCGTTGTAAAAGAAGTAACTTCAGCAGAAGGAGATATTGTATTATTTATAGATGAAATACACACATTAGTTGGTGCAGGAGGAGGAGAAGGAGCAATGGACGCAGCGAATATCTTAAAACCAGCTTTAGCAAGAGGAGAATTAAGAGCTATTGGAGCTACCACTTTAGATGAATATCAAAAATATTTTGAGAAAGATAAAGCATTAGAACGTCGTTTTCAAAAAGTAAATATTGATGAACCTGATACAGAAAGTGCCATATCTATATTAAGAGGAATTAAAGAAAAATATGAAACACATCATAAGGTACGTATCAAAGACGACGCTATTATAGCCGCAGTCGAATTGTCTCAACGTTATATTACTAATCGTTTTTTACCTGATAAAGCAATTGATTTAATGGATGAAGCAGCTTCTAAATTGCGTATGGAAATCAACTCTAAACCAGAAGAATTAGATGTTTTGGATCGAAAAATTATGCAAATAGAAATAGAAATAGAAGCCATAAAAAGAGAAAATGATGAGGTTAAATTAAAAACATTAGGTTTAGATTTAGCTAACTTAAAAGAAGAACGAAATGATATCTTTATTCGCTGGAAATCAGAAAAAGATCTAGTAGACGCTATTCAAAATGTAAAACGAACAATAGAAGATCTAAAGCTAGAAGCCGAAAGAGCCGAAAGAGATGGAGATTATGGAAAAGTAGCCGAAATCAGATACGGAAAAATTAAAGAAGCTCAAGAAAAATTAAATAGCTTACAAAAAGAATTAAATGAAAACCAACAAGAAAATTCTTTAATAAAAGAAGAAGTTACGCAAGATGATATTGCAGAAGTAGTAGCTAAATGGACAGGAATACCAGTAGTAAAAATGTTGCAAAGTGAACGCGAAAAATTATTAAAACTAGAAGACGAACTTCATAAAAGAGTCGTAGGACAAGAAGAAGCAATACAAGCTATTAGCGATGCAGTACGCAGAAGCCGAGCAGGCTTACAAGATATTAAAAAACCAATTGGATCCTTTTTGTTTTTAGGTACAACAGGCGTTGGCAAAACAGAATTAGCAAAAGCATTAGCGGAATATCTTTTTGATGATGAAAACGCCATGACTCGTATTGATATGAGCGAATACCAAGAACGTCATAGTGTAAGTAGACTCGTTGGAGCACCTCCAGGTTATGTTGGATACGATGAAGGAGGACAGTTGACAGAAGCAGTAAGAAGAAAACCGTACTCTGTAGTATTACTAGATGAAATTGAAAAAGCACACCCAGATACTTTCAATATTTTACTACAAGTTTTAGATGAAGGTAGATTAACCGATAATAAAGGACGATTGGCCGATTTTAAAAATACCATTATTATAATGACCTCTAATATTGGAAGTCAAATAATACAAGAAAAATTTGAAAATTTAGGAGGATCCATAGAAGCTGCTACAGAGTTAGCAAAAATAGAAGTCTTAGGCTTGCTTAAACAAACCGTTCGACCAGAATTTATTAATAGAATAGATGAAATTGTTATGTTTACTCCATTAACCAATACTAACATTAAAGAAATTGTAGCCTTACAACTAAAAAGTGTAACCAAAATGTTAGCACATCAAAATATAACAATGGATGCAACACCTGGAAGCAATTACCTATTTATCAGAAAAAGGATTTGATCCAGAATTTGGCGCAAGACCCGTAAAAAGAGTAATTCAAAGAGAAGTTTTAAACCAGCTTTCGAAGGAAATTTTAGCAAGTAAAATAACCACAGAAACTATGATTCTTTTAGACTGTTTTGATAATCATTTAGTCTTCAGAAATCAAGATGATATCAAAAAAAAATAATTATTTTAACAACAAAAAAATATAAAAAGAAGGATTCCTAAAAGAGAACAACTTAGTGTTAAGTTTCTTATTTTCACACTAAGAAAGAATCTAAACATAATAATATTTGATTCTTTATAGCTGCTCATTTTGCCTTAATTTCGATTTAAGTAAGATAATTAAATGAAGTTAAAATACAAAATGCTACCTTTTAGGATAACTTCTTTTTTCTTTAACTCCTAAAAACAATAAATTTCTCAGCTTGTAGTTTATTTAATAAAAAGTTAGAAAACAATAATAATAATATTTTTTGATATTTTTTTAAAAATAGATTTTGATTTTGTTATATTTGGTAAAACTATGCGTGCATATTATGTCAAATTATATATTATCATTAGATCAAGGAACTACAAGTAGCCGTTCTATTTTATTTGATTTAAAAGGAAATGTTGTAGCAGTATCTCAGAAAGAATTTTCACAAATTTACCCTATACCAGGTTGGGTAGAACATGATCCCATAGAAATTTGGGAATCACAACTTACAACTATTTTTGAAGTTATAAAAAAAGCACAAATTAAAATTTCAGAAATAAAAGCTATTGGTATTACCAATCAGCGTGAAACCACAGTATTATGGGATAAAAAAACAGGGAAGCCCATTTACAATGCAATTGTTTGGCAAGATAGAAGAACAGCTGTCTTTTGTGATGATTTGAAGTCTAGAGGTCTAAACAACATAATTCAACAAAAAACAGGTTTAGTAGTTGATTCTTATTTTAGTGGAACAAAGGTAAAGTGGATTTTAGATCATGTTGAAGGAGCAAGAACAAAAGCTGAACAAGGAGAAATTTTATTCGGGACTATTGACACTTGGTTACTTTGGAATCTAACTCAAGGTAAAGTTCATGTTACTGATGTTAGTAACGCAAGTCGCACCCTATTTTGTAATATTCATAATTGTGAATGGGATGAAGAATTATTGGAAATATTAAATATTCCGATGAGCATTTTACCCCAAATCTGTAGTAGTAGTGAAATTTACGGCTATACAAATGTTTTAGACGAAACAATTACTATTCCAATAGCAGGAATAGCAGGAGATCAACAAGCAGCCTTATTTGGTCAAATGTGCATTCAACCAGGAATGGTCAAAAATACATACGGAACAGGCTGTTTTATGCTAATGAACACAGGAGAAGAACTAATACCCTCTCAAAATCATTTGTTAACAACCGTTGCCTGGAAAATAAATGGAGTCACACATTACGCTTTAGAAGGAAGCGTTTTTATTGCGGGTGCCGTTGTTCAATGGTTACGAGATGGTTTAGGTATTATAGAATCTTCGGAAGATGTAGAAACATTAGCTGAAAAAGTATTAACCACAGAAGGAGTTTATGTAGTACCCGCTTTTGCTGGTTTAGGGGCACCTTATTGGAATCAGCATGCAAGAGGAACTATTACAGGATTAACAAGAGGAACTAAAGCAGCTCATATAGCTAGAGCTTCTTTAGAAAGTATAGCCTATCAAACACGCGATGTATTATTAGCAATGCAAGCAGATAGCCATATTTATATAAAAGAATTACGCGTAGATGGAGGTGCCACAGTTAATAATTTACTCATGCAATTTCAGGCCGATGTATTAAATAGCAAAGTAATAAGACCTATTATTACAGAAACTACAGCCCTAGGAGCTGCTTATTTAGCTGGTTTAGCCATTGGTTTTTGGAAAAGTATAGAAGAATTACAACAACAATGGCAAGTAGAAAAAGTATTTACCTCCACAATGGAACCTGAATTACGAAATTCTTTAAATGAAGGTTGGAAAAAAGCTATTAACGCATCCGTAGCATTTATATAAATGAATAGACAAGATCAAATACAAAAACTAAAATCTACTAATGATTTTGATATTATTATAATTGGAGGAGGAGCAACAGGATTAGGATGTGCCGTAGATTCTGCCTCTCGTGGATATAAAACATTATTAATAGAAAAAAATGATTTTGCCAAAGGAACTTCAAGTCGAGCTACAAAACTAGTTCATGGAGGAGTTCGATATTTAGCCCAAGGAAATATACGATTAGTAAGAGAAGCCTTATTAGAAAGAGGAAGATTATTAAATAATGCACCTCATGTTTGTAAAAAAGTGCCTTTTGTAATGCCTGCTTATCATTGGTATGATAAATGGTTTTATGGAATAGGATTATGGATATATGAACTGTTATCAAGTAAATTAAGTTTAGGAGTAACTCAATTCTTATCTAAAAAACAAACAAAAGAATATTTACCAGATTTAGAATCAAAAGATTTATTTGGAGGAGTACTGTATTATGATGGTCAGTTTGATGACAGTCGATTAGCAATAAATTTAGCACAAACAGCCGTTGAAAAAGAAGCAATAATTATTAATTATTTTGAAGTAATAGATTTTATAAAAGATAAAAAACATTTAAAAGGAGTTAAAGTAAAAGACGTGTTAACTCAAGAAGAATATTCCATTAGATCAAAAGTAGTGATTAATGCAACAGGCGTTTTTGCAGATGATCTCTTGTCTTTAGCTGAAAATACTAACTCTAAAACAATAGCACCATCTCAAGGGAATTCATTTAGTTATTGATTCCTGTTTTTTTAAAGGACATCACGCCCTAATGATGCCTAAAACAGATGATGGTAGAGTTTTTTTTATCATTCCTTGGTATGATAAAATAATTTTAGGAACTACAGATACAGCGGTCGATAAAGTCTTAACCGAACCCTTAGCTCTAGAAGAAGAAATACAGTTTATATTAAAACATTTTAATAAATATTCCTCTCACAAGATAACTAAAAACGATGTTAAAAGTACATTTGTAGGATTAAGACCTTTAGTAAAAAAAGAAGATATAACTACAACCAAAGTAATGCCTAGAGATCATGAAATAACCATTTTACCATCAGGTTTAATTCATGTTATTGGAGGAAAATGGACAACTTATAGAAGTATGGCAGAAGATACTATAAATACAGCTATTCAAGCAGCTAATTTACCGTTTAAAAAATGCCAAACACAACAATTAAAAATACATGGTTGGACTCGTCTAAACGATTCTACTCATTTAATTATTTATGGAGCCGATATACCTAAAATAAAAGAACTATTAGTTCATAATAATGAACTTGCAGAATTACTTCATCCAAAATATCCTTACACAAAAGCAGAAGTAGTATGGTTTCTTCGTAACGAAATGGCTCAAACAATAGAAGATATTTTAGCAAGACGCATCCGATTATTATTTTTAGATGCCTCTGCTTGCTTAGAATGCACAGATACAGTTGCCGAAATAATAGCCAAGGAAAAAAATATAACATTTCAAAGTATGGAAAAACAAATTAAAGAATTTAAACAATTAGCTAATCAATATTTAATAAAATAAAAATGATGAATCCTTTTTAGCAGAATTTATTGGAACCATGATCATGTTACTACTAGGTAATGGAGTAGTTGCTAATGTGGTATTAAATAAAACGAAAGGACATAACGGAGGCTGGATTGTCATTACATTTGGATGGGCGATCGCTGTATTTGTAGGAGTTTATATAACCGCTTCAAGCAGTGGCGCTCACTTAAATCCTATTGTATCATTAGCTTTAGCCATTTTGGGTAAACTAGCTTGGAAAGACATGTCATATTACATCTTATCTCAATTTTTAGGAGCTATGATGGGAGCATTATTAGTGTATTTAATTTATAAACAACACTATGATGAAACAGAAGATACTGGATTAGTAAAAGCTACTTTTTGTAATGAACCAGCAATTAGAAATGTTTTATACAACTTAATTTCAGAAATAATAGCCACCTTTGTTCTAGTCATAGGAATCTTGTTTTTAACAGGAGCAGAAAATTCTTTGGGGGAGTTTAGACGCATTGCCCGTTGCTTTATTGGTTTTAGGAATAGGACTTTCATTGGGTGGAGCCACAGGATATGCTATTAATCCCGCACGAGATTTAGGTCCTCGTATCATATATGCTATTTTACCTATTAAACATAAAGATAATGCTGATTGGTCTTATAGTTGGATTCCTGTAATAGGACCTATTTTAGGAAGCATGTTAGCAGTTTTGATTTTTACGATACTTATCAAATAATAACTTTAAAAAGCATTCTGAACCTGCCTTTGTAAGAAAAAATATTTTTATAAAAATGTTAAAAAAAATATTTTTTCTTCTTATAAAGAAAATAGTTATAAATTTGTATTATAACATATAATATAGAGGCCTATAAAGCAATAATACTTTTAATTTTAGTTTTTTACCTGAATAACTTTTAAAAAGTATTGTTTATGACTACTACTATAATTCCAGATGCACTCTTAGTAAGGAGCTATATAGAAGGTAATGAGAATGCCTTAGCTCAATTGGTTGATCGTCATCAAACTAAAATTTACAGTTTCATATATTCAAAAGTACAAGATACTGAAATAGCAAATGATATCTTTCAAGATGTTTTCATTAAAGTAATCAAAACTTTAAAAGGAGGTGGAAAACATTATAATGAAGAAGGAAAATTTTTGCCTTGGGTTATGAGAATTGCTCATAATTTAATTATAGATACTTTTAGAAAAGAAAAGAAAATGCCTAAATATCGAGATACAGAAGAATTTTCTGTTTTTTCTCTGATTACAGATGGTTCGCCTAATATTGAAATGAAGATGATCACAGAACAAGTAGAAAATGATTTGATCCGTTTGATAGAAGAACTACCAGATGACCAACGTCAAGTATTAGAAATGAGAATATATGACGATTTGAGTTTTAAAGAAATAGCAGAAATAACAGGAGTTAGTATCAATACAGCTCTAGGTCGTATGCGTTATGCTTTACTTAATATGAGAAGAAGTATAGAAAAAAATAATATAACTTTAGCTAGTTAAAAACAATAAAAATAAAAAGTTTACGTTGTAATACAAATGATTATTTAATACTATTATGGCAAAACTTTACACGAAAAAAACATCTCGATTTTCTAAAATAATGCCAAAAAAAGAAACGGTAAATTTTATTTTGAGTTACTCAAGAGATTTAAAAATAATAAAAGTAGATGGTAAAAAAATTGAGTTAGTTACCAATTAATACTTGATTATGTAATGTTAAAGCATCCTATTTAAGGATGCTTTTTATTATATTCCTTGATAACACTACTTCTTCCAATCGTTTTAGTAATAATATCATTTTCAAGTTTCCAACCTCTTGCCGGAGAATATTCTCGACCATACCATATAATCTGCAAATGAAGATCATTCCACATTTCTTTAGGAAAAAGCCGTTTAGCATCTTTTTCAGTTTGTTGTACAGAAGAACCATCTGAAAGATTCCAGCGATACATTAACCTATGAATGTGAGTATCAACTGGAAAAGCAGGAATGCCAAAAGCTTGACTCATAACAACACTAGCTGTTTTATGTCCCACCGCAGGTAAAGCTTCTAGCGCATCAAAAGAAACAGGCACTATTCCTTCATGTTTTTCAATTAAAATTTGAGATAATCCATAAATTCCCTTTGATTTCATAGGAGATAGTCCACAAGGTCTAATAATTTCTTGAATTTCCTCAACACTTAATTTAATCATATCGTATGGATTATCTGCTTTTGCGAAAAGAAGAGGTGTAATCTGATTAACTCTTACATCAGTACATTGAGCAGAAAGTAAGACCGCTATTAATAAAGTATAAGGATCTTTATGATCTAAAGGAATAGGTATAGTGGGGTAGAGTTCTTTAAGAGTATTAATTACAAAATTAACTTTTTCTGCTTTGTTCATTATTCTTTATTTTTACCAAAAATAAGTAAAACAATGACAAATTTAAAAATTGGAGATAAAGCTCCTGATTTTTCAGTTTTAGACGAAAATGGAAATTTGCATGAATTGAAAAATTATACTGGTAAAAAAATAATTACTTTTTTTACCCAAAAGCAAATACCCCAGGTTGTACTGCTGAAGCATGTGATTTAAGTAATAATTTTGAAAAATTTACCTCACTTAATTATGTTCTTTTAGGAGTAAGTGCAGATAACGCTAAAAACCAAAAAAATTTTCAGAAAAATTTAGTTTCCCTTTTCCTTTATTAGCAGATGAAAATAAAGAAATAATTCAAGCATACGGAGTATGGGGACCTAAAAAATTTATGGGAAAAGAGTTTGATGGAATTCATCGTACCACATTTATAATTGATGAAAAAGGATATATAGAAGATATCATCTTAAAAGTAAAAACAAAAGAACACGCATCTCAAATTTTAAAAACAGTTTAATTGTCTAAAGTATAATACAGAAAAATATTAAGTTAAGATATTTTTCTGTATTATTTACATTAGAAGATGCTCTAAAAAGTTCTCTCAATCAGAAGAAAACATCTAAAGCAAGTTACATAATGCTTATAAATTGATTTTTTTAGCCAATAGGAAAACTAATATTAGATAATTACTTTCAAACAACTTCTATTTTTTTAACCATAATAAATTGTTTAAAAAGAAGCTCTTTTTAAATCAGACTCTTTCATTAGAATTTCAAAAAAAGCCGTAAATTCTTCTTCAAAAAGAAGATAAAACTCTTTTAGTTCACAAATTGCTTGCGGCATATTTACCCTATGTTGCGTTCTATAATCCATCTGTAAAAGAATCATTTCAATTCCTGTGAGTGTGCTATAACTTACAAGCCAATTATTAGCAATCATATAAGGAAGCATATTTTGCGTCTTATGAGTCAATAAATTATAATTGTCTTTTAGTAATTGATAAAAAGCATGAGCATATAGATCTAACGGTATAGAATGATAGCTGATCCAATTTTTTGCTAAAAAATGATCATAAAAAATATCCATAATAACACCAGCATAATGACCGTAATTTTTATGAAGCCTATGTTTACTCTTCCTATACAAAGGATGAGCATCTGTAAAAGAATCTATAAACCTATGCAAAAGAATACCTTTTTGAATTTCAATATCAAATTTGGTATACTCTTTTCCACGTATACCATCAGCCATGAAATTACCTATTTTAAGTAATTCATTTTCACCAGATAAATAAATATGAGCTAAAAAATTCAAAATTATTATGTTTTAATTATTTTAGAAGTGTTATAAATATAGTTTTTTTACTTAAATCTTTAAAGTATATTTGTTTTTTAATTATAAATATAACAAAAATGACTTTAATAAAATCAATATCAGGAATTAGAGGTACCATAGGAGGGAGCGTAGGCGATAATTTAACACCAGTAGATGCAGTAAAATTTGCTTCCAGCTTACGGAACTTTCTTAAAACAAAATATTTCAAAAGATAAATTAAAAGTTTGTATTGGTCGTGATGCTCGTATTTCAGGACCTATGATTCATAACTTGGTTGTTAATACGTTAATAGGCTTAGGAATTGATGTAATTGATTTAGGGTTGTCTACTACCCCTACAGTTGAGGTTGCAGTACCTTTAGAACAAGCAGACGGAGGTATTATTTTAACCGCTTCTCACAATCCTAAACAATGGAACGCGTTAAAATTGTTAAATGCCAAAGGAGAATTTTTGAGCGGTTTAGAAGGAGCTAAAATTTTAGAAATTGCAGAAAAAGAAGCATTTGATTTTGCAAATGTTGACTCTTTAGGAAAAATTATAGAAAATAATGCTTACATGGATATTCATATTGATGAGGTATTAAATTTACCCTTAGTAGATGTTCAAGCCGTTACTCAAAAAAAGTTTAAAGTAGTAGTTGACGGAGTTAATTCTTCAGGAGGAATCATTATTCCTAAATTATTAGAAGAAATGGGAGTAGAAGTAGTCAAGTTATATTGCGAACCTAATGGTCATTTTCCGCATAACCCAGAACCATTAAAAGAACATTTAGCAGATATTTGTAAATTAGTGGTAGAAGAAAAAGCAGATTTTGGAATTGTGGTAGATCCAGATGTAGATCGTTTAGCTTTTATCTCTAATGATGGTGAAATGTTTGGGGAAGAATACACATTAGTTGCTATAGCAGATTATGTTTTAAGTAAAACACCAGGAAATACAGTCTCTAACATGTCCTCATCTCGTGCTTTAAGAGATATTACAGAAAAACATAAAGGAACCTATCAAGCCAGTGCAGTAGGAGAGGTAAATGTGGTAGAACTAATGAAAGCCACACAAGCCATTATTGGGGGCGAAGGAAATGGAGGAATCATTTATCCAGAAATTCACTACGGACGCGATGCGTTAGTTGGAGTTGCTTTGTTTTTAACTCATTTAGCTAATCAAAATAAAACAGTTGCCGAAATGAGAGCTGATTTTCCTCAATATTTTATGAGTAAAAACAAAATAGAATTGACACCTCAAATAGATGTTGATGGCGTAATGAACCAAATAGCAGAAAAATATAAAAATGAGAATATTTCAACAATTGATGGAGTAAAAATTGATTTTCCAACAGAATGGGTACACTTAAGAAAATCAAATACAGAGCCTATTATTCGTATTTACACAGAAGCACCTTCACAAAAAGAAGCTGATATTTTGGCGGAGCGTTTTGTGAGTGAGTTAAAAGAATTAGCAGGTATTTAATTAATTGTATATATAAAAAAAATCAAGCTATTTTTAGCAATAAATTTCAGTATTCAATCGTTTTCAGATCAAGATAACTTGTTTTATAGATAATATAAAAATATCGAATGAAAAAGATTGAATACTTTTTTATAATAAAATCGTAAAAGTTTGATTGTTTCTATTTTTTGAAAAAACAAAAAATTATAAGAAAATAAAATATTTGTTCTAAAAATATTTTTTAATAGTCTATTCTAAAAATCTTATCTCCGTTAGAAGTTAACTAAAAGTATAGTATTCTTTAAGATTAGAAAAACCGTTTCATAGAAAACCAAATAAAAACATAAAAAAAAATAGATAAATAAAAAAAAAATCCGCAAGTTTTATATATTTGTTGATCTTAATAAAAAAATCAATCAAAAAATATGTCATTAACACGATTATTTAGAAAAAAATCACTAGACGTAATCTTAAAACAGGGAGGTGATGGAGAACACTCAGGATTAAATAAAGTGTTAACAGTTAAAGATTTAACCTTTTTGGGATTGCAGCTATTATTGGAGGAGGTACTTTTTCAGCTATAGGTAATGCCTGTTTTTCAGGAGGACCAGGTGTAATCTTGTTATACATTATCTGTGCTATAGCCTGTGGTTTTACAGCTATGTGTTATGCTGAGTTTGCTTCAAGAGTTCCTGTTTCAGGTAGTGCTTATACCTATGCTTATGTCTCTTTTGGAGAATTGTTTGCCTGGATCATCGGTTGGGCATTATTAATGGAGTATTCAATAGGAAATATTTATATTGCTTTTTCATGGAGTGGATATTTCACCAATCTTTTAGAATCCTTCGGATTACATTTGCCAGAATGGCTAACAATAAACTATAAATCAGCACATGTAGCTTTTTTAGAAAATAAGACAGGAGAAGGATACTTAGCTTGGCAAAATGCTCCAGAAATAGCAGGATTAAAAATTATTTTTGATATGCCAGCCGTATTGATAAACGTATTAATAACCTATTTAATTTATAGAGGAACCAGCGAGTCAAAAAATGTAAGCAATTTTATGGTATATCTAAAATTAGTTGTCATAGTACTAGTAATAGTAGTTGGCGCATTTTATATAGATATTGATAATTGGACTCCTTTCATGCCCAATGGTTTTAAAGGTGTTATGGCAGGAGTTTCAGCCGTTTTCTTTGCATACATAGGTTTTGATGCCGTTTCTACTTTAGCAGAGGAGAGTAAGAATCCTCAACATGATTTACCCAGAGGAATGATTTATTCATTAGTAGTTTGTACGATCGTATATATTATTTTAGCATTAGTATTGACTGGAATGGTAAAATATGACCTATTAGGAGTTAGTGATCCTTTAGCGGAAATTTTTGCATTAAAAGGAATAAAGTGGATGTTGTTTATTGTATCCATTGCAGCAGTAGCAGCTATGACTAGCGTTATGTTAGTTTTTCAGATGGGACAACCTCGTATCTGGATGACCATGAGTCGTGACGGATTAATGCCTAAACAATTTGCTTCCATACATCCAAAATACAAAACACCTGGATTTGCTACCGTGATTACAGGAATTGTTGTAGGATTGCCAATCTTTTTACAGATGAAAATTTTGTTCTAGATTTTACTAGCATAGGCACTCTTTTTGCTTTTGTGTTAGTTTGTGGAGGTGTTCTTATGTTAGCACCTCATAATGACGAAGAAGCGAATGCTCCTACAAGAGGAAAATTTAGAATACCATATATAAATTCAAAATGGATTTTTCCAATTATAGTTATTTTATCTTTAGGAACTATAAACTTTCTATTACCTGATTATTTTAGCACCACACTCAGTTTAAATGAGGTTAATTTAGCAACAAACTTGCCTTTAATAGTATTTTTTATCTTTACTTTAATTATGACTGTTCTGTCTTTCTTAAAAAAATTATCACTTATACCTTTATTAGGATTAATATCTTGTTGTTATTTGTTAACAGGAATGGCAGTATCTAACTGGAAATGGTTTGGTATTTGGTTAGTAATAGGATTAGTTATTTATTTTTCATACGGATTTAAAAACAGCAAGCTTAATAAAAAGAAACTATAAAAATCTAAAACGAATATTAGAAAATCTACAAAAAAAGTTGTTCTTATTTTTAGAGAACAACTTTTTTTATGGGTTAAATGAATACCCTCTATAAAAACAATTAAAAGAATTGTCATACCATTTAAACTTTGAAATTTCCGCATAATACTATTTTTTACCTTGAGACTGTCCAAAAAGTTCGCAATCTTGTCATTTCGACCAAAGGGAGAAATCACATTGTTTGATTTAGACACTATCCTACAAAAGCAACAAAAATTAATATTGGTTCTCGATGCGCTTTGCGCTCGAACTAACGATGATTTCAATTATATACTTAACCGTTTGTTCGAGTTGTTTTTAAAATAAAAAAACAGATCGAGAATTTTACTTTTTAATCCAGTATATTTTAAGTTTAAATGGTATTATTTTTTATAAAAAAACCTTACAAAATATCAACCAGTTTTTTTGTTAAATTTTTACGAGAATATTGTTGTAATCCTACAGCATATACCTTTAAATTGTTTTCTAAATAAGCATTAAAATACACTAATATCTTTTCTTTAAGAGATTCTTTTTCATTATAAGTAAAGAAACTACCTGTATTAGTGTCTGTTATAATAGATGCAAAATCAGAACCATTTGGACCAATAGCTATTATTGGTCGTTCAGAAACTATATATTCAAAAACTTTACCTGGAATAATACTTTTTGTTTCTTCAGAGTCTATTTCAATTAAAAGTAAAACTTGAGATTTTCGTTGATGTGCAACAGCCTCTTCATGGGAAACATAACCCAAATTATTTACAAACGAATCTAGATTAAAAGATTTTATAGAATTAAGAACTTCCTGACTAGTTGCACCAATTAGTTTTAATTCAAAATTCTTAGAAAAAATAGAATTTTCAATAGTTAAATCTTTTAAAACCTGCCATAAAATTTCAGGATTTCTATCGGATAGGAAAGAACCTATATGAGCTAATGAAAATTTTTCATCTAAAGTTTGTTTATTTATTCTTTCTACATCATAACCATTTGTAATTATATGTATAGGCTTTGTTGTAATAGATTGAAATTCCTTTTTAGTAGTTGGACTAGTAACAATTAGTTCATCTGCCGTATTCATAACTTTATGTTCAAGTTTTTTATGTTTTTTAGCAGAACTCTTAGTTAATTTTAATGCCTTATGATAACCAATAGTTGTCCAAGGATCTCTAAAATCAGCTAACCACCTGATATTTAGTTTTTCCTTAAGTCCTAATCCGATTAAGTGTAGGCTATGAGGAGGGCCTGTAGTAATTATAGTATCTATATTGTTTTGTTGTATGTACTCAGATAAATAAGTAATAGAGGGGGTTACCCATAAAACACGTGCATCAGGAATAAATAAATTTCCTCTGATCCATAATAATAATTTTTGTACTAATGATTGTTTTTTTTGTACGGGAATTATTCCAGAACTTATTTTTTTAGTACTATTTTTCGAAAAAAAAGAAGCCCATGTATAAGGTTCTATAATAGGTCTTTTTAGTATGGTTATAGTAGAAGATATTTCTTCTGTTAACTTTTTATCTAGTAAAGGATAAGTAGGGTTCTCAGGTACGTATACAATCGGGTCAATATTAAAATCAGGTAAATATTTTACAAATTTCAACCATCTTTGAACGCCTGGACCACCAGCAGGAGGCCAATAATAAGTTATGATTAATACTTTTTTCATTACAATACTTTTTTTAAGAGGAGCTAATTTTTTACTAAATGAATACCTAAGTAAGTCATACCAAAACCAATGGCTATACTTAAAAAAGTATAGAAAAAAGCGATTCCTATTTGATTATTTTGTAATAATTGAATAGTTTCATTAGAATAGGTAGAAAAGGTAGTAAAACCACCACATAGTCCAGTTATAAAAAAAAATCTCAATTCGGTTGTATGATAAATTTGTTTTTCAAAATAACCAAAAAAAAGACCAATTAAAAAACAACCTATGCTGTTTACCATAAAAGTTCCAGTAGGAAAGCCACTTATAACAAACCGATTAAAAAAAGAGAGGCTAGGTAGCGTAAAATACTACCTATCCCTCCTCCAAGTCCTATATAAAATATTGATTTCAGTTTATTGATTTCTTTTTAATTAAATAAATACCTCCTATGATAAGTCCTATCATTAGAATAAAGCTTATTAATGCTATAATGCTACCTGTTTTTACAACTTGAGGTTCAAACTTAAATTCTATACTATGTTTACCAGCAGGAATAGGCAAGCCTCTTAGAATATAATCTACACGATAATGATCAACTAATTTTCCATCTATATAAGCATTCCAACCTTTGCCATAATAGATTTCAGAAAATACAGCAAAACCATTTTTTGGATTTATAGACTCATATTTTAGATCATTTGATTTGTATGATTGTAACGTAATTTTAGCATTTTCGTTTGAAATAGTTTTAGTCTCTTTAAGCTGTTGACTTTTTTCGGAAACAGTATTTAAAATAGCAACTGATCTTGAATTAAAGTTGCTTAGACTTTTCATTTCTTCATCTGCTGATTTAACGAATTTAATTGATTTTACAAACCAAGCATTACCATTTGCTTGTTGATTACGAATAGGAAATTGTTCTCCTTTTTCATTTTTTTGTATTAAATATTTTACATTGAGCATATTTAACACTTCTATATTATTTTTTGCAATTTGATAATCAAAAAGCTCTTGCATTCTTCTTGGTTTAGCAGCATGATATCCTCCGATAGATTTATGAAAATAGGATGCACGAGGATCACTCATTACGTTTTGAGAAACTTCAAAAACTCTGTAATGTGATTTGTCTTGTAAGATAGCCTCATCAAAAGGAGCCATGATAAATGGGGTGTCTACTTCCAGAAGCATTAACGAAATCTGAAGAATTTACATAATTTTTAGCAATTAAAAATAAATCAGTAACCATTAATAAACCTACAACCCAAGTGGCTGCTTTCTGAGAAATAGTCTTTTTAAAACTTAAAAATAATGTTCCAGCAGTTAATAGGATTAAAAGCATTGAACGTAGTAAGTCAGATGTAAAAAGTGATTTTCTATCTTCCTTTAAAGCATCAACAAATCCAGGGCCGTACGAATCAATAAAATAGCCATCTCCTGAACCTGAAAAACTAAATAATGACTTACAAAGTAATATTAACAAAAGCGTTCCTATGCTGAACAAACTAGCTTTCATAAGACCTTCTTTTTGTTCTTTTTCTTCGGATATAAAATAAGACTGTAATCCTAGTACAGCCAATACAGGCATACATAGTTCTAAAACCACTTGTATAGAAGATACTGCTCTAAATTTATCATAAAATGGAATATGATAAATGAAAAAATCCGTTAATAAAGGGAAATTTTTGCCCCATGAGAGTACCAATGAAACGATAGCTCCTATGAGAAAAGCATATTTAATTTTTCTCTTATCAATAAATAAAGCCAAGACAGCCAAAAAGAACACAATAGCACCTATATACGCAGGAGCCGCAACTATGGGTTGATCTCCCCAATAAGTAGGTAATCCTTTTACTATTTCCTTAGCTTGATCCTCAGGAACTTCTTGTGATAAAACAAAATTATACATAGCTGATTTTGTTCCTATATTTTCACTATTAGAACCCCCAAAAATTCTAGGTGATATTAGATTTAAACTTTCGGCTAATCCGTAACTATACTCAGTTATATAGTCATAAGTCATAGAGGTTTCAGTATTGTTTTTTTTGCCATCAGGGCTAAAAGTTAACTCGTTTTTACCGCGTGTACTTTCCTTAGCATATTCTTGAGTAGCTAGTATACCCGTTGCATTTACTCCAATTGAAATAATGCCTGAAACTACAAATATTCCAAAACTATAGATTAATTCTTTTAGATCATCCTCTTTAATAGCCTTGTAAACATAATAAGAAGTTAAAACTAATAAGAAAATGAACAAATAATAAGTCATTTGAAAGTGATTGGCATTAAGTTCTAATGCAGCAGCAAGCATTGTTAGAATCCCACCAATAATCCATCTTTTCTGAAAAACCATTAATACACCAGCTACTACCATAGGCATATAAGCAATTGCGTGCGCTTTTGCATTATGACCAACTCCTAAGATAATGATTAAATAAGTAGAAAAACCAAAAGCTAATGCACCAAAAAAGGCCTTTAAAGGTTTTATTCTTAACGCCATTAACAAAATATAAAAACCAAGAAAATAAAGAAATAGATAATCAGCAGGTCTTGGTAAAAAACGTATAATAGAATCAATTTTCTTAATATAATTATGAGGATAATTAGCGCCTAATTGATAAGTTGGCATTCCTCCAAAAGCACTATTAGTCCAATATGGCTCTTCTTTATATTGTGACCTAAAATCATTTTGTTCTTTAGCCATTGCGGTATATTGAACAATATCAGATTGCAGAATTTTTTTACCATTTAAAACAGGATAAAAATAGATGATGGCAACCAATACAAAACCTATAATGGCTAGTGCGTGCGGATAAAAACGTTTTAAATTATTCATAAAGTAAGAGTCAATCAAAATAAGGCGTGAAGATAGTAAAATTTTAGATTTTAGGTGTCAGAAAATCATTTAACAAAAGGCATTGTTAATATTCATTAATTTTATTTCCAAGCCTTATTTTGTTTGATATAATTTTGATCTAATAAAAAAACAATAAAGCTCTTATCTTACACAATTCCTAATTTTATCAGTTGAATTTATAGAATCGTTTAAAGAAAATGGACTAATTAAAAATAAGGACAAACCAATATTAAAAACATTGAAATATTAAACTTTATTCTATTTCTTCATAATCTACATATTCACCCACTTGTTTTGTTGGTTTTCTAAAATCTTTATTAGATTTTTCATTTTTATAGGAAGTTTCATGTGAAGATTGTTCAGAATTACCCTGCTGATATTGACGATTAAAATTTTCTTGCGCTTTGTTTATTACCTTTCGCATAATAATAGGTAGAAAAACACGACTTAGAATTTTTACCAGATAATAAAAGCCTAAAATGTAGATAATGGTTTTAAATAAACCAGGTATAGAAGCTTCTTGCATTTTTTATTTTTTTTCCAAAAATAAAAAGATTCACTACACGTTTGAACTGTTTTAACTTATTTTTTATCAGAAATAAAAATACTATTATTATTAGAAGCCTTATTTTAAAAAATCTTTTTTCTTTAAAATAAAATAGTACTTTTGAAACTATAGAATATCAGTCATGAAGCAAATCAAATATTTAGCTGTAGCACTTTGTTTAGTCGCTTTTAATCAGCTTACTGCACAATACACAGATGAAATTAATACCAATAGACCTGGAAATTCAGCAGGCGCTTTTTCGGTAGGAAAAAAGGTTTTGCAGATAGAAGGAGACATATACTACATAAATGAATCTCATTCTGTATCAAATTATGATGCCAATGGTTCTGGAGTTGATTTAACGGCTCGTTATGGACTTTTAAAAGAAGAATTAGAGCTGTCTCTTGATTTACAATATCAAATGGATCACTATACTGCTGGAATCTTTAATAAAAACAGAAATGGTTTACGTCAAACAACCTTAGGAGCTAAATATCTTTTTTATGATCCGTTTAAAAAAGGTGAAAAAAACCTAACATATATAGTTGGAGAGCCAACCATAAGTTTGATTGGAAACGATTGATTCCTGCTATATCAGGATATGTGGGTGTAAATTATACAATGAATAACGATTATGCTATACCAGAAGAATTAGCTTTTTCGCCTAAAGCTATGTTCATTACACAACATCATTTAGATAGACGATGGGTAGTAGTAACTAATTTTTTTGCTGATAAAATTATATCTAAAACATTTAACTACGGCTACGTAATAACAGTAACCTATGGAATTAATGAAAAATGGTCAGCAATGCTTGAAAATAAAGCCATTAAAGGAAATTATTATTCAGATGGAATCTTTACTTTAGGAGGAGCTTATTTGTTAAACAAAAATCTTCAATTAGATGCTTCCATCAGCAAAAATATAAAAAATTCTCCCGATTTATTATACGGAGGATTAGGTGTATCTTGGCGATTTGATAAAAATCATCAAGATCCAAAAATTAAAAATGGTAAAGAGATCAAGGAAGTTAAAAAAGAAGAAAAGAAAAAATCAAAAACGGGTATTTTATCAGAAGAAGAATTAGAAAAAGCAGCTGAAAAAGCAGAAAAACAAAAACGAAAAAACGAAAAAAATAAAATAGAAGAAGTAAAACCTGTAGAAGAAAAGAAAAAGAGAGTTGACGATCTAGAAGAATCAGGTAATTAAGCGGTTTTATATATGATAACAATTATAGAAGCTAAGACTAAAAAAGAAATAAAAGAATTTATAAAATTTCCTTTTCAATTATATAAAAATAATTCCTATTGGGTACCGCCATTAATTAGCGATGAAATGGAAACTTTTGATAAAAAGAAAAATCCTGTTTTTAAAAATGCAGAAGCCTATTTTTATTTAGCTTATTTAAATAATCAAATAGTAGGACGTGTAGCGGCTATAATCAATTGGGACGAAGTAGAACAATTAGGTAGAAAAAAATACGATTTGGTTGGTTTGAAACTATTGATAATTTAGAGGTTACAAAAATTTTAATAGAAAAAGTAACAGAATTAGGTTTGATAAAACAAATGGATCATATAGAAGGACCTATGGGGTTTTCTAATCTAGATAAAGTAGGATTTCTTACAGAAGGGTTTGATCAAACAAGCACAGCTATAGGTTGGTATACACCTCCATATTATATAACCCATTTTGAACAATTAGGTTTTAAGATGGAAAAAAATTTATAGAAAGTGATTTTAGTTTTAATAGTGTTCCTTATGAACCCATAAAAAAAGCTTCTGATCTTGTAAAAGCACGTTATGGTTTTAAATCTATAAATTTTACAAATACAAAACAAATAGAACCCTATGTAGATCGTATGTTTGATTTATTTAACAAAACATACGTAAAACTTCAATCATTTGTAGCTATTAGTAAAGATCAAATTGATTATTTTAAAAAGAAATATATCCCCTTTGTTAATCCTGAATATATAAAATTTGTTGAAGATAATAGCGGTAACATCATTGCTTTTGCTATTGTTATGCCTAATTATGCCCCTGCTCAACAAGCAATAAAAGGAAAACTTTTCCCTTTTGGTTTCTTAAAAATGCTTCAAGCAAAGAAAAATAATAAAGAAGCAGTCTTTTATTTAATAGGAATAGCCCCTGAATATCAAAGTAAGGGAGTAACAGCAGTTATATTTGAAGAATACCATAAAGTTTTCACAAAAAAGGAATAACCAAATGTATAAGAACGCCTGAATTAGAAGAAAATATGGCAATACAAAATTTATGGAAAAATTTTAACCCTAAAATTACAAAAAGAAGATGTACCTTCATTAGATCTTTGTAAATTACTGAAAAACAGATAAAAATGAATCTAAAAATAAAGCAGATAATGTTCTGATATTTAGTATAAACGAAAATAAATATAAAACACTAAAAAGATTGAATACCTAAAAAAAGACCCCTGTTTTTTAAAAAAATCTATAATTTTAAAAAACAGGGGATTTTATTTAAAATTTAATCATAAGACTCGCGTAAGGCTATTATAGTCTAACAGTCCAGTTAAAAGGATCATGAGTTACTTTATGTTGAATAAAAGTTAGAGATTCTTTTAATTGTTTAGCATAAGAATTGTCAATATTAGGGAGTTCATAATATTCGTCTTTATATTGAAAACCTTTTATAGGACTAACAACTGCAGCAGTACCTGCACCAAATATTTCAAGTAGACTACCCTCTTTTGAAGCTTGAATTAATTCAGAAACAAGTATTGGACGTACGAGTACTTGTATTCCTTTACTTTCAGCTAAAGTAATCAAGGTTTTACGAGTTATTCCATCTAAAATACGATCGCTAGTAGGGGCTGTAAGTAAAGTATCGTTAATTCTAAAAAAAACATTCATTGTACCACATTCTTCTAGTTGTGTATGTGTAGCATCGTCAGTCCAGATTATTTGCTGAAATCCAGCTTCGTTTGCTAGTTTAGTAGGATAAAATTGTCCAGAGTAGTTTCCTGCGGCTTTTGCAGCACCTATTCCGCCATTAGCAGCTCTACTATAATAATCAGCAATTATTACTTTTACATCGCCTGAATAATAAGCTTTAGCTGGTGATAAAATAACACAAAAACGATACTGTGAAGAAGGTTGTGCTATTACCCCGCTGCCTATAGCTATCATAAAAGGACGAATATAAAGAGTATTACCTATTCCTTTCTCAATCCAAGCCTCATCTATTTTTAGTAATTCTTTTAAAGCATCTATAAAAATAGATTCAGGAACCTCAGGCATACACATACGTACAGCTGATTTATTCATACGAATATGGTTTTCTTGAGGACGGAATAACCAAACTGAATTATCTTCGGCTTTATATGCCTTCATTCCTTCAAAAATCGCTTGACCATAGTGAAAAACTTTCGCTGAAGGATCTAACGTAAAGGGCTCGTAAGGTTTGATAATGGGTTTTTCCCAAGCACCATTTCTATAATCACAAACAAGCATGTGATCTGTAAATACGCTGCCAAAAGCTAAATTATCAAAATCAATTTGATTGATCTTGGAAGAAGTACTTCTAATTATTTCAATGTCACTTATAGTTTGTAAGCTCATCACCTTTTTTTTTGCTAAGTTAAAAAAATAATATGTTTTGTTGTGAAATATGTATTTTTTTCATTCAAAAGAGTTTATTTTTTTATTTTATTAAAAAATAATGCTTTTTGTTGGTGTTTTTTTATAAATTAAGAAGAATAGAATTAAATATATTCACTCAAAAGCTTTTTTGTGAATAAATTTAAATTCATAAAATAAATTTTTAAACAGACAACCTAATTAGTATAGGATTATATAAAATTTATAGTTTCATCAATCAGTAAAAATATTCGTAAAAAAAATAATAACAAAAGAAGATATATAAATATAATAGAAAAAATCAAGAGGATAGACTTCTTTAAAAAATGAAACGAACTTTATAGATTTGTAAAAAATACAAATCATAAAACGTATTAAAATCTAGAAAAGACCTTTGACATAAAATAAATAAAAATTATATAAAAATAACATTGGAGAGAAAAATTATAACAACTTTAGATGGATCTACCACGATTCAATTAGTAGATTGGAATGAATGTTACCATTCAAAAATGGGAGCCATTCAAGAGGCTTATCATGTTTTTATAAAAAATGGTTTGAATTTTTTTGAAAACCAATCTATTTCAATTTTGGAGATAGGCTTAGGAACAGGATTGAATGCTTTTATAACATTTTTAGAATCAGAACAAAAAAAGCAATACATAAAATATGAAGGAGTAGAGGCTTATCCTATAAGTATAGAAGAAGTACAACGGATGAATTATTGTACTACATTAAATCAAGAATCAAGAATGGATATTTTTGAAAAAATACACATTTCTGAATGGGAGCAAGATATTCTGTTGAGTGAAAACTTTTTATTTAAAAAAAGAAAACAGTTTTTTCAAGAAATACAAGATTTAAATCGTTTCGATTTGATCTATTTTGATGCTTTTGGTTATCAAGTACAGCCCGATTTATGGACTGAAGAAATATTTTGTAAAATGTATAACGCATTAAAAGACAATGGAGTGTTAGTAACGTATGCAGCACGAGGTGTTATTAAACGGAATATGAAATATGCTGGTTTTGAGGTGGTTAAAGTTGAGGGGCCTCCTGGGAAAAGAGAAATGATGATAGGATTTAAAAAAAATTAAAAAAAAAATTATAGTTATTTTAAGACTTCTTTAACCTCAAAATAGTTAAATTTGGTAAACTAAAATTAAACTAGAATAGCATGCCAAAGAGAAATATTGATTTTGTTAAATCAATCTTAGAGAGAGTAAGTTTTGATGCCAAATTATTTGCAAAAGAATTACAAAAAGCACTTAAAATTCTTTTGCCCTATGAAGTGGAAGAGTTATCATCTTGGTTTTATCAGTATACACATGAAAAACCAGAATTAAGAAAATGTAAAATCTATTTAGAAGATTAGATACTTAAAAAAAGCTGCCCTTTTACGGAGGTCACTGAAAAAATCTTTTTAGAATTAATTGTTAAAGGAAAGGAGTAGAAAACTTAGTTTTTCTACTCCATTTTTTGTATATTCAGCTGTAATTGCAAGTTTTTTTTTAGATGTTAGTACAGCAACAAACGATACAATTCAGTGAGCATTCTTCTTTATACGATTTAATTATTCCAATTGCCAAATGACCCTACTTAAGGCAAAAAACACTGACTCATATAACCTAAAATAAAAAACAGTTACAAAAAAAAACGTTTATAAAGTATCTTTAAAATCCTTTTATAAGCGTTTTTTATATCTCTAGAAAACCAAATTGATCAAAATAAACGAGGTTTTTCAGTGCCCTCGATATTGTCAGGCTCTTTTTTTTATTTTTATAAACTAACATTATATGAAGAGATTTTTTGTATATTACATACTTTATCTTTAATACTTATCATATAAAAAAATCTTTTAAATGAATAAAATATTATTTGTTTCTATAATGCTTTTTTTAAGCTTAAAGAGTTTTACACAAGAACAATTTTCTGTTTATTTCAAAAGTGGACAACACGAATTGACTCCATCTGAAAAATTAGAAGTAGAAAAATGGATTCAAGAAAATAAAAAAAGTAAAATTTTAAGCATAAGTGGTTACACAGATGAAGATGGAACTAATCAATATAATGATAGTTTAGCCAAAAAAGAACAGAAACTGTTTTTAATTTAATAAAAGGAAAGGTGGCAATTCGAACAGATTTTAAAAAAATTAATTTTGGAGAATTACACCAACAATCAAAAATAAAAGCAGAAAATAGAAAAGTCATACTCTTTTTTTTAAAAGAAAAAGATTTAGAAAAAGAAAAAGAAATCATAGCTCTAAAAACACCTGCTAATAATACGGATAAGGTAATTGTTTTTCCTAGTAGTATACTGTTAAATAATCCAGATGGAAGTGAAACAGAAATAAAATTGGACGTACAATTTATGAAAAAAATTGAGCGAGTCAAAAGTAGGAGATAAATTAAAAATAGAAAATTTGAATTTTGTTTTAAACACCTATGCTATAACACAAGAATCCAGAGGGAAACTTTATGAATTATGGTTAGTTATGCAACAAAATCCAAATTTAAAAATTCAGATTCAAGGGCATATATGTTGCGTAACAAAAGATAGACAAGATTTATCAACTCAACGGGCAAAAGCAGTATACAAATTTTTAGAATTTAAAAATATAGAAAAAACAAGAATGTCTTATAAAGGATTTGGTAGCAGCCAACCATTATATGATTTGCCTGAAAAAAACGAAGAAGAAAGAGCCGCTAATAGAAGAGTAGAAATAGAAGTAGTTGATAATTAGTTTAAAAAAAAAGATAGGATTCCATGCTAAGAATTAACTTCTTTTTATCTTTGCGCTACAACAACATAACTTAATATAATGACTTCTGATACTTCAAAGCGTTACGCAATGCGTGGTGTTTCTGCATCTAAAGAAGATGTACATAACGCTATAAAAAATATTGATAAAGGTTTATTTCCTAAAGCTTTTTGTAAAATTGTTCCCGATTATCTAACGTCAGATGATGAGTACTGCTTGGTTATGCACGCTGATGGCGCAGGTACAAAATCCTCACTAGCTTATATGTATTGGAAAGAAACAGGCGATTTATCTGTATGGAAAGGTATTGCACAAGATGCACTAATTATGAATATAGATGATCTGTTATGTGTAGGTGCAGTAAATAATATAATGTTATCTTCTACTATTGGACGTAATAAAAACTTAATTCCAGGAGAGGTTATTTCTGCTATTATTAATGGTACAGAAGAACTTATAGAAGAATTAAAAACTTTTGGAGTTACGATTCACACCACGGGTGGTGAAACGGCTGATGTAGGAGATTTAGTTCGTACCATTATTGTAGATTCTACCGTTACGGCCCGAATGAAGCGTTCAGAGGTTATAGATAATGCCCGCATTAAAGAAGGAGATCTAATTGTTGGTTTAGCTTCTTACGGACAAGCCAGTTATGAAACAATGTATAACGGAGGAATGGGAAGTAATGGTTTAACTTCCGCTAGACACGATGTATTTATTAATGAATTAGCAAGTAAATATCCTGAAAGTTATGACGCTTCCAGTTCCACCGGAATTAGTTTATTCAGGACGTATTCAACTTACAGATACTGTTGAAGGATCCCCTATAGATGCAGGAAAATTAGTATTGTCGCCCACACGTACTTATGCACCTATAATCAAACAAATTTTAGAAAAATATACTTCAAATCAAATCCACGGAATGATACATTGTAGTGGAGGAGCTCAAACAAAAATTTTACACTTTGTAGACAACCTTCACGTTATTAAAGACAATTTATTTGAGGTACCTCCTTTATTTAAACTAATTCAAGAAGAATCTAAGACTGATTGGAAAGAAATGTATCAAGTTTTTAATTGTGGTCATCGTATGGAATTGTACGTTCCTGCCGAAATAGCAAACAATGTCATAACAATAGCCCAATCATTTAATGTTGATGCAAAAATTATAGGGCGAGTGGAAGCTTCTGAAACTAAAAAATTAACCATTAAGTCTGAATTTGGTAGTTTTGAATACTAATTTAGGTAAAACAAATCAAGCCTAGATTAAAAGTAATTACAATGTATAAAAAATAAAAGCGAATCTAAAAATTCAATACCCAATGTACGAATTACTATTTTGGAAATATAAAGATGAATTCTATCTTAATAATCATGAAGTATATGAAAGATTGTTAGAAAAAGAAATGATTAAAGAGCTAGAAGAACTCCCTGTTACAATTATTATGAGTCGTATTTCCAATGTGTTTTTTAAATGGGAAAAAATAGACGAGATGAGTTTTAAAAATACAATGGGAGTAGGTGCTTTTCATATACAAACAACTAATCAAAGTGTATTAATTAATTGTTACGGAACGAAAGGAACCGATATGGATAAACTATGCGAAATAATGGATGAATTTAAATGTCCCTTATATGATCCACAAATACCGATACGATATGATGAATTTGCTGAATAATGATGAAAATTAACCCAAAAATAGGAATTGATCAATTGGTTTTCGGGATGAAACCCAATGATGTTATAAAATTATACGGTCAACCCAATAAACAATTTGAAGATGAAGAACAAAACTTAATCTATTTGTATAATGATCAAAAATGGCGTTTGACGTTTTATGAAGATGAAGAATTTCGTTTAGGATATATTATTTCCTCTAATCCAGATTTAATACTATTTGAAAAAACTATCTTAGCACAACCTATTAACGAAATTCAGGAATTACTGAATACTAGAAAATTGAAACCCTTAGAAATAGAATCCTTCGATTCAGTAGATAACTATTTTAATGAATCAAATTGGATGATTTTTCAAGTAGAGTATGGTTCTGTAATCCGTTTTGAATTAGGAGCCGTATTTAACGATCATTCAGATGAATTTGAATGGAAATTTAGAGGATAATAAAAAAATACTTTATTAATAGGCTGTTCGAAAAAAACTATCCATAATCTAATCTTTAGGTTTTATAATAATAATAATAATAAATAGATGTATAAAAGTCAAAACTTAGCGTTTAGTTTGTTACTTTAACGATAAGAGAAATCACCTATAAGGTTTACGGTATTACCTGTTTATTCGTTCTTGCCCCCTTTTATTACAATTTTTTAGATTCCCCTTATTCTCATTCAAATAATACATTATAAGGTTTTTTATATCTAAAAAAATATACCATTTAAACTTAAAAAATACGGGATTAAAAAATAAAGTTCTCGATACGTTTTAACTCGAACAGACGGTTGAATATAATTGAAATCATCGTTAGTTCGAGCGCGAAGCGCATCGAGAACCAATATTAATTTTTGTTGTTTTTGTAGGATAGTGTCTAAATCAAACATTATGTGATTTCTCCCTTTGGTCGAAATGACAAGATTGCGAACTTTTTGGACATTTTTAGGGTTAAAAAAATAGTATTATGAGGAAATTTCAAAGTTTTAAATAATATAAATCGACATGCAGTTTGCCATTCCTACGGAGGAGGAGTCTCATAATCAATATTATGTGATTTCTCCCTTTGGTCGAAATGACAAGATTGCGAACTTTTTGGACATTTTTAGGGTTAAAAAAATAGTATTATGAGGAAATTTCAAAGTTTTAAATAATATAAATCGACATGCAGTTTGCCATTCCTACGGAGGAGGAGTCTCATAATCAATATTATGTGATTTCTCCCTTTGGTCGAAATGACAAGATTGCGAACTTTTTGGACATTTTTAGGGTTAAAAAAATAGTATTATGAGGAAATTTCAAAGTTTTAAATAATATAAATCGACATGCAGTTTGCCATTCCTACGGAGGAGGAGTCTCATAATCAATATTATGTGATTTCTCCCTTTGGTCGAAATGACAAGATTGCGAACTTTTTGGACATTTTTAGGGTTAAAAAAATAGTATTATGAGGAAATTTCAAAGTTTTAAATAATATAAATCGACTTTGAATCCGCATATACCTCCAAAAGTATTTGTTATAATTTAAAAGGAATGATATACTTCAAAAATGATACAATAACTACATTTTTAAAATAGTGTAATCAATTGATAGGTTCTTTTTTACTCCAGAAAGAGAAGCCAGACTATTGACAATTAAATGTTTCATTGGTTTAAGAACTACAAGAGAGTTGTGAACATCCTATTTTTTTCTTTTGCCCAATCAGGTCTTTTAGCAAACCATTTTTCATATTCAGGCTGTTCTTCATAAGGCTTTTGAATTACTTGATAGAGTTCTTCCAATAATGTATAATCTTCCATTTCAGCTTTTTCTATAGCAAGTTGAGCCATATAATTCCTAAGAATATATTTTGGATTTACTAAATTCATTTTTTCTTTTCTTTCTTCATCAGAAAGAGGTTCTAGGTTAATTCTATTTAAATAATTTTGTAACCATATTGACCATGAATGTTCAAATTCAGGATTGTTATTTGATGTCTCATAAAAAGAAGATTGTATCGTTTCAAATGCGCTTTTCATAGTTTTTTCTTTAGAAACATTTCCAAGCAATCGGAAGAAAATAGTATAATCTGTTTCTTTTAATTCTAAGGAATTTATAAGTTGATAGATTAGTTCACGATCAGTGCTATGAGTTTGAGTAAGACCTAATTTTTTTTGCATCATATCTATATAGTCATTTTCGTACTCATTTTCATATTCGTGTAGTATTTTTTCTAATTCCTCGGTTTGATTAATTAAAGGATATAGAGCATTGGCGAGTTGGTATAAATTCCAAAGAGATATTTGAGGTTGATTGCCAAAAGCATATCTATGCTGATGAGCATCGGTAGTATTGGGAGTCCAATTAGGATTAAAATTATCTAACCAGCCATAAGGACCATAATCAATAGTAATGCCATGAATAGACATATTGTCTGTATTCATAACACCATGAACAAAACCTACTTGTTGCCAGTCTATTATTAATTTTCGCGTTAGTTGAGCAACCATTTTAAAAAAAAGCAATATAGGCTTCTTTTCCTGTAGTTTTAATTTCAGGGAAATAGTGTTTAATTGTAAAATCAGTTAATAATTGTAAGTTTTTTAAATCATTTCTAGCAGCAAATAACTCAAAATTACCAAATCGAATGAATGAAGGAGCAACGCGGCAGACTATAGCACCTTTTTCATAAGCAGGGTTTCCATTGTATAAAATATCTCGTAATACATCATTTCCTGTTGTTATAATACTTAAGGATCGGGTAGTAGGAATACCCAAAGAGTTCATGGCTTCCAGCACATAAATATTCTCTAATTGAGGAACGAAGTACAGCTAAACCATCAGCATTTCTTGAATAAGGTGTTTTTCCAGCACCTTTTAATTGGAAGGTGTATTTTTTGTTCTTATTTTCAATTTCAAATAAATTAATGGCACGACCGTCTCCTAGTTGTCCTGCCCAAACACCAAACTGATGGCCTCCATAACACATTGAAAAAGGATTTGTTTCAGGATAAATTTTTTTTCCTGAGAAAAAAGAAAGAAAATCTTCTGATTTTACATCATTTACGGAAAGTCCTAATTCGTTTGCAAAATTAATATTTGCATGAATTAAATGAGGGTTTTTAGGAGGGGTAGGAGTAACAAACGAAAAAGCTGATTCGAATACTTTACGAACTGTATTTTCATTAATTGAGTCAGCGGGTAACTCCTTTGTAAATTTATTTTTAATTGAAAAAGATAAAGACATAGTTTTAATAAATAAAAAAAATAGAACTTTGGATATTTAGCATCTGAATCAAAAAAATGATTTGTGTATATGTTTGCGTCTATGTTTGGTTTGTACTAAATTATTTTCTCCAGAAATCACACTAATAGTTCCATTGGTTTCAAACATAGCAAGTTTAACACTATCAAAATGTTCAATTCCATGTTCTCGTATGGCTTGTTCTAGTTCTTCTAAAGTTATTCCTAGACGAGTTAAAGTTTTATAATCAGTAATTCCGTCATGTATTAATATTTCTGGTTTACTTGTTATTAAATTTTTAATAACATTTGATTTTATCATAGCTTTTTTAAACACCATGTTGATTATAAAAAGAGCTAAAGCTGCTGTTAAACCTCCTAATAGAGAAGTATCACTTCCTACCATTGCATTTTGTACAGAATTACTAATGAGTAAAATGAGAATAACATCAGCAGTATTAAGTTGTGATAGCTCTTTTTGCCAAATAGTTGAAGCGCAATTATCATAAAGAAATAAACGCATGAACTACGAATAATAATGTCTAGAAAAGGATTCATTATTTTATTTTAAAACTTTTTTCAATAGCTTTTATCATTTCACCAGCAATATCTTTATGTGTAGCTCCTTCTATACCTTCTAATCCAGGAGAAGAATTTACTTCTAATAGAAGAGGTCCTTTACTAGAGCGAATGATGTCTACTCCAGCTACTTTTAAATCCATTGCTTTTGCAGCTTTGATTGCAATTCTTTTTTCGGCAGCAGTTACTTTTATAACAGATGCACTTCCTCCCATGTGTATATTTGCTCTGAACTCACCAGGAGCGGCTTCTCTTTGCATAGCGGCTACCACTTTGCCATCTACAACGAAAAGACGTAGATCTTTACCGTTAGCTTCTTTGATGAATTCTTGTACTAAAATATTTGCATTAAGACTTTTAAAAGCATTGATTACGGATTCAGCTGCTTTTTTTTGTTTCTGCTAATACAACTCCTTTTCCTTGAGTTCCTTCTAATAATTTGATTATTAGTGGTGATCCTCCAACCATTTTAATTAAATCATTTGTGTCAAGAGGAGAATTGGCAAACCCTGTAGTAGGAATGTCAATGCCACTTTGTAATAATAATTGAAGTGAAAATAACTTATCTCGAGATTGAGTAATAGCGGCTGCAGAGTTAAGGGTAAAAACCCTCATGGCTTCAAACTGCCGAATCAGGGTACAGCCGTAGTATGTAATACTTGGTCGGATACGAGGAATAACAGCATCAAAATTATCTAATACGCGTCCGCCTCGATAATGAATTTCAGGAGTTGTGGCATCTAACTTAATATAACATTCTTTGATGTTAAGAAACTCCATTTCATGACCGCGCATTTCACCAGCTTCCATTATCCGACGATTACTGTATAGGTTAGGATTACTAGCTAATACAGCAATTCTTAGTTTAGCACTGGATTCTTTATTAACGTGGTAATTAGATTTAATTTCGTCAAAGGAAGGTTGACCTAAAATATATTTTTCTTGAGGATCTACCATCATTTTTCCCACCATGGCTTCACGACCTAAAAGCATACGGAATCCCATGGAGTCTCTATTGGCTAAGGTTACTTCTATGGGAAATGTTTCATTGCCAATACTTAAATTCGTTTTTATGACATAACGCTGTTCCCTATAGCCACTAGAACTTTTTACAATCCTTTTATCAATTAATTTAGCTTCACAATGTCTAGTTATTTTAACATTGCTTTGAAGAGGATTTACATCAAATTTGACCCAATTTTCTCCATTTTTGGAAAACGGAGTAATATTTGTGGCATGTATAGCAGATGTTTTAGCACCTGAATCCACTCTTGCTTTTATATAAGGAATTTCTAACTCAGGGAAGGAGCACCATTCTTCACTCCCTATAATCTCTTTTTTAGATGACATATTTTTAAACAAACAAAATAAGATAACAATAATTATTTTCGAATAAAAAAGCCTACTAGTCTGTAGGCTTTTGAGATTTTTTTACTTGAATTTTTAATTCTTGTGAACTAGTATCTAAATCCATCTCAATTATATCTCCTTCATGAATTTTAGAAGTGATAATTTCTTCTGCAAGTGCATCTTCTACATATTTTTGGATGGCTCTTTTTAACGGACGAGCACCAAATTGTTTATCAAAACCTTTTTCTGCAATGAAAGCTTTGGCTTCTTCCGTTAGTTGTAGTTCGTATCCTAATTCTTTAATACGAGCATATAATTTTTGTAATTCAATATTGATGATTTTATCAATATCTTCTTTTTCAAGGGCGTTAAATACAATTACGTCGTCAATTCTATTTAAGAACTCAGGAGCAAAAGTTTTTTTCAATGCGCTTTCAATAACTCCTTTTGCATGGTCATCTGCTTGTGCTTGTTTAGCAGCAGTACCAAAACCTACACCTTGACCAAAGTCTTTTAACTGTCGAGCACCTACATTAGAAGTCATAATGATAATAGTATTTCTAAAGTCAATTTTTCGACCCAAACTATCTGTTAAATAACCGTCGTCAAGCACTTGTAACATCATATTGAAAACATCGGGATGTGCTTTTTCAATTTCGTCTAAAAGAACTACACAATAAGGTTTGCGTCTTACTTTTTCGGTTAATTGCCCTCCTTCTTCATAACCAACATATCCTGGAGGAGCTCCAACTAAACGTGATATAGCAAATTTTTCCATGTATTCACTCATGTCAACTCTAACTAGAGCTTCTTCTGAATCAAATAATTCTTTAGCTAATACTTTTGCTAATTGGGTTTTACCAACACCTGTTGAGCCTAAGAAAATAAATGAGCCTATTGGTTTATTAGGGTCTTTTAATCCCGCTCGATTTCGTTGAATAGCACGTGCAATTTTTTGAACTGCATCTTTTTGACCTATCACTTTTTTGTCTAGAATTTCAGGTAAATGAGCTAACTTGTTACTTTCAGTTTGCGCAATACGATTTACAGGAATACCTGTCATCATAGATACTACATCGGCAACATTGTCTTCTGTAACGCTTATTCTGTTGTTTTTAGAATCCTCTTCCCATTGTTCTTGAGCTATTGCTAATTCTTTTTCAATGCGTTTTTCATCATCACGTAGTTTAGCTGCTTCTTCATATTTTTGACGTTTTACAACGGTATTTTTTAATTCTCGTACTTCGTCTAATTGACGTTCTAAATCTAGGATTTGTTTAGGTACATCAATATTTGTTATGTGTACGCGAGAACCCGCTTCATCTAGTGCGTCAATAGCTTTATCAGGAAGAAAACGATCGCTCATATAACGTTCCGTTAGTTTCACACAAGCTTCAATAGCTTCTGGTGTAAAACTCACATTATGATGATCTTCGTATTTCCCTTTTATGTTGTTTAGTATTGTGATAGTCTCTTCAATGGAAGTTGGATCTACAATAACCTTTTGAAAACGACGTTCTAGCGCGCCATCTTTTTCTATATACTGACGGTATTCGTCTAATGTAGTAGCCCCAATACATTGTATTTCACCTCTTGCTAGAGCGGGTTTGAACATATTAGAAGCGTCAAGAGAGCCTGTAGCTCCACCTGCTCCCACAATGGTATGAATTTCATCAATGAATAGAATGATGTCATCATTTTTTTCTAACTCATTCATAACGGCTTTCATACGTTCTTCAAACTGACCATGATATTTAGTACCAGCTACTAATGAAGCAAGGTCTAATGTTACAACTCTTTTGTTGTATAAAATTCTAGAAACTTTCTTTTGTACAATTCTTAGAGCTAAGCCTTCCGCAATAGCTGACTTTCCAACGCCAGGTTCGCCTATTAATAGCGGGTTGTTTTTCTTTCTTCGGCTTAAAATTTGCGAAACACGTTCTATTTCTTTTTCACGTCCTACAACAGGATCTAGTTTACCTTCTTCTGCCATTTCGGTTAAATCGCGTCCAAAATTATCTAAGACAGGAGTTTTAGATTTTTTGTTTGATTTATTGGCAGGATTAGAAGGGGGACCTTGACTAAAACTGTCATCTTGTCTTGAATCATCACCATAAGACGACTCGTTTTTAGGAAAATTGTCTTGAAAATCTTCTTCGTTTGGCATCATAGTTAAATATTGTTCTTTAGCTGTATCGTAATCAATTTTGAGTTTATGTAATAATTTTGTGGTAGGATCATTTTCATTACGTAGTATACATAAAAGCAAATGAGCCGTACTGATTGTTGTACTTTGAAAAACTTTGGCTTCTAAGAAAGTAGTTTTTAAAGCTCTTTCAGCTTGTCTTGTTAGATGTAAATTTTTTTTATCATTACTTAAAGAAAGATTGGGATTTGCAGGACTCAATATCTCAACTTTTCTACGCAAATGCTCTAAATCAATCGAAAGATTGTTTAAGATATGAATGGCAGAACCATTGCCATCTCTTAAAATTCCAAGCATAAAGTGTTCAGTACCAATAAAATCATGACCTAAACGCAGTGCTTCCTCTTTACTGAAAGTAATTACTTCTCTAACTCTTGGTGAAAAATTGTCATCCATATCTTACAGTTATTAGTAATTGTAAATTTAATAATTTATAAACGGAATTACAAAAAACATTCCATTTCAATTATACTGTCAGGCTAAAAGACAAAAAAAAAATGAGACAAACAAAGGTTATTGTGTGTATTTATTAACCAATACAGGTTGTTTGTTTGTTAATAAAAAAATGAAATAACAAGAGTAAGAGTGTGTTCAAAATCAGATAAATCCGTATATTAGCGCGTTTGTAAAAAATTTGATAAATTAACGTAAATACTTATGTCTGAGGGAGAAAAGTTAATTCCAATTAACATTGAAGACGAAATGAAATCAGCTTATATCGATTATTCGATGTCAGTTATTGTATCAAGAGCGTTACCAGATGTTAGAGATGGTTTAAAGCCTGTACACCGTCGTGTGTTATTTGGAATGCATGAATTAGGAGTTTTTTCTAATAGACCACACAAAAAGTCAGCGAGAATTGTAGGGGAAGTGTTAGGTAAGTATCACCCACATGGGGATTCTTCTGTATATGATGCCATGGTTCGTATGGCACAGGATTGGAGCTTACGCTATTTAATGGTAGATGGTCAAGGAAACTTTGGATCAATAGATGGAGATAGTCCTGCGGCTATGCGTTATACAGAGGCAAGAATGAAAAAGTTCTCTGAAGAAATGTTAGCTGATATTGATAAAGAAACAGTTGATTTTCAATTAAACTTTGACGATACTTTAGAAGAACCTAAAGTAATGCCTACAAAAGTACCCAATTTGCTTGTAAATGGAGCATCTGGTATTGCTGTTGGTATGGCTACTAATATGGCTCCTCATAATTTATCTGGAAGTAATAGAAGGAACTTTAGCTTATATAAATAACAATGATATTGAAGTAGATGAATTAGCTACCTATATAAAAGCACCTGATTTTCCAACAGGAGGCGTTATTTATGGTATGGATGGGGTGCGTGAAGCATTTAAGACAGGACGTGGTCGTGTGGTAATTCGTGCTAAAGTGGGTTTTGAAGAAGTAGATGGACGTGAAGCAATTGTAGTAACGGAAATTCCTTATCAGGTAAATAAAGCAGAAATGATTAAAAAAACTGCTGACTTGGTAAATGATAAAAAAATTGAAGGAATATCAACCATACGTGATGAGTCTGATAGAAACGGTATGCGCATCGTTTATATATTAAAAAGAGATGCTGTACCCAATGTAGTATTAAATACACTCTATAAATATACACAATTGCAATCATCGTTTAGTGTTAATAATATTGCATTAGTAAACGGAAGACCTCAATTGTTAAATCTGAAAGACTTAATACATTACTTTGTAGAGCACCGTCATGACGTGGTTACACGTCGTGCACAATTTGACTTACGAAAAGCAGAAGAAAGAGCACATATTTTAGAAGGTTTAATCATAGCATCGGATAATATTGACGAGGTTATTGCACTTATTCGTTCTTCTAAAGATGGAGAAGAAGCACGTGGAAAATTAATAGAACGATTCAATCTTTCTGAAATTCAAGCTCGTGCCATTGTAGAAATGCGTTTAAGACAATTAACAGGTCTTGAACAAGACAAACTACGTGCAGAATACGAAGAAATTATGAAATTAATAGCGGAGTTAAAAGCATTATTAGCTAGTAAAGAACTTCGTATGAATTTAATAAAAGAAGAATTACTAGAAGTTAAAGAAAAATACGGTGACACGCGTCGTTCTACAATTGAATACTCAGGAGGAGATATGAGTATTGAAGACTTAATTGCTGATGAACAAGTTGTTATTACCATATCACATGCAGGCTACATAAAACGTACTCCGTTATCAGAATATAAAACTCAAAATAGAGGAGGAGTAGGACAAAAATCAGCGGGGGACACGCGATCAGGATTTCTTAGAACACATGTACGTAGCAACCAATCACCAATACATGTTATTCTTTACCCAAAAAGGAAAATGTTTCTGGATGAGAGTATACGAAATCCCTGGAAGGAAGCAAAGTTGCTAAAGGACGTGCTATTCAAAACTTGATAAACATTGAACAAGATGATAAAGTAAAAGCCTTTATTTGTACAAAAGATTTAAAAGATCAAGAATACATCAATGGTCACTATGTAATCATGGTAACAAAAGAAGGACAAGTTAAAAAAACTTCTTTAGAACAATATTCACGTCCACGTACTAATGGGGTAGCGGCTATTACTATAAAAGAAGGTGATGAGTTGTTAGAAGCAAAATTGACAACAGGAAACAGTCAAGTCTTAATTGCTGTTAAGTCCGGAAAACTAGTTCGTTTTGAAGAAGAAAAAACCAGACCAATGGGAAGAACAGCATCAGGAGTAAGAGGAGTAACCCTTGCTGATGAAAAAGATGAAGTAATAGGGATGGTGTCTATTGATCGAGATCATGTAAATGATTCTCAAATATTGGTAGTTACAGAAAACGGTTATGGAAAACGAACTAAATTAGTAGATGATGATGGAGAAGATGTGTACAGAATTACAAACCGTGGAGGAAAAGGAGTTAAAACCTTAAATATTACAGAAAAAACAGGCTCACTTATTGCTATTAATAACGTTACAGATGATGATGATTTAATGATTATCAATAAATCAGGTTTAACTATTCGGATGAGAGTTTCAGATTTACGTGTTATGGGACGCGCAACACAAGGAGTTCGTTTGATTAATATCAAAGGAAAAGATTCTATTGCGGCAGTTTGTAAAGTAATGAGAGAAGAAGATGAAGAGGAAATTAATTCAGAAGAAAATGAATTGAATAATCATTTAACAACTGATTCTGAAGAAGGAACAGAATTAGAAAATCAAGAATAATATAAATAAAAATAAAATGAAAATAAAGAATTTAGCACTAGTAACGGCTTTGTTTTTGTCAGTTACTACAAATGCTCAAAAAGAAGATATCAAAGCAGCTGAAAAAGCATTACGATCAGGAAATCCTACTGGAAGCTAAAACAGCATTAGATAAAATAGAGTATATGATTGTAAATTTAGACAATCCAACAAAAGCACAGTATTATTTTTTATTAGGAAATACAAATCTAGAATTAGCTAAGAAAAATATTGAAGAAGGAAAAAATCTAGTAGCAGCAGCTAAAGCCTATAATGAACTAAAATCAACTGGAAGCTAGCTCTGGAAAAAATAAATATACAGGACAAGCAGAAACCTCTTTAATTGAAGTTAAACGTTTATTGACCAATAATGCTATTGCAGACTCAAATGCAAAACGTTATAAAGAAAGTGCTCAAAAATTATACGAAGTGTACGGTTTAGATAAAAAAGACACAACAATGTTATATTATGCAGCAGGCACAGCTATAAACGGTGAAGATTATGATACAGCCCTTTCTTATTATAAAATCTTAAAAGACCTGAAATATTCAGGTAAATCAACTAATTATTTAGCTAAAAACAAATCAAACGGACAAGAAGAAACTTTTGCTTCGATGAAAGATAGAGATTTTTCTGTAAAAGTAGGAACTCATGAAGCTCCAAGAACAGAAAATATCTCATCAAAAAGAGGTGAAATAATTAAAAATATTGCACTAATTCTAAATCAAAAAGGAGATTTGTCAGCTGCTAAAAGAGCCGTAGAAGAAGCAATACAAGCTAATCCTGGAGATACGGGATTGTATACTGCTGGTATGGAAGTAGCATTAAAAGCAAATGATTATGCAACGTATAAAAAATATGCACAAGAAGCTCTAGCACAAGATCCTAATAATGCCGATTTGTTTTATAACTTAGGTGTTATTTCGGGACAAGCAAATGATAAACAAGCAAAAATAGACGCAGAAGGATATTATCTAAAAGCAATTCAGATAGATCCAAAATACAAAAATGCGTATTTGAATTTAGGCGTTTTGAAATTAGATGGAGAAAAAGAAATTGTAGATCAAATGAATAAATTAGGAACTTCCGCAGCTGACATGAAAAAGTATGAAGCTTTAAAAGTAAAAAGAGAAAATTTATACAAATCAGCAATTCCTCATCTAGAAAAAGCGTACGAGTTATTTGAAAGTGATAAAGACATTAAAAATACATTATTAAATATGTATAATGCACTTGATATGACAGATAAATACAAAGCATTAAAAGCTAAAAATTAAATTAAAAATAAATGAATGATGTAAAAAGAGGATGTTTGAAAAGTGAAAATCAATGTTCAGCCTGTCTGCTTCCAGCAATAAGAAAACTCGTATTATCAGCGGTACGTGATACTTCGACTGGAATTTTTCTTTGGTAGACAAGATCGAAGCCTCTTTTTACTGTTTTATGTTACTTGAGCTTTTATATTCTTTTTAAGTTTAAACTAATTTTAATTTTTTACTAGCAAATTTTTCATGTTATGTTGTTTTTATTACATAATTTTTGAAAAAGTGATTTGTTAACTCTGAATTTATTATCAAATAATTTTTTTGAAGAGAGTAAGATATTTTGTAACTAAAACTGTAATTCATAAAAAGAGGCTGTTCCAAAAAAATTGGCAGCCTCTTTTTATTATTAAAGATCCAAATACCTATCGAAGATGAATTTTATATATCCGATTTTTAGAAAGTGAGTTTAAATTTTAGGAGACACTTTCTTTTTAGTTTTTGTTTCAAAAATTTTAAATATCATCGAAATCAATATCTGTAAAAGAATTCCTTAAACCATCTCCTTCTCTTTGATATTCCTTTTTAAAATCTTTTTGGTGACGTTCAGAAATCACTTCTTCTCCTTTTTGATCTAAAACGTAAGAAGTCATTTCATCTAAAATATCTCTAAATGCAGCAAAATCTTCTTTATATAAATAGATTTTGTGCTTTTTAAAATGAAAAGATCCATCATCTTCTGTAAATTTTTTACTTTCTGTAATTGTGATGTAATAATCATCTGCCTTTGTAGAACGTACATCAAAGAAGTAAGTTCTTCTCCCTGCACGTAATACTTTAGAAAAAATTTCTTCTTTTTCTAACATTTCGTTTTCGTTCATTCTCATTCTATCAAAAATTATTTTGTGTTGTGATGTTCAAATTTGTAAAAAAAAATACTTACAGCCAAATATTTATTGAAAATCTTTTTCAGTTAATTGTTTTAAATATAAATTTTTATAATAACCCTCTTGATTTACTAGTTGATTATGAGTTCCTTGCTGAGTAATTATTCCTTTTTCTAAAACTATAATTTTATCTGCATCTTTAGCAGAAGATACTCTATGGGTTACCATTATAATCGTTTGATTTTTAATATATTTTGTAAAATTATTTAAAATTTTTTCCTCTGTTTCTGTATCTACTGCGGACAAACTATCATCTAATAACAATATAGGAGCCTCTTTTATTAATGCTCTTGCTATAGAAAGACGTTGTTTTTGACCTCCTGAAAGAGTAATTCCTCTTTCACCTAACAATGTTTCGTATTGATCCTTAAATCCTAAAATAGTATCATGAATAACAGCTTGTTTTGCTACGGTTATTACATTTTTTAAGTTAGAACCTTCTTTTCCGAAACAGATATTATTAAAAATTGTATCTGAAAATAAAAACGAATCTTGTGGGACAACACTTATAGCATTTCTTATGTCTTGCAATTGAATTTTTTTAATATTTATTCCATCAATAAAAATAGTTCCTTCCGATGCGTCATATAATCTAGGAAGAAGTGATAATAGAGTAGACTTTCCAGCACCTGTAGATCCTAAAATAACGACTCTTTCCCCCTTCTTTATTTTAAAAGATACATCTTTTAAAATTAATTCATCTGTATTAGGATAATGAAAGCTAACATTTTTAAATTCAATAGTATCGATCATAGTATGTGATGTAGCCTTTAAATCAACTCTAATATCGGGCGTGATTTTTAAAAATTCATTGATCCGTTTTTGTGAAGCTTCTGCTTCTTGAACTAAGGATGAAACCCAGCCTATAGAGGTAACAGGCCAAATTAGCATATTGATATAAAGTATGAATTTAGCTATAACACCAAGATTTAATAAACTTCCTTGAATATACATATAACTTCCTACGGAAATTACGAACAAATTACTTAATCCTATTAATAATAACATTAAAGGCGCAAAAAAAGCTTGTGTCTTAGCTAAATCAATACTTTTTTATAATTAATCCTAGATAAATCCTCAAGTTCTAGTCCTTTAAATAATTGAATATGAAAAGATTTAACAACCCTAATTCCTGAAAAATATTCTTGTGCAAAGCTAGTTAGCTTAGATAAATTTTCTTGAAAAATAGTACTTTTTTTATTAATTTCGGAACTGATCTTAAAAATAGAATAAGCTAATAGAGGTAATGGCAATAATACAATTAGAGTTAATATTTTAGAAATTTTTATCATATAAAAAATAACGATAGCAAATCTAATTAAGGTATTAATTGTATACATTACGGCAGGGCCAACATACATTCTTACACGTGCTATATCTTCTGTAATTCGATTCATTAAATCCCCTGTTCTATTTTCAACATAAAAATTTTGACTTAATGTTTCATATTTTTTAAAAACTTCATTTTTTAGATCGTATTCTACATGACGTGACATAACAATTAAAGTTTGGCGCATCAAAAAAGTTAAAAAACCAGCCAATAAAGTAGCTCCTAAAATAAGAATGATGTAATTTCTTAAATTATTCCTTATTTCAGTTGAATCAGATTGGTTAGATCTAAAATAATATTCTATCTCAGAAATAGAATCTCCAATCAATTCAGGAGTATATAATGAAAAAAATTGGGCGATTATTGTAATTAAAATTCCTCCAAAAAAATGGTATTTATACTTTAAAAAATAAGGGGTGATATACCTAAGTTCTTTCATTTTTTCAAAATAAAAACGTTTTAAATAAAAATATATTAATAAAACTTTAATATTTAAACGATAATTTAAAGATAATAAAATTTTATTTTTTATAACTAGGACTAAATATTTTAGCTTATAATTGCAAAAAATTAATCGAAAAGCGTAATTTTGTAATGGTTTTAAAAAAACAAACCATACTATTAAAAAAACATTCATTATGATTACTGAATCTGTAAAAGCAAGTGAATTACATAAAGTTGACCCTGTTTTCGGTCAAGTTTCATTTGATAATCACGAACAAATTGTTTTTTGCCAAGACAAAGATACTGGTTTAAAAGCAATAATTGGTATCCATAACACAGTTTTAGGACCTGCATTAGGAGGTACTAGAATGTGGAAATATACAAACGAATGGGAAGCATTAAATGATGTATTACGTTTGTCTCGAGGAATGACTTTTAAATCGGCTATTTCTGGTTTAAACCTAGGTGGTGGTAAAGCCGTAATTATTGGCGATTCAAAAGTTGACAAAACTCCTGAAATGATTGCGAAATTTGGTCAATTTGTACATTCTTTAAGTGGGCGTTATATTACAGCTGAAGATGTAGGAACTACCACGCCTGATATGGATCTAATTCGTCAACACACATCATACGTAACAGGTATCTCAGAAGCAATAGGTGGATCAGGAAACCCATCTCCCGTTACAGCATACGGGGTATATATGGGGATGAAAGCGGCTTCTAAATATAAGTTCGGATCTGAAAATTTAGACGGGAAAAAAGTTTTAGTTCAAGGTATTGGCCACGTAGGAGAAACTTTAGTAGACTATCTAACAAAAGAAGGAGCAAAAGTTGTTATTTCTGATATTAATGAAGCTCGTTTGACTGAAATAGGAAATAAATACGGAGCTAAAATTTTTCAAGGAGATGATCTATACAGCTTAGATGTTGATATTTATGCTCCTTGTGCTTTGGGTGCAACAGTTAATGATGATACAATCAATAAGTTACAAGCAAAAGTAATTGCGGGGGCGGCTAATAATCAATTAGCAAATGAAGTACGTCATGGACAAATGCTTAAAGAAAAAGGAATTTTATATGCTCCAGACTTTTTAATTAATGCAGGAGGGATCATTAATGTATACGGTGAAATAGCTAATTATGGAAAAGAAGAAGCTATGCGTAGAACAGAAAATATATTCAATACTACATTAGAAATATTTGATTACGCAGATACTAATAATATTACAACTCACGAAGCTGCTTTCAAAATTGCTCAAAATAGAATTGATCTAAAAAGAAAGAATTAGCTAAGTAATTAGCTCGTTGAAAATAAAATATATAACAAAATTTGTTAATTACTCTTTTGTTAAAATATTTTAATCTCTAAAAAAAATGTATTTTGCGAAGCGAAAGAAACTCTTTCGCTTCGTTAATTTTTTAAAAGTTCTTACAAAGGTGTTAAATAGAAGACATATCCGACTAAAAGTGATGCAAACCATATATGCAATGCATCAAAACCATTCTGATAATATTGAAAAAGAAGAAAAATTCTTATTTAGTAGTATCGATAATATGCAAGACTTATATCTTGTAACCATATCTTTATTATTAGAAATAAGAAAAAAAGAGGAAGAGTTTTTAGACTTATCTAGCAAAAAGTATTTAGCCACCCGAGAAGAAAAAAATCCAAATTTAAAACTTGTTAATAATAAAGTTCTTCAACTTTTAGAAGAAAGCAATTCTTTATCTATAGCTTTAGCAGATAGAAAAATTAATGATTGGCATATACACGAAGAATATGTGAAGATTTTTACTGCTGAGATTAAACAAAGCGATTTATATAAAAAATATATGAATAATCGTACTAACGATTTTCAAGAAGATAAAGAGTTTATTATCAGTTTGTTTACCGAAATTTTAGCTCCAAATATTAAACTTTATGAATATCTAGAAGATCATAAGTTAACTTGGATAGATGATATTCCACTAATTAATACATATATTGTTAAACAATTAAGGGCAATTAAAAGTGAAGAAGACCTATTCTTTGTTCCTAAATTATTTTCTGATATTGAAGATCGAGAATTTGTATCTCAACTTTTTCGTAAAACAACCTTAAATGAAGAAGCTCTTGCTAAAGAATTTGCTGAAAAAACACCTAATTGGGAAATAGAACGTATTGCTGAAATTGATACAATCATCTTAAAAATGGCTATTTGCGAATTATTAAAATTTCCATCAATTCCTGTTAAAGTAACAATTAACGAATATTTAGAAATAGCAAAAGAGTATTCTACGCCAAAAAGTTCTATATTTATCAATGGAATTTTAGATAATTTAGTAAAAGAATTTAACACTAACGGCAAGTTAAAAAAGACGGGTCGTGGCTTAATGTAATAACAAAATGAAAAAGTACAGTTTTGCAATTTTTACAATCCTTTCGTTAGTAGCCTGCAAATCTAAAGACGAATTTGAGGTTCAACAATTAGACGATAATAATTTAGTATTACCACAAGGTGTGCTTTCCATGAAAGAAGAGAGCATGAAAAAGAAGCTAAAACCAGGTGAATACCCAAAAATAGAGTTTGATAATCTTCAACATGATTTTGGAACAATTAAACAAGGAGATAAAGTAGAGCATATATTTAAGTTTACCAATACAGGTAAAAATGATTTATATGTAATGGAAGTTCGTCCTTCTTGTGGATGTACTGCCCCAGAATGGACAAAGACACCCGTAAAAAAGGACAATCAGGTGAAATAAAAATTATTTTTGATTCCAAAGGAAAATCGGGTCAACAAACTAAATCAGTAGCTCTTTTAACCAATACAGAACAAGGAAATGAAATTTTAACATTTAAAGCAAATATATTAGTAGAAAATAATGTACCTACTACTAAATAGTTTTAATATCCTAATAATAATATAAAAAAGAAAGTTAATACGAAATGATGCAATTTTTACCTTATTTGTTAATGTTTGTTGTAATGTTTGTGTTTTTAATACTACCACAACAACGAAAAATAAAAAAGAAAAAGAATTTGAATCTTCACTAAAAGTTGGTGATAAGGTCATTACCAAAAGCGGAATTCATGGAAAAATAGCTGAATTAGCCGAAGGTGTAGTTATTGTAGAAACGATGGCTGGTAAGATAAAAATGGAACGTTCAGCCATTTCATCAGACATGACAATAGCATTAAATAAAAAATAATTTTTTTATTAAGTAATAAGTAGCCATCACCTAAAAAATGATGGCTATTTTAATTTTAAGATTTTATGGCTTAATCCAAATATGGCATAACAAATCTTTATAGATAAAAAAAGAACTTGATCTTTTATTATTCAAATAGTCAAAATTATATATACAGAAAAATATTTTTATCATAGTGTTAATTTATTAATACTCCTTTTCTAACCAAGTAGCTTTTATAAGATATTTTTATATTTTCTTTAAAGAAATTACCTAATTTAATTAGAATGCTTTTATATCATATTTTATCAATTAAAGACTAATGATTATCCCTTAAAAATCATGATTTAGTTATCTATTTTATTTTGAATAATATAAATTAAAAGAATAGTTGAGTATTTAAAAATACGTAAACACATCTATATGTGTTGATTAGAAGTAATAAGCTAGAAAATAATACCATTTAAAATTTGAAATTTCCTCATAATACTATTTTTTCAACTTTGAGACTGTCCTAAAAGTTCGCAATCCTCATTTCGACCAAAGGGAGAAATCACATAATGTTTGATTTAGACACTATACTACAAAAGCAATAAAAATTAATGTTGGTTCTCGATGCGCTTCGCGTTCGAACTAACGATGATTTCAATTATATACTAAACCGTTTGTTCGAGTTGTTTTAAAATGAAAAAAAATATCGAGAATTTTACTTTTTAATCCAGTATATTTTAAGTGGTATAAGAATTTATATTTTATCTTGTAGATATAAAAGACAGATTGCTAAAAAGTAATTTCAAAAAGGAGTATAAGTAAAATTTAACAAAATATATGGTAAAACCGTAATAAGTTTTAATATTAGTATTTTAAATTTGTCATACGTTCTTAATCAAGTAAACAAACTAAATTTTTAAACGTATTATTTGATAAAGCATATTTATAATCCATATTATGGGTGTTTTTACTCTGTAATTTTATTAAAATTGTAGACAAAACATATAGAAACACCGTGACTTTATCTTTTATTTTGTTTTTGGGAGATATAAAATTATCGTTTAAAAATTAAAAAAACAGCCATGCAAATTGTATGGCTATTTTTTTATTAAAATAAATGGTTTTTAGGTATAAGAAATATTTAACAAAATATACGGAAAACCCGTAACAAGATTAGGTTGCAGTTACTTAACTTTGCCTCGCATTGCTTAGTCAAATAAACATTTTTTATTTTTAAATGATCTACGCGAGTAAAGGTTTACTAAAAGATATTTCGTATTATTTAATTGAGTAGTTTTCTTCTTAACACTTCTTATTTTTAGTAAAACAATACGCTTTATCTCGTTATTTGTTTTTGGGGAATTACATTGATCGTTTAAAATTATCAAGAAAAGTCATACTGTTTAGAGTATGACTTTTTTTATTTATTGTTCCTTCAATTTTTAATTTAATCGGTATTAATTTATATTTTTGCTTCGATTTTTTAATCTAATAATAAGATGGTAAAAGACTTATTCGAAAGAATTCAAAACAATAAAGGTCCATTAGGAAAATGGGCATCGCAAGCGGAAGGTTACTATGTATTTCCTAAACTTGAAGGTGATTTAGGTCCTCGTATGAAGTTTCATGGTAAAGAAATTTTAAATTGGTCTATCAATGATTATTTAGGTTTGGCTAATCATCCTGAAATTAGAAAAATTGATACAGAAGCAGCTGAACAATATGGAGCGGCTTATCCTATGGGAGCTCGTATGATGAGTGGACATACAAGTTTACATGAACAATTACAAAATGAATTAGCATCATTTGTGAGTAAAGAAGCTGCCTATTTATTAAATTTTGGTTATCAAGGTATGGTATCTACTATTGATGCCCTAGTAACTAAAAATGATGTAATTGTATACGATGTAGACTCACATGGTTGTATAATTGATGGGGTTCGTTTACACATGGGCAAACGTTTTACCTATAAGCACAATGATGTGGAAAGCCTTGAGAAAAATCTACAACGTGCAACCAAAATGGCTGCTGAATTAGGTGGTGGTATTTTAGTAATTACTGGAAGGAGTTTTTGGAATGCGTGGTCAACAAGGTAAGTTAAAAGAAATCGTTGCCTTAAAAGAAAAATACAATTTCCGTTTATTAGTAGATGATGCACATGGCTTTGGTACTTTAGGTAAGACAGGAGCTGGAGCTGGAGAAGAACAAGGCTGCCAAGATGGTATAGATATTTATTTTTCAACTTTTGCTAAATCAATGGCTAGTATAGGAGCTTTTGTGGCAGGTGATAAAGATATTATTGATTATTTAAAATACAACTTGCGCTCTCAAATGTTTGCAAAGTCTTTGCCTATGATATTTACAGTAGGTGCTTTAAAACGCTTAGAAATGTTGCGTACAATGCCCGAATTAAAAAATAAGTTGTGGGAGAATGTAAATTACTTGCAAAATGGATTAAAATCTAAAGGTTTTAATATAGGCGATACAAATACTTGTGTAACTCCTGTATATCTAGAAGGTTCTATTCCTGGAAGCCATGGTTATGGTTAATGATTTAAGAGAAAATTATAATATCTTTTTGTCAATTGTTGTATATCCTGTAATTCCTAAAGGAATTATCTTACTAAGAATGATACCTACCGCATCTCATACTATTACTGATATAGACGAAACACTAGCTGCATTTGAAGCTATTCGTGAAAAATTAAGTAATGGTACTTACAAAGTATTAGCTGAAAGTAGTGTAGAAAACGTATCTTAAAAAACAGTTGAAAACGTATTGAATATAAACAAATACAAATTTTAATTTTATAAAAGAGAGTTACCCAAAAGTTTGAAATCCTGTCATTTCAACCCAAAGTAAAAATAATATAGTGCTGATAATGTAACTTCTCCTGTTATTGAAGTTGATAATTGATAAGTTAAATGTTAATTAATTACTTTTTAGATACCTTTTTGAAATAAATAGAACTCCATCCAAATTAAGTTTTAGGCTTTATGATGAAGATGAAAGGATGAATAAGATAGAAAAGAAAAAGATTCAGTTTTTTTAAAAGATGATTGAATTATAAAACAAAAAGACTGTCCTAATAAAAAAAATAAGGACAGTCTTTTTTATATTAAAAGATATAGGAATTATTTCCTTTTTATTACTTTTTCAACAGCTTCTACAATAGCAGGAGCATTTAATTTGTATTTTTCCATTAATTGTTCAGGAGTTCCAGATTCACCAAATGAATCTTTAACAGCTACAAACTCTTGTGGAGTAGGAGTATTTAGAGCTAATACTCTAGCAACACTTTCTCCTAATCCTCCTAATATATTGTGTTCTTCAGCTGTTACTACACAGCCTGTTTTAGCTACTGATTTTAAAATAGCTTCCTCATCTAATGGTTTTATGGTGTGTATGTTAATTACTTCGGCAGAAATACCATTGGCTTCTAATGTTTCTGCGGCTTGTAGTGCTTCCCATACTAAATGACCTGTAGCTAAAATTGTAACATCTGTTCCTTCATTAAGATGTAAAGCTTTTCCTATTATAAAAGGCTCGTCAGTAGATGTGAAATTAGGCACTACAGGACGACCAAAACGCAAATAAGCAGGACCATGATGATCCGCTAAAGCTATAGTAGCCGCTTTAGTTTGATTATAATCACAAGTATTAATTACAGTCATACCGGGTAACATTTTCATCAAACCAATGTCTTCTAAGATTTGATGAGTAGCCCCATCTTCCCCCAATGTCAAACCTGCGTGAGAGGCACAAATTTTAACATTTTTATCTGAATAAGCAATAGATTGACGGATTTGATCGTATACACGACCTGTAGAAAAATTAGCAAAAGTACCCGTAAACGGAATTTTACCGCCAATAGTTAAACCTGCTGCTATCCCGATCATGTTGGCTTCTGCAATACCAATTTGAAAGAAACGTTCAGGATGGTTTTTTTTGAAGTCATCAAATTTTAAAGATCCTATTAAATCCGCACAAAGCGCCACCACATTTTTGTTTTTTTGACCTAATTCAGTCATACCCGCTCCAAAACCAGAACGTGTATCTTTACTTCCTTGATTTGTATATTTTTTCATTTTTTAAAGCTATAAGTTGTAAGCTAATGCAGTAGTTTTATAAAGCACTACTGCTAAAAGTCTAACGCATTTTAATAATCACCTAAAGTTTCTGCATTTTGAGCTAATCCATTAGCTAATTGTTCATCATTAGGAGCTTTACCATGCCAAGCATGAGTGTGCATCATAAAGTCTACACCATTTCCCATGACAGTGTGAAGTAATACACAAATAGGCTTTCCTTTTCCAGTACGATTTTTAGCTTCCAGTCATTCCAGCTAAAATAGCTTCAATGTTATTTCCTTCTTTTATTTCAATAACATCCCAGTCAAAAGCTTCAAATTTAGCTTTTAAATTACCTAATGAAAGAACATCATCTGTAGATCCATCAATTTGTTGACCATTATAATCAACAGTGGCAATTAAATTGTCTACTTTTTTAGCAGAAGCATACATAATAGCTTCCCAGTTTTGTCCTTCTTGTAATTCACCATCACCACATAATAAATAGACAAGATGGTTGTCATTATTTAATTTTTTAGCTTGGGCAGCACCTATACCTACTGACAATCCTTGTCCTAATGAACCAGATGCCATGCGTACTCCAGGTAAGCCTTCGTGAGTGGTAGGATGACCTTGTAAACGAGAGTTTAATTTTCTAAAAGTAGCCAATTCAGAAATAGGAAAATAACCGCTTCTAGCTAATACACTGTAAAAAACAGGTGAAATATGACCATTAGATAAAAAGAAAATATCTTCTCCAATACCGTCCATGTTAAATCCTGGTTTACGGTTCATTAGATTTTGGTATAATACAGTTAAGAATTCAGCGCATCCTAATGATCCACCAGGATGTCCTGAATTTACAGCATGTACCATACGAAGAATGTCTCTTCTTACTTGTGTTGTAAAATCATTTAGTTGTTGAATGTCAGACATTTTTTAATAAGTTTTTGTGAATCGGTGTCAAAATTACTTCATATTTTTTCGAAAGACAAATCTTGCTTCAATACTTTTTTAGTTAAAGATTTTAAAAATCTGATAGCGGGAAATCTAAAATCTAAATCCAATAGGTTATCTTTGCACTTTAAAATTTTGGAAGAAAAGTTATTATGAAGTTCGAATTATTACATACAGATCCACAAACACAAGCACGAGCAGGGAAAGTAATTACGGATCATGGCGTTATTGAAACTCCTATTTTTATGCCAGTAGGAACTGTTGCTTCCGTGAAAGGAGTACATCAACGTGAATTAAAAAATGATATTAATCCTGATATTATTTTAGGGAATACCTATCATTTATACTTACGTCCACAAACAAAAATTTTAGAACAAGCAGGAGGATTACATAAATTTATGAATTGGGATCGTAATATTCTTACAGATTCAGGAGGCTATCAAGTATATTCACTTTCTTCTAATCGTAAAATAAAAGAAGAAGGAGTTAAATTTAAATCGCATATAGATGGGTCATATCACTTTTTTTCACCAGAAAGTGTTATGGAAATTCAACGTTCTATTGGGGCTGATATTATTATGGCATTTGATGAATGTACACCTTACCCTTGTGATTATCGTTATGCTAAACGCAGTATGCACATGACACACCGTTGGCTAGATCGTTGTGTAGATCACCTAAAAAAAGTACCCGAAATGTACGGTTATGAACAAACTTTATTTCCGATTGTTCAAGGAAGTACATACAAAGATCTGAGAGCCCAGTCTGCAGAATATATTGCCAATGTTGGCGCACAAGGGAATGCTATCGGAGGATTATCAGTAGGAGAACCAGCAGAGGAAATGTATGCAATGACAGAAGTAGTTACCGCTATTTTACCTAAAGAAAAACCAAGATATTTAATGGGAGTAGGAACCCCTATAAACATTTTAGAAAATATTGCTTTAGGTATTGATATGTTTGATTGTGTAATGCCAACTCGTAATGCTAGAAACGGTATGTTGTTTACAGCAAATGGAGTTATTAATATTAAAAATAGAAAATGGGCCGACGATTTCTCCCCAATAGATGAAATGGGGCATACATTTGTTGATACAGATTATACAAAAGCTTATTTAAGACATTTATTTGCAGCAGACGAATATCTTGGCAAGCAAATAGCAACTATCCACAATTTAGGCTTTTATATGTGGTTAGTTCGTGAAGCAAGAAAACACATTTTAGCAGGAGATTTCCGCGAATGGAAAGAAAAAATGGTTAAACAAATGGCTCAAAGGTTATAATGTTCTCAAATCTATTTTCAAAATTAACATTAATTGATCGTTACATACTGAAAAGATATTTAGCTACCTTTTCTGCTATGCTTTTATTGTTCATCCCAATAGGAATTACGATTGATATATCTGAAAAAATAAATAAAATATTAGAAAATAAAGTTCCCTTTATTAAGGTTGCATCTTACTATCTAGATTTCGTAATTTACTTTGCAAACCTACTTTTTCCAATATTCTTATTTTTATCAATTATTTGGTTTACATCAAAATTAGCCAATAATACAGAAATTGTAGCCATTTTAAGTTCGGGTATTTCGTTTCAGCGATTTTTAAGACCTTATTTAATAGGTGCTACAATAGTTTGTTTACTAGCCTTAATTATGGGCTTCTTTTTAGTGCCAAAATCAAGTGAAGGATTCAGAAGCTTTCGATACATGTATCTTATTGGAGGAGGACGAGAAGAAATGCGTCAAACAAGTGATGTTTTTAGACAAATTAGTAAAAACGAGTATGTCTATGCAAGTAATTTAAATGTAGAAGGAAAAACAGCCTATACATTTGTATACGAACGATTCGATAAAAATAGATTAGTCGAAAAAATAACAGCCACCTCAATTACCTATAATCCTAAAACAAAAGATTATACACTATCTAATTACACCAAAAGAAAAGTAGGAGAATTAGACGACAAAATAGAATCTGATATAAGCAAAAATTATAAATTTAATTTTGAAATAGAAGACTTGACACCAGTAGTCTATATAGCCGAAACCTTAATGCCTACTGAATTAGATGAATTTATAGAAAAAGAAAAACAAAGAGGTTCTTCCAATATTAATGCTTATTTAGTTGTTAAGTATAAAAAATACAGCGTGCCTGTTTCAGCCTTTGTCCTAACAATAATAGCGGTTGCTGTTTCATCAATGAAACGACGCGGAGGAATGGGAGTAAACCTAGCAATAGGAATAGCGGTTGCCTTTTCTTATATTTTCTTAGATAAAATATTTGGTACAATGGCAGAAAAATCCTCTTTCCCAGCTTTTATTGCCGTTTGGTTACCCAATGTCATATTCGGTATTTTAGCCTATTACTTATTAAAAAATGCTAAAAGATAAAACCTTTACAAGTTATTTACATCTCCATTTAATTGTTTTTGTATGGGGATTTACAGCTATTTTAGGTGCTTTAATTACTTTAGAAGCACTGCCTTTAGTTTGGTTTAGAATGAGTATAGCATCTGTTTTTATTCTAATCTATGTTTTTTTTGCAAAAATTAGTCTAAAAATTACTTTACAATCATTGATACGATACCTTATAGCAGGATTAGTTATAGCATTACATTGGTATACGTTTTTCCAAGCAATCAAGGTATCTAATATATCCATAACTTTAGCCTGTTTATCTACAGGTGCTTTTTTTACATCCATATTAGAACCTATCTTTTTTAAACGTAAGATAATTCTGTATGAAGTAGTACTAGGTTTAATGGTAATTGCTGGTCTGTACTTAATTTTTAAAGTAGAAATAAAATACATTCAAGGAATTATATTAGCCTTGACTTCAGCATTTTTATCAGCTTCTTTTTCCATTATTAATGGAAAATTAGCTAAAGATGATTCACCAACTATTATTTCTTTCTATGAATTATTAGGAGGTGTTTTATTTTTTTCTCTTTTTTACTATTTACCGGAAGTTTTAATTATTCCTTTTTTCAAATATCAACAAATGACTTGCTATGGATGGGGCTTTTAAGCTCTGTATGTACCGCTTACGCATTTATAGCATCGGTACAAGTCATGAAATATTTAAGCCCTTACACAGTAATGCTAACCATAAATTTAGAACCTATATACGGTATAATTTTAGCCTTATGGGTTTTTGGAGATAAAGAAAAGATGAATACCCCGTTTTATTTAGGTGCTTTTATTATACTAATAACAGTAATTTTGAACGGAATTTTTAAAAATAAAACCAAAAAAAAAGAGTAAATAATTGTTTTTTAGTAGTTTATGTTGCTAAGAGATACTTTAGATCAAATATTTCTTTAAAACTCCATCTAAAATTTTATCTTTGCTCACTCAACTAGAAATATAAAATCTTATGGAATATTTAGATTTTGAATTACCTATTAAAGAGCTTGAAGAGCAAATTGAAAAATGTCAGCTTATAGGAGAAGATACACAAGTAGACGTATCAGCTACATGTGAACAATTAGCAGAAAAGTTAGAAGAGACAAAAAAAAATTTATATGAAAATTTAACAGCATGGCAACGTGTTCAAATGTCTCGCCATCCAAATCGTCCTTACACTTTAGAACACATTGAAAATTTAACGCAAGGTGTATTCTTAGAATTATTTGGAGACCGTGGAGTAAAAGATGATAAAGCCATGGTTGGAGGACTAGGTAAGATAAACGGTCAGTCTTTTATGATTATCGGTCAACAAAAAGGAATTAATACAAAAATGCGTCAATTACGTAATTTTGGTATGGCAAATCCAGAAGGGTACCGTAAAGCATTACGTTTAATGCGTATGGCTGAAAAATTTGATATTCCAGTTTTAACCTTAGTTGACACCCCTGGAGCCTACCCTGGCTTAGAAGCAGAAGAAAGAGGACAAGGTGAAGCTATTGCACGAAATATTTTCGAAATGATTCGTCTAAAAGTCCCTATAATTACAGTAATTATAGGAGAAGGAGCCTCTGGTGGAGCACTAGGAATAGGAGTAGGGAACAAAGTATATATGATGGAAAATACTTGGTATTCCGTAATATCACCTGAATCATGCTCATCTATTTTATGGAGAAGCTGGGAACATAAAGAAAAAGCAGCCGAAGCACTTAAATTGACAGCAAAAGATATGAAAGAACACGGACTAATTGATGAGATTATTCCAGAACCCCTTGGTGGAGCACACCGTGATAAACCAACAGCCTTTAAAAATGTAAAAGAATATGTATTAAAAGCTTTTGGCGAATTAAAAGACTTGTCAGCAGAAGAGTTAATCGCTCAACGAATGGATAAGTATAGTAAAATGGGGCATTATCAAGAATAATATAAGAATTTAAAATATTTAAATCCGAAGCCCATGGTTTCGGATTTTTTTATTCTCATATTAACAAAACAAAATAATTATTAACATTAGTTGTCAACACTTTAAGGATTGTTTTTTCTTCTCTTTTTAGAGATTTCAAACTACCTTTGTACTATGGAAAATTTTAAAAATATCAACCCAGCTAAAGTAGAAAAAACGGCTATAATAAACCTTGAAAAAGGAAAATTGCCACCGCAAGCCATTGATTTAGAAGAGGCTGTTTTAGGAGCCATGATGATAGATAAAAAAGGAGTTGATGAAGTTATTGATATTTTGCAACCCGATGCCTTTTATAAAGATGCACATAAGTATATTTTTGATGCCATCGTTACACTTTTTAACGATTCACAGCCAATTGATTTATTGACCGTTTCAGCCCAACTAAAAAAAATGGGCAAATTAGAAGTAGCAGGAGGGGATTATTATTTGATTCAACTGACTCAAAAAATTTCATCTTCCGCACATATAGAATTTCACTCACGTATTATTCTTCAAAAATATATTCAGAGAAGTTTGATTAAAATTTCTTCCGAAATCATAGAAGAAGCCTATGATGAAACCACCGATGTTTTTGAGTTATTAGATAGCTCAGAAGCCAAATTCTATGAAGTAACACAAGGTAATATCAAACGAAGCTCAGAAACAGCACAAAGCTTAGTAATTCAAGCTAAAAAAGAATTGAACAAATAGCAGGTAAAGAAGGATTGAGTGGTATACCAACAGGTTTTCACGCATTAGATAAAGTAACTTCAGGTTGGCAACCTTCTGATTTAATTATCATTGCAGCTCGTCCAGGTATGGGAAAAACAGCATTTGTATTATCCATGGCACGAAATATGGCAATCCAATTTAATAGTGGAGTAGCCGTGTTTTCCCTAGAGATGTCCTCAGTTCAGTTAATTACTCGTTTGATTTCCTCCGAAACAGGCCTTTCTTCCGAAAAATTACGTACGGGTAAGTTAGAAAAACACGAATGGGAACAATTATCAGTTAAAGTTAGAGATCTAGAAAAAGCACCTCTTTTTATAGACGACACACCTTCCTTATCAATATTTGATTTAAGAGCTAAAGCACGAAGATTAAAGTCACAATACGATATAAAAATTATAGTTATTGATTACCTTCAGTTAATGACAGCAGGAGGAAATGCAAAAGGAGGAGGAGGAAATCGTGAACAAGAAATTTCAACCATTTCCCGAAATTTAAAAGCATTAGCAAAAGAATTAGATGTACCTGTTATAGCTTTATCCCAGTTATCACGTGCCGTAGAAACGCGTGGGTCCAGTAAACGCCCCCTATTATCCGATCTACGTGAATCAGGAGCAATCGAACAAGATGCTGATATCGTATCATTTATTTATCGTCCCGAATATTATAAAATTGAAGAATGGGATGATGATGAACGTTCTCCAACTCAAGGACAAGGAGAGTTTATTATCGCTAAACACCGTAACGGTAGTTTAGAAAACATACGACTAAAATTCTTAGGACATCTAGGTAAATTTGATAATTTAGACGAATTTGGAAGCGATTTTGATGATCTACCTTCTAAAATGAATTTAGAAGACTCTAATCCATTCATTACGCCTAATTTACCTTCTCCCAATGAAGCATTTGGTAGTACTATGAATAATTTTGATGACGATAGCGATGTCCCTTTTTAATTAAATAATAAAAAATTATTATATTTGATAATAGATACAGATAGGTTCCATGAAAGCTTTTTTGATTTTTATAATTACATTTTTTAATATTTCCATAAAAGCAAATTCTATTTTGCTTCCTATGGATGAAACCGCTCAAAAAAATCATTTAAAAGCCTATGGTATTACTTATTGGGTATTAGACAAAGGATATAAAGGAAGTTGGTTGCTTAATTATAGAGGAGGTTCTTTTCTTTTGCCAGATATTCAAGAAATTAAGAAAGAATGTCAAATAAGAGGTGTCAGTTTTGAAATTATTTCAGATAATGAAACACAACAAATCCTGGCAGATATAGCCTCTCCATCTCAAAATATGGAAGCTGTAACATTAGAAAAAGCACCTAAAATAGCAGTGTACTCACCACCAGGAAAGCAACCTTGGGATGACGCAGTAACAATGGTTTTAACTTATGCAGAAATTCCTTTTAAAGTAGTGTATGATCAAGAGGTACTAAATGATCAGTTGTTATTGTATGATTGGTTACATTTACATCATGAAGATTTTACAGGACAATATGGAAAATTTTATGGATCATACAAAAATATGCCTTGGTATATAGAACAAAAAAAAGATTCTGAAAATTTAGCTACCAAATTAGGTTTCCAAAAAGTCTCCAATGAAAAATTAGCCGTAGCCAAAAAAATACGTGATTTTGTTATTGGAGGAGGATTCATGTTTGCTATGTGCTCCGCAACAGATAGTTTTGATATAGCCCTTTCTGCCGAAGGAATAGATATTTGTGAAACAATGTTCGACGGAGATCCTAGTGAAGCAAATTATCAAAATAAAATAGATTACTCAAAAACTTTTGCTTTTAAAGATTTTCTTTTAGAAAGGAGACCTGAAAAATATGAATTTTCAAATATAGATACAACTGAAAAACACCAATCAATTGTACCTTTCGATAAAGATTATTTCACCCTGTCAGAATATTCAGCAAAATGGGATGTTATACCCAGCATGCTTTGTCAGAATCATACCGCATTAGTAAAAGGATTTATGGGGCAAACTACTGCATTCGATAAAGAATTAATTAAATCAAACGTTTTAGTAATGGGCGAGTGTCAAATAAACGGTGAAGCACGTTACATTCATGCACAAAAAGGAAAAGGGTTCTTTACCTTTTATGGTGGGCATGACCCAGAGGATTATCAGCATAGAGTGGGGGATGAGCCTACAGACTTGAACTTGCATCCTAATTCACCTGGGTTTAGACTGATCTTAAATAATATTTTATTTCCTGCGGCTAAAAAGAAGCACCAGAAAACATAATTCTATATTCGAATTGTTATAAAACAATCGTAATACTATAAAAAATGCCAAGCTAAAATTCTTGTAGTTTTATTGCCTTGTTTCATAGGGATAATTTCAAATTTAGCTTTTAATTTCTTTAAAATAGTTTCAAAATTCTTTAAATTTTCTTTTTAGAAACTAATGACGTAAACCATTTAACTTGCGATTTAAAATGAACACTTTCGTAAATCATATTGGTGATAAAGGCTTTTTCGCCACCTTCGCACCATAATTCATTGTTCTGTCCACCAAAGTTCAAAACAGGCTTGCCTTCAATGGTTTTGCCTAAATTTTTCAATTTACGAGTGGTTCCCTTGGTGGCTTCTTCTCTCGAATTATGAAAAGGCGGGTTGCACAGTACAGCATCGAATTTTTCATTCGGTTGAATGATGTTTCTGAAAATATTACGTCTACTTTCTTGTAAACGAATGTTGATGGCATTGGTCAGCTTGTTTTCTTGAATGATTTTTTCAGCAGTTAGTTTTGCAGGCTTATCTATTTCTGTTCCTACAAAAGTCCAGCCATATATTTTGTTACCTAAAATAGGATAGATACAGTTTGCACCAGTTCCTATATCCAATATTCTAATACCACTTCCAGTTGGTAAAGTACCGTTAATTCCTTTAGCAATAATGTCTGCTAAGTGATGGATATAATCAGCTCGTCCTGGAATAGGAGGGTATAAATTGGTTTTAGGTAATTCGTAATAATCAATTTGGTAAAAATGTTTTAGTAAAGCTTTGTTTAAAGCTCTTACGGCATCTGGATGAGCAAAGTCAATACTTTGATTGCCAAATTTATTGATTCCTACATGTTTTTCTAACTCAGGAGCAACAGCTATTAAAGCATCGAAATCATAGTTCTGATTGTGCTTGTTGCGAGGGTGTAAACTTTTTTTCTGTTGGTTTTCCATTGGATATAGCTAAATAATGAAGGGTGCAGCATTAAAAAAATCCCGATTCTAAAAAATCGGGATTTTAATAAAGTAAGTTAAATATTGTTAAACGTTATTATTTTACTTTGTTAAGAATAGCTTTGAAAGCTTCCAGGGTGATTCATTGCTAAGTCAGCTAAAACCTTACGGTTTAACTCGATGTTGTTAGCTTTTACTTTGCCCATGAACTGAGAGTAAGACATTCCTTCTAATCTTGCACCAGCGTTGATACGCATAATCCATAAAGAACGGAAATTTCTCTTTTTAGCTTTACGATCTCTGTAAGCATATAACATTGCTTTTTCAACCGCATTCTTAGCAACTGTCCAAACGTTTTTTCTTCTACCAAAGAAACCTTTGGCTTGCTTCATTATCTTTTTTCTTCTTGCTCTTTTAGCAACTGAATTTACTGATCTTGGCATAATTTTTTAATTTTTTTTTGAAGTAAGGCGTTCTGAAATTTATCAGACTCTTAAAAGCCCACCCCAGGGTTACTTTAAATTGTTTTAACCGAAATTATCAAATTAGATACTTATTAGTAATTAGTAAATAGCTAGAAAACTAATCACTTTTTACTTTTATTAATAGCTTAATTAGATAATTCTTAATTGTTCTTTTACACTTTTCACGTCTGACTGATGAACTAAAGCAGAGTGAGTTAACGCTAATTTACGTTTTTTAGACTTTTTAGTCAAAATATGACTTTTAAAAGCGTGTTTTCTTTTAATTTTTCCAGAGCCAGTAACTTTAAAACGTTTCTTAGCACTAGATTTAGTTTTCATTTTAGGCATAATTTCCCAAATTTATTTAATTTAACTTACTTACTATTTTAAATAACTAGTCAAAAGCAATTAAGCTAATGTCTAATTTCTACTTACCCTTTTTTTTAGGAGTAATAAACATAATCATACGTTTACCTTCTAAAACAGGCATAGCTTCCACTTTTCCTACTTCTTCAAGATCCTGAGCTAACCTTAATAATAGGATTTGTCCTTGTTCTTTATAGATAATAGAGCGTCCTTTAAAGAATACAAAAGCTTTTAATTTTGCTCCGTCTTTGAGGAATTTTTCAGCATTCTTCTTCTTAAATTCATAATCATGCTCATCTGTTTGAGGACCAAAACGAATTTCTTTTATAACGATCTGAGTTGATTTCGCTTTTAATTCTTTTTCACGTCTCTTCTGTTCGTATAAGAACTTTTTATAGTCCATTATTTTACAAACAGGAGGTTCAGCGTTTGGAGAAATCTCAACTAAATCAAGTTCTAATTCATCTGCCAGACGCAAAGCTTCTGGAAGTTTTTACAACTCCAGGCTCCACATTATCTCCTACTAAACGAATCTCTGGAACACGAATATACTGATTAATTCTGTGTTCATCTTTTTTTTCTACGCGAGGTTGATTACCTCTGTTGTTCCTGATTGCGATAACTTTTAATTTTTTAGTTAAACTTCAAATGTTTTTAAAGATTTGCTTACCTCTTCATTTACTAAAGTAGCAAAATCTTCTATTTTTAAGGTTATATTTCCTTTTCCTTCCTGTCCATGTCTACGTACAGATACCGTTCCGTTTTTCTCTTCTTCTTCACCTACAATCAACATAAACGGGAACTTCTTAACTTCCGCTTCACGAATTTTCTTACCTATGGTCTCGTTTCGGTTGTCAATTAGGGCGCGAATTTCGTGATTTTCTAGCAATTCTGAAACTTTTTTCGCATAATTTTCATATTTCTCACTCAAACTTAGGATAATAGCCTGTTCTGGCATTAGCCAAAGAGGAAAATTTCCTCCTGTATGCTCTAATAAAATTGCAATAAAACGCTCCATAGAGCCAAATGGTGCTCTGTGAATCATTACAGGTCTATGTAATTCGTTGTCAGAACCTTTGTAGGTCAAATCAAAACGCTCCGGTAAGTTGTAATCCACCTGAATAGTTCCTAATTGCCAACTTCTTCCTAACGCATCCTTAACCATAAAATCAAGTTTAGGTCCGTAGAAAGCAGCTTCACCGTATTCAACTACAGTATTTAAACCTTTTTCTTTTGCCGCATTGATAATCGCATTTTCAGCTTTCTCCCAGTTTTCATCTGAACCAATGTATTTTTCTGGTTTTTTAGGGTCTCTTAATGAAATTTGAGCCGTAAAGTTTTCAAATCCTAACGAACCAAATACATATAATACTAGGTCGATTACGTTTTTAAACTCTTGGTCTAATTGGTCTGGAGTACAGAATAAGTGCGCATCATCTTGAGTAAATCCTCTCACACGAGTTAAACCATGTAATTCTCCCGATTGTTCGTAACGATAGACTGTGCCAAATTCAGCGTAACGTTTTGGTAAATCTTTGTATGACCAAGGTTTTGCGTTGTAAATTTCACAGTGGTGCGGACAGTTCATCGGTTTTAATAAAAACTCTTCACCTTCAGCTGGAGTATGTATTGGTTGAAAACTATCTGCGCCGTATTTTGCATAATGACCAGAAGTTACATATAATTCTTTCTGCCCAATATGTGGAGAAACTACTTGTTCGTAACCAGCTTTCTTTTGAGCTTTCTTTAAAAATTGCTCTAAACGGTCACGTAAGGCAGCTCCTTTTGGTAACCATAACGGTAAACCTTGACCTACACGTTGTGAAAAATGGAATAATTCCAATTCTTTTCCTAGTTTTCTGTGGTCACGACGCTTAGCTTCTTCTAATAAAGCTAAATAATCAGTTAAGTCTTTTTGTTTAGGGAACGAAATACCGTAAACACGAGTTAACTGTTTATTTTTTTCATCGCCTCTCCAGTAAGCACCAGCTACCGAAAGAATTTTCATAGCTTTAATAATCCCAGTATTCGGAATATGTCCACCACGACATAAATCGGTAAAAGTAGCGTGGTCACAAAAAGTGATAGTGCCATCTTCAAGATTTTCAATCAATTCAGTTTTGAACTCATTGTCTTTATATAATGCTAAAGCTTCAGCTTTAGTAACACTGCGCATTTTAAATTCGTGCTTCTCTCTTGAGATTTCTAACACACGATCCTCAATTTTCTTGAAATCAGCGTCAGTAATTTTATGTTCACCAAAATCAACATCATAATAGAATCCCTTCTCTATGGCAGGACCAATAGTTAATTTGATACCCGAGTAAAGCTCCTCCAAAGCCTGAGCCATCACGTGTGAAGTCGAATGCCAAAAAGCTTTTTTTCCTTCCACGTTATCCCAAGTAAATAAAGTTAAGTTACCGTCGGTAGTCAATTCGGTAACCGTCTCAACGGTCGTCCCGTTAAAGCTTGCCGAAATAACATTGCGCGCCAAACCTTCACTAATCGATTTAGCCACGTCCATAGGAGTCACGCCACTTGCGTACTCTCTAATCGAACCGTCTGGTAAAGTAATCTTAATCATATTAAAAATTTAAGAACGCAAATATATAAGTTTAAAAAAACACATACAATATATATAGGTAGAATTTAAAAAATTACTTGAAAATAGAATTTATCAAATAAATCAGATAATAATAATAAGTAAATCACTTATACGTAATACTAGATTAAAGATTTATTTGATTAAATATTTATGAGCGTGCCCCTTCGGGTCGGGCTGTCCGTTCTATCTTTTGCTGAAAGAACCATACCTATAAAAAAGAGCCATACAAATCAGCAAAAGGATGACACTTCCATCCCTCACGCATCCTTAGCCTCAAATAAAAAAAAGAAACAAAAAATATCCTAGAAGCAAACAAGAAAAAAACAAAACAGCCAAATAACTACAATTAAACCAAATACCAAACATATAATAACAAAGGAAAACAAACCCCGTTTTTTAGAACCAAACACGACCCAAAATAACAAATAAAAAACCCAAAACAATCCAAAACAAATAAAAAACAAAGTTAAATATTTGAAAAACAGCAACTAAAAAAACAAAAAACAAAAAAAAGCAAAAAAAGACTAGGAAAAAACAAAAAAAAGAACGTACCTTTGCAGTCGCAACAGCGAAGTTCTTTTAACAAAACCTTAAGATAAATTTTAGAAGCTTACTTCAAAAAAAGTTTTCAAAAAAATCTTGCGAATTTAAAAAGAAGTTTTACCTTTGCAGCCGCTAAGACAATAAGTCAAAAGCGAAAAACAAAAGAAACAAGTTCATAGACATATTGGATTGACAGCACGTTTTAATAGTGATATTAAAACAAAAAAATAAGAGAGTAAGAAAACTAGCATTCTTTGTCAAAAATATTTAGCTCAAAAGCTATAAAAAACATACGATGAAGAGTTTGATCCTGGCTCAGGATGAACGCTAGCGGCAGGCTTAACACATGCAAGTCGAGGGGTAGAAGGAGCTTGCTCCTTTGAGACCGGCGCACGGGTGCGTAACGCGTATGCAATCTACCTTGTACAGGGGGATAGCCCAGAGAAATTTGGATTAATACCCCATAGTATTATTAAATGGCATCATTTAATTATTAAAGTTCCAACGGTACAAGATGAGCATGCGTCCCATTAGCTAGTTGGTGTGGTAACGGCACACCAAGGCAACGATGGGTAGGGGTCCTGAGAGGGAGATCCCCCACACTGGTACTGAGACACGGACCAGACTCCTACGGGAGGCAGCAGTGAGGAATATTGGTCAATGGACGCAAGTCTGAACCAGCCATGCCGCGTGCAGGATGACGGTCCTATGGATTGTAAACTGCTTTTGTACAGGAAGAAACACTCCCTTGCGAGGGAACTTGACGGTACTGTAAGAATAAGGATCGGCTAACTCCGTGCCAGCAGCCGCGGTAATACGGAGGATCCAAGCGTTATCCGGAATCATTGGGTTTAAAGGGTCCGTAGGCGGTTTTATAAGTCAGTGGTGAAATCTGGTCGCTCAACGATCAAACGGCCATTGATACTGTAAGACTTGAATTACTTGGAAGTAACTAGAATATGTAGTGTAGCGGTGAAATGCTTAGAGATTACATGGAATACCAATTGCGAAGGCAGGTTACTACGAGTACATTGACGCTGATGGACGAAAGCGTGGGGAGCGAACAGGATTAGATACCCTGGTAGTCCACGCCGTAAACGATGGATACTAGCTGTTTGGAGCAATCTGAGTGGCTAAGCGAAAGTGATAAGTATCCCACCTGGGGAGTACGCTCGCAAGAGTGAAACTCAAAGGAATTGACGGGGGCCCGCACAAGCGGAGGAGCATGTGGTTTAATTCGATGATACGCGAGGAACCTTACCAAGGCTTAAATGGGAAACGACAGATTTGGAAACAGATCTTTCTTCGGACGTTTTTCAAGGTGCTGCATGGTTGTCGTCAGCTCGTGCCGTGAGGTGTCAGGTTAAGTCCTATAACGAGCGCAACCCCTGTTGCTAGTTGCCAGCGAGTCAAGTCGGGAACTCTAGCAAGACTGCCGGTGCAAACCGTGAGGAAGGTGGGGATGACGTCAAATCATCACGGCCCTTACGCCTTGGGCTACACACGTGCTACAATGGACGGTACAGAGAGCAGCCACTACGCAAGTAGGCGCGAATCTACAAAACCGTTCTCAGTTCGGATCGGAGTCTGCAACTCGACTCCGTGAAGCTGGATTCGCTAGTAATCGCAGATCAGCCATGCTGCGGTGAATACGTTCCCGGGCCTTGTACACACCGCCCGTCAAGCCATGGAAGCTGGGGGTACCTGAAGTCGGTGACCGCAAGGAGCTGCCTAGGGTAAAACTGGTAACTAGGGCTAAGTCGTAACAAGGTAGCCGTACCGGAAGGTGCGGCTGGAACACCTCCTTTCTAGAGACAAAAAAAGAAAATAGACCCTTACTCTCGCTGTTAATTCAAAAAAAGAAAAGACTTAAAATACAGAGTCTCGTAGCTCAGCTGGTTAGAGTACTACACTGATAATGTAGGGGTCGGCAGTTCGAGTCTGCCCGGGACTACAAACAAATTTGAAAATTGATTAATTTCAAAATTTGAAAATGATTTAAGTTAAAAAGGAAATTCTAGGGGTTGAGAGGTTATGAATACTCATAACTCATAACTAATAACTAATAACTCATCACTAAGATTGGGGGATTAGCTCAGCTGGCTAGAGCGCCTGCCTTGCACGCAGGAGGTCATCGGTTCGACTCCGATATTCTCCACTATTCGAGTGAATAGTAAAGAGTAAAAAGTGAAAAGTAATTAACTAATCACTATTTACTTATCACTTATCACTAGAAAAAAGTTCATTGACATATTGAGATAAACATACAAACAAGTAGAAAGAACACTTTAGCAATTAGTACAGAGTGAATAGTAATTAGTCTTAGGGCTAGTCACTAATTACTAAGAACTAATCACTAAAAAAAGAAAACAATAAGCAAAATAAGGGCGTATGGGGGATGCCTAGGCTCTCAGAGGCGAAGAAGGACGTGATAAGCTGCGAAAAGCTACGGGGATTGGCACACACGAATAGATCCGTAGATATCCCAATGGGGCAACCCACTATGTAGAAGACATAGTATCCAAATAGGAGGCAAACCCGCTGAACTGAAACATCTAAGTAGGCGGAGGAGAAGAAAACAAAAGTGATTCCGTAAGTAGTGGCGAGCGAACGCGGAATAGCCCAAACCGTTGTTGTTATGGCAATAACGGGGTTGTAGGACCACAATATTTCTTATAAACAGAATTAGAATAACCTGGAAAGGTTAACCAAAGAAGGTGAAAGTCCCGTATAAGCAAAGAATATAAAGAATAGTGGTATCCTGAGTAGGGCGGGGCACGAGAAACCCTGTCTGAATCTGGCGGGACCATCCGCTAAGGCTAAATACTCCTGAGAGACCGATAGTGAACCAGTACCGTGAGGGAAAGGTGAAAAGAACCGTGAATAACGGAGTGAAAAAGAACCTGAAACCATACGCCTACAAGCGGTCGGAGCAGCATAAGCTGTGACGGCGTGCCTTTTGCATAATGAGCCTACGAGTTACCGTTACTGGCAAGGTTAAGTGATTAAGTCACGGATCCGTAGCGAAAGCGAGTCTGAATAGGGCGCTATAGTCAGTAGTGGTAGACGCGAAACCGTGTGATCTACCCATGGGCAGGATGAAGCTGTGGTAACACACAGTGGAGGTCCGAACCGGTTGACGTTGAAAAGTCTTCGGATGACCTGTGGGTAGGGGTGAAAGGCCAATCAAACTCGGAAATAGCTCGTACTCCCCGAAATGCATTTAGGTGCAGCGCTGTGGTCTAGTTATATAGAGGTAGAGCTACTGATTGGATGCGGGGGCTTCACCGCCTACCAATTCCTGACAAACTCCGAATGCTATATAATATACACAGCAGTGAGGGCTTGGGTGCTAAGGTCCAAGTCCGAGAGGGAAAGAACCCAGACCATCAGCTAAGGTCCCCAAATGTATGCTAAGTTGAACAAACGCGGTTTGATTGCATCGACAGCTAGGATGTTGGCTTGGAAGCAGCCATTCATTTAAAGAGTGCGTAACAGCTCACTAGTCGAGCGATCGAGCATGGATAATAATCGGGCATAAGTATACTACCGAAGCTATGGATTTGTACACTGTACAAGTGGTAGGGGAGCATTCTAACATCGCCGAAGGTGTCTTGTGAGAGATGCTGGAGAAGTTAGAAAAGAAAATGTAGGCATAAGTAACGATAAGGGGTGCGAGAAACACCCCCGCCGCAAAACTAAGGTTTCCGCAGCTATGCTAATCAGCTGCGGGTTAGTCGGGTCCTAAGGCGAATCCGAAAGGAACAGTCGATGGCCAACGGGTTAATATTCCCGTACTACTTATAATTGTGATGGAGCGACGCAGTGGTGAAAGTACCGCGAACTGACGGAATAGTTCGTTAAAGCACCTAACTATAGGCCCAGTAGGCAAATCCGCTGGGACTGGTGAAATGCGATAGTACTCGGAGTCTTCGGACAAAGGGATAGTGTACCTAAAGGCTGCCAAGAAAACCTTCTAAACATAGATTATAAGTACCCGTACCGTAAACCGACACAGGTAGTTGAGGAGAGTATCCTAAGGCGCTCGAGAGATTCATGGCTAAGGAATTAGGCAAAATAGACCTGTAACTTCGGGAGAAAGGTCGCCAGCGCAAGCTGGCCGCAGTGAAAAGGTCCAGGCGACTGTTTATCAAAAACACAGGGCTCTGCAAAATCGTAAGATGACGTATAGGGCCTGACACCTGCCCGGTGCTGGAAGGTTAAGAGGAGATGTTATGAGCAATCAGAAGCATTGAATTGAAGCCCCAGTAAACGGCGGCCGTAACTATAACGGTCCTAAGGTAGCGAAATTCCTTGTCGGGTAAGTTCCGACCTGCACGAATGGTGTAACGATCTGGACACTGTCTCAGCCATGAGCTCGGTGAAATTGTAGTATCGGTGAAGATGCCGATTACCCGCAGTGGGACGAAAAGACCCTGTGCACCTTTACTATAGCTTAGTATTGGTCTTGGATAAGTGATGTGTAGGATAGGTGGGAGACTATGAAATGGCGTCGCCAGGCGTTGTGGAGTCATTGTTGAAATACCACCCTTTGCTTATCTGAGATCTAACCCGCCTCTGGCGGGGACATTGCTTGGTGGGTAGTTTGACTGGGGTGGTCGCCTCCAAAAGAGTAACGGAGGCTTCTAAAGGTTCCCTCAGCACGCTTGGTAACCGTGCGTAGAGTGCAATGGCAAAAGGGAGCTTGACTGAGAGACATACAGGTCGATCAGGTACGAAAGTAGAGCATAGTGATCCGGTGGTTCCGCATGGAAGGGCCATCGCTCAAAGGATAAAAGGTACGCCGGGGATAACAGGCTGATCTCCCCCAAGAGCTCATATCGACGGGGGGGTTTGGCACCTCGATGTCGGCTCGTCACATCCTGGGGCTGGAGAAGGTCCCAAGGGTTGGGCTGTTCGCCCATTAAAGTGGCACGCGAGCTGGGTTCAGAACGTCGTGAGACAGTTCGGTCTCTATCTACTGTGGGCGTTAGAAATTTGAGTGGATCTGACTCTAGTACGAGAGGACCGAGTTGGACCAACCGCTGGTGTATCTGTTGTTCCGCCAGGAGCACCGCAGAGTAGCTACGTTGGGAAGGGATAAGCGCTGAAAGCATATAAGCGCGAAACCCACCACAAGATGAGATTTCTTTTAAGGGTCGTGGAAGATCACCACGTTGATAGGCTATAGATGTAAAGGCAGTAATGTCACAGTCAAGTAGTACTAATAACCCGTAAGCTTATTGGTGCCCCACCCAACCTCCCCAAAGGAGAGAAGCAAGGGTGGGGCGTAAAATTCTTTCCAAATTGAATATTTATCTCAATATGTTAAAATATTGGCAAGCAAAGCTTGCAGTGAAAAGTAATAAGTAACCAGTGACTAGATTTAAGCTAATCACTTCTCACTCATCACTCATCACTAAAAACCTTAAGGTGGTTATTGCGGCGGGGCTCACCTCTTCCCATTTCGAACAGAGAAGTTAAGCCCGCCAGCGTCGATGGTACTGCATACTGTGGGAGAGTAGATCGCTGCCTTTCTTTATTCTGAAAAAACAGAATTAAACATAAAAATCCCCTGCAAAACAGGGGATTTTTTATCCCAGCAAAGCAACTACGTTCCTATTATTAAAGAAAACCAAGAAAATAAAAAACTTTCAAAAAAAGTAAAAAAACACTTGGAAATACTAAAAGAAACACTACCTTTGCAGCCGCTAAGACAATAAGTCAAAAGCGAAAAAACAAAAGAAACAAGTTCATAGACATATTGGATTGACAGCACGTTTTAATAGCAATATTAAAACAAAAAAATAAGAGAGTAAGAAAACTAGCATTCTTTGTCAAAAATATTTAGCTCAAAAGCTATAAAAAACATACGATGAAGAGTTTGATCCTGGCTCAGGATGAACGCTAGCGGCAGGCTTAACACATGCAAGTCGAGGGGTAGAAGGAGCTTGCTCCTTTGAGACCGGCGCACGGGTGCGTAACGCGTATGCAATCTGCCTTGTACAGGGGGATAGCCCAGAGAAATTTGGATTAATACCCCATAGTATTATTAAATGGCATCATTTAATTATTAAAGTTCCAACGGTACAAGATGAGCATGCGTCCCATTAGCTAGTTGGTGTGGTAACGGCACACCAAGGCAACGATGGGTAGGGGTCCTGAGAGGGAGATCCCCCACACTGGTACTGAGACACGGACCAGACTCCTACGGGAGGCAGCAGTGAGGAATATTGGTCAATGGACGCAAGTCTGAACCAGCCATGCCGCGTGCAGGATGACGGTCCTATGGATTGTAAACTGCTTTTGTACAGGAAGAAACACTCCCTTGCGAGGGAACTTGACGGTACTGTAAGAATAAGGATCGGCTAACTCCGTGCCAGCAGCCGCGGTAATACGGAGGATCCAAGCGTTATCCGGAATCATTGGGTTTAAAGGGTCCGTAGGCGGTTTTATAAGTCAGTGGTGAAATCTGGTCGCTCAACGATCAAACGGCCATTGATACTGTAAGACTTGAATTACTTGGAAGTAACTAGAATATGTAGTGTAGCGGTGAAATGCTTAGAGATTACATGGAATACCAATTGCGAAGGCAGGTTACTACGAGTACATTGACGCTGATGGACGAAAGCGTGGGGAGCGAACAGGATTAGATACCCTGGTAGTCCACGCCGTAAACGATGGATACTAGCTGTTTGGAGCAATCTGAGTGGCTAAGCGAAAGTGATAAGTATCCCACCTGGGGAGTACGCTCGCAAGAGTGAAACTCAAAGGAATTGACGGGGGCCCGCACAAGCGGAGGAGCATGTGGTTTAATTCGATGATACGCGAGGAACCTTACCAAGGCTTAAATGGGAAACGACAGATTTGGAAACAGATCTTTCTTCGGACGTTTTTCAAGGTGCTGCATGGTTGTCGTCAGCTCGTGCCGTGAGGTGTCAGGTTAAGTCCTATAACGAGCGCAACCCCTGTTGCTAGTTGCCAGCGAGTCAAGTCGGGAACTCTAGCAAGACTGCCGGTGCAAACCGTGAGGAAGGTGGGGATGACGTCAAATCATCACGGCCCTTACGCCTTGGGCTACACACGTGCTACAATGGACGGTACAGAGAGCAGCCACTACGCAAGTAGGCGCGAATCTACAAAACCGTTCTCAGTTCGGATCGGAGTCTGCAACTCGACTCCGTGAAGCTGGATTCGCTAGTAATCGCAGATCAGCCATGCTGCGGTGAATACGTTCCCGGGCCTTGTACACACCGCCCGTCAAGCCATGGAAGCTGGGGGTACCTGAAGTCGGTGACCGCAAGGAGCTGCCTAGGGTAAAACTGGTAACTAGGGCTAAGTCGTAACAAGGTAGCCGTACCGGAAGGTGCGGCTGGAACACCTCCTTTCTAGAGACAAAAAAAGAAAATAGACCCTTACTCTCGCTGTTAATTCAAAAAAAGAAAAGACTTAAAATACAGAGTCTCGTAGCTCAGCTGGTTAGAGTACTACACTGATAATGTAGGGGTCGGCAGTTCGAGTCTGCCCGGGACTACAAGTAAATTTGAAAATTGATTAATTTGAAAATTTGAAAATGATTTAAGTTAAAAAGGAAATTCTAGGGGTTGAGAGGTTATGAATACTCATAACTCATAACTAATAACTCATCACTAAGATTGGGGGATTAGCTCAGCTGGCTAGAGCGCCTGCCTTGCACGCAGGAGGTCATCGGTTCGACTCCGATATTCTCCACTATTCGAGTGAATAGTAAAGAGTAAAAAGTGAAAAGTAATTAACTAATCACTATTTACTTATCACTTATCACTAGAAAAAAGTTCATTGACATATTGAGATAAACATACAAACAAGTAGAAAGAACACTTTAGCAATTAGTACAGAGTAAATAGTAATTAGTCTTAGGGCTAGTCACTAATTACTAAGAACTAATCACTAAAAAAAGAAAACAATAAGCAAAATAAGGGCGTATGGGGGATGCCTAGGCTCTCAGAGGCGAAGAAGGACGTGATAAGCTGCGAAAAGCTACGGGGATTGGCACACACGAATAGATCCGTAGATATCCCAATGGGGCAACCCAATGCATTGAAGATGCATTATCCGATAGGAGGCAAACCCGCTGAACTGAAACATCTAAGTAGGCGGAGGAGAAGAAAACAAAAGTGATTCCGTAAGTAGTGGCGAGCGAACGCGGAATAGCCCAAACCGTTGTTGTTATGGCAATAACGGGGTTGTAGGACCACAATATTTCTTATAAACAGAATTAGAATAACCTGGAAAGGTTAACCAAAGAAGGTGAAAGTCCCGTATAAGCAAAGAATATAAAGAATAGTGGTATCCTGAGTAGGGCGGGGCACGAGAAACCCTGTCTGAATCTGGCGGGACCATCCGCTAAGGCTAAATACTCCTGAGAGACCGATAGTGAACCAGTACCGTGAGGGAAAGGTGAAAAGAACCGTGAATAACGGAGTGAAAAAGAACCTGAAACCATACGCCTACAAGCGGTCGGAGCAGCATAAGCTGTGACGGCGTGCCTTTTGCATAATGAGCCTACGAGTTACCGTTACTGGCAAGGTTAAGTGATTAAGTCACGGATCCGTAGCGAAAGCGAGTCTGAATAGGGCGCTATAGTCAGTAGTGGTAGACGCGAAACCGTGTGATCTACCCATGGGCAGGATGAAGCTGTGGTAACACACAGTGGAGGTCCGAACCGGTTGACGTTGAAAAGTCTTCGGATGACCTGTGGGTAGGGGTGAAAGGCCAATCAAACTCGGAAATAGCTCGTACTCCCCGAAATGCATTTAGGTGCAGCGCTGTGGTCTAGTTATATAGAGGTAGAGCTACTGATTGGATGCGGGGGCTTCACCGCCTACCAATTCCTGACAAACTCCGAATGCTATATAATATACACAGCAGTGAGGGCTTGGGTGCTAAGGTCCAAGTCCGAGAGGGAAAGAACCCAGACCATCAGCTAAGGTCCCCAAATGTATGCTAAGTTGAACAAACGCGGTTTGATTGCATCGACAGCTAGGATGTTGGCTTGGAAGCAGCCATTCATTTAAAGAGTGCGTAACAGCTCACTAGTCGAGCGATCGAGCATGGATAATAATCGGGCATAAGTATACTACCGAAGCTATGGATTTGTACACTGTACAAGTGGTAGGGGAGCATTCTAACATCGCCGAAGGTGTCTTGTGAGAGATGCTGGAGAAGTTAGAAAAGAAAATGTAGGCATAAGTAACGATAAGGGGTGCGAGAAACACCCCCGCCGCAAAACTAAGGTTTCCGCAGCTATGCTAATCAGCTGCGGGTTAGTCGGGTCCTAAGGCGAATCCGAAAGGAACAGTCGATGGCCAACGGGTTAATATTCCCGTACTACTTATAATTGTGATGGAGCGACGCAGTGGTGAAAGTACCGCGAACTGACGGAATAGTTCGTTAAAGCACCTAACTATAGGCCCAGTAGGCAAATCCGTTGGGACTGGTGAAATGCGATAGTACTCAGGTCTTCGGACAAAGGGATAGTGTACCTAAAGGCTGCCAAGAAAACCTTCTAAACATAGATTATAAGTACCCGTACCGTAAACCGACACAGGTAGTTGAGGAGAGTATCCTAAGGCGCTCGAGAGATTCATGGCTAAGGAATTAGGCAAAATAGACCTGTAACTTCGGGAGAAAGGTCGCCAGCGCAAGCTGGCCGCAGTGAAAAGGTCCAGGCGACTGTTTATCAAAAACACAGGGCTCTGCAAAATCGTAAGATGACGTATAGGGCCTGACACCTGCCCGGTGCTGGAAGGTTAAGAGGAGATGTTATGAGCAATCAGAAGCATTGAATTGAAGCCCCAGTAAACGGCGGCCGTAACTATAACGGTCCTAAGGTAGCGAAATTCCTTGTCGGGTAAGTTCCGACCTGCACGAATGGTGTAACGATCTGGACACTGTCTCAGCCATGAGCTCGGTGAAATTGTAGTATCGGTGAAGATGCCGATTACCCGCAGTGGGACGAAAAGACCCTGTGCACCTTTACTATAGCTTAGTATTGGTCTTGGATAAGTGATGTGTAGGATAGGTGGGAGACTATGAAATGGCGTCGCCAGGCGTTGTGGAGTCATTGTTGAAATACCACCCTTTGCTTATCTGAGATCTAACCCGCCTCTGGCGGGGACATTGCTTGGTGGGTAGTTTGACTGGGGTGGTCGCCTCCAAAAGAGTAACGGAGGCTTCTAAAGGTTCCCTCAGCACGCTTGGTAACCGTGCGTAGAGTGCAATGGCAAAAGGGAGCTTGACTGAGAGACATACAGGTCGATCAGGTACGAAAGTAGAGCATAGTGATCCGGTGGTTCCGCATGGAAGGGCCATCGCTCAAAGGATAAAAGGTACGCCGGGGGATAACAGGCTGATCTCCCCCAAGAGCTCATATCGACGGGGGGTTTGGCACCTCGATGTCGGCTCGTCACATCCTGGGGCTGGAGAAGGTCCCAAGGGTTGGGCTGTTCGCCCATTAAAGTGGCACGCGAGCTGGGTTCAGAACGTCGTGAGACAGTTCGGTCTCTATCTACTGTGGGCGTTAGAAATTTGAGTGGATCTGACTCTAGTACGAGAGGACCGAGTTGGACCAACCGCTGGTGTATCTGTTGTTCCGCCAGGAGCACCGCAGAGTAGCTACGTTGGGAAGGGATAAGCGCTGAAAGCATATAAGCGCGAAACCCACCACAAGATGAGATTTCTTTTAAGGGTCGTGGAAGATCACCACGTTGATAGGCTATAGATGTAAAGGCAGTAATGTCACAGTCAAGTAGTACTAATAACCCGTAAGCTTATTGGTGCCCTACCCAACCTCCCCAAAGAGGAGGAGCAAGGGTGGGGCGTAAAATTCTTTCCAAATTGAATATTTATCTCAATATGTTAAAATATTGGCAAGCAAAGCTTGCAGTGAAAAGTAATAAGTAACCAGTGACTAGATTTAAGCTAATCACTTCTCACTCATCACTCATCACTAAAAACCTTAAGGTGGTTATTGCGGCGGGGCTCACCTCTTCCCATTTCGAACAGAGAAGTTAAGCCCGCCAGCGTCGATGGTACTGCATACTGTGGGAGAGTAGATCGCTGCCTTTCTTTAGAAACCCTTCATCCGAAACGATGAAGGGTTTTTTGTTTTATACGTGTTTGTGCTATCACCGAAATCAGAAAAAGGAGATGGGCCAGAATTGCCTAAACTTTTAGAAATAAGTCAAGAAAAAGGAATTGATGTTGATACCATCATTGGTGATGCGGCTTATTCTGGAAAAGAAAACCTTAAGATTACAAGTGAACAAAATATTAAAGTAATAGCTCGTTTAAATCCATCTATAACACAAGGATTTAGAAAAAAAGAAGATAAATTTGATTACAACAAAGATGCCGATAGATTTGTTTGTCCAGCAGGATATTTGGCAATACGAAAAGCCCGTGGTGGAACCAAAGATGTTGGGACAAATCAAGTAGATACTTATTATTTTGATATCGAAAAATGCAAGTCTTGTCCTTTAAAAAAAGGTTGTTACAAAGAAGGAGCCAAAACAAAAACATATTCAGTATCCATAAAATCAGAACTGTATCGAGACCAAATAGCTTTTCAAGATAGAGAATATTACAAAGAAAAAGCAAAACATCGATACAAGATAGAAGCCAAAAATAGTGAGTTGAAAAACATACACGGTTACCACAGAGCAATATCGTACGGTATTAGCAATATGCAAATGCAAGGTGCAATGGCAATTTTTACAGTCAACTTAAAAAGAATACTCAAATTAATGTAAAAAGATAACCTACACATACATTTTGCCAAATGACCCTACTTAAGGCAAAAACACTGACTCATATAACCTAAAATAAAAAACAGTTACAAAATAAAAGCGCTTATAAAGTATCTTTAAAATCCTTTTATAAGCGTTTTTTATATCTCTAGAAAACCAAATTGATCAAAATAAACGAGGTTTTTCAGTGACCTCAATTAATGCAAATCCTTTTTTAAAACAATAAAAAATAAAATACTGCTTACTTTTTAATTTTTTATAACAAAAACTTGTTTTTATAAAACAAGTTTACTATATTTGACTTAATCATATTTCCATAAATGGTTATTATTATTAAAAACAAAATATGTTATGAAAGCACAAAAACCAAACGATCCTACTCAAATTGGTTATTACCTAACAAAACCCACCCCCAAATCATTTTTTAACCTACTCTATACCTTTATAGGTATATCCTTATGTATTTCTTAATTTTTTAAATATTTATAATTATGTCATTTAAAGCAAAATTAGCAGTAGCAGGAAAAGAGTACACAGTATTAAATGTAAACTACGGTTTATTTCAAGAAACAGACGCAACGGGTAGACCTTCTACTGTAACTAGAGGAGGAAAAATTGAATTAACAATTGAAGGTACTGCAGACACTTCATTCTTCGAGTGGATGACCAACTCATTTGAAAGAAAAGACGGAAGTGTAAAATTCTTTAAAAGAGACAGCGAAGCAGTTCTAAAAGAATTAAAATTTTCAGAAGCTTACGTAGTAAAATTCAGAGAAAACTTTGATTCAACAGGCGTAAATCCATTAACAGAAACCTTTACCATTTCAGCTAAAAAGATTGAACTAGGTTCAGGAGCTTACGAAAACGAATGGGTATAATCCCTTCAAAAAGGCGTTCCCTAAAAGCAACTTTTTAACCCCCAGTTCTTTGTTACTTTCCATAAGGAAATGACATTGGCTAGATCAATCATTGTATTACCCCCTAGGTTTTACACCGGTCAACCCTAGTCTAAAAAGAACTCCATTAAATGATAGTTGCGATCTTTTGGGATCGCCTTTTTCTTTTTTCTTTCAAATAAACAACCCTAAAAACAAATAAACATGTCCTTTTTAGCTAAATTAGAACTAGACGGAAACACCTATAACATACTCAGTTGCGACTATAATTTTACACAACAAATAGACGCTACAGGAAAACCCGAAGGAATGCCTCAAGGAGGCGAAATTAATATCCGTATAGAAAGCAACGGAAAATCCAACCTATTACAATGGATGCTCGACCACAGTCAAACCAAAAACGGTACCATTACATTCTTTAGAAGAGATGCCATGAGCAAACTACAAGAGTTAAAATTTGAAAAAGCCTATTGTGTTTCCTTTTCCGAATACTTTGATGCTATTCCAGGTAAAAATGTAATGCTTTTTGCAGGTAAAAACGATCAAACCGCAGCACACGAATTTTTGCATAGTTTTAAACTACCCCACACTTTTGCAAACAAAGAAGCAGATGCAAATGCTAAATTCACCTTTGAATACACTAAGACAGAAAATTTACTAGATTACTCCCATATGTTGAATCCACCACAAGAACGCTATACTCTATGGCAATGGATAATAGCAAACGGTAGCATAACCTAAAAACAAAATAATTATGAGACCTTTTTATTACTACTAGTACTTTTTTTAGAAACGTGTACTGCTCAAAAAAAAAAACAGATACAATTAAAAACATCACTATGGAACCAATAGTTACTAAAGATTTTGAAAAATTTAATCAAAACGAATATCCTTTTTTGGAGGAAGAACAGCCTGAAGTCTATCGCGGTTTCGATCAAGAAAAAAATTACATTGTTATAGTTAAAGCAAATGCGGGGATTAGTTATATAAAAAACTTTAATAATTCTTATTTTGCTGTGTCAAAAATCTTTTATTCTAACGGTAATATTAAAAGAAAAGGGATAGCATTCAATAATTCGTTTTGTAAAGCTACTTGGTATGAGTTTAGTGAAGATGGAAAACTTATAAAAGAAACCAACTATGATGCACCTTACAAATTTACTTTTGAGCAAGTATTACAATTTTGCGAAAAAGAGAAAATCCCTTTAACCAGAGGTCCAATCACTGGAGGCATTCATACTGAAATAGCTAGAGGAATGGATAATGCTTTGAAAAAAAATGTTTGGTATGTGAGTTGGTTCAAACAATCTGATTTGATTGAAACTTTTGTCCTTGATGCTGAAACTGGTAAAGTTATAGATAAAAAATATAGTGAATATATCAATAACTAAGTATTTATGAAATGGTTCTTGCTTCTACTATTGTTTTATCAAATGGGATATGCTCAACAAACGATTACCGACTATAACACTATGGAACCAATAGTTACTAAAAATTTTGAAAAATTTGATAAAAAATATTATGATGAACTGAAAATAAAATATAATGATGTTAGTTTTACTATTTATTTAAAAGATAATTCTTATTTAGAATTAACAGATAGTTCTTATAGACTTACAGTTCCAAATTCTTATTTTACTTTAACAAAAGGATATTATAAGAATGGTAATATTAAAATTAAAGGTTCTGCTTTAAATAATAATTCACAGTGTAAGATAGGCACATGGTATGAGTTTAGTGAAGATGGAAAACTTATAAAAGAAACCAACTATAACGCACCTTACAAATTTACTTTCGAGCAAATATTACAATTTTGTGAGAAAGAGAAAATACCATTAACTAAAGGACCGATCACTGGAGGTATTCATACTGAAATAGCCAGGGGAATAGATAATGCTATAAAAAAAATGTTTGGTATATAAGTTGGTTCAAACAATCTGATTTGATTGAAACTTTTGTCCTTGATGCAGAAACTGGTAAAGTTATAGATAAAAAATATAGTGAATATATAAATAACTAAGTTTTATGAAATGATTCTTGCTTCTACTATTGCTTTTTGAAAGGGGATACACTCAAAAAACAATTATCTACAGGAGCAGGCAAAGGATTTCATTTTATCCCCGAAATAGGCGAAGAAGTCCTTGTAGGTTTTGAAAGCGGCAATGCAGAAAAACCTTTTGTACTAGGCACTCATTATAACGGAAGCGAAACCAGTGGGTACCATACTAGCGGCAATGATGTAAAAGCCATTCATACCCGATCTGGAACTAAAATTATTCTAAACGATGCCCAAGGTTCTGTTTTTATAGAGGATCCTAGTGGCAACACTTGGACGATGGACGGTCATGGGAATATTAATGTGAATGCACCAAAAAACATGATCATTACCGCAGGCGAAGATATGATTATTAATGTAGGCAAAAACATGAGCACAACTGTTGGTATGAATATCTCCGAAAGCGCAGGAATCAACAAAAACGAAACCATTGGAGCCATGAAAAATACTACAGTTGCAATGGATATGATGACGATAGTAACAGGTAAGTTGACGGAAGTTATTCAAGGAGATAAAGAAATACAAACAGAGAAAAAATATGACGTAAATAGTCAAAATGGTATTACATACTCATCTGACGGAGAAGTTAATAAACATTCAAAAAAAGAAGTAAAATTAAACAGCGCAGATAAATCTAAACAAGACTAATTATGGCTTACAAATCAATCATAGGTGGCAAACTCATAGTTACAGCAAAAGAAGGCATAAATCACTATGCTAAAGAGGATATAATAATTAATTCCAACAAAACCATCAATCTAAAAGGAGAAGAGAAAGGAGTTAGTTATGGAGAACCAGAAGTTTTTAAAAATGATAGTGAAAATTTTGATGTTTCACTATCTATAAATAAAAAACAAAGTACTTTTGTACCACTAGGCATACTTGACTTTGAAAACAATTATGAAAATCGTTTTTTTGTTTTTGACTATTCCTTAAAAATGACCAATTTAGATTTTTTAAACTTTCAAATACTCAACGAAAATGGAGAACAAATTTATCAAGTCACTAATTTACCTCCTATTGTTATAACTGCTCAAAAAACGCCAAAACTATTTTCAAAAATAAAAGCTGAAACCCCTCCATTAGACCCAATAAAACCCATTAAAACATTTGATATTCAAAAAATAATAGATGATTACCTATATCCTGATTTAACGCACATAGGTAATTATTGCATTCTTTGGGATGGTTTTAACAATGATGAAATTTATGACAGTACTTGGTTTGATGGCAAAAAACTGAAAGCCAAAATTACGGCTAAAAAGGAAGCACTACAAAAGTACAGGAAATTGAATTTGAAACTACCCGTAAAGAAGTAGATTGGGTAGATGTTAAAATAGATAAAAAAACAAAACGCATAGATGTTACTTTGCGTGTAAATTTGAAAGATGGAGGTGCAAACGGGTTAGATTGCAAACAAGCATTAAAAGGAATGCGCGATAATACGTATTGGGTTACAGAATGTCCGTGGGATGATATACCTACAAATGTCATACAACCTAACAAACCAATTATTAAACAAAGAACAAGAAGTTTTAAAGATTTAGAGAAATTAGCAATAGATGGTTTAAATTACCATTGGGGAAGAAATAAAAATCATACAGTTGCAAAAGATGTTAAGATAAATGGAGTATCTTTTGAAGTTTATGTTAAGTCTCAAAATTGCAATAACAAAGCTCTTAATGAGGTTGACTTGGTTTATAATACAAATGGAGGATGGGATAGAAGCGGGAATCCTGGTGTTTTAGCAAAAATCTCTTATAATGTAGGTTATATAGAATATTCTAATGGTTGGGGATATCAAATAACTAATAATGAAGATAGCGAATTTAAAGAAACCGCAGCTCATGAGATAGGACATTCAATTTTAAAAGATTATGGAGGAGTTACTTATTCATGGCAACATAAAGGCACATCATATTTACTACTTCAAGATAAAAAGCCTACACCTGATAATAGCCGAATTGAAATTTTTTTCAAAATTCAATACATATTGACGCTTCTCCTAACACATTAGGAGAGTATTATCCAACATCAGGTGAAATTGATTTAATGAAATATTATCATTCTTTAGACCCTAATAATAAGCTTGTTTCTAGACCTGATTCTAAGAGGACTATTGCCGCAGAAAAGGATGTATTGAGTTTAATTTGGTTAACGAAATTAAAATTTTTATGATATTTATTCCATTATTTTTTGCTCTATTTTTATTTATTTTATTTACAAACATATTAAATAAAAAAAATAAAATTTTGATATTACTGGTGTTTTTTTTAATTCTGATAATTTTATTAATGGCTACATTATATTTTAATTTTGATAATGCTTTAGAAGATAGAGTAATTCAAAACCAAAAATAAGAACAAAAAGCTATAAGGATTTTATAAATCTTGCTTTGAAAGGTTTTGAAAGGTTTTGGAGTAGAAAAGGAAACAAAAATATGGAAGTTTCATTAAAGGCTTTAAATTCTACTATGAAAGCAATGAATTCGCTCCCTTTAATTTACAACACAAATGGAGACTGGATGCGTTCAGGAAATACAGGAGGAACATACAAAGATGGATATATAACAGATAATATTTTTGATGCAATTCCTGATACTGGAATCATTCAAAGACTTTCCTATAACCCAGGATACATCAAACATGATTGGGATTCAGACAGTAAAAACCTAGACATGTGGAGATTCTATGAAGAAAAAGGCAATCTTAACTCTATTTATGATGCAATTGTTGAATTTGAAGAGACTGTGGCTCATGAAATAGAGCATGAGATATTACAAGCCTATGGAGGAACAGCCTACTCTTGGCAACACAAAGGTTCATCTTACTATTTTCCTCAAGACACCAAACCAGTTAAAGGAGAAGAAACAATAAAGGGGAAAATATCCCATATAGATTATATGGATACTGATGGAGAATATTATCCTAAAACAGGTGAAATCGACTTGATGAAATATTATCATAACTTATATGACAAGCAAGGTAGAGCAATATCTACTTCTGATTTGAGGAGAACTGTAGTGTCTGAAAAGGATGTTTTAAGCCTGTTATGGTTAACCAAATTTAAAATCACATAATATGAAATTAATTAGTATATTTATTCTTATTTCGTCAATTTATACATGTTCTGAAAAACCTCCAAAATTTTTACACGGATATATCTATACTACAGGTAAGAAACCTATTGAAGGAATTAAAATAGAAGACCCTACAAATAAAAATTTATTTGCCAAGACTTATAATAAAGGTTATTTTAGAATCAATTCCATAATAAAAGGAAGGTATCTTTATGTGATATATAAAGAAAAAAAATTGACTCTATTTATATAGTAAGAACCCACCCAGAAATGGGGTTCAGTTATAATTTTGTTGAAGGAAAAAATGACACATTATTTGTAAAAATTAAATAATTTGCATGTTCTTAAAAATTACCATAAGATAGATCAAGACTAAGTATCTGGCTCTGTAAATAGCATAAAAAATTTGGACAAGTAATGCCTGAAAGGATAGTATATAATGTCGGATATATGGAGGTTAGTCAACGATGGTATTGGATGGCAAACTTTAATGATATTGATGATGATTTTTCTTACACATCAGCACATGAGATTGGACATGAAATTTTAAAGTCATACACAAGTGATAGTTTTTATTCATACAAGCATAAAGGGAGTTCCACTTTATCCGAAACTAAGCCTATTTCAGAAGGAGGATTTAATTATCCTTCAAGTGGAGAAATAGATCTTATGAAATATTTCAATAATGAACCTTATTGGAAAGATTTTAAAAAGAGTGGTAGCCGAAGAGAAAGATGTTTTATGCTTATTATGGCTTTCGAAAATTAAAATAAATTAATATGAAGAATATGAGAATATTAATATTGTGTATGTTTTTTATTGTGGGATGCTCTGTTAAATTAGAACGCCCTGAAATAAAAGGATTTGTTTATGATAAAATTACAAAGAAACCAATTAGTAATGTAGAAATTATTACTTTTAATGATGGGCAAATAATTACTGAATCAATTACAGATACTTTAGGAATGTTTTATTTAAAAGCTATTAAAAGTTCCCATTTGTTAGATTTTGAAAGTGGAAATGATCCTAAATTCTATGATATTATATTAAAACATAGAAATTATTTAACTGATTCTTTGCAGGAAAAAACCAGAGGTAGTTTTATTAATGAATTAAAGGTTTATGATACAATTTTCTTATCCAAAAAACCAAGAAATTAGTTGTTTTTTGTGACGTTTCAAATTGGTATAGTATAAGTTCAAAATGGAGATACTTTGACACTATTTCCGATAAAGTTGACAACGATTTTGAATACACATCAGCTCATGAATTAGGACATACAATTTTGAGAAAATACGGTGGTAAAATTTATTCTTTCACTCACGATGACTCTTCAACCATATTACAAAATCCAACAGGCAATCAGAGTTATATAAAACAAAAAAATAATTCAGAAATTAATTTAATGCATTACTTTAAAGACGATCCAAGTCAATCACAATATGATTATAATTTGATTGTTGCCTCTGAACGAGATTCTTTGAGCTTAATTAGGTTAATTAAAATTAATATAAAAGAATGAAAATTTATTTATAATATTATTTATTGGTATATCATTTATAGGTTGTAAAAATTACGCCTATATTTTTGATGAAAAAGAAGAAAAACCTCTTGAAGGAGTTTTAGTAATTGACTTGAATAATAATTCAAACAGAACTTATACAGATAAAAATGGAAAGTTTTCTTTTACAGAATGTGGTAATGTTTTAATTCAAAAAATAGGGTTTAAATCAGATACTTTAAAGGATTATGGATGTAAACCAGATCCATATTGTTTTAATGGAAAGGTATTCTATATGAAACGTATTAATAAATAATTTATCGTCGCAAGAAATTCTAAATTTAAAAAAACAAAACGTTTAGATGTTACTTTGCGTGTAAATTTAACAGATGGAGGTGCAAACGGGTTAGATTGCAAACAAGTATTAAAAGGAATGTGCGATAATACGCATTGGGTTACCGAATGCCCTTGGGATGATATACCTTCAACTGCTATATTACCTAACAAACCTATTATTAAGCAAAGAACAAGAAGTTTTAAAGATTTAGAGAAATTAGCTTTGGATGGTATTAAGAAACATTGGAGCAGAAATAACAATTTTAGGGTTTCAATAAATGGAGAAAAATACGAAACATTTCTCACACCTATTAATAGTCAGAAGAAAAGTATGAATCAATTAGATCTAATTTTTAATTCTAATTCAAGTTGGGGACGATCGGGGAATCCAGGAGTATTAGGGAAAATTTACTATAATGTTGGGTATTGTAATTTTTTAGACTGGTATGAGCCTTGGTTCGTTAATTCTTGGGGATATTTAGAAACAATTAAACATAAATTAGATAGTGACTTTCAGTATACTTCTGCACATGAACTTGGACATACTATTTTAAGAAAATATGGAGGTACATGGTTATCTTTTACCCACGATGGTTCATCCTCCATATTTCAAAATGCTAATGGAAATGAAAGCTATATAGTACAAAAAAATAATACCCAAATTAATTTAATGCATTATTTTAAAGGTGACCCTAGTTTTTCAAATTATGATTATAATTTAATTGTAGCTTCTGAACGTGATGTTTTAAGTCTTTTGTGGTTGACCAAAATTAAAATTCTATAAATATGAAACCAATCAATATCACTTTATTCTTATTTCTAACTTTTGTCACTTTTAGCTGTAAAGACTATGCTTATATATTAGATGAAAAAGATCAGAAACCTTTAGAAAATGTAAAAGTGACAGATTTAGATGATAGCACTAATATCTCAATAACAGATAAAGAAGGTAAATTCCAATTTAAAAGATGTGGAAATGTAGTAATTCAAAAAGAAGGATACGTAAAAGACACATTAGAGAAATTTGGATGTAAGCCCAATGGTAAATGCTTTGAAGGTCATATATTTTATATGAAACGTACTATGAGATAGTTATTTATTTTAGTTCTTCAAGGTTTAAATTACCATTGGGGAAGAAATAAAAATCATACAGTTGCAAAAGATGTGAAAATAAATGGAGAGTCTTTTGAGTTTTATATGAATGCAATTAATACAAAAGAAAAAGCTATAGGAATTATGGAGCTTGTTTATAATACAATGGTAATTGGATGCGTTCTGGTAATCCAGGTTCAATAAAGGATCCCTTGACTGTTGCAGGAAATTTTATTTCAAGACAGGCTATTTGCTATAATGTTGGTTATATGTATTATTTTGATTGGTACGAATTTGAACCATTTAAAGAAAAAAAATGGAGTTATAGAGATATAAATAATGAAGATATAGATTTTAAGTTTACAACTGCACATGAAATAGGTCATGAGTTATTGAAAAAATATGGAGGTACAATTTATTCTTATGGTCATAAAGGAAGTGTAAATTCGGTTACTTAATCTATGAAAGATAATGCTCCTTCTTATCCTTTAAATGGGGAAATAGATATAATGCCATATTATCCTCAAGCCCCCCATTTAAAGTCTATCAAAGATATGCACTTGCAGAAAAAGATTTATTAGGCTTAATATGGTTGACTAAATTAGGAGTAAAATGAAAAAAACAATAATGGTGTTATTAGTTATGGTGGCTAATTGCACAAATAAAAATAATTTGAAATATTATCAAGGTTACATTTATTTAAATAAAAATGCAGAGCCAGATGTCGAAGTTTATGAAGCAGATAATCCTTCGAATAAAACGAAAACAAATGAAAATGGTTTTTTTAAAATTCCAATGCAGCAAAAATATATTTCTAATTTTTTAATAATAAGAAATAAAAATAAAATCATTGATTCTATTCAAATAATTAGAACATCTGGAGGTGAGAAAATAAATTATTATTTTGTAGAAGGAAGAAATGATACTGTTTTTATAGATATGAAGCTTAATAGAATAATAAAGCAATAAAAACTGAAAAAAATTATTAGGTTTAATATGGTTAACTAAAAATAAAATGAAAGGTAAATTAATTTTTTGTTCGATATTTTTATTGATTTCATGTACGAATTACAATAAAAAGTATAGGGGTTTTATTTATCTTAATAAAAACAAACCATTGGTAAATGCAAAAATTATAGAAGCTTCAACAAATAATTTTGGATATACAAATAACGATGGATATTTTGAGCTACAAAGAGTACAAATGAACGATATTAATGATTTAATTGTCATATATGATTTAGTAAATAAACAAAAAAAAGACACAATTAAACTTATGTATAGTGGAGGTCTGCAAAAAATAAAAAATATTTTTTTAGAAAAAGAAATCGATACAGTATTTATTGGTCAGTGAAGTATGAAATACCAATAGAAACTTTTTAGATTATGATTTTGAAAGAATTGTGGCAGAAGAAAAAGATGTTTTGGGGCTATTGTGGTTAACAAAAATTAAAATAAAATAAATGAAAAATATCTTTTTTTAATAGCATTAATATTATGTAGCTGCTCACCATCAGTAAAAGAATAATTATACTGGGTATATTTTCCTCAATAAGAAACCTTTAAAAAGAGCGAAAATTGGAGCTATTGGAGGAGCTGCTGTTGGTATAGAAACAGGACCTAGTGCTTTAATTTTTGGCACAGCGGGATACTTTGGAGCAGATTGGGTTGCGGATCATATAAATGAAAATTAAAAGAATATGTTAAATCTTTTTTCACAAAAGTGTGGTTACTTCTGAATGTGCCTATTTAAACTTTAATTTTTTTAAATGTTATATTCTTAATTTAAATGATTGAAAATATAAAATTTGTAATTCATCGTTTTAAAAATTTTCAAAAATTCCTAGTCCAAATAAAGCAAAATCATATTTTACAGGATCTTTTGGATCTAGTAATCGTAGGCTATTATCTAATTCATTTAGGGCTTTAGCATCGTTTTGTTTACGACTTAAGAGACCTAATTTTCTAGCTACATTGCCTGAATGAACGTCTAACGGACAAGATAAAGCAGAGGAAGAAATTTGATTCCATATCCCCAAGTCAACACCTGAGGAATCTTGTCTACACATCCATCGTAAAAACATATTAATTCGCTTAGCAGCGGAATTATTTAAAGGATCTGATACATGTTTTTGGGATCTAGTAGTATCTGAAATTTCAAAAAAAACTTTTTTAAATTCACTAATTGCTTTTTGAGTGGAGTTATGGTCTGTATGTTTTGTAAAAACAGTTTCTAAACCTCCATGATGTAAATAAATATGTTGAAGGTTTTTTATAAACGCTATAAAATCTTGTCCATTAAAAGTTCTATGTACAAACGAACCTAGTTTATCCAATTGACTTGAATTATGATTCATAACAAAATCATAAGGAGAATCACCTAGCAAATTCATCATTCTTTGGGCATTTTTTATAATCATTTTTCTATTACCCCAAGCTATAGTTGCACTTAAGAAAGCAGCAATTTCAATATCTTCTTTGATACTGAATAAATGAGGAATTTGTATAGGGTCGCTGTCTATAAAATTAAGACGATTATATAAATCTACTTTTTCATCTAAAAAACTTTTTAATTCTGTTAAAACCATTTTAATCAAGGATTACTTCTATACTATGAATATCTTTTATGTTACCATCTACAATGGTTATCTTTCTATCCGCCATATCTGCTAAGTCCTCATTATGGGTAACAATTACAAAGGTTTGATTTAACTCATCACGTAGTTTAAAAAATAATCGATGTAGGTTTTCTGCAGTTGTAGTGTCTAAATTACCAGAAGGTTCATCTGCAAAAATTACTTTAGGCTTGTTTATCATAGCTCTAGCAACGGCAACCCGCTGTTGTTCTCCTCCTGACAATTCCATAGGTTTATGATTCATTCGATGCTCTAACCCTAAATAAGCTAGTAATTTTTTAGCCTCTTCTTCGACTTCTTTTTTATGTCTTTTGGCAATATAACCTGGTATACAGACATTCTCTAAAGCAGTAAATTCGGGTAATAGTTGATGGAATTGAAAAATAAAACCAAGATTTAAATTCCTGAATTTAGATAATTCTTTATCATTCATTTTTAATACATCTTGACCATTAATTTTTAAAGAAGAACTAAGGGTTATACCTTTTCTGTTTTTTAAACTAGGTTGATCTAAAGTGCCTAAAATTTGTAATAAAGTAGTTTTTCCTGCTCCAGAAGCACCTACAATAGAGACAACTTCTCCTTTTTTGATTTCAAGATTTACTCTTTTTAAAACTTTTAGTTGTCCAAAGTATTTATGAATATTAGTGGCTTTAATCATTACTAAGTATTTTCACAAATAAACAAAGAATTTTATTGAACTTCAAATAAAGTTTTATTAAGCTTAATACAGTATCCTATTTTGAATGAATTTTAAGAAGAATAATTTTGAAATTATTGAATCTATTTTAAAGAGGTTTTATTATGAACTTAATAACTCATTAAGGCATATTATTACTACTTGGTTTTTTTAAACAATAAGTTGTTTTTATTTTATTTTGTTTTTTTATATGTAATTTGTGATATTGTTTTGTTTTTTAGTGCTTATTGTGAAAAAAAATTTTTAATTTTGTATGCTTGCATAATAAATTAAACAAATGAAGAAAATTGTAATTTTTGGTTCTGGTATTACAGGACTTAAACTAGCTCACGAATTAGTTAAAACAGGAAATATAGTTACTGTTTATGAAAAAAAAGATCAACCTGGAGGAAAATGTATGGGGACTTTTGAAGATGGTTTACCAACGGAGCTTACGCATAGACAAATGTTTGCCTCTAATATGAATTTTATTAATACATTAAATGAAATAGAGTATAACGGTAGTAATTTGTTAAAAAATATTGAACCTTTAAATAATGTGCAATTTTATTGGGCAAATGAAAATAAGTTCATGGATTTTAAACGAAACTTTTTTAATTTTTTTGAACTATTGATAGATAATTTAAAATCAGCAAATTCTTTGTTTTTTTCAGGAGTACCTTTAAAAGATATTTATTGGTTTCGATCTAAATTGTTAGTAAATAAAGCAGATAAAAACACATTAAATATGCCTTTATCTGAATATTTAGAATTTGAAAAAAGACCTAAATTGGCAAATTTCATTCTTAAAATAATATCTACTTGGATAGGGGGTAATGGAAATACTAAGACAGGAGATTTTTTATTACTTTTTAATTATAAGAACTTATCAAAAGAAAAAGTCTATACTGAAACTAATACAACAAGTATTACTCTTAATGGTCCTATATCTGATTCTTTAATACAACCTTGGTATGATTTTTTAAAACAAAAAGGAGTAACTTTTTATTTTAACGAAGGTGTAAAAAATTAAATATTAACGATGGAAAAGTTTTAAGTGCAATTTCTGAAAAGGATAACATTATTGAGGCAGATGCTTTTATTTTAGCCATACCTCCTAAACAAGTTATAAGTATGTTGCCTAAAATTTCTGATAGACTGTCTGTTAGTTATATTAAAAGTCATGGTTTTCAATTTCATTTTAAAGAAATTCCAGATTTATTCATCAATAAAACAATTGGAATTATAGCTGATTCAGCTTGGGGATTAAGTTATAAACTGTATCATAGTAAAAAATATGCACATAAAGAGTTTTCTAATAATGTTAAATTAACTGTTTCTATTACGGCTACAAAAACAGAAAAAGAAAAAGGCCTTTTGCATAACAAACCTCTAATAGAATGTACTTTAAAAGAAGTAGAAGAAGAAATCTTATTCCAATTAGGAATTAAGGAAAATATGTATAAAGATATTATGTATGGAAATTTAAATATTGGTGTTGGAGCAAAATACCTTGAATATACTGATTTTAACTTAGAAAGATATAAAAATTGGCATCATGGCCCTATAATTAATGAAAACAACACTAAATATTTTTGGGCTTTTGAAAATGAATTAATAAATCCAGATTATAAAAATAGAGTAGGGATAAATTCAGCTAGTTATGATAATGTTTTTATATCAGGAGAATGGATTAATGATGATAATCAAGTATGGACAGTTCCTTCAACAATTGAAAGATGTATGGAAAATGCAGCTATTTGTTCTAAAGTAGTACAAGATTATTTAGTAGAAGCTTAGAATTTTTTAATGATTTATTAGGTGTAGTTATTCATTCCGTTTGTTTTTAAATATTTTGAAAACAAAATAGTATCATTTTAGTTTAATCCATATTATAAATTAGATTTATTCCAGATATATATGGCTTTGAATCTGAAAAAGATTAAATTTTTGTCCTCCATGTAGAAAAACTACATCTGCGGAAAAAAATTCAATATATTTTCTCTTCTTTGCTCTTTTGATCTGCATCACAAAGTCTAACATTTAATTTGGGATAGAAAATTTAAAATGAAATACTATAAAAAAATAATATTAAAATAATTACACCTAATAAATTATTTTTTCTCTCTCTATTTTATGAAATTCCTGAAAAATTAAAAAAATAACGATTAGTCTTGCTCTAATCTACATGTAATTTGTATGATATTAAATCTAAAGTTTTCTTATTGTTAGAGTTATAAGCCAAATGTTGATTCTTTATCTAAAAACTTTAGAATATAAAAAATATCAATTTAAAAAAAATAATTTAATACATTTAAAATGAGTTTATTATCAAATAAAAAATATCAATTATATACTACCTCATTATTTTTCCTTTTAAGCCTACTTTACTGTTTTTTTATTCAATACCTAATTCAAAAAAGTGTTTATAATGAAATTATTATTAGTTTACTTTTTCCATTGTTAGCTATTCCTTTTTTTAATAAAGAAAATTTAACATCAGATATTAAAAGATTACTAATATTAGAAACTTTTTTTAATCTAATATGTATCACTTTAAAACTAAATACATCTTTAAAAATAGAAATGATTATTTTTGATATTGTATTTGCTGTATTCTTTTTTTTTCAATCAGGAGGTTTTTTACTTTCCTTACTTACTAAAAAAACATATTATAATTTAATACCCACTATAGCATTAACTATAGGTCTTTTTATATATTATTTTAGATCAACAGGAACAATACTTTCTCCTGATAACAAAATCCTTATTTATGGCTATGATGCGCCCCTTGAATTACAATTTATTTATGGTTCTTGGTTAATCGGAGTATTATTAATCGACAATAGATTTTTATTACCTAAAGCGACAGTATTAATGGTTCATCTAGCTTCATTTATAGTAGCTTTTAAAGCTAATGAATTCTTTCATTCAAGAATAGCAACAGCATGTCATCTTTTTGTTTTGAATTCCATATTCGTATATAAATCACAAAATTGGATAGATAAAGATTTTGTGTCCATAAATTTTATAAAAACAATTTTAGACAAACCTAGATATTATAAAGCTTTATCATTAATAATAAGTGTTTTATCTGTATTTTTCTTAATCTGTTTATTCTTTAATGTACAATGGCATTTTTTTAAAAGATAGTAAGATAAAATATAATACTTAACTGTTTTCTGTTTTTTATACCAAAACACAAAAAAACACTTTAAATAGTAAGATTATTTTAGAAATAGATATATTTGATATTTTAAAACTAATATTTTATCCTAGATATTAATCATTTATATATTATTGTTGTGTATTTATTCAATAATCAATTAAATAAAAAAAAGAAACAAGCAACAATTGGGAAATTAACCATAAGTATCGTAATGGATCTTGTGGGATATTTTAGTTATTTATTTCCTGGAGCAGGCGAATTTATAGACTTTTTTTGGGCTCCTTTTGCGGCATTTATAATGAGTATTCTTTATAAAGGAACAATTGGTAAAATTGCAGGATTTTTGACTTTTATTGAAGAAATAACACCAGGTTTAGATTTTATACCATCTTTTACAATTACTTGGTTTTATGAATATTATAAAGAGTCAAAACAAGAGAATTAGTTTAAAAATATAAAAGATTTATGTTTATAAAAAGATAATCATCTTAATAACCATTTTTTTTTCAATGGGTTTTTTTTCTCAAAATAAAAACGTTGTTGTTGTACATGATACCACATTTGTAAATATAAAAGATTATTCTAAGGATTTTATTTTAGATATTAGATATGCCACAAATGATAACTTCTTAAAGAGTAAGGTATATGATTGCGATGCTTGTTATTTGCGATATAAAACAGTTAAACAATTGATAAAAGCTAATAAAGAATTTCTAAAGGAAGGATATAGAATAAAATTATTTGACTGTTATCGACCTTTAAGTATACAAAAAAAAATGTGGAAAATAATCTCCAACCCTAATTATGTAGCAAATCCTGAAAAAGGATCAATACATAATAGAGGAGGAGCAGTAGATTTAACTTTAGTAGATAAATTAGGAAATGAATTAAATATGGGAACTGAATTTGATCACTTTGGAAAAGAATCATCTCATACTTATAGTAATTTATCTAAAGAAATATTAAAAAATAGAAAATGGTTAAAAGACATGATGAAAAAACACCATTTTGACGCATTAGAATCAGAATGGTGGCATTATGGTTTAGAAGGAGCTCGTTACTTTCAATTGTCTAATTTTAATTGGAAATGCAATTAAAGTGATCTATGAAAAATTGAGCAGGAAAATAAGTTTCAACCAGTGTCTCACAATCTAACTCTTTGCGTATGACATAATCTGTAGAAGTGCCAGCAAAGTGAATACGCATAAAACTAATAGGGTATTTCTTTAATTCTTCTAAATCATCTTTTAAAAAAAAGAAATTAGATTCTATAAAACGATTATTTATACGTTCTTTTTCATTATAAATTAGATCATCACAACGATCATTATCACCATAAAGTAAAGTATAAATTCTACCATTACTTAGTTGAAAGATAATTTTAGAAGATTTATCAAAACAAATTGGTGTTTCAAATTTCTGACTTTTTTGAAGATGCTCTAATTTTAATGAAGGAATCCCGTTTGTAGAAATAAGAGAAAGGAAAATAAGTGTAGTTTTTCCTCCAAAAACTTTTTCATAGATTGTGCAACTTTTGGTTTGCTTTATTACACTAATAGAGTCCTTAATATTTAGGGCTAATTCGCAAGGTTTTTGTGACCAAATATAAAAATTTGTAAAAAGGAATAACCAATTAAATATAATTTTCATTTTTTAAATTTTATCGCAAAGCAAAATAATTTTATTATTATCTATATCAGTTGTAAAAAAAGCATATAAATTTCCTCCTTCTTTTATTTTCCATTTTTTTCGAATAGTTTCTACCGTTTCGGGAAAATTGCGAGTTGTAATATTTGCTTTTTTACCTTCTAAGTGTTTTTTAATTTCTATTTTATTATATGAAATATTTTCAATTATTTTAAATTTTCTACCAGGGAAATTAATAAGTTCATTATTTGTGTATAAGTGCGAGAAAGAATGAAGTTTATGTATAGGAAACAAATAACAGATATAATCAAATGCTCCTGATTTCATAATAGCACTATTAGGCTCGTATAAAAATAGTTGAGGTTTGCTATAATTACAATTAAAACTTTCTTTACCCCATATAAATTCTATGGACTCATTTTCTTCTTTAGTAATATTAATGGCTTTTGTTAAAATAGTATTATTGTAATCTTTTTCAATAATCCAAAGAAGTTCCTTTACTTCATTTTGAAAGGCTACGATATGAATTTCTTTTACATTTTTTAATTCATTTAGACCTGCTGATATATCTAATATAGGAGCTGTTTTGATTAATATATGTTCTGTAAATTGAAAATAAAAATCTAATAAATCAGGAACGTTAGGCAAACAATCTTTTAATAAAAAGACTTTTCCTTTAGTGTCATTCCTTCTTGAAGGATCAATATAAATCCAGTCAAAATGATTATTTAATTTTGCTAAGGTTTCAATACTATCTCCTAGGTAACATTCAATATTATATGTTTTTAGCTCACTAAAATTATGTTTTACAATTTCATGTAAATCAGTTTTAATTTCACAATGAACGAGATGATTAAAATTCTTAGAAAAATAATAATCATCTATACCAAAACCACCTGTTAAATCAATTAAATTATTACCGCTTATAAGAGAAGATTTGTATAGAGCCGTAATTTCAGATGAGGTTTGTTCTATTGATAGTTTACTTGGGAATATAATGTTTTTTTGATGATACCAAGTAGGTAGTTTTTCTTTCGATTTTGCTTTAGAAGCAATTTGATTTAAAATTTCATTCCAGGGTATTTCAGGAAAAGGGTTTTTCATTAATGCTATTTTTGTGAAATTTAACGTTAATGAATTTTCTATGAATTCTTGTACTTTAGGTGCTAATAGATCAAAAATCATTATAAATTTTTTGTGAGAGAATAGATGAATTTATTGTTAGGAAAAAATTCTTTTCCAACTACTTTGAGTATAGTGTAAGATGGAACGGCAATAATCATTCCCGTAATTCCAAATAAAAAACCAAAAATTAAGATTATCAAAAATATTTCTAAAGGATGTGAATTTGTACTGTTTGAAAAGATGATAGGTTGGCTGAAATTATTATCTATAAATTGAACTGCAAAAAAACCAGCTAAAATATATAACGCATGATATAGCATTTCGGTATTAATACTTCCATTAAAACTGCTTAATAAAGCTAAAGTAACAGCTAAAACACTTGCTATGATTGGGCCAATGTAAGGAATGATATTTAAAACAGCACAAATAAAGGCTATAATAAAAGAATTTTCTACATCAAAAAGAATAATACCAGAAAATAAAGTATAAACACAATTAGAAGTTGTAGCAATATACCGCTAAAATATTTTAATAGTAAAAAATCTATTTTTTGGATAGAAGCTATTATTTTTTCTTCGTGTTCATCTGGTAGGATATTTTTAAATAATCGTAAAAAAATAGCTCTATCTTTTAAGAAGAAAAAAGTAATGAAAAAACAAGAAGCAATTCCCATTCCTAGATTACTAATTGCATTGATAAAAGCATTTAGGAATTCACTTAAAAAGTGGAAATTAAAATATTTAGTTAAGTTGCTTTTATTAAGTATTTGATCGGCTTTAAAGCCGTTTGAATTTAAGAATGATTCTAGTTGAATGATTAAATGTTCTATTTGCATAGATAATGCTTTACTGTCTAATAGGGAAATATGAGTAGCTTGACTATTTATTAATGGGATAAACATTAAGAAGAATCCCAATACGATAAGTCCAAAAAGAAATAAGGTTGTTAATACGGCTAAAACATTTTTGAATTTTAGTTTTTTTTAAAAAAATCCACAATAGGAGAGCCTATCATAGAAAGTAATAATGAAATAATTAGGTAAATAATTACGGTTTTAATTTTATAAAGAAAATAAAGTAAAATTGTAATGAGAACTAAAGAAATGATTGCTCTTATAATTCCGTTTGCAATGGTTTTGCTTTCCATGTTTTACGTTTTTGAAACGAATATATAAAAAAATCCTGAGAAATACTCTCAGGATTTTAATCATATTAAAAATTTTATATTATGGTTGAGCAAAAGAATTTCTTGCACCACCAGCAGCAAATACTGCTAAAGCTCTTGATCTTTGACCTAAAGAGAACATATACATTCCTCTATCGTCTGTATAATCCATGTAGTTCATGTACATTTCAAGTGGAGTACCTGTACAAGTTGATCTATGACCTACAGCAGGAACACCTGAATTTGCAGAGTCATGAACAGGAGTGTCAGCTACTAAATCAGATCCACAAGTAGCATCACCCCAGATATGACGTAAATTGATCCAGTGACCTACTTCGTGAGTAGCTGTACGTCCTAAGTTGAATGGGTAAGTTGCAGTTCCTGTATTTCCTGTATACTTAGAATCTAAAACTACACCATCAGTAGCTGAAGAACCTCCAGGGAATTGAGCATATCCTAGTATTCCTCCTCCAATTGTACAAACCCAAATATTTAATTTAGTTGTTGGAGCAGTAGGATTAATACCTCCTTGAGTTGATTTTTTCATAGCATCAGCTGTTCCCCAAGATGTTTTAGTAGTCGTTTTTCTGATTACTTGATCTAATACAAAACGGATTCCTAGGTTACCACTTCTTACACTTGCATAAGGATTGTTAGCTGTGTTGTAATCAGTATTAGTTGCAGAAAAATCTCTGTTTAAAACATCAATCTGAGATTGTAATTGAGCTAGTGAAATATTTTCAGCAGTAGTTCTGTATAATACGTTAAATACAACTGGGATTTCAATAACACCATTTACTAATCTTCCTGATTTGATAATTTCAGAAGTTTGTTTTTCAATATCACTCATTCTAGATGCCAATCCTGGATCTTCTTGCATTTGTCTTTCTAAGACTTCGTGAGAAGCACATCCTCTGTGTGCAGAAGCGTCAACTTGATTGTTAATAACACTGTCTTCTTTTTGGCAAGAAAACATCATTAATGCAGCAGAAGCTGATAATAATAATTTTTTCATAATTTGTTTTTTTTTGTTTGGTTTGATTAATAAATAAGTTTTTTAATTCGTTTGCTAAATTAATATTATTTTTTGTTTAAACAAATTTAATTTTTGTTTGTATAATTTTTTTGTTAAAATTTTAATTTTAATATATTTTTTTTTCTTTGATTTAAGGGGGGATTATGTTTTTTTTTAGTTTAATTGTTTTATTTTTAATAATATTAATGGTGTTTGTCCTGTTCTTGAAGAAAAAAAATCTTTTAAGCTATTACTATGGAAGAATAGTGGTATAAAATAATAAACTGATAACATAAACGTTTTAAACTATATTTATAGGAGAAAATACTACATTTGAATTACAAAAAATATCTTATGCGTCAATTACCTTTGTATATATACATCATTCTTTTTTGAGAAGTCTATCTGTTTTTTGTCAACAGTCAGAAATTTATACAAATACTCTTAGCTCTTATCAAACAGGGATTAATCTTCTTAAAAGTAAAAACTATTTAGCTGCTCAGTTGATTTTTGATAAAATACAAAAAACAGCTCCATTTGAAACCGCATCAGATTGTTCTTTTTACAGCGCACTCACTTCTTTAAGGTTAAGGCAAGAAAGTGCAGACCAAAAAATGCTTTTGTTTATAAAGGAATACCCTACAAGTACCAAAATGAATTTAGCTTATTCTGAATTAGCAACTTACTTTTTTGAAAAAGGAAGATTTGCCTATGCTTTAGAATATTTTGAAAAAGTAGATGAATCCGCATTAACGCATGATGAACTTGAAAAATATTATTTTTATCGTGCTTATACATTCTTTACAACTCACGATAAAAAATCAGCGAAACAATATTTTAATAAGGTTACTCAGTCTAATGAATATGGTTCAAAAGCTAAATATTATCTAGGATTTTTAGCTTATGAAGGAGATCAGTATGACGAAGCAACTAAATATTTCGAGCAAGTAGCTAAAGATACTAGATACAATGAGAAAATTTCTTATTTTCAAGCAGACATGGCATTTAAGTCAGGTGCTTTTCAAAAAGCAATTGATTTAGGGGTAAAAGCAATACCTCATTCAACAATAGAAGAGAAATCAGAGCTTAATAAAATTATAGGAGAAAGTTATTTTAATTTAAAAGAATATGATAGAAGTATTTCGTATTTAAAAGAATATGAAGGAAAAGAAGGAAAATGGACTAATACGGATTTTTATCAGTTAGGGTATGCCTTTTATCAAAAAAAGAACTATGATAATGCTATAAGTTATTTTAATAAAATTATTGAAGGAAATGATTTAGTTGCACAAAATGCGTATTATCATTTAGGAGAAAGTTATTTAAAAACCAATAAAAAACAACAAGCATTAAACGCTTTTAAAAACGCTTCTGAAATGATTTTTGATAAAAAAATTCAAGAAGATGCTTATCTAAATTATGCCCGTTTAAGTTATGATATAGGAAACTCCTATCAAACAACACCAGAGGTATTGGTTAATTTCTTAAAAAAATATCCTAACACAGTTCATAAAATTGAAATCGAAAGATTATTAGTTAACTCTTTTGTAACTTCTCACAACTATAAGGAAGCATTACTGTTACTTGAAAAAAATAAAAATATAGGAAATCGAGCAATTTATCAAAAAGTAGCTTTTTATAGAGGGCTTGAATTATATGGCGAAAATAATTATAATGAAGCATGGAGTTTATTTAAAAAATCTATAGAAGAACAAAAAGATCCTCTATTTACAACTCGTGCAGCCTTTTGGAAAGCAGAAACAGAGTTTATTCAAAACGATTTTTCAAATGCTTTACTAAGTTATAAACAATTTCTGGGCTTTTCAGAATCAAAATCTACCATTGAAAATAAGAATATACATTACAATATAGCCTACACTTATTTTAAATTAAAAGAATATGAACAAGCTTCAAAATTTTTTCAAAAATACACAGAAAATCCAAAAGAAGATAAAGTACGACTAATAGATGCGTATTTACGATTAGCAGATTGTTATTTTGTAACTTCTAAATATAATCTAGCTATTGAAACTTATGATAAAGTTATAAACTTAAAAGGAATAGATACAGATTATGCTAGTTTTCAAAAAGCAATATCTCATGGTTTTGTAGGTAAAAATGAAAGAAAAATAGTAGAACTCAATAATTTTATTAAAAAATTTACAGAATCACAATACCGTGATGATGCCCTTTATGAATTAGCTAATACATACACTATAACAGGACAAACTACAGCCGCTATAAAAATATATGATCAGTTAATTGCAGAGTATAAAAAGGAAGTTATACAGCAAAAGCTATTTTGCGTCAAGGTCTTATATTCTATAATGAAGATAAAGATGATTTAGCCTTGTTAAAATTTAAAGAAGTAGCACAAGAATACCCTAAAACAGAAGAAGCTAATGAATCCGTTCGAACAGCTAGACTTATTTATATAGATAAAGGAAAAGTACAAGAATATGCAAATTGGGTTAAAACACTAGATTTTGTAGAAGTAAATGACAAAGAGTTAGATCATGATGCTTGGGAATCAATAGAAAAACAATATATACAAGAAAACAAAGAACAAGTCGGACTAAATTTAAAAAGTTATATAAATACCTTTCCAAATGGAACTCAAATAATAAAAGCGCATTTTTACTTAGCAGAATTATATTACCAAAGAAAACAGCTAGATCTTTCTATTCCTAACTATGAATATTTAGTTTCAAAATCAAGAAATGAATACACAGAGCAAGGACTTACTCGTTTGTCAGAATTATTCTTAAAAAAACAAAATATAGATAAATCACTTTTATACTTAACTCGTTTAGAAAACGAATCTGATTTTGTACAAAATAAAATTTACGCACAAGCCAATTTAATGAAGATATATTATGAAAAGAAAGATTATAGTAATGCGGTGATTTATGCTGAAAAAACATTAATGAATCCCAAAACAGAAATTAATCTTAAAACAGATGCTCAAATTATCGTAGCGCGAGCTGCAAGAGAAGTGGGAGATGAAAGCAAGGCAAAAGAAGCTTATATAAACGTTCAAAAAACGGCTCAAGGTGAACTAATGGCAGAAGCATTATACTATGATTCATTTTTTAAAAATAAAGAAGGTAAATTTGAACTTTCCAATGCAGTCGTACAAAAAATAGCAAAAGAATATTCAGGATATAAATATTATGGAGCTAAAAGTTTAATAATTATGGCAAAAAATTTTTACGGATTAAAAGATAGTTATCAAGCAAGCTATATATTAGAAAGTGTGATTAAAAATTTTAAAAATTTTGAAGACGTGCTTATTGAAGCACAAGAAGAATTAAATAAAATAAAAATAGAAGAAGCAAAAACAAATTCCTCCATAAAAGGATAATGTTTTAAAAATATTGTAATCCTAAATTTAAAAATAGAAGCTGTAAAAAAATAAAGAACAAATATTTAGCTTTTTACTCTGACACAAGTAAAGTCTTGTAAATTATTAAATAAAAAAGGACAAGAATACCAGCTTTAAAACATCTTTATGATAAAAAATAGCTACTTTTAAAAAGAAAATAGATGAATAGAATTAATATATATGCAATAATCTTATTAGGATTTTTTTTTCAAAAAGGATTCACTCAAAAAAAAGATGATACAATAGGTACAGAAATAATAAATGTAGTAAAACCATATACACCCACCATTTCAGATGCTTTTAAACAAAAAGAAGTGCCTCCTGCAAATGAAACAGAGTCCTTACCTAAAGAAAGTATTAAATATCAGATTTTTTCCTTTCCAGTAGCATCTACCTTTGTCCCTTCTAAAGGGAAAGCAGATCAGATAGAAAAAAGCAAACAAGAAAAAATATGGACTAATTATATATCAGCAGCTTATGCTAATTATAATACGCTTAATTCAGAACTTTTTATTGCTCATGATATAGATGATAGCCAATATTTAGGAGGTACCGTGCGATATTTAGGTTCAGGAGGAGGTATTTCAGGTATACCATTAAATAATGGGTATGAAGACTTATTACTTGGTGGATTCTATAGTTATACATTTGAACAAAATATATTAAAATTAGATGCTTCTTACAATAGAGAAGGATATAATTGGTATGGTTTACCCTTAAAGAATCCTAATTTCAATACTACCAATATTAACCTTATAAAACCTCAACACATCTATAATACATTCAAGGCAGATGCTGAACTAATGTTCGTTAAAAGCTTTTTAAATAAAATGAATGTTCGTTATATCGGATTTTTAGATGATTATGGATCTGCTGAAAATCGTTTTATATTAAATCCTCGTTTTAACTTTGATGTAAATCAGACAGACTTTAAACTCAATATAAACCTAGATTATGCTAATACCTCTTTTGATAAAAGTTTTCAAATAAATAAAAACAACCAAGGCAAAGATCTATCTATACAGAAATCTTCATTCATTTTTAGCGCACATCCTAGTATTACTTTTAAAAAAGACGATTTGTCTTTAGATTTTGGAGTTGAATTAACTTATTTAGCTCGATTAAAAAATCGTTACTCAGGAATAGATCAAGGAACCCAATCAAGTTTTTATTTCTACCCAAAAATTTATGCCTCTTATAAAATAGTAGGAGATCTAATGGTAATAACCGCTGGAGCAGAAGGAGGTTTAGAGCAACAAACTTATCAAAATTTTGTAAATCAAAATAAATTCTTTTCACCTACTTTAGATTCCCAACCAAGTGATCATCAATACGCATTATTTGTAGGTTTAAACGGGAAACTAGCCAATACAGTTTCATATTATTTAAAATCAACTTACGAATCAATAAAGAATAAAGCCCTTTTATTAGCAATCCTTATTTGTCTACTCCTACAGAAAATTATAGTTATGGAAATTCATTTGATGTAGTATATGATGATATTAAAAATTTTATCTTTTTTGGTGAGTTAAAAGGAGATATAAACAAAAATATAACATTAGGAATTAATACAACTTTTAATTCTTATCAAACAAACACTCAATTAGAAGCATGGAATTTGCCAATTATAAAAGTTGGTTTTTTAGGAGATTTTACCATAGGTAAAAAATGGTATGCAGGAACACAACTATTTTATATAGGCGAGCGTAAAGATCAATTTAAGAATATAACAGATTTTGTTTATCCAGATTCAATACAAAATATTGAAGCCTATTTTGATATTAACGCATATACAGGTTATAAACACAACGATCGTTTAACATTTTTTATAAAAGGTAATAATTTAGCTAATCAAAATTATCAAAAATGGTTAAACTATCCTGTGCAAGGTATACAAATATTGGGAGGAGCAAGTTATAAATTTGATTTATAAAAAAATAAAAGAGACGAACTCTTTAATAATAATACTTATTATTCTAATGATTATATTTTACAAAAAAATATTTTATACTTAAAATGACATTAAAACAACAAATTCATAACCAATATCTTCAAATACTTCAAGATAGAGTAGACATCTTTCAAGACATGATTAAAGAACTCACTGAAGATGCTTCAAATGATGCTAAAGGATCAGCAGGAGATAAACATGAAACGGCTTTATCTATGATGCACCTCGAACAAGAAAAATTATCCACTAAATTAAGAGAAGCAATTGAATATAAAGCTATTTTAGAAAAAAATAGATACATCACAAAAACATAAAAATATTGGTCTAGGAAGTCTTGTAAAAACAAATAAATTAATTGTTTTTATCAGTTGTGCTTTGCCTAAACTAACATTAAACGATCAGGTTATTTTTGGGATCTCACCCAATTCTCCTTTAGCAAAAAAAATAATAGGACAATCAGTATCTCATCAATTTGATCTAAACGGTGTCTTATACCAAGTTTTAGAAGTTCATTAACATTATATCTACCAAAGAAAAAGACCACAATGAAATCCATTTTATCTATAATACAATTAAGTCTTTTGACTTGTCTTACCTCTTCAGCTCAAAAACAAAAAGCAGACATGATTCTTACGAATGCTACAGTTTATACCGTTGATAAAAAATTTTCAAAAACAGAAGCATTTGCAGTAAAGAATGGTAAAATTATAGACATAGGAAAAACTGCAGATATAATAAAAAAATACCAATCAATTAAAAAGATTAACGCACAAGGAAAATATATTTTCCCAGGACTTTATGATGCACATGCTCATTTATATAGTTTTGGCTTAAATCTTCAAAAAGTAGATTTGAGAGGAACTAACAGTTACCAAGAAGTTTTAGATCGAATAGTTACTTTTCAAAAAAAAAAAAATCTTGATTTTATAACAGGACGTGGTTGGGATCAAAATGATTGGAAAATTAAAGAATTTCCTACAAAAGAAGAATTAGATAGATTGTTTCCTACCATACCTATAGTTTTAACTAGAATTGATGGCCATGCTCTTCTAGCTAATAGTAAAGCCCTAGAATTAGCAAAAATTACAACAAATACAAAGGTATTAGGTGGAGAAATCCAAATGAAAAATGGAGCACTAACAGGTATTTTAATTGATAATCCAATGGATTTAATCTATAACATTATTCCAAAGCCAAGTAAAAAAAATCAAGTACAAGCACTTAAAGATGCCCAACAAGTAATGTTTCAATATGGTTTAACAACCATTAATGAAGCAGGATTAGAAAAAGAAACCATTCACTTGATAGATTCATTACAGCAAAAAAAAGAATTAAAAATAAATATTTATGCCATGGTAAGTGCCAGTCAAGATAATGTAGATTTATATACTCAATTAGGACCTTATAAAACGGATTATTTAAATGTAAGATCTTTTAAATTTATGGGAGATGGTGCATTAGGTTCTCGTGGAGCCTGTTTACACCAGCCTTATAGCGATCGTTCTAATCATCATGGAGCATTATTATCATCAGTAACCGATATACAAAAAATAGCAAAACAAATAGCAAATTCAGAATATCAAATGAACTCCCATGCCATAGGTGATTCTACTAATACCGTTTTATTAAATATTTATAAAGAAGTTTTAAAAGACAAACCCAATAGAAGATGGAAGATTGAACACGCACAAATAATACGAGAACAAGATTTTGATGCTTTTTCTTCTAATATTATTCCTTCCGTCCAACCCACACATGCTACATCAGATATGTATTGGGCTGAACAACGAGTAGGTAAAGAACGAATTAAACATTCTTATGCTTATAAAAAAATGCTAAACAAGGCAGGAATAATTGCTTTAGGTACTGATTTCCCAATAGAAGAAGTAAATCCTATGCTTACTTTTTATGCTTCGGTTGCCCGTAAAGATTTAAAAAATTACCCAGAAGGAGGATTTCAACCAGAAAACGCCTTATCTAGAGAAGAAACCATAAAAGGAATGACCATTTGGTCTGCTTATTCTAATTTTGAAGAAAACGAAAAAGGAAGTTTAGAAATAGGAAAGTGGGCTGATTTTGTTATTTATGATAATGATTTGATGACAGTGGATATAGATGCTATTCCTTATATAAAACCTATTAATACATTTATAAAAGGAGAACAAGTAAAATAAAATTAATTTTGACAACTCATAATTAAACTTTTATAGATCCCTTCTACTATTTTAATTCTAAAATTAGAACCAAATAAAAAACTTGAAAAGTAAAAAAATAAACCTGAACTTGTTATTTTGTCTTATTAAAAATTCTTCTCTATAAGTAACATTGTTTGTATTATCTTTTTGTACTATTTCAGAAGAGTTAAAAACTATTTGAGCTTATTTTAATTTTATTAAAATATATAATAATTCATAAAATATTTTTTTAAGCAAAGTCTTATACGATTTAAACTTTGAAATTTCCTCATAATACTATTTTTTATCCTTGAGACTGTACAAAAAGTTCGCAATCTTGTTCATTTCGATTAAAGGAGAAATTACATAATCTTGATTATGAGAGACCTCCTTACGTAGGAGTTATAAATTGCATGTTGATTTAGGCACTATCCTACAAAAGCAATAGAAACTAGTGTTGGTTCTCAATTCGCTTCGCGCTCGAACTAACGATGATTTCAATTATATACTCAACCGTTTGTTCGAGTTGTTTTAAAATGAAAAACGTATCGAGAACTTTATTTTTAATCCAGTATATTTTAAGTTTAAATGATATTTTTTGTATTATATTTTTTGGTACGATTATTGATATTGACTTTTATATATAAGAGTGTTTTGTAGTAAAATACTGATATTTAGAGTGATAACTCTAATATTTTTGTTATAAATTACCTAAAATAATCTTAATTTATTAAATTTGTAAATGATTTTAAATGTAAGAGGGATGAAAAAAAGACTATTGTTAATTTTTATTATTTTAAGTTCTATATTAATTAATGGACAAGTGGGAATTGGGACTGTAACCCCCAAGGAATATTAGATATTAGTTCTAATACAAGCGGGTTAATACCTCCAAGAGTAGAATTGATGGCATCAAATATTGAAGCTCCCGTGTTAAATCCACAAGGAGGCTCAATTGTAGCAGGTACTATAGTTTATAATACTGTAACAGCAGGTGTAACCCCAAATGATGTAATACCAGGTTTTTATTATTGGGATGGTACTAAATGGTTATTATTAACCAACCAAAATACATCTACACCTACCAATTGGAGTATTTTAGGTAACAATAATACGAATCCAAACACTAATTTTATAGGAACAACAAATGCAAATGACTTTGTAACAAGAACCAATAATGTTGAAAGATTAAGAGTGACAAGTGCGGGTAATTTAGGAATAGGAACTTCTTCTCCTACTTCCACATTAGATGTAAATGGAAATTTACGAATCTGCAATATTCCTGTTACCACAAGTTCAACTCAAATACTTACGAGTGATAGTAATGGAAATATAGGAACATTTAATACACATCTTCTCTCAGATGTAGATGGAGTTGTAGCTTCAAATCCTGTTAATTATTCAATAGCAGCTCCTGGTATAGTTAATAATTTGAATTTAGGTTTGTCAACTAATATTAGCCTTCCTGCAAATAAAAACTGTATAATTATTATAAACTATTCCGTTCCTATAGGAATTTCAAATTTTCCTAAACAAGAAGTAGTAGGATACTATGGCGTTCGATTTTTAAAGAATGGAACTGGAAGCAGAAGCTGGCTCTAGGAAATCAACAATTGTAAATAATTATGAAACTGCACCATTAAATGGCTCTACTGCAAACATGGCAACTATTACTAATACATACATAGAAAAGTTGACCACTGGAGCTTCTCCAGTAAATATTACCTATTCTCTTAATGGTTATATAGAATATTATTCATCTTTTAATTCTAATTTCCTTTTTAATATGTGGTCCTCATCTCCTCCTAACTATAATTGGGGAAGAGCAACTATTACAAAACAAGTATACATATTATAGATATTTTAAAAATTTAAAAAAGGGATTTCAAATTTTTAAAATAAAAAACCTAACAATAATGGTTGTTAGGTTTTTTTATTAGATAATTATTAATCTGAATATCATATCTGATAATTATTTAAAAACAAAAATAAAGGAAGAGCGAACCTGCCTTGTCTGTAGATTTCAGCCTGAGTCTATTTTAATCTGAGTTTAAAACGATATGAAATAAAATCTTAGATTTTCAGAGTTAAATCATAAAATAAAAATATTTTTTATAATTTAATTTTTACAATTTTATCATCCTTAATGATAACGAGCTCACTATTTCGTTCCTTCTTAAATTCTAACATTTTTTGGTAGGCTATAGCCAATCCTTTTATAATATTGTTACGACGTTCAATTTTAGCTTCTTTGGTCATAAATATTTTTAATTTCGTTGAACTTTTTAAGATCTATGATATTTAATTCATCATTACTTGATTTTTCAGCTATTAATTGATGATTTCCTTCTGAATTATCAAATATAAGGACTTGTTCTACAATAGGTAAATAAATATCAAATAAATTAAAGATACCCTTTTTGTACCTTCTTTCTATAATATATTCAGGTATATTATGCCCTCCTTCTTTTACCCTTGTTTTTACTCTCTCTTTTGCTAACTCTATTGTTCTTAACCAAAAGAACAACAAAGTTACATTATAATTTTCATTCTTAGCCTCAATTATTTTATTTTTATAGCTTCTTGTTGATAAGGTAGTTTCAAAAGCAAAACTTTCATTCTGTATAAATAACTCATTTATTCTGTGAAGCATAATTCTACCCGCTTCAAAGGCTACTTTTTCAGGTTGAAAAGGAGAGAGTCCTTTCGCAATTTCATCTGCATTTACAAATTCTTTGCAATCTAAAATTTCAGGCAATATGGCAAAAGATGCAGTGGTTTTTCCAGCACCATTACAACCCGAGATGATATATAAATTTTTTTCCGTCATCTATACAAAACTAATAAAATTTTATGAAGTAATATTATTACCTCAAAATCTTAATTTATTGACTTGTCTGTAGATTATCAAAAGACTATTATATAAAAATCTATTCCTATTAATTTAATCTTCTCTAATCTTTTTTTAAAAATAGAAAAATATATTCCTCTCTCTTAAAATAAGTAATATATTAGTTTTAAATAAAAACTAATTTTAGTCAAACCTATCCTTATATTTTTTAAATAAAGTATTCATTACTAGTAAAACCACACCTACGCCCAGTAATACTAAAGCTCTAATCAGGAAGTCGGCATTTGATAAATCAAAGAACATCAGTCGGATAATACACAAGCCAACCAAGGAAAGTGATACATATCGGAAATATTTCTCTTTTAAAGCAATGCCTAAAATAAGTAATCCTAAAGCTTCTAATATCCAGAAGAAGGTTAATATTCCTTTATCAAAAGTCAAATATAAAAAGCAACCTATACTTAATGTAGCAGGGTAAATCAACAGGCTGTTTTTTTGTTTAAATTCTTCGGTCCATTTATAACTCAGATATATATAAACAGCTAGTAAAATAAATAGTAACAGATAAAAGATTAAAAATCTAGTTTCATAAAAGTTAAAGCTAAAGAAAGCTAGATGTAAATTAGCCAACAGATAATACACAAAATGGATGTTTTTAACTTTGCCAATTTTCTTATGATATAAGTAAAGATTTAGTATAGCTACGACACACCAAAAGATAGGTAACCATTTATGTTCTAATTGGGAGAACATAATAAACGATAACCAAGCATTTAAGGTGATTTGGTGATACGATTTTAGGGATTCAACTTTTTCTGTTTTGTCTAATAAACCAACTAATACTATCCCAAGAGCAATTGCTCCTAATTGTAAAAACCAATCACTCAGGCTAAAATGATTCCATTGCAAAACACTATAATATAAAGAGGTGGCTATAGATAGTAAACCAATTATAGCGATGGTAAAATGATGGACTTTTACTTTGAAACGGGTTATTACAAAGTAGTTAGTTATGGCAAGAAGCATTAAAAATAAGGAAATGCAATTGGTTTTTAATTGAATAAGTAATATCAATAACAGACCTATATTTTGAATATAAGGCAGGACAAATGAGTAATTTTTATCTTCAGGTAAATTCTTATCCGTGATATATAAATAAGAGTATCCTAAAGTGATTGCAAATGTTATAAATTGAGATAGGTAAACAAAATAATCATTTGTAGAATTATTTAAAGCCGTAGATACCATTAAAATAATAGCAACTACAGTTAGTGCAAATGAATAGACTAAAAAGCGTTTACATTCTATGAATTTTTGAAAAGCAATAAAGAAAATTACTCCTAAAGAGGCAATGTATATAGGTAAATACGTCGTTTTTAAGCATGAAATACCAAAAGTTAATGTTGTAATAATAATAAACTCGGTATTAAAAACATTCAATTTTTCCCAATTAGGTAAATTGTCACCTATGTTTTTTCTAAATCTTTTTGTAAATAAAACATAGGATTCTATAAGTAGAATTCAATGCTGATAAAACCTATGTTTGCATTTGAAAAAGCAGTTGTTTTGAAAATAAAAGTTATAGTACCTATAATTATAAATAAAAAGTAGAACAGATATAAAATCGATTGATTCTTATTGCAAAGATTTTTTCTTTTATAAGAAATCCAAAGAAATTCGTGATTTAATAAAGCGATACCACACAGACTCAAAATTTGTAGTGTTTCAAAATGAGTTAGATATTTAAAACTAAAGATTAGTAGTAAAATATTTACCCCCATAATTCCGAAAAAGCGAATATAAAAATCGTTCTTGTAAAATTCTTTTTGGTACCAATTTAGGACTATGATACTTAATAAACCAAAACTAAACAGTCCATCTTGATAGGTTTTATCTTGTACTTGAATTAGCAAGAGACCAATTACGATAGTCAGTAAGTAAAAAATAACGCTACCTATTTCAAAAGTTTTAGCCTTAAATTTCCATTTTAAAACAAACCATATTCCGGCAAATGCAATTACAGCATAGTAAAAAGCCTTTCCGTATAAAGCATTGCATTTCAAAACAATAATAGTTGAAACAATCATCGCTAATAGGCCATTGATGCTAATGCTTTTTTCTAGGAAAAGAGAATCAACTTCTAGAAATTCTTTTTTATCTGAGAAATTATAGGTACAGCTATCGCTATACAAAAGAGTAGGATAGAAGAAAATAAAATATTAAAACTCTGGTTTGGAGCAATACTATTGGTTTCTAATAATAAAAAGAAAATAATTAAAGCAACAACCATAAAATGATTAACACCTAGTAATATTTTATGCAGTAGAACTTCCTTCTCTTTATGTACAATGAATAAACAAACGAGAACAAGACAATAAAGAATAAAAGCAATAATATCAAGTCCTATATTCCAATCATTCAACATAATAATGCTCAATCCGGCTAATATAAAAGAAACCATACCGTCTAAATTATATAACCAGTACACTTTTTTCTTTCTCGCTTTGAGTGCCATAAAAAAGCAAATTAGGGCACCTAGGAATAATACAACTATTTTAAATTTACTTCCCGTCGCGTGTAATACTAATCCCGTTGCAAACAAAAGCCAATTGGTCAAATGGGTAATAAAGGCAGGTTTGTCAAAATGAGAGTTTTCATAAATGGCTCTGTATTGCATAAATACACAACTACCTGCAACCATAATGATACCTAAAATAGCTAGAATGTTTTCTGTGGTGGTTAATTTTGTTCCTTGTGCATTGAACCAAATATCGAATATCACAAAACCAATAATGACTATTAACAAGTGATATTCCCATTTTTCTTTATAAGAAAGAATGATACCTATTGTAACTGTAATAGCTGCTAATAAAAATGTAATTAATAATTTATCTGGAATCACACAAAGTATTAAGATACTCAAGACAACGTGTAGCGATAAAAAAGTTTGTTTTTTAACGATGTAACCTATATATAAATTTAAACCTATTCCAAGACCAATAAACGCATAACCCATTGCTGTATTGGAAATAAAACTTAAAGAATCAATTTGGGAAGCACCAAAACAACTAAATAAAAACAAACTGGCACCTGCGCTTCGAAGCCATAAACCTGTACTTATCCATTTTTCTTTCTTTTTTAAGATATAGTAAGAACCTATCAATAAGCCAGCATATAACCATAAAATTAGGATTCTAAAAAAAGGCGACACTTTCAAAGCGGTATAAATACTTAAGTAACCAATTCCTAGAACCATAATGGCAGTTCCAAGAATTCCAGTCCAATTGTCTGCAAATTGTTTTTCGGCTTTTTTTAAGAAAATTGAAAAAGCACTTTCTTGGTAAACTTTCTCTCTAATAGGTTGTTTTGTAAAAGGAACAGTTTCTTTTTCTTCAACTATTTTATTGATAACAGGTTTTGTAGATAATACTTCTTGATCTGTTACTGTTGAAGTTACTTCTGTTTTTTCATCAGGTGTGGCATGAATAATTGGGGTAACAAACTCGGGAGTTACTTCGGTTGTAATGTTAATAGGTTCAGGTACGACTTGTTTTTCTTCTATAGTATCAGAAGGAACAAATTCGATATCAATACGTGAAACACTTTCAATTTTTTGTTCTTGTGTGACTTCAAAAGGTTTTTCAGTTTCGGGTATACTAGGTGTTGGAGTAATAAAACCGTTCTCAAGCTTGAGTTTCAAACTTTCTAATTCTTTTTTTAACGAATTATTTTCCTTTTTAATTTATTAATATCAGATAAAGTGTTGTTAACATCTTTTTTTAAGTCACTAGTCTTTAAGTATAAAACTAGAATAAATAGAAACAAAAGTCCGAATCCCATTTTGAAAGTTTTTTGTAAATATAAACTTATTTTAAGTTGCTTTGTTGAGATTCTTAAAAAGATTATAGAAAAATAAATAAATGTTCATTTTGTCACGAACGTAAGGAGGAGTCGCATAATCAAATTCAAGTAGTGTCTTACTCATTTTACGTGATTTCTCCCTTTGGTCGAAATGACAGGCTTACCGAATAAATTTTAATAAAAAAATCACCGTCCAGTTTGTCACTCCGACCTTGGGAGGAGTCACATAATCAAATTCAAGCATTGTGTACTTACTTTATGTGATCCCTCCTTGCGTCGGGATGACAAGATTATGAATAATTTTTATAGTAAATGAATAACCGTCTAGTTTGTCACTCCGACTCAAGGAGGAGTCACATAATCTAGGTTAAACTTTATTAGCTATGCGTTACTCACTTTATGTGATCCCTCCTTGTGTCGGGATGACAAGATTACCGAATAATTCATTCCTAAAAAATCACCGTCCAGTTTGTCACTCCGACCTTGGGAGGAGTCACATAATCAAATTCAAGTATTGTCTTACTCACTTTATTTGATTTCTCCCTTTGGTCGAAATGACAGGCTTACCGAATAAATTTTAATAAAAAAATCAACGTTCAGTTTGTCACTCCGACGCAAGGAGGAGTCACATAATCAAATTTAAGTATTGTCTTACTCACTTTATTTGATTTCTCCCTTTGGTCGAAATGACAGGCTTACCGAATAAATTTTAATAAAAAAAATCACCGTCCAGTTTGTCACTCCGACGCAAGGAGGAGTCGCATAAAGAATTTAATATTTAATACAGTTATTCAAAAAAATGATTCAAAAACTCAAAGCTAGGGTTGAATTCTTTAATCAATTCTAATTTCTTCTCTCGTCTCCAATTTTTTAACTCTTTTTCTCTTGCTATCGCTTCTTGAACCCAAGTAAATGTTTGGTAATAAACTAAATGTTTTAAGTTGTATTTTGCTGCAAATGTTTTATTACCGATTTCTATGTTTAATCTATGTTGTTCCAATCTGAGTTTAAGATTGTTTGTTATTCCAATGTAAAAGGTCGAACGAAAATCGTTTGTGATGATATAAACATAATATGTATGAAAACCTTTTTGAGGATTGAATGGATCCATATTATAAGTTATTTTTTGTTATTGAGTTTGTCACTGCGGAAGAGGAGTTACATAACCCAAGTCAATTTTTAAAAGCATTGTGTTTACTTTATGTGATTCCTCCTTGCGTCGGAATGACAAGATTACGAATAATTTTTATAGTAAATGAATAACCGTCTAGTTTGTCACTCAGATCTAGGGAGGAGTCACATAATCAAATTCAAGCATTGTGTACTTACTTTATGTGATCCCTCCTTGCGTCGGGATGACAAGATTATGAATAATTTTTATAGTAAATGAATAACCGTCTAGTTTGTCACTCCGACGCAAGGAGGAGTCACATAATCAGATTCAGGTAGTGTCTTACTCACTTTATTTGATTTGCTTCGCCATTCACTTCGTTCGAGTCTCGTTTCTCAGGATGACAAGATTAGTGAATAATTCATTCCTAAAAAATCACCGTCGAGTTTGTCACTCAGATCTAGGGAGGAGTCACATAATCTAGGTTAAACTTTATTAGCTATGCGTTACTCACTTTATGTGATCCCTCCTTGTGTCGGGATGACAAGATTATGAATAATTTTTATAGTAAATGAATAACCGTCTAGTTTGTCACTCCGACGCAAGGAGGAATCACATAATCAAATTTAAGTAGTGTCTTATTCCCTTTATGTGATTTCTCCCTTTGGTCGAAATGACAGGCTTACAGAATAATTCATTCCTAAAATGTAAAAGACACTACTATTGTCTACATTTTAAATTGTTACACTCTTCCTTCCTTAGCCTTTTTTATTATTAAATCCATATCAATTTCTATCAATCTTAAAGCTTCATTTTGCCTATTTAATGAATCAGTCATTGACAGTAATGTTGGTTTTGGTATTTTCTCCTTTTTGTGAATTCGTATAATTCATCTGAAAGATTTTTTTGTATTCCTCGGACATCATTTCTAGCCAAGTTCCGTAAGTTACATTTTTTTCAGGAAATGCGATTGCATTTGAAGCACTAAATTCTACAATAAACCCTCGCAGTTTTTCTTGTATGTTTTTTGAAATAGTTTGATTTGATTTAAATAAAATTAAAAGATGTTTTTTCTTTTCTTTGACACTTTTGTCTAAAAGGTAAATAACAAATCCTATGATAACAGGAATTAAAAAATACCAAAATTCTGCTGTTTTAAAAATTTCCATAATATTTTTTTAAAAGTGTTTTGTTTATTGCGCTTAAATTAAAATTCACCTATTTATTCTCAAAGATAAAAATACCCCACAAAAAAAGCGGTCTTACAACCGCTTTCCTTTTATTTATTTTGATTCTCAATCCATTTTCTAGCATTGACAAAAGCTTCTAACCAAGGCGAAACCTCATCTTTTTGCTCGCGGTCTGGGTAGTGTGCCCAGTTCCAAGGGAAGATTGAACGCTCAATATGTGGCATCATTACTAAATGACGTCCTGTTGTGTCGCACATCATGGCAGTGTTATAGTCGGAACCATTTGGGTTAGCTGGATAACCTTCGTACGCATATTTACCTACAATATTGTATTTGTCCTCACCGTACGGTAATTTGAATTTACCTTCACCGTGCGAAATCCAAACCCCTAAAGTCAATCCTTCTAAAGAAGACAACATCACCGAGTTATTCTTTTGGATTTTAACTGAAGTAAAACCACTCTCGTGTTTGTTAGACGTGTTATGGTGCATTTTGCCGTGTACTTCGTGTTCTGGATTAATTAACTCTAATTCCATTAACAACTGACAACCGTTGCAAATTCCAACCGATAAAGTATCTTCTCGTTTGAAGAAGTTTTGTAAAGCAGTATTGGCTTTTTCGTTGTATAAGAAAGCACCTGCCCAACCTTTTGCTGAACCTAGTACATCGGAGTTAGAGAAACCACCCACAGCACCAATAAATTGGATATCTTCAAGGGTTTCACGACCCGAAATTAAGTCGGTCATGTGTACGTCTTTTACATCAAAACCAGCTAAGTACATCGCATTTGCCATTTCACGCTCCGAGTTACTTCCTTTTTCACGGATGATAGCCGCTTTAGGACGCGCACCTGCTGGAATTTCAGGTTTCATACCGTTGAAATTTTCAGAGAATGCAAACTGTAAAGGTTGATTTTTGTAATTAGTGTATCTTTCTTGAGCCATTCCGTTTTTAGATTGTTTTGAATCTAAAAGGAAGGAAGTTTTGTACCAAGTATCTCTTAACTGAGCTACATCAAAATTGAAATGGTCATTGAAGTTTTTGATTGAAACGGTGTTTCCTTCCAGTAACGGTTCCTATTTTGAATACTTTTACATTGCGTTTTGCAAAAGCTAAATCGATGGCATCATCGCCTAAATTAGACTGGAATACCAACCCAATGTTTTCGTTGAATAAGGCTTTTACCGTATCGGCTTCGTTTAATATTGTTAAATCAATGATTGCGCCCACATTTACATCTGCAAAACACATTTCAAGTAGAGTAGTAATTAAACCACCGCTACCTACATCGTGTCCTGCACTGATGTTTCTTTCTTTGATTTGATTTTGGATTTCGTTGAATGCTTTACGTACATAAACAGCATCTTTCATCGTTGGAACTTCGTTACCAATTTTATTTAAAATTTGGTAAAAAGAAGAACCTCCTAATTTAAAAGTATCTTGTGAAAGGTTGATATAGTAAATGTTACCACCGTTTTTCTTAAGTACAGGTTCAACTACTTTGGTAATGTTTGAACAGCTTCCCATAGCCGAAATAATAACCGTTCCTGGTGCAATTACTTCATCGTTAGGGTATTTTTGCTTCATAGAAAGCGAGTCTTTACCTGTTGGGATATTGATGCCTAATTCAATAGCAAAATCCGAACAACCTTTTACCGCTTCGTACAAACGGGCATCTTCCCCTTCATTTTTACAAGGCCACATCCAGTTCGCTGATAAGGAAACCGATTGTAATCCGTCTTTTAAAGGCGCCCAAACTAAGTTGGATAGTGCCTCACCAATCGCATTTTTTGAACCTGCAACTGGATCTACAATTGCTGCTACAGGCGCATGTCCAATAGAAGTCGCAATACCTTCTTTACCTTTATAATCTAATGCCATTACACCCACATTATTCAATGGTAATTGTAACGGTCCTGCACATTGTTGTTTCGCTACACGTCCGCCTACACAACGGTCAACTTTGTTGGTTAACCAGTCCTTACAAGCAACGGCTTCCAACTGTAGCATTTGGTTTAAGTAGTTAGGAACATCAGCAATAGTATAATCAGGATTTGAATAGTTACGATTAATCTTTTTATCCGTCATAATCGTTTTAGGTGAACTACCAAAGAAATCCTCTAACGCATAATCCATCGGTTTTGCCCCAGTTGTTTTCGATTCGAAAGTAAAACGATTATCATTCGTTACATCACCCACAGTGTACATAGGCGAACGTTCTCTTTCCGCAATACGGTTTAGTGTTTCAATGTCTTTTTCACCAATGACTAATCCCATACGTTCTTGCGATTCATTACCAATAATTTCCTTAGCCGAAAGGGTAGGGTCACCCACTGGTAATTTATCTAAATCGATATGTCCTCCTGTAGCTTCTACTAGTTCTGATAAACAGTTTAAGTGCCCACCAGCTCCGTGGTCGTGAATAGAAACGATAGGGTTGTTGTCACTTTCAACTAAACCACGAATGGCATTAGCCGCACGTTTTTGCATTTCTGGGTTAGAACGTTGAATTGCGTTTAATTCGATACCTGAACCAAAAGCACCTGTATCGGCTGGAAGATACCGCAGCACCTCCCATACCAATTCTATAGTTTTCACCCCCTAAAATAACGATTTTGTCGCCTGCTTTAGGCTCGTGTTTTTTTGCTTGTTCTAATTTTCCGTAACCAATACCACCGGCTTGCATGATTACTTTGTCGAAACCTAATTTGCGAGCCTCTTCTTCGTGTTCAAAAGTTAAAATCGAACCCGTAATAAGCGGTTGACCAAATTTATTTCCAAAATCGGAAGCACCATTTGATGCTTTGATTAAAATATCCATAGGTGTTTGGTACAACCAAGCTCTTTCGTCCATCGCATTTTCCCAAGGGCGATTTTCTTCTAAACGTGAGTAAGAAGTCATGTACACCGCTGTACCAGCTAAGGGTAATGAACCTTGTCCACCTGCTAAACGGTCACGGATTTCACCTCCTGAACCTGTAGCGGCGCCGTTGAAAGGTTCTACCGTGGTAGGGAAGTTGTGGGTTTCAGCTTTTAAGGATAATACCGAATCGAATTCCTTTTCTTGGTAAAAATCAGGTTTGTCAGCACTTTTTGGAGCAAACTGAACGGCAGTAGGTCCTTTTACAAAAGCTACGTTGTCTTTATAGGCTGAAACAATTTCGTTAGGATGTGTTTCAGAAGTTTTTTTAATCAATTTGAATAGGGAAGTAGGTTGTTCTTCGCCGTCAATGACAAAAGTTCCGTTGAAAATTTTGTGACGGCAGTGTTCTGAATTGGCTTGTGAGAAAGCAAAAATTTCAGAATCGGTTAGTTTTCTTCCAATTTTAGTTGAAAGATTATGTAAATATTCAACCTCTTCTGGGCTTAAAGCCAAACCTTCTTGTTGGTTGTAAGCTTCAATATCTTCAATTTCCAGAATGGCTTCGGGTTGAATATTGATGGTATAAATTTCTTGATTTAACTCCGAGTATTTTTGAGACAACATGGGGTCAAAATCAGCGAAATCTTCGGTTACCTTTTGGGATTCTTCGATACGAATAATTCCAGAGATGCCCATATTTTGAGTGATTTCAACAGCATTGGTACTCCAAGGAGTCACCATAGCGGCACGAGGACCAACAAAAAAATCCGCCAATACGGATTTTTCTATTTTATGTGCGTTGCCAAAAAGCCAGTTTAATTTGTTGATATCTTCTGTCGATAATTCGTTTTGCGTTTGTACAGCAAATACAGTGTTGGTTGAGTTACCAAAAAAATGAATCATTGTTGTGTGTTGTTGTGTTTGTCATTGCAAATGTAATATTTACTTTTTGAAAAATGAAATTTGAATTTCAAAACACTTGAAAGGATTTTTGTGCGTTTCGTCGTTTTTTTAAAGTATTAGTTATTATTTTGGTTTATTTTGTGTAAAAATAACAAACAAGATTATGAGAAACTATTTAGTAACAACATTATTGTTTTTAAATTTTAATTTTTATTCACAGTCTTTTATTTTTAATCAAAAATTATATAAGTCAATTGAAAATAAGACTATTAAATTTGATGAAATTGATAGAAGAGTGGAAGAATCTTTTAATAATCGTGATATTAATGCAAAGGGGAGTGGATGGAAGGTATATCAGAGATGGAAATATATGGCAAGTTTTGAGGTAGATGAGAATGGTTATTTACCTAATTCGAGCGCTATTAATAAGATGAAAGTTGAATTTAAAGAAAGCCCTTCTTTAAGTGATCAAGTTTATAGAGAGGCATTAAATAATTTGTGGACACCTGTTGGTCCTTTTACATATACTAATAAAGGTTCTTGGAGTACAGGGCAAGGTAGGGTAAACTGTTCTGTTACGGATCCTACTAATGAAAATGTAATTTATATAGGAGCAGCTACAGGAGGTGTTTGGAAATCTACAGATGGAGGATTAAGTTGGTCTCCTAAAACTGATTTTATTGATTCAATAGGTATTTCAGGATTAGCGATAGATCCTAACAATACGAACGTTATATATGCAATGACAGGAGATGCAGATGGTGCAAATGTAGGATTTGATGGTCTTTATAAATCAAATGATGGGGGTGAAACTTGGATAAAAATGGGTTTGACGGATATAAATTATGGGAGAACAATATTGATAGATCCTAATAATAGCAATGTTGTAATTGTAGGGACAAATTCAGGGGTGTATCGTTCGCAGGATGGAGGGCTTACTTTTGAGCAAACTTCAGAGGAAGAGATTGTTTTTCAGATTGCATTTAAGCCTAATGACTCCAATGTGGTATATGCTTCTACTTCAAATGGGGATGATACTTTTATTTATAAGAGTATTGACAATGGTTTGACTTGGGAATTAAAGAAAAGTTTTGTGGGAGTAAAAAAAATGATTATGGCAACTACTCAAGCGGACTCTAATTATTTGTATTTGTTAGGTGCTAATACATCTGGTGTTTTAAATGGATTTAAAGGGGTTTATTTGTCAGTTGATTCAGGAGAAACGTTTACGCTTAAAAATGATTCAACTAATGTTTTAGAAAGTTACCAGAGCTATTATGATTTAGGATTGGCGGTATCGCAAACTAATAAAGATTTAGTTTATACGGGATGTTTGAATTTATGGGGTTCAAATGATGGAGGAAAGACTTTTACTTCTTTGAATCATTGGGGGAGTGTTTTAGATCAACGATATACACACGCGGATATTCATGATATAAGAACAGTAGGGTCTAATGTGTATGTATCATCAGATGGTGGAATTTATATTTCTAAAGATAATGGTAATACTTTTGTGAATAGAACGTTTGGTTTACAAATAAGTCAGTTTTATAAAATAGATACTTCCCCATCTACGAATTCTAGATTAGTGGGAGGCTTACAAGATAATGGGGGATTTATATCGGATAATGATACTTGGGTTAATTTCTATGGAGGAGATGGTATGGATGCTGCAATAAATCCTGTAATGCCTAATTTAGCATACGGTTTTACACAATATGGAGGAAATTTATATAAATATGATTTTAATTTAAAAGCAGAAGGTTCTTTTGTTGTGAGTCATCCACGGGGAGAGTGGGTTACTCCTCTTGAAATATCAAGTGCGGGAAATATTTATGGTGGTTGGAAAGAAATAGAGGAATTAGAAAATAGGTCTTGGCAACCAAGAACTAATAATTCTAATGGGTATAATATAAGAAATATGAAAGTTAATCCATTATATCCTAATAGGTTGTTGTATTATAGAAAAAGTGCTGCTAATCCTAATTTTGATGAATTAATTTATACAGATGAAAACAAAGATAGTTCAGGTAATTTGGTCCCAAGGGTTATTAATCTTCCTCCTGCTCCTGGGATGTATGCAAAAACTTTAGTAGCAATTTGTTTTAATCCTGTAAATCCTAATATCTTTTATATAATATACGGTTCAAAGGTTTATAAAACAGCTGATTCAGGAAAGACTTGGGTAAATATAACGTATAATTTGCCTTATTCGGTTAGTTATTGTATAGCTGCACAAGGAAATGAAAAAAATTCTGTTTATGTAGGAACAAATTTAGGGGTATATTATTTTGACGAAGAATCTAATTCTTGGAGTCTTTTTAGTAATGGTCTACCTAGAGTTAAGATAACAGAGTTAAAAATTAATACTTCTGAAAATAATTTAACAGCTTCTACTTATGGAAGAGGAATATGGAGAGTAGCTTTACCAAGCGGAACGCTCGCTTTAGAAAATCATGAATTAGATGTGAATAAAGGAGGTGTTTTTCCTAATCCTTCTAATGGTGTTTTTAGATTAAATGTTAATATTAATGAACCTTTAAAAATGGCTATATATGATGTTTCAGGTAAATTAGTCTTTGAAAAATCATTCAAATCTTTAACATCTAATGATGAAATTAATATTTCAGATAATCCTAAAGGAGTTTATTTGCTAGATATAAAATCAGATCAATACACTATTAGAAAAAAGATTTTAATAAAATAAATTAATTTTTAAAAGCGTTTTTTAAGAATAAGTTAAATTGAGGTAAAGACTAATCTCTAATGTAAGATTGTTTTTTGTATATAAATACTTATTTATAAGAAAGGTAAAACGAAAAAAGTTTCCTAAATATTAAGTTTTTTTGAATTTAAACCCTGTTTTGAGTGAAAATAGCCCAAAACGGGGTTTGTTTTTTTATTGTAAGATTAAAGATGTTATAAGTTTATTGAATGTAAAAATGATTTTGAATCTAAATAATACCATTAAAACTTAAAATATACTGGATTAAAAGGTAAAATTCTCGATCTGTTTTTTTTTATTTTAAAACAATTCGAACAAAGGGTTGAGTATATAATTGAAATCATTATTAGTTCGAGCGCGAAGCGCATCGAGAACCAACATTCATTTTTATTGCTTTTGTAGGATAGTGCCTAAATCAACATGCAGTTTGTCTCTCCTGTGTAAGGAATAGTCTCATAATCAGAACTATGTGATTTCTCCCTTTGGTCGAAATGAACAAGATTGCGAACTTTTTGGACACTATAAAGGTTAAAAAAAATATTATGAGGAAGTTTAAAAGTTTAAATGGTATAAGAATTTTATTTTATTCTATATAAGGATAGTTCTTATATTTTAGATAAAAAAAGTAAAATAAATAATAATTTTAAAGTTTACTCTGCCATTTTTCGTAATTGATTTTTATTTTTAATGGCTATTTTTTTTCCTGATATACTGATTAATTCTTGTTTGTTTAATTCGGAAAGTAATCTGATACAGCTTTCGGTGGCAGTACCTATCATACCAGCTAATTCTTCGCGAGAGAGCTGGATACGAAGTGAACCATCTTCATTGCTACCAAAGGTTTCTTCTAAATAGAGGAGTGTTTCGGCTAAACGTTCTTTTACGCTTTTTTGAGCCATTGAGACCATGTGATCATCAGCCTCTTTTAAATCGCTACATATTGTTTTCATGACATTCATAGAAAACTGATTGTTTTGATTAAAAAATTTTAATATTTCACTTTTGGGAACAAAACAAACTTCCATATCTTCTAAGGCAACAGCACTTAAATTAGCCGGTTCTTCACTAATCATAGATCGCTGTCCTAAAAGTTCACCAGCTTTTACTAGTTTTACAATTTGGTCTTTGCCATTTGTACTTAGTTTGGTCATTTTACAAACTCCATCTTTTATACAAAAGATTCCATTAGTCATCTCGCCTTCTTCAAAGATAGGTTCGCCTTTTTTAATGGTATACGAAGTTTTACATTCGGCCATTCGTAATAATTCGTCCTTTGTTAGAGCCTTCAAAGAACTGAATTGTCTAACGATACATTGTTCACATTTGCTCATATCACAAAATTCAGCGTTCAAAGATATTTAAAGTATGATAAATATCATAGTAAAATTATGAATAAGGAAAGAATTTTGTTAAAGGTTTTAAAGAGCAAATAAATTTATGGATAAAATGAGTTGTTTCCATTGCGGAAATGATATTGTAGAAAGAGAAAAAATTGATTTTGAAGATAGATCTTTTTGCTGTGTGGGCTGTAAAACAGTATATGAGATTTTTAGTCAAAATGATTTGATTTGTTATTATGATTTCGAAAAATCTCCTGGAGCTACCCCACAAGATGTAAAAGGGAAATACAATTTTTTGAATGATGATAAAATAGTTTCCAAATTATTAGATTTTGAAGAAGAAAGGACTCATATTATTTCTTTGTATATACCTCATATACATTGTAGTTCTTGTATTTGGATTTTAGAAAATCTTCAAAAATTAATGAGAGGGATTGTTAGTTCGCAAGTTAATTTTCATCAAAAGAAAGTTAGAATTACTTATAGTCCAGAAATCATTAATTTAAAAGAAATTGTTGAAATACTCAGTAAGATTGGTTACGAACCTTATATTAGTTTAGAAAATTACGAAAATAAAAAACAAGAAGTAGATAGGACTTTAATTTATAAAATTGGTATTGCCTTTTTTTCCTTTGGCAATATCATGTTACTCTCTTTTCCAGAATATTTTGAGGTAGGAGAGTTCTGGATTGAGCAATATAAAGGATTTTTTAGATGGTTGATTTTTGCTTTATCATTACCTCCTTTTTTTTTATTCAGCTTCGAGTTATTATATGTCTGCTTGGAAAAGCATTCGATCAAAAATGTTAAATATAGATATTCCTATTGCTTTAGGAATTATAGTAATGTTTGTACGGAGTACAATTGACATAGTTTTTGATTATGGGCAAGGTTTTTTTGATAGTATGTGTGGGTTGATTTTCTTTATGTTATTAGGAAGGTTATTTCAACAAAAAACATATAACTTTTTGTCTTTCGAGCGCGATTACAAATCGTATTTTCCAATTGCAATTACTAAAATTAATACGAATGGAAATGAAGAACCTATTCAAGTATACAATATAACTAAAGGAGACCGATTACTGATTCGTAATCAAGAATTAATACCTGTGGATGGTATTCTGATTTCGTCAGAAGCTTCTATTGATTATAGTTTTGTTACGGGAGAAGCAATACCAATGAAGAAAAAATCAGGAGATAAGGTATATGCAGGAGGAAAACAAATAGGAAAAATTATAGAAATAGAAGTTTTGCATTCAGTTTCACAAAGTTATTTAACACAATTGTGGAGTAATGATGTTTTTCAAAAACGAGTAGAACAAAAATACAAAACAATTACAGATACTATTAGTAAGTATTTTACACCTGCTTTATTATTGTTGGCCTTTGTGTCTTTTGCCTTTTGGATATTCCAAGAACTTTCTACAGCATTTAATGTTTTTACGGCAATTTTAATAGTGGCTTGTCCTTGTGCATTAGCATTAACCGCTCCTTTTACATTAGGAAATGTCCTTCGTATAATGGGATACAGAAAATTTTATTTGAAAAATGCTACGGTTATAGAACAATTAGCAAAAGTAGATACAATTGTTTTTGATAAAACAGGAACCATTACAACGAACAAAAAGACATCTATAACTTATGAAGGTAGTGAATTTAATGATGATGAATTAAAACTTTTAAAAAACGTACTCCGTACTTCTAATCATCCTCTAAGCAGAAGGTTATATGATTTTATTCCAACTCAAGAAAAAATAGAAATTACTTATTTTGAAGAAATAATAGGTAAAGGAATTTTTGCTGAGTTGAATGGACGCTCGGTTAAGTTAGGCTCTTCACAATTTTTAGAACACATGAGTGAAAATACTCATAAGAAAACCAAAGTCCACGTTGCAATTGACGGAGTATATAAAGGAAATTATGTGTTTAACAATCAGTATAGGGAAGGATTAGAACAATTATTTGAAAATTTATCAAAGAGATACAAATTAGTCGTTTTATCAGGTGATAATGATGGCGAAAGGAAAATTTTAGAAAAAATGCTACCTTCTTCTACATGTTTAGTATTCAATCAAAAACCAGAAGAAAAATTGCAATATATAGAAAAACTTCAAAAAGAGGGGGGATAATGTGATGATGGTAGGGGATGGATTAAACGATGCTGGAGCATTGGCTCAAAGTAATATAGGAATTGCTATTTCAGAAAATGTAAATGTGTTTTCTCCTGCTTGTGATGGGATTTTAGATGCTACCCAATTTTCAAAGATTGATTTTTTTATGAAATATTCGAAAAATGCGATGAAAACTATTTATATGAGTTTTGTATTATCACTCCTATATAATGTTGTGGGGTTAAGTTATGCTGTAACAGGTAATTTGTTACCTATCGTAGCAGCTATCATAATGCCGTTGAGTACTATTACTATTGTAAGTTTTGTAACATTAATGAGTAATTTTTATGCGTCTAAAAGAGGATTGTAAAATTCAGATTTTAAGGGTTTTATAATAAGATAGAGTGTAAATTTTAAACAAAATAAAGAGTATGATAAAAATCATATTTTATCCCATATAGTCAAGGTAACTTTGAGGTATAAAAATAAAGGTATGAGTATTATTTATTTACTAATCTGTATCAGTATCGTATTAGCTGTTACTTTTCTCTATATATTCATTAGAGCGGTGAAAAGTGGTCAGTTTGATGATGATTATACTCCTTCGGTTCGTATGTTATTCGAAGATGAGCTCAAAAAAAGTAAACCCAAAACAAATATAAATTCAGAAAAACAAATTTAATTATGGAAATGCAACAATTTTATTATGACAACAAAATTGTAAACAAGTTCATATACGCAACCATAGTTTTTGGGGTAGTAGGTATGTTAGTAGGGCTATTGTTAGCAACAATGTATTTATTCCCTAATATTACAGATGGTATCTCGTGGTTGAGCTACGGACGTTTACGCCCTTTACATACAAATGCAATAATTTTTGCTTTTGTAGGTAATGCAATGTTTGCAGGTTATTACTATTCTATTCAGCGATTATTAAAAACCAGAATGTATAGTGATTTTTTAACGAACTTAAACTTCTGGGGATGGCAGTTAATTATTGTTGCTGCAGCCATTTCTTTACCTTTAGGCTATACAACCTCTAAAGAATACGCAGAATTAGAATGGCCAATAGACATTGCTATAGCTCTAATTTGGGTGGTATTTGGTGTAAATATGATCATGACTATTTTGCGCCGTAGAGAAAGACATCTTTATGTTGCCATTTGGTTTTATATAGCTACTTTCGTAACAGTAGCAGTGTTGCATATTTTTAATAGTTTAGAATTGCCTGTTAATGGTCTAAAATCATATTCTGTTTACGCAGGGGTTCAAGATGCTTTAGTACAATGGTGGTATGGGCACAATGCAGTGGCATTTTTCTTGACTACACCATTTTTAGGACTTATGTATTATTTTATGCCCAAAGCGGCTAACAGACCTGTGTATTCTTATAGATTATCAATTATTCACTTTTGGTCTTTAATTTTCTTATATATTTGGGCTGGACCTCATCATTTATTATATACAGCTTTGCCTGATTGGGCGCAAAACTTAGGGGTAGTGTTTTCTGTAATGCTAATTGCGCCCTCTTGGGGAGGTATGATTAATGGTCTTTTAACCTTAAGAGGAGTTTGGGATAAAGTACGTACTGATGTAGTGTTAAAATTCTTTGTAGTGGCACTTACAGGTTATGGTATGGCAACTTTTGAAGGACCTATGTTATCGCTAAAAAATGTAAATGCTATCGCGCATTTTACAGATTGGATTGTAGCGCACGTACACGTTGGCGCTTTAGCTTGGAATGGTTTCATGACGTTTGGTATTATTTATTGGTTATTACCTAGATTAACTAAAACGCAATTATATTCTCAAAAATTAGCTAATTTTCATTTTTGGATAGGAACCTTAGGAATCATTATGTATACTTTGCCAATGTATGTGGCTGGTTTTACACAAGCCTCTATGTGGAAACAATTTAACCCTGATGGATCGTTAGTGTATGGTAATTTCTTAGAAACAGTTACTCAAATTATGCCTATGTATGCTATTCGTGCTATAGGAGGAAGTATGTACTTAATAGGGATGTTTGTGATGGTTTATAATGCGTATAAAACAGTTGCTAACGGACAATCAGTTGAAGATGAATTAGCAGAAGCTCCAGCATTAGCCACTATTGCACCATACCGTTTAAAAAATGAAAAATTTCATGCTTGGTTAGAAAGAAAACCCGTTCAATTAACTGTTCTAGCTACAATTGCAATTCTAATAGGAGGTATTATACAAATTATTCCAACTATTGTTGTAAAATCCAATATTCCAACTATTTCAAGTGTAAAACCTTATACACCATTAGAGTTAGAAGGACGTGACTTGTATATCCGTGAAGGTTGTGTGGGATGTCACTCTCAGATGATTCGTCCTTTCCGATCAGAAGTTGCACGTTATGGAGAATATTCTAAATCAGGTGAATATGTATATGATCATCCATTCTTATGGGGATCTAAACGTACAGGTCCCGATTTATTTAGAGTAGGAGGAAAATATAATGACAACTGGCACTTTAATCACATGTGGGATCCTCAAAGTACATCAGCTGGTTCCATAATGCCAGCCTATAAATGGTTGTTTGATAATAAACCAGCTGATTATTCTCAAATAGAGAAAAAAATGGAGGTAATGAAAACGTTAGGTGTTCCTTATACTGAAGAAGATATTAAGAATGCTAGACTATCTATTGAAGAACAATCTTCTAAAATAGAATCCAATCTAAAAAATGATCCTGATTTTGTAAAAAGTTATACAGAAAGTGAGAAAAACGCGAAGATGCGTAGAGAGGAATTTATTCCTATGAAAAATCGTGAAATTGTAGCTTTAATAGCTTATTTACAGCGCTTAGGAACGGATATTAAGGTTAAAAATACTCAAAACTAAGAAACTATGTTAAAGTTTGTCAAACACACTATGGAAAATATCGTTGGTATTGAGATATATCCTATCATTTCATTGTTGATCTTTTTCTTCTTTTTTATAGGATTGTATTTTTGGGTTTTTACCTATAAAAAGATAAGATTAATCAGTTAAGTAATCTACCTTTTGCAGAAGGTACTACAGATGAATTTTTAAACTTATAAAACATAAGAAATTGTCTTTTCATTAAAAGATAATGTATATGTACTAAAAAATAAAATTTAGGCATTATGAGATCACTATTAATAATAAGCTTGTATAAATAATTGTGTGACTTAACGAATGGTATCATATTTTGCGCTGAAAAATAAATTTTAAACACATGAAAAAAATATTTCCCATATATGTAAGAATTCCAGTTTTTTTTGGAATCTTTTTATTGCCATGGAGTTCTTTATAGAACTCGGGTGACCGCCCAGCTTTTATTAAGTATCCTATACTAAACGTTATTCTGCTAATATTTTTGTTAATATTAATAGCAGTAGAATTAGTTCTTAATGCAACCGATAAGGTTTTAGATACTTTACTGACAGATGAACAACGTAAAGCAAAAGAATTAGAAGAAAGTTTACCTTTTACTGAAACTCAGTTCTTTAAAGGAATTTTACAAAAATTAACTCGTTCTCGTAAAGTTGAAGAAGAAAATGAGTTAATTATGAATCATAATTATGATGGAATTCAAGAATTAGATAATGTTTTACCTCCTTGGTGGGTATACCTGTTTTACGGAACCATAGCATTTGCGTTCATTTATTTAGTGCGTTTCCACATGTTAGGGCATGATGATCAAACTGCTGAATTTGAAAAAGAAATGGCTATAGCAAAAGTTCAAGTAGAAGAATACAAAAAAACAGCACCAGATTTAATGGATAAAGAAACAGTTACTTTATTGACAGATTCAGAAAGTATCAATGCAGGTAAAGCAATCTTTCAAACGAACTGTATTGCTTGCCATAAAGCGGATGCTGGAGGAGCAATTGGGCCAAACTTGACAGACCAATATTGGGTTTTAGGAGGAGGAATCAAAAACGTATTCAATACTATTATGGAAGGTGGACGCGCAGGAAAAGGGATGATTGCTTGGAAAGATCAAATAAAACCTTCTGAAATTCAAAAAATTGCTAGCTATGTATTGAGTTTACAAGGTACTAACCCTGCTGGAGCCAAAGCTCCTGAAGGTGATCTATGGGAAGAAGGAGGGGTAACAAAAGCTGCTGAAACCTCAGTAAACGTTGATTCAACCAAAGCTAAATGATTAAAGTGTTAGATATGAGAAATCTCATGATGAGGTGTTGTTTTGAGATTTCTCATTTCACTTTAATTTATTAAAAAGATATAAAAAAGAAATTATGGCAGGCCATTCACCATCTGATAGTTTTAGAGATACTATTGCAACTATTGATAAAGAAGGAAAGCGCGCTTGGATTTTTCCTAAAAAACCTAGTGGTAAATTTTATAATAAAAGAAAAGTAGTCAGTTATTTATTATTGATTTTTCTTTTTTCAGCGCCTTTATAAAAGTAAATGGAAGTCAATTCTTATTGTTTAATGTAATAGAAAGAAAATTTTCCATTTTTGGATTTCCGTTTTGGCCTCAAGATTTTCATTTAGTTGTAATTTCTATGATCATTGGCGTCGTTGGGTTAGCATTATTTACAGTTGCTTTTGGACGTATTTTTTGCGGTTGGATTTGTCCACAAACTATTTTTATGGAAATGGTTTTTAGACGAATAGAATATTGGATAGAAGGTGATAGAGGAGCTCAAATAAAGTTAACTAAGCAAGAATGGAATGCCGAAAAAATTAAAAAAAGAGTAACAAAATGGGTTCTCTTTTTTGTTGTTTCTTTCTTTATAGCTAATGTTTTTTTAGCTTATCTAATAGGAGGAGATCATGTGTTAGATATGGTACGTCAAGGACCACTACACAATACAGGTACTTTAATTGCTCTTTTAATTTTTACAGCAGTTTTTTATTTTGTATTTGCTTGGTTTAGAGAACAAGTTTGTATTATAGCCTGTCCTTATGGTCGTATGCAAGGGGTATTATTAGATAATAAAACTATTAATGTAGCTTATGATCATGTAAGAGGAGAGGGCGAAAGAGGAAGAGCGAAATTCAAAAAAGGAGAAGATAGATCTTTATTAGGCAAGGGAGACTGTATTGATTGTCATCAATGTGTAAATGTTTGTCCTACAGGAATTGATATTAGAAACGGAGTTCAGTTAGAATGTGTTAACTGTACAGCTTGTATAGATGAGTGTAATGCAATTATGAGAAGTGTAAATCTACCCGTTAATCTAATACGTTATGCAAGTGAAAATGAGATTGTTAAAAAAGAAAAGTTTGTTTTTACAACTCGAATGAAAGGATATGTAGCTGTTTTAAGTATTCTTGTGGGAATTTTTATTGGTATGTTGTTTTTAAGAAATGATATAGAAGCTACAGTATTACGTTTACCAGGACAGTTATTTCAACATAAAGGAGAAAATATTACAAACGTTTTTACTTATAAAATAGTTAATAAAACCATGGATGATTTTAAAAATGTAACTTTTAAACTAGTTAGTCCAAAAGGTAAAATAGAAATTGTAGGCAAACAAAGCATTCAGGTTAAAAAAGATAATTTAGCACAAGGTACTTTATTCGTAGAAATTCATCCAGCATTTTTAGAAGGTGATAAAACAAAAATAAAGATAGAAGTTTATAATAATAATAACTTGATAGAAACCACTACTAGTAATTTCTTAGGGCCAAGAAGATTTAATTAGGAACTAACAAGTAATTTTTAACAAAATAAGAAGATTTTAAAATATAAAATCATTTCTTATGGAAGATAATATTTAAAAGGTATGTAATGTAATAATAAAATTATGAGAGCAAATTGGGGTACAGGAATTGTGATAGCATTTGGGTTATTTATCACATTTATACTATATTTTGTATTTAAAGTACAAGGAACAAAAGAATATGATCACGAAATGGTTACAGAGGATTATTATAAAAAAGAAGTAGGATACCAAGATCAATTAAATAAAGAACAAAATGCAATTAATTTAAAAGAAAAAGTCCTTTTAGAAATTAAAAGTGAGGGACTTATAATAAAATTTCCAAAATCATTTGATTATAAAAATATAATAGGTAAGGTGTCCTTTTATAGACCGTCTAATCAGCAATTAGATTTCGATGTGCCCATATCGTTATCTTCTTCCAATTTGCTCATACCTAAAACCAAGCTGATTGGCGGTCGTTGGGACATTACTATTGACTGGAAATACAAAGGAATAAACTATTTGAATAAAGAGAAAGTAAATTTGTAAAGAAAGGTTTTTTATCCCTTTACTTTAAATTTAAAAATGATATATTCAGCATTCATATTAGGTTTAATTAGCAGTTTGCACTGTGTGGGTATGTGCGGACCTATTGCTATGATGTTGCCAGTTAATAGAACAAATCAAACAAAAAAAATAATACAAATTATCATCTATAACATAGGAAGAATCATATCCTATATCCTATTAGGATTGTTTTTTGGTTTGTTGGGTAGAGGGCTTTTTCTTGCTGGTTTTCAGCAAAAAATGTCAATTATTATTGGCATTTTAATGATAGTAATAGTTTTAGTTCCAGAAAAAGCCTTCGCCCAATACAACTTTTCTAAACCTATATACACAATATTAAGTAAAGTAAAGTCATTATTAGGTCAACAGTTTAGAAATAAAACCAATAAATCTATTTTTATGATAGGGTTACTTAATGGCTTTTTGCCTTGCGGATTAGTATATGTAGCACTTTTTGGAGCTATTGCTATGCAAAAATTCCGTTAAGTATGATTTATATGGCTTTATATGGAGTGGGAACTATTCCTATGATGACCATAGTAGTTTATACTTCTAATTTGTTAACAGTATCCGTACGAAATAAAATTCAAAAAATAATACCAATAACAGTCGTTGGAGTAGGAATATTATTTATACTAAGAGGATTAGGTTTAGATATACCTTTTTCTCCCCTAGTACTATGAGTTTATTTATTCAAAATACACCACATTGTAAATAATGATAGAAAATAAAAAAATAGAATTTCATAATAATTTAAATATAAGCAAAAATGGAAAGACACAACCTACTGAATGAATTCCCTGAATTCACTGAAAAAATTCACGATTTAAAAACAACAGATAATCATTTCAGAAAAATATTTGATGAATATCATGAAATAGAACATGAAATTCATAGATATAATTCTGGAGCAGAGGTAACTACAGATGCACACATGCACGAGTTAAAAGCAAAACTGCTATTCTTGAAAGATGAAATTTTTTCAATGTTAAAAAATTAATTTGAAAAGGGGAGACTGTTCAAAAAGAGGTTTAAACAGAATTATAAATAACATACCCAATATTATGTTATTTTTCTTCTCACTTAAATTAACAAAGATAAAATATTGCTTTTTGGATAGTCTCTTTTTATTTTCAATAAAGAGTATTACTTTGTTTTGCATTCTTTTACAAATATTGCTATTTAAAGATTTTATCTTATTCTTTCAGAGAAGATGTTTTGAAAAATGATTTTAAATGAATTTTTAATTTTAAGAAAATTAGTAGAATGCAAAGGTTATAATGACCATTTCTAAAATTTAAAACTATTTCATAATGAACTCTTTTAAGCATAGCTAAATACTCTTCTTTTTTAGTATTTTGTTTAAAAGCTTTAACTAAGATTTTATAAGTAGAGTTGTTTAAACGTTTTGTAAAATGATTCCGTTTTTTGAAAAAATATTGATACATAGAACTTTTCAATTCTCTTTTTTGAACTAGAATTTCATCAATGAATTCAAATTCAAAACTTTTAGAAGCTCTTATCCATATATCAAAATCTTCATAGGCTAATAATTCATCATAACCTCCTAATGACTTTAGTACTTCTGATTTTATCATGGATGAAACGGAGCACATTTTTTCTTTTCCAGCTAAAAGTGATATGTATATGTATCCAGAAGGAGGGCGTTTGATTACTTTTTTATTAGAACTGACTGAATAGTAATATTCTAAATGATTATCTTTTTCATCAATGATTTCTAAATTTCCATATACTAAAGCTAAATTTTTATAGGTTGTATTTAAGAAGGTATCGACTTGTTTTTTTATACAACCTGGAAGTTAAAACATCATCTGCTGCTAAATCAATAATATATTTTCCTTTAGCTTGTTTGAGGAGTTTGTTAAATGTTTTTGTATTTCCTAAATTGTTTTTATTGACCATAAAAAGACATGAGGATAGTTTTCTATCCATTTTTTAATTATGGCTACTGATTCATCTTGACTGGCATCATCAGCAATCAAGAGCTCAATGTTTTTATAGGATTGATTTATGACAGAATCTAAAGCTTTTGTAACAAAAGCAGCATGATTATAACATAAGCAGATAACTGTAACAAGAGGGGTGTTTTCCATTTATTCAAAGGGAATTTTGTTTTGATACTTCTAAATATTTTGTTTTACCTTTTAAGCCCATTAAAAAAGCCTTTTTTAAATTAGGATACTTTAGATGACCGTGTTTTAAGTCAAAAAATAGTTTTAAAAAAAGCCAGAAAATAAATTTATTATCAAACATTTGACTATATAAAGCTCCATAAGCAAAATATTTTTCGTTAAAATTAATTTTATCTGTAGTTGTAAGATTAGGGTGAGTTACGATTGTTTCAGGAATAAAATCAATTTTATATCCTTTTTTCTTTAAATTCCATAAAAAAGCAGCTTCTTCTCCGAGTCCGAATAAAGCATTTAATCCAAAAAAGAATTATATGTTAGATCTGAAAAATTAATATTTTGTCGATTGATAGTTATTTCTATATTGGCTACATTTAGTATATCCATAGCGTTAATATTTTTTTTCTTTTGAGATGGATATTTTTTTAATAAAGTATTTTTATCTCTTTTAGCCTGAAAACAAATTAAATTTGTATTGGGTAAATCAGTATAATTTTTGAGAATAGTTTTATAAAAATATTTTTCAAAAATAACGTCGTCGTCAGATATAACAAGAATAGTTCCGCAAGCATTTTTTAATGCAATATTTCTACTTCTAGATGAACCAATGGTATACGTATTTATTACTCGTATGTTTTTATGACTACTATGGAGAATGTTTTCTGGAGTTGTTTGATTTACGACTAAGATACGAAAGTAAAAACTATTAAAATCAGGGAACATTTGATATAGAAAATTTAAAGAATTTCTATTCATTGTGGAAACTAATATTTCAATATCTTTTTCTTCTACTTTCATTTGAAACTTTTAAACAAACTTATAAATTATTATTATTTAAATCCAATATGAATTAAAGTTATATTTATAAATTAAATGTATTTTTGTTTTGTAAACAAAAAATAATGAATATTAGAATTATTTCTATCCCCAAGATAGAGGACACCCGTGGAAATCTTGGTATAATTGAAAGAAATACCTTACCTTTTCCGATCAAGCGGGTTTACTATTTATTTGATGTGCCTAGTAGTGCTTCAAGAGGAGGTCATGCTCATAAGGAACAATTAGAATTTTTGGTTTCTATTTCAGGTAGTTTTGATGTATTACTTGACGATGGAATTACTAAAGAAAGAATAACTTTAAATAAACCAGATAAAGGATTACTTATTCCCACAAAAATATGGAGAGAATTAGATAACTTTTCATCAGGAGCAGTATGTTTAGTAATTTCTTCTGATGAATTTGATGAAGATGATTATATTAGAGATTATACGGACTTTGTAAATTATATTTCTAATTATAAATAGTAAAATCAAAACCTTTACTTCTTAGATAACGTTTAGAAATTAATAAACTTAATAATATAATTCTGGGTAAGTGAAATAATATTCTGAATTTCCAACTAATGTTATTGGAAGAAATTTTATTGTAATAATCCTTAGCTTGTTTAAAATCCTTTGCCATTTTAAAATGCAAAGAATATTCCTTTCTATAAACATCTAAAAATTGTTTTAAAGAACTATCGTTTTCTTCAGCTTTATTAAATTGGTTTAAATTGCATAGTTTTTTTTGAGTTATAGGTGTTTTTGATAATTGATTATCAATAACAAAATTGTATTCTATTGTATAACAATTGGTAATGGCTACAGGGTAAGAAATAGCTATTTGTGTAAAAAGTTCAAGATCTTGACCACTGCTTACGTTATTATTAAAAGAAAAACCTGACTTAAATAAGGTTTTAGGTATTACTACTGCAGAAGGTAGCCCAACTCTATATACGAGGCTCGTTTTAAAATAGTCAACTAAAATACCTTTGTAATCATTTGGAATTTCATAAGAATAAGAAATTGGAATACTCTTTTTTTTTGAAATTTTCATAAAATATCTACTACAATACATACCACATTTAGGATATAATGAGTAAAGTTGTTGTATTTCTTCCAAATGATTTTTTTCCAGAGGTCATCAGCATCTAAAAAAGCTATTAAAGAGCCTGTAGCATTTTTTATACCTAAATTTCTTGCACTAGAAACCCCCTTATTGTTTTGTTCAAAAATTTTTATTCTAGAATCGTTAATGTTTTTTACAATTTCTAAACTCTTATCTGTGCTTCCGTCATTGACAATAATTATTTCAAAATAAGTATAGGTTTGATTAATTACACTAATTAATGTATTATATATATAATTTTCTTTATTATAAAGTGGTATAATTACAGAAAACAGAAACGTATTTTTTTGCATAAATAGCCTAATTTATAGAGATCTAATAAAAATAAAGAAGGTCTTTTTGATATTAAATTTTGTTTTATCATAGATTCTGTAAAATCAAAAAGAAGGCAAAAAGATATTCTAGTTTAAATTTCTTTACAATATAAAATATTTTTGTTAAGCGAATATCTTTTTGTCAATAAACAAATTTTGAGTAAGGTAATACGCGTTGATACTTGCTTTTTTACATTTTGCTAAAAAAACTAAAGAACTTTCTTCGTTTAGATGAATTAAAGGATTGTTTATGTGATGAATAAAAACTTGCTTTTTTTTTAACATATTTATAAAAATCAAATCTTCATAGCCATATTCTGTTATTTGATTATGAAAATAAATGGTGTTAAAAATCTCTTTTTTATAACTAAATTCCAACTAAAAGTAAAATCATAAGGATTTTTTATTCTATGTGATATGTTTTTAATTTCTCTTTTATTGCCATATTTCCATCGTAAAATTTTATCATTTCCCGATGGAGTTAAAGGATATTTAACACCTCCAAAAAGTACAGAAACAGTATCGTTTAGATTTTTTAAAATTGTCCTAATATATAAATTAGAGTCTGGAAAGGAATCAGCTTCAAGAATTAAAAAATATTTGTATTGCGCCAAAGAAGCAAGAACGTTTAAGTTTTTTCCTCTGCCTAATTTTTCTTTTGAAATATAAAAATAAGCATTTGGAAGTTGATTTATTCTTTGATTTTCTAAATTTAATTCTGAATTAGAAAAATCGTCTTGACAGAGTATTTCAAATACAATATTTTCTTTAACACATTGTTTATGAATTTCTAGTGTTAAAGGATAAATGTTATAATTGTAAGTAGGAATTAGTATAGAAAGCATTATTGATGATGATAAGGTTCATTTCGTAAAATAGTAAATCCTCTGTAAATTTGTTCTATAAAAAATAAACGTACCATCTGATGTGAAAATGTCATAGCAGAAAGAGAAATTTTTCCATTTGCTTTTTTATATACAGAATGACTAAAACCATAAGGCCCACCAATTACAAAAACCAAGGTTTTAATTCCAGAATTCATTTTTTTTTGAAGTTCTTCTGAAAAACCTATACTTGAAAATGATTTGCCATTTTCATCTAAAAGAACTAAATGATCCGTGGGGTTAAGCTTGGCTAAAATTAATTCACCTTCTTTTTCTTTTTGCTGTACCTCCGATAGATTTTTAGCATTTTTTATATCTATTATAATTTCTAGATCAAATTTCACATAAAAAGACAAACGCTTGATATAATCATCAATGAGTGTTTGTAAATTTTTATTGTCTGTTTTGCCAATAGCTATTAATCGGATGTTCATATAAATTTAAGAAATTATTACGAGCAAAAATACAAAGCAATTTTAAATTTTGCTGTTGAATTGTTATTTTTGCACAACAACACAACAAATTAATATGTATAAACAATTTATTCGTCCGTTACTTTTTAGATTTGATCCAGAAGAAGTACACCATCTTACTTTTAATACAATTCGTTTATTAAACAAAATGCCAGGTGTTTCTTTTTTTATTAAAGGTAAATTTCAAATAGAAGATAAACGTCTAGAAAGAGAAGTTTTTGGATTAAAATTTAAGAATCCAGTAGGACTTGCAGCAGGTTTTGATAAAGATGCTAAATTGTTTAATGAATTATCTGACTTTGGTTTTGGTTTTATCGAAATAGGGACATTAACACCTAAAGCACAAGAAGGAAATCCAAAAAAACGTTTATTTCGGTTGTTGGAAGATTCTGCCATTATCAATCGTATGGGATTTAATAATGGAGGAGTGCAAGATGCCGTTCATCGTTTAAAAAAAAATAAAGGGGTACTTATAGGAGGTAATATAGGTAAAAATAAAGCAACTTCTAATGAAAACGCAGTAGATGACTACAAAGTATGTTTTGAAGCATTATATGATTATGTTGATTATTTTGTAGTTAATGTAAGTTCTCCTAATACGCCTGGTTTACGAGAATTACAAGATAAAGAACCCTTAACCAATCTCTTACGATCACTTCAAGAGCTTAATTTTAAAAAATATGTAGGAGTTGAAGCCATGCAAGGAGAAATAAAACCTATTTTATTAAAAATAGCCCCTGATTTAACAAATGAACAGTTGTTAGATATTATAGATATAGTTAAAAATTCAAAGATTGCAGGAGTTATAGCTACAAATACCACTATTTCTAGAGAAGGATTACAATCTCCCAATAAAAATGAAATAGGAGGACTTTCAGGTAAACCTTTAAAAGACCGATCCACAGAAGTAATTCGCTTTTTATCAGAAAACAGTAATAAAGCATTTCCTATTATTGGGGTAGGAGGTATTCATTCAGCACAAGACGCTATAGATAAATTAAATGCAGGAGCCAGTTTAGTGCAATTATATACAGGTTTTATATACGAAGGTCCCGCTTTAATTAAAGCTATCAATAAAAAAATTTTAGAACAAGCCTAACTTTAGATAAAGATTCTTATGAATGCTGAAAATATTAAGTTAATCGAATGCCCCCGTGATGCCATGCAAGGCATAAAAGATTTTATACCAACAGATAAAAAAGTACAATATATACAATCATTGTTACGTGTTGGTTTTGATACGATTGATTTTGGAAGTTTCGTTTCAGCAAAAGCCATTCCACAAATGCAAGATACCGCTGAAGTTTTAGCTAGGTTGGATTTGTCTAACACTCAGAGCAAATTACTTTCTATAGTGGCTAATACACAAGGTGCAAAAAATGCAGCACAATATAAGGAAATAAACTATTTAGGATTCCCTTTTTCTATTTCAGAAAATTTTCAAATGCGTAATACTCATAAGACTATAGCAGAGGCGTTAGTAACATTGCAAGAAATAATGAATATTGCGGAACAGTCTAATAAAGAACTAGTTACTTATATATCAATGGGGTTTGGAAATCCTTATGGTGATCCTTGGAATATAGAAATAGTAGGAGAATGGACTGAAAAATTAGCTTCTATGGGAATTAAAATTTTATCTCTATCAGATACGATAGGTTCTTCTACACCTGATGTTATTGAATATTTATTTTCAAATCTGATCCCTAAATACCCAAATGTTGAATTTGGAGCTCATTTACATACCACCCCCGATAAATGGTTTGAAAAAATAGATAGTGCTTACAAAGCAGGTTGCAAACGTTTTGACGGTGCTATAAAAGGGCATGGAGGCTGTCCTATGGCTACAGATAAACTGACAGGAAATATGCCTACAGAAAAAATGCTATCTTATTTTACATCTAAAAAAGTAAATCATAATTTAAGTGCTATGAGTTTTGAAAGTGCTTATAATGAGGCATTGAAGATTTTTAATCATTATCATTAATAAAAGAGTATTTAAAAATAATCTAAATAATTTTTTTTATTTAGAATGAGTCTTTATATTTGTATCAACTTATTTTTAAATGATCTAAATAAAATATTTAAATAATGAACTTTAATAAAATTTTACTAGCCTCTTTACCTTTATTTTCTTTAGTTTTAGCTTCATGTTCTAAAGATGAACAGGTAATACAGGTTGACAAGTCTTATATTACACCTACTACCTATACTTTTAATCGTAATGGTGTTACAACAGTTGATTTCAGCGGTCAAAAATCTAGAATTTTAATGCTTCAAGAAATAGCAGATTATGTTAAAACTCAAGGAGCTGGTGGTCTTGCTGTTAACGAGGCTAAGTTGTTAGATATGTATACTAATACAAATTCTCCATTTACAAGCGGAGAGTTAAATACATCAGTTACTAAGCAATTAAAAGATAAAACGGCTGCATCATTAGATTATTTTTCATCTAATAGTGTAGAGCAGGGAGAAGAAAGAACATTTTTTGAAAATCAATTGAGAGCAGTAGGAAGTGCTGGTACAGGTGCTGCTACTGGAAGGAGTTGCAGGTATTTTTGAAAAAAGATATTATTCAGCTAATGGTTTAGAACCTATTCAAGTAGTTTTAAAAGGATTAATGGGAGCTTGTTTTATAGACCAGATTTGCAATAATTATTTAAGTACAAAAAAACTAGATGCAGGTACAAATAGAGAAGATAATACAAATAAAAATTAAAAGCAGGTGTAAATTACACAGAGATGGAGCATGCTTGGGATGAAGCTTATGGCTATGTTTATGGAGCTGGTCGTGATGCAGAAGGTAAAAATGCTAAATTTTGGGATAGCTATATTGATCAAGTAAATGCAGATAAAGATTTTAATACTCTAAAAGCAGATATTAATTTAGCGTTTAGACTAGGTAGAGCAGCCATTGTAAATAATGATTATGTTACTCGTGATGCTCAGATTGCTATAATTAAAGAAAAATTAGCAAAGGTAGCGGCTGTACGTGCGGTATATTATTTAATGGAAGGAAAGAAAAGTTTAGCTAATGGAGCAGGAAAAACTTTCCACGCATTATCTGAAGGATATGGTTTTATAAAATGTTTAAGATATACAAATAAATCAGGAACGAATAATCCGTATTTGTCTAAAAATGAAATAGATACTATTTTAAAAACTTTAGTAGGCGGTAAAAACGGTTTTTGGGATGTTGATTATTCTAAGAATAATTTAGAAACTTTAGCAAAACAAATTGCAGATAAGTTTGGTTTTACAGTAGCGCAAGCAGAAACAGTTAACTAATAAATTATAATAAAGTGATAAACTAACCAAGTACTAATACGTATTAGTACTTGGTTATATTTGCATAAATAAAGAAGGTGTCTGAAAAGTTTAAACTAAACATTTATTCTATCACTTAGAAAATAGTAGAACTCATATTATCAGTGATTTGTTTCGTTTGTTTCTTCCTTTGGTTGAAATGATAAGATTACAACCTTTTTAGACAGTTTCATATTTGTATTAATAAAGAGATTATGAGAAAAATATTTTTTGTACTTTTTTTGTCTTTATTGACAAGTTGTTCAGATGATAAAAAAATTGATGAACCTCAAATTACCATAGGAGATAACTATGATAAAAAAGCCATGCTTGTTAATTGGGCAGAAAATATTATTATCCCAGCTTATAAAAATTACCAAATAGAGGTAAATAAACTTCTTGAAGAGGTAAATACTTTTAAACAAAACCCCACTATAGATAATTTGAACAAGTTAAGAGTTTCTTGGCTTAATTCATACAAAGCTTATCAGCATGTAGCTATCTTTAAAATAGGAAAAGCAGAAGATTTATATTTTATTGGACATTCTAATACATATCCTGTAAATATTATTGAACTAAACAAAAATATAAATACTCAAAACTATAACCTTACTTCTTTAACACAATTTGATAAACAAGGGTATCCTGCTCTTGATTATATGCTTTATGGCTTAGCAGATACAGATAATGCCATTTTAGTGTTCTATACAGGCGCAGATGCTTTAAAATATAGAAACTATTTGACTGATTTAGTAACTGATTTAAAAAATAACGCAGATTTGTTATTAAAAGATTGGGAAGCTAATAAAAATACTTTTATATCAAATACAAATAATACGAGCTCAGGTTCTGTAAATTTAATTGTAAATGCGTATATAGAATATTTTGAAAAGCATATCCGATTAGGGAAAGTAGGTTATCCAGCAGGAAAATTTTCTAATGGCATTCAACCTAACAAAATAGAAGCTTACTTTAGAAAAAATGTATCAAAAATTTTGCTAAATGAAGCAATAAGTGCAAGTGCTGACTTTTTTAATGGAAAGTATTATTCTAATAATCAAACAGGACCTTCATTAAAAAGTTATCTAGACCACTTAAACGTACAAAGAAATAATAAATTATTAAGTACCATTATTAGTGATCAATTTTCATTAATTAAAATTAAAAATAATGCACTTGATGATGATTTTGTTAGTCAGATAAATACCAATAATAATAAAATGTTAGAGGCCTATGATGCTATGCAAATTAATGTATCTTATTTTAAAGTAGATATGTTAACAGCACTTAATATTGCAGTAGGCTATGTTGACTCAGATGGGGATTAATATTCATACATATTTAAAAAAAACATCATTTTCCGAAACGTTAGCTTTTTATAGAATAGCATTTGGTCTGATGATGTTTTTTAGTATTGTTCGTTTTTGGAGTTATGGATGGATAAAAAGTCTGTATATAACCCCTAAGTATCATTTCACTTACTTCGGATTCGAATGGGTTAAACCAATAGGAGTTTATACTTATTTTATTTTTTTTTATCTGTGGCTTATCGGCCTTATTTATTGCTTTAGGTTATCGCTATAAACTCGCTATTATATGCTTTTTCCTCAGTTTTACTTACGTAGAACTAATGGATAAAACAACCTATTTAAATCACTATTACTTTATCTCTATAATTAGTTTTATTCTAATTTTTCTTCCTGCAAATTGTAATTATTCTTTAGACGTATATTTCGATAAGTCCAAGTTGCACTCACATGTTTCACAATGGACTATTGATATTCTAAAATTAATGTTAGGAATCGTTTATTTTTATGCAGGACTAATAAAGCTAAATTCAGATTGGTTACTAGAAGCACAACCTTTAAAAACATGGCTTCCTATGAATTCAGGCTTGCCAATTATAGGTACATTGTTGCTTAAAAATGGAGTTCATTATGCTATGAGCTGGGCGGGTGCTATTTATGATTTATCCATTCCTTTTTTACTATTAAATAGAAGAACTAGAATAGTTGGATTTATATTTGTAGTTATATTCCATATTTTTACAAAAATATTATTCCCTATTGGTGTTTTTCCTTATGTAATGATTATAAGTACATTAATCTATTTCTCTCCTAATTTTCATAAAAAAGCATTAGAAAAAGTAATTAAAATATTACATATTTCTAATTCTCGATTTCAAACAAACCATTTTTCTAAAGCTATCACATCAGAATGGAAAGTGATTTTTTTAAGTTTTTTTATGTTATTTCAATTAATTTTTCCCTTTAGATATTTATTGTACCCTGAAGAATTATTTTGGACAGAAGAAGGTTTTCGTTTTTCTTGGCGTGTAATGCTAATGGAAAAAGCAGGATATACACAATTTAAAGTTGTAGATCAAACAGGTAAAGTAATATTAGTTGATAATCGTGATTTTTTAACTCCTTTTCAGGAGAAACAAATGTCATTTCAGCCTGATTTTATACTAGAATATGCCCATATACTTAAAAAAATATTATACAGATAACGGCTTCGTAAACCCCAAAATATATGTAGAAAGCTTTGTGGCCCTTAACGGGCGATTGAGTCAACCTTATATAGATCCAAATATAGATTTAGGATCACAAAAAGAATCGTTCAAACATAAAACATGGATTTTACCATTTAAAGATGAAATTAAAGGATTTTAAATTTATAGTACTACTATTAGTAGTTACAAAAATGTTTTCACAAACTAATATAATAGGTAGGATTGTGTTTAATGGAGTAGGAATTCACAAGTTGAAATTTTAGATAAAGGACAAGGTCTAAACTATTATACTGATTCAAATGGAAATTTTACGATAAAAAGTAAAAACCCAACAACTCTAGTCTTTTATAAAGAAGGGTATGAAATTATAGAAAAAAAGATGACTCCCTTAACCCAATTGCAAATAATAGAGATAGAACAAATAAAAAAGTTATCAGAAGTAAAAATAGTCAGTCAACGTCAAAAAATAAGTGCTATTAGAACTTTAAAAGACGTTGAAGAAACAGCTATATATGCTGGAAAAAAACAGAAGTAGTTGTTTTAAATAATTTGACAGCCAATAAGGCAATAAATAACGCACGTCAAATTTTTTCGCAAGTTGTCGGTATTACAATGAATGAAAGTATTGATGGAGGACTACAACTATCAATAGGAGGACGTGGTTTAGATCCTAATAGAACAGCTAATTTTAATACACGCCAAAATGATTATGATATTAGTGCAGATGTATTAGGGTATCCTGAAAGTTATTATGCTACTCCAACAGAAGCTATAGAAGAAATTCAGGTAATTAGAGGAGCAGCTTCTCTTCAGTATGGAACACAGTTTGGAGGGATGATTAATTTTAAAACAAAAAAACCAAGCACTAAACCCCTAGAAGCTATTTCTCGTTTTACAGCAGGATCTTTTAATACAATTGCTAATTTTACTAGTTTGACAGGAACAAAAAATAAATGGAGTTACTATACATTTTACAATTATAAAAAAGGCGACGGATTCAGGCCTAATTCAAATTTTGAATCAAAGAATTACTTTGGGAATTTAAATTATAAATTATCCGATAAAACTTCACTTCATTTTGATTATACGCATTTTAATTATTTAGCAAAACAACCTGGAGGATTAACTAACGGAATGTTTGCAAATGATCCTTTTCAAAGTAATCGATCACGCAATTGGTTTTCTGTAAATTGGAATTTATTTGCTTTACGCTTAAAACATAAATTTAAAAATGATGCGGATTTATCATTACAATTATTTGGATTAGATGCTTATAGAAAAGCATTAGGATATCGTTCTAACAGAGTTTCTAACCCTGATACGCCTAATACAGAAAGAGATTTAATTATTGGAGAGTTTATAAATTGGGGAGCAGAAGTACGGTATCTAAATAAATATAATTTATGGAATAGAAATAATGCTTTTTTGATAGGAGCCAAATATTATCAATCTAAAAATTCAGGTATACAAGGTCCTGGAAGCTCTACTTCAGATGCTGATTTTAAAATTGCGGATAAAGAATTTCCATACTATCAGAACCAATCATCATATAGCTATCCAAACCTTAATATATCATTATTTGGTGAAAATATATTTAAAATAACCGATCATTTTTCAATTACGCCAGGTTTTAGATATGAATATATTAAAACACAAGCTGTTGGTTTCTTTAGAGTAATTAATAGAGATCTAGCAGGAAACATAAATATAGATAAAACAGAGTTTGAAGATAGAATTTTTGAAAGAAAATTTTCATTACTTGGACTTGGTTTTAGTTATAAACCTAAGCATGGTTTAGAATTATACGCTAATTTAACACAAAACTACCGCTCAGTAACTTTTAATGATATAAGAACAGCTAGTCCTAGTATTGTTGTAGCTGATGATATAACTGATGAAAAAGGATATGGCTCAGATATTGGTATCCGAGGAAAAATAGGAAACATAATAAATTTTGATATTAACGGATTTGGTTTATTATATGACAATAAAATTGGCGAATATAGTGCCCGTGATCCCAAAGGATTAAAACCAGATGTACGCTTAAGAGATAATATTGGAACAGGTGTTACTTATGGAGTTGAATCATTAGTTAATATCAATTTTTTAAAAATAATAGTACCCAATAATTTAAACTTTAAATTTGATGGATTTTCAAATATATCCATAACAAAGTCTAAATATATAAAATCAGATATTCCTAATATTAAAGATAATCATGTTGAATTTGTACCTCTTTATAATCTAAAGTCAGGATTAAGTTTAGGATACAAAAATCTACTAGTTAGTACACAATATACTTACGTATCATCACAATTTACAGACGCTTCTAATAGAGTTTCTGACCAAAATGACTTATCAGGTATATTTGGAGGAATTCCTTCTTATAACGTACTTGACCTATCTGTCTCTTATAAAATTAATCGTTTTAAATTAGAAGCTAGTGTAAATAATTTAACTAATAATAAATATTTTACCAAAAGAGCAACAGGATATCCAGGACCAGGTATTATCCCTTCCAGAACCTAGAGTTTATTATGTAACACTAGAAATTAAACTGTAATTAAGTAAAATATAGAAAATAAAATTATTTTTAGTATTGGTTCTCGATGCGCTTCGCGCTAGAACTAACGATGATTTCAATTATATATTCAACCGTTTGTTCGAGTTGTTTTTAAAATGAAAAAAAGTGTATCGAGAACTTTATTTTTTTAATCCAGTATATTTTAAGTTTAAATGGTATAATTCCTGAGAACATATTTCTGATTACAAATTCCTCCATATTGTCCAGAACTAAACCCTACTGAAAAAATCTAACAATGGATGAAAGATAAAATTTCAATGAAAATTTATGATACTCTAGCCGACTTAAAGCAAAAAATGGAAGAATTGATTAAAACAGATGAGAATGAATTAAATCAATAACAGGCTATGAATTTTATATAAAAGCTTTTTACAGTATTTTTAAAGTTGAAATGGTATTATTTATAAAAAGAGTATCTGAAAAAGTTAAAACTCAATGTCTAGTTCGTCACTTCAACGATAGGAGAAATCACATTTTTAGCATTATGCAATTCCTTCCTATGTTCGAAATGAGAAGATTGTAGCTTTTTGCACAACTTCTTTGGTATTATAAGATACCTTAAAAAGGTTTTAATTAAAAGTTAGGTGATAAATTATACTTCTTGTAAAAATTATCTAAAGCTTCTACAACTTCATCTTCTGTATCTACAATTTTTATTAAGTTCATATCTTCAGGATTCGCATTTTTTTGCTTGTCTATCATAACATTTTTAATCCAGTCAAGTAACCCGCTCCAGAATTCTGTTCCAACAAGAATAATAGGGAAACGACCTATTTTTTTTTGTCTGAATTAATGTAATAGCTTCAAAAAGTTCATCTAAAGTGCCAAATCCGCCAGGCATTACAACAAACCCTTGAGAATATTTTACAAACATTACCTTGCGAACAAAGAAATAATCAAAATTTAAATTTTTATCTTTATCAATATAAGGATTGTAATGTTGTTCAAAAGGAAGTTCAATATTTAAACCTACTGATATTCCTTCACCACGATGTGCTCCTTTATTACCTGCTTCCATAATACCAGGACCACCACCCGTAATAACGCCATATCCTGCTTTGGTGATTTTATAAGCAATTCTTTCCGCTAATTGATAATATTTATCCTCGGGTTTTGTTCTTGCTGAACCAAAAATAGATACACAAGGTCCTATACGAGCCATTGTTTCGTAACCATTTACGAATTCAGACATAATTTTAAAAATAGCCCAAGAATCGTTTGAGCGTATCTCGTTCCAAGTTTTTTGTTTTAGTTTGTCTTGGATTCTTTCGTCTTCATTTGAAAATATTTCTTTCATCTTCTTATTGTTGAGAGTCTTTAGGCTTGACTCGGTTATTATTAGTATAATTTTTTTAAAAATCAGCCGACTAAGATAATTCTTTTTTCAAAAATTGTGCGGTATAACTTTTTTTATTTTTAATTATTTCTTCTGGGGTTCCTTTTGCAATAATTTCACCTCCACCTTTTCCGCCTTCATATCCTACATCTATTATATAATCAGCTAGTTTTATTACATCTAGATTGTGTTCTATAATTAAAACAGTATTGCCTTTATTAACTAATTTATGAATAACTTCCATTAACACACGAATGTCCTCAAAATGCAAACCTGTAGTAGGTTCATCCATTATATAAAAAGTATTTCCTGTGTCTTTTTTTGAAAGTTCTGTAGCTAATTTAATCCGTTGAGCTTCGCCTCCTGATAGGGTTGTACTTTGTTGTCCTAATGTAATATATCCCAATCCTACATCTTGAATTGTTTTAATTTTTCGGTAGATTTTTGGTATGTTTTCAAAGAAATCAACAGCTTCATCTACAGTCATATCCAATACGTCTGAAATAGATTTACCTTTATAACGAATTTCTAGGGTTTCTCTATTAAAACGTTTTCCTTGACATGTTTCGCATTCTACATATACATCAGGTAAAAAACTCATTTCAATAGTACGAACTCCACTTCCTTCACAGGTTTCACAGCGTCCACCAGCCACATTAAAACTAAAACGTCCAGGCTTGTATCCTCTTATTTGTGCTTCTGGGGTTTGTGTGTATAAAGATCTAATTTCTGAAAAAACATCAGTATAAGTAGCAGGGTTTGATCTAGGAGTACGACCTATTGGGCTTTGATCTATATCAATTACTTTGTCAATATGTTCTAAACCTTCAATCTTTTTATAAGGTTGTGGTTTTTTTACTGCATTAAAAAAATGGTGGTTAAGGATAGGGTAGAGGGTTTCATTAATTAGAGTTGATTTGCCCGATCCAGAAACACCTGTTACACAAATTAGTTTACCCAATGGAAAATCTACAGAAACGTTTTTTAAATTATTGCCCGTTGCACCTGTAAGTTTGATTTTTTTACCATTTCCTTCACGACGTTTTTCAGGAACTTCTATTTTCATTTTACCACTCATGAATTGAGCCGTAATTGTATTTTCTTTTAATAAATTTTGAGGGGTTCCTTGGCTAATAATTTGCCCTCCATAACGTCCAGCTTTAGGACCTATGTCTATTACATGATCAGCCCTTTCAATCATGTCTTTATCGTGTTCTACAACTAAAACGGAGTTGCCAATGTCACGTAATTGCTCTAAGGAGTGAATTAGTTTTTCATTATCTCTTTGGTGCAAACCTATACTCGGTTCATCTAAAATATATAATACGCCTACTAGTTGTGATCCAATTTGTGTAGCCAAACGAATGCGTTGTGCTTCACCACCAGAAAGAGATTTAGAACTTCTACTCAAAGAGAGGTAGTTTAGTCCTACATCTACTAAGAATTGTAAACGAACTTTAATTTCTTTTACTATTTCTGGAAGCAATTATTTTTTGTTTTTCAGTTAGATAATCTTCTAATTGGTTAAACCATTTGCTTAGGTCAATTATATCTGTATTGGATAAATCTTGGATATTTTTATTATTAATTTTAAAGTATAATGCTTCCTTTCTTAATCGAGAGCCATGGCATTCAGGGCAGCTTACTTCGTCCATAAAGTCTTTAGCCCAGCGTTTTATAGAGGTAGACTCTGTTTCGTCGTGCTGATTTTTAATAAAATTAGCAATTCCTTCAAATTCAATTTTGTATTCTTTTGTTACACCTGCTGTTTTTGAAGTAATACTAAATTTTTCATTGCCCCCATTTAAAATCATATTCATGGCTTCCGAAGAAATGGTTTCAATTGGGTCAGTTAGTTTAAAACCAAATTTTTCACCTATAGTTTCTAGTTGTTTGAAAATCCAAGTGGATTTATATTCGCCTAGTGCTATAATTCCTCCACTTTTGATGGATATTTTGGGATCTGGAATAATTTTTTTTAGATTAATCTCATTTATAGTTCCTAATCCATTACAATGATCACAAGCTCCTTTAGGCGAGTTGAAAGAAAATAAATTAGGTTCTGGATTTTGATATGAAATTCCAGTAGAAGGACACATTAAGTTTCTACTAAAATATCTGATTTCTCCTGAATCTTGGTCTAAAATGATGAGCACATTTTCTCCATGATACATGGCTGTTTTAATGCTTTCCATTAATCGCGTTTCGCTATCTGAGGATTTGTCTACAGCTAAACGATCAATAACGATTTCAATATCATGGGTTTTGTAACGATCTAATTTCATTCCTGTTACAATGTCTTGTACCTGTCCGTTGACACGTACTTTTAAGAAGCCTTGTTTGGCTATTTGTTGAAATAACTCAGCATAATGTCCTTTACGAGCACGAATAACGGGAGCTAAAATATTGATTCTCTTTTTGTCGAAATTTTGGAGAATCAACTCTTTGATTTGTTCATCAGAATATGAAACCATTTTTTCGCCAGTATTATAACTATAAGCGTCTCCAGCACGAGCAAAAAGCAAACGAAGAAAATCGTAAATTTCGGTAATAGTCCCAACAGTAGAACGTGGGCTTTTGCTTGTTGTTTTTTGTTCAATAGCAATTACAGGAGAAAGGCCATCAATTTTGTCTACATCAGGACGCTCTAGTCCGCCTAAAAACTGACGAGCGTAGGCTGAAAAAGTTTCGATATAACGTCGTTGTCCTTCCAGCATAAATAGTGTCGAATGCTAATGAAGATTTTCCAGAACCCGATAAACCTGTAATAACAACTAGTTTTTCACGAGGTATGGTGATATCAATATTTTTTAGGTTGTGCGCGCGAGCACCTATAATTTCAATAGTTTCCTCTGTATGTTGCATATATATTAAGCAAAACACAAAGGTAGTTTTTTTGGATTAAATAAGAGATGTAATAATTTTTTAAAATTTGTTAAAGAATTTTGTAATAATTAGATTTAAACTATAGTTAAAAATAAAAGGTATAAAAAAAGCCCACTGTTGTGAGCTTTGTGACCTCGACAGGATTCAAACCTGTAACCTTCTGAGCCGTAATCAGATGCGCTATTCAGTTGCGCCACGAGGCCGTTATAATTTGTTGTATTTTTGTGACCTCGACAGGATTCAAACCTGTAACCTTCTGAGCCGTAATCAGATGCGCTATTCAGTTGCGCCACGAGGCCATTATAATTTTATTGTATTTTTGTGACCTCGACAGGATTCAAACCTGTAACCTTCTGAGCCGTAATCAGATGCGCTATTCAGTTGCGCCACGAGGCCATTTTTCAATCATTTTGTTTGCATAACAACTCGATTGCGGGTGCAAATGTAGAAAAATTTCTTTATCTTGCAAAATAAAATTAATAAAAAATGAGTTTAGATCAGTATTTTCGTGATATTCAGGACTTTCCTAAAGAAGGTATTTTGTTTAAAGATATAACTCCGTTGTTGTTAAATCCTCCCGCAAGGCATGAAGTTATAGAAAAACTTTTGTCAGAGTTAAAAAATACTAAAATTGACAAGGTAGTAGGAATAGAATCAAGAGGTTTTTTCTTCGGAATGTTGTTAGCTCAGGAATTAAATGTGGGTTTTATTCCTGTAAGAAAGAAAAATAAACTCCCTTATAAGACTATTTCGGCTAGTTATGAACTAGAATATGGAGAAGATGTTTTGGAAATGCACATAGATGCTATTCAAAAAGGAGAAAAAGTATTAATTCACGACGACGTTTTAGCAACAGGAGGAACTGCTAAGGCGGTGTGTGAATTGGTAGAAAAGCTTGGAGGAGAAGTGGTTCAATGTAATTTTCTTATTGAATTGACTTTTTTGAAGGGTCGTAAGAAATTAGAAGGAAAACCAATATTTTCCGCGGTTACTTATTAGTAAGAGCTCTAGTTGTTATATAATAGCGGTAAGCTAATATTGCTAATTGCCATTTTTTGGCTTTACTAGGGTCTAACTGTTGTTTACTGAAACTAGGTAAGATAATCTTGTTTACTTTTGCTAAAATTTTGTACATATTTTTTTGTGCGAAAATAATCAAAAAATGAGAAGTATTACTTAGAGGTTGTTAAAAACTATTGAAGTTTTTTAAAATTACTACAATCAACAAAAAGAGATTTGAACCCAGATTATGCGTTAGGAATTTATTGCAGATAAAAGACTTTAAATCTAAGAAAATACTTTATTTTTTCTCTTCAATGTGCTAAAACTATAGTTGAAGTAAAAAAATGTGACTAAGGCATAATTTGGGTTGAAAAAATGAACAGATGAAGTAAATTACAATACTGATAGTGTTACTTCGATGATAAGATAAGTGATAAACTACATATTAAGTTATTACTTTTTACCTCTTCCTTGGTTGTTATGGAAAATTAATAGAAATTATGTCATTTGAACTTAAACTATAATTGGATTAAAAAATAAAATTCTCAATATGTTTTTTTATTTAAAAAAACAACTCGAACAGACGGTTGAGTAATATAATTGAAATCATCGTTAGTTCGAGCGGGAAACGTATCGAAAACCAACACTCATTTTTATTGCTTTTGTAGATGTCATTTTTAAAAAGAAAATTCAAAGTTAAAATGGTATTAGTTTGTTATTGAATTTAAAAGTCAACTAAAATTTGATTTCTTGTTAAATCCTCTAGGGTTTCATGTTGGCGTATAAGATGCGCTTTTTGATCTTTCCATAATACCTCGGCAGGTTTAAAACGGGAATTGTAGTTAGATGCCATTGAAAATCCATAAGCACCTGCATTTTTAAAAGCCAGAATATCACCTTCCTTAATTTCTGCTATCTTTTTGTTGGTGGCAAAAGTGTCTGTTTCGCAAATGTATCCTACTACGGTGTAGAAACGTTCTTTTCCTTTAGAATTTGAAATATTTATAATTTGATGCTCAGATCCGTATAACATTGGGCGTATTAGATGATTGAAACCAGAGTCAACTCCCGCAAAAACGGTAGAAGTAGTTTGTTTGACTACATTTACTTTTGTTAAAAAAAATCCAGCTTCGCTAACTAAAAATTTGCCTGGTTCAAACATCAAGGTTAATTCTCTTCCGTATTCTTTTTCAAAATGATTAAATCGTTTGCTTAATTTTTTACCTAACTCTTCAATGTCAGTTTCAATATCTCCTTTTTTATAAGATACTTTAAAACCGCTTCCAAAGTCTATAAAATCTAATAGAGTGAAGTTTTTGGCTATTTTAAATAATATTTCGGTTGCTTCTAAGAAAACTTCAATATCCAAAATATCGGAACCTGTGTGCATGTGTAATCCGTTAATGTGCATGCCCGTATTTTTAACAATTCGTAAGATATGAGGAAGCTGATGTATGGATATACCAAATTTGCTGTCAATATGTCCAACTGAAATATTGGCATTTCCTCCAGCCATGATATGAGGATTTATACGTATACATACAGGAGTATTAGGGTGTTTATTGCCAAATTGTTCTAAAATAGATAAATTATCAATATTGATCTGAACCCCTAATTCAGAGGCAGTTTCTATTTCTTGTAAAGAAACGCCATTGGGTGTGAAAATTATTTTGTCAGGGGTAAAGCCTGCTAATAAACCAAGTTGTACTTCTTGTAAAGAAACAGTGTCTAACCCTGAGTTTAGATTATTAAATAGTTTTAAAATAGAAAGATTAGATAACGCCTTAACTGCATAATTTATTTGAAGTTTTTGAACCTTACTGAAAGCATTGTTTAATCGGTTATATTGATTTTCAATTTTTTCTGCGTGATAAATATATACGGGAGCTCCGTATAACTGTTCGATTTGTAATAAATTAGTTTCTTCCATTTTTAAAATTTTGATAAAAATAAAAAGTTCTTTTTTGACTGAAAAAAAAAATAAAGATTTAAAATAAAATTACAACAAAATGTTTTTTATGTAACATTTCAGATTAGGGGATTGCTTTAAATCTGAAAGGGTTTAAAAAATAGAAAACAAGTAATAATATTATTTCATTACTTTAAATAAAAGTTAGATTGAATTATATTTTTCTTTTGAAAATTATTATTTTTGTGCCACTTTATAAAAGTCAAAAGAAATATTATGAATTTACACGAATATCAAGGGAAACAGATATTAGCAAGCTACGGAGTACGTGTTCAGCGTGGTTATGTAGCAAACAATGCTGAAGAAGCGGTTGCTAAGGCAAAACAACTTACAGATGAAACAGGTACAGGATGGCATGTGATTAAGGCACAAATACATGCTGGTGGTCGTGGTAAAGGTGGTGGTGTTAAGTTGGCTAAAAACTTAGATCAGGTTAAAGAATTAGCAGGTCAAATCATTGGAATGGATTTGATAACTCCTCAGACACCTCCAACAGGAAAAAGAGTTCATAAAGTTTTAGTGGCAGAAGATGTATACTACCCAGGCGAAAGTGAAACAAAAGAGTTTTATATGTCTGTATTATTAAACAGAGGAACAGGTCGTAATATGATCATGTATTCTACTGGAAGGAGGTATGGATATTGAAGAAGTAGCAGAGCACACACCAGATAAAATCTTTACAGAAGAAATAGATCCAGCTGTTGGTCTACAAGGTTTTCAAGCTAGAAAAATTGCTTTTAACTTAGGATTATCAGGTGAAGCATTCAAAGAAATGGTGAAATTCGTTGATGCTTTATACAAAGCATACGTTGGATCTGATTCCTCTATGTTTGAAATCAATCCTGTTTTAAAGACTTCCAGACAATAAAATTATGGCTGTAGATGCAAAAGTATCTTTAGACGACAATGCGTTATACCGTCATGCAGATTTAGCTGAAATGCGCGATATTACAGAAGAACGCCCAATTGAAGTAGAAGCTAAAGAAGCAGGTTTAAACTATGTAGATTTAGATGGTACTGTAGGTTGTATGGTAAATGGTGCAGGTTTAGCTATGGCTACTATGGACTTAATTAAGTATGCAGGTTATGAACCAGCAAACTTCTTAGATGTAGGAGGTACAGCAGATGCTAAACGTGTAGAAACAGCTTTCCGTATTATATTAAAAGATCCAAATGTAAAAGCAATCCTAATTAATATTTTTGGTGGTATTGTTCGTTGTGATCGTGTAGCACAGGGAGTAGTAGATGCTTATAAAAACATGGGAGATGCTATTAATGTTCCTATTATTGTGCGTTTACAAGGAACGAATGCTGAAATAGCAAAAGAATTAATTGATAATTCAGGTATGCCAATTTTATCAGCAGTTCAATTTCAAGAAGCAGCCGATCAAGTAAAAGTGGCTTTATCTTAATAAATTTTTAGTTTACCTATAATAATAAAAACCCAAAGCAGCTAATTACTGTTTTGGGTTTTGCATATATAGAGGTTTTTGTTTGAGTTTTTATAATATTTCTAAAGAGTTCTAAACTAAATGGTCAATTTTGTGATGAAAATTAGAAGCATAAAAGAGATAAAGTAAAAAATATAACATAAGTTTAGTCAAGATCTATTTTGGAACTATAAAAAGAGGCTGTCCAAAAAGTTTAGGACAGCCTTTTTTATTGCTGTTTTACTCTAAAACATGTATTTTAGAGGTGACAAAAAACAAGCAATGGCTAAAGTAACATTTAAAAACCAGACAGGCAATTCTCCAGAACTTTTTCCAATCAATATTTTTGATAAAATTGATGATAACCACCCTGTTCGACTGGTCGATTCTATAGTTGACAGACTTGATATTAGCGACATAGTTAAGCTTTATCGCGGTGGTGGATGCTCTGCTTACCATCCTAGAATGCTAATCAAAGTATTGTTTTATAGCTATTTGTCAAATATCTATTCTTGCCGAAAAATAGCCAAAGCACTTAATGAGAACATTCATTTTATGTTTATCTCAGGCAATTCCACTCCTGGGTTTAGAACCATTAACGAGTTTAGAGGCAAAATTTTGAAAGATAAAATCAAAGTTTTATTCGCAGAAGTAGTAAAAATATTGGTCGACCTAGGTTATATAAGCCTTGATGTTCAATATATTGATGGTACTAAAATTGAAGCAAAATCCAACAAATACACCTTTGTTTGGCGTGGTTCGGTTGAAAAATACAAAGAGAAATTAGAAGTAAAAATCAACACTATTTTATCTGATATAGAAAACAGTATACAATCAGAAAACCAAGAACTTAACCAAGAAGCATTGCCAAAAAAAATCAATTCAGATGAATTAAAAGAAAAGCTATCAGAATTGAATAAAAAGTTAAAAGAACCGACTAAGAAACAGGTAAAAGAACTACAGAAATTACAGGAAGAACACCTTCCAAGATTAGAGAAATACGAAAAGGATTTAGAAATACTTGGAAATAGAAACTCTTATAGTAAGACAGACCCTGACGCTACTTTTATGAGAATGAAGGAAGATCATAGGAGAAATGGGCAACTCAAACCAGCTTACAACCCTCAAATATCAACTGAAAATCAATTTATTACACACGTTTCTATACATCAAACGACCAACGATACCAACACATTAGAGTCACACTTAAACAGTTTTGAAGAAAACTATAATAGACAAAGTAAAGAAGTTGTCGCCGATGCTGGATATGGCAGTGAAGAAAATTACCAAATGCTTAAAAACAAGCAAATTGAGCCCTTTGTAAAGTACAATTATTTTCATGCAGAGCAGAAAAAGAAACTTAAAGAGAATCCTTTTTAGTGCAAAATTTATTTTACAATCAACAATACGATTTCTATATCTGTCCTATGGGGCAAAAAATGGAAAACATAGGAATAGGTAAGCGAATCTCTAGCAATGGATATGAATCAGAAGTGACTTATTATCAAGCTAAACGATGCGAAGGATGCCCATTGAGAAGTTTATGCCACAAAGCAAAAGGGAATCGAAAAATAGAAGTCAATCACCCTCTAAATTGCCTAAAAAACGAAGCTAAAGAATTACTAAACTCAAAAAAAGGACACAAACACAGAAGTAAAAGACCTGTTGAAGTAGAGGCAGTATTCGGACAACTAAAAAACAACAATAAATTTAATCGGTTTACATTTTTTGGGTTAGAAATGGTAGAAATGGAGTTTCTACTAATGGCGCTTGGTCATAATTTCAGAAAAATGGTGGCTACAACTACAGATTCAATGAAAAAAGCTTTTAAAACAACTCGTTCTTGCTCAACATACAACTATATGACTCGATTTTGCCTTCTAATTGTTTTTGAAAAATTAAATTTTACTAGCAATCACCAATATCGTGAATTTGCGGCATAAAAAAAGCTGCCCTTTTAGGACAGCCTCTTAAATAAAATTTATAGTGAAAACTATTTTGTTTCGTTTCGTTTTTTATAATTGTGAAGGAAATCACCTTTTGGTTTTCCTAAATCAAAAGAAGAATATTTGGTTAATATTCTAGTAGAAGTACGCGCTTTGTCTTTATTCCAATTTTCATATTCTATTCTGTAAAGAGCTGAGTATAATTCGGCTCTGCCTACACCATGATAACAATGAATTAAGACAGGATAATTATTAGGATTATCCATAATTTTATAAAATGTTTCTAAATTTTGTTCTGTAGGTACTTGGTCAGAACCATTGTTAAAATAATTAAGACCTGGTATTTTTGCAATAGCTTGCTTTTCAGCCGTTAATTCAGAAGGGACTTCTGGGTTATTTTCTAAATCAGCAGTTCCAGGGAAGCGCAAGTCTACAATTGATTTTATTTTGTACTTTTTCACGTAATCTTCTATTTCATCTGGTGGTATAACCCCGCTTTTGTATACTTTTCCTTCTGTAATGGTTTCAAAGTTATGATTTAGGTGCATATCATATACGTATTTACCACCTATGACACTTCCTAATATTGCTATGAATAATATTATTTTCTTTTTCATTATTGAGCTAATTTTTTGTCTATAATTCTATCAAAATAGTCTTTAATTAATGCTTTACAAATTTCTGCTGTTTCCAGCATTTCCTGGTTAGGCTTTAGACTAAGTTCTTTTTCTAATGCTTTATCATTTTTATCGTAAAAATGAATGTCTTGATTACCATCAAAAGTACAAATATAATTCCCTCTTTGTAATTGATAACTATTACCGTTAAAATTTATTGCAAAAGGCATTATGTCTGTTTTATTTACTAAACTTCTTCCCCAGCTTCTAAAGGGTTTTGAGTAGCCAATCATATCTAATAGAGTAGGGTAAATATCTATTTGTTGTGCAAAATCACTGTTTTCACCTTTTAAGCTCCTGTCGGGTTTGTAAATAAGAATGGGTACGGCTTGCCTATTTACAATTTTGTCGTATTCAGGATATGCTGTAAGGTTCGTATGATCAGCGGTTATAATAAATATTGTATTTTTAAACCAAGGTTGTTTTTTAGCTTCTTCAAAAAAACGTTTGAAAGCATAATCTGTATATCCTACACATTGGTGCATTGGGCTTGTTCCTTTTGGGAATTTACCTTCGTATTTTTTAGGTACTATATACGGTTCGTGCGATGATACTGTAAATATTGTGCTAAAAAAAGGCGTTTTCTTTTGATCTAATGTTTTTTTCATGAATTGCATAAAAGGTTCGTCCCAAATTCCCCATACACCATCGTGTTGTGTATCGTCATTAAATTCTGTTTTTCCATAATAATGATCAAAACCTAAAATATTTCCAAATCCCATGAATCCCATAGATCCATTAGGAGCTCCATGAAAAAAAGAAGTATCGTAACCCAGTTCTTTTAAACAAGAAACCAAAGATTGAATTTTTTGATTAGGGTAAGGAGAAGAGGTAAAGGCATCTCTAAAGGATGGGATACCAGCAATAACTGATGACATTCCGTGAATAGATTTGCTTCCATTAGCATAGGCATTTGTAAAGATTAAACTTTCTTTAGCTAATTCATCTAAAAAAGGAGTATAACTCTTAAAACCTGGGATGGTCGTATTTTTATTCATACATCCCCAATATTCTCGTCCAAAACTTTCTGTTATAAATACAATAATATTAGGTTTTGTGAGAGGGTAGTTACGGTATTGTTTAATGGGTTGTATTTGATTTTTTAAAACAGAATCGTTGATTGTATAATTAACTTTTTGAAATGTTGTTGTGCGGAATGTTCGAATTAATGCAAAAGGGGTATTTAAAACTATATCTGCATGTTGTGGTTTTGTAACATATTGATTGGCATCTATGAGGTTAATAGGACGAGTACTTTTTTAAAATCACCTCGTATTCCACCTATTGATAAAACTAAAATAATAATAACTCCAATTTTTGAAGTTAAAAAATATTTCCAATTATGTTGAATTTTTTCTTCTTGAACTTTAACTAACTTGTATAATTTAATCCAGACAAAAGCCGTTATAAAAAAGAGTAGATAAACATACCAATAGCTTACAATAAATCTAAAAAACATATTTACTTTATTAGATTCATGTTTAGCTATATCTAAAATAGCAATAGTGGTTCTTGAATAAATATATTTATAGTAAATAAAGTCAATAAAATTAGTTGCGTAGGCTATTAGATTAGTAATGAAGTATACATATAACAGTACTGTTTGATAACCTTTGCGTGTATTAATCCATAAAGGAAATATAGAAAGTAATATGAAAAGAGAATTTACGTATAATATAGCAGTAGTATCAAAAGTTAATCCATGAAACGCTAATTTTAAAAATTGACCTAAAGAGTCTATTTTTAAAAATTTTAGATTAAAAAGAGTAAAAAGAATTCGAACTAAGGAGTAAAAAGCATATACTAGTAATATTCTGTAAATTAAAGCTTTATATTCTTGAATTCTAATATGTTTGATCATTGCTTTGTTTTTTTAGGACAAAAGTAATTGATAAAATGATATCTCTATTTATATTTTTTAAAAAATTAACGCTTTTTTGTAAGCAATAGGAACCTTATCTTTGTACGCTAAAATAAAAAATTATGGAAGAGTGTATTTCAGTATTTGATATGTTAAAAATAGGAGTAGGGCCTTCAAGTTCGCATACTCTAGGTCCTTGGCGCGCAGCTGAACGATTTTTAAATGAAATTAAAGAAGCAAACATTCTAAATAAAACAAATAAAGTACAGGTAGACTTATATGGATCTCTTTCATTGACAGGAGTAGGTCATGCAACGGATTTGGCCGTAATGTTGGGGCTTAGTGGACAAGATCCAGAGTATATTCCAGTGCAAGATATTGACGGAATCATTCATCATATTAACGATTCTAATGAATTAAAATTAGCTAATGAATTTGTTGTAAAATTTAATCCCAAAATAGATATTGTATTTAATAAAAACTTTTTGCCTTTTCATGCCAACGGATTAACTTTTACTGCATTTTATGAGAATGAAAAGTATGAATCAACATTTTATTCAATAGGAGGAGGATTTGTTGTAAAAGAAGAAAGAGTATCTGCAAAAGAAAAAGAAGAAGTAAAAAGGCATTTCCATATCCCATAAATTACGCAACTGAATTATTAAATTATTGCCAGCAACAAAATAGAAAAATATCAGAAATAGTTTATGATAATGAAAAATCAATTCGTACAGAAGATCAAATTCATAATGAACTATTAAGAGTATGGAACACCATGCTAGAATGTATGTATATAGGTTGTCATACAGAAGGAATCTTACCAGGTGGATTGAATGTAAGAAGGAGAGCATTTGATATACATCAAAATTTAATCGGTCTAGCGCATTATAATTCGCCACAAGAGTGGTTAGAAACAATACGTAAAACCGAAGTGAAATTTAGACAAATACTTAAATGGGTATCTTGTTTTGCACTAGCAGTTAATGAGGTTAATGCCTCATTAGGTAGAGTTGTTACAGCACCTACTAATGGGAGTTCAGGGGTAATACCAGCCGTGTTAATGTACTATATGGTCATAGAAAATCATCAAGCTAATGAAGAACAAATCAAACAATTTTTGATGGTAGCAGGCGAAATTGGTTCTATTTTCAAAAAAGGAGCCACCATCTCAGCGGCTATGGGAGGATGTCAAGCAGAGATAGGGGTTTCATCAGCTATGGCGGCGGGTGCTTTGTGTGAAGTAATGGGAGGGACACCAGAACAAGTTTTAATGGCAGCAGAAATTGCCATGGAACATCATTTAGGACTTACTTGTGATCCTATTGGTGGTCTTGTGCAAATTCCTTGTATAGAGCGTAATACAATGGGAGCTATTAAGGCTATTAACGCAGTTGAACTAGCACTAGAAACGGATCCTAAAAATGCAAAAGTACCATTGGATAAAGTGGTAAATACCATGTGGGAAACAGCTAAAGATATGAATAATAAATATAAAGAAACCTCAGAAGGAGGATTGGCAGTTGCCGTAAATATGGCTGATTGTTAATATATGTATTAATTAAATTCCGAAGATGTCTGAAAAGTTAAAACTCAATGTTTAGTCTGTTACTTCGACGGTAGGAGAAGTTACATTATCAGCATCATGTGATTTTTTCTTCTGGTTAAGATGATAAGATTGTAACTTTTTCGGATAGCTTTTTTATCTTTGACTCAATCAAAAAATAAAAATTAATGGATCTTTTAATTCAAAAAATAATAAAAGAAGAAAATATTACCTTTGAAGAGGTTATTGCGCATATTGATGCAAATTATGAGTTTGTACCTACGCTTTTTAAAAATGGAAATCAGATAAATCAAGCAGGAGAAAATAATGGTTCTTGTAAAATATTTTCTTTTTCTCTTTTACATAAATTATCTAAAGAACAAACGTTAAAACTTTTTGGTAAATTTTATCAGGATGTAATAGCAACCCCAGAGGCAGAAGATCATCAAAATATACGGAATTTTATTGCATTTGGTTGGGATGGAATTAAATTCGAAAAAGAAGCTATTTTACCAAAATAAAAATACGTATAGAGCTACTTTAAACATTTTCTTATTTGTTTTATTATTTAAGGAAATTAATTTAAAATTAAATTATGTGTTAGATTTTGTGATGAAGAAGAAAGAACAAAGTACATAAAAATACACAGAAATTTTTTACCAAAACTTTATTTTATAATATTGAGAACAAAAATGGAATGTTTTTATAGACGTAAAGTCCTTTTTATCTGTAATAAATTTCTAATGTGGAATCTAATTTTAAACACTAATAGTTTGTATTATTTTAGTTTTATGAGTAAAAAATACTTATCTTCAAAGTCTATTTGAAAATATTTTACATAAACCTTTATAAAATGAACTTAATTAAACCAAAATTACTTAAAAAAGGAGATAAAGTAGCTACTATTTCACTTTCTTGGGGAGGAGCAGGAGAGATTCCATATAGATATGAACAAGGTAAAAGACAAATTCAAGAAGTATTTGGTTTAGAGGTTGTTGAAACAAAAAATGCTCTAAAACCAGCAAAATGGATTTATGAAAATCCACAAGAAAGAGCAAATGATTTAATGGAGGCTTTTAAAGATACCTCTATTAAAGCTATTATTTCCAATATAGGAGGAGAAGATAGTATTCGTATTTTGCGATACATAGATATTGAAATAATAAAAAACAATCCAAAAATCTTTATTGGTTTTTCAGATTCTACAATCATACATTTTTTATGTTTAAAAGCAGGTTTATCATCATTTTACGGAACTTCAACTTTAGTGGGTTTTGCAGAAAATGGAGGAATGCATCAATATCAAATAGATGATTTAAAAAAAACATTATTTAGTAAAAATCCAATAGGAGAAATTTTACCAAATAAAGAAGGTTGGACTTCAGAACGACTTGAATGGTTTGATCAATCTTTATTACACACTAAAAGAAAGTTAGAACAAAATTTAGGCTGGAATTTTTTACAAGGGAAAGGGATAGTAAGAGGAAAATTAATTGGTGGATGCCTAGAAGTACTAGAAAGACTTAAAGGAACTGTTTATTGGCCGGAATTAGATAAATTTGAAAATGCTATTTTATTTCTAGAAACTTCAGAAGTTATGCCGAGACCTGAATATATAAGATATTCATTAAGAAACTATGCAGAACTAGGTATTCTTAAAGCTTTAAAAGGGATTGTTGTAGGGAGACCTTATCATAATGAGTTTGTAAGCGAGTATGATAATGAAATAAAAAAATATTGCTTGAAGAAAAACTAACGGATCTACCTGTAATAACTCAAATGGACTTTGGTCATACTTGTCCAACCTTTACTATTCCCTTTGGTGTAGAAGCAGAGATAGATTGTGTAAATAAAAAATTTAAAATATTAGAAAGTGGAGTAATTGAATAAAAAAATAAGAATAATAAAAACATTCTTAAAGAAATTTTATTCAAAACATAAGAAATTTTATTCTGAAAAAAACAGGTAATTTCAATATATAAAAAATAGGATTTAACCCAAATTACACATTAGAAATATTAAGTCTAAAAAAATCCGTGTATATTCTTTCATTACAAAATAAAACACATGATTTAGGGGTATATCATTTAAACTTTGAAATTTCTCTCATAACACTATTTTTTTAACCTTGAGACTGTCCAAAAAGTTCACAATCTTGTTATTTCTACCAAAGGGAGAAATAACATAATATTGATTATGAGATTCCTCCTTACGCAGGAAAGACAAATTGCATGTTGATTTAGACACTATCCTATTAAAAGCAATAAATGAGTGTTGGTTCTCGATGCGCTTCGCGCTCTAACTAATGATGATTTCAATTATATACTCAACCGTTTGTTTGAGTTGTTTTAAAATAAAAAAACATATCGAGAACTTTACTTTTTAATCCAGTACATTTTAAGTTTAAATGGTATTAATATTTAATTAAGATATACATATATCGTTCAGAGATCAAATTAATCACTGAAAAATAATACTTACCTTTTTATTAATGAAGTTTGAAAGTATATTTAAACGAAGAGAAGTTAGCTTACATCTCACTTTATTTTAAGTTTATTATATATAGTTAGGGGAAAACAATAAATATTTTTATTTGTCAATATTTAAGCTTCTGAATTTTGGTGAAGCTATAGTCATGCTGCCTACTACTATCAGTGTCATGATTCCTCCAAAAAGGACAGCATTTACAGTACCCATAAGTTTTGAAGTAAACCCACTCTCAAAAGCACCTAATTCATTAGATGAACCTACAAATATAGAGTTAACAGAGGAAACTCTTCCACGCATATTATCAGGTGTATAAAGTTGGAGTATAGTAGATCGAATTACTACCGAAATTCCATCAGTAACACCGCTTAAAAATAAAGCTAGAACTGAAATTACCCCCCACCATTGAAAATGTACAATAATACTACAATATAAAAAAGGTCGAAAACACCAATAAAATAAAGCTCTTACGAATGGTTAGGGCTTTTTTATGCAGTTTTAAAATGTACACTTTACCGATGTTTACCGATATTTTACCGATACTAAAATTACCACATAAAGGCTAATTTGTTATAATAACTATACTCCTGCTATAAAAATAGTTTAAAAAGGCTTAAACCCCTTATAATGCAGTTCTTTATACAAAATAAAGACTACTTGATTTTAAAGGTTTTTAAAATACACAAGCATAATTACCCCCAATTAATTACAAGTACCAAAAACCTCCTTTTTTAAGGCTTGTGTTTTTGCTGATGCAGTTGGAGATGCATTTGGGGATGCAAAACTAGGTTTAAACCATACACATATAAACCCCTTTAGAGTTCAAAAAATGGCTAAAAAGTGCCGTTTTTTGCAGATACGCACCCCTTTAAGGAATTTATTTTTTTATAGCAAATAAATATAAAGTATTTATTTTTAAACTTTTATGATTTTTTTGTTATCAAAAAGTATATAAAAACGTGCACACATACTTTTTTTTCACATGCTTTACCCCTCAATTAGACAAATCGAACCTTTCCTGTACTTTCTTCTTTGTTTACACAACCTAACACCCTTGATAGATGTCTTATGTTAGATTTCTTTATTTTGATAGGCTGATGTATGAGTGTACCATCTGGGTAAGTATCATAGTTAGTACTGTAACACATAATATACTCATCATCATAGTTTGCAATTTTCTTTGTGATACGCATTTCGTCAGTTTCTACCACATAATTTCTACCCCAAATAATTTCATTTTTATCTGTCAACTCTCTAATAACTAACGTACAACCACTTTCGTACTCTATCATACTATCTCCGTAATGCCTAATGGCTGCGGTGGCACCATTAAACCAATCACCTGCATCGATTTTAACAGATGAATTAAACGTAGCATTTAAACCTGCCGTTTGCTGTGTACCTCCTATAGTTTCAACATCTTCATACAAAGGAATTAAGTTTCTCTTCTGCCCCCCTTCGTTGGTATCACTCTTCAACATATCTCCGTTGCCTGTTAATAGCCATTCTGGGTTATAGTGGGGATAATTTTCAACCAATTTTAAAAGCCATTTAGATTGAATATCTGTATTATTCGCTATTGCGCGGCTTAAAAACACCTTTACTAGCACCGATTTTACTTTCTAATTTAGTTATTGTTAACCCTTCATTTTCAGATACTTTACTGAAAACTTCTAAAATATTATTCATAAAATTGAAAATTATCCCCAAAACATTTTGGATTAGTTGAAAATTATCTTCTATATTTGTATCAGAATTAGAAACAATATAAAAAAATGAGTAAAGGTAGTATAAAAAGAAATGTGTACAACACTACAGTTTTAAAAAGGTTAGTACAAAAATACGGATACACCCGCTACTATGTTACACAATGTCTAAATGGCAATAGAGACTGCGAAACAGCCGATGTATTAAAGAAGGATTATAGCATAATGCTAAACGAGGTTAACCGAACATTACAAAATTTATAACTATGAATCAACTAATTAATATTACCAACCAAAACGGAACTTCAGTAGTTTCAGCAAGAGATTTACACCAATTTTTAGAAGTTGAAACAAGGTTTAATGACTGGATTTCAAGAAGAATTGAGGAATACGGGTTTATTGAAAATCAAGATTTTGAGGTTTTACTCAAAAATGAGCAAAACCCTCTAGGTGGTCGACCACAAAAAGAATACGCTATCACTTTAGATATGGCTAAGGAGTTGAGTATGGTTGAAAAAAACGAAAAAGGGCGCAAAGCACGTCAGTATTTCATCCGTATAGAAAAGGAACAACGTCAAAACAGTATTCTTATTCCTGCCAAGGTAGTTTCTAACGGGGTTACGTGTCTGCCTTACACGCATTGGTTGTTGCAAAATGGTTATTCTGTAAATAGTGGTGCTTTTAGAAGGCGTATCAAGAAAAACCCTAGCCAATTTGTAAAAGGTACAAAAGGCTGGTACATCAGCGAGGGTATGGCGCAGTATTTTTTGAACCACCGAGAGAATACGCAAATGGTTCAACAATTGCCTCCAGCTAATCCTTTACAATTAAGTTTTTTTGATAATTAAACCTTTAAAAATATGGCTGAGTTAATGGAACAATATAAGGCACAAATTGAAGCTCTTCAAAAGGAACTAGAGCGCACCAAGAAACAACTAAAAGAGGCTACTGTGCTAATTCAAGAATTACATGACTTGTTTGCCTCGGAACTAGATAATTAAAACCTTTTTAAAAGCAATTTAAAATGAGCAAGAATCATACAAAAATGAAACTGACACAAAATCCAAACGGTCAAAGAGATTTGCATAGGCTTGCAAAATCTGAGAAAAATACAAAACCTCTACAGGAGCTAATCCCTCAGTCGATATTGTGTAGCGCAACTTACCTACGTTTTTGCCATCTGTTAACTCAGCAATCGCATCTCGATCAGGAAAAATTGATTTTTGATATGTTACATGAAAAAATTGCAGTAATGGAAGGAGGGCATTTTCGAACTGCTTCGACAAATTGTCGAGGCGTTGCTGGTCTGATGAGTAGGTTTTAGATTCAGACAGAACAAAGTCAAGCAACATCAAACATTTCATAACTATATTTTTTGATTAGGCACCATAAATATAGTGAAATCCCGCCACGGCACTAGCGTAATTTCGACACCAAGGCGGGAACTAATTTAAAGCTATTAAAATGAGTAATACACAAAAGAACACCAAAACAGCACACATTGTTGAAGTTACACCTATAGAACTTCCAATTATCTCTAATAGCAAAAAGAGATACTTGAAATTATTAGCCATGAATTAGAAAAGCATCCCGATATGCATCATTTTAACGGATACTTTTCGGGATTTATAAAGGGTAAAGAAACTATTTGTCGCGAAGACGCTGAAGAGCCTCTCCCTCACGAATATTAATTATTTCTTTCAGTTCTTCATGACCACAGGATTTTTGTGTATAGGTAGTAATTCCGCCATCGGGTCTAATACCAGTAACTTGATAAGTAGGTTTTGAACCACAAATAGGACAAACAACATTGTAAATAAAATCCATATCATATTTTTTCATAATCACAGTATTTAAAATTAGGAACTTTAAATATAGTGATTTATCCCGCCACGGCACTAGCGTGGTTTCGACACCACGGCGGGAACTAATAATAAAACAAAATACAATGAAAACAATTATTTCAAATGCTCCTGAACAAAACAATGTAGTTCAAAAAGGGCTTTTACCCCACTCGAAGGGTTATGCAAATAGTCAGGCTGATTTAATAGCTGAGCGCTTTTCTCGTATAAGGTATGGTAGTGATTCGACTTCCAGGTTGGCTAACGCGTCCCTATCAAGGCAGTGGTCAGCAAGTTCAAAAAAACCAATCGTTAGGGTTTTTAAAAGGGCTGTATTTAAAGCTGTTTCAATTAATAAATGATCTAAAGTGTTCTTAATGCTTTCAAAATCATTTCTTTCCATATCACTAGTATTTAAAATTAGGAACTTCAAATATAGTGATTTATCCCGCCACGGCATTAGCGTGGTTTCGACACCACGGCGGGAACTGAATTTTTAAAATTAATACTATGAAATACAAACTAGTATTGTCCTACGATGTGCAGGACTTGGAAGGTAACTCGGTATCGGAGGTTTTAAGCAATGCAATGGAACTGCCTTTAGAAAACCCAAAGGTTAGCAATTTATCTATTAAAGCCAATATTGTAGGATTTTTTCAACATCTACATCAAGAGGCTTATCTGCATAGGGAGCCTTACCAGTATACGAAGGAGTTAGTTCAAGACGGACTTTTTCATAAAGTTTGTCTGTTTGTGCCGACAAAATATCAACAGCCTCGGCTATTTCGAGCTCAAATAAAGGAAATAGATAACACTCCGTTTCTTTATAAACCATTAGAACAGGTGTAATCTTTAAACTAGGGTACTTTTTTTTGAACCTCCAATATAAAAGTACTGAAATTATGATTTGCTGTTTCGCTCATCAAAACGGAGGCTTCTGTAAAGTGCATAGGATTGTACTCATAGAACTTAGAATATTTTAGAAAACTCATAATCACTAGTATTTAAAATTAGGAACTTCAAATATAGTGATTTATCCCGCCACGGCATTAGCGTGGTTTCGACACCACGGCGGGAACTAATAATAAAACAAAATGAATGCGTATGCCACAAATATGGTCAGATAATACAATAGTGGTCGACTGGGAAGAGCTCGTGCCAATTCATTACAAGACACTTAATACACTTAGAAGTGAAATTTCTAGATATAAGAACAAAGGGTATGGAATTAAAAAAGCACAATCGGGTGGAAACGGTCGAAGATTACTAATATATTTTGATTCGTTAGCTCCTAATATTCAAAAGGATTTGGGCGATCCTCGAAAAGCGTGTCATCCATTAGAGCCTCTTTTTAAAATTGATGCAGAGGCAGTAGATTATTACTCCACGTTTCAACGCTATGATGGCAGTATGTTACACGACACGGTACAGCAAAAATATTACATCAACGCAAGTGTACTAAAAGCGGTTTTAATATTGAAGAATTTACGAGAAACCGAGCGTATCAAAATGGGTGGTAAAAAATCAGATATAAACAAAACTCTTTGTTACGATGTCACAAACTTCAACCCTATTTTATTGCGTAAGTACAACTTAACGCACAACCTCCCTACTAATCCTAGGAAGTTTGTCGAAAAACTAAAACAATTCATTGATTTTGGTTATGCAGCCTTGGTAAAAGATATAAAAGGAACAGGTAAACAAAATGCTCGTGTAGTAACTGATGAAATGGTAGAATTCCTGAATAATCTTTTTGCAACGCAAAGCCATAAACCAACAGCCTCGGAAGTAGCGGAACAATACGACGGTTTTTTAGCAGGTTATGTTGAAGTAATCAATAATAAAACAGGTGAGATTTATGATCCTAAGCAATTTAAAAAAATAAGCAAGGGTACCATTACAAAATATTTGGCACAATGGAAAAACCAAATAGGTACTCACACCAAACGGAGTGGCGACCGTCAAAAATTGATGCAGAAATTCAAACCGTATCACTCGCTTATTAACCCTGAGTTTGCAGGTTCTTTGATTTCCATTGATGACCGACAACCGCCATTTGAATATGACAAATCAAAAAGGCTTTGGTTTTACAACGGTATCGATTTAGCCAGTGGCGCATTCACCTGTTGGGTGTATGGTAAAACAAAAGAGGGTTTAATCCTTGATTTTTACAGGCAACTGGTTAGAAATTACCACGAATGGGGTTTTCAACTGCCTTTTGGGTTAGAGTGTGAAAGTTCTTTGAATAGCAGTTTTACCGAAACCTTTCTACGAGAGGGAACAATGTTTCAAGATGTGCGAATTGAAGCTAATAACGCACGAGGGAAACGCATTGAAGCGTATTACCGCCCGTTACGCTACGATTTAGAAAAGAAAAGAGAGGGCTGGTTAGCCAGACCTCATGCGTTAAGTGAAGCCAATCAGCAGGGAAGTACAAAAAGATAATACTCCCTTACGAGCGCATTGTAAGCGAGTGTTTGAATGATATAGTCATTTGGAATAATATGCCAAGTACTAAAGATAAAACGGTGAGTCGTTGGGATTATTTCGTGAACAATCAAGACCCGAATGCCCGCCCAACAAATTACAAAGCTTTTTTACAGCATTTAGGGTTCAAATCGGAAACATCATGTAAGGCGGGCATTGTGAAGTTTCAATATTCGGAGTTTCTATTAGGCGACAACGGTATGATTTACACAGGTGATAAACTGATTCGATTGATGAATGAGGTGGAAGGTAAAAAAGTAGAGGTGTTTTGGTTAGACGATAATTACGGTGAGATTTTCAAAGCCTTGATATATCGAAATGGGAAATACATCTGCGAAGCAAGGCCAAAACCACGCTACAACCGTGCTAAGAATGAGCAAACAGAGGATGATTTGAATGCTCAAAAAATTATGAGTGCCTATGTAGCCACAATTGAAGGTTACCAAAGGCAACAAGTTAGAAGTATTGAAAAAGTAACAGTAATCGATAATCGACCTATAACGGTAGGTACATCGTTCCAACTACCAGGAATGCAGCGAAAAACAAAAAGAGAAAATGAAGACGTTGAAAATTTAGGAAGTATAGATACAAGTTTAGAGTTTGCCACACTTTCTAATTACAAGTCAAAAACATTAATAGACAGATTTTAAAACAACAATAAATGATACAAATTACAGCAGAATTCAAAGAAAAGGTAGTTACGGAACTTATTCGCATTCGTCAAAACTACGATTTATCCGATGCTCAATTTGCCAAACAATGGAATATCAATAATGCGGTTTGGTCACAATTGAAAAATGGGAAACGTGATGGGTTACTCAAAGATAACCAGTGGTTAACGATGGGGCGAGAATTGAATATCGACTTATATGAAAGAGTTTGGAACATTGCCAAAACAGAAGTGTATAACGCCATTGAAGAAGACATCGTTTTTTGTCAAAACAATTCAAAAAGCCGAATTTTTGTCGATGATTGTAGCATAGGAAAAACCACCACCGCAAAACATTTGTCAAGAATTCTAAAAAACTGCTTTTATGTAGATGCTTCACAAGCTAAAACCAAACAGTTGTTTATTCGATTAATTGCTAAAACCATTGGGTTAGACAATACAGGGAAATATGCCGATGTGATTGCAAATGTAAAGTATTACTTAAAAACATTGCCAAAGCCCATTGTTATTATTGATGAAGCAGGCGATTTAGTGTATGAAGCCTTTTTAGAACTTAAAGAGCTTTGGAACGCTACTGAAAATACCTGTGCATGGTATCTGATGGGAGCCGATGGTTTAAGGACTAAAGTAAGAAGAGGAATCAATAGCAAAAAAGTAGGGTATTCAGAAATTTTTTCACGCTTCTCTGACAAGTATTCTAACATAGTACCTACCGATCCACAAGAGAAAAAGCAATTCTACAATAAGTTAATTATGGACGTATTGTCGGTCAATTGCGAAGATAAAAAGTTGATTCCAACCATTGCCAAAAAATGTTTAACCACTGATGAAACCGAAAGAATTGGAGGTTTAAGGCGTGCAGAAAGTTTACTAATACTATTTCAAAATCAATAAAATGTCAAGAGCTCTAAATATGAAAAACGTTTACGACCAAGTTTTTGATGAATTTGACTTCACGGGAATTTGGAAAGAAACCTTAGGATCACCCGAACAAACAGGCTTGTGGATTGTTTATGGTAACGAAAAGCAAGGAAAAACAACTTTGTCCTTACAAATGGCTGATTATTTAAGTCAATTTAAGGATGTACTATACGTAAGTGCTGAGGAAGGTGTACGAAAGTCGTTTGTTTCTGCTTGCAAAAGGGCTGGAATTGAATACTCAAACAAAAAACTAAAACCCATAGGGTATCTCGATTTTGAAGCTTTAGATACAAGGTTAAGCAAAAACAAATGCCCAAAAATTGTTTTTGTTGATAACATTTCAGCTTATGCTGATGACCTAACCAAAGCTAAGTTTTTAGCCTTTAGACAAAAACACCAAAATAAACTAATCATTTTTTTATCGCATGAAGATAGGAAAGAACCCGAGGGATCAATAGGACGATTCATAAAAAAACTGTCCGACATCTACATTAGAGTTGTAGGCAATGTAGGAATTGTTGGGGGTAGATGCCCAGGGGGAACCATCCCAATAAATGAAGAGAAAGCAGTTTTATACCACGGTACAGAAATTTTAAAATCGTAAATCACTATGTATGTAACTAAAGAATGGCTGGAGCATAAAATACAAGAGCTAAACACATGGCTACAGCAGCATGAAAAACTGAACCATTTTCAATATGCTGAAAAAAAGCAAAACCGCAATTATTATGTGTCAAAAATCATCGAATTAGAAGAGTTAGGAATAAAAAAAATAAAAGTATGAGAATAGATTTAAAAAAATTGACTCCAGAGGAGCGCAAAAGATTATTAGACGAGGCAAGGGAATTAGATAGACAAGAAAAAGAAACTAAAGCCGAAAATATAAAAGCCTTAAAAGAACTATCAGAGGATTTTGTCAAAAAGCACATTGACCATTTGGTAGAAAAACACCAAAGTGTCGAAAAAATAATCAGTCAATTGTTTAATGAGTACTGCTTAATTCAAGAACTAAAAGCAGAAACTTATGGAAACAAAGTCAATCAGCAAGATAGTCACACCAGTACTCTAGTGGATGGTTCTGCAAGCATTACCATAGGCTACAATGTATCTATAGGTTTTGATGGCACAGAAAACGAAGGCGTTGAGAAAATTAGAGAGTTTATCAACTCACTAGCATCTGACGATGAAAATGTTAAAAAATTAAGCAAAATGGTGAATACTTTTTTGAAGCCTAATGCAAAAACAAAGATGCTTAATCCTATTAAAATTATCGAATTAAGCAAGCTTAGAGAAGACTTTAAGTCGGAAGAATTTAACGAAGGATTAGAAATTATTTTCAATGCTCAACAACGCCGACAAAATAGCATGTATGTAAGCGGATGGAAGTTTATTCAAATAGATGGTTTAACCAAAAAATTAGAATTCCGTTTCACAGTATAGTTATGAGCATTATAATAGAACCTAAAATTGATCACGAAACCTATTTAATAAATAGTAAAGAGGTATATAAAAACAGTTATAACAGCTGGATTGCGTCAACTGAATTGACATGTCAAGAACGCAAAGCTTTTGAAATTTACAAACAAAAAGTAATTGATAATCCAGCCTTTAAAAAGCATACAAAGGCTACGTTTAAAATTTAAATTTCATGATAGAGATAATTAGAAATGGTATTCAAGAAACTTGGGAGTGTTGGATTGGAGGTAGAATATGGGAATGGAACGATGATCTACAAGCACTTTTAAAAAAGTTAGCCTCTCAAGCAGAAGATATAGAAGAAGATATAAATAGTTAAAAACAATAAAAAATGGCAACAATAAAACAACTTCAAACCCTATTTAGCAAGCTTGGAATACTAAAAGAGCAACGCGCCGAACGCATAAACGCTTGGACTTCTGGCAGAACTCAAAGCAGTAAAGAGCTACAACAAGATGAATTAGACGAACTATGCGAATCTTTAACAAGCGAAGTAAAATTGCAAAAGCAACTTTTAGAAGATACAAAACGTCAAAGACGTTCTATCATTCTAACTATTGCTACAAGAACGGGTATTAAACAGCCAAACGACTGGGACACATTCAACCATTTTATGCTACACAAAAGCTGTGTGAGAAAATCATTAAGGCTTTGCAATTTAGACGAATTGGAGCAGGTTATACTTCAATTTAGAGCTTTAGAACATAGTAATGCTATTTCTGCTCAAAAAGCAGGAACAAAGGCTTATTTTAATCAGTTTGGAATGCAAAAACCAAGTAATAATTAATGAAGACAGCAATATTAAACTACTATATTGATGAGAATGGCAGAAAACAACCCATATATGGTAATAGCTGCGATCATAAAAATACTCATATAAGAGTAATTAATAATATAGTAACCTGCGAAACAACTATTGTAGTTTGTGATGATTGTAAAATAACAGTAACTGAACCAATAACCGATTGCAGATGAAAAAAATAAAAATAGGAAAAGTAATTGACAATTGTCCCTTAGAAGATTATAAAGGAAATAAAAAATAGAAGAATGAAAATACCCATAATAGTCACGCTAGAAACTTTAGCAATAGTTACAATAACTTTACAACCAGTATATAATACAAGAGCACACACAAGGAGAGAAAAGTCAGCCTTATCAATTGCCTTTGATGTCTCTAAAAAAATAGAGAGTAAGACTTTTAGTTTGAAAGGACAACCCTTTGGAAAGAAAGTAACAATATCATTAAAGCATCACGAGGCTGATATGCTAGAACTTTTACTTATTGACCAAATAAAAAATTCCAAAGATGAATTTATCGATGAATTTATCAAAACTAAAATTCAGGGAGTTATAAACCAAATAAATCAAAAATTAGCATGACAAAACCCAATTATATAATCGTTGATGATTTGGACGACGATGCTCAACCAAAAGTTAATTTAAAACTTTGGATTGAAAATCACCTTCCAGAGATAGAAAAAGTAAGACAGGTGTCAGCATTTCACTTGAATAGAATTAACAGAATTTTAAAAGATGACAGAACAACTAATAACCTACACAGTCAAAAGTAAAACTGACGGCTTTATATGGCTGTTTAAATACCATTTAAACGGCATTTTTAAGAGCTTTGAAATTATTGACGGAGAATTGTCTGCAAAACAATATCAATGGCTTTTTTGTTCAGGCAAGTTCCCTGGCATGGAAAGTCAATTGCAAGGGTGGAAAGAAAAGCTGAAAGATAATTTCGAGATTATTAAAGCAGCTCCGGTTTTAGACTTTGAAAACCTTTGGAATTTGTACAACCACAAAGTTAAGAAGCACGAAGCCGAAAAGGCTTTTAAAAAGCTAAAGGACGGTGATAAAATCAAATGTTTTCTAGCGATACCAGGATATAATAAATACCTAGCTAGAAAAGGAGTAGCCAAAGCACATTTATCTACATTTATTAACCAACGCTACTTTGAAGATGAGTGGCAAAAAGCAGCATAATATGACAAAACAATTTATCAAAGTAACAAAAGAGAATGTAGCAAAAACATAGTACAAAGGTTATGTCAGGAAGAAATCAGGAAATTAGATCAAACCTTATGGAATGGGTTTGTTGATGCTAAAATAGCTGTTATAAAGGCAAAAGACACAGCAATTAATACCTATAAAGGTCGAGCAGTTCGTCCAATATTAAAAGAGTTCAAATCAAGTAAAAATGAAACTCAGCTTTATATAGAAGATGTTATATATATAACAATATACGAAGTAATAAAATTTGATAAAAAATAAGCTGAATCTTTAAAAATTACGGATTGTCGTAAAAATCAAAATTAATAAAATAATACATTTAAAAAATGATAACAAACGAACAAATAGAACAAACAGAGGCGTTTAAGGAACTTAATATAGTTACCAAAGTAATTTATTCAAAAAAAGCAATGATGAATGAAGTTAAAAGAGAATTTGAAATTGCCAAAAAAATAGGTATTGAACAATACAATTATTATTATAATCCTAGACCTTACAAGCTTAGAGTTATAACTGAACTTTTAAATAAAACAAATTAAAACTATAAAAATGAGCAAACTAACCGAAATTGAAAAAAAATTAATATTAGCCAAAGGGATTTTTATTGGTGTTGTAATAACTGCTATAACGATGGTTCTAGTAATTGTACTTATTGAACAATACTTTAATTGAAGGCTAAAGCTTTGTTTTTTTATGGTTTTCCGTAAAATTTGAATATATAAAATTCTTATTTTTGAATAAAATTAAAACGATGGATTCACACACAAAAGAAGAATATCAGCAAAAAAGAATTGAGATAATTGATAAATTCACACAAGAATTTATGAAGAAAAGCAGATATAATCCATTAACCGTAAAAATAATTGAATGCTTAATTAGAGACGAAAATCCTTATGCAATTATCGAAATTCTAATTAATAACCAGGAGAAACTTATCGAAGAATTACACAAAGCGGTCGAATTAACGAGATCACCACAAATAATTTTAAAACAATGAAAAAACTAATTTTAACAGCCGTTTTTGCGGTCATTTCAATTACAAGCTTCGCCCAAAAAGCAAAGCAATCACCATTAACAGCACAAGCTTATGAAATTGCTAAAAGAGTGGAACGACAGGGCAATTCAAACACTATCGAATCCATACAACAAGGCATTAATGAAATTGAGCAGGTAATGGTTCAGGCCACAGATAAGAAAGATATTGAAAACATTACTTATTATCGTGGAATGACTTATTATAATTATGTAAGATTGCCTTTTATTGGCGACAAATTAGGGAAAGTTAAATTCATTGAAATGTGTAAAAAAACAATCTCAGATTTGGAGTATGCCGAAAATAACGGATATGAAGACGATGATTCGGTTTATGTGGCACTCAAAAAATCAAGAGAATATCTCCAAGTTTTACAAAACAATTAAACCGCTCGATTTGAGCGGTTTTTTTTATGTTTTTTTATGACACTAAGATGATTTTTATTATTTTTGTGACACTATGTCAGTAAATAGAAAATTAGGTGCACAACGAAATAAATTACTTCGTTATCAGATGATTTTGGACGAATACCACAAACATAATAGTGAGGATATTCCGCTAACTAAAATTTGGCGTAAGCATATTTACCCTAAATTCGCAATTAGCAAAACTACCCTGTACATCATTTTAGGAACTCCTGTAAAAAAGGAACTGGATAAAATAGAAAAAGTGCAAGGCAGTCAAATGCAGTTGTTTTAAATGTTTTTTAGTTCAAATTCATATTGAATCTGATATTCCTGCACACCATCCTCTCTAAGGTTCCGTTGCAGGTTTTTTCTAATTAGATAACTGCAATTTTCGTCAGGATTCCACCCGTGAAGTTTTTCATGTATTTTCTGTGTCAGTTCCCAAATTAACCAAGCATCATTTTTTTGCTGTTGGGGAGCATGAAAACTTGTGTTTGTCAGTTTTAAATTAGCCAAAGTAATCTTAACCGAAGCCTTAGCCATTTGACGGATACGTGGCGTTTGAAATCTGTCCACTCCAGTATTGGAATAATCCAGACTGTTAATATCAATTAAACAACACGGCCATTGTACTGGCATATTCTGACTGTAGTAATCCAGTTGCCCCCAATCTTCGTCTATATAATTAAGTTCGATTACTTCTGTAAGTCTGCTTTGAATTGCTTGTAAAATGTTTTTCATTGTTTTGATGCTTTTAAAATTTGTTCGTTTATCTCTTTCAAGTTGTTATTAACAACTCTAATAACAATTTCTTTTACAATTGGATGTTCGCCGATGAACTGGCGTTTTTGTATTTTCATTTTCTCACCTGTTTTCTGCAAGGCAAGTGCCTTCCATTGTTCTGCCTCTGTTGATAGTTTTCTATTACGCTCCGTGTTTGCCATTGCTTTTTTCTTAACATTGAAAAGAATAGCTCCAGAACTTTTATAATACATCGCCCAAAAGAATTTTTTTCATTTTTTCGGTCACGATAATTTCCCCACCTTCATTGTGAATGGCTGCATACGGCAAAGAGCTTTTCCAAACAATTTGACTGCCTTGCACATTAGACCTGATTGAACGCCTCAAAGCTCCAGTGCGCATCATAAGTGAACCCCTGCGGTTACGCATACTGGTAGTAGGCCACTTTTGGTTAAAAAAGGCTTTACGTTCAAAATTTCGGTCAAAATGTTGCGAGGCATCCACCTTGACATCTTGCAATACTCTTTTTAAAAAATCGTTCGCATTCATTACTTCGATTTATTGATAGATTTAACTGCTTTTTTGGACCCAACCACTTTTGTATAACTGTTATTTGGCGGCATCAGTTTTTTATCGATACCAGGATTAAAGCGAAACATTTCCAGCGTGTTTTTACCGCTTTTACCTATTTCCGTTGTTGCCTTTTCTCCTTTGGCAATAGCTTGCTTACTATTGCTTTTTGTGTTTGAACTCGCTAAAACCTCCACCACATGACAGCGGCAACGCCATCCATTAGGCGTGTAGTATTTCTGCCAAAAAGGGTCGTCTTTTGGTAATACAATTCCGTTAAGCGCTGCATGGCTGTCCCTTACACGGTCATCGCCTGCGGTGCGGTACTCTAAATAATATCGCTCAGTATCGTCACTATATCCCGCCCAGCTGGCGGCACTTTGAGCCGATTGTGTAGCAAACAGGTATTCGGCTTCCAAATAGTTTTTGTTGTAAGCTTCATTTAATTGTAGAATCTTTTGTTCAAAGTCGGCATACGGGCGGATTTGCCCGTTTTCGTCTTTTAAATAACTGCGAGCTTCCGTGAGTTGGGCGTGTACTTTTAACCCACTAAAAACAAAAGCGTCATTATCTAAGTAGTCTTTCAGTTCCTGTGGCATCTCATGGGTAATGGCCGACTGTAAAACGCCTGCGGTTGCATCGATTAAATCCTTATACTCTTTAATTGTACCAAGGTCTTTCGGGTTGTACTTCCCTTGCCCATGCAGTTTTTTAAAAGCCTTTTGAGAGGCGTTTAAAACCTTTTTAAAACTAGGATTATCGGACATGGCCAGTTCCACCGTTTTACAACCATTACAGTCGCACGGAGTATAATCCAATGCTAATTTTTGATGCAACGCCCCGAAATAGGATTCGGGGCTTAGTCGAAAAAAATCCAATGACAATTTTTGCGGATTGCTTTCCTGAGTTTCGATTACTTCAATACCAAATTTTTCTTTAACCCAATTCGGATCCAGTTTCATGTTTTTAAAACTGTTTGCATCCTTCGCCCTTTCCCAAAGTTCCTGCAGATTTTCGGACTTGTCATAGGCAAAAATCACCTCTCCTGAAATTACCCCAATATTTACCAGGGCAGGAATTACAACTGAGTTCCAATATTGCTCGATCAATGACAAATCACTATCTACCAATGTTTGTAACATTTCCTGCGAGCTTTCGTCTTTTGCGCGAGAACCATTTTTTGTGTCCTGTCCAATAATTGCCCCAGTTATAAGCATGGAAATTTCATTGTTACATAACCGGATCAGATTGTTATACACATCCCCATTGGTAACGGTGGCGGTGGCAAACTCAAATTTTTCGCTTTCATCAATGATAAACCAAGCGGCAGCACCCATATCCCGCATCATTTGTTCGGCACGTTTTACCATAACCGGGTCATTCGTATTGGTTTTCATCACACGTGGCGGAATACCGTATATCTCGCACAATTCAGACCAACACGATTGGGCGAACCTTTTAAATAATACGTGTGGCACGGCATTGTTTAATAAACCAAATTCGGAGCCGTCTCCAAACTCGATTAACCAGGTGCCAAACTCGCCAATCTCACGGTAGTTAATTCTTTTGTCGTCTGAATAATCCGGGTAAAGAAAACCGCCCACAGGATCTACGTTTTGCCGTGGAATTAAAGAAACCTGTAGTTCTGCCTTTTCATTATAAGCGAACTCAATCAAGGAATGTCCAAAATAACGGGTATTTAAAATTTGTTTGTTAATCTCATTAACCCAAATTTGATTTTGCAGTAAGGCGGTTAGTTCCTCGTTTACCTTCCCAGATTTGTCTGTGATAGTAAAACTTTGGGAAAGCGATTTTAACATTCTGTTCTCTATCTGAGAAGTCAGAAGTGCATCCAGTCTTATTTCGTTAAACAGATTATATAACTGCCAGCGTTTGGGATTATCGGCTTTACCCGCCATAACCAACGCTTTATTCCACCCAGCAATATCCTGACGGGTTCGGGCTATGGACTTTGGGGCAATGGTGCCTGAATAACGGCTACCTTTACTGCTTGGGGTACTTTGCTTTGCGAGTCCTAAAAATTGTAAAACTTTGTTTGTCATAGTGCTATTCGTGATTAAATTTCGCTCGTGAACCCGAGCTAAAAGGCTGTCTTTCGGTTGTGCTGGCGTTGCTGTCCAGTTGGGCTAAATCCTCCAAATTAACCGTCCCTTTGGATAATTTGGTAAGCCATTGAATAGCTCTGTCGTAACGCTCTTTTGCCTGCTCGTAAATAACATCGGCATTACAGAGCTGGACAATCCACCATTTTGACACGGTTTTTGTTACTTCCAAAATCAGCGGGTTTCTATGGTTGCCTTCGGCTGAAAATATGGCGTTAACATCATATTGTAACCTACCATCGCTCCACTCTTTTTGTTATTGGCAGTTAAATAACTTTTTACCTCTACAATGGCAGCGGCTATGGCTTGTAAAATAACAGCATCGTCCCCTTGTGTAATTTGGGTAATTTGATACCCATACATCACGCTTCCCAGTTCCTCTTTTGTCAAAAACATATTTTCTCTTTTTTTAAAATCTCCTACTGTTTCTATAGCCCACCACATGGGTACTTTGTTTGCGAACTACTCTGTTTAGAATAATCCAAACTGCGCCTTCCAATCCATCGGGTCCGTCCATGGTTTTGGAATTTTCCGAGACCCCGATCATTTGGTCGTGCATACGCTGCATGTGTGGGTCGTTCTTTTCCTCCTCATTAAAAATCAGATTCCCTAATCTGTTCACAGGTTCTAGAGTTCCCTCTATTCTGGAAAACTTATCCGGTTTACGCCTGGCGTCCGGAGTGATTGGAATGGTAAACCCGTATTGTTCCGCTATTTTATAGATAAGCGGTAAAATGACCTGTTCATAGAAAGGATCTTGCAGGGAGTTGTTTTCTATCCATATTCTTTTAGTGTCCACTTGGTTAATGGTTAAATACCTGTAAGCTTCATACAGCCAATCCACAAACTTTGCGTTGCTTGTCTGATCTACCCAAACCTTATACACATAAAACTTCAAAGCTTTGAAACCGATAATAATAACCGACTTTGTAGAGGCTTTTCCTTTGTCCTTATTCGAGGTTGAAGGGTCGGCATACACTACCACTTCCTCACAACTGGATAAAGGCGGACATTTCCCATAAGTCAGTTCCTTGAATACATCACCTTCGCTTATCGGATTATTGAAGTATTCCTTTTGCGCGGAGTTGTGCGATATTTTGGAAAGCACACGATCTATCATTTCCTCCGTGTTCTTTTGTGGCCATGTGGATAACCCGTTTTTGTCACGGATGTTTATGACCTCGAAGCAATCCGCTTTTTGTGCCAGTTCCGTAACACAGCAATATTTTGCTATGATGTTCCCACAGACGATAACCAACAAAGGATTGGAAATGGATCGTGTAGGCAATAAGGCCTGTTCAATCCAGTTTACCTTATTCTTAATCCTGTCAGGGTTACGGCATTCCTCGTCTGTATCAATATCGTCAATCAAAAGCACGTCTGGACGTATCTCGTCTTTTCTAGTACCACGGGGCGACTGTCCCGCACCTAATGCCCTGAACGAAACCCCTTTTTTGGTAACAAATTCGCCCGCTTCCCAGTTCCCTAAACTTTCCTGAGTTCCGTAGTCGTTAATAATCCTGTTGTTTACCTCCAAAATGGATTTATACGGCAATAGCAACCTACAGGCGTTGTCGTAGGTGGAGGAAATCATTAAGATGTTTTTCTTTTTACCTGTCAAAGCCAAATAAAGAACCTCCATCATGGTACGTCCAGACTTCGAGAGCTCCCTGCTCCACGAACGCACTTCGTACCATTCGGGATTCGACAGAATTCGTTTTGTAGCCCTTAAATGGAATGGTGCAGGCTCAGAAGTGTAATAATTTGGAAAATAGTATTTAAACCACTTTTCGGGATTTGCTTCCAAATAGGCAATCCTTTTGGCTTTTTCGCTGGCTGTCTCTTTTAGGTCAATAGGGGTGGCCTTATAGGAATTGTCCCTATACTGCTGCCATAGCTCCAAATATTTTTTATCCGTGACCTTTTTGCCATGTTGCGGTTACTTCATTTTGGTATTAATGAACACGTCAAAAAGCGGTATCAGTTTTTTGTACAGCTCAAAGTCCTGAGGCTTTATAAACTCCAAAAAAGAAGTGGCCACCTCGTAAGTTTCCGCCACGGATGTTTCGGTTTCCAATCTTTTTATGGAATTGGTAAGCACGGTTATAATTTGGCTCTCTTTGAAGTTAGCCACTTTCACGTCCCGCTCTTTAATATTTGAATTTAACCAGTTAATCTGGTCGTACAGGTCGCTGATTTGTTGCTGGCGAGTGACTAACAATGATTTCTTTAGACTGTCCCAGTCCTCATCCTTAATCCATTTGATAAGCGTGTTTTCACGAACGCCCACACGCTCCGCAATTTCCTTTTTTGAAGATTCTGCTTGGTGTCGAGATACAGCACTTTTGCATATTCTTTTTCCTGTTTTTTGGCTAGTCCCATAACTGTTATTTATGGCAAAATTCCCACTTCAAAACCCGTCAAAAAAAAAAGTGTAAAGCGGCTTTACAGAATTGAACAGCCTTTGTTTACAAGTGTTTAGACGTTGTACAGTTATTTTTTTTACCGCCAAAACCGACCAAAATTTGCAACATCAAAACACAAGAAATGCCAAAAAATAAGCCATTCATATTCAATGATGAATCAATCGAAAACAGTTACGGATTTTTCATAATAACGGAGGGAATTTCGTTGATGAGATTCGAGAACAATCCAGTAATGTTAAACAATCACTGGAACAACACAGAGAGTGTTTTGGGGCATTGGGAAAATTGGTATATCGAAAATGGCCAACTATTGGGGTATCCTGTTTTTGATTTAGAGGACGAACTAGCACAAAAAATTGCGAACAAAGTAAATGGTGGTCATTTAAAAGGATGTTCGATGGGGATCATCTTCAACCCAGAAGACTTGATTTATGTTGGAGGGAAATTTTTATTGCTAAAATGCGAACTAGCAGAAGTATCTATAGTGGCAGTTCCTTCTAACAAGGCTAGTGTTTCACTATATAAGAAAGAAAACGAGGCCTATACAGAGGAAGAGATAAAAAGTCTTTGTTTATCCTTGAAAAAGAAAGAATTTGAAATTAATGACAATATGAAAAAAATCACACTATCCATTGCTACATTGACGGCTCTTGGCTTTGATAAAACAACACCCGAAGTGGACGTTGAGACAATTGAATTAGCTGTACAGAAATTATCAAGCGAAAACACAAGTATCAGAGCAAAGTTATTGGCGCTTGAATCTGAAAAAGAAGTAGCACAAGAGGCTGAAATCACGAAAATGGTCGATTTAGCCATAAAAGAGGGTCGCATTTCAGCAACAAAAAAGAAGCTTTTGTGAGCTTGGCGAAATCAGATTTCGCTTTGGCAAAATCTACACTAGAAGGCATCCCTGCCAAAACCAATTTATCGGGAATGATTGACAACCCAGCATCAGCTACAGAAGTCACCACCAAAGAGGCCTTCTTAAAACTTGATCGTGAAGCACAATTGAAGTTCAAGGCCGACCATCTAGACCAGTACAAAAATTTATTCTCTAAAACCAAGTAAACTATGCCATCAGAATTTCCAGAAGTATGGTTGGATCAGGTAATCGAAGACCTGAACAACACAGACCAAGCCCCTTTCTTTGACGGTATTCCCGAACTGGATGCCGACGTGTCGGAATTTGGAGCAGGAACCGCTACAGAATCAAACAAAATCCACGTTTCTACAACTGATTTTGACGTTGATATTTTAATAAACAACAACACCTATCCAATTCGGTACAAGTCTATGACGATGGTACTTTGGATTTTAAACTGGATAAATATCAAACTAAGGTTATAACACTTTCCGATGACCAAACTATGGGTGCGGCTTATGATAAAATTCAAGTTGTAACTGGGAAAGGAGTTAAAAAAATCAACTCCACAAAGTTCGCTAAAGGAATTCATTCCATCGCACCACAATCGCATACGATAAACACACCAGTGTTAGCGGCTACAGGAGGACCTGACAACTTACAGGATGCCACAGGACGTAAACGCCTTACCTATGAGGATTTAGTGAATTTCAAACAAGCCTTGGCCGATGCTGGCATGCCTACCGACGATGTGCGTTTGGTGCTTTGCAATAACCATTGGAACGACTTGTTAATGGATAGGAAAAACTTTGGTAACCAGTTAGTGGATTACGTGAAAGGGAAACCCGCTCCGGTAATCTTAGGCTTTGAGTTGTTCCAATATGCAAACATGCCTCGTTACACCGCTGCAAAAGTTAAAAAGCCGTACAATTCTATTCCTGATTCAACCGATAAAACAGCATCGGTAGCATTTTGGAAAGGAGGAATTGCAAAAAAAACAGGTTTAACAAAGCAATACTTTGTAAAATCAGAAAGCAACCCACACGGACAAACAAACGATTTGGCTTACCGACACTATTATTTAATAACGCCTTTCCGACCTAAATATATCGGAGCAATCATTTAGTATAAACTAAAGGCCTTCATTCAAATGAATAGCCTTGTATAAAAAATAGAATGGAGCAATTTATCTACCCAACATTAACGGCTTTTTTCGCCGCACTGATTACCTGGTTCTTTTCAAGGCCAAAAACCAAAGTAGAAGTAAAGTCTATTGATATTGATAATGAGGTTAAATCTGCTTCATTCTATCAAAACTTATTGGATGATTCAAAGAAACGACTAGACGAATGTTTGGAAGTCATTGAAACACAAAATAAGCGCATTGCCGAACGTGATAAAATCATTTTAGAGCAGGACTCCGAAAAACGGGAGCTTCAAAAACGACTTTCTGATTTAATAGACGAAATCGAATTATTAACAAGTGAGCTTAGAAAGTACAAACAGTTAAACGGTAAACAGTCATGACACTAGCGCAATTATCTTTAGAAGTGGCGACACGGCAAATCGGAGTACAGGAAATCCCAAAGGGCAGCAATGCTGGTCCCGAAGTAGAAATTTACTTAAAGAGTGTGGGACTTGGTAAAGGGTATTCCTGGTGCATGGCATTCGTTTATTACTGTGTTTTGGAATCCTCGAAAAAAACAGGCAATCCAAACCCATTAAAGAAAACCGCTGGCGTATTGGATCAATGGAATTCAAAACCTGAATTGAGAATAAAAACACCGATACCCGGTTGCATTTTCATTATGGATTTTGGAGGCGGTCAAGGTCACACGGGATTTGTAGAGAAAGTCCTTGCAAATGGCAAAATTCAGACCATTGAAGGCAACACCAATGCAGACGGAAGCCGTGAGGGATTTGCAGTTTGCAGACGAATTAGAAGCATTAACCAAATTAAAGGATTTATCAAACTTTAAAACACTTTTAAATGAAAATTAAACACATTTTAATCCTGTTGTTTTCCCTCTTTTTGCTTTCATGCGGAGGTAGTAAAGACATTGCAACAGCACCGGTCGAAAAGCACACTTTGACCATTAAAGAAGTGGTACACGACACCACTTTTGTGACCGTGCCGGACACGGCCACTTATAAGGCGTTGCTCGATTGCCAAAACGGCAAAGTAGTCGTTAAGGAAGTCCTTGTAAATAGTGAAGGTAAAAACCACCTTAAAAAGCCAAAGGTCAAAATCGAAGACAATAAACTATCGGTCGATTGTGAAGCCAGGGCGCAAGAACTATTTGCAAAATGGAAATCAGAACAAAAAACCGAAGTCCACGAAACCGTAAGGAACATATACCATGAAGTTGAAAAGTCTTTAACGTGGTGGCAGCTATTTCAAATATGGTGCGGCAGGCTTTTACTTATTGTTATCATGCTTTTTTTAATCATCAAATATTTAGTAAAAGTCTATAAACCTATTTAACTCATGGAAAACAACATTTTTAAGGCAAACCCAAAATTGGACTGCTATTATGAAACTTCGGACGGTGTTCCTTTTTATACGGATTATGCAGCAAAAACACACGCCCAAACCCTTGACGATAAAACAGTGACACCTGTACATCGCTATGCGGTAAAAACAGTGGCAACGGAGCCAGTTGACGCACCAGTGGAGGAAATACCACGGGACACGGAACCAACCGAACCAACTGATGTTCCGGTGGAATCCGATGAGCGTGGGGGAACTGATGCGTCAGAGGAAGAAACGCCACAGGATACAGAACCAACCGAGCCAACTGACGTTCCGGTGGAAGAAACACCACAGGACACGGAACCGGCACAAAAAGAACCAAAACCAAAAACCAAAAAGTAACCCATGAACGGAATCACATTTAAAAGACAGGGAGGCGGACTAAAACGCCAGTTACCAGGTGAAGACCACATTAGTGGGTTGCTTATTTACGGTGCGCCAAACGTTGGTAAAACTACGATAATTGAACCTGACCAATTGGACGGAATGGGAATAACCGCAGTATCGAATCCAGTAGTTCACTACCATATTTCAGAGTATTTCCGTATCAATCCTGGATCCAAAGTTTACTTACAATCCATTGAAGCTGCGGACGACCAATTTGTGGCCGTAAAACAGTTACAGCAATTCGCTGAGGGGAAAATCAAACAATTGGGAATTGTGGATTTGAATACCAGTTTTGTCAATTTCACCAATTCACTTAACGCTATTAATGCCTGCGTTTTGGAACTAGCCAACATGAATATGCCATTAAGTGTGATGTATTCTATTCACAACATCAGTAATGCCAATTTATTAGCATTGCCAGTTTTACATAACTTGAATTGTGAAAGAATAAGTGTATGTATCGGTCAGGATGGTGCGGGACGTGGTAATTATGTTTCGCAAGTCGCTGGAAAGAAAGTCGGAATTGTAGGCGCTGCCTTAGGGGCTATTTCCAGAGCCAAAGTGCATGAGAGCATTGGATGGGTAGCCAAACAAAACTTGGTTACCGATATATACCCAAAAGCCTTAACGGGTAATGCGATTTTAGCAAGGGAATTGGATGTGCCAATGTTAATTGACGGCACTTTATTAGGTGATCTAACACCAGCGCAAATTCAGTCGATTAATGATAAAGGCTACCTATTTCCAATTAAGCATATCGGTTATGCAGGAACGTATATGAACGACAGTTTTACATGTTCTGCCTTAGATAATGATTATGCTTATATCGAAAATAACAGAACCATTGACAAAGCAATGCGTGGTGTGTATGTGAAGCTACTGCCTTCCGTTTCGGGACCTATATATATAGATCCAAGTTCCGGTAACATCGCCCCAGATGCCATCGCCTCATTGGAAGCCATTGCCTCAATTCCGTTGGAGCAGATGCAAAGAGATGGCGAAATAAGCGGTTTCAAAATTTTTATTAACCCCGACCAAGATGTTTTGACGAGCTCAAAGCTTCCAGGTTACAATTAAGGTTGTACCCGTTGGCGTTTTGCGCGAAATAACGGTAAATCTTGGATTAACGATACAAATATAACTATGAGTTTCACACCATTAATTAACGGCCGTGAATACGGCTGGGCGGATATTATCGTAAATATTTCCGCCACTCCACTTTCAGGCATCAAACATGTCAAATATGAGGAGGAGCAGGAAAAAGAAAACATTTACGGGGCAGGTCGCCATCCTGTGGCGCGTGGTTATGGACGTGTAAAAACAACCGGTTCAATCACCTTGTTGTCCGGTACCGTATTCGCGATGCAAGCCGCTGCGCCAGGAAACAAATTGCACAATATCGCACCATTTCCAATTGTGGTAATGTACCAACCAGAAACAGGTGCTATTGTGAAACACACGCTAAAAAATTGCGAATTTAAAAAGACAGCATTCGACTGGAAGGAAGGCGATTTAAGCAAAGACATCGAATTAGAATTAATCATATCACACATCGAGTAAAAAAATGAAAAAACAAGATAAAAAACAGTTGGAAGCAACTCCAGAAGTAATAATCCCAAAATTGATTTGCGGGTTGACAGACGCACAAATCGAAGCTTTAAAAAGACAACACGGCTTTTTAGTGATTGTCGATGTGGTTCAGGGAGGTACAACGTATAACGCCATTTTTAAAGAACCAACTTTTGCTATTTTGGAAGCGACCGGATCCATCGGGAAGAACAACGAAATCAAAGCAGGAATTGCGCTTTATGAAAATTGTGTTTTGGCGGTGGATAAAGAAATTGAAGGCCGTGATTTTGCCAAACTGAAAGCGTTGGAAGGATTGGCACAACACATGAAATCGTTTGACGTAAGCGTAAAAAACTTGTAAGCCATCTTTCCGAAGGTGGCGATGCAGCAGGACGAATGCAAGGGGATGCCTTAATAATGGCAAACTTTCACGTTGACCCAAAAAAATACAAATAAGTTACTGGCGGGAATTGTATGCCAAAGCGATTTGGCTCGAAGAATGGCGGTTAAAAAACCAAGCGGAATTGTTTATGAATTTATTCGGAGGTGGTAATCAATAGTTATTGATTAATGGCTTTTGCCATTGCCCAAGTCAATACTCCACCTCCAACAATGATAGCCAATAAGGGATGTATCAAAAATAAAATACACCCTAAAAGGGCAATTCGCACTACTGTTTTTGTGTTGTCGCTCATTTTGAGATAGCTAAATAATTCAAATCAAAGATACTAAAAATTTAATAATGAATAACCTTTCTTATAACATTTCGTTTGTCACCAATGCTACGGGTGTTCTACCAAAAATAGAGACAGGGTTAAACGCTATTAATGAAAGTACCCAAAAGGTTACAAAATCATTTGGGGACTGTTATAAATCTTTATTGTCGGTTGAATTAGTAGCAAACAATCTTAATCAAGTAAAAGAAAGCTTTGATGCGGTGCTAGCTCCCGGAATCGCGTTAAACTCTCAAATGACGGAACTAAGTGCCATCACAGGTGTGGCTGGCGCAGGACTGAAAGAAATTGAAAAAGCGGCACGAGATAGTGCCAAAGTGTTTGGGACTGATGCCAGTGCCAACGTGGAATCCTATAAACTGATACTTTCTCAATTAGATCCAGCGATTGCCAAAAATGCAGACGCGATGAAGCTGATGGGCGACAATGTAAACACATTATCAAAGTCTATGGGAGGCAACACGGTGGCGGCCACAAACGTTTTAACGACAGCTATGAACCAATTCGGTGTAAGTACCGAAAATCCAATCGCAGCCGCGAAAATTATGGGCGACATGATGAATGTAATGGCGGCGGGTGCTCAGGCAGGTTCTGCCGAACTGCCACAAATTCAGTCAGCCCTAGAACAAGTGGGAATGGTTGCTAAAACCACAGGATTAAGCTTTGTGGAAACAAACGCTCAAATTCAGCTTTTAGATAAATCAGGTAAAAAGGGTTCGGAGGGTGGTGTGGCTTTAAGAAACGTCTTGACCACATTATCAGAGGGACGATTTGCAAGCAAGGACGCAACGGAAGGATTGAAGCAATATGGCATTAATACTTTGAAATTAGCAGATGCAAGCATCCCGCTAACTGACCGTTTAAGAATGCTTCGCCCGGTTATGAACGATACAGCGCTTATGGCAAAAGTTTTCGGAAAGGAAAACATGGCAGCGGGTATCGCCATGATTAAAGGAGCGGATTCAGCAGATCAGCTTGCCAAACAAATTACCGGAACAAACAGCGCAGTTGCACAAGCTAATATCGTAATGAGCAGTTACGAAGAACGCTCAAAACGAAACAAGGCTGTGCTTGAAGATTTGAAAATTGCCTTTTTCGATGTAACCCAAAGTATTGCGCCTTATATACAAAACACATTGGGAGCTATTAGCAGTGTTGGAGAATTAGCATCAAAAGGTAACTCTTTATATAGTGTATATGAAAGTCGGTTACTTCCAAAAACATGGGGCTGGATTAAATCGCTATTTGTAAGTACTGGAGCTACCACGGCTAATTCAGTGGCCACAGCCTCTAATACAATTGCCACTAATGCGAATTCAAGTTCTAAAGGATTGGGGGGCGATGTTAGCCCGAATATATAGAGGTGAGTTGTTTGGTATTAGCGCACAGATGACCATTGGCGCGGTAATTTCAAAAATCTACACTACCGCCATGAATGGTGTGACAGGGGCGTTTGGATTTGCCTCACTCTCTGTAAAAACGTTCTCAACGGCTATTCTGAATATTCCTGTTATCGGTTGGATTATTGCCGCCGTGGTGGCGTTGATTGCGGTTTTCAAATATTTGTGGGATCACTCCAAAAGATTCCGGGAGATACTCTTTGGAATATGGGAAGCGGCAAAAGCTGTCTTTCATAATATAGGGGTGGTTATTAAAAGGGTTTGGGATTCTGTGGTCAAACCCGTTATAATGGCTTACTATACTTTTTATAAGGCCGTATTTACCAAGATATGGGACTTTATAAAAATGGTATTCAAAGGGATCGTTGGCGTTTTTATGTGGTTATACAACAAAGCAATAGGAGTTTTCACGGCGGTTAAGGATTTTGTGGTAGATGCTTTTAAGTGGATTGTCAAAAAAATATCCAATGCAATTAATGCAATAGGTTCTTTTTTCAGTTCAATTTGGGAATGGTTTAAAACCACGTTTTCAGGGTTCGTAAAATTTATTGACGAATGGCTGATACAACCTATAAAATCTGCCTTTAATGAGGTTTGGGATTGGATTGTACAATTATTAGAAAAGATCATGGCTAAACTAAAAAAGGTATTTGACCCAATAAAAAAGTTTTTCAGTACACTCTTTTCATCCGAAGGGATGAAAGACATAAATGTGGCATATAAGGAAGGAGAGAAAAAAGGCGCTGCCAGTTATGATAAGGATCATCCAAAAAAAAAAGAAAGTAGTCAAAAAAAAGAAAGAAGATCCAAACGCATATAAAAAGATTTTTGATGTGGCAGTAGGTGGAACTGGAACCATCGGCGGCGTAGCAGCAAAAAAAACTAAAGACAAAGAGAGTCACGAAAAAGGTGGCGGAAGTGGTGGAAGCAGAAGTTTGACCGTTGGCAAACTGATAGAAACAATGAATGTGCATTATTACGGCACAGCAAAAGAAAGTAAAGAAAATTTAAAACAACAGGTCACCGAAGCATTTTTAACAGCGGTTAGTGACTTTAGCTCAGTAGAATAATATGTTTAAGATAAATTTCAATAACGACAGCCAAACGGCACTAAATACAATAATGAAAGCAAGCGCTCAAACGTACCCGCCATTACAACCTTCCAATCCTGATTTTAAGTTTGAAGGGGTGAATATGTTAGGTGTTCCGACTTTGACCACCCTAGCATTGAAAGGAAAAGTTAACGGAAAAACTGTAAAAGTTGAATTAATCGAGTGCATTATAACTGTTACCCAGGACAGGAATATTGTCACTACCCCCTTACAGGGAATGGACGGAACGGTTAAGGAATACATTAGCGATGGGGATTATCAAATTTCGGTAGATGCAGCGATTAGCGGGTACAACGAAGATTCAAAAGATTTTGAAAAGAGCAAGGCATATCCACTAGAGCAGATGAAGCCATTAATGGACTTGTTGAAGTTAAAGAGTTCAATAATTGTTCAGTCTGACTTTTTAACCTTGTTTGATATTACCGATGCTGTGGTTAAAACCTACGGTATGGTACAAGAAACGCACAGTAATAGGCAGTCTTTCAACATTCAGTTGTTAAGTGATAAAGCCATTGAAATAAAACAAAAAAGCAATGCTTAGATTAAGCAGTGAAATAACAATAGAAAGCCAAAAAACGTGGTTTTTCACCTATCTAGCAAATTGCAATGTTGTCCAGGACACAGGAACGCTAACCGACACCTGTACACTCGAACTTCCAAAGAATATCAAGTGGGAAGGGTATTTGGTAAAAAACGGAAAGTTACCTATTAAGCGAGGTGACCGCATTACCATAAAGCTAGGGTATGACGATGATTTGACGTTTAAATTTTCGGGGTTTATTAGGAGCGTGGATGCAAAAACCCTGTTAAAATTCATTGCGAGGATGGTATGTTTCTTTTGAAGACACAGAAAGCTCCCGCAAAATCTTATAAAGATGCAATGCTAAAAGACGTGATCGGGGATTTATTAGAAGGGACAAACATCGAATTCCAGTTAATCGACAATGACGTGAAACTGGGTAAATATCGAATTACCCAACCGACAGTTGCTCAGGCGTTGCAGGAGCTAAAAGAAAAACACATGTTATCGGCTTATTTCAGAACGATTGATGATAAAAGTGTGTTGTATGTGGGGCTAACCTACCCATTCGACCATCGAAAAAAGGAAAAGTTTGTATACGGTAAGAATATCATTTCGGAAGAATTTGAATACCGCGACAAAGAAGAAATACGCGCTAAAGTTGAAGCTACGAGCTTCGGAGCGAAGCATAAAAAAACCTACCTCGAGGTAGGAGACAAAGACGGCGATGTTATCAAAATTCGCATTGACGGATTAACAGAATCTGAGTTGAAAAAATACGCCGAAAACACATTGGACAAATACAAACAAACAGGTTTTAAAGGAAGCTTTGAAGCATTCGGCGAACCAATAGTAAGTAAGTGCGATATGGTGGAAGTTCACGCCAGTGATGGCAATTCCGGCACTTACCTGATAAAGAAAAATGAAATCAATTTCGGTATGAATGGGTATCGTCAAAAAATAGAACTAGGGCAACCTCTTGGAATAGAAAAACGATGAAAGAAATTATACAAAAATTAGCCAAAACAGCAGACGAAATTTACGCTAAAATAGGCGAAGTCGTTTCTGTGGATAAGGATAACCTGACAGTTGATGTACAACCTTTGGACGGTTCAGCTCTTATCGATGATGCCTATTTGCAGGCAGACAGCGACAATGGCGGAATGTTGCAGATTCCGAAAGTTGGCAGTTTGGTGTGCGTGGTTTTCATAAACAAGGAAACGGCCATAATTGCCAATACTGGTGAAATCGATGCTTTCACGATTAAGATTAAAAATACAAGTTTTGAGATTAGCCCGGATAAAGCGGTCTTAAAGAAAGATAACACGATTTTAGAAATGGATCAGGACGGCTTTCTGTTTAAAAAAGAAAATGAAACGCTCAAAAAATTAATGGCGGATTTGATAAAGGCCTGCAAGCAATTGAAGTTTACCACAAATAATGGTCCTACAATTAGCCTTATCAATATTCAGGATTTCATAGCTGTTGAAACACGATTTAATCAATTTTTAAAATGATTTTATATGCCTTTAAACCAACCACGACTAAAGCAAAAAATAAAAGCAGCCTTTCAGGCGGAACAAACTGAGCAATCAGATTATAACGCTTCATTAGAGAGAATTACTGATAAACTAGCTACAGCTATTATTGAAGAAATTTTGGAGTTAACCGTTACAATTGGTGCAGGAATTCCTGTCAGTACAACAGGTAGTGCAACAGCACAAACTGGAGCAACAACTCAACCAAAAGTGGCAACCTTAAATTAAACGTTATGAGAGATATTTTGTTAGACGATAATGGAGATTTAAGAATCGAAAACGGAGACTTTGTAATGGGTGATTGCCAGGAACAAAACGTAAAACTGTTGTTTGCAAGCTCACCTGCAGAATGGAAGGAACATCTGGAAGCTGGTATCGCTTTTAACAGAACAAAAAACGGAGTAATTGACCGATTCATGGACAGAACCATACGCGTACAATTTGATGCGGACGGATTTAAAGTGAATCATTTGAAAATAGAACAAACAGGCGTAACAATTGACGGGAATTATGAATAATCAATATACAGTTTACGAAAACCAAACACTTTTTGACATCGCTGCTCATGTTTATGGACGAGTTGATGTCGTGGTACAATTGGCACTTGTAAATGGTATTTCCATAACCGAGCGATTGATCCCAGGACAAATAATACTACTGCCAAATTTAGAAAAGGATTTTGCAACCATCAAGGCATTAAGCGCACGGGAAATCATTCCCGCAACCTTCACAGAAATACAGGTTAGCGCAGCACTGGATTATTTATTACCTAATGTGTTCCCAATAAGTTTATAATATGGCTAAAGATACTAACGAAATACAAAAAATAATTTTAGACCAAAAGGCAACCGCCTCGGAGCTGTCTCCGCTTCAAGTGCTAACACCAGATGAACAATCGTTGTTTGATTTAAACAACACCAGTAAAATGTCCATTTGGAGACTATGGGTGTTCGTGTTTGCTTCGGTTATGTCTATTGAGGAACAACTTTGGGACGCCTTCAAAATCGAGATTGAAAAGATTATTGCCGCTTCAAGAGTTCACACCCGTTTGTGGTACCGCGATAAGGCGTTGAATTATCTTCACGGGTTGCAATTAGGGGAAACGGACGTTTACGACACAACCGGATTAAGCGATGACGATATTAAGAACCGTAGAATAATTGCCAACGCTGCACCGGTTAAAATGGTTATTAACGGTTATGGTGTTTTGCGAATGAAGGTAGTAAGAATGGTTGGTAATGAATTAGCCCCATTGACACCAGAACAATTAACCGCCTTTTCCGCTTATATGAATTTGGTGAGTGATGCAGGAACTACCATAATTCCGAGTACGGGACCCGCCGATTTATTAAAGTTGAAAATGGATGTGTATTATGATGCCCTGGTGTTGAATCCAAACGGTGAGCGCTTGGATGGTTCAGACACAGAACCGGTGCAAAACGCAATCCGAAACTATCTAAAGAGTATCAAATTTAACGGCTCTTTAATCCTAGACAGTTTGACCACAGAACTTAAAAAAGTACAAGGTGTGGAAATCCCAGTTATCAAAGAAGCTTACAGCAAGTTTGGGACTTATTCTTACGACGATTTGAATGTGCAAAACGTTGGACTGATTAATGCGATACGTGTTGCCGATGCGGGTTACATGAAACTGGACGAAAATAATTTGTTTATCAATTTTATTCCATATACCGAATAATGACAACCATTGTAAACATAAGCTTCAATGCCATGGGCGAAATGCTGATTGCTGTTTTTTGCGAAAAGCAAAACAAATAAAATGGTTACAGGCAATTCTTTCACCAATCGTGGTTTTGCATAATGATTTTTTAAGTTTTCGCCTTTCATCGTTGTATAAGGTAAAACATAACAGTCAGGTAGTCTATTTACAAGCGGTACTCAATGACACCTTTGACCCTATTTTTAGACGGATTAGAATTGCCAATGCGGTAATTAAAGAACCAGTTTGGTTCTACGAACCACAGGACGACAAACCCGTTTGGTTTTATGAACCACAGGACGACAAACCCGTTTACTTTTTGGAAGAAAGCGAATTTGCGGGCGGGGGTGTTGACTTTACGGTTTTAGTTCCACGAGACCTGCAACCTGTGGATAACTCACAATTATCTGCCTTACTTACAAAAATGAAAGCACAAATAGATTATTATAAACTATACTCAAAAAATTACGAGATAAAATGGGTAAACATTTAATTATTTCATCGACAGGCTTTCCTGGAACAAATAAAACATGGCGATTCGTCCAGGAGTCTTTTAAAGAACCATTAGGGGCTTTGGCAGTATTTTGCGGGGATAAGGTTATAGTTTCTGGTATGGAAGTTACAACTGTATCCAGTGTAGATATGATTGCAAACGGTTTTATTACCTATAATGGGGAAATTATCCCTTTTCTGGGTGGAAATTTAGATAGTATAGTTAGTATTTATGAGACAGTGGATAATGTAGCCTACAACGTAGATACCAACAGCGATGGAAATTTGGACGTGTTGCCAGGGTATCGAACCCGATACGCTCAATGTGGCAGCGGTGGTAATATCGGAAGTTTTCCATTTTCAGATCTAAGTCGTTTGAAAACTGCAAAAGACTTATCAGCCTTTACGTTACCAGCTAATTTAGTTATCGATGCGAACTATGTGCATACGGATAATAATTTCACTTTATCACTTTTGAATAAATTGAATGGAATTGAGACTGGTGCGGAAGTAAATGTGCAAGCCGATTGGAATGTCGCGAATCCTACAAGTGATGCCTTTATAAAAAATAAACCTACCAGATTACTGAACTATTTATATAAAGGAGTTGCAATTTTAGGTGATTTCCCGTCCGCTCTAACAGAAACAACTTATATTAACTTTCCTGATGTCGGCACAAGTAACTATATGGTTTTAGGGACCATTCACTCTTTTCGGCCGTATGGTGATGCGGCACAAGACTTACTAAGTTGGTTTACCGCAGGTCATGAGCCAACTAGATTTAGACTCGCCGCTTATGAGCCGTTTGGCGGCGGGCAAAATATTCGATTTGAATACTTAATAATACCATTATAAATATGATGTATTTCAAAGCACAAGAATTAGAAAACAAGCCATTTATACAATGGGAAAGTGTGGCGTTCAGTTTGAAAGAATTACAAGATTTAGGCTTGGAAGGCGACCCCTTGGTAATGACCGAGAAGGACATCCCTAATTTTATGTTTGGGGTTTGCCCGTTAAAAATTGAAAATGGGCAGCTTGTTGAAAGAACCTTTCAAGAGATGAAAGTTTTTGAAAATGAACATAACACCCCGTCATTAGCTTCTATAGAAAAAGAAGTTGGAGAGCTGATATTGAAAATTGAGGCTTATAATAAGCTCGGGGAAGATATATTGCCATTAAATACGAAGTTGAATGAGTTAATAATAACATATCAATTTATAAAAAATAAAGAATCAATAACACCTTTAAATTTTTAAACATGGAAGAAATAGAAATTGAACAAATTGAAATCAAAGAAGACAGCGAAGCAAAAATAAAAGCTGTGGCAGGACTGCCAACAAAAATGTATTATTCGCTAAAGAATTCAATTCTTTAGTAAAAATGATTAAAGAACTATTAAAAAGACCTGCTGGCATCGCTGATGCCCCAGCCGATGGCCAAAAATATGTCAGAAGTAATGGCAATTGGCAAGCCGCTTCTACTTCCGAAGAAAAAAAAGTAACCTTTCAGACGGTAATTGACGCGGGGAGACATGTTATCACTGATGGCACTAGCGATGATTCTTACTTCTCTTTTAAAAACAATATCAGTGTGTCTCGCCAAAGTAATTTTAGTGTCGGTTATAATGGTCTTATATTTGGCATACCATTCAACAAAGAAAGTGAGGCGTTTTTCAAGCAAAACGCAACTGCATTACAATTTGGTCGGGGAAACAATTTATTGACTATAGGAGTTGATACACTCAACATCCCGCAAGGATCCTATCTTAACGTTGCATTTCCTGCTGCAAGCGGAATAGTTGGGGTTGTCAATACAACAGCTCCTGCCTCGCCAACCGCTAATGGTAGAATGGGTGAAATAAGAATTACTAATACACACGTATATCATTGCGTTGCCACGAATACTTGGAGACGAATTGCTTTTGAGGAAACTTGGCACAACTAAGTTTATAGGAGGGTGTTATGAAAAAGTCCTCCGCTTTAAAAAATCTCTGACCACTTTTTAAACAAGAACCCACAGGCTACGGAGGACATAAGTCTTCTTTAGCTTGTGGGTTTTTTATGTTTAGTGGTCAGAGGTGCAAATATAATCATCAATCATCAATCATACAACGAATGGAAACATTTAATTACCGATGGGAATTGGCAGATGCTTTATTTCCTAAAAACAGAGGCAAAGTATTCAGTTGCTTTGCTTGTGGCGGTGGTTCCACCATGGGTTACAAGCTTGCGGGCTTCGATGTTATCGGCATCAATGAAATTGACCCACGCATGGCAGAACTTTACCAAAGGAATCACAACCCAAAATATGCTTTTATTGAAGGCATTCAAACATTCAAGAGCCGTACCGACTTACCGCCCGAACTTTACGAGCTTGACATATTAGACGGCTCACCGCCATGCAGTTCCTTTTCTATGGCTGGCAATCGTGAAAAAGATTGGGGCAAAGAAAAGAAATTCAAAGAAGGTCAGGCTAAGCAAGTTCTTGATACACTTTTTTTTGACTTTATCGAACTTGCCGAAAATCTACAACCCAAAATCGTAGTAGCCGAAAACGTTTCGGGAATTTTGAAAGGTAATGCTAGGGATTATGCACGTAAAATTTTAACAGCGTTTGACAAAGCCGGGTATTTGGTTCAGGAATTTAAGCTTGATAGCTCACAAATGGAAGTTCCACAAAAAGGGAACGTGTTTTCTTTATTGCAGTTCGTAAAGACTTAGCTGAATTACTACCAAAGCCACAGGGGTTACTTTTTTGCGATTTCCCGCGTTTAAATATGAATTTCGCACGTGAACCCATTCCGTTTGAAAAAATACGCACAGAGGGGCTAAATAATGCTAACTGGACAAACCACGACCAAGGTATTTGGGAAAAGCGTGTTTATGGTGACCGTACTTATTCCAGTGTATTGGAACGAACCGAAAACAGATCATCCAATTTTAACAGCTCGTTTATTTATCCACATAAACCAGTTTGTACGATTGCGAGTTCTGAAGGCTCAAAACTTACTTTGTTCGATGAACCAAGAAGGATGAATTCTATTGAAATGATTTTGTCGCAGTCGTTTCCGTTAGATTACGACTTCGGAAGCGATAAATGTGCAAAAATTCAATACGTTTTAGGAATGAGCGTACCGCCAATTATGATGGCTCACATTGCAAATCGAATTTACAACGAATGGCGTACTATTCTTAATGAAGCGTAACACTTCAAATACTATGTAAATATAGTAAAAACCAAACATTTAACCAAATAAAATATTAAAAAAAACACCTAAAAAAGTGAAAAAATATACATCCGCCCCGCTTCCATTTATGGGGCAAAAAAGAAGATTTTTAAATGAGTTTAAAACCGCTTTAAAAGACTATCCAAAAGACGCTATTTATGTCGATTTATTCGGTGGTAGTGGTTTACTTTCTCATACGGTAAAGGCATTTTATCCCGATGCAAAAGTAATTTACAATGATTTCGACAATTACCGTGAACGTCTTGACAATATTGACAAAACAAACGCTTTAATTACTGATTTGCGTGTTATCCTGAAAGACTGGCCAAAGGATAAACGAATTACTGGTGATGTGCGTGATAAAGTTATCGCTCGAATTGAAGCTGGAAGCAATAGCCGGTTATGTAGATTATATAACTTTGTCAAGTTCTATTATGTTTTCAATGAAGTATGCCACATCACTAAAACAGATAAAGACAGGCGGTTTGTATAACTGTATCAGGCAAAATAATTACACTGCTGACGGATATTTAGACGGTTTGGAAATTGTTCAAAAAGATTATAAGCAATTGTTTGACGAATATAAGAGATGTGGAAACGTTGTCTTTTTAGCTGACCCTCCATACTTGTCGACAGAAGCTGGAACTTATAAAAGTTATTGGAAATTGCGTGATTATTTAGATGTCTTACAGGTTTTGGATAACACAAACTATTTTTATTTCACGTCAAATAAGTCATCGATTATTGAACTTTGTGAGTGGGTGGAAACCAAAACACCGTTAAGTAATCCATTTGCAGGAGCGTCAAAGGTTGAACTAAACGCCCAACTCAACAGCACAGCCAGTTATACAGATATTATGTTACACAAACAATGGTGTACGACCATTGCATAAAAAAAGCCCTGAATAAGGGCTTTTAAATTGATTTTAAAACTATATTTGCGATTATAAAAACACAAAAAAAGTGTACATTTTCAAATGTAAAAGTGTACATTTTCAATTTTCGCGATTAAAATCCAAAAATTTGTAGATAAACCAAACATAATAATACAAATACCAAAACCAAAAACAGCCCATAATAGTTTTTTACCCGCCTTATGATTAAGATCAAGATGTGTTGCCACTAACATTGTTATTAATCCGCCTATAGCAGGTGCTGCTCTTAAAATACCAAAACCTTCAGAACCGACTTTTAAAATATCTGTTGCAAAAACTGGTAACAATGCTACTGCACCACCAAAAAGAACAGCAAACATATCTAATGATATAGCGTTTAAGATAGTCTTATTATTAAAAACAAAAACCAATCCTTCCTTTAGACTTTCATATATTGATTCTGTCTTTTGTGTGTTTAAAACGGGTTTAGGTGTAATTTGGAAAAGAGCAAATAATCCTACTAACACAAACACTAGTACCATACACATAGCCCCAAAAACACTCATCCAACTTATTAGAAAACCCGCTAATGCAGGACCTATAGTAGCTGAAATTTGCCAAGTGGAACTACTCCAAGCGGCAGCATTTGATTTTTCTGAATGAGGTACTATTAAACCCAATAAGCTAAACACCGAAGGAAAAATAAAAGCTCGGGCTATACCTCCTAAAAAAACCAATACGTATATACTATAAAGGACCTCTTTACCTGTAAAAAAGAGGAATAAAATGGATTGACTAGATTTGTTAAAACAAATGAAAGTACAAATAAAGTAATATAACACCTTATCAACATTTTTCGCTTTTCATTTTTATCTACTATATGCCCAGCAAATAATGCTAAAGCAATAGCTGGAATTACTTCCATCAAACCTATTAACCCTAATGACCATGGATCTTGGGTAATCCTATATACTTCCCATTCTATAATTATGAATTGCATAGACCAAGCCAGTACAACTGCTAATCGCATAGCTAAAAACCATCTAAATTCTTCAATTCTTAATGATGAATAAGGATCTTTATGTTTTATTTTTGACACTTTATTGTTATTTAATCGTTTTACTTTTTATCAAATTACATCTAGCCAGATGTTTTTATACGCAATAGTACAAATAAAGATTCTAAATAGTATTCTTTTAAGAACAATAAGAATAATATAACGAAATTAAGAATACCGTTTTCAAGTGATTTAATGGTATAATATTTTTTGTTTTTCAGACAAGTAAATGTTAAAACTAAAAAGCAAATAGATTAAAGGAGAATAGGTTGTTATTTTAAACAAATAATTAGATATGAGTCCAAACCCTACTATTAAAAGAGTATATGTTAATTGAGGTGAAATTCCAAACTCTTTTAGTTGTCTGTTGAATAACTTAAATTGAAATTTAAAATATACTATTTTTATCATCTTATATCTCTCAATCTAAGTTGTAGTGAAATGTTTCCATTCCATTCATTTTCTTCAATGGAATATACTGCATCAAATCTTCGTAAATTAGACGTAAGGATTTGTTTTTTTCCAATACCAAATCCTATCGCGCTATAGCTAGCACTCATATTTTGCTTTACAAAAAGACGGAGGTGTTCTTCGTTTTGACCTACTGTTTTGCCATAACCTGTATCATGTATTGATTTTGATATAAAAATAGGGGGCATATTTTCTGGTCCAAAAGGTTCAAATTGTTTTAAAATACGCATTAATTTAGGTGTAATATCTTCTAACTGGATTTCTGCATCTATACTGATTTCTGGTGTCAATAAATCAGGATGGATAGATTCTTTTACTGTTTGTTCGAATGCTTTTTTGAAAGGAATATAATTTTCTTCTTTTAGTGTCATACCTGCAGCATACATGTGTCCTCCGAATTGTTCTAAATGTTCCGCACAGGATTCAAGGGCATTATAAATATCAAAATCTTTTACAGAACGAGCAGATGCAGCTAATTTATCGCCACTTTTTGTAAAAACAATAGTTGGACGATAGTAATTTTCTACTAAACGAGAAGCTACGATTCCTATAACTCCTTTATGCCAGTTTTCTTGATAAACTACGGTAGAAAAACGATTTATTTCTTGGTTTTCTATGATTTGTTCGAGAGCTTCTTCTGTTATTTGTTTGTCTAGATCTTTTCTATCTGAATTAAAAATTTCAATATCAGCGGCACATTGAGAGGCTTGTAATAAATCAAATTCTGTTAATAATGATACTGCATAATTTCCATGTTTTATCCTTCCTGCTGCATTTATTCGTGGTGCTATAACAAATACCACATCTGAAATGGTTAGCTGTTTTTTCTTTAAATTTAATATTAAAGCTTGTATTCCTGGTCTAGGTGACGTATTAATTACTTCTAATCCAAATTTAGCTAAAACTCTGTTTTCTCCCGTTATAGGTACTATATCAGCTCCTATAGCCGTAGCTACTAAATCTAAATAAGGAATTAATTCTTGAATTGTTTGATTTCTTTTAGAGGCTAATGCTTGTATTAATTTGAAGCCTACTCCACAACCACATAATTCCTTATAAGGATAAAAACAATCTTCTCTTTTAGGATCTAATATAGCTACAGCGTCTGGTAAAACAGATCCAGGTCTGTGATGATCGCAAATAATAAAATCAATTCCTTTTTGAGAAGCATATTTTACATGGTCTACAGATTTAATACCGCAGTCTAAAGCAATAATTAAAGTAAAATCATGATCCTCAGCAAAATCAATTCCTTTGAAAGAAACGCCGTATCCTTCTGTATAACGATCAGGAATGTAAGTAGCCACATTAGGATAAAAACTTTTTAAATAAGAGGAAACTAAGGATACAGCAGTTGTACCATCTACGTCATAATCACCAAAAACTAAGATATTTTCACGACTTGAAATAGCCTTTTCAATTCTATCTACCGCTTTATCCATATCTTTCATGAGATAAGGATCATGCAAATCAGATAAAGATGGTCTAAAAAACTTTTTAGCTTCATCAAATGTCTCTATTCCTCTTTGTATTAATAGAGTAGAGATTATAAGATCTACTTGAAGAGCATCTTGTAAGGCTTGTATTTTTTCTTGATTTGGCTTAGCTTTTAATGTCCAGCGCATAAACTATAGATGATAATATTGTTAAAATTATATCATTTTTTTTGTGTTTAAAAAGAATTATAATAAATATTTTTATTACATAAAGTACTAAGATCTTTAATATTCCTTTTCATTCAAATATAGATAATTTTAAAAAATATAAAATATTTTGTATACTACATTTTGAAAAAGAATCATATTTAATATCATTTTATAAGAAAAAAGCATTAGTTAAAGCTCTCAGTTTAAATATACATGATATGCCTTTTAGTAAAAATCAGAACCAAAACAATTTTTATGAAATAGAATGTTATTTATCACTACTTCTTTAATATAAAACTGCTCTCAAAAAATCTCATTCTGGAGCAGTTATTAGGATAATATTTTTTTAAATATTTTAGCTCTTAAAAAATTATTTAAACAATCCATCCATTCCAGGAATATTAGGCATCCCATCTTTAGCAACAGCACCTAATTCAGCTTCGTTTACAGCTGTTGCTTTTTCAATAGCTTTGTTTAATACGGTTACTAAGTAATCTTCTAATTGCTCTTTATCCTCTAGTAAAGTATCCTCAATGGTGATACTCCTTATTTGGCGATTAGCAGTTAAGGTTACATGCAATAATCCATCACTACTTTTTTCATCTACTAAAACAGTATCTAAACGTTTTTTAGTATCTTCAATTTTCTGTTGGGTTTCTTTTAATTTGCCCATCATGCCCATAATATCTCCAAACATAATTTTTTTAGTTTTAATTTAGCCGCAAACTTACTAATTTCATTTATGAAAGTGTAAATTTGTAATTCAAAAAATAATAAAATGTCAGATACCTTTATACCTCCTGTGGCTAAGATTATACCACAAAAATTAGAAATACATAATGATGTACGTATAGATAATTATTATTGGTTAAATGATCGAGAAAATCAAGACGTAATTGATTATTTGAATGCTGAGAACACATACTATCAGCAAATGACTGCGCATACGAAGGATTTTCAAAAAGAATTATTTCAAGAAATGAAAGCGCGTATAAAAGAAGACGAATCATCTGTACCTTATCTATATAATGGATATTGGTATATTACGCGTTTTGAAAAAGGGGGGATTATCCTATTTATTCCCGTAAAAAGAAAGTTTAGAAGCTCCAGAAGAAATTTTGTTTAACTGTAACGAAATGGCAAAAAACTTAGCATACTTTCAATTAGGAGGAGTAAGTGTAAGCCCAAATAATAAGTTTGCTACTTTTGGTACAGATACAGTAAGTCGTCGTATATACACGATTCAAATTAAAAACTTAGAAACGGGTGAAATCCTCACTGATAAAATAGAAAATTGTACAGGAGGGTCAATTTGGGCCAATGATAATAAAACCATCTTTTACACTACTAAAGATCCAGTAACACTTCGTTCAAATAAAGTGTATAAACATAAAATAGGAACAGATGTTTCAGAAGATATATTAGTTTTCGAAGAAAAAGATGAAACTTTTAGTGTGTACATCTACAAAGAAAAATCAAAAAAATATTTAGTAATTGGTTCTCAAAGTACCATGACCACTGAATATCAGTATTTGAATGCTGATACACCAGATGAATCTTTCTTGATTTTCCAAAAACGAACCCGAGGTTTAGAATATACAATTTCACATTTTGGTGACAACTTTTATATATTAACAAATAAAGATAATGCCACTAATTTTAAACTAATGAAAACTTCTGAAACAACTACTTCAAAGGAAAATTGGGTAGATGTTTTACCACACCGTGAAGATGTTTTATTAGAAGATATTGAAATTTTTAAAGATTATTTGGTAGTTGAAGAGCGTTCTAATGGGTTAACCCAATTACGAATCATACCATGGAGTGGAGCAGAAGCATATTATCTTCCTTTTGAAAGTGAAACTTATACAGCTTATACATCTACGAATGTTGATTTTGATACAGAAATTCTTCGTTATGGGTATCAATCACTAAAAACACCTTCTTCAATTATAGATTTCAACATGCGTACACAAGAAAAAGAAATCAAAAAGAACAAGAAGTTTTAGGAGGTGCGTTTGCTAAAGATAATTACGAAGAAAACCGAGTATGGGCAACAGCTCGAGATGGTGTAAAAGTACCTATTTCATTAGTATACAAAAAAGGAATTGAACTTAATGCACAAAGACCTTTGTTGCAATATGCCTACGGTTCGTATGGTTATTCTATGGATTGTACTTTTTCAACCACCCGTTTGAGCCTTTTAGACCGTGGATTTATTTATGCAATTGCTCATATTCGAGGAGGAGAAGATTTAGGTCGTCCTTGGTATGAAGAAGGTAAATTACTAAAAAAGAAAAATACTTTTACCGATTTTATAGATTGTTCTAAGTTTTTAATTGAAAATAAATATACTTCAGCTCAACATTTATATGCAGAAGGAGGATCAGCAGGTGGTTTATTGATGGGAGCAATTATAAACATGAATCCTGAGTTGTATAACGGAATTATTTCTGCAGTACCATTTGTAGATGTCGTAACAACTATGTTAGATGATTCGATTCCATTAACCACAGGAGAATATGATGAATGGGGTAATCCAAATCATAAAGAATATTATGATTACATGAAATCCTATTCGCCTTATGATAATGTAGAAGCAAAAGAATATCCCAATATGTTAGTAACAACAGGTTTACATGATTCACAAGTTCAATATTGGGAACCTGCTAAATGGGTTGCTAAGTTAAGAGCTTCTAAAACTGACAAAAAATTATTATTTTTAGACACAAATATGGATACAGGACATGGTGGAGCTTCAGGCAGATTTGAAGCTTTAAAAGAAATAGCAAAAGAATTTTCGTTTTTGTTTCAACTAGAAGGAATCAAACGATAAAAAATTAATAGCTTTGTAGTTCATTATCCAGAAAAAATTAATAAACTGTATGAAGACAGAAATTAAGGCTTATAGCTCTATTTTAGAATTAATAGGAAACACGCCTTTAATTAAATTAAATAAGATAACGGATTCCTTTAAAGGAAATTTTTATGCTAAGGTAGAAGCTTTTAATCCAGGACATTCTACAAAAGATAGAATTGCTTTATACATCATTGAAGAGGCTGAGCGCAGAGGGATTTTAAAACCAGGTGATACAATAGTAGAAACAACTTCTGGTAATACGGGTTTTAGTCTTGCTATGGTGAGTATCATTAAAGGGTATAATTGTGTTTTGGCCGTGAGTTCAAAATCTTCACCTGATAAAATAGATATGCTCAAAAGTATGGGAGCAAAAGTATATGTTTGCCCAGCCCACGTTTCTGCAGATGATGAACGTTCTTATTATAATGTAGCAAAACGCTTACATGAAGAAACAAAAGGATCTATTTATATAAATCAATATTTTAATGAATTAAATGTTGAAGCACATTATAAAACAACAGGTCCCGAAATTTGGGAACAAACAGGTGGTCAGATAACGCATATTATTGCTTGCTCAGGTACAGGTGGAACATTATCAGGTACAGCAAAATTTTTAAAAGAACAAAATCCTAATATTAGAATTTTAGGAGTAGATGCTTATGGTTCAGTGCTAAAAAAATACCATGAAACAAAAGAGTTTGATTCAGATGAAATTTATCCTTATCAAATAGAAGGATTAGGGAAAAACTTGATTCCTACCGCTACCGATTTTGATATTATAGACCGTTTTATTAAAGTTACAGACGAAGAAAGTGCTCACATGTCTCGAAAATTAGCTAAAACAGAAGGAATTTTTGCAGGGTACACTTCAGGAGCCGTTTTAGAAGCTATTAGGTTATATGATGAAGAAGCTGAATTTAATGAAAAGAGTGTAGTAGTGGCAATATTACCCGATCACGGATCTCGTTATATGAGTAAAGTATATAATGATGAATGGATGCGATCTCAAGGCTTTTTTGATAGTGTAAACGCAGAAGATCAAAAAGTAGAATTTATAAAATAAAGATTAATATTTAAATATAATCGTCTAAAATGCTGTGAAGCATTATAAAATAGAATATTACAGAAAGGGGCTGTCAAAAAAGTGATAAATCAATATGCAGTTTGTCAATCTGACGTAAGGAGGAATTTTATAATCAACATATTATGTGGTTTCTCTCTCTGGTTCAAATGACAAGATTGCGGACTTTTTGGACAGTCCTTTTTATTTATGAAAACTCAAAAAACGTTACCTAACGTATAAAATATTCAAATAATTAGATGAACAATAAGGAAAAACAAACAACGATTTAAGGGTAAAATGAAAGGATAACATTTTGAAAAAATTTACCAAATTTATGGCATTCTAGAAATTAAAATAAGAGAATCATATCCCGATGATAGATATAAAAAATCATCTATTAATAAAAAGGATAGCTAAAAAACTATCCTTTCAATTATCGTATAATCATCAAACTTATTGCTGGTTGGTTGCTCCTCAGCAGAGCCAACTTCCTCTTCAATTTGATGTTGTAATATAAGCAATTTAAAATGAAAAATGCCCACTTTTTTAACTATATTATCTTAATTTAAAAAAAGATTTTCTAAAATTTGTTTATGTAAATAAATATTTATTGGACTTATTTTTTTGAAAGGGGACTAATGATTTCAACATTTTGAAAAGCAATGGCACCTCTTAAAATTCCTGAAATTACATTGCGCAAAGCATCTATGATATGGATTTTTAATTCATTTTTAGGAATTAATAAACTGATTTCTCTAGATGGTTTTGGATCTTTAAAATGACGTAGTTTTAATTTTTCTTTATCAGATAATTCTAAAGTATGTAAATAAGGAAGTAGCGTAACGCCTAAGCCTTCGTTAGCTAATCGTATTAGTGTTTCAAAACTACCACTTTCTAATTGAAATTTGTTTTCTTTAGATAGGTTTCTGTTTTTACAAAGATTTAATATTCCATCTCTAAAACAATGTCCATCTTGTAGCAATAAAATTTCTTCGACATTTAGATCTTCAATTTCTAACTCATTTTTGTTAAACTTACTATGACTTTCAGGAACATAAACCATAAAAGGTTCATAATACAATACGATTTCTTTTATTTTTTCTTCTTCTAAAGGTGTGGCTGCAATAGCAGCATCTAAATGACCATTTTTTAACTTAGTTATTATTTCAGAGGTGTTTAATTCTTCTATAATAAGCTTTACTTTTGGATATTTTTTTATGAAATTATTTAAAAACATAGGTAGTAAGGTAGGCATTACTGTTGGGATTATCCCTATTCTAAACTCACCTCCTATAAACCCTTTTTCTTGGTCTACAATATCCTGAATTCGATCCGCTTCATTCACTATATTTTTAGCTTGTTCCACAATTTTTCTTCCAACTTCGGTAAGTTGAATAGGTTTTTTTGTTCGATCAAAAATGATAATATCCAGTTCTTCTTCAATTTTCTGAATTTGCATACTCAGTGTAGGCTGTGTTACAAAACATTTTTCAGCTGCTTGTGTGAAATTTTTATGTTCAGCAACCGCTAATACATATTGTAATTGTGTAATAGTCATTTTATAAAGTTCTTTTATACAAATATAAGTATAATCAATTTGTTTTATAACAAAAAGTAGTTAAATAAAAATACTTTTGTAAAGTGAAATAACGATCTGCTTTGTTTAATAAGGAAGAGCCTTTTAGTCATAGAAAAGTTAATAAAACGATGGGGTTATTTTATAAAAGTAAAATGAAGTAAATTATTTTTATTTTTTAATAAGTATTTTATAGCTTTAAAATAATAAGTTTATTTAAAAGTAAAGTACTTTTTTAATAGAACTAAAATTGGGATATTTTATAAATTTAGAAAAAGAGTTAGCTATTTTATTCATAAAAATAATTTATAAAAATTTAAATCATAACATTTTTAAGATTTAAATAATATTAATTAAAAAGCATTGAAATGAAAATAAATAATTTAGGATTACCAGTAGAAGAAACAAAAGAATTAGTTGTGCAACTAAATAAGTTGTTGTCTAACTTTCAGATTTATTATCAAAATTTGAGAGGTTTACACTGGAATATACGTGGAAAGCGATTTTTTGACTTGCATCTAAAATTTGAAGAACTCTACAATGATGCACAACTTAAAATAGATATGATAGCAGAGCGTATTTTAACTTTAGATGGAGTTCCTTATCATACTTTTGAAGACTATTTAAAAAATAGTGAACTTACAGTAGGTAAAAAAATTTCAAATGACGAAAAGGCAATTAGACTTATTGTAGAATCTATTACTACTTTGTTAGTAATTGAACGTAAAATCTTAAAAGACTCAGATGTTATAGATGATGAAGGTACCAGTTCAATGATGAGTGATTTTATAAAAGAACAAGAGAAGACTATTTGGATGATGAGTGCTTGGTTAGAAGAAACGATGGATTAGTTTTTGTCTAAGTTTTCATTGAAAGCTGGAAGGAAGAAGCTGAGGAATAAACTTGATTAGTATAGGTAATAGTAGACTACCTCCAGGAACTAAGAAAATAGTAAGAGAAGGGATTGTTTTACAAATGTCTAAAATTTGCGTTTTAACTTTTTTCTTTTCTTCAGGATTTAATTCACGTACAGTAGATTGTGATAATAAAACAACAAGTTCTTTGCTTTGTGAAAGTTCGATTAAAAGTCGTTTTTTATTTCTTTGTATCAAAGTTTGAATATTTAAACTAGTTTGATCGTAAAAATGTTTGACAGGGTTTGAATAATTAAAATAAGGAATATTTTGCTTATTAAGGCGTAGGAAAAGATCCATATCCTTTATACTTTTACTAATAAAAGATTCTGAAAGATTTAATTGATGATTTAAAAGCTTTAAAAATTGATATTCTGACTCATCCATCTTACCATCATTCCATAATGCCATATTAGTAAGATCCATGAGGTAAAATTTTTCATAATCATCTACTAAATAAGAAAAGTCAATATTTTCTAAGGTTGTTTTAGTATTTATTCTGTTAAATTTAGAATAACGTACAGATGAATCAAATAATTTTTGTAGAAGGTCATCGTATACTGATTTCGTAGTTTTAGTAGTTAAAGCTAATGAAATAACATTGACAATTATTTCTTCAATTTTTTTTAGATATTTTTTAGGAAAAAAACCATTTTCAATATATTTTTTAAATGCTAATACATCAATGAATAACAAAGCATTAGTTACTATGTGAGAGAAATTTTTACTAATAATGTTGTCATTAGTTTTAATGCGATTAGAAATAATTTTTTCTAATTTACTTTCAAGGCTATCATTTGGTAGAAAAAATCAAAAAGACCAGAATCTTTTGGATGTAGTTCTTGATAAAAAGTAACAATTTCTTTTGTAAAAAGAATGCAGTCATTGTTTTTTTTTACAATTTGATAAACACCAAATAAAGAATTTAATAAAGCAATTTTTGAAATCTCTTCTATAGTAAGTGAATGAATTTCAATAGGAGTAGAGGTTACAAAATGAGTGGTATAGCCAACTAAGAAGCCTGTATTTCTTGTAGCTAGATAAAAACTTTCAAAATCAAATATATTAAATTGTTCTTGTGAGGATTGCTCAAAGAAAAATTTCTGGACCCAACCGTGTGCTGATGGATTTATCATACAACAAATTAATAGAAAAAAGAAATTCAAACAAATTTAAATAATGTAATCTAGTTAACATTTAATTAGGAATTTCAAAATTATCTTTGTAATCATAAATTAAATTTTAGGAATACTGTAAATAATAGACTGAATTGCCTAAAATAAAAAAGAATATATAAAAAGATAAATTTTAGTAACTAAAAAAATAACCAATAACACAAAAAAATGAATATTAAGTTAAAAATTGCATTATTATTACTATCAGGTATTGTAAGTCAACCTTTAGCAGCACAAGGATGTAGTGATGCTGGATTTTGCTCTGTAGGAAATCCTTTTAAAACAGTTAATAAAGATATAAAAAATTATATAGAGGTTAATGCTGGTTATGGTTTAGGAGAGAAAAATACAGGTATTATATCCTCTCACATAGCTTATACACGTTTGTTTACAGATAGATTGGCCATGAATGTTAAGGTTACAGGTTTATCTGCTAATGGTAATTTAGGAACCAAAACAAATGTAGGAGATTTATTTATAACAGCTAATTATAAATTAAATGATTCAGATAAATTAAAATGGTCAGGATTATTAGGTCTTAAAATTCCATTTACAAAAGGAAATGATAAGATTAATACTATTTCTCTACCTATGCCTTATCAGTCAAGTTTAGGTACCTATGATATTATAGGAGGTCTTGAAGTAGGATTAAAAAAATGGGATTTTAATTTAGCAACTCAAATTCCATTAAGTGATAATAAAAACTCTTATTTGAGTAATTTATCTTCTAATCAAGAATTTGTATCCTCTAATTTATTGCATAGAAAACCTGATGTGTTGTTTAGATCAACTTATAAGATTTTATTGGCAAATGAACAATTAACACTAAAACCTAATTTACTATTTATTTATCATTTAGGAAATGATTCTTATATAGATCAATTAAATCAAAAAATAGAAATAGCTAATTCAAACGGTTTAACACTTAATGGAAATATTATTGCAAATTATAAATTAGGAGCTAATAGCAGTATAGAAACTTCTTTAGCAGCACCTTTTATAATACGTAAAGTTCGCCCTGATGGATTAACGAGAGCTCTTACTTTTGGTGTAACGTTTAAACAAGGATTTTAATAAAATGCGAAATTTAATTGTTTTAGCCTGTGGTATAACCAGTGCCAGTTTTGGTCAAAAAGTAATTTCTGAAATTTCCTATAAAGAAGAAAAACAACCTTTAGAGTATGTTTATCTACCTAATCAAGATAAAGTTGTTTTAATTCAAGGGAAGCCCGTAAATAAAATATACAAAAACGAGATACAAGACATTTGGTCTTTTGATAAAGATGGATTTACACAAAAATTAATTTCAAACGAGAAATTAACTAACTGTGTTTTTTCACCAATAGAAACAGCTTTTTTGATTGGTAAAATTTCAGATAAAAATGAATTCCCAAAAGAATATAAACTGAATTTAGACGGTTCTTCAAGTAATTTTTTTAAGATTAACGAAAACTTTAGATATTTTAATGATATTTACGGACTTTCCATAGTGAATCAAAAAAATAATGATAAAGTAGATCTCAAAAATGATGAGTTATTTTTAAAAGTAGTCGATCTGTTTTCAGGACAATCAACTCAAAATAAGTTAGTAAAACCTGATTTAAATAAAATTGAAAATAAAACAACAACCGTTTATTCAGAAGGAGTAAATTTTGATGTTCGTATAAATGAAGATAATATTAGTTTTATTACCAAATCAATAAATAAAAATTATAAATCAGCCACTATTTATAGGAGTTTATACAACCTTAACGGAACAAAAATAGGTGATTTTTCGTATTTAATAGATGTACCTAAATATTATTTGTTATTTGCTGATAACGGAGGAGGAACCATATTAGATGCTAAAGCCAACAAAAAACTTTCTGAATTAGCAATTAATAATTATCTAGTTGATAAAGATACAGGAAACGTATATGTGTTTGGTATTTTTGGAAATGAACCTAAAGAATTAGGAGAAAGCATTAATATTCCATTAGGAGTATATGTATTTAAATTTGATGCCAAAGGAAAACTAATTTGGGAATCAGTACAAGAAATTATAGATATAACAGGATTTAATCAAAAACAAGATGTATCTAAAATTAATTTGTCCTTAAGAGTTCGTAAAGATGAGGTATTATGTACTGTCAATTCCAAAGAATTAAATTATTCAGATGTAATTGTCATTCAAAATGATACAGGACAAAAAAAATCAGATCAATTATTAAAATTTACTTCTGATGAAAGTGTTGTTTACGAATACGGGATTAAATCTAATTTAATAATAGATCAGTTTAAACAATTTAGAATAGATAAAGAAACCCTTTATTTTTTGAATACTTCTGATTCGTTACAAAAATATTTTAATTCACTAGATAAAACAAAATCATTATTTTTCAAAAGCTATATTTCCAAAAAAGGCTTTTGGCTAATAGAAACGGATAATGCTTCTTATAGTAGAGTGTTATTTTTTAGTTAAGTTTGTTTAGATTAGGTGTCCTTTTGGACACCTTTTCATTTTTAATAAAGAGCTTACTTTAAATAAAAAGCAAAAATATTCTGTTAAAAATTAATCAGATGTAATTTAGTTAACATTTAATTCATTAAAATACAACTACCTTTAGTTTATAATATAAAAGAAAAATAATTATGGTTAGGATTCTAAAAAAAGGAGTTTTGTTTTTATTTCTAATTGCATTAAATTATACAAATGCTCAAAACGGAAAAATTAAAAATCCATATTATTCCCATACAGCTACTAATAAATTAAAACTAACGGATAAAGAATGGAAAGATATTTTACCAGAAAATTTGTACCTAGTCTCTAGAAAAGCTGATACAGAAGCGTCCTTTACGGGTAAATATTGGAATTATACTGGAAAAGGCACTTATTATTGTGCTGCTTGTGGAAATACATTATTTCGGTCAGATGCTAAATTTGCAAGTTCATGCGGATGGCCTAGCTTTTTTGAACAAGTTAATAAAAAGAGCATTGTTTTTAGAAGTGATAAATCACACGGAATGGATAGGATAGAAGCACTGTGTGGTCGTTGTGAAGGACATTTAGGTCATTTGTTTGATGATGGTCCTGAACCCACAGGAAAACGTTATTGTATGAATTCAATAGCCCTAGATTTTGAACCTGATTCTAAAAATAAAAAATAAGAAAATGAGAAAAATAGCAATTATAATTATAAGTTTTTTTAGTACGATAGGTTCAGCTCAAAAAACAAAATCACAGATTGAAACCATTACGCTAGGAGGTGGTTGTTTTTGGTGTATAGAAGCCGTTTTTGATAACCTAGATGGTGTTATTTCGGCTGAATCAGGCTATTCAGGAGGAAATATTTTAAACCCAACTTATGAAGAAGTATCTACAGGAGAAACAGGTTTTGCAGAAGTAGTTCAAATAAAATATGATACTACTAAAACTAATTTAGACGAAATTTTTAAAATATTTTTTACAGTGCATGATCCAACCACGCTAAACCGTCAAGGAGCTGATGTAGGATCTCAATACCGTTCAGTTATTTTTTATACCAACGAAAAACAAAAAAATACAGCTAAAGATCTTATTACAGCACTAGAAAAATCAAAAGCTTACAGGTCTAAAATTCTAACTACTCTAGAACCATTTAAAGGTTTTACTAAGGCTGAAAATTATCATCAAAATTATTATGAAAATAATAAATCAAAAAGTTATTGTCAATACGTTATTCAACCCAAATTAGAAAAATTTGAAAAAGTTTTTAAAGAGCGTTTAAAGAAAAAAAAGTAATATGTCATTTGCTTCGCTTATTCGAATGAAGACCTTAAGGTTATTTTTGTTCTTTGATCGACTAAAGCGAAGCGATTTCAATGAATTTAAATGACAAACACTTTGTACTCCATATATACCAATATGTCTGAAAAAAGAGTAAAAAAACTAAAGAAGATTAATCAGTATTTTTCTTGTAATAAATATTATTCCTGATACGCTGATATAATTTCATTATCAAATTCCATGTGATCCGTTGTTTCTGAATGTGTTTCAACTTCAGATCTAGAAGTTTTAAGTTTATTAAATCGTTCTACTGCTTCTAGGTCATTTTCATCACCACTAAAATAAGGGAATACATCTACAATAGGAGATTCTGAAATAGCAGGAATAGTATAATCTCCCATCGTATTTTTCATAGCTATTTGTGTATTATCATACGCTTCACGTACATCATTTGCTTGAATTAATAAGTATAAATTAGTCTTTCTTTCTTTTCCGCTTTCTTCATCATAGGCTATTAAAGAAACTTTTGAACGAAACCATCTATCTGTATTTTCAAAAGGATGAATTTCAGCGTAATTGGCTACTTTAATATTTGTTATTTTAAATTCCTCATTAAGATAAGACATCATTTCTTGTGTAATTCTAGATTCCGCTTCGGTATAAGATAGAGCATCGATTAAATAAGGTTCTGTTGTCACTTTTTGGATGCCATTTTCGTCTATTTTTCTAAATTTTACTTTGCATTCGTACCAAGTTGCGCTCATAATTTTATATTTTAAGGAGGGCAAATGTACTTTTTTAATTCTAAATAATAAGATGTTTGAGATGATATATACTACTGGTTTATAAACAAAATTTTATAGTATTTATAATTTTTTATGTATTCCAAATTTTCCAAGCTTTTTCAGCTTGTAACACTAACATCTCATAACCATTTTTAATGATAGCGCCCTTTTCTTCAGCTTTTGCAAGAAAAGTAGTTTTTTCAGGATTGTAAATCAAGTCGTACACTAGATGATTAGAAGTTATGAACTCATAGGGAATCGTAGGGCAGTCTTGAATATTAGGATATGTTCCTAACGGGGTGCAATTAATTATTATAGTGTATTCTGTCAGTATAGAATTATTTAATTGATCATAAGTGATTGTATCATTAAATTGTTTTCTTGAAACAAATAAAAAATCAATTTCTAGGCTTTTTAAAACATAAGCAATGGCTTTTGAAGCACCTCCTGTACCTAATATTAAGGCTTTTTTATGATGATTTTGAAGTAGAGGAGTAAGTGATTTTTGAAAACCATAAAAATCAGTATTATGTCCAATCAATTTTTTATCAGAAGTAATTTTAATAGTATTTACAGCTTCAATGTTTTTTGCTATTTCTGAAAGTTCATCTAAATAAGGTATGATTTCTTCTTTATAAGGAATCGTTACATTTAAACCTATTAAATTAGGTTCATTGATAATTATCTCTTTAAATTCATCAATTTTTTGAATATCATAATTATCATACGAAAATATGGAGGTTAAAAATTCATTTTGAAATTTATTTGTAAAATAATTTCTAGAAAAAGAATAAGAAATATTTTTACCTAGTAATCCTAATTTTTTCATAAAATAGTTTTTTTACTGTAACTCGTCATATTTGGCTATTGTTTTTTGAACTATATCTAAATCAAATACCACAGGAAATAATTCTTGTAAAATACTCTTCATTTTAAGATTATGATGTAAAGCATTTGTTAAGTGACATAATCCTTTAGTAGGATTGTTTAAAGTATAATATAAGCCTGCTAAACGGTATTCTATTTCGTAATGATCTAAAAATAAAACATTTGCTTTTATTAAGGTTTCTACAGAAGCTTGAAGATGACCAATAAATAGTTGTGTGTCAGCCCAAAATAGAACGGTTTCTAATTGGGTATCTCCTAATTCTACTGTTTTTCTATATCCTTCTTCTGCTTCTTCAAATAGTTCTAATTCTTTATTTATAGAGGCGTATCGTTTCCAGTATAAAGGATTTTCTGCATCTATACCAAGGGCTTTGTTTACATAATAGAGTGCTTTTTGAAAGTTTTCTTGGCGTATATAGAAATCTGTTATGGCAATCCATCCTTTATCTAATAAAGGATCTTCATGTACTGTTTTGTTGTAATAATTTAGGGCTTCTGAATCATTGCCCATTTTTTTCAAAACATTTACCTATCCGTAATAAGGCATAGGAGGTTGGATCTTCTAATCGAATGGTTTCTTGATAGTTCCAGATGGCTTCTTCATAGCGTTCTAAACGTTCAAGTGCTTTGGCTTTTTCCATATAGGCTCCCATAAATTGATCGTCAATAACGGTTGCATAATCAAATGCTATGTAGGCTTCTTGGTAGTGTTTTATAGTTGAGTTTAATCTACCTAGTTGGTGCCATGCAATTTCGCTATAAGGATTTGTGTCTATATAGTTTTGTAAAAAGGTAATGGCTTCTTGATATTGTTCTAGAAATTCAAAACAATAGATGACGTTGTAGAGTCCGGATTGTTCTTCGGGTTCTTCTTCTAAACAAGCTATAAAGTGTGTTTTGGCTAGTTCTAGTTCATCCATGAATAAATATTCCATGCCTAAAAGGTTATGAACATCAGCATAGTCATCTGTGTATTGTAAGGCTATTTTTAGAAACTCAACGGCTTGTTTATGATCGTCTCGTTTAGAACAAATGTTTGCTTTTTGTATAAAAATTTCTTCATTTGTGGGTTCTATAGCGTATAAATCATTAAGTAGCTTTTCGGCTTGTTCTAGTTTGTCTTCAAATAACAACATTTCTACTTGGACTAACTTTAATCCAAAGGATTTAGGATGTTGTTCTAGTCCTAGTTTTAGGGCTTTTTTGGCTAGAATAGGTTTGCCAATATCCATATAATGGAGGATGATATCCTCAAATTCTTCTGAATCAAAAAATAAAATTTTATTGGTTTTTAACATTGATTCAAATTTTGATAAGGATAAACTGTAATCTTCTTCATCGTGACTCAAATCCATACTCCTAAGTTTTTATTATCCTTACTAAAATAGTAAAGTTAGCGTTTATAATGGGTTAAAAAACGATTTGTTTTGAACAATTTAGTCAACAAAACAAATAGGTTTTTGCTTATTCTATGCCTTTAATTTTGATTGTTAATTGGGGCTATTTCATTAGCCTCAATAATAGTGCCATATTTTTTTATGTTTTTGAATGTGAAAAATAAAAAGAGATGTTATTTTTTTACTAATTCAATATCTTGTGTTTGTAATTTTTGACTCAACCATTTTTTTATTTTATTTGTGTCAATTGTATTATCATCACATTCATACAGTAAAACAGTAAATGTTTTTTGTTCATTCGTATTTGTATCCATTATATGTTTTCCTAATGATACATTTTTTAGTTCAGGAAATAAGATAGCAATTTCTTCTAGAGTTTCGTTATTTGAAATTTTATACTCATTTAATTCTTTTTGTAATTTATTTATTAAAAGATCTTTTTGACCAGATGTTTTATTTTGAATTCCAATTTCATTCAAAATTTCATCTTTTAAATCTTTTGGATCTTGTTTTATTTCTATTATAGTATTCTTAATATCGTATTTAGAAAGTCTTTCATTTAGTAATTTAGTTTCATTTTCATTAAATTTTTTACTTAAAAAAGCCAGTTCTATTGTTTTAGGAGTGGTATTATGTTTTGTTTTTTTATAAATAATTGTATAACCTTTATTTGTTAATTCTTGCGTTAAAAATTCTTCTATTTTTTGGTTATACTTATTTTCTTGAAGTAAGCTATATGCCATATAAAAACTAGGAATGATCATAATCAAAATAAGAATTGAAATACCGTAACGTATTTGTTTTTCAAATTTCTGATTGAGTGTTTTTATGGGGTTGTAATTCAGGTATTTAAGTACTAAAAAGGTTGAGATACAGATAAAAAAGCAGTTGATAGAATATAAATAAATGGCTCCTAAAAAATAAGAAAAATTACCAATAGCAAGTCCGTGTCCTGCAGTACAAAGAGGAGGCATTAATGCAGTAGCAATAGCTACCCCTGGTATTGGATTGCCTTTTTCTACTCGAGTTATTGCAATAACGCCAACTAAACCTCCAAAAAAAGCAATGAGAACATCGTAAATATTTGGAGATGTTCTAGCAAGTAATTCGGAGTTTGTATCCTTAAAAGGACTAAAGTAAAAATAAATAGTTGCAACAGTTAAACTTAATATGGTAGCAATTAATAAATTTTTGGAAGATTTTTTTAATAGTTCGAAATCATAAATAGCTAATGAAAAGCCAGCTCCTACAATAGGTCCCATTAAGGGGGAAATAAGCATTGCACCTATGATTACAGCTGTAGAATTTACATTTAAGCCAACACAGGCAATTACTATTGCACAGGCCAATGTCCATAGGTTAGATCCTCTAAAAGAAATATTAGATTTTACAGTTTCTAAAACTTTTTCTTGCTTTTCTTCACCTTTATTTAAATTGATAAAGTCGTAAATTTTTTTCTCAATCATCTGCTATTTATTATAATTTCCTATTAGTTTTATGAAGTTAATGTTTTGTTTTTAAATACTACATTAGGATGAAAGTCAAATATATAAAAATGCTTTTAAATTTAGCTTTAGAACCTTAATTTACTAAAAATACTTAATAAAGACTTTGAGTAAGTTCGTATAAAACGTTAGAATTTAAAATTTTGTAAAAGAATGTAGGCTTCAAAAAAAAGTATTTTTTAGAAAATATGAGTTTTGTTATGAGCAAGGTATTTAAAAAGAATTAATATTCAATATTGGGAAGTTAAAGCCTATGACAAAATACAATTTACATATCCTAGCCGTTTTCTTTATTAAAAAAGAACGGAGCGATTATTATTCCAATCATTCCTGATGTAATCAGACTTACAATTATATTTCCAATTAATTTTGAGTTTTCGCTAGTGATTGTTTTTAGCGTAAAAATTGAGAAAGTAATTAATGTAACCATAATCCAATACTTTGGATTTATTTTGTTTTTAAAATTTTTGATTTTTGGCAGTTTACAAATGCTAATGACAATGGTTGTTGCTCCAATTAACGTACTTAGATGTTGTAATATTTTAAATGTTTTAATGGAGGATTTATTAATTTCTATTGCTTTTGATAATTGAGGAATGGTTTTTACAAAAAAACCATCGTGATGTGTAAAACCATCCCAAAAGATGTGAGAAATAGCTCCTACGAGAATTGAAATTACTATGATTTTCCAATTTTGTAAAAAGTGTTTATTCCAATTAACCTCTTTTATATTTAAAAATCTTTCACTTAATATTTTAGGTAAATTTTTGTACAACTGATTTTTTACTTGATTATGAAAAATAAAAGTGAGTAAAATTCCTAAGGGTAAATCAAACCAAAATATGCCAAGAAGAGTATGACTAAAGTTACTTTTAATCCTCATTCTTAGGAAGTATTCAAAATCGGGTGTCAAACTACCAATAATCAAGCCTGTTAATGAAATCCATTTTTTTGGTAAATAGTTTAGAGGTAAAATTATTGCGGGATGCGAAAAAGTAAAAGGCATATTTTCTTTTTAATATCAATTTTTTTGTTGGTTAAATATTAGTTCATTTTCTATAATAGAAAACAAGAAGAATTACAAAAATAAAAGAAAAGTTAAAGTTTAGATAAAAGAATGCTATATTTTGATTTTTAAACTTTTATCTATTTTAAACGAAACTATTTCTTGAGTTCTAAATATAGGTCTTAATGTTTATTAATATTATGATATTGCCATAAAACATTTACCAACGTCCATTTTCCATTTAACTTTACGATGTGCATATAATCAATCCATTCGTCTGCAATTAGTTTTATAGAAGCAGTACGATTTGAAACGTCTAGGAAAAGAATTTCTTTTTTTGGTTTTTCGGGAAATTGATCTCCTTTTTTGTTATATGATTCTGCAATTAATATCATAGACTCAGTAGTGGTTTCTCTTAAAAAATCTTTTCCTGTAGATTTGTCTTTCCAAAAAGTTCTTTTTACCATTCTGGGATGTAGTGCATTTTCCATTTGTAAAGGATTTAGATTGTGTTGTGCTTCTATATAATCTAAAGCTACTTTTTTTATATCTAAACTGTCTTGCTTGGTTTGTGTACAGCATAGAGTTGACATAAATAAAAAAGAATAGTAAATAAAGGGGTGTAGAAGTTTCATAAGAATATTGAATTAAGTTGTATTTAATTAAATCAAGATTATATGTTAGGTTTTATGATGAAGATAGATAGAATGAAGAGAAAAGCACAGATGTAATTTTACTACATTGGATGCAAAAAATAAGGACTTTTCTAAATTCAAAGTCATTTTTTATCTGCAATAAACTTTAACACTTAATTTGTGTTAAAGATATAATAAAATACGTTTTGAGAAAATATACTTGCTTTTGTTAAAGCAAATAAAAATGATGAAATAATAAAAGGTCTAATAAATAAGGGCGGTTATTTGAATAAGCAATGCTTAAAAAATGAAGATGAGGGAAAGAAATTGTTTTATGCAACATACAGTTTGTCACTCCTACGTAAGGAGGAGTTACATAATCAACATTATGTGGTTTCTTCCTTTGGTAGAAGATGACAGGATTGCGAACTTTTTGGACAGTCTCAAGGATAAAAAATGGTTTTATAAGGAATTGTATATGTCAAATGAGGCTAATTTGAATAAAAATAGCGTAATTAAAGATGGGGTAAAATTAAGTTAAAAGGAGTAGGAGATTTACATAAAGTACCTTTAATGACAAGAAGAAGTTACATAAGGTTGAAAATGTGACTTCTTCTGTCGTAAAAAAAGGCAAACTAATATAAAAATATTATTTTTTTAAGATTCTAGTAAGTAAAACTAATCTTCCATAGCAAACAGGCGTTCGCGATATAACTTACCAATGGCAACTTGTAATCGTGTTTTATAATCATCTACTAACCATTCTCGATAGTTTTTAGTAGAGTTAGCTAAGCATCGACAAAATATTTTTACTCTATATTCAATATCTTCTATAAGATATTTGGCTAATTGTTTGGCTTCATTTAGTTCTTCGGCATTATCTACGCACATACTTGCATGATTTAGAATAGAATCATCTATGACTACTTTTGGGCGTAAATTTTTAGCAATTGCTTTATTGAACTCTTCTTCTATATCAAATTCGACATTTAAAGTGTTTTTAAAACGTTCGCGTACATCAGCAGGCATTTCGTATTTAAAATAGCGTTCAATTTCAGCGTCACTACGTAAATTTTCAATATAATATTCTGGGGTTTTAAAAATATGTTGCCAATCTATAGGATCATCCCATAAACCAAATCGCGCAGCATTATTACCTAAGTCTATGATACTAAATTCATATTTGTTAGGTAAACGTCTAGAACCACGACCGATCATTTGAAAATAAAGGGTCAGAGATTTAGTAGCTCGGTTAATGATGATTGATTCAACAGTTGGTTCATCAAAACCAGTAGTCAAGATACCTACAGAAGTAAGTACAGCATTGGGAGTATATTTAAACCATTTTAAAATATCTTTTCGTTCTTCGTTACTAGTTGTATTATCTAGATGGCGTATATCGTAACCAGCTTTTTTAAATGTTTCATAAACATATAAAGAGGTATTGATTCCATTATTAAAAATTAAGGTTTTTTTACCTTTTGATTTTTCTTCATAAGCACTCAATAATTTAGATTGCATATCTAATTGAGAGTAAAGTTCATCAGAAGACTTTACGGTATAATCACCATTAATACCTACTTTTAAGCTTGATAATGTTACATCATAACTATAGGTAGTGGCTTTTGCAAGGAATCCATTTTCAATTAATTTTTTAATAGGATCACCCACAATGAGCTCTTTATAATTTTCATACATAGGGAGTTCTATATTAGAACTCAATGGAGTAGCAGTAACACCTAGAATGAAAGAATTTTTAAAACGATTTAATAATTTTCGAAAAGAGTTATAGTGTGCTTCATCTATAATAACCAATCCTACATTATCAATTTGTAATAAATCATCATTTAAACGATTTTTTAAAGTTTCAACCATGGCTACAAAGCAAGAAAAATCATCTTGATCGGGTAGGTCTTTTACTTTTGAATTGATGATTTTATTTTGTACTCCAAAGTTACTTAACATTTTAGAGGTTTGTTTACATAACTCAATGCGATGTGTGAGTACTACTACCTTTTTTGATGGGTTTCTATGTAACGACGTACAATTTCAGAAAATATAACCGTCTTCCCTCCGCCTGTAGGTAATTGATATAAAAGGCGATAATTGGGAGAAGTATTATCCATTCTATCAAAAATAGTATTGATATCGCGTGATTGATAATCATAGAGTGTTTTTTTATTCTCAAATACTGTTTCTATATCGCTTTGCATCATACCTTTTTGAAATTTTTGCAAAATTACATTTAAAAAACTGTTTATAGATATTTTTTTTAGAAATTAATTTTATATAAATTTTAACTTTCCAAAAAAAGTATGGAATATAGTTTAGCTGATAAACTTTGCTTTTCTTTGCAAAAGAATACTAGTTTTACTAGAAATGATTTTTTTAATTAAAATAGATTTAAATGTTTAAATTCTTTCGAAATATTGCCTTGCTAGAAGGGGTATCTTACATCGTTATAATGTTGAATATGTTAATGATAAAACCATTTAATTTAGCCTTATATAAATTTCTTTTATTTCCTGTAGGTATGAGTCATGGAGTTCTTTTTATTTTGTATGTACTTTTGGCATTTTTTTGCAAAGGCAATTAAAATGGAATTTTAAAACAACAATAATAATTTTATTAGCTTCTTTAATTCCTTTTGGAACATTTTATATAGAAAAAAAATATCTGAAATAATATGTTTGAAAAAACTGAAAAAATATTTGGTTGGTGTTATAAATTTTTTAAAAAATTAGATTTTAATGATACACTGGCATCCTATTTAGGATTAGCCATTAATATTGTAATACTCAGTTTTATTGTTTATATAATATATCTATTTTGTCGATTCGTTTTAGTTACAGGGATGGCAGTAGTAGCTAAAAAAACTAAGACAAAATTTGATGATTTGCTGATTTCTAATGAAACAGCAAAGTATATGTCGCATTTAATTCCTCTGATTTACATTTATAAAACAGTTCCCATTATATTGAATGATTTTACCTCATGGGAAACTATTTTTGGTCGATTAGTAGGAGTTTATATTGTTTTATTAACTCTATGGATTACAAATTCTACATTAAAAGCAATAAGAGATCATCTGAAAACAAAAGCGGAATATGTAGATAAACCTATAGATAGTTATGTTCAAGTTATTATGATTATGCTTTGGGGGTTAGGAATCATCATAATAGTAGCTAAAATTTTTAATGTTAGTACTGATACGTTAGTCAAAACTCTAGGAGCTGTATCAGCTTTGATAATATTAATATTTAGAGATACTATTTTAGGTTTTGTAGCTTCTGTTCAAGTTTCAGCTAATGATTTGATTCGGATAGGAGATTGGATTACAATGGATAAATTTGGTGCTGATGGTGATGTTGTTGAAATAAATCTAACCACATTAAAAGTTAGAAACTTTGATCATACTATTACAACTATTCCTACTTATAGTCTTACTTCTGATAGTTTTAGGAATTGGCGTGGTATGATTAATTCTGAAGGGAGAAGAATCAAAAGACATATTTTAATAAAAGCTAATTCTATCCGATTTATACGAGAAGAAGAATTGGAAGAATTTAAAAGAATACAATTACTTAAAGATTATATAGAAAGAAAGCAAACGGATATTAAACGACATAATTCATTGCATGAAATAGATAAAACTTTATCTATTAATGGAAGAAATTTGACTAATTTTGGTTTGTTTAGGAAATATTTAACTAAATATTTAGAAAATTATCCAGGATTAAATAAAGAGATGATTCTTCTTTGTAGACAATTACAGCCTACGCATCAAGGTATTCCTCTAGAAATTTACGCATTTTCTAATGATAAACGTTTTGAAAATTATGAATATATCATGAGTGATATATTTGATCATATTTTAGCTTCTGTAATTTATTTTGATTTACAAATTTTTGAATTACCTGCAGGAAAAAATAATTTAGGAACATAATAAACTAGAGTCTTGTTGTAATCTTAAATTTCTAATTTACTATTATGAATCAAAAAGGCCTATCTAAAGAATAGTGTTTTTATAAACATCTTTAGATAGCCTTAATTTACTTTATTTAAAAACTAACCTATTTTTCCTTCTACATAATACCAGATTCCTCCTTGCTTTTTAAAAGTAGATTTTTCATGATGACAATGTGATTCAAGCTTATCATCTGTATAGTACGCTTTGAACTCAACATTTTGTTCACTTACTTTTAGAATTTCTAATTTTAACCAGTTATTTTCAGTAGCCCAAGTCATAATGTTCTTTCGGTTATAAAATTTTCGAGTACTAAGATGAGTAGTATTAAGCAAATAATCTACTTGATGGGTACAGTAAGCACTATAGCGAGATCGCATTAATTCTTCAGCTGTATTGGGTTTTTTAGTACCTAATATAAAAAGTTCACAGCATTCAGAATATGTTTTTTTGATCCACAAAAACAATTTTTCATTTTGTTTTAAAATTATATGTTTTTAACCTAGATTACGCGTTATGTTTTGTTATGATGTCTAGGTTTGAAATAATTAATTCAAGTTGCTAGTTGATATTTATAAAAAACAAAGCAAAGGTTAAGTAATTTTGTTTTGTGAACCAAAAAAACAACACCAATGCTTTGCAAAGACAAAATTATATCAATTTTTTGTTTAATTGATGATATTTTAAAAGGAATTGAACATCCAGAAGATATAAGAAGACAGGTTAGTGATAGTGAAATTATTTTAACTGCGATTGTGTCATCGACAAGCTTTTATGGAAATCATAGTTCAGCTATAAAGTTTATGAAACAATATGGATTTATACCAAAGATGCTTGACAAGAGTAGATTTAATAGAAGATTACATAAAATTGGAAGTTTGCTTTATGAGTTATTTGAAATAATAAGTTCATATTTTAAAGATTTATGCTGTGAGATGCAGTATATCATAGATTCATTTCCAGTTGCTGTTTGCAATAATATGAGGATTTCGAACTGCAAAATCCTCAAAGAAGAAAAATGGCGAGGTTACACAGCAAGTATGCGAAATTATTTTTATGGAGTTAAAGTACAATTACTTACCACAAAAAATGGAATCCCAATAGCTTTTCATTTTACACCAGGAAAAACAGCAGATGCAAAAGCACTAGGAAAAATGATTGACAAATTACCAGTAGAGGCTTCAATATATGGAGATAGTGCTTATACTGATTATAGTTTAGAAGATGCTGTATATGAGAGAAGATGTATTTCATTAAAAATTCAGCGTAAATCAAATGCTAAAAGAATGGATACTTTAGAACAAAAAAATGAAAAACTAAAAATGAGAAAAAGGGTAGAAACAACAATAAGCGATATTAAAAAAATGTTTCCAAGAACTATACATGCAATAACTTTAGAAGGTTTTCTAATAAAACTTACATTATTTGTCTTTGGCTTGCAATTAAATAAATCAATTAACTAGCAACTTGAATTAATTATTTACCCTTTAATAAATGAATACTTACTGTAGCATAATCTGTATCGGGAAAACGTTGTGTAAAACGTTTATCAGAATACAACCCTACTTTTTGAGCTATTTTAATAAATTCTTCAATTTCTAGTATATATTGATCAGATAATCCATGTGTTACATCATAAGCAGTTGCTGGTGTTTTTCCTATATTTTTAGAAACAATATTTGGGTTTACAGTATGAAGTTCAATTAGTAATAATCCGAATTTTTGAACGTATTGAGCCCATTTATCAAGATGTTCATAAAGATTTGCTTCTACAAGGTTATTTGATAATTGTCTTCCTCTATAAGAAAAAGCTCCTGATGAAGTGCTGATTATGTCGTAATCTTTTTTAGGATCATTCCAAATTCTATTATGATCTAAGAATGTACGAACGTTTAATAGTTCATTTAACTCAATATTGTAATTTTCTTTTAAATCTTCTGCTAATAGGTCAGGATTGCCAATATCTCCCCAAATTACTTTAGCCCAAATATCAGCCTTAATTAGATTTGCCCTAGTAACCTTTAAAGCAATTTGATTATAATCAGCTCCTACTAAGAAAAGAGGATATTCTTCTAATATTTTACCACGCATTGTTTGTCTTTCTATAACATTAAAAATGTGCTGTAAAAAAGCACCGTTACCGCATCCCATATCTAAAATACCTTTAGGTTGTTCAGAAATAGGACGATTAAAAAGTTCTATTATAATTTCATCAATTACTTTAAAATACGTGCCATGTGCACCTCCGCTACCCCAAACATTCATTTCTCTATTTACATGTATTTCAGCATCGTTAATAGCAATATCTCGTAATTTGTTAGGATTCCCAAATAATAACATTTCAATATTCTTTAACATAGGTAGATAAGAAACAGTTACTCCATAGGCAGAGGCTCTTTTAGCATAAAAAAGACCTGATTCAGTAAATTGATATTTTCCTTTTCGTTCTATGAACCATCCTAATGAAGTGAAGAAATCAAGCATAATATTGAACGCTTCGGGTTCTTTGTGAAATTCATCAGCACTAAATGAAGTTTCCATAAAATATTTGTGAAACATACCTGTCATGCCTAGATTTACAATTAAAGGACCTACTAAAAATCCTTCTAAATGTTTTATAATCTGATATTGTATTTTACCTGCTTCCAGAATTTAGATCAAGAGAATGAATGTCTATTTTTTGAAACTTTTCAAATAAAGGGGCTAATATAGAAATAGTATGCTCGTTAATACTATTGGAAGTGAAAACATCAGTTAAAAATAATGTATGAGCTATATCTTCGTATAAATAAAAGAAAGAAAAAAGCTAACTCTGTTGCATTATTTGTTTTAATATATACTTCGTTTTGAACGTTATCCACAAAATAATCTATAAAACCTTGTGAAGCTAAAGCTCTTAACCCAACATTTAAATAGCCTTCATTTAAATTAAAATCTTCCTTTAATTGATTTAATGTAATGTCTTTTTTTTCAATGATATAATTTGTTATATTTTTTTCTTTTAATAGAGCCGCTATAGGTAAAATTACAATACCATCTAAATGCCTAAAAATAGATTCTCTTAATTCTGTTGTGTTCATTATTAGTTTATTAAGGTTACTTGCACAAAGTAGTAAATTTTAATGAATTTTTAAATTTAAAAGATGAGATAAGTAACCTATATTTGTATTGTGTTTTTTTAATTTTTTATGAAAGATATAATCAAGCTAAATTTTCCCAATTTTAATCCTCAGTTAATAGAAGAAATAGACGAAAACGCGTATATACAGAATATGAAAGCAGGTGAAACAATAATGCGTTCAGGTCAGTTTATTCGACATACCGTTTTAGTTGTAAAAGGGAAGATAAAATTATACCGTGAAGATGATGAAGGAAATGAATATTTTATGTACTATCTCCAGCCAGGACAAGCCTGTGCTATTTCTATGATTTGTGCTACTAAAGAAGAAACGAGTGCTTTAATGGCTAAAGTGGTTGAAGATGCAGAACTTATTATGATTCCTCTTGCATTAATGGAAAAATGGATGAGTAAACACCGTTCTTGGTATGAATTTGTTATTGAAACTTACAGAAGTCGCTTCGAAGAAGTGTTAACGGTGATAGATAACATAGCTTTTAAAGCAATGGATGAACGCTTAGAGTTTTATTTAAAAAGACATCGAGATGCTTGTAATTGTAACGACATAAAACTCTCACACCAAGAAATAGCATCCGAACTAAATACTTCCAGAGAAGTGGTGTCGCGTTTGTTAAAAAAAATGGAACAACGAGGTTTAGTTAAGCTATATCGAAGCCATATTGAAATCAATTTCTAAGAGCTGACTTTTGTCAGCCTTTTTTTAAAATCGTATTTTACCTTTGCTTTTTTGATAGAAGCACAATGAAAATAGAACAAATCTACACCAAATGTTTAGCTGGAAGCTTGCTATTATATAGTTTCAGAAGGTGAAGCCGTTATCATAGACCCCTTAAGAGATATACAACCCTATTTAGATCGTTTAGAAAAAGATAAAGTTGTTTTGAAATATATTTTTGAAACTCATTTTCATGCTGATTTCGTTTCTGGACATTTAGAATTAGCTCGTGCTACAGGTGCAACTATAGTAATTGGTCCTACCACCACAAAAACAGGATACCCATGCCACATAGCATTTGATAATGAGATGTTTTTATTTGGTAAATCATCAATTAAACTAATTCACACACCAGGACATACTTTAGAAAGTTCTTGTTTGTTGTTAATAGATGAAAATCAGTTAGAAAAAGGAATTTTAACAGGAGATACTCTTTTTATTGGAGATGTAGGAAGACCTGATTTAGCTCAACATGTTATGACAGAGTTAACACAAGATAAACTGGCTCGTCTATTATATTATTCATTACGAAATAAAATTCTTCCTCTTCCTGATCATTTAATTGTATATCCTAATCACGGGGCAGGTAGTGCTTGTGGAAAAAATATGAGTAAAGAAACCACAGATACATTAGGTAATCAAAAAAAAAGTAAATTACGCCTTAAATCCTAATTTAACAGAAGAAACGTTTGTACAAACCGTTTTAGATGGGTTAATGCCACCACCGCCTTATTTTCCTAAAAATGTATTACTAAATATAAAAGGATACGAAAGTTTATACTCAGTAATAAACAGAAGTCATAAAGAAATAGATATAATACAATTCGAAAAATATATAGAAGAAGATCCTACAATTCTACTATTAGATGTTCGAAATCCTGATCAATTCGCGAAAGGATTCATTCCTAACAGTATTAATATTGGATTAAATGGAAATTTTGCACAATGGGTAGGAGAGCTAATACCTAATATAGAACAAAAAATACTACTAATAACAGAGAATAAAGAACAATCTTTAGAAGCAATCATTCGCTTATCTAGAATAGGTTTTGATCAAACGATTGGTTATTTAAAAGATGGATTTAAAAGATGGGTGAGTTGTAATAAACCATTTCATACGATTCAAAGGATAAAAGCAATTGAGTTAAGTACAATCCTAAATAAAAATTCATATATAATAGATGTCCGTAAGATAAATGAATATAATTCTCAACACATAATAAATAGTATAAATATTCCACTACATCAATTAGAAATAAAATTAGATAAAATTCCACGAAATAATACGTTTTTATACATTGTGTAGGAGGATACCGTAGCATGATCGCAGCCTCTATACTATATAAAATAGGAATTACAAATTTTATAGAAATTGAAGATGGTTTTAACGGAATAAAAAATACAAAAATTACATTATCTGATTATTATACTCAAACATGTATGCTTTAACTAATATATATAAGGGAAAGGTTTGTAACTATTATCACTATTTGTTATAAAAATAAATAGTACTTTTGTAAACCAAATTGATAATAATGCAGATAGAACAAATTTATACAGGTTGCCTAGCCCAAGGTGCCTATTATATTACTTCAAATGGTGAAGCCTTAATTGTGGATCCTTTGAGAGAAGTACAACCCTATTTAGATCGTCTTAAAAGAGATAATGTTGTTTTAAAATATATTTTTGAAACTCATTTTCATGCTGATTTCGTTTCAGGACATTTAGATTTGAGTAAAGCTACAGGAGCGCCTATAATATATGGTCCCACTGCGAAACCAGAGTTTGACGCAATCATCGCGCAAGATGAACAAACATTTTTAGTAGGTAATATTACTATTAAGGTTTTACATACCCCAGGTCATACTATGGAGAGTACAACTTATTTATTAATAGATGAAAATGGAAAAGATCATGCTATTTTTTCAGGAGATACTCTCTTTATTGGAGATGTGGGACGACCTGATTTAGCACAAAAAGCAGCTAATATGACACAAGAAAAATTAGCAGCAACATTATTTCATTCATTAAGAAGTAAAATTATGCCACTTGCTGATGATGTAATAGTATATCCAGCCCATGGAGCTGGTAGTGCCTGTGGTAAAAATATGAGTAAAGAAACTATTTCTACAATAGGACAACAAAAACATAATAATTACGCTCTTCGTTTTGATATGAAAGAGTCTGAATTTGTTGCTGAGGTTTTGGATGGATTAACTCCTCCTCCTGCATATTTTGGAATGAATGTAGCAATGAATAAGAAAGGATATACAGCATTTGAAAAAGTACTAAATAATGGTTTGAGATCTTTGTCTGCCCAAGAATTTAACGATTTAGCAGATAGAAAAGCAGCAATTGTTCTAGATACAAGACCTCCTTCCATATTTTGTTTAGGTCATATACCTCAGTCCATTAATATAAGTATAACAGGAGATTTTGCTCCTTGGGTAGGCACACTTATTGCAGATGTAAATCAACCTATTCTTATAGTTTGTGAAGAAGGAAAAGAAGAAGAAACAATAATAAGACTTAGTAGAGTAGGTTTTGATAATCTTTTAGGGTATTTAAAAGGAGGAATTAATGCGTGGAAAGAATCAGAAAAAGAAACAGACCAGATTAATAGAATAAAAGCAGAAGAATTTGCTCAAAAAGTAAATCTTAAAACAGATAAAATCATTGATGTTCGTAAAGAAAACGAATACCAAGCAGAACATCTAGAAGACTCTTACAACAAACCACTTGCTTATATTAATGATTGGATAAGTAGTATTAATCCTAATGAACATTTTTATATACATTGTGCAGGGAGGCTATCGTAGTATGATTGCAGCATCAATACTACAAGCCCGAGGCTATCGAAATTTTACAGAAATAGAAGGAGGTTTCACAGCTATTTCCAAAACTGATCTTCCAAGAACTGATTTTGTCTGTAAGAGTAAAACCTACTAAATTTAGATATGAAACGATTTTTTTTAAATTGGAATATAATCCGTTTTTTTCGTTTAGCATTAGGAGTTTTTTTAATATTCCAAGCATTCGAAACTCATCAGTGGATTTTTTTAGGATTTGCAATATTCTTTTTATTTCAAGCAGTTTTTAATTTGGGATGTACCTCAAACACTTGTCAAATTCAATTAGAAGATAAAAAAGATGAATGATTCATTTTTAAATATTATTAATAAAGATAAACCTGTATTAATTGACTTTTTTGCTACTTGGTGTGGCCCTTGCCAAATGTTAGCTCCCATTTTAAAAGAAGTAAAAGAAATATTAGGAAATGAAATTGATATAATAAAAATAGACGTAGATAAAAACCAAGAATTAGCAAGAAAATATCAAATAAGAGGAGTTCCAACTCTAATACTCTTTCAAAGAGGACAACCTATATGCCGTCAATCAGGATTACTTCAAAAAAATGAAATTATAAAAATGATAAAAGAGAAAATCTTATAAAGTTATGTTAAAGAAGCATTTTTCTACTATTTTAGATAGTATATTTGGTCTTGTAGCAAGTTACTATTACTACTATTATAAGTAGGACATCGGAAACTTGTTATATTACCTCTAAGCTTTAAAACTAAATTTATGTAATATTTTAATTAAGAGTTTTAGCAGGTAAATTTATTTAAAACAAAAAAAATAACTTTTAAAATTTTTATTATGAAAAAACTAATTTCATCAGTAGCATTAGTAGCATTTGTATTTTCTTCTAGCGTATTTGCACAAGAAGTAAAAGAAGAGAAAAAAGACAAGAAAGAAAAAATGGAAAAAACTTGTTCTAAAGGAGATAAAAAAGCATGTACTGATAAAAAAGCATGTTGCACGAAAAAAGCAGAAAAAAAGCTTAATAATTTAAGTTCTTAAATTATTAAGTTGATTAACCTAAAGAGGATGTCCTCTAAAAATTAAGAATCTTGTTATTTAACTTTATTTTATTCGAAAAAAAAGTATACTCTTATTAAAATCGAATGAATAAACGAATTATAGATTATTTTTTTTAGACATCCTCTTTTTTTACTTTGAAAATATTTTAATGGAAGTTCATCTTGAAATTTTACAATCTTCTGGTCTTGAAGATGATAAAAGAATAAGTTGAATGCTAGGCGGTTATTTTACATATCCATACTTCTTTTTTGTAATAATTTTAGAAATATTTTCTTACTGTTTAGAGGAAAAAAAATAATTGATAAAAGTTACACTTAAATTCTTATATTTGTTCGCAATTTAATCGTAAATTGCAATGAACGCACACACAACTAAAATTATCGGTGAAGGACTAACTTACGATGATGTATTGCTTATTCCTAACTACTCACAAGTACTTCCTAGAGAAGTAAGTATTCAAACAAAATTTACTAGAAACATTAGCCTAAACCTACCAGTTGTTTCCGCTGCAATGGATACCGTTACGGAAAGTGCAATGGCTATAGCTATGGCGCGAGAAGGAGGAATAGGGGTTTTGCATAAAAACATGTCAATTCAGCAACAAGCAGCAGAAGTTCGTAAAGTAAAAAGAGCAGAAAGCGGAATGATTCTTGATCCTGTAATATTAAACTTTACAGCAAATGTAGGAGATGCTAAAAATGCTATGAGAGAATATGGCATAGGAGGGATTCCAATAGTAGATCAAAATGGGAAGCTAGAAGGAATTGTTACAAATAGAGATTTACGTTTTGAAAAGAATAACCAAAGAAGTATCGTAGAAGTGATGACTTCAACTAATTTGGTTACAGCTCCAGAAGGAACAACCTTAGAAAAAGCAGAAGAAATCTTACAAGGTAATAAAATAGAAAAATTACCAGTTGTAAATGCTGAAAATAAATTAGTAGGTCTAATCACTTTCAGAGATATTACAAAACTTACTCAAAAACCAAATGCTAATAAAGACAAGTACGGACGTTTACGAGTAGCTGCAGCTTTAGGTGTTACAGTAGATGCTGTAGAAAGAGCAGAAGCCTTAGTAAATGCGGGTGTTGATGCCGTTATTATAGATACAGCACATGGTCATACAAAAGGAGTTGTAGAAGTCTTAAAACAAGTAAAAAATAAATTTCCAGAACTTGATGTAGTAGTTGGAAATATTGCAACACCAGAAGCAGCATTGTATTTAGTTGAGAATGGTGCTGATGCCGTTAAAGTAGGTATTGGACCAGGTTCTATTTGTACCACTAGAGTAGTAGCAGGTGTCGGTTTTCCTCAATTTTCTGCTGTTCTAGAAGTGGCAGCTGCACTAAAAGGAACTGGGGTTCCTGTTATAGCGGATGGAGGAGTTCGTTATACAGGAGATATTCCTAAAGCAATAGCAGCAGGAGCTTCTACAGTTATGTTGGGATCTTTATTGGCAGGTACCAAAGAATCTCCTGGAGAAACTATTATTTTTGAAGGTAGAAAATTCAAATCTTATAGAGGTATGGGATCAGTAGAAGCTATGAAAGAAGGCTCTAAAGATCGTTATTTTCAAGATGTTGAAGACGACGTAAAAAAATTAGTTCCAGAAGGAATTGTAGGGAGAGTACCTTATAAAGGAGAACTAAATGAAAGTATGCTTCAATTTATAGGAGGATTACGTGCAGGAATGGGATATTGTGGTGCAGCTACTATAGAAGAATTACAAGAAAAAGGAAGATTTGTCCGAATTACTTCAAGTGGTATAAGTGAAAGTCATCCCCATAATGTAACCATTACAAAAGAAGCTCCTAATTACTCACGCTAATAAAGAGTTATTTAAAATAAAAAGGGAAGAGTGTCCCAAAAAGTACCAATTCAACGTCTAGTTTATTATTTCGATAATGGTAGAATATTTTAGTATTGTGTAATTTGTTTCAACTATTTTGTTGTCTAATTTATACTCTTTTGTAAATGAATGGGTTGATTTTTTTGGGATACTCTTTTTGACTAAAATAAAAACAAATAAGACTAACTAAATGAAAGAGTATTATCCTAGTTTAACTGGAATACGCTTTATAGCTGCCAGTATGGTTTTTTTTCATCATTTTAATCCTGTTTCAACAAGAACATCATTCCCTTTTTTATACGATTGTTTTACTGAAATGCACATTGGTGTTACATTATTTTTTTTTCTAAGTGGATTTTTAATTGCAGATAGATATTATGATCAAAAAATAAATTGGAAAATTTATTTTATTAATAGATTCGCAAGAATTTATCCAAGTTTTTTTATTTTAACTACGTTTACTTTTTTATACATCTGCTATAAAACGAATACATTTAATATAAAATTATATTTGCTGAATATAACTTTTATAAAGGGTTTTTTTAATAATTTAAAATTTACAGGAATTGCTCAGACTTGGTCGTTAACAGTAGAGGAATTTTTTTATTTATTAGCACCTTTCTTTTTTATCTTTATTAAGAAAAAAGGATTTTCTATTTATTTTTTACCTATTATTTTTATGATCTTAGGACTAATATTTTATAGAAATGATATAAACTTTATGTTGGATTTTACTTTTTTTGGTCGATCTTTCGAATTTTTTTCGGGAATATATCTAGCCTTATTTTTAAAAAGAATGATAAAGTTTCTTTTACGATTAATATGACTTATATTGAATTCTATTTACTTCTATTGGCCTTTTGGGATTAGTATATTTAAAACCGGGAGAGGGATTGTATGGTAATGATCTTTTACTTGGTAAAATTATAAATACTATTTTTTTTCCATTATTTGCCTTTACACCACTTTTTATAGGTTTAATAAAAGAAAAAACTATTATTAGAAACTTTCTTTCAACTCAAATAGTACAAATTTTAGGAAAGAGTTCCTATGCCTTTTATTTGATTCATTTAGGCCTCTTTTATGATTTTTTTCATAAATACTTTAATTATTGGACGGTTTTTATACTTATAAATTTTATCTCAATATTATTCTATAGTAAAATTGAAATTTTGTTTCATAATCTAATAAAACGAATCTTAAGTACCTAAGTTTATAAATCTTTTTAAGAAAATTACATAGCAACTTTTGGAAGTATATCTAAAACATACTCATGCATGACTTGACGATAATCCAAATGAGTTACCATTCTTAATTTTCCTTGTCCCATTGAGCTTATATGTATGGCTCTGCTTTTTAGTTTTTCAAGGATCATTTTTTCGTCTAAGTAAGATTGTATAGAGAAAATAACAATATTTGTTTCTACAGGTTCCACAGAAGCTACCCAAGGTAATTGTTTTAACATTAAGGCCAGCTCTTGTGCTCTTTTATGATCTATTTTTAATCGTTCAAGATGATTATCTAAGGCATAAATACCAGCAGCGGCTAGATAACCTGATTGACGCATACCACCACCCAGTATTTTACGAATGCGAAATGCTCTTTGAATTGTTTTTTCGTCTGAAATTAATAAAGATCCTATAGGAGCTCCTAGACCTTTTGAAAGACATACGGATATTGTATCAAACAATTCTCCAAATTGTCTAGGTGATTGTTCTTTAGCGACTAAAGCATTCCAAATACGAGCGCCATCTAAATGATATTTAAGATTATTTTGAATACAAACTTGTTTTATTTCTTTTAACGTTTGAATGTCATAACAAGCACCACCTCCTTTATTAGTTGTATTTTCTATACTTACAAGACTGGTTTTTGGAGCATGATAAAACTCAGGGTCATTAATGGCTTTTCGTACTTGATCTGCATTTATCATTCCTCTACATCCTTCAACCAAGTTTAGAGAACAACCACTGTTAAAAGCAGTTCCTCCTCCTTCATATAAATAAATATGAGACCAACGATCACAAATAATTTCATCTCCTGGTTGTGTGTTTAATTTAATTGCGGTTTGATTAGCCATGGTTCCAGAAGGGAAAAATAAAGCCGTTTCCATTCCAAATAAATTAGCAACCTTACTTTCAAGAGCATTAACTGTTGGATCTTGTTTGTATACATCATCACCTACTTTCGCATTATACATAGCATGTAACATTTCTTGTGTAGGTTTTGTAACGGTATCACTTACCAAATTTATTTCCATAATTATAAAAGGATTGGTACTTTTGTTGAGGAAATGACTCTGTATGTTTACAGATAATGTTCCAAGTAAATACAAAAATAGTATTTTAATTTTTTTTTAAAACTCCAAAAATAGAAATTTATTATGACAAATGCCGATCAAATTAAAGGTATTATAGAACGCCTAGGTGCGTTGAGGAGGTATCTTTGACATAGATGCTAAAATGATTGAGATTACAAATGAAGAAGAAAAAACATTTGCACCAGATTTTTGGAACAATGCCAAAGAAGCAGAAGCCATTGTAAGAAATTTGCGTTCTAAAAAGAAATGGGTTGAAGATTATAATAAAGCTGTTGATTTTACAGATGAACTTCAAATAGCATTTGACTTTTATAAAGAAGGTGAATTTACAGAAGAAGAATTAGATGATCTTTACTTTCAAACTATAGAACACATAGAGCATATAGAATTTCGTAATATGCTTTCTGACGAAGGAGATATAATGAGTGCTGTATTACAAATTACAGCTGGAGCTGGAGGAACAGAAAGTTGTGATTGGGCTAGTATGCTTATGCGTATGTACTTAATGTGGGGAGAAAAAAACGGATACAAAGTAAAAGAATTGAATTTTCAGGAAGGTGATGTAGCAGGAATTAAGACGGTTACTTTAGAATTTGAAGGAGAGTTTGCATTTGGATACCTCAAAGGTGAAAATGGTGTTCATCGTTTGGTTCGTATCTCTCCATTTGATAGTAATGCGAAACGGCATACCTCTTTTGCGTCAGTTTATGTATATCCTCTCGTAGATGACACTATTGAAATTGAAATAAGTCCTTCAGATATTGAAATTACTACCGCACGTTCAAGTGGTGCAGGAGGACAAAATGTAAATAAAGTAGAAACAAAAGTTCAATTATTGCATAAACCTACGGGTATTCAAATTCAATGCTCTGAAACTCGTTCACAACATGATAACCGTGAAAGAGCTATGCAAATGTTACGATCACAATTATATGAAATTGAATTAAAAAAACGTCTTGAACAAAGAGCAGATATTGAAGCCAGTAAAATGAAAATTGAATGGGGGTCACAAATCAGAAATTATGTTATGCACCCTTATAAATTAATTAAAGACGTTCGAACACAATATGAAACCAGTGATGTAGAAGGTGTTATGAACGGTAATTTAGATTCGTTTTTAAAAGCTTACTTGATGATGATGGGGCAAAAAGAAGAATAGTATAAATTCATAATTAATAAAGAGGTTGTCCTGAACATTTTAAGACAACCTCTTTACTGCTGAAATATTTATAATACCCATGGGAAATCGTTTTCTATAAACGATTCTTAGATAAAAGAAGCTTTAGGAAAGCCTTTTTTTAAAATAAAAATTTAAACAAATTAATATTCTATTTTTTTATAGAAACTAAAAAAAGTAAATTTAGACTAACTTATATTTTATAAGTTTACTAAATTGACAATGCTAATAAAAACGATATGGCTCAATTTCTAAAAATTTATCCTCAAAATCCAAATGAAAAAGAAATAGCAAAAGTTATTAAGGTACTACGAGAAGGAGGACTTATTATTTATCCTACAGATACTGTTTATGGTTTAGGATGTGATATAACTAATACCAAAGCTCTAGAACGAATAGCTAAAATAAAAGGAGTTAAACTTGAAAAAGCAAATTTTTCATTCGTTTGTAGTGATTTAAGTCATATATCTGATTATATCAAACAAATAGATACCACTACCTTTAAAATTTTAAAAAGAGCTTTACCAGGTCCTTATACTTTTATTTTACCTGGAAACAATAATTTGCCAAAAGAATTTAAAAAAGAACTACAGTTGGTATTCGGGTACCTGATAATACAATAGCTATTGAAATTGTAAAACAATTAGGAAATCCCATTGTTTCTACATCAATTCATGACGAAGATGAAATTATTGAATATACGACAGATCCTGAATTAATTTTTGAAAAATGGCAAAATATTGTTGATTTAGTTATTGATGGTGGTTATGGAGATAATTATGCTTCTACTGTAATAGATTTATCAGGTTCAGAACCCGAAATCATTCGAGAAGGAAAAGGAAGTTTGGATATTTTTTAAATAAAATATCCTAAAAGTTAACAAATTTTTTATTTAAATAAAAGAGAAGCTCGAATGAATTAAATGAATGAAGCAAGTTGCATAACGTGATTTTTCTGTCGTCGAAGAGATAAATTAAATGTTAAGTAACTGCTTTTTAGATATCCATTTTAAAAATAATAAAAATGAAAATAGCAATAGTAGGCTATGGGAATTTAGGGAAAACTTTTGCAGGAAGTTTTGTTAAATCTCATTTTATAAGAAAAGAAGACATTTTTGTTTATACACGTACATTGCCAAAAAGAGAAGATTGTTTTTTAATTCCTTTAAATAATTTTTCTACAGATCATTTTCCTTTTACTGAAGAAATAGATATTCTTATATTAGCTGTAAAACCACAAGAATTTGAGAAAGTAGCAAAGGTTTTACATGATAAGTTAAATAAAGAAATAATTGTCCTATCTGTAATGGCAGGTGTTTCAATTCAAAAAATAGCTAATTTATTACAAGTAAACAAGATTGTTCGTTCTATGCCTAATTTAGGAACTCAGATAGGGCAGGGGATGACTGTATTTTCAGCATCAGATACAATAGATAGAAAAGAGTTATTTATCATTCAAAATTTAATCAATACTACAGGAAAATCTATTTATGTAGAAAATGAAGGAATGTTAAATCCAGCAACAGCCGTGTCAGGTAGCGGACCCGCTTATGTTTTTTTATTTTATGAATGCTATGATACAAGCGGCAAAAGAATTAGGTTTTTCTGATGCAGAGGCAGAATTGTTAGTGCATCAAACTTTTTTAGGAGCAGTAAGTCTAAAAGCATCTCTTGGATTGTCTAATGATGAATTAATTAAAAAAGTAGCTTCAAAAGGAGGAACTACAGAACAAGCTATTCTAATTTTTAATAAAAATAGTTTGAGTAGCATTATCAGTAAAGCTATTGAAAAAGCTAATTTAAAATCAATAGAATTAGGAGATTAACTTTTATGGTTTTTGTAGTTGTAAAATTCTATAAGAAATAATGTAGATGATAAAATAAAAAATGATGATAAAAGAATGTTAGAGAATATGGTTTAATAATTCTAACAAGCACTGTACTTGAATGGTTTAAAACTAAGTGAATTTATTCAATATGATTTTTATGGCTTAATCAATATAAATAAAGAGTATAAAGATTTTAATAATTATAAACAATAACGGTTGCATAATTAAATTGTAAAAAATAAAATGAAAGGATTTAAGATTTTAATAGTGGGCATTTTGTTGTCAGGATTTGAAAATATAAGAGGACAACAAACTATTAATAATGTTAAGATAGGACTAGAAGGCCCTGTATATGGAGTTGTCTTAGATGTAGATACGTATGCTAAAAATTATACAGGAGGATGGGCTAGGGCATTTTGGATTGGTGAATATGGAAAACCTATATCAATGGCATTTGGTTCGTATGGAAATGCTTTAAATGGGAATTTAGACTTGTCGTATACTTTTATAGGTAAAGATTGGGATAATACGTATATGACCTTTTTACCTAATAAAAAAATAGGAATTGGTACCAATTCTCCTACTGAAAGATTACAGGTTATAGGAGGAATTATGTCTGGAAATGAAAATGGAACAGGGGGAAGTTTATTTTTAGGAAATAGTTCTCATGGTTTAAAAAGAACTTCTAATGATGTAGAAATGTATACTCATGGAAATGATGGGAACTTAATATTTCATACTTTATTTAATCAGGAAAGAATGCGAGTAACTTCTGATGGAAATATTGGTATTGGAACAAATATTCCTGCAGCAAAATTAGATGTTAATGGGACAGCAATTTTTAAAAAGATAGGAATTGGTACCAATAATCCAGATGAAATGCTTGCGGTAAAAGGGAGTATTCATGCACAAGAGGTACGTATTGATCAAAAAAATACCTGCAGATTATGTTTTTGAAAAATATTATAACGGAAAATCTATTTTAAAAGCTGATTATAAAATGCCTACTCTGGCAGAAATTGAAAAATACACTAAAGAAAACAACCATTTACCTAATATCCCATCTGCTAAAGAAATTCAAGAAAAAGGCCTTCAAATAGGGGAAATGACCAATTTGTTATTACAAAAAATAGAAGAATTAACACTTTATATGATAGAACAACAAAAACGGATAGAATTTTTAGAATCTAAGTTGATCAAATAAAATAAACGCATGATTATTATCTCGAAATAATTGAAGACTGATTGACAATTAGAATCTATAATAAAAAAGGGTAGATAAAAACCCATCCTTCTATTTTTTACAGCTAAAAACATTATTAATCGTATTTAATGCTTCGGCAGAAATAAAATTCAAGAACTCCTTATAAACTATAAATATATAGTGAGAAATCTTTTTAATGCAAAAATAAAAGCCTTCAGAAATTCTTCTTATTCAGACTTGTCCAATCTTTTTTAGACTTGCAAATTTATATGCCTAATTTGTCAAATCCACAGGTTTTGGACTTGATCCACTTGATTCTTTGCTGCATAAAAAAAGCTGTCTTTATGACAGCTTTTTTAATATTTAGTGGGGAGAGCAGGATTCGAACCTGCGAAGGTTTCCCAACGGATTTACAGTCCGTCCTCGTTGGCCGCTTGAGTATCTCCCCATCACTTGACCGTGATTGCTTAATTGCAGTGCAAAAATACGACTGTTTTTTAGATAAACAAGCTTTTTTGTGGCTTTTTTTTTTTTTTTTGTAAGTTATTGATTTTTAAGAGGTATTGTTTAGGGAGCTTTTAATCTGTTTTGTATTTTTTGTAAATAAACAGAATTTTATAAGTGTTTATTTAAAATTTACTAATAAAAATTGAATTGATTTTCTTTAGAACTGTATACAGTAAAACGATCTTCGTATAAGTTATTTAGGCTTTTGATGATAAGAATGAGGTGTCTTAAAAGTACAGAATTTTATTATTTCGATTCTAAGGGATAAATCACATATTGTCGAATTATTTAAGTTGTACTTTTTAGACACCCATCTTGATATTTTTATGTAATAATGATAAGATTAGATGTGTAATGCTCTTTTTCCAGTAGCGTCTAAAGCAGCTTCTTTGATTGCTTCTGCAAAAGTAGGGTGAGCGTGTGACATTCTTGAGATGTCTTCTGCACTAGCACGGAATTCCATAGCCGTAACAGCTTCTGCAATTAAATCAGCAGCACGAGCACCAATGATGTGTATTCCTAATACTTCATCAGTAGTAGAATCCGCTAATATTTTTATAAAACCATCAGTGTCGGCACTTGCGCGAGCACGTCCTAGTGCTTTGAAAGGAAAGTTGCCAACTTTATAGTTTTTACCTTCGGTTTTTAGTTGTTCTTCTGTTTTTCCTACAGCTGAAACTTCTGGCCAAGTATATACTACTCCTGGGATTAGGTTGTAATCAATATGAGGTTTTTGTCCAGCTAAATATTCAGCTACCATAACACCTTCTTCTTCTGCTTTGTGTGCTAACATGGCTCCTCTAATTACATCACCAATGGCATAAATATTAGCAGTGGATGTTTGTAAATGATTATTTACCTCTATTTGTCCTCTTTCTGTGAGTTTTACACCAGCTTTATCAGCATTTAAACCATCTGTATAAGGACGACGACCTACGGCTACTAAGGCATAATCGCCTTCCAAAATAATTTCTTGTCCTTTTGTATTATCAGCTTTTACAATTACTTCATTTCCATTACGAGACACTTCTTTTACTTTGTGCGAAGTATAGAATTTCATGCCTTGTTTTTTTAATACTTTAGTTAATTCTTTAGATAAAGCACCGTCCATGCCTGGAATGATTCTGTCCATGAATTCAACTACTGATACTTGAGCTCCTAAGCGTAAGTATACTTGACCTAATTCTAAACCAATTACTCCTCCACCAATGATGATTAAGTGTTTAGGAACTTCGGGTAGTTTTAGAGCTTCCAGTAGAAGTAATAATTCTTTCTTTATCAATTTTGATGAAAGGTAAACTAGATGGTTTTGAACCTGTAGCAATAATCGTATTTTTTGCTTCAATTTTTTCGATAGAACCATCTTCTTTTGTTATGTTTAAAGTAGTTGCGTTTTCGAATGATCCAACACCTTGAAATACGGTAATATTGTTTTTGTCCATTAAAAATTTAACGCCACCACAAGTTTGATCTACTACAGATTGTTTGCGTTCAATCATTTTTTGAAGGTTGATTTTTACATCACCTGAAACTTCAATTCCGTGATCTGCAAAGTGTTGTAATTCTTCATAATGATGAGAAGAAGCTAATAATGCTTTTGAAGGTATACATCCTACATTTAAACAAGTACCTCCAAGAGTGGTATATTTTTCAATAATAGCCGTTTTCATTCCTAGTTGTGCGCAACGAATTGCTGCTACGTATCCACCAGGACCTGAACCTATTACAACTACGTCAAATGAGCTCATAAATATTTATTTTTATGTTGTTTTAAAAAAATTAATTGCAAAATTAGTAATTTATAATATAAAAAATTAGGATAATTTGTGATATTTAATCCCAATCAGCGGCAACAAAACGCATTTTTTTTCCCCATTTATAAAAAGTTCTAATTGATGTGCTTTTGTAGTGTTAAAACTATTAACCTTTGATATTAATTTTATAAAAATTTCTTCTATTTCTATAGTTTCTTTACAAAACATTTTGGTTGAAATAATATTAGTGGTAGAAAATGTATTAGAGTTTTTAAGACGATAACTAAAACTAAATTTATTACAACCTAAGTAGGCTGATGCTTCTCCTTTTTTATAGTCATATCAATATACGCATTATTTTTTATAAGTATTTCAGAAGGGATTGAATCCATTTCTACAAGCATCCATTTTCTATTAAGATGTCTTTCTTTTTCATTAATTACTTTGGAGTAGCAAGAAAAAAAGAAAACGATAAAAGTTAAAATGATACTTTTTTTTATTAGTTCTTTAAATATCATAAACAGTTGTGCTTTTTACTTCTCCGATCATAAATGAAGAATGAGTACTTCCAATGTGTTTAATAGATGTTAGTTTGGTAACCATAAACTCTCTATATTCTTCCATATCTGCCACACAAATTTTTAAGATATAATCATAATCACCGCTGACGTGAAAACATTCTAAAACTTCATTTAGTTTTAGAATAGCATTTTCAAAATCAGCAATAAACTCATGATTATGTTGTATTAGTTTAATATGACAAAAAACGACATAACTTTTGTTTATTTTTTTTCGGTCTACTAATGCTACATATTTTTTTATGGTACCGTCTTTTTCTAATTTTTTTATGCGTTCGTAAACTGCGGTAACGGATAAATTGAGTTTTCCAGAAAGTTCTTTTGTGGTTTGTTTACTATCTTCTTGAAGTAATTTCAATAATTTTTTATCTATGATGTCCATTTGTTTAAAAATTTTCGTTAAAAGTATTCTTTTATATTTATATTTAGAAAAAAAACTAAAACTTTTGATTAATATTTTAACTTATCAAGTATTCTTATTTTTGGAAATAATTTACAAAAAAATAATTAATGAAAAAATACACTTTTAGTTTGCTTTTGATTGGGGGTATGACATTTGCACAAAAGTTGACTATTGAGGAGACAGTTACAGGAGGAAGAAAGTTTGCTCCTAGTACACAATTAGCGCAACAATGGCGTAAAAATTCAAAAGCAATTACTTATTTAAGTTCAGATTTTTCAAATTTATTAGAAAAAAGTGCTTCTAATGGTTGGAAAGAGACAATTTTGACTACAAAGCATGATTTTGAAAAAGCTTTAAAGACTAAAATAAATTCAGATGATTTTTTGTTAAGAAGTTTTCCAATGTCTATAGAATGGAAATCTATTGATACATTTGAAACAGAAATATCCGGTAAAAAAATAATTATAAGGTAACGTATGATGTTGTTAATAAGGAAATTATAAATGTTATAACTTATAGTAATGAAGGGAATCAAGTAAAATTTGCATCCAATGGAAATGTAGCTTGGCTAAAAGATAATAATATAAAAGTTACATCTTTTTCTGGAAATGTAATAGAGGTAACAAATGATGCAGATAAAAACATTGTAAATGGCTCTGATTACGTACACCGTCAAGAGTTTGGTATTGATAGAGGAATGTGGTGGAATGAAGCAGGAACACAATTAGCTTATTATCGTAAAGACGAAACCATGGTGGCTAATTATCCGTTAACAAACTGGAATGAGCCAGAGGCGGTTAATAAAGATATTAAGTATCCAATGGTTGGAATGAATAACGAAAAAGTTTCTTTAGTTATTTTTGATTTGGCTTCTGGTAAAAAAGTAACAATGCAAACAGGAGAATCAAATGATCAATATTTGACAATGGTTTCTTGGGAACCAACTGGAAAACATATTTTTATAGGTATTTTAAATAGAGAGCAAAATCATTTAAAATTTAATAAATATGATGCAAAAACAGGTGCTTTTGTAAAAACTCTGTTTGAAGAAAAAGCCTCTACTTGGGTTGAACCACAGCACGCATTGACTTTTGTACCTAACAATTTTTCTCAATTTATTTACCAAACAGATTTTAATGGATTTAATCAAATGTATTTATATAATACGGATGGTAAATTATTAAAGAATTTAGGGTATAATGATGTAGTAGTGAAAGAATTTTTAGGCTTTGATGAAAAAGGACTAAAAGTGAATTATATAGGAACAGCTAATAATGGTTTAGATCGCCAGTTATACCAAGTTGATTTACAATCTGGAAAGACAACACAATTAACAATTATTTCAGGAACTCATACAGCTTCCGTTTCTTCCAGATGGAACGCTGGTATTAGATCAATATAATAATATTACAACGCCAAATGAAATTTCAGTAGTTGATATTAAATCAAAAAAAACAACGCAATTGTTAAAAGCTGATAATCCTTTTGTAGGAAAGATTGATATGCCTAAAATAGAATTGGTAACTATAACTTCTGCTGATGGGAAAACGCCTTTAAACGGAAGAATTATTTATCCAGTTAATTTTGATGCTACTAAAAAATATCCTGTAATGTTATATGTTTACGGAGGTTCTCATGCTCAATTGGTTAATAATCGTTGGTTAGGAGGAGCTAGTTATTTTGATTTATATATGGCTCAAAAAGGATATGTGGTATTTACTATAGATAATCGTGGTAGTGATTCGCGTGGTAAAAAATTCTGTGATGTAAATCATCGTCAGTTAGGAGTGAATGAGATGGCAGACCAAATGGAAGGTATAAAATTCTTAAAGACAAAATCATTTGTAGATCAAGATAAAGTTGGTGTTTTTGGATGGAGTTTCGGTGGGTTTATGACGACTAGCTTAATGACAAGTCAAGTTGATACTTTTAAGGTAGGTGTTGCTGGTGGTCCAGTAATTGATTGGAAATACTATGAGATCATGTATGGAGAGCGTTATATGGACACGCCACAAGAAAATCCAGAAGGTTATAGTAAAACCTCTTTGTTAGATAAAGCTAAAAATTTAAAAGGACGTTTGTTAATCATTCACGGAGCTCAAGATCCTGTAGTGGTACAGCAAAACAGTATGAATTTTATTGAAGCTTGTATTAAGGCAGGTAAACAGGTAGATTATTTCTTATATCCTAATCATGAGCATAATGTAGGAGGAAAGGATAGAATTCATTTATATGCTAAAATTGCTGATTATTTTGATACACATTTAAAGAAATAACATATAAGTTTTATGCAAATATTTTTTTGAGTAAAATTCTAAAATCCGTTTTATTTTAAACGGATTTTTTTATGATTTTAGATTATGTTATGAGAAGTGAATTTCCTAAATTCCCTAGTATGTTATTCAATTTTAAAATAAAATGATAAGATTTTAAGATCTAAAAGGTGAAAAGGAAATGGTTTTTAATTCAAAATCACTTTTGGAGAATCAGTAGTATAGATAGAAATTTATCTAATAAAAATAAGGATTATAATATGGAAAGGGTGTCTTAAAAGTTTGCAGTCTTATTTCTAAAAGGAGAAATGACTATTTATAATAGGCTTCTCCTGTCGTTTTAAGCACTAAGTTACTACCTACTTTTTAGACACCCGCTTGTGTATGATTTATATTTATCTATTTACTAGGAGTTGCTTCTGGCATTTTCTCTAATAATTCAAGTTCGAAAACTAAGTTTGTGTTAGGAGGAATTACACCACCTGCTCCTTGTGCTCCATAACCTAAGTTAGAAGGAATAAATAAAATAGCTTTATCTCCGAGGTTCATCTTTTCTAATCCTTCTAAAAAGCCTGGAATTAACCCTTCTTTTTTACCAGCTTGAAAAGGGAAGGGTTGATAAGCTTTAGCTGCTGCTCTACGTTCGTCTAGTTTACCAAAATCTTTTGCTACTTGTTCGTAACTAGTATCAAATAGAGTTCCATCTTCAAAATAACCTGCATAATGAACGTATACAGTAGATCCTGTTTCTGGTTTTTTGCCTGTTCCTTTAGAAACTATTTGGTATAATAAGCCTGTATCTGATTTGGTAGCGTTTGTTTTTGTTTGAGCAAAATAAGCAGTTTTATTAGCTTTTACTTTTAGTAATTTAGCTTCCATTTCTTTTTGTGCTTTTATTTCTTTATCAACACTTTCTTTGAATACTTTTGCTGCATCAAATTTTTTAGCTTTACTACCTTTTCTAATGATAGTTATTTTATTGATTTTATCATCTTGAGCAATTTTATTTACTATTTCTTGTCCTGTTATAACATGACCAAAAACTGTATGACGACCATCTAACCAAGGAGTTGCTTTATGTGTAATAAAAAATTGGCTTCCATTAGTACCTGGTCCTGCGTTAGCCATAGAAAGGATTCCAGGACCTGTGTGTTTTAGATCTTGTACGATTTCATCTTTAAATTTATATCCAGGACCTCCGCTTCCGTTACCATCGGGATCTCCTCCTTGAATCATAAAGTCGGCAATTACACGATGAAATTTTAGTCCATCATAAAAAGGTTTTCCACTATATTTTGTATCTACCATAGGATTTTTACCCTCTGCTAAAGAAACAAAGTTAGCTACTGTAATAGGTGTTTTTTCAAATTCTAGTTGTACGACTATTTTACCTTTATTTGTTTCTATTTCTGCAAATAATCCTTCGCCTGTTTGATTTTCACCTTTTGAATTACAAGATGAAAAAGAAAATAAAAAAGTAAAAAGACTTAAAATTAAACTTATCATTTTTCTCATTTTAGTTAATAATTGATTTTTAGTTATTATTTTTTTCTATATCCGAAGGAACAATAGTTTTATTGTTTTTTTCCTTTTTAATATCGTTTAGTGTAATTGTACAGATCAAAGGTTGGTTGATGCCTATTTTATTATTGTCTCCGTGGTATCCAAATGCTAGGTGAGAAGGCAATAAGAAGGTTACTTTTTCACCTTTTTGCATTAACTTTATTCCATCTTGAAGCCCTTTTATAAAATCTTGTTGATCTACTTTATATATTTGGGGTTTTAGCTCGGCTTGGGTATAAATTATTTTTCCTTTTATATCTTTAATTTCATAATCAAAAAATGTAAGATCACCTTTGATGGGTTTGGGGGCTTCGGTTGTATTTTTGATATTATAAAAATACCAATAGCCTTTTGTAGAAGCGGTATACTGATGAGCAGTATCTTTTTGATCATATTAAGGATCGTTTCTTCTTCATTTTTGTTTAACTTTTTATTACGATCAATAGATTGTTTCATGAATTCCCCTGTTTTGTGTGATATAGGTTTTCTAGCTTCTTGTTTCTGTGTACAACAAGTAACTAAATTCATGTTAAGGATTATAAGGGTAATGATTTTTAGTGTTTTCATTTTCTTGTGTCTTTAACAATGCTAATAAATTGATTTACGGTTTCTTCTAAATTTAAAGTTGATTTTCCACCTGCTGCGTTTAAATGTCCTCCGCCATTGAAATATTTTCGAGCAAACTGATTAACGTCAAAATCACCTTGGGAGCGGAATGAGATTTTAATGATTCCTTCTTCTTTATTTTCTATAAAAATAGCAGTAAAATCAATTCCTTTTATACTGAGACCGTAATTTACAAATCCTTCTGTATCACCTTTTTGATGTGAAAAAAGGTTTAATTCTTCTTGAGTTAAAGTGATGTAAGAAGTTTTATAATCTTGCATTATCTGCATATTCTGCAGAGCTTTTCCTAATAATTGTAATCGGTTATAGGAACTAGTATCGAAGAGATTGTTGTGTATTTCAGCATTTTTAATTCCTTTTTTATTAAATCAGAAGCTACTTCATGTGTAGTACTTGTAGTAGATGAAAATCTAAAAGAACCAGTATCTGTTACTAATCCTGTATAAATACAGGTGGCAATTGTACTATCTATTAATTTTTCATATCCCATGTGATGTATAAAATGATATACCATTTCACAGGTAGAACTCATAGAAGTATCAGAATATTTATAAAAAGCATAAGAATCAGGTAATTGATGATGATCAATCATGACAAATGTTTTATCAAGGGTAGATAAAAAACGTTCCATTAGATCACCTGTTCTATGTAAGGCATTAAAATCGAGTGTAAAAACTAAATCAGAAGAATTAAGTTGTTCTTGACAAAATTGTGTTTCTTTTTCGTATATCAAAACATTTTCAGAGTTAGGAAGCCAAGCTAAAAAGCTTGGAAAATCATTAGGCGCTATTACTGTAGCTTTGTGTCCTAACTGTTTTAGGAAGTGATATAATCCTAAAGTTGAGCCCATAGCATCACCATCTGGGTTGCGATGAGGTATAATTGTAATATTTTTTGGGCTAGCTAATAAATCTTTTAAAGCTATAATTTCATTTGCATTCATCATAATGCCAAAAATAGTATTTTTTTATTCAAATATGTACTATGGATTTATAAAGATTATAGAGTTTTTATAATTTTATTTTGAAGTGCAATCATAAAATCATTTTTTTTGATCTTATTTTTGGTATTTTTTACATTTATTGGAGTATATTTTCTATATGAAAAAAGGGGATAAAAGAGCGTAATTTCATCTTGATTTGAGGAAAGCTCGAACGAAGTGAATAGAAAAAAAATTATGATACTGATCAAGAGATTTTTCCTTTCGTCTAGGTGAGAGACTGACGTTAAGTTACTGTTTTTTAGATCCCCTATTTTAATTAATTGTTAAAGATTTTTTATTTCGAATTATTTTTGAAAATAATCAGTTTCTATTCCATTAGATTTTATTTTAATGAGGGTTGGGGTTTTATTTCCTTGACAGGATATGGTATCGATTCCATTTGTATAGTTTGCGCCTTTTGACCAAGCTTCAATTTGATTATATATGGTTGTTTTTCCAGATTTTGTAATACGTAATAAATTTATTTTTTCTGTATTTATATAACTTAATTCAATTTGATCATTTTTGTCTTTTCCGTTAATTGCTATTGTGTTTATAGGACTTATTAAAACAAGTTTTTGATCTTTATTATCTATTTTTAGAATAGCATTATCTCCATTACATTCTAAGTTATATTTGTTGTCTTGATAAATGGCTCCTTTAGACCATGCTTCTTTTTGTGGTAGAATAACTAATTCTTTTTCGTCTAATGATATAATAGCCACTCTTTTGCCTTCTTCTTCAGTATGATAGATGGAGTAGTTTTTGCCATCAAGAGCTTTGTAAGTATAAGTATTACTAGCTTTTTCGATAATTTCATTATTGGTAGCTGTTTTTTCAGTGTTTGTAGTATCTACTTTTGAGAGTGTATCATTTTTACTAGTATTATTTGTTTCAGGAGTAATTTCTTTTTACAATTTAAAAGGCATAATAAAAGGCCTAAGCTCAATGTTAGTTTTTTCATATTTTTGTTATCTATAGTTATTACAAATTTAAGCCTTTTTAATTATTTTATGATTTCTAAAAATGAATAATTAGATGTAGAAAAATTTAATACTGAAAAATTTGTTTGTTTAATGATATTAAATAGTCATAGAAAATAATTGGGTTTGAGGTGCTTTTCTTTTTAATCTTAAATCAAATGCCATACAGATATTACGAACAAAAGGTTTTCCTTTTTCTGTTACGGTTATAGCATTGGATTGAAGAACAACTAGTCCATCTAACTCCATTTCTTTTAATTGAATAAGAATTTGAGGCATATCATCTAGATATAAATGATTAGTATCCCATGAGGTAGTAAATTGACACATTAGATTAAGTATGTGTTTGCGGATTACTAAATCTTCTTTTGATAGGATATGACCTTTAGAGATAGGAAGTGTATTATTTGCTAAAGCGTTATAGTAGTCTTCAATCGTTTTTTCGTTTTGAGCAAAACTATACCAACTATCGCTAATAGAAGAAACTCCTAGACCTATCATTAATTGGGTTTTAGATGCCGTATATCCCATAAAATTACGATGTAATTTTCCTTCTTGTGAAGCGATATAGAGTGAATCTTTTTTTCGTGAAAAATGATCCATTCCAATCTCGTGGTATCCTTTTTATATAAGAGTTGTTTGCCTACCTCATATAATTTTCTTTTTCTTCGTCTTTAGGTACGTCTTCGTCATTAAAGCCTCTTTGTCCACTGCCTTTTATCCAAGGAGTATGAGCATAGCTATAAAAGGCTAATCGTTCAGGTAAAAGTGATTTGGTTTTTTCAATAGTGTCTACTATATTTTCTATTCCTTGAAAGGGAAGCCCAAATACTAAATCGTGTGATATAGAGGTATATCCTATTTCTCTTGCCCATAAAGTTACTTTGGCTACATTTTGAAAAGGTTGAGTTCTATTAATAGCTTTTTGAACTTTTTCACTATAATCTTGAACGCCAAAGCTTACTCTACGAAATCCTAGATTATAAAGGGTTTGTAAGTGAGCTCGTGTTGTGTTATTAGGGTGTCCTTCAAAACTAAATTCATGATCAGGAGCTATTTGAGCTTTTGATAAAATTCCATTAATAAGTAAAGTGAGATTTTCATTAGAGAAAAAAGTAGGCGTGCCACCACCTAAGTGAATTTCTTTTACGATTGGGGTTTCTCTAAAAAGAGAGCAGTATAAATCCCATTCTTTTAATAGGGCTTCTATATAAGGTTTTTCTACTTCGTGACGTTTAGTAATACGTTTGTGACAACCACAAAAAGTACAAAGACTTTCGCAAAAGGGAAGATGAATATACAGGCTGATGCCTTCTTTCTTATTGCTTTCGTGAAATGATTTCAATACTGTTTTTGTCCATTCTGTAGCAGTAAATTCATGATTTTCCCAATAAGGAACGGTTGGATAACTGGTGTATCGAGGACCAGGTACATTATATTTTTGTATTAATGATGTTGACATACCTAATAAATTACATTATCAAAGGTAGTCTACAGTAAAGCTAAGTAAAATGATATTTGTCAGTTTTATTATTCTAATGTAACTTGCATAATCCAATATTCATCAAAAAAGAGGTTGTTATAATTAGATGAATAATCAGCTTTTATTTTCTCTAAATCAGTATAATATTCTAGATAAGTATAATAATAGTTATTTATTGGATTAATAAAAAGGATGCTTTAAGTCCTTGTTTTTTTAAAAAGGTTACATACTTTGTTGCATTTGTAGGAATTTCAAATACATTAGAAACTAAATAATATCCTTGCTTTAATGTGGTATTGGATTTGTTAATTTTTATGGTTGAAATTTCTTTTTCAATTCTAGTTTTATTTTTGTAGGAAGTTTGTAAAGGTGTATTAGGGTGTTGGATTTTAGCAATCCAATATTCTTGAAAATATGTATTATTGATGTTGTTGTAATAGGCTTTTTCTGCTGCTGTTTGTGATTTGTAATGTTTTAGACTTAAGTAGTATAACTGATTGTCAGGATTTTTAAAAATAAAAGGCTGTATTGTTTTGCTATTTATTTTATTTGCAAAATCATGAGCGTAATGAATGTTTTGATAGGCGTTAGCAATTATATAATAGCCTTCAGGGGCTACTGTGGAATTAAATAAATAGGTTTTTATTTCTTTGGGTTTTCTATTATTTTTTGTAGAGGGAAGTTTTATTATAGTTTTGTGTGTAGTATCTGTATCTATTGGATTTAGAATCTTTTTTTGTTTAGATATTTGTAGATTGTTTTGTGTAATTGGATGAGTGTTTGATGAAGTTGAGTCTATTTTTTTTCTCGCAAAGTCTTCGTCTATTTCTATGCTAAATCCAATATTAGTTACATAAAATTTATCACCTAAAGAACTTATTTTTAAATTAACTTGGTCAATATCACTAAAAGAAAGTTCTTTTGTTTGAATTTTATCTAGAAAAACGTCATAACCCAAGGTATTTAATGAGGCAGGTGTTCTTTTGGTAAAATCAGCGTTATAATGGGTAATTTTACTATTGAAGATGTTTTGACCATCTCTTAAAGAATTACTAATATAAAACCACTTTTTAGTATTAGGAGTATTGATTCTTAGATTGTCTCCTTCAATGTTTAAATCACCTTCTAAAGCAGCTACTGTAAGTTTTGGAGTAATTTTACCTGTTTTTGGTGTAATGAATTCCTTAAAGTTAATTTCAACGGGTTTATTATAGATATAAGAAAAGCCATCATATAGACTGATTATGTGGTAAGGTTTTGAGTCAGATTCATAAATAACATAAAGTACCCAACCTGCGGCACTGCCTCCTTCAATTTTTTCTTGACTGGCTTGAATATTAGCTACGGTATAAGTACCCCAAGGATTTTTTTTAATTTGATTTGTTATATCTGAAAAGCATAGGTATGGTGTATTTGTAGTGTGTTTATTATGTTCTTTTGAATCGTACAGAATACTTCCTTCTATTGTAAGATAGTTTTCAGATTGTGGTGTTTTGATAGATATTTTGTTGATAGGTTGTATAGCATTGTTTCTATCAGGAAATGTAGCACACCAGTATAATCCAGCAAAAATAACTTTGTCATTCGGATGAATAGGCTCTAATATTGCTGAACTAGATGAAAAAGTTTCAGGATCTTGGTCTATATCTATATAAACCATATCAACTTGGTCATTTAGTTTGGCATTAGAATTGGTTTTATTATAGGGTTCATTTGCATTTTTTCCTGATTTTTTTCCAATAATACTGTTGGCAATAAAATGAATATCACCTTTTAAATAATTTTGATAACGAATATTGAAATTTTTTTCTTCTTGTGCATTTGATATACAAGAAAATAAAATATATAATAACAGGAAAGGCTTTTTAATCATTTTAAGCCGTTTTTTGTACCACTTCAAAAATAGCACCTTCTTCACATTTTAATGTTTTAGAAGGATATTTCATTAAGAGGGCATAATCGTGTGTGGCCATTAAAATTGTTTTTCCATTTTGATTAATTTTACGAAGAACTTCCATTACTTCCATACTAGTTTGTGGATCAAGATTGCCTGTTGGTTCATCTGCTAAGATTAAATCAGGGTCATTTAATAGGGCACGAGCAATGGCTACGCGTTGTTGTTCTCCTCCAGATAATTGATGAGGCATTTTGTTGGCTAAATTTAAAAGACCTACTTTTTCTAAAACTTCATCAATTTTAGTTTGCATATCTAATTCATTTGTCCAACCTGTAGCTTTTAAAACAAAATGTAAATTAGCATTTATACTCCTGTCGGGTAGTAATTTAAAATCTTGAAAAACAATACCTATTTTTCTTCTTAAAAAGGGAATATCATTATCTACAAGACCATGAAGATCATAGTCTACTATAGTGCCTTCGCCTTGTGTAAGAGGTAAATCAGCATAAAGTGTTTTCATTAAACTACTTTTTCCAGAACCTGTTTTACCAATAATGTAAATAAACTCACCTGGACTAATATTTAAATTAACGTCTGATAAAATCTTATTTCCTTCTTGATAAATAGTTACATTTTGGAGTGATAATATAGTGTGTGACATGGTATATATGTTTGGTCTGGTAAAAATAATAAGTTAAGTGTCGTATTCAAAATAATTTTTTAGAATATGTTGTTTTTATGTGTGATTTTTTGAGGAAGTATAAACATCTTGGATAGGAAGAGTATTTCTCTAGTTTTTATTAGGTTTAGATTTTGTGTTTTTATTATAAAGGAGGTAAGAAAAATAAAAAGAGACTGTTCAAAAAGTTCGCAATCTTTCATTTCGACCAAAGGGAGAAATTACATAATGTTGATTATGAGATTCCTCATTACGGAGTGACAAATTGCATGTTGATTTATTACTTTTTGGACAGCCTCTACATATAAATTTAGAAAGAGATATTGTTTTTTTGTTTAAATTGGAGTAGTATATAAAATTGAATTCAAAAAGAATAGATGCTAATACAAGGTGTATAGTTTGTGAACCAAAAGGAAAATTTAGATAGTATATAAAAATCCCCGAAAGAATTTCAAGGACTAACAATAATAAGACCCAATTCATTTCCTTAAAACCAAGATTTAGTTTTTTATTTCTAAAATATAAAAATAGGTTAGTTGCTAGCACTAAAATAGAAAAGCTTCTGTGTATATAAAACGATATTTGAGGATTGGACAACCATAATGTTGGATTTTCTATTCCTGATTTTACTTGTTCATCTATGAATTGCCTAACTTGTGTTCCTAAAACAACTTGTATTAATGTCATAGTAATAGTTGCCCATAGTAAATTTCGGAAGGTATTATCTGGTATTTTTGAGTTAGATTTTAGATCTGCTAAAAAGATGATATAAATAATAAAGGCTATAATAACTAAAGCCATTATCATGTGAAGGGTTATTTTTACAGGGTTTAATACAGAATAAACCACAGTTGCTCCAAGCCACGCTTGAAACCCCATCATAAAAACAACAAGCCATGATAAGATAGGTATTAACTTATTTTTTTTCCAATAGCCAAGAGAGTAGAATGACATAGCTAAACAAGCAAAACCAGATAAGGCACCAAAGAGTCTGTTGATGTATTCAACCCAAGTATGGGTTGGGTTGAACTCTGCATAATCGTGTTTAGTATATTTATTCCATTGTGTAGCATCAAATTTTTTGCCAGTTACACAATCTTCTTTGGCTACTAATAGTTGTTCGTTTTTAATGATAACTTGTCCTTTTTTGAACAATCTGTTTTCTGTCCAAGTTAATTCTTGTATATTAGTTGGAGGGATATAATAACCAAAACATTTTGGCCAATCTGGACATCCCATACCAGAACCTGTCATTCTAACTAATGCACCAGCTATTACAACTAAATAGACTAAAATAAGTGCTGTTTTTGCTATTTTTATAAATTTCATTTTTGTTTTTTTAATACAAAATCATTAAAAAAAAATATTAAAACGTATGATTTAAATCATGTATGATTTTGCATAATTTAGTTTACTCTTTTTAATCCCATTGTCTTGGCTTTTTGTAAAACAAAAGCTAAGGCAGATTCGTATTCATTAGGAATTTCTCCTTCTAAAATGGCTTCTTTTACAGCTTCTTTTAAAATACCGATTTCTTTAGAAGGTTTTAAATCAAAAATTTCCATGATTTCTTCTCCTGTGATGGGAGGTTGAAAAATTCTTACGCGATCACGTTCTTCTACTTCAATAATTTTTTCACGGACGATTTTGAAATTGTTGTGATATTTTTGAAATTTTTTTGCATTCTTAGTTGTAATATCGGCTTCGCATAAGGTCATTAGGCTTTCTACATCTTGACCTGCGTCAAAAACGAGTCTTCTAACAGCACTATCAGTAACTATATCTTGGGCTAAGATGATTGGACGGGAACTCATCTGAACCATTTTTTGAACAAATTTCATTTTATGATTCAGAGGCATGTGTAATCGGATAAAAATATTTTTTACCATTTTTCCTCCTAAAAATTCGTGTCCATGAAAAGTCCAACCTTGTCGTTTATGGAATTTTTTAGTGGGTGCTTTTCCTATATCATGTAGTAGAGCAGACCACCTTAACCATAAATCATCAGTATTTGAACAAATATTGTCTACTACTTCTAAAGAATGATAAAAATTATTTTTATGGGTATGTCCTTCAATTTCTTCTACATTATTTAAGGCCGTTAATTCTGGTAAAATAATATCTAATAAACCTGTTTGATATAATAATAAAAATCCGATTGATGGCTTTGCGGAGAGTAGAATTTTGTTTAATTCATCTACAATTCTTTCTCCAGAGATGATATGGATTCGATCTTTGTTTCTTTTTATTGAATCAATTGACTCGGATTCAATATAAAAATTTAATTGTGAAGCGAAACGAATAGCTCGCATCATACGTAAAGGATCATCACTATATGTTATATCTGGATCGAGAGGTGTACGGATGATTTTTTTTTCTAAGTCTATAACACCATTAAAAGGATCTACTAAATCTCCAAAGTTAGGAGTGTTTAATGAAAAAGCTAATGCGTTGATTGTGAAGTCTCTTCGCTCTTGGTCATCTTTTAAGCTTCCATTTTCTACAACAGGTTTTCGGCTGTCAAAATTATAACTTTCTTTTCTAGCACCAACAAATTCAATATCCATGTCTTCATATCGAAGCATGGCGGTACCATAATTTTTAAAAACTTGAACTTTAGGGTTATTAGGGATGAGTTCTGAAACTTTTAATGCAAGTTCTATTCCACTTCCAACGGTTACTATATCAATATCTTTTTTATGATTACGTTTTAAAATTATATCACGTACAAAACCGCCAATTACATAACATTCTAAGTTCAGTAATTGAGCGGCTTGTGATACAATTTCAAAAATTTTATGATCTAAATGTTCTTTGTAATTCATTAACATTAATTTAAGGATGTAGTTTAAAGAAATTTTTATTTCTTTAGACTTTAGATTTGGAGTTAAAATTACTTGCGAATAATTTTTACCTGACTATCATTTGTTATTTTTATAATGGTAGAAGGTTTATTACAAATCTTTTCTTGATGCAAATTTACTACATAGTCTACACCTTTAATAATTTCGGGGCTAATTTCTTTAAAAGAAATAGGAGTGGGTTGTCCTGAAATATTGGCAGAGGTAGAAACTAGCGGTTTTTTCATGCGTTCCATCAACTTAAAACAAAAAGGTTCAGTAACCACACGCATTCCAAGAGTTTTATCATCAGCAATAATATTAGGAGCTACGTTTCGTGGATTGTCTAATACCAAAGTAGTAGGTTTTTCAGAAACATCTAAAATTTGCCACGCCACTTCGGGTAAGTTGTTGAAAATATTGTAAATCATACGCTCGCCATTAACTAAAACAATCATGCTTTTACTTTCTTCACGTTGTTTTAGAGCATAAATTTTTTTAATAGCATCTGGATTGGTAGCATCGCAGCCTATTCCCCAAACGGTATCGGTAGGGTATAGGATGATGCCTCCATCTTTAATAACTTCAAAGGCGTTGTGTATTTCGGTGTTGATGTCCATAATTTAAAAATCTAAAGGGAGAATCTCTTTTTTTATAACAGCTGGTATGCCGGCAACCATACAATTATCAGGAATATCTTTAGTGACTACTGATCCAGCAGCTACTATAACATTTTTCCCAATTGTTATTTTGGGTAAAAGAGTAGCATTAGACCCAATTTGTGAATAGTCTCCAATTTTAACATTACCTAAAATTGTTGAGTTAGGGGAAAGTTCCACAAAATTACCTATTTCACAATCATGTGTAATAGTAACTCCATAATACACAATACACCCTTTGCCTATTTTTGAAGAGTTTGAAAAAATGGAATTGGTTAAAACGTTGCTACCTATTCCAATAGAAACATCATAATTTCCAATTTGTGAATAGGAGCTTATTGTAGAAGTAAATTCTCCACCTAATTCAGTAAATTTTTTATAGAGATTTTTTCTTAATATTGGATTTCCTATTCCAATTGTAAATTTATTTGTTTGTGTTTCAAAAAAATCTTTTGCTTCATCAAAAGATTTTAGAATTGGATAAATTCCGTATAGCTTTCCTTCTATATCAGGATTTACATTGTCAAAAAAAACAACATTTTCAAGACTATTGTTTTGATGAAGGATTTCTAATACTTCTTTTGCAAAACCTTTGGCACCTACTATTAACATAATGAATTGATTATTGATATAATTAATTTTAATTCATTTTCTTTTAGACCTACATATAAAGGAAGACATAAAATTCTAGAGGCAATAGATTCTGAAATAGGCATTTCTATACCATTAATATAATTTATTTTGTTTAATGATGGATAAAAATACCTTCGAGGGATTATATTTTTTTATTTAGTTCTTTTTGAACTTTAAGGAGTGTATTTTCTGTATCAAAAATGATAGGGTAATAGCTATAGTTCCAAATAGTGTTTTTACGAATTTTTAGTCTTTGTAGTTTATTTAAATTCAAATTTATATCATAATATTCGACTATTTTTTTGCGTTCTTCAAAAATTTCATCAATATGATCAAAAACGGCTAATCCCATAGCTGATTGCAATTCTGAAATTTTAGCATTTATACCCAGTCCATGGAAATCAAGTGGTCCATTATGACCGAAATTATGACTATAAAAAAGTTTGTGATTTAGTTCATGATTATTACAAAACATGGCACCTCCTTCTCCTGTATGAAATATTTTTGTTGCATGAAAACTACAGGTACTTACGTCTCCAAAATTAAAAATGGATTGATTTTCATATTTCACACCAAAGGCATGAGCTGCATCGTAGATTACATGAAGATCATGTTTCTTTGCAATTTCATCTATTTTTTTTACTTCACATGGATTTCCAAAAACATGAGTAGCTAAAATAGCAGTAGTTTTCGGAGTGATTGCGTTTTCTATTTTGCTCTCATCAATTGTCAAATACTCTGGATGTATATCAACAAAAACAGGAGTGCAATTTTCCCAAATAATTGAAGAAGTTGTAGCTACATACGAAAAAGGGGTAGTAATAATTTCACTATTATTTCCAAGAATTTTTAAAGCAATCTGAAGAGGGATGGTTCCATTGTTGGTAATTATTATATTATTGACTCCTAAATGATGCTTTAACTTGTTTTCTAATTCAATGGTTAGTTCTCCTCTATTAGTTAACCATACTTTTTCCCAAGCACGATTTAGATAGTTGATATATTCTTCTTGATTAGGCAAAAAAGTTTTAGTGACGTTTATCAATTTAATATGTTTTTTATAAAATTAATTCTAGGTATGATTTGATTATTAAAATCATACAAATTTAATAATTTATTTTTCCCATTAAGGGCTATAGTATTCATTTTTTCAGGATCTGTTTTTAATGACTCTATTTCATTTACTACCTTATTTATATTAGAGTCAAATTTTATAAAATCAACCCCATCTATTAGATTTATTTTTTCAGCTTCATTGAAGTAATCAGAAAGTATTAATACATTTTCATAAATAGATGCACTTATACATGTTGCCAGTGGAAAACCATCAAAACTTCCTTTTGCAATTTTAAAAGGTTTATTAGGAGAAATTATTATATGTGTTTTTTTTAATTCTTCATTAAATAGTTTTTCGTCAAGAATACCTTTAAAATCGAAATGATTTTGTAGATCATTTATTTTTAAATCATTGTAATTAAAGTTGCCAATGACGATGAAATTATAATTAGTAGATTTAGAAATAAGTTCTTTAGCTATTAATTGAAAATCATCGAAACCTTTATCCTCTCCATTTTTTGTATACTTATTGGCAAAAAATAAAATATTTATCTTTTCTGTTGGTTTTTCAATTTTTGTAGAGGTTTTTTCAATTGAAATTGGAACTCCAAAAATAAGTTTTATTTTCTCAGGATCTATTAATCGTTTTTTAAGAGATATTCCTTTGTTATGTATTGATTTACTATGACACCTTTGAAAAATTTAGAACTAAATATTTTTTTTAGACGTTCATCAATTTCTTCATTATTTATTACAAAGCCTCCTCCTGGATATAGGGTAAAAGCAAAGGGGATTTTGTTTGCTTCTAAAAAATCAAAATGCTTATTTATATTATTGTAAAATATGGTATAAAAAAGGTTGCAATTCATATTTGAGGTTCGCTTTAACTTTTTTATTTTATTTTTAACAAAAGGGTATAGCTTTTCTAACGAATTTAGATTTTCATTAAAGGTTTTACCTTGTGAGTACGAAACATAAGTACTGGTATCTGTATATATAATAGAATTATCAAAATTTTTAATTAGCTCATTATATTCTAAATTTCTCCATGGTGAAAGGGTAGATGGAAGAATGTCATCTACTATTATTAAATTATATTTTTTTTCAAATTTGATAGTTGAATTTTTTGAAAAAAATATCTTTAAAAGCTCTTCTTGTTTTTTTAAACCAACTTACTTTTTTAGGTTGATGTGTTTTTATTTGTTTATCTATTATTTTTTGAATTTTTTTTGGAAACGAAGGTTTAATGTTCTTCAAAAATTCAATCCAAATTGCTTCTCTTTCATTTTGTTTCTTAGATGACCAATAAGAAGTATCATGGATTCTATAATTTCCCATTGTTTCTTCTAAACGATAAATATCCCCGTATTGAGCATTCAAAAGATGTAAAAAATAATCGCCAATAGGTGTAGAGTAAAAATATTCAGGGAAACTATTATAGAGATTATTTCTATATAATACGGAGCAAGTATGAATATAATTACCAGAAGCTAAGTCATAAATGGAAGTGTGATTTTTTACTTTTTTGTAATATTATCTTCAATTATTTCATTTTGATAATCAATATTGACAGGGTGAAAACATATTGCGAAATTTTTGTTGGTATCTAAAAAATCTACTTGTTTTTGTAATTTTTCAGGATCAGTCCAATAATCATCACCTTCACAAAGTGCTATATATTCACCTTTACAATTTTGAATAGCTTGAATGAAATTAGGCATCATTCCTAGATTCTTTTTATTGTGTAAATATTTTATTTTTTTTGAGTCAATATGTTCTTCTAAAAGATCTAAAATAATTTTATGAGTAGTATCATTAGAATTATCATTTGAAATAATCAATTCAAAATCAAAGTTAGTTTTTTGCATTAAAATACTTTCAATGGCTTGTTTTATGTATTTTTCATGATTATAGGTAATCATACAAACACTTACTTTTATCATTTTTTATATGTTTTAATAAAATTATATTTTTGATTATAATTCATCTTGTTAAATATTTCTTATCTACTATCTAAAAAAAATGGCTTTTATTTAATAGAATCTGAAAAAGTAATAAAGAATAACAAAATAAATATTAATTCTAAAATTGTACCTTTTAGCTAATAAATGCTGATATTAAAATTAGTTGGTTGTTAGTATTGAATAGTTTTTAGAGAATGACTTTCGTTAGTAGTCAAATTTTCTTTTATTTAGAATTTTATCAGATATTTTCAATAAAAAAAATCTTAAAGGAAATTTATTCTTCATTAAAGTCTTATTGTAATGATAAAGATTGATTAATTCCTTTTTGTTTTTCTCAAATAAAAAGGAATATTTAGGATTTGATTGTTCCAGTAAACTATTACGCTCGAAATTTGAAATTATTTTCTTAATCCTTCTTTTATAACCTGTAAAATTACTTGCTGGATTGTCTATATTAAAAAGATCAATAAGAATTGTTTTTTGAGACTTATTTTTTTTATAAAAGACACCGCCAACTTGTTGATTTGAATGGATTCTATAATAAAAATATTTGTCGTGTAAAAAAGCGAATTGATTTTTTGAACTGGAAATAATAGCGATCCATTCGTCATGATGAAAGTTTTGAATAGTAGGAAAAGGAATTATATCGGGTATTATTTCCTTTTTAAAAGCCATTGAAGCCCCTGTGGCAATGTTGCCCGAGAGACTTATTAATCTGTGAAAATTAAATTCAATACCTTTATTTTCAAGGAATCGAGGTATGTCCCATACAGCATATTTTTTATGAGATTTTGAATTTTCATCAATACAATAACCATTAGATGCTATAACACTTATTTTAGGATTTTTTTGAAAAAAAAGGATATAGTCATAAACTTTATTGGGAGACCAAATGTCGTCTTGATCTGATAGAAAAATTAGATCTCCTGAACAAAGTTGGATTGCTTTTTCAAAATTTTTTACGCTACGAAGATTTGTTTCGTTTTTAAAAATTTTAAAAATATTAGGATATTTTAATTGGTATTCTTTTAAAATGTCCATGGTCTGATCAGTAGAGCAGTCGTCACAAATGATTATTTCATTAACTTCTTTTGTTTGTTTGAGTATTGAGTTAATTTGCTCATTTAGGAATTTTTCACCATTATAAGTACATAGAGCTACGGAAACTTTCATCGTACATTTAAATTAATTATCAAAGGTAGTAAAAATAAGATATTTTTGAGTGAGAGTTGCTTTTGATAATAATTTTATATCTAAAAATGATTCAGTAAACTTGAAAATTATGAAATAAAATACTTCTTGATAAGGATTAAAATGTTTTAAAAAGTTTGTTTAGTATTATATAGAGATACCATTTTTACTTTCAAATTATATGAAAAGTGTTTCTTTCAATAATTTGATGTCCTGTTTTTTTTACGCCTAAAAACAAAGTGTTAGCTAACTCTTTACCTGTGATAGCACGGTATTTTTTCATTTTACCTATAAGAAGAAACTGTAATCCGTTGATTAATATAGTGGCTATGTTTTCAGCAAGACGTTTGTCTTTTCTTTCTCCGTAAATTAAAGAAGGTCTGTAAACAAGTATGTTAGGAATATTATGTTTTAAAACACTTTCTTCCATTTTGCCTTTAGTCTGGCTATAAAAAACAGAAGATTTTGGATTTGAGCCAATAGCAGAAATTACACTAAGAGTAGAAATCTGATTTTGTTCACACAATTTAGCCGCACTAACAGGAATACCATAATCAATAGCGTAATATTGATCTTTATTAGGTGTTTGAGCTTTTGTGGTACCAATGCAACAGAAAACCTCATCTGCTTTGAAATCTTTAGAAAAATTTTCCAAAGAAAGTATATCACCTATAAATTCTTCTAGTTTTGGATGTTTTTTACCTGTTGTTTTTCGGGTAAATATTTTAACTTTTTCATATTCTTCACTCATTAATAACAAATCTAACAAATAGCTTCCTGTAAGTCCTGTTGCTCCAAGTATAATGGCTGTTTTTTTCATTTTGTTATATTGTATTTTCTTGTTTTTTAAACAATGACGATTGATAGATAATGTAATGATAGAATTGTTGTTATGATAGTTGCACAACTTTGAAAAATTGTATTATGACATAATTTTATAGTTGTGCAACAAGTGTTTTTACTTAGATTTATTTATAAAAAACGATTTTCTTATAATTAAATTTTTTCTTTTTCAAGTTTTAATTCTCTTAGAAATAGATAAAAAGGAAAAGTAAAAGCTACGGCAATTAAAAATGTAAGAGGGATTAAAGTCCACCAATATTTAATCTTCAATCGTATAGCATCAGGAATATAGAAAATAAAAAAGGTAAGGACAACAACTTTTAAATCAGCCTCTAATGATTGAGCAGGAAGACTACATTTGGCATCTTTGAAAAAATTTAGAAGAGAAGGATCTATTGCTGTTTGGAAATATTGAATATTGAAAAACCAAGTATAACAAATTCCTAAAATACTCAATAAAAGATAAATATGTTTTCGTTTCATGTTCTATATTATTAATTGTTTTTAAAAGTTTCTTTTTGTTTGTCTAAATATTTCCAAATAAACCATGACCAAGCTAAAAAAATAAATTGGATAGGTAAACGGATGATAGCTAGTTTATGAGATCCTATAGAAGGATTTTCTACCAATACATCTTTTATGTGTATAGGTAAAAATAGTAGCATTAAGAAGAATATTCCTAATCCAGCATATTTTGCTAGATTATTTTTGAATACTAATAATACTCCTAAACCTATTTCTAAAATTCCTGATCCTGATATTATAAAATTTTTGAAAGGTAAAAAATCAGGAACAAAAGGAACGTAAAAATTAGGTTTTGTAAAATGCTGAATACCAGCATTTGTCATAAATATTGCTAGTAAATAACGCAATACTATAAAACTGATTGATTTAAAATTATTCATCGTTTGAGTGATTATTATTTGGTGTTAAAATCATTTAAAGTAGGTTCTATTATTGGTTTATTATTACGTTGATGGCGAAACTTAGATAACGCATTATAAATTTCTATTCTCGCACGGTTTATTCCTCCAATTGGTTTATGTTCTTCTAATGAATTAGAAGGAGAAAAAGATAATTGTTCAGCAAAATCAAAATGCTCTTCTGTGTTAAAAATTTGAATTGGAATTTCTATTTCTGCAACTTTTATAAAAGAACTATTCCACTCAATTCCTGCGTTTTCTATTGGTGTATTTTTTTCGTCAGTAAAAGGCTGAATGTAAAAATCAAATTTAGCAATGTCTTTTTGTAAATGATTTACCATATTTTCGGTTAGATAGTTATCAGTAATAACTTGAGGTAATTCACTTTTTGTAGCAGAGGTAGGTACAATTTTGAATTTTATTTGTTGATTTCCATACATATAAGGTGTTGTACTCCAGTATGTTAAATCCAAAGGGCTAGTCTGATTTTTTTAGCATTATTAAGTTCTTTTAAGATTTTTCCATTACCAGAGAAAATCATTTTCATTGCTAAAATAAAAGGATTCCATTTTACTGCATAATATACGGCATCTCTAAAAAGTTTTACGGTACCAAGAGGCATTGTGGGGTGAGACATCATCAAAAAATCTTGTGTATGGCTTTCTGTTGAGTCAAAACGTTTTCCTTCTACTTCAATGAGTTTAATAGCAAAACCTCTGAAATCTTTTACTTTATCTGATTGTACTTTTCCACTTGCATTTGATATTCTAATAAAAGATTTATAAATCTTTCCTGGTTGAAAAATTCCTATTTGCAAATTATTAGGTAAATTTTTGATTATTTTAAAATTAGCTTTTAATAAGGCTAAACATCTAGGATGTGCGTCTCTTTTGTTTTTCCTTCGACATAATCTTTCTCCATTTTTTCTTGAAGAATGGATTGCATATCTAATATTAATTCTTGCTCTGTCATATTCTGATTCAGTTTATTTATATTTAAGAAGACAAAACTATAAAAAATAAATGAACGTTCATTTATTTTTTTGTTTAAAATAAAGATTATTTTAAAATTTCTTAGATAATAGTGTTTGAAATTTTGAATATGATTTCTTCTTTAGTTTATGATTTTGATCAGATTTTATTCAATTCTTATTTTAAATATTTTAGAATTAATGAAAACCATAATAAATAAAAAATCAGCTCTTTAGGATTTGATAAGGTGTAAAAAAAGGAAAGTGGTTTTATATCAAATAAGATGATGTAAAAAAATAAATGATAAGAAAATAGGGGAGAGGAAGTTGTATTATTTTTAAAACTATATTTTAATTTTTACGAATTTCATTATGATGAATCCTGCCTCCAGAAGTACCTACTGGTTGTGAAAAAAATATACTTGTACCTGCTATGAGTAATATTAAAAAAGCTAAGAATTGAGCTTTAGGGTGTTTTTTTTTATTAGTAATTATTCCTATTATAGAAATAGAACCTAAAAGGTATACTGTTTTCATAAAAATTTTTGCTTTTTCTTCATGAAATTCTATTAAAACGTGGAGGAAATTATTTGTTTTCTCTAAAAAATGTTCTGCTTTATCTCCTGTTATCATTGAGATTTTGCTCATTATCATAGAAAAAATAAAAATAGTATAAGCTATATTTAAAACTAAAGCGTTTTTTCTAAAAATTCCATAAACTAAAATAGCGATACCAAAGAATACTCCAATGATTGGGAAATGGTTAACTAATAAATGTAAATGTACAGAATTCATTGTATAAATTTTATAGTATGCCAAATTTAATAGTTAATTTTGCTAAAATTTAAAATGCAATGAATTTTTTTGAAAAAAATCGCCCTACAAACAGTTGTTGAGTCTATTTTTACTTAGTAACTTTATTTTAAGAATTGTGCTCTTATTTCATCCTATTACCACTACTAGTTTTAGTTGGAAAGAATTAGGTAAGATTTTTCTAACAGGATTTATTTCTGATTTTTTTGTTTTTATTATGGCTTCTGGTTTATTATGGCTCTATTTATTATTTTTATCGAATACTAAATATGAAAAGCCTTGGGGCTATATTATTTTTGTTTCCTTTTGCACTCTTTTATTATATGTAAGTTTTGGTAATACGATTTTAAATGAATATGGGGGTGTTTTACCCGAAATAGGTATAAGTTTTGTAGCTCTTAAGACTTTGTTTTTTGGATTAATGCTTTTTATGCCTACCTATAGAAAACAAATTCGAACTATTTTATTTTCAATAACGGTATTTTTAGTGGTGCTAATTATAGTACAAAATACGGTGAGCGAATTTTTCTTTTGGAATGAATTTGGTGTACGTTATAATTTTATTGCAGTTGATTACTTAGTTTATACAAATGAAGTAATCAAGAATATAATGGAATCGTATCCTATAATTCCTTTATTTACAGGAGTTGGATTAATTACGGCATTTTTTACTTATAAAATAGTAAAAACCTCAGAGGTGTTTTTAAAAAATCTGCCTTCTTTTCAGGATAAAGTAAAATCAACTATTGCTTATATTGGTTTAATAATAGTAAGTTTTTTTTTAATTCCTATTCTAGCTAAACAAGAAACTTCTTCAAATGTTTTTGCTAACGAGTTGCAGGCAAGTGGTCTTTATCGTTTTTACTTAGCATTTATGAATAGTGAATTAGATTATCAAAAATTTTATAAAACTATTCCAGAAGAAGAAGCATTTACTTTATTGAAAGAACAATTAGGTAATTTAGAAAATAAAACATCTGAAAGATTAATTGTTTCTAGATTACCAGAAACTAAGAAGAATGTGGTTTTAATAACTATTGAAAGTTTGAGTGCTGATTTTATGAAATGTTATGGAAATCAGCTTAACGTAACTCCTTTTTTAGATAGTTTGGCTACTCAAAGTACACAGTTTACCAATTTATATGCGGTTGGAAATAGAACAATAAGAGGCTTAGAGGCAGTTACATTATGTCTTCCTCCATCACCAGGTGAAAGTATAGTAAAGAGAAAAGACAACAAGAATAAGTTTTCTACAGGAAGTATCTTTAAACAAAAAGGATATACGGTAAAATATCTTTATGGGGGAGATGCTTATTTTGATAATATGGAAGATTTTTTTGGAGGAAATGGATATGAAATAGTAGATAAAAAAACGTTTAAACCTAATGAAATAACTTTTTCCAATGTTTGGGGAGTTTGTGATGAAGATATGGCTAAAAAAGCTATTCAAGTAATGAATGCAGAAGCTAAAACAGGGAAACCTTTTTTTAATCATTGGATGACTGTAAGTAATCATAGACCTTTTACTTATCCTGCTAATAAAATAGACATTCCTAATGACGCAAAATCACGTGAAGGAGGTGTAAAATATACTGATTATGCCTTGCGTCAATTTTTTAATATGGCAAAAAAACAAACTTGGTATAAGAATACTATTTTCGTAATCATTGCGGATCATTGTGCATCAAGTGCAGGAAAAACAGAATTGCCTATGGATAAATATCGTATACCTGCTATGATTTTTGAACCCATGAAAAAAGGAGCTATAAATCCAATATTAATGTCTCAAATAGATATTATGCCTACTTTATTTGGAAGGCTAGGTTTTCGTTATACGAGTAAATTTTATGGACAAGATGTTTATTCAATAGATTACAAACCAAGGGCATTTATAGCAACATATCAAGATCTGGGGTATATTAAAAACAATATACTTACAATTATTTCACCAAAGCAAAAAGTGAAGCAATTTGATTTGGTTTTACAACCTTCTGTTTTATCAAAAGAATTTCAAATCATGTATGATGAAATAACTAAAAATGATATAGATAATCAATTGGTAAAAGAAACGATTAGTAATTATCAAACCGTTTCTCAAATACTAAAATCAAAGCAATATGAAAAGAATTAAATTCAATAGTTAAAAAATATAAAAGAAAAGAAACTGTCCAAAAAATTTGCAATCTTTCATTTCGACCAAAAGGAGAAATTACATAATGTTGATTATGAGATCCTCCTTATGTCAGAGTGACAAACTGCATGTTGATTTATTATTTTTTGGACAGCCTCTTTTTATATATAAAGATTCATTTTATTAGTTTATCTTGTAAATACTAATTTAGTATGTGTAGAGAGAGATGCGTCAAATGAATATCTTTCGTAATTAAAACTTTTTAAATCTTCTAATGTTTCAATATTGTTTTCAATAATATAACGAACCATAAGTCCTCTAGCTTTTTTGGCAAAAAAAGAGATTATTTTTAATTGACCATTTTTATAATCTTTGAATTCAGGTGCAATAACAGGAACTTTTATTTTTTTAAAATTAATGACAGAAGAATACTCGTGACTAGCAAGATTAATCAAAATATCGTTATTTTCTAATTCCTGATTTAAACTATCTGTTAAGGTTTCTTTCCAATATTCATAAAGATTTTTTTTATTACCTATAGCTAACTTTGTTCCCATTTCTAAACGATAAGGTTGAATGAGATCTAATGGTTTTAATAAGCCGTATTGTCCAGAAAGTATACGGAGTTTACTTTGTAATTGATCTATTTTTTGTTCTGATATACTATAGGCATCTAATCCTTGGTAGACATCTCCGTTAAAAGCATACACTGCGGGACGAGCATTTTTAGGCGTAAAGGGAATTTTAAATTCTTGATTTCTTTGCCAATTTAATTCGCCTAGTGCAGGTGATATTTTCATTAGATTAGATAAATCATTTGGTGTTAATTGTTTTAATACTTTAATTATTTCTTCTGACTTATTTAAAAAAGAGGGTTGTGTAAATTGATCAATAGGTAATTTTTTTCAAAATCTAAAGATTTTGCAGGAGATATAATAATTTTCATTATGTTTTTATTTAATGCCTTGATTACAAAAATACTTCGAAATATATTCAATAAGCAATTCTTATAATTGTTTTTTTCTATTTTTTTATAGTAGATTTAATCAGGTATTTTTATTTTCAAAATTTGAAAAAAATGTAAATGCAAGAATATGCTATTTATCTTTTTTAATGTTAAGAATTTCTTATAAAATAAGAGTTCTAAATAGTTTGAAAATAAATATTATGTACATTTGTTCTGCAAAAATTAAACATACACAAGACAATGAAAATAGCTGTTGTAGGTGCTACCGGTATGGTAGGAGAGGTAATGCTACAAGTTTTAGCAGAACGTAATTTTCCAATCACAGAATTAATTCCTGTGGCTTCTGAAAAATCAATTGGAAAAGATATAGAATTTAAGGGAAAATTGTATAAAGTAGTAGGTATGCAAACAGCGGTTGAAATGAAACCCGAAATTGCTATTTTTTCTGCAGGTGGAGAAACTTCTAAAGAATGGGCACCTCAGTTTGCAGCGGTTGGAACAACAGTTATTGATAATTCATCTGCTTGGCGTATGGATCCTACAAAAAAGTTAATAGTTCCTGAAATTAATGCAGCTATTCTTACCAAGGAAGATAAGATTATTGCTAATCCTAATTGTTCGACTATTCAAATGGTAATGGTACTGTCTCCTTTACATAAAAAATATGATATAAAACGTGTTATTGTTTCTACTTATCAGTCTATTACAGGGACGGGGGTTAAAGCGGTAAGACAATTAGAAAATGAATATGCTGGAATAAAAGAAGAAATGGCTTACAAATATCCAATTCATCGTAATCTAATCCCGCAATGTGATGTTTTCGAGGAAAATGGTTATACGAAAGAAGAAATGAAATTAGTTCGTGAAACTCAAAAGATACTAGAAGACAAAACAATTGCTGTTACAGCTACTGCTGTAAGGGTTCCTGTAGTAGGAGGACATAGTGAAGCTGTAAACGTTGAATTTAAAAAAGATTTTGAAGTTTCAGAGGTTCGCGCTATTCTACACGAAATGTCAGGGGTAACTGTACAAGATAATATAGATACTTTTACGTTTCCAATGCCTTTGTATGCAGAAGGTAAAAATGATGTTTTTGTAGGAAGAATTCGTCGTGATGAAAGTCAGCCCAATACCCTTAATTTATGGATTGTAGCTGATAATTTAAGAAAAGGTGCAGCTACTAATGCAGTGCAAATAGCAGAATATTTAGTAACTAATAAATTAGTATAATATTTTGTTGCTATTTTTAAATAAATATATCTAGGAGGTCTCTAAAAATTAAGCTTCCTAGATATTTAAAATAAGGAAGTCATAAACTAAATTTAAACTATCTTTTTGGAAATTAATTCCATAAAACTTTGTTAGCTTATCTTTTCTAATTCAAGGTAATTTCTCTTTAGTTTACGCAATAATCTGCCGTATAAGAAATTATAGATTAATAAAAAGATCGCAATCATTAAGCCCGTTAATAAAATAGATATCAAAATAGAAATTATTAAAATAGTATATTCACTTACTTGATTTTCCGAATATTTGAATTCATCTGATATACCTATATATACACCATACCCAAATAGATAAGAATGTATTATAGCAAAAAGACTGAGGTTAAAAACAATATATCTTTTAACAATTTGTCTAACAATAAAAATATTTTTCATTAATTGTTTTGTAGAGTTGAGTACTTCTATTTTTTTATATGATATATAAAAATTATAGATGAAATACAGTATAATCACATAAGAAATACCAGTGATAATATTTAAATAAATTTCAGGTAGATGTATTTTTTCTAAAAAAAGATCTTCTTTACTGTTTTTATTTAAAGAAAATGAAAAACTTAATATAATACCTAATAAAAACTCAATAACACTGATAATAAAAATCCATTTGACTGCTGATGATGAATTTTTATGTAACATAGCATAAATATTTTCTTCGGTCATTTTTGGAAAATTATTAGTATTATTCCAATTTTTCTTTAATAAATCCAATTCTTCCATTTTTCCTTCTATCGTTACGGATTAATTATTTGTTTTAACTTTGTTTTGATACGATTCATTTTTACTCTTGCATTTACTTCGCTTATACCTAGCGTTTCAGAAATTTCATTATAGTCTTTGTCCTCTAAATACATGAATACAAGTGCTTTTTCTATGTCACTAAGTTGATATACAGCCTTGTAGAGTAATTTTAGATTTTCTTCTTCTTGGTAATTATATTCTTCTTGTAATACAAAATGCCTACTTGTTTCAAATTCAATTGTATGAATTGATTTAGAAGATTTTCTATATAAAGTAATAGCGGTATTAAGAGCTACTCGATAAGCCCAAGTTGAAAATTTAGAATCGCCTCTAAACTGAGGATAAGCTTTCCATAATTGGATTGTAATTTCTTGAAATAAATCGTTGTGTTCTTCTTCATTTTGGGTATAAAGTCTACAAATTTTGTGAACCAAATTTTGGTTATTTTTTAGTTGATTCACAAATGATTTTTCTAATTCAGTATTCATACTCCCCATTAGTTGGTAGTTTTTATGAATTGTTACAGTTTTAGAGTATGTTTTTTTTGATTATTTTGTAACTGATTGTATTTGATTAATTTATGTGTTTTGGGGTTTAATGATTACCATTGTAAAGTCATTTTTTTATTAATATATAAAATTGGAATTAATATTGAGTTTGTTTTAACTCAGATTATACATTGGATTTTTTGGTGAGGAAGAAAAAGGAGAAAAATGATGATAGACGGAAATTTTTTATTGTAGAATTTTAGGATATACGATTTATATAAGTGTACATAAATATTGTGATATAAAAATAAAACCCTCACAAATTTTTTACTTATGAGGGTTAGAAAGATTGTTATTTTCAATGTTTATTTATCTTTTAATAGAAAAATGACCTTTACTAATTCTACCGTCTTTTAATTGAGTTGTAAACCAATAGTCATCTGCTGGAAGAGGTTTGCCTAAATAAGTGCCATCCCATCCAGACTGTGAAGGAGAAATTTCTTTTAATAATTTTCCAAAACGGTCAAAGATTAAAATTTTGGCATCAGAATTAAATATAGAATCAGCTCCTATTACATTCCAGTAATCATTGTATCCATCACCATTTGGAGTAAAAAAGGCAGGAAAACCTAAAATAGAAAATGAAACTTCTAATGTTTTGCAACCATTTAAATCAATAACATATATTTTGTGTACGCCAGGTATTAAATTGTCAAAATAACCTATTTTTTGAGTAGGAGCATTTATATGATCTAATGCAAAAACATATTTGCCATTACCAGACACATTTATACTAACAGAGTTATTATCAACTAAATCTTGAATAATAAGATTATTGTTAAGTATAGCTGTATTAGATTCTGTTACATTGATAGTTCTTTCTCTAAAACAAGCAGATGGTGTTTTATTAATGACTTTTACTTTATAAGTACCTATTTGATTTACAGAAATAGATTCTGTATTAAAAGGAATTGTAACGCCATCTTTTGACCATTCGTAAGAAAAATTTTGATGATCACTTCCTATTGGAAGTCCAGATTGTAAAGTAATATTAAAATCAGGGTCGTCAGTACACATGTGGGTGTTTGATAAGCCTGAAATGTTAGTGTCAATATTTGGTTTAGCTTCTACTTTTAATTCGAATTGTAGAGGTATTCCTAAACAAGCTTTTGTTATTTTATTTTCTACTCGAACCCATATTTTATCGCCTCCTTTATTTGTATTTCTAAAGTTAGTAAAATTATTTTTATCAATAGCTAATGATTTACCATTTGAAAATTGTTGATAATAGTCATTTTCATTTCTGTAAAAATATACTTCTATATCAGGATTATTAAATTGTGATATTATACCATTATAATTTTTAGATAAATCAAATGTTGTTATTCCGTCATAATCATCATGATTTGCATCTACATAATCATCACAAGTTATGATGATATCTTCAGGTATAAGAAAAGAGGCTTGTGCTGTTGATACATAAATTTCAAAAGGAATTACACTAAAACAATTGTTGGAATTGAGTACTCTAGCCCAAATAATTTCTAATGATTGTGCTTGATTTGTGTAAGTTTCGTGATTTTTTATTTGGTCATTTGCGTTGTTTGTAATTGCGCCTGCTTGTGTATGGAAGTAACTAAAAGTTTCATTAGCATAATTATCAGAAATTAAACTTTGAACTTTATCTAAATTAAATAGAGCAAGACCATTTGTTGAGTTAGTACATTGAATTAATCTTTGATTGCTTTTTAATATTGGAAGAGGATATATGATTAATCCTATATTATTAGAAAAAGAATCACACGCATTGCCTAAACGATTTAATTTAACTCTAAATAAATGATTTGTCATTGCGTTAGATAAATTTTTTATTTCTAGTTCAGGAGTATTAACCCCAGAATAATTACTTGTATTTGATAAATTATTCCAATTAACACCATTATCGGTAGAGATTTGCCATTGAAAAGTATCAGCGTTTGATGTTAAAGAAATCTTAGTTTTTTCTAAAAGACATCCTTTACCTGGTTTTGGCTGATCTGTTATATTTATAGGAGCAGATTGTAAGTAAATCGTATTGGGTTTTGTATATCCTATAAAGCCTATAACTTTTCCTTTGTTATCTACTTGTGGAGGAGTGATATTACCTAATATGCCATCTGTATTAGCATCAATAAATCCAGCCTCTTTTACATCAAAACATAAATCATTATCAGCGTCTAAGTCACGATAGTTACTCATTCCATCGTTATCAAAATCTATTTCTTTTTCTTCGGAATCTAAGATTCCATCGTTATCCGAATCTAAATCAAGATAATCAGGAACACCATCTTTATCGTTATCAACTGGTATTAATCCAGGTTCAAAAGCATTGTCTAATCCATTATGGTTAGTATCCGTATTAGATATAGCTATTGGGGTATTATTTTGCGCTTCTATACGATCATTTATACCATCATTATCACTATCTATATCTTCTTTATCAGGAATTGTGTCACCATCAGAATCTTTGGAAACACAAGAGGTCTCTAAATTTAAACTGGATTTGGCTGAAACTGAATCAGATAAATTTTTATGTTTGATTTTTAATATATTAATATTTTTTCCTGCTATTTTAAAAGTTCCTGAGCCTGATTGTAAAGGTGTAGTACTATTGCGTCTAAAACGAATTTCAAAAGAAGAAAATTGTTTTACGCCATTTTCAAAAATTCCATCAAAGTTGGTATCAATTAAAATTTGATTATCTGGATTTAAAACAGTTAAAGTTCTGTTAATATCACTGTTGATTATATATTCTGTATCTCCATTTAGAGATTCGCTCACTTGAATATTGTTGGGGTATTTTAATTCAATACTCGTAGGTTGATCAAATTGTATTTGATACGTTACACTATTTTGTTTTCCTTTTTGAACTTCCAGTTATGATAGTGCCATTTGCATTACCTATTAATGGTGTAGTGGTTCTATTGCCATCAATAATTGTTTGAGTAATGTAATTTGTTGAACTAAAAGGAATAACACCAGTGTTAAGGTTTGTGTTGATAGCTTGATTTCCGTAAGATTCTGTACAATTTAAAATACCATCATTATCTAAATCAATATCAATGTTGTCGTTAATTAAACCATTATTGTTATCAGGACAATTACTAACAGGAATATTATCAGATTCTAATGGAGAAAAAATACCACAAGTAGAGATACTTGCTTTTACTTTATAATATCCAGGTTTAGTTGGTATATAAGTATTTGTGTTAGCGCCTAAAATAGGCCCGTCTTGATCATACCATTGGAAAGTATCAAACGAAGAGGCAGTGCTTATTGCTAGTTTAATATTTGGAATACAATTATCAGCGGATAAAGATACTTTTTCTAAAGCAATTTCGGGTTTGAAGGTAAAACCAGAATAATATCCTCCAAATGTAGCGGCTCCATTATTACCATAAGCAGCTATATATAACTCGTCTGTTGAAAAAACAGCTAGATTGCCTGTTAAGTTTTTTATTGTGTAGGTAACATAATTTGTATTACCATTAACAGGATTAGGACCTGATATTTCCTTACTAGGGAGATTTTTTAGGTCATAATCAATACCATTTATATTAAAGGTTAAAATTGCACCTGCTTTGGTTACTATTGTAATCCGACCATTAAACTGATAATTGCCAAGGTTATCAATAAATGGAATATTATTTATATTATCTGGGGTTTGACAACTTAATGGGGGAACAAAGAACATTTCTTGATTAGCAAAATCTTTACTACTATTATCATTATATTCTTTTAGAGAGCCTACAGATTGATAAGCGAAAAGGTTTTTGGTGGATTTTACATATAGATTATTATTTAGTGAAAATTGAGAACCATCTATTGTTACATATTCTCCTGAATTTAAAATATAATCAGCAGTATTGCTACCATTTAAATAAATTTGAGTATCATCTTTATGTGCAATTAATAATATCCTTTCGGCAAGATCCCATCCGTCACTTTTTATAAATATATATTCTGTAGGATTAGGTGTTGTTCCATTAATAATTTCAGGTGCAATTTTATTAATTGTTTCAGCTGATACAATTTGGTCAAAGCCCATATCTAAGTTTTGAGAATCTCCGTTAGAACCCGCAAATGAGCCACTATTGACTGTAATGGGTTTATCGGCTGATATTAATGCACCTATAAGAGCATTGCGAGGTTGAAAACTAGATCCTTTTAGGGCAATAACAAAACTTTCACCATTATTTAAAATTATGTCACTGGGAGTGTTTCCTTCGTTATTATTAATTAATCTTGTATTAGGTTTTATGTTGCTAAATTTAATTCGAGTATTATTTTCAGTAGCAAGAATCGAAGCAAATGTATAATGAGAGTTATCATAAGTAGGTACATGATCGTTTAAAAATGCACCTAATCTAAATTCCTTACCTAATGCAGCAATCCCTTTTGAAACGATAGAACTAGCATGATAACTGTTTTCTGATCGTATTCTTATAGAAACAGCCACTAAGTCTTGTGCTTCAATTATATAACCTTTATTTTTAAGAATGGTATGCGCAAAAGAAGAACTTACATGAGCTTGGGTATTATTACCATAACCTATTCTATGGATATAAGGTGAATTTCTTGTAACAGTTCCAGTTATAACGTTACCTCCTAATGCTGTAATGTTAAAACTAACAGGTGATGTACTCGGTGTTGAAATATACATATATTGTTCACCAGCAGTTATCTCGCCAGAAGAAACAGGGGGTAAATAATGCGTTTTGCTAAATTGAGCGACTACCGTAAATGTAAGTAATTGAAATAATATTAAAAATTTTGCCTTCATTGAGATTGAATAAAAAACCCACAAAGCTAATTATTTATCGTTTAAGGCTAAAATGATTTTTAATAGTTTTATTGTTATAAAACTTAATACTAAACCAATAATCGTCTGCTGGTAAATTATTTCCTAAATAAGTCCCATCCCATGATTGGTTAGAATTTAATTGTTTTAATAGTTTACCATAACGATCAAAAATTTCTATTTTTTCAATAGTATTTCTAAAATTAGAATCTTTTATATACCATGTATCGTTGTATCCATCATAATTAGGAGTAAAAGATTTAGGATAATCTAACAAATAAACTGTTTGATAAGGTGTTGGTTCACATCCATTTTTATCCCTAATTGAAATATGATATTCTCCTTGTTCAAGATTAGTAAATAAATTAGAGTTTTGATATTTAACTCCGTCTATAGAAAATTCATAATCACCACCATTAGAAGTATAAAAAATTTCTAATGAATTGGTGTTAGAAAATTCAGTAATTACTGTATTTATATTAGTAGCAGGTGCTGACTCTTGAACAAAGTATTTTTTTAAAGCTTTGCACCCTTGAGAATCTATTATTTCAACTGTGTAGATCCCTTTTTGATGTATAATAATGCTATTGGTGTTTTCTAGTGTATTCCAAAGGTAATGTGTGAAATTTTTAGGGGCTTCAATTGTTAATGCTTCTCCTTTACAAATTATAAGATGACTATCTTTTACAATATCTGGATTGATATAATTTACTTTTAAAGTTATTTCAATAATGTTGTGACATGAATTATTTTGATCTATTCGAGCATAAATTTTTTGTTCATTTTTTATTGTATTATTAAAAGTATTCGTCAGAGGTAAAAGTTTTTTTCAGCATCACTTGCGCTTTTGTAAAAACTTATTTTTGTATAGTTCGTAAGAGGTAAAATAATGTTATCAATTAGCTCTTGATCTAGAATAAAATTAGTAAAACCATCTATTTTTTCGTCATGATCACATTTAGTATAACTTTTATTAATAGGGCTAATGGTGGAAAGCTGAAGATTTACAGTTGTTTCATTTGAACAATAGCCATTACTTACTTTAGCAAAAATAGTTTTGGGAGAAGACAGATAACGTGTTGGATCATTGATAGGTGTTCCATTTAAATTTTCAGAAAAAACAACTTTATAATTAGGATTGTTAAGAGTTAATGCTTGATGCAATTTTGTTAAATCATAATATCCTTTACCATCTTTATCAAAATCACATTCTATTAAATTTTGAGGTGTTAAAGAAGGAATATTTATAAATTGCACAGTAACATTTCCTTTAGAAACACAAGTTCCATTAATAAGTACTTCAACTCGATATTCAACTTCATTAGTATTCGCATTATCTGTAATTAGGTATTTGGGAGTATGGATTCCAGTATTTATATTATTTTTATACCAAGTATAAGTATTGTTAGTTCCATATTGCAATGCGTCTAATTCTACCATTTCTCCTGCGCAATAAGGATTTTGAGAAGTTATAGTATGATTATTTCCTAAAAAAGTTTCGCTTTGAAAAGTACCTCCTCCCAAAAAAATAGCCGAATCATATTTTTCATTGCCTTGATCAGCAATTACTAGTTTAATATGATAAGAGTTGCCCGCTATAACATTAGATTGAGCTTTTAAAACTTTAGTTTGACCATTAAACGCAATAGGGGAATCAAATCCATTAAACCTGTCGAAATATTCTTCATTACTTTTAGGGCAAATTGTTCCAGAACCTCTAATATTTTGCACTGTTACAGGGGTATTTGTCCCAGGTACTAAAGCAATATTTTGATAACTTTGATTACTGTTATTAGGTTTTATTAAAAAGGCAAATCCATCCGTATAACCACATTGATTAGGAGATGGGTTTGCAAGATATTGTTCTGAAGCAAAAATATAATCAAAAGAAATTTTGTTGGTAAAAGGAATATAATCAAACTCTAATATAGAAGCATTGTATGTGTTACTTATACCCAGTGCTTGCATTAAATCATTGTCTCCTTGCCAAAGTATAGCCCCATCAGATAAGTTACCTACATTAGGACCTACAGTATTTACAACTTTTCCTGTACTCAAAATAATACCATTTTGTAAAGGAAAAGAACTGTTATTATTATCAAAATAAGCAATACTTGGATTTCCATAATTTTCGCCACCATGTATGGAAACATTAGATATATTACCACAAGTTACGCCCCCTAAAAAAATAGTCACTAAATCATTAGCAGTATACTGATCATTTACATTTATGTATTGTGAATGAGAATTTAATATTACAAAAAATAGAAGAATTTTTAAAAGATATTTTTTCATGAAGCTAATATACTTTAAACTTTGTAAAAATCTATAAATAGAAATTTTTATAAATAAAAAGAAATTCATAGCGATCAATAGCTTAATTAATGATTTTGAAAAATAATATCAATTTGAAAACTTTTGTTGAATACCAAATAAGAACTTTAAATAAAATGTTTTGAGAAAAAGTAAAAAAATAAAACTTAAATTAACTGTTTGAAAATAAATGATTTGGATAGATGCGTTGTTTTGATTTAGAAAGGAAAGATGAATTTTTAATTTATTTTTTGCTAAAATTAGATTATTTTTAGCCTCTTTAATGCAGATTAATATGATTTCAGAAAAACAGTTTCAAGAGGAACTTATAGATATAATAGCTAAAGGAGTAAAGGAAGATATAGGACCGGGTGATTATAGTTCTTTGGCGTGTATTCCTGTTTCCGAAGTTGGTAAAGCAAAGTTGTTGGTAAAAGATAAAGGCATTATTGCAGGAGTAGAGTTTGCCAAAATGATTTTTAATTACGTAGATCAAGATTTAGAGGTAGAAGTTTTAATTCAAGACGGAACTCCAGTTCAATTTGGGGATGTTGTTTTATATGTTTCAGGGAGTTCGCAATCCATCTTAAAAGCAGAACGATTAGTCCTTAACTCTATGCAGCGTATGAGTGCAATAGCTACAAAAACAAATTATTATGTACAGTTATTAGAAGGAACTCAAACAAAAGTTTTAGACACCAGAAAAACTACTCCAGGTTTTAGAGCTTGTGAAAAATGGGCCGTAAAAATAGGAGGAGGTGAAAATCATCGTTTTGCTCTTTATGATATGATTATGCTAAAAGATAACCATATTGATTTTGCGGGAGGTATTACTTCAGCAATAACTAAAACCAAAAAATACTTATCAGATCATAATTTAGATTTAAAGATTATTGTAGAGGCTCGCAATCTGACCGAAATCGAAGAAATTTTACAAACAGAAGGAGTGTACCGCATCTTAATTGATAATTTTAATTTTGAAGACACTCGTACTGCTGTTCAGATGATCGGAAATAAATGTTTAACAGAATCTTCAGGTAATATTAATGAAAAAACCATACGAGAATATGCTAATTGTGGTGTAGATTATATTTCTTCGGGTGCCTTGACACACTCTGTTTATAATATGGACTTGTCTCTAAAAGCAGTCTGATTTTGTTTGATAATTTGAAAATAAGCTAATTTCTGGTAAATGAGTAACTTCTCTGAAAAATAAAAAATGGAAAATACAAAAGAAATACTTCTGAAAATACCATTAATAAAACAATTAATAATTGTTTTAGATAATGTAAAATTACCATGGCTAAATGGATTATCGTTTTATGAATTAATAGAATTTTATTTAGTAGGCGTTCTTCAAGGAGGAATTAGTTATAGAGCAGCTGCCATTGCCTTTAGTTTTTTTATGGCATTATTTCCTTTTGCTCTATTTATTTTAAATTTAATCCCGTACATTCCTATCAAAGGTTTTCAGAATGATTTTTTACTATTTGTAAGAGATAATGTACCTCCTACAACGTTTGATGCTATTGAAAATATTATAAAAGATATTCTTAATAATAGTCAAACAGGACTATTGTCATGGGGGGTATTTTTATCAGTTTTTTTAATGACTAATGGAGTAAATGCTGTTATGAGTGGTTTTGAAACCTCCTTACATATTAGTGTAAAGAGACCTTATTTTAGACAATACTTTGTAGCTCTACTTATTTCGCTAATGCTCACTACCATTTTAATAATCACAATATCAGCTATTATTTTTTTAGAAATAATCATTCAAAAAACCATAATACAAGATGTATTGAGTTCCAGAGTTTCTGATAAAATATCATTAATAGAACTAGGAAGATATACTTTTGTAGTTATTATGATTCTTTTAGCAACCGCTATTTTATTTAAATACGGCATTAAACAATCTAAAAAAAAGCGACTCATTACAATTGGTACCGTTTTTACCACAGGATTAATTGTAGTATCTTCTTACTTTTTTGGTATTTGGGTTGTTAAATTTTCAAAATATAATGAACTTTATGGTTCAATAGGTACACTTTTAGTATTCCTTTTTTATCTTTGGATCAATTGTATGGTATTATTACTAGGTTTTGAATTAGATGCTTCCATACGAAAACTTAAAAAAATTAAATAAAATGAAAAAAATTGCACTTTTAACCTTATTTTTCGGTTGTTTACAAATGAATGCCCAATCTGTTTTTGGAAAATGGAAAACTATTGACGATAAAACTGGAAAAGCCAAATCAGTGGTTGAAATTTTTGAATCAAATGGTAAAGTAGTTGGTAAAGTAGTTGAGATTTTAGATCCAGCAAAACGTGATAGAAAATGTGAAAAATGCGAAGGTTCTGATAAAAATAAACCTATTTTAGGCTTATTAATTATAAAAGGTCTCGAAAAAGATGGCGATGAATATAATGGAGGAAACATTACGGATCCTGAAACGGGAAATATATACAAATGTTTTATAAAATTAAATGGGAAAGATCGTTTAACCGTAAGAGGTTATATGGGAATTTCTCTTATCGGACGTTCACAAACTTGGATAAGAAGTTAATTCATGCGCTATTTTATAGAAGTTGTCATCCCTATTTCGCTTCCACAAACTTTTACTTATGAAGTTTCGGAAGCGGAATTTTATTTTATACAAATAGGAATGCGTGTTGCAGTTCCTTTTGGTAAAACGAAATTCTATACAGGACTTACCATTAGTAAGCATCATACAGCTCCTACTTTATATGAAGCTAAAGAAATACATCAGATTATAGATCAGATCCCTATTTTAACAACTATTCAAATTGAGTTCTGGAAATGGATAGCCAACTACTATATGTGTTCTTTAGGAGAAGTATATAAAACAGCATTACCATCTGCATTAATATTAGAAAGTGAAACCATAATTTCTGCAAAAAAACAAGTTTTAGATACAACTGATTTATCAGATGACGAATTTCTGATTGTAGAAGCACTTTCTAGTCAAACTTCTTTAAAAATATCAGAAGTAACAGCCATCCTCAATAAAAAGAAAGTTTTTCCAGTTATTCAATCTTTATTAGATAAAGATATTTTAATTCTTCAAGAAGAAATGATTGAGGAATATAAACCTAAATTAGTCAAGTATATTCGTTTAGCAGAAAAATTTAATAAACCAGATCAGTTAGAAGAATTGTTGTTACTCCTCAAAAATGCGCAAAAACAAAAAGAATTAGTTTTAAATTATTTTCAACTCATCGCTACTCAAAAAAAAACAATATCAGTTAAAAATTTGCTCACATTTTCAGGAATAAAAGCAAATACTCTAAAAGTTTTAGTAGACAAACAAATTTTTGAAGAATATTTGTTACAACAGGATCGTATATTTTTTGAAGATGTACAACAAAATCAAATAGTTTTGAGCGATGCACAACAAAAAGCGTACAAACAAATTTTAGAAACTTTAGAAAGGAAAGAAGTTTGTTTATTACATGGTGTAACAGCATCAGGAAAAACAGAAGTTTATATTAAAATCATAGAACAGTATTTAAAACAAGAAAAACAAGTTTTATACTTGTTACCCGAAATAGCATTAACAACCCAATTAGTAAGTAGGTTAAGTAAACATTTTGGAAATAAAATAGCTGTTTACCACTCTAAATACTCAAATAATGAAAGAGTAGAAGTATGGAATGAGGTCTTGATAGGTTCAGAAAAAGCAAAGGTAGTAATAGGTGCTAGGTCAGCACTTTTTTTGCCTTTTCAAAAGTTAGGATTAATCATTGTAGATGAGGAACACGAACAAACTTATAAACAAGTAGATCCAGCACCGCGTTACCATGCCAGAGATGCTTCTATAGTTTTAGCTCATCAATTAAAAGCAAAAGTTCTTCTAGGATCCGCTACGCCTAGTTTAGAAAGTTATTATAATGTTCAAAAAAATAAGTATGGTATAGTAGAACTTTTCGAACGATTTGGAAATGCAGTTTTACCTGAAATTATTTTAGTTGATTTAAAAGATAATTATTTTCGAAAAAGAATGACGGGGCATTTTAGTCAAATATTGATTGACAAAATACAAGAAGCACTATATAATGGAGAACAAATTATTCTTTTTCAGAATAGAAGAGGATATTCTCCTATTTTAGAGTGTATGACCTGTGGACATATTCCGCAATGTTCAAATTGTGATGTAAGCTTAACGTATCATAAATTTAAAAATCAATTACGTTGTCATTATTGTGGTTATAATATAGCAAAACCTACAAATTGTCATGCTTGCTCAAGTATTGATCTTACCTCTAAAGGTTTTGGAACAGAACAAATAGAAATGGAGTTAGTAAGTTTATTCCCTACTAAAAATATAAAACGAATGGATCAGGATACAACTAGAGGGAAGTACTCATTTGAACGTTTGATCGATGATTTTAAAAATAAAGAGATAGATATTCTAGTAGGAACTCAAATGTTAGCAAAAGGATTAGATTTCGATAATGTTTCACTGGTTGGGATCTTAAATGCTGATAATATGCTCTATTTTCCTGATTTTAGAGCCTTTGAAAGAAGCTATCAAATGATGACACAAGTAGCGGGTAGAGCAGGAAGAAGTGATAAAAAAGGGAAAGTAGTTATACAAAGTTATAATCCTATGCACAATATAATACAGCAAGTTACAGATCATAACTATTTAGGTATGTACAAAGAACAGTTGTATGAAAGACATATATATAAATATCCTCCTTTTTATAAATTAATAAAGTTTACTTTAAAACATAAAGAATTTGAAAAGTTAAAAGAAGGTTCTATGTGGTTCTATCAAGTGCTAAAACAAAATTTAGAAATGCCTGTATTAGGCCCAGAAGAACCACCAATTAGTAAAATTAGGAATGAATATATTCGAACTATTTTAATAAAAATACCAAAGGACAAGCATTTAGGTAATACAAAAAAAACTATCCAGAAAATACTGAATAGTTTTGAAGCAGTACCTATTTATAAATCTATAAGAGTAGGAGTTAATGTAGATGTAAATTAAGCTTCTAATACACGCATTAGCTCCTCTTTTTATTGCGACTTAAAGGTATTTTTGCCACACCAATTTCAGCAAATTTGCTATTAAATTTCTCTATTTTATCAATGTTAATGATAAAAGACTTATGTACACGAACAAATTTTTCTTTTGAAAGATCTTTTTCAAAGGATTTCATGGTAGATAAAACAAGATGGCTATCTTCTTCAGTAACTATTTTTACATAATCTCCGAAAGCTTCAATCCACTTTATTTTAGAAGTGTATACTTTTAATTTTTTTAAATTACTTTTGATATAAATATGTTCGCCTTCTTCTTCAGTATTGTGATCTTTTCTGAGCATGTGCAGATCTATTGCTCTTTTAACAGCAATATTAAAACGCTCTTTGGTAAGTGGTTTCTGTAAATAATCAGTAGCTTCATAGTCAAAGGCTTTTAAAGCATATTCAGCTTTGGCTGTAATAAAAATTATCTGGGGTTTTTCTTTTAAGCCGTCTAAAAGATTAAACCCATTAATGATAGGCATTTCTATATCTAAAAATAATAAATCTACCTCATTTATGGCTAAACAACTTTTTGTTTCAACAGCATTTGAGAATTCACCTATTAAATTTAAGTTTTGATGCGCTTCTACAAGTTTAGTTACTAAAATTCTTTGGATAGAACTATCATCTACCACAATACAATTTAACTTCATGGGAAACAGTTTAAAATAGATTGGACAGGTTAAAAATAGTTCATTTTTTTAAACTGTCCAATTATTTTCATGAAAATAAGTTGTTTCGTCGAAAAGAGTAATTAAATGTTTGCTATTTTAAATAATATTATTACTTTTGCACCCAATTTTATAACAAATAAATTTTATTACTATGAATCATTATGAAACTGTTTTCATCTTGAATCCCGTTTTATCTGAAACTCAGGTAAAGGAAACAGTAAGCAAATTTGAAGATTTTTTAACTTCAAAAGGAGCTAAGATTGTTGCTAAAGAGGATTGGGGATTGAAAAAATTAGCGTACGAAATCCAAAACAAAAAATCTGGATTTTACCAATTAATCCAATTTGAAGCTTCTAGCGAAGTTTTAGCTGGTTTAGAAATTGAGTACAGACGTGATGAGCGTGTTATGCGTTTCTTAACAGTAAGTTTAGATAAACACGCTGTAGCTTGGGCTGAGAGAAGAAGAGAGAAGTTAAAAACTAAAAAAGCTTAATTGATATGTCTACAATTGAACAATCTGCAAAAGGAAAAAAAGACGGAGATATCAGATATTTAACGCCTTTAAATATTGACACGAACAAACAAAAAAAATATTGTCGTTTCAAAAAATCAGGAATCAAGTATGTAGATTATAAAGATGCTGATTTCTTATTAAAATTCGTAAATGAGCAAGGAAAAATCCTTCCTCGCCGTTTAACAGGAACTTCTTTAAAATACCAAAGAAAAGTTTCAGTAGCAGTAAAAAGAGCACGCCACTTAGCTTTAATGCCATACGTAGCGGATTTATTAAAATAATAATTAACAAATAGGTTGTTGGTTTCCTGAGTAGGAACCTAACTTCTAAAATAAAAAGGACAACAACATGGAACTTATCTTAAAAAAAGACGTTCAAAATTTAGGATTTAAAGATGATATCGTAACAGTTAAACCTGGTTATGGTCGTAACTTTTTAATTCCTCAAGGATTTGCTTTATTAGCTACTTCATCAGCAAAAAAAGTTTTAGCTGAAAATTTAAAACAAAAAGCACATAAAGAAGCTAAAATTGTAGCAGATGCTAAAGCTAAAGCAGAAGCAATAAAAACTTTAGAGATCAAGATTATAGCTAAAGCAGGTGGTGAAAAACTATTTGGATCTGTAACAAATGCTGATTTAGCTCAAGTTTTAGAAAAAAATGGTCACGCTATTGAGAAAAAATTTATCACTTCAGGTGTAATTAAAAGAATTGGTAAATACAGTGCTACTGTTCGTTTACACCGTGAAGTTATCGTTGATTTACCATTTGAAATTGTAGCAGAACAAGCTTAATTTTAAAAACGATATTTTTTAAAGTCCCTTTTTGGGACTTTTTTTTTTTTTTACCATAAACAATTAAAATTTATTGACTTGAGATATAAGAGACTTACCAAAGAACAATTGGATTCCTTACATCAGGAATTTGCCAATTTTTTGGCTACTCAGCAAATAGATAAAGCCGAGTGGGATCAGTTAAAAATACATAATCCCGAAGTAGCCGAACAAGAATTAGATATCTTTTCAGATCTAATATGGGAAGGTGTATTAAGAAATGCAAAATTTATAGAGCATTTTTCAAAAAGACATATTTTTTTGTTTCATTGTCAAGAATATTTTATGCAAACTATTGTTATCAAAGCACTAAATGCTGGAAGTAGATTTTTTGACTAATGATGGTTTAAAATGGTTAGGAGACCATTTGTTTACAGAAAATGTGGAACTCCTACGAGGAAAAAAAGAATATAAAAAAGAACGCAATGATGAACTATTTGAACTTATAAAAGAAGGAGCAATCTTAAGTGATGGACAGCTTTATATGCAGATAAATGGGGTCATTGAGTAATTTTTTTGCTTAACTATAATTAAATGGCTATTTTAGTATTTTATTACTTTAATAGCCCTTTTTATGGATATTTTTTTGAAAATTCAAGCCCTTAGAAACGAACTAAATCAACATAATTATAATTACTATGTTTTAGATACTCCTACTATATCAGATTATGAGTTTGATATAAAATTAAAAGAACTTCAAGAGCTAGAGGAAAAACATCCAGAATATAATGATTTTAGTTCTCCCACGCAGCGTGTAGGAGGGGCTGTAACTAAAAATTTCCAAACAATACAACACGAATATAGAATGTACTCCTTAGATAATTCTTATTCAAAAGAAGATTTGTTAGATTGGGAGATTCGAATTCAAAAAATACTAGGAAATAGACCAGTTGAATACACCTGTGAACTTAAGTACGATGGTGCTTCTATAAGTATTACCTATGAAAATGGAAAATTATTACGTGCAGCAACTCGTGGTGATGGTTTTCAGGGAGATGATGTAACACAGAATGTAAAAACAATTAAAGCAGTTCCTCTAACACTTAAGGGGGATTTTCCTGAGAAATTTGAAATTAGAGGTGAAATTATTTTGCCCTTTGCTGGATTTGAAAAAATGAATCAAGAACTAATAGAAATAGGAGAGTCACCTTATTCAAACCCAAGAAATACTGCTTCAAGGGAGTTTAAAATTACAAGATAGTTCAGAAGTTGCTAAAAGACCTTTGGATTGTTTGTTATATTCATTAATAGGAACTAATTTACCTATCACAACTCAATTTGAAGGCTTAGAAAAAGCGAGAAATTGGGGTTTTAAAGTACCTATACAATCAAAATTAGCTTATTCTATGCAAGAAGTTTTTGATTTTATTGAATATTGGGATGCCCATCGTCATGAAATGCCTTATGAAACGGATGGAGTAGTTATAAAAGTAAATAACTTAGATCAGCAAGAAGAATTAGGTTATACAGCTAAATCACCACGTTGGGCAATAGCTTATAAATTTAAGGCAGAACAGGTGGTAACTAAGCTAAATTCTATTTCCTATCAAGTAGGTAGAACAGGTGCTATAACACCAGTAGCCAATTTAGAGCCTGTCCAGTTAGCAGGAACAATAGTAAAAAGAGCCTCTTTACATAATGCCGATCAGATAGAAAAATTAGATATAAGAATTGATGACGAAGTTTTTGTAGAAAAAGGAGGCGAAATTATTCCTAAAATTATAGGAGTAGATGAATCCAAACGTTCTATTCATTCAATCAAAACAAACTATATTACTCATTGTCCAGAGTGCCAAACGGAATTAATTAGAAAAGAAGGAGAAGCACAGCATTATTGCCCTAATTATTATGGATGCCCACCTCAAATAATAGGTAGAATTCAACATTATATATCTCGAAAAGCAATGGATATAGAAGGGTTAGGGGGAGAAACCGTTGCTTTACTATTTAAAAATAAATTAGTTTCTAATTATGCTGATTTGTATGAACTTAAAAAAGAACAAATTGTTGTTTTGGATAGGATGGCAGACAAATCAGCAGATAATTTATTAATAGGAATAGAAAAATCGAAAGAAGTTACTTTTGAACGTGTATTATACGCATTAGGTATTCGATATGTAGGAGAAACCGTAGCCAAAAAATTGGCAAAACATTATAAATCAATTGAAAATCTTCAAAATTCAACATTAGAAGAGTTGGTTACTGTTGATGAAATAGGTGTGAAAATAGCTCAAAGTCTAATAGAATTTTTTGAAAATCAAAATAATTTAGATATTTTGAATCGACTTAGAAATTATGGAATATTGTTAGAATTACAAGAAACAACTTCTGTAGTAAGTTCAGATTTATTGAAAGGTAAAAATTTTGTAGTATCAGGAGTTTTTGAAAATATTTCAAGAGATGAATTAAAACAATTAATAGAAAATAATGGAGGAAAAATAGGAAGTAGTATATCTTCTAAAACCCATTATGTAGTGGCAGGAAAAAATATGGGACCTGCGAAGTTAGAAAAAGCAACACAACTTGGAATTACGATATTATCAGAAGAAGAATTTAATGCAATGTTATGTTAAAAAACGCTCCTTTATACGTATACCTATTAGCTTGTTTTTTGTCAGTTGTAGCCATGCTATTAGGTAATGAATTTTTACTAATTATATGTAAACCTATTATCATTCCCGCTTTAATAGCCCGTTATTTAGCCATAGAAGAAAAACAAAATATAATATATGTATCACTTATATTTGTAATTTATTTTTGTACTGATGCACTCACCCTATTTAATTTTGAGTTCATAAAGTTTTTAAATATGGGATTGGATTTATGTCCCTATTTACTATTATTATTTTTAGTAATTAAGGAAACAAAAAGAATAGGGTTTTATCAGAAAGCATTTAGTTTTTCATTATTAGGTACTATTTTTTTAATGCTTTTAACTTATTTATTACTAAATGGTTTAGCTTTTGAAGATATGAAATATTCTGCGGCTATTGTTGTCTATGGTACTGTATTAACCTCTTTAATTTCAATTTGTACTTATAATTATTTGGTAATAAACAATCTTTGTTTTAATAATATCTTGATAGCCATTGTTTTTTCAGCTATGGCTGATATAGTATATGTAGTTATGATAAAAATGAATTGTACTATAGTTTTTGAATGTTTAAAATTCATATTTAGAGTTATTTCCTATTTCTTTATTATTGAATATTTTATAAATGTAAGACCTTATTTTTTTAGAGAAATAGGAAGTAACAAGATTATTAGATAAGATTTAAAAGTTAATAAAATAGCCTTTATTTTTGTTGAATTTTACCTTGTATTACAGAGATTCTGTAAAAGTTAGTAACTAAACATTAGTTGCTAACTTTTACAATAAAATAAAAAATGAGTCTTTTATTGTTTGTTTTACCTCGTTTTTTAGAGTGAGAGTCCTACTTTAATGAGATTTATTTTTTTTAAATATTCTATAAGGAAGCCTAGAGGGGGCTACTAGTTGTTATTTGTCAATTTAATATTTATTTCTTAGAGAATCATTAGTGCTAATTTAGATATTTTTATATAAATTAATTTGTTATACTTATTTTTTAAAATAATTTAATCAAGTACCTCTTTAATTTTTGAGATAAATCATTTAAATTTTTATAATGAGATAACTTTAAATCTTTTTTTATAATCTTTAAATAGTCAATAATTTCTAATATTAATTCTAGAGGATCGGCTTCGTATCCATATAAGTTTTGATCAAATTCTATACCAGCCATCATTGCATTAGAATCAAGTCCAATACACCAATTTTCTATGAAATCAACTAAATCTATTTCTTCTATTTGGTAATTTGTCCATTCGTCATTTTGACAAGTTTGAGCATATTTTTTTTGACTCCAAACACAAAGTAATTGAATAGGATTTCCTTCTTCATCTTGATAATTATTTGTATAAGATAAAGAATAAAGTTCTTCTTTTTCTAAGGTGTATATTTTTTCGGTTTGACAAATCGTTTTAATAAACTCTTGGTGGCGTTGTATAATCTGAATGTCGTCTTTCATAAAATGGAGATGTTTTTTATATTGTTTTGCAAAAATTAATGAACTTTATTTGAAAATGGCTAAAAAGAAATGAAAAATTTGAATTAAATAATAAAAAAATGAAAATCATGTATTTTATTGATTTTTGTTTTTTAATTTAATCCTTTATTGTTAAAAATGATAATGTTATTTTCCAATAGTAAATCATGATTGAAGAAATGGTTTGAGTGTTTGTTGTTATCTTATAAAATAGGTGTAATAATAACTTTAATATTTGTTTTTGGATTACAATATGTAATTTGTATTAAAATACTAGTTGTTTAAGTGAGTTTTGTTAAAAACTAAAAAAATATTTTATTTAGATTTTCCAGCTACACAAACCACAATTTCTCCCTTTGGAGGTTTTGTTTCAAAATGTTTTAGTACTTCTTCTGCTGTACCTCGTACTGTTTCTTCATGGAGTTTAGAGAGTTCACGGGATACGCTTACTAAGCGATCGGAACCAAAGTATTGAACAAATTCAGTTAATGTTTTGATTAGTTTATGGGGCGAAACATATAAAATCATCGTTCTGTTTTCTTTAGCTAACTGTAAGAAGCGGGTTTGTCTTCCTTTTTATCGGGTAAGAAGCCTTCAAAGACAAATTTATCATTAGGCAAACCACTGTTTACTAATGCTGGAACAAAAGCAGTTGCACCTGGTAAGCATTCAACTTCTATACCGTTTTCTATACAAGCTCTTGTTAACAAAAAACCAGGGTCGGAAATAGCAGGGGTACCTGCATCGCTAATTAAGGCTATATTTTGTCCTGTTTGCAAACGCTGTATTATTTGATCAACGGTTTTGTGTTCGTTGTGCATGTGATGGCTTTGCATGTGAGTAGCAATTTCAAAGTGTTTAAGTAATTTGCCACTAGTACGGGTGTCTTCCGCCAAAATACAATCTACTTCTTTTAGAATTTTAATGGCTCTAAAAGTCATATCTTCTAAATTGCCAATAGGGGTCGGGACTATGTATAATTTACTCATTTGTTTGATTGTAAAAGGGGAGTAATAATTTAATTATTTAAAAAACAAAAAGTTTAAAAATAAATGATTAAACGAGTTTGTGAAAAGAAACAAGGTGGCTGTCCTAAAAGTTCGCAATCTTGTCATTTCAACAAAAGGGAGGAGTCGTATAATCTTGATTATGAGACTTCTCCTTGCGTAGGAGTGATAAACTGCATGTTGATTTATTATTTTTTGGACAGCCTCGTGTATCCTTAAACTAGAAAATAAGATAGAAATTATGCAAATTTACTTATAATATATTCCATAAAACGTTCTTCATAATCTTCGCGACCTAACCAGTTTTTATAATCAGGTTTTACCATTTCTTCTATAAAATCTTTGGCTTCTTGGTAGCTTTTAAAAGTTTCTAATTGTGATAAGACACGATTTAAATCTTCGGTACTTCCATCAAATAAATTTTTTTCAAATGCCATGCGATCGTTTAAAGATAATCCAACGGATCTAGAAATTTTATCATTTAAATTACTTACGGGTTTCTCTATTACGCGCTCAAAAGTAATTTCATTAAAATTAGACATGAATTCAGGGAAAATCTCTTTTACAGCTGATGTATGGATTTCGTTGGGAGTAATTTTTTCTTCTTTTGTTTTTTCTTCTGTTTCTGTATTTATTTTTTCAGAAACGGTTTTAGAATGTATTTGATTGAAAAAAGCATCCATTGAAATGTTCTCGGATTTGCTATTATCTTCTTTGTTTTCTATAATTTGAGAGGTGTTTTCTTTTTCGGTTATCTCTTCTTCAAAATTTTCTACAGCTAAGATAGTTTCTACAATTGGTGTAATTTCCTTATTTTCAGTTTCTGTGTTTTCAATAGGCAGAATGGATTCATCCAATTCTTCTTCTAATTGAGCTATTATTATCTTCTCATTATAATCAAAAGCGTGTTCTAATTTTTCTTCTATTTGTTTTTTTCCAATAGTGGGTTGTACGTCACTAAAATTTTCTTCAACAAATAATAAAACAGAAAGTTTTTCATACAATCGTTGTGCCTCACGATGTAATTCTCGTACATCTTCTTTGTGTTTTAATTGTAAAACTTTATGGGCAATACTAATCAATTCGGCTTCCAATTTCTTTTTCATTGCGTTTAAATTTTTGGTGATGAAAGAATTAAAATTTATTGATAACTTTATCAGTTGAGCTGTAAAACAACCAGTCTTTTTTAATAATTTTGCGAGTTACAAAGTAATAAAAACTATTCATTTTTATCATTATAAAATTAAAAAATGTTTTTAGAAAATACAGTAAACCCAAAAGAACAATTTGGATGGATTGAAGTAATCTGTGGTTCAATGTTTTCAGGAAAAACGGAAGAATTAATCCGTAGATTAAGAAGGGCTCAGTTTGCTAAGCAAAAAGTAGAGATATTTAAGCCTAGTATTGATACACGTTATCATGAAGAGATGGTTGTTTCTCATAATAAAAATGAAATTCGTTCTACACCTGTTCCAGCTGCAGCTAATATTCGTATTTTAGCACAAGGTTGTGATGTAGTAGGAATTGATGAAGCCCAATTTTTTGATGAAGAAATAGTTTCTGTTTGCAATGACTTGGCAAATGCAGGAGTTAGAGTGATTGTAGCAGGATTAGATATGGATTTTAAAGGAAAGCCTTTTGGTCCTATGCCTGCTCTAATGGCGACTGCGGAATACGTTACTAAAGTACATGCAGTGTGTACTAAAACAGGAAATTTGGCACATTATAGTCATAGAAAAACGGCTAATGATAGTTTGGTCCTTTTAGGAGAAACAGAAGAATATGAGCCTTTAAGCAGAGCCGCTTACTTTAACGCTATGCGTAATGATATAGATGTAATAGACGAACAAATTATAAAGAAAGAAGAATAAAAATAATGGCACTGATACTTAAACAAATTGCAACAGCATTATCTTGTGAATTTATAGAAGTTGATAGTTCTATTGTAATTGATACAGTTTCAGTAGATAGTCGATCACATCAAAATGCAAATTCAACACTTTTTTTCGCTCTTATTGGTCCTCATCATGATGCACATCAGTATGTAGAAACTCTAATAGAACAAGGTGTAAAATCATTTGTAGTACAGACTATTAATGAAAAATGGTTGGGTAAAGCCAATTTTTTAAAAGTAACCAATACTTTAGAAGCTTTGCAATTATTAGCTACCTATTATAGAAATTTATTTTCATTTCCTATAATAGGAATTACAGGTAGTAACGGTAAAACAATCGTAAAAGAATGGTTGAACTTTTTGTTAAGTCCAGATTATACAATTATAAGAAGTCCAAAAAGTTATAACTCCCAAGTTGGTGTCCCACTTTCAATAATAGGAATTAATAAAATGCACAATTTAGGTATTTTTGAAGCAGGAATTTCTACTGTAAATGAAATGCAAAATTTGCAAAAAATAATTCAACCTACTATTGGAATTTTAACAAATATAGGATCAGCTCACGATCAAGGTTTTGTTGATATTTATGAAAAAATAAAAGAAAAATTAAAGCTTTTTAAAGAAGTAGAAGTTTTAATTTTGAATAAAAATAAAACAATTGAAGCTTTTTTAGATCCATCCATCAAAACTTTTACATGGAGCACAGAAAATAAAGAAGCAGATGTTTTTTTTGAAAAAAAAGGAATAGAACAGAATACCGATTTAAAAGTTATTTATAAAAAACATCATTTTAAGATAAGTGTTCCTTTTATAGATGAAGCTTCTTTAGAAAATAGTATGCACTGTATTTTGATTATGTTGTATCTAGGGTATAATGAACGAGTTATTAAGGAAAGAATAGCCCAATTATATCCTGTAGAAATGCGATTGAAGGTTAAAAATGGTATTTGTAATTGTACTTTAATAGATGATAGTTATAGTTCTGATTTTCAGTCGTTAAAAATAGCACTAGATTTTTTACAAAATCAAAAACAAAACCAGAAAAGAACTTTGATTATTTCCGATATTTTTCAGTCAGGATTAACGAACGAAGAACTTTACTCTAGAATAGCACAATTAATTATATCTAATAAAATAACAAAAATTATTTGTATTGGAAGCACAATTACAAAATACAAAAGTAAATTTCAGAATGCTATCTCTTTTGAATCAACAGCTTCTTTTCTAAATGCTTTTGATAGCCTTGATTTTTCAGATGAAACCATTTTGATTAAAGGAGCTCGTGTTTTTGAATTTGAAAAAATTGTTTCCTTATTAGAAGAGAAAAAACACGAAACCGTTTTAGAAATTAATCTAAATTCATTAAGTCATAACTTTAATTATTACAAAACTAAAATTAAACCTACCACTAAAATAATGGGTATGGTAAAAGCTTTTGGCTATGGAAGCGGAAGTTTTGAAATAGCAAAATTACTAGCTCATCATAAAGTAGATTATTTAGGGGTAGCTTTTGCAGATGAAGGAATTGAGTTAAAAAAGGCAGGAATTGAAGTACCCATTATGGTTATGAATCCTGAAATGACTAGTTTTAGATCCATTATTCAATACGGATTAGAACCTGAAATTTACAGTTTACGAGGTTTAAAAGCTTTTCTGAAAATTTTAGAAGAAAAAAAACAAAATCATTATCCAATTCATATTAAGATAAATACAGGGATGAATCGTTTGGGGTTTGATGAAGAAGTGATACCTGAATTAATATCTATATTAAAACAAAATAAAAAGATTCAGGTTAATACTATTTTATCTCATTTTGCCGAAAGTGATAATGATATAGATAGAACATTTAGTTTGAATCAAATAAACTTATTTGATCGCCTCTCCAGACAAATTATAGACACATTAGAATATAATCCTATCCGTCATATTTGTAATTCATCAGGAATTAGTAATTATCCTGGAAGGCGAGTTTGATATGGTTCGTTTAGGAGTAGGGATGTATGGTGTTTCTAATGATTTAAATGAAATGAAATATTTAGAAACAGTCGGAACCTTAAAATCTGTTATTTCACAGATACGAACTCTAAAAATAGGAGATACAGTTGGATATAATAGACGTTTTGTTGTAGAAAAACCAACACGTATGGCTGTAATTCCTATTGGTTATGCAGATGGGATATCTAGAAAATGGGGTAGAGGTCTAGGTTATCTTTTAGTTAATGGAGAAAAAGCACCCATTTTAGGGAAGTATATGTATGGATATGCTTATGATAGACGTTACTAATATATCCTGTGCAGAAGGTAATGAAGTAATTATTTTTGGAAAAGATTTGCCTGTAACTGTTATTGCAAAGGCTATAGATACTATTCCGTATGAAATATTAACAGGTATTTCGCGTCGTGTGTCGAGAATTTTCTACAGGGAATAGATTTTGAGTTAATTATTTATATTTTAGCTTTGTAACTTTGATTAACTAAAAAAACAATTACAATTATGGGATTTATTTCAGAATTTAAAGAATTTGCACTAAAAGGAAACCTTGTAGATATGGCCATTGCTTTTGTTATGGGGGGAGCTTTTGGTAAAGTTACTTCGGCTTTTGTTGAAAAAATGTTCGCTCCAATCGTTGGACTTTTAATGGGAGGTATAGACTTAGCTGATAAAAAAATAGTGCTAAAAGAAGCAGTATTGGATTCAACAGGAAAAGAAACAGCTCCTGCTGTAGCAATAGAATGGGGATTATTTTTGACGGCTGTTATTGATTTTTTAATTGTAGCTTTTGTTATGTTTTTAATCATAAAAGCAATGAACAAAATGAAGAAGCCAGCGCCTGCACCTGCAGCACCAACAGGCCCTACACAAGAAGAATTATTAGTACAAATAAGAGATTTATTAAAAAAATAATTTAAAAATCTTTCATATATGAGGCTGTCCTAAAAGGGCAGCTTTTTTTATGCCGCAAATTCACGATATTGGTGATTGCTAGTAAAATTTAATTTTTCAAAAACAATTAGAAGGCAAAATCGAGTCATATAGTTGTATGTTGAGCAAGAACGAGTTGTTTTAAAAGCTTTTTTCATTGAATCTGTAGTTGTAGCCACCATTTTTCTGAAATTATGACCAAGCGCCATTAGTAGAAACTCCATTTCTACCATTTCTAACCCAAAAAATGTAAACCGATTAAATTTATTGTTGTTTTTTAGTTGTCCGAATACTGCCTCTACTTCAACAGGTCTTTTACTTCTGTGTTTGTGTCCTTTTTTGAGTTTAGTAATTCTTTAGCTTCGTTTTTTAGGCAATTTAGAGGGTGATTGACTTCTATTTTTCGATTCCCTTTTGCTTTGTGGCATAAACTTCTCAATGGGCATCCTTCGCATCGTTTAGCTTGATAATAAGTCACTTCTGATTCATATCCATTGCTAGAGATTCGCTTACCTATTCCTATGTTTTCCATTTTTGCCCCATAGGACAGATATAGAAATCGTATTGTTGATTGTAAAATAAATTTTGCACTAAAAAGGATTCTCTTTAAGTTTCTTTTTCTGCTCTGCATGAAAATAATTGTACTTTACAAAGGGCTCAATTTGCTTGTTTTTAAGCATTTGGTAATTTTCTTCACTGCCATATCCAGCATCGGCGACAACTTCTTTACTTTGTCTATTATAGTTTTCTTCAAAACTGTTTAAGTGTGACTCTAATGTGTTGGTATCGTTGGTCGTTTGATGTATAGAAACGTGTGTAATAAATTGATTTTCAGTTGATATTTGAGGGTTGTAAGCTGGTTTGAGTTGCCCATTTCTCCTATGATCTTCCTTCATTCTCATAAAAGTAGCGTCAGGGTCTGTCTTACTATAAGAGTTTCTATTTCCAAGTATTTCTAAATCCTTTTCGTATTTCTCTAATCTTGGAAGGTGTTCTTCCTGTAATTTCTGTAGTTCTTTTACCTGTTTCTTAGTCGGTTCTTTTAACTTTTTATTCAATTCTGATAGCTTTTCTTTTAATTCATCTGAATTGATTTTTTTTGGCAATGCTTCTTGGTTAAGTTCTTGGTTTTCTGATTGTATACTGTTTTCTATATCAGATAAAATAGTGTTGATTTTTACTTCTAATTTCTCTTTGTATTTTTCAACCGAACCACGCCAAACAAAGGTGTATTTGTTGGATTTTGCTTCAATTTTAGTACCATCAATATATTGAACATCAAGGCTTATATAACCTAGGTCGACCAATATTTTTACTACTTCTGCGAATAAAACTTTGATTTTATCTTTCAAAATTTTGCCTCTAAACTCGTTAATGGTTCTAAACCCAGGAGTGGAATTGCCTGAGATAAACATAAAATGAATGTTCTCATTAAGTGCTTTGGCTATTTTTCGGCAAGAATAGATATTTGACAAATAGCTATAAAACAATACTTTGATTAGCATTCTAGGATGGTAAGCAGAGCATCCACCACCGCGATAAAGCTTAACTATGTCGCTAATATCAAGTCTGTCAACTATAGAATCGACCAGTCGAACAGGGTGGTTATCATCAATTTTATCAAAAATATTGATTGGAAAAAGTTCTGGAGAATTGCCTGTCTGGTTTTTAAATCTTACTTTAGCCATTGCTTGTTTTTTGTTACCTCTAAAATACATGTTTTAGAGTAAAACAGCAATAAAAAAGGCTGTCCTAAACTTTTTGGACAGCCTCATGTGTATTATTCTGTGTTATAACAAATTTGTTACATCTATACTTTTTATTACTTTTACCCTCTAAAATATTATTGAATTATGTCAACAGCTAAAAGTGATTACAAAAGAGTAACTACAAAGTCATTATTTGATATGAAAGCCAAAGGTGAAAAAATTTCAATGCTAACAGCATACGATTACACTATGGCTAAAATTGTGGATTCATCGGGTGTAGATGTAATTCTGGTAGGAGATTCAGCTAGTAATGTAATGGCAGGTCATGAAACTACTCTTCCCATTACACTTGATCAAATGATTTATCATGCGTCTTCGGTTGTACGAGCAGCTCAAAGAGCATTAGTAGTGGTAGACCTACCTTTTGGGTCTTATCAATCGGATTCTAAGGAAGCCTTGCGATCTGCTATTCGTGTAATGAAAGAAAGTGGAGGACATGCCGTTAAGTTAGAAGGAGGAAAAGAAATTAAAGACTCTATAAGAAAAATACTGCAAGCAGGAATACCTGTTATGGGGCATTTAGGACTTACACCTCAATCTATTTATAAGTTTGGAACTTATACAGTAAGAGCAAAAGAGGATACAGAGGCAGAGAAACTTATCGAAGATGCAAAATTATTAGAAAAAGTAGGATGTTTTGCTTTAGTACTTGAAAAAATACCAGCCCATTTAGCTAAAAAAGTAGCAGAAAGTATTTCAATACCTGTTATAGGAATTGGTGCTGGTGGTGGGGTAGATGGACAGGTACTTGTTCTTCATGATATGATCGGAATGACTCATGAATTTAGTCCTCGTTTTTTACGTAGATATATGAATTTATACGAAGAAATGACGCAAGCTATTGGACAATATGTGGCAGATGTTAAAGCGGAAGATTTTCCAAATGCTAATGAACAATATTAAAAAAATATAAAACATATAATAAATTGTACAAAAACTATTATTTTAGGTTTTAAATAAGTAAAAGTTTTTGCTGTAATTTTTTGCTCATTGAAAGATGAAAATAATTTCAAATAAGAATAATCTAGCGGTTTTGTATGAAGATAATCATATTATCATAGTTAATAAACGAGTAGGAGATATAGTACAAGGAGATAAAACAGGGGATAAACCTTTATCTGATGTAGTAAAGGAATATTTAAAAGAGAAATACAATAAACCTGGAGAAGTTTTTTTAGGAGTAGTACACCGTTTAGATAGACCAACAACAGGGATTGTACTTTTCGCTAAAACTTCAAAAGCTTTAAGTAGGCTTAATGATCTTTTTAAAAACAGAGAAACTCAAAAAACCTATTGGGCAATAGTCAAAAATAAACCTTCTCAGAAGGAAGCTACCCTTATACATTATTTAAAAAGAAATCCGCAAAAAAATACATCTAAAGCTCATTTAAAAGAGGTGGCAGATAGTAAAAAAGCTATTTTAGATTACAAAATTATAAAAGAGTTAAATAATTATTTTGTTTTAGAAGTAAGTTTACACACAGGAAGACATCATCAAATACGCTCGCAATTAAGTGCTATTGGTTGTCCTATAAAAGGAGATTTGAAATATGGGTTTGATAGAAGTAATAAAGACGGAGGAATTCATTTACATGCGCGTAAATTACAATTAATACACCCTGTTTCAAAGGAAATTATTAGTGTTACAGCACCCGTACCCGATGATATTATTTGGAAATCAATAGAATAAAAAAATATTATGTATACTGTATCTCAACGAAAAAAAGTTTTGAGTAAATTACTAGATAACCTAGTAAAATACGAAACAGATATGCAAGATGCCTTGTATAAAGATTTTAAAAAACCCCGTTTTGAAAGTATGATTTCAGAAACGGAATATATTATTAATGAACTAAGATATACCATAAAAAAACTAGATTCATGGGCTAAGCCTAAAAGAGTTTTCCCTTCGTTGTTAAATTTTCCCTCAGCGGATTATTTATATTCCGAACCTTATGGTAAAATTCTTATTATAAGTCCTTGGAATTACCCTATTCAATTAGCATTTTCACCTCTAATAGCGGCTGTAGCGGCTGGAAATAAAGTAACCCTAAAACCTTCAGAACTTACCCTACTAATAGTTCTTCCATTATATCTAAAATTGTAAGAGAAACGTTTGAAATAGATCAAGTAGTAGTAATAACGGGAGATTATACGATTGCACAAGATTTATTAAGTAAACGTTGGGATTATATATTCTTTACAGGAAGTGTGCCAGTAGGAAAAATTGTAGCAAAAGCCGCCGCAGAAAATCTTACACCAGTTACTTTAGAATTAGGAGGGAAGAGCCCAAGCATTGTAGATCAAACAGCTGATCTAAAATTAGCTGCCAAAAGAATTATTTGGGGAAAAATATTTAATGCAGGACAAACTTGTATAGCTCCTGATTATTTAATCGTTCATAAAAGTATAAAAGAAAAAATGATTCCTCATTTAATACAAGAAATACAGAACGCATTAGGTAGCTCTATGCAAGAATCAGAAGATTTTGCACGCATTATTAATCTAAAGAATTGGAAACGCCAACAGAGTTTCTTAGAAAACCAAACTATATTATTTGGAGGTCAAACAAATGAAACAGATTTATACGTATCACCAACTCTATTAGATGAACCTAATTTAGAGAGTTCTGTTATGAAAGAAGAAATATTTGGTCCCATCCTACCTATTATTTCATATACAACTAAAGAAGAACTATATAAAATAGTTAATCGTTTTGAAAAACCTCTAGCCTTGTATTTATTTACAAAAGATAAATCTTTTGAAAAAGATTTACTTTCTGAAATATCTTTTGGAGGAGGTTGTATAAATGATACTTTATCCCATTTCTCCAATAAAAATTTACCTTTTGGAGGAGTTCGGTCATAGCGGCATTGGAGCATATCACGGTAAATTAGGTTTCGAAACATTTTCACATCAAAAATCAATTGTAAAAAAATCAAATTGGATTGATCTTCCATTTCGTTACGCTCCTTACAAAGGAAAATTTCAGATGGTGAAAAAAATCTTAAAATGGCTATAATTTAAAAATGAAAACTTTAAAAAAAATTGATTTATATCAAATTATTAAACAAAGCATAGAACTTTACAAAAAAAATATACTTCTAGTAGGGCTTGTTTTTTTTATCCTAACTATTGTCTTAGTTAGTCTACTTAATATTGGATTTAAGACCTTATATAAAGGAGATGATTTATTAGAATATTTAAAACACTTTAATCCTGAAAAATTTTCCATAAAAGATAAACTATTATATTTATCAGTATTAACTATGATCATAGCTTTAGTCGCTCCTTTTAATGCAGGAATCCTAAAAATGATGAAAGATACACAAGAAAATAATAAAGTAGGTATTAATACCTTTTATTATTATATAAACAGTCCATATTATTTCTCTATACTCTTAGTTACCCTATTAGTCAGTGGATTTGGCCTATTTTTTTAATACAACTTTAGAAGTGTTAATTAAAGATCATACTATAAAAAACTTCATTTCCTTTTTATTTCAATATCAACTTCTATTCTTACTTTTACAGCATTGCCCAATGTTATTTTTAGTAATTTAAAACCTATAGAAGGAATAAAGAAAAGTATTAAAGATTGCTTTTTAAATTTTGGAAAAGTATTTTTATTGATTATCATATCCGTTATTTTGGGATATTTGGGATTTTTTGCGTTTTGTATAGGAATCTTTTTTACTTTCCCTTTTTATTTTGCTATACAATATAAAGTATACGATACATTGAAATAATATAAAAAGAATAAAGAAAAAGAAACCTCCTATTGTTTATAAAAGCAAAGGAGGTTTTTTAGTTTAATTAAGATTTTTATTTATGAAAAAATCTAATATTAATTTGAAGCTAAAAAAATATATAAAAAAGATCAATGAGGAAATTTAAAAGTTTAAATGGTATAAAATATAATTATGATTTTTTATTATAAGATTAGATGATAAAGGGGTGTTTTTGTAGAATATACTAAGTAATGATAACTTTTTTATAAAAAATAGGGGGTTAATTGCTTTTAGATATTTATTTTTTTGTTTTTTTCTATAAAAAATAAGGGGGTCTAGGTGTTTTTTATATTTTTTTTTATACTTTTGAACTAATCTAATAAGGTATAAACTACTTAACAATAATTTTATGGCAACATTTCGTTTTCAATCACTCCAAAAGGCTACTAGTCGTCCAACTGTAGTAGTAGAAGAACTAGATAGAAAATCATCTATCTTTGGGACCAATGTATTTAATGATAAAGCAATGCGTCAATTTTTGACATCTGAGGCTTATAAGGCTGTTCAGAATGCTATTCAACACGGAATTAAAATTGATCGAAAAATTGCTGATTATATAGCAATGGGGATGAAAGAATGGGCTTTGTCAAAAGGAGTAACTCATTATACACATTGGTTTCAGCCTTTAACAGGTACAACAGCAGAAAAACATGATGCTTTTTTTGAAACGTCTTTTGACGGATCAGATCCAGTAGAAAAATTTGGAGGAAGTCAACTTGTACAACAAGAACCAGACGCTTCTTCTTTTCCAAATGGAGGAATTCGTAATACATTTGAAGCCCGTGGATATACAGCTTGGGATCCAACATCACCTGCTTTTATTTTTGGTACAACATTATGTATTCCTACCGTTTTTATTTCATACACAGGAGAAGCATTAGATAATAAAACACCTTTGTTACGTGCTTTACAAGCTGTTGATACAGCAGCGACAGAAGTAGCTAAATATTTTGACAAAAACGTTAAGAAAGTTACACCTACTTTAGGTTGGGAACAAGAATATTTCTTGGTAGATTCAGCTTTAGCTTCTTCTAGACCTGATATTTTAGCTACAGGAAGAACACTATTAGGTCATACCTCAGCCAAAGGACAGCAATTAGAAGATCATTATTTTGGATCTATTCCAACACGTGTGCTAAACTATATGCGCGATTTAGAAAATGAGTGTATGCTATTAGGAATTCCTGTTAAAACACGTCATAATGAGGTAGCACCTAACCAATACGAGTTAGCACCTATTTTTGAAGAAACTAATTTAGCTGTAGATCATAACTCTTTATTAATGGATGTAATGCAAAAAGTAGCAGAACGTCATAGCTTTAAAGTGCTAATGCACGAAAAACCTTTTAAAGGAGTAAATGGTTCAGGTAAACATAATAACTGGTCGTTAGCAACAGATACAGGTGTTAATTTATTATCACCAGGGAAAACACCTATGAGTAATCTACAGTTTTTAACTTTCTTTATAAATACAATTAAAGCAGTACATGATTATGAAGAATTATTAAGAGCTTCTATAGCATCGGCAAGTAATGATCATAGACTAGGAGCAAATGAAGCCCCACCAGCCATTATTTCTGTATTTATTGGTCAACAATTAACAAAAGTATTAGAAGAATTAGAAGGTGTATCAAACGGAAAATTATCACCAGAAGAAAAAACAGATCTAAAACTAAATGTAGTAGGTAAACTACCAGATGTATTCCTAGATAATACAGATAGAAACAGAACTTCTCCTTTTGCTTTTACAGGTAACAAGTTTGAGTTCCGTGCAGTAGGTTCATCAGCCAATTGTGCTACTTCTATGGCCACCTTAAATACAATCGTAGCCAAACAATTGAAAGTATTCAAAATAGAAGTAGATGCTTTAATTGAAGAAAAAGGATTGAAAAAAGATGAAGCCATCTTTAATATATTAAGAGAATATATCAAACAAACTAAAAATATCTTATTTGAAGGAGATGGTTATAGTGACGCATGGGAAGAGGAAGCCGAAAAAAGAGGTCTAAGTAATCATAAAACGACTCCGAAAGCTCTAAAAGCCAAAGTCTCAGAAAAAGCAGTTAGCCTGTTTGAAGAAATGGGGGTAATGAACCATGTAGAAGTAGAAGCTCGTTATGAAATTGAATTAGAAGAATACACTAAAAAAATTCAAATAGAAGGAAGAGTTCTTGGCGATATTGCTCGTAACCACGTAATTCCCACAGCTATTCGTTATCAAAATATTTTAATTGAAAATGTAAAAGGATTAAAAGAAATTTTTGGTTCCGATTTTGAAAATGTTGCTAAAGAACAAATAGGTCTAATTAAAGAAATTTCAGCACACATTGAAGGAATTAATAAAAATGTAGATCAAATGATAGAAGAGCGTAAAAAAGCTAATAATTTAGAATCATCTGAAGATATGGCAAACGCATATTGTGACCACGTTAAACCTTATTTTGATGTTATTCGTGAACATTGTGATAAATTAGAATTGCTAGTCGATGACGAATTATGGACGCTAACTAAATATAGAGAATTATTATTTACAAGATAAATGTAGTTTTTAAAATAAAATAAATATTTTTAAAAAAAAGAGGGCTTTTTAAGTTCTCTTTTTTTGTTTTTAAATATTTTTATGAATATTGTTGAATTTTAACAAAATATACGGAAAAACCTCGTTATGAATATTTTTAAACTAATTAAATTTCACTATTCTATTTAAAGTTATTGAATCACAGTGATTTATGTGTGAGAGATTACTTGTGGTAAAATCAAGAATATTTGTTTTTTAATGACAATAACAAAATTTGAGTTGAAATTGTAGTAGGATTGGACATCCTTAAAATGAAAACTCTAAACAGAATATAGAAGATTATCTTTTTAACTTTTATTTCTTTTAGAGTTTTTTAAACTAATGAATACGGAAATAAAAATTATAAGAAATGACATTTAATTTCTGTTTACCTATAGAAGAAATTACATTATCAACGCCGCTAACTCGTTCAAATTTCTTTAAGATACAGAATAGAGACTAGATGGGTTAGATAACAAGAATATGATTTTTAAGAAATTTCTTAAAAGTAATGATAGATCAATAAAGACTAAACAAACTACGTAAAATGCAAGAATTAAGACAAATTATTTTCTATTTATTCATTTTAGGAATTCAATTACTATTAAAGCACAATTTACAATTACAGGAAAACTAATGAAACAGAGTAATGTACCCATAGTAATGGCAGAAGTAATTATGTCAACATTAGAAAATGAAGCCATTTCTAGTCAACTAACAAACGAGCAAGGATATTTTGAAATAAAGGTTCCAAAAAGAGCAAATTATATTATACAAATAAAGCAATTAGGAACAATTCTTATAGAAAAAAATGTTGAAATAAAAGAAAATACAAATCTAGGAATTTTACATCCCGAAAAGATAAATAAAATAGAAGAAATAACCATAATATCTCAAAAGAAAATAATAGAACGTAAAGTAGATAGAGTAATTTTTAACGTACAAAATTCTACTAGAGCTTCAAGTGGAGATGCCTTAGATGCTTTAAAAGTAACACCAGGAATAAGAATTCAAAATGATCTAATAACCATGATAGGAAAAAGCGGAATGGGACTCATGATAGATGGTAGATTGATGTCATTATCTGGTGACGATTTAACAAATTATCTTAAAACAATAGCAGCCGATAATATAAAATCAATAGAAGTTATTACAACACCACCGGCAAAATATAGTGCTGAAGGAAATAGCGGTTTACTTAATATTATTCTTAAAAAAGCCAAAAATGATACATGGAATACAAGTATTAGAACCAATTTAAAACAAAATACCTATTTTACAGGAGGACTAGGAGGAACATTTACTTATAAAAAGACAAAAATAGTTATGTAATAAGCACACTTTATACAAATGGTAGTTATAAAGGAACTGAAAATTCGATTATTTATTATCCTAATCAACAATGGGAAAACAGAGGAATAGGAAAGTATTATACCAATATCTGGAGTAATCGTCTAGGATATGACTATCAGGTAAATAAAAAATGGAATTTAGGAATACAATATGTAGGCAATATCAGTAAACCCAATATAAATGATTCAAATGAAGTAACTCTTGTAGATAATATAAGACAACAACAAACCGCTAATATTAATTCAATTGGAGAAAGTAAGCGAAAAAAAGAACTAAATACAATTAATCTTCATTCAAATATAGATTTAGATACAATAGGTAAAAAAATAAGTATTGATCTAGATTATTTGAGTTATACATCTGCTGTTAATCGTAATTTTAACACTACAACTTTTGCGCTACCACAATCAGGTTTGTCCTCAAAATTTCAAAATACTCTAAACCAAACAAGTCAAAATATTAAAAATATTTCAACTCAGGTAGACATACAACATCCATTAAAATGGATTCATTTGAATTACGGCATACGATTATCATATTCAAAAACCAATAATGATATAGATTTATTTGATAACACTACAGGCCAACCTTTAAAAGATTCTAATCAAAGTAATAAATTTCAGTTTAAAGAAAATACACAAGCCATTTACATAAGTGGAAATAAAACTTTTGGTAATGAAAAATGGCAAACTCAATTAGGAATGCGTCTTGAAAGTACACAAACAGAAGGAAATTCACTCACTTTAAATCAAATAACAACTAAAAATTATACTCAGTTTTTCCCTACGATATATTGTATGTACAAAATAAATGATAATAAAACAATTTCATTAAGCTATTCCAAAAGAATTTATAGACCTAGTTTTTCTAATCTAAATCCATTTAGATGGTACACCTCAAACTTTTCATATTCAGAAGGAAATCCAAATTTAAAACCCTGCATATCAAATAATCTCGAGTTTAATTTTAATTATAAAGACAATATAGGTTCTAGTTTGTTTTTTTAAAAGAAACAAATAATTTCGGACAAGTAGTAATGCTTAATGATAATGAATACTATCAAAGAATAACACAACTTAACTATTTTGACAATTATAGCATCGGATTAAATCAAATGCTAAATTATACGAAGAAAAAATGGTGGGAAAATCAAAATACCTTATATATTTATTTTCAACACTCCGATTCTAGAATTTATCCTCTGACACCTAAAACCAATGAAGGTTTGGGCGCGCAAATAAATACAAGTAATAATTTTATTTTAAAAAAGATAAAACCCTTTCAGCAGGTTTTGATGTTAGCTATATCTTCCCTAATAGATCAGGTGATCTAGTTTATAACTATGAAAGAACATTGATAAGTCTTTATGGAAGAGCTTCGTTTTTTGAAAAAAAAATGCAAGCAATTATAACAATTGAAAATCTTTTAAAAACAAACGATTTTAACACGTTAAGTACTCGCAATATGATCGATACTAAATATAAAGGATATTATGATTCTCGTTATATAAACTTACAATTAATATACAAATGGGGTAATAATAAAATAAGTAATAAAAATCGAAAAGTAAGCAACGAAGAAGAAAAAAACAGAACAAATTAAAATATTTTAAATTTCTATAATTTGTAGTGTACAATACAGAAAATAGAATTTATAAATAACCATTTGCGCAAATTAACTGACTGCTCGGTGAAATAATAAGCAGAAACAATACAATAATTTTTATTCTAGTAAAAATGAAAACAAACAAAACAGAAAAATTTGATCTATCAAAATTTGAGGCTCTTGAAATTAATGGAGAAACATTAAAAGGAGGTTTTTCTACTGCTTTAACAATTAATGCAGTAGGCGGTTTACTAAAAGAAGGTGATAACTACTATAAATGCGGTCAAACAAACAATTGTCAAAGTGGTAATTGTGTTGCAGGCTGCGGATCAGATATTAGTACAGCAGAAGTTTAGTAATAAAATTGAGTTAGAATAATTAAAAAGAAGTATCCGGAAAGTTATAACATCCAATGTAATTAAATATAGCTAGACTCTATAATCTTGTTTATAAATAAAGATAAAAATAGAAAAATGAAATTTTCATTCTATTGAATAATAAATTACATATTGATTTATACTTTTCGGATGACTTCCTTATAAGAAACGGAATAATCTATGAAACTTTTAAATTTTGAAAAACTAGATGAGGTTGATAAACAAAAACTTATAGGAGGATTTTCTTCGATCTTTAGTACAGTTGATAATTTTGATTACCAAGATTCAAACCTTACTAATAATTGTCATGGAGGAAACTGTGCAGCAGCTACTTGTAAAAAACAAAAAATAACGAAAGAAAAAGGTAAAAACGGGAATTGCGTAGGTAACTGTGTACCAGGTTGTAGTACAAAGAAATAGATAAAATTTATCTATAATCATCTTTTTATATCCTTCATGATATAAAGACAAAGTGTGTATTGTTTTTAATTTTTATAAACTAAATAATAGGCTAACATAAAATATGAAAAAATATAGTCGCTTTAATACGATATTACCTTACAAAGGAAAATATGCGTTGTACAATTCATTAGAACAAAAATTTCTTTTTATAGAAAGAGAGTTAAAAGAAATTTTAGAAGCCTCTATTATAGAAGGTATTAATAACTTAAAAGAAATACATCCTACTTTTTTTGATTATTTGTCCGAAAATAATTTTGTTATAGATGACAATGTAGACGAAACGGATAAATTAAAAAAAATTAGTGAAAAAATAGACGAAAATAATTCTACTTTTTTGCTTACAGTTAATCCTACAATGAACTGTAATTTCAAATGTTGGTATTGTTATGAAACCCATATTAAAGATTCTAAATTAGAATATTCAGTTTTAGATTCAGTGAAAAAATTTGTAACAAAAACTATTTCAAAAAACGAAATGAAATACTTTTCCTTATCATTTTTTGGAGGAGAACCCTTGTTGTATTTCAAAATGAATGTGATTCCGCTGATAGATCATGTAAGGGAAGAAAGTAACCATTACAATAAAAAATATTCAGTTAGTTTTACCACGAATGGATATTTAGTCAATGATTATTTTATTGACTATTTTAAAAAATACGATATGTACGCGAGTTTACAAATTACTCTAGATGGTTATAAAGAAGAACATGATGAAGTTAGATTTGTAAACAAAAAGAAAGGAAGCTATGATGAAATTATAGCAAATGTGAAAAAATTACTTCTAAACGAACGATTTAATATTACTCTTCGAATCAATTACACTGATAAAAATATTCACAATTGTTTTAAAATTATTGATGATTTTGAAGAAATTCCAAAAGAAATCAGAAATAAAAAATTATTGATAGATTTTCATCGTGTATGGCAAAATGATCAGCTTGATGATAGTAATAAAGTTTTAATGAACAACGTCTCTATTATCGAGTCTAAAGGTTTTAGAACAAATGTTATCTATTCTCCAGATAATGTAAAAGCATCTTGTTATGCAGATAAAAGAAATAGTGCAACTATAAATTATAATGGAGATTTATTCAAATGTACCGCAAGAGATTTTCTTTCTGAAAATAGAGCAGGATATATCTCACAAGAAGGAGAACTTGTATGGGAAAATGGCTATTTAGATAGAAGAATGACATCCAAATTTAAAAACAAACCCTGTCTTAATTGTAAAATTATGCCTTTATGCAATGGAGGATGTACACAGCACGCTATAGAAAATGAAGGAAAAGAATATTGTGTTTTTCATGGAGATGAATCTGAAAAAGATAAAGTTGTTTTAACCAAAATAGAGGAAATATTAAAAGAAAATGTTGCATTATAATAAATCAAAAGTAACTTTTTACAATCAACTTGAAAGTACAGATTGTGGTGCGGCATGTTTAGCTATGATTATCAGTTATTATGGTAAAAAAATTGCATTATCACAGGTAAAGAAACAATTTGATTTTACTCGAATAGGAGTTTCTATTCAAGATATTACAAAAGTAGCATCAAAAATAGGATTGCAAACCACTCCCTTAAAATTAACACAAGAGCAACTAGAAGAAATTCCTTTACCTTCAATTTTATTTTGGAAACAAGACCATTTTGTAGTACTCGAAAAAATTACATATAAAAACAAAAAAATAAATACCATATACTTGATCCAGCTTATGGTAAAATTATTTTAGAAAAGGACATCTTTATAAAAGAATGGCAAGGAAATAATGAAAAGGGAGTAGGGATTGTATTTCAAGAAACAGAAGAGTTTAAAAACTTTAAATGGCAAGAAGAAAGTAAAAAAGCAATACTAAAATCGCCCTCATTTATCACCGCTTTTTCATTTTTAAAAATTAATAAATGGAAATACCTGAGTTCAATTATATTACTAATCATTAGTTTGATAACTTCTTTTTATATTCCATTTACTTTTCAAAAAATTATTGATTCAGGGATAATATTAAAAAATATTCATATAGTTTATTATTTTTTAGCAGCACAAATAGTACTTTTTATATCTAGTTTTATATCTGATTTTTTAAGCACTCTGTTACTAACAAAAATTAATTACCATTTGAGTATCTTGTTAAAAGAAAATTTACTACTCAAATTAATGCGTCTACCCATTCGTTTTTTTGATACTCGACTTAATACAGAAACTTTACAACGAATTCAAGATCAAAAAAAAATACAAAATTTTATTACTTGGAAAGGGATTGATTTTAGTTTGAGTGTATTTAATATACTTATTTTTAGTGCTTTACTATGTTATTTTAATCTTGTTATTTTCAGTGTTTATATAACCTTATCAATATTTTCAATAATTTGGGTATCCTTTTTTTTACGAAAAAGAGCAATGTTAGAGTATGCTATGTTTTTAAGTCAATCTGAAAACAGTAATGGAGTTTATGAATTTATAATGAATATGCCAGAAATAAAAATAAACCATGCTCAATATAAAACAGTAAATAAAATATTAAATATTCAGAAAAAAATAAATAAACTAGAACTCCGCAATTTATTTTTAAATATGTATCAAAATATAGGAGTCGAGTTCTTAAGTAAGTTTAAAGAAATTACAGCCATAGCCATTTGTGCTTATTTTATTATAAAAGGAGAAATGACATTAGGAACATTATTGAGCATTTCATACGTCATAGGTCAGTTAACAAACCCTATTCAAAATTTAGTCACATTTATTAGAGACACCCAAGATGCCACAATAGCTAATAAACGAATAAATGAAATTTATGATACTGAAGAAGAAGATAATCATACAAAAATAGATATAGAAAAAAATACTTTTAATGTTATAGATATAAAAGAAGTTTCTTTTAAATATCCAGGAAATTTTAATCCATTTGTTTTAGAAAATATATCTTTTTCAATTCCTAAAAATAGTATTACTGCAATCGTAGGAGCAAGTGGTAGTGGAAAAACATCTCTTTTAAAATTATTACTTTCTTATTACTCTTCAACAAAAGGTAAAATTCAGTTGGACTCATTTAATTTACAGGAAGTTTCTTCTAATTTATGGAGAAAAAAATGCGGTATTGTTTTACAAGATGGAAAAATATTTAGTGGAACAATAGCAGAAAATATTGCAATAGCAGATGAAAAAATAGATGAAGAAAAATTAATAGAAGCAGCTAAAATAGCCAATATATTAGAGTTGATAAAAGTATTACCTATGGGATTTAATACAAAAGTAGGAAATTCTGGAATCGAATTAAGTGGAGGGCAAAAGCAACGAATTTTAATTGCTCGAGCTATTTATAAAAATCCCGAATTTATTTTTTTTGACGAAGCAACTTCAGCATTAGATGCAGAAAATGAAAAAATAATTCATAATAATTTACAAGAATTTTTTAGAGGAAGAACAGTTGTTATTATTGCGCATCGTTTGTCAACTGTTAAAAATGCAAATCAAATTATAGTATTAAAACAAGGAAAAATAGTAGAAAAAGGAAATCATCAAGAACTTGTTGATAAAAAAGGCGATTATTTTAATTTAATTAAAAATCAATTGGAGTTAGGAAATTGATAAACTAAAGGAAAATAATATACTAAAAAAAATGATAGTTTAAATAATATTTAAAAAGAAGCTCTATATTGATGTAAAAAATAAATAAAACTTAAAATAGTTTTAACATAATATACGGAAAAACCATAATTAAATTAATTTTAAACAAACTAAATTGCGCCCCGTAAAACTTCTTGATTATCGGTTATTAAAGGGAAAATTATCATGCTAATAGAGAAGAGTTGTTCCTTTGTTAAACTTTATAAACAAAAAAACAGCAATTTACAGTAAGAATTATAAAAGGGATTGGACATCCTTGAATGAAAACTCTAAAAAGAATATAAAGATAGAATAAGCATAATGCCTTTGGTGTTTAAAAAGTGATAAAAAAGAGCTTATTTTTAATCTTTGTATCTTTTAGAGTTTTTAAAACTGAAAAATTAGAATATTTGAAAATAAACATAGTCTAGTGTAAATTTTATATATAAAATTTTAATAATTAGATCTTTAAGAATATAAATAATCTATATAAAATAGAGTAAAAAATATCTGTTTTTGATGATCTTTCTTATGAAAATGTTTTATGACTTAAGATATTCATATACTTATATGAAAAAAAAATTATTTTAATATTAATATCTCCTTACCTATGTAGAGGTTTTATATTTCGTTTTTCTGATAATAACGAATTTATGAAGTTAAAAAAAGAAAAAATATGTTTCAATGATCCATTTTTTTCTAAAATGAAAATAGATAAAAGAGGAACAATTAAACCTCCGAGAATTAATTAATAATGTATAGAACTTTAGGGTCAATATTTATTATAGTATCCGCATTAATATCTTATTTAGATAAATATGTGATGGTTTATAATATTAATTTTAATGATAATTGTGGTTATAATAACTCAGCCGATTTGGTTTGGGCAACATCCATTATAATAGCTCCACTTTTACTAATTGTAGGAGCTAACATGAAACCGTATAAAATAAGTTATATTTTTCCTGTTTATACTTATGCAACGTATTTATTTTGGGTGTTTAAAGAAGATAAAACAGACTATGGATGGTCTAAAATTTATGCCATTTTTATAACTCTTTTATTTATTGTTTTTATGATAGGAATTTCTAAAATAAAGGAAAAAGAGAGAGTAGAAAAAGAAAAAATTAAGAAAAAAATTATATTTCTTGAAAAAATGTTAGACTTGTCTTATATAGTAATAAATAAATATTAGCCTATGAGTAAATATGATGAGTTAATACGTCTTTCAAAGTTAGCCAATGAGTCGTATGATAATAATGAAATTGACGAAGAAACCGTTAAAAAGATATTTTCTCAATGTTTGAAAGAATATAGAAGAATACAAGCAGAAGAAAATTCAAAAATAAAAAAGATTGTATTGGTATGTTTTTTAAAAAGCCTCTATAATAGAGACTTTTTTGTTTTCTTTTTCATTTTACTTAGTTGACTTATTAATTCCTTTTCTTTAAAAGTTTCATACAAATAATCTACTTTATTATCAATTGTTTTAACTAAGTTGTCATATTCTTTACTAGCGTGTTTATCTTTATAAAAAGAAACTTGTTCTCTTAAAAAATCATTTTGTTCTTTAAGAAAAACAATTGTGTCATTTGCGGTTTTTAATTCCGTTTTTAAAAAATTTATCTCAATTGATTCCTTGTGTTCATAACTTACTTTAGAATTTTCATCTAAATAATTTTTGTTAGCTAAATAATTATGTAAAATTTTAAGAGTAGATTCTCTTGGTTTTTTTGAAGTGCCATTTAATATTTTATTAATACCAACTTCTGTGAGTTTTGTTTCTTCAGCTATTTTATAACCAGTTAACCCTCTTTTTTAATTTCTAGAATTATAGAATTAGCATCCATTTTTATTCATTTTAGTTTTTAAAAGCATAATAGTTATGTTAAAAAAAATATATTTAGTTTTGTATTTACATAACTATTATGTATGTTTGTCTTTACAAATCTAACAAAAAAAACTATTTGTTTGAGCTGAGAGTAAAAAAACGATACTAAATGTAAAAGAATTAAAAAGTTTTAAATTTTCTAAAAAGGATAGAAAGAAAAGATTGTAATCTTTTTGAATTGACGTTTCATATTTGTTTTTTTAAATAAAATTACTATCTTATATCTTTAAAATGAATCAATTTTAAAATACCTTTAAATTGGTTTGGGTAAAATGGGAGATAGGATAATAAAAAAATAATATAATAAAATGTAGAATATACATAACAAGTTAGTTAAATGGTAAGAGAAAATTGTTTAAAATTAAATAAATTATGTTTTGGGGTTTATTTAAAAAATAATTAGTGTCACATTTTAGTGTCTTAATACTCTTATTTTCATTGTTTTGTTAGGCGAGTTTTTAAAATAAAATTTTCTTCTGTAAGTATATTTATTTTTTCTTTTAACAGTTTTATTATTTCTTCTCTTGCTTCTGCTAATTCTTTATAATTTATTTTTTCATTATCAAGAATGTTTTTTTGAATAGCACAATCTTTTAGCATATTACCTTCCCCTTTTAATAACCATTCTGGATTTAAATCTTTATAGTGTTCTATAATTTTCAAATAATTATCTGTTCTTATAGCTCCCCTTTTATCAAGGTAACCCATTGCAAAGCCTAATTCTTTACAAAATTTATAAGGTGTAATTGTTTTGTAATTAATATATTGTAGGATTCTTTCTTGGATGGACATGGTGTTTGAAAAAAAGTTAATAAATCATAATTTGTTTGAAAAAAAGTATATATATTTGCTTGTGCTCTTTGTGAGTACATTTACAAATGTAAATATAATAAAGTAAGTTTATGGGGTCGTCAATTAATTTAGGTACTAAACATCATCAAGTTCTTAGAAAAGAGTTTCAAGAGGTTTCAAGACAAACAATTTATAGCGCTCTTAGATATTTCAATAATTCGGAAACAGCACAAAAAATACGTAACCGAGCAATTGAATTATTAGAAGAAGAAATAAAAGAATATAAGGATTTTAATAATAAATAGTATACTTGAATTAGTTTTAAATATTGAATAAAAGAGTAAAGTCATAAATTATTTGTTTATATATACCTTCAAATATGTTCAACTAAAAAGTTTACTATTTATTTTATTTCTTTATGCTATAGAGAAATTATTTAGTTTTATCGCACAGATCTAAATCATTTTATTCTGGGTTTTTAATCTTAACAAAAATACAAGGAAGATGGGGACTTTTTGTTATTTGTTGGTTATTAAGATGTTAAATCAATAGAAGTACATATCGAGAATAGGTATGAGTGTTTAACTGTGGGTATTTTAATCTCAAGCAAGAGCTTAAGGTGAAAAGGGCTGGTTTTACAATAGTTAATGCCAGCCCAAATGTTTTTATAATATTTCTTTTTTCAAATTTAGGGATACATAGAGTGTTTGGTTTTTGTTTAATTAATATATGTTACAAAATAAAAAATTCACAAAATTTTATTTTATAGGTATCCAAATTAGAATGAAAATAAAAGATTTGTTTTATTCGTTTTTTGTTTGAATTTATTATCATATAATTTAGATTTAATGATATTTATTTTAAACCCATTTCTTAAAAAAGATAATGGGTTTTTAAAAGATAATAATTTTTATTAATAAAATAAGAGCGTAATTTTATTGAAATTAATTAGTGTACTCTCTTGTTACTTTTTCAACTCCATCAATTTTTCTAATTCCTTCTATCATTTTTTTTAGGATAGAAATATTAGGAACAACAACTGTTATTTGTCCTGTAAAAAGCCCTGCTTCTCCACTTAAAGATATACTTTGAATATTGACATTTAAATTATTGGAAATTACTCTTGTTAATTCATTGGTAAGTCCAAGAGTGTCCATTCCTGTGATTTTTAATGTAGCTTTAAAATCCTGTTGAGTAGAATCAATCCATTTTGCAGGAATGATTCGATAGGCATAATTAGATTGTAAACTAATAGCGTTAGGGCAGTCTTTTTATGTACCTTAATCCCTTCGTTGATTGTTATAAAACCAAAAACAGGATCTCCAGGTATGGGGTTACAACAACTTGATAATTTATAATCTAATCGATCTTGCTCAATTCCAAACACAAGTAGATCATATTTTTGGGTAATTTCTTCCTTTTGAATTATTTCAGGATTGGCTATTTGTCCTTTTTTTATTTTCCCTCTAAAGAAATTAATTAAAGTATTGCTTTTTTGGGAAGCATAATCTTTTAGTTGTTGATTGTCAATAGACCCTATTCCAACTCTATAAAATAAATCCAAACTGGTTTTTAATCTTAAAAAAGCAACGAGTTCATTAATTGTATTTTCACTAAAATTAATTTTTAAATGGCGAAGTTTTCTTTCTAATATTTCTTTTCCATCTTCAGCTATTTTTTTAGTATTTTCATTTAAAACATTTCTGATTTTATTTTTAGCTCTGGAAGTGGTAACGTAATCTAGCCAAGTAACTGTGGGTTTTTGATGTGGAGAAGTTATGATTTCTACTTGATCGCCGCTTTTCAATTCTTGGTTTAACGGTACTAATTTTCCATTAACTCTTGTACCACGTGTTTTTATTCCTATTTCTGAATGAACTGAAAAAGCAAAATCTAATGCGGTAGCTCCTTTTGGTAATGATTTAATTTCTCCTTTTGGAGTAAATACATAAATTTCTTTTGCGTAAAGGTTCATTTTAAAATCTTCAACAAAATCGACGGCGTTACTGTCTGCATTTTCGAGTGCTTCTCGTAAAAGGTTTAGCCAAGTATCAAGGCTGCTTTCTTCTGTAGCTCCTTGTTTATACTTATAATGTGCAGCGTAACCTTTTTCTGCGATTTCGTCCATTCTTTCACTTCTAACTTGTATTTCTACCCAACGACCTAGTGGGCCCATAACAGTTATATGTAGTGCTTCATAACCAGTAGATTTAGGGGAGGATATCCAATCTCTTAAACGACTAGGTGATGGACGATAATGATCAGTAACAATGGAATAAATTTTCCAAGCAAGAAATTTTTCGTCATGTGGATTGGATTTGTATACAATACGCAAAGCAAATTTGTCATATACTTCATCAAAACTTACTTTCTGTGCTGCCATTTTTCTTCGAATAGAGTAAATAGATTTTGGTCTACCTTTTATAATATAATCTATTCCTTCTTCATCTAATGATTTTTGTAAAATGTCTGAGATGTTTTTTATATATGCATCTTGTTCCTCTTTTGATTCTTTAATTTTACTAACAATGTCATTGTATATGATGGGTTCTGTATATTTTAGCCCCAAATCTTCTAGTTTTGTTTTTATGTTATAGAGTCCAAGACGATGAGCTAAGGGAGCATATATATAGAGTGTTTCAGAGGCAATTTTTAATTGTTTGTGCTCTGCCATTGATTCCATAGTTTGCATATTATGCAAGCGATCGGCCAACTTAATGATAATAACCCTAACATCATCATTTAGTGTTAATAACATTTTTCTAAAATTTTCAGCCTGCATAGAGACATTCATGTCTTTTTTGACTTGTGAGATTTTAGTTAAACCAGCTACTAATTGAGCTACTTTAGGATTAAATGCTTTTTCTATTTCTTCTACTGTTATGTCTGTATCTTCAACTACATCATGTAAAAGTGCGGCAGCTATACCTGTAGCACCTAATCCTATTTCTCCAGCCACAATTTTTGCAACTGCTATAGGATGAAATATATAAGCTTCTCCTGATTTTCTTCTTTGATCTTGATGAGCATCTACTGCAAAATCAAAAGCTTTGCGAATCAGTTTTTTATCATCATCGCTCAATGTCTGATAACTTATGCGAAGTAATTCTTTATACTCCTGAGCTATTGCTTTATTTTCCTTTTCGATATCGATTTCAACCATTGTTTTTTGGGGTATATGTGTCGCCTAAATTTAATAAAATTTTAATAAAAACAAATATGTAAGAATGATTGTTATTTATTTTTTTTAAACATAAAGTTTGATGTATGTAATAAATAGTTTGTATTTTTATTATAATGTTATTTTATAGATAGTTATGTTTTTTATTTTAAAAATATGTAAAAAGTGGTTAATGCTATTTAAACTTAAAATATACTGGATTAAAAAGTAAAATTCTCGATATGTTTTTTTTATTTTAAAACAACTCGAACAAACAGTTGAGTATATAATTGAAATTATCGTTAGTTAGAGCGCGAAGCGCATCGAGAACCAACGCTAATTTTTATTGCTTTTATAGGATAGTGTCTAAATCAACATGAAGTTTGTCACTCCGACAAAGGAAGGAGAAGTTTCATAATCAGCATTATGTGATTTCTCCCTTTGGTCGAAATGAACAAAATTGCAAACTTTTTGGATAATCTCAAGGTTAAAAAAATAGTATTATGAGGAAATTTTAAATGATATAAAAGTGTTTTTAATATTATTATTTTAAATGTAAGAACATATATGTATGTAGGATTTAGAATAAAAGACCACTATAAAAGGTAAATTAGTGGTCTTTTTGAAAAGATAATTGTATAAACTAAAAGGTTTGATAAAATGTTAAGGCTATCTAAAAGGTCGTAATCGTATCATTTCTAACAAGATAAGATTTGAACGAACTAACAAGCGAAGTAAATGAGATGACACTGATGATCTGATTTCTTCTGTTGCAGAGTTGATAGGTTAGGTGCTGAGTTTTGACTTTTTAGATCCTTTCGTTATTTATTAAAAAGGTTTCCTAATAATCCATTTAATCCTCCTTTTTATTAGCAAGAGTAATAGCATCTCCAATACCTAATTGACCATCGCCATCTTGATCTAACAATGATGTAATACTTGGATTACCTATACTTTTTCCATCTAATAGGCTTCCTAATAAACCTCCTAAATCAGTTCCATTTTGTACATTGGCTAATTTTGCTTTACCAGCTAAAAAGGACATTAATAAAGGGGCAGCCATTTGTAAAATAGAACCAATTTTATCATTTGAAAGGCCTGTTGATAAACTTAATTTATTTTCTAGATTAGGTTGATTACTACCTAATATATGGCTTAATATTTTAACTCCATCTTGAGAGTCTATTCCATTATTAAATAAATGAGTAATAGTATCTAATAAATTAGTATTATGTTTACCGTTTGATAATGCTTTTAGTAATCCTCCAGCTCCAGCTTCGGTAGCTGAATTACTTTGCATGGTTTGGATTAATTGAGGGAGAGCAGAGCTTAAAACATTTGAAGTTTCTCCTTCTGGAAGTACCTACTTTATTACTGATATTAGTAACCATTTGTTTTCCTAAATCACTATTGATTAAATCTAAAATTTCTGACATTTTGATTATGTTTTGGTTATGTTTATAAAAATAATGATTAAAAATGATATTTCTTATGTATATAAATCAATAATTTTGTGAGCTATTTCGATACTCATATTTTCTAAAGTTTCAGCACTAGTTCCTCCTATATGAGGACTTAATGAAATGTCTGGGTGCATTAATAACTGAACAGCAGGATTAGGTTCTCCTTGAAAAACATCTAAACCAGCAAAACTAATTTTTTTATTTTCTAGATACTCAATCAAATCTACTTCATTGATGAGTTCACCTTTTGAACAATTGATTATTCCTACACCTTGTCTCATTTTTTTAAATTCACTAGCGGTTAAGAGATAATTTTTTTGTGCGGGTATATGTAAAGAAATAAAATCAACTAAGGGGAGTAGGTCTTCTAAAGGCATTAGATCAATATGAATTGTAATTTTTTGATTGGAGTAAAATTCAATGTCAACAGGAACTTGTTTTGTTTCTTTTGCTGTTCCAATAACTTTCATTCCTAGCCCTAATGCTTTCTGAGCAACGGCTTTACCAATTTTTCCAAATCCTATAATTCCTAAGGTCTTTCCTTTTAATTCTAAACCAGTACTGTATACTTTTTTTAGTTGATTAAAATGAGTATCGCCTTCTAAAGGCATATTCCTATTAGAATCATGTAAATAACGAGCTCCTGAAATAAGATGTCCTATAGCTAATTCAGCAACAGCATTTACTGGAAGCGTTTGGGGTGTTTAAGATTTTTATAGTGTTTGAATGATTAGGGTCTGTTATAATATTATCTGTGTCAATCCCTAGTTTGCCTATTACTTTTAAATTAGGGCAAGCATTTATTATAGATTGATTGATTTTGGTAGCATTGCGTATAAGAAGAATGTCTATTTGGTTTTTATTTAAATAGTTACTTAGCTGTTCCTGTGCTACTTTAGTAGTTAATACTTTAAACCCATTGTTTTCTAATAATAAAATGGCCTGATCAGATAAACCATCATTGGCTAATATTTTCATTTATAAAGTGTTGTGTTAAACTAAATTTTCAAATTCTCTCATTACATCTACCAAAACTTGAACACTATTTAATGGTAAGGCGTTATAAAGAGAGGCTCTATAACCGCCAACAGAACGATGTCCTTTTAGTCCTGAAATACCTGCCTTTTCCCAAAGTTGATCAAAGATGGATTCGTGTTTTGTATTTTTTAAAACAAACGTGGCATTCATTAGACTTCTGTCTTCTGTGACGGCTGTACCTTCAAATAAAGGATTTCGATCTATTTCGGTATATAAAAGTTTGGCTTTTTCATTATTTATTTTTTCAATGGCATGAACTCCTCCCATTTTTTTTTAGCCATTGCAATGTTAATAAAGAGGCATAGATAGAAAACACGGGTGGGGTATTATACATGCTTTCTTTGGCAATATGTAGTTGATAATCTAACATAGATGGAATAATGCGTCCTGTTTTTCCTAATATTTCTTCTTTTACAATTACTAAAGTTGTACCTGCAGGACCCATGTTTTTTTGAGCTCCAGCATAAATTAAATCAAATTTGCTAAAATCTAAATTTCTTGAGAAAATATCTGAACTCATATCGCAAACCATAACCGTATTAGATTGTGGGAATGATTTCATTTGAGTACCGTAAATAGTATTATTACTGGTACAATGAAAATAATCTAAATTATCAGGTACTATATAATTTTTAGGTATAGTGTTAAAATTTTCATTTTTTGAAGAAGCTAAGATAATGGTTTCACCAAAAAGAGTAGCTTCTTTAATAGCTCCACTTGCCCATGTACCTGTTTCAAGATAACCTGCCTTTCCGTTTACTTTCATTAGATTATAAGGAACCATTAAAAATTCTAAACTAGCTCCACCATGTAAGAAAAGTGCTTGATATCCTTTATTTTCTAATCCTAAAAGTTCAAGAACTAAAGCACGAGCTTCTTCTATGACAGCAACAAATTCATCGCTGCGATGTGAGATTTCTAAAAGCGATAATCCCATGTCATTAAAATCTAAAATAGCTTTTGCAGATAGATCAAATACTTCTTGTGGCAAAATGCAAGGACCTGCACTATAATTGTGTTTTTTCATGGTTTGCTTTTTATTGTATGTTGTATGTAAACGATTGGAATTAATACGTGCCTCAAGGTTAAAATGAGGTTTGTGTATGTGAGTTTTTTTTTCTTTTTCTTTTTTTATTATGTCTGAAAATTTAATCCCCATTTTATAGTGAATTTAAAAAAGCAATAGTATCAATATTGTCTGCATAATCCCAGAGTTTTGGTTTTTGTGTTTGACCAAAAGGAATGCTATTTTCTACTAATTGATTTGAAACAATACATTGAATAAGATCTTGGTCATTTATGAGACGGTTTTTAATTTCTTCTAGATCCTCGTAATATTCATAGAATAAGGAAGAAATGGGTGAAGCATAACTTGTATCTTCTTTTAATGTTAAAAATTCATTATCTAATATTTTAAAAAGACTCATTAAAAAAACAGCTTTATTGTAATCATAATTGTTAGCATATTTTTCATAATGAATAATTTCACCATAAGGATAAATGGCTTCAAAAAATAATTTGAAATCATAATCTTTAGGTATAAAAATCTTAGAAACATTACGACAGCCTAAACCAAAATATCTAAAGATATCTTCTCCTAATAAAAATAAATTTTCTTTATTTTCGTTACCGTCTAATATAGCAACAGAATTTCTGTTTTTACGGATAATAGAAGGCTTATTCCTAAAATAATACTCAAAATAACGCGCTGTATTATTGCTACCAGTAGCAATTACAGCATCAAAATTTTCTAATTTTTCTTCTGTAAAAAGAATTCTATTTTTAAGTTTAGGTTCTACCGCTTTTAGATAATTAGCCAAAAAAGGAAGTAATTTTTGATCATTAGACGATAATTTGGCTAGCACTTTATTTCCACTAAGTAAAACAGATATAAAGTCATGAAATCCCACCAAGGGAATATTACCAGCTAAAATAAGTGCAATTGTTTTGGGATTTTTTTCGTTATAGCTGTAAGGTGCTAACCATTGAATTAAGTTTTCTTCTGTTAAAGCATCTGCCCAAGATTGAATTGAAAAATAAACTTGTTCAGGTGTAAACCAGCCATTATGTGCTTTCGAGATCTGGATAAGATCGATAAATGGGTCAAAAAAAGGTCATTATATGCCGTTTGATTATTTGCTAGATTGCCCTGCGGTGTAAACTGTTTTAAGAAATTTCCTAATTTAGAAAATGCAATAATAATTTCTTTTTGTGACATAGGTTACTTGCTTATATATGGTTTAGATTGTATTTTTGCACAAAAATAAGATATTTAGCTTTAGTAGACTGTATGTTACTTCCTAAAGCTTTTAAAATTGTTGAACGCTTACAGCTTAGGGCTTGCGGCATAAAGCATGAAAATATGGCAATTATAATTACAGATGAGTGTATAAACTGTGGGGCATGCGAGCCAGAGTGTCCTAATACGGCAATTTATGAAGGAGCTGATGATTGGAGATGGAAAGATGGTACAAAATTAACAGGAAAAATAATACTTCCAGATGGTACAGAAGTAGATTCAGAAACTGCACAAACGCCTATTTCGGATGATGTTTATTATATTGTTCCTGGTAAATGTACTGAATGTAAAGGATTTCATGAAGAACCACAATGTGCCGCAGTATGTCCAGTGGATTGTTGTGTACCTGATGATAATCACGTAGAAACAGAAGAAATATTATTAAATAGACAATCATTTTTGCATAACGAATAATTTTTTCTTTCATAAAAATAATCAGCTGCCTATTTATAAGCAGCTTTTTTTATGTTTTTGTGAAAATATCTGAAAATTTTATCTTATAATTTGCTGATTTCTCTTTTCGTATAAAACTGTAGAAATTAATTAAAGATAATACTTCGAAAAAAAAATAATTGTAATTTTAGAGTCAGAAATAAGGAGTTTAATTTACTGTCAAATATATGCTTTATAGCGAAAAAAATCTCAAGAAAAAGGATTTTTAATTTTGTTTTTTACAATAGGATTACTTGAAGTTGTAGCTGAATATTTTAATAATTTTTTAATAATGTATATTTTAAAGCCTTTATTGATGCCTATTATGATGCTAATGTATTGGGTGGTTTCTAAAGAACGTAATATATATTTTTTATTAGCTCTATTTTTTGTTTTAATAGCTAATATTTTGTTTGTATCACGAACTTTTAATAGTGCCGTAGTAGCATCTATTTTCTTTTTATATATAGAGGAATTGTAATATATTTGGTAGTAAAAGATCAACCTATCAAAAAAAAACTACCTGTAATTATAGGTACTCTTCCTTTTTTACAGCATTTGGCTATTTAACTTTCTTAACTAAAAATGAATTAGGACAAGGGATTTATATTTACCTAGTTCAAGTATTATTTCTTTCTTTTTAGGAGGAGTTGCCCTTTCAAATTATATGATTAAAGAATGTAAAAAGAATTTTTGGCTCTTAATTAACGCTGTTTTTTTTGCAATTATTCAATTTCTTTTAGTGTTAAAGCTTTTTTATCTATCAATAGCTATTTTTCCTTCTGTATGTATGTTTCTATATCTTTTTGCTCAGTTTGCATTATATAAATATATGCTAGAACGAGAAAAAGAAATTATTAATTCAGAAGACTGTTCCTTTTTAATAGATGAAATAGAATAGATATTTGGAACCCTATCTTTTTTTCTGAAAAAGAATTATAAGTAAGAGATAGGGCAGCTTTTTGTTGTCAAATTTTATATTTACCAATAAGAAATTTATTTATATTTAAGGTATAGGATCGTAACCACTACCTCCCCAAGGATGGCATCGTAATATACGTTTACTACCTAACCATAATCCTTTTAGAGGACCATGTTTTTTTAAAGCGTCTACCATATACTGAGAGCAAGTAGGTTGATACCTGCAAGCAGCAGGCATTAAAGGAGAAATAATATATTGATATATTCGTACTAGGAAGACAAGAGAAAGAATTAGTATTTTTTTAGATTCATGTTATTTTTATTAGATAAAGAAAAACTATCTCAAAAGAGCATTATTTAATATTTAATCAGCTATTTCGAGATAGTATAAGTTTTTATAAACTCTTCGGTTCGTTGATCAGAATAAAATAACGATACTAATTTAAAAGAGATTATAATTTTTATATTTATGTGCTTTAATACGTATAAGTAGTTCCTTCTTTACCATCTTTTAATTGGATACCTAGTTCTAGTAATTGATCTCGAATTTGATCAGATAATGCCCAATTTTTATTAATACGTGCATCTTTACGCATTGTAATAAGCATTTCTATTACACCATTTAATTTGCTAGAATTATCATTAATTGATGATTGATTTTCAATACCTAAAATGTCAAATACAAAATTATTCATTGTTTTTCGTATTAAATCTAAATCCTCTTTTGAGATTGTTTCTTTGCCATCTTTTACGATATTAATAATACGAGCACCCTCAAATAAATTAGCAATTAGAATAGGAGTGTTAAAATCATCGTTCATGGCTTGATAGCAGTTTTCTACCCATTGAGGAATATCAACAGAGGATTGATTTTTAGGCGTAATCAAGTCAATATTTTTAATAGCTTCCATTAAACGATTATACCCTTTTTCGCTTGCTATCATAGCATCATTAGAAATGTCTAACTCGCTTCGATAGTGAGCTTGTAAAAAACAAAAACGAATGATACTAGGATTGAATGCTTTTTCGAAAAAAGTGTTATTACCTGAAATTAATTCCATAGGTAGTATAAAGTTACCTGTGCTTTTACTCATGCGTAATCCATTCATTGTTAACATGTTAGCGTGCATCCAGTATTTTACAGGTGAAGAACCATTGCATCCTTTTCCTTGTGCAATTTCACATTCATGATGAGGAAATTTTAAATCCATACCACCACCGTGAATATCAAATTTGTTTCCTAAATATTTGGTACTCATGGCGGTACATTCTAGATGCCAGCCGGGAAATCCTTCTCCCCAAGGAGAATTCCATCTCATGATATGTGCAGGAGAAGCAAATTTCCATAGTGCAAAATCTTGAGGGTTCTTTTTTCGTTTTGCCCATCTAAATCACGTGTATTAGCAAATAATTCATCAATATTTCGATTACTTAGCTCCCCATAATTAAGACCTTGTTTGTTGTATTCTTCTACATCAAAATAAACTGAACCTTGACTTTCATAGGCTAACCCTTTATTAATTAATTTTTGAATTAATTCTATTTGTTCAAGAATATGCCCTGTTGCTGTGGGTTCTATACTGGGAGGCAAAAAGTTAAATAGATCTAAAACTTTATGAAAGTATACGGTATATTTTTGTACTACTTCCATAGGTTCTAATTTTTCTAAACGTGATTGTTTAACAAAACGATCATTTTCTACATTTCCATCATCGGTTAGATGTCCTGCGTCAGTTATATTGCGTACATAGCGCACATTATAACCTAAATGTAATAAATAACGATAAATTACATCAAAACTCATGAAAGTTCGAACATTACCTAAATGTACATAGTTATATACGGTAGGACCACATACGTACATACCCACATTACCATCATGTAAAGGGATGAAAGATTCTTTTTCGCCACTTAAGGTGTTATAAACTTTTATAGGGTTGGATGTATATAAACGCATTTGTTGAAATTTGAAAATAAGTGATTGAATTTATGTGTTTAATGGTTGTTTTTTCAATCACTTATAATTGAATACTTAAAACTTAGTTTCTAATTTTATATAGTCTAAAAATTCTTTACGAGTTGCTTCGTTTTTGAATTTACCACCAAATTCAGCAGTAACAGTGCTACTTTCTATATCTTTAATGCCTCGCGAATTTACACACAAGTGTTTAGCATCTATTACACAAGCTACATCATCAGTACCTAGTACATTTTGTAATTCTTGTACGATTTGCATGGTTAAACGTTCTTGTACTTGTGGGCGTTTTGCGTAGTAATCTACTATGCGATTCATTTTAGAAAGACCTATTACAGTACCATTAGAAATATAAGCAACATGTGCACGACCAATAATAGGTAAAAGATGGTGCTCACAAGTAGAATAAACTACAATGTTTTTTTCTACTAACATTTCATTGTATTTATAATGATTTTGGAAAGTAGAAGATCCTGGTTTTTTATCTGGGTTTAAGCCTCCAAAAATATCTTTAACAAACATTTTTGCCACACGATTAGGCGTGCCGCTTAAGCTATCATCTGTTAAATCCATTCCTAAAGTATTTAAAATACTTTCAACATCTTTGCGGATTGAAGCAATTTTTTCTTCGTCTGATAAATCAAAAGCGTCACTACGCAAAGGGGTAGTGGCACTAGTTGCTATATGACTGTGTCCTAATTCGTCGTGAAATTCTTCGTTATGAGCCATTAATATAAATATAGTTTATTTCAAAATTTTTTGAATTGCAAATATAGTGAATTACTAAAAACTAAAATAATTGTATTATTTGTTATACGTTTTTAGTGCTTCGGCTAAAATTTGAGCAGATTTGATAATATCTTCTTTTTTTAATACGTAAGCAATACGTACTTCGTTGAGTCCTATACCCGGTGTTGAGTAAAATCCAGCTGCGGGTGCTACCATTACAGTTTCTCCATTAAAATCAAAGGATTCTAATAACCATTGTGCAAAATCATCAGCATTTTGTACTGGTAATTGTGCAATACAATAAAAAGCACCTTTAGGAGTGGCAATTTTTACTCCAGGGATTTTATTCATTTCAGTAATTAAAGTATCTCTTCTGTCTTTATATTCTTTAATTACTTCATCAAAATAACTTTGTGGTGTATCTAAAGCTGCTTCACTAGCTATTTGTTCATAAGTTGGAGGAGAAAGTCTAGCTTGAGCAAATTTCATAGCCGTTTCCATGACTAATTTGTTTTTTGAAACAATACATCCAATGCGCGCTCCACACATACTATATCTTTTAGAAACGGAATCAATCATAATAGCATGATCTTCTATTCCAGGAATATTCATGACAGAATAATGTTTTGCTTCTTCATCATAAACAAATTCACGATAGACTTCGTCAGCAATCAAGAATAAATCATATTTTTTTACTAATTCTGCCAATTGGTTTATTTCATCTTGTGAGTATAAATAACCAGTAGGGTTTCCAGGATTACAGATTAAGATTGCTTTGGTATTAGGTGTAATTAATTTTTCAAAATCAGCAATAGGAGGTAGAGCAAAACCTGTTTCTATTCCTGACATTACAGGAACTACTCTTACTCCAGATGCGGTAGCAAAACCATTATAGTTTGCATAAAAAGGTTCTGGGATAATAATTTCATCACCTGAATCCATTGTACTACCCAAAGCAAATAATAGTGCTTCTGATCCTCCTGTTGTTATAATTATATCTTCTTTTTTAATAGGTAATCCTATTTTATTATAACTCTCAGATAATTTTGTTCTATAGCTTTCAAAACCAGCAGAGTGGCTGTATTCTAAAACCTTAATGTCGGTATTTTGAATTGCTTTTAAAGCTACTTCTGGGGTTTGAATGTCTGGTTGACCAATATTTAAATGATATACTTTGTGCCCTTTTCTTTTTGCAGTTTCTGCATAAGGTACTAACTTTCTGATAGGAGATTCTGGCATTTGAAGCCCTTTATTTGAAACTTTTGGCATGATTTAATTAATTTGGTAATGCAAATTTGCAATAAAATATTTAAATAAACATTTTTTTAGATATTGATTTAATTGATACTTGAATAATATAATCTTATTATCTTACTGCTAAAAAAGAAATAATATGAATTATGGAATAAAATATTCTTTTGTTAAAAAGAATTAACTGTTTGTTAAAGATATTGCATGGGTTTAATTTTGTAAAACCCAAAATATAATTTGATGATAATTTCGTAAAATAAAAAAAAGGTATATTACCAAACTATTTTATGAATTAGATAACTTTGTGTTGTTTTGTTAATGAAAGACTCAAAAAGAAAAATATATTTGATTTATAAGATGATTTGAATGTAAGCAAATTAAGGAATAATGTCACAAAACCACCATATTTATTGTTTAGAATCTGTTGCGGATGTAACAGAAGAAAAAAGAAGCGTTGTTTTAGCCTCATTAGAAAATTTAGCATATCAATATAAAATAACCAATATATACAAAACTTTTGATAGTATAGAAGGTTTTGAAGAAAGTATTAGTGCTTTGTTGTTTCAAGATCGTTATTTTAAGGATTATGCAGTTATTTATTTAGTAATGCAAGGAAGAGCTAATGAGCTTAAAATAGATAATTATTATTATACTTTTGAAGAAATAGCAGAATTTTTTGAAGGAAAGTTAAAAGGAAAAATAATCCATTTTGCAAATACTCTTCCTTTGGATTTAAATGAAGAAACTTTTCAGTACTTTTTAGATGTTACAGGAGCTAAAGCACTTTCAGGATACGTTAATAATGTCCCTATTTTGAGTACGATCTTAGATAATTTGTATTTTTCATTAATGGAAGAAATTGATGACATAATAGATTTAACAGAGACTTTATTTGAAAAACAATATAGCCTTTGTCAATCATTAGGGTTTAGAATATATTATTAAAATTTTTGTTATCAACTAGTTAATATGTTATTCTTCTAATGCTGTTATAAATGGTACAGTATTTGGTGTTATTTTTAACTTTAAATCAAAAACCGTTATATTTACCAAACAATTATTTCAAAATAAAATCGTTTAAAATAAGAAAAAATATGAGCTTATTTCTTCAAGTAGATTCACTTACTACAACTATTAATCAGGCTAATCTAGAAGATGTACCAGTAGAAAAGACCTTATCTGTATGGGAATTATTAACTTCAGGAGGATTAGTAGGTCAGATAATTATGTTATCTTTATTTGTTATGCTGTTTTTTGCATTGTATTTGTATTTTGAACGACTTATGGCAATTAATAAAGCATCTAAAATAGATGATAAATTCATGTTATTAATAAAAGATCATATTGCTAATGGTAGGTTGGATTCAGCCAAACTATTATGTGTAGCAACTGATTCACCAGTTGCTAAATTAATTGAAAAAGGTATTTCAAGAATAGGAAATCGTTTAGAAGATATTAATACAGCTATAGAAAATGCAGGAAAATTAGAAGTTTATAAACTAGAAAAAAATGTAAGCATGTTAGCTACACTTTCAGGGGCTGGTCCTATGACTGGTTTTTTGGGCACAGTTGTAGGAATGGTTATGGCTTTTCATAAAATGGCAAGTGGAGGAGGGCAAATAGAAGTAGGTATGTTAGCAGAAGGTATTTATACTGCTATGATGACCACAGTAGTAGGTTTAATAGTTGGTTTAATAGCTTATGTAGGCTATAATCATTTAGTTGTAAAAACAGATAAAGTAGTGCATCAAATGGAGTTAAATGCAGTTGAGTTTTTGGATTTATTAAATGAACGATAGATATGAATCTAAGAGGAAGAAATAAAGTTTCGGCTGAATTTAATATGTCGTCAATGACAGATATAGTTTTTTTATTGTTAATATTTTTTATGTTAACATCAACTATGGTTACAACTAATGCTTTGGACTTAGTTTTGCCAAAAGCAAAGGGAAAAACAGATAATAATAAAAGTATATCAATAAGTATAGATAAAGATAAAAAATATTATATAGATAAGCAAGCGATTACCGAAAATGAAATAGAAGCTAAATTATTATCAGTACTTGGTAACGGAAATAAATCCGTTATACTTCGTGTAGCCGAGGGAGTGCCGATAGAAAAAGCCGTTTACGTTATGGATATAGCCAATCGTAATCAAATAAAAATTGTTTTAGCAGTAAGACCTAAATAATATGTTATTTTTAGAAACACCAGAGGAAAAAAAAGCATTTGTTATTACTTCGGTAATTTTTGTAATCCTATTCTTCCTGTTTCTGTTTTTTGGATTAACGTATGTTGATCCTCCGCCAGAAAATGGAATAATGATCAATTTTGGAACAACTGATTTAGGGCAGGGTAAGGTACAGCCAGAAGAAATGGTTATTTCTTCGCCAAAACCTAAGATCGCCCAGCCCGATCATCTAAATGAAGAAGAAAATATACTAAATAATGAATCTACTGATGCTCCCGTTATTAAAAAGACTGTACTAAAAGAACAGATAAAAGATAAAAAAGAGGAGCAAAAGCCTAGTAAGTCAACGGATGATGCTTTATCTAGTTTTATTAATGGACCTAAAATAGCAGGAGCTAATGAAGGACATGGTAATGATGAAGTATCAGGGGATAAAGGAGAACTAAAAGGAAGTCGGTATGCTAATTCATTTTACGGATCAGGTTCAGGAGTAGGAGGGTCTGGATGGGGATTAAAAGGAAGAAGTTTAGCATCTAGATCTCGTAAAGTACAAGATTGTAATGAAACAGGAAGAGTAGTTGTACAAGTTATAGTAAATAGAAATGGTCAGGTAATAATGGCTAACTATGTAAAAGGAACAACAAATACAAATCCTTGTTTAGTAAATCCTGCAATAGATGCTGCAAGAGCATTTAGATGGCATTCCGATGAGCATGCCCCTGAAAAGCAAATAGGTTTTATCGTTTTTAATTTTGAAGTAGGGCAATAGTTGCCTGTTTTTTATGACATATCAAGAAACAATTCAATGGATGTTTGCACAGCTGCCTATGTATCAGCAACAAGGAGCTACCGCTTATAAAAAGATTTAACAAATACTGTTTTATTGGCTAATCATTTAGGAAATCCTGAAAAAAGAATTAAAACAATTCATATAGCTGGGACTAATGGTAAAGGATCAACCTCTTCTATGTTAGCATCTATTTTACAAGAAGCAGGATATAAAGTAGGGCTATATACCTCTCCTCATTTAAAAGATTATAGAGAACGTATTCGGATAAATGGGGTGGTTATAACAGAAGATTATGTAGTAGAATTTATTCGAAAAAATAAAACTTTCTTTGAAGAAAATCATTTAAGCTTTTTTGAGATGACAGTCGGATTGGCTTTTCAATATTTTGCAGATAAAAATGTAGATATAGGAATCATAGAAGTTGGTTTAGGAGGACGATTAGACTCCACCAATATAATTACACCTTTAATATCCGTTATAACTAATATAGGTTGGGATCATGTACAATTTTTAGGAACAACACTGTGTGCTATAGCTTCTGAAAAGGCAGGTATTATAAAATCCAATGTTCCTGTGGTAATAGGAGAATATCTACCCGAAACACAGAGCGTATTTTTAGAGAAAGCAAAAAAAATGAATTCAACTATTTATTTTGCTTCCGATCGAATATTTGAAGAATACGAATGTGAATTACTAGGAGATTATCAAAAACAAAATAAAAAGACAGTTTTGCAGACAATAGAAGTTCTTCAAGATTATTTTGTTATTACAGAAGAACAATTAAAAAAAGGTTTATTAAGTGTGGTCAGGAATACAGGTTTGCTAGGACGTTGGCAACAATTAGATGCTATGCCCAAAGTTATTTGTGATACTGCTCATAATAGTCACGGATTAAAAATTGTGTTAAATCAAATTAAAAAAGAAACCTATAATCGTTTATTTTTTATTTTAGGAGTTGTTAATGATAAAGATTTAGATGATATTTTGCCGCTTTTCCCTAAAGATGCTTATTATATTTTTACAAAACCTAATGTGCCTCGTGGTTTAGCTCCAGAAAAATTAAAAATTATTGCTGAATCACATGGTTTGATTTTTAATGAGATAGTTTCTTCTGTTTCAGATTCTTATAAAAGAGTAAAGGACTTGGCTAGTGCTCAAGATTTTATTTATATAGGAGGAAGTACATTTGTGGTAGCAGAAATTGTATAATTTTCTTTATTTTTTTATTGTTTTACAAAAAAACTATCTTATATTTGCACCCACAATAACGGAAGAATATTCTTCTAGATGTTATCGGGCGATTAGCTCAGCTGGTTCAGAGCACCTCGTTTACACCGAGGGGGTCAGGGGTTCGAATCCCTTATCGCCCACAGAAGAAACTTAGCGTTTCATACGTTCAAAAGATTTATCGGGCGATTAGCTCAGCTGGTTCAGAGCACCTCGTTTACACCGAGGGGGTCAGGGGTTCGAATCCCTTATCGCCCACAGAAGAAACTTAAAGTTTCATACGTTCAAAAATTTATCGGGCGATTAGCTCAGCTGGTTCAGAGCACCTCGTTTACACCGAGGGGGTCAGGGGTTCGAATCCCTTATCGCCCACAAAAGAAACTTAAAGTTTCATACGTTCAAAAGATTTATCGGGCGATTAGCTCAGCTGGTTCAGAGCACCTCGTTTACACCGAGGGGGTCAGGGGTTCGAATCCCTTATCGCCCACAGAAAAAACTTAAAGTTTCATACGTTCAAGAATTTATCGGGCGATTAGCTCAGCTGGTTCAGAGCACCTCGTTTACACCGAGGGGGTCAGGGGTTCGAATCCCTTATCGCCCACAGAAGAAACTTAAAGTTTCATACGTTCAAGAATTTATCGGGCGATTAGCTCAGCTGGTTCAGAGCACCTCGTTTACACCGAGGGGGTCAGGGGTTCGAATCCCTTATCGCCCACATTAGCATCCTTTATAGGGTGCTTTTTTTTTACCTTTTTGGATCAAATCAATGTGATCAAATTAAATTAAGTATATAAACCCAAATTACGCATTAGAGATTTCAAAAGGATAGCTGATGTTATAATTCCAAAGACCACTGAACCAAGCTCTTCTTTTTTTTTAAGTGCAATTTTAAAAACAAAATGATAAATTTGTTTTTAAAAATATGTCGCTATGGCAAAGGTTTTATATCGCAATGTTGTTAGTGTTTTCTGAGTTTTTTCTTGTAAAACAAATGTTCTGAAAAGAAACATTAAATTATAAGCTATCATAGTAAAAATAAGAGCTGCTTCGGTTAGGAAAAAATCTTTCAAATTAAATCTGTCAAAGCTAAAGTCATATTTCAATTCTTTTATTCTATTTTCAGCATCGCCTTTACGATGATAGAATTTCCAGATTTCTGATGGAGCAAATTCTAGATTTGTAAAATAGGCTGTGTATCTGTAGTTTTTGTGAATCTGATCCTCAGGAAAAAGACTTAATATTTTACCTGGCGCATTGGGTCTTTCTTTTAATTTTTGACGTACAACTACCATTCTTCTTTATTTTTCCCAGAACTTAGCCTTATAATTTTGCTCACAAATCTCAATACCGTCATCTATGGGTTTATTACTTTTTGGACAGCCTCATTAAGGTTTTATATTGTTGTAAGAAAATATTTTATACTTGAGATAGAATAAAAAAAGAAGGTTTCCATAAGTAGATAACCAGCACTTAGTTTTTGTTTAGATAATAGGGAAACCTAATAATATATTGTATTATTTGATTTATTTTATCTGTTTATTTTTAACTTTCTTGGTAAATTAGAAAGAATTGATCAAACAAAGCTAAATGATAAGATTGTCTATTTTTTGGATACCTTCTTTATAGATTTTTTAAAATTAATTTATAATAATTCTTCTTGATTCTTTTTTATTTTTACTTTCTATATTTAAAATGTAAACACCAGAAGAGATATTAGATAGATCTATTTCACTATTAAATTCTGATCCTTTTGCTTCATATTTTCTTTCAAACATATTTCTACCTCCTAAATCAAAAAGTTGAATAGTTACTTCTTGATCTGTAGATAAGGTAATATTAAATTTTCCGTTAGAAGGATTAGGGAAAATTTCAAATTTTTCAAAATTATTTATTTCATTTCCTAAAGTTCCTTGTATAACAAAATTATCAATGAATACTCCTTCTTGATTAGAAGAATCGTCTGATATAAAAGTAAATCTGAAAATAGCATTTGATGCAGGTCCTACTTCTGCTAAACTATGGGTATAATTTCTCTTATTACCATTATTACCATTACCTCCTGGAAGGAGCAATATTATAATTACCAGTCCATTGTTTTCCAATACAATTGAAGCAATCAATACCATTAGGTATTCTAGAGCTATTATACCAAGTGTTGGTTACATTACCAAGAGGAGTCCAAGTTGCACCATTATTAGTTGAATATTCAAAATAAATGATATCCCAGTTGCTTTCAAGATCAAATGCCATATCAAAACTTACTCTGGCATTAGTTAAATTAGATAAATTATAACATTGAGAAACTAAATAAGAGGTTGTTTTGTCAGGATAGTTTCCTACTAATTTTGTAGCATATCCTGGTGAATTACCAGTAGCTGCAGCTGATAAATTTGTTTTATTTACAAAACCTCTTTCCCAAACAGTATTATTTTTATTTCCCTGGTCTACTGAAACTAGAACATCATTAGGTGTATTGAATGTATTTAATGTGCCTATGTTACTAGAATCATTTACTAATATTACCATGGATTTGTTATTATTAGTCATTAAGTCATCATTTACTATACTAACGGTAGCATTTAGTATATGATAACCTCTGCTTAAATTATTTACATTTAAGGCTTGAGTTACTTGTTCGCATTGAGCTAAGTTTCCATTCCAATTTAGAGTAGAATTGGCTCCACCGTCTATATTGTAGGTAATAGTAGCAGCATTAATAACATTAGATCCACCATTTTCAAAAGTAATTGTAGGGCTATAGGGTGCACCACAATTTACATTTAAATTACCTCCTTGTAGAGATTTTAAGACAATATCATTAGCAACAGCATTATATGCGTTTCCAACATTTACAGCATACCAAGCATTAGTAACGGATTGTACTTCAGGACTGGATGAGCAATATAAAGAATTTGCTACTGCTATGGTTGCATTTCTACAATCCATAAAAGTTGAGTTAGGGGTTAAATAATCTCTTTCAGCATAATAGGCTATTTGTGCTGCTTTTGCCATACCTATTCCTTGAACATTATATACGTCTTGTCCTCCGTTTGCTAAACTAGCATTGTTAGTGCCTGATTTACCAGCCGTTAGTATGTAAAACCAATGATTTAAGACACCGCTATTAGTGTGTACACCACATTGATCATTTGTATCATTTGGAGCAGTACATTCAGGAGTAACTCCAGTATCATCTTGCGTATCTACATAATATAATCCTAAAAAAGTATCAGGATCTCTTTTTGTATTAGGGTAACTCATAGATCGTAAAGAGTTTCCTATATCTTCTCCTATTTTCCAAACATTTAATGTACCAGGACTGGCAGTATCAGCGGCTGCATTCAGATTACCATTTTTAGCATATTGTTCAATACATGCTCCCCAAATATCTGAAAATCCTTCATTCATTGCCCCTGATTGATTTTTATATGCTAAATCGGCTGTATAAGTACATATAGCATGTCCTATTTCATGACCGCAAATATCAACAGCTGTTAAAGCATCAAGAGTAGTTCCTTTGCCATAGCTCATAAATTGACCATCCCAAAAGGCATTATCACTAGAGCTATTTGTAGGATCAACCAGGGTTAGATCAAGATTAACATAACTTTTTATGAGACTTCCTCTATTATCAAAACTATCTCTATTAAAAATATTTTTCCAAAAATCATACGTTTTTAGAGCTCCCCAATGTGCATCTAATCCTGCATCATCTTTAGCTGCATTGTGAAATTCAGCAGCTGTCCAGTTATTGTCATTATCCATAAAATGAGAATTAGTATAATTACCATTAGCGCAATTATAGGTAACAATACCTTTTCCTCTTGTTGCATCGGATAAAATATATTTGTTTAGATTCGTATCAAAAGTGGTTTCTATAGTTCTATTACCACTATAACGGGTAGCTGCATTTCCAGAAGCTAATGCAGTAGGAAAAATAATATTTTCTATTTGTTTACCTGTTTTTTTTATTTGATCTTTTGAAACTAAATTTTTATGGAAGTGTTTTATCAAAGGATTTGTATATAAAAGAGCTCCTGTGTTAGCATTAATATAATATTCTTTTCTAGAAATAGGTTTTATAGAATATATGTCATATTTGTATGCTAGATATACTTTTCCAGAATTGGTATCAGGAAAAAGGACTAATTCTCCTTTAGGTTTTTCATATTCAAAAATTTTGGATTGTTCTAAATTTTCCCATAAATATTTTTCTGCATTTGCGTAATCTAAAGCATATTGAAAACATCTTTGAGCTGAAAGTTTAGGAGTTAAATCTACTGATTTTGCATTATATAGTTCTGCATTTACTAATTCAACCAAACCATTTTTTTCATGAGTAATGACAGTACCGAATTCTACTTTTAATCCTTTATAATATTGTTGATGTTTTTGATGTGTAAAACCTTTAATATCAGAAGTTACTGAGCTAACTTTATATTGGTTATTTTTATCCAGTCCGTATGATTTCTCTATGGCATTTAATGCTTTTTCATGAGAGGAACCTTTGTCCATACGTAACGTTTTCTGATATTCTTTTTTGATTCAAATTTTGCATTTTCTTGTGCTTTCATATTTGAAGTCATAGATAATATAGAAAACAATAAAACATAATTTTTTTCATATCTATTTGTTTTATGATGAAGCTACAATATTAAGTTATTTTCTTAAATAAATATAGTTTATTTTTTTGATTTTTAACATATTGTTTTTTTGGGTAATGCTTTTTTAAGATAAGAAATACTTATTAAAATAACTCTTAATCAATTTCATTTAAATAAAGACATTTATTATTTTTACATATATGATTAAATCTTATTCTTTAGTCATTTAAATACAAACCTTTATATAAACTGAAAAATATGCTATCTGTTGAAGAAGCTTTAAAAAAAATACAAGAAATAGAAGTAGAACTTTTTACAAAAGAAATTTTATTAAAGGATTCTAATGGTTATGTACTTGCTTCCAGATGTTATTTCTCCTATAAATATGCCTCCTTTTGAACAATCTGCAATGGATGGTTTTGCTATAGCAAATCTTGATTCTTTAGAGTTTCAAATAATTGGAAAAATTAAAGCAGGAGATAGTATTCAGTCTGAAATTAGAGAATTTCAAGCAATAAAAATTTTTACAGGAGCAGCTATCCCAAGAGGTACAGTAGCTGTCATTCCTATTGAAAAATGTAAGATTAAAAATCAAAAATTAATTTTATTAGAATTACCTAAATATAATGAAAATATAAGACCTATTGGTGAACAAATACAATCGGGAAATTTAGCTCTAAAAAGAGGAATTCAAATTACTCCGCCAGCTATTGGTTTTTTATCTTGTTTAGGAATTACCCATGTATCCGTATATAAAAAACCTTCGATAGGAATTGTTATAACAGGAAACGAATTAATTGATCCAGGTATAGAGTTAACTTTCGGAAAAATCTATGAGAGTAATGGTATTATGTTACAATCAGCCCTAACTAATTATACAGAGGAAATTAATGTTTACAAAGTACAAGATGATCAAGAACTTACTACAAATAGTATTCAAAAAGCTATGTTGTACCATGATATTATACTTATATCAGGAGGAATATCTGTAGGAGATTATGATTTTGTGTACGATGCGTTACAAGAATTAAACGTAGAAACCCTTTTTTATAAAGTAAATCAAAAACCAGGAAAACCGTTATATGTAGGTTTAAAGGATTCCAAGATCGTATATGCTTTACCTGGAAATCCAGCGGCTTCGCTTAGTTGTTATTATATATATGTATTGCCTATTATAAAAAAATGCAAGGACAAGTCCCTAATACATTTATGAAAGCAACTCTTGCGCATGATTATGTAGTTAAAAATTCAAGAACTCAGTTTTTAAAGGCTTATTATGATGGTGAAAAGGTAACCATACTTAGTCATCAAAATTCTAATATGCTTAATACTTTTGCATTAGCTAATATACTTGTAAAAATAGAAGCTGGAGAATATAAGATTAAATCAAACTCTATAGTTGATATTTATCATATAAATTAAAATATGAAAAAGATAAATTTGTCTTAATTAGGGTAACGAGTAATACTCTATGCTCGTAATTTAGTTAAGATGGATATTGAATCAAATTTATTTTTATTCCTTATAGGACTTATTGGATTTTTATATGCAAGTGTAGGACACGGAGGAGCAAGTGGTTATTTAGCGTTGATGAGTTTGTTTTCGTTTTCACCCGAAATAATGAAACCCTCAGCGTTAGTGCTAAACATATTAGTATCTTCAATTGCTTTTTTATTTTTTTATAAATTAAATCAATTTCGCTGGAATTTATTTTACCCTTTTGCTATTACCTCAATTCCGTTTTCTTTTATGGGAGGTTTTTTTAAGATAGAGACCCATTTATATAAAGTAATCTTAGGTATTATTTTACTGTTTGTTGCGATAAGAATATTGGTAAAATTTGAGAAAAATAAGGATGAAAATATAAAAGTAGTTCCATTTAAAAAGGCTCTTTTTATAGGTGCAGTAATAGGTTTTATATCTGGTATTTTAGGAATAGGAGGAGGTATTATTTTAACCCCTTTGATTTTATTATTAGGTTGGGGAAATATAAAAGAAACAGCAGCGGTTTCAGCTTTGTTTATATTTGTTAATTCTATATCAGGTTTTTTAGGTTTTTTAGCTAATAAAGGTTCGTTCCCTTCACATCTAACGTCTGTAATTTTAGTTGTATTTATAGGAGGTACATTAGGGGCTTTTTATGGGAGTGCTAAATTTAATAGTATGACATTAAAATACATTTTGTCTTTTGTATTAGTTATAGCTTCCGCTAAATTAATGATAGTCTAAATGGAAATAGATGGATATATATTAGCAGGTGGTAGAAGTAGTCGAATGGGTACTGATAAAGGATTTTTATTATTAAATAATCTTCCTTTTGTAATATGTATAAAAAATGCTTTAAATCCTATTTGCAAAAATATTAAGGTTATCACAAATAATTTAAAATATAAAAAAATAGGTTGTAATATAGTTAAAGATATTATAAAAGAAAAAGGACCAGTAGGAGGAATTTATACTGCCTTACATTATTCTCAAACACCTTATACAATTATTATAAGTGTAGATGCTCCTCTAATTACTACAGATTTAATAAAAATACTTATTAGAAATCATATTATTCAAAATACAGATATTACTGTTTTTATAAATGAACAAACTGAAATTCCTCTTATAGGTGTTTATAATACTAGTTTAAAAGAACTATTTAGAGAGGCTACGATTAATAATAAATTAAAATTAAGGGAAGTGTTAAAAGAAGTTAAAACATACAAAATTCCTATTTCTAAAAAATTTAAATATCAAGTACAAAATATTAATACAAAAGAAGAATACGAAATGATTGTAAACCAATTTAATAAGAATGCAAATTAAAATTAAATATTTTGGTCAATTGATAGACCTTATAGGTCTAGAAGAAGAGATTATTGAAATAGATAAAAATGAAATTATTTGTGCTGAAATCATTGAACTTTTATCATTCAAATATGAAAAATTAGAAAAAACTCCCTTTAAAATAGCAATTAATAAGAAAATTCAGGATTCAAATTATAAAATAAATAAGGAAGATGAAATTGCATTACTTCCTCCTTTTGCAGGAGGATAAAATTTAAAAAAATGAATATTTTAAAACGTTACAATCGTCAAATAATCTTAGACCAAGTAGGCATAACAGGTCAAGAAAAGTTACAATCAGCAAAAGTTCTTGTTGTAGGAGCAGGCGGATTAGGATGTTCCGTATTACAAAATTTGGCGGCAATGGGAATAGGAACATTAGGGATCATAGATGGTGATATCGTTGAAGAAACTAATTTACATAGACAAATTTTATATACTTCAAAAGATTGTGGACAAAGTAAATCAGAGGTTGCTAAAAAAACACTAAAAAAGCACAATCCTTTAACAAAGATTCATACCTATCCCGTGTTTTTAAATGAAACAAATGCGTATGAACTAATTCAACAATATGATGTAATTGTTGATTGTACAGATGAAATAAAAGCTCGTTATTTAATTAATGATATAAGTTTGATTACAAAAAAGCCTTTCGTATACGCATCTATTTATAAATTTCAAGGACAATTAACTGTATTTAATTATGATGATGGTCCTAGTTATAGATGTTTATTTCCCGAACAAGAAAATAATTTTATACCGAACTGCACATCAGCTGGCGTTTTGGGCGTTTTGCCTAATATTTTAGGTACTTTACAAGCAGCAGAAGTAGTTAAAATAATCCTTCAAATAGGAAAAATACTTTCAGGAAAAATACTTTTATATGATTTATTATTACAAAGTACTACTGAAATTCAATTTTCAAGAAATGAAAATCAAATAAGATTAGGTTATGAAAAAGGATTAAAATTAAAAGAAGCTAATAAAGAATTATTCTCAGATATTAATGGTGTTGAATTTCTTGAAAAATGTCAAACAAACCAATACAAAATTATTGATTTAAGAGACCTACTAGAACAACCAAAACTACCTTTTCAAAATATAGAATCAATTTCTCTCAATCAGTTATACGAAAAATGTCATAAATGGGATAAAAATGAAAAAATAATATTTATTTGTCAAAGTGGAATAAGAAGTTCTCTGGCAAAAGATAAACTCAAAGAAAAAGGGTTTAAAAATATAGGGCAATTAAAAAACGGGATCAATTCAATTCTTAATTTATTAGAAAATGGATATAACAAAAAATAAACTTTTTATTCAAGGAGCCATTCAGTCCGATTTTATAACCACTTCCATAACAAAACATCAAGCTAAAACCAATATAGGAGCTCATCAAATATTTTTAGGACAAGTACGAGCAGATATAATACATGATAAACATGTAATAGCAATAGATTATTCTGCTTATGAAGAAATGGCAATTCAAAAAATAAATGAAATTAGAGAAAGCACTTTTCAGCAATTTAATATTACATGTATGCACATCTACCATAGTCTAGGAAGAGTAAAAGCAGGTGAAATATGTTTGTTTGTATTTGTTTCAGCACCTAGAAGAAAAGCAACTTATGAAGCCTTAGAATACATAGTTGAAGCAATAAAACACGAAGTACCCATTTTTGGAAAAGAAATTTTAGAAGATCACACCTATATATGGAAAAAAATAAATAATATGGTAGACATCACACAAAAAAGTAATTCATTGCGTACAGCAGTAGCACAAGCTATTGTAAAAGTAAGCAACCCCAATACCCTAGAAGCTATTATAAAAAAAAATGTTCCTAAAGGTGATGTTTTTGAAGCTTCTAAAATAGCAGGCTTATTTGCCGTAAAAAACACATCAAATGCTATACCTGATTGTCATCCATTACCTATAGAATTTACCTCAGTATCACATCATATTCAAGATTTAAATATAGAAATAACAGTTACAGTCAAAACAATTTATAAAACAGGAGTAGAAGTAGAAGCCATGCACGGAGCTTCCATCGTTGCACTAACCATGTACGATATGCTAAAACCCATTGATAAATCAGTAGAAATACATAGTATAAAACTAATAGAGAAAAAAGGAGGTAAATCAGATGTTAAAACCATTGAAAATCAACTAAAAATTGGAATTATTGTTTGTTCTGATAGTATTTCAGCCGGAAAAAAAATAGACTCGGCAGGAAAAACGATCATTAAAAAAATTGAAAAATTAGGTTTAGAATCTTCTTTTTATAAAATAATTCCAGACGAAATTTTAGATATTCAATCAGAAGTAATGAACTTATTTACCAATCAATTTGATTTAGTTATTATAACAGGAGGTACAGGATTATCACCTCGTGATATTACCCCAGAAGCCCTAATACCATTACTAGACAAACGAATTCCAGGTATTGAAGAAACCATTAGAAATTATGGACAACAGCGTACGCCTTATGCAATGTTATCAAGAAGTGTCGTAGGTTTTAAAGGCAATATGCTTATTATGGCACTACCCGGATCTACTAACGGAGCAGCGGAGTCTATAGAAGCTGTGTTTCCTTCAGTATTACATCTTTTTAAAATTATTAAAGGTTTTAATCATAATCAATAAAACATGCTTACGGACAATTTTGGTCGATTTCATAATTATTTACGTATCTCAATTACTGAACATTGTAACCTACGATGCACTTATTGTATGCCAGCTGGAAGGAATTAAACTCACACCTAAAAATCATATAATGACAGCAGATGAAATTGTTCAAATAGCTCAGACTTTTGTTGATTTAGGAATAAAAAAAATAAGATTAACAGGAGGAGAACCTCTACTAAGAAAAGATGCTAAAAAAATTATAGAACAACTTTCAAAATTAAATATTGAATTAGCAATTACAACTAATGGTATTTTAGTAGATCAATATATTGAAACTTTTAAAAAAGCAAGCATACAATCTGTTAATATAAGTTTAGACAGTCTTAAACAAGATAAATTTTCATTTATAACACGTAGAGATCAGTTTGAAAAAGTTCTCAAAAACATTCATTTGTTAATAGAAAATGATTTTCATGTTAAACTAAATGTTGTCCTGATAAAAGGATTCAATGATAATGAAATTTTAGATTTTATTCATCTCACAAAAAATACTAAAATAGAAATTCGCTTTATTGAATTTATGCCTTTTGACGGAAATAAATGGAATAAAGATAAATTAGTAAGTTATAATGAAATTTTAGAAGAAATTAATACCTATTATACACCAACTAATGTTATAAAGAAAGAGGACAAACCCAATGACACCGCCAAAAATTACAAAATAGCCAATTTTAAAGGAAGTTTTGCAATAATAAGTACAGTTACTAATCCTTTTTGTGATCATTGTAATAGAATACGATTAACAGCTGATGGGAAATTAAAAAACTGTTTATTTTCAAAATTAGAAACCTCCTTGTTAGATAGCTTAAGAGCAGGACACTCTATAATCCCCTTATTAAAAAACAATATATTATTAAAAGAAAAAACAAGAGCTGGCTTTGATACAAACGAATCTTTTACAGATTCATTAAATTTTAATTTAAATCGAAGTATGATTACTATTGGAGGATAACCAAAAATCAAATTTTAATAGAACTGATAAAAGTCATACAAACTCAAATAGGACATTTTTATCTTTATATTAAATTAGAGATATTATGAGCCATTTAAGAGAATCGCACAAAATTTTGTTTTTAAATACACTAGCCTTCATGATATGCTTTGCTTGTTGGACACTAAACGGTGTATTAGTTACTTACCTTGTTGACAAAAATATTTTTGATTGGAGTATAGTTCAAGTAGGTTGGTTATTAGGTATTCCTATTTTATCAGGATCAATTTTTAGACTACCTATTGGTATTTTAACAGACAAATATGGAGGAAAAATTGTTTTTTCAACCCTTTTATTTGTATGCGCCTTTCCATTATTTGCCTTAACTACTGCTACTACATTTTGGGCATTTGCACTACTAAGCTTTTTATTTGGTTTAGTAGGTACCAGTTTTTCAGTAGGAATAGGATACACCTCAGTTTGGTATCCAAAAGAATGGCAAGGAAGAGCACTAGGCATTTTTGGAATGGGTAATGCAGGTGCCGCTATAACTACTTTTATAGCCCCAACATTGTTGAACAAATTTTCTGAAATTGATACAGAAAACGGATGGAAAATGCTACCTATTCTATATGCTATTACATTAATAATTATAGGCTTTGCTTTTTTGATATTTGCTAAAAACAAAAAAATTGAAACAAATTCTAAAACTTTATTAGAACAATTACAACCATTAAAAAATATAAGAGTTTGGCGGTTCGGTATCTATTATTTTTTAGTTTTTGGTTGTTTTGTGGCCTACTCACAATGGTTATTACCCAATTTTATGAATGTATATCATACCAGTCTAGTAACAGGAGGATTATTTGCTACAATGTTTAGTTTACCATCTGGCATAATCAGAGCTTTTGGAGGGTATTTATCAGATAAATTTGGTGCTAGGAAAATCATGTATTGGGTTTTAGGATCATCAGTAGTCATTAGTTTTTTACTCATCTTTCCTAAAATGGAAATTCTAACCGATGGACCAGGAGTTTTAGCCACTACAAACGGTATCGTTAAAATTAATAATAATATTATACAAGTTAACAACAAAGAACATAAAGTAAATCTAAAAAATGAAAGCCATTTAAAAGAAAGTATATTATTACCTGTAAAATCTTCTTGGCAAGAAATTATAGTACAACAAAACCAACAAGTAAAGAAAAAGAATTATTAGCAAAAGGAATTACACAAATTAAGTTCAGTGCTAATATGTGGATGTATCTTGTGTTAGTAATTCTAATAGGTATTGCTTGGGGAATAGGAAAAGCCGCAGTATACAAACATATTCCAGAATACTTCCCTAATCAAGTAGGCTTAGTAGGAGGTATGGTAGGACTCATAGGAGGATTAGGAGGATTCTTAGGACCTATTATCTTTGGATACCTACTCAATACCACAGGATTATGGACCAGTTCTTGGATATTCATTTTTATCATTTCAAGTATTTGCTTGATATGGATGCACAATACCATTATTAGAATATTAAGAATAAAAACCCCCGAATTTTCAAGAGATATAGAACACGATCATTAATAAAATAAAAAAATATGAGTACTTGGTTAAATCAATGGGAACCCGAAGATATAAAATTTTGGGAACAAACAGGAAATAAAATAGCTTGGAAAACGCTAACCATAACAACAATATCACTAATATTATCTTTTGCCTCATGGTTTATGATGAGCGTTATAGTAGTCAAGCTACCAGGGTTAGGATTTTCTTTTAACAAAGATCAATTGTTTTGGCTTGCAGCCATACCAGGTATAGCCGCAGGAGTTTTACGTATTATACATACTTTTATACTCCCTATTTTTGGACAAGACATGTAGTAGCCTTCGCTACATTTATCAAATTAATTCCTGTATTAGGTATTGGTTTAGCCGTTATGAATACAAATACCCCTTTTTGGGTATTCATGGTATTAGCTTTTACAACAGGTTTTGGAGGAGGCGATTTTTCTTCTTATATGCCAAGTACCAATATGTTTTTTCCAAAACGGTTAAAAGGAACAGCATTAGGCATTCAAGCAGGTATAGGAAATTTTGGTGTATCCTTAGCCCAATTCGTAACCCCCTTAGTTTTGAGCGTAGGATTGTATGGTACTCCCTCTTTATTTACAAATATAAATACTAAGGAAGCTAAAGAAATAGTAAAACACACCCCCCTTGAACAACAGACAACCATATTTGCAAAAATGGAATCTAAAAAACAAGAAATCTTATTAAGTAATGTAAAACCTAAAGTATTAGATTCCCTTAAAAAAGCAGTCAAATCAACTGATAATGTTACAATATTTAAATCATTACCATTAAAAGCAAGAGCAAAAGCTATTGCAAATGCAAATCCTAAATTGGCAGAAAAAATACTTAATCAATTACAACCCAATAATAAGGCCGTTACACATACAGAAATTTACATTCAGTCAGCAGCCTTTTGGTATATTCCATTATTGATTTTACTATCAATTATAAGTTGGTTCTATTTAAAAAGTATCCCTATGAAAGCCTCTATCAAGGAGCAAATGGATATTTTTAATAATAAACATACTTGGTTTTGTACTATTACCTATGTAATGACTTTTGGAACCTTTGCAGGGTTATCAGCTGCATTTCCGCTAATGATTAAATTTTTATACGGTGATTTTCCTAATGCTCCAGATCCGTTAGTTTATGCCTTTTATGGTCCCTTAATTGGTTCAGCAACACGTGTGTTATTTGGTTTTGTAGCAGATAAAGTAGGAGGAGCAATCCTAACAACACTAACAGGTCTAGGAATTTTATTAGGATGTATCATGTTAGTAACCCAAGGTCTTTTAGCACCCACTAGCGTAGAACAATTTCCTACGTTTGTTGGAGTTATCCTAATGATGTTCTTTTTTACTGGTATGGGAAATGCAGGGACTTTTAGACAATATCCCATTATTTTTTCAGATAATCAACGTCAAGCCGCAGGTGTTATCGGTTGGACAGCCGCTATTGCAGCATTTGGTCCTTTTATCTTCTCAAAATTGATAGGAAATAATATTACAAGCAACGGAACAGCTAATGAATTTTTCATAGGCGTAATTCTATTTACCTCATTAGCAACCTTCATCAACTGGTACTACTATAATAAAAAAGGTTGCGAAAGACCAAGTTAATTCTATAAAATAAAAGAGATGAGATTAAAAAAAATAAATTTTAATGCACTCCTTATAGCCATACTATCTTGTATAATCATGGTTGTATTAGTTTATTTAGGTTCGCGGAATTTACAAAATTTTGATGCAGCCTTAATAACTTATTTATTCGGAACCCTATTTGCTTTTTTTGGAATTGTGTATCGCACCTCAGTTTGGTTACAAAGACCTGCTACTTGGATGTATTTTAAAAGAGGAATGTACTTTCTATTCACAGGAAAACTATTCAAACATTTATTATTTATTGTTAAAGAATTTACAAATAATATTATACTACAAAAATTTATTTACCCCAGAGGACAATATCGTTGGTTAGCTCATTTTATGATTGCTATAGGATGTATTTCAGCATTTATGATTACCATTCCGTTAACTTTTGGTTGGATACATTTTACATTAGCACCAGACACAATAGATTTATACCAAGCTCATTTTTTTCGGGTTTAAAATATTTTCTTTCAAATTAGGTTCTGTTATTGCCTTTTTAACCTTTCATGCACTAAATTGGTCCTCTTGGTTCGTTATATTAGGTTCTCTATACTATTTAAGAAGACGTTTAATAAACCCTGGATTAATTGCTACCCAAACATTTGAAGGCGATTTATTACCTCTTATTCTTTTAATAGCTATTTCGGCTACAGGATTAGGATTAACCTATTCATACCAGTTTATGAAAGGCTTTGCTTTTGACTTTTTAGCTGTTTTACATGCAGTAACCGTTATCTTATTTTTAATATGGATTCCCTTTGGAAAATTTTTCCATATCATTCAAAGACCTGCTCAAATTGGAGCTCATATCTATAAAATTGAAGGAAAAAAACAACAAGGAATGGCCGTTTGTCCACACACAGGAAAAGAATTTACAACCCAATTGCATATAAACGATTTAAAAATAGTAACACGTAAGTTAGGTTTTGACTTCTCTAAACCAGATGGAACCTCGCATTTAGATTTAAGTCCTGAAGGAAAACGCTCTAAAATAGCACAAGCACATCTTAAAGCAAGACAACAAGGAGGCAATTTATTTGGATAAAAAACAAAAAACATGGCAAAATTACCCGTACCAATAGAAAAAATTATAGAAGATTTTGGTCCCCATCTAAACTATGCTCCTAAAGAAGGATATGTAGGAAGAGACGAACCAGATGACGTAGTAGAAACACATTGCTGCTTTTGCGGTATGCAATGCGGGATAAAACTTCTAGTAAAAAATAATAAAGTAGTAGGCTTTGATCCTTGGAAGGAATTCCCTTTTAACGAAGGAAGACTTTGCCCTAAAGGGGTACAACGATACCTACAAAATAACCATCCAGATCGCTTACTCAATCCAATGCTTAGGGCAGAAGGAAAAGGTTTTACAAATACTACTTGGGAAGAAGCAATGAACAAAACCGTATCTGAAATACAAAGAATTCAAAAAAAATACGGTAATGATGCTTTCGCTATGTTATCAGGTGTTTCGTTAACAAACGAAAAAAGTTATTTAGTCGGTAAATTTGCCCGTGTAGCCCTTAAAACAAAAAACTTAGACTATAATGGTCGCTTATGTATGGTAAGTGCAGGAGCAGGAAACAAAAAAGCTTTTGGTTTAGATAGAGCCTCTAATAATTATTCCGATTTAGAAAAGGCTGAAGTCATAATCATAGCAGGAGCCAATGTTAGTGAAACCTTTCCAACCTTAACCCATTGGATATGGAAAGCACGAGACAATGGAGCTAAATTAATAGTAATTGACCCTAGAATCATCCCTTTAGCTCGTACCGCCGACATTCATCTAGACATATTACCAGGAACTGATTCAGCTTTATATGGTGCTATGCTAAAATATTTAGTTGATCATGATATGCTCGATCACGATTTTATTAATAATCATACTTCTGGTTTTCAAGATACAATAGATGCAGTAGAAAGTTATACGTTAGAATGGGCAGAGGAGGTAACAGGTATTAGTAAAGAAAAAATAAAAGAAGCCGCTAAACTTTGGGGAAAAGCTAAAACTTCTTTCTTACTACATGCTAGAGGGATTGAACACCATTCTAAAGGAGTAGATAATGTTTTAGGCTGTATAAACCTCGTTCTAGCTACAGGTAGAATAGGTAAACCTTATTGCGGATATGCTACCATTACAGGACAAGGAAATGGACAAGGAGGACGTGAGCATGGTCATAAATGCGATCAACTACCAGGAAATAGAGATATTGAAAACCCTGAACATAGAAAATATATTTCTGAAGTTTGGGGAATAAATGAAGCCGATTTACCAAGTAAAGGATTATCAGCCTATGAAATTATTGAAGCTATTCATCGTGGCGAAATAAAAGGATTACTTTCTATTTGTTTTAATCCATTAGTTTCTTTACCCAATAGTAATTATGTTCGTCAAGCTCTAGAAAAACTAGAATTTTATGTCTGTATAGATTTTTTTTTAAACGAAACAGCTCGTCATGCGGATGTTATTTTAGCAGGTTCATTACAAGAAGAAGAAGACGGAACAACCACTTCCAGCAGAAGGAAGAGTCATCAGAATTAGACAAGCCGTAACACCTCCAGGTAATGCACGTAAAGATTCTGAAATACTATTAGAATTAGCTAAAAGACTAGGTGTTGAAGAAAAATTTTCTTTTCAAAACAGCGAAGCTATATTTAATGAGCTAAGAATAGCCTCAAAAGGGGGAACAGCTGATTATTATGGTATTAGTTATAAAAAAATTGAAGACAATATGGGCATATTTTGGCCCTGTCCTTCAAATGATCACCCTGGTACACCAAGACTTTGGGAAGATAAAAAATTTAAAACCCCCGATGGTAAAGCACATTTTAATCCAGCACCATACAAATTACCAAGTGAAGTAACAAATGACGAATACCCAGTTACCTTAACAACAGGTAGGGTAGTATCACAATATTTAAGTGGTACACAAACCAGAAGAATTGGTAAATTAGTAGATCAATACCCAGAACCACTAGTGGAAATTCATCCAGAATTAGCACAAAAATATAACATCCAACAAGGAGAATTAGTAAAAGTTTCTACCCGTCGTGGTCAAGGTACATTTCCTGCTAATATTGTAGAAACAATACGAAAAGACACCGTATTTATACCGTATCATTGGCCAGGAGAAAAATCAGCTAATTTATTGACAATAGGAGCTTTAGATCCTATATCAAAAATACCTGAATTTAAAGTTTCAGCGTGCAAACTAGAACCTTTAAAAAAAATGGCACCAAGTCCTTCCGTTACAAAAGCTTATGCGAGTAAATAAAAGATAAAAAATTATGAGTAACTACACCTCGTTTAATAAAAATGAAGAATTCTTTTTAGATATGCAACGCTGCATAGGTTGTAAAGCTTGTGAAATGGCGTGTGCTGAATGTGAAACAAATGGTCACGACTCTATGATACATGTAAATTATGTAGAAAGAGCAACCACCATACAAACCACCGTACAAGTTTGTATGCACTGCGAAGACCCTGTTTGTGCAAATGTATGTCCAGCCGATGCAATTTCCAAAGACGAATTTGGTATCGTACACACCGCTAATACAGAACGATGTATAGGCTGTTCTAATTGTGTTATTGCCTGTCCCTTTGGTGTTCCAAAAAAAATAGAATCTTATGATCTAATGATGAAATGTACTATGTGCTATGACCGAACTAGTATAGGAGAAAAACCCATGTGTACTACCGTATGTCCTAGCGGTGCCTTATTTTATGGAACCAAAGAAGAAATTAAAAAAATAAGACCTAACAGCTCACCCGTAAACAAATTTATCTTTGGAAACGAAGTAGTACTAACGAAAGTAAATATCATGATGCCAAAAGAAAGTACGGAATTAATTATCTATTAAACCTTAAACAATGTCAAAAGAAAAGAATATTAGTAAAAATTGGAAAAAAGATTTTCCTATTCATAAGCAAGAAGCTACACAAGTTAGTCGACGTGATTTTGCCAAATTTCTAACCCTTGTTTCAGGAGGACTCATGATAGGTAGCGGATTGGTAACAGCAAAAACCTATTTATTTCCCAAAAAGAAATAGAAGGAGAACAATTTGTATGTAAAAAAACAGATATTCCCATGGGCGGAACAAAAGCTTTTCAAGTAAAAGGAAGTAACATACCTTATATCCTGATACACCTTGAAGACGGAACCTTTAGAGCTTATGAACAAAAATGCACCCATTTATCCTGTGCCGTTTATTATAAACCAGGTTCAGGACAAATTATTTGTCCTTGTCATGAAGGATATTTTGATGCTAGAACAGGAGAAGTGCTAGCAGGGCCACCACCTAGACCTTTACCACAACTAACAGTAATAGAAAAAGAAGAAGGTTTATATGTAAAAGCCATAATATCTGAAACAACTTAATATTTTTGTTTATGAGTACCTTTAGAACAGGACAAAACATAGCCAACACCCGAAAGTTAAACGCCATACTTTCTACCATCATATTAATCTTGATTTTGAATATAACAATTCAAATATGGTTACTATACGCAGCACTAAATAACGCTCTAGATAATCATAAAGAAATTTTGATCCCTGCCTTTATTGCCTCGACTATCTTATTTGGTATAGGATTAAGCATATTATATTTTTTACCATCAGGAAATAAAAAAACAGTTAAACCCAAATTATGAGTCAGACTTTATGATGAATAAGAAAAGAACAAAGAAGATGAAAATATACAAAAAAAATTTTAGAACAGATATTTAAATAAATTAATACTTTAATTCTAAAAATTTTATTAAAAAAAAGAGAAAATACTATTGTCATTCTCTAACAATTTTTACATAAATATATAAAGATTATATACAAACTTTAATTTAACCTAAATTATAAATTATGTATATAATAAAATGATAAAAATAAAAGATACATAAAAATGTATAAATGTTTGGTATAAATATAAATTTTTTCATATTAAAATAAAAAAAGAAACCCTTTTTAGATTCCAGACCATTTAATATGTAATAAATTTATAATACGAAATCTTTTTTAAAAAGATAATTATAACAAATAAAAAAAACTTAAAAAAACACCCTAAAATTAAAGATTTAACAAAGAGTAAGATGTTAAAAATCAGTTATATAATACTATAAAATAAAACAGTATTGGTGGAAAGAGAAAAGTTATTTTTAAATTTGCCAGAAAATATTATGATGAAAATAAAAAAAAGAATTAAAAGACTGAGTATAATAGTAGCCCTATTATTTACAGTGAGTATTTTTCCGCAAGAATTTACAGTAGGAGATTTAATATATGCTGTAACATCAGATATGAATGTAAGTGTAAGAGCATCTAATACATCTATTAGAGGAGCCATTACAATTTCTCCTACTGTAAATAATGCAGGTACCATCTACACAGTCACCTCTATTCGATACGGTGCTTTTCAAGACTGTAAAGATTTAACTACCGTTACCATTCCTAATACCGTTACCTCTATCGGAGACCAAGCTTTTAAAAATTGTAAAGGTTTAACCGCTATCACTATTCCTAATTCGGTTACTTCTATTGGATTCTCTGCTTTTTCTAGTTGTGAACTATTAACCGCTATTAATCTTCCTAATTCCGTTGCCTCTATTGGAGATTTAGCTTTTGCTAGATGTCTAGGTTTAACCACTATTACCATTCCTAATACTGTTACCTCTATTAAAAGTAGTCTCTTTTCGGGTTGCTCCAATTTAGCTACTGTTATCATTCCTAATTCTGTTACTTCTATTGAAGATAGAGCTTTTTATTTTTGTTCTAACTTAACCTCTATTACTATTCCTGATTCGGTTACTTCCATAGGAAACAATGTTTTTTATAAAACAGGTTTAACTTCTGTTACTATTCCTAATTCCGTTACTTCTATCGGGAGTAATGCTTTTGAGCGTTGCCGTAATTTAGCTAGTGTTACGCTATCTAATTCCGTTACTTCCATCGGAAATAATGCTTTTGATAATTGTCGTAGTTTAACAACTATTACAATTCCTAGTTCTATTACTTCTATTGGGGAATCTGTTTTTTCGGGTTGTGCTGGTTTAACTAACGTTACTATTCCCAATTCGGTTACTTCTATAGGAAATAAAGCTTTTTATTATTGCACTAATTTAAAATCTCTTACAATTCCCGATTCTGTTACTTCTATTGATGATAAAGCGTTTTTAAATTGTGAAGGATTAACCACTCTTACCCTTTCTAATTCTATTACTTCTATAGGTGAAAGTGCTTTTGAAAATTGTGCAGCTTTAACCACCCTTATTATCCCTAATTCACTTTCTTTTATAGGAAGGTATTCTTTTAAAAACTGCAGAGGTTTAAAAACTATTACCATTCCTGATTCCGTTATTTCCATTAGAAATGGCGCATTTCAGGATTGTAGATCTTTGACAACTCTTACTATTCCTAATTCCGTTACTTCTATTGGAAATAGTGCTTTTCAGGATTGTAGAGGATTAAAAAACGTTACCATTCCTAATTCTGTTACTTCCATTAGAAATAAAGCTTTTGAAAATTGCCTAGGTTTAACCACTGTTACCGTAAATTGGGCAAATCCACTCGTAATATCTAACGATGTTTTTAATAATCTTACTTTGAATAATATAGAACTAAAAATTCCTGGAAGGGGGAGTAGCTCGATACCAAGCAGCTGCAGTTTGGGAAGATTTTAATATTGTAGAACAAACTCTTTCTATATCAGAAAATATAAAAAATAATTTTGCATTATACCCTAATCCAGTAAAAGAGGTATTGTATTTTTCAGAAGATTTAGAAAATATTACAATTTACAATGGAGAAGGCAAATTAGTTCTTAAAAATGAACAAAATATAAATACTATGAACCTCTCTGATCTACCGAAAGGAATCTATCTACTTTCTGGGGAAAACAAAACAGGTTATAAAGTTTTTAAAAAAATAGTAAAAGAGTAGTTGTAAATAATTTATAGAAACTGACACTATCCAGAAAGTGTGTAAGTTAAAAAGTAAAGGCTTGGATTGTTATAATCTGAGCCTTTTGTTAAATATGAGATTAAATTAAATTCAGTATCCCATACTATTTTAGATTCTATTTTTATCAAATCCACATATTTTGGACTTGACCCTTGATCCCTGACTTGATTCGTTTTTGAGTTGAAATTTTTAAAAATAAAAAAACCGATAATATTATTATCGGTTTTTTTATCATTTAGTGGGGAGAGCAGGATTCGAACCTGCGAAGGTTTCCCAACGGATTTACAGTCCGTCCTCGTTGGCCGCTTGAGTATCTCCCCATCACTTGACCGTGATTGCTTGATTGCGATGCAAAAATACAACTGTTTTTTGGATAAACAAGCTTTTTTAAAGTCTTTTTTTATTTTTTTTATAAATGCTTATTATTAAGTATTTTGTGATTTTATTTGTTTTAAAAATTGCCCTTTTTATCTCTATTAAAGTATATTTAGACCTGTTTTTTATAAATGGGTTATAAGTAATTTGAAAGAGACTGTTCAAAAAGTTCGCAATCTTTCATTTCAACCAAAGGGAGAAATAACATAATGTTTATTATGAAACTCCTTCTTACGCCGGAGTGACAAACTACATGTTGATCTATTACTTTTTGGACAGCCTCTTAAATTTTTATTGGAATAATTTGAATATTCTAAAAAGTTAAATTTTTCCCTTAATTTCTTTTTTATATTTATTTAATAATGCTTTTGTCATACCTAAATTTGCCTTTGTAGAATCTACAGCTAAATAGATAAAATATTCGTTGTTTTCAGAAACATCTATAATATGTATTTGAGATTTTAAATTAATTAAAATGTCTTCAATAGTTTCTTTTAATCCTAAAGCATTAATAGCATTTAATTTAGCCTTTACGACTTCAAGATTAAATGCTGATGCTAGTTCTGGATCAAAACTGGGATTAGTAGATAAAGTAAAATAAGAAATTCCGCTTTTTATTTCAGAAACGGCAACAGCAATAAAACCTGGTACATTATTTTTCAGGTCTTCACCAAATTGTTTTAAAAAATCTGACATGTGATTAATTATTAAGTTAAAATTTAATTTATTTTTGGGGATTTAAGCATTGATTATTTTTACTATGCAAATATAAACAAAATTTTGAATATTTATACAATATGATGAATGAATTTGAAGATTTAGGAGTACGATTTAATAGATATTTAATATCGAAGGGACTTGGTGTTAATCAAATAGCTAGGATTTTGGAATTATCAGGTAGTCAGATTAGTAATATTAAAAATGGAAAGGTTTTTGGAGCTGATAAAATCTTCAAAATATTGAATACTTTTACAGATTTAGATGCTAATTGGTTATTTCGTGGAGAATCTATGGAACATCCAGAGATTGATATTAATAGATTAGATTATATTATTGAATTACAAAAAGAACGTATTATAGATCTTAAGAAAGAAAATGCGGAATTAAAAAAATGTTAAAAGCGAAAAGTACTGAATGAAATATTTTTAACTAATATAATTCCATATATTTTTTTTCTTATTTAGTTCTATGAGTGCTTGCTTAAGTTTTTGATGTGTAAGTTTTTCCATGCTAGGATCTTCTTTGAGTAATCGGATAGCATGATGTCTGGCTAATTGCAAAATATCACGATCTTTTACAAGATCAGCAATTTGTAAGTTTAATACACCGCTTTGTTGAGTTCCCATAATATCTCCTGGACCACGAAGTTTTAGGTCAACTTCTGATATTTCAAAACCATCATTAGTTTTACACATGGTTTCCATGCGTATTTTACTTTCATTACTAAGTTTAACGCCTGTCATAAGGATGCAGTAACTTTGTTCTGCTCCTCTTCCTACACGTCCTCTTAATTGATGTAATTGAGACAATCCGAAACGTTCTGCACTTTCAATAATCATGACTGATGCGTTAGGAACATTTACACCTACTTCAATTACGGTTGTTGCAACCATTATATTTGTTTTTCCTGCTGCAAAACGATTCATTTCTTCTTCTTTTTCTGCTGCTTTCATTTTACCATGTACTATAGAAATGGCATATCTAGGCAAAGGAAAATCTCTTGAAATACTTTCATAACCATCCATTAAATCTTTATAATCCATAGATTCTGATTCTTGAATTAAGGGATATACAACATAGACTTGTCTTCCTTTTTCAATTTCATCGCGCATAAATTTCCAAACTTTTAATCTATTACTGTCATAACGATGTACTGTTTGTATAGGTTTTCTTCCTGGTGGTAGTTCATCAATGATTGAAACATCTAAATCACCATATGAACTCATGGCTAAGGTCCTAGGAATAGGAGTAGCAGTCATTACTAATACATGGGGTGGAAGGGCTGCTTTTTTCCATAATTTACTGCGTTGTTCAACTCCAAAACGATGTTGTTCGTCTATAATGGCTAATCCTAAATTTTTAAATTGTACTTTATCTTCCAATAAAGCATGGGTGCCAATCAGTATATGTAAACTACCTTTTTGGAGTTCTTCATGAATGATTTTCCGATCTGAAGTTTTTGTTGAACCTGTAAGTAATTTTATGTTTATATTCAATGCTTTAGCTAATTCAGTAATACCATTAAAATGTTGGGTAGCTAAAATTTCCGTAGGTGCCATAATGCAGGCTTGAAATCCGTTATCTAAAGCTAAAAGCATACTCATTAAGGCAACAATTGTTTTACCAGAACCCACATCTCCTTGTAGCAATCGGTTCATTTGAGCTGGATTGCCTAAATCGTTTCGAATTTCTTTTAATACTTTTTTTTGAGCATTTGTTAAATCAAAAGGAAGGTGTTTTGTATACATTTCATTAAAGTAATAACCTACTTTTTCAAAAGGATGCCCTTTTATTTTATGCTTTCTTACTAGATTTTTAGAAATTAACTGTAATTGAATAAAAAAAAGTTCTTCGAATTTTAATCTAAATTGTGCTTTTTGTAAAAGTTCTTGACTCTTAGGGAAATGAATATTAAACAAAGCACTATTTTTAGGTATAAGTTGTAATTCTTCTAAAAGATAAGAAGGTAAGTTCTCCATAAATAAAGTGTGAGTTTCAATAAAAAGTTGTTGCATCATCTTATTGATTACTTTATTAGAGATCCCTTTGTTTTGTAGTTTTTCAGTAGAAGGATAAACGGCCTGCATTGATGTACGCAAATTAGCCTTATGTTCTTCTATTAATTCCATTTCAGGATGTGGCATAGAAAATAGACCATTAAAGGCGTTCGTTTTTCCAAATATGACGTAAGGGGTATTAATTTTTATATTTTCACGAATCCATTTAATACCTTGAAACCAAACTAATTCTATTTCGCCTGTACCATCTATAAATGTTGCTACTAAACGTTTTTTTCCTTTGCCAAATTCAACGGTTTTTAAATGAATAATTTTACCCACAATTTGCACTTCACTATTACTAGGTATTAACTCGTTAATTTTGTAATAACGAGTTCTATCTATATATCTATTGGGATAAAGATTTACTAAGTCAGCATATTTATGTATATTGAGTTCTTTGCGTAATAACTCTCCACGCTGTGGTCCAACACCTTTTAAATATTCTATAGGGGTTTCTAATAATGACATTGCAACAATCAGGAATTAATTTAATAACTTAATTTTTTTTCAATAAGTCTATATACCAAAAACCGTAATTAAGGTTTACATCATCTGAACTGGTATTACAAGTTTTATTTGAGTTGTCTGATTTTGGTCGTTCATATTTTCGATGAACAATTTCTCCAATTTCAAAATTAATAGGTTTTGAAAAAAATAGGGCCATCAAAAGTAAAAGTATGAAATTCTCCATTTTCACCACAAGGATCTACATTTTTGGGCAAATCATTTATAAATTGATGATCTATAATACGACCTACAAAACTTTTATCTAAATATCGTTCATTTACACAAGTAACAATCGTTTTAAATCCTAAATTTAAAAAATCATAAATTAATTCTTTGGTATCTATTTTCCATAAAGGAAAAACACCTTTAAATCCTAGTTCTTTTAATTTATCTTCGCGATAATTACGTAAATCTTCTAAAAAAATATCCCCAAAAATAGAAATAGAGATTCCTTTATCTTTAAAATTAGATAAAGTACTTCGCATAATGGTTTCATAAATTTCCATAGTTGGTGCCTCTGGAATTTCCATTTTGTATAATGGTATTTTTAAACTTTTAGCTTGTTCTTCTAAAAGTTCAGTACGAACACCGTGCATAGAAATACGATCATAATGTTTGTTAACACTTGTTAAAAGAGTAATTACATCATAATCATTGGTTTTTAAAATTTTATAAAGAGCTAATGCTGAATCTTTTCCACTGCTCCAATTAAAAATAGCTTTTGATTTCAATTTTTGAGATTTTATGGTAAACTTACAAAAACATTGTATTTTTAAAAAGTAAATTATGAATTCTGATTTACAAAGGATAGCTCTTAGTTTTTTATAAAAAATAAATAAATGAAAAGTTAAAAATGTAAATAATACCATTTAAACTTTGAAATCTCCTCATAATACTATTTTTTTAACCTTGAGACTGTCCAAAAAGTTCAGAATCTTTTTATTTCCACCAAAGGGAGAAATTCCATAATGTTGATTTAGACACTTTCCTACAAAAACAATAAAAATGAGTGTCGGTTCTCGATGCGCTTCGCGCTCGAGCTAAGGATGATTTCAATTATATATTCAACCGTTTGTTTGAGTTGTTTTAAAATGAAAAAAAACAGATCGAGAATTTTACTTTTTAATCCAGTATGTTTTAAGTTTAAATGGTATAAATACTAAAAAATAGATACATTTATAATAAAAAAATAGCCCAAGATAATTGAGCTATTAATGTAAGTTATAAAGGGTATACTTATTTCTAATATTATGTAGTATACATTTTTTTCTCATTTCTTGAATTTTATCATCTTCAAGGTATTCATCAAAAGTCATATAACGATCAATAACACCATTTGGTGTTAATTCTAAAATACGATTACCAACTGTTTGAGCAAATTCATGATCATGTGTTGTAAATAATACTGAACCTTTGAAGTTTTTTAATGAATTATTAAATGCTGTAATAGATTCTAGATCTAAGTGATTAGTAGGTTCATCTAACATTAGTACATTAGCGCGTAACATCATCATTCTAGAAATCATACAACGTACTTTTTCTCCACCTGATAATACACGCCCTGTTTTTAATGCTTCTTCACCAGAGAAGATCATTTTTCCTAAAAAACCACGTACATAAACTTCATCACGCTCTTCTTCGGTTTTAGCCCACTGACGTAACCAATCTACTAATGTATAATCGTTTTGAAAAAAGCTATGGTTATCAGCAGGTAGATAGGATTGATTAGTAGTAACTCCCCAATCAAATGTACCAGAATCAGCTGTCATATTACTGTTTATAATTTCATAAAAAGCACTAGTAGCACGAGAATCTTTAGAGAATACAACAATTTTATCTCCTTTAGCCATGTTTAAATCTACATTTTTAAACAAAACTTCCCCATCTACAGAAGCTGATAGATTTTGAATATTTAAAATTTGATCACCTGCTTCACGTTCTTGATCAAAAATAATAGCAGGATAACGACGGCTAGAAGGTTTAATATCAGAAATGTTTAATTTTTCAATCATCTTTTTACGAGATGTTGCTTGTTTAGATTTAGCAACATTTGCAGAAAAACGACGAATAAATTCCTCTAATTCTGCTTTTTTCTCTTCTGCTTTTTTATTTTGTTGAGCACGTTGTTTAGCTGCTAACTGAGATGATTCATACCAGAAAGTATAGTTTCCTGAATAATGAGTTATTTTACCAAAATCAATATCAGATACGTGGGTACAAACAGCATCTAAAAAGTGACGGTCGTGAGAAACTACTAATACCGTATTTTCATAGTTAGCTAAGAAGTTTTCTAACCAACCAATTGTTTCAAAGTCTAAGTCATTCGTAGGCTCGTCCATAATAAGCACATCTGGATTACCAAATAAAGCTTGTGCTAATAATACACGTACTTTTAATTTTCCTTCCATTTCACTCATTAATGTATAATGATAATCAGGACCGATACCTAAATTAGATAATAAAGTAGCTGCATCAGAATCCGCATTCCAACCATTCATTTCTTCAAATTGAATCTGTAATTCTCCTATTCTGTCAGCATTAGCATCGTTATAATCTAAATATAACTCATCCATTTCTTTTTAACAGCATATAAAATTTTATTTCCCATTAATACCGTTTCTAAAACAGTATGATCATCAAACATGTTGTGATTCTGGTTTAAAACAGACATACGCTTACCAGGCTCTAATATTACATGTCCAGAAGTAGGATCTATATCACCTGATAAAATTTTTAAAAATGTAGATTTTCCCGCACCGTTTGCGCCTATAATACCATAACAGTTACCTTGGGTAAAAGTTACGTTTACTTCGTCAAACAAAATTCGTTTACCAAATTGTACTGATAAATTTGAAACTGTTAGCATTTTTTATTTTTTTAAAACGTTGCAAAAGTACTAATAACTAATCACTAATTAGTGATTAGTTGTTAGTTTTTTATAAATTGCGTGAAATTCTAAAAATTAAGCATGAAAATACCTTTTGAAAATGCGCCTTTTTATCATTACGTGTTAGAAATACTTGCATTTTTTATAGGTATGCGCTTTTATTTCTATCTAAAAAAAAAGAATCGTATTATATCAGATGAAAATAGACTTTGGATATTATTAGGAGCTATGATAGGAGCTTTTATTGGTTCAAGATTTATTGCAGTTTTAGAAACCCCAAGTTTAATTCATAAAATGTCCTTTTTAACTGTTTTTCAAAGTAAAACAGTAGCAGGTGGTTTTTTTGGAGGCTTATTTGGTGTAGAAATAATAAAAAAAATTATTGGCGAAAAAAAAGCTTCTGGCGATCTATATGTTTTCCCTATTATAGTAGCACTCATTATAGGTAGGATAGGATGTTTTGGTATGGGAATTAAAGAACCTACTTATGGAATAGAAACTTCCTTTTTACAGGAATCAACTTGGGTGATGAAAAACAAAGACATCCAGTAGTTTTATACGAAATTACTTTTTTAGTATGCCTCATTTTTTTATTCAATAAACTTAAAAATGTTGATTTAATAAATGGAGATCGTTTTAAGCTTTTTTTCCTGCTTTATTTTTTATACCGTTTCTTTATTGAGTTTTTAAAACCTTATGAATCTTTGATCTTAAAATTAAGTATTATCCATTGGATATCTATTTTTATATTTATTTATTATTATCACTTTATTATTAGAATTATAAAAAAAATATTAAATGCCCACTAGAGATTATATATATTACGATGCCACGCAAAGTATTTGCCCAGAATGTTTACATCTTTGTAATGCCAAAATTGTATTTAAAGATGAAAAAGTATGGATGTTAAAACATTGTAAAACCCATGGTGATTCAAGAGTTATGATTGCGGATGATATAGAGTACTATCGTCAGATAAGAAATTATAACAAACAATCCGAAGTCCCATTAAAATTTAATACAAAGCTACATTATGGTTGTCCTTATGATTGCGGATTATGTCCTGATCATGAACAACATTCTTGTTTATCTATAGTAGAGGTTACAGACAGGTGTAACCTAGCTTGTCCTACTTGCTATGCCAGTTCAGCTCCTAATTATGGCAATCATAGACAGTTAGACGAAATTGAAAAAATGTTAGATGCCATTGTTGCCAATGAAGGAGAACCCGATGTAGTCCAAATTTCAGGAGGAGAACCTACTGTACATCCTCAATTTTTTGAAATCTTAGATTTAGCCAAATCAAAACCCATTAAACATTTAATGGTTAATACTAATGGAATAAGGATAGCCAAAGATATTTCATTTGTGGAAAAACTAGCATCTTATATGCCTGATTTTGAAATTTATCTTCAATTTGATAGCTTTAAACCTGGAAGTTTTAGAAAAAATGAGAGGAGAAGATTTAAGCGAAATTAGAAAAAAAGCCATTGAAAACTTAAACCAATTCAATTTATCTACTACTTTAGTCGTTACCTTACAAAAAGGAGAAAATGATGACGAAATTGGTAAAATTTTAGAATATGCTTTACAACAAAAATCTGTTAGAGGAGTCACTTTTCAACCCACCCAAGTTGCAGGAAGAAACGAAAATTATGATGACAACCAAGGAAGAATAACATTAACAGAAGTTCGCAGAAAAATTTATGAGCAATATCCTGTTTTTACTCCACAAGACTTAATACCCGTACCATGTAATCCAGATGCTTTATGTATGGCTTATGCCCTAAAAATGAATGGAGAAGTTTTTCCTATGACCAATCTTATTAATCCCGAAGACCTTTTAAATAACTCTAAAAATACAATTGTTTTTGAAAGTGATGAAAAACTCAAAAATCATTTACTTACCTTATTCAGTACAGGTATTTCAGTAGATTGCGCAGAAGAAGAACTAGGAGAGTTAATGTGTTGTTTACCTAGAGTCAAATCAGACCATTTACAATATGACAATTTATTTAGAATTATCATTATGAATTTTATGGATGCTCATGATTTTGATGTAAGAGCCGTAAAAAAATCATGTGTACATATCGTTGACAAAAAGGAAAATTAATTCCTTTTGAAACCATGAATCTGTTTTATAGAGATGAATCTATAAAAGAAATTAGAAAACAACTTAATTAAAATATAATACCATTTAAACTTTAAATTTTCTTTTTAAAAATAGTACATCTACAAAAGCAACAAAAATTAGCATTCATTCTTGATACGCTTCGCGCTCGAACGAACCATGATTTCAATTATAACTCAACCGTCCGTCCGAGTTGTTTTAAAATGAAAAAAAAGAGCGAGAATTTTACTTTTAATCCAGTATATTTTAAGTTTAAATGGTATAAAATACCTCTCGTTTGTAACTTCAACCTTAGTCTAACTATAAAATTTACTCCAAAATATCCATATCAAAATCTTTTTTGCAGATGTTAACTTCGTTAGTCGTTTTGCTCATTTTAATTACCGAATGTCCCACATCGCCCTGAATGCTAACCGAAGTGTCTTTATTCTCGTTTTTAAACCTATAATCCAGACTCGTATTGACTCACAACGAAAACACCGTTTGTTTCCTGAAAGGTCATTTTTACTACTTCATTCAATACCCTTACGGTATATCCCGTGCTTTGTTTGTAGTTGAAATTATCACTGCTCATCTCAAAAGTATAGTCCGAAAGGATATGATATTCCACGGTTGTCGGGCGACATTCTTTTTGGTAAGCGTCAAGGAACCCAGTAGCGGTAATTTAGGATTTTGCGAGTGAAAATGCAGGATATAGTTAGCTTTATCACTGGTTTCTTCTAATTTGAATTGCAAATCTTTGCGATTCAAAAAAGCATAGCTTTCATAGAAGTGCTCCAACTGTCCAAAAACCGAAGTCAAATAAAATGGAATTTGTTCCCTTGGATTGCGTTCTTTTTAAAAATAGCATTTTCGGCTTGCTGATACGTATCAAATTTCGCTTTGTCCAATTGATAAGTACTTTCGCAACCAATAGGGGAAACGGATTTTAAGAGGCACGTGCCTTTAAAACTATAAAAAGGCGTTTGGTTGATTTGCGCTACAGCTTCTACCGTGTAAAAATCGGTGGTATTTGAGCGGTAATGCTCTTTGAACTGCGCCCGCATTTTCAATACCACTTGCTCCAACTCAATTTCCTGTGGTGTTCTAAAATCTTTGTGTTCCTGTTTTTTGATTTGTGCACCAATGCCTTGTATAGCTAACAATGCAAAAAGAAGTGGACGTAGTAACATGCGTAGCCTATTTTGGGTTAGTAGTTCTTAAAGATACTAAAACGCAGGTATTTATGAAAAATTTTGTGGGATAAAAAAAAGTACCCAACAGAATAACTTTTTTGAACGCTCTTTTGTATAAAATGCTATTTTTGAATATCAAATAAACAAAAACTTTTCCACTCTTAAACTGTAGCGATACTGCATTAGTATTTTTTGTTTTAGCTTTTGGATATTGTTTTTACGAGAAACCGTAAGGTGTTTGTTGTTGTAATGTTTAATTTTAAAAAATAAATATAAAAAACTAATGACTAGGATAAATAGAGGTTCAGAATGGAGAAAGTGGGATTTGCATTTACACAGTCCTTATACATTTCTTAATAAATATACTTGTACAGATGAGGACTTTATAAACAAAATAATTAATGAGCAAATTTCTTGTATAGGTTTGACAAATTATTTTAAGTTCGATGATAAAGAATATATTTTAAAAGAGTCTCTTGAAGTAAAAGGGATAATTGTTTTTTTAATCTTGAATTGAGATTAGACTATCAAAACAAAGAAGATGACTGTCTTGACTTACACGTAATTTTTTCTAATAACGTTAATAAAGAGAATATTGTTAAATTTCTAAACAATATGACAGTTAATGTTAGTGGGGTAGATAAAAAGCTAATTGATCTTAATGATATAAACGACTATAAAAAAGCTGTTGTTAACTTTGATAAATTATTGGAGTGTCTTAACCAAGAATCAATAGGACTTAAAGGGAAATTCTTGATTGGATTTCTATCAAGGGGAAAAGGAAACGCCAGAAGTAGCACTAATTATGAGAAAATTGTTAAAGATGCAGATATATTAATTCATTCAACTGACAATCCAAATAACATCGAAGATGATAGAAAGTTTTGGCTTGAATTTAATAAGCCACTTCTTCAAAATAGTGATGCACATTCATTAGAAGCAATAGGAAAAAAGTATACTTGGATAAAAGCTCAACCTACTTTTGAAGGACTAAAGCAAATCATTTACGAACCAGAAGAGAGGGTAAAAATTCAAAAGGAAGTGCCTGGAAGCTGAAAAATTAGATTATTTGATGATTGAAAAAGTTACGTTCACTTCATCTGAAAACCGTTTTACTCCAGAGCCTATTTATTTTAACAAAAATCTAAATGTGATTATTGGGGGAAATCTTCGGGAAAATCTATTTTGTTGTACAATATCGCAAAAACGCTGTATGAAAAACAAAATGAATCTATTCTAAAATATAAAGACGCAAATGACAATAAAGAAAAAGACTTATATGATTTAAAGTTAAATGACTCAAAATTTGATTTTATAGTTGAAAATTATTTGGGAGTAAGTCAAAGTATAAATCGGGAGGATGGTAAAAAAAGCATTTTAGGAAGTATAAAATATATTCCGCAAAATCATTTATCAGATTTAGTGGATAAGAGTTTAAGAAATTCAAATGAATTAAAAAAATACATCAGAAACTTACTTAGGGAAGATCAAAAATACAATAAAATTTACGAAGACTTTGAAGAAAAATTAAGGCAGAATGACGATATAAGGAAAAATGACATTTCTCAATATCTTACTTTTCAAGAAGAATTAAAAAGAAAAACGAGGAGTTACAACATAAAGGAGATAAAGAATCTATTAACAAAGGCATTGAAGCTTTAGAGAAAAAAATTGTAGAAACAAAAAAAGATTTAACACCTGATCAAACAATTGAATACAATACTTTAACAAATAAATATTCAGAATTAGAAAAAAACAAAAATTCGTTATTAGAGGATTTAGATAAGATATATAATTTCTGCGAATCTGCAAAATACGCATTGAATGAATTAAAAACAAAGAAAACATTATTGATAGATAATCTTGAATTAGTAGATATAAAAAATGAATATATAACGAAACTTAATTTTATTGATGATGCAATTTTAGAAAATCAAAATATACAAAAACTAGTTACAAAAGATGAAAATGAAAAATTTCAATTATTAGAAGGTAATATTTTTAGTTCAAAATTATTTGAAATAGATAAGGAATTAAATGAATTGAACACTAAGCTAATCCCATTAAATAGCTTATTTGAAAATCAAAGTTTAATTATTTCCTATCAAAAAATAATTTCTGCTGAAAAAATAAAACTAGCTGAAATTGAGCAAATTGAAAAAGAGAAAGAAAATATTACAAAAACTGCCAATGATAGAAAAGCTAAAATATTTGAAGACATTAGGTTAAATAGAGAATTGTATGATAAATTATTGAAAGATTTTTCATCTCGTATAGATAAAATTAAAGAAGAAGACCCTGAATTAAAAATAGAGGGTAAAATTTATTTCAACTTTCCAAAATATCGAGATAAAATTACCGATTTTAGTCACGGAAGTACTAAATCATATTCTAATTATAATATTTTTAAAGAAGAGAATAAAGCTTTAATGGATTATGATTTTGAAGAATATCTAACAGACTTAAAAGCAGTTTTTGTAAATATTGAAAATGGAAACTATAAGTTAAGGACAAATACTTCAAAACAAGATGCAATAATTAAGGTTTTAGAACAAAAACATTTCTTTGACCATTGGGATATAACTTACAAGAATGATACTATTCATGAAATGTCAACAGGAAAAGCTAGTTTGGTTTTATTAAAAGTAATGATAAAATTAAGTGATATTAAAGGACCTATTTTAATCGATCAACCAGAAGATAATTTAGATAATCGTTCAGTTACTAATGAACTCGTTCAATATTTAAAAGAAAAGAAAAAAGAACGACAAATCATTTTAGTAACACATAATGCTAATATAGTAGTAAATGCTGATGCAGAAAACATTATTGTTGCTAATCAAATAGGTCAAAGCGAAGAGGATAAATTAGGAAGTCCATATAAATTCGATTATGTCAATGGAGCTATTGAGGATATTACTCCTTTATCTGAAAAAGAAGATGAAAAAGATTTATTAAAATCAATGGGAATTCGTGAACATATAACACAAATTGTTGAAGGAGGAAAAGAAGCTTTTAAAAAGCGAGAAGAGAAGTATGGTTTTTAGGGTTGAGGGTAAGTGGTGACGTTTCGAGACCCTCAGCGTCCGTTTGGAGAGGATCAGCATTAGTTCTTATTAGAGGAATTCAATGTGTAGTGGGTAGCTTTGTGAACATAGTGCAAAAATCTTTGTGTTCTTCGTGGTTAGATGTATAATAAAGTATTGTAAACTCCTTGTTGAGGAGTGACAAACCGTGTGGAGTAACTTTGAGTATCTCTGTGTAATAGCAAATAAAACAAAAGCCTGAAAAAATCTTCAGGCTTTATATTATCGTATTTTCTTAATAAAATCTCCAATACCATCCACACCATTAGCGGTTAAATGCTTGATAAATGCACTACCTATAATGGCACCTTGTTGGTGCGTAGTGGCATGTTGGAACGTTTTAGCATCAGAAATTCCAAAACCAATTACCTGCGGGTTCTTGAGTTGCATTTTAGCAATTCGTTCAAAATACGCCATTTGTTCGTCGCCAAAACCAGTCTGACTTCCTGTAACGCTTGCGGTACTGACCATATAGATAAAACTATTGGAAACAGCATCGATCTGGCGAATACGTTCGTCACTGGTTTGTGGAGTGATTAAAAAGATATTTTTTAAGTCGTATTTTTCAAAAATAGCCTGATATTCTTGTTGGTATATCTCCAAAGGTAAATCAGGGATAATTAAACCATCGATGCCTACTTGAGCGCACTGCTGACAAAATTTTTCTACACCAAATTGTAGTATCGGATTCAAATACCCCATAATCAATAACGGAATTTGTACCGTTTGACGAATGGTTGCCAATTGCTCAAATAGTAGGGCAGAAGTCATTCCATTTTCTAACGCAATCGTCGAACTTTCTTGTATGGTCGGTCCATCGGCTAAGGGATCACTAAATGGTAATCCGATTTCAATCATATCGACTCCGTTTTTTTCTAGTTCTTGGATAATGCGTACGGTGTCGTTTAATGCAGGATACCCAGCGGTGAAGTACAGGGATAAAAGCCCTCTAGAAGCCTCCCCAACCCCTCCAAAGGAGGGGCTAGCTGTTGCATTGAATTTTGACGTGAAAAGTTTATTTATTCTATTCATAATTTTATTATTTAACGGCGAAGTGCGCTAAGGTGTACGCAAGGTTCGCTAAGATGTTCTTTTATAATTTCATAAAAACTGATTGGGCGTTCCTACATTCCCCCTTCGGGGGTTAGGGGGCAATTGCGTCCAGTTAAGCCCCTCCTTTGGAGGGGTTGGGGAGGCTCTTTATATAGGTTTCCAAATCTTTATCGCCTCTTCCCGAAAGGTTAATGACTACAATATCTTCTTTCTTGAATTTTTTTAAGTCAAAAATGGCTAAAGCGTGGGAACTTTCAATCGCTGGAATGATACCTTCTTTTTTACAAAGGTTAAGGCCTGCTTGCATCGCTTCGTCATCGGTAGCTGACATAAATGTTGCTCGTCCGCTTTTGAATAAGTGGGCGTGTAACGGACCTACACCTGGGTAATCTAATCCCGCCGAGATGGAATACGGCTCTGTAATTTGTCCGTCTTCGGTTTGCATTAATAAGGTTTTGCTTCCGTGGATAATACCTTCTTTTCCTAATATGGAGGTAGCAGCACTTTCGCCTGAATAAATTCCTTTTCCAGCGGCTTCTACAGCAATTAAATTGACATTTTCATCGTCTAGAAAATGATAGAAAGCGCCAGCAGCATTACTTCCTCCACCCACACAAGCAATTACATAATCAGGGGTTTCGCGACCTTCTTTTTCTAATAATTGTTTTCTAATTTCTTCCGAAATAATACTCTGAAAACGGGCTACCATATCAGGGTAGGGATGAGGTCCTACTACAGATCCGATGATGTAAAAGGTATCTAGCGGATTGTTAATCCAATCGCGAATAGCTTCATTAGTCGCATCTTTTAGGGTCTTTGAACCTGAGGTGGCAGGACGGACTTCCGCTCCAAGCATTTTCATTCGGGCAACATTGGGTGCTTGGCGTTTGATGTCTATTTCGCCCATATACACAATACATTGTAATCCCATTAAGGCACAAACGGTTGCAGTAGCCACTCCGTGTTGACCTGCACCAGTTTCGGCAATGATGCGGTGTTTGCCTAATCGTTTGGCTAATAAAATTTGACCAATGGTGTTATTGACTTTATGTGCTCCTGTATGGCATAAGTCTTCTCGTTTTAGGTAGATATTGGTGCCATATTGCTCCGATAAATTTTTAGCAAAATACAGTGGGGTAGGGCGACCCACATAATCTTTTAATAATTGTAGATATTCCTCTTGGAAACTCTCCGTTTCGATAATATCAAGGTACTGTTGGCGTAACTGCTCCACATTAGGATACAGCATTTCTGGGATAAAAGCCCCTCCAAAATCACCATAAAATCCTTTTTCGTTTACTGTATATTTCATTATTTTATTTTTAGTTGTTTCAAGTTTTTTGGTTACACAGAGTTGCACAGAGTTACACAGAGTTACACAGAGTTACACAGAGTTACACAGAGTTACACAGAGTTAGGCACAAAGTTTCACAAAGTTTGATGCTTATTAACTATTACACTTCACTCTTCACTCTTTACTCTTCACTCTTCACTCTTCACTCTTCACTCTTTACTCTTTACTCTTTACTCTTTACTCTTCACTCTTTACTCTTCACTCTTCACTCTTCACTCTTTACTCTTCACTCTTCACTCTTTACTCTTCACTTCTTTACTCTTCACTCTTTACTCTTCACTCTTCACTCTTTACTCTTTACTCTTTACTCTTTACTCTTTACTCTTTACTCTTTACTCTTTACTCTTTACTCTTTACTCTTCACTCTTCACTCTTTACTCTTCACTCTTCACTTCTTTACTCTTTACTCTTCACTCTTTACTCTTCACTCTTTACTCTTCACTCTTTACTCTTCACTCTTTACTCTTCACTCTTTACTCTTTACTCTTCACTCTTTACTCTTCACTCTTTACTCTTCACTCTTCACTCTTCACTCTTCACTCTTTACTCTTCACTCTTTACTCTTTACTCTTTACTCTTTACTCTTTACTCTTTACTCTTTACTCTTTACTCTTTACTCTTTACTCTTCACTCTTTACTCTTCACTCTTTACTCTTTACTCTTTACTCTTCACTCTTTACTCTTTACTCTTCACTCTTTACTCTTCACTCTTTACTCTTCACTCTTTACTCTTCACTCTTTACTCTTCACTCTTTACTCTTCACTCTTCACTCAAAATTCGTTAATCTTAAATCATCAATCAGTAACTTGCATTTCTCTACATCTTTCAACCCTGCGTCAATTTCAAATTTACTATTCACGTCAATGGCGTAACATTTTTGACCGACAGTAGTTTTTAAAAATACTTGAACCGAATCGATTTCCTTTAATCCAATGCCTCCACTTAAAATAAAAGGCTTTTCCGATGGATAGTTTTCCAATACTTTCCAGTTGAAGGTATAGCCGTTACCACCGTGTTTTTTCCCTTTGGTGTCAAATAAAAAATAATCACAAACACCTTCATACGGTAGAATTAGCTGAAAATCGAAAGTATCGTCCACCGAAAATACTTTAAAAACTTCTACGTCTAATTTTTGGACAGCCGCACACATTTTTACTGATTCGCTTCCGTGTAATTGAATAGCGTCTAGTTGGTAATCTGCAACCTTTTTTGTGATGGTTTCCAAATCGGCATTGACAAACACGCCCACTTTTTTGATATGTTTTGGGATGTCAGGTATTGCAGTTACGCAATTCCTAGGTGATGCATCATAGAATATAAATCCTAAATAATCAGGTTGCAAAGAGGCAACTTCCTGAATGTTTTTAGGATATTTCATACCGCATATTTTAATTTTTATTGACATATATTTTTTTTGTAGCACAAAGTTTCTCAAAGTTTTACACTAAGTTTCACGAAGTTTTAATTCTTTTTGTGGTTCTTTGTGTGTTCTTTTTTGTTACACAGAGTTACACAAAGTTTCTCAAAGTTTTACACTAAGTTTCACTAAGTTTATAAAACTTGTGTGACTTTGTGCTTAACTTCGTGTGACATTGTGTAACTGAAACATTAGTGTTTACATTGATTTATAAAATCCTTTAACGCCACTTCTGGATTATCGGTTTTCATAAAATTTTCACCAATTAAAAAACCTTGGTAACCATATTGTTGGAGTTCAATCACAGCACTAGGTTCGCTAATCCCACTTTCAGAAACTTTGACAAATTCATTCGGGATTTTAGGAGCGAGTTCCTTACTGAAATTCAGATTTACTTCAAAGGTTTTTAGATTACGATTGTTTACGCCAATCATATCCAAACTAGGCATAATTGACTTTTCCAATTCTTCTTCGTTGTGGACTTCCAATAAAACTTCTAAGGCTAAGGACTGAGCAAATTCAGATAATTGTTTGATTTCTTCTCGGGTTAAAACCGCAGCAATTAATAAGATAGTATCGGCACCATAAGCCTTCGCTTCTAGAATTTGGTATTCATCCACGATAAATTCTTTTCGTAATAAAGGCACCGAAGTCGATGCTCTGGCGAGAAGTAAATCATCTAACGAACCTCCAAAATATTTCCCATCAGTCAAAACTGAAATCCCCGAAGCACCACCATTTTGATAAGCTGTTATCACCGTATCTACACTATGATTTTGATTGATAACCGCTTTGGAAGGCGACCTACGTTTGTGTTCGGCGATGATACCCACAAAGTTGTTTCGTAAATTTTTACTCATCGAAGTTGTTTTACTTCCAAATAACACCGATTGCTCCAATTGGCTCACCGGAATAATCGATTTTTTAAGACCAACTTCAATTTTTTTATCTGCTATTATTTTATCTAGAATATTCATTGTTTTTAAGTGATAAGTAAATAGTAATTAGTGATAAGTGAATAGTGTTTTGTGATTAGTTCATTTTCAGGGAAATCTCTGACTAATCACTTTTTACTTTTCACTAATTACTTAATTTTTGTAATTTCTCCAACTTCTCCAAAGCCCTTCCACTCATCAAGCTTTCTTTTGCTAGTTCAAAGCCGTCGAGTACCGAGCAATTTTGAGCGGTAGCGATAGCCAAGCCAGCATTAGCACAAACCACATTGTTTTGAGCCGTAGTACCGTTACCTTGAAGAATATTCATAAAAATATCAGCCGATTCTTGTACGGTAGTTCCGCCAGCAATATCGATAGCGTTTAATTTGGATACGCTAAAATCTTCTGGTTTTAAGATTCTTTCGGTATTACGAGAGATAACTTTGGTAGCATTCGTTAACGAGACTTCATCATAACCATCTAAATCGTGTAAAATGGTGAAATTAGTTTCAGTATTTTGGTACAAATAAGCATACATACGAGCCAATTCTAAATTGAAAACACCCACCATTTGATGTTTAGGAAAACTCGGATTTACCATTGGGCCTAACATATTAAAGAAAGTTTTTACACCCAATTCCTTACGGATAGGTGCTACTTCTTTCATAGCAGGGTGGAAAAGCGGCGCGTGAAGAATACAAATATTTGCTTCTTCCAAGCATTTTTCTAAAAAGCCTTTGTCATTACTGAATGTAACCCCAAGGTTTTCCATTACATTACTCGATCCAGAAATCGAGGAAAGTCCGTAATTACCGTGTTTAGTCACTTTGGTACCTGCACCAGCCGTTATAAAAGACGCTAAAGTCGAAATATTAAACGTGTCTTTTCCATCGCCGCCCGTTCCACAAAGGTCAATGGTGTCATAAGCCGAAAAATCGGTTGCGATGCATAAATCTAATAACGCTTGACGGAAACCTGCTAATTCAGCAATGGTAATAGGGCGCATCATAAACACCGTTAAGAACGATGCAATCTGACTCGGATTGTACTGTCCGTGTGAGATGTTAACTAATATTTGGTACGCCTCGTCTTGCGAAAGTGTTTCGTGTTGGAATAATTTATTAAGTGTTGATTTCATTAGGTGTGAATTTTTAAAATAGTGGATTTTTAAGTTTGGTTTGTCATTTCGACGTAAGGAGAAATCACATTACGTATAGGTATTATGAGACTCCTCCTTGCGTCGGAGTGACAAACTGTGTGTAACTACCCACGCCAATGCACCCAATTCTCTAAAATCTTTTTGCCTAAAGGAGTTAGTACACTTTCAGGATGGTATTGTACCCCACGAACATCATAAGACTTATGTTTTAAGGACATAATTTGTCCATTTTCATCTACTGAAGTTACTTCCAAAACCGCTGGGAAGTTTTCATTAGCCACCACCCACGAATGGTAACGTCCCACTTCAAACTCCGCTGGTAAATCTCTAAAAAGGACTTCATCCGGATTCGTTAATTTGACCTTTGTGGCTACCCCGTGATACACCTTTTCCAGGTTGGTTAACTGTCCGCCAAAAACTTCTCCTATCGCTTGTTGCCCAAGGCAAACCCCCAAGATACTTTTGGTAGGCGCATATTTTTCGATAACTTCTTTTAATAAACCCGCCTCACTCGGAATCCCAGGACCAGGCGAAAGCAATATTTTATCAAACTTTTCAAGCTCGGCTAATTCAAATTCATCATTGCGATACACCGTAACCGCACAATCTAAATCTTCTAGGTAATGTACTAGGTTGTAGGTAAAACTATCGTAGTTGTCTATGACTGCTATGAGCCCCCTAGCCCCCGAAAGGGGAACTGCTGTATGTGTTGTATTCATCTTTATATTTTTTTTAGTTGCTCTTAAGCCCTCCTTTGGAGGGTTTGGGAGGCTTTAAATTGTTTCTGCTAACTCTAAGGCTTTATTCAACGCTCCTAATTTGTTAAACACTTCGTTGTTTTCATTTTCTTCCACCGAATCGTTAACGATACCCGCACCAGCTTGATAATGCAATTCGTGATTTTTACTAATAAATGTACGAATCATTATGGCGTGGTTAAAATTTCCTTCAAAATCCATTACCCCAATGGCACCCCCGTAAAACGAACGGTTGGTATTTTCAATTTCTTCGATTAAATGTAAAGCTTTATGTTTAGGCGCTCCTGAAAGCGTCCCCGCTGGAAAGGTGTCTGCCACCACCTGCATGGTCGTTGCCGATTCGTGTAATTCGCTGGTTACTTTAGAAACCAAATGAATGACGTGCGAAAAGAATTGGACTTCTCTGTATTTTTCTACTTGAACATTATGACCATTCCGACTCAAATCGTTGCGCGCTAAATCGACTAACATTACGTGTTCGCTATTTTCTTTAGGGTCTTCTGATAATTGTTTTGCCAAAAGCGCATCCTTTTCATCATCACCCGTACGTTTGAAAGTTCCTGCGATAGGATGGATTTCGGCTTTGCGGTTTTGGATAATAATTTGAGCTTCTGGAGACGAACCCATAATTTTGAAATTACCATAATCAAAATAAAATAGGTAAGGAGAAGGGTTGATGCTTCGTAAAGCACGATACACATTAAATTCGTCGCCTTTGAATTTTTGCGAAAAGCGACGCGACAACACCAACTGGAACACATCGCCACGGGCACAATGTTTCTTACCTAAGCTGACATTTTGTTTAAAAGCTTCATCGGTCAGGTTAGAAGTACTTTGCCCTTCACGTTCAAAAGTATATGAAGCAAAGGTTTTCGATTGTATGTATTGCTCGATTTCGGCTAAATTATCCTGTTTGTCCGTACTATGGCAAAATAAATAGGCTTCATTTTTAAAGTGATTGATAGCAATGATGTTTTGATAAACGCTATAATGCATATCGGGAATGGCTAAATCCTCTTGTTTTTTTTGGATATCCACTTTTTCGAAATAGCGTACGGCATCAAACGTAGTGAATCCAAAAAGTCCGTTGGTTATAAATTTGAAATTGGATTTTTCTACTTCAAAACTTGTAGTGAAGCTTTCTATGGCATCCAACACTTCTTTTTTATGGCTAATACTTTTGGTAGTGGAAGACCCATCAGGAAAGGAAGTGGTTATGGTCTCGTTTTGAATCGTAATCGAAGCTATGGGATTGCAGCAGATGTACGAAAAACTTTTATCATTAGTATGATAATCGTTACTTTCCAGCAAAATGCTGTGCGGGAATTTGTCCCTTAGTTTCAAGTAAATGCTTACCGGAGTGATGGTGTCGGCAAGGATTTGTTTGTAGGTGGTATGTAATTTATATTTTTTCATTTCGCTGGATTATATTTTTTAGTTGTGCTCAATGCTGTTCGCCTAAAGGCTCGAGTCATTTTGTGTGTTTTCTAAATTTTTAACAATAAAAAAGGCTTGTCGTGATTGACAAGCCTTTTGGAGTATATTATGGTTTTAAACTACTACATAGCTGGTACTGCTCACGACGACTGACGTAAGTTGTTCCACCACCAAGTATTGTTTAAACTATTTTGCATTTTTATTTTCATTATTTGTATAATGCAAATGTATAGAATTATTTTTTTAAAATCCAAAACAAATTTTAAAAAAGCGTGTCGTATTTTTTTGTTTCCTTGTAGGATAGTGTTTGATATATGATTTTTTATAACAATGGAATCTGTTTTTAAATAAACCTGTGGTTACGGATTTTTAAGAGAAGTATATGTCGTAGCAGGTGAGAAATGGAGGAGGAAGATTAGGGAGGGTTTGAGGAGTAGTTTCGAATTTAAAGGTTTTGTTAGGTTTATTTATTTTTTATTTTGATAAAATAGTTAATAATGCTTGTTAATTTTTTTTTAGTATAAAATAGGTTGAGAGTTATTTTTATTTTGTAAAAATGGATTGAAAAATATATATTAGCTTGTTGAAATTAATATTAAATGAAGATCAAAAAAATATCTTATGTAGATTCTAATTGGGAATTAGAAAATATTAACTTAGGTCCTGTAAATCTTATTATTGGTAAAAATTCCACAGGAAAATCTAGGACACTTCAAACAATTGATTTATTGGTGAAAATGATTACCCAAAAGAGAGATTTAAATTGGGGTGGACATTGGAATGTTACTTTTGAAAACCATAAGAAAGAATTTATAAACTATCAATTTAGTACTGGGGCTCAAAATCGTGGTGTTACTTTTGAGAAAATGCTTGTAGATAATAACTTAGTTCTAACAAGAAACAAGAAATACAAAAAGAATATAAAAATTAAAAATTTTATAAATAAAGGACAATTTGATTATATATATCCACCAGATAATAAATTGATAATTCATACAAACAGGGACATAAAGAAATATCCTTTTTTAGAAGATATTGTTAATTGGGCTGATCAATCTTACGGCTTTAAATTTGGTAATATAAGTCCGTATTCTTTATTGAATCAACAAGAATATGATTTACTAACAGCTGTTGAAGATATTCCAACACTTTTTTATCATTAAAAAAGTTAGATAAAGAACAAATTATAGCAGATTTTAATAGTATCGGTTATAAAATTTCAGACATAGTAGTTCAAGAAAAAGGAGAATATTCTACCATCAATATTAAAGAAGAAAACGTGGATAAATTTATTCCACATTATAAATTATCGCAAGGGATGTTTCGCGCATTGGCAGTTATAGTTTATGTACAATATTTGATTTCAAGAAAAAGACCATCCACGATAATAATTGATGATTTATGTGAAGGATTGGATTATGAAAGAGCTACAAAATTGGGTAAATTGATTTTTGATAAATGTCTTTCTAATGATATACAACTAATCGCTACATCTAATGATAGTTTTCTAATGGAAGTTGTGGATTTAAAATATTGGAATGTTTTAGTTAGAGAAGGAAAAAAAGTGAAAGCAATAAATAAAGAGTCAAATTCTACACTCTTTGAAGATTTTAGATTTACTGGTTTATCTAATTTTGATTTCTTTTCATCTAACTTCATCAAATCCCAAAGTTTATGATTAAAACTGCAGTATTTGTTGAAGGACAAACAGAATTAATATTTACGAGAGAATTGATATTGAAATACTTCGAATATCAAGATGTTTGGGTTGAGTGTTATACATTATTTAATGATGAAGATTTAAATCCAACTGAATATAGTTTTCCAAACCAAGAAGCTAAATGTTATTTTCAAATTTTAAATGTTGGTAACGATAATAAAGTATTGTCAAGTATATTGAAAAGGGAAAAATATTTATTTGAATCGAATCGTAAATTTGATAAGATAATTGGATTAAGAGATATGTATTCAAAGGATTATCGTGAAATTGTCAAAAGTTCAAAAATTGATGAAAGAGTTAATGAAAAGTTTATTGAAGGACATAAAAATGTAATATTGCAAAAATCATCTTATTCAGATAAAATCAATTTTCATTTTGCAATAATGGAATTAGAGGCTTGGCTTTTAGGAATTGAATATTTATTTAAAAAGTTTAATGACAAACTTGAAAATGAAACTATAAATACTACTTTAAATATTGATTTATCAGTAATTGATCCAGAAAAAGAAATATTTCATCCAGCTAAAATAGTTAATCAAATTTTAGAAATGGTTGGAGATAATTACAGCAAAAGTAAGAGTGAGATAAATAAATTTATGGGATTAATAACAAGAGAAGATATAATTCAATTATTAGGAAAAGAAAAGTGTAATACATTTAAGGAATATTGTAAATCTCTCAACATACAAAAATGATTTTTTTCTAAATTAATGACCTCTATATACCCCACTCCCCACCTCGAAGCCGAAATCTACTACCTTACTGGAAGCCGAAGGTGGAAGAAAAACTCCAGTAGCTTCTGGTTATAGAGGACAATTTTATTATGTTGGTAAAGATTGGGACTATAGGTTAAACCCAGCAACTGACCGTTTTAAATACGAAATGCAACCTTATCCTAAAGTTGCATTTCGAGTATAGACTAATTTGTAGTATTACTATTGAGTTTTAATTTTGAGTACTTGTCGTTAGATCAACTGATTTAGCTCTACCCACAATCAAATTGTTATATTGATCAATCAAGGCATTGAGCTGATTAATAGAGGTTGCGTAAGGAGAAATAGCAGGCGCTTCAATTAGCGTGTGAAATGCTGTAATACGGTCTCTTAAGGCATAGTACACGGTGTTGGCTTCGTTGCGTTTGCTGATTAAATTTTCTGGTGTAGCATTGCCATATTCTTGAGTTCTATCAAGATACACGGTGTTAAACGCATTGTTTTGTTTTTTCATTTCGTCTTTCCATGCTGTCAAATTAAGGGTAGTAAGTGCAGCTATAAGTTCTGGTTTTGTTTCCCAATCGTTGATGATGTTAGTCAGGGTAGCTGTTTCGGCTTGGTAGTTTAATCGAGAGATCCCCGAACCGTAAAATCGTAGGTTAGTGGCTAATTTTTGTGCGGCTACTCGAAGGGTTTCCTCAAAATGGTATTCATAGCCTTGAACCACATAGAATAAACCATTTATACAATCGTCTCTTCTTTTGTCAATGTTTAATAGGGTAGTGGTGTTTTCGTCGGGTAAGCTCAAAATTTTTCCATCCATATCTAAATCATAATCACTTAAACAAAAGTCCTCTTCATCTGAATAAACTGAAAATTCTACAGAATTAGAAGTTCTATAATGAACGTAAACTTTATTGACTTTTAGATACGGATTTTTTTCTAATTTAGTTTTTGTTCTATATTTCATAAAATTTGAATAATAATCATCGTAAAGTTTATCATTCATTGAACTGTTAGAATCAATTATTTTATTTGTTATCAAATATTGTCTAAAATCAGTATTTGTATAGCCAGTAGACTTACTAGTTTTACAACTGTTACTGATAACAATAATTAATAAATATATAGCTAAATGTTTTTGCATTATTACTTATTATTTTTATTGTCATCTACAAGTTTATAAAATTCTTGCGTTTCTTTTTGCGGTATTTCAGCTTGAAGGTATTTAAAAAACCTTTCATAATCTATTTTATTATCTTTTTTATACACCACAAATAAATGGTGAAAGGTCAGACTAAATTTCAGATTAATACTTATTTTACAAGAAATTCGCCAGTAACTCTAAAACAAGTAAGACCATAACTATTTTTAAATTTTTCTGCTTTAAGGGTGGGTTGGTATATCTCCTTAATATTTGTTTTTCGAGTTTTTGCCAACCAATATTTTTTGAATTTATAATTATTCTTAGCTTTACCCCAATATTTTTTGGATAAATAAATAGTATCATTGCTTATTTTGCCTTCTACATAATCATACCATTCATTAAAAGGGCTTCTACTGTGCCTTCGTGTTTTAATAATATTGTTAGTTATTTCAAAATCTCCAAAATAGCTAACAACAATAGGTTTTATTACTTTTACGATACCGTTTTCGTCGGGTAAGCTCAAAATTTTTCCATCCATATCTAAATCATAATCGCTCAAACAAAATGTTTCTTCATCTGAATAAACTGAAAATTCTACTGAATTAGAAGTTCTATAGTGAACGTAAACTTTGTTTACTTTTAGATAGGGATTCTTTTCTAATTTAGTTTTTGTTTCATATTTAAGAAAGTCAGCAAAATAATCATCATAAAGACTTTTACTTTTCTCTGAATATAAATAGCCATTTTCTTTCTTTTTAAATAATATATTCTTTTTTGTTAAAAAGTCTTCAAATCCTTTGTCTTCCCAACTTCCTTTTTTTTGTAAACTATTTGAACTACAAGAGATAAAGAATTGAAATAATAAAATTAATGTTATTTTAAAGAAGTTATTGTCCATTTGCTTTTTTGTTATTTTTCTCTAGTTTATAAAATTCTTGCGTTTCTTTTTGCGGTATTTCAGCTTGAAGGTATTTAAAAAGCCTTTCGTAATCAATTTCATTTGTTCCTGGTTTATAAACCACCCACAAATGATGAAAGGTTGGATTAGATTTTAAATTGATACTTATTTGATAGTTTTCGTATTTTATTAATTCTTTTTCATATTTAGCTTGAGCCTCTTTTAATTTTTCTTTATTCGTATATTCCGATTCTATTGGCTTCTTCGGTTCTTTTGGCATTTCAGGATAAGGAATAGCATCGTGCATATTGTTTGAAGGCCAAAATGTGCCGAAGCCAAACTTGGTTGATTGATGTAAATTATCATTTTCATCAGTATAAGAAAATGTTTCTTGTCCACGATTTAGTAAAACATCGAACAGTCTTTGATAATCATAGTTTTGCCCATCAATATATTTGTCAAGATTAAATGGTGCTTTGTTATTTGATTTTCCATAGTATAAATCAAAGGCATACGTCATATTGATTTTATCTGTTAATTTGGCTTGCATATTTACACCTGCCGACCAGTACTGGTCGGAACCCATTCAAAAAAATAAAGGCGGTTTATAAATATCGTTGTAGGAAGAAATCATAAAATTACCCACTTTTATAGATGCTCCACCTATAATTTGATGTCTATGTGGATTGTCTTGTGAATTATGTTCGTCTTTTCTTCGACTTCCATTATTATCATATTCATTTGTAACTTTTCCTGAGCTTAAAATACCCGTTGAGCCCAGCGTAAACGCATACTCAAAAGGGTTGTTTACTCCAGAGCCTGTAAAATTATTAAACAAATTCATATTGAGAGCATTGCCTGTTTTATAACCTAGTGTTATAGCAGGTGTGCCTGATAAAGTAACCAAATGCTTACTCATTGGGGAAGTTCCAGGAGCACCATTGCCATAATAGGTAAGTGCAGCATTGAAACTTGGCATTAAATGAAAATCGCCACTACTTATATTTTTTGAAATTCCTGCATATAAACTTGTCGTAAAACCACCGCCAAGACTAAAACTAAATTTTAACCCAATATTGAATAGAGGATTTGGGTCGTCTGGACCTGAACTGGTATTTTCATAATCGTCATAATCTGCTGGGCTTGGTCCCCCTTTTGTATTTCTGTTTTGTCTAAAATGTTTTGGTTCTTCTTGTTCTTGTTTTGGAAAAAGAATATCAAGATTACCTGTATAGTCAGGCGATTCAAGTTTAGCAATAATTACTGGAATATTGTTCAGGGCATCAAATCTAAAAAGATCATAATCATAAGTTTCGTAATTATCGCCTGAGTTTTTCAAATCTTCTAAAGAATGGTTTATATGCTTACCGTAAGCTTCTGCTAGCGAAGCTATTAGTTTTATTTTTCGGTCATTGAATTTATTAATATGTAAAAGTGCAGTTTCCCAAATAAGAATTTGTTTGCTTTCTTTATCATAAGAAGCTAAATCTGGATGCAAACTTTTGGTTACTACAATTGGTGGATTTGTTATTTTACCATCTGTAATATCTTTGTATAATCTGTAAACAATTCCTGTATTATCTGCGGTAAATTTCGAGACCATTTCTGTTGCTACATTTTTATATGGTCGTGAACGTAGGTGCTTTCTAGCTTCCATTCACTCTCAATAATTTCTCTTTTTGGTGGGGATTCTGGTTCGCCATAATGTATGCCAACATCAGAAGTTATACTAATTGTTTTTGCGGAGTTGTAAACTATATCACCTTCTGAATATATTTTATAATCTCCACCAGTAGTTTCAGTAATTTTACCTCCAACAATTCTTATTCTAGTCATAGTTTTTTAGTGTTTAGTTTTTCAAAGTTTTCTTGTAACGGTTTGGGTATTGCCGAAGGAACAGCTTTGTGCGATCGGCAAAATGGATGCAATTATATTTTTATAAATTTTTAGTTTATCATTTTCAATTTTACACTTGTAGTGTCTTTTATTTCAAATTAAAAAAATGTAAATCCTTAAAATACATATCTTTAAAATCATCTTTTTTTTCTACCAAGAATAAGTGTTTCTAAATAAAATATTTTGCATCTCCCTTGATTTTTTATCTGTTTGCCTAGAACTTTATTTTTTAGATTTTCAATTCATAATTCCCTTTTCCATATTCTAGGTTTTTAAAATAATAGTAATTTTCTGCTTTTCCACAACTTATACAAACAATGCTCATTGTATCTTTGTCTTTAAGGAAATAATATTCTCTATTAAAATTTCCAACTCCCATATTTTTATCAGACCAAACAGATGAATTGATCCTTAATTTATCTTTTGAATATATAGAGTTATTCAAGAATAATTTAGAATTATTATCCGTAAAATTGAATACTATTAAGTTTTTTCTTTCTAAATCTGAAATAATCTTTTGATCTTTATAAGATTGAAAAATAAATAAATAAAATAAACAACTAAATTTTTTCATAGTTATAAAGATTTAATACTTTCAATTAAAGTTTTTTTTACAGTTTCCAAAAGTTCTTGTATATCATATACTTTTTCTTTAGGGTAGTTTTCAATTGTTTTGCCAAAAGCGCATCTTTTTCATCATCACCCGTACGTTTAAAAGTTCCTGCGATAGGATGGATTTCGGCTTTGCGGTTTTGGATAATAATTTGAGCCTCAGGAGACGAACCCATAATTTTGAAATTACCATAATCAAAATAAAATAGGTAAGGAGAAGGGGTGATGCTTCGTAAAGCACGATAGACATTAAATTCGTCGCCTTTGAATTTTTGCGAAAAACGACGCGACAACACCAATTGGAACACATCGCCACGGGCACAATGTTTCTTACCTAAGCTGACATTTTGTTTAAAAGCCTCATCGGTCAGGTTAGAAGTACTTTGCCCTTCACGCTCAAAAGTATAAGAAGCAAAGGTTTTCGATTGTATGTATTGCTCGATTTCGGCTAAATTATTCTGTCCGTTTGTACTATGGCAAAACAAATACGCTTCATTTTTAAAGTGATTGATAGCAATGATATTCTGATAGACGCTATAATGCATATCGGGAATGGCTAAATCCCCTTGTTTTTTTTTGGATATCCACTTTTTCGAAATAGCGCACGGCATCAAATGTAGTGAATCCAAAAAGACCATTAGTTATAAATTTGAAATTGGATTTTTCTACTTCAAAACTTGTAGTGAAGCTTTCTATGGCATCCAAGACTTCTTTTTTATGGGTAATACTTTTGGTAGAGGAAGAACCATCAGGAAAAGAAGTGGTTATAGTCTCGTTTTGAATCGTAATCGAAGCTATGGGATTGCAACAGATATACGAAAAACTTTTATCATTAGTATGATAATCGTTACTTTCTAGCAAAATGCTGTGTGGGAATTTGTCCCTTAGTTTCAAGTAAATGCTTACCGGCGTGATGGTGTCGGCAAGGATTTGTTTGTAGGTGGTATGTAATTGTATTTTTTCATTTCACTGGATTATATTTTTTAGTTGTGCTCAATGCTATTCGCCTTACAGGCTCGAGTCATTTTGTGTGTTTTCTAAATTTTTAACAATAAAAAAAGGCTTGTCAATCACGACAAGCCTTTTGGAGTATATTATGGTTTTAAACTACTACATAGCTGGTACTGCTCACGATGACTGACGTAAGTTGTTCCACCACCAAGTATTGTTTAAACTATTTTGCATTTTTATTCTAATTATTTGTATAGTGCAAATGTGTAGAATTATTTTTTTAAAATCCAAAACAAATTTTAAAAAAGCGTGTTGAATTTTTTTGTTTCCTTGTAGGACACCTTCGATATATGATTTTATATGACAAAGGAATCTGTTTTTAAATAAACCTGTGGCTACTGATTTTTTAAAAGAGTTATATATAGTAGCGGGTGAAAAATGGAGGAGGAAGATTAGGGAGCGGTTTGAGAGGTAGTTAGTTTATTTAGAAGACCTAACAGGTTTCAAAAACCTGTTAGGTTTATTAAAATAGGATAGTTTTTTTTCTGAAACACTTCCTTAAAAAGTGAGAAAGGAATATTTTTTATTCTTCATTATATTTTGCTTCGCACTCTTCACATATTTCTATATTTTGTTCATCAACAAACTTTTCTCCACAATCCGCACATTCTTTTATTCTAATATCAACTAATCTCAATTTATACTCCCCTAGATTTTCTCTGTCATCTGTTGTGTCCATTTTGAATATTAAACCACAACCTCCTTCACACTCGATATTTTTATTTCCGAAATTTTCGTCCATTAAAGTAGTCGCTCCACATTCAGGACATTCTATGTGAAGACTATTACACCACTCACAATTTCCACACGATACTGATGAATATTCACTTTCTGGGATTTTATCTATAAATTCATTATCTAATTCTATGTTATTATCAAATCTTACAAAATTTCCCATTCCATCTCTATTTCCATCACAAGAATGACAAATAATAAAGTTATCTTCTTCATCTTCATAAAAATCAATTGTAAAATTAAAAGAATCTAATAATTCAGCATTTTCAATTTCAATGTTATCATAATTATGAATTCCTGTTGGATATTCCCATAATTCAAATTTTACATCTATTTCATTACCGCAACTACATTTAAAATGTTCTTCGGCTTGATATTGATTTTCAGACCCCATACTTCTTTCAGAACCTCCAACACACTCAAATTCTAAATTAAATTCAGATTCGTCATATTTATGAATCCTTCCACAATTATTACATTTAAATTTTAAATAATTGCTCCTGTTTTTTTTTGTATTTATAAATTGAAAAAGGTTTTGAATTGTTTCATCTTTTATTGTGGAATTAAGATGTTTTTTTGCTTGATATAAGAATTGAGGTAAGTTGTACATCCAAAAATCGACAGAAGAATTATCTTTTATTTCTTTAATAAGTTCTTCACGAGGACTGTGAATTCTTTGTTCTGTCGCTTTTTTATCAATATAACACCAATCTTCATCTTTTTTTGTATCATTAGTAATAAAAATTATGGACTTTTTTACTTCTTTTGAAAATTCTAATATTTGTTTCCAAATAATTAAATCTGCGAATATTTGCGTTCCTTTTTTTCGCCATTATAGTAATCTCCATATCCAGGTGGAATTTTGAATTCGTATCTATGCTTTCCTTCTTTTGTTATTTCAATAATCTCAGCAAAACTATATTCTCTGCCTACTTTGAAATGTGTTTCTAGAGAATTTAGTACATCATCATCATTCTCAACATCTGTAATTTCTTTTTCAACAATACTAATTTCGCCTAGTATTTTTTTTTGAAATTCTTCGGTTTTCTTTACAAAATCTTCTACTATAATTTTAAAGTCATTTAGTGTGTCCTGCTTTAGGTGTGGATGTTTATCTCCTTTAATCGTTTCCCTTATTATTTCATCAATCCTTTTTGGAATTTCCGATTTTTGAATAGTTGTTAAATTTTCTATTTTTTTCTTTAAGGGCTCATACTTTTCCGCTATAGGCTTTTTAATTTTATTTTCACTGATTTTTAAGAAACTCATATTGAACATGATTTGGAAGCCATAATCTATCTTTTAATTCTGTAAATATTTCAGTATCTATTTTTTGTCTTTCAGATTTTGGAGAATAATACAAATCTAATAGAGCAGAAGAATCAAAAACAATTATTGCATCTTTCCAGAGAATTGTTTCTTTATCTTCAGTTATTTTATATGGTTTAATAATATTTCTGTCCATTTTAAAAGATTATGCCTAATCCCCAAATATACACATATAAATACTTTTCAAAAAGAATAATTCAAAATACTAACTTAATTTTAATATTTTTTCTCTTTTTGTAAAATTTGATTTTTCTTTAAGGTGATGAAGCAATAAAGCTTATTTTAGCCTTAAAAAACAATTTAATTTTAAATTATAAATGAATCCCCACCTCGAAGCCGAAATCTACTACCTTACTGGAAGCCGAAGGTGGAAGAAAAACTCCAGTAGCTTCTGGTTATAGAGGACAATTTTATTATGATGGTAAAGATTGGGACTATAGGTTAAACCCAGCAATTGACCGTTAATAAATACGAAATGCAACCTTATCTTAAAGTTGCATTTCGAGTATAGACTAATTTGTAGTATTACTATTGAGTTTTAATTTTGAGTACTTGTCGTTAGATCAACTGATTTAGCTCTACCCACAATCAGATTGTTATATTGATCAATCAAGGCATTGAGCTGATTAATAGAGGTTGCGTAAGGTGAAATAGCAGGCGCTTCAATTAGCGTGTGAAATGCTGTAATACGGTCTCTTAAGGCATAGTACACGGTGTTGGCTTCGTTGCGTTTGCTGATTAAATTTTCTGGTGTAGCATTGCCATATTCTTGAGTTCTATCAAGATACACGGTGTTAAACGCATTGTTTTGTTTTTTCATTTCGTCTTTCCATGCTGTCAAATTAAGGGTAGTAAGTGCAGCTATAAGTTCTGGTTTTGTTTCCCAATCGTTGATGATGTTAGTCAAGGTAGCTGTTTCGGCTTGGTAGTTTAATCGAGAGATCCCCGAACCGTAAAATCGTAGGTTAGTGGCTAATTTTTGTGCGGCTACTCGAAGGGTTTCCTCAAAATGGTATTCATAGCCTTGAACCACATAGAATAAACCATTTATACAATCGTCTCTTCTTTTGTCAATGTTTAATAGGGTAGTGGTGTTTTCGTTCGCCAGCATTTTTTTGAACAGCGTATCCATTTCGCCAACTTTAGTTTGTAAATCCGCTAATTTAGCGGTTACATTTAGGGCGTTAGGATCGTTACGTTCTACGATGTTAACAAAATCTTTCATGAACTGGAGGTACTCGGCATTGCGTAGTTTAACCAAGTCGATAGCATTAATCATAAGTTTGTTTGTTTAAAATTTTAACTGCAATATAATTATTTTTTTCCGAAAAGAGGTTGCAAGGGTGCAGGAGGTTTTCGGGGCTTCCCGAAAGTTTGTTGCGAGGGTGCAGGAAGTTTTCGGGAAGCCCCGAAAGCTTGTTGCAAGGGTGTTTGAAACTTTCGGGAAATTTTGTTTAAAAATGTTGACAAGTGGGGTGGGCTAGTTTATTAGTTGTTTGTTTTTGTAAATTTTGCTTGAGTTCTGGATAGTGTCTAATAGACATGCAGTTTGTCACTCCTACGTAAGGAGGCGTTTTATAATCAACGTTATGTGATTTTTCCCTTTGGTTGAAATGAAAAAGATTGTGAACTTTTGAGACTGTCTCAAGGTTAAAAAAAAGTATTATGAGGAAATTTTAAAGTTTAAATGTATAACTACTTTGTTTTTAGCTATTGTGTCTCTCAGAGGTTGGGTGTCAAACTATATCATTGTTTGTTTAGTACAGTCTCTCTAAAAGGGTTTTAAAGCCATTTAAATCGTGGTTTGTAAGTGGTATTTGATCGGTTCTAATACGTGATGTTTTAGATTGTAGTATTTGATCAATCAGTTTAAATTCAGGATCAAGAGAAAGAGGGTAAAAGGCTAATTTTTTTGTAAAAGAGTTGAATTTTTTATTGAGAGTGTATTTTTTTCGTTTGGATTAGTTTTGTTGTGTTAAGGATTAATTTCGTAGAAAGAGTTATCAAATTTTATGTTTTTTTGAATTTGTTAAATTAAGTATGGGATTTGATTGCTAAAGTGGTCTTCTTTAATTAATATATAATGATTTTGTTTAAGGTTAATTAATTCGTTTTTCCATTCTTTTTCTTAAAATCTTTTCTTGGTAACTTAAAAAGGAATTGAGAAGGTTAGGAGGATATAATTGATGAATGACTAATTCTAAAATGGGAGAATAATGTATAGTTTTTTACGTTATTTTAACATAAAAACGGAATCTTATTATTTATAAACAATGATTATCTTTGTGGCGAAATAAATTAAGAATGGATACAACAAATACTTCAAATATACTTCCTACAGGAAAACCCAAATGGCTTAAGGTAAAACTTCCTATTGGTCAAAAATATACGGAATTGAGAGGATTGGTAGATAAGTATAAATTAAATACTATTTGTACTTCGGGAAGTTGCCCTAATATGGGAGAGTGTTGGGGTGAGGGTACAGCCACTTTTATGATTTTAGGAAATGTTTGTACACGGTCTTGTGGTTTTTGTGGGGTTAAAACGGGACGTCCGGAAGATATTGAATGGGATGAGCCGGAAAAAGTGGCGCGTTCTATTAAAATTATGAAGATCAAACATGCGGTTATTACAAGTGTTGATCGGGATGATATTAAAGATATGGGGTCTATTATTTGGGCGGAAACAATAAAAGCAATTCGCAGAATGAATCCACAGACGACTCTAGAAACTTTAATACCCGATTTTCAAGGTGTTGAACGTAATATAGATAGGATTGTAGAGGCTAACCCCGAGGTGGTTCTGCATAATATGGAAACGGTTCGTCGTTTAACAAGAGAAGTGCGTATACAGGCTAAATATGATAGAAGTTTAGCTGTTTTAAAATATTTAAAAGAGCAAGGTATTCGTAGAACTAAATCTGGAATAATGTTAGGTCTAGGAGAAACAGAGGAAGAAGTTTATGAAACGATTCGAGATATTCGTAATCAGAATGTAGATATTATTACGATTGGACAATATTTACAACCTAGTAAAAAGCATTTGCCTGTAAAACGTTATATTACACCAGAAGAATTTGCTAATTATGAAAAGTATGCAAAAGAATTAGGGTTTCGTCATGTAGAAAGTGGGGCATTGGTACGTTCTAGTTATCACGCAGAAAAACATATCTTATAAAGATTTTAGAATATAAATTTAATTAATAGAAGGTTGTCTTGAGAAAAATAATTTTATCATTTTAAAATAGGATAAAAGTTCTATTTAACTTGTTTTTATCTTAAAAGGATAGGGTTTATAATGAAATTGTGTTTTTTAGGTAAACTTATTAACTTTAATTTTTGAATTTGAAACTTGAAACAAAAATAAGGATTGCGATTAATGGTTTTGGTCGTATTGGTAGAAATCTATTCAGATTATTGCTTAATCATCCTCAGATAGATGTTGTGGCTATTAATGATATTGCAGATAATAGAACTATGGCCCATTTGTTAAAATATGATAGTATACATGGTGTTCTGCCTTTTGATGTGTCTTATAATGAAAAATCTATCATTGTAGAAGGAAGAGAGTATATCTTTTTTCATGAAAAAGAAATAAAAATTTAGTTTGGAAAGATTTAAATATAGATTTTGTTGTTGAAAGTACAGGAAAATTTAAAACATACGAGTTCTATATATGCACATATTAAGGCAGGAGCTCAAAAAGTAATATTATCTGCGCCAGCTGAAGTAGATACAATTAAGACGGTTGTTTTAGGGGTGAATGAGGATATTTTAGATGGAAGTGAAGTTATTATATCCAATGCAAGTTGTACGACTAATAACGCCGCTCCTATGATAAAAGTAATACAGGAATTGTGCGGTATTGAACAAGCCTATATTACTACTGTACATTCGTTTACTACGGATCAAAGTTTGCACGATCAACCCCATAAAGATTTGCGCAGAGCGAGAGGAGCTTCTCAATCTATAGTTCCTACTACTACTGGAGCAGCAAAGGCTTTAACTAAAATATTTCCAGATTTAGAAGGAAAAATAGGAGGGTGTGGTATTAGAGTTCCAGTTCCAGATGGATCTCTTACGGATATTACTTTTAATGTTAAAAGAGAAGTTAGTATAGAGGAAATTAATACTGCTTTTCTTCATGCTTCAAAAAATGAATTAAAAAATATTTTGGCTTATACAGAGGATCCTATTGTTTCGGTTGATATTTTAGGAAATTCCCATTCATGTTTGTTTGATGCACAATTAACATCTGTTATAGATAAAATGGTAAAAGTTGTAGGTTGGTATGATAATGAAATAGGATATTCTTCAAGAATTATTAATTTAATTGAATATATTTTTAAAAAATAATTATATTTAGGGAGTTTTTTTCAACTCCCTATGAACAAAATATATTTGTATATCCTTCTTTTTGTTAATTTACAAATTTCAGGATTTTATAACACTACAGATAATTCTTCTGTAGATAGCTCTTATTATTATTCTGAGAAAGCAATACGTTTTAAAAATTTTAGAATTTTTGAAAGAGCTTTAGAAAATGCTAATAAATCTATTGTATTTGCTAAAAAAACAACTAATAAGGCATCTTTGGCAAATGGATATTATACTTTAGGTATTATTTATCTAGATTCTGAAAGATATGATGATGCAATAGAAAAATTTATTAGAGCAATTTCTGTTTATAATACTTTAGAACCGTCTAGTAAATTAGCTTTATCTTATTTTAAAATAGGAATTTGCCATTTGAATAAGGCAAATAATATAAAAGCAGAGGCTTACTTTAGTAAAGCTAATTCAGTATATGATAATATTGATTTGCCAGAAGCTAAAGTTGTTTTACTATTAGAAAAAGCTAAAATTTATATAAAACAAAACAATCTAAAGTTAGCTGAAGCAAATCTTATAAAACTATTGAATAGTCCTCATTCTAAAGAGATTAAAAGAAATAAATCGGAGATATTTTTTCAATTAGGAATTATAAAAAAGAAAGAAAAAAATATATAGATGCTTTAGGATATTTAAAAAAATCATACTTATTAAGTAAAAAGAAAATAATGCTTGTTTACAATTAAGGTCTACAGAAGAATTAAGTAGGGTTTATGAGGCAAGTACCTTAACTAATAACTCTTTGTTATTTCTAAAAAAGCATCTCCGCATAAAAGATTCTTTAGAACGAGTAGGAGAGCTTAAAAATCAACATCTGATTAACGAACAAGTAAAAGTAGATGATTTGATGAAATCAATGGAGAAAATGGATAAGGATAAAAAAAGTCAAGAAAAAGCAACTCAATTTTCTAAATTAATAAATATTCTAGCAATTGCTTTGATTACAATTCTTTCTTTATTGAGTCTTTCTCTCTATAAAAATAATATTATTCGCAATAGATCTAATGAGTTACTAAGAGAAAAAAATAATGAACTGAAAGTGGCTAAAGAAAGAATAGAAAAGGCATCTAAAGCTAGAACTGAGTTTTTATCTACTGTAAGTCATGAGCTAAGGACACCTTTGAATGCCATTAATGGTATATCTCATTTATTATTAGAGGAAAGTCCTAAAAAAAGCCAAATAGAATATTTGAAATCATTGAAATTTTCAGGTAATTATCTTTTAACTTATATAAATGAAATTTTAGAAATCAATAGAATTGAATCTAATAATATAGAACTAGAATTAATTAATTTTAATTTTAGAGAGCTAGTTAGTAACATACATAAATCTTTAAAAGAATTAGCAGAGCAAAATAATAATTTGTTTCGATTAGAGATAGATGAAAATATTCCTAAAAATCTAATAGGAGATACGACTAAAATATCACAAATTTTTATTAATTTAATTAATAATGCTTTAAAGTTTACAAAAAATGGAGAAGTACTTTTTATTGCTAAATTAATTTCAGAGAATAATGATGTATGTGATATTCATTTTGAAATTAAGGATACAGGTATTGGTATACCAGAAAATAAGCAAGAAGAAATTTTTGAAAGTTTTTCTCAAGGTTCTGTTGAAATAAATAGAAAATATGGGGGTACAGGATTGGGGCTGACAATTGTAAAAAGATTGGTGGCTCTTATGAAAGGGGAAATAAAAGTTATGAGTGAAGTAGATAAAGGATCACGATTTTATTTTAATTTAACATTAGAAAAAGGAACTTCTAAAGTAGAAAAGACAGATCAAATTTTAAATAATGAAGTGTTTATTGGTAAAAAAGTTTTGCTTGTTGAAGACAACAAAATAAATCAAATGATCACGAAGAAAATTTTAGAAAAGAAAAAAATGCTTGTCACTTTATGTGAAACAGGAGAGGAATCTATTGAGATGATGCGTAAAAATCAATATAATATTACCTTAATGGATGTTCATTTACCAGGTATAAATGGTACAGTTGCAACTGAAAAAATTAGAAAATTTGATAAAGAAACACCTATTATAGCACTAACGGCTATTTCTTTAAATGAAAATAGAGAAATGTTATTATCTTATGGTATGACAGATGTGATAACGAAACCGTTTAATCCCGATGATTTTTATAAAATCATCGAGACCAACCTTGTTTAATTTGAAGTTTAATATTGTATAATGATTTCTTTTATTAACTTACGTATATGAGGTTCTGTAGTTTTTACAGCCTCTAATACTTCTTCGTGTGTTACACTGTCTATATTTTCGGCATCGCCTATATCTGTTATTACAGAAATTCCAAAAGTTTCTAATTCCATGTGTCTAGCAACAATTACTTCCAGGAACAGTGCTCATTCCTACACAATCACAACCAAGGGCTTTTACCATTTTATATTCGGCTAAAGTTTCATAAGTTGGACCTTGTAAAGCTAAATATATTCCTTCTTGTACTTGAATTCCTAGATCACTTGCAATTTCTTTTGCTTTGGCTAGCATTTGTCTACTATAAGGCTCGCTCATATTAACAAATCGAGGTCCAAAACGCTCATCATTTTTACCTCTTAGAGGATGTTCTGGCATCATATTAACATGATCTTTGAGCAAAACAATAGACCCTACATTGTAATTAGGGTTTACTCCTCCAGAAGCATTTGAAACTATTAATTTATTTACTCCAATATACTTCATAACTCGAACAGGAAAAGTTACTTCCTGCATGTTATAACCTTCGTAATAATGAAAACGTCCTTGCATAGCAACTACTTTCTTTGAACCAATGGTTCCAAATACTAATGCTCCTTTATGTCCTTGTACGGTAGATACAGGAAAATTAGGAATTTCATTATAAGATAACATAAACTCCACCTCAATATCGTCAGTAAAACCACCTAATCCAGAACCTAATATGATACCATATTCAGGTTTAAAATTGATTTTATTTGTAATGTAATCAACGGTTTCTTGCACTTTTTCCCACATAGTTTAAAATTTCAGATTCAAATAATATATTTTCTTTTTTAATACGGTTTTTATAGGTAAATAATATAGCTGTTCTTTTGGTAATTTCCCTTTTAAACGCATATAATCTTTTTCTGTTGTTATAATTTTTCTGCCAGCAGCACGCTTTAAAATGTTTTTTAAATCAGTTTCTGTAAAATTGTGATGATCGGTAAAAATCATTCGATTTTCTTTTTTTACTTGTAAAAAATTAAAAAAGGGCTCTGGTTTTGCTATTCCTGATACTACAAGGTAATCCCTTTCCAAAGACGAAGTAATGATAAAATTATCATCATTAAATATTTTTTTATCATATTCTATGTAAGAAAAATAAATAGGTGTTTCTGCTTTTGAAAATAGTCTTATCTTTTCACGTATTTTAGACTTTGCAATTTCATCAATTTCTTTAGGACATTTTGTGATAATTATCATGTTAGCTCGTTGGGCTCCTTTTTTATTTTCACGTAAATTACCTGCTGGTAAGATAAGATCGTTGTAAAAAAGGTCGTCATAAGAAGATAGCATTATATAATAGCCTGCTTTTACTTTTCTATGTTGAAAAGCGTCATCTAATAAAATGATGTCAGGTTTATTAGGTAATGCTAATAATTTTTCTATTCCTTCTTTTCTATTAGCATCTACGGCTACTTTAATTGTAGAGAATTTTTGAAAAAATTGATACGGTTCATCTCCTAATATTTCACTTGTAATTTTTTCATTAGCTAATATAAAACCTTTTGATTTTCGTTTATAACCACGACTTAATGTGGCTATTTTGTATTTATCGTGTAATAAGTGAATTAAATATTCTATTAAAGGGGTTTTTCCTGTTCCACCTACACTTAAATTACCAACAGCAATAATAGGTGTATTAAAAGCATAAGATTTTAAGAATCCAATATTGTATAAAAATTCCGAATATTGGTTAGGAAACCATATATTATAGAAAAGGGAAAAGTAATTTTCGAAGGGTTTTCATTTTAATGTCAAATTATACAAAGATAATAATACATTGAGTAGAAAAAAGAGGGAAATAAAATTTTAAAGGTTAAAGTAGGGTATAAAAGAGTAGTTGGCTTGTGTAGTAGTCTTACTTTAGTTTTAAGAATAGAAGAGATTTTGATTTTAGAAAAGAAAAAAGGCTTTGAAATTGTATATATTGATTAAGAATAAAATATATAGATTTGTAAAGATAAAAGCTTTAATTAATGTAATAGTATAGGCTATTGTAATTTAATATGGGATAAAAAGAAGTAATAAAATGATGTTTAGAAATAAATTTTGAAGGATATGACAATAAATGATATAATTTCTGTTTTAGAAGAAATGGCTCCTTTGGCCTATGCTGAAGATTTTGATAATGTAGGGTTGTTAGTAGGGAACAAAGATTTAGAAGTTACTGGGGTACTGGTTTGTCATGATGCTCTAGAAAGGATAATAGATGAAGCTATTTTGAAAAAGTGTAATTTAGTAGTTTGTTTTCATCCTATTTTATTCTCGGGAATCAAAAAAATTACGGGTAAAAATTATGTAGAACGAGCTATTTTAAAAGCAATTAAACATGATATTGCCATTTATGCTGTACATACTGCTTTAGATAATCATCAAGAAGGAGTTAATAAAACAATTTGTAATGCTTTAGGATTACAAAGTACTAAAGTTTTAATTCCTAAAGTAAATTTTATTCAAAAATTAGTTACTTATACAATTCCAGAAAATGTAGAGAAAGTTAGGAATGCTTTATTTGAGGCAGGAGCTGGGAAAATTGGTAACTATGAGGATTGTAGTTTTAATTCAAAAGGAAAGGGGACTTATATGGGAAATGAAAGTAGTAATCCTGAAATAGGAGAACGACTTGAATTTATAGAAGCAGAGGAAGTTAAAATAGAAGTTACTTTTGAAAAATACAAACAAGGAAAAATTTTAAAAGCTTTATTTAATAATCATATATATGAAGAAGTTGCTTATGAAATATATAATTTAGAAAATTCACACCAAAATATTGGATTGGGAATGATAGGTGAATTAGAAACACCAATGAATGAAAAAGAATTTCTTGAATTTGTGAAAGAAAAAATGCAATGTGGAGTTATAAGACATACTGATTTTACAGAAAAAAAGATAAAAAAGGTAGCTGTTTTAGGAGGTTCTGGTGCTTTTGCAATTCAAAAAGCAATTCAAAATGGAGTAGATGCCTACTTAACAGCTGATTTAAAATATCATAATTTTTATGAAGCAGAAAATAAAATTTTGTTAGCTGATATAGGACATTTTGAAAGTGAAAGATTTACAAAAAAGTATATTGTTGATTTTCTTAAGAAAAAAATTTGTAGTTTTGCAAACTATTTGTCGAAAGACAAAATTATATTATCTGAAATAAATACAAATCCAGTTAATTACTTGTAGAAATATGGCAACAAAAGAATTGAATGTAGAAGAAAAATTAAGAGCGTTATACGACTTACAATTAATCGATTCAAGAATCGACGAAATTAGAAACGTAAGAGGTGAATTGCCTCTTGAAGTGGAAGATTTAGAAGATGAAGTTGCTGGTTTGACTAAAAGAGTTGAAAAATTAAAAACTGATTTAGAGTCAATAGAAGAACAAATAAAAGCTAAAAAGGGTTCTATAGAAGAACATAAAGAAGCAATTAAAAAGTATACTTCACAACAAAAAGAAGTTCGTAATAATCGTGAATTTAACTCATTGACAAAAGAAGTTGAATTTCAAGAACTTGAAATTCAGTTAGCAGAAAAGCATATTCGTGAGATGAAGGCTTCAATTGAACATAAAAAAGTTTCAATAGCTCAGACAAAAGAAAAATTAGAAGCAAAATCAACTCACTTAAAACACAAAAAGTCAGAGTTAGAAGAAATTATGTCTGAAACTGAGAAAGAAGAAGTTTTTTTAGTAAGTAAGTCACAAGAATTTGAAGCACAGATAGAAGACCGCTTGTTAAAAGCATACAAACGTATTCGTGGAAATGTACGTAATGGTTTGGCAGTAGTGTCTATTGAACGTGGTGCTTCAGCAGGCTCTTTTTTACAATTCCTCCTCAAACACAAATGGAAATTGCTGCTCGTAAAAAAGTAATTACGGATGAACATAGCGGAAGGATTTTAGTAGATGCTGTTTTAGCGGATGAAGAAAGAGAAAAAATGGAACAATTATTTGCTAAAATATAACAATATTTGGGGCTGTCCAAAAAGTAATAAATCAACATGTAGTTTGTCACTCCAACGTAAGGAGTAGTCTTATAATCAACATTGTATCATTTCTCCCTTTGGTCGAAATGAGAAGATTTCGAACTTTTTGGACAGTCTCTTTTATGAATTATTTTTTATATTTTTTATTCACTAAAAGCATAGGATTATTTCTTAATCTTTTTAGTTGTGTATTTCCTGAAAAAACGTCAGAGTTAGTATTTCTGCTTTTTACTACTCCTAAAAAGGAAAATTAAACCCGAAAAAACTTCCTCAATTTTTGCAAGAATCTAAAATGGAAAAATTGAAAAAAGAAGACCTAACTTTTCAAATTTATATCTGGCACGGAAATGATACTAAAATACTTTTAATACATGGCTGGGAAAGTAATTCTTCTCGTTGGGAACATATATTTCCTTATTTAAAAGCTACAGGAAGTACAATAATAGCAATAGATGCGCCTGCTCATGGCCTTTCAGACGGAAAACGATTTACAATACCTCAATATGGTCAATTTATTAATGAAACTGTTCAAAAATATAAGCCACAATATTTAATAGGTCATTCAATAGGAGGAAATGCTTGTTTGTACTACCAATATGCCTTTTCTTCAGATTGTATTAAAAAAATAATTACACTAGGAGCTCCTTGTGATTTTGTTTTTATTCTAAAAAAATACGTTTGTTTATTAAACTTAAATTCAAAATTGAGAAAAAAATTAAACGATAGGTGTGTAACGGAATATCAAGAAGAGTTAGATAAATTTTCAGCCCAACGATTTATACAAAATACCAAAATAAAAGGATTAATTATTCATGATGTAGAAGATCAAACAGTATTTGTTGATGAAGGAAGAAAAATAGCAGAAGCTTGGAAAGATGCACGTCTTATTGAAACTAGAGGATTAGGACATTCATTACAGGATATAAAAATTTTTAAAGAAATCAATTGGTTTTTATTTCATTAAATCTATTCTTCATTAAAAATATAAAATGCTTAAAATAAGGAGGTAGTTAAAAATAGAATACTCAGATTAAATTTTTAAGGGATAATATAGCTTTAATGTAAAAGTCTATTTTTTTTTCTTGTATCTATTATCTAATTTCTAAAATCATAATTTTTAATTTCTATTACTATCTTTGTAAAATGGAAGAGAATAAGACAAGAATTAATAAATTTTTATCAGAAACAGGTTTTTGTTCCCGTCGTGAAGCAGATAAGCTGTTAGAACAAGGACGTATTACTATTAATGGAAAAATTCCAGAGTTAGGAACAAAAGTTTCTTTAGATGATGAAATAAGAGTAGATGGTAAACTTATTCGAGAAAAAACAAGTAAACCCATTTATTTAGCTTTTCATAAACCTATAGGAATTGAGTGTACAACGAATTTAAAAGTTAAAAATAATATAATTGATTATATTAACTATCCTAAACGAATTTTCCCTATTGGTCGATTAGATAAAGCTAGTGAAGGTCTTATATTTATGACAGATGATGGAGATATTGTAAATAAGATATTAAGAGCTCGTAATAATCATGAAAAAGAATATATTGTAACAGTTAATAAGCCTATAAACGAACGTTTTGTGAAAAAAATGAGTAATGGTGTTCCTATTTTAGGTACTATAACCCGTAAATGCAAAACAGAACAAATAGATACTACATCTTTTAAAATAATATTAACACAAGGATTGAATAGACAAATTCGTCGTATGTGTGAGTATTTGGGTTATGAAGTTGTAAGGTTAAAAAGAGTTCGTATAATTAATATATCATTAGATGTTCCTTTAGGTAGATATAGAGAGTTAACAGAAAAAGAAATTAATCAATTAAATAAATTAATAGCTCCTTCTAGTAAAACAGAAGAAGCTAGTCTTTTAAAATCAAATAAAAAGATTAATTAGTTCTTTTTAATAAAAACTTTTTTAAAACACATAATATACCCCAAAAAATAGTAAAACATTATTTTTTGGGGTTTTTATTTAATGAAAATAAGATAGGTATTTTCGTAAAGATCTTTATTATTCTATTAAATGTTGATAGGCTCCTAAATCAGGAGGAGATGTTCTATTTTTGCCATCTATATCTTTTGGAATTAAAAAAGAATTATTTCCTTTGGCTATAACTGGTGAATTTTTAAGAATTCTGGAGATTGTTTTTAATGGGATCTTTGAATTTTGGATCAAAATTATTTTGTCGTGTGTCTATAATATTATTATTACTAGGATTTTTTATTAAGTTGTATAAAGAATTATTATATAAATTGTTTGGATCGTTAAATTTGATTAAACAGTGATTAAAATCAATATTAAATGCTGCTGAATCGTTTTTTTCAAACCTAACTCAATGTTATTATTTCCATATATAATACAATTAATAAAGCTAGCTAAAATAAGATCAGAAGTAAATAATACCTCTTTTTGTTTATAGGTATTATCTATATAAACACAAGGAATTTGACGGTTACTATTATTCCAATAATTAGCAAAAGTACAAGATTTAAAACGATATTCGCCTCCTAATGTACAAGCTAAACTAGCTTGTCCACATTTGTTAATAACAATGTTTTCTCCATTTATTTTACTTTTTCTAGCTGCTAATCCGAAATCACTAGAGTTATATATTTGAGTATTAAAAATATTGGTAATAGATTCTTCATTTCGATCTATAAAAATTCCAAATGAACTGTTTTTTATAGTCAGATGATTAAAATTATTATTGATGCTTCCTTCTGCTAAATAAATTCCTCCCCATTGACCTGGTATTTCGGCATATTTAGATTCTAAACGATCCCCTTCAATTATGACTTCTTTTTCTAATTTTTTTTGGTCAGTAGATATGGTTCCTTCTATTTTAATAGAACCTGATTTTTTTACAAAAATTCCAGATTGATTATGACAATATATTCTAGTTCCAGGATCAATTATTAATGTTTTATTAGCAGGAACTCCTGCATATCCATAAATGACATAGGGTTTTGTGTTAGTGAAATGAAGTTCGTTACCATTAATTGGATCATTTTCATTTAATTCAAATCCATAGACTGTATTGTTTGGAACTAAGTCATTTAGAGTTAATTTTTCCTTTTTCTCAGGATATAAAAAAATAGCATCTTGAATTAATGTAACTAAATCAACTTTTTGTTGATTGATTCCTGTGTCAAATAAAATTTTGTCTGTATAGAGATAATCTGTAGAATTGACATCTTTAATATTGGCTGTTTCTTCAATGAAAATATACAAACTATCATTGGCTAATATTTCTATATTATGAAATGTTTTTCCTTGATTATTTGTTCCTGTTGTACCATCAATCATTAACCTATATTTAGATAGAGATCCTTTTTCTAAAGAAATTGTAGGAATGTGTAGGTCTTCATTGCTTTTATTATATACTTTTAAGGAATAAGTGCTAGAAGAAATTCCAGAAAAAACAGTGTCTAAGTAAACCGTGTTTTTAGAGAAAGATAATTGCCCGTTACTCGGTTTCGTTTCAAAATCTTTCCGACAAGAAATAAATATCGAAACGATACTAATCAAAAAAAGGAAATATTGGCGCATTATGATTATAATTTGGTATAAAAATAAAGAAAATAAAAATGTAAAAAGTGTTTTTTAAAACACTTCAGATATTTTAGTCCTAATTTTTGTACTTTTGATAGGATATTTTTATAGATATGATATTTGATAAGGAAAAATTTGTTGAAAAATGTAATGTTTTGTGTCAAAATACATTGATGGAAACATTAAAAATAAAATTTATAGAAGCAGGAAATGATTATCTAATAGCTAAGATGCCTGTTGAGAGTAGTGTACATCAACCAATGGGATTATTGCATGGAGGAGCAACTGTAGCTTTAGCAGAGAGTGTAGGCAGTGCTGCTTCGCTTATGTTTATAAATTTAGAAAAACAAGAGATTAGAGGGATTGAAATATCAGCTAATCATTTAAAAAGTAAAAGAACAGGAGAGGTAACAGCAATAGCTAAGTTAGTTCATAAAGGAAGATCTTTGCATTTATGGGAAATAAGAATTGAGGATGAAAATAAATCACTTATTTCTTTGTGTAAGTTGACAAATATAGTACTTCCTAAAAGAGAATTATAATTTTTTAATGAATGAAAAGCATATTTGAAAGGGCAAAAATTCAACAAAAAATGAACTTGCCATTTGTTCTTTATCGTAAACCCAATACGAAAACCTTAGTAGGTATTTTTCAAGAAAATGATCATATTTATTTTACAGAAAATTTTAAAGAAGAAGCTTTTATTTTTGCACCATTTACTGGGGTACCTATTATTTTTCCATTAGAAAAATCTGAACTAAAATATAATTCAGTTTATTTTGATCATGAAATAAAAGATTTGGAGATAGATATTTTAGAAAATCTATTGGATAAACAAAATTTTATTGAATTAGTTAAAAAGGGTATAAGTATAATAGAAACGGGAGATTTTGATAAAGTAGTGCTTTCAAGGACAGAAGAGGTTCTAATTAAAGGTTTTGATATGTTTAGAAGTTTTGAACAAATGTTGTTTAAGTATCCTTCTGCTTTTTGCTATACTTGGTATCATCCTAAAATTGGTTTGTGGATGGGAGCAACCCCAGAAAAATTATTTTCTATAAAAGAAAATAATTTTGAAACTATGGCTTTGGCAGGTACACAAATAGCCCAAAATGAAGAACGTGTTTTATGGACTAAAAAAGAAAAGAAAGAACAGCAATTTGTTACAGATTTTATAAAAGATCAATTAAAAGGAATAATTTATGATCTTCAAATTTCAGATGCTTATACTAGTAAAGCGGGTAAATTATTTCATCTAAGAACGGATATAAAAGGGATTGTAAAAGATGCTACTATTTTAGAAGAAATAATAAATGTATTACACCCGACTCCAGCTGTATGTGGTGTTCCAAAAATGATAACAAAAAACTTTATAGAAAAAGAAGAAGGGTATCATAGAGAATTTTATACAGGATTTCTTGGAGAATTAAATATAGATTGTAATACAAATGAAAAATCAACGGATCTCTATGTCAATTTAAGATGTATGAAGGTTTTAGAAAATAAGATTAATTTATTTATAGGCTGTGGAATTACAAGGGATAGTAATCCAGAATCAGAATGGTATGAAACTCTTAATAAAAGTAAAACTATGAGGATAATTATTAATAACTCTAAATAAAAAGAATATAAAATATTAAAATTAAAATCATGAAATTAGAGATATTAGCATTTGGAGCTCATCCTGATGATGTTGAGTTGGGTTGTGCAGGGACTCTTGCAAAAGAAGCAAGTTTAGGTAAAAAAATAGGTATTATTGATTTAACAAGAGGTGAATTAGGAACTAGAGGTACTGCTGAAATTAGAGATTTAGAAGCATTAAAAGCGGCTAAAATTTTAAAAGTTGAGATAAGAGAGAATTTAAAATTTCGAGATGGTTTCTTTAAGAATGATGAATATCATCAAATTGAAATTATAAAAATGATTCGTAAATATAGACCTGAAATAGTGTTATGTAACGCTATTCAGGATAGACATATAGATCATCCTAAGGGAAGTAACTTAGTTTCAGATGCTTGTTTTTTATCAGGATTGCAAAAAATAGAGACAGAACTAGATGGACAGTTTCAAGAGGCTTGGCGTCCCAAAAAAATCTATCATTATATACAATGGATGAATATAAAACCAGATTTTGCTGTTGATATTTCAGGTTTTATGGAATTAAAGATGCAATCTATTTTAGCTTATTCATCTCAATTTTATGATCCTAATTCATCAGAGCCAGAAACACCTATTACCTCAAAGAATTTTTTAGATAGCGTTCAATATCGTGCACAAGATTTAGGACGATTAATAGGGACAGATTTTGCAGAAGGATTCACAGTAGAAAGATGTTTGGCAGTCAGTACTTTAGAAAATTTATTGTGATTTTTTTATAAAATAGTTTGCAAGACTAATCTTTTGTTGTATATTTGCACTCGCAATACGGAAGTAGTTAGTATTGCTGAAAATGGTGATTGTAGCTCAGTTGGTTAGAGCGTCGGATTGTGGTTCCGAAGGTCGTGGGTTCGAGACCCATCATTCACCCTAAAATAAGGTAAAAGTTTTAAATAACATCATGGTGATTGTAGCTCAGTTGGTTAGAGCGTCGGATTGTGGTTCCGAAGGTCGTGGGTTCGAGACCCATCATTCACCCTAAAAAGTCCTACTAAATTAGTAGGACTTTTTTTATTAATTACTCCTACAAAAATTAGGATTAACTCAAAAATATATTTGATTTATACCATTTAAAAAATACCCCTTTTTTAGCTAAAACTAAAAAAGGAGATAAAATTAGGAGGAGGTCACTGAAAAACCTCGTTTATTTTGATCAATTTGGTTTTCTAGAGATATAAAAAACGCTTATAAAGGATTTTAAAGATACTTTATAAGCGTTTTTATTTTGTAACTGTTTTTTATTTTAGATTATATAAGTCAGTGTTTTTTGCCTTAAGTAGGGGTATTTTGCAAAATGTATGTGTAGGTTAAAATTAGGAAGTATTTTTTTATATCTTTTCGTAGTACATGGCTTTAACAATACCGTCTGAGAGTCCTATTTTAGGGACGTAAATTTTATTAGCTTTACTCCATTTCATAGCGTTTAGATAAATTCTTAGTGCATGTATAATTACGTCTGCTCGGTCTGTATTTAATCCTAATTCAGCAATTCTTTCCTCATAAGATAATGAGGAGAGGTATTGGTATTGTGTGTTTAAATAAATATAAGATAAAGGTTTGTCTTGCTGTTTTCCAGATAATTTAAAAATTTTATTAATATTTCCTCCAGAACCAATTAGAGTAATATCTTCATAAGGTTCTGTAACACTTTTGATCCATTTTTCAATTTCTTCCCAAACTACATTGTTTACCATTTCGTTGAGTAAGCGTACTGTTCCGTTTTTAAATGATTTAGAAGCAATCATTTTTCCTTCACTGAATAAGGAAAATTCAGTACTTCCTCCTCCTACATCTACATATAAATAGGTTTGTTCTGTTTTTATGAATGAGTGTAAATCGGAAGCAGCTATAATTGCAGCTTCTTTTTTTCCATCAATAATATCTATTTTAACTTCAGCTTTCTTTTTTATTAATTCTACAACTTCTTTTGCGTTATAGGCCTCTCTCATGGCGGAAGTAGCACAAGCTTTATATTTTTCTACTTTATAAACACCCATTAATAATTTATAAGCTTTCATAGCATCTACCATTCTATTAATGTTTTCTGGCGTAATTTCTCCTACTGTAAAAGCATCTTGTCCTAATCGGATAGGGACTCTGAATAAAGCACTTTTATTAAATTGGGTTTCTTTACCATCTTTCTCTACTATATTCATGATTAGTAATCTTACGGCATTAGATCCTATATCAATTGCTGCATATTTTTTAATTTTAATCATTTGAGATTGATTTTAAATTATTTCTTCTATAATTTCTATTTTATTTCGATAATATTGATAGGTTTCTAATTGTGCTCTAAAAACAGGATTGTTTTCTCTTAAACGGTATTTGTTATCTAATTTTTCGGAGTGAAAACGAGCTTTTACGTTTCCTTTCCAACCAATATCAAAGGTGTCTATTAATTCTTTTTGATATCTTCATCATATATAGGGCATGAAACTTCTACTCGTGCATCTAAATTTCTGGTCATAAAATCAGCTGATGATATAAAAACATCTGGGTTGTTTTCATTGCAAAAAATATATACTCTGGAATGTTCTAAATAGGCATCTACGATAGAAATGGCTTCTATATTTTCACTCATTCCTTTAATTCCTGGTATTAAGGAGCAAATTCCTCTAATAATCAATTGAATTTTTACACCAGCTCTACTTGCATCATATAGTTTATCTATCATTTTGTAATCTGATAGACTATTCATTTTAAGCTTTATATAAGCGGGTTTACCTAATGAGGCGTTGAGTATTTCACGATCGATTAATTTGCAAAATTTAGATCGAGTATAATGAGGAGATAGTATCAAATGTTTATAGCGGTGTACTTTGTAATTAATTTGAAAGAATTCAAAAACTTTGACCATATCTTTCAATATTTTTTGATGTGCAGTAAATAAAGTTACATCTGTGTATATTTTGGCACTAGATTCATTGAAATTACCTGTTGATATGATTCCATAACGTTTTAATCTTCCTTTTTCATCAATTCGTTCTATATAACATATTTTGCTGTGAACTTTTAATCCTTTTACACCAAAAATTAATTGGATACCTTCGGTTTGCATTATTTCTGCATAAGAAATATTACTAGCTTCATCAAATCGGGCTTGTAGTTCTATTTGAACGATTACTTTTTTTCCGTTTTTAGCTGCATTGATTAAAGAACTTACGATTTGTGAATTTTTAGCTAAACGATATAGGGTGATTTTTATGGTTGTTACGTATGGATCTAATGCTGCTTCTCTAAGAAATCGGATAATATAGGAAAAAGATTGATAAGGAGCATTTAATAGATAATCTTTACGTTCAATTTGTTTTAGTATACTTCCTTCTAAACTTAAACCTTTTATCGTTAATGGTGTGTTTGATTTATATAATAGATCAAATCTACCTAGATTAGGAAAATCCATATAATCTCTACGATTATGGTATCGACCTCCTGGGATTAAGCTTTCTTTTGAGTTAATACCCATTTTTTGTAAGAAAAATTTCAGTGTGTCTTTATCAATTGTTTGATCGTAAACAAATCGTACAGGTTCACCTATTCTTCTGTCTTTAACTCCTAATGAAATTTTTTCTAAAAAACTTTTATTTAAATCTGTATCAAGTTCTAATTCTGCATCACGAGTAATTTTTATCATGTGAGCGGTTATGCTGTCATAATCAAAAATGGTAAATATTTGATGAATATTGTAACGTATTACGTCATCTAACATAATGATATATTGTTTGTCGTTATTGGAAGGTAAAACGACAAAACGATTAATAGTTTTAGGGATTTCAATTACGGCATATCGAATCTCTTTTTTAAATTTTATTTTTTCAAGAATAGATCCCTCTTCATTAGGTTTCATTACCATTTTAATAGCTAAATATCCTGGAAGTGTCTTTTAGTAAAGGAAATTCGTCTAAATCGTTAAGTATGATGGTTACTAATTCAGGGCTTACTTTTTGTATGAAGAAATTTCTAATAAAATTTTGTTGTTCCTTATTTATTTCATTTTCATTAATGATAAAAATACTTTCTTTTTCTAGTTCTTTTTCAATGATGCTTAATATTCGAAGACTTTCTGATTGTTGGTCTATAACAATCTCTATGATGTCTTTTATTAGTTGTTGTAAAGATATTCCTCCTAGTATTTGGTTATCGGTTTTTCCTTCTAAAGCTAGTCGTCTAATAGCAGCGTATCGAACTCTAAAAAATTCATCAAGGTTGTTTGAAAAAATACCTAGAAATCGCAAACGATCCAATAGAGGAACTTTTTCATCAGCAGCTTCTTGTAATACTCTAAAATTAAAAGCTAACCAGCTTTTTTCTCGGTCTATATATCTATTTTGATTATTTGGCATATATATAGTCTATTTCTTTTGAAAATATTAAGATCTTAATTCTTAATTCTATTTGTTTAGGATCATTTAGGCATAATAATAAAAATAGAAATCAGGAATTAGAATAGTATTATATAATACCATCAAATTTATTGACAAAATTTGTAATGACATCATGATATCTTAAAAGAATTAATTCTTTAACAGTATTTTTACATTAGACTTGTATTCGTAATAAAAATATAAGGTTTTATTTTTTAGAGATGAATACGTTTTTTTCTGTAACTATCTGTTTGTTAATGGAGTATTTTTTAAAGATAATTTAAACGTATAATATCTTGATTTTTAAAAGAAATGAAAACAAGAGATATGTTTTAATAATAAAAACAATTTAAACCTAATTTTTTCTTATAGATAAATGTATTTTGTTAGTTTTTCTAGAAGGGGATTTAGAATTTTAATAATTATTTAAAATTACGTTGTCTTTTGCTTCAAAAATTAAGATAGCAGCAGCAACAGAAACATTCATACTGTCTATAGCACCTTGCATAGGAATTATGATATTTTGAGTTGCTTCCAGTTCGCCATGCTTCGCTTAATCCTGTAGCTTCTGTTCCAACTACAAGTGCCGTGGGTTTTGTGTAATCTTGTGTGTGATAATTTGTTGAATTTTGGAGCGTAGCTGCGTAAAAAGGAATGTTGTTAGTTTTTAAGAAATCTATAATTTCATCTGTTGTGCCTGTAGCAATTTGATTAGTAAATAAACATCCTACACTTGATCTAACAATATTTGGGTTGTAAAGATCATTCTTTGGATTTGCAATAATTACAGCATCTAAATTGGCAGCGTCTGCTGTGCGAAGTAAGGCTCCTATATTACCTGGTTTTTCAGGAGCTTCTGCAACTAGTATTAAGGGGTTTTGAGGTAGTTTTAAGCTGGTTAATTCAAAAGATTTCATTTTTGCAACAGCTAAAATACCTTCGGTAGTATCACGATAAGCTAATTTGTGATATACTTCTTTTGAAATTTCAATGACTTGACTACATTCAAATTCAGCAGGGTTAAATACAGGAAGTATTTCTGTACAAATTAAAATACTATCTATTTGATAACCACCTTTTTTAGCTAATTCTATTTCTCTAATTCCTTCAATTAAAAAAGTGCCTGTTTTTTTTCTTTCTTTAGCCTTTTCTTGCAATAAATTTAATGATTTAATATAAGGATTTTGAATGGAGCTAATTTGTTTCATTGTATTTTGAATAAGTGGTCAAAATTATCTAAAAAAACTGAGATGTTAAAATTTGTATTGCCATATTAAAATGTGTATTTTTCGACTTTAATATTTAACATTGAAGTTTGTTTACAATAATACAATATAACTCAAATTACTATACTATTTGGAATCAGTTTGTTAAAGAGTCTAAAAGTGCTACTTTTCTATTTCATCGTGATTATATGGAATATCATAAGGAGCGTTTTGAAGATTTTTCATTAATGGTTTTTGATAATAATTTATTGGTTGCTATTTTTCCTGCTAATAGAGTAGGAGCAACGTTATATTCACATCAAGGGCTGACTTATGCTGGTTTTTACTTTTTATCAAAACTTACGATAGATAAAATAGAAATGATTATTGAAGATGTTTTTATTTTTTTAAAAGAAAATAAAATCAAGGATGTTTTGTTGAAGTCTATTCCGGGTATTTATATTTCAGGTAATCAAGGAGTTGATGCTGTGTTGTTTAATCGTTATAATTGCTTTATACTTAAACGTGAAATGAACTTAATTATAGATTATAGAGGATTCGTTACTATTTCAAAAAGTAAAATTAAGCATTTTAACAAAATTATTAAATTAGGTTTAGAAGTACGAGAAGAAACTTGTTTGAAAGCTTTTTGGACACAAGTTTTAGAGCCTCGATTACTAGAACGTTATAAAACTAAGCCTGTGCATTCATTATTAGAAATTCAAAAATTACGTGATTTATTTCCCTCTAATATCATACAATATTCCGTTTATTTTCAAAATGAAATTATAGCTGGAGTTACGCTCTTTATCTCAGAAAAAGGAATTAAATCACAATATGGTGCTACAACCATATTAGGAGAAAAATATAGAGCACTTGATTTTTTATTTATTCAACTAATAAAAAAGTACCAAGATTCATTTAATTTTTTTGATATGGGTACTGTAACTAATGATAGTTCATTGGGGTATAATATAGGTTTATTAAAACAAAAATTAGAGTTAGGTTGTTCTATTTACAATTTTGATACGTACAAAATTGAAATATAAAATTATATAAATTATAAGTAAAAATAGAATTTAAAGCTCTATGACTGATAAAAAGGAAATACTGATTTTATGAATATCTCTTTCTTAAATTTAAAAAATATAAATGAACCTTATGAAATATTTTTTCAAAATAAATTGCAAGAAATATTAAAATCAGGATGGTATATTTTAGGAAAAGAAGTAGCTCTATTTGAAAAACAATTTGCAGATTATTGTGGATCTAATTATTGTGTTGGAGTAGGTAACGGATTAGATGCTATAACACTTAGTTTTTTAGCGTATTTAGAAAAAGGAGATTTAAAAAAGGGAGATGAAATAATAGTGCCAGCAAATACTTATATAGCTTCTATTTTAGGTATTATACAAGCAGGACTTATACCTGTGTTAGTAGAACCTGATTTAGATACATATATTATAGACCCTTCTAAAATAGAGGAAAATATAAATGTTAGAACAAAAGGTATTTTGGTGGTACATTTATATGGTCAGTTAGCGGATATGAACGCTATAATTGAAATAGGATATAGACATAATTTGTTAATTATAGAAGATTGTGCTCAAGCTCATGGACTTGTTTTTATAGGAAATCACACTCGTACATTTAGTTTTTATCCAGGTAAAAATTTAGGTGCTTTGGGAGACGGAGGGGCTGTTGTAACAAATGACAAAATATTTGTGGATCTTGTTAAAAAATTACGGAATTATGGATCTTTAATTAAATACTATAATGAGTTAAAAGGTTTTAATTCAAGGTTAGATGAACTACAAGCGGCTTTTCTAAATATTAAACTTCCAGCATTAAATGAAGATAATAAAAAAAGAAGAAAGATAGCAGATAATTATTTGAAAAAGATTCAAAATCCTCGAATTATTTTACCTAAAATTAAAATTTTAGAAGAACACGTATTTCATGTTTTTGTTGTTAGATGTAAACAAAGAGATGAATTGCAAAAATATTTAGAAGTTAATGGTATTCAAACACTTATTCATTATCCTATTCCACCTCATAAACAAGAAGCAATGAAAGAATGGAATCATTTGAGTTTTCCAATTACAGAACAAATTCATAATGAGATACTAAGTTTGCCAATAAGTCCTGTAATGACTAAAGAAGAGGTAGATTATATAATAAATAAAATAAATCTTTTTAAAATTGTCATTTATATTGAATTTGGATTATGTAATAGAAATATATTAGATTTTAAAATTTTTTCTTTTTAATGTAGTAAAATAATATCTATATAAAAAATCTTTACATTTTATAAGAAAGACAAAGGCATAATCTGGAGTAAGAATAGTTTTTTAGAACACAAAGAAATAGCTTTATTAGAAAGAACATGCAAAATGAAACTCCAAATACAAACAGTTATAAAAAAACCTTAAGTAATACATTAAGTTTTGGATTAATTCAGGTTATAAACGTTATAATAGCAATATTTAGAGGGAAGATAATGGCTGTTTTTTTAGGTCCTTCAGGTATTGCTTTAAATAATCTTTTTAATTCTACTCTAAATATTATATCTACTTTTAGTTTATTTGGTTTAGAATTAAGTGTAGTAAGAGAATTATCAAATACTTTAGAACGTAATAACAAAAAGAAATAGAAAAAATATTAATGTTGCAGTCTTATTGTTTTTATTTTCAGCTCTTTTTGGCACGTTTTTAACGGTTATTTTTGCTAAACAATTGAGTTTATTTACATTTAAATCATATAACCACTATCAAGATTTTATCTTTTTATCTTTATTTTTATTTTTTACAATTTTAGGAAAAGGTATACAAACTATCTTTAAATCCTTACAAATGATACAAAGTATAGTTACTTCAAGTATATACACAGCAATCATTAGTTTTGTATTATCCACTTTATTTTTTTATAAATATAAAGAAGAAGCTATCGTTTTTTCAATTTTAAGCTCGGCTTTTATTAGTTTCATGGTTTCATCATTTTATTTTGTAAAGAGTAAAATTAAAGTATGTTTTCAGCTAAATTTTACTTTAATTTTATATCTTAAAAGAATAATGCAACTAGGTTTGGTCTTAATTTTAACCTCTCTTTTAGGATTAATTACCAATCAATTAGTTAATACTTTTATAGAAGGAAAAGGCGGATTAAATGATTTAGGATTGTATTCAGCAGCCATTTCATTAACAACTCAATATATAGGTTTTTTATTAATGGCATTAGCAACTGATTTTTTTCCTAGGTTGTCTAGGGTTTCTAACGATAACCTTAAAGTAAAACAATTAGTTAATGAACAAACAGATCTGGTTGTTTTATTGGTTTCGCCATTATTAATCATATTAATTATTACGGCACCTTTTTTAGTTCAATTATTTTTGTCTAAAGAATTTTTAAGTTCTGTTTTGTTAATTAGATTGATTTCTTTGGCTACTTTTTTTCAATTAGTTTCTTATTGTATGGGCTATATTTCTTTTGCAAAAAGTGATAAATTTTTCTATCTTTTTTTTGAAGGCGTATACGGAAATTTAATTAAACTGATTTTATATGTATATTTTTATATTTATTACGGTATTAATGGATTAGGAATAGCTTATTTAATTCATTTCTTTCAATATAATATTTTAATTTATTTTATAACAAAAAGACGTTATTCATTCCAGTTTGAAAAACAAATTTTTAAAAATAGTATGGTTATGTTCTTTTTATTAAGTGTTGTTTTTTTTATATTTATTTACAGAGAAGTAAATGTTTTGAGTTATACTATATCATTTTTAATCTTTTTATTTAGTTTAAAATATTCTTTTAATCAGTTAAAAAGAACACATTAGGAACGATACCAGTATTAAGTGAAATTCAAAATAAAATTACTCTATATTTTAATAAGAAAGATAGCTAACTTAAAAAGTAAGAACATTCAAAGATATTTTATTATAAATATTTTTTACGATTTAAAAGGAGTAGACCATTTAGGATCCGTATATACGTTAGTACCAGATAATGTTTTTAGAAAAGCAATAACAGCACTCACCTCATTAGCATTGAGGTGGAGTTGTTGTCCAAAACCATTTGGTTTTAAGCGATTATCAAGATTAGGATTGTTAGTAGCTGCATTTGTTAGATTTCCATAGTGACCAATAGCAGCTTGTAATGTTTTAATAACTCCAGTATGCATCATAGGACCATTTGTAATTCCGTTTGTTTTAACTAAATCTCTCAAACTTGGAGCTCTTGTAACACTAAAATCAGCCCCACCTTTAATAGAACCTCCTATACCATTATTTTTGCTATTAGGATTTAAATCAAATTCTGGAGCAGTGTGACAGGTTGCACAACCTAATCCTCCACTTATTCTGTTCCCTAAAGCATCAAATATAGGAGAAGTAAGAAATAAATTTTTTCCTGTATTTTCTTCAATATTAAAATTAGGAAAAGATTGATTATCATTTGACACAAGTGCTCTTCCTATATCGTATTTAGAGTCAAAAGATTGAATACTTTTTACAAATTGAGCCAAAGCAAGTTGAATTTTTTCTTCTGTAATTTCTTCTGAACCATACACAAACTTAAAAAGTTCTGGGTAATAAGGAATTGTGCTTAATTTCATTATTAAATCATTAAAATTTGAGTCTCCATTTGTACCACTAAATCCCATTTCCGTATGATTTTTAATAGGTTGAGTAACTTGAAATTCCAGACTAGAAGCACGTTTGTCCCAAAAAAAACGAGTTTCATTAGTAAACCTATTGTTTATTAATCGCATAGAATGTCTATCGGTTGTTCCATTTACTCCCTTACTAGCTAATTCAGTATCACTAAATGCGTTAGCTTGCTGATGACAATTAGCACACGAAATGGTATTATTAGAAGAAAGATTTTTATCATAAAATAAAACCCTTCCAAGAGTAGCTCCTTTATTTGTTATAAGATTTGTACCAGTATTAAATTTAGTTATATAACTAGGAACTATTTGATTAGCATAATTATAGAGATTTTTTAAATCTATTGTATTAGCAAAAGTACTTGTAATGTTAGGATAATTTTCGTTAGTTTCAGGAACTTGAGTATAGGAATCATCATTAGATTGACAAGCTACACTTAAAATTAATAATACATATAAACAGTTTTGTTTTTTCATAAGTTCTGATTATTAAATAAATAGCTTTTAAAAGAGTCTTTTCTATAAGACTAGATAAAAAGAAAAAGGTTTAATTTTAAATCTAAAATGTTATAGAATAATATTAAAGTATTATTATATTTGTTCGACCAAATAAATTATCATATATATTAAAGAAATAAAATGAAATTATTAGAAGGAAAAGTAGCTATTATTACAGGTGCCAGTCGTGGTATTGGTAAAGGAATAGCAGAAGTATTTGCAAAAAATGGAGCGAATGTAGCTTTTACTTATAGCTCATCAGCTGAAAGTGCTTTAGCGTTAGAAAATGAGTTAATAACTTTAGGAGTTAAAGCAAAAGGATATAAATCAAATGCAGCCAATTTTACTGGAAGCACAAAAACTAATTGATGATGTTTTAGCTGAATTTGGAACAATAGATATTCTTATTAATAATGCAGGAGTAACTAAAGATAACCTATTAATGAGAATGTCAGAGGAAGATTTTGATGCGGTAATAGATATTAATTTAAAGTCTGTATTTAATATGACCAAAGCGGTTCAAAAAACGATGTTAAAAAACCGTGCGGGATCTATCATTAACATGAGTAGTGTAGTAGGAGTAAAAGGAAATGCAGGTCAGGCAAATTATGCTGCATCTAAAGCAGGAATGATTGGATTTACTAAATCTATAGCATTAGAATTAGGATCTCGAAATATTCGTTGTAATGCAATAGCTCCTGGTTTTATTGAAACAGAAATGACGGCTAAATTAAACGAAGATGTTGTACAAGGCTGGAGAGATACAATTCCTTTAAAACGTGGTGGTAAACCAGAAGACATTGCTAATGCTTGTGTCTTTTTAGCATCTGATTTGAGTGCCTATGTTACAGGACAAGTGTTAAACGTAGATGGAGGAATGCTTACCTAATTTATAATCACAAAATTAACATACCAGTAAAGAGTAATAGTAATGATTAGGTTTTCATGATTTTACTCTTTGCTCTTTAATTAATTATTTGAAAAATGTCGATAAATACAATTTTACTTTTACTTTTAGCAATAATAGTTTCTGCTGGAATTGCTTTTTATCAATATTTATATAAAGCCAAAAATAAATCACCTTTATACTTATTTTTGACAGCTTTACGTTTTTCCTCGTTATTTTTAGTTTTATTATTATTAATAAATCCAATTATTACTAAAAGTAATTATGAAACTATAAAAACGATACTACCTGTAGTTATTGACAATTCAGAATCAATAACATTTCTAAAACAAAATGAAATAGCAAAGGAAATATCTCAAAAAATTGCTGAAAATCCAAAACTCAAAGAAAAATATCAAATTCAATTATTTTCCTTTGATGAAGAATTAAATACAGATAAACCACTTACTTTTAAAGAAAAAAAATCAAATATTTATAAAGTATTTGAAAGCTTAAAACAATTATATAGAACAGAAGAACATCCTATAGTTTTACTCACCGATGGAAACCAAACACAAGGAAATGATTATGTTTTTAATATCCAACAAAATACTCATGTTTTTCCTGTTGTTTTAGGCGATACAATTCAGCATCTAGACTTAAGAGTAAATCAATTAAATGCAAATAAATATGCTTTTTATAAAAATAAATTTCCAGTAGAAATATTTTTAAATTATACAGGAAATAAGTCTGTTACAGCTAATTTAAGTATACAAAAAGCCAATAAAACAGTCTATACGCAAAATGTTTCTTTTTCAGCTAACAAAAAATCAAAAAATTTATCTATTCTATTAAATGCCGATAAAGTAGGAGTTCATACTTATAAAGCAATTATTACCTCTAAAGAAAAAGAAAAAAATAAGTTTAATAATATTAAAAACTTTGCTGTAGAAGTAATAGATCAACGTACAGAAGTTGCATTAGTGTCATCTATTGTTCATCCTGATATGGGAGCTATAAAAAGAGCCATAGAATCAAATGCGCAACGTAAAGTAACTTTGATTAAGCCAAAAGAGATTAAAAATTTGAATGATTTTAATATTTTATTTTTATATCAACCAAATTCAGAATTTAAATCTATTTTAGAACAAAATAAAAATCGTAAGATCAATACTTTTGTAATTACAGGACTTCATACAGACTTTAATTTATTATCACAATATTACAATCAATTTGAATTTAAAACATCACTTCAAAAAGAAGATTACTCTGCTAAGTTTAATCCCAATTTTAATTCTTTTTCTATTGATGATTTTGGTTTTGAGCAATTTCCTCCTTTAGAAAACCCATTTGGAACAATCATTCCAAAATCTAATGCAAATAATTTACTTACAGCCCGTATCCGTACAGTAATTACAGAAAATCCTTTATTAGCCTTTACAGAAAATGGTATAACCAGAAACGCATTTTTATTTGGAGAAAATATTTGGAAATGGCGATTAGAAAGCTATTTAAGAGAAAAGACTTTTGAAAAATTTGATCTTTTCTTCGATAAAATGACACAATATGTAGCTTCAAATACCCAAAAGAAAAATCTAGTAGTTAATCATGAAAATTTTTATAATTCAGGAGAAACAGTCATAATATCAGCTCAATATTTTAATAAAAATTATGAATTTGACCAAAATGCACAACTTACGATTCAACTAAAAAATAATAATACAAAACAACTAAAGCTCTATGATTTTGTAAAAGGGAATAATGATTTTTCAGTAGCTTTTGATAATTTAGAGGCAGGTAATTATATTTTTCAAGTAAAAGAAAAACAGTCAGGAACACAATATTCTGGCAAGTTTCATATTTTGTATTTTGATGCGGAAAAACAATTTATAAATGCAGATCTAGCACGATTAAAACAATTAGCAGAAAATACTCAAGGAAAGGTATATTGTCCAAAACAAATAGAAGAACTGATGCTTCATCTGGAAAGTTTAGAAAAATATAAACCTACTCAAAAAGAAGTCATAAAAAAATCTCCTCTGATAGATTGGATTTATGGATTAATCTTATTAATAATATTATTAAGTACTGAATGGGTTATAAGAAAATACAATGGTTTGTTATAAATACTTTTGAAAGAATAATATTATCTTTTCAAATAATACCATTTAAACTTAAAAATATACTGGATTAAAAAGTAAAATTCTCGATATTTTTTTTCATTTTAAAACAACTCTAACAAACGGTTGAGTATATAATTTAAATCATCTTTAGTTCGACCGCGAAGCATATCGAGAACCAATACTAATTTTTATTAATTCTTCAATTTTTTTCTAATAAGAAATAAATTCTAAAGAAATAAAATTATTGGCTATAAATAGATTGATAATCAAAGAAAGAATTGGGGGTATTTTATGTGCCCTAAGTTATTATAAAATATTTTTTAAATGCAAAAAAGCATTTAAAAGTCAGTTTAGAAAAAGAGTTATAAACTTTTTTTGTTAGATTTTAAAACATTTTCCTCTATTCTCTATTTTTGAGTACTATCGAATATATTCTGAATAATAACTATATTATTAAACTAAACCCATTTTCTAAAAATTAAAAACAGGTTTAGTTCAAAAAGCAATAAAAATTTATTAAAACTGTAAATAAATAGGCATTACAGATTCTGAACTTTTAAAATAGGAATATAAAAAGATAAATAAAATCATAACAATAACATTAAAAACCAAAGGGAGTTTAGTTTGTACTTTTATATATTTTTCACTCCAATTATTAGGTATTAAATGTATTAAATAACCTACAATAATCATGATTAAGGGTTGTTCATAGTTTCTTATAAATTCTTCAGCTCCTTCAAGACTAAACTGATTTATTATTTGGTTTATAAAAGTTAAGGAAGTCTCTAAATTTTCTGCTTTGAAAAATATCCAACAAAAACATACAAAATGAAATGTTATAAGACCAAAAAGAATTTTTGAAATAAATTTAGGAAGAATATTAATTTTAGAAGTAATATTAGTCCAATATTTATTAAAAATTAACCCGAAACCATGTAAAGAACCCCAAATGATAAAATTCCAACTTGCTCCATGCCAAAATCCACCTATAAGCATAGTTAAAAATAAATTAATATTAGTTCTTAATTTACCTTTTTTATTTCCTCCCATAGCAATATACAAATAATCACGTAGCCAAGATGATAATGAAATGTGCCATTTTCTCCAAAATTCAGTAAGAGAAGTACTTTGATATGGCGATTCAAAATTAGGAGGAATAGTGATTCCTAACCATTTAGAAATTCCAATTGCTACATCACTATATCCGCTAAAATCACAATAAATTACAATAGCATATCCATAAAGAGCTATAAGACATTCAAAACCATTGTGTAAATGAGGACCATCAAAAATATAGTTTACTAAATTTAGAGTTATATAATCAGAGATAATTAACTTTTTAATTAATCCACTTATTATTAAATAAAACCCTTTAGAAAAATCTTCAGAACTTACATAATAATCCTTTTTAGTTGAGGAATAAAGTCTTTAGCTCTTACAATAGGTCCCATAACCAATTTTGGAAAAAAAGATAAGAATAAAATATAATTAGCAATATTCTCTTCTGGTTTTATCTCACCTTTGTAAACATCTACTGCATAACTAATATTTTCGAAGGTATAAAAAGAAATTCCAATAGGTAATAAAATGTGTACGGGGTCTAATTTCGTTATATTTAAATTATTTATTATTTCTATAAAGAAATTCGTATATTTAAAGTAAAAAAGAAGTCCTAAATTAAAAATAATACAAAAAATTAACAAAAATTTCTTGAGTCCTGCATTGCTTCTCGCTTTGTATATGGCTATAGATAGTAAATAATCAACAACAGCTGATCCTATTACTAAAAAAACAAAATTACCACTTGCTTTATAGAAAAAATAAAGTGAAAAAACACTTAAAATATAAGCTCTCCCAAGATAATTTTTTCTTAAAATATAGTAACAAATAATAAAAATTAAAAAAAAGTAAACAAAGAAGCCACTATTAAAAAGCAATGGGTTTTTAGGATCATAAAATAGTTGATCTATTATTTTATTAATATCAAGGGTTAGCATTTTTTAAAATTAGTTTTTATTATTTTGTTTTTTAGATTTAGTTTTTATTTTTTCAAATTCTTTTTGAATTGATTTAAAGATGGTTTTGGCAACGACTTTTGATCCTCTATTATTAAAATGAATATAATCTTTACTTGCCATAGTAGGAATAGTGTCTACCCATTTTTTCATAGTTCCTTTTCCTCCCATTGAATTGAAAAGATTATAAAAAGGAATTTTATTATCATAAGACAATCTAGCTTGTATTTTTATTAAGCTATCAATTCCTATTGCTGTTTTCCATTCATTATTATATTTAAAAGCTCTATCGGAACAACTAAAAATTAAAAAATCAGTCTTAGGCATTTCTTTTTTAAACTTTTTAATTATAGGTGTCATTTTTTGATAGTAGTAATCATAATTTAAATCATTAGCTCTAAACATTAAATTTACTCCATATTGAAAAACAATTAAATCATAATAATTTTCTTGATTTAGATTTTGTAGTAATTCTATGCTAATTTTATCTAACTCAACTCCTGTAATTCCTCTAAAAGAAAAATTATCTAATACAATTCCGCTCTCAGGTTCAAAACTTACACCATAAATGGGAGTATTAGAAAATTTAGCATTGAAGTGTATATTATTAGATACAGATTTATCTAATAAGATTTTATTAAAATTTTTATCTGCTTTATAATTTGTTTGAATTCCATTTTGAGTTATAGAAATATCATTTCCTTTACCAAATAATAACCATTTTTCAAGAATTTGTGCACTATCCTTTTTTATATTATTTTGTAAAGTAATATCTAGATCGGAACTAAGGAAGGAATATCCAGATAAAAAAACATTTTTTTTAGGATTTTGTTTGAAATTGAATGTTTCAAAAATGCCCGCTGTTTTTGAAGAAGCAGTTTGTCTAAAATCAGCAGAAATAGAATTTATAGGTACAAAACCAACACCTTTTTTCTTATTAAAATAACTTTGAAGCATTTCTCTAAGATCCTGAGTCATTAAATCTCCTTCTATTTGACTATCACCAAACCAAGCAATTCTAATTTTTGTTTTTTTATTTTGATATAATTCAACTAGTTTCTTAGATAAATTTTGGAATACAAAATTATTAGTATCATTATCAAAATCAGTAATGTTAGTTGTGTTGTAATTTTCAAAATTTATAAACGTACTATCTTCTTTTTAGTTTTACTAATTAAAAGGTCGTTTTTTATCTTTTTTTTATTTATTTTTATTACCTTATCGCTTTCTATGTCAGTAAATAAACTTACATTTTTGAAACTAGGATAATATTCAATTATATTTTTTTCAAAAAATGAAAGTCCAAAATATACGGATGTGACCGATAAAACAAATACAAATACTTTATTATTGCTGTTCATTTAGTGTTATTTGATATGCTATAAAACCGAGCAAAAGTATGGAAAAGTTATCATAAGTTTATAAGTTTTAATATTTTTGTAAGAAAAAAAATGGAAGTAAAAATTCATAATTCTTGGAGTCAAATCTTAACAGAAGAATTTGATAAAGAATATTTCAAAAATCTAATTGATTTTGTAAAAAATGAATATCAAATAGGGCGTTGTTTTCCCAAAGGAAGTCTTATTTTTTCTGCATTTGATCATTGTCCCTTTGATAATGTAAAAGTAGTTATAATAGGGCAGGATCCTTACCATGGTTTAGGACAAGCTAACGGATTATGTTTTTCTGTTAATGAAGGTATTTCATTTCCACCTTCATTAATTAATATTTTTAAGGAAATTCAAACAGATTTGAATATTCCAATTCCTATTTCTGGAAATTTAGAACGTTGGGCTGAACAAGGAGTATTGCTTTTAAATGCAACTTTAACAGTTAGAGAAAATACTGCTGGTAGCCATCAAAATAAAGGATGGGAAACATTTACAGATGCCGTTATTGAGCAAATTTCTGATAAAAAGGAAAATGTTGTTTTTTTACTTTGGGGAGGATTTGCCAAAAAAAGGGAGCAAAAATAGACCGAAACAAACATTATGTTTTAGAAGCAGGACATCCTTCGCCATTAAGTGCTAATCGTGGATTATGGTTTAATAACAAGCATTTTAGTAAAACAAATGACTATTTGAAATCTATTAAAAAAGAGGAAATAAAATGGTAACTTTAGTCATTTAGTGTTAATTGGCCTAAAATAGCTTCGCTCATAAATTTTCCACCAGGATAATTAGCTGTATAATCAAGATTAAGCCAAATATACCCTCGTTCATCTATATGATAATGTAAGGCTTTGTTTTTACTTTCTTGAGGAAATAAGACTTCGTGTATTAAATAGTTTATCTTTTCAAGATCTCTTTTGGTACCAATAAACATTTCTGGGTAAATGTGAGCATCGGTGTGTATCAAACGGGGAATACCACCAACGGCTTTAATACCTGCAGCCATTAATATAGCGTGATCATCACAATCACCTGAAAAATGCTCTATTGATTCAGAAGCACTGGCTATGTAATTATTACCTTGTGGATCATTTACATAATTCCATCTTTTTTTAATTTCTTTAAAAACAGCAAAACATTGTATGGTAGTTCTATATTCGAAAAATTTTTTTAAATGTGATACGTTTTTAAAGTTTTGAGTAGTAGACCAAACAGCAAAATTCCGTACTTTAGGATTATTAAAATCAATTGCTTTTAAAACCTTATATTTATTAGGAAAAGGAAGTAATTTATTAATAATAATATCTTGTGGGTAAGGATTTTCATCCATTGTATACATCATGGATCTATAATCATCATATAATTTATAAAACCCATAATTTCCAAAAAAAGTACCGTATAATAAAATCAAAGTATAGATAAGAATAAAAATTAAAATTATCTTTTTTATTTTTTTTAATAGAAAATAATAACTTAATGAAATAAGAATAAATAGGATTATACGATCAAAAGGAATCTCGCAATCAATTTCTTTTAAATTATGATGAGCAATTATGAAAGTAGGGAGAGTTAATAATAAGCATAAAATAAAAATGACTACATAATCCCAAGGCTTAGGTAAAGAAAGCTTATCTTTATATTTATAATAAAGGTTTTTAAGCATATTTGTAGTCATTTTTATATCACGTAAAAAGATTATTATTTTACGATCATTTCAAAAGATAGTGTATTTTCTATTAAATTAAATTCTAATAATTGGTTTTGAATTTTGTCAAATGTTTTTTGATCCATTTTTTTTTGTGACCATCTTGTTTTCTTAAGCCATTGTTGTATATCATCTACTTTTTGATTGTAACGTGCAGCTAGTGTTCTGTCTATACTTGGAATTTCTTTAAATTCAATGGTTGTATTATTAATAATTTCTAATATTAATTCTAATGTAGTTGGATTATTTTTTAAAAATTCATTTCGAACGGCAATTACAAAAGAAGGCCATGGAGTAGGGCATTCGCTTATTCTTCTAAAAATACCTTGATCTACAAGTGGTTGTGTCATGAAACGTTCCCATAAAAAATAATCTGCATTTCCACTTTGTAAGGATTCTACAGCTCCTTCAATTGTATTAACAATTTCAAAATTTAATTTATTTAAATTCCAATTTTGTTGTTTGGCATTTACAAAACTCATTAAATGAGAACCTGAACCTATTCTTGAGATTGCGCTTTTAGTGTTCTCTAAATCAGACAAATAATGGTATTTAGAACTAGCGTTAACATGTACTCCCCAAATTAAAGGAGATTGAACGTATAGTTGTATTATTGAACTATCATTGCCTGATGCAATATCTTTTATTATTCCCTCAGTAAGAATAACTGCAATATCTGTTTCATTGTTGCGTAACATTTGACACATTTTTCCTGTTCCTTCTGGAATATCAGTCCATTGTAAGTCTATTCCTACCTGATCGTATTCTCCGTTTTCTATACATAATTGCCATGGTAGATTAAAATGTTCTGGAACTCCAACAATTCTTACTGTTTTCATATTTAAATTAGGGAAAATAATTTTTTAAAATATTATTTAGTTTTGAGATAATTTAGTTATACATTTTTCACGAATATTCCAAATTTCTTCAAAAGTTTTATCTTGTTTAGTTTCAAGAATCCAGTTTTTTAAAAATGTTTGATGATATTCTATTTTATATTGAATAACTTGTTTGGGTTCAATTATAATTTTATTAATAATGTCTTTTTTTATTTTAGAATAAAAAGTATCTTCACTTGTATAGTCCTGATATACACCGTTTACTTTTAAATAACAATGCGCTTCCAGGTATGTAGTCTATAGAATGTTTTTTTAAAATTTCATTTAGAAGGGGAGTATTTTTAGCATTCATTTTAAAAATACTTAAAACAAGATCTACGTTTTCCTGATTAAATTTTGAAGCTAGAGATTTGAGTAATGCGTGTTTTGAACTACAAGTTCCTCTGTTTTCTATTAATACAAGAGAAAAATCGTCACGTATACTATTTCTTCCGTATGGAATTTTTCTTACGTATGTAGTTAGTTCTTCCCAAGTAGAGACACTTTTTTCATTAAACCAATTTGATAGACTATTCATAATCATTTTTTAGAATAGGTAAAATATTTATTTCTATATCCTTTATTATTCCTTTATTAATAATCATATCATATTTTAGTATTCCTAATTCGTACCAATTCCAATTTTGGTCATCATAAAGAAATTCATTTGTTTTACGCATTTGGATCTTTTCTGCCATTCTATTACTACTGTCATTTTTTGTTTGTGTATAGGCGTATAGTTTAGGTAAATTTAGATTTCTAAATGCGTATTTAATCCATGCTTGAAAAACTTCAAAACCTAATTTTTTATTCCAATGTTCTTGTGTAATGCAAATCCCAATATCATAAAAATTTTGATTATTATTAACTGTGTTTTCATTAAATTTAAGACCTCCCCAGCCAATAAATTCATTAGTTTCTTTTAAAATAATGCCATACCTTCCTATATTATGTTTGATATATTGGCTTAAAATAGAATTAATTACAAATTTTGTTTGGTTAATATCAGTTGCTGGAGCATTCCATAAATATTCATGAACATTAGGATTAGAATCTATTTTATGCAATATCTCTAAATCTTCGATTTCCAAAGGTCGCATGATTAGCCTTGGTGTTTCTAAAATAAAATCCATTAAGTAACTATTTAATAATTTTCCACCAGTTCCATGATGTGTTATCTTTTGTAAGATATGTTTCTATAAATTTAAATTCACTTTTCTTTAATATATGATTAGAAGCTGCATTTTCAAAATGTGTATAGGCATGTAATTCTTTTATTTTCATATTATTAAAACTATGTTGGAGCCAAAACTTTGTAGCTTCGGAGGCATATCCTTTACCCCAAAAAGGTTCGTCTAGTCTGTAGCCATAGTCATAAAAATTGGTATTACCATTTTCTATATGATCATCTACAAATTTAATACCTGTCCATCCAATAAATTCGCCAGTTTCTTTTAGAATGGTAATATATCTTCCTGTTTTATTTCGGTTATATTGCTCTAAAACTTTTTTAATAGTATTTTCAACTTCTTGAATATTTTGAACAGGTTGTTGCCACAAATATTTATGTACATTAGGATTCTTATCCATTTTAAACAATGATTCTGCATCACTCATTTCAAATGGTTTAAAGAGTAACCTTTTGCTTTCTAATTTTTGTACCATTTTTAGGATAATAGATTTGCTATTATTCAACTAATTTATCAAGTGTATAAAGTATTAAAGCATCTACAGCTTTATAAGGATCTTCACTAAAAGTTCCGTTTGCTCGGTTTGCAATGACAGCATTTAAAGATAAGCAGTTATGTCCCAAAAGTTTTCCTAATCCGTAAATAGCAGAGGTTTCCATTTCAAGATTAGTCATACGTGTACCATTAAAATGAAAAGAATCCATTTTACTATTTAATTGAGGATCTTGAATATTTAAACGAAGAACACGCCCTTGTGGTCCATAAAAACCTCCTGCTGTTCCTGTAAAACCTTTAAATATTTTATCACTTTCTAAACGTTTTTCTAAGATTTCGCTTCCAGCTATGACATAAGGTTTTCCTTTGCGCATATCCCAATTGGTTTGTGAGATAAAGGCATCTTCTATTTCATTTTCAGTAATATGATCTATCAAATAGGAGCGAAGCATATTATCTAAACCTAAACCATATTTAGATAAAACGAAACTATCAACAGGTATGTCAGCTTGTAATGAGCCTGAAGTTCCAATACGAATAATATTTAAAGAAGTTAAATTTTCTTTAATTTCTCTTGTTTCTAGATTAATATTAACTAGAGCATCTAACTCGTTCATTACAATATCTATATTATCAGGTCCAATACCTGTAGATAATACTGTAATTCGTTTTCCTTTATAGATCCCTGTTTGTGTTTTAAATTCTCTTTTTGTGTTGAAAATTCGATTGATTCAAAATGTTTTGTAATTTTTTCAACACGATATTGATCACCAACTATAATAATGTCTTCTGCAATATCTGATGGTTTTAAATTAAGATGGTAAACGCTACCATCAGGGTTTAGTATAAGTTCTGAATTTTTAATCATAAATTTTAAAATTAATAATTGTAAATTTCGAGGTTTTATTTAACCTCCAACTCGTTTTACTTTGAAACCTTTTTCTTTTAATATAAGCATGATTTTATCACGATAATCTCCTTGAATAATGATTTCTCCATCTTTAAAACTTCCTCCAACAGCTAATTTATTCTTTATGTCTTTAGCTAAAAGTTTAAAATCTTCATCTTCACCTTCATAGCCTGCTATAATTGTAATGGGCTTTCCTTTTCTTTTTTCGTATTTACAAATCATGGGTTCTTTTTGAACAAAAAGTGTGTGTAACTTTTCTTCTTCAATAGGTTCATCAGAAGGAATATGATCTGGAAATAGTTTTTTTAGTTGATCTTCTAAATCCATTTTTGTGAAAATCAAAAATTGAGAATTAAAAATTAATTAAAATCTTCAACTCTCAATTTTAAATACTTAGTAATTAAATTATTTTTTTAACAATCCTAATTCAACTAAACGCTCATTTAAGTATTCGCCAGCTGTAATATCTTCAAATAATTTAGGATTCTTTTCATCTATACATTCTGGTAAACAGTTCAAAGACATATCACTTACAGGGTGCATAAAGAAAGGAATTGAAAAACGTGAAGTTCCCCATAATTCTCTAGGAGGATTTACAACTTGGTGGATAGTTGATTTTAATTTATTATTTGTATGACGAGATAACATATCGCCTACATTAATCATTAATTCATCATCTTGTGCAATAGCATCAATCCATTCTCCTGCGTGATTTTGAACTTGTAAGCCTTTACCCTGAGCTCCCATTAATAGAGTAATCAAGTTAATATCTCCATGAGCTGCCGCACGTACAGCACCATCTTTAGGTTCATCTGTAATAGGTGGATAATGTATAGGTCTTAAAATTGAATTACCATCTTTAATAAAATTATCAAAGTATAATTCATCTAAACCTACATATAAAGCCAATGCTCTTAACACATAAACTCCTGTTTTTTCTAACATTTGGAAAGCTTCTTTACCTACTTCATTAAAATTAGGTAATTCTTCTACAACAACATTGTCAGGGTATTCTCCAGCCCATTTAGAACCTTCTGAAACATACTGACCAAAATGCCAGAATTCTTTTTAAGTCACCAGCTGAACGTCCTTTAGCATGTTCTTTACCAAAAGATACATAACCTCTTTGTCCACCAATACCAGGAATTTCATACTTTGATTTTACTTCTAATGGTAAATCGAAGAAATTACGTACTTCGCTGTACAAATTTTCTACTAATTTGTCATCTAAAAAGTGACCTTTTAATGCTACGAAACCAATTTCTTCGTAGGCTTTTCCGATTTCATTTACAAATTTTTGTTTACGTACCGGGTCATCCGATAGGAAATCACGTAAGTCAACACTAGGAATTTTTTGCATTGTCTTAGTTTTTGTTAATAACTTCAATTGGTATAATACCTTGATAGAACAAAAGTAAATATAAAATGTTTGATTTTTAAATAAAAGTTATTAACAATTATAAAAAAACTAACTTTTGTCAGTTTTACTGAAATTTTAATCTTTATTTTTGAGATAGCTAACTAAATTAATTATGAATTTTGAAAGAAAAGATTTAACAAATGAAGTTTTATTAAACCTTTATAAACAATTACTAAAACCTCGATTGATTGAAGAAAAATGTTGATTTTAATTCGTCAAGGAAAGGTCTCAAAGTGGTTTTCAGGTATAGGACAAGAGGCAATAGCGGTAGGGGTTACAGCAGCTCTTGATCAAGATGAATATATACTGCCTATGCACCGTAATTTGGGCGTTTTTACAACTAGAAAGATTCCTTTAAAAAGATTATTTTCTCAATGGCAAGGCAAATTAAATGGTTTTACAAAAGGAAGAGATCGCTCTTTTCATTTTGGAACCCAAGAATTTAAAATAATAGGCATGATTTCTCATTTAGGACCACAAATGGGAGTGGCCGATGGCATTGCATTAGCTAATAAATTAGCTAATAATAATAAAGTTACAGCTGTTTTTACTGGAGAAGGTGCTACTTCAGAAGGTGATTTTCATGAAGCATTAAATGTAGCATCTGTTTGGGAGTTACCTATTCTTTTTATCATAGAAAATAATGGCTATGGTCTTTCTACTCCTACAAATGAACAATATAAATGTAAAAATTTAGCAGACAGAGGAATAGCTTATGGAATGGAAAGTTATATAATAGACGGTAATAATGTTCTAGAAGTATACAATCTAATATCTGAACTAAAAAAATCAATGATTGAAAATCCTAGACCTGTTTTAATAGAGTGTAAAACCTTTAGAATGCGTGGACATGAGGAAGCTAGTGGTGTTAAATATGTACCAGAAGAATTAATACAACATTGGGCAGAAAAAGATCCAATTGAAAAGTATAGAAGGTATTTAAAAATAACAATGGTTCTTTCAGATGAAGAAGATGATATAATTCATAAAGAAATAAAAGAAGAAATTGATTTAGAATGGTCTAAAGTACAAGAAGAACCAGCTCTTATTGCTAGTTTAGAAAATGAGCTAAATGATGTTTATGCTCCTTATCATTTTGAAAAAATAGATTCTAATGTAGAAATAGAAAATATTCGTATGATAGATGCTATTTCGCAAGCTTTAAAAGAATCCATGAAAAAACATTCTAATTTAATTCTTATGGGTCAAGATATAGCTGAATATGGAGGTGCCTTTAAGATTACAGAAGGATTTGTTAGTCAATTTGGAAAAGATAGGGTACGAAATACGCCTATTTGTGAAAGTATTATTCTTTCTACTGCAAACGGATTATCTATTAACGGATATAAAGCAGTTGTAGAGATGCAATTTGCAGATTTTGTTTCAACAGGCTTTAATCCGATCGTTAATTTGTTTGCAAAACAACATTATCGTTGGGGGAAAAAGCAGATGTGGTAGTTCGTATGCCTTGTGGAGGTGGTACACAAGCAGGTCCTTTTCATTCCCAAACAAATGAAGCATGGTTTACAAAAACACCAGGTTTAAAAGTTGTTTATCCTGCATTTCCCTATGATGCTAAAGGATTATTAAATACGGCTATTAATGATCCAAATCCTGTCCTTTTTTTGAACATAAAATGCTTTATCGTTCTATTTATCAAGATGTGCCAAATGATTATTATACATTACCATTTGGTAAAGCTTCACTTATAAAAGAGGGCAATAATGTAACTATTATTAGTTTTGGTGCAGGTGTACACTGGGCCTTAGATACATTAAATAACAATCCAGATATATCAGCTGATTTAATTGATTTAAAAACACTTCAGCCTCTAGATTTAGAAACGATTTACAAATCAGTAAAGAAAACAAATAGAGCTATTATATTACAAGAAGACACTCTTTTTGGTGGTATAGCAAGTGATATTTCGGCATTAATTATGGAAAATTGCTTTAAATATTTAGATGCTCCAGTTTATAGAGTAGGGAGTTTAGAAACCCCAATTCCATTTATGAAATCATTAGAAGATCAATATTTACCCCAAATACGTTTTGAAAAAGAATTAAAAAAACTTTTAAATTATTAACCTTTTTCTAAATCATTAATATAGATAGAAACATTAAATAAAAATATAAAACCTAGACCTATGTATAATATTATTTTATATCATAAATTGTATTTTTATTATATAATAAAAAATCATTCTTCGTAAATTTGACACTTTTATAAAATTATAATAATAAAATGAGCAAAGAAATAAGAAACCTTGAACCAAAAGCTCTTTGGAACAAATTTGCCGATCTGAATTCGGTACCTCGTCCTTCTAAAAAAGAAGAAAGAGTGATTGCTTTTATGATGGATTTTGGACAAAAATTAGGTCTAGAAACTATAAAAGATGAAGTAGGTAATGTAATTATTAAAAAGCCTGCGACAGTAGGAATGGAAAACAAAAAAACCATAGTAATGCAATCGCATTTAGATATGGTTTGTCAAAAAAAATAATGATACTATTTTTGATTTCGATACACAAGGAATTGAGATGTATGTTGATGGTGATTGGGTAAGAGCTAAAGGAACCACGCTCGGAGCAGATAATGGTCTAGGTGTAGCTACCATCATGGCAATATTAGAAAGCACTGATATAACACATCCAGCTATAGAAGCCTTATTTACTATTGATGAAGAAACAGGTATGACAGGTGCTTTAGGTTTAAAGGGAGGTTTGTTATCAGGTGAAATTCTTTTGAATTTAGATACAGAAGAAGATGACGAAATTGATATTGGATGTGCTGGTGGAGTAGATGTAACGGCTGAACGTGAGTATAATGAAGAAGAAACTCCCGAAGGTTCTGTAGGTTACACAATTACTGTAAAAGGATTACAGGGGGGGCACTCAGGGATGGATATTCATAGAGGATTAGGAAATGCTAACAAAATTATGAATCGTTTATTATTTGATGGCTTTGAAAATTTTGGCCTCCAAATTTCTGAAATCAATGGTGGAAGTTTACGAAATGCAATTCCGCGTGAAAGCGTAGCAAAAGTAATTATTGCAGGAATGTATGATGAAGCTTTTGTTTTTGATATGCAAGAAATAATTAATGATATAAAATCTGAATATAAGACGATGGAACCCCATCTTCAAATCTTGATTGAAAAATCAGATTTACCAGCAAATGTAATGGATTTAGGGGTTCAAGAAGGTTTATTACGCGCCATCTACACAGCTCACAACGGAGTATATCGTATGAGTCCTGATATGGCTGATTTAGTAGAAACGTCAAATAATATCGCAAGAGTAGTTGTAAAAGAAGGACAAATATCAATTCAAAATTTAACACGTTCCTCTGTAGAAAGTTCTAAATTTGATTTAGCTAACTCTTTACGTTCAGCATTTGAATTATTTGGTTGTGAAGTTACTTTTTCAGGTTCATATCCAGGTTGGACACCTAATATCAATTCTGAAATATTGGATGTATTGACTTCTATATATGAAAAACAAAACGGTTCAAAACCTAACGTAGTGGCTTGCCATGCAGGATTAGAATGTGGTATCTTAGGAACTAATTATCCAGAAATGGATATGATTTCTTTTGGTCCTACGATTAAAGGAGCTCATAGTCCTGATGAAAGAGCTAGTATTTCTTCTGCTCAAAAATATTGGAAATTTGTTTTAGAAATTTTACAAAATATTCCTCAAAAGTAAAAAATAAAGAAAGTTTTTTAAATGGCAATTTGTCATTTAAACTCAAGAAAGTTCGAATGAAATAAACAGGCGAAGCACAAATTACATAGTACTTAATGTGACTTCTCCTGTCATCGAACTGACCAACTAAATCTAGTTCTTTTTATACATGTCTTTTTAGAAAATTTTCTAAAGTTGGTTATAATTTTTTGTTTATCTACTATGTTTCCACCTTTTATGAGTCCACATATAATATTCAGGAGCTTCATAAATTTGCTCTTCTACTCTCTTAATAAAATTTTCAGAAATTTGAAAATTTGGGACAGAATTGACCTGTTCTGTTAAAATTTCAAAAGTCGCTTGATAAAAACCTCTTTTTATTTTTTTTTACCCTTAAAAAGATAATATTCATATCAAATCGTTTAGCTAACATTTCTGCTCCAATATGTATAGGAGCTTCTTTACCCATAAATTTGTACCAGTGCATATTACTGGATGCTTTAGGAGTCTGATCACTTATAAAAGCATAAGCGGATAGTATATTTTTTTGTTATTATTTTCTATAACTTTTGAAGTTTCTTTAGTACTAATTAATGTTGCATTAAATTTAGAACGAATTTTTTTTACTAACTTGTCAAAATAAGGATTTTTAATTTTTTTATATACACCAAAACCTTCAAACTTAATATATTTATTCATGGCTATTATCCATTCATAACTTGCATAATGAGCTAACATAATAATTACACTTTTTTGTTGTATTTCCAATTTATTATAAATCTCTAAATTGGTAAACTGATACCTTTTATCCATTTCTTCTTCTGAAATACTTAGTGTTTTTATCATTTCTAAAAACATATCACACAAATGTCTATATGATTTTTTTTCTATAGATAATCGTTCTTTAAAAGATAAATTAGGAAAAGCAATTATTAAATTACGACGTACCGTTTTTTTTCTATAGCCTATGAGATAATAAATAATAAAATAAATACCATCAGACAATAGATATAACAACTTAAAAGGGAGTATAGATATAAACCAAATTATAGGATATAAAAGTAAATAAACGACTAATTGCATTTGAATATTTTAAGGCAAATATAACTTATTAAATTTATTTAATAAAGTATTTCATTCTTTAACTATTATTTATAAAATGTAGTATATTGCTCATAAAAAGGAGTTCTATGAATTTTATATTATTATCTCTAATAGGTATTACCGTTTTCATAAGCTATAAAGGCTTTACAGATTATTATTTTTCTAGTCAATACGAATTTAATATTGGGAAAATTCGTTCAGGAGAACAAATAAGAATGTTTACATCTGGTTTTTTACATGGTGATTGGGGACATTTATTTTTTAATATGTTTACACTTTATATGTTTGGAAATATTGTAATTAATTATCTAGGTTCTTATATATTTTTAATAATTTATTTTATTAGTTTATTGTCAGGTAGTTTGTTATCTATCGTTTATCATAAGAATAATTTTAATTATAGGGCTAGAGGAGCTTCTGGAGCCGTAGTAGGTATAGTATATACTGCTATTTTATTAAACCCTGAAATGAATTTATATCTTTTTTTTATTCCATTCCCAATTTCAGCTTATATTTTTGGTATTGGTTATTTATTATATTCCATTTATGGTATGAAAGTTCAAAATGACAATATAGGACATGAAGCACATTTTGGAGGCGCATTAGGAGGGTTAATAACTACAATATTAATAGAACCTACTATTTTAATTACAAGTTTTAAAATGATTTTTATATTAATTATTCCTATAATTATACTTTTTTTCCTAACAAAAATGAAAAAAATATAATGGCATAGATTTTGTAATCTTTAAAAAAATAATTATCTAATTAAAATCATATACAAATGAAAAAATTAATCACTTCTTTATTATTTTTAATAACTTTTATGATACAAGCACAAGAATTTAAACAACAAACTCCACAAATAAATGTTTCTGGAGAAGGTAAAATAAAAGTAGTCCCAGATCAATGTTTAATTACTTTAGGAGTTGAAAATACAGCTAAAGACGCAGCAACTGCAAAAAAAACGAATGATGACATAATAGATAAACTCATTCAATATATAAAAGGATATAATATTCTTTCTTCTGATTATCAAACAGCGGAAGTAAGTCTTAATAAAAATTATGACTACGAAAAAAAGAAATATAATTTTCATGCTAGTCAAACGATAACTATTTTGTTAAAAGACATAAAAAAATATAATGATTTCATGTTAGGAATTACTGATACAGGAATCACGAATATAAGAGGTGTTGAGTTTAAAACTTCTAAATTAGAAGAATTAGAGAAACAAGCTCGTAAAAAAGCAATGTTTAATGCAAAGCAAAAAGCAGAAGATTTTGTATCTGCTTTAGGACAAAAAGTAGGAAAACTTCTTTTAGTAACAGATAATACATCAAATTATTACCAACAAGAACCTATGATGTATAAATCAGCAGGCATGTTAGAAACTTTAAAAGATACTCCTAATAAAGAAATTTTGGCAGTAGGAGAAATGACTGTAATTGTAAACGTACAAGTTGGATTTGTTATAGAATAAATTAAAAATAAATAAGCTGTCTGAAAAGTAATATAAAAAAATAAATTTTTCTAAATATCTTTTCCGACAGTTTTTTTATAAAAATGAAATTAGAAAATATAGGTATAGTACTTTCTGGAGGTGGGAGTAAAGGTTTGGCTCATGCAGGAGTCTTACATTTTTTAGAAGAAAATAAAATAAAACCTAATAGTATTTCAGGAACTAGTGTAGGAGCCATAATTGCAGCTCTATATGCTATAGGAAAATCACCTCTTGAAATTTTAGAGTTTTTTAGATCAATTTATTTCTTTCATTGGAAACATTTTACATTTTCTAAAGCAGGTTTAATAGATGGAAATGCTTTTGAATCTTATTTTTATAAAATTTTTAAAGATTTAAAAATAGGAGATTTACCTATTGAAATACAGATAACTGCAACAGATTTAATAAAAGGAGAATTAAAAGTTTTTAATGATAAAACTCGTGTCGTAGATGCTATTTTAGCATCATCCTCATTTCCTGGTGTTTTTTCACCTTATGAATTTGAAGGGAATTTATACAGTGATGGAGGGATTTTAAATCATTTCCCAACAGATTTATTAAAAGGAAAATGTGATTATTGTATAGGTGTTTATGTAAGTCCTATACAAAAATTGAATCTAAAGATCTTACTTCTATTAGATCTGTGACAGCTCGTGCTTTTGATTTGCTTTTTGGTAATTCTAGCACTCACAAATTTGCTAATTGCAATTGGCTTATTCAGCCAGAAGAATTATCTAAATTTGGTACTTTTGAAACAAATAAATCAAAAATGAAAGAAATTTTTTCTATAGGATATAAAGAAGCTCAAAAAACATTTTTAAAAAATGAATTTGACTTTTAATTAATTTTTAGTTTTCCTCTCATTTTTAAAAATAATAAAGCTATATTGAAAGCTAAATTTCCTGAAGTTAATATTTCAGGATTTTTTATTTTATAAGTAGAAAACAATTCTTCTAGAGAAAATATTTTAGAATTTAAATCTAAAATTCTTGTTTCCATAACCTCTACATCTAATAAATTATTTTTTATACGACCGCTATGTAATTTTGATAAATATTCATTCAAAATTTCTACATCATAATGTATACGGTGTCCAACAAGTGTAGCATTACCTATAAAATGTATAAAAGCTTCAATAGCTTGTGCTTCTTCATAAGTTAATTCTTTAGAGTTTACTATTTTATCTTTTTCTAATTGAATTTCTAAACTTTGCTCAACTATAATTTGATTATTTTCAATAACAACAGCTCCTATTGAAATAATTTTATCTTTTGAAGGATTTAATCCCGTTGTTTCAATATATAAAGCTACTTTTTTTATAGAAGGGCTTTCTAATTGAAGTAAATAATTTTTCCAAAAATCTGGATATTCTTTTCCTAAATGTTTTAACCAATCGAGCATATTATGAAAATTGTGTTAATTGAAAGGTGTCTTTTACTATTTCTTCTAAATCTTTTAATACAAAAAGAGATTCTTTTAAACGTTCTTTTTCTATTTTAGGTAAATGTTCTATATCTATATATTCTCCTGTATTATCGTTTTTATAACCTTCTAAAATTCTATATTTAGATAATAATAAAAAGGTTTCTGATGCTTGACGATAAACTTCTGCATTCTCAATATCTTTTATTGCTAGTTCTTTGTATCTAGAATATGTGTTATTAATTCCTTTTAATTCAAACTGTATAGATAATAAACGCGCAATATCTATTATTTGATTAAGGCTTTTTTCTTTTACATTAAATTTACCATGATAGGGTCCTGAATCTTCTTCATTAAATTTTTTAAAGAAATTTAATGGAGCTGGTTTTTTAAGTGCATCATTTCCTAAATAATCTAGAAATAAAGTTTTATTTTTTATTTTTGAAATAGTATCAGTTATTAATGTTTCAAAACTTTGATCTCCATATACAAATTCATAATCAAAGAAAATAGCACAATGTTCATTTGTAAATTCGCCTGGTGATTTAATCCAGTTTTCATATTGAATAATCCATTCATTTAATGGCTTACACCACTTTTCATTTGTTACAGAATTACCAAATTCACAATGTTTATAACCTAATTTTTCAAGTGTTTCGGCTACTTTTTTAGCTAATTGACTAAAATAAAATCGGACATTTCTAGCTTGCTGAATATCTACATTGGCATAGATTAGCATATTATCATGATCTGTTAATAATAATTGTTCTTTTCTTCCTTGACTTCCTATACTTAAAAAAGCAAAAGGAACAGGAGGGGAGCCTAAATCTAAAATAGCTAATTGTATAGATCTATTAATGATAGCTAGTACAATTTCTCCTGCAACGTTATAAAGGTGTTGTAAAGGAATATTTTTAGTAAGGGCTTGTTGCATCATAGATGCCATAGATTTATAAACTGCTCTTAATTCAGATGAAGAATTGGCTCTTTTAGCTTCTTTTATTAATACACCTGGTGAATTAGCTTGTGCTTGTACTAAATCTTGTTGAGTTATGACTCCTTTTACCTGAGTATGTGGAGTTCCGTCTACAGTTACACATAAATGATGTACTTTGTGTGATAACATTACTAATTGGGCTTCTGATAATGAAACATTTTCAGTAACTGTTATTACAGGATAAGTCATAATTTTATCAATATGTGATTGAATAGCATTTTTACCTGTAGCTACTTTATATTTAAAATCAGAGTCTGTAACGATTCCTATAAGTTTATCATCTTCTATTATGAAGGCATTATCTAACATTTCATTAGTCATTAATAAGGCTACTTCTCTAATAGTTTGATCTCTTTTAACTAATAAAGGGGAATGGTTGTATGCTAATGTTTGTATAAAGGAAAAATCATTTTGAAATTCTGAAAGTTGTACATTATCAGCTATTAATTTTTTTTTGTCTTGATCAGTTGGATTATTTGAGTTTAGAGCAAAACTTTCTAATAAAAAATTTAAAACTTGTGAGTTTTGTATAACGAATGGTCTAATTCGATCAATAGGTATTGCAAATAAAATGGCTTCTTCATTTGATTTTGCTGTCATTTGATAATTATTTTTAGCAAAAAAAGGTCTTAATCCAAAAATATCTCCAGCATAACATTTATTTAATAATGTTTCTTCAGCATCTGATACTACAGTCAAATGAATAACACCTGAATTTATAACATAAAAAGAATCATGCAAAGGATCATTTATTTGAAAAAGTTTTTGTTTTTTCTCTAAATGAATAACTTTTACGTAGTATGCAATTTGTTCTAAATCTTCAAAAGATAAAAAATTAAATGGTTTAAAATCTTTTAAAAAATTAGCAATATTAGTAGCTATAGAATTTTTCATTTAATTTATCTAATTTTTAAAACTTTATTAATCATAAAAACACACTATTAGAACATCAAAGACTTTGCCAAAAATCAAATATATTTTAATAGTATTATCAAGAGTAAAAATAGAATATTTTTTATAGAAGCAAAAGGAAATGTTTAATTTTTCTATTTTACATAATATAAATTATAGTTCAAAATATTAGGTGTTTAAAAAATATTCATAATTAAACCCAAATTACGCATTAGAGAATTTTTAAAATAACTTTATTGATTCCCTAATCCTTTTATTTCAATGAGTTATAAAAATTATTTTTTCTAATGCGTAATCTGGGTTAATTTTATTCTTTGATTTAAATATTTTCTGGATTTAATAAAAATAATTTATAAGAAATTTTTAAAATACCTTAAGAGTAATTAATCAAATTATGAATTTTGGTTTTAATAATTGATTAATGACATTTCTTTATAATAAAAATAGTTTATAGACTTAAAGCATGCAATCATCAAATTCTAGTGCCTTTTAAATTTAATTCAGTTAAATTATGATTCTAATATTCGTATGCTTATGAAATAAATTATTTAATTAATTATCTTGTTTATTTTCAAAACAGTAATAATCAACAATTATTTGGTAGAGTTGCTATACGTTAATTATATTTGTGAAAATAAAAATAGATGAACAAACTTAAAGAACGTTGGGGAATTAAATCTAATTATCAATTAGTAATTATTTTTATTGTATTTGCTATAAATGGTTCCTTATCAGCCAAAATTTCTGCTTATTTCATGCAATTTTTAGGATTAACCAAAGAAAATTTACATTGGAGTATTTATTATTTTTTATTATTTATTTTAGTATTGCCCCTCTACCCTTTTATGCTAATGTTTTTTGGTTGGCTTTTTGGTCAATCTATATTCTTTTTTCCATTTAGTAAAAAAATGTTAAAATCTATTGGACTCGGATTTATTTTTAAAGAAAACTAATTTTATTCTAACTTAAAAACTTTGATTGTATATCAAAATTTCTTTTTCTATAATAATTATCAAATTTTACTGCTTTAAGGTAATTCATAAAGTGTATTCTAAGAGCTATTATAAAATTTAAAAGGTTATTTTTATTTATTCTTAATAAGTAGATGCAATTTAAAAAAACACAATAGATTAAAGACTCCTTTTTATTTATTAAAACTTTTATTTCTTAATTTCTAAAAAAAAAGCTTAAAAGCACAAACATTTAATTGTAAATATTTAATTTTGTCGTTTATTTTATTAACTTCAAATATGAGCGCAACGCATCATCAAGATCTCCATAATAAATTTACTTTAGGTGGAATTCTTGTTACTTTAGGAATTATTTATGGTGACATCGGTACATCTCCTTTGTATGTAATGAAAGCTATTATTGGCAATCATGCTATTAGCCCCGATGTAATTTTAGGAGGAATTTCGGCCATTTTATGGACTCTTACCCTCCAGACGACTTTAAAATATGTAATTATGACACTATCTGCTGATAATAATGGCGAAGGTGGAATTTTTGCATTGTACGCATTAGTAAAACGAACGAAAGTTAGATGGTTAATCATACCTGCTATTGTAGGAGGATCTGCATTATTAGCTGATGGAATTATTACACCTCCTATATCTGTTTCGTCTGCTGTAGAAGGTTTAAAACTATATTTTCCTGAAATTAATACAGTTCCGATAGTAATAGCAATTTTAGTATTATTATTTTTAATTCAACAATTTGGAACAAGTTTAGTAGGTAAATTTTTTGCTCCTATGATGACTATTTGGTTTGGAATGTTAGCAATCTTAGGAATCATTCAAATTTCACAAAATTTTGATGTATTAAGAGCTATTAATCCATATTATGCAATTCATTTATTACAAATTCATCCAGAAGGATTTTATGTTTTAGGTTTTGTTTTTTTATGTACTACAGGTGCTGGAAGCTTTGTACTCAGATATGGGACATTGTGGAAGACAAAATATAAGAATTAGCTGGATTTTTGTAAAAATTGCACTTTTATTAAATTATTTTGGCCAGGGAGCATATTTAATTAAACACCAAGGTGAAACTTTAAAAAGTATAAATCCTAATAATATAAATCCATTTTATTTAGTAATGCCAGATTGGTTTCAACCTTTTGGAATTTTAATAGCTACTTTGGCTGCTGTTATTGCTTCACAAGCTTTAATATCAGGTTCTTTTACACTTATTAATGAAGCAGTGCGATTAAATTTTTGGCCAAAAGTTAAAATTAAATATCCAACTGTATTAAAAGGACAATTGTATATTCCTTCAATCAATTGGTTATTATTAGCAGGTTGTATTGGGATTGTACTATATTTTAAAGAGTCAGGAAAAATGGAAGCCGCTTATGGTCTTGCCATTGTATTATGTATGATTATGACTACAATTTTATTAATGTACTATATGATTATGAAACGTATAGCCATTTATATCATAATTCCTATAATTTTATTTTATTTAGCTATAGAATTTAGTTTTTTAATTGCATGTCTAGATAAATTTGCACACGGAGGATATGTAACTCTTATCATTGCCTCATTATTAATATTTATTATGGGAGTTTGGTATAGAGCAAAACAAATTGGTAAAAATTATACAAAATTTGTAAAAGTTGATCATTATAAAAAAGTTTTAGCTGAATTGAGTCTTGATTTGTCAATTCCTAAATATGCAACTCACTTAGTATATATGACTAATGCAGGTCGTGTAGATGAAATTGAAGAAAAAGTAATGTATTCTATTTTACAAAAACGACCAAAAAGAGCTGATATTTACTGGTTTATACACGTTAATGTTACAAACGAACCTTATAAAAAGAATATCGTGTAACTGAAATTATCAAAGATGATTTATACCGCATTGATTTTAATTTAGGATTTAGAGAACCAACTAAAATTAATTTAATGTTTAAAGAGGTAATTAAAGATATGGTAGAAAAAGGAGAAGTAGATATTACAAGTCGTTATGAATCTTTAAACAAAAATAAGATTATAGGAGACTTTAAATTTGTACTTTCTGAAAAATATCTTTCTAATGATAGTTTCTTGAATTTTACTGAAAAAATAATTATGAATACTTATTTCTTTCTAAAAAAATTCTCTTTATCAGAAGAAAGCGCTTTTGGATTAGATATAAGTTCTGTTAAAATTGAAAAATTCCCAATGGTTCTTCATGCTCCAGAAAAAATTAAATTAGAAAGAATTCATAAAGACAAAGAGTAATAATGATTTCTTATAATACAAAAGATTGGTTTACCTTTATTTTTAGATTTCATAAAGCAGATACCTTTAGACAATTACTTCCATTAATAATAAGTATTGGAATATATGCAGGCATCATTGCTTATTTAGAACTAGAATATTTTAAACTATCAGAAAATCATAATCTAAAGAACATACCCATCATGCACAGCATGTTGGGTTTTGTTATATCATTACTTTTAGTTTTTAGAACAAATACTGCTTATGATAGATGGTGGGAAGGAAGAAAACAATGGGGAGCTTTAGTTAATAACAGTAGAAACTTAGCCATAAAATTATCTGCTATTCTGATAGATAAAGAAGATCGAATTTTATTTAAAAAATTAATTCCTTATTTTGCAGAAGTACTTAATTTACATCTAAGAAATGAAGAAGTTAGTCAAGAATTATTTGAGGAACTAAATGTAGATGTTTGTCATAAAAAACATAAGCCTAATCAAATTGTAAAACTAATGACTAAAAAAATCATTGAGCTTAAAAATCAAAATAAGCTTTCAGATGAAAATTTATTATTTATAAATAATGAACTAATATCTTTTTGGATATTTGTGGTGCTTGTGAACGTATTAAAAATACTCCTATACCCTTTTCTTATAGCGTTTTTCTAAAAAAATTTATCTTTTTTTATGTTATGACGTTGCCTTTTGGATATGTTTTTAGTTTAGGTTATTTAACAATTCCTGTAGTCATATTCATTTTTTATGTATTAGCCAGTTTAGAACTTATTGCAGAAGAAATTGAAGATCCTTTTGGTAATGATGAAAATGACTTACCCACTAATAAAATAGCTGAAAATATCAAAAAAAATATGGAGGAGATTTTATAAAATCTCCTCCACTATTTTAGTTCATTACGTAAAAATAATTCTTCTTTATCAGATAAATCAGGAAGAATAGCTTCAAAAGCTTTCTTAAAATATTCTCTTTTAAGCATTGCTCTAATTGTATTTCTTGAAAAACGAACAAATTGCCATTTATGATGTTGTGTAGCATTTATCAATGATTTTAAAACAATCGGATGAGTTGGATTAATTTTAAGGATAACTTCTAACGCATTTTGTCTTATTGTTGAATTAAATCGAAGTGTTGTATAATTTAAAAGTTCTGATAGAAATAAATCCTGAAGTTCTTGTTTATACCCTTTTGATTGGAGGGCTAATCCTAACCAAGTAATTTTAAAACTTTTGTCATTTAAACCTATTATTTCTTTTGTTTTTTCTAAATAACTAATAGCATCTTCTGGAAATTGTTTACATAATTGTACTAACGTAATTTCTTTAGTTATATAAGATTCATCATTTAAAAATTGTTCATAATCTAATTTAAATTCTAAAGGTATTGTTGTAACTGTTTCAACTATTGCTTGTCGAATAGCTATATTTTTAGTATTTATTGCTAATTTTAGCAATTCTGCTTTTTCTTCATAAGAAACATTTTTTAGTTGATAGATAATTTCTTGAGATAAAGCAACGTATTCATTTGATAGTAAAATATTTTTAAAAAAATCTTTTTTCTGATCAAAAGAAACTCTTTCTAATTCTTTTAATTCAAAATATTTTTTGACTTCTTTATTTTTGCTCAAAATTTGAGTAGCTTTTTCAAAATTGAAATGAGATGATTCTAACCATTCTTTTTTAAATTGATAAATATCAAAATAAGGTGCCACTTTTTTTATTTCATTTAAAAAATCATTTGTATCAACATTTTTATATTGATATTTTTTTAGATATGTTTTTATTGCTTTTTTAAAATTATAATCCCCTATTGACTCTCTTAAATAATGTAATGCCCATGCTCCTTTTTATAAAAACTCAATACACTTGCTTTTTCATTTAAAATGGGTATTGTATCTTTTGTAGAATTAGCATTTATTTCATCTGCATATTTTAGTAATTCAAACTGAAAATGAGTATCTCCAAACAAATGTTTTTCTGCTAATAATGCGTAATAAGTAGCAAAACCTTCTTGTAACCAATGATGTTTTCCTTCTTTTGCAGTAACTAGATCACCAAACCAATGATGTGCTAGTTCATGAGCATTTACATTTATATAATTTTTATCATTAAAACCTATTTTATCTACTACATAATCTTGAGAAAACACTGTAGCTGTAGTATTTTCCATACCTGCATATAAAAAATCTTCTACAGGAACTTGTTTATAAATTTCCCAAGGATAGGCTAAATCAATTTCTTTTTCTAAAAAATTAAAAATTTCTTTTGAATATTTATAAGTATAATCAAATTTATCTTCATCTTCATATTTATAATATAATTCAAGTTTTTTCTTCCCTTTTGATACTATTTCTTTTGAACCAAAGATTCCTATTGCAAGCATTGCTAAATAAGAAGACATTGGTTTTTTCATTTCATATACCCATTTTTTATTTGCTTTTATACCAGGTTGTATAATTTTTTTTAAAACACCATTTGAAATTACTTTATAAAAAGGTTCTGCGGAAATACTTAAATTAAAAATTAATTTTTCATTTACATCATCAAAACTAGGAAGCCAATGGGATGTATATTTTCCTTGGCCTTGTGTCCAAATTTGATAATTTCTATAATTTATTTTTTGATTACTAGATGATAAAAAACTAAAATCATTCCCCATATCTATAAAATACATAGTTTGTTTAGGGGTGGCTTGGTAATGGAAAGTAATTATATTTTTACCTAATGTATAACCTTCAAAAAAAATAAGCGATTTATTTGTGCTTTTATATTTTACGTATTTTCCATTTATTTTAACCTCTTTAAATGTCATTTTTATGGCATCAATTTTAATAGAATCTACTTTTTCTTTTAATTCAAAAACATAATGACAAGTTCCTGAAATTGACTTTGTTTGAAAAGAAGGAGTTAATTCAGCTTTCAAGGAAATAAAATCAACTTTAGGAATTGATTGAGCCCATAATGTAAAAAGAAAAGAGGAAAAATAGAATACGCATAAACGTTAGATTATTATAAAAGACAGGCTATCTGAAAAAATCTTAATTTTGTTATTTTTACCAAAGTTAAATTTTAAGGAATAAATCGCATAATATTTGATAATGTAACTTTCTTATTTTGGAAATGAGAAACTTTCCTCTTAATAAAAACTTATTAAATGAATTAAAATTATTTTAGATAATTATCAAACTCGGCATCAAAAATATTTATAAAAGCATTTTTAATTGTTTTATCTTCATTTAATAAGATTGCTCTATGTATTTTGGTTATAACCCATTTACTTTGTATATCTTCAAAATCTTTTGCATGAAGTTGGGGAATTTCAAAATGATGATGTGCTAAAACCTTTTTCCATTGATTAGGATCTTTATCTATATTAATGGCTACGAAATTTATAAAAGGATTTCTTTTTTAATTTCCATAGCTTTTTTATAAGCTAGTTTTAAATGTGATTTAGCTTCTGAGCTCCAAAAAAGAGAACTGTTTTTTGGGCATTGGTTGAAACGGAATTAAATTCTTTTCCTTTTGGATCTATAAGCTCAATTTTAGGTAAATATTTATTTTTAGCTAAGGATTGAATAGAGTTAGCTATTTCTTTTATTGTATTTTTACTACATGAATCAGTAGAAAGCTTATAATACTCTGATAAAAAAGCTTTATTGTTAGAAGTATTTTGATCTTCTAAAAGATACATGAAAGCAATGTTATGTAGTACGGAGTTTTTAATTGACTTATTGGTAAATATAGAATCAGCAACTTTTAATCTATCTATATTATTCTTTACAATTATAGTTTCTTTTTACTATCACATGTAATATTGTTTAGCATAGCGGTTAGGTATGCTACAAAAGGAGCAAAATCAGTCAACTTTTGATTATTAAAATCAATTTCTTTTCTATAATCATAATAATCTTTTGGAAGTAAACCACAAACTTTTTTATTTGTTCTAAATTGATGAATCAAAGGATAAAGTTCTTTTTAGTTAGATATGGCATTTCTAACATAGAACTGGCGTATAGATCAAAATCGCTATTCCAATCTATCTCTTCTTTTTTTCATTATAAAAAACCTTTCTTTCTTGATATTCTTTGTTAAGTCTATATTCAAATTTTTTTAGAGGTTCATCATAAATATCAAAACTTGAATTTTTATCTTCTTCATTTTTTAAAAATAATTCTATTAAAAAATTATTTTTTTCATCACCGCGACCACAAAAAGTTAATGAATTATCAAATTCTTGAGCGTTTAACCTAATCATTAAACTGTCCCCTTTTTCTACATACATATATTGGTACTCGGGTTCATGTCTAAAGGTATACATACCTGAAGATAAGGTATCATATTTTACTAAAAAACGATTGTTTTGATCTAATGTTATGGTATCAATAACTTTATCTTCTTTACAGAGATATAGGAATTTTGAATTAGGATTTATTATTTCACCGCCGAAATAAACCTTCTCGCTTTCTTTGTTTTTACAAGAAATCAGAAGGAAAGGAACAAATATTAACGTATAAAAAAGTATTTTTTTATAATAAGCGATCATCATTTAGTATTTACCTTATGCAAATTTATTTTTATATTTTACAAAAAAATGTTAATATAGCGTTAAAGTTTATTTCTTTAATTAAGTAATACAATACCTCCTACACAAGATCCAAATCCTATTATAAATGAAATGATCGAATAAAGTAACATTTTTTTAGCCATTGTTTTATAGGGTTCTTCTCTATAAAAAATAATTAATATAATACTAACAAGGAAGGTTATTATACTAATGGATTCTACTAAAGCAATTAAAAATAAAAAAAAATTTAGTATCATAATTTTTAGTTTATTAGAGTTAATATACCACAAGTACCAGATCCTATTAAGAGTGCAATAATAGAATACGTAATAAGTTGTAATGTAAATTTTTTATCTTCATCTATAAAAAAGAAACGTAATATTCCTATAATTAGAAAAAAAGGAGATACTAAAAGAATCAATCCTGCCAAAGTTAAGAATATTAATATTATGACAACTCTAATAGGTTCTATAAAAAGTAGTACTATAATAATTAGTAAAGATACTATATTTATGTAACTCCTCATGACAATTAAGTTTTATTATTTTACTTCAGGTTGTTTTTTCCTTTTATATAAAAATAATTGCCATTTTTCTTCTGCTACTCCTGCTTTATCCATTTCTGCACGCCCTAAAATAAAAAATAAATCAGAAAGTCTATTAATATAAGCAGGAATATAGTCATCTACTTCATCTTCTTTCATTAAACTTACTAATAATCGTTCGCCACGACGTATTTGTGTACGGACTACATGGCATAAAGCTGAAATTTCATTTCCTCCAGGAAGTAAAAAATAATCTGATTTAGTAGTCATTGCTGCTTCTAATTCATCAATCCATTCTTCACAAAAAGAGGGACCATCTTCTGGTTTTGGATTAGGATTTATTTTTTTGCAATCAGATGGACGTGCTAAATGAGACATCATATCCATCATATCTTTTTGTATTTTATGCAAATTAATTTGCCATTCGTGTGTAACTCCTAATTTGGCACGTAATAATCCTATAGTAGAATTTACTTCGTCTAGTGTTCCATAACAATCTACACGAACATCATCTTTGTAAACACGACTTCCTCCAAATAATCCTGTTTTACCTGTATCTCCTTTTTTGGTATATATTTTCATCTTTTTATTTTTAGTATTTTATAATTTTAATATGCAATGGTTTGGTAATTTACGCTCATTTCATTAGCTAATTTTTTGGCTAATGCTAATTTTACAAAACCTTTTTCGGTATCTATAATTGTTGTATTTTTATTTATTTTTAGATAGTTTTTAAAATATAAAACTGCTTCTGTAAAAGGGTTTTGTGTTTTTCCTTGATTTATTTTACCATCTGTTATTATATATAAAAGAGTTTCTTCTTTTGTCTTTTTAGATCTTATAAGTTGTTGTACTAACTGTAAACCTGCTTTTAAATTTGTTTTTCCTCCAGATCGTAGATCTTGTATTTCTGTAATAAAGGTTTCTATATTTTGTGTAAGTTTTAAAACAATTGTAGCCGTACCATTTTGTAATGCCACGGCCGAAAGGAGTATTTTTTTATTTTGAAATTTATGGACTGTTTCTGAAATTAATCCTTTTATAAAAGAAATTTGTTGATCTTTAATCATTGAACTACTGGAATCAATCAGAAATACTAAATGTATTTTAGATTCAGAGATTGCTTTTTTGTAATAAATTTTAAACTTTTGAGTAGTTAAATATTTTTTAACTGTATTTACTATATTAATGCTTGTTGTGTTTTTTTTTTAAAAAAAATTATAGCTCCCTTTTTGGTTAGTTTGAGAATTAAATATAATGCCTCTTTGAGATTCCTTTTGGGGAATTTGAATTTTTAAAAACTGATCTGTACTTGTAGCTTGTAACAAATAATCATTTAAACCTTTACTTTCATTTTTATTAAAATTATCCTCTTTTTTATGATTGTTTTCTTCTGTCTTTGTTTGTGTTTGATCGTTTTTTGGAAAATTTTTTCCTCTATGATTTAGAACTAAAGGTGCTATTTTTTTCTAAATGTACAGATGTTACTTCTGTACAATTTTTAAAAGCGGCATAAGCACGACTGGCTTTCATAAGTAAAATATCAGCACGTAATCCTTCTACTTCATAAGCTATACATTTTTCCGCAATAGTGTCTCTAATTTCTTCTGAAAGATGAATATTTGAAAGTTCTTTTCTAGCACTTATAATTTGGTTAGCTAATTGTTTTTCTTGATCTTCAAATTCACGACACAATTCGTTTGAATCTAAATCAAATTTCAAACGACGATTTACAATTTCCATTCGAATTTTTTTATCTGTAGGTGTTTTTATGGTAACAGCTAACCCAAAACGGTCTAGTAATTGAGGACGCAAATCACCTTCTTCAGGATTCATAGTGCCTACTAAACAAAACCTACTCTCAAGCCAATGAGAAATAGAATCACGTTCTAAAAAATAACCTCCGCTTGAAGAAGCATCTAATAAAACATCCATTAAATAATCATTTAATAAATTTACTTCATCAATGTATAAAATACCTTTATGCGCTTTAGATAATAATCCTTTTTGTACTTCTAATTTTTTATCGTTAATGAGAGTTTCTAATTGAAGAGAACCTAAAACACGATCTTCTGTAGCACCTATTGGCAAATTGACAAAAGGAAAATGGGGTTCAATATTTTTCATTAAACTTTGTAAAGCACGAACAGTGGTTGTTTTACCTGTTCCTTTATCTCCTTGTGCTAAAACACCTCCTAATGATGGATCAATCATACATAAGAGTAAAGCTAATTTAAAATCATCTTGTGCGCAGATAGCTGTAAAAGGGAAGCTTTTTTGTTCCATACTATTAACCATTTATAGCGTTATAAATCCAAAGAAATCCTATAAAAATAGAAAAAATACCTACAATAGCATTCATTATTTTGAAAGCTATTTGATTTCTTTCAATAAAACGAGACACAGAAAAGGTTAGAACACAGCTGTAGGTAGTCATTGCAATAATAATTCCTATACTTTGTAAAATAATAATTCCTATTGCTGTATATGAATCTTTAGATGCCATAACTAAGGCAATAGAACAGGCACCTCCTGTACCTGCTAATCCGTGTAACATTCCTACCCAAAAAGTACGACTTAATAAATTCATAGAAATTTCTTCGCCTTGTTTACCATGTATGTGTAAAACATTAGTAGTATGTTCATGATCAGGAATAGCTCTATGATCAGCCATTATTTTTTTAAGTTCATGATTACGCCTAATAGCTGATATGCCTAGCCAAATCATTACAGGTCCTACTAGTATTTCAGCATAAGTAGAAAGGTTAAGTGGTAAAGTAGATTTTAACAATAGAGCAAAGGCACTAAATATTAATAAAGATACGGAATGTCCCATAGCCCATTGGGAGGAACGCCATAGGAGTTTTCCTAGACCTATTTTATTATTTTTTTCGTTCTGATGCTAATACAGAAACTGCTACCATGTGATCAGGTTCAAAAGAGTGTTGTATACCTAATAAAAGTGAATCTGTAAATAAATAGCCTATCATTTTGTTTTATTTTTTAAATTATTATTTATTTAATAATGAATTAGTTAACACCTATCATTTGATCATTTGCATCAATTAAAAGTATATTTAATTCTACATTGGGAATATATTGTTTACAAACATTATAACAATGTTGTCTTAAAGAGTAAAAAAAGGCTCTTCAAGTGTAAAATTAAAAATTTCAGTAAGCCGTCTTGCCATATTTAATTCTAAAATAGGAGTACATTGTTTATCTGTATAACCACAGTTCTTAGCCATTTGATAAATAAACTCCTTATCCCATGTAGATTTTCCACTATGGGTATTTAATTCTCCTTGGGCTAATTTAGCTGCTTTACCTATCATAATTCCAATGGTTACTTTTTTTAATGAAACTGAATTTATTTTTGTTAAGGTATCTCCAATCCAATTACCATATTGTATAAAGGCAAAATCGGGTAAATTTAAAAACTGATTTTTTAATAATTTTTCTGATCGTCCTCCTGAATTAATGACAATTTCAGTACAACCGTTGGCTATAGCTACATCTATTCCTTGAGTAATACTGGCAATATAAGCAGAAGAACTAAAGGCTTTCACAATTCCGGTTGTTCCTAAAATTGAAATTCCGTTTAAAATACCAATTCTTGAATTAAGTGTTTTTAGAGCAATTTCTTCTCCTTTTTCTACAAAAACTTCAACATTTACACCTTTATTGCATTGAAATTTATGTTTTAAAAAATTAAGGGTATCTGTAATCATCTTTCTTGGAATAGGATTAATAGCTGGTTCTCCAACTGCAATAGCTAATCCTGGTAAGGTAACTACTCCTACCCCTTTACCTTGTAAAAAATGAATTTCTTTTGTTTCATTTAATGAAATGGTACAACCAATAGTGGCACCGTGTGTAACGTCAGGATCATCTCCTGCATCTTTAATGGTAGTACAAGTTGCATAGTCTGAATTAAAAATAGAAGATTTCATTTTAAATACTACCTTTTCTCCTAAGGGCAAGGTAATTTCTATTTCTGTAATTTCTTTTTGTTCCAAAAGGCTTATAAAGGCTGCTTTAGCACAGGCAGTAGCACAAGCACCTGTTGTATAACCGTGGCGTAAAGGTCCTTTAGGTATTGGAATTAAAGACATTTTTTATTTTATTAAACTTATAGCATTAAACAAATCTATTTCATTTGAAACGAGTATAAAACTATTAGGCAAAGGTTTTCTTTGAATAATAATAATTGGAATATTGTTTCTTTTTGCTGCTTCTATCTTTGTTGATAAAAAGCCAGATTCACCACTTTCTTTGGTAATAATAGCATCGCAGTTGTATTTTTTTATGATGTTAATTTCATAATTTAAATCATTACTTGGATATTCCATAATTATTTTTTTTGTTGGAAAACCTGCTTTTTCTGCTATTATTATTGAACTTTTTCGAGGCAAAATTCTAAAATAAGTAGAATATTTTTCCCAATAAGGTTTTAGTTTTTCTATAGTTTGTACTCCTGTAAGTGCAAGCAAATTAGAAAAAGTGCCGCCCATCAAATAATCAATAGCTTCTTTGTAATTTTTAACATAAATAATCTCTTTAGAAATTATTTTTTTAGGATATTTTCTTTCAAAACGAATTACTGGAATTGATAAAATTTGACTTGCTTGGGCTATACACTCATGTAATAATTCTGCAAAAGGATGAGAAGCATGAATTATTATTTGAATTTTGTTTTTTGTACAAAATTGAATAAGTTCATTAGGTGTTAATGCTCCAAAACGGTAGTTTCCAAATGAGTACTCTTCATCCCATTTTATTTCCGTTTTAGTAGAGTAAAAGTAAGATAAAGCTTCTTTTTCAAGAAACTTTGCTACTTTTTTCCCTTCTGTAGTACCTCCAAAAACTAATATCATTTTTTATTTAATTCAGAATTACAAATATCAGATTAACCTTTGATTTTTACTTCTTTTCCTGTTCTAAAAATATGTTTCCATTCGGGATTGTATAAATAAGAACGATTTTTTCTTGCTCCAATGGCTGCTCCAACAATTACTAAAGTTGTTAGGGTTAATTTGTTATCCCTAATTATTTGGGCTAATTCCGTAAGTTTTCCTATAAATACTTTTTCATCTTGCCACGTAACTCTATACAATACGGCTACTGGTGTATCTTTTGGATAGTGTTCTAATAATTGTTCTTGAACGGATTTGGCAATGGTAGCACTTAAAAAAATACACATGGTGGCTTGATGTTTTGCCATTTCATTTAGTTTTTCATTTTTAGGTAGAGGGGTTTTACCTTCTCCTCTAGTTAAAATAATACTTTGTACTACCTCAGGAATGGTAAATTCTGATTTTAGATAGGCGGCGGCGGCTTGAAAAGAAGAAATACCTGGAACAATGGAGTAATCAAACCCTTTTTCATCAAAAATGGTCATTTGCTCTTGAATAGCACCATATATAGAAGGATCACCTGATTGTAAACGAATAATTAAATGACCTTTAACATAGTGTGTACTCATAATTTCTATTTGTTCTTCTAAAGTCATACTAGCTGAATTGCGTACAATAGCATTAGGTTTTGCATAATGTGTTAGTTCTATAGGAATAAGACTTCCTGCGTATAAAATTAAATCAGCTTCTTCTAATAGTTCTTTTCCTTTTACAGAAATTAAATCAGCTGCTCCTGGACCTGCTCCTACAATTATAATTTCTGCTTTTCGTTGTGCTCTTTTATCTAATGCTAGAGCAATGGTGTGTTTTTTACCTGAGACTAGGTGTATTTTTTTCTTTTCTAAAATTAATTCATTGTTCTGTGCTAATAGCATTGCAGATGACTCTGCAACACTATAAACACCCAATTTGCTCATAACTATTTCTGGAAGGATTTAGCGATATTTTTGAATTCAATTCATCTGTAGTAAAAGTAATAAATGGAATTTCTAAGGTATTTGCTAAATCTATAAAGGCTGTTTCATCGTGTTTTACATCTAAAGAGCCTAATGATTTTATAGATTCTACAGCTATATTTTGTTCTTGTAATTGATTTTTAACGGATTTTTCTAATAAATGAAATTCAATTCCTCTAGAACATCCCATTCCCATAGTAATAACGGGAGCATAATAATATAATGCTGGAATTGGCGCTTCATACACTGTATAAGTTACAGCTACTAGAAGTTCGTATTTAGAAAAGTCAATGGCATCGTAATGATAATAAATAGATACAAAATGAGGTTTGTTTTTTTCTAAAAAAGCACTGCCTTTATCTTTTATGTCTAATAATAATGCGGTAGGTTTATTATTAACAAATATAGAAATGATTTTATTCATTTCTATAGTACTTTTACTTTTCCAATTGTATTCTTTTGGTAAAGTATCTAGAGCCCAAATATTTTGCGCATCACTTGATGTTGTAATTATGGCTTGTGCTCCTATTACTTTAGAAAGATTATGCGTTAATGTATTTGCACCACCTAAATGTCCTGATAATACTGATTGTACAAATTTTCCTGTATCGTCTATATTAATAATAGCAGGATCTTTTATTTTATCTTGAATATAGGGTGCTATACTTCTTACACAAATTCCTAATGCTCCAATAAAAATAAAGGAATCAAATTTTAAAAAATTATTTTCTAAAAAAGTATGAATTGAGTCTATTTGGGTTATATCGTTATTCTTTCTAGTAGATACTAAAATTGATTTTTGAAACTCTTTTTGAATGGTTAATCCAAGTTCAATACCTTTATCAGTACTTGCTATAATTGCTGTTTTATTCATTTCTTTTTTTTTCTGCTGTTAATATGGTAATTGGATTATGTGTATCTATCGTTATTTCTATTGGTTCTAATAAATCGTAATTTAAGTTTTTAACACTCTTTATAAAGCATTCTTTACTTTCTTTTTTTACGGCATTTATTACAATTCTTCCGTTTAATAAAAGGTATTGATCTATTAATAGAATAAGTTCTTCTAATTTGTTTCCATGACCACCAATGAAAACGCTATCTGGGAACAGGAAGTGTACTTAAATCTATTTCAAAAAAATCACCTATTATTTTAGTGATTCCTGGTGTGGAATGTTTTTTTGTATTGATATCAAAGATGGTACTGCATTCTTCTCGTTTTTCAAAGGCAATACTGTTTAAATGTGGAAATTGTGTTTTTGTTTCAATAGATACGGATCCTGTACAAAATCCTATATCCCAAAATGTTTTTTTATTGTGTAAATCTAATTGAGAAAGACTAATTAATCGTATAGGCATTTTGGTAATCATGTTGGGACGATTTTCTAAACCTATAAATTCAATATCTCTAATTCCAAATTTTTTTTGTTTTTCTTCTTTTTTATAAGTAACAAACAATTTAGTACATCAAATGTTTTTTTTTGTTGCTTCTATTAGACTTAAAGTGGTTATTTTTTCATTTTCTGCTTCCAATGCTTCTCCTATAATCATTTCATAGTTATTAAAATTGTAGTCAAGCATTCGTTGAGCTATTATACTTGGCGTTTTAATATGATCTGTTAAAACGCCTATTAAACTTGATTGATTAATAAGTGCTATATCTAGTTCTTTCCATGAACGTCCATGAATTGAGGTATTAACTATATTTTGATATGGAATGGTTTTTTTTTGACATAATAGTTGTAGACTATTAAAGCTGGGGTATACTTTTATGGTTGCATTTGGATGATTTTTTTCTATAGTATTGGCAAAGCCATAAAATAAAGGATCTCCAGAGGCAAAAACAATTATGGGTTTATTTATTTTTTTGTATTGATTAAAAAGTAGAGGCATTTCTTTCGTAATTTCAATCCATTGATGATTAATTGGAAGTTTTTCTTTTATTAATTCATAGTGTCTTTTGCCTCCTGAAAAAACGTGATGTTCTTTTATTATTTTTTTACTTCATCGCTTAGAATAAAATGAGGGTTATTAGGAATTCCAATAACATAATAATCTATAATTGACAATTGACAATTATGAGTATTAAGTGGTAATGTAAAGGATAAATTATTAGTCATTTTATTATTCATTATCAATTATTCTGACCACACTGTCTTTTTCTTTTCTTTTTTCCCATTTGATTAGCTCTAGTTCTGGTTGAGTATAAAACTTATCTACATATCCTAAGCATAAATAAGCTACTAATTTATTTTCTTTAGGAACGTTTAAAATGGTTTTTACTTTTTTTTCATTTAAAATACTTACCCACCCCATTCCTATATTTAATGACCGAGCTGTAAGCCACATATTTTGAACGGCACACACTACACTATATAACCCCATTTTAGACATACTGGTCTGGCCTAATACAGGCTTATCAGAAGGTTTGTAGAATACAGCTATATTTATAGGGGCTTCTATAATACCTTCTAATTTTAATTTTATATATTCTTTTTGTTTTTTGTCTTGAAAATGATCAATGGCCTTATGATTTTCCTCGTCAAAGCTTTGTTTTATTTTTTTCTTTAACCGTTTTATTTTTTATAATTATAAACTCCCATGGTTGAGAAAAACCTACAGATGGAGCGTTTAATGCGGAGAATAATAACTTATCTAGTAAATCTTTTTCGATTGTCTTATTCAGGAAGTGGTTCCCTCTTACATCTCTTCTATTTAGAATAATTTCTTCTAATAGGTTGGCTTCTTCTTTACTAAATAGTTTCCCGCTTTTCATTTTAAATATTATTTATTGTATGAACTGTAAAAGCTGCATTTACAATACTTGCTGCTACATTACTACCTCCTTTACGTCCTCTAATAAGAACATAAGGAATAGTTGTTAAAGCTTGTAATTTTAGTTTTGATTCAATTACATTAACAAATCCTACGGGAACCCCAATTACGCCTACTGGAGTGCATTTTTCATCTAATATTTGTTCACACAATTCAAATAGTGCTGTAGGTGCATTACCAATAACATACAAAGCGTTAGGATGTTTTTTTAATGCTAGTCTAATTCCTGCTTGACTACGCGTTATATTTTCTTTTTGGGCTAGTGCTATTGCTTCCAGGTTCGTTTAAATAACAAAGTACTTGGTTTTTGTATTTATTTGAATATTCTTTGGTAATGCCTGATTGTACCATCGTAACATCGGTAATAATAGTTCCTCCTTTTTGGAGGTAATTATTCCATTTTTTTATAGCGTCATTATTAGATATATAAAGATCTTCATATTCAAAATCAGCGGTGGTGTGTATACAACGTATTACAGCCCATTTATCTTCTTCTGAAAGATTTGTTTTTTGTAAATGTTCTCTGATTTGACGGAAACTTTCATCCTGGATTTCTTGTCCTGTATGAGGTTTTCGGGCTAGATACCCTCTAGGTGTTATTAAAAAATTTTTGAATTGGTAGGTTTGTGAATTTCCTATCATTACAAGCGAAAACATGTCAACTACGTTGGTATCAAATGTATCTAAAGTAGTTATAATAATGTTTTCTTCAGGGCGTGTAACTTGACGAATTATGGCAACTGGAGTTGAAGGATGACGATATTCTAGAAAAATTTCTTTAAAACGATTGAGCTGCCAAAAGCGTTTTTTACTTCTTGGATTGTATAGTGATGTAACAAAATCGCCCTTGGCGGCAGCATAAATCCTGTTTTCTATTGTAGTCCAAGGGGTCATTAAATCAGACAATGAAATACAACAAAAATCATGTCCTAGAGGTGCTCCTAATTTTCCTGCTGGAAGCTATAAATGCGCTAATTCCTGGAATTGTTTGTAAATCTATTTCTTTATCTGTTTGCGTACTGGCATATTGATAAACCAAGGATGCCATGGCATAAATGCCCGCATCTCCTGAACTTATTACAACTACATGTTTTCCTCTTTGACAAGCATTAACAGCTAATTCAGCCTCGCGCTTCTTCTTCTGTTAATTCTTTTCCTATACATTCACAATTTTCTTTTAATAAATGTTCTATAAATTGAAAATAATAATGATAACCAATAACTACATCTGCATCAGCCAAAACATTTTGTGCAAAAGGCAAAACGTACTCTTGACCACCAGGTCCAATACCTACTACGCTTAATTTCATTTTCTTTTTTTATAATTAGCAATGAGAAATAAGGTATCTCTCTGTTTTTAATATCATTTATGTTAGAAGTAATATATTGTTGAGTAGTTCCTAATCGTTCGCCATATAAAACGGTTAGATTACTTTTTTCTAAAAAAGATATTAAATTATGAACTACACTTCGTATTTTGATGAGTACTATTGTTTCATAGTCTTTTAGTATTTTTTCTAGCTCATTATTATTTTTTATTCTAGGGATAATGGCAACTTTTTCGTTTAATATGGCTAAAGGAGTTTGATACTCTGCAGCTCCTAATATAAAAGATGGGATACCTGCAATAATTTCTACATCCAGTTGGTGTTTTTGAATATGCTCTAACAGATAAGCAAAGGTACTGTAAAACAAACTATCTCCTTCACTTACAAAGGCAATTGTTAGTCCCTCGTTATAATCTTTTAGTATAGACTGAAAAGTAGTTGCGTAAGTTATTTCTGCTTGGGTTCTATCATCAGACATTTGTAGAAACATACCTACTAATTTATTTTCATCTAACTGATGGTATTTCAAAATAGGTAAAGAAAAACTTGTTTTTTTCCCGTTAGCTAATAAAGATCCTGGATAATAAATTTTATCTGCATGTTGAAGTACTTTTAAGCCTTTTAGTGTAATTAGTTCTGGATCTCCAGGACCTAATGAAACAGCATATATTTTTCCTTTCTTCATTAATACTTTTTTCTATTTATCTTAAATTTTGTGTATTAAATTCCTAATATTTTTTTAGGGTTGTAAGAATTGTTTTTTGGGTGACTATTTTTTCTTCTTCTTCAAATAGAATCCCTTTTACTGCTAAGTGATGTCCTATTTGTTCTTTTCCTACTTCATTTTCAAAACCTATGATTTGTGTACGATATTTACATAACTGGCAGTTCATATTAGGATTTCCTTGTTCCGTTTCTATAATACGATCATCAATGGTTTGTAAAAGTAATTCGTCACATTCAAAAGAGGTTGTATAGCAAAATTCAGTATTTGATTTTTCTGCAAATTCTTCTATTTGATTATATATTTTTTTAGTAAAACTCCTGTAAATAAAAAAACAGGTAATACTATAACGCGTTTAAAGGGTAAAGTATCTACCAAAGGTAAGGTATCTTTTAATAAAGGTTGTGTTACTCCTATATAGGTAGTTGTTGCAAAACCAAACCCCATACCTTCCCAAAGCATTCGGGTCATTTTGGCAATATCTGAATTAGCATCAGGATCAGCAGTACCCCTTCCTACCACTAATAGACAGGTTTCTTTTCGTTCTATAGTTGTTAGTTTAGCTTCAACTGTTTCTATTAATTTTTTAGAAAGTTGAAGTATTGAAGGGGTTATTCCAAAATGTTTTCCTAATCTAATTTTTAGATCGGGATACTGACTTTGAAGTGTATTCATTTCATAAGGAATATCATTTTTAGCATGACTTCCTGCAAAAAGAATAGCAGGAATAGCTATTATTTCGCGGACTCCATTAGTGTATAAACGTTCTACTGCTGCGGCATAAATAGGATGCGCAAATTCTAAAAAACCATAATCAACTTCATAATTTGGATAACGCAATTTCAAAAGACGTACTAATTCTTTAAATCCACTAACTCCTTCTGGGTCTCTACTTCCGTGTCCACAAATTAGGATTCCTTTTTTAGCATTCATTTTCTTCTACTATTTTAATGGGATTATGATCTATAGGAAAAGCGTATTTTCCTACTATAAAAACTACAGGCATTGGAACTGTTTTTATTTCTAATTTTTTTCCATTTCGTCTAGAGTTCCTGTAAAAATGGTTTCTTCTTTTTGGGATACTTTAGAAATGGCCGAAATATATAAAATTTCGTTTGGGGTAATTCTTTTAAAAGTAGTAATTACTTCTTTTAAATTTTTATATCCCATATACATGATGAGTGTCGTTCCTGTTTTGAGCATATTGGCTAACGCTTCTAACTGTTCAAAGTCGTATGTAGCAGTATGTCCTGTACAAAACAATACGGAATTGGTTTTGTTTCGTTCTGTAAGTGGAATATGTTGAGAGTTGGCTGCTGCAATTCCTGCTGTAACTCCGGGGATAATTTCAAAAGGAATTTTTTTTTGGGTTAAAAATCGAATTTCTTCTGCTACTCTTCCGTAAATAAAGGAATCGCCTGATTTTAAACGTACAATTTTTTTATCTTCTTTGGCATATTGAAGAAAATATTCATGAATTGTATCTTGACGTTTCATGGCATCTTCTATATCTCCATACTTTCTGCCTACATATATTTTTTGTGCACTGGGAGAAGCTAAATCTAGAATTTCTGGTGATATTAAATTATCATATAAAACAACATCGGCATTTTGAATTCTTTTAACTGCTTTGACAGTAAGAAGGTCAGGATCTCCTGGTCCAGCACCTACAATGGTTATAGTAGTTTGTTTTTTGTATTCTGAATCCATATTCTATTCTTGATTTAACAGATCCAACGGATTGGGATATTTAAATTGATACCCCAATTTAGTTTTTAATTTGTCTGAATTTATAATTTTATATGCTATTTTTTGGGTAATTGCAAATGTTGGTTTTTCTAATCCTATTTTCTCTGCGGCTAATTCATAATATTCTTTTCGTTTAGGGTGTAGATCTGCACTAGCATTGAATACATCGTTCCAAATTTCTTTATTTATAATAGTTTCAATAATATTAATACAATCGTCTTGATGAATTACATTTATAGGTGCTTCTCCATTTTCAACCTCTTTTTTACCAGCCAGAAAACGTCCTGGCATTCGATCATAACCTATTAATCCTGAAAAACGGATGATGGTGGTTTTAAACTTAATTTGATCTAAAAGCATTTTTTCTACTGCTAATAAAGCCTTTCCACTTTCTTTTTCGGGTGTTCCTGTCTCCTTTTCTGTTACTATCTTATTGGTATTAGGATAAACCGAAGTAGAACTAATGAAAAGTATTTTTTGTATTTTGCTTTTGAGAATTTCAGGTATTAATTTTTCAAATTGTTTTGTATGATATGTAATAATATCTGCTCTTCTTTTGGGTGGAAAATTAATTATCAGAATATCTGAATCTAAAAAATCTGCTATGTCTTTTGCTTCAATGTGGGTATCAGTTATAGAAACGAAATAAGGTAAAATACCTTTTTCTTTCAATAAAGGAATTTTTTCAAGAGTGGTAGTAGATCCCTTTACCAAAAAACCTTTTTTTATAAGGTTTTCTGCTAAAGGTAATCCTAACCAACCGCAACCTAATAGACTTATTTTTTGCATTTTTTGTTTTTACTTTATTTGCTTTTTTGAACGAAGATACAAATCAAAATATAAAATAAGAATGATTCCTAAAAATCCTAAGCCTATTAAATTATTTTCTAAATCGCTTAATTCCATATTTGGTTTAAAAACAGTTGCTATTTTATAAATAGGAATGATAAAGCACATTATTGTAATCAATATATTTAGTTTAAAACGATGTTTTTGAATTTTGGTACGATCAAATGTTTTTAATAATTTACTTAATAAATAGGAATCAATTGTTCCTGTAAAAATAAGTCCTATAGAAAAAACAATTCCTCCTATGACTGAAAATAACCAGTGATTGGTACCTGAAATAGCTAAGCCAAAAGCAGCTATTTGGGAAGAGGTATCAAATATAAATCCAAAAATAATTCCTGTTATAAATACTGTAATGGGACTTACTTTTTTATCTAAAAATTTAGGTATTAAATATTTTTTAAGACCCAAAGAATTGTTTTTTCGAGAATATATTAAAGAATTTATATTTCCTATTCCTATTATTAATAATAAAAACATGGGCAACCAATTAAGAACCCAATCAACCCAAATAGGAACTTGAAAATTATTTTTTAAATAACTTAAAATTAAAGCTATTAATGTTACCATTATACCATGACCTAAAGTAAATAGGGTTCCGACCCATCTAGACCATGTATTTTTATTTTCGTATAAACGATAGGTGTAATTGTCTATTACGGTAATATGATCTGGATCTAAACCATGTCGTAAACCTAAAATAAATAGGATTAGTAATGCAGATAAATTATTATTTAATAGTTCCATAATGGGCTAAAATTTAAAAGAAATAAGAAATACTTCCTTTTAGGAAAAAAGGTGTTCCAGGGGTGTTATGAAAATCTATGATTGGCTCTATTTCATTTTTTAATTGTGATTGATCATAAAATTGGGCTTCATCCCATTTTGTATTAAATATATTTTCGGTAGAAAGACTAATTTCGTATCGTGGTCTGGTATATCTAATAACTACATCTGCTATAGTATAAGGTTTAGAATATACTGAGCCATCTTCAATAGCAGGACGTTCTCCCATAAAACGGTAACGTAAACTAGCGTTGATCCCATTTTCTAGTTTTAAGGTTAATCCTCCTGTTGAGTTCCATCTAGTATATAAAGGAATTAGATTTTTTTCTTTTGGAGCTTCTCTTAAAAAGCTATAGGCATAATTTAGGTTTGTATCTGCCCATAAAAAATCTGTAAATTGAATTTTTAAAGAGGCATCTATTCCATATTTTCTACTTGATCCTAAATTTTCAAAACTTCCATCATCTGAAATAAATTTAAATTCTGAGCCACTATCTGTCCACCAAGCTGTAAAATTAAAAATAGACTTTTTATACAATTTCATTATAAAACCTAAATCAACACTTTCTGATTGTGGAACAGGATTCATGGCAGTAGGATCTTTACTAACGGCTGTATGCGCATAGTTAGAATGAAAACCTATACCCCATTTTGCATATACTGAAAAATTGGAAGTTGGAGTAAAATGAATTTGTGCTTTAGGGTTAAAACGATAAACAGTCTTTTTGCCCGAATTGTTATTCTCTATTTTATTTTTTAAATAAAAATTGAAAAGTTCATTTCTAAAACCCAATTTAAGTGACCATTTAGGTGCAAATTGCCAATCTTCATCTAAATATAAACTATAATTTGTAATAGCTACGTCATCATTTGCGGCTTTGCTTAAAAATGCTCTTCGTAGAACATAATCTCTTCCTAATCCTAATATATCCGTTCGGGTGACGAATCCAACTTCTGATGATAATTTTGTTGAACTTATATTATCGAGTCTATTATATGTACTTTTTAATCCAAATAAGTCCCTTTTTTCCCATTGTAATATTTCATCTCCGTTGATAGGGTCATTCATAAAAAAAGTAAAGTTTGAAAACAAATCAAAAATATTTTTGGAATAATAAAACTGATTTTTCCATGATTGATTTTCCTTTAGTTTAGTATCTAAAATAACGTTTGTATTGAGTCTTGATGCTATTCCTCCTTCTGAATCATCTATAGCACCGTATCTAGATAAAGTACCTTTTTCTATAGCTCGTAATGGCAATTGCCCAGAAGCATTCCAAGTACTTGAAAAATAAGATCCTGATAGTATAAGTGTTGTTTTTGGGGTAAGTTGTGCGTTGTATCTTCCAAAAAAATTAAAACGTTTGAATTTTAATTTACTTTCAAAAAAACCATCGGTATAATTATACTCTGAGGCAAAATAAGCGTTGTCATTCCATTTAGAAACTAAGTGTTTTTGATCTAAAATTTGAAGCATCGTTAAAACCCTTTGTGTATTAAACAAGCCCGATTCTAGTTTAACTATATTATTTTCTAAACGGTATTTAGAATTAAATTGAGCAGCTCCTGCCACTGAAAAATCTCCAAGAGAGGCCTCATAAGGTCCTTTAAAAAAATTAACAGTACCAATGGTTTCTGGAATCATAAAGTGCATATCCGCATACCCTTGTCCATGTGCATGAGAAGGCATATTAGCGGGTATACCATCCATTTGAATAGAAAAGTCTGTTCCGTGATCGTTATCAATTCCTCTTACAAAAATTTGTTCCGCTTTTCCTCCACCTGCATGTTGTGCAATAAATAGCCCTGGAACGGCTCTAAGTAAATCTTGTGCTGATTTTATAGGTTGTAATTGTAAACTGATTTGATCTATTTTATTTTCTTGTTTTTTGATTGATGAAGCAGAAATAACCAATTCTTCCAAGTTCATTACATTGTGTAACAAGGAAATATTTAGTGATTTTTGTTCGTCTTTTTTGAAATTTATTTTTGTAGTAAATACATTATAACCTATATGAGAAACGATAATTGTTTTTATTCCTTCTGGAAGCGGATTGCAACTTATATACTCCATTTTCTTGTGATATAGTACTTTCGCCAGATTCTTTTATTCTTATTGTGGCTCCTTCTATTTTAGTTTGGTTTGTTACGTCTATAATAAAACCGTTAATACTACTTTGTCCTTGTGTTTTTTGAAATAAAAATAGGAAAAGTAAAAAACAACTTAAATTAAACAATTTAGTTATGAAATTGCTTTTATTTTTTTGAGGTTTAAAATCATCTTTTGTACTATTTGAAGAAAAAAGTAACTGTTCTTTTATTAATGTATCTTTTAGAATATGAGTCGTTACAATATTATTTGAAGTTTCAATATTGACTTCTTTATACCAAGTATTTTCAGGTTGGATATTTACAATGGGGCCTTTTTTACAAAATCCTTGACATTTCGTTCGAATGGTATGAATTTCATCATTTAGTTCGTATTGTGTCAGGTTTTTTCGAAGTGTTTTAATATTTTCTTCTGCTCCATTATCAGTACAACAAGTACCATTACATAAATAAATGATTTTTTTAATCTTTGATAGATCCTTTGACATGTTTGATTTTTTTTTCGTTAATAATCCCGTTAACTGATTATTAGCGACCTTAGAGAAAGGACGTGTGAAAGAAGGGAAGCATTACATTCACCCGTCAGCCTTTACTCCGAAAGCCACGAATCAATACAAAGGCAGGTCTTCTGACTTGTTTTAATTATAACGCCTTCCCATTTTATTTTTTAGATAAAAACAGTGGCATTTTGTTATAATCTTTTTAAAAACTTACAGCAGCGGGTACTGTTCCAGATTTACACTGGATTCCCTTTTAATTCATTTCCAAAATGGAAACAAAACCATTGCGGGCACGAAAGTACAAAAAACTAATAGAGTTTGTTAAAAAAACACTAGTTATAGTGGAAATTATCAAAAATAACCCAAAATACTATTTTTATTATCAATATTAGAGCAATTGCCGTTAGAGTAACTAAATGATTTATAAAACATACTTTTTTAAATTCATTATGCTTAATAACACGAGGATTGGTTCCTATAAATGGTTTTTCTACGATCTTTCCGTGGTATTTATTAGGTCCACCGAAACGACAATTCATAATTCCTGCTAAAGCTGATTCTGGATAGCCTGAATTAGGACTTGCATGTTGAGTTCCAAATTTTAATATAAAAGGAAATAAACTAAGTTTTCCACTAATTAAAATCATTAAAAAAGCAGTTATTCGAGCAGGGATATAATTAGCTACATCATCTAATCGAGCGGCAAATTTTCCAAAATAATAATATTTATCATTCTTATAACCAATCATAGAATCTAAAGTATTTATCATTTTATAAACCATCATAAATGGTAATCCTCCAATAGCATAATAAAAAAGAGGAGCGATTACACCGTCACTCAAATTTTCAGATAATGTTTCTAAAACAGCTATTCGTATTTGATTTTCAGAAAGTGTAGACGTATCTCTTCCTACAATCCATGATAAACGTTTTCTTCCTGCTTCTAATCCTTTTTCTTCTAATGTATCAAATACTTCTCTTCCTTCTTGTAATAGGCTTTTATTAGCTAGACCGTAAAATATAAAAAGACTGGTAAAAAGGATATAAAGGTTAAAATTAATATCTAATAAAATACTTGATAAAAAATAAAAAAATAAAAAAACAGAACTGCATAATGCTAGAGTAAGAAAGAGTCCTTTTATAAATCTACCATTTCCTTTATTTAAAAAGTTTTCACCAAAATAGATTGTGTTTCCAAAAAAACGAATAGGATGTGGTAAGCTTCTTGGATCTCCCAATAATAAATCTAAAAAATAACCTATAAGTAATGGTATTGAAAAAATAATTAAAGAATTGTCCATTGTTGAATAGCATCAATTAAAAGTTTATTTTCTAAAGGTTTTTGTGTTGCCACTCGAAAATATTGTGATGAAAGTCCTCGGAAATTGCTAGCATCTCGAATGAGCAACTGATGTTTTTTTAAAAGGTATTCTTTTAGTTCTGGAGCTGTCTTTTTATTTGTTTTGCACAAGAAAAAATTAGTGTTTGTTGAGTAAACGTCTATATTTTGAATTTCTTGTAAAGCATTAATAAATTGAGTTGTATCTGCTAGTATTTTTTCTATTGGTAATACAATGTTAGCAGCATTTTTAACGATATATTTTCCTGCTTCAATTGCCATAGTATTTACGGACCAAGGCATTTTAACGGTTTCAATTGCTTGAATGTTTTGTTTTTGACTAATGATATAGCCTAATCGTAAACCTGGAATAGAATAGGTTTTGGTTAATGATTTTACAATGAATAAATTAGAAAAATTATTTATTTCGTTAACTATTGAAATATCAACCAATGTAAAATCTACATAAGCTTCATCAATTATAAATAATGTATTAGGATTATTTTTTAAGAGAAAATGAAGGTCTTTTTTATGAAAAACCAATCCTGTTGGATTATTAGGATTTCCTAAAAAAACAGCTTCTGTAGAAAAAAAGACTTGTTTTATTTAGATCTGACCATTTAAGGAAATTTAATGAAATATCATGTACTTGACAAGCGTCATTATATTCTGAAAATGAGGGTATAATAATTGTGGCTGACTTCTTTTGTAAAAAGTGTGCTATTAGGTAAAATGCTTCTGTAGCACCATTGGTTACTAATATTTGATTGGGTTTTAGTTGGTGCCAACTAGCTAATTCTTTTTGCAATGATTCAGCATTTGCTTCGGGATAATGAGCTATTTTATCCCAATACTGAGAAAGATGTTCTTTCAAACCTTTAGGAAATCCTTCATAAAAAACGTTTGAACTAAAATTTGCTTTAATGCTTCCGTTATATAAATAACCGTCATCTCCATGTCCTAAAATCATGCTTCTGTTTCTTTAAGAACTTTATAAATATACTGAATGTCTATATGCTCTCGTAAGTGTTGGGCTAATAAATCATATTGTTCTTCTTTAAAAGTCTTATAATCAAATATCCCTGTTATCACTTTTTTATCAGTTTGTAAAAGTAAATCTTTGATAACAATTTCATTATCCAATATTCCATGAATATAAGTTCCCCAACATTTATCAGATAAATAATAACCATCGCCTGTTTTGTCATCAAAAGTATTTAGAATATACTCTTTGTTTTCTATTGTAGAAACGCCCATGTGTATTTCATAACCTCTGCATATTTTTTGGTATTTTTTAAAATAAAATTGTACTTGACGTGTTATTTTTTTTTCTGTAAGAATCGTTTTAACAGGAAGTATTCCTAATCCGGCCATAGTTTCTATAGTTCCTTCAATATGGTTTGGATCTTCTATGGTTTGTCCCATCATTTGATAACCGCCACAAATTCCTATAACTATTTTATTATTTTTGTGTGCTTTTATAATCGCTTCCAGCTACTCCATTATTTTTAATATCAATCAAATCAGAAATAGTGTTTTTACTTCCAGGAATAATTACAATATCTGCTTTTTCTATTTCAGAAATTTTTTTTGTATAAAATAAATTTACGTTTTTATGTTGTTCTAATACATTAAAATCTGTGTAATTTGATACTCTATTAAGCAAAATAACTGCTATATTTATTTTATTTTCTACTGCTTGGGAAGGTTTGTTTTGAAGACTAACAGAGTCTTCTTCTTCTATATAAATATCTTTTTTATAGGGTACCAATCCTACTACAGGAATACCGCAAAGATTTTCTATTATTTTTTTACCTTCTTCAAAAAGACGTGAATCACCACGAAATTTATTAATTATAATTCCTTTTATTAAAGCTTTTTCTTCAGGAGTTAATAAAGCAATACTTCCAAAAACACTTGCAAAAACCCCTCCTCTATCTATATCCGCAATTAAAAAAGTAGAGGCATTAGCATATTTTGCCATCCGCATATTGGTTATATCTCGATGTTTTAGGTTTAATTCTGAAATACTTCCTGCTCCTTCAAGTACAATTGGATTATATTTTTCTGATAATCGGGTATAAGCGGCTTGTGCTTCTTTCAGTAATTCCTTTTTATCATTTTCCATAAAATAATCAAAAGCTGATTGGTTCCCCAATGGTTTTCCATTTAAAACAACCTGTGAACTCTTATCATTAGTAGGTTTTAATAAAACAGGATTCATATCCGTGCTACACGCAATCCCACAAGCTTCTGCCTGAACTGCTTGAGCACGACCTATTTCAAGTCCGTCAGGGGTAGCAAAACTATTGAGTGACATATTTTGTGATTTGAAAGGTGCTGGATTATAACCATCTTGCTTAAAAATACGACAAAATCCTGTATTAATAATACTTTTGCCTACATCAGAGGCGGTACCAACAAACATTATAGGTCTTAATTTTTGCATAGAATTTATTCAATGTAAAGAGTTGTTTTCCAGTGTTTTTCGACTAAACACCTAACTTTAAAATCTATAGATTTTAAACGATAGGGTTCTATGAGTAATCCCATAAATGTACCGCTATGTGCCACAAATAAACCACAATTATTCTCTATAGCAAAATCATACAATAAAGTAAATTTTTTTTTTTGGCAAAATAGTTTCGTTTATAACAGCACTTTTGGTAACACATTCAAAAAATGTTCTATAATCATTATTTTTTACACTTACTTTAAGAATAGAATATAGATTTTTAAATTCTATCATTTGACTTTCAGAATATTCTCTAGCCTTTGATATTTTAATTGTATCAATATCTACATTTGGATCCGAATCAAAATATAATATGGAATAAGAAATAGGATTTAAATTTTCTAAAATTTTTCCTGACTTTTGATTAAATAATAAAGAATTAAAATCCAGACAAGGATCCGTAGGATCTATTTGAGAAGCTATTTTATAAAGAAAATGATTTGAATATTGGGTCTTATATAATTTATTTAAAGTAAGCAAAATACCTAATATATCAGTAGAACTAGAAGATAACCCTTTGCCAACTTTAAAGTTTCTTTTTTGGTTAAAATAAATTTTGTTTATAGGAGTAATTCCTTTTTCTTCTATTAATGAATGAAATAACTCCTTTGCCTTATTTGATTTTATATCCAGTCTTGTTTCTTCATCAATAGGATTGATGCTTGCAATAGTATCTGTTTTAAATAATTTAGAAGATTTATTGCTTACTAAAAATGGTTGATTTTTACCAAAAGCTCCCTGAAGAAGTTCCCCCACTTTAGCATAAGTAGTAATCTTTATTATCATTTTCTCTTTCTTTATAGAATTACAAAGATAAAAATTGAGAATTGATTTTTATCTTTGAAACTATGAAACCACAATTTCTTATAGCGGCACCATCTAGTAACTCAGGAAAAACAACTATTACACTTGGTTTACTACGATTATTAAAAAATAACGGATATAAAGTACAACCTTTCAAATGCGGTCCTGATTATATTGATACGAAACACCATACAAAAGCTGCGGGTGAGCCAAGTATTAATTTAGATACCTATATGATGAGTGAAAGTCATGTTAAAACTTTATATAAAAAATATAGTCAAGAGGCTGATATATCTATCATAGAAGGTGTAATGGGACTTTTTGACGGGGCAAATCGTATGGAAGGAAGCAGTGCAGAAATAGCATTATTATTAAACATTCCTATCATTTTGGTTGTCAATGCTAAATCTATGGCATACAGCGTTGCTCCATTGTTATTTGGACTTAAAAATTTTAATCCCAAGATAAAAATTGCAGGAGTTATATTTAACTTTGTAAATACAGAGAGCCATTATTCTTTTTAAAAGAAGCTTGTAATGATGTAGGTATTGAAGCTTTAGGTTACATCCCCTCTAATACTGATATTACTATTCCTTCACGTCATTTAGGCTTGTTTATATCTCCTGAACATGACTATGAATTAATAATTGAAAATGCAGCAAAACACTTAGCTAAATCTATTGACATTAATCGTATTTTAGAAATTTCTAATACTGAAAATCACGTTTTTATTCCTAAAAATATAATAGAGTTAAAAACTGAAACCAACTCTTTTTTTAAAGACTACACAATAGCCGTAGCACATGATAATGCTTTTAATTTTACTTATTTTGAAAATATAAAAGGATTAGAAAATTTAGGTAAAATTATCTATTTTAGTCCTATTACAGATAATAGAATGCCTAAGGCTGATATTTTGTACTTAGCTGGAGGTTATCCAGAATTATATTTAAAAGATTTAGCAAATAATATATCGATGCGTAAATCTATTCTTGATTTTTGCTCTAATGGTGGAAAAGTAATAGCTGAATGTGGTGGAATGATGTATTTAGGTAATCAAATTATCAATTCAGAAGGAATTGCTTATCCAATGGTAGGTTTTTTACCTATAGAAACCTCAATGGAAAAAGCTAAGCTTTCTTTAGGATATAGAGAAATAAAATTAGATAATCAAATAATTAAAGGACATGAATTTCACTATTCTAAAATAATAGAAAAGGAAAAGATTCCAACTATTGGTCAAATTTTTAATGCTAAAGGAATAGAAATAGCAACTCCCATTTATAGATTAAAAAATGTTATAGCATCCTATATACATTTTTATTGGGGAGACTCTCTCTTAATTATTAATTTTTTAAATAAAGAGGATTTGTTATTTGATTTCTAAATTATTACCACTAGGATCCTGTATAAAAACAGAACCTTGTAAATCGTTTAGAATAATTTTAGTTCCAGATCGGGTATGAATCGTTTTTACATCATTGCTGTAGGTATGATTATATTCTTTCCAACCAATTTATACCATTTAAACTTAAAATATACTGTATTAAAAAGTAAAATTCTCGCTCTTTTTTTTATTTTAAAACAACTCTAAAAAACCGTTGAGTAACATAACATGGTTTTAAATTCTGGTGATGATATTCCTTCTCCATCAAGTGATTTTGATTATATGACTCCTCCTAGCGTCAGAGTGACAAACAAGAAGTATTTTACTTCGGATTCTTGTCATCCTATGTTTTTCTAGGTAAGGAGTTTAGAATGTTTTATTTGAAATCTAGAGAAATAGATTCTATTCTAAAAACAACCCCTGCAATTGCAAGGGTTAAGGAAATCTTATTCTTATTTTTTGCGTTTGTTAGTTAATGCTTATAAAGATAGTTTACCAATAATAGGAACCTTTCTTATTATTTAACTGCTTCTTTAAGATCAATAATTGTTTTTTCTGGATTATTTGAGTTAAATACAAAACTACCTGCGACTAAAACATCGGCACCTGCTTCTACTAATTTTTTGGCATTTTGAGTAGAAACTCCTCCATCTATTTGAATTAGAGTAGAGGCTTTCTTTTTTTCAATTAATGTTTTTAGTTTTTCTATTTTTGGATATGTATTTTCTATAAATGATTGTCCTCCAAAACCAGGATTTACACTCATAATACAAACTATATCTATATCTTGAATTACATCTTCTAATAATGAAATATTAGTATGTGGGTTTAATGCTACACCTGCTTTCATTCCTTCTGCTTTTATAGCTTGGAGGGTTCTATTCAGATGTACACAAGCTTCTAAATGGACCGTTAAAACATCTGCTCCTAGTTTTTTAAAAGTTGAAACATAACGATCTGGATCTACAATCATTAAATGTACATCAATTGTTTTTTTTGCATGTCTTTTAATTGCTTCTAATACAGGCATTCCAAAGGATATATTAGGCACAAAAACGCCATCCATAATATCTATATGAAACCAGTCTGCTTCGCTTTTGTTTATCATTTCAATATCTCTTTGTAAATTAGCAAAATCAGCAGCAAGAATAGATGGAGCAATAAGTATTTTTTTCATTTTATAAAGTATTATTGTGTTGTATTAGAAGTTTTTTATTAAATATATAGAGTAGTGTTAATTTTTCTTAATATATCAAAATTTTTAAAACAGGAATAAGTAAGTATCAAACCACCATTAAGTTACATCCTCTTATATCAGAGTTATCAAATCGTCCTAGAACTTCAAAAGAATTATAATCTATTATTTTACCTAAATCCTGAGTGGCTATAAAAGAGCATGAATTAATATTAGCTAAATCAATTATGTTTATTCCTCCTGTCTTACCTTCCAGAAAGTAAGGTTAAAGGATCTTCAGGATCACGAATAATAATTTTCATCCACATAGGACATTCAAAGATTCCGTTTCCTAAAGAATAAGCTTGAGATAATAATTCCGTCATACCATATTCCGAATGTATTACGGGTACACCAAAACCATTACTCAGAATTTTATGTAATTCTTCTCTAATTATTTCTTTTCTGCGTCCTTTCATACCACCTGTTTCCATTATAATGGTATTTTTTAAATTAAATTTTTGTTTTTCAACTAAATCTAATAAAGCATAAGTAACCCCAATTAATAAAACATTATGTCCTTCAGCATCCAGTTTAATTAATTTTTCTATAAGTTCATCATAATTATTTAAATAAAATCCACTTTCGAGATTATTAGATAATTGTATTAAATCATCTACCATATAAATTAAAGATGAGCCTTCTCGTTCTAAATAAGATGGTAACAATGCCAAAATAACATAATCTTCTATATTTCCGTAAAATTGCTTAAAGGCTTGTCTATAACTTTCTCTATAAAAAGATAAATCCGTAACATGATGTTTACTTGTAGCTATTCCTGTAGTACCACTACTTGTAAAAGTTATTTGTTTTTCTTCTTTAGAACTTAAAATATCATTTGTTTTAAAAAATTGAATAGGTAAAAAGGAATATCTTCAATTTTTTTTACATTGCTCACATCTTTTTTTAACAATGAACAAAACTGCTGATAAACTAAATTGTTATGATATTGAAAACGAAAAATCTTAAGAGTCCGTTTTTCAAATTCTTTTTAGAACTAATTTCAAATATATCGTTAGATGTATACATGCCTCCAAAATTACGTAAAATAAAGAGTTTAACCCAAATCTAATATGCAAAACTATCCACAAATTTAATTTTCATAGGTAAAGAGATATTTATGAGAAATGAAAATATTTAAAGGTTTATTTTTTATTAAATACTCTATATTTAAAATATTTTTTGTAATCTCAATTGAGCCTAATCAATTTTATATCTTATTATCTTTTGTTTGAAGAAAGATAAATAAATCAAAGTATTTTTCTTTTTATTCTGTATATACAGTATTTTTAGCCAATAAAAAAAAGCTATTATGACAAATAAAATCCCTGTAACAATAATAACAGGTTTTCTTGGATCAGGAAAAACAACAATTATTCGTAACTTATTAGAAAACAATAATGGAAAACGATTAGCCGTTATTGTAAACGAATTTGGTGAAATGGGAATAGATGGCGAATTACTAAAATCATGTTGTAGTTTTGAAGAAGATATTTTAGAACTAAATAATGGTTGTGTTTGTTGTACTGTACAAGACGAGTTTTTACCTATTATGTTAGAACTGATGGAACGAAAAGATTCTATAGATCATATAATAATTGAAACATCAGGACTTGCCTTACCCAAACCTCTTTTACATGCTTTCAATTGGCCTGAATTAAAACCACAAATTACAGTGGATGCTGTAGTTACTGTTGTTGATGCTGTAGGACAAGCTACAGGAGAAATTTGCGATCGTGCTAAAGTTAATGCCCAACGTCTAGCAGATGATTCATTAGATCATGAAACTCCAATTGAGGAATTATTTGAAGATCAGTTATCATGTGCTGATTTAATTGTAATGACTAAAAAGATTTACTAAATCAAGCGCAATTTGAAATAGTAGAATCTATCATTACAAACAAAATTAGACCTAATGTAAAAATAGTAAGTGCTAATAAGGGTGTAATTTCATCTAATATTTTACTAGGAGTGGGTGCACAAGCAGAAAATGATTTAGAAAGCCGACACTCACATCATGAAGAAGATCATGCTCATGGTCATGAACACGACCACGATGATCATATTGATTCTGTAGTTGTAGAAATTACAGCAAATCACACACCTGAAATTTTAATTAATACTTTAAAACAAATCATTGAAGAATATGAAATTTATAGAATTAAAGGTTTTATAAATGTTCCTGATAAATCCATGCGCATGGTTTTACAAGGTGTCTCTACTCGTTTTGAAAGTTATTTTGATCGCAAATGGAAAGAAAACGAAACCCGAATAACAAGTCTAGTTATCATTGGAGATGAATTAAAAAATAAAAATTTACAACAAATTATAAATGAAAGATTAAATTAAAAGTATATTTGAATGGATAATTGACTTGTATTAATTATCCATTTTTAATTTTGAATATTACAAATGCACTTAATACCTACCATTCCTGGAGGCTGGAATCCTAATGAGGACGGCGTTTTTTACATTGAACAATCCAAAGGCGATATTCTTTTTTTATCTGCTGCGGATACGGAAATACATTCCTTAAATAATGCTTATAAAGAGTTTATAGAAAATCTTAATACACAAGATCTCCCTTCTTTACGAATGACTAATCTTACTTATTTAAAGCAAGAATTAACAATAGACAAATATGTTGAAGAAGTAGTAGGAAAAGCAAAACTTGTTATATGCAGACTATTAGGAGGTATCAGTTATTATCCTTATTTAGTAGAATCAATTCAAATAGAATGTCAAAAAAAAAATATTCCAGTACTTTTTTTATCAGGATATGATGTTCCTGATCTTGAACTAATAAACCTTTCTAATGTTGATGTATCCATTTCAGATTTAGTTTGGAAGTATTTTTGTGCTGGAGGAAAAAATAATTTAATAGAGTTATTATATTTTCTTTCATATCATTTTTTTGAAGCGAAAGAATTAGTTTATAAAGAACCTCAATCAATACCCGATTTATTTTTATATGATTTAAAAAAAGGTATATTATCTAAAGAGCAAACTTCTAATACTCTATTTAATACCGTAATATTAGTTTATAAATCACATTATTTGGCTGATAATTTAGAGCCTGTCTACGCTATTTATAAACAATTACAAGAAAAAAACATATTTCCCATCATTGCTTTTGTTAATAATCTCAGAGACAAAAATACAACAGATGAATTATATGAGTTATTAACTCAACCTAAACATTCTCCTTTAAGTTCTATTATTAATACAACTAGTTTTTCAATAAAAAACATAACTGAAAATGACAATACCTTTATTTTTCAAAAATTAAATATCCCTATTATTCAAGCTATTTTTGCTTCTTGTACTAAAACTGTTTGGGAAAATAATTTATTTGGCTTACCTCCTACTGATGTGGCCATAAATGCTGCATTACCTGAATTAGATGGACGGATCATTACTACAGCTATTTCTTTTAAGACAACTTTAGGTAAAGATGCTATTACTGATTCAGATATTTTAAAATATGAAGCGCATCCTGGAAGGGGTGGATTTTGTAGTGGATTTTGCAATTCGTTGGCATGAATTACAAAATAAAATAAACTCAGAAAAAAAATTAGCTCTAATCATGCCTAATTACCCTAATAAAGATAGTCGTTTGGCTAACGGGGTTGGACTTGATACACCAGAAAGCATGGTAAGAATTATAAAAGCTCTTAAAGAAAATGGGTATGATTTAGGTAACTTTATTCCTAGTTCGAGTAACGAATTAATTAAATTAATTACACACTATATAACAAATGATGTAGATAGTACACAAGCTCGTCCATTTCAGGTTTCATTAAAATTAGAAGATTTCTATGAAGAATATGAATCTTTTTCTCCTTATTTAAAAACACAACTTGAAAAACAATGGGGAAAACCAGAAGATTCTCCATTTTGCAATAATAAACAATTTGCTATTCCAGGTTTTTTATTGGGAAATATTTTTATAAGTATTCAGCCTGCAAGAGGTTATAATCAAGATGAAAAAGCTATTTATCATTCACCTGATTTACCTCCAACGTATAATTATTTAGCTTATTATTTTTGGGTAAATAGTATTTTTAAAGCGGATGCCATTGTACATGTTGGAAAGCATGGAAACTTAGAATGGCTACCAGGTAAAAGTATAGCATTAAGTAAAGAAAGTTGTTATCCTAGAGTATTATTAAATGCCATTCCGCATTTTTATCCCTTCATTGTAAATGATCCTGGAGAAGGAACACAAGCTAAAAGAAGAAACCAAGCTGTAATTTTAGATCATCTCATTCCTCCTATGACACGTGCTGAAAATTATGGCATTTTGACAAGATTAGAACATCTTATAGATGAATATTATGAGGCTTTTACACTAGATAATAAACGTGCTGGACTACTAAAAAAGCAAATTAAAACTTTAGTTCAAGAAGCACATTTAGATACAGATCTAAAAACTTCTGTAGATGACATAGATGAATTATTAGTAAAATTAGATGGTTATTTATGTGATTTAAAAGAAGCACAAATTAGAGATGGATTACATATTTTTGGAGAAGTTCCTAAAAATAATCAATTGTTAGATTTACTTATTGCCCTACATCGTTTGCCTTCGGGAACAACAAAAGGTATAACCCAAGCTTTAGCTATTGATTTAGAATTAGATTTTAATCCTTTAGAATGTAATTATGCAGATTCTTTTAAAAAGAAATTCATCAAGTACATTGCAGAACTATTGGAGATGTGGTAGAACAACTAGAATTAATTTCACGTACTTATCTATCATAATTTTTATTAGATAGAAAAAAAACAGGATATTTACATTTTGATGAAGTCCTTCAATCTATAATGAATACTACCTATCCTAAAATTCAACAAACAACTAATGAAATTACTAATTTAATAACAGGATTAAATGGGAAATATGTTCCTTCTGGAAGCTCAGGTGCTCCTACAAGAGGTCGTCTAGACGTATTGCCCACCGGTAGAAATTTTTACTCAATAGATGTACGTACCATTCCTTCTCCAACAGCGTATACATTAGGTGTAAAAAGTGCCCATTTAATTATAGAACGCTATCTTCAAGAAAACGGAGAATATCCAGAAACAATAGGTCTCTCAGTTTGGGGAACTTCTACTATGCGAACAGGAGGAGATGATATTGCACAAGCCTTTTCTTTAATGGGAGTAAAACCTATTTGGGAAGGAGCTAACAGAAGAGTTGTTGATTTCGAAATTATTTCACCTTTAATACTCAAACGACCAAGAGTAGATGTAATACTTCGTATTTCTGGTTTTTTTAGAGATGCCTTTCCTGATGTAATTTCGTTATTTAATAAGGTCATTGAACGACTAGCACACCTAGATGAAGATCCTGAGATAAATCCTATCAGAAAACGCTTTTTAAAAGAAAAGGCGGAATGGATGACAAAAGGAATTACGCATGATAAAGCTCATAAAAGAGCCTTATTTCGTGTGTTTGGTTCTAAACCTGGTGCATACGGAGCAGGTTTACAAGCTGTTATTGATGAAAAAAACTGGCAAACTAAAGAAGATTTAGCAAAAATATATATGCAATGGAGCGGCTATGCTTATGGCAATGACAGAATAGGAGAATCAGCTCATGAAGTTTTTGAACAACGCCTATCTGATATTCAAATTGTAATGCACAATCAAGATAATAGAGAACATGATCTTTTAGATTCTGATGATTATTATCAGTTTCAAGGTGGTTTAACTAATGCCGTACAAACAATTAGTGGCAAACAACCAAAAGTATATTTTGGAGATCATTCGCGTCCTGATAATCCAAAAGTCAAAACACTAAAAGAAGAATTATTAAAAGTATATCGTTCACGTGTGGTCAATCCTAAATGGATTGAAGGTGTGAAACGACATGGTTATAAAGGTGCTTTTGAAATGGCTGCAACAATGGATTATTTATTTGCCTATGATGCTACTACTGATATGATTGACGATTTTATGTACGAAGGAATTACAGAAGAATATTTATTCAATACAGAAAATAAAGAATTTATAGAAAAAGTAAATCCATGGGCTCTAAAAGATATGACTGAACGAATGTTGGAAGCTATCCAGCGTGGTATGTGGAAAAACCCTAAGTCAGAAACATTTGAAAAATTACAACAACTTTTTATAGATATAGAATAATTTTTTTGCCGAAAGTTTAATTTTAGAAAGGCTTAAAAAGCCATCCTTTTTGGTTCAACGAAGACTCTTTTGAGTTCTATTTATTTTTGGTTTCTTATTTGTCACTACGTAAGGAGGAGTCACATAATCAAAACACTTAATGATAGAGGAATATCATCATCAGAATTTAAGAGCGTTATGTTACGTACTTTATGCTATCCCTCCTAGTATCGAGATGGCAATAATCCGAAATATTTAGTCTGTAATCTTAATTAAACCTTTTTTTGTAAACTATCAAAATATTATATTCTTTGAAAAGATCTAAATAATAATAAAATACTTTTTTATATTCTTATTAATTTTCAGGAGATCTAAAATTCTCTTCTATCTTAAATATAAATTTATAGGTTTATATTCCATTTTAATTCTGGGTTATAAGATAAAAACCCATTCCTAACCTCCAAAGGACCATCAATATTATTAAGATATAAAGAACCAGTACCTAAACCTTGAGGTATAGGATTTTGCTTCATAAAGGTATATTGAGCAATGGCATTTAAACCAATATTGGATTCTAGTGCAGAAGTAATCCACCAACGAATATTATTTTTTTCGGCTAATTCAATCCATTCATCAGTACCTCTAAATCCACCTATAAAACTAGGCTTTAGTATAATATATTGAGGTTTTATTTCTAACAAAAGTTTTTCTTTGTCTTTTAATGAAAAAACACCTATTAACTCTTCATCTAAGGCAATGGGTAATTTTGACTTGCTACAAATATCTTTCATCTTATTCTTTTGACCTTTAGCTATAGGTTGTTCTATGCTATGAATAGATAAATTGGCTAATTTTTGTAACTTATCAAATACTGTTATATAATCAAAAGCACCATTTGCGTCCACTCGTAACTCTATTTCTTCTTTTGAAAAATTTGAGCGAATAAATTGTAATAATTTATATTCTTGTTCAAAATCAATAGCTCCAATTTTCATTTTTATACAACGAAAACCTTGTTTGATTTTTTTCTTTTATCTGTTCCTGCATAAAGGTTTCACTTCCCATCCATATCAAACCATTAATAGGAATAACATCTTCTCCTTTCGTAAATTTAGAAGGGAATAATTCAAAAGGAGTAGAAGACTCTAATGATTTAAAAGCCATTTCAACTCCAAATTGTATTGAAGGAAACTCTATTAATTCATTCCAAAGTTGATCTTTTCCTAAATGAATATTTTGACAAACCCACTTTAATTTTTCCTCATAATCAGGACGATCATCAGCTGATAATCCTCGTAATATACCACATTCTCCTATTCCTTTTTTATTGTCTTTTTCTAAAATTAAAAACCATGTTTCTTTTTGGTTTAAAATTCCTCTTGAAGTTCCAGCAGGACGTTTAAAATCTAATAGATGTTTTATATAAATTGCTTTCATATAAAAAGTTAAATATAAATTTAATTATATAATTTCCAAATTCTATCTATATTCTCTTGTGGTAAAGAAGTTTTTTTAAATTTTTCCAAGTCATTTATTGTTTTATTTGTCCATGTTTGCTTGGTTGAAATATTTTGTGATTTATATTTTTTATGAATTTCTTTGGATTTAGATATATCATCTAAAAACATATAAATATGAGCTAAATTTAATTTTATTTTTAATTCACTTTTATCTTTATCTTCTGCTAAAAGTAATGTCTGTAATGATTTTTCAAATTGATTTGTATTCATATACATTTCAGCTAAAAAATTATAATCTAAAGCATTCGCATATTCAGTTGTAATTAATTTATTTTGAATCCAGTTGATCGCTTCTTCTTCTCTTTTATTCTTAAATAAATTTTCAGCTTGTTGGCAAATTAAGTTATTATAAAAAGACATATTATTAGCTTGTTTAAAACATATAGGATCGTTTTGTTCTACAAAAAGAATTTGTTCTTCTTTGCTTAAATTTAAAAAATCTTGAAAACGATATTTTTCCATTACTTTATTTAACAAACAAAAGGCAATGCTATTAGATACATCCGATTTTAAATTTTTAGATAAAGAAATATGTTTAATATTTTCTATAACATTTTCTTTATTTTTTTTTGTCCATCCTCTACTGGCTATATTATCAACCCAAGGAATTACTTCTAATATTATTTTTTCACTCATTAACCAATTTTGGTTTTTAAAAGTAAACCAAAGATTTTTAGTGTTTTCATTTAAACAAGTGGATTTTAAAGATATAAGTCTTGCATCTTTACTAATAGGATTTTTTTGATACAAACATGCCTTTTGAACTGATTCTGTTTTAACAAAATCATTGCTAGAAGACTCATCTAAAAACACAGCATAAGTACATTTATCAACACCTGAAATAGATGATACTAAAGAAATGGCACTACCTGTACCTTTTCCTATAAAATAAGGATCTGGAATAGCTTTTAAAACAGATGAAAGGTCATTCACCATTTTCTGATTTTCGTCAAGTAACGTAATACGATACGCTATTTCAGTTGTTCCAACTGGTAAATCTTGGATTTTTACGACTCCTTTTTCACCAGCAGAAAGGTTTACTTCTTTGGTTGTTCCTCTTTGATTATCCCAATAACCAGAGGGTGTTTGGGTGTATCCGACAAAAAGGTTTAAAATAAAAAGTATATTATAAAAACAGAATTTCATTTAAAATATTATAACAAATTAAAAAAAGAAGCTATATAGAAGTCAAAATCATTTATAATTTTATATTTTTTACTATAAATTACATATTTAACTTTTATATAGCTTTAAAACAGAGTTTAATTTTCTATTAAGATATTACCCAAATATTTTTTTCCATAGACTCTTTTTTTCAATTTTAGATTCTACTTCGGGTATTTTTGCAATTGGAAGATCTAATACTATTTCTCTTACTTTTTCCTGTTTAGAAGATTTTATAGGTGAGCCAAATTGTAAACTTTGAGTATCACAATTTTCTATAACAATATCACTTACATCATTTGATGAAACTAAAAAGTCTTTATTAATAATACCGGACGCTTCCAATAATCCTAAATTATTTGATTTAGCATATTCTAAACTATTTAAAAAAATAGTAATATGTTCACCAAAAAAAGAATTCAAATCATCCTGTACGCTTCCTTTTTGGCGTAATCTTGTAATAGTTCTGCTACCTTATTAAAAGGTATGTATACTCCTCCACTTTTTTCTCCTGAAATTTTATTATTAACATTCAGAAGTATTTCTTTATCTTGTTTTACTATTTCCTGCCATTTTTTTGTATATCGCTCGAAATAGGTTTTTTTATCTATTAGTTTAGAAAAAGAAAAATCTTTTAAATAGAAATATTTTCTAAAAAGACCTTGAACAAGAGCTATGTTATAAGCATGTGCTTCATCAAAATTATTTTTTGATTGTGCATTTTTAGCTGCCATTTTCATTATTTCAACATAAGATTTTAAACTCTCTTCACCAAGATTAAATCGTCTACCGTTTTTTACAATTTCATAATATACATGATCCAATATACTTTGAAATTTCAAATTACAATACCATTCATTTATTTCTTTTTCTGCAATTGGATGATAACTACAATTCATTATTGATTAAAAATTAATGTTAATGATAATATTAAAGATATTAAAAAAGTACTTATTGCTAATTTTTTTAATTGAGGATCTAAAGCTCTGTTATCAGGACAGTTATAAACTGTAATAAGATGACTTATTAAAGGAAAATAGGCTGTCAAGAAAAAATATTGATCCCACTTAAAATTAGATAATAAACCAAATAAGATAATTAAAATCATGGCTGTAATAATTAAAAAGTAATGGTATTTTTTTGCATTATTACCCCCCATTTTTACAACTAATGTATTTTTTCCTGATCTTCTATCTAATACTTCATCACGCATATTATTCAAATTCAATACTCCTGCGCTAAGCATACCAATAGCTAGAAGCAGGTAACATTAGTAAAATATCAAAATCTTTTGTAAATAAAAAATTGGAACCTAGTGTACTTACCCAACCAAAAAAGATAAAAACAAAAAGATCTCCTAATCCTTTATAACCATATGCAAAATTTCCAACAGTATATTTTATAGCAGCTATGATAGAAACTATTCCTAATCCTAGAAAAAACAAAGAATAATTTAAATACCTATTCTTAAAAGAAAAGTAAATTAATAAACACGCAAACAAAAACTAATAATAGCTGTTAAATATACAGCTATTTTCATTTTTTTGGAGTTATTTCTCCAGTTGCAACCAATCTCTTCTCTCCTATTCTATTAGCATCTGTTCCTTTTACACCATCTCCATAATCATTCGCAAAATTAGAAAGTACTTGAAATGCTACAGTTGTTAAAATAGCTAATATAAAAATTTTCCAATCAAATAATTCAATAGAAGTTAATTTACTTGTTTTATACGCATACATACTACCAACCAAAATGCCAGAAAGTGATAAAGGTAAGGTTCGTAGACGCGCAGCTTGTATCCAATGTTTCATATTTTTTGAATAAATATATATAGTCAACAATTATTATTTCATAATAATTTCTTAAATTATGTTTAACCACAAAATTAATAATTTCTTTAAAAAACAAAATGAGAGTTATAAATTCAACAAAGTGATAAAACTCTTTTTTCTTTTTTAAAGAATTAATAGTAAAAAATTAAAAATTTAGTAAGCTTTTAATAATTTTATTTAAAAAGCTCAGAATCTACTTACATGAAGAATAGTGGCAATGCCAAATATAGTAAAATTTTATTAACTTTTTTAAACTAGAACCGTCATTAATAAAATTTAAAAGTTAATTTGAAAATACTTCTAGCCTTATATTTCTCTAAAATTTATTTACAAACAGGGAAATTACTACCTTATTATCAATATATTTTTTTAATAAAAATAAGTTAGAAGTATTTTATAACTAAACCATTTTATGGAATATATTTCTTTTCAAAATTAGGTTTACGTTTTTCTAAAAATGCGTTTCTACCTTCAATAGCTTCATCACTCATATATGCTAATCGTGTAGCTTCACCTGCAAAAACTTGTTGTCCTACCATTCCATCATCAGTTAAATTCATGGCAAACTTTAGCATTTTAATGGAAATAGGTGATTTTTCTAATATTTCTTGAGCCCATTGATAAGCGGTATCTTCTAATTCAGCATGTGGGATAACGGCATTTACCATTCCCATTTCATACGCCTCTTGAGCAGAATAATTTCTACCTAAAAAGAAAATCTCACGAGCTTTCTTTTGTCCTACCATCTTAGCTAAATAAGCTGATCCATATCCTCCATCAAAACTAGTTACATCAGCATCTGTTTGTTTAAAAATGGCATGTTCTTTACTGGCTAACGTTAAATCGCAAACTACATGTAAAGAATGTCCTCCTCCAACAGCCCATCCTGGAACTACCGCAATTACGGCTTTTGGCATAAAACGGATCAAACGTTGTACTTCTAAAATATTTAAGCGATGATATCCATCTTCTCCAACATAACCTTGATGCCCTCTCGCACGCTGATCTCCTCCACTACAAAAAGACCAAATTCCATCTTTAGAAGAAGGTCCTTCTGTAGATAATAGTACAACCCCAATATTTGTATCTTCATGTGCATCTTTAAAAGCAACTAATAATTCTGAAGTTGTTTTAGGTCGAAACGCATTACGAACATCTGGACGGTTAAAAGCAATTCGAGCAACACCATTACATTTCTTATAGGTAATATCCTCAAATTCTAAGGCTGTTTCCCATTGTATTTTACTCATATAAATAACAGTTATTTTATTATAAAAAATTAATAATCAGTAAATTAAAATAAAACATATTGTTTATTTTTTAGCATATCTATGCAAAAATACTTCATTTTTATGGCATTCTACTCATATAAAGAATAGAAAATACTTCTTTCACTATAAAAATAAAATCTAAGAATGATAAAATCCTACTAAAACTTCATCAAACATCTTTTTCTTATTCGTACCATTTCTTACCTTTATAATGCTAAACAAAGCTAAACAAGATAATTACAAAGTATTCAATCCTCTTTATATAAATAGTATAAATTCTATAGACAAGTAAAATCTCTAAAAATATTATTAACAAAAGCTAATTCTAAATTTCGTTTTCTAAAATTATAATTACCTTTGACCCTATCAAATAATTCGTTTTATGATTTACAAATACAGAGTTATCCTTGATGCTGAAGAGGATGTATTTAGAGATATAGCTATTGAAGAAAATAATAGTTTAGAAGATTTACATAATGCCATTGTAAATGCTTTTGGTTTTGATGGTATGGAAATGGCCGCTTTTTACACCTGTGATGATCAATGGAATCAAGATCAAGAAATTCCTTTATTTGACACAAGTGATAATCCTGGAGAAGGATTAACAATGGCCGATCATATTTTATCATCTACTTTTGATAAAAATAATACAAAAATCATTTATGTCTATGATTTTTTAAATATGTGGACTTTCTTTGTAGAATTAGCATCCATAGAAGAACCAGAACAAGGTATGTCTTATCCTGATTTATTATTTTCTCATGGAGTATTACCTCTTATGGCACCAGATAAAGAATTTGATGCAGAAAAAGATGATTTCTATGAAGATTTTCAAGATGATTACGATGATGAAGATTTTGATATGTTTGACGGTGATGATTCTTTTAGTGATTTTGGTTTTGAAGAAAACTGGAATTAATATATCAAAAAAAAACATAAAATAAAAACCTTAAGAATATTAGATTCCTAAAATCTTTATTCTTTTATTAGAAAATATGATTAATCTTTTTAATACCCAAATAGAAAACCTATCAATACATCGCGTAGGAAATAAAAGTAGAAATGAAGCTATATTTTTATCAGATCAGCCTTATGGCTTAAATGATGAAATCATGCCTTTGTTAAAAGAATTTTTCTTTAAACCTTTTAGAGAAAAAGAAGAAAATTATTATCAATTTGCACATGATGTAGATTTAGAATACAATGAAATGTATAATCTAGCAAGTGAAATTTTTTCAAATCCAGCTAACATTCATGACCTTTCAAAAAAGATAACCAAACATCTTTTTGAACAATCTAACCATCCTCATATAAAAAACGGAGAAGTTTACATTACTTATCTAACAAATGTATCAATAGATAATAAACCGGTAGATGCAATAGGTGTATTCAAAAGCGAAATAAAATCAGATTTTCTTCAATTTGAAGAAAAAGGAAGTAATTTAGAAATGATTTTGCAACAAGGCATTAATTTACAAAAACTAGACAAAGGATGTTTAATTTTTAATTATAAAAAGAAGAAGGTTACAAAATACTAACAGTAGATAGTAATCGCTATGATGCTCGTTATTGGTTAGAATACTTTCTGAGTGTAGATGCTTTTCAAGATGAAAATTTTATGACTAAAAAATATCTAAAATTTTGTCAAGATTTTGCAAAAGAAGTAGTTTTACCTGCTGAAGATAAAAAAGAAGAAGTTCTTTTTATGAATCGAGCTGTAAATCATTTTGCAAAAAATGATAATTTTGAAGAATCAACTTTTTTAAATGATGTATTAGATAATCCCGATTTAATTTCAGAATTCAAAAATTATAAAGTTGATAAAGGCGAAAAATACAGTGTAGAAGATTTAACTAACTTTCCAATTGCAAATCAGGCTGTAACTGATGTTCGCAGAAAAATGAAAAATGTAATAGAATTGGATACAAATATTCAAATAAAATTGGATTTTGTAAACCCAGAAAGTGCGGAGAAATTTGTTGAAAAAGGTTGGGACGAAGAAAACAAATGTATTATTATCTAGTATATTTTAATAAAGAACAAAAATCGTAATTATGCAACATATTATAGATCGCTTTATAAGCTATGTAACAATAGATACAGAAGCTGACCCTAATTCTAATACCACTCCAAGTTCTGCTAAACAGTGGGATCTTGCCAATAAACTAGTAGAAGAATTAAAAAACATAGGAATGCAAGATGTAAGTATAGATGACAAAGCTTACATTCAAGCAACTCTACCTTCTAATATAGAGGAAAAAGTCCCCACTATCGGTTTTATTTCGCACTTTGATACTACTCCTGATTTTACGGGAGCTAATATAAAACCACAAATAGTACCAAACTATGATGGTGGTGATATTGTACTAAATCAAGAAAAAAATATTATTCTTTCGCCTAGTTATTTTGAAGATTTATTATTATATAAAGGACAAACTCTGATTACTACAGATGGCACAACTTTATTAGGTGCTGATGATAAAGCTGGTATAACAGAAATTATCACAGCAATGGAATATTTAATTCAAAATCCACAAATTAAACATGGTACAATAAAAGTTGGTTTTACTCCCGATGAAGAAATTGGACGTGGTGCAGATTTTTTTGATGTAGAAAAATTTGGATGCGACTGGGCTTATACTATGGATGGTAGTCAAATAGGTGAATTAGAATATGAAAATTTTAATGCTGCTGGTGTTAAAATTATATTTAAAGGAAAAAGCGTACACCCTGGTTATGCAAAAGGCAAAATGATTAATTCAATGCTTTTAGCTAATAAATATATAAGCAAATTACCTAAAAAAGAAGTCCCAGAAAAAACAAAAGATTACCAAGGATTTTTTCACGTTGTTGATATAAAAGGAAGTATAGAAGAAACAACAGTTCAATTAATTATTCGCGATCATAATCGTAAGAAATTTGAAAAGCGTAAAAAGTTTGCACAAAAAATTGCCGACAAGATCAATTCTAAATATAAAAAGCAATTTGGTGAAAATATTGTAGAAATAGAAATAAAAGATCAATACTACAATATGCGCGAAAAAGTTGAACCTATGATGCACATAGTAAAAATAGCTGAAAAAGCAATGAAAAATTTAGGTATTACTCCTATTATTAAACCAATAAGAGGAGGTACAGATGGATCTAGATTATCTTATATGGGGCTACCTTGTCCTAATATTTTTGCAGGCGGACATAATTTTCATGGAAAATATGAGTATGTCCCAGTAGAAAGTATGCAAAAAGCCATTGATGTTATCGTTGAAATTACTCAATTAATAGCAAAACAAAAATAAATAGTTGAGTTTTCAAAAACATTATATAAAAAGGGGATGATTAAAATAATCATCCCTTTCAAATTTCAACTAAGTTTATAACTATTTTTTATTTAGTTAATACCTTTTTTATTTCATTTTCTAATTCTTTATCAAAAAGATTAGTATCTATAATGTATCCTTTTTCATCAACTAATACTGTTGAAGGAATGCTTTCTATTTGATACATTTTTGCAATGGGATCTTCCCATTGCATCAAGTTAGAAACATGATTCCAAGTTAATTGATCTTTTTGAATGGCTTCTTTCCATTTCGTTAAATCTTTATCTAAAGATACACTTATAATATTTAACCCTTTTGAATGCCATTTTTTATAAAGAGCTACTACATTAGGATTTTCTTTTCGACAAGGTCCACACCAAGAAGCCCAAAAATCAATTAAGGTTACTTTTCCTAAAACTTGTTTTAAACTTAATATTTTTCCATCAGGTGTTTTAGCACTAAAATCGGGAGCTTTCTTAATTAGTTCATTTTTTTTTTGCTCCTGCCATTGCTTTTTCAAAATCCTCTAATTGTTTTTTAATTTTCTTTCCTGCTGTTGTCTCTTTAACATCTTTTTCTAGAGCATCAAAAGATTTTTTTTATTTTAACTACATCAGCATTTGGCGTATTAAAAAGAGTTGGAATTAATAATAAAGAAATAAACGATTTTGGATTTTCGTCAATGTATTTAGCTCCTGAAGTAATAAATTCTTCTTGAAATTTAGAAAATTCTGTATTAATTTTATTCATTGTTACAGAATCATTGACTTTCTGAGCCTCTTGCATTTTTGCCATGTTCTCTTTTTGAAATGACATCATACGTTTAGATATGCCCATCATTTGAGTGTTGTACTTAACTAATTCATCATTATTATAAGTACCTTCAACTTTAGTTAAAGGAATACTGTCTTTGTTAATTTTTGCCGTTATATTTCCTTTTTCTAAAATAAATACAAAACCTCCTTGTTGATTTTCAACAGAAACCATGTGTACTTGTGGTTCTTTTGCTTCACCTTCAAAAACGAATTTGCCTTTTTCTACTTTTGCAGTATCTATAGAAACAGGCATTCCTGTATTTTCGTCTTGCTTTTGTAAAAAGACTTTTGTTCCGTCTTTTAATCCGTTGATTTCCCCTTCAAATTTAAATCCATTACCAATTATGCCATTACATGCAATAGATAAGGTTACTAAACTGATTCCTAAAATTTTTTTCATCTGTATGTATTTGTTAATAATATAAAGAACTATAAAAATAGTTTTACTAATTTTGAACCACAAAAATAGCCTTTTTGTAGTTATATAAGTCATTTTTAAGTTTTATTTAAAATTTTGGAGAAAATAATTTCTAAATATTATCCTAAAGTTAATTCACTCAAAAAAACTTTCTGTGTTTTTGAAGAGGTTTCATATAGTTGTATTTCTAATCTAACACCTGATTTTGTAAGTAAATCGGGAAGCAACTATTTTTATACACAAAAAGGGATTTATAGATTATCAAATCATTGGGGACGATTTGCAAATTCAAAATGGAGGTTAATAAATCACGATTTAGAAACTTCTAAATTCAAAGTAGGCTATGCTACTTGGGATAGTTTTTTCCTGATAATGAAATAGAAAAATTATATTATCTTGATTGGGATCGTATTCGTAATGAAATTCATTATCTACACAAACAAACTAAGAATTATAATAATTCTGCAATTTTAAGAACCAGCACAGAAACTAAAAAAAGACTAAAAAATGCACGAAATATTTTAAATCTTACGAATTGGGCAAAACATTTTGATGAAGATATTCATATTCTAAGAGAAAAAATAATAAACGACTTAATTTATACAGAATTATCTTTAGATCAAATTAAAAAACAATATTTATGAGCCGTAAAAACGAGGAGAATATTAAAAAATTCAATAATAAACTTAGAAGAGCTAAAATTAAAAATGAGGCAAAAAAAATAGAGCGGAAAAATAAACTAAAGAAAATAAGTAATTCTTTTTCTGAGAAAGAAAATTAGATATAGTACATTTTATCTAAAATTTATTTTTTTAAGCTTTTTTCTTACATAATTATATTTTTTTATTAAATTTGAGAATAAAAATTAGTTAATTCTTACTTATAATTCTTAAATCATATTGTCTTTTATAAAAATGACATAATAAAATATCAAATAAAATTATGGAAGATTTGACCCAAAAAAAGACAATAAGACTAATTAGTATTACTTATTTTGCTACTGCCTTATTATTTTTAATAAACGAAATATTTAATATAAATCCTTCATTATCCTATCTTGGATTATTACGTCTAATCTTATTACAAATACTTTACATATATAGTTCATCAAAAAGAAATTATCTTTTTATAGGAGTTCTTGTTTTTGTGATTATTAGCAATTTCTTTTTTCAATACAAGACAAAATCATTTTTATTTTATGGAATGATTGCTTATTTAATTAACAGACTACTTAGTCTAATACTAGTTTATCAAAATATAACCCCAAAAAAAATAATACCTATTTTAATTTGTACAATTCCTTTTTATTTTTTTACTTATATGTTATATTTTTAATTTGTTATTTTTATTCATCTAATTTTTTAATACTTTTATTCAACGGAATATTAATGTCTTTGTTGGGAGGAATTTCATTATCTAATTATTATCTAGAAAAAAATGAAATCAACAATAAAAATTCTTTCTTATTAATAAGCATTATTTTATTTGTAATGCAAAATTTCATATTTATTCTTCAAAAATACTTTACCTTAGAAAAAATTTTTGAACCTATAAATATTATATTGAATACATCATCTCTTTATATTTTTTATAGGTTTATTATTTTAAGTGAAAAATATCAGAATAATAAATAATTTTTTAATCCTTCAATATTTATTTTATAATATCATTCTTTTTATCTTCTAAAGGAACTAAATCAGATTCTTCCTCTACAGTTGTTGTTGAAACAGCACTAGTCGTTGGGTAACTAGATTTTGGAAAAGCATTATACCTCTCTTCTATTTTAGGCCAACTAACCATACTAAAAAGGTATTAGCATATTCTTTTTTTCTATTTTGAAACTTTAAATAATATGCGTGTTCCCACATATCTAAACACAATAAGGGTATGTCTTTAATCCCTAATCCTTTCATTTGAGGAGCATCATTATTAGCTGTGGTCAAAATTTTTAATTTACCATATTTATCCGAAAGCAACCAAGTCCAACCTGAACCGTTAATTTTTATAGAAACTTCCGAAAAATTTTGAATGAACTGATCAAAAGAACCAAAATCTCTATTAATAGCTTCTAATAACTCTCCTGTGGGCTGTCCTCCTGCTTTTGGGGCTATTGATTCAAAATAAAAATTATGATTATATACTGCTCCCGCGTAATTACGAACTTCAGTATCAGAATAATTTAAATTTTTAAATATATCCAAAAAATCTAATACTTCATATTTAGTCCCTATTATTGTCTTATTAAGAGCGTTTACATACGGTAATAAATGTTTTGAATAATGTAATTCTAAAGTATTAGAATCTAAATAAGGTTCTAAAGATTGATATTCAAAAGGTAATTTGTATAATTGAAAAGCCCCTTCATTAGCTTTTAAATCTGAAGGTTTAGTATCTTTTTTTTCGATAGCCACTATAGGAGTAGCAGGAACATCTACGACTTCTACTAAAGTATCTTTTTTACAGCTTAAAAAGATAATCCAACACAATTTATGATAAAAAAAATTTTTTATTCATTTGTAACTATTTCATTTACTAAATCAATATAACTTTTTTTAGCTTCCTCAACAGATAAATGGCTTACTTGCATCCAAGCGTTTAATTTGAAAGCATCACGTACATCTAGATTACTATAATTCATATTAGACATTGAGCCATTACTAGCTTGTTTATAATAAGCATATAACCGTAACATAACATCTTGAGGAAGTGAGTCCTGTTGCATTTTAGAAACCTTCATAAAAGCTTCTTTAAATTTAATATCTAATTCTTGAGGAGACATTTTAAGCTTGTGCAATAATAGTGTAATTTCCAATTGCTTTTTCTTCTAGTTGCACATTAACTTTAGTTCCTAAAGGTAGATATAAATCTACTCGAGAACCAAATTTTATAAAGCCTGCATCCGTTCCTTGAATTGCAACATCGCCTTCTTTCGCATAATTTACAATTCTTTTTGCTAAAGCTCCTGCAATTTGACGATACATAATTTCTCCAAACGCTTTATTTTCAACTACAACTGAAGTACGTTCATTTTCTGTACTAGCTTTTGGATGCCAAGCTACTAAATACTTACCTGGATGGTACTTACTGTATTTAACAACTCCTGAAACAGCATAACGAGTAACATGAACGTTTATTGGAGACATGAAAATAGAAACCATTAATCGTTTATCTTTAAAATATTCTTCTTCGTATACTTCTTCTATTACGACTACCTTACCATCAACAGGTGCTAATATTGTATGTTCATTAGGTTGTATTTTTCTATTAGGATTTCTAAAAAATTGCAAAATTATTATATATAAAAATAATACTAATATTTGTATACTTAAGCGTAACCATGTAATATCAATCAAAAATTTATCAGCTAAAAACAAGCTAATAATCATCATTAATGAAGCTACTGAAATAATTTTAATTCCTTCTTTATGAAACATATCCTACAATTTTTAATAGTAAATAAATAAATGGGGTTGTAAAAATAATACTATCTAGTCTATCTAATATTCCTCCATGACCTGGCATAATATTACCACTATCTTTAACTCCTGCTAAGCGTTTAAATTTAGACTCGACTAAATCTCCTATTGTACCAAAACAACTTATTAGTAAAGCAATCAGAATCCAATATGTAACTGGCAGCAAATTTACATAATATTGACTTATTACAAAACTAGCTAGAACAGTAAAAGAGTACCTCCTAAAAACCTTCAATTGTTTTTTTGGGAGATATTTTTTCGAATAATTTATTTTTTCCAATTTTCTTTCCCACTATATAAGCAAATGTATCATTTGTCCATATTAAAATAAAAATTCCTATAATAATATGTGGATAATGATTTTCTTTTATTTTACCTAATTTGGTAATCAATATAAATGGTATAATAATATATCCTATTAAGATTATCCAATTTAAATAGTTAATATCTTTAATTTTAGAATCGAATAGCCATTTACAAAGAAATGCTAATACAATTAAACTTATAATGACTAACATCCAATTATTAAAGTGGTAGTTGTTAAAATAGGTATAATTTAAATAAGAGATAATGGCTAGCAGAAAAGCTAATCCTTTATTTATTCTAACTAAATTTGTGAATTCATTTACTGCTTGGAATAAAAAAAGTCCAAAAAGAATTAAAAAGGATTCTTCTGAGTATAGAGTAGCAGACACTAACAAAGCAACATATATAATGCCTGATAATGCACGGACTAATGTTTCGTTCATGCTATAAATCTTCTAATAAAAGTAAATATAAATTTTTTGGAGAGCTTCCATAATGAAGAAAATCTTCTTCTTTCACTTTTTCAAAATACTTAATGGTTGTGATATTAGTTGGATAATTAGTTGTATAACGTCTTTTAATTTCGCGTAAACCGTCACTTTTACCAGGAACCATCTGACTAGTAGCTGCTATAACTACAATATTATCTGGTAATTCATTTATTTTATTATGTTTTATTTGAGCAGAAGAAAACATAATAGAGCCATCCTCAGCAATAAGACCTTCGCAAGTTGCTAACAAAAATTTTGGACTTATAACATTTGAATAGCTTATATTGTTAGAATCAAGCATTCCAAACAATTTTGATTCTAAACAAATGGCTTCTGATTCGAACCAGTCATTTTCTTCTAAAATATTTTCAAACTGTTCATTTAATTCTGCTAAATTTTCGCAGTATAAGAATTTACCTCCATTTTTTTTAAAATTCAAAGTAAACAACTCATCTACTGGTAAATTAACATTTACTTCATGAAAAGGGTTGTATTCACTTTCATTAGCTTCTTGAGAAGCATCATTACTTGACCCAAAAATTTTCCTAAAAATACTCATATATTACTTACAAATAGAAGTAGTTTGGTTTAATTGCCAAAGTTAAAAAAAACTCAATCTAATTTTAACATAAGATTGAGTTTTTTATTTATTTTATTAACTAAGTTTTAAACAATTTCTTCTTGTAAAGATTTGTCATAGGGACGTTTTCCAAAAATTTCTTCTAAATCGTCTTTAAAAATTACTTCTTTTTCTATCAAAATATCTGCCAAGCGTTCTAGTTTTTCTTTATTTTCTTGAAGAATATGAATTGCTCTTTGATATTGTTTTTCTATAATGGCTGATATTTCTTTATCTATTGTCAGAGCTGTTTCTTCTGAGTAAGGTTTAGAAAAATTATAATCGGATTGTCCTGATGAATCATAATACGTTACATTACCTAATCTTTCATTTAGTCCATATATAGTAACCATAGCACGAGCTTGTTTTGTTACTTTTTCCAAATCACTTAAAGCTCCTGTAGAAATCATATCAAATACTACTTTCTCTGCGGCACGTCCTCCCATTGTGGCACACATCTCGTCTAGCATCTGGTGTGGTCTAACAATTTGTCTTTCTTCTGGCAAGTACCAAGCTGCTCCTAAACTTTGTCCTCTAGGTACAATAGTTACTTTTACAAGTGGTGCTGCATGCTCTAACATCCAACTCACGGTAGCGTGTCCTGCTTCGTGTATGGCTATTGCTCTTTTTTCTTCTGCTGTTATTATTTTGTTTTTCTTTTCTAATCCTCCAATAATTCTATCTACAGCATCTAAAAAGTCTTGTTTATCTACTGCTGATTTATTATTTCTGGCTGCAATTAGAGCTGCTTCATTACATACATTGGCTATATCTGCTCCAGAAAACCCAGGAGTTTGTTTTGACAAAAAGTCAGTATCTAAATCTTCTACTTTTTTCAAGGGTTTTAGATGAACTTCAAAAATTTCTTTACGTTCTCTAATATCTGGTAAATCAACATAAATTTGCCTATCAAAACGTCCTGCACGCATTAAAGCTTTATCTAACACATCTGCACGGTTGGTTGCGGCTAATACAATTACACTTGTATCAGTTCCAAAACCATCCATTTCTGTCAAAAGTTGATTTAATGTATTTTCACGCTCGTCATTAGACCCTGAAAAATTACTTTTTCCTCTGGCTCTACCTACGGCATCTATTTCGTCTATAAAAATAATGGCTGGTGATTTTTCTTTGGCTTGTTTGAATAAATCACGTACTCTTGAAGCTCCAACTCCTACAAACATTTCTACAAAATCAGATCCTGAAAGAGAAAAAAATGGTACTTTAGCCTCTCCTGCAACCGCTTTTGCTAATAATGTTTTACCAGTACCTGGAGGGCCAACTAATAAAGCTCCTTTAGGTATTTTACCTCCTAAGTCGGTGTATTTTTTAGGATTCTTTAAAAATTCTACAATTTCTTGAATTTCTTCTTTTGCTCCTTCTAATCCGGCTACATCTTTAAAAGTAACTTTTACATCTGTTTTCTCATCAAAAAGTTTCGCTTTTGAACGACCAATATTAAAGATCTGACCGCCTCCTCCAGAACCGCCTCCAGACATGCGACGCATCATAAAAACCCAAAAACCAATTAAAATAAAAATAGGAAGTAACTGAATCATGAAGTCTGTCCAACCTCCTGATGTTTTGTATTCGTATTGAGAAATTTTATTAGTCAGCTTAGCTTCTTTTAAATCTTTTGAAAAACTTCCGTCTTCACCGCTAATTTCAAAAGAATAATGGGGACCTAAATTTTTACTTCCTAATAAATCTTCTTTAGGTAATTTTAAATGAGCTTTTTTTGATAAAGCATTTTCTTTTAAGTAAACCGTAACAAAACGATCATTATCTACTTCTACTTTGTCTATATCTCCTGCTTCTAAGAACTCATAAAATTTAGAAACATTTGTTTTAGTAGGTTCAACCCAACGAGATTGACCAGATAAATACATCCCAATAAATACAGCCCCTATTAAGCCATATATCCACCAAGGATTAAATTTAAAATTATTTTGTTTATTTTCTTTTGACATAGATACTCTAACAATTAATATTTATTTTCGATTGATGTAATTTTAGCATCTCCCCAAAGACTTTCTATGTTGTAATATTCTCTGATGTGTTTTTGGAAAACATGAACTACTATATGTACATAGTCCATCAATACCCATTCACCATTATCAGTTCCTTCAACATGCCAAGGTTTTTCTTTGAGTTCTTTTGAAACAGCTTTTTGAACAGAATTTACTATTGCATTAACTTGTGTATTTGAGTTACCATTACAAATAACAAAATAATCACAAACTGTATTTTCTAATTCTCTAAGATCTAAAATATCTATATCATTTCCTTTTACGTCTTCAATACCCTTAATGATATTTGCTAATAAAATATCGTTTCCTACTTCTTTGTTCGCCATTTATTTTAAATAATTATTTTTCGCAAAGTTATTGTTTTTTGTCTTTATTTTGAAAGATAAAAATAGATCTTAATTTTTATTATTTCAAATTGCAATATATGAAGTTAATCAAACTCAATGCCATAGATTCTACAAATGATTTTTAAAAAAAAACTTTCACAAAATCAAAGCCTTGAAAATTTTACAGTAGTTACAGCTCAAAGTCAATGGAAAGGCAAGGGACAAATGGGTAGTAGCTGGTGTACAGAAAAAGATAAAAACCTAATAACCAGCATATTGGTAAATAAAATAATAGATCATACCGTTACCATATTTGATCTTAATATAGCTGTTGCTATAAGTATTAAGGAAACTCTTGAAAAATATCAAATTCCTAACTTATCTATAAAATGGCCAAACGACATTATGTCAGGAAATAAAAAAATTTCAGGTATATTAATAGAAAATTATTTCAAAGAAAATCAACAGGTAGAATCTATTATAGGAATTGGATTAAATATAAATCAAGAAAATTTCAGTAATTTACCTAAAGCTTCTTCATTAAAATGTATAACAGGCAAAGAGTATGATATTGAGGAAATATTATTTATACTATTAAATCAGCTAAATAAAAATTTAGAGAAATTAAAAACGGATAAAGAACAATTATGGAATTATTATCATAATTATTTATTTAAAATTAACAAACCTGCTGTATTTGAAAATAAAAAAAGTAAAAAATTTATGGGCATTATTAGAGGAGTAACCCAAAACGGTTTAATTGAAATCATGATGGAAGATGACATAATCCAAACTTTTGATATTAAGGAAATTACAATGCTCTATTAGTTTTTCAGGAATAGTATAAAAAACAAAAATGCTCATCAAAAAAATTGAATACAGCATTTTGTGTTATTATATATAATTATAAAGTTTAAAAACTTTTTTCATCTAAGGCTAAATCAGACTGTGTTTTGCCATGATTAGCTGGCTGACCAAAACTGTCTAAATTTACCATTGTAATTGAATCTACTGTAATAATAGTGGCTTTTGTCATGACATTTTTAACCTCACATTTCATTGTAATAGAAGTACTTCCAAATTTAATAACATCTAATCCTATTTCTATAATATCACCCTGTCGAGCAGAACTCATAAAGTTTATTTCAGACATAAACTTTGTTACAATTTTATTATTTTTTAGAATAACTATTGAATAAAGTGCTGCTTCATCGTCTATCCAAGATAATAATTTTCCTCCAAAAAGAGTACCATTTGCATTTAGATCTTCTGGTCTAACCCATTTGTGTGTCTTGTATCTCATCCCTAATTTTATTAGAAACAAATTTACATATTTCTCGACAATTAAAGATTAGATTATTATGACTATTTATTTTAATACAGTTATAGATAATAGAAATTATTTACAGATGAAAATGACTTTGAATCTAAAAAGAGTTCTTTTTAGAAAATTTAAATCTATGAGATTTTTTTGTGTATTTTGCCTTTCTTCTCTTATTTTCATTACAAATTTTAATGCACAATGTGAAGTGAAAAAGCTAAGTTTTTAGTAATCTTTGTACGAATATTTTTAAAAGTAAACTCTAAAATGTTAAAGGATTTTTTATTAAATTTAATAAAAAATAAAAGATGGAAACTCGTGATAAAAACCTTTTAATTTTAAGAGGAGAGGCTTTAGGAAATATAAATATTAATTCTTCTGATGAAGAATTATTTCAAAATATGACAATTCGTCCTATATTAAAACTACAGAATGATTTATTTATTCAGGTTTTTATTAATTACGCTATTAAACAAAAGAATGTTTTTTTTAGTCTTTCTGTAGAAAAAAAATTAAATTATATTGAAAATGTTATACAAAAGGATATTAAATTTAGAAATTCCCTAAAAGGAATGGTAATTGGTTTATTTACTGTTGATGAATATATGGAATATATAAAAAACTCTTCAAACTTAAATAAAAGAATGATGAGTTTGTTAATTGAACGATTAAAAAATCATGTTCAATTATTAGTTTTTAATAGATCTATTTTTTACTGTAACTCGTCATATTTGGCTATTGTTTTTTGAACTATATCTAAATCAAATACCACAGGAAATAATTCTTGTAAAATACTCTTCATTTTAAGATTATGATGTAAAGCATTTGTTAAGTGATATAATCCTTTAGTAGGATTGTTTAAAGTATAATATAAGCCTGCTAAACGGTATTCTATTTCGTAATGATCTAAAAATAAAACATTTGCTTTTATTAAGGTTTCTACAGAAGCTTGAAGATGACCAATAAATAGTTGTGTGTCAGCCCAAAATAGAACGGTTTCTAATTGGGTATCTCCTAATTCTACTGTTTTTCTATATCCTTCTTCTGCTTCTTCAAATAGTTCTAATTCTTTATTTATAGAGGCGTATCGTTTCCAGTATAAAGGATTTTCTGCATCTATACCAAGGGCTTTGTTTACATAATAGAGTGCTTTTTGAAAGTTTTCTTGGCGTATATAGAAATCTGTTATGGCAATCCATCCTTTATCTAATAAAGGATCTTCATGTACTGTTTTGTTGTAATAATTTAGGGCTTCTGAATCATTGCCCATTTTTTCAAAACATTTACCTATCCGTAATAAGGCATAGGAGGTTGGATCTTCTAATCGAATGGTTTCTTGATAGTTCCAGATGGCTTCTTCATAGCGTTCTAAACGTTCAAGTGCTTTGGCTTTTTCCATATAGGCTCCCATAAATTGATCGTCAATAACGGTTGCATAATCAAATGCTATGTAGGCTTCTTGGTAGTGTTTTATAGTTGAGTTTAATCTACCTAGTTGGTGCCATGCAATTTCGCTATAAGGATTTGTGTCTATATAGTTTTGTAAAAAGGTAATGGCTTCTTGATATTGTTCTAGAAATTCAAAACAATAGATGACGTTGTAGAGTCCGGATTGTTCTTCGGGTTCTTCTTCTAAACAAGCTATAAAGTGTGTTTTGGCTAGTTCTAGTTCATCCATGAATAAATATTCCATGCCTAAAAGGTTATGAACATCAGCATAGTCATCTGTGTATTGTAAGGCTATTTTTAGAAACTCAACGGCTTGTTTATGATCGTCTCGTTTAGAACAAATGTTTGCTTTTTGTATAAAAATTTCTTCATTTGTGGGTTCTATAGCGTATAAATCATTAAGTAGCTTTTCGGCTTGTTCTAGTTTGTCTTCAAATAACAACATTTCTACTTGGACTAACTTTAATCCAAAGGATTTAGGATGTTGTTCTAGTCCTAGTTTTAGGGCTTTTTTGGCTAGAATAGGTTTGCCAATATCCATATAATGGAGGATGATATCCTCAAATTCTTCTGAATCAAAAAATAAAATTTTATTGGTTTTTAACATTGATTCAAATTTTGATAAGGATAAACTGTAATCTTCTTCATCGTGACTCAAATCCATACTCCTAAGTTTTTATTATCCTTACTAAAATAGTAAAGTTAGCGTTTATAATGGGTTAAAAAACGATTTGTTTTGAACAATTTAGTCAACAAAACAAATAGGTTTTTGCTTATTCTATGCCTTTAATTTTGATTGTTAATTGGGGCTATTTCATTCATAGCTTCAATAATAATTCTACATCCTTCTTCTATTTCTTGATTTGATAAAGTTAGAGGCGGTGTTATACGTATAGCGTTTCCTTCAAATAATAACCAAAAAAGGATTAATCCTTTTTCTTGGCATTTAAAGATAACTTGATTTGTAATTTCTGGACTATCTGTCATAATAGCTAGCATTAATCCTTCTCCTCGAATCTCTTTTATTAACTTATGTATCAACAATTTACGAAATAATTGTTCTTTTTCCAAACATTGACGCATTAAATCTGTTTCAAGTAATTCTTTTAAGGTAGCTAAACTAGCTGCTGCTATTACAGGGTGTCCCCCAAAAGTGGTTATATGTCCTAATTTTGGATTTTGACTTAATAAATCCATGTGTTTTTCATTGGCAGTAAAAGCACCAACTGGCATTCCTCCTCCCATTCCTTTACCCATCACAACAATATCAGGAATAACATCATAATTCATAAAACCAAATAGTTTTCCTGTACGTCCGAAACCAGGCTGAATTTCATCTAAAATCATTAAAGCTCCTACCTCATCACAACGCTGGCGTACTTTCTTTAAAAAATCATTTTGAGGCTGAATAAATCCAGCTCCTCCTTGAATTGTTTCTAAAATAATACCTGCTGTATGTGACGTAATTTTTTGTAAATCTTCTTCATTATTGAAAGTAATGAAGTTTACATCTGGAATTAATGGACGAAAGGCTTGTTTTCGTTCTTCGAATCCCATAACACTCATTGATCCCATGGTATTTCCATGATACGCATTATAACAGGAAATTAATTGACTACGTCCTGTTACTCTTCGAGCTAATTTAAGAGCTCCTTCTGTTGCTTCGGTACCTGAATTTACTAAATAGGTTTTGTTTAACTGAGTTGGCATATTTTGAGCTAGTAACGTACAAAATTCTACTGCGGGATCTTGTGCGTATTCACCATAAACCATTACATGAGCATACTTATTCATTTGGTCTATGATGGCTTGTTTAACACGTGGATGCTGATGTCCTAGAGTGCAAGCTGAAACTCCAGCTACAAAATCTAAATATTTCTTCCCTTTTGTATCGTATATATAAGAACCTATGGCGTGAGATACTTCCATTCCTAAGGGATGAGGAGAGGTTTGTGCTTGGTATTTATAAAAATCTTTTAACATGATTATTATCTAAATATTCTAAAATAAAAAAGGATAATTTATTTTTTAACTCAGATTATGTATTGAAAATTTATTACTGATAAAAATAATTTTGAATCTAAAAAAGTATTGTTTTTTGTCGTTAATATAGAAAAACTATATCTCTGATTTTTTTTGTATCTTTTACCTTCATCAAAGAATTTAACACATCATCTTGGGTTAAGATAATTTTGAATTATTTTTTATAATTTGATTTATTTTTTTCTTTGTTTGTTTTAATCTTATTGGTTTTATCAAATTCCAATGTTTCTTTAGTAGGACTTAGTGGTACATTGGGCTCTTGTTCTTTTTCTTAACTTCTGCTTTGGCTTTAGTATCTAGTTCTATTTCTTCTTTTGGAAAAATATCTTCTAGTTTTAAAATTTGTTCGTTTTCTCGCCAAAGAAAACCTTTTAGTTTTCTATCATTTTCGGGAAGTTCGTCTTCTGGATAAATTTGACCATCTGGTTTGGTAAAAAACGTAACGCTATCTATTGCATTTCCCTCTCCCATTAACATATTTATTTTACTACTTACATTTTTATTTATACCGATTAAATCTTGCTTATCATTACGCATGTAGTAAATAACTTCTGTGTTTTTAATCAGATTTACTTCTTTTAATTTATTGTTTATAAATTTACCGTATAAATTAACTCCTTTTACTTGATTAAATCCATCTCCAATAGTATCTTTTGAAATGATAAAAGCATTATTAAACACTTTTAAGGAATCTACTTTTTTAGCAATTGTATCTGAAATAATATGTATTAAATCGCCTGTAAGCTGTCTTTTTTCATTCCAAAACACTGGTTTTCCAATCATTTGAGTAATCCCTTTTTTTTCATTAAAATGAATAGAATCACATTTACCACTCATATCTTTTTTAAAGAAACGAGCATTATTATATCCTCTTATGATTCGATTTTTTGTTTTTCCTGTAATTACAATACGTTTTGCATGAAACCAGACTGAATCTTTCTCAAAAAGACCTGATACTAATGCTTTTTTAGTGATGTACATAGAATCTTTTTTCTTATATACTTCTGCATAATGTCCTTTTATTATTGTTTTATTAATTGTATCTGTTACCTTAACATTATTACGAGCGCGTGCAAAATCATTTTTTCGATCATAATACAAATCTTCTCCTTCTATTATCCGATCTCTATATTTGATTTTAGAACCTCTTTGTAGTTTTCCTTCATCCTTTTTTGTATCATAAAAACCTTTAGTTGTATAAATTGTATTATTGGCGGACGCTATGGTTGAGGGACCAAAAACATACGCATGTCCTGAATTAGTGTAATAATCAAGATGATTTGTGCGAATTGTATGAGTAGGATTATTTACTGTAACAGCCGTTTTAAACTCAAATTTCTTTTGATTTAAATGATAACGTCCTGATTTACTAGTAAGCGTATTTTCAGCATCTCGAATGGTTCCATAGGTATTATAGTAAGCTTGTTGGCTTTTACGATCAAAGTTAATAGTATCGGTAGTTACAGTCATTTTAGGATCCGTCATTACCACATTTCCTGTTGCAAAAGCAAATTTGGTATTTCCATTATATTCGGCGTAACGACTAGACATAGTAAGCGTATCACCTTGAACTAAGTTTACATTTCCAAATGCTTTTACATAATTTTGTTTAGTAAAATGATATGCTTTATTACAAGACATACGTATGCCTTGGTGTAAAATACGAACATTCCCTGTAAAAACAATCGCTCCAGGTACTTCTGTTTCTGATTTGTCCAAAAAATCGGCACCTTCAATTATAATTTGTTTACCTGTTTCTACAGGTAAAGCTTCTATTGGACTAGTAATTTGAGCAGTTGTAATTTGAATACTTAAGAAAGTAACTACAATAAGTATTTTGTATAATATAGAGTTCAAAGTGTTTTTTCTGCCAAAATTAATTAATTATGACCATTTGAGTAATAATATAATCATAAAATTTTAAGATGAAAAGTGATTCTTATTTAATTTTGGTCTCTTTGGTTAAATTTATAAAACGCCTAAAGAAGAAAAAAGAATTTTATTTTTTTTCTTCTCTAAAATCTAACATACACTCTCTCTTATTAATATTTTTAATAGGATATAACGATTTGAAGCTTAGCGAAGTGATGAATTTAAAAGCACTTATTTTCATTTTAGCAATAAATGCGCCATTTTACCAAACTGCTGTTATACCTTCGTTGTTTTTTCAGCCGTTGAGTATCCTATTTCACCACAAATATTATGTCTGTCAATGCTGTAAATGTTTTTGATTTTCCTTTGAATTCGAATTCAATTTTCAGATCTTCTATCTTTTTGGTTTTGAAGTTGTCCAAATAGGTTAGGATTGTTGGCTTTAAAAGGTCAATATTTCTTTTCAATTTCCACGAATTTGTAAAGTCATCTGTGTCAACCAACACAAGGAATAAACGATTTTCAGAGCCAAAACGCATTTCTCCTTGATTTTCATAAAGCCAAGTAGCTAATACTTTTGGGTTGTTTTGTACTTCTTTTAAAATTTCTAATTTTTCGTCTTTTAAGGTCTTTAAAGCGTTCAAACAGAAAGTATCATTCCTATCTTTCATTTTTTCAACTATTTCGTAGAAAATGTCTGCTGATTTTGCTGTTTTGTCAAAAATAATTTTTGCTTCTGTTGCTTTCTTTTTTAGAAAAGTTAGTTCAACTGGCAATCCTTTTTCTTTGCGTTTAGTTTTTATATACTCTGCTGGTAAGTAGGTTACTTTCAAATCAAATGTATATGATTAATAAAAAAGTCAACGCTTTTGATTTGTCCAACCGTTGGCAAAACTTCCGTATGAGATTTGAAAATATGTTCGATTAAAATACTGCTCCAATGGTTATACCAACTATTTAAAACATATCCTTGAACTGCTGCGTTGATTTCAGTTTCAAATTTAGAAAGTAAGTTTTCATAAGAAGGATTTTGGATTTTTACGTAACGTTTAATTAAATATTTGTCCAAAGAATTTTGATAATCTCCACCCCAATCAAAATTCTTTAATTTGCATAATTCAGATACGAGTTCATCTGTATTTAACGCTCCTACTTGTTTAGCATTTTCTGATTTAATGAAGTCGTCAAGGAGATTGTTTGAGTTTAATACATCAGAATTTAAAATGCCAAATAATTCGCTGAATTATTCGGCAAGAGCAGTTTCTTGTAAAGTAATGTTATTGATTTTTAAAAATTCAGCAATAAGTTTTTTTCTTATAATTGATTTTGTTTTGAGCCATAAAAGCCCAACATTATTATTACTAAATTCTTCTAGTTCTTCGTTTTTGTGTAATTTATCCCAGTAATTAAAGTCCTTCATTAACTAATTGTTTTTTTGAATACTTGAAACGAAATGCTTTTTTTTGGGACTGCAGACAAATAGTATTTCTTGACTACCTGCAACACTTCCTTTTCCACCTCTTCCGTTTTGATATGTTTTAGCTTCTACTGTTACGTTTCGGTATTTTGAAATTAATTTCTCAAATTCTTCAATTCCAGGATAACTCCTATTGTTATAGCTAATTAACCAATTAGGAATTCCTTCTGATAATTCAAATAGTTTTTCAAAAGAAGATATAACATCTCTTTTCTTGTCAAAACCACTAAATCTTTGCGGTTCATAACGTTTAATAGCATTTATAAAATCTTTGTCTTTCCAATACTCCGTATAAGTTTCTAATAAATGGTAAAATCCTTGATAATCTGCGTGACTGTCACAATATGGTGGATCGAAATAAGCCAAATCAATATTTTCGATTTTGGGTAGTAAGTCTAAAATATTCTGGTTGAAACTTTGGTTGTCTTTCTTATTATCAAAAATGGCATCATTGTATTTTGGAAGTAATTCTTCAAAAATTTCTTTGACTGGTCTGATTAGACTCCTGTTACGTTTTATTCTTTCTGGGTCGTTTGCATAGACTAAAGCCTGTGTATGACCAAAATGCCCCATTGTTATTTTTCGGGTCATACTTCTATTCATAACCGTGAAAGCAAGAGCTTGCTTAAACTCATTTTCTAATAATGGGATATTTGCTCTAAAATTATCTAAAAACTGTGCCTCTTCTTTCTCAAAAAACACATTGGTAAATGTACTTTCAAATAAGTCAAACTCACTTTTGTTTTTTGCAGGTTGAAATAGAATATCTAAATCTTTTTTTTCTAATTTGGTCGATTTATTTTCAATTAATGCTTTACCAATTTGGTTATTAAAATTTAGAAAATCGTTTGTAATTACTTTGTATCCTTGTTGTTTCAATAAATAACCAACAGATTGCGAGCCAGAAAAGGCATCAATCGCAGAGTTTATATTTTTAGGAATGAATTGATTAAGCCAAGGCAATAAAGTATACTTTGCACCTAAATATTGAGGTTCAGGAAATTGGTAATTAAAGTATTTATATTCTTCAAAAAGCATTATTATCTGTCTTAATTTTAAGTTCGCAAGTTACTAAATTTAACTCTCTTAATTTTACGAAGCTTTGAAAAATTTGTCCAATGTCAGCTCGAATATTTATTTTTTCGCGGTCGTCCTATAATGAGACATAACAATTTTTTTAATGAATTAATTTTGTTTCTAATTGTATAGCAGAAGGAAAAAGAATATTGTTTTCAAGATGAATGTGTTTGTGCAAATCTTCTTCAAATTCCTTCAGCATTGCATAGGTAACGTTGTAAGTGTTACAAACTCCTTTAGGGGGTGTATATTGGTTAGTGAGCTTACTAATTTTACTAAATCTATCTCCTTCATTCTCATGTTCATGCTTCATCATTTGAATAGGATTGTTAACGGTTATAAAACTAGGTAGAGGAATTTCCGTATTATCATTGGCTAGTTCTACCATTTTTTTTATAAAAGGAAAAAGAATTAATTCCTCTTTTTTCATGTGCTGGGTTAAATCATTTGAACTGGCTACAAAAAGTGTTCTTATTTCAAAAAGTTCTGGGTGCTTCGTCCCGTGAACATCCATAAATTTTATTTAGAAATTGTATTATGATAGGTAGTTTTTCTTCGACATAGGTATGATGTCTTGATTCTATATGTTCAATAAGTCTATCTAATGGCATCGTTTTAAAATTATTTAAATCATCATTTACATTTTTATCAAAGGAATTTAGTTCATCTAATAAAATCTCTTCTTTAATTCCTATTATCTCACATACTTCATTGATGGTTCTATTTCCTTTACAACAAAAATCTATTCCATATTTTGAAAAAATTTGAGCCGTTCTATAGTCTTCTGCAACATATTCGCCTATTAATTTATTTTTTACTATATCCATTTTTGTCTGTTTTATAATTAATCTCTCGAAATTACTTCTTAATTCTTTTTCTTTTTATGACTCAGATCATATAGCAAAAAACCTTTATTAAAAAACCCTTGTATGACAAATATCATATATAGTTAAGGTAATGTTAATGAAATTTGTTATTCAAATAAGACAAAAACATCTCATTAATAATAATTAAAAAAGAATAATTATGCTATCAAAATCGCAGGCAAGAATGTTTTTTTTGGGAGGTACATTAGTAACGTTTCTAATTTTTATTGGATTAACAATCTATTCATTTTCCTCAAACAACGATCAAACAAACTACACTAAGATTAACACACAGGTAATCCGTGGCAAAGAAATTTGGGAATCTAATAATTGCATGGGGTGTCATACGATTTTGGGAGAGGGTGCTTATTATGCTCCTGAGTTAACCAAAGTTATTGATAGACGAGGTGAAAATTATATTAAAGCTGTTTTAATGTCACCTATACCTTGGGCTCCTAACGGAAGAAAAATGGTAGCCTATAAAATGAGTTCTGAAGATGCTGATGCTGTGGTAGCTTACTTAAAATGGATTGGTGGTATTGATTTAAATGGATTTGACAGAATCGTTTCTCCATTATCAAAAGTAAATAATTAATAAAAAGTAATTAAAATGAAATATAAATCACAAAAAGTAGCCTATTGGTTTTTTGCCTTATGTATGCTGTTATTAGCACTTCAAATAATCTATGGTTTTATTATGGGCTTTGCCCGAATTGGATTGGATGGATTACACAACATCATTCCTTTTAATACCGCTAGAGCTGTACACACTAATTTACTTGTAGTTTGGCTATTAACAGGTTTTATGGGAGCTGCTTATTACATTATTCCCGAAGAAGCACAACGAGAATTAGTAAATGTAAAATTAGCTTATGTTCAATTAATATCACTTGGTATTGTAGGTGTAGTAGCTGTAATAGGCTATCACTTTAATCATTGGGAAGGTAGGAAATTTTTAGAAATACCAAGAGAATTAGATTATTTAGTAGTGATAAATGTGCTTTTATTCCTAGGATTAATAATAACAACCCTATTTAAAGCAGAAAGAAAAACAACAACTGCATTGGTTCTATCAATGGGCTTAGTATTTGCGGCTTTGTTATACTTACCTGGTATGATTTGGTTTGATAGTCAAGTAATGGATTCTTTTTTCCGTTGGTGGGTAGTTCATTTATGGGTAGAAGGCGTTTGGGAATTAATCATGGGAGGTATTTTATCATTCTTATTAATCAAATTAACAGGTGTTGACCGTGAAGTTATTGAAAAATGGTTATATGTAATTGTGGGATTAACATTCTTATCAGGTATTCTTGGAACAGGTCATCATTATTACTACATAGGCGTAAATAAAATTTGGTTAATCATAGGAGGCATTTTCTCGGCTCTAGAACCTTTAGCTTTTTTAGGTATGGCTTTATTTGCAGTAAATATGTATAGAAAAGGAGAAAAAAAACATTCTAATAAATTAGCTCTATACTGGACATTAGGATCCGCAATTGTATCTTTTATAGGTGCTGGTCTACTGGGTTTTGCTCATACCCTTCCTCAAACCAATGTATATACACACGGAACTCTAGTTACCGCAATGCACGGACATCTAGCATTTTGGGGAGCATACGCCATGATTGTATTAGCAATTATTAGTTATGCTATACCTAATCTTACAGGAAGAAAAAGATATGATTCAGTTACAGGACGTATGGCATTTTGGTTATCAAATATTGGTATGTTAGGTATGACCACCGCTTTTGGGGTAGCTGGAGTAGCTCAAGTATATCTTGAAAGAAAGTTTAAAATGGAGTTCATGACCGTTCAGAATGAAATAGCTATTCACTTTGTAGTATTACTACTGTGTGCCACATTATTTACTCTAGGAATTTCTTTATACATATACGATTTTATTAAACATGGTAAAACGAACGATGAGGCCATAATTGGCTAAAAAATATAACAGCTAAAAAACAAACCATAACAACCGTTACTAACAAATAAATTTTAATAGTTATGAAACCTGTATATTTTACAATTGCGGGATTATTCTCTTCTGTAATTTTTTCTCAACAATTTAATATAAATGCTGATTTAAGAGTACGACTAGAAAATAGAAATGGTTATAGCACATTAAAACCTGTTAATGAAAAAGCAGCCACTTTTACTACTCAAAGAACTCGTATTTCTTTTGATTATAGTTATAATAATATAAAATTAGTCGCTTCGCCTCAAAACGTGAGAACTTGGGGGGATGTATTAACTAATTCAAAAAATGATACAGGTATAAATTTCCATGAAGCTTATGGAGAAGTAAAATTAAATGACAAATTATCTTTTAAAATAGGACGACAAGAAATAGCGTATGACGATCATAGAATTTTAGGAAGTATAGACTGGACAATGCAGGCTAAAAGTCATGATGCTTTTCTATTTAAGATTACTCCTTCTAGTAAACAAATCATACATATAGGTCTTGCATACAATGCAAATAAAGAAACTAATTTTAAAGAAATTTATCTTCCTTCTCAATATAAATCACTCCAATATGCTTGGTATAATGGAACTTTTAAGAATTTAAATTTAAGCTTATTAATCTTAAACAATGGTATGCCTTATTTGATAAATGGAGAAGAAAAAATAGATTATAGTCAAACATTCGGACCTAGATTCGTATTCAAGAAAGGAAATTGGAATATTGATGGAGCTACTTATCTTCAAACAGGAAAAATAAATACAAATCGTGTAATGGCTAATTACTTTACTACAAACATAAATTACAAATTTGTTCCGTCATTCCTAGCAGGTCTTGGTTTTGAATATATATCAGGAAAAGATCAAGATGATACTAGTAGCGACATTAAATCGTTTAATCCGTTGTATGGAACAAATCATAAGTTTAATGGATATATGGATTATTTTTATGTAGGAAATCACATTAATACTGTAGGTTTAACTGATTTTTATCTGAATTTACAATACGAAAAAGATAAATTTTCTGCACGTCTTTCACCTCATTACTTTTTATCAAGTGCAAATATTTATCAATTAGGAGAAAAAAAAGATAATTATTTAGGTACTGAAATTGATTTTACAGCTTCTTATAAACTATTTGAAAATATAACCCTAGACGGTGGATTCTCTCAAATGTTTGCCACAACCTCTATGGAAATTATAAAAGGTGGTAATAAAAACAATGGTAATAATTGGGGTTTTTTATCCATAAAAATTAACCCCAACCTATTCTATTCAAACTTTAAGATTCAAAATTAACCCTAATACAAATACAATAATATTTAAAATTTACATTATGATTAAGCATTTAATATTCTCGGCCTCTTTAGCCAGCTTATTGCTTATTGGCTGTAAGAAAGCATCTAATTCCTCATCTATTGATCCCGCTTCAATCGAAGTAGAAGGCGATCCAATTCAGGCAGAATTAACAGCTCCTCCTTTTGTTCCCAAACCTGTAGGCGATCGATCTGCCAAAAAACTTATTGTCAATATGGAAATTATTGAAAAAGAAGGTGAAATGGCGGATGGTGTAAAATATGTATATTGGACCTATGGTGGTTCTGTACCAGGAAGCTTTATTAGAACAAGAATTGGCGATGAAGTTGAATTTCATTTAAAAAATCACCCTAACAATAAACTTCCTCATAATATAGATTTACACGCTGTTACAGGTCCTGGTGGTGGCGCAAAGTCTTCGTTTGTAGCTCCTGGTCATGAAGTTACCTTTTCGTTTAAAGTACTCAATCAAGGTCTTTATGTATACCATTGCGCTACTGCTCCAGTAGGTATGCACATTGCAAATGGTATGTACGGTTTAATACTTGTTGAACCAGAAGGAGGGTTACCCCCAGTTGATAAAGAATACTACGTAATGCAAGGTGATTTCTATACAAAAGGAGCCAACGGTGAAAAAGGGTTACAACCTTTTGATATGGCAAAAGCCATTAAAGAAGAACCTGATTATGTTGTTTTTAATGGTAAAACAGGTTCGTTAGTAGGTGATAATGCCTTAACCGCAAAAGTCGGAGAAAGAATTCGTTTGTTTGTAGGCAATGGTGGTCCTAACTTAGTTTCTTCTTTCCATGTTATAGGCGAAATATTTGATAATGTTCACATAGAAGGAGGAAAAACAATTAATCATGATGTACAAACCACTCTAGTACCTGCTGGTGGCGCTGCTATTGTAGATTTTAAAGTAGAAGTTCCTGGTACCTTAATATTAGTAGATCACTCAATCTTTAGAACTTTTAATAAAGGTAGTTTAGGAATGATTAACGTTACTGGAGAGGATAATAAAAAAGTATATTCTGGAACTCAATCAGATCAAGTATATCTTCCTGGAAGGAGGAACAATTCAGTCTATGCCTAACGAAAAAGTTATTAAACCTGCTAAAGCAGTTACGCTTACAGAACGTATTGCTGACGGTAAATCAGTTTATGGAAAAACCTGTTTTGCATGCCATCAAGCTAATGGAGAAGGATTACCTAATGCCTTCCCTCCTCTTGCCAAATCTGATTTCTTAAATGCTGATATTAATAGAGCTATTGAAATTATATTAAAAGGTAAAACAGGTGAAATAACTGTAAATGGTAAAAAATTTAATAGTGTTATGACCGCTCAAACACTTACAGATGAAGAAGTAGCAAATGTTCTTACTTACGTATATAGCCAATGGGGTAATAGTAAAAAAGAAGTTACACCTGCCATGGTTGCAGCTGTTAGAGCTAAAAAATAATATCCAAATTTTTTAATTATTAATTCTATGAAACGTTTATATTTCCTTATAATAATACTTATTTTTATTTCTTGTCAAGAAAAAACAAATTTAGAAACGAATCGAAATATAAACAAACCATCTATTTCTACTCTTAAAGACAAGTCTTTCGGAGTAGAAACTCAGATGGTATACATAAAAGGAGGGGCTTACATCCCTCTTTATGGAAAAAATAATAAAAAAGTTAATATTTCTAGTTTTTATATGGATGTATATCCTGTAACCCATCAAAACTTTTTAGCTTTTGTAAAAACCAATAGTAAATGGCAAAAATCAAAAATCAAAAAAATTTTTGCTGATGAAAACTATCTTAAAAATTGGAAATCTAATACTGAAATTGAGAATAAAGATAAATTAAATTACCCTGTTACAAATGTTTCTTGGTATGCGGCAAATGCCTATTGCGAATGTCAAGGCAAACGTCTAGCCACAGTAGACGAATGGGAATATGTGGCTATGGCAAATGATAAACTCCCCGATGCACGAAAACAAAAATCATATAATCAATTCATTTTAGATTGGTACGAAAAACCACAAGCATTTGATCATGAAGTAGGAAAAACATTCAAAAATTACTATGGTGTATACGATTTACACGGATTAGTATGGGAATGGACTTCTGACTTTAGCTCCATCCTTTTAACAGGAGAATCTAGAAATGATGTTACTACTGACAAAAACCTATTTTGTGGCAGCGGCTCATTAAACGCTTCGGATCTAATGAATTATGCCGCCTTTATGCGATACGCTTTTAGGGGTAGTATAAAAGCTAATTATGCCATACAAAACCTTGGATTTAGATGCGTAAAAGATTCTATAAAAAGATAAATTTTATATACATGAAAAAATTAGTATTTATACTTAGTTTTCTTTCATTATTGGGATGTAAAAAAAATGAACTCAAAAACAGAAAATAACACTATATCAGAAGAATCTATTTTTAACCTAACCAGCCAATGGAAAACCCAAGATAACAAAACCATTTACCTTGAAAACTTAAAGGGAAAGGTAACTGTAATGGTTATGATTTATACAAGCTGCAAGGCGGCTTGTCCTAGATTAGTAGCGGATATGCGCGATATAGAATCAAAAATACCTAAAAACAAATTAACACAATTAAATTTTGTTTTAGTCAGTATAGATCCTGAAAACGATACCCCTGAAAAATTAAAAAAATTTGCCAAAGATAACCTAATGAATGCACCACATTGGACTTTTTTGCAAGGTAATCCAAATACCGTTCAAGAATTTGCTAACGTACTTGCTGTTAAATATAAAAAAATTTCTCCTATGGATTTTTCACACTCAAATATTATAAGTGTATTTAATAAAAACGGAGAACTTATTTATCAACAAGAAGGATTAGGAGTAAACAATGAAAATACAATCCATAAAATTACTGAAACTCTAAAAAATTAATTTATACAAACAATCAAACGGAATCTTTATCCCCTTCTACACACGTTCAAACCTTATTTACAAAATCGGATAAGATTCCGTTTATCTTATTTAATCATGAAAGATATAAAACCCTATTATTTTGCTTTAGGTAAAGAAGAAGATGTCTTTACTCATGCTTATCAAAATAAACTTCCTCTTTTACTCAAAGGTCCTACTGGAACAGGTAAATCTAGATTTGTTGAGTATATGGCATATAAACTCAATAAAAAGCTCTTAACCGTAAGTTGTCATGAAGAAACTTCATCTACTGACTTAATAGGCCGATTTATCATAAAAGGAGCCGAAACAATCTGGATTGATGGTCCTTTAACAACTGCTTTAAAAAGAAGGCTCTATTTTATATTTAGATGAAATAGCCGAAGCTCGTCCTGATGTAATTGTGGCCATCCATTCATTAACAGATCATAGAAGAGAACTATTCATAGACAAACTTGGAAAAACCTATAAAGCACATGAAAACTTTATGATCGTTGCTTCCTTTAACCCTGGTTATCAAAGAGGATTCAAAGAGCTAAAACCTTCTACAAGACAGCGTTTTGTGGCCTTGTCTTTTGAATATCCAAAAAGTAAAATTGAAACTGAAATCATTGCTAGCGAAACGGGTATTGATCCTAACATTGCTAATAAAATTGTAACCATTGCTAATAAAATTAGAAATCTAACAGAACTTGGTTTAACCGAAACCGTTTCAACAAGATTACTCGTAGATGCCGCTAAACTTATTCATTCAGGATTGCCCAAAAGATTGTCTATACACACCGCTGTTGTAGAACCTTTAACGGACGATTTACAAACTGTTCAATCCTTAAAAGATTTGTGTGATTTAATGATATAATATCTTTTCAATATTAAAATTGACTGAACTCTTTATCTATGAATCATATAGTACAAATTAACAACCCTAAATTACAAATTAAAAAAGGAATCAATTATGAGTATAGATTTAGACGAAATAATATTTAGTTTTGTAACAAAATATCTACGAAAATCACAAAAAAAAGCTTTAGAATCCAATAAAAATACCGTTTTTTTAAAAGACATTACACCACGATTAACACTTATAGCTAATGCCGTTAGTGGAAAATCTATTACTATTTATCCCGCTGAAAAAGAAGGCGGTTACAAAAACAACAACTTCTTTTTGCCTGAATATTTTAACCAATTTGAATCCTATGAAAAAAATATTGCTTTTTATTTCTTTAAAATTCTATACCTCTCAACACAGCAATCCCTTGAATTAAATTGGAATGAGCCAGAAAATGACGTAGAAAAATCACAAAATGAAGCAAAAATAGCTTCCGTTCAAATACTTCCTATCCTTTTTGAAAATTTCCCTAAAACTAAATATATATATGCTTTTTTATTAGATCATTTTCTTAGTAAAAAAGCAACGAATCCACATTTGTACTGGTTATATGGAAAATTTATGTTTGCAAAAAAAGAAGAAAATATAGAAGAAGAAAATACAAATCATACAAGTTTAAAGTCTACCAAGAATGATGAGGTAAAAACGACTTTAAAAACCGTAGGAGTTGAAGAAATAAAATCCCTTCAAATAGATAAAAAACAACAAGATGATGATGTACTTAATCATAGTTTTGAAAAAGTAGAAACTGTAGATGAATTTTATGGAAATTGGAAAAATTTTGATGGTGAAGACGAGTTAGAAGAACATAACGATGCTTTAGAAGAAATAAAAATGCGTTTTACTGTACGAGTAGATGACACAGCCCATTCTATTTATCAATCTGATTTTATTGAAAACCTAACCGTAGCGGAATCAGCCGAAAAAGATGCAAAAGGAACTTATATATACTACAATGAATGGGATTTTTCTGCACTAAAATACCGTACTAATTTTTGTAAAGTATATCCAAAACTTCAACTAAAAACAGATCCTAAGTTTTATTATGATACTATAAAAAACTATACTCCTGTTCTAAACAAATTAAGAAAATCATTAACTCATATAAATAATAAATTATTACAACAAAAAAAACAAACACAAGGCAACGAATTTGATATTGATGCTCTAACTGATTTATATGTAGATGTACATACCCAAAAAACACCTTCTGAAAATATTTATTTTTCAAATAGAAAAAAAGAAAAAGATCTTTCCATTTTATTATTACTGGATGTCAGCTTATCTAGTGATAGTTATGTAGATGGAAACAAAGTTTTAGATGTAGAAAAGGAAGTTTCTATCTTATTTGGTGAAATTTTACATGAATTTAATATTGACTTTTCAATAGACTGCTTTTCATCAAAAACAAGAAATCATATAAATTATATTACACTAAAAGACTTTACCGAAACTTGGGACATCGGTAAAAAAAGAATTGGTTATATAAAACCTGGAGGTTACACACGCATTGGAGGTGCTATTAGACACGCGGGAAATAGATTAAAAACACGTAAAACTAAAAACAAATGGATTATCTTAATTTCTGATGGAAAACCAAATGATTATGATAAATATGAAGGTAAATATGGTATAAATGATGTAAAACAAGCATTAAAAGAATTATATGGGAATCAAATAAATTCTTATGCCTTAACTATAGAAGCACAAGCTAAATATTATTTACCTCAAATGTTTGGTCAAAATCATTTTCAAATACTTAAAAACCCTATCGAACTAATAAATGCCCTAGTCTATTTGTTTGATAAAATTAAAAGACAATAATATATAACTCTAAAACATTGTAAATGAACAAAACGACAAAAAACTATAAAAACTTTTATTATCCTCCTGGAGGTATTTTAGTATGGATAATTATCTTTTTAGAAATTTTAACTTTCGGAATGGCAATTATAGCTATGAGCTATAATGCACAAGAAGAAATAAAAATATTTAACGAATCACGCTTAAAGTTAAATAATCTAATAGGAGTTATCAATACTTTTATATTACTTACAAGTGGTTTCTTTATGGCTGTTTCTGTTAATTATGCTAAAAAGAATAATCATAAAAAATTTAATGTATACCTAAAAATAACCATGCTACTAGGAGTGTTCTTCTTAGTCTTAAAAAGCTATGAGTATTTTGAAAAACTAAGTCATAATATATACTTAGAAACAAATACATTCTTTACTTATTATTGGTTACTAACAGGCTTTCACTATTTACATGTATTAATTGGTTTATTCATTCTCTTAGCTATTTATTTTAACAAAGACAAAAATAATTTAACCAAAAATCTATTTGATATAGAAGCGTCTGCAGCTTTTTGGCACATGTGTGACCTAATCTGGTTAATCTTATTTCCTACTTTATATTTAATTTTTTAAACTATGGAAAAACATTTAATTAAAACGTATAGTCTTTTATTAATATTAACCTTATTAACATCTTTTTACAAACAACTGATATACATCATATTATCAAGATTAGCCTTACAATGCTTCTTTTTTTAATAAAATTAGTAGTAGTAGCATTTGAATTTATGGAACTAAAAAAGCAAATATCGCTTGGAAATTTATCCTAATAAGTTTTTATTTCTAATTATAATAATTATTCTTTTTATCAATATTTAAACAATAAACTATATAAGTAACGGATAAAATCCAAAATACCTGAATGATAAAATTTCTTGAATTAACAAAATTATATTGTATTAGTACTCTTTATTTATTTGAGAAATCAATACTAATAACACTCCTACTAATATTAATAAAGAAATATAAATTAAAACTTCATTTGTGAAAGGCAAGTAAATATTAAAATAAGGGAAACCTCCTTGAGCAAATAAAAATACTTGATTTAAAACTACTCCTAAACTAAATATTTTTAAACCCAAAATAGTATTTTTTTTGAGATCTAATATTCTTTCTATAAACAAAATAACTAATAAAAACAATGTAACGATACATAAAAATACTAAATGTAAATAACCAATTATGATAGTTCTATTAGTACATACAAACTCTTTTAAATCATCTATAAGTAAACCTATTTGTAAAAGAAATTTTAAATTAGTTGCTATCAGAATTATCAATAAAATTCTTTTTACAATAGAAGGTAATATTCTATATTTTTCTTTAAATTTTATAATAAAAACATATTGAATCTTTAACCAAAAATAAAAATTTAAAAAAGTAAAAATAGCAGTTAATACAAACAACCATTTGGGAATTTTAACCCAAAGTATAGACAATACATACGTTATTATACAAGAAATAAAAAATACATAAAAAGAATTTCTTAACTGTTTTGTTGTTTTTATGTCCAATGATAAATTTTTAATAAACAATCCAATAATACTAAAGAAAAACCAACCATTATATTGAAAATGTAAATAAAAATAAATAGAAGAATAATAAATTGTTTCATTTATATTTTTTGTAGCCAACATATAGGCTAAACAAAAAGTTCCTAAAGTAGAAAAAATATTAAAAAACAATCCTCCTTTAATCCATATATTTGAAATAGTATTTTCTTTATTATCCTTGTAAAAGTAATAAACAAAAAAATAAGTTATAATTATAGATAAAGTTGATAGTATTATGGATATTAAACCATAACCTTGCATTATAAATGAAAAAAGCATTCCATAAGAACAAATTAGATTTATCACAAGTAACATATTATACTTTTTAGAAACTAATTGATTTTGAAATGATCCTAATAAAATAAATAATGTTTGAGTAATCCAACCTGAAAAGGCAAAATGCGAATGTGAATGCAGAAGATTTTTTTGTTGAAAAAAGGAAATTCAAAAGCTATTTTATAACGCATTATAGTTCCTAAAATTACAACAATAAACAAATTAAAAATAGAAATGAATAACCAATTCTTATTCGTAATTTTCATTAAAAATAGATTTTATGATTAATAATTTCAATAATGCCTGTTTTTTTTAATTTTGAACAAGCTCGAATAACAGTTTCTACTCTAAGCCCTGTAAAATTTGCAATTTCTTGACGAGTAAAAGGAATAAAAATCTTTTTTTTTATGTTTTCTGGTTTTTGAATCATTAAAAAAGAAATTATTTTTTGTTCTGTATTTTGATTAATTATATCCTTTGAAGACTTAGCTTTTCCTACAATTCTTTTAGATAAAATTTTAATGAATAATGTCTTCAATTCTGGTATGTCTTCAAGCATATTGAAAAATTTATTTTTAGAAAGTTTTAAAACCATACTATCTTTTATACAAGCTGCTGTAGTAGGATAACTTTCATCAATAAATAAAGGGGGGTTCTCCAAAACTTTGTCCAGTCAAAAAATAACCTTGTACAAACTCCTTTCCTTCCTCGTTTCTGTTAAACATCCTAATACCACCGCTTATAATAAAATAAAAAAATAAAGCTGATTCACCTTCATTAAAAATTACTTCATTTTTTTTAAATATTTTTTCTACCCCTCCATACTTTATAAAATCGTCATAATACTTAATCATATTCTATTTATTAAACTAAATTTAATTCTACTTTATATTTACTTATCTCATATTTTTATTTCAAAAATAGGTTTCAACAGTTTGTAATTAGCATCTCTTAATAGAAAGTCTTACCTTGGTTAGTTTTCATCTATTTATATAATAAAAACCTTATAATAGGATAAAAATATCTTATTACAAGGTTTTATTTTATGACTTTTATCAGTATTTAGTATTTTAAAAATGCGCTACCTTTCTTTATTCCTGATGCTAATTCTTCTAGGGTTGTATTTCTAAAAACATTCAATAAATTTGATTTTATTATTCTAAACTTATCGTGAAAGGGGCATGGATGTTCTTCAGAACAATCTCTTAACCCAAGTCCACAACCTTTAATAATAGAATCACAATCTAAAGCTTCAATAATTTCTAGCAGTGTTATTTTATTCAATCTATTTTTTTCAATATAAAACCCTCCTCCACTTCCTTTAGAAGATGAAACAATATTTTTATGAACTAACTTTTGTAAAATTTTAGCTGTAAAAGCCATTGGAGAATCTATTTGATTAGCTATTTCCTTCTGACTCATTTTTTTATTAATTACAGATTCAGATGCAATAAAAATAATTGCTCTAATCCCATATTTACAAGTTTTAGAAAACATACTTTTTTTATGTAAATTTATTCATAAAAAATAATTCAATAAAATATTTACTGTAATACTATTACTTTTTTAGGCATAAATATCAAAAAAAGCCGTTTCTATAAAAATGAAACGGCTTTAGTATATTTAATATAAATATTTGCTACAAATCTTTAATAACAAATTCACTTCTACGATTTAACTCATGTTCTTCCTCTGTACAAGATTCTTCAGTACTACATTTTATAACAGGTTGACTTTCTCCATATCCTTTTGCAATAATTCTTTTAGATTCTATTCCTTTATCTATAAAATAATCTTTTGTAGAAGTTGCTCTATTTTCTGACAAAATTAAATTATATGTTTTTCCTCCTCTTATATCTGTATGTGAGCCAATTTCTACAATCATATCAGGATATTTTTTCATCAAATCAATTACTTTATCTAGTATTGGTTTAGAATCACGACGAATATACCACAAATCATAATCAAAATATATAGGATCTGTTTTTATAATTAGTTTATCTTTTTGAACAATAATATCTTTTTCTTTTGCTAAAATTTCTTTTCTTTTTTCTTTTTCTTTTCTTCTTCTATAGCTCTTTCTTTTTCTTTTTCTTCTTCCTCTGCCTTTTTCTTGACTTGTTCTGCAATATCTTTTTCTTCTTGAATTTTGGCTAAAGATTTTAATTTCATAGAAGCATCATTTTCTTTATTTCGTTCTTTTTGAACTAATAATGAGTGTTTATCATCTATATACCCTTCTTTTGATGCTTTTATTGTATATTCTTTTTCACATTCGACTGTGAATCTAAATTTACCATTAAAATCAGTTGTAACAATTTCTATATCTTTTTTATTAATTAGATCATATAAAATAACTTTTACTTCTTTTAATGGTAAAGTTGTATCTAGATCCGTAATTATACCTGATATATATTGTTTACAATCTTCTAGAATAAGAGGTTTTATTTCAGATATAAAATAAAGATCATCTCCTCCTTTTCCTCCTTTTCTATTAGATGAAAAAAAACCTTCTTTAGTGTTTGAATCAATATTAAAAGCAAAATCATCTACTCCTGAATTGATTGGCAAACCTATATTTGTTGGCTTAGAAAAGTTTTCATTGGCAATATCTGAAACAAAAACATCCAGAGCTCCAAAACCTATATGTCCGTTAGAAGAGAAATATAACTTATTATCTTTTGAAACGAAAGGAAATTGTTCACGACGTGTGGTATTTATTAAATTGCCTAAATTTTTTGGTTTTCCAAACAAACCATCATTAATTTCAACACTATAAATATCGAAAGAACCTTTACTTCCAGGCATATCAGATGAAAAATAAAGCATTTTTTCATCAGGGCTTAATGCTGGATGAGCTGTAGAATAATTAGGATTATTAATAGGTAATGAAATTATATTATCCCATTTACCATTAATTAATTGAGCTCTATAAATATGTAATACTGAAATTTTATCATCATTTTTAGCCCTTCTACCATTTTTTTTTGTGTAATTTCTAGTAAAATACATTGTTTTTCCATCTGCTGTAAAAACAGGAGTTGCTTCGTGCATTGAAGATTTTAACTCGTTTGCAAAATAGTTTACTACTGAATCTTTTATATAAATGTTTTTTAATGGAACTGAAACTAAATTTAAATAAGATTCATTATTCCATTTATATATTTTATCTAAAAAATTTGGTTCTTTTTTAGTAGCTGCATAAACTAATTTATCATTATAAATAACAGCTCCAAACTCAGATTTATTAGTATTTATTTCTAGATTTTTAATTTTAAAACGTTCACCAATAGCTGTTACATTTTCCAATATTTTAAGATCTTTTTCTAATAGTATCAATTCAGAAGATTTTCCTTTTTTAGAATAGTAATCAATTAAAACTTGATTTGCTTCTGCATAATTTGCGGTAGCTTTTAATGATTCTGAAAAACGAAAATAGTATTCTTCAGATAAATCTTTTCCATAATTTTTAATCAAAAAACGATAATATCGCTGTGCACTTTTCAAATCATTTGTAAAATAATATGAATCCCCAAGATTTTGAATGATCTCTTGTGAACGATTTTCAACTACTAGCTTTTCATACAATGGTATCGCTTCACTGTAATAGGTTCTATTAAAATATTTTCTTGCTCGTTCTAAATTATTTTCTTGAGTAAAACCCAATAATGAAAATAAAAGAATTGATATATATAATAATCTTTTCATCTTTTTAAAATTTATTTTTTAACGGTCGCAATTAAAAGGAAGTTGATATTGTATATTGTTAGAAAAATCTTGGTGATTTATCATATCCTTTTGTCAATAAATCTAAATTAAAAATTAAGAATACTTCGTGTGTACCTGAATTAAATCTCCCTAAATTAGACAATGTATGATCGTATGAATATCCTATTTTTAAGTTACTCGTAGCATTAATGGCTATTAAACCGCTTGCTGAATCATTTAATCTATAAGAAGTTCCTAATTCTAAACGATTATTATATAAAAAATTTGCTGAAATATCTAATGATACTGGGGCGTTTTTTACAATTTTTGCCATGATAGAAGGTTTTAGTTTCCACATTTCATTTATATCGAAAACATATCCTGCTGTAGCAAATAAATGTATTTCTTCTGATCCTAATGCATTAATTCCTTGACGTTCCTCAATATGTTTAGTTGGTAATAAATTGGGAGCTGAAATTCCTATATAATACGTATCTGTAAAGTAATAAGCTCCTACTCCTACACTTGGTTTAAAAGCATTTATATTATTATTAAAAGCTTGATCTGTAGTTGTATTTCCTGATTCTAATTTGAAACCATTAAAATTTGTTGTTAAATTCGTAAATCCTGCTTTCATCCCAAAGGATAATCTTTGGCTTCCTTCCAGTTGAAGTATATATGCAAAATCAGCATAAAAATTATTTTCTTTTTAGCACCATCTCCTATATTATCTGTAACTAATGAAAGTCCTAATTCTATTTTTTTATTTACAGGTATATGAGCAAAGGCAGTCATCGTTTTAGGAGCTCCAACAGCTCCAACCCATTGTGAACGATATAGCACACCTAAGTCTAAAACGGATTCTTTTACTGTAGCATAAGCTGGATTTACCACACTCATATTATACATATAGTGTGTATATTGAGGATCTTGTTGAGCAAAATCCGTAAGGCTAATTAATAATAAACAGCCTATATATATATACTTTTTCATTGATCTTGTTACTTTAATAATATTAACGATTCAAATATAGACGTCCTTGTTTTGCTGGAATATTATCTTTATTAAAATTGATTAAATAAAAATATACATCATTAGGAACTACTGAGTCAACCAAATTAACTGAGGCAGAGTTTTTACCATCCCAATCATTATCTTTATTTCCTCTAAATAATAAATTACCATATCTATTATAAATTTCAATAGTATAATTAGGATAAACAAATTCTATATTCGGAATATGAAAAGTATCATTTATACCATCTCCATTAGGAGAAAAACCATCAGGAATAAAAAAGTTATCAGGAACATTACAATCTGTCAATGAAACAGTCACGGTTAGGACCTCTTTTGACTTACATCCATTTATTGAATTTGTACTAAATCCGTAGTAGGTCATTCCTTCCTGTAGTAAATTAGAGGGTAGCATTAGTTTTCCTTTGACTAAAGCATCATACCATTCTATAGTTGAAGAGGCATTTGTTTTATTAGACAAATCTTTAATTGTAGGTTTATTTAATCCACAAAAATTTTCTCCATTCGGATTTAATATCGGGGCTTCAACAATATCAATCATAATATTTACAGGTACTCGCTCTGTCTCACAACCTGTTGCTAAATTAATTTTTGAAACATAGTACTTACCTGATTTTAAAGAAAAAGTACTTGATAATGAGCTAATAGCAAGATCCGAGCTATACCATAAATAATCATTTCCTTGTGGTTTTAAGTTTTGTATTGTAGCATTTTCTGTTTCACAGAAAACTTGATCTGATACAATAGGTAATTCAGGATAATTATATATACTAAAAGTATCTATAATATTATTCAACACTATATTACAGGAGTTATCTATATTGGTCAATTCAGTCAATAATATTGTTGTAATACCTATATTGGGTAATACTTTTTTGGGCAAAATAAATTTAGCTTTTCCTGAAACTATATCTAAATCTATTTCATTATTATGAGAATTGTTAGCTCCATTAAGATCATAAAATAATTTGATGTGTTTTAATGATTCTAAACCTGTAATAAATACTTCAACTTCTTTATCCTTGCATACATCATTAACTAATACTTTTAAATTAGAAACGAAAGGTAAAGGCTTTACATTAAAGATACTTCTTAAGTCAACTATACTTGAACATCCTGTTTCATTATTTGTTATTTTTGTAACTATAATTTCTGTTTTTCCAGCATTAAGCAATAAATTCTTAGGTATGTTAAAATTAGCAACTCCTCCTAATACGTTAAAAGTTAAAAATTGGTTAACTGCTACATTGGCTCCACTCAAATTGTATAGAATAGAATAACTACCATTTTCTAACAATAAGGCATTCTTTATAGTTGCATTAGCATTGTAATTTTGACAGACTTCATTTACAGTTAAAATACTATTTTGGAGATTAGGTAATGGATTAATTTTAACCATAAATGATTGATCTATGAAATTATTAGGACAAATTCCTAACGCATCAACATACACAAGATCTGTAACATTAACTGAATAATTACCTGATATATTAAATTTCATATTAGGAATCGTAAAATCAGCAACTCCTTTTTTAAATTCAATTCCTTGTTTAGTATTATAATAATTACCGTTATCGCCTGCAACATTATAAGTGACCAAATAATTCCCATCAGGTATTAAAACTGGATTTTGAGATAATATAGCGTTAAAAGAAGTTGTTTGAACTTCATCAATACATCTTTTATTTGGAGTAACGACTAATGATACATTTAAATAATCTATAAATTTCTCTATTGTTATAACAAAAACTGATGTTTTTTTATCACATATCGGATTAGTAGGATATACTTCATAAGTAAAAGAATAAGATCCTACTCCAAATTTTTTGTAGATTCTTTCAACATTTATAAAAGAATCTGATAAAGAAGTTAATTCACCCGTATTATTGTCATCATACCATCTACCTCCTGGATCTTCTCCTTCTAATCTATCAAACAAATTTATATTTTGATATACTGAAAAATCCTCGTTATCACAAATTTTAAGAGGTAAAGCTGTTCCTTTTTGTGCTGGTGGATAAACGGTTAACTGCGCTATAGCTCTACTTGCAGGACATTCATTTACTTCATTTACGGTATAAGAAAATGTATAAGTCTTAGGTTCTTTTAGGTTTTCAACAGAAGTATCAAAAAAGTTAGATGAAACGCCTAAATTATTCGTTTCATTCACCCATACTCCATTAAATTGAGGGCTTATATTATTGGATCCTGTTCCGTCAAATAATAAGAATAAATTATAAACATTATCTCCACAAGCAGTTCCTTTTGGTCCTGGAACACCAGCATAATTTCCTACTGTTACCTCTACAGTACCAGTGGTATCTATACAGCCAGAAACATTTGAAACTGTGTAAGTATAAGTATACTTACCACTTCTTCTAATTTTCTGGACATTTAGGATGCCTGTTGTTGGATTTAATCCTCCAGATAATTCATCATCTAGCCAAACTCCTCCTCTAACAGGATTGCCTCCTAATAAAGAAAATAAATCAATAGCTTTATTACCTGGATTGGTAATATCACAAACCGTAATAACGCCAGAGTCATCTCCACCACATTGGGCTTTTGAAATTTGACTAAATAGTATCACGAATACGAATAGGAAAACTGTGGGAGCAATTTTCCCAAAAAGGGGTAACGTTCTCTTCATTTTATATGAAAATTTATACAAAAATACGTAATATTGATAGTATTAAGTATATTATAGATAAAAATCGACAAAACACGATTTTAATCGCTCAAAAACACTTTACATAGAAGAAAAAAGAGACAATAATACTTTAAGTCATGTCTATTTTTCTTTTATATAACTAAAAATGTTATAATCTTTCATCCGATACAAGTCTGTTATAAATCATTTAAAAAAACTTATTACTTTTTCATAACTTTTATAAAGTTTGTACCACAAACAAAATTTCCAAAAACAATCAAATAAAATATTTTTTTTAAAACAAGAACTATTTTAATTCACATAAAGTTACAAATAAAAAATGTTATTTTAAATTAAAAATAAATAGGAAGTATCAATAGTGTAATTATTTAGAAAAGATCAGAAATCAGCCTTATGGAAGATCATAAAAATGTAAGATTTTAGAGAATTAGTGTTTTTAAATAGTAAATAAATTTTAGGTTTTAAGATTGGTTGTAAAAAAGTTTTCAAAAAAACGGATTGCCCCAAATAGTTATTATTTTTTGGGGCAATTTAAATAATTAGGTTTCTTTTTATTTATATTTTTCCTTTTTTATTTCCTCCACTATTTCTGGATTTAATAAAGTAGAAGTATCACCAAAATTTTCTAGATCACCAGAAGCTATTTTTCTTAAAATTCTACGCATAATTTTGCCTGAACGGGTTTTAGGCAAACCGCTAACAAATTGAATTTTATCTAATTTAGCAATAGGTCCTACTTGGTCAGAAATAATTTGATTAATTTCAATTTTTAAATTTTCACGATCACGATGTTCTCCTGTTTCTTTTAGAATAACAAAACCATATAAAGCATTTCCTTTTATATCATGAGGTGATCCTACTATAGCACTTTCAGCTACTGCTGGATGCTCATTGATAGAATCTTCAATAGGGGCGGTTCCTAAATTATGTCCTGAAACAATAATTACATCATCTACTCTACCTGTTATTCTATAATATCCCACTTCATCGCGTAGTGCTCCGTCTCCTGTAAAATATTTTCCAGGAAATTGAGAGAAATAAGTTTTTTTATAACGTTCATGGTCTCCCCAAATAGTTCTTGCAATACTTGGCCATGGAAATTTAATACATAAACTTCCTACAACTTGATTGCCTTCTATTTCATTACGCAACTCATCCATCAGAACGGGCTGAACTCCAGGTAATGGTAAAGTAGCATAAGTGGGTTTAGTAGGAGTTACAAAAGGTATGGGTGCAATCATAATTCCACCTGTTTCTGTTTGCCACCATGTATCTACTAATGGGCAACGTTTTCCTCCTACATGGTCATTATACCAATGCCAAGCTTCTTCATTAATAGGTTCTCCTACTGAACCTATTACTTTTAATGATTTTAAAGGAAATTTTTGTACATAGTCTAAATTTTCTTTAGCTAAAGAACGAATGGCTGTAGGAGCTGTATAAAATTGTGTTATTTTATGTTTTTCTATTATTTGCCAATAACGTGAAAAATCGGGATATGATAATATGCCTTCACTTATTACGGTTGTTCCACCATTTAAAAGTGGCCCGTATAATGAATAAGAGTGTCCTGTAATCCAGCCTATATCTGCTGTACACCAAAATATATCTCCATCATTATAATTAAAAACGTTTTTAAATGTGTAAGCCGTGTAAACCATGTATCCGGCTGTTGTATGTAACATTCCTTTTGGTTTTCCTGTAGAACCTGAAGTATATAGGATAAATAATGGATCTTCAGCATCCATTATTTCAGCCACACTGGTATCTAAAGCATTTTCTAATAAGGGTTGTAACCAGTGGTCACGTCCTATTTTCATATCTATTTTTTTCTTTGGTACGCTCAACAACTAAAACGGTTTTAACACCATGACAACGTTCCAACGCCTCGTCTACAATTCCTTTTAGATTGATTTTTTTATCACCTCTATAACCACCATCAGATGTAATTACCATTTTGGCTTGACAATCATTTATTCGAGCTTCTAAAGCACCTGCTGAAAAACCTGCAAAAACCACAGAATGAATAGCCCCTATTCTTGCACAAGCTAGAACGGCTACTGCTAATTCAGGTATCATTGGTAAATAAATGCAAACTCTATCTCCTTTTTCTATACCTTGTTCAAGTAAAACATTGGCCATTCTTGAAACTCTTTGATAAAGTTCATTATAGCTTATTTTTTGTGATATTTCTTCGGGATTATTAGGCTCAAAAATAATCGCTGTTTTATCTCCTTTTCTTGCTAAATGACGATCAATACAATTTTTTGTTATATTAACTTTTGCATCAATAAACCATTTAAATTCAGCTTTTTGCATATCAAAATCAAAAACTTTATCCCATTTTTGATACCAAATAAAATTTTCATCGGCTATTTTATCCCAAAATTTTTTGGGTTCTCGTACCGATTTTTTATACATTTTAAAATAGTTTTCTAAATCCTTTATGGTATAATAACTCATGATTTGCCTTTTTATAAAATGGTTTATGACTCGTTAAAATTCTAAAAAGCGAAAATACCATATTTATAATGAGTGCGCAATTTATAAATGATTAAATATTTACTAAAGGTTAAAAAAATCTATTTATACTATTTATATAGGGTATCATTTTCCTATGCTCTTCAAAAGAATTAGATAAAATAGTACCTAACAAGTATAAATTGAATTATTTTTGTACACTCAAAATCGTCTAGAAATTATATAAGTCTTTTAATTTTCTTATACTTTTTTGATTTTTAAATAAAATGTTAAGATACAATGTTTTTTAATTCTTTAGAATTTGCAATTTTTTTACCTATTATTTTTATTCTTTATTGGTTTGTTTTTAACAAATCTAAAAAGGACAAAACACTTTACTAATAGTAGCTAGTTATTATTTTTATGCTTGTTGGGATTGGCATTTTTTATTTTTATTAATTTTTTCAACACTTTTAGATTATATTTCAGGCATAAAAATAGAAAGAAGTACTAATGAAAAAGTTGCTCAATTTTGGTTTTGGTTAAGTGTTGGAATAAATTTAGGCTTTTTAGGAATTTTCAAATACTATAATTTCTTTGCTCAATCATTTGCTGATTTATGTAATAAAATAGGATTTGAGGCGCATCCTTATCTGTTAAAACTTATACTACCTGTTGGAATTTCATTTTATACCTTTCATGGCTTGTCTTATGTTATTGACATCTATAAAAAAAGAATCAGAGCTGAATATAATTTTATTGATTATTCTCTATTTGTAAGTTATTTTCCTTTGTTAGTAGCTGGACCTATTGAAAGAGCAACTCATTTACTTCCTCAAGTAAAAGTAAAAAGAGAATTTAATTTCGAAAAAGCGAAAGAAGGAACCTATCAAATGATATGGGGATTAGTAAAAAAAGTTGTCATTGCTGATTCTTGTGCATTGTATGCAAATGCTATTTTTGACCATTCGAGCGCAATGAATTCTTATTCTTTATTATTAGGGGCTATTTATTTTGCTTTTCAAATATATGGTGATTTTAGCGGTTATTCGGATATTGCTTTAGGAACGTCTAAATTATTTGGAATTGATTTATTAAAAAACTTTGATTATCCTTATTTTTCTAGGGACATTGCTGAATTTTGGCGTCGTTGGCACATTTCTTTATCATCTTGGTTTCGAGATTATCTATATATCCCTTTAGGTGGTAGTCAAGGAGGAAAATGGATGCAAGTTAGAAATACGTTTATTATCTTTTTAGTGAGTGGATTTTGGCATGGAGCCAATTGGACTTTTATTGTATGGGGACTTATAAATGCAATTTATTTTTTACCTCTACTATTATTTAATAAAAATAGAGATAATATTGGATATATATATATCAAATGGAATCTTTCTGGAATTAAAACCTTGATCAATATTATAAATACCTTTCTTCTTTCTTCTTTAGCATGGATATTTTTTAGAGCTAAATCTATAACAGATGCCTATAATTATATTTATAAATTATTTACTAATAACGATTTTTCTGCACAGTATTTAGATAATGAACGTTATTCTTATGAATTAATTCCATTAATATTATCTTTTATTTTATTTGAATGGTTTAATAGAAATAAAATAGAGCCTATTTCTGGTAAATTTGTTTATATTAAATTATTTATCTTAATTTTAGCTTTAATTGCATTAGGTGTTTATTCTGATTATAAAGAGTTTATATATTTTCAATTCTAATGAAAAAATTTTTCAAACATGCTTTAACGATACTATTTATTATCCTAATAAGTAGTATTTTCCTTGATATACTTTATACTTTTATTATTTCTTCTTCAAGTAAGAGAAATAAAGTTGAATATGTATTGCATACAAAAAATAAGGTCTATGATGTAGTTATTATGGGAACATCTAGAGCTAATAATCATTTTGTTCCTTCTATTTTTGAAGAAAAAGGATACAAAACCTTTAATTTTGGTATGAGTGGATCACATCTTTTTGAAACCAATCTTATGTTAAAAATAATGCTCCAACAAAAATTTAAAATCAAAAATTTATTATTGGAAGCAGATTTAAGTATTTGTAATGAAAAAAGAGATGAAGGAACTACTTCTCGCTTTATGCCCTATTTACACTCTAATCCAATAATAAAAGATCATTTTAGATCAGAGGTTGATTTTTTACAACTTTACTATATTCCTTTTTATAGATACCTAAAATTTGATAATAAAATTGGTTTTAGAGAAATAAATAAATCTTTTATAAAAGAGAGGACAAATTTATTAGATAATAAAGGGTATTATCCTTTAAGGGGTACAAATTGGAAAAGAATGAATAACAATATTTCAGGATTAAAACCTATGCGTAACCGTTATTTAGATGATATTAAACGAATTTGCAAGGAACACAATATTCAATTATTTTTGGTAATGACACCTATGTGTAAATCTACTAAAGGGATGAGCTATTTTGAAAAAATAAACAAAATTTATCCTGAAATTCACAATTTTGAAAACGCAATAACTGATGATCATTATTTTTCATCTTGTGGTCATTTAAATAATCAAGGGGCTACCAAATTTACTAAATATATATTAAATCATTTGAAATTTTAGTTATACTATCATACTAAAATGGCTGTCTTAAAAGTTACAATTTCTTTTTTACATCTAATTTTTGTCTAGTCTTTGTAAGATATGGACACCTAAAGAATTACATAACATTGTTACTTATTATTTATGTAATTGACAAACTAGAAATTAAAGATTACTTTATTTAAGACAGCCTTTTATAATGTAAATGTATGTTCAATAATTACTAAGCATGAAAAACAAGTACTGGAACTTGTACTCTATGAGTCATTTTTTGAGTCAATCGCTTAGTGAAAAGCTCTGTAAAAAAATCTCTTTTATAAGTAACCATTCCTAATAAATCTATTTGATAATGATTAATAAAATATTCTATAGCATCTACTACGTTTTCTGATTTATTAAGAATAAAACTAACGTTATCATTTTCAAACTCTTTTCTCCAAGAATCTATGATCTCCTCTGACACTTCATTTTCTGAAGTTATAACATGCAAACATTTAACGGACCATCCTAATTTATTAGCTAAATTTATTGTTTGAATAAATGGTTCTCTATCTTTTTCTTTAAATCTTGTAGTAAACCCTATAGTTTCTAATTCTTTTGTGTTGCATCCGTCGGGTAATACTAATGTGGGTACACTTGCTGTTAAAATTACGGAATCAGTATTAGTTCCCATTACTTTAGAAAACCAATCATCATCTCCAGAAGTTGCCATTATAATAAAATCTACTTTTTCTTCTTTTACACATTGATTTATGCTAACACTCAATTCTCCTAGAACAATTTTATGACTTATTTCTACATCTTCCAATCCTTTTGAATAAGCTAACTTATTTAATTTTTCATTATTTTCTTTAAAAAGATCAAATTCATCTAGATCTATACTCGTATAAAGCATATTGGCACTTAAAATACCTGACTGTACATCTACTATAGGTAGGTTATAACTATGCAGCAAAAGTACTTTTGCTTGATTTTTTTTGCTAATTCTAGAGCAAAAAGGCTTGCATTATTAGCTGCATCTGAAAAATCAGTAGGGACTAAAATGGTTTTCATATATATAAGTTTTAGTTAAGATAGTTTACTTATTAAAAGATTTAGTTCTTTAGCTTATTTCATGCTCTAATTTACTCTTAAATATTCATATAAAAAATGATAATTATCACTAAATATAAAAGAGGGTATTCTTAAAGTAAAAAATAACTTTTAACTTATCGTTCTTATATTAGAAAACACCTCAAAATCAATATACTAATTTTTTCCTATTGAATATTTTCTCTTTTGATCCGCTAAAACAAAGCAAAATAATAGAATCGTTAGTTTTTAAATATATTTTCTTTTCTTATAATATAAAATTGTTTAAAATTGATTATTTAAAGATAGAACTCTAGAAAAGCAAAACGGATAAAAAACAGCTTATAATAAGCAATCTATACTATAGATAATAAAGATAATTTTATTAGCTTATCTTTTAGTCCATTCTTTAATGCTCTCTTCATTCATCTTTATGTAATCTAAATTATTTGCTAATTTAGCTCCTTCTAATGAATTTTTGCTGTCTCAACAGCTCCTTTATAATCTCCTAATTTGGCTTGAATTTGTGATTTAAGCCTCATATACCAAAAAGGTTTTTTTTCATTCATTTCATACGCTTTATTAATATATAGTAAAGCTTTATTAAAATCCGTGTTTGTGTTATAATAATACTGAGAAGCTGCAAAATAATCTCCTGAGGTAGGTCCGTTTAATGTTTTTTCTATAGAAGCAATAGCTATTTTATTTGTAGGCACTTCAAAATGCAAGGATACAGAAGTTTTTTCCCACAAAAATTCAAGATTGGCACCACTAAAATCTATATTAGAAATTCCTATTGTAAATGTTTCTACTGATTTATGTAATATTTCGGTTTTAGAAGATGCCTTGAGAGCTATTTTTGTTTCGTCCCACTTTTCGGGAGTTCCCCAATTCTGGGTATCATTATAAAAATAAATCTCCCATTCTTCTGCTTTAGGCATTACATATAAAGCATATTTCCCTTTTTTTAAGGTACCGCCATTAATTATTACATCATCAGAAAAATTAATTGTAGTATTAGCATTTGCACCTGCACGCCATATTTTTCCGAAGGGGACCAAATCTCCATAAATAATTCTTCCTTTTACACTAGGACGAGAATATTCTATTTCTACTTCTGTTAAACCAACAGTTTGTGTAAAAAGAGCTTTAGGGCTTGCTTGTGGAACTTTTATTTGAGCTTGTGCAAACAAAGAACCTAGAAAAATAGTGGCTTTTATTATAAATCGCATCAGTAAAATCGTTTTCCCAAATATAAGCTTCTAATATTCAATAAAATGTTAATAAAAATATAAAGATTAGGCTCTTCATTACAATATAATAGTTCTATTAAATAAAAATGTATTCTGTTCTTTTTACACATATCTTATTTTCACAATGATTTTAGTACTTTTACATAATTAATCATCACTAAATTTATCTATTCAAGTTTTATTTAGGTAATCGTAAATAAGATACAGATCGTATTCGCAATTCTGTTTTTCCTTATAAAAACATTAATTTACTACTAACGGAAATATAATAATAAATGAGAAAAATTATAATTTTAACCTTCTTTTTATATTCTTATCTTAATTTCTTTGCACAAGAAAAAATATTATTTATAGGAAATAGTATGACCTACTATAATAATATGCCCACATTATTTCAAAATCTTGCAAACACAAAAGGAAAGAATGTTGAGGTACAACAATATGCACAAGGAGGAACTGGATTTGTAAATCATGTAAATGATCATAATATTTATCGCTTATTTTCTTCACAGAAATGGGATGCAATCATTCTTCAACCTGGTACAGGAGAGTCTGTAGGTTTTTCTTCCTCTACAAAAACAACAATAAATAGAGGAAGAAGACTAATGGATTCTATACAAAAATATAGTCCTTGTTCTAAAATAATATTGTATGAAATATCAAATGGTATTGGTAGTAATAACAATGGCGGAGGTAATTACGAAAATTATTTTGCAAGTCAAACAAAAATAAAAGATTCAATAACTGCAATTGCACATGGTATGAAAGTTCCTTTCGTTTCCAGCAGGTGAATGTTTCAAAGAACATTATATTTCTAGCAAGGATCTTTTATTACATTCTACTTATAATGACGTTCACCCCGGATTAAAAGGCTCATATCTTGTAGCTTGTTCTATATTTAATACATTATATCAAGAAAATATAGCACCTTGTAATTTTTATGGAGGTATTGATGAGATTACGGCTATCTACCTACAAAAAATATCCGATAGTGTTGTACTTAAAAATAAACCTAATTGGCTTATAAATACTTATAATTTACACCTGATTTCTCTTTTTTAGTTAATGGAACAAATATTCAATTACAAAATCAATCTAATAATTATGATTCTATATCATGGAATATTAATAATGAATATAGAACAAATGAATTATCCCCTATTTATAATTTTCAATCAACAGGTGATAAATCTATTACTTTAACAACTCGCAAAAATAATTGTTCAGAATCTATTACTAAAACTATTCCGATTATTTCTTTAAACCTAGATCAAACTAAACCAATAAATTATGACTATTATCCTAACCCAATAAGAGATTTTATACATATAGAAACTAAAAAAAATGCTCAAACTAAATTTAGTATCACTGATTTAAGTGGAAAAATTATTATTTCAGAAGAAAATTTAGTAAAAAATCATATAGATACTAGTTTCCTAAATAGTGGAATCTATATCCTGATACTTAATCAGGAAAATACAATTAGTAAAATAAAACTAATAAAAAACTAAAATGAATCATCAAAATTTGAATTGGATAACTTTTTTAAGAGTCTTGGCTACATTTAGTCTTATTTTTTTACATAGTTCATCTGAAATACTCTACCAATAGATTTCGGTAACTTTGATTTTTTTCTAAAAGCTATAAAAACACAAAAAATATTTAGAAAAAGAGTTTTAAGAATAGTAATCCCTTTTCTTTTTGGAGTATTCAATATTAAGAACTTATTTTGCATCAAAATATAAAGTTTTTTTATGGAGGTTTTTATTCATGCTTAACTCCTAACGTACTAATGATTTCTATTGAAATATTTTTATTATTTTAAAGATTTTGTACAAAATGATTCAAAAATAATTTCTTTTTTTAGTAAATATAGTTACGGTGTACATTTAATACATATTTTAAATAATTATACCATTTAAACTTTGAAATTTCCACATAATACTATTTTTTAAACCTTGAGGCTGTCCAAAAATCCGTAATCTTGTCATCTCGACCAAAGAGAGAAATTACATAATATTGATTATGAGACTCCTCCTTATCGGAGTGACAAACTGCATGTTAATTTATTACTTTTTGGATAGCCTTTTCCTTTTTTCCATTTATCCTAAAGTTTGACGGCTAACTTAAGTTGACATTAATAAAAGGATAAACTTAATATAAAATCATTGCCTTAGCATACAGATAATTAATTACACAATTTAAGTCCTTCTTTAAATTCAAAAAAAAAAATAAATTTTACTTGCTTAAGTTAGTTATCCTAACTAAATTTGAATCATTAATTCTGTTTCTAAAATATAAATAGAAAATTCATAATAAAAGTAGAATGAATGTACAAAATCTTATTATAGAAGACAAAGAACAAATATTCTTAAAGGATGTTTTTTTAGAAAAAAACAATAAAAAAAATATCCTCCAACTGATAAAAGAACATACCTATTTTGATGAATTAAATAAATATCAGTTACCTATAAATAATAAAATTTTACTTCATGGTAGTTCGGGTTGTGGTAAAACAATGACTGCAAAAGCTATTGCAAAAGAATTAGGTAAAAATATTTTAATACTTAATTTAAGTAATATAGTTTGTTCACGAATAGGTGAAACGTCACAAAACATTAAACAAATTTTTGACAAAGCAGCTAGAGATAATGCTGTTTTATTTTTAGATGAATTTGACCAAATAGGAAAAGCAAGAGGTAATGATGATAAAGACGTAGGAGAAATGAGAAGATTAGTAAATACAATTATCCAACTTATAGATTATTTTCCTAATAAATCTTTATTGATATGCGCTACAAATCATGTAGAAATTATTGATATAGCCTTGTTAAGACGCTTTCAATTACAAGTAAATTTTGCAATCCCAGAAAAAGAAATTTTAGAACAATATTACAACAACCTCTTACTCCGATTTCCTAAAGATTTACAAAATATAGAACGTAAATATAATATCTCTTTTGCTGGAAGCTAAAGACTACGCATATACCATTATAAAATCAATATTAATTAAAAACCTAGAAGAAAAAAAATAAAAAATCATCCAATGACTGAAGAAATTTTAAAAAATATTAACATTATAAAAGAACGTATAAATAATGCTTGCAAACAAAACAACCGAAATCCTGATGAAATAAAATTACTTTTAGCAACGAAAACCGTTTCAGCTGAGCGTATAAAAATTGCATTAAGTACAGGTAGTAAATTAATAGCTGAAAATAAAGTACAAGAACTAAAGGAAAAATATGAATCGTTAAAAGAAATCTCTCATGTAAATCATTTTATTGGACATTTACAAACCAATAAAATAAAAGAAATTTTAAAATATGATGTTTCATGTATACAATCTCTTGATCGTTTAGATCTAGCTGAAAAATTACATCAAAGATTACAACTTGAAAATAAAACCATAGATGTTTTAATACAAATAAACACATCAAGAGAAGAAAGTAAATTTGGTATAAATCCTAATAATGCTCGCAATTTTATAGAAAAAGTAGCTCAATTTAATACTCTAAAAATAAAAGGACTTATGACTATAGGTCTATTTAGTGCCGAAACTGATAAAGTTAGAGATTGTTTTCGCTTACTTAAAAACATTCAAGAAGAAATAATAGCACTAGATATCCCCAATGTAGAAATGAAAGAACTTTCAATGGGTATGAGTGGAGATTTAGAAACAGCCATAGCAGAGGGAGCAACTATCATAAGAATAGGCACTGCAATATTTGGACAAAGAGCTTATCCTGATAGTTATTATTGGAATGAAAATAAAACTAACTAATTTATTATCAAATAAAAAATAGTACTGGAATAAATAAAATTCAAAATACAATAAAGATTAATAATTTATTTTAGAAACTATTTCTATATCCATAAATTATACTCACAACAAATAACAACTCCCCTTCCTTAAAAAGTTTATTCAAACACAAAACGTGTTCTCATTAATTCATAATATCCTTTAAAAAATGAAATTCATCAAAATGATGAATTACCTCATTAGCTAAGGATAAATCTTGAAGTTTTGAATTAACACTATTATAGCCTATACAATAAATTCCAGCTGAATGGGCTGCCTTTACACCATTAGTACTATCCTCAATTACAATACAATTTTCTTTAGAAGCTTCCGAAAGTGAGGCTGCATGTAAAAATATAGCAGGATCTGGTTTTGACTTAGGAAAATCTTCACCACTTATTTTATGAGTAAAATATTGATTTAAATCAAAACGATTAAATACACGATTTATAGTACTTGCAGAAGAAGAAGAAGCTAGAATAAGCTGAATACCCTGAGCGTGTAATTTTTTAATTAAATCTAAAAACCCCCTCAATTAATTCTAAATCAGGTTTTATATCAAATGCCTCATTAAAAAATTCTCTTTTTCTTAACACAAGAGTTTCTACTTCATAATCTAGATTAAAAGTTTCTTTTAATTTTTGAAAAACATTGCGTGTAGAATTCCCTGTAAATGACGCATACATACTATCTGAAACCGTTATTGACAATTCTTTAAAACATTGATAATAAGCATATTTATGAACTGGTTCAGTATCTACAATCACACCATCCATATCAAAAATAACTGTTTTAATCATAAAATTTAATTTTTAACCAAATATACAAAGCCTTTTCCATTTAAATTAAACCTTTTTAAATATCTTTAGTCTTATACTCAAACACCTTACATTTTGCAAGACGAAAAATTATTCTTAAGTGAACTTCTAAATCCTAAAACTCAAAATGAAGCTTTTAGGAAATTGATTCGTGAGTATCAAAAACCACTATATTACCACATAAGAAATATCGTATCAGATCATGATGATTCAGACGATATTTTACAAAATACATTTATAAAAGTTTTTCAAAATCTCGAAAATTTTAAAGGAGAAAGTAAACTTTATTCATGGATTTATCGTATTGCTACAAATGAAACCATCACATTTTTAAATAGCAAAGCAAGGAAAAAAGGCTTATCAAATGAAGAATTAAAAGGAAAAATGATAGAAAAATTAGAAGCAGACATACACTTTGACGGAAATGAAATTCAATTAAAACTGCATAAAGCAATAGCCTCCTTACCCGAAAAACAACAACAAGTTTTTAAGATGAAATATTTTCAAGAATTAAAATATGAAGAAATTAGCGAAATATTAAAAACCTCCGTAGGAGCATTAAAAGCCTCCTATTTCCATGCAGTCAAAAAAATTGAATATTTTCTAAACTCAAATTAAACCTTTCCCTTTTATTTTTGTCCTACTAATATGAATCCTATTAATATAAATACAGACCCAAAAATTAATTCCGGATATAAAGTTCCCGATGATTATTTTTTAAATTTTGAAAATCGTCTAATGTCAATAATTAATGACGAAAAAGAAAAAACAAACGTAATTTCATTTTGGAAGAAAAAAAATATTATACTTTATGCAATTGCCGCTACAATAATTATTTCAATTTTTACAAATATTTATTTTAATCAAATAGACAATTACACCATCAATTCTACACAAGAATACTTAACCTATGCAGATGATCTAACCACAGAAGAACTAGTTGATTACCTAACAATTGAAGATCTAAAAGATTTAGAAAAAGAAGTTATTCCTATAGATCATCAAACTCCTATTTTTTTAAACGAATACACAAATTAACCAATAAAATGATTGTCATGAAAAAGATAATAACTTTCCTTATAATTATATTAAACCAAATTACTTTTGGACAAGGAAGAGAAGAAAAAATGGAAAAAATAAAAACATTACGTATAGCTTTTATATCCGATAAACTTAATTTAACCTCTGAAGAAGCACAAAAATTTTGGCCTATATTCAATAAATTTGATGATACACAATTGGAACTTCAAAAACAAAAAAGAAATTAATTCACCAATTAAATACAGAAAATACAAATTCCTTATCAGATAAAGAAATGCAAAACTTAATGGATCAAGAAGAAAAAATAGAAAATGAAATAAGACAAAACAAACGATCATTAGTCAAAAATTTACAAGGTATTATACCAAATCAAAAAATTATTCAACTAAAACAAATAGAAATAGAGTTCAAACATAAATTACTCAATCAAATAAAAGAACGAAAACAAAAAAGATTTTAAAATTTTATTTCATACTTCAAATACACTTTTTTATTTTCAATAAAATATTATAATTTATTAATCATTTTTTTAAAAATCTATTTCAAAATAAGTAAATAATGTATATTTGAAACCAAATAAAAAACAAATGATTACAACCGAAAAATCTACAACATTAGAACAATATTTTTTAAAATTTAGAGAAAATATTGTAGGTATTAATCAAGAATTTGATTCTCCTTTTGGAATAAAGAAAATTATTTATACAGATTGGACCGCTTCCAGGAAGACTATACAGACCCATTGAAGAAAAAATCTTAAAAGATTTTGGCCCCTTTGTAGCAAATACTCATACCGAAACCACTGTTTCCGGCACTGCTATGACCATAGCTTATCACCAAGCTCGAAAAATCATAAAAAAACATGTAAATGCTGATGAAAACGATGTATTAATTACTGATGGCACAGGAATGACAGGTGTTGTTAATAAGTTTCAAAGAATTTTAGGCTTACGAATTAGCGAAAACTTAAAAAATTATACCAATATACCTAAAGAAATAAAACCTATAGTATTTATATCTCACATGGAACATCATTCTAATCAAACCTCTTGGTTAGAAACAATTGCTGATGTAGTCATAATTCCTGCTAATAAAGAAGGTCTTTTTGTTTAGAAAATTTCAAGAAAATTGTAGCACAATATAAAGATAGAAGTTTTAAAATAGCTTCCATTACTTCTTGTTCAAACGTTACAGGTATCAAAACGCCTTATCATGAAGTAGCAAAAATTATGCACCAAAATGGAGGTGTTTGCTTTGTCGATTTTGCCTGTTCAGGTCCTTATGTAACAATCAATATGCACCCTGAAGATCAAGAAGCCTATCTAGATGCTATCTTCTTTTCTCCTCATAAATTTTTAGGAGGACCTGGTACCTCAGGCGTGTTAGTTTTTAATAAAAATTTATACAAAAATAATGTCCCTGATTGTCCAGGAGGAGGAACAGTATCTTGGACTAATCCTTGGGGAGAACATAAATACATTGACAATATAGAAGATCGCGAAGATGGAGGCACCCCAGGCTTTCTTCAAGTAATAAAAACAGCATTAGCTATACAATTAAAAGAAAAAATGGGAGTAGCTAATATACTAAAACGCGAAAAAGAAATTGTCGATTATATTTTTAAAGAATTAAACAAAGAAACTAATTTAACCATTTTATCAGGACAACATCAAGAACGATTAGGAGTTATTTCATTTTATATAGATAACCTACATTACAACCTAGGAGTTAAAATATTAAACGATCACTTCGGTATTCAAACTAGGGGTGGTTGTAGTTGTGCTGGTACTTACGGTCATTACTTATTACATGTTGATCAAGATAAATCCAATGCTATTACTTGTAATATAGACTCTGGTGATTTAACTGTTAAACCAGGATGGATAAGAATGTCTATACACCCCACCACTACAAATGAAGAAATTAAATATGTTTGTGATGCCATCATCTCTCTAGCAAAAAATCATAAAGAATGGGGTAAAGATTACCTATACAATCCTAAAACTAATGAATATACACATAAAAATGCCCAGTCCATTGATAATCTTATTAAAAACTGGTTTGAAATTTAAAACAGATAACGTAGTTAAAAATAGAATCTAAACTATCCTATTTTGACCTTAATAAAATAAACAAAAGAAGTATAAACACATTTTCAGCATACTTCTTTTGTTTTTACAAATCATCATAGTTTAGAACGAATCTCTTTTAAAACTATCACCAAAACAATACCAAATAATTTAACAATAGAAGTTACTAATATTCAGCATAAATTTAACACTAAAATGAAAGCATTTAGAAGTAAAAAATTTAGAGCTGTTAGAAATATTTTTTTAGATTAACCAATTTATAAGCTCATTCATAATCAAATAAAAGCTTGTATATCAATAAAATATAGATTATATTAAAAAAAATACCCCCTAAAAAGCTCAAAAAAGTTAAAAACAGGATTTTCCTTTAAAAATATATATCAAAATACAACCTATAGTTTATCAATCCAACGTAAGAAAGAGTCTCATAATCAACATTATGTGATTTCTCTCTTTCGTCGAAATGAAAGATTGCGAACTTTTTGGACAGTCTCTTTTTATTTAAATTTGATTTTATTAACTTGTGCAAATATTATTAACTGTAAATATCCTGCAATATGCAAGAAGAAATGAATGATAACCTGCTAAAAGCAGATGGAAATGATCAAAATCTATCGCAATCAGATACTCAATTAGCGATAGAAACCATCGAGAACTTAAATGCAGAAGTAAATGAAGACAATACATTGGAACACGAACATGAAATTCCAATGAAAGATTATCATACCATGAGTATGGATTCCCTAGTGCTAGAATTTGAACAATTATTAGCCCTAGACAAAATTATGGTTATCCGTAATCACATAGAGGAAATAAAATCAGCTTTTTTATCTAAATACAATCATTTTATTGAAGAAAAAAAAGAAGAATTTTTACATGAAAATCCTAATGAAGATTTCGAGTATCATTCCCCTACAAAATCTAAATTTGACTTTCTTTATAACGAATATAAAAATAAAAGAAACGTTTATTTTAAAAATCTTGAAGCTAAGCTAAAATTAAATCTCCAAAATAGATTAAATCTAATAGAAGAACTAAAGACATTACTAACTTCAAATGCTGAAATAAAGGATTTATTGAAACCATTTAACGACATTCGTGATCGTTGGAAAAGTGCTGGTGCAATACCTAAAGACAAATACAATCATGTTTGGAATAATTATCATTTTCATGTAGAAAACTTTTATGATCTACTGCATTTAGATAGAGAAGCACGTGATTTAGAATTTAAACATAATTTAGATAAAAAGCTAAAAATTATAGAAAGAGCTAAAAATCTTTTAAACGAACTAGACGTTTTCAAAGCTTTTAGAGAACTTCAATTATTACATAAAGTTTGGAAAGAAGAAATAGGTCCTGTTTCTAAAGAAAATCGAGAAGAAATTTGGCACGCATTTAGCGAAGTAACCAAACAAATGCACGAAAAACGTGAAAATTTATTTGAACAACAACGCTTAAAAGAAGAAGAAAATTTAGCCACAAAAAAGGATATAATAAATCAAATCTATAAAATTGCCGAAGAAAAAATAACAGCACATTCCTCTTGGCAAGGCCAAATAAACAAAATAGAAACTCTAAGAAAAGCATTTTTTGAAGCAGGAAAAGTTCCTTCCAGAAATCAATGAAGAAGTTTGGGCTGATTTTAAAAATGCTGTCCGAAGTTTTAATGCTAACAAAAACTCTTTTTATAAAGATATAAAAAAAGAACAACAAGCTAACTTAGATAAAAAAAAACGCCCTAGTTGCTAGAGCAAAAGAATTAATGAATAACGATAACTTTAATGAAACAACCCCTATTATGAAAAAAATCCAAGAAGATTGGAAATTAATAGGTCATGTTCCTAAAAAGTTTTCGGATCATGTTTGGGGAGAATTTAAAGAAGCTTGCAATCACTATTTTGACAGATTAACAGCCTTTAGAAATCAAAATGAAGCAATTGAAATTATTGCTTTTGATAAGAAAAAGGATTATTTAGAAATCGTAAAAACATTGACTCTCTCTGGAGATCATAGAAAAGATTTAGACCTTATAAAAACTCACATAGAAACATGGAAATCCTTTGGCAAAGTACCTTTTTCTAGACGTCATATAGAAGGAAAATTTAACAAAGTATTAGATACTCTTTTTGAAAATTTGACATCAAGTAAACGTGAAGCTGAAATGGTTCGATTTAACAGTCGTTTAGAACAACTAAGCCAAGAAGGTCAACATAAAATAGATGGAGAAAAGATTTTCATTCAAAGAAAAATAGAAGAAGTACAAAATGAAATTTTTCAATTAGAAAACAATATCCAATTCTTCTCAAATGCTAAAAAAGATAATCCAATGATTATTGAAGTAAAGAAAAGTATTGAACGTAATAGAGAAGAATTAACAATGTGGAAAGATAAATTAAAACAAATTTATAATATCTAATCTATATAAAACTTAAAAGAGGCTACAACAAAAAGAAATATTCAAAATTCTATTTACACTCTCTTAACACAAGAAAAATCATTAACATTAATAACAACTTCCTAAAAGTTGTAAACAAAAAAATTAAGGCTTAGATTTTTATAATCTGAGCCTTTTTCTAATTCTAAAAATCTCCTTATTGAATACAGTTAAAAACAACACACTTTTTCATATTTTAATTTATACCACTTAAACTTTGAAATTTTCTCATAATACTATTTTTTTAACCTTTAGACTGTCCAAAAAGTTCGCTATCTTGTCAATCGACCAAAGGGAGAAACCACATAATGTTGATTATAAAACGCCTCCTTATGTAGGAGTGACAAACTGTATGTTGATTTAAACACCATCTTACAAAAACAATAAAAATTAGTGTTGGTTTTCAATGCGCTTCGCGTTCGAACTAATAATGATTTCAATTATATACTCAACCGTCTGTTCCAGTTGTTCTTAAAATGAAAAAAAACGTATCGAGAATTTTACTTTTTAATCCAGTATATTTTAAGTTTAAATGGTATTAATTCATTTTAATTGTAGAGAGTGAATTTATATAATTATTCCAACTTTTAGCAAATGCTTCAATAAATAAATACCCCTGTAATTCATATCCTTTTCTAGAATAATGAACAAGATCATTAACTAAAAGTTGATTTTTTGCAAACTCACAACTTCCTTTTAATCCATCTGAAATTTCAAATAAATCCCATAATGCAATTTCATTATCAATACAATAAGCCATAATTGCATCAGAAAAATCTTTTAATTTTTTATTAGGTACTACTTTCTTATAAAAAGAAACAGGAGGAGTTGATAATATAAAAACAGCTTCCAGGATTAAATATTTTTATTTTATCAATTGTTTCCTTTATTGACTCTACAAAACTCTCAGGAGTTAAAACAATATTTTGTGCTTCGTTAGTACCCATAGATAAAATATAACAATCTGACTTAACATTTTTAATTTGTTCCCAAAATAAAACTTCAGAATTATAATCAGAATATTTAGCTCCATTTACTCCTATTGCACTATAAATAATTCCTTTATCAATAGAGTTTTCTAAAAATATACCATATAATTTAGTACAAATAGAATCATTGCATATAATATTAAAATTAGACCGAAGACCATCAAATTTAAAATCTAAAACACCATCTTTAACACTATATTTTGCTGTATCTTCAATTAAATTAACATTTTTAATTTCTTTATTTGTAAACAAAGTAAGCTTATCAAATTTATGAAATGTTTCAGTTCCTCTAAACTTAAAATTAATAAGAGAATTGGGTTCTATAGATTCTATCGCAAAACCACTTATACCACAGGGTATTTCTGGATTTTTTTAATTAATCGACTTCCTTTCCAATTAGAATTTGAACTAAAAATAATATCTGTTGGAGCGTTACTTTTAGCTAATTGATATGGAAATATTAAGCCTCTACCAGCATTCCCAAAATAACGTTGTAATTCAGTACGTATAACTTTAGTAGATATATCAGCTTGTATGTGAGAATCTCCTATATGAACAAATGAAACTTGTTTTAAATTATCTTTTTTAATTTTAAAAGTTTAAGAAAAAGAGGTTTTAAATGATTTTCATTTATAATTATATTTTTCTCCAAATTTAAATTTATCTTAGGATATAAGGAGTCTGCTTTTTTATATTGAAATAAAGATATATTTTGCCCTGAAACAGTCTGTAAAACAAAATAAATAAATAAAAAAACTCTTTTCTTAAAAGACATAAAATATTAATTCTAAGTTAATTTGTTGATAAAAAGGATGTTTAGAAAACTTTTTTATTAAATTTGTACCCTACTTCTTCAAAAAGAAGCAATATAATTATTAATCATTTGGCAAATTTGGTCAATATTTTAAGTAATACCAACTTAATTATAAAGAAATTTATGCTTATGAAAAATCTAAAATTATACTTCTTATTTGCTTTTACTTTTCTTAGCTTTTATAACAGCTATTCACAAAGTGAGTCGTACATTAAAGAATATGGTGAAATAGCAGATAAGTTATCCTTTGAATTTGGAATACCAAGATCTATAATTCTAAGTATTGCCATAGTAGAATCAGGCTACGGTAATAGTAAAGTTGCAAAAAGATTAAATAACCACTTTGGAATTAAAGGAAAAAATCAAGTAACTTGGTCTAGTTTTAAGCAATACTCAAGTGTTGAAGATTCTTTTAGAGATTTTTGTTTAAAAATGGCTTCAAAAAAGTTTTATTTAAATCTAAAAGGAAGTGATGATTATTTACTATGGTTAAAAAAAATAAGTTTAACTGGGTATTCAACAAAACCTACTTTATGGAGAAATAAGATCAAAAAAACCATTTTAAAACATAATCTACATTAAAGATAACTTTTAATAAATTTAATTTAAAAGGAGATTGAAAATTCAATCTCCTTTTTTAATTTAAATTGTAAATTTGTGACTACATTAAGAGATAAAATGATTTCAATACATAGTAAAACCTTACAAGATTTAGAATTTCAAACCGTTTTAGAAACCATTTCGGCATATTGTACAACTGAAATAGGAATTGAAAAAACATTACATATAATTCCTTATAAAAATAAAGAAGAACTAACCGATATTTTATTTCAAACCTCTGAATATCGTTCTTCTTTTGATAATAATAACGCCCTACCTAGTCATAATTTTGACCCCATAATAAATGAGCTTAAATTTTTAGCTATAGAAGATAGTTATCTAGAAGCTTCAAGTTTTAAAAAGATTCATTCACTAGCTGAAAACACTAATGCTTTATTAATCTTCTTAAAAAAATTTGATGATTATTATCCTGCTTTACACAAAAAAGCAAGTCAAATAACTATCACAAAAGAAATAACAAAAGCCATTGAGGCTATTTTTGATAAATATGGTGAAATAAAAGATGAGGCTACTCCTACTCTATTAGAAATCCGTAGAAATATGAATTTAGTTAGAGGTAAAGTAAATCAAAGTTTTGGGATGGCACTAAACCAATACAATTCATTAGGTTATTTAGATGAAATTCGAGAAACTGTGGTAGAAAATCGCAGAGTACTAGCTGTTCAAGCAATGTATCGCCGTAAAGTAAAAGGCTCTATATTAGGAAGTTCTAAAACAGGTAGCATTGCTTATATTGAACCTGAATCTACCCTTCGTTATTCTCGTGAACTAGCTAATTTAGAATATGAAGAACGAGAAGAAATTATTAAAATTCTAAAGCAACTAACCAACAATATTCGCCCTTTTCATGAATTATTAACACAATACCAAGATTTTTTAAGTGATCTAGATGTTATTTCGGCCAAAGCTAAATATGCCTTAAAAATAAACGGCTTATTACCTAAAATAAATGAAGAAAAAAGAGTTTTTTTAAAAGAAGCCTTTCACCCTATTTTATTTTTAAATAATAAAGAAAAAGGAAAAACTACCTATCCTCAAACTTTTGAATTTGATCAAAGTAAACGAATCGTTGTTATATCAGGACCTAATGCTGGTGGTAAAACCATTTCTATGAAAACCGTTGGTTTACTACAACTAATGTTACAATCAGGAATACTAATTCCTGTACATGAACGTAGTGAAACGTGCTTATTTGATAGAATTTTAACGGATATTGGAGATAACCAGTCTATTGAAAATCATTTAAGTACTTATAGCTATCGTTTAAAAAACATGAATTACTTTTTAAAAAAATGTAATTCCAACACTTTATTTTTAATTGATGAATTTGGTACAGGTTCCGATCCAGAACTAGGTGGTGCTTTGGCAGAAGTCTTTCTAGAAGAATTTTATCATCGTGAAGCCTTTGGTATTATAACAACTCATTATGCCAATTTAAAAATGTTAGCTAATGAATTACCAAGCGCAACCAATGCTAATATGCTTTTTGATGAAAAATCACTAGAACCTATGTACCAATTAATTATAGGTCAAGCAGGTAGTTCATTTACTTTTGAAGTAGCTCAAAAAAATGGTATTCCTTACGGATTAATTAATCGTGCTAAAAAAAGGTAGAAGGTAGCAAAATACGATTTGACAAAACCATTTCCTCCCTTCAAAAAGAACGTTCTAAACTAGAAAAAACTTCACCTAAAATTTAAAAGAAGAAGAAACAAAAGCTCGCCAAGAAAATAATAAAAAATGGAAACCATCAATGCCAAAATTCAAGATAAGCTAGAACGCTATCAAGAATTATATGATACTAATCAACGTTTGATTTATATGGGGCAAAAAATAGATGATATTTCTGAAAAATATTTTAATGATAAAAACAAAAAGATTTAATTGGTGAATTTTTAAAAATGGTAGAAATAGAAAATTCAAAACGTAAAAAAATTACCCTAAAAGAAAAGAAAGTCAAAGAAAAAGTAGAAAAAGAAGTATTAGCAGAAGTAAATATTAAAGTAGAAGAAATTCGGAAAGAGAAAAAAGAAAAGAAAGAAATTGCTAAAAAATAGAGAAGAAAACAAACCTAAAGTAGTACTTAAAGTAGGTGATCGTGTTCGCATGATTGACGGTAAGTCTATAGGTACTATTGATAAAATTGAAAAAAACAATGCCATTGTAAATTATGGCTTTTTTACCTCTAAAGTCAGTTTAGAACAATTAGAATATATTCAACCTAAATAATATTAAATTAATGCAGAAACTACCAAAAGATAAACAAATCATACTTTTTGACGGAGTGTGCAATCTTTGTAATTATTGGGTACAATATATCATTAAGCATGACAAAAATGATATTTTTCGTTTTGTAACTTTAGAATCTGAGTTAGGACAAGAAGTACTTCAATATCTGGGAATTAAAAATAGAAATATAGAAAGTATTGTATTATATATTCCCAATCAAGCTTATTATTATAAATCAGAAGCTGTTTTAAAGATTGCCCAAAGTTTATCTATTCTAAATTGGTTCTTTATTTTTAAAATAATTCCAATTAACTTACGAGACTTTCTATATGATTTTGTTGCTAAAAATCGTTATAAATGGTATGGAAAAAAAGTAACTTGTATGATCCCTTCTCCAGAGTTAAAAACTAAATTTATTGATTAATTAAAAAACATGAAACCACTAAAAATCAATAATTTAAAAATATCAAAAAATATCTTATTTTTTATATTCTTTGTATTTCAAATATTACTCTTAAAGATATTTTCAAAATTCCCTACTATTGTAGAGCAATATTATAGTAATGGATTTTACCTTATGATTTCAAAATTAAATAGAATTATTTTTGGATGGATTCCTTTTTCTATTGGTGATTGTATTTATATTTTAGCATTAATTTATCTTCCATATTGGTTATATAAAAATCGTAAAATATGTTGGAAAGAAAACACTAAAAATCTCTTTTCTTTTTTAGTAACCATGTATTTTATTTTTCATTTACTTTGGGCTTATAACTATTATCGAATACCTCTTTATAAAAAGATGAATCTTAAAACAGATTATAGTCAAAAAGAACTTTTACAATTTACCCAAAATCTTATACACAAAACAAATAAAATTCAGTTTAAATTAACACGTAATATAAATCAAAAAGTAATCAGTCCTTATACAGCTGTTCAAATATTTGAGTTAGCTCAATCTGGATATATTAATTTAAAAAACAGACATTCTTTTTTTGAGTATAAAAAGACCAGTATAAAAAACTCTTTGTTTAGCTATCCACTAACTTATATGGGGTTTGGAGGTTATTTAAATCCTTTTACAAATGAGGCACAAATAAATAATATGATTCCATCTTATAATTTACCCGCAATAGTTTGTCATGAAATGGCTCATCAAATCGGGTATTCTAGTGAGAGTGAGTGTAATTTTATTGGATTTCTAGCTACTATCCATAACCAAAATTTATTCTTTCAATACGCCGGTTATACGTATGCTTTACGTTATTGTCTAGTAAATATTGAATCTAAAGATCAAAAAGAACTCAAAAGAATACTACAAACAATCAATCCTGGGATTTTAAAAAACTTTGATGAAAGTAATTTTTTTGGTCATCACATGAATCCATCATAAATGAAGGTTTTGAAATCTTTTATGATTATTTTTTAAAGCTAAATCAACAGAAAGAGGGTATGAAAAGTTACAGTAAGTTTATTGATTTATTAATTAACTATCAAGAAAATTAATTTTTTAAATTCTATACTTAGACAGATCTTAAGTAAAGTGATTTTTTCATATCATTTATATTTTGAATAAAAATTACTATAAGTACATTGGAGGAGTATCATAATCAACATTATGTAGTTTCTCTCTTTGGTCTCGATGACAAGATTGCGAACTTTTTGGACAATCTCAAGATTAAAAAATATTATTATGAGGAGTTTTCAAGGTTTGAATGATATTATACCTTTTTCACATTATTTTAGGTGTTTTTTTATCATATTATTTAAAAAAACACCCCTAAAAGTATTTTAGGGGATTTAGGAAATTTATTAAAATAATATTTTATCTAACCAATTTTTTATATTTTATTCTGGTTGGTACTAAATCGCCTAGGCGTTTTTTACGATTTTCTTCATAATCTGTAAATCCTCCTTCAAAATAGTATACTTGTGAATCACCTTCAAAAGCTAAAATATGTGTACACACACGGTCTAGGAACCAACGGTCGTGAGAAATAATTACAGCACAACCTGCAAAATTCTCTAAACCTTCTTCTAATGCACGAAGAGTATTTACATCTAAATCATTTGTAGGCTCATCTAATAACAATACGTTACCTTCTTCACGTAGGGTCATTGCTAAATGCAAACGATTACGCTCTCCTCCTGATAATGTTGAAACTTTTTTATTTTGTTCACTACCCGAAAAATTGAATTTAGATAAATAGGCACGCGAATTTACTTGTCGTCCTCCCATCATAATTAATTCTTGACCATCACAGAAATTTTCCCATATAGATTTTTCTGGATCAATGTTTTTATGGGTTTGATCAACGTATGCAATTTTTACAGTTTCTCCTATTTCAAATGAACCTGAATCAGCTTGCTGCTCTCCCATTATCATACGGAAAATGGTTGACTTACCTGCACCATTAGGTCCAATAATTCCCACAATGCCCGCTTGTGGTAGAGTAAAATTTAAATTATCATATAATAATTTATCGCCAAATGCTTTAGCAACATTTTTAGCGTCAATTACATTCGTTCCTAAACGAGGTCCATTAGGTATATATAATTCTAATTTTTCTTCTAATTGTTTAGAGTCTTCATTTAATAAACGATCATAATTTTGAAGACGTGCTTTTTGTTTTGTTTGACGTCCCTTAGCTCCTTGACGAACCCAGTCTAACTCTCGTTCTAAAATCTTACGTCGTTTTGATTCTGTTTTTTCTTCTTGTTCTAATCGTTTGGCTTTTTGATCTAACCAAGATGAGTAGTTTCCTTTCCAAGGAATACCTTCTCCTCTATCTAGTTCAAGAATCCAGCCAGCCACATTATCTAAGAAATAACGATCGTGGGTTACTGCTATAATAGTTCCTTTATATTGTTGTAAATGTTGTTCTAACCAATGAACTGATTCTGCATCTAGGTGGTTAGTAGGCTCGTCTAATAATAGTACATCAGGTTCTTGTAATAATAAACGACATAATGCTACACGACGACGTTCTCCTCCTGATAATACTTTTATTGGCGTATCTGCATCTGGGCAACGAAGTGCATCCATTGCTACTTCAAGTTTATTATCTAGTTCCCAAGCACCACAAGCATCTATTTTATCTTGTAATTCTGCTTGACGATCCATTAGTTTTTGCATTTTATCAGCATTTTCATAAACTTCAGGCAAACCAAACTGATCGTTAATTGTATTAAATTCTTCAAGTAATTTAACGGCTTCTGCTGCTCCTTCTCTAACAATTTCTATTACTGTTTTTTCTTCGTCTAATTGAGGTTCTTGCTCTAAATACCCTACTGTATAACCTGGCGCAAAAACCACGTCTCCTTGGTGATTTTTATCAATCCCTGCTATAATTTTTAATAAAGATGATTTACCTGAACCATTTAATCCTAAAATACCAATTTTAGCACCATAAAAAAAACTTAAATAAATATCTTTTAATACTTGTTTGTTTGTTGAAGAGTAAGTTTTACTTACCTTCGACATTGAAAATATTACTTTCTTATCGTCTGACATAACTATAATTTATAATTTTAAAATTTAGAACTCAAAATAATGATTGAAAACTAAAAACTATGATTGATTATTATTTTAAACTCTTCCTTTTAAAGCATTAAAAACCCAAGCATTAGCAAAAAAACCAATTCCTACTGCACTGAATCCCCATCCTGCTACCTCTGCATAACGATAAATACCTAACCCTATTAAAATTACTCCCATAACAATCATTATAAATGTTGCCCATGCTAGAACTGTATTTTTATTCATTCCTACACTCATTTTAAACTCAATATTTTAATTACTTTAAAGTTGCAAATATCGTAAATTTAGTTAAAAATTTTAACTAACATTTCTTTTAATAAATCATCTTGTGAAAGATTAGTTGCTCCTACTCCTTTACTTTTTAAATCTATATCCTTTAGTGTTGCTACAATACCGCTTACTTTTTTCATAGGATAATTTCGGGCTGCTAATTCGTAGTCTTTTACAAAAAAGGGATTTACTTTTAATACTGATGCCACATTTTTAGGATTTTTATCTTTCAATCCATGATATTGTAATAATTGTGAAAAGAAACTAAACACTAAACCTATGGTTAAAACAATTGGATTATCTTTTGGGTTTTGAGCAAAATGATCTGCTATTTTATATGCTTGAAGCTGATTTCGTTCACCGATTGCTTTTCGTAATTCAAAGGGGTTAAAATCTTTACTGAACCCAATATTTTCTTCTATAATAGCAGGTGTAATAACTTCTCCTTGCTTTAATATTATAGAAAGTTTGTCTATTTCATTGGCAATTCTACTTAAATCAGTTCCTAAAAAATCAACAAACATTTGTACCGCTTTAGGTTCTATTTGTAGTTTTTTACCTTGTAAAACCCGGGTCAACCAAGTACTTACTTGATTTTCATATAACTTTTTACTTTCAAAAACTAATCCGTTTTTCTCTAAAACTTTAGTAACCTTTTTCCTTTTGTCTAATGTTTTATATTTATAACAGAGTACTAAAACTGTGGTATCTTGTGGATTTTCAGCATAAGCTTCTAATTTATCAATGGTACGTGATAATTCTTGAGCTTCTTTTACAATAACTACTTGTTTATCTGCCATCATAGGATAACGTTTCGCATTTCCTACAATATCTTCTATTGTAACATCACGACCATAAAGTATTGTTTGATTAAAATCTCTTTCGTGTTCTTGTAAAATATTTTGTTCTATATATTCTGAAAGTTTATCAATATAATAAGGTTCTTCCCCCATTAAAAAATAAATAGGTTTAATAATTCCTGCCTTTATGTCTTTTATAATCTTTAGTGCTTCATCCATATTTCTTTTTTAAAGTTTAAATTTTAAACCTAGCTTACGCATTGTCAGTTTATTACAAAAAAATAACTTTGAATCTAAAAAAGTAGTACGTTTTTTATTCTCGATATAATAAAAATATATTTGTATAAAAATTTTCGTGCATTTTTATCCTCTTTGTCTTTTTTATCTTCATACAAAAGCTAACGCATAATCCAGATTAAAAAGAACTTGAAACCTGAAAGTAAAAAAACTATTTTTGGAAAATGATAAAATTAAATTTTCCTAGCTATCAATTTCGGTTCAAAAATAACGAAAATAAAGTATCTATTTTTGATGAAATTCGTAAAAAATTTATAATGCTTACACCTGAAGAATGGGTTCGTCAAAATGTAATTCGTTTCTTATTGGAAGAAAAAAAATATCCTAAATCATGTATTAATGTTGAAAAATTAATTAAAATTAATGATTTAATTAAACGGTATGATATTGTTGTTTTTCAACCTAATGGATCTATTTTTTTATTAATAGAATGCAAAGCACCTGAAGTAAAAATTTCACAACAAACTTTTGATCAAATAGCTCGTTATAATTTGGTTTTAAATGCTCAATATTTAATGGTTACAAATGGCTTAAATCATTATTTTTGTAAAATGGATTTTGAAAATGAGAAATATATTTTTTTACATAACCTTCCTGAATATCCTATTTAATTGTGCTTAATAATATCTCACAAAACATAAACGGAAAAAAGTACTCGTTTTATTTTTTAGTACAATCATAGTATTTATTTTAATCCTGAGTATTAATATCCCTAATGTAAAAAATGATGAAATTAAAATAAGAATATTTGACGTTCGTCTTTTGGGTTATTCTTACATTGAAGCAAAAAATTTATTTCATAATTTAGACACAAAAGGTCGTCAAGCTTATTTGTATCAGCAAATTCCCCTAGATTTGATCTTTCCTATTTTATTTGCAATTAGTTTTATCTTTATTTGTTTTCTCAAAAAACTTAATTTATTAGAAACTCAATTTATTTACATAGTTTTATTACCTATCATTTCGGCTTTATTTGATTATACCGAAAACATTTGCATTATCTGCATACTAGAAATCTATCCTATTCTTTCTAAAAATTTAATTGAATTATCGAGTTTTTTTACAATAATTAAAGGTATCTATTACACTATCTCTTTTATTACACTTATTTTTGTAGTTGTAAAATATTTGATTAATTATTAAAAAAATTAAAAGGCTTATTTAGTAAAACTCCTAAATATGAAAAAAATTGCCGTTGTCATACTTAATTGGAATGGACAAAAATTATTAGATCAATTTCTTCCATCAATTATTCAGCATTCTTCAGAAGCAACTATTTATGTTGCAGATAATGCTTCTACTGATCATTCTGTAGAATTTATAAAAACACAATTTCCTTTTGTAAAAATCATACAAAATACAGGGAATTTTGGTTATGCAAAAGGTTATAATGAAGCTTTAAAGTATGTTGAAGAAGATATTTACGCATTAGTAAATTCTGACATAGAAGTAACAAAAGATTGGCTAAACCCCATTATAGATTTATTTGAAAAAGATCTAACAGTTGCTATTGCACAACCTAAAATATTAGATTATAAAAATAAAACTATGTTTGAATATGCAGGTGCTGCTGGAGGGTTTATTGACCGATATGGATTTCCTTTTTGCAGAGGTAGAATTTTTGATACTTTAGAAGAGGACAAAGGTCAATACAACGATATTATTGATATTTTTTGGGCTACAGGTGCTTGTTTTTTTATACGAAAAGACGTGTTTAGAGAACTTAATGGATTGGATTCTGATTTTTTTGCGCATCAAGAAGAAATTGATTTGTGTTGGAGAGCCTTTAATAAAGGTTACCAAACTAAGTATTGTGGATTATCTACTGTTTATCATCTTGGTGGAGGTACTTTAAAAACAGGTTCTCCTCAAAAAACATTTTTAAATTTTAGAAACTCATTGTGGATGATGACTAAAAATCTTCCCACATCAAAATTAATTCCTATCTTGCTTGTAAGAATGCTATTAGATGGAATAGCTGGTATAAAATTTTTAATTGAATTAAAACCTAAACATTTTTGGGCTGTTTTAAAATCACATTACTATTTATACACTAATCTTCCTAAATATTTAAAAAATAGAGATCTAAATCAAAAAGAAAATTATTACAAAATAAATTCTATAGTTTATCGTTATTTTATTAAAAATGGCAAAATTTTTGCTGATCTATATCAAAATTAAAATAAAATGAATAAAACATTTTTAACATTATCACTTTTAGGTCTTTTAACGACCTCATGTGTTTCTAAAAAAAATATACTGAATTAGAAGCTAAAAATAAAGAAACACAAGATTTGTTGAATACTGCAACTATTAAGTTAAATTCTTGTTTAGAAGAAAAATCGGGACTTAATGCTAGTTTAGCTGCTCTACAAAATGAAAATCAAAATTTAAGAAAAAACACTTCTGATTTGATTAATAGTTCGAAAGAAATGACTGTTTTAACGCAAAAAGGAGCTCAGAATATAGAAAAAGCATTGGAAACAATTAAAGAAAAAGACTTAAAAATTAATCGTTTACAAGATGCTTTAACTAAAAAAGATTCCGTAACCTTGGCACTTGTTACAAGTTTAAAACGTGAAGTAGGAATAGATGATCCAGATATTAATATAAATGTAGAAAAAGGAGTTGTAATGATTTCTATAGCAGATAATTTGTTATTTAAATCAGGCAGCTATGATGTGAGTGATAGGGCTAGAGGAGTGCTAGGAAAGGTTGCCAAAGTGGTTAATAGCAAACCTGATTTTGAGTGTATGGTAGAAGGTCATACTGATAATTTGCCTATAAAAAATAGTGTTTTACTAGACAATTGGGATCTTTCTGTAAAAAGAGCTACCTCTATTGTTCGTGTATTAGAAAAAGATTTAGGCGTAAATCCTAAGCAATTAATACCTGCAGGAAGAAGTTTTCACATTCCATTAGTTGATAATGATACTCCTGAAAATCGTTCTAAAAACAGACGAACAAGAATTATTATCATGCCAAAAATTGATCAATTTTATGAAATGATCGAAAAAGAAATGAAAAACTTAAGTAAATAAAATTAAATAAGAGGATCTATTCAATATTTCCTCTTATTTTTTATCCTTATTATATTTATTTTTTGGTTGATCCAAAAAGACAAATAAAAGTAGGAAATAATTACTCTTCATTACTTTTTCTACTTTTTAATATTCATTAATCTTTTCTCTTTAGGGTTTTATTTGTGTTTTCTAACTTAATTCTTATACCATTTAAACTTTAAATTTTGTTTTTTAAAAATAGTACATCTACAAAAGCAACAAAAATTAATGTTTTTTTTCGATGTGCTTCGCGCTCGAACTAACGATGATTTCAAATATATACTCAACCATCTATTCGAGTTGTTTTTAAAATAAAAAACGTATAGAAAACTTTACTTTTTAATCTAGTCTATTTTAAATTTAAATGGCATTATGAATAAAAATAGTATCAACCTATCCATTTTTTAAAATCATTCACTCTTTCACGAGCAACTATTATTTCATCATCTTTATATGAGGGTAATATTAATTTTAATCTTGAATTACTGTGTAATTGAATTTCTTTAATTGATTTTAAAGGCACAATAAATTTTCTAGATATTCGATAAAAATCTTCTGGATTAAGTTCGTTTTCTAATTGTTCTAAAGTTCCTTCTAATAAATAATCACGATTATCTAGAGTATGCAAATAGGTACCTTTATCTTGACTATAAAAACATTCTATTTCTTGAATTTCAATTAGTTTTAATTGTTGTCCTATTTTTACAGTAAAACGTTTTTTATATTCTTTTTCAACAGAATTTACGAGCATACGCCTAATCATATCAAAATCTAATGAAAGATCTTGTAGAGTTGATGTACGAGATTTAAACTTATGAATAGCTTTCTCTAAATCATCTTCATCAATAGGTTTTAATAAATAATCAATACTATTTAATTTAAAAGCACGTAAGGCATATTCATCATAAGCGGTTGTAAAAATAACAGCACTTTTTATATCAATTGTTTCAAAAATTTCAAATGATAAACCATCTGATAATTGAATATCTAAAAAAATCAAATCGGGATGTTGATTATTTTGAAACCACTGTATTGCTTCTTCAACAGAATGTAATAATTGATTTACAAGTAGTCCTAATTTTTCTACTTTACGTTGCAATAAACGTGCTGATGGTTTTTCATCTTCTATAATTATAATATTCATTTTTTTAAATATATTTTATAGATTAATTCCATTGCTTTTTATTTTGTTGCTCTTGTTTTATTAATTCTTGTATTTTTTTTTGTTCCCACTTAGAGCCTAAAATCATATTGGGTAAAAATACGGATAATCCGTGTGCAAGTAAACCTATTCCCCAAAAAAATGCTGTGTAAAAATAATGCCATTCTAAATAACTTTCATTTTCTTTTATATTTTGAATATTTGCTATATAAAGTATTGTGTTAATAAATATATATATTATTAAATGGGTATAAAATCCTTTTATTTTCTTTACTTGTTTATAAGCTTCTAAATAACGAGATTCTTCTTCATTTGTAGGGATAAAATGTTTCATTTTTTTATATTCTTCTCTATTTTCCATTCTTTTTGTTTATTTATTATTATTTCTTTTTTTTCTTCTTCTATGAGTTCTTGAATTTTTCGCTCTTCCCAATTCTTACTAATAAAAGAAAAGTCATAAACTTTTAAACCATGAAAAAACAAGCCTATCCCCCAACCTAGCATTGGATAAAAAAACCAAATATGATTTGATGAATATTTTAGGTTTATAAAAATGAAAAAAGTATTTATACATAAATAAGAAATAAGATGTGAGTAAAAATCTTTGATTTCTTTTACTTTTTCCTTGCTTTTTCATAACGTTGAAAATCATCATTAAAATTTTCCATTTTTTTATAATTTTATCTAAAAATTATTATATCATTTTACTAATCCCATTTTTTATTTTGAAGATTTTCTTTTCTTAGAATTTCTTTAATCTTTCGTTCTTCCCAATTTTTTCCATAACCAAAAACTTCTATAGCATGAAAAAATAATCCCATTCCCCAACCTATTAGTGGAAACCAAAACCAATTAAAATTTGATGTTTTTGAATTGATTAATATTAAAAAAGGAATTATACTACAATAGGATATTAAATTTGCATAAAAAGATTTTATTTTTTCTACTCTTTCTTTAGCTTTAGTAAAGGCTAAATTTTCGTTATAAATATCTTGTGTTTCCATAATAGTAATCTGTTTTGTTAAAATAGGAATATAAACCCTAAAACAAGTACCTGTTTGTTGAATTAAAACTTTCCGATAAGAAATTAATTCATAACGATTAATAATATTTTGTAAGCCTACTCCTTTATGTTTTTGTAATACTTCTTTTTTTTGTAAATTATTTTCTACTACTAAATAATTGTTTTCTATAAAAATTTTTATGTACAATGGTTTTTTTTCGCTTGCTACATTATGTTTAATGGTATTTTCTAAAAGTAACTGAAGAGAAAGAGGAACAACTCTAGCGTCTGAATTATTAAAATCTACGGGCAATTCAAAGCTCAAACTATTTTCAAATCTCATTTTAAGTAAATTCATATATGTTTTTGCAAAAGATAATTCTTCTTCTACAGGTACTAATTCTTTATCTTTTTGTTCTAAAACATATCTATAAATTTTAGATAATGAGCTAGTAAACCGTTGTGCTTGTTCTGGATTTTCTTCAATTAAGGAACTTAAAACATTTAAACTATTGAATAAAAAATGAGGATCTATTTGATTTTTTAATGTTTCAAATTTAGCAGAAGCTGTACCCGCTATTACTTTTTGTTCTGTGAGTTTATATTCTTGATAATTTTTATAGAAATGGAATAAATATAGACCTAAAGTAACAATTAAGGTAATAACCATAGAAACCACATAATTAGATGCTTTTTCATTTTTTATAAATTCTAAAAATGTTTCATCATCTATCATAACACTTTCAAAAATTCTTAAAAGAAAAATCATAAATAGAGAAACAACAAAAGAAGTTGCACTTCCTAAAATAAGTCGCTTTGGAGCAAATCTATTTTCTTTAAACAGACGATCAAAAAGACAAAAACAATACCATTAGCGTAATACAAACTTATTCCATAAAGAAAAGCATAAAAAAAGCTCCATTTTAAATAAGTCCAAGTTATAATTGCCCCATTAAGATAGTTGATAAATAACAATGCTAGTCCTATAAAAAAGCTAATTAGAATAGCTGTAGGTATTGTTTTGATCCATTTATTCATTTGATGTCTTTTTATTCTATTTTTATTTTATTATTTACAAGTAGTTGCAACTTGTTTTGCTCTTTCAAATCCCCATTTTGGGTGTAAGGGTGATTCAGGTTTAAAATTAGCAAAAAGTTCTAATGACCGATTTATTTCTTCACATAATGGCTTTGTATCAACTCCTGTCCACTTAGCACCTCCTAATTCAAACTCTGCCTTTCCAAAAACAGCACGTGGGTTATTAGGGTTAATGATTAAAGCTGTTTGGTATTCAGTCATGATTAATGGTGAATATTTTATAGAATTATTCATAGGATCTTGAACTAAAGTTACTAGATAGATTAGTGCTTGTAATACATTGATTTCATCGTTTTTAAAACTTTTATTTTTAGCACTTTCTAAGGCTGTTTGTGCTTTATTTATTAGATCTGTACTTTTTTCTTTATTTATTGGATTAAATGCTTCTGTGCAATTAATCAAAGCAATGTAATAATCTGGTAACCATTCTTTTTTTTCAGCGAATGCTATTCGTTCAAAAATAGCAGATGCTTCCATTGTTTTCCCTTCTTTCCAAATTGCTAATGCTTTTCCCATGGTTTGTTCATATTTCCCTTCTTGTCCAAAGATTACTGAACTGATTATAAATGCTAAAAATGTTAAAAGACGTACCATAATTTTTAAATTTAATTGTTTTTGAATATTCTATTTTTTCTATTTCAAAATTACTGTAAGTAGTATGTTTTAAAAACGAATTCTAGCTGAACTGTAATTTTTTATAGATGGATTGTTATTAATTGATAAATAACAACAATACTCTTTTTAAAATCTATAAATTTTCTAATTGATTATTTTTTTTTGTCTTTACTTATTGTCCAAAAAAAGCCTATAAAGAAAAAACGATTAGCTGGTTGAGCAATAGTTTCTCTTTGAAAAACACCGCTTGAATCTGCTTTTGAGGCGTATTGATAACCAAAAACATTATCGCGTCCTAAAACATTTGATATTGAGAAATAAAGTATTTTTTGAGTTGTTAATAAATAAGCCCAACTAAGACTTAAATTATTATAGGCTTTGGTTTTGCCATTCATAAACTGTGATTCGTTGGGATTGTTATAAGGTCTACCTGTAGCAAAACTATTTGTTATACTTATTTGGGATTTCCAGTCTTCTATCCAATATTTACCGACTAATGATAAGGTATGATTAGCTACAAAGGAGGGAGTTACTTCATACGAATAATTTTTAAAATCCCGCTTACTATCAATGTAGCTATAACTTATCCAATATTCTAGTTTTTTAAACGTATTATTATCTCTCCAAAATAGATCTATTCCTTGTGCATACCCATGTCCTGTATTAGTAAATTGCGAATTATATAAAGGTTGTATTGTATTATATTTTATAAGGTTTTTGTAGTTTTTAAAATATAATTCGGCACGAAATGTTCTTTTATTGGCAGTATATAAATAATTTAGAATATAATGATGTGTGTTTTCAAAGTCTAATGAAGCTGTATATTTTAAATAATCTTGTTTAGGTGCTTGATGAAAATCACCATAGGCAAATGAAAATTGGTTATTTTTTGAAATTTTATAGGCTAGTGATGCTCTTGGTTCTAATACCTTTTGGTTTATCAAACTATTGTATGTAAAACGAGTACCTAATTTTAATGCAAAATCATTTGATAGGTACAAATCTGATTCTGCAAATAATGCTCCTATTTGGCTTTGATAACCTAATTTATATTCTGTTTTATTTTCAGGTGCATATTTTTCATTAACGTGAGTATAAAAATAATCTCCACCAAAAGATAATGTAAATCTATTTGAAAATTTTTTATCTATTTTTAATTTTAGATGTGTTGCCAATTCTTTTGTATATAAATCATCTTGTTTCACGAACATATTTATTTCATTTCTACCTAAACTCCCCCTGTTGTAAGGGTCCAATTATCCATAAACGTTTTTTTATAGAAAGAGTTTAGATATAGATTGTTATTAGTATTATGAATTCTTTTTAAGATTAATGTACCTATTTCTGTTTGATTTAAATCAAATGAAGAATGATCTAATGCTACATAAAACTTAAAAATTCCATTATTTAATTTTTGTCTTAAAATACTTTCACCTCCCAAAGTCTGATAGGGTTTATTCCATTGAATATTTTGGGGAATTAACCATTGATAAGGTCCTAAATTAATATAGGAGGTATTTAAACTTAATGAACCTTTTTTCCATTTTTTAGTCTTACCTATTGAGGTGCCTACTGACATGATTCCAAAATCAGCTTTTTCTATTTCTGGTTCATTAATTGTATTCATTAGCAAAACGCTCGATAAAGCATCTCCAAATTCTGCTGAATAACCTCCTGTCGAAAATGTCATTCCATTGAACAATAAGGGAGAAAATCGGCTTCGAGTAGGCAAATTGTTTGGTGTAACCCCATAAGGTTGCGCTACTCTAATTCCATCTATGTAAGTTTGTGTTTCATCACTTTCGCCACCTCTAACAAACAAACGGCCGCTTTCTCCATTTATTTGTGCTCCTGGCATTGTCTGAAAAGCTCCTACAACATCACCTAAGGCACCAGCTGTAGTTAATATATCTAGTGGTTTTAAGGCTGATACTTTGCTATTATCTCCTGCCTTAATAGTTCCCGCAGTAATTGTTACAGCATCTAAGGCATTTATAGTAGTTTTTAAGATGTAGGTGTTTGTTTGATTTTTTTCTATGTTTATTGGCACTTTTAATTCATCAAACCCTAACTGATTTATAATTAAATTTTGTACTCCTTTTTCATAGGTTTCAAAATAAAAAGTTCCATCTATTAAGGTTATACTTCCATCATAAGTTCCTTCTATAAAAACGTTAGCACCTGATATAACATGTTGTTTTTTATCGATCACTTTTCCTTCTATTTTAGTTTGTGAAAGAGAAAGAGTACTAAAAACAATCATTAAAAAATTTACTATTTTTTTCATTGATTTCGTTATTTTACTGTCCAAAATTGAAAAACTATAAATTCTAAAAAAATTATTTAATACTGAATTGTAAATTCTAATGACTGAATTGTTATTTCTTATTTTATAATAAATACTCTATACTACTTGTTCTAATAACTTTGCTTTTATTAATAATGGTATCTTTTGAAAATGTATATTTGTAATTCTACAGCTTTTAGAAATGTTTTTATAGGATTCATCTTTATTTATTATGTTTTCAAAATTGAATCATTTCTAAAATATTTATCTTTTAACATTGTAATATTTTTACCATGCCTTTAAAACATTTTTATAAAAAACTAATTTTAGGGAAACAACATAAAAAAGATAAGCCTAAACATGATCCTATAAAAAAACGAATACTAAATATCCTTTCTATATGGAATAATGATCATCAGGATGATAGCGGTATTGAAAAAATTGTACGTTTACTTTTATCTTCTTCTCAGCTGCTTTTTCCTGGAATTTATATAAAGCAGCTTGCGCACAAAATAAATTTTGAGTACGAAGACATTACTATAGATTTTTATGTAGTGGCAAAGGTTGTTTTTCCACTTATTATATTAATAAATGGATGGCAAAATAATATCTTTATCATTAGTATAATGATTTATCTTTTACTAGAAACTTTTTTTTATATTCCTACTTTAATATTTGCTTCAGATTTGTTTTCAAGACCTCGTTCATATAAACGTTCTATGTTACTATTATTTTTAAATTATGCCGAAGTTGTTATTGGATTTGGGGTATTATATGCTATGGGTAATCAAATGAATAAGCCTTTTAAACATTGGTTTGAGCCTATTTATTTTAGTCTTATTACATCTAATTCTATAGGATATGGCGATTTTCATCCTATAACTTTATTAGGACGGGTTTTAGTAAGTATACAATCTATGTTTTTTTATCTTTTGTTGTTTTATTTTTAAATTTCTTTTCTACTAAGGTCAAAGTTAAAGGCTACTTTGATCATGAAGGAGAATCGTAATTTGATTTTTTCTTTAAAAAGAAAATTCCATTTTGATTAAATAAATCAAAATGGAATTTTAGTCTAAAAAATTTTTATTGCTTTTCTAGATGTCTATTTTTAACCTTGAGACTGTCCAAAAATTTCGCAATCTTGTTCATTTCGACCAAATAAAAAAACAAATCGAGAATTTTACTTTTTAATTCAGTATACTTTAAATTTAAATGGTATAACTTCTCTAAAATTAGTTTTATAACATAATACAAAACAAAAAAGCTATCTAAAGGTAGCTTTTTTGTAAAATCTTTAAATTTTTATTTCAATTGATCTACTGGACCATTCCACTCTGAAAAACCTCCTATTAGATTATATGTAACATTAAATCCCATTTGATTCATTATATTACATGCTTGTGCACTACGCCCTCCTGCTTTACAGTATACATAGTAATTTTTAGTTTTATCTAATTCTTCTATTTGATAAATAAAACCTTGACCTTTATAAATGTCTATATTTACAGCATTAGGAATAATTCCATCTATACACTCATCCGCCGTACGCACATCTAATACGACTGCATTAGTATCTTCTTGTAATTTAGTCCACCAATCTTCTTGCTTTAAATCCATAATATTTGTTTTTATCAAATTTAAAAAAGATCTATAATTTTTCAACTAAAAAAAATCTAAAACTTTCTTGATATTATTTAATTATACTTAATTTTAAATTATTTTATATTTAAAAAATATTTTTTATTACCTCTTTTTAAATAGGTAATGTAATTGAAAGAAAATATAAAGAGTAGGTCTTAAATTACAATTCAGCGTTTGATTTAGTTATGTTAACTAAAATCTGCTATTAAAACTGTATGCTTTTTCACTTTAATCTAAATGAAAAAATTTTTTTTTTAAGGCTCCCTCTTTATATCTATTTTTAATGTAATCTTAATTTACAAATGAATAACTTCTCCATAAGCATCTGCAACTGCTTCCATTACAGCCTCACTCATCGTAGGATGCGGATGTACTGCTTTTAGAATTTCGTGTCCTGTAGTTTCTAATTTACGAGCTACAACAGCTTCTGCTATCATATCTGTTACACCAGCACCAATCATGTGACAACCTAACCACTCGCCATATTTAGCATCAAAAATAACTTTTACAAAACCATCTTTTGTTCCTGCTGCTGATGCTTTACCAGATGCCGAAAACGGAAATTTTCCTACTTTTATTTCGTATCCTTTTTCTCTAGCTGCTTTTTCTGTTAAACCAACTGGAAGCAATTTCTGGAGTTGCATAAGTACAACCTGGTATATTTCCATAGTCTAGTGGCTCAACATGTAGACCTGCAATTTTTTCAACACAAAGAATTCCTTCTGCTGAAGCAACGTGCGCAAGAGCTTGCCCTGGCGTTACATCACCAATAGCATAATATCCTGGTATATTTGTTTGATAGTAATCATTTACTAAAATTTTATCGCGATCAGTTGCAATTCCAACATCTTCTAATCCTATTCCCTCAATATTGGTTTTAATTCCTACTGCAGAAAGTACGATGTCAGCTTCTAGTATTTCTTCTCCTTTAGTGGTTTTAACTGTTGCTTTTACTCCCTCTCCTGTAGTATCTACTTTTTCAACTGGAAGCATTGGTCATAATATTGATTCCTGCTTTCTTTAAAGAGCGTTCAAATTGTTTTGATATATCTTCATCTTCTACAGGAACGATGTTAGGCATAAATTCAACAATTGTTACTTCCAGTTCCCATTGAATTATAAAAATGCGCAAATTCTACTCCAATAGCTCCAGATCCTACCACAATCATTTTTTTAGGTTGTTCAGACAATGTCATTGCTTGACGGTATCCAATTACCTTTTTACCATCTTGTGGTAAATTAGGTAATTCACGTGAACGAGCACCTGTAGCTATAATAATATGATCAGCAGCATATTCGGTGATTTGACCTTCTTTATTTATAACTTCTATTTTTTTTCCTGGTTTAACCTTTCCAAAACCGTCAATTACATCAATTTTATTTTTCTTCATTAAAAACTGAACTCCTTTGCTCATTCCTTCCAGCAACACCTCTTGAACGAGTAATTACAGCACCAAAATCTTTATCTACATTATCCGCTTTTAAACCATAGTCAGAAGCGTGTTTTAGGTAATCAAAAACTTGAGCGGACTTTAATAAGGCTTTTGTTGGAATACATCCCCAATTTAAACAGATACCTCCCAAGTTTTCTTTTTCAATAACAGCTACTTTAAAGCCTAATTGAGATGCACGAATAGCAGTAACGTAACCACCTGGTCCACTACCTAAAACTATAATATCGTATTTCATTTTATTTTGATTTTTCAAGTTTTTCAGAGCACGAAAATAAATATAATTTATGGTATAATAAAAAAATACATCAATTATGTTTTTATGTTTAATTATAGAATTAATATAACATCATTTAAACTTAAAATATACTGGATTAAAAGCAAAATTCTCAATATGTTTTTTCATTTTAAAACAACTCAAACAAACGGTTAAGTATATAATTGAAATCATCATTAGTTCGAGCCCAAAGCGCATCGAGAACCAACACTAACTTTTATTGCTTTTGTAGGATAGTACCTAAATCAACATACAGTTTGTCACTCCTACATAAGGAGGCGTTTTATAATCAACATTATGTAGTTTCTCCTTTGTGATGAAGATAAAAAGGGCAAAGAAGATAAAACGGATGGAAATTTTTATTTGTAATAAATTTCTAATATTAAACTAGGGGCATATAAAAAGAGGGGCTAAAAAGTAATAATTTAACGTTATAATATTATAATTTCTCTTATTTTAGAAGTCATATATTAGACGTTATATCATTTCAACTGTTCATCTCATTCGTGTCTTCCTTTGGTCGAAAATGACAAGGTTATAACTTTTTATCCCTCTTTTTAAATTTTATAGTATTTTTTTATTCTACTACAACTTGTTTAATAATAGAGTTTTCATTTTGATTTATTTTTACTAAATAAATTCCTTTAGATAAATCGTTAACAGAAATTGATCCAGAAGTAATTTCTGTAATTTCATGAATTTTTGACCTAAGGTTGTATAAATTTCAACTGTATATCTATCTGATAAATCTTCGAAAATTATTTCAAAGTTTCCGTTTGTTGGATTTGGATATAATTTTATATTTATTTCTTTTTTATTTTCGTTTGGTTTTCCTATTCTATTTCCTAAACCCGAACAAATATCAACTCCGTATATATCCCAATCAGTATTTTTATTGAAGGTAGTACTTGGTACAACCGCTGTTTCTTTTCTTCTCATTGTTTCATCTATTGAAAAATCAGCAGTACCTCCGTTAAATTTACCAATAATATCTATTAGAATACCATTTTTAAACAACCCTATAGCATCATTACCGTTATAAGCCATTTCTCCAGCAGTGGTTGATAAATTGGCTAATGTAGAAGAATAGCAAGATGACGCTATTAAACTATTTACAATTACAAATTTTTGATTATCTGCTAATGTACCTGCTAATTTTAAACCTGTACTCCATGAACCAGATCCGTTGGTTTGTTTTTTTATTACGTAAGAAGATAAACTAACAGAAACACCTGTTTTATTTGTAATTTCTAAAGCTTTATTATTTGAAGATCCTTCTAAATATTCTGAAAAATATAAATCAGAAACAGAAGTAACATTAGCTTTTGTAGTAACATTTAATAGATTGCTTGAACTTGAAACATTTCTTGCTGCATCTTTTGCTTTTACTGTAAATGAATAATTACTGGAAGCTGTTAATCCTGTTATACTAGCACTGGTGTTAGTAACAGATGTTTTTAATATTGTTCCTTGATATACATCATATCCTGTTACTCCTATATTGTCTGTTGAAGCTCCCCATGATAATGTACAAGTTGTTGTTGTAATATTTGAAGCAATTAAGTTCGTAGGATTTGAAGGCGCAATCGTATCAGCACCAGTAGCTGTTGTAACATTTAATACACTACTTGATCCTGAAACATTTCCTGCTGCGTCTTTTGCTTTTACTGTAAATGAATAACTATTGGAAGCTGTTAATCCTGTTATAGTAGCATTAGTATTTGTAACAGATGTTTTTAATATTGTTCCTTGATATACATCATATCCTGTTACTCCTATGTTGTCTGTTGAAGCTCCCCATGATAATGTACAAGTTGTTTCTGTAATATTTGAAGCAATTAAGTTCGTAGGATTTGAAGGGGCAACCGTATCAGCACCAGTAGCTGTTATAACATTTAATGTAGTACTTGCATTTGACAAATTCCCTGCTGCATCTTTTGCTTTTACTGTAAATGAATAAGAAGTAGAAGCTGTTAATCCTGTTATAATAGCATTAGTACCTGTAACCGTTATTTTTAGAGCATCATTTAGATACACATTATAACTGGTTACACCAACATTATCTGTAGATGCAGTCCATGATAAAGTACAAGCGGTCGTTGTTATTCCTGAAGATGTCAGATCAGACGGTACGGTAGGGGCTATTGTATCAGCAGTAGAACCTCCCCAAATAAGGTTTACATAATTAGGATTATCAATAAATGGGTTTCGATTACCTTGGCGAGCATAAATAGCATTATTTCTAGCAATCTCTCTAGCACTTACAGGATCTTGTGCATGCCATTTTAATAACATATCTAAGAAAGGTTTTGCAAAAACTTGATTTGAAGTTCTGTTAAACATTTCATAAGAAGAATAATTAGCAACTGTATTTTCATAGCGTGTAGCAAAATAAAAATACATACGAGCAATATCTCCTTTAAATTCATTAATTGGTTCAAAAACGGTACCTGTATAACCTAAAACAGCACTTGATCCTAATTTCCCTCCATTTCTTGATGTCCAGTTAGCAACAGCTACCATACCATGAGGATAATTAGATCGCATTCCATTAACCTTACCATCAGTAGGTGGAATAAAATGTGCATCGGATACCATAGGTGCTGCATTATTAAAAACGGATTGCGGAATCATGTGTTCTCGATTATAACATCCACCTTCTCCTGAATAAGTTCCACACTGGTTCGTACCATATTGGTATACATAAGGATCTACTCCTGTAGGGTTTTCAGAATAAACATCAATGATTGAATTATCATTTTCGTATTCTTTATCTCTATCAGAAGTTTGATAAGTAGTCCAAAGTCCAGCATACCCTTTATCCGTATGGTCTTTGATAATATTATACAATTGTGTTTTTAAGGTATAACCAGAACCTGTAGCGGAACTGTAATAACCTGAGGGTGCCTGTGCATGCCCCACTAATGCACAAAAAGTGCAAAAAAAGTAGTTTTTGATTTCATTGGTTGTTTTTAAATTGTTTTGGGTGTATAATTAATTTATTAAAAAACATAGATATAAAAAAGTGGCGCATAGCCACTTTGTTATTGTACGATAATTTTTTTCGTTATAGATTGCGTTCCTGCAGTCAATTTCAATAAATAGAATCCTTTAGACAAACCTGTTAAATCATAACTTATTCCTTTCTTTATAGGATTTTTTTTCTTTTTGTATTAATTGTCCATTTATATTATATACCTGAATTTCATCTAATTGAATTTCTGAATTAATAATAATTAATTCTCCATTGGATGGATTGGGATATAAACTAATATTGGTTTGTAATTCAACTTCAACATTAGATAAAGCTTGACATTGTGCTGACCATATTTGGCAAACATATTCTGGATGATCTATAAAAGGATTTCTATTATGTTGTGCTGCACAAACTGCATTATTTCTATCAATTTCTTTTTGGCTAACGGGATCTTGAAGATGCCAAGCAATCATTAGGTCTAGATACCATTTTTCATAAACTTGATCATTAGATCCATCTAAAACAGCATTTGCATCAACTGTGATATTTTGCCAGTTTGAAATTTTATCTTCATAGCGTGTAGCCATATAAAAATAATTTCTTGCTATATCTCCTTTATATTGATCTGCAGGTTCAAAGACGGTAAGATTAGTGGGTGTGTTGGGAGCTGTACAAATTCCTATTTTGGAATTATTATTTGTTATATAAGTAGGATTATTTCCTACTATTCCATAAGGCATACTTCCTCTCATTCCATTATCTTTTTATCAGTAGGCATAACATGAAATGCGTCTGTATACATGGGCATACCTGATGAACCGCCAAACCAACTTTTAGGAAAAGTATGTTCTCTGTTATATCTTTCGCATTCAACTTTCCCTCCTTTTCCGTCATCTTGATTACCTCCTGTTAAGAGGGGAGCTCCAAAAACAAAATTACAGTTTGAATATATATCCCAGACTTTTCCATCAGAATTTACATCCGAAGTATAGTATAAATTCCATAAACCGGGCGTATAACTAATTACTGTATGATCTTTAATAATATTATAAAGCTGTGTTTTTAAAATATAGCCCACTCCTGTTGCGGAAGAATAATACGTTTTTAAATCATTAGGACAGTTTTGTCCAACTCCAAAAAAGGAACTGAAAATAAAAATAAAAAAAAGGCAATTCTTTTTCATATATTGATTAAAAACTTATATTAAGATTTTTTTCTAATAATGCCATATAAAACCCATCAAACCCTGTTTGATGTGCTAATATTTTGTAATCTTTAATTAAAGTAAAATTTTGACCGTTTTCTGTTGCTAAAAATTTTTGAATTTGTTCTTGATTTTCAGATGGTAATATAGAGCAAGTGGCATATACTAGCTTTCCTCCTGGCTTAACTATTTTAGAATAATTTTCTAAAACTTCAGCTTGTACTTTTCGAATATTGTCTATAAATTCTGGTTGTAATTTCCACTTACTATCTGGATTTCGTTTTAAAACGCCTAAGCCACTACAAGGAGCATCTATCAATACACGATCAGCAGTTCCATGAAGTTTTTTGATTGTTTTAGAATTTTCAATTACACGAGTTTCAATATTATGAACACCGTTACGACGTGCTCTTAATTTTAATTGATTTAATTTACTTTCGTATAAATCTAAAGCAATTAATTGTCCTTTATTTTGCATAATAGACGCTAAATGGAGTGTTTTGCCTCCAGCTCCTGCGCAAGTGTCTACTACACGCATACCTGGTTGAACATCTAACAATGGGGCAACTAATTGTGATGAAGCGTCTTGTACTTCAAAAAGACCTTCTTTAAAGGCTTCTGTTAAGAATACATTTGCGCGTTCTTTTAATACTAGGGCATCAGGCTGATCTTTTAAAAATTCCGTTTCTATATTCAAATCCATCAGGATCGCACGTAACTTTTCTTTGGTTGTTTTTAAAGTATTAACCCGTAGGATTACTTTTGCTTGCTCATTCTGAGCCTTAATTTCTTTACTCCAAAGATCTTCTCCTAATTCCTTTACACAAAGAGTATCCATCCAGTCTGGAATAGACTCTTTTATAACTCTTTTTTTAGATAATTCGTCAAAACGTCCTTTTATTTTACGTTCTGGAGTACCTTGTAACTGAGTCCAATCAGGTATAGAATAACCTCTTAAAACTGCCCAAGCAGCAAACATTCTCCATAAATTTTCACGATTATAAGGTTCTTTAACATCTCCGATTTCAGCATATAAACGTTTCCATCTTACTATTTCATAGATTGTTTCAGCTACAAACTTTCTATCAGCACTCCCCCATCTTTTATCTTTTTTTAGAGCTCTAGCTACTACTTTATCAGCGTATTCTCCTTCATTAAAAATAGCATTTAAAGAGTCTATAGTCGTGTAAACAAGGTTTCTATGTAATCGCATATCATTATTTTTGAGGGCGCAAATATATGATAAAGTTATAAGCTTATAAACACTCTATGGTATTTTATTTTGAAAAATTAAAAGATATTCTTCGTTTTTTTAAAAATTAAAAAACAAAAGGCAAAAAAATAGGATATTTTCTTAAAATTAAAACATTAATTCTGTAAAATCATTTCATTTTTTAAATAGTTATAAGCATATTTATGAAAACAGTAAATGTTAAAAAAATGTTAAAACAATTTCAAACAACTGATTAAAACAAACAATCGTTTAGTTTTGCCGAAAATTATTATAATCATGGGAACACATCCATTTAACGATAAACAAATTGCCATATTAGAAGTAGTTGAAAAACTATTTGCGGAGAAAGGATTTGACGGAACGTCTGTAAGAGATATTGCAAAAGCTGCAAACATCAACGTAGCTATGATTTCTTATTATTTTGGTTCTAAAGAAAAATTATTGGAAGGAATCGTCCTTTATCGTTCAGCAGGTTTAAATTTTCAAATGGAAAATATTCGAAATAGCGAAACAAGTCCTTTTGAAAAATTAGATAATTTAGTTGAATTTTATGTTGCAATAATACACAATAATAAATCTATTTATCAAATAATAAATATGGAGTTCAATAATCAAAAAAGAAAAATTGATTTTGAACTGATAAACGAAGCTAAAGAAGGTAATTATATTGAACTCAATAGAGTAATTAAAGAAGGGCAAGAACAAGGTTTATTTAAAGAGGATATAAACACTTTTTTACTAGCTCCTACTATATTAGGCACCTATTTTCATTTTTATAATAGTCGTTCTTTTTATCAAAAACTAATAGGTATAGAGGATGAAAATCAATGGGAAAATTATATAAATATTGAGCTTACTAAACATATAAAACAAGTTATAAAATCATTAGTAAAAAAATGAATGCAAATAAATTTCTCCCTTTATTGATACTAATAAATTATAATTGGTACGCACAAGAAAGAACCAATTTAAATTTAAAGGATGCTTTAATACTTCTAGAAAAAAACAATAATGAAATTTTATTGGCTCAAACAAAAGCTGATACAAAAAAATTAGAATGGCAACAAGCCAAAGATCATCAGTACCCAGATATTAAAATAGGTGGAAACTATTTTTATCTTACCGAACCAACAATTGATCTAAAACTAAAATTACCTTTTCATTCTTCAGTAAACCCATCTAATATAAACCAATTTATGATGGGGCAAGCAAATGTTAGTGTACCTCTATTTGCAGGAGGAAAAATTAAAAATAGTATTCAAGTAACAAAAAATTTATATTTAGCTGAAAAAGCAAAGTCATCTAGTACAAAAGAAGATGTTTCACTAAAAGTAATTGAATATTATGCGCAATTATATAGATCATTAAAATCCGTAGAGCTCATAGGCGATAATATTAAAAGTGCTGAGCAACGTGTGAAAGATTTTAAAAATATGGAACAAAACGGAATTATTGCTCGAAATGATCTCTTAAAAGCACAATTACAATTAGCCAAAATCAAACTAAGTTTACAGGAAGCAAATAAAAATGTAAATATCACAAACTATGCTCTAACTACATTGCTAAATCTTCCTGAAGGGTATCAAATAGGAATTGATGAACATCAATTTGATGGACAGTCTCCAATTTCTAAAACCATAGACGAACAAGATGCTTTACAAAACAGAAAAGATTTAGAAATTATAAATTACCTACAAAAAGCTAATGAAAATAATATAAAAATAGCACAAAGTAATTATTTTCCTAAAATAGGCTTATCCGCAGGATATATAGCCATGAGTTTACAAAACGTGATAAATGTTACCAATGCAATAAATATAGGCGGTGGGATTTCTTATGATCTAAGCTCTCTATACAAAACTTCAAAAGAAGTAAAAACAGCTAAGAATAAAGCTGAAGAATTAAAACTTACTCAAAATTTATTAAAAGAAGGAATAAAAATTCAAACTCAACAAAGTATAGAAAATTTTAATCTTGCACAAGATCAAAATAAGGTATATCAACAAGCTATAGAGCAAGCAAGTGAAAACTATAGAATTGTTAAGGATAAACATGACAATGGTTTAGCAACAGCTACAGAACTCATTGATGCAGATGTTGAACAATTAAATGCTAAAATAAATTATGCTAATTCTAGAGCAAATGTTCTTTTAAAGTATTATGAAATGCTAGCTACATCAGGTCAACTAACTACATCATTCAATTTAACAAAATAATTTCGTCTTATGGAAACTGAAAAAAAAGCAATTAATAAAAAATTCGCAATCATATTAGGAGCATTAGTAATTGGTGGTGGAAGCTATGGAATTAGTAAATATTTACATGCTCAAACACACGAAGAAACGGACGATGCACAAATAGAAAAAAAAATGACCTCCTATTATTCCTCGTGTTTCTGGTTATGTTTCAAAAGTATATGTTAAAGACAATGATTTTGTAAAAAAAGGAGATACTTTATTTGTAATAGACAATCGCGATTATTTAGTAAAAGTAGAAGAAGCTAAAGCCTCATTAGTAGCAGCAGAAAGTACTTTTGAAGTGGCAAAAGCAGATGTAGGAAGTGCCAACGCAAGTGTTGCTGCTTCCAGATGCTAATGTAGCTTCTGCACTAGGAACCATTGAAACAGCTAAAATTCGTTTAGAACGTGCTACTAGTGATTATGAGCGATACCATAATCTTTATAAAAATCGTTCTATTACAAAGCAACAATATGAACAGGCTTTAGCTGCTAAATTAGAAGCCGAAAACCAAATAAAAATCTTAACCAATCAACAAAAAGCCAGTAGTTATCAAAAAAATGTAGTAGCATCTAAAGCAATCGTTTCTAATAAACAAACGCAAGTAGCATCTGCTAATATCAGTAGAGCAAAGGCCGCTTTAAATGCCGCTGAATTAAATTTAGAATACACTGTGGTAAAAGCAACTATAGATGGACAAGTTTCTAAAGTAAATATTCAACCAGGTCAATTGGTTAATCAAGGACAATCTCTTTTTATCTAGTTAATACTGCCGAAACATGGGTAATAGCTAATTTTAAAGAAACACAATTAGGAAAGATGAAAGTAAGCCAAGAAGTAACAATAAAGGTAGATGCTTTTGGAGATCTTGAATTAAAAGGAAAAATTTCTTCCTTTTCGCCAGCTACAGGCTCTCAATTTTCTGTACTTCCTCCTGACAATGCAACTGGAAATTTTGTAAAAACAGTACAAAGAATTCCCGTTAAAATTGAATTCACTAATGATAATGAAAAAGAAAAAATTGAATTACTACGCTCTGGTATGAATGCACATGTAGATGTACACTTAAAATAATAATTCTAAAATGATACAAGACACTACAAATGATCTAGTAGAATATGGCTATAGAAGAATTATGGTAACAATAGTTGCCATACTCTGTTCACTACTAGAAATAGTAGATACGACCATTGTTAATGTAGCTCTTAACGAAATGAAAGGGAGTTTGGGAGCTACATTAAGCGATGTTTCATGGGTAATTACGGCTTATGCCATAGCCAACGTAATTATTATACCCATGACCAATTGGCTTTCTCAACAATTTGGTAGAAAAAACTATTTTACAGCCTCAATTATTATTTTTACCATTACTTCTTTTTTATGTGGAAACTCAACCAATATCTGGGAACTCGTATTTTTTAGATTTATTCAAGGTCTAGGCGGAGGTGCTTTATTAGTAACTGCACAAACCATTATAACAGAAAGTTATCCTATCAAAAAAGAGGAATGGCTCAAGCCATTTACGGATTAGGTGTAATCTTAGGTCCTACTTTTGGTCCTCCATTAGGAGGTTACATAGTAGATCATTTTTCTTGGCCTTTTATTTTTTACATCAATATTCCACTCGGAATTATTGCCACCGTTTTGTCTATAATGTATGTAAAAAGCCCTAAATTTAGTATTAAATTAAAAGCAAATCAGGTAGATTGGTTAGGCATTATTTATCTATCCCTATTTGTAGGTTCCCTTCCAGTATGTCTTAGAACACGGACAACAAGATGATTGGTTTAATAGTAAAACGATTATTAATTTGTGCATCGTTTCATTATTTGGCTTTGTCTTTTTTATTCATAGAGAATTAACTTACGAGTTTCCAATTGTAAATCTAAAAGTCTTAAAGTATAATTCGCTGCAAATGGGTATTTTGTTTTCTACTATTTTAGGATTTGGAGTCTATACTACAATTTTTGTCATACCTGTATATACCCAATCTATTTTAAGATGGAACGCAACTCAATCAGGACTTTTACTAATTCCTAGTTCATTAATGACTGCATTTGCCATGCCTTTTGTAGGTAAACTACTACAAAAAGAAGTTTCTATAAAGTATTTATTAATCATTGGTTTTACTTGTTTTTCTATTTTTGCTTTTTGGTTATATAACATATTAACTCCTAATACAGGTGAAGAACATTTTTGGTGGCCTTTAATTTTGAGAGGTTTAGGTTTAGGACTCCTTTTTGTACCTGTAACGAGTTATTCTTTAAGTGAACTAACAGGTAAGGATATAGGCGATGGAGCAGCTTTTACAGGGATGTTAAGACAATTAGGAGGATCTTTTGGTATAGCCATTGTTACAACTTTTATTTCTAGATGGGGACAAAAACATAGAGCTCATTTAGTAGCTCATTTAGACAAAACAAACTTTCAAATTCAAAATCAAATAACTATGATCCAAAAAGGTTTCATTGCTAAGGGATATTCCTATAATGAAGCTTTGAACAAAGCATATCAAGTTCTTGAATTAAAAATTATAAAACAATCTAATATATTAGCCTTTATGGATATCTTTATGTATTTAGGCATTTTGTTTTTAATTTGCATTCCTATAGTAGTAGTCATCAAAACTCGAAAATCTAATATTAGTGCTGCAGATGCTATGCACTAAATTTTAAACTATAAAAGTTATAGAAAAAATACTTAAAATAAAAATTCCAAAATAATATGAAATCCGTATTGTTTAGAAGATGATTTTCGATTGAAGTACTGCTACACTCATATATATAAATTATATTTGCAAAAATTAATCTAAAATGAATCTAGAAAATATTCCTAATATCAAACATTTAGATAGCAACAATTTTTTTGTTCTTTCTGGACCTTGTGCCATAGAAGGTGAAGAAATGGCCATGAAAATAGCTGAACGTTTAGTAAAAATTACAGATGATCTAAAAATTCCTTATGTATTTAAAGGTTCATTTAAAAAGCTAATCGCTCTCGCGTAGACAGTTTTACAGGTATTGGAGATGAAAAAGCCCTGAAAATTTTACAAAAAGTAAGTAAGGAGTTCAATATTCCTACCATTACTGATATTCATACTAACGAAGATGCTGCAATGGCAGCCGAATTTGTTGATATTTTACAAATACCTGCTTTCTTAGTACGCCAAACAGATTTAGTTGTAGCTGCTGCACAAACAAAAAAAACAGTCAATTTAAAAAAGGGACAATTCATGAGTCCTGAAAGTATGAAACATGCTGTTCAAAAAGTATTAGACTCTAATAATGAAAACGTAATGGTTACAGATAGAGGAACTATGTTTGGATATCAAGACATGATTGTTGATTTCAGAGGGATTCCTACTATGCGTCAAATGGCTACTACCGTATTAGATATAACTCATTCATTACAACAACCTAATCAATTAGTAGGTGTAACAGGTGGTAGACCTGATATGATTGAAACCATTGCAAAGGCAGGAATAGCAGTAGGTGTAGATGGTATATTTATAGAAACACATTTTGATCCTGCTAATGCTAAAAGTGATGGAGCTAATATGTTACATTTAGATTATTTTGAAAATCTAATGAAAAAATTAGTTGCAATTAGACAAACAATTAATCAATTTTAATTAGTTTTTTTCTTATTCTAAATTTTTTTTATTCTTAAAATAAATTATTTTAAGAGATAAATCAAAAATTCAACTTATTTAATACAATACATACCTGTTTTTGAACAAAAATAGTCAAAAACAGGTTTTTATATAAAAAATAATTCAGTATAAAAAAGTCTTATTGAAAACTAATACCATTTAAACTTAAAATATACTGAATTAAGAAATAAAGCTCTCGATACGTTTTTTTTCATTTTAAAAACAACTCGAACAGACCATTGAGTATATAATTGAAATCATCGTTAGTTCGAGCGCGAAGCGCATCGGGAACCAGTACTAATTTTTATTGCTTTTGTAGATGTACTATTTTTAAAAAGAAAATTCAAAATTTAAATGGTATAATATTTTTATTTGATTCCGTCTGATAAGACTTACTAATTATTAAAAAAAACACTTACCATAAAGATTGGTAAGTATTTTTTTTAATATATTCTTTTTGTGTATCTAAAATCAGAAATTATTTATTTCCTTTTTCATAATCTGCAATAAATTGTGCAATTCCAATATCTGTTAAAGGATGTTTAAGCAAACCAGTAATAGCAGATAAAGGACCTGTCATAACATCTGCTCCTATTTTAGCACAGTTTACAATGTGCATTGTGTGACGAACAGAAGCTGCTAAAATTTGAGTTTCAAAAGCATAGTTATCATAAATATCACGAATTTCTGCTATTAAATTTAAACCATCTGTAGACACATCGTCTAAACGTCCTAAAAAAGGAGAAACATAAGTTGCCCCTGCTTTTGCAGCTAATAATGCTTGTCCTGCAGAAAACACTAAAGTTACATTTGTTTTGATTCCTCTATCTGAAAAATATTTACAAGCTTTTATACCTTCTTTTGTCATAGGTAGCTTAACAACAATCTGCTCGTGTAATTCAGCCAACTCTTCGCCTTCTTTTATCATTCCTTCAAAATCCATTGCATTTACCTCTGCACTTACGTCTCCTTCTACGATAGCACAAATATCAACATAATGTTTTAAGATATTATTTTTACCCGTAATACCTTCTTTTGCCATTAAAGAAGGGTTTGTGGTTACCCCATCTAAGATTCCTAATGCTTGCGCTTCTCTAATTTGATCTAAATTGGCTGTGTCAATAAAAAATTTCATCTTCTTTTTTTAATATTAAATTATAGCTGTGTATAAAGCAAAATTACGAATTCAATTTCAATATCAATAGTAATTATCCTAAACAATTCTGTCAAAAAAATAATTATGATTTAAATATTGACGAATTAAAGTTTATAGTGATTCATTAGCATTTTTTCGTACATTCTATCAGGTAATATCCTTTTTAGTACAATAGACATTTTTTGCATAAAAGCACCTACTTTGTAATGTACTTTAGGTTTAGAAGTATGAATAATTTTTAATACAGCTTTCGCCATTTCTATAGGATCATGACCATTGTCTACATGTATATTCATTTCGCTAAGAGTGTTTCCGTATACTTTTTCATAAGCGGATCCTTTGATTACGGGAGCATGATAACGTCCTGCTGCTATATTAGTAGCAAAATCACCAGGAGCAATATTTGTAATTTCTATACCGAATTGTTTTGTTTCCATACGTAAAGCTTCTGTAACCAAACCTAAAGCTCCTTTAGACGCGGAATAAACCCCTCTATAAGGCAATCCCATATAGCCCGCTATAGATGTTATATTTATAATTAGACCTGATTTTTGTGAGCGCATTTGAGGTAAAACTGCTTTTATAACTTCAATAGGTCCAAATAAATTTGTTTCAAAATGAATACGCATTTCTTCTGTAGGAATTTCTTCTATAGGACCTGTAATTCCAACGCCTGCATTATTAATTAATACATCTATCCTACCTGATTTAGCAATAATTTCTTCTACCGCTTTTTTTATTGTATCAACATTTCTAACATCTAATGCTATTAATTGAATTTTAGATTTCTCTACTCTTACTGGATTTCTGCTCGTTCCATATACAATATATCCTTTATCTTGTAAAAGTTCTCCTATTGCCTTTCCTATTCCTGAAGATGCCCCTGTAATTACTACTACTTTTTTATCCATTTTTTTATTTATGAAAAAACTGATTTTATTCTTTTTTTATTTAACTGATATTCCTAATCCTGGCGCTTCATTTAAAATAATTTTACCTCCTATTACTTCTGAACCATAGGCAATATCTGACGCTAGTAAATTAGCCCCATCTAAATCTACATAATCTACTAAAGGAGCCAATACTGCACCTGCTGAAATACCAATGGTAGATTCAGTCATACATCCTATCATAATTTTATATTTTAATTTTCTAGCCTCATAAATAATTTTTAAAGCAGGTGTTAATCCCCCACATTTAACTAATTTTATATTTATACTTCCGTAATGATCTGCTAATTCGTCTAACTGTAAGCTATTCTGAAAATCTTCATCTGCCATCCAGTTGGCATAACTAGATTTATTTAGGTTCTTATATTCTCCAACCTTCATAGGTTGTTCTAAATAAATAAATTTTGAAACAAATTCTTGTGCTTCTAACCATTTACAATCTTCTTTTGTAAAACTAGCATTAGAATCAATAGCTATATCCTTTTGTAACTGAGATAACATATAAAGAGAATCTTTTTGCAATCCTTTGCATTTTACTTTACATTTTCTCCAAGTCAATGACTCTATTTTTTTCCTTTTGTTTTTCCAAGCTATCTACACTAATTGTAATAGATGATTCAGGTATAATTTTATTATCTATTTTATTTAATTCTATAAAATGTTTTCTCTCAAGTTTCCCATACAAATCCCAATAAGCACAGTCTAAAGCCGAAGAAATAAAAGAAGAAAGTTTTTTTTGAGAAATTAATTTATAGAACTCGAAAGGGTGCTTTATTTTTTGATTTTCAATCCATTTTTTGATTGAGTTTAGTTCAACTATTAAATTTTCTATTTTAATATTGTAATAATCTATTTCCGTGCATTCTCCATAACCTATGGTTCCTGATTTTTTTAAAACCACAATCAAAGCATTTCTAAAAGAATAATTTCCATAAGCTATAGAAAAAGTTTCTTTTAATGGTAATTTAACCTTTTGCCAAGTTAGTTCCATGGAATAAAATTTCGTCTAAAATAAAAAATCCCGAATAAATCGGGATCATATAGTTGTAAACATTTTTTTCGTCAAAAAGGCAAGCGACCTACATCGCACCGCTACAACCGCTTACCTTTGCTGCGTTCCCACCCTGGAGGAGTTTGCAGGAGCTGGTCGTGTAGGACTTGCCAGTGCAAATATACAACCTTTTTATATTTTTGCAAGCCTTTTGATAAACAAAATTCCTTTTGTATATTGTGAATGAAAAAAAAATGAAAAATGAAAAATCATAACTTACTAACTTTCATATCATTACTTGTAATAGGAAGCAGTTGCGAAAGTGATAAAAAAAATTTATTTTCTATAGACGAGACGCAATTTAAAGCCTTTTATCACTCAGGTGATGAAATTTCTATTACAGTAACAAACAAAAATGAGAAAAACATCGACTCTATTTCTTTTTTTAATAATGAAAAAAGAATTGGTTCTATAAAAGGAAATAATAACTTTATATATACTCTCAATGAAATAAAACTAGGTTATCAGAACCTAAAAGCCATGGTATATTACGAAGGCGATGTACAAGAATTAGCAGCAAGAGTAGAATTAGTTGCTAAAGAAGAACCCAAACTTTTAAAATATCAGCTAGTAGCTACTTATCCTCATGATTTAAAAGCATATACTCAAGGATTAGAGTTTTATCAAGGCTTTTTATATGAAGGAACAGGTAACGGATCAGGAGTTTCTACGGGACAAAAAGGTATTTCTAGCCTTCGAAAAACAAATTATAAAACAGGTGCGGTAATTCAAAAAATAGAACTCCCTGAATCTGTTTTTGGTGAAGGTATTACTTTTTTAAATAACAAAATTTACCAATTGACTTGGCTAAATAATGAAGGTTATGTATATGATGCTCGTACTTTTAAAAAGAAAAAACTTTTAAGTATTTCAAAAAAATGGAAGGATGGGGATTAACTACAAATGGTAAAAATCTTTTTATGACTGATAGCTCTGAAAGAATTAGCATTATAAATCCTGAAAATTTCAAGGAAATAGACCACATTAATGTTTATACAAATAGCACAAAAGTGCCTGCTATCAATGAATTAGAATGGGTAAATGATAAAATATATGCCAATATTTATCAAAAAGACGCTATTGTTATTATCAATCCTACTTCCAGGTGCTGTTGAGTCAGTAATTGACTTGGGTGAATTAAAAAATAAAGTAACACAACATCCTGATTTAGACGTTTTAAATGGTATCGCCTATAATCCTAGTAGCAAAACTTTGTTTGTAACGGGTAAAAATTGGGATAAAATGTTTGAAATAAAAATTATAGAATAAAAATTTTGACTCGTTTTACAAACGAATTTTAATCGTTTTTTTATTCCCTCGCACTAAAATAAAAGCATAAACTAAAAATTAGCTTTTACTTCTATAGTCAAGCTCTGATGAGTTATTGGATGTACAAAGGTTATAGATTTAGCATGTAAATGCAATCGTTCAACCTTTGTACCATATAGATCATCACCTGCAATAGGAGTATTTAATCCTAGAGAATGTGAAGCATGTACTCTTAGCTGATGAGTACGTCCTGTTATTGGATAAAAATACACTCTTGTTTTATTATTTTCAACTGAAATTTTTTCCCAAATTGTCTGCGCTGGTTTTCCATATTCGTAACATACCATTTGCCTTGGACGATCCTCTAAATCTACTCGCAATGGTAAATCTATATATCCTTTATCATCCTTTATCAAACCATCTAAAATAGCTTCATAGCACTTTTTTACTGTCCGTTTAATAAATTGACTTTGTAATGCCACGTATATTTCTTCTGTTTTAGCTATTAACATGATACCAGAAGTTGACATATCCAAACGATGTACTACTAAAGGTCCTGTAGCATTTGGATATTTTTTCTTAATTCGTTCATATACTGAATCGGATACTAATTTACCAGGTACTGATAAGAACTCTGCTGGTTTATTAATTGCCAACATATAATTATCTTCATATATAATTTCAATATCTTTTCCTTCCGCAGGATTTTTATAAAATGGGTTGTCTTCCATTTTAATACCTTCTAACATGTGTCCTAATAAAATAGGTTCACATTTACCTTTACATGCAGGATAAAACTGTTTATGTTTACGTATTTCGCTTTTAGGTGATTGTCCCCACCAAAATTCAGCCATACATAAAGGTTTTAATTTATTCTTGAAAGCATAATGCAACAGTTTAGGTGCTGCGCACTCCCCTGCTCCAGCAGGCGGATTATTATTAAAAATTTCTCCTATACTCTTGGTTTCTCCAAATTGGTTTAAAAAGAATATTCAGCAAATAATCGTTGTTGCGTTTGAGCTGATCGTTTTTTTCTTTGTTCTTTTAATGCTAAAATTTGGTTTTCAAAAACTTGAACCTTTTCTTTTGCTTCTGTTTTTTTGAAATTCCAATATTTTGTCATTTTTTTTAGTAAAATAGCTTCATTTTTACTTTGTTCACTCAATTGTATAAAATAAGGTTCTTGCTGCTCTTTAGTCATACTCAAGAAAGCTTTATTCCGTAAATCTTCGCGGATTTTTTTCTGTTCTTTTATACGTTCTTTTTGACTTTGAATATCCTTCTCAGCTTCTGCATTTACTTTTTCTAAAAAAGACAATGAGGCTAAATATTCAAGATTTTTTTCTGCTAAATTAATATGTTTATTTAATTGATTAATCTGGGCTTCTTCTTCTTTATAAAAACTAGAAGAATCTAGCATATCATATACTGTGGGCACAAAATAATTAAGTTGATTTTGTTCTGCCAATTTACCTGAAAATGCCCATAAATACCCCATTTTTCCTTCTAAATCCTGACATACTAAAACACCAAACATTTTACCTATAATAAGCCCTTCTTGTCCTTGTTTTAAACCAAAATTATGTTCAAAATCATTTTGATTTTCTAAATATGCCTGTAATTCCTGACTAGCAATTACAGCTAACTCATGCGGTTCATAATAAAACGGAAATGTAAATTTTTTAGGCAACGTAATCCCTGAAATATTACTTTTAAAAGGCTGAAAAAACATTAAATTTTGCATGGGACAAAGATAAAATAAAGGATTCATAAAATCATCAATCCGAAACTATTCTGAGTTATATATTATATTCTATTTAAACTATTTTTATATGTAGATTTGGATTTCTATTTTTATAATTCTACTTTTGGTAGACTTGAAAAAATAATTTATGAATCATTTATTAGCTATTATTTGGAATCCAGTAGATGGTATTTCAATAGGCAATTTTACAATCCGTTTTTATAGTTTAATGTTTGTAATTGCATTTTCTTTAGGAATTGCCATTATGAAAAGAATCTTTATAAGAGAGGGAGAGTCAATTGAAAAATTAGATTCTCTTTTTATCTGGATGGTAGTTTCTGTTTTATTGGGAGCTCGCTTAGGTCATGTTTTCTTTTATGACTGGAGTTATTATAAAAACCATCTAGAAGAAATATTACTTCCTGTACGTTTTAGACCTGAATTTGAATTTACAGGCTTTCAAGGATTAGCAAGTCATGGGGCTGCTATATCTGTAATTGCTTGTATGTATTTTTATTCTAAAAACATCCTCAACAGACCTTTTTATGGGTATTAGATAGAATCGTAATTCCGGTGGCAAGTGGAGCTATATTTGTCCGACTAGGAAACTTTTTTAATTCAGAAATTGTAGGAAATCAGACTCAATCAATCTTTGGAATAAAATTTGTTCAAGATGCCATTTCTAAAAATGAAGCTATTACTACAACAGGCATTAGCAACTATAGAGAAGCATATAAAGAATTAACCACAAATCCAAAATATGCTTCATTAGTAGATAGTATACCAGCTAAACATCCTTCACAATTATATGAGGCATTTGGTTACATTTTTGTTTTTGTCTTATTATTTTATATGTACTGGAAAACGGATGCTAGAAATAAAGAAGGGTTATTGTTTGGTACTTTCCTTATTACTTTATTCACCATACGAATCATTGTAGAATCAATAAAAGAAAGTCAAGGTGGTTTTGAAAACACATTAGGCATTATGAGTACAGGACAATGGTTGAGCGTTCCTTTTATTATTATAGGTATTTATTTAGTTATCAAAGCCTCTAAAAAATAACATTTTATTTTTCCATAAATAAAAAATATGAGATTGTCTGAAAATGTACAATCTTTCATTTTAGGCAAAGGGAGAACTCACACAACATTCATAATGTGAGTTCTCCCTTTTTGGCTAAAGTAACAAAGTAGATATTAAATTTTTCCTTTTCAGACAACCTTCCCCTTTTTTTTATTATTTAACATAAACAAAGATTAAAATCTCTCTTTCTTAATCATATTTTCTAAGTCTAAAAAAAGAATTCTGACTATATTTGCTCTTTTTAAAAACAACACACAAAATGCTATTAACAGAATTAAATGCTATATCACCTATTGATGGTCGTTATAGAAGTAAAACCGTTAGTCTTTCTCCTTATTTTTCAGAAGAAGCTTTAATTAAATACCGTGTCTTAATAGAAGTTGAGTACTTCATTGCTCTCATTGAGACTGGTCTACCACAGCTTAAGGAAATCAACGCTTCTATTTTTCCTAAACTACGAAAAATTTACCAGAATTTTTCTACAGAAGACGCATTATGGATAAAAGATACTGAAAAAACCACTAATCATGATGTAAAAGCTGTTGAATATTTCATAAAAAAGCAATTTGATGAATTAGGTTTAGAAGAATACAAAGAATTTATTCACTTTGGGCTTACCTCACAAGATATTAATAACACAGCAATCCCTCTTTCTACGAAAGATGCTTTTGAAAATATTTATATACCTAGCTTAACCCGTGTTATTGAAAAACTAAAAGAGTTGGCGATAGAATGGAAAGAGGTGCCTATGCTTGCTCGTACACACGGGCAACCTGCATCTCCTACTCGTTTGGGTAAAGAGATTTTTGTTTTTGTTCAACGTTTAGAAGAACAACTCAAATTATTATATAGCATTCCTTTTGCTGCTAAATTTGGAGGTGCTACAGGCAATTACAACGCTCATAAAGTGGCTTATCCTAACCATGACTGGAAGTCTTTTGGAACTCAATTTGTAGAAAAAACGCTTGGATTACACCATTCTTTTCCTACTACACAAATAGAACATTACGATCATTTTTCAGCTTTTTTTGATGCTTTAAAAAGAATTAATACTATTTTTATTGATTTAGATCGAGACATCTGGACGTATGTTTCAATGGAGTATTTTAAACAAAAAATAAAAGCAGGAGAAATTGGATCAAGTGCTATGCCTCATAAAGTAAATCCAATTGATTTTGAAAATTCAGAAGGTAATCTAGGTATTGCTAATGCTCTTTTTGAGCACTTGTCTTCTAAACTACCTATTTCCAGACTACAACGTGATTTAACAGATAGTACCGTTCTTAGAAATATAGGAGTTCCTATGGGACATACCCTCATTGCTTTTGAAGCTACTCTTAAAGGACTTAATAAATTATTACTAAACGAAGAAAAATTTACAGAAGACTTAGAAAAAAATTGGGCTGTAGTAGCAGAGGCTATTCAAACTATCCTTAGAAGAGAAGGTTATCCTAATCCTTATGAAACTTTAAAAGATCTTACAAGAACTAATACAATTATCAACAAAGATTCTATACATACTTTTATCGATACGCTAAATGTTTCTGATATTATTAAAGTAGAGTTAAAAGCTATAACCCCTAATAATTATTTAGGTATTTAATATTTTTACAAATAAAGAGGCTGTCCAAAACAAAAAATTAAAACTTCATCTGTTACTCTAAGAACAGAAGAAATTTCATAATCAATATAATAGTAATGGATTTTTCCGTTTTACTTCGCTTAAGCTTCCTTTGAAAATAAAACAATGAGATTGTATGTTTCTAGGACACCCTCTTTATCTTTTTCTAAAATTTATTTCTTTTCTTGTTTTTATTACTCTTTAAGTATTAATTTCAAGATCCTTTATATAATCTTCATTTTCATAAAAAAATCGTTCAAAAGCATCCATTTGTTCATAGAAAAAATCAAAAACACGATCCCAAGTTGACTTATTATTAATACTAATACCTGAGAGTTCCACCCAAATACGACTTACTATTTTCCCGTTTTCAAGATAATAATTACGTTCAAAAATGGCCTCTGGTAAGTAATCCTCTAATAAGATAGTTTTTAAAGATTCTATCTTTTCAAAATATATTTTTCTTTTTCTTCATCTCTAGGTTCTATTTCTAATAAAACTTGCGCTTTTTTATTGTCTATAAAAAACTTAAAACTAACATCTTTTATTTTTGTATTATACAACAGCCATTTTCTAGGGTAGGCTTCTGCAAATTTTGTCCAAAATTCCTTTTTATTTGTATACTTTCCTCTTTACTATACATAGTTAAAACTTTTAATAATTGTATATCCCAAAAAATAATTTTAAATTTATAAGATTTATATAGCATCCTTACTACAAATAATCTTGTTAAAACTTGATTTAGATGGAATTTACTAGTTTTTTAAAATATATCCCAAAAATAGCAAAAGAAACACTCCCTGCAATAAAGTCTCATTCTAAAATGATTCCTCCTGAACGTATCAAGCTTTTAGAAGAACTTAATACAGATAGTATCATAGCTAAAAAGGCGGCTGTAATGATGCTCTTTTATCCTAAAGATCATTTTACTTATTTGGCTTTAATTATCCGAAATTCATACCCTGGAGTACATTCTTCTCAAATAGCATTTCCTGGAGGAAAGGTTGAACCTTTTGATAAAGATTTATCTGAAACTGCTCTAAGAGAAACCTATGAAGAAATTGGAATATCTAAAGATAAAATAGAGATCATAAGACCTTTTACAGAAGTATATATTCCACCTAGTAATTTCTTAGTTTCCCCTTTTTAGGAATTTGTCATGAAGAAATTTTGTTTCAATTAAATCCAGAAGAAGTCGCTGGTATAATAGAACTATCTTTACAAGATTTTTTAGACGATCGCAACATTACTTATGTAAATATGAACACATCTTATGCAACGGAAATTAAAATTCCTGCTTTTGAAATACAGAATCGTATCATTTGGGGCGCAACTGCTATGATGATGAGCGAACTTAAAGATACTATAAAAAAAGTCTTGTAATTTTTTTTTCATACATTTGCCAGCTCCAAATTAAAAAATATGGGACTATTTAAACGAAATCCTTTCGGACATATACTACTTATAAAAAGATGGATCATTATTCTATTTGGAATTTGTACTCATCGTAGATACCGAGGATTTAACCAACTTAACATTGAGGGATCGGAAATCATACGTAATTTACCTAATACGAATGTATTATTTATATCTAATCATCAAACTTATTTTGCTGATGTAGTAGCCATGTTTCATGTTTTTAATGCAAGCCTAAAAGGTCGTGAAAATAATATTAAAAATATTGGTTACTTATGGAAACCTAAGTTAAATCTTTATTATATAGGAGCTAAAGAAACACTTGATGCTAATTTACTTACTAAAATTATGTCTTATGTAGGTGCCATATCTGTTGAAAGAACATGGAGAGCGGGTGGTAAAGATTTAGAAAAACACGAACAAAAACAAGTTAATCTATCTGATTTTAGAAATATTGAAATTGCTTTAAATGATGGTTGGGTAATTACGTTTCCACAAGGTACTACTAAATCCTTTAAACCTGTAAGAAAAGGAACTGCCCATATTATAAAAGAATATAAACCTATTGTTGTACCTATTGTAATAGATGGTTTTAGAAGATCTTTTGATAAAAAGGGACTTATTACTAAGAAAAAAGGTATTTTACAAAGTTTTACAGTTAAAGAACCTCTACAAATAGATTATGACAACGAGTCTATTGAATCTATTGTAGAAAAGATTGAATTTGCAATAGAACAGCATCCTTCTTTTTTAAAGGTCTTATCTGTAGAAGAAATTAGAGAACAGGAAGAACTAAATAAGCTACGAAAATGGCATATTGATTAAAAAAACAGGGTACTAAAGTAAATTAACTTATTTTAATATTTTTTAGGCACTATCCTAAAAAGTGTGTAAGTTATAATAATGGGGTTTAACTTTTAATTAAAGTTGATCCCTTTTTTTAGTTTTTCAATTAATGATGACTCCATTTTGAGCATCATATCGTACAGGTGGATTTTCTATGATCTCATTTTTTTTAATTCATCCCCTCTCATGTTTTCTAAAAACGATTTGAGTTCTTCTCCTGACAGATTAATAGTTTTATCATTTATCATAAGCTTAATACTTTTTCCTTTTACTGTCAAGTTATTACCTTTGGTAATAATTCCTTGAGATTTTTTTAAATACCCCATACAGTACTGGCTTTATTGGTTGGAGTTGTTATAAACTGTACTCTATCTATTTTTCGCTCAATAGTTTTTTGTGTATTAAGAATTTGAATTTCTTGAATCCTTTTTCTTGAATCCTTTTTCTTGAATCTTTTTAACTTCTTTACTGACTAATTTCCAATTTAGAAATAGAAATAATAAAACAACTGAATGACGTATATTTTTTTATTCAAAATTGCGCAAACACTAGGTTATCGTAGGTTAAGAGTTAGTTAATCAAAAGTTAATGATAGGTATTTTATAAAAAAGGGTGTCTTAATTTGTAACATTTTCTAATGGCAATTTGGATTTAATTGTTGAAAAAACAAACTACACATTAAAATATTACTTTTCGGACACCCAGTTGTTAGTCATTATTAAACAGTAACAAATAAATGATAAAAAAATCGTTATTCTTTTTTAGAGTCGTTAGATGTGTTCATAAGTTCCATTAATTTCATACCTAATAGACCACTAATACCTCCATCCGTTCCATTTGAACCTGAAATTAGTACTTCAGGAATTACTTTAATATTTCCTTTACCAATTTCTTCTGTAATTTTATATTTAGTAAAATTATCGCCACCCATTGCGGAAACTTGTAATTGATATGATTCTGCTGTTGATTTACCAATAGCCATAATTTTTTCAGCTTCGGCTAGACCTGTTTTTGATATTTTTTCAGCTTCTGCACTTGCATTTAATTTAGTTGCTTCTGCTTGAGCAGCAGCCTTTGCCTTAGTAGCCTCAGCCTCGGCAATAGCTCTCATTTTAGTAGCCTCAGCTTCTGCATTAACATTTAATTTTAAACTAGCAGCATCTCCTTCTGCTTTTTTAACAGTAGCATCCGCTGTACGCTGTGCTATTTCTACGCTTTGAGCTGCTCGAACAATTTCTTTTTGCATATCTGCAATGGCTGTTTCTTTTTCAACTCCTTGACGTTGTTCTTGTGCCATTTTTTGCGTTTGATATGTTTTTTGTTCTTCTTCTGCTATTTTTCTATCCGTTAATGTTTTCATTAATGATTCAGGAGGTATAATATCTCCAATTAAGGTATCAACTGCGTTTACATTATATTCATCTAAAACGGTTTTAATGTGTACTTTTGCTGATTCCTGACGCTCTTTACGTGTACTTAAGAATGATATTACATCACTATCTTGTGCTGAATTACGAAAATAGTTTCCTATTGTTGGTTCTAACACTTGAGAAACTAAATTAGTCATACTACCAAAGCGGGCAATAACTTTAGGTGCTTCATTTGCAGGAACGTGAATAATTTGAGATACATCTAGATTAAACGGGAATCCATCCTTTGAACGAACCGTAATAGTTGATAAATTTTTGTCTAAATCATGTGATTCACTACGTGCATTTGCCCAATTTAAAACCAAATTCGTTGTAGGAACTAATTCTAATTTAGTGGTATATTTATTTAACGCGTACTTACCAGGTCCTAGCGGTTCCATCCATACACCTCTTTGTCCTTTAGAAACAATATTACCGTGTTTAAAAGTTTCTCCTGTTACATCTTGTCCATCTTCTCCTATATAAGAAATCACTACTCCTACATGCCCAATTGGAACATCAGTCATAGGATTTTGTTCTATTTGTATTGCCCAAGGGTTTATATAATAAGAACCTGCTAACATTACTTGCGGTTGCAAACCACGATTTCCACCTTGATCTAAAAAACGATCAAAATTTTGAAAATTATTATGCCCATCAGCAAATTTTCCAGCAATTTGGCCATGAGGTATAGGCTCTCCATCAAGTGCTGTTACAATCCCAACCATGTTTTCAAAAATCTTAATTTGGTCTACGATAACGATCTCAAATAAATAGGTATTAATACGATACGATCCACTCGTAATAAAGGCTGTTTGACGACCTTTTTGTCCTCCTCTATCCAAAAAGCCTGTAGCATCTTGATAATTATCACATTCTACTCTGCGTGCTAAAATTCTACCTGTAGGAATTTCTTTTCCATCTTTGCTTAATATTAAACCTATTTTTCCTTCTGGAATAATCGTAAATGCGGTCATATCTACTGAATATTGCCAGATCCACATCCCCCAATACAATCCTGGAGCCAATGTTTGTGCCTGAAAACCAGCTTCTCCCTTTGTTGCTATAATTCTACCATCTGGCAACGATTTATCTGTCCCAAACAATACAAATTTTTTGGTTACTAAACCTATTTTGTCCTCAGGTACGATGACCATTCCAAAAAAAACTCTTAAAACAAATTTGTAAAATACAACAGTTAATACCAATGGTAATAACCACCATAATGAAATAATTGATGTCATAATAAAACAATTAATTAGTTTGAATAAAATATTTCTAATAAAATTTAACCAAATGAAATAGGGGTTTATTTTTCGATTTATTACAAATAGGAATTCTTACTGCAGTAAAATTTAGAAATCTATTTTTAATTTAGTAACACCTTAGTGCCATTCTTACATTGATTAAATTTAAATACCTTAATTATACGTTTGTTGAAAAAAAAAGTTACACAAAATTGCAAAAACATTTTATATAAAAACAAATATCGAAATGACTCTCTAAAAAATAGTCATTTAAAATCTAGTTTATCTCTTCAACAACAAAAGCAATCACATTATCAATGTTATATAATTTTCTTCATCTATTCATTTCATTTGAGCTTACTTTTAATAAAAATAAAAAGATAGCTTTTAGAATTTCTTTTTATTATTACATAAAATAAATTAACATTTTTTTACCAAACATTTGTATATACAAATGTTTATTTTTTTTACATTTGCTGTATCAAATTTCTATAGAAATGAAAATAGAAGAAGAAATTAAAAGTACAGTTACCTTATCGCTAGCAAAAAGGGTACTTCTAAATCTTACGTTCACACGAAATGTTGTTGGAGATAAATTTTTAGAAATATTAAAACCTCATGACTTATCAAGTGAACAATATAATGTATTAAGAATTTTAAGAGGACAAAAAGGCAAACCTGCTAATATGGCATGTATACAAGAACGTATGTTGGCCAAAACTAGTAACACTACCCGATTGGTTGACAAATTATTAATAAAAGAACTAGTCGTTCGAAAAGTTTGTCCTGAGAACAAAAGAAAAATGGAAATTACAATTACAGAAAGAGGATTAGAAGTATTAGAGGCCTTGGATCCTTTAGTATTAGCACACGAAAATGAGTTTGCTAATAAGTTAACACCTGCTGAATTAGAAATTTTCAATGAATTATTAGAAAAATACAGAAGTTAAATAATGAGTAAATTTATTGAATACCAAAATTGGCGATATGCCACCAAAAAATTCGATTCTTCTAAAAAGTTAGTGAATCGGATCTAAATATACTAAAAGAAGCTATTCGATTAAGTACTTCTTCTTATGGGCTTCAACCCTATAAAGTACTAATTATTGATAATCCAGAGATTCGTGAACGATTAAAACCTGCTTCTTGGAATCAGTCCCAAATAACAGATGCTTCTCATCTATTTGTTTTTGCAAACTATAGTCATTTAGATGAAACTACTATTGATGATTTTATAAAAAGAGTGAGTTTTGTTAGAGAAGTACCACAAGAACATTTAACTGGTTATAGTGCATTTATGAAAAGTAAAATTTTAGAACTAAGCACTAAAGAACAAAATATATGGACTTCTAAACAAACTTATTTAGCACTTGGTAATTTGTTAAATGCTGCTGCTGAACTAAAAATAGATGTAACTCCTATGGAAGGTTTTGAAGCCGAAAAGTACAATGAAATACTAAATCTAAATTCTCAAAATTTAAATGCCTCTTTAGTAGCTACTATAGGTTATAGACATGAGGAAGATCTTACTCAACATGATAAAAAAGTAAGAAAATCAAACGAAGAATTATTTATTAATATCTAACACTACATAAAAAATGAAAATTTTAAAATCTTTTGCTTTAGCAATACTCGTAACTTTAGGGGGCCTAACTGCCACTGCTCAAACTTCAAAAAAAGTAGACGCATCAAAAAGTAAAGTTTTATGGTTGGCAAAAAAATTTGGTGGTCAACACGATGGAGATATAAAACTAAAAGAAGGTCAATTAATTTTTAATGGAAAAGAATTAAAAGGCGGAAATTTTACAGTAGATATGACTACTATTAATACTTTGGATTTACAAGGTGAATGGAAAAACAAATTAGATGTACATCTTAAAGATGGTGACTTTTTTGCTGTAGATAAATTTCCTACCTCAACTTTAGTATTCAAAAAAATTGGTAAAAAGTCTACAAACACTTATAGTATAGAAGCTGATTTAACTATAAAAGGAATTACAAATCCTATAAAATTTGATCTAGTAACTAATAAAAATGTTGCAAATGCTACCCTAATGGTAGACCGAACTAAATACGATGTAAAATATGCTTCTAAAAACTTTGGCGCCCTAGCAGACAAAGCTATTGATGATGAATTTGAATTAAAAGTTCAATTAAAATACTAAATAAATTTTTAAATCCTAATAAAAGAGGCTATCTGAAAAAAACTCAACATATAATCTGTCATTTAACTAAAGGGAGAAATCATATTATAAACACTATGTAATTCCCCCTTTAGTCAAAATAACAAGATTTTGAACTTTTCGGATAGCCTTTTAAATTATTCTAAATCTTCTACATAAAAACTAGATAAGAAAGCAATTGATTTTTCTATATCATAATGTAAAATTCGATCTTCTTTTACAAGAGGAACTTCTTCTCTATATAACTTTAAGAAACTTTCTAAAAACGTACTAGATTGTAATGGTCGTCTAAATTCAATAGCTTGTGAAGCATTCATTAATTCAATAGCTAAAATACGTTCTAGATTTTCCATTATTTTCAAACACTTCGTTGCGGCATTAGCTCCCATAGAAACATGATCTTCTTGCCCATTACTAGAAACAATACTATCTGTACTGGCTGGTGTTGTTAGTTGTTTGTTTTGACTTACAATACTGGCAGCTGTATACTGTGGAATCATAAATCCAGAGTTCAATCCTGGATCACTTACTAAAAATGCTGGTAATTCACGTAAACCTGAAATTAATTGATAAGTTCTTCTTTCTGAAATATTTCCTAATTCAGCTAATGCCATACCTAGAAAATCTAAGGTTAACGCCAGAGGTTGCCCATGAAAATTTCCTCCTGAGATAATTAAATCTTCTTCTGCAAAAATATTCGGGTTATCAGTAACTGAATTGATTTCTGTTTTGAAAACTTTTTTTACATAATCAATTGTATCCTTTGACGCTCCGTGTACCTGTGGAATACAACGAAAAGAATAAGGATCTTGTACGTGTTTTTTGGGTTGTTTAATAATTTGACTTCCATCTAGCAACTCTTGAAAACGTTGTGCGGTTACAATTTGTCCTTTATGTGGACGAACCATGTGAATTAAATCATTAAATGGCTCAATTCTACCATCAAAAGCTTCTAATGAAACAGCTCCTATCACATCAGCTAAATAACTATATTTCAACGCTTTTAGCAAGATATAACTTCCGTAAGCGCTCATGAATTGTGTACCATTTAATAATGCTAGTCCTTCTTTAGATTGCAGGATAATAGGTTGCCAATTCATTTTTTCAAGTACTTTCATAGCTGGTTGACGAAATCCATCTAAATATACTTCTCCTTCTCCTATTAATGGTAAACATAAATGCGCCAATGGTGCTAAATCACCAGAGGCTCCTAATGATCCTTGTGTATACACTACAGGAAAAACATCATTATTATAAAAATCTATCAAACGCTCTACTGTTGCTAGTTGTACACCTGAATGTCCATAACTTAAAGATTTTACTTTCAACAACAACATAATTTTCACAATCTCTTGTGGTACTTCATCTCCTGTTCCACAAGCGTGTGATTTCATTAAATTTTCTTGAAGTTTTGATAAATTTTCATTTGAAATTTTCACATCACATAACGAACCGAAGCCAGTGTTTATACCATAAATGGGGTCTTTGTGTTCCACCATTTTCTTATCTAAATATTCACGACATTTTACAATGTTTAAGCGTGCTTCTTCTGATAATGCTAATTTTTGATTTTGTGAAATAATTTCTTGTAACGTTTCTAATGAAAATATATCAGAAGAAATATAATGAGTAGTATCCATCTTTATTCTAAAATTTGTTGCCCAAAATTCCATAAAAAGATCAGAAATCAAAAAGAAGTTTTAGTATTTCAAATAAAAATTTACACACTAACTGGAAGTTAAGTATGTAGTTTTTTCATTTTTAAAACAACTCGAACAAAAGGTTTAGTATATAATTGAAATCATCGTCAGTTCGAGAGCGAAACGCATCGAGAACCAACACTAATTTTTATTGTTTTTGTAGGATGTGTCTAAATCAACATACAGTTTGTTACTCCTGCGTAAGGAGGAGTCTCATAATCAATATTATGTAATTTCTCTCTTTGGTCAATGACAAGATTCCGAACTTTTTGGATAATCTCAAGGTTTAAAAAATAGTATTATGAGGAAATTTCAAAGTTTAAATGGTATAGTATAATAAAATAAAACAATTTTCATTTGATTTCAAAGAATAATAACACGAAACTTCTATTTAAAAATATTAATTTTGCAATCAATTTTTTACAAACTACTTTAAAATGAAAAACACAGCATTAACTCATATTCACGAGAATTTAGGAGCTAAAATGGTTCCTTTTGCAGGATTTAATATGCCTGTACAATACGAAGGTGTAAATATAGAACACGAAACGGTTCGTAACGGTGTAGGTGTTTTTGACGTTTCTCACATGGGTGAGTTTATGCTCAAAGGTGAAAATGCTTTGGCATTAATCCAAAAAGTAACTTCAAATGATGCTTCAAAATTAGTTAATGGTAAAGCACAATATTCTTGTCTTCCAAACAATGAAGGAGGTATTGTAGATGATTTAATTGTATATAAAATTGCTGATGATCATTATATGTTAGTCGTAAATGCTTCTAATATTGAAAAAGATTGGAACTGGATTTCATCTCATAATGATTTAGGTGTTACAATGGAAAATCATTCAGATGCTTACTCCTTATTAGCTATTCAAGGACCTAAAGCAGCTGAAGCTATGCAACGTCTAACTTCAATTGATTTAGTAAATATGGGTTATTACACTTTTCAAATAGGCGAATTTGCGGGTGTACATAATGTAATTGTATCTGCTACTGGTTATACAGGTTCTGGAGGATTTGAAATTTATTTTAAAAACGAAGATGCTGAAACTATTTGGAATAAAGTTTTTGAGGCAGGGGCTTCTTTTGAAATTAAACCTATTGGATTAGCTGCACGCGATACCTTACGTTTAGAAATGGGCTTTTGTTTATACGGAAATGATATTAATGATACAACATCTCCTCTTGAAGCAGGTTTAGGATGGATTACAAAATTTGATAAAGATTTTACAAATTCTTCAAATTTGAAAAAGCAAAAAGAAGAAGGAGTTACTCGTAAATTAGTTGGTTTTGAATTATTAGAAAGAGGTATTCCTCGTCATGATTACGAAATTGTAGATGCTAATGGAAATATTATAGGTATTGTAACATCGGGTACACAATCTCCCTCATTAAACAAAGGAATTGGTATGGGATATGTACCAACAACTTTATCTACTCCTGACTCTGAAATTTTTATCAGAATTAGAAATAAAGACATTGCTGCAAAAGTGGTTAAATTACCTTTTTATAAAAAATAATTCCCTCTTTTACCTTCTAAGTTCAAAATATAATCACTTATGTTTTGAACTTAGAAAAATTTATGTTCTTTTTAACTCGAAATAACGATTCGGATAATCTGTAATCAACCCATCTACTCCGTATGACATTATTGTTTGCATATCTTCTTTTTTATTAACAGTCCAAGGAATTACTTTTATATTCTTTGTATGCAAATAATCTACTTTTTCTTTATCTAATAAAATAAATTCTGGGCTATAAACAGTTGGCTTAAAACCTAATTGCTTTAAATTTTCATTAATAGACAACTTATTTTCAACTAAAAGAACGGTTTTAAATGAAGTGTATTTTTGATGTAAATACTGTAACGTTCTAACGTCAAAAGATTGAATATAAGTCCTATCTATAATATTTTTATTTTCTAAAACGTTAACCAATAAATCTACAAATTCATTGGGTAACGGGTGGTATATTTCATCTCCTTTGGGATCTGATTTAGTTTCTATATTGTAAAAGATTTTTTTACTAGGATATTTTGTCTGAACATATTTTTCAACAAAATCAATTACTTCTATTAATAATGGTTTATTGATTTTTATCTTTTCTTGTTCTAAAAATCGGGGATGTATTTTACTACCACAATCACATTTTTTTATTTCATCATAATTCATTTGATATAAATTAAATGATTGTTCTGTGGCTTCACTAATGGTTTGATTATCTTTATCTAAACAAATTTCATGTGATAAGAAGGGTTCATGTGATAATAAAACTTGTTTGTCTCTGCTAATAACGACATCCATTTCAAGAGTAGTAACTCCTAGATCAATAGCTTTTTTCATTGCTTCTATTGAATTTTCAGGAAGTAACCCACGGCATCCTCGATGCCCTTGAATATCAAATTTTTGGGCTTGACTCATAAAAGGTAAAAATAATAATAGTTTTAGTATTTGTTTCATAGTTTCTTAATAGTTTCAATTAAAAAATCAATATCATCTAAGGTATTGTATTTAGATAATGAAATTCGAATATTGGGTTTAGCTAAATATTCAGTAGGAATAAATGTTTCTAAAACATGCGAAGGTTTAGAGCTTCCTGATTGACAAGCACTTCCTCTTGAAATAGCTACTCCATTCATATCCATTAAAAAAACAATCATCCCTGATTTAGTTTCTTCTAATGGTAAAATAATATTTACAATATTATATTGAGTTGTTTCTGGGTTTCCAACAAAAATACTTTCTGGAAAATATTTTTTTAATGCTTCTACTAAATATTTTTTTAACCCTTGAAGGTATTCTTTATTCGTTTCTAAATGAGCTAATGAAATAGCTAAGGCTTTAGCCATTCCTACTATATTATGAATACTTTCAGTACCTGCTCTAAGTCCTTTTTCTTGTTCTCCTCCATACAATATGGGTTCTAAAACAATATTTTTTTGATAAATGCAAAACCAACCCCTTTAGGTCCGTGAAATTTATGAGCACTGGCTACCAAAAAATCTATTGAAATCTTTGATAAATCAACAACTGATTTTCCTATTCCTTGAACCGCATCTGTATGAAAATAAGCATTGTTTTTTTTTGATAGATGGGCCACTTTTTCTAAATCTAAAACGGTTCCTATTTCATTATTAACATACATTAATGAAACTAAGGTTTTAACATCTGAATTTAGTAAGTTTTCTAGATGAGCGTAATTAATTGTCCCATCAGGGTTAATAGAGACAAAATCTACTTGTATTTCAAATTCTTTTTGTAAAACGGCTACTGTATGTAAAACGGCATGATGTTCTATTTTGCTTGTAATAATCCTTTTTACTTCCAAACTTTTTATAGCTGAACGAAGTATTAAATTATTAGCCTCTGTTGCACAAGATGTAAAAATAATTTCTTGAGCATTGCATTGAAGGTTTTTAGCTATACTTTTTCGGGCTAATTCAAGTTCATTTTTTGCTTCTCTACCTACTTCGTGAGAAGACGATGGATTTCCATATTGAGTACTTAATATTCGAGTCATTTCCTCAATTACTTCCAGGATACAATGAAGTTGTAGAGGCATTATCTAAATATACTTTTTTCATTTTTAAATCTTAAAACAGCTAAAATAATAGTTAATTTTATATAACTTTTATCTGAAATTATCTTTTGTATTTGTTCATTTCAAATTTAATGATTTTATATATTTGAATCTGAAAAATACTTCTGAATAAAAAAGAATATTTTTTAAATCATCTAACAACTTTTAAAATTATCCATTAGTTTTTCCTTGTATGAAAAAAATCTTATTATTATCTGATACCCACGGACATATAGATGAATTGATACTTAAACATATAAATTGGGCAGATGAGGTATGGCATGCTGGCGATATAGGAAATCTAATCGTCACAGATACTATAAAAAAATATAAACCATTGCGTGCTGTTTATGGAAACATAGACGGAACCAGTGCTCGAATGGAATTTCCTTTACACAATCGTTTTTATTGTGAAAAGGTTGATGTTTTAATTACTCATATTGGAGGTTACCCAAATAAATACAATGCAGAAATTAAAGAAGAACTTTATAAAAATCCTCCTAAATTATTTATTTGTGGGCATTCTCATATACTGAAAGTTCAATTTGACAAGACATTGAACCTTTTGCACATGAACCCTGGTGCTTGTGGTAAAAGTGGATTTCATCAAATACGAACTATGTTGCGATTTATTATTGATGGCGAGGCCATTAAAGAACTAGAAGTTATTGAATTAGGTTCTAGATAAAGATCTATAATAGTTTTTATAATTTCTTTAATTTTTAAATTTCTGAATCAAGAAAAAGAGATCCCAGAATAAAATAAAAATCATAAATAAATATGAGGGTACCCTAAAAGATCGTAACTCTATTATTTCTATCAAAGAAAAAATCAGATAGTACTGATATAATATACTTTCTTTTGTTGAAATAACAAACTAAAGGTTTAGTTACTCCTTTTTAGACACCCTCATAAAATTTTAGTAGGATATTTTCTTATTTCAGTCCTGCCAAACTCTGTTCAATAGTTGCAATTTTAGCTAAAGCATCCGTTTCTTTTTTTCGCTCATTAGCAATTACTTGTTCTGGAGCTCCTGAAACAAATTTTTCATTAGAAAGTTTTCCTTGAACTGATTTTAAGAATCCTTTTATATAATTTAACTCTTCGGTTAATTTCTTTATTTCAGCCTCAATATCAATTCCCTCACCTATTGGAATAAAATATTCATTTGATTTTACACGATAAGATAAAGCTCCATTTACTTTTTCGGAAACATATTCTAAATGAGATAAATTTCCTAGCTTAATAATTACACTATCAAAAAAAGTAGAAATTGTTTCGTTATTCACTACTTTCAATTCGATAGCATCTTTAAACGAAATATTTTTATCTTTTCTAATCATTCTAATTCCTGAAATTACTTCTGTTGCAAAATCAAAATCTGAAACTAATTTTTCATCATAAGTTTTTATTTCTGGCCATTGAGCAACGATTAATGCTTCTTCAGAGGTTCTATCAGCAATATGTTGCCATATTTCTTCTGTTAAAAAGGGCATAAATGGATGCAATAACTTTAGATTAGCTTCTAACATTTCGATTGCTTTATCAAAAGTAGTTTTATCAATAGGTTGCTGATAACCTGGTTTAATCATTTCTAAAAACCACGAACAAAAATCATCCCAAACTAATTTATAAATTGCCATTAGAGCATCGGAAATTCTATATTTATCAAAATTATCTTCAATTTCTACTAATGTTTTTTGCAATTTAGCTTCATACCAAGCAATTGCTGATTTAGAGGCTTCTGGTTGTGCAATATCTGCTACTTCCCAACCTTTTATTAAACGAAAAGCATTCCAAATTTTATTGGCAAAAGATTTCCCTTGATTACATAATTCTTCATCAAATAAAATATCGTTACCTGCTGCTGCACTTAACAACAATCCACAACGAACTCCATCGGCACCAAATTTATCAATTAAATCCAACGGATCTGGTGAATTTCCTAAGGATTTAGACATTTTACGTCCTTGTTTGTCACGTACTAAACCTGTTAGATATACATTCGTAAAAGGTTTTGCGTCTGTATATTCATAACCTGCAATAATCATACGTGCTACCCAGAAAAATAAAATATCAGGAGCTGTTACTAAATCATTAGTAGGGTAATAATATCTAAAATCTTCATTTTTGGATCTAACATACCTCCAAAAACGGCCATAGGCCATAACCATGAAGAAAACCAAGTATCTAAAGCATCTGCATCTTGTTGTAAATCATCCTTTGTTAGCTCTTGGTTTTTTGTTTTTTGTTTAGCTAATTCAAGTGCTTGTTCTTTTGTTTCAGCTACTACAAAATCTTCCTTTCCTTCACCATAGTAATACGCAGGAATTTGCTGTCCCCACCATAGTTGACGGGAAATATTCCAATCGCGGATATTTTCCATCCAATGACGGTAAGTATTATTAAAACGTGATGGATATAATTTTACCTCTTCGGTTTCTAATACTGCTTTAATTGCGGGTTTAACCAATTCTTCCATACGTAAAAACCATTGATCAGACAATCTTGGCTCAATTACAGCTTTAGTTCTTTCGGAAGTTCCTACTTTATTTAGGTGATTTTCGGTTTTAACTAATGCTCCAATAGTTTCTAACTCTTTTGCAATTTCATCGCGAACTACAAAACGATCTTTGCCAATATAATGCAAACCAAAACTATTTAAGGTAGCATCTTCATTAAAAATATCAATGATTTCTAAATTGTGTTTATTTCCTAATTCTTTATCGTTTATATCATGTGCTGGTGTTACTTTTAAACAACCTGTTCCAAATTCCATATCTACATACTCATCAAAAATAATAGGAATTACCCTGTTACAAATAGGAACAATTGCTTTCTTTCCTTTTAAGTGTTGGTAACGCTCATCTTCAGGATGAATACAAATGGCAGTGTCTCCTAAAATAGTTTCAGGACGAGTTGTAGCAATCGTTACAAACTCATTACTATCCTCTATTTTATATCTTAAGTGGTATAATTTTCCTTGACGCTCTTCATAAATCACTTCTTCATCTGACAAAGTTGTTTTAGCCTCAGGATCCCAATTTACCATACGGTAACCACGATAAATCATTCCTTTGTTATATAAATCTACAAATGACTTAATTACTGATGCCGTCATATCATCATCCATAGTAAATTTGGTTCTATCCCAATCACATGAGCATCCCAACTGTTTTAATTGTTCAAGAATAGTTCCTCCATATTTCTCTGTCCAATCCCAAGCATGTTTTAAAAACTCTTCACGAGATAAATCATTTTTATTAATTCCTTCTGCTTTTAATTTAGCTACTACCTTTGCCTCAGTAGCAATAGAAGCATGATCTGTACCTGGAACCCAACAAGCATTAAATCCTTTTAAACGAGCACGACGAATTAAAACATCTTGAATCGTGTTGTTTAACATGTGTCCCATGTGCAAAACTCCTGTCACATTAGGTGGTGGAATGGTAATTGTATAAGGTTTACGATGGTCTGGAATAGAACGGAAATATTTATTTTCCATCCAATAGTCATACCATTTTTTCTCTACTGACTTTGGATCGAATTGTGCTGGTATCATTTTAAATTTTTGATTTTTGATATTAAATAATATTAGAATTCAGAATTTCTGAAATATTTTTATAAAAGTACTAGAAATAATCAAGTAGTTCTAATTTAATTAACTATTATATAGTCAATCCTTAGAAATTTTTAAGAATTACTGACACAAAAGACAGACTCGTTCTTGTAGAAAAATATAAGTATTTTTTTGGTACAATTTTTGTATTTTTATGCAAAAATAAATAAACCACATAAAAATAAAAAGTTTAAGTTTTTTTTTTTGTAGGTTTACTTCAAAGAAAGTTTTTTTACTTAATCAATTAAATCAAATGAAACGAGTTTTATATTTTACAACACTAATATTATTCAGTTTTTCCTTACAAGCTCAAGATGGCGCAAAAATAGAATTTAAAACACATGAAATTGATTATGGCACAGTTAGTAAATCTACTGACAATGGCATTCGTTTTTTTGAATTTACAAATACAGGAGATGCTCCTCTTATTATAAAAATGTGCAATCAACCTGTGGCTGTACAATTCCTTCTTTTTCTAAAGATCCTGTTGATCCTGGAAAGTCTGGAAAGATTGAGGTTAAATATAATATGAATCCAGGTCCTATTCGCAAATCTATTATGGTAGAAAGTAATGCAACTAATACCGAAAGTGGGTTAACTCATTTAAAAATAAAAGGAATCGTTGAGATTAATTAGATTCTTAAAATCATCATAAAAAACCAATCTGCAAGTTAAGATTGGTTTTTTTATGTTTTCTATTTTCTCTAAATTATAACATCAAGCCCAACTTATTGCTTTAGAAACGCCTTTGCTTTTTCTAAATCTTCGGGAGTATCTATACCTATACTTCCATGCGTGGTTTCAACCATACGAATACGTTTGCCATACTCTAAATAACGCAATTGCTCTAATTTTTCTGCTGACTCCAAAGGTAACATGGGCAAACAATAAAAATCCATTAAAGCTTCTTTTCTAAAAGCATAAATACCTATATGTTTCATATATCTAACCCCTACATTTTCTTCTCTTGGATAAGGAATTACTGAACGTGAAAAATACAGGGCAAATCCTTCTTGATCTACAATTACTTTAACATTATTAGGATTTTGAATTTCCTCTTTATCTTTTATTTCAAACATTAAAGAAGCTAAATCTACCTTTTTATCCACATCTTTTTAAAAATTTCAATAATTTTTACTAGCGGTTCCTCATTAATAAAGGGCTCATCACCTTGTACATTTATTACAACATCAACATCCATATCTTCAACTGCCTCGGCTATACGATCACTTCCACTTTCATGCTCTTTTATACTCATTAAAGCTTTCCCTCCATTAGAAACAATTTCATTATAAATCAAATCGGAATCAGTTACTACAAATACATCATCAAATAATTGAGTCTTCACAGCAGATTCATAGGTACGAAGTATAACCGTTTTACCTCCTAAATCTTGCATTAATTTCGCAGGAAAACGAGTAGAGGCATAACGAGCAGGTATTACAGCTATTATTTTCATTTTTTTGTTTTTTAATTATCTATCAATATAGTAAATTCTATTTAAATACATTAGGGACAAAAACAGAATTAAAAATAAATTAAGTTATAAAAAATTCATCCTTAAAACCAATCAAATACAATTTATCTTTTGCACGTGTCATAGCAGTATACAACCAACGTACAAAATCTCTATCTATATCACTAGGCAAATATGGTTGTTCTATAAAAACAGTATTCCATTGCCCTCCTTGCGATTTATGACAAGTAATAGCGTACGAAAATTTTACTTGAAGAGCATTAAAATATTCATTATTTTTTACTTTTAGGTATTTTTTATAATGTGCACGTTCGTTTTCATAATCCTTCATTACTTCCTGATACAATAAATTTGACTCTTCATAAGTCAAAGAAGGTGATTCACTCATGATCGTATTTAACAACAAAATAGTATCTAAAGGGGGTTGATTAGGATAATCAATCATTCTTATTTTTACTACTGCAAACCTAAAACTATATAATTCTTTTATAGAACGGATTTCTAAAATCTCAATAATATCGCCATTTGCAATAAAACCCGCCTCATCTGAATCTTTAAGCCAAAAATAATTATTTTTTACAACCATTAAAAAATCACCTGTAGATAATTCACTTTCTTTTCCTAAAATTTTAGAGCGTATTTGTTGATTATATTGATTAGCCCTTTTATTTGAACGAACAATAAAAGTTGTATCCTCTATACTGTAATTATTATATGCTTGATGAATAGCATCTTGTATATCATACCCATCAGTAAGTCTCACTATATCCTTAAAACCTTTTAATTTAAATTTAAAATCTGTAATAAAATGTTCCTTTAATAACTCTCTTAATTCAGTAGCATTATTCAAAATTCCAGAATTAAATTCTTGACGCATAACTTCATCTAATTCCATAGAATAAACCTCTTTTGTATAATTTAAACTTAAAGTCTCTACGTTTAAAGCAGGAGAAATATCTAAATTAACTGGAGGTAACTGAGCCGTATCACCTATAAAAATCATTTTACAATTCTGCCCAGAATATACATACGATATCAAATCATCTAATAATGACCCATTTTCATACATTTTAGAATCCGTATCCACATCCGAAATCATAGACGATTCATCTACAATAAAAATTGTATCCGTATGCTTGTTAGTTTGCATAGTAAAACGAACACCACCTCCATTGCTTTTCTTTGGAAAATAAATTTTTTTATGTATCGTAAAAGCTTTTTTATCAGAATAATTAGCAATAACCTTTGCAGCTCTACCTGTAGGAGCTAACAAAACATATTTTTTTGGACTTCCACTAAATGATTTACTATAGTAGAAATTAAAGTGGTCTTACCTGTACCAGCATACCCTTTTAAAACAAATAATTCATTCTTATTTGAACTTTCTATAAATTCAGCCACCTTACCAAAAAATAGATCCTGCTTTACTGTAAGTTGAAAAGGGAACTTTTTTCGTAAAATACTATAAAATAATCCTGAACTCATAAAATATTTATTTAAAAAAGAAGCCAAATATAAAACATATAATAAAATATCATATTCTTAGTTAGCTAATATTACCCAAACATTATCAATCTTCTTTCATCTAAAATTATACATCAAACTTTCCGATCAAAATAAAAAATATAAAAATCCCCCATAGATCCACCTTGTTAACATTTAAAACAAAAAACTAAACCCATTTTAAAATTTAAATCCATTATTATTCGTAATAATTTTCTATTCCGTAATTTAACTTTATAAAAACACTCAAAATATTACTAATCTAAAACTCATTAAAAGTAATTCTTTATCAAAAAAATCGTAGTTTTGTCATTAATAAGGGTACAAAAACGAATGCAAACATCAACTAATACAATACTTAATAAAAAATATAAAAAATTACTTCTTCAAATATCATTACATGAAGTATCATTTTGCTTATATAACACTTTAGACTCTAAAATAGAGTTCTTTAGCAACTATATTTTAACCCAAAACAATACCGTTCAAGAAACGGAAGAAGAAATTTTGAATTTAATTCGCCAAAGTACTATTTTACAAACAGGCTTCGATGATGTATTAATATTACATGATAACGCGCTAAATACTTTTGTTCCACAAACACTATTTGATGAACAAAATCTAAAATCATATTTACACTACAATGTAAAAATTTCTCCAACTGATTTCGTTACCTACGATCAAATAACTGGAAACGATATGAATAACATATACATTCCTTTTACTAAACTTAACAACTCATTAATCGAATTGTATGGCGAATTTCATTATAAACACACAGCCTCCATTTTAGTTAAAAAAATCTTAGAAATAAGTAAAAATGTAGCAGAACCTCAAATTTTTGTTCATATACAAGAAAAACATTTTCAAATAATCGTCGTTCAAAACCAAAAATTACTCCTCTACAATTCATTCGAATATAACAAAGAAGAAGATTTTATATACCATCTACTTTTCACAGCCGAACAACTAAAACTAAACCCCGAATCAATTGTTGTAAAACTACTTGGAAAAATAACAAAAACCAGTCAATTATTTCAAATAGCATATAAGTATATCCGAAATGTAAGTTTATACACCGAAAACCTACAATTTGACCAATCAATATCCGAAGACAACTATTTAAAAAACTTTATTTTAATACACGCATGCGAATAATTTCAGGCAAATACAAAGGTAGACGTTTAGTTGCCCCTAAAAATCTACCCGTAAGACCAACAACCGATATGGCAAAAGAATCACTCTTTAACATATTAAACAACTACTTTAATTTTAATGGCTTACGCGTATTAGATTTATTTAGTGGTACAGGTAATATAAGCTACGAATTTTCATCCAGAGGAGCAGAAAATATAATCAGTGTAGATGGAGACTTCGGATGTATTAATTATATCAAAAAAACAGCTAAAGAATTTGAAATGAACATTACCCCAATAAAGAGTGATGTCTTCAAATTTCTAGAAAAAAACAAAAATAATTATGATATTATTTTTGCGGACCCTCCTTATGATCTAGATCAAAAAAGTTTTGAAAAAATATTAGACCTAATTTTCGAAAACAATCTGCTCAATTTAGATGGAATGCTTATTATAGAACATTCAAAGTACACAAAACTCTCACATAAAGAAAATTTTTCATTCGAAAAAGCCTATGGAGGTTCTGTATTTACTTTTTTTGAATTTGAACAAGAAGAAGATGACGAATACGATGAAGAAGAATTAATAAACGAAGAATAAAAACAAACAGCTTATCAAAACTTTTTTAAAATTTTTTTTTAACCATACATATAGTATTTTTGTAACAATAAAAATCAATAAACATTCATATAGTCCAATTATAGATAGAAATGGGAAGAGCGTTTGAATTTAGAAAAGCACGTAAAATGAAACGTTGGTCAGCAATGGCTAAAACGTTTACAAAAATTGGTAAAGACATTGTAATGGCCGTAAAAGAAGGCGGTCCAAATCCTGAAACTAATTCTCGATTAAGAGCCGTTATACAAAATGCCAAAGCAGCTAATATGCCTAAAGACAACGTGGAGCGAGCAATAAAAAAAGCAACCGATAAAGACACAGCAAATTATAAAGAAGTACTGTTCGAAGGTTATGCTCCACATGGTATCGCCATCTTAATAGAAACCGCAACAGACAACAACAATAGAACTGTTGCCAATATCAGAAGCTATTTCAATAAATGCAACGGCACGCTGGGTACACAAGGTTCTGTGGAATTCATGTTTGATCATACCTGTAATTTCAGAATCTCTTCTGAAGGACAAGATGTAGAAGAATTAGAATTAGAAATGATCGATTTTGGAGTAGAAGAAATATTTACAGACGAAGACGGAATTGTCATGTACGCTCCCTTTGAAAGCTTTGGAGCTATACAAAAGAACTAGAAAATCGTGGTATAGAAGTCTTATCATCTGGATTTGAAAGAATACCTCAAGTAACCAAAGAACTAACACCAGAACAAATACTTGATGTTGAAAAACTACTCGAAAAAATCGAAGAAGATGATGATGTCATGAATGTATTTCACACCATGCAAGAATAATAAAATACCTAACCCCTTAAAATACCCCGCACTAGATAACTTTATAAATAGTCCATTTTCTATATTACAATCAAAAAATGGACTATTTTTAATTTTAATTTAACAATTCAATTTTCTATCTTCAAAAAATTTTACCCTTAAAAAACAAGCAATTATCACCAAAATAATACAAAAAAGATGGATTTTCTATTTTTATACAATCATAAAATCTATAAAAAATACTAGATCTTTCATATTTTTTTAAAATTCTAGTTCATTTTAGTTTATTGTTTCTTTGTTGGTTCATATCTATCTGTTTTATCATTATAACTATATTTAGTTATCATTGATTTATTACTCAAACTAAAATCACCATTAGATAATAAAGTAAATAAGTATCCTTCATTTCTTTTTTGGAAATAGTTTGCGACGTGTTCTTCAACTTATCTAAATATTCTACTTCGGTTATATCTGTTGTTTTTTCTGTATTAGCTATTAAAAGTGTTTTAGTTACTGGATTCCAAATTTGATTTTCATTTAGAATAGCAAACTCTTTACGTATCGAAGTTTCTCTTTTTTCAGTGGCTTTCCAGTTAACATGATAAAACGTTTTATTTTTAATTTTTAATGCACTAACTTTCATTGTATTAGGCATAAGGTTCGGGTTGTTTTTAGTTAATAACATACTATCTTTTAATACAACTAAATACAATTCTTTCTTCTTATTAAATACAATAGTTGCCTCTCCATTTTTAACTAATAAAAGACTATTTGTATAATCAATAGGTTTTGTTTTTTGAGCTTGAATTGAGTTCAACACAAGAAAACTTAATAGTAGAATTATTTTATTCATGGACAGACATTTTATGAGTTATAATTTTCTAGCAAGGATTTTATTTTTACAAATAAGCCGCAAAATGCAACAGACGGTATTAAAAACAAGAATCAATACAATATAAAACTTTTTTTTAAAAAAACATTCTTTTTTTTGTTGATTTTATAAGAATCCTCATTTATCCTGCTATTGCATCTAACAACAATTGTGCTGTTGCTTCGTTAGTTGCAAGAGGGACATTATGTACATCACAAATTCTTATGAGCATATTAATATCTGGTTCATGCGGATGACTGCTCATAGGATCTTTAAAAAACAAAACCATTTTGCATTTACCAACGGCAACTCTAGCTGCTATTTGAGCATCTCCTCCTAAAGGTCCACTCAATAGTTTTTTTACTTTTATACCTGTTACTTCTACCTTTCTTCCTGTGGTTCCTGTTGCTATAATTTTCATATTTTCTTTTAAAAGTAAATCTAAATTTCTATTTACAAACTGAACCATGTCTGCCTTTTTTACATCATGTGCTATTAGTGCTATCTCCATATTGTTTAATTATTCTGTAAATGGTATGCTATTAGTCCATCTATTGGTCTTTGTAAAATTTTCCCTATTTTTATATTATGTTTTTTTAGGACAGATTTAATTTCATCTTGTAAAAAATAAGCAACTGATCCTATAAAATGGTTAGATACTTCATCATAATTTTCAAACTGTTTGATGCTATTTTCTATAAAGGATTCTATTTCTTTATATATAATTTGCTGACAAAATGCTTCTTCTTTATGTTTAATTAAAAACTCTGTAAATGAAGCTAGATAAGCATTTGGATTGGCTTCTTTATATAAATTTTGCTTAATAACATCTGGATCTAAATTATATGAGTTTTCAAAAATTTCAGCTAATTTTTTAGGCATTTTGTTATAATAATATCCTCTTAATAAATGACGACCAAAACGATTACCTGAACAATCATCCATTATAATATACCCTAACGATTGTACTTTTTGATGTAATAGATAACCATCAAAATAACTACAATTAGAACCTGTTCCTAAAATACTAACAATGGCTTTTTCTTCTTTTAAAGTTGTAGCATATACAGCTGCGTAAGTATCTTCATAAACATCTATTTTTGCTTTTAAAAAATATTTTTCAAAGATTGAAGTCAAAAAATCTTTCATACGATTCGTTCCACATCCTGCTCCATAAAAATATAAATTTGAAACGTTTTCCTTATTTGAACTTAACTCTAAATTATCATCTAAACGTTTTAGAACTTCTGTTTCTGTTAAAATTTCAGGATTTAAGCCTTGTGTATTTGTAGAAAATAAAATGTTTCCTAATTCATCTATTGCAATCCAATCTGCTTTAGTTGAGCCACTATCAATTATTAATTTCATTTGTATAATTTTATCTCTTTATAGTTTTAAGTTTTATTAATATAATCATTTAAAAGTTTAGATTGACAAATAAACTTTTCTTTCTTGTTTAAAATGGTTGTTTTAATTGTTTATAAATTTTTACTTTATATCTTTTAGGGAATAATACGAACAATCAAATAGTTTTGATTTACTTATAATAAAAATCCCGTTTCATTAAGATAAAGAAACGGGATATAAAAATAATCATTTTAGTTATAAATTAGCTACATGTACGGCTAAATCTATTAATTTACTTGAGTAACCATATTCATTATCATACCATGATACGATCTTAAAAAAAGTTGAATTAAGACCAATACCTGCTTTGGCATCAACAATAGATATTCTAGTATCTCCTACAAAATCTTGTGAAACTACATCTTCTTCTGTAAAACCAAGAATTCCTTTCATTGTGGTTTCAGATGCTTTTTTAAGTACTGTCATAATTTCTTCATAAGATGTTTCTTTGGCTAGTTTTACTGTCAAATCTACTACAGATACATCTGCTGTTGGTACCCTCATTGACATTCCTGTAAGTTTACCTTTTAAACTAGGAATTACCTTAGCTACTGCTTTAGCGGCTCCTGTCTGAGAAGGGATTATGTTTACTAATGCTGAACGTCCTCCTCTAAAATCTTTTTAGAAGGACCGTCTACTGTTAATTGGGTAGCTGTTGTTGCATGTATTGTGGTCATTAATCCTTCTACAATTTCAAAATGATCGTGAATAACTTTTGCTAAAGGAGCTAAGCAGTTGGTTGTACAAGATGCGTTTGATACGATTGTATCATTGGCAGAAACTTCGGTATGATTTACACCCATTACGTACATTGGAGCATCTGCTGAAGGTGCTGAAATTACTACTTTTTTAGCTCCTCCATCAATATGTGCTTGGGCTGTTTCTAGTTTTGTAAAAATTCCTGTACATTCTGCAACTATATCTACATTTACTTCATTCCATTTTATTAGTTTCGGATCTTTTTCAGCAGTTACTCTAATATATCTATCATTTACGAGTAATTTTCCGTCAATTACTTCTACTTTACCATCAAAACGTCCATGAACTGAATCATACTTTAATAAATAAGCTAAATGATTTATATCTAAAAGGTCATTAATTGCTACTACTTCTACATTGTCTCTTTTTAATACTTCTCTAAATACTATACGTCCTATACGTCCAAAACCATTAATTCCTATTTTTACTTTCATATACTATTTTTTTAATTCGTTTTCAATCGTTTATAGTGATTCGTTTTCAATATTTTAAAATTCTTTAGCAACTTCAATATATTTACTTTCACTAATCTCTATATGATATAATTTTACATTATGTATTTATTTTGTGTCTAATTTTACTTTTGTTTATTTTTAATATTTTGTTAGGTAGACATGATGTCAGAAACTTTAAGTAGGTCTTGATCTATTTTAGAATGTCCTTTTATAGCTTGTTCTAAAGGAGTTAGAGCTACTTTATCTTCTAATAATCCTACCATATAGTTGGATTTTCCTTCTAAAAGGGATTCAATGGCTTTTACACCTAAACGAGCTGCTAACACTCTATCAAAACAGGAAGGGGAACCTCCTCTTTGTATATGTCCTAATACAGAAACTCGGACATCATATTCAGGCAAATTTTCTTCGACATATTCTTTTAGCTCAAACACATTTTTACCTATTTTATCTCCTTCTGATACTACTACTATACTTGATGATTTTCCTGGAAGCTTTGCTTTTTTTTAATGATTCTAATAATCTTTCTAATCCTAAATCTTCTTCAGGAATTAAGATTTCTTCTGCTCCTGCTCCTATACCTGCATTTAATGCAATATGTCCAGCATCTCGTCCCATTACTTCTACAAAAAAAAGCCTGTTATGAGAACTGGCTGTATCTCTAATTTTATCAATAGCTTCTACTACGGTATTTAGGGCTGTATCATATCCTAATGTATGACTTGTACCATAAATATCATTGTCAATGGTACCAGGAATTCCCATTACGGGAAAATTAAATTCTTTATTAAAGATTTCTGCACCTGTAAAGGTTCCATCTCCTCCTATTACAACTAGGGCATCTATTTGGGCTTCTTTTATTTTTTTAAAAGCTAGTGTTCTTCCTTCTATGGTTCTAAAATCTTTAGAACGAGCAGATTTAAGTATTGTACCTCCTTTATCTATTATATGATTTACGGAACGAGGTCCCATTTCTTTAAAATCTCCTTCTATCATTCCTTGATAACCTCTATAAATACCTATACATTCTACATTGTAAAAGGCACATGTTCTCACAACTGATCGAATTGCCGCATTCATCCCTGGGGAATCTCCACCAGAGGTCAAGACTCCTATTTTTTTTATATTATTATTTGACATTAAAAAGGATTTTCAGAATAAGTAAAGGTACAAACACTCACTTTACTTAAAAATGATAAATATTATTTTTTAAGTATTTTTTTACAATCAAAAAGTAAAGAAGATTGACAAAAGTACTCAACGAAAGTCTAAGGTAGTATTTTTTTAGAAATAAACAACTAATTTAGTTCTGGAATTCTATCCTCATCTTCTTTCGTTTTATCAGAAGATTTTTTTGTCTTTTTTCTGTAGATTGGATAATTTCTGGTAATAAATCAGAATCTGGTATTTGATCTTTAGGTTTATCGGATTTTCCTTTGTTTTTATTATTTTTAGAATTAAAAACTTTATACATTAGTTCCTTAAATGTATTAAAATCTACTTCATAACTTACCCCTACTCCTTGGGTGTAGCCTATTCCTCCTTGTCCTAAATAGGTTATATCATTTTCTCTATTAAATACACGAGCTTTTAATGAACCATCTTCATTCAAACGCAATTGGATTTCTACATCACCTACTACAACTGATTCATTTACGCCTCCTACCGGTACCCCAAATTTACCATTAATAGTAATTTTATCACTAATTTGGGTTGAAACTGTAAATCCTACTCGTCCTCCCGTAGTTGTTTCTTGATTTAATCGATCATTTTGCACATAGTTTAATCCTAATTTAAAACGATCATCATTAGCAAATAGGTCATCAAATAAACTATTTGCGCGCTCTAAGATATTTCCGCTAATAACGTTTTCTACGACCCCTTTATCTGATAAAAAACTTCCAGAAGAGATTAATGATAAGGCTTGTTTTTGACGTGTATCAAAATCATTTAATTTGTAATCTATTTCTGAACGAAGCACAGAACTAACAGTTGGAAAATTTATAAAAATTTCAGGTGTTGGATTTGTTAATTTATCTGTTAGTTTAATAACTACCTCTGTTGGAACTTTTTTATTAAAACTAGGATTATCTAATAATATAGAGGGGTTTGCTTCCGTTTTATAAACGGCTTCCATGTTTAGAGTTGCGTTTAATGGATCTCCATCCCAAGAAATATATCCTCCGTTTTTAACTTTTATTTTTTTGTCTATAAAACCACCATATTTAAAATTATATACTCCATCATATACTTGAAAATCTCCCCACATATTAAATTTACCTAGGGTATTTATCTCCATTAACAAAGAACCTCGTCCACGACCTTTTAACCCATGTCCATTATTTTTATTAACAATTACTTCTATTTCTGCAACAGGAGTGATATCTAATTCAAAGTTTAACTCTAAACCGTTATAGTCTTTTTCTTTATTTTTTTCTTTATGGGTAGTATTTTTAGAATTTATGAATTTAATATAGTTTTTTTCTGAACTGGCTTGATCATCATTAATAGGAATTTTTAAGGAAGATCCTTCTGCTGAAGTAGCATTAACATTAATAACCAAAGCATTTGTAGGACCTTTGATCGTTGCTTTTCCATCCATATAAGCTGTTCCATAATACAAAGCATCTTCATGATCTTTTGTATCAAGTACGACGATTCGATCTGAATTAATATTAAAATTTAGATACCAATCACTTAATTTATTATGTTTTACCCAGCCTTCCATTGTACCGGTTGTCTTAAATTTAGAATCTGTTACTTTTACATCTCTAAATGAAAATTGATTTTCTGTAACTTCTACTATGGAATTATTTCCAAAATTATAATCTGTATTTAAATAGGGAACTTTTAAACCTGATTGATTTAAATAAAATCGTCCATTTATTTCTGGGTTGTAAATATCTCCTTCAAATTTGGCTGAACCTGATGCTAGTCCTCTTATATTTGTTATTATATCAGCTCCCATGGGGGTAAAAAGGAAAGATCAAAATCTTTGAGTCTCACATCAAGATCTATCAACGTTTTTTTACCTTGAAAATAAAGACTTCCTTCTGTTTTTAGTATATCATTTCCTTTATTATTTAAAACAGAATTAATTTTAAAATTTCTAAGGCTATCATCTCCTATTACTCCTATATCAAATTTACCTAAGATTAAATCATTTATTCTAAAATCATCGATTGTTAATTCAGAGGCTGGTTCGTAAATGTTTTTTTCTTGTTTAAAATCTACGTTTCCATTTAGTTTCCCTTTAAACCGTAGGCTATCTATGGCAGGCGTAATTTTATCTAGTTCTACATCTTTAAATGATAATCGGAGGTCTTTATAGGTAGAATCTTGTAAAACTCCCATTAACTCCATTGCTTGATTATTATGGGATAGGGAAATTTTTTCAATAGAAAAATCAGTTAATTTTTTGTTGAATATAATTTTATTATTATGTTCTTCTTTTTCATTTAAAAACCATAAATAATTTTTAAAATTAATTTCTGACTTTTTAATTCCTACTACACTCTTATTATCTTTATCAATGGTATGGTATAGGTTTAAATTATAAAAATCTTCTGCTTTGTCTCCTCCTTTAAATTCAGTTCGAACAAATAATGTATCGTTTGAGGTTACATTTATCAAACTCATTTTCGAAATTTTATAGTATTTTGTTTTGATACTATCCATTTCTACATAAGCATTATAAAGAGGGTTTTTGTTGTTTATATCTACACTTATATTATCAAATTCATTATCGTATGCTTTTATTTTAGGGGATTTAAAATTAAGTTTAAATAATCCTTCATTAGAATCTATTTCTCCTTTCATAAAAGTATTTTCACCTAATGAAATTTCAGGATAAAATATTTCTATTAGTTTACTGTATACATTAAAATCAAACTTCATAAATTGTCCCTTACTCACTTTGTTAGGTGAATAATTGGCGTATAGACTTCCTAGTGAATTTTCTATCAAATCAGGTAATTCTTTAAACTTAAAGATTCCTTCTACTTTTCCTTCTACTATATCAGGAGAATTGACTATAATGGTTCTAAATCCATCTTTTTCAAAAGTAGATTTAACCATAAAATCGTCAAAAAAATAGGTTTCTTTAGGATTTTCATACGATGTTTTATTTATGTATACATTACCATAAATATCATCAATTGAATTTCCTTGTAAATCCATTCTTACATCTCCTCTAAAAACGGAAACAGCATCAGGAGTATATAGATTTAGTTTTTTTAGGTTGGCGTATTCTACTTTTGCATGAAAATTATATTTATTTTCTTTTCTAGTTAAATCAAGGAAACCATCAAATTCCATAATTAAATTGGGGTCATTAGTTTTTATAGAGCCTTCAAAAATGGCTTTGTTCATCTGACCATCAACGATTATATTTCTATAATTATATTTGTTATAATAGATACTCCCTACGGTTCCTTTTATTTTTGTATTTAAATACTTTTCAACAAAACCTATTCCGTCTACTTCTGTATCTAAGTTTACAATTCCTAAATCTTTACGGTTTAAAAATGTTCCTAAATCAAACTCTGTTAACCTAACATTTCCTAGATAAGTAGCCTTATCAATGTTATTGATGTTAGTCATTGCTAAATTTGTTTTTACAATTCCTAAGGCAGAAGAAAGTGAAACGTTTGCTTTTAATTTATTAAAATCTATTTCTGCTTGACCGCTTAACGAAAAAACACCTAATTTTTTAAAATTAGTGGGTATTTTTTTCCTAAAACATTAGGCAATATTTTAATTAAATCTTGATAAGTAGAAGTTATTTTAGAAAAGTGTCCTTTTACGTAATAAGTGTTTTCATTTTTTGAAAAAAGATTTTTAAATTGAAAATTACCTTTTATTTGCGATCCGAAATCGTCTAATACAATCAATTTTTTTGTAAAAAAATTATTTAATGTTCCTAATAATTTGCCTTTTACTTGATATTTTAGATTTTTCCCAAATTCTCCATAAAATTTATTCAAATCATTAGATGAAATTATTCCTTCTTGTATTTTTACATCAAATAGAACTTTATTATTAAAATCTGCAAAATCTTTACGATCATAACGTAATTCTACATCGCCTTTTAAATTTGATTCTTTAGTTTTTAATTTTAATTGAGCAAGGTGAATATTTTTCTTTGTATATGTAAAATCTGACGATGACTCTTCTATTTCTATTCCTCTATCGTCTGTAAAAGACATTTCTTTGATTTGAGTTGTAACATCAGGTCCTAAAATTTTTAGATTAGCTGCTTCTGCATTCAATTTTTTAGCACTAAAGAGCAGAGGATTGGATATATTATCATCCCAAAAATAAAATTCACTATTCATCAAGTGAATATTTTTTATGGTCATTAAAAATTTTTTCTTAGAGGTAGAAGATTTTCCATCGTCAAAAAGTTCTATAAATTTATCTAGATTGGTATCACGCTCTCCTTTATAATTCCTAATTTTAAACTTAAGTCCATCCATTCTGACTTCTCCAAAATGCAAATCACCATCTGTAAGTTTTTTAAAATCAAGAATATTCGTTTTCAATACATTAATATGAAACAATGTATCTTTTTTATAATCTCTGATAAAAACTTTTTTTAGTTTAATTCCTCCAAAAATGGTAAAGTTAGCTTCTTGAACAGTTATATCAGTTCCAAATTCTTTATTTAAAAACTCTGTTGCATACTGTCCTAATCGCGTTTGAACAGAAGGCATAGAAAGAGCAATAACCAATGTAAGTAACGATAATATTATTCCAAGAAAAAAATACATCTTGAATTTTAAAATCACTACCCATAGATTTTTTTTTTTTTTTTATTTCATCTTTTTGCTCTTCCAAAGGAAATATTTTTTTGAGTTAAATTTTAGTAACTTTGCACAGGTTGTAAAAATAATCTATTCCTTGATTTTACACAACTTTAGAAATAAAATCTATGTCTCAAATGAAAAGAGAAAATATTTACATACTAGCAATCGAAAGTTCTTGTGATGATACGGCTTGCGCTGTCCTACAGAACGATAAAATGTTATCAAATGTTGTTGCTCGTCAAAATATACATGAAGAATATGGAGGCGTTGTCCCTGAATTAGCCTCTAGGGCACATCAACAAAATATTGTACCTGTAGTAGATGTGGCACTAAAAAAAGCAGGAATAACCAAAGAAAAATTATCTGCCATAGCTTTTACACAGGGTCCTGGATTAATGGGATCTTTATTAGTAGGTAGTTCTTTTGCCAAAAGTATGGCAATGGCATTAAACATCCCTTTAATAGCCGTTAATCACATGCACGCTCATATATTAGCTCATTTTATACATGAAGAAGGATTTTCTAAACCAGAATTTCCTTTTTAGCCCTTACCATATCAGGAGGACATACTCAAATTGTAAAGGTAAATAGCTTTTTTGAAATGGAAATTATTGGAGAAACTACTGACGATGCCGTAGGGGAAGCTTTTGATAAATCTGCTAAAATATTAGGCTTACCCTATCCTGGTGGACCTCTTATAGACCAATATGCTCAACTAGGAAATCCTAGACGTTTTGAATTTACAAAACCAAAAGTTGATGGTCTTAATTTTAGTTTTAGTGGACTTAAAACACAATTTTTATATTTCATCCAAAAAAACATCAAAGAAAATCCTAATTTCATTAGTGAGAACTTAAATGATATCTGTGCTTCTATACAATATATCATTATTAAAATATTAATGGATAAAATTAAAGAAGCTTCTATACAAACAGGAATTAAACAAATTGCTATAGGAGGGGGAGTTTCTGCTAATAGCGGTATTCGCCAAACACTAAAAGATGCCGAAAAAAATATGGTTGGAAAACCTTTATCCCAAAATTTGAATACACCACCGACAACGCAGCTATGATAGGTATAGTGGGATATTATAAATTTTTAGAAAATCATTTTAGTAACAATTCCGTAACTTCCAAAGCAAGAATCGAGTTTTAAAAAACCATTAACGACCAATAAGAAATAATGCAATTATTCTACAATCCAGACATAACTATTGCTTCGACAGATTTTTCTTTTGACAAAGAAGAAAGCAAACACATAGTAAAGGTATTACGCAAAAAAGAAGGCGATATCTTATTTGTTACCAATGGTGTTGGTTTTTTATTTGAAACAGAAATTACTTTGGCTCCAGAAAAAAATGCTCTATAAAAATTAACAATCATAAAATGTTTGACCAAACTGAGTTTTATTTACATTTAGCTGTTGCTCCTACTAAGATGAACGAACGTTATGAATGGTTTTTAGAAAAAGCAACCGAAATAGGTATACATGAAATAACTCCTATTATTTGCGAACATTCTGAAAGAACTACTATCAAGGTAGATCGTTTTGATAAAATCTTACAATCTGCTATGAAACAATCTAATCAATTTTATTTACCAAAATTAAACAATACTATCTCTTTTAAAGATTTTATTAGTAAAGATTTTGAAGGACAACTGTTTGTTGCACATTGTGAAGATTCTGATAAAAAAAAATTAAAAAATGAAATTAATCCTAATTCTAAATACACTATTTTAATTGGTCCTGAGGGTGATTTTTCAGAAAAAGAAATTAAATTAGCCATAGACAAAGGTTTTATACCTGTAACTTTAGGAAACACAAGATTACGAACAGAAACCGCTGCGGTTATTGCCTGTCATAGTGTGGTTTTTAGTAATGAATAATTAAAACACTTTTTAGAAATTTATATCAATTACAATATTATTTTTACAAAATAAGACTTACGAGGCAAAATGTTTAGAATATATCTTATAATTTTTAGTTTTTTAGGATTTTTTAGTTATCCTCTTTTTTCTCAAGAAATAGCTCTGCTAAAATACAATGGAGGTGGCGATTGGTATGCTAATCCTACATCATTACCTAATTTAATAAAGTTTACAAATCAAACAATTAACACACGTATCAAACAAAAACCTTCTACTGTAACCCCTGGTAGTAGCGATATATTTTCATATCCCTTTATACACATGACAGGACATGGAAATGTTGTTTTCAGTTCACAAGAAGCCGAAAATTTAAGAAACTATCTAAATGCAGGAGGCTTTTTACATATTGATGACAATTATGGTATGGATCAATATATACGAAATGAAATTAAAAAACTTTTCCCTAATCAACCTTTAACCGAAATTCCCACTTCGCACACTATTTTTGAAAAGCCTTTCCCTTTCCCTTATGGTTTACCTAAAATTCATGAACATGACGGAAAAAGACCACAAGCCTTTGGCATCTTTATAAACAATCGTTTAGTTTTATTATACACTTATGAATGTGACTTAGGCGATGGATGGGAAGATTATGAAGTTCATAACAACCCAAAAGAAGTACGTGAAAAAGCATTAAAAATGGGAGCTAATATTTTAAATTACGTTTTTAATCATTAAACATTTGGAACAGCTTACTCATTACAACACTGTATTTGAAACTAAAAAGCACCCTATAACTTTAGTATGCGATGGTGTGTATTTTCAAGAAAACATAGGCAGTATTTTTAGAATTTGTGACGCAATGGGTGTTTCTAAAATTATTTTTTCAGGTTCAAATTTTATCTTTTCTGAGCGCAAAATCAATAAAACATCTAGAAGTACTCACAAAAGAGTTTCTTTTGAAATTATACAAGAAAAAGAATTACTACTCAATTACCTTCATTCAAGCCCTTCTATCTGTATTGCATTAGAAATTACTCAATCTAGCATCTCTCTTAATAAAGTAAAAATAAATCCAAACCAACCTATAATTTTAATAATAGGTAACGAAATACAGGGAATTTCATCTGAAATACTAAATTGCTGCAAAATTCATACCCATATTCCTATGTTTGGACATAATAGCAGCATGAATGTTGTCCAAGCTCTATCTATAGCTCTTTACGAATTAACTCTACAATTAAATAAATAATACTATTTTAACTTTTAATTTACCAAGATATAATTATCTCTTGACAAAACTTATTATCATTATCTAAATCTTATTCTTAATTCCATTTTCTTAGCCTATAAGGATTACACTATAAAAAGAATAGGGATAATCATTAAAAACACCTTAATATCTACAAAAATCAAATACAAAAACATATAAAATATGCAATAAAAAACAAAAATAAATACACATAACACATTTTAAAACATAATAAAATAAACATATTATCAAAATAAAAACAATTTAATAAAAAAATATTTTTTAAATTAAAATATATTTTATATCATTGCAACACAATAAAAGAAACTTTATCAACCAAAAACCAATCAATTATGAAAAAAGTTTTATTATCCGCATCAGTAGCGTTAATGATTTTTTCTTGTCAAAAAGAAGATAGCTCTTCGACAACTCAAGCAGATACTCTAGCTCAGAGAGGATGTGCTTCACATGAAGTATTAGAAAGACAAATGCAAGAAGATCCCTCTTTAGCTTCTAGAATGGCATCTTTTGAAAAACAAGCATCTGAGGCAATTAAAAACAACCGTTTAGTAAACGGTGTTATTGAAATCCCTGTTGTTTTCAATGTACTATATAATGGTAGCACAGAAAATATTTCACTAGCTCAATTACAATCACAAATTGATGTGTTAAATGCCGATTATGCAGCTACAAATGCTGATTATAACACAGCTAACAATCCTTATTCTTCTGTAAGAAGTGGTAATTTTAACGTTCGCTTTGTTTTAGACCAAGTAATTCGTAAAAGCACTAAAAAGAGAAGTTGGGGAACTGATGATTCTATGAAAAAATCAACACAAGGTGGTATAAGCCCTACATCTCCAACTACAAAATTAAATATTTGGGTTTGTAATTTAGGTTCAAGCTTATTAGGATATGCTCAATTTCCTGGAGGTGCCGCTGCAACCGACGGTGTAGTACTACATTATAAATATACAGGTACAACAGGTACAGCTACAGCTCCATTTAATTTAGGTAGAACAGCTACTCACGAAGTAGGTCACTGGATGAACTTACGTCATATTTGGGGTGATGCAAATTGCGGAAATGATTTTGTAGCTGACACACCGCTACATGATTCTTCAAATTACGGAGTGCCTGCTGTAGGACATAGATCTACTTGTACTGGTACCCCACTAGAAATGTATATGAATTATATGGATTATACTGACGACAGAGGCATGTATATGTTCTCACAAGGACAAAAAGAAAGATCATTAGCTATCTTTGCTGCTGGTGGCGCTAGAGCATCTTTTGCTCAACCATAATAGAATCATATTTTCCTCATAATAATATTTTTTAACATTGAGGCTGTCCTAAAAGGGCAGCTTTTTTTATGCCGCAAATTCACGATATTGGTGATTGCTAGTAAAATTTAATTTTTCAAAAACAATTAGAAGGCAAAATCGAGTCATATAGTTGTATGTTGAGCAAGAACGAGTTGTTTTAAAAGCTTTTTTCATTGAATCTGTAGTTGTAGCCACCATTTTTCTGAAATTATGACCAAGCGCCATTAGTAGAAACTCCATTTCTACCATTTCTAACCCAAAAAATGTAAACCGATTAAATTTATTGTTGTTTTTTAGTTGTCCGAATACTGCCTCTACTTCAACAGGTCTTTTACTTCTGTGTTTGTGTCCTTTTTTGAGTTTAGTAATTCTTTAGCTTCGTTTTTTAGGCAATTTAGACGGTGATTGACTTCTATTTTTCGATTCCCTTTTGCTTTGTGGCATAAACTTCTCAATGGGCATCCTTCGCATCGTTTAGCTTGATAATAAGTCACTTCTGATTCATATCCATTGCTAGAGATTCGCTTACCTATTCCTATGTTTTCCATTTTTTGCCCCATAGGACAGATATAGAAATCGTATTGTTGATTGTAAAATAAATTTTGCACTAAAAAGGATTCTCTTTAAGTTTCTTTTTCTGCTCTGCATGAAAATAATTGTACTTTACAAAGGGCTCAATTTGCTTGTTTTTAAGCATTTGGTAATTTTCTTCACTGCCATATCCAGCATCGGCGACAACTTCTTTACTTTGTCTATTATAGTTTTCTTCAAAACTGTTTAAGTGTGACTCTAATGTGTTGGTATCGTTGGTCGTTTGATGTATAGAAACGTGTGTAATAAATTGATTTTCAGTTGATATTTGAGGGTTGTAAGCTGGTTTGAGTTGCCCATTTCTCATATGATCTTCCTTCATTCTCATAAAAGTAGCGTCAGGGTCTGTCTTACTATAAGAGTTTCTATTTCCAAGTATTTCTAAATCCTTTTCGTATTTCTCTAATCTTGGAAGGTGTTCTTCCTGTAATTTCTGTAGTTCTTTTACCTGTTTCTTAGTCGGTTCTTTTAACTTTTTATTCAATTCTGATAGCTTTTCTTTTAATTCATCTGAATTGATTTTTTTTGGCAATGCTTCTTGGTTAAGTTCTTGGTTTTCTGATTGTATACTGTTTTCTATATCAGATAAAATAGTGTTGATTTTTACTTCTAATTTCTCTTTGTATTTTTCAACCGAACCACGCCAAACAAAGGTGTATTTGTTGGATTTTGCTTCAATTTTAGTACCATCAATATATTGAACATCAAGGCTTATATAACCTAGGTCGACCAATATTTTTACTACTTCTGCGAATAAAACTTTGATTTTATCTTTCAAAATTTTGCCTCTAAACTCGTTAATGGTTCTAAACCCAGGAGTGGAATTGCCTGAGATAAACATAAAATGAATGTTCTCATTAAGTGCTTTGGCTATTTTTCGGCAAGAATAGATATTTGACAAATAGCTATAAAACAATACTTTGATTAGCATTCTAGGATGGTAAGCAGAGCATCCACCACCGCGATAAAGCTTAACTATGTCGCTAATATCAAGTCTGTCAACTATAGAATCGACCAGTCGAACAGGGTGGTTATCATCAATTTTATCAAAAATATTGATTGGAAAAAGTTCTGGAGAATTGCCTGTCTGGTTTTTAAATGTTACTTTAGCCATTGCTTGTTTTTTGTCACCTCTAAAATACATGTTTTAGAGTAAAACAGCAATAAAAAGGCTGTCCTAAACTTTTTGGACAGCCTCTTTGTTTTTATGTTATTATTTTTACTTCATTTTACTAAAAATACCCTAATTGTTTTCTCTTTAAATAATTCTAATAATTTAACATACAATGAAATCATTGTTTTTGAATACCTTAATTTCTATTATATAAACTAGAAATTTTTTAGAATTTTTTTAACATTATCATCTCCTCTTCTAAAACATCTTTCAGAAATCCCTTTTCAAATAATTTCTATCTATACTTTATAATTTTCCCTATTCTTCTTAATCTCTTAAGTAAACCAAAATTTAACATAAACGATATAAAATATTTTTGTTTTTATCTATTCTAAGGAAATTCTTAAAAACCCTATCTTTTTCCTACTTTATTTCTAAAAAAGTATCTCCTGCTTGTAAATCACCTGTTTGATAACCTTTTAAAAACCATTTTTTACGTTGTTCGGACGTACCGTGGGTAAATGATTCAGGTACAACATATCCTTGCATTCTTTTTTGAATAGCATCATCCCCTACTGCTTGTGCGGCGCTTAAAGCTTCATCAATATCGTCTGGATCTAAATATTTTTGATTATGTTTAGCCCAAACACCTGCATAAAAGTCAGCTTGTAATTCTAAAGCTACAGATAAACGATTTCCTTCTTCTTGAGTGGTTTTTTGTTGTAATTGTCGTACCTTATTAGAAGTTCCTATAACTGTTTGTAAATGGTGTCCAACCTCATGCGCAATAACGTAAGCTGTTGCAAAATCTCCTCCTTTAGCACCAAAACGCGTTCTTAATTCTTCAAAAAATGTTAAATCCATATATACTTTTTCATCTCCAGGACAGTAAAAAGGACCCGAAGCTGAAGAAGCACTACCACAGGCTGTTTCAATTGCTTCTGTAAATAAAACCATTTTAGGATTTCTATAATTAATATTATTTTCTTTAGATAATTTACCAAAAATATCTTCTGTATCAGCAAAAACAGTGGCTACAAATTTACCCATCTCTTTTTCTTCTGCTGTAAGTGAACGTTGTATTGATGGAGTTTCCTCCTGTGAATTGGATTGATTTACTTGTTCTAAAACGGGGATAATCATTTTTCCTGTTTCTCCTCCAAAAAGATTTAACAATAGAATAACAATACCTAGAACTCCTCCGCCTACAACCATCTTTCCTCCTCTAGATACACCTCTTCTATCTTCTACATTATCACTTTGACGTCTTCCTTGCCATTTCATATTCTTATTATTTTATAATTTTTAACCATTTAAGTATTGTTACTTCAAAAAATTCTTTGTCTATAGGTTTAGATATATAATCATTCATACCTACTTCTAGACATTTTTCTTTTTCTCCTCTTATAGTTCCTGCTGTTAGTGCAACAATTGGAATATTTGGATCTGTCTTTCTAATTTCTAATGAAACTTCATATCCATTCATTAAAGGCATTTGAATATCTAACAATATTAAATCTGGACTACTTTCAATATATTTTTCTACTCCTATGATTCCATTTTCAGCTTCAATAAGAATCACATTGGGTAATATTTTTTTCAAAAGAGTTTTGGCTAACATCATGTTAATTTTATTATCTTCTACAATTAATATTTTGAATTCTCTTTCTTTCGTAGTTTTTAAATATTCAGCAGTAAAATTTTCATAAATTACTTCTTTTTTATGAGTTTCTTCTTTTTTACATTCCACATTTTGTTCGCAAAATATCAAATCCAATTCAAAAAAGAAGGTACTTCCTAATCTATGACTACTTTCTAATTGGAGTTGTGTTCCCATTAAGCTCAAAATATTATTAGAAATTGTTAAACCTAAACCAGTACCTCCATATTTTCTAGTTGTTGAATTATCTTCTTGTGAAAAAGGCTCAAAAATTTTCTGATGATTTCCTTTTTTAATTCCTATTCCGCTATCTTGAACTAAAAACTGAATTTTAGCTTTATTTTCTTGAATTTCTTTAAGTTTTAATTCTAACAATACTCCTCCTTCATTTGTAAATTTCACGGCGTTTGATAACAAATTTAATAGGACTTGTTTTATTCTTAAAGGATCTATTGAAACATATTTGGGAATTTTTTTATCAAATTTAAAAATTAGATCTATTCCTTTTTTTCGGAATCAAAACGTATAATTTTTACTATTTGCAATACTAAATCATGTAAATCAGATTTTTTAAATTCTAAGTCTAATTTCCCCATTTCAATTTTAGAAAAATCAAGAATATCGTTTACCACCTCTAATAAAATCTTAGCTGATTCATTTACTGTTGATAGATATTCATTTTGAATCATATCTAACTTTGTTTGTTTCATTAAACCTGAAAAGCCTATAATAGCATTTAAAGGTGTTCTAATTTCATGGCTCATATTGGCCAAAAATTCAGATTTAGCTTTATTAGAAGTTTCAGCATATTCTCGTGCTTTGATTTCTTTTTCTATTAATTTTTTTTCAGTTACGTCTACTAGAATCCCTCCTATATAAGATACTTTTCCTTCTTTAATTACGGTGTCACTAAATTCTTCAATCCAAATATATTCACCTGATTTTCTCTTAATTCTATAGATTAATTGAAATGGTATATTTCCTTCAAATGCTCTTTTATTTTCATATATTACATTTTCTCTATCATCTTTATGGGTCAAATCAAGCAAATACACTTTACCTTCTAGAAATTCTTCACGAGTATATCCTGTTAAATTTTCTATTTTGTCACTGATATATATTTTAGAAAATTTCTGGTCGTATTCTGACAGAAATACGACTCCTGGGATGTTATCAGCTAATAGATTGAATTGTTTTTGAGATTCTTCTATTAGATTTAAGTTTTCTATTCTTTCTATTGTAATAGAAACATTATTAGCTAGAATTTGTAAAATACTTACTTCTTCTTCTGTCCATTCACGTTCTCTTGAACAGTCATCAAATCCTAGAAAACCTCTAAATACATCATTTATAAATATAGGAAATAGCAAAATAGATAGTATTCCTTGTGAACGTAATCTTTGATAAATAAAAGGATTTTTTATTTGGGAACTTTTGGCTTTAAATACTTGTTTTTTTGACAATACTTCGTAATAAATTAAATTGTCTTTATGAAGCATTTTTTGCAATGATTTGTTATCTATTTCAGGTTGTATCTTTTTATTTTTGTTTACCCATTCATTTTTTTGGCTAAAATAATGTTCTGCTTCGTTATTTTCGAAATAATAAATTCGATCAATATTAGTAGCTTGTCCTACAATAGAAAAGATCTCTTCAAATAATTGATTTAAGTTGTTATTCTTAAGCAATTTTTCTGTTGAAACAGCAATTGCTGTTAATATTTTTGTTTTTTCTTCTAACTTTTCTTCTGTTTCTCTTCTTTTATACGTTTCAATTGCCAAAGAAACGACATCTGCTATTGATCTTGCAAAATTAATATCATCATTATCCCACTCTCTTTTTTGTTTGGTTGTTTCAAAACTTAATAAGGAATGTAATTCTCCGTTAATAAAAACAGGAAGGTTTAACATAGATTTAATTTTTTTCTTTTAAAAAATAATCATCTACAAATTCATTAGTATAAAAACATTCATATACATCGGTTGCTACTATTAATTTTTCTTTTTCTAAATACTCAAAATAGTTAGGACGATCTGATCTAAAGGATACTAAACCTTTTTAAAGTGATCTAATCCTAAATCATATAAAGAAAAACATTTTAAACTTAATTTATCATAGGTCCAATAACTTACTCTATCAATCTTTATTCCTTCTGCTGCAGATTTTAATATTAAATTAATTCTATCATTAAAATTTTCTTTTTCTCTGTAAGATAAAATAGCTAGTTTATGTATCGTTTTATTAAAAATTTCGTTTTTCTTTTGTCTATTCTTTTGTTCTATTTCTATATTTTTGAGTAGTGTAATATCTCTTGCTATTGCTGAAAAACCAAGAATTTTTCCTTCTTTATTTTTTTTTATATTTACTTTTTGAGATAACCATAATTCTGTTCCTTTGTTAAAAATAACAGGAAATTCTATTGAAGGAATATCTTTTCTTCCTAATAAATGAGAACGATAAAACTGGAGGACTTTCATTTTATAATCTTCTCTAATAAATAGAGCAAAATTTTCACCTATTACCTCTTCGTTTGTCAAATTAAACAAAGATTTAGCAAAAGTATTTACAAAAGTAAACCTCCCTTCTTTATCTGTTTCATAAATAATATCAGTAGCGGTTTCTATCAAATTTTTATATTGATGGTCTAAATTAATTACTTCTGTAATATCTTGACCTATACTTAAATACATATCATCAGAATATTGTACATTCTTCCATTGTATATATTTATAGGAGCCTTCTTTTGCTAATACTTTACGAGTATAAAACTCATGGTTTATTTGATAATTTTCAATTGTAAACTCTGGATCTTCAATTAAGCTTAAAAAACTCATTCCTTTAAGTTCTTCAGAAGTATATCCTAAAATATTTCTTACATTTTGGGAACAATAAACTATTGTCCCATTTTTATTAATTCCTATAACCAAAGTTGCTTTTTTATTAATAGCATTATTGGTAAATAAAAAAGTATCTTTTGCTTTATATTTTATAATGTAACGTACTTGATTAATTAAAGAAATCATTAAACAACTGCATCCTAAGGTAACGAACATTACTTCATTTAGTATTTTATAAAAAAACAGAAAGATTATGAGTAAGTAATTAAAAATTACAAAAACCCAATAAAAATGTATGGTAGCAAAAAGATAATATGAAAAAAGAATAAAACAATCCAATCAAAATAAGTAAATATATATTCTGGATGTACTACTATTCTTAATAAAGTAATTAAAAAATAGGCAAAAAATATTAGAGTAAAAAATACTCTTAGATGCTTTTCTATAAATTTAATTTTATAACTGGCTGCATACAGGATAAGTAAAATAGTAGCAATTGTAAAATTAATAGGAAAAATTTCGTCTTCTCTTAAATTAAAAAAGACAACTGTAAATTCTATCAAGGCTAATCCTATCCCTACAAATAAAAAGTATAAGCGGTATTGCTCATAAGAATTTTCTAATTCTGAAAAATCACGTATGATTTCTCGGTTTAGTACAGATTTATTTAAAAAACCATAATAAAAAATAAAAAGACAACAAACAAAGAAAAAAATACAAACCATGAAGACTGGTAAATATTTAATCCTAATAATTGAATCATCTGAAAATACAAAATCTTAATCAAAAGTATAAAATTTAATTTTTATCCTAAATCTTTATTAAAAATACAAAAAAACAGAGCTTTTAAGTAATTATTTTTTTTTTTTTTCTTCTATCCATTTTGACATATATTTTGTGGTTGCGAATTGATTTTGTAATAACAACTTACCAATAAAATTTTGATTCCTATGATTATTTAAATCTTCTCTTAACTTTGAAATGAGTTCTTTGAATACTTTTTCATATAATTCTTTTTAAACTTATCAAAAAGAATTTGCTCTCCTATTTTACAGGATTTCATCCAAACTTGTTTTTCTTTATACAAAATTATTGCCTTTTTATAAAATCATCTATATCATTAACTACATAACCATTCCAAAAATTTGTAGTACTTATCCCTTCAGCCCCTATAGGTGTGGTTACAGATGGTGTATTTGTTACCATAGCCTCTAATAATTTTCCTTTTATTCCTGCTCCAAATCGTAAGGGAGCTAATAAAACTTTACTTTGTTCAAGTACTTCATACACGCAATAAGCTCTTCCTTTTATATTAAATCCTTCTTTTTTATTATTCAACTGATTTATTTTAGGAGAAACATAGGCTCCATAAACATTAAGATTAACATCTGGTAATTCTTTACGTATCTCTTTCCAAATCTTTTTTAATTGAACAACAGCATCAGAATTGGGTTCATGTAAAAAGTTGCCAATAAAAACAAAATCCTTTCTATCCTCGTAAACAATCGTTTGAACTTTGTTTAAATAAAAAATAGGTAAATAAAGGAGTAATGACTCATCTATTTTAAAAACATTTTTGAGTATTTCTATTTCAAATTCAGAAATTATCAAAGTTAAATCACATCTGTATATACTAGCTATTTCTCTGAATGCTGATGGTTCTTCTAAAATATTTTTTACTTCAAAAATCGTATTCTTTTTATTGCTGTATGTCTTGCATAACGCAAACAATGCAAATCTTCTGAATCTAATATTCGTATTGCTTGAGGACAGATAGTAGCCACGCGCCAACCAAATTGTTCTTCTGATATAAAACGATCAAAAACAACCATGATTGGATCAAGTTGTAAAATGAATTCATCAAAGCTATTATGATTTAGTTCTATAGCATATTCAAGTACATCAATAGATAACAAATCAAAAGAATTTTCTGTTTTTTGAGCTGTTGAAGCAAAAACAACTTTATATCCTAACTCCTTATATAAATTAATGAGCTGCAAAATTCTAGTTCCAGCCGCAGAAGAAGTAGGCTCTGGAAAAACTAAACCTATAAATAAAACTGTCTCCAAGTCTTTTTTTGTACAAAATAACAATTATAATTTAGGAGTAAAAAATGTAATTTTGTATTTCAATAATTTTTATATGTTAGGATTAAAATTAAAAACAGACCCTAGATGGGCTAATATAGCAGAAGGAAACCTTGCTGAAATTCTTTCAGACCATGCGTGGTGCGAACAAAAAGCAGCTACTAACGCAATCAACCTTATCATTAACAATTCTGAAAAGGAAGATTTGGTAACCGAAATGACCAAAATAGCCATTGAGGAAATGGATCATTTCAGAATGGTTCATGATATTATTAAAGAACGTAATTATGAATTTACACGCGAACGTAAAGACGATTATGTAGGTCAATTAACTAAATTCCTTAAAAAGACGGAAGTCGCGAACAATCTATGATTGATCGTTTGCTATTTGCTGCTATGATTGAAGCTAGAAGTTGCGAACGTTTTAAGGTACTTTCAGAAAATATTCAAGATCAAGAATTATCTAAATTTTATAGAGAACTCATGATTTCTGAAAGCTAATCATTACACTATTTTTTTAAATTTTGCTAGAAAATACGGAGAAAGAGATTACGTAGATAATCGTTGGAAAGAATGGATTGCTTTTGAAGAAAGTATTATTGTAAATTATGGTAAAAAAGAAACTATACATGGTTAAGAAACATTCAAAAAAATTAAACTCTTTTTTGTAACATTTTCTTATAATATAAAACTTATTATTAAACATTAAAAACTAAGAAAATGCAAGCACATGAAATAGATTACCATATTTATGGTGAGGAAATGCAATATGTAGAAATAGAGTTAGATCCACAAGAAATCGTTGTAGCTGGAAGCTGGGAGTTTCATGATGATGGAAAATGGAATTAAAATGGAAACTATTTTTGGCGATGGTTCAAACCATCAGGGTTCAGGAATATTAGGCAAGCTCTTAAGTGCTGGTAAACGCGTATTAACAGGCGAAAGTTTGTTTATGACCGCTTATCAAAATCAGGATTTTTCAAAAGAAAAGTATCCTTTGCCTCCCCTTATCCTGGAAAAATTATTGCAATAGATCTAATGAAATATGGAGGTAAATTTATCTGTCAAAAGGATTCTTTTTATGTGCAGCAAAAGGCGTGTCTGTAGGTATTGAATTTTCTCGAAAATTAGGTCGAGGCTTATTTGGTGGAGAAGGATTTATCATGCAAAAAATAGAAGGAGATGGTATGGCATTTGTCCATTCAGGAGGAACATTAGCTCGCAAAGAACTACAAAACGGAGAAGTTTTAAAAATTGACACAGGATGTATTGTAGGATTCACAAAAGATGTAGATTATGATATAGAGTTTATAGGAGGTATAAAAAATACTTTATTTGGAGGAGAAGGTGTATTCTATGCTACTTTAAGGGGACCTGGTATAGTATATATACAATCTTTACCTTTTAGTCGTTTAGCCGGACGCATCATTACTGCATCTAATATTGGTGGGCAAAACAAAGAAGAAGGTAGTTTGTTAGGTGGATTTGGTAAGTTATTAGATGGTGATAATGGATTTTAATCTTTAAATGATAAAAAGTTCATTATAAAAGAATACACTCTAAAAAAAATAACAATTTTCAGAATTGACTGGATAATCATGAGGCTGTCCTAAAATAATAAATCAACATTATATAATTTATCCCTTTGGTCGAAATGAACAAGATTGCGAACTTTTTGGACAGCCTCATGTATTATTATTTTAAAATTGATAAACAAGTCTTTATATACCCAAAATTTACTTAATTATGTTCTTATAAGATGAGGAACGAAATGAGATGTATTATCTGTTATTAAAGATTTTGACTCTCTTATTCCAATACCTGCAGGTTCTTGACCTATAATCCAACTACCTATTAAGGGATAATTATTATGAAAATCTGGTAATTCTGCTAGTTCTTGATATATAAAACCTTCTTCTCCATATTCTCCTCCTGTCATAGCTAACAAGTCTCCTTCCTTAATTAATTTTATATTAGATCCTTCTCTTGACAAAATGGGCTTTTCACACCAAGAGGTCAAATTTTCAGGCGAATCAAAATAGGAGGCTAATAAAAATTCATGATCTGGATATAATCTCCACAAAATAGGAAGTAATGCTTTGTTAGATAATAACATTTTCCAACTAGGTTCTATCCAAAATGTTTCATTTTTATCTAATATAATATTTTTTCCAAACGTTTCATTAATCATCCACTCGTAAGGATATAATTTAAAAATAGAAGCGATACTGTTATTTTTATCATCAACAAAAATTTGATTATCAGTGTCCCATCCCAACTGGTCTATAGATGTATAATATGTATCTAAACCTACTTGCATTGCACAATCTTGTAAATAACGCACCGTGGTAATATCTTCTAATGAATCTGGCACACTAGTAAAGTGTAATTTTGAGCCTTTTAAATAAGGTTTAACATACTCCCAATAAGCAATTAGTTTTTCATGAATAGAATTAAACTGATCACAATATGGATAACATTCTTGTAACCAAAACCATTGTACAATACTCGCTTCAAATAATGATGTAGGAGTATCCGCATTAAACTCCAATAGTTTTAATTTACCCTTTTTATAACAAAAATCAAAACGACCGTAAATAGAAGGGTCTTCATTTTCCCAAGTTTTTTTTATATGTGGTATAAACCAATTAGGAATATGAAACTTATGAAATAAATCATTTTCAATTACGTACTCTACAGCATGTAAACACATTTCCCATAACTGAGCAGTAGCTTTTTCAATTCTTGTAATTTCATCTATAGAAAATTCGTAAAATACTGATTCATCCCAGTATTTATCTCCTGTAGAATGAAAATTAAAACCTAGTTCTTCTACTTTATTTCTCCAATCAACTCTTGGAGTAATTGTAATTCTATTCATTCTAGTTTGTTTATTTTTAATTAGAGTAACTATATAATTAAACTAGTTTAAAAATTTGACAATAAATATTTTAAATAGTTTTATATAAACTAAAAATTAGTGATCTATTTTTAAGATGATACGTGAAAACTTGAATGTCCAAAACCACCTCTACTCACCACCTTTAGTAGTATTATGTCCTACATTTGAGCTATAATGTATTCCATCTGAATAATAACCTGTTCGTCTTGAATAACTCCCTGAACCTCCTGATGAACTATAAGCTCTAAAAGCATGATAGGAATGCTGGTGTTGTTCGCTTTTAGTATAAACCGCTGTAGTATCTGAGCGTAAATAAACTTTTCTATTAGATCCTCCTCCACCTTCCCAGTCTTCCTCTTTTTTGCCACAGGCAGCTGTAATAGTTGCCACCAAAACTAAATTGATAATGTTAGATTTTTTCATTTATTTTGCTGTAAAATATATTTCATACTCTTTTTTCCCTTTTACAATTTCGCCTTCTTCATCTTCTTCTTCGTATTCTCCTAATGCTGGTATTGTATCTTTATAAACGATTTCTTTAGTTAAACTTCCTTTTGACCAAACTTTATGCTTAGTAATCACAAGATCTTTTTCACTATCAATATGCTCAATAGTCATCTCTGTTTCAACTGATCCTCCTTTATCTACCTCTGTTACTATATCTTCTTTATAATCGTAACAATTAGACATAACAAAGCCTAATAGTGATAGAACAACTAGTTTTTTGTACATTTTTTAAAAATTAATTAAATTGTATTTTATTATTTGAAGTACAGGCATTAGTCGTAATTTCTAGTTTTCGTTACAACAAAAAGATTTCTTTTTCTTCCTAATACGCTATCTTAACATGTAATTTTAGGGGTTTAATATCATTTAAACTTTAAATGCACTTCGCGCTCGAACTAACGATGATTTTAATTATATACTCAACCATCTGTTCAAGTTGTTTTAAAATGAAAAAACATATTGAGAATTTTATTTTTTAATCTAGTATATTTTAAGTTTAAAATGGTATAATACATTACTTAGGTAACCTATATCGAATAAAAAACGTCTCAAATTTAAACTTGAGACGTTTTTTTATAAAATCTATTTTGTAATAATATTTTTTACTTTCTTTTCTTTTCTTCTTGCTGCTTTTGAGCTTGTTCCATAGCTTCTTGCAATTTCTGTTGAAACTTACCTGGTTTTTTAGGTTCTTTTTGTTTGTTTTCTTGTATTTGTGCATGAATTTTTGCATCATCTACTAAGAACTTCTTAATATAAAACATTAATCCCAAAGTCATTAAATTTGAAAATAAGTTATATAAACTTAGACCTGAACCATAGTTGTTAAAGAAAATTAACATCATAATAGGCGAAATCCAAATCATCATTTTCATGATTCCTGCCATATCAGGCATACCTTCTTGTGGTGGTGCTGACATAGCTTGATCTCCTGTTGTATATTTCATATAAAAGAAAATAGCAATAGCAGCTAAAATTGGAAATAAACTGATATGATCTCCATATAGAGGAACATTGAATGGTAATTTAGCTATTAAGTCATACGATGATAAATCTTTTGCCCATAAAAATCCTTGTTGTCTTAATTGTATAGCTGATGGGAAAAACTGAAAAGAAGCATACATGAAAGGCAACTGGATCAAAGCTGGAATACATCCTGCCATAGGGTTTACTCCTGCTTTATTATAAAGCTTCATTGTTTCTTGTTGTTTCTTCATTGGATCTTTAGAAAACTTCTCATTTATTTCATTCATTTCTGGACGCAAAACTTTCATTTTAGCTTGCGATAAAAATGATTTATAAGTAAATGGAGACATGGTCAATTTTATTAAAACTGTAAATAAGATAATGGCTATTCCGTAAGGCAGAAAAGTACTCATTAATCCAAATAATGGGACAAAAATAAATTTGTTAATCCAACCAAAAATCCCCCAACCTAAAGGAATAATTTCATCTAAATTACGATCATAAGCATTTAAAATCTTATAATCTGAAGGACCATAATACCAGTTCATCTTATAATCTAATTCACCTTTTGCATAAGCTAAAGGTAAAACAGCAGCAAATTTTTTAGTAAAAGTAGTATCTATAGCGGCATCTTTTACTAAATTTTGAGTTGATAATTTTGCTATTTTAATAGGTGTTTTAGTTAATAAAATAGATGTAAAAAAGTGCTGTTTGAAAGCCACATAGGTCAAATTGGACACTTTTTCTTCTTCTTCTGATTGGTTTAAGTAATTATCTTTTCCTTCTTCATATTCATAAACTACTTCGGTGTAACGATTTTCATAGCTTACACTCTTTTCATTACGGTACGTTTTTAAATCCCAAGTTAGATTAACAGGTGCTGGAAGTATTCAATACATTAGCTAAACCTTGTGATCGCACATTAAAATCTAACATATAATCATTAGGTTTTAATGTATATTTATATTCTAAATAAGTTTTTTCATTTGTTTTTAAACGCATTGAAAGTACTTGATTAGCTCCTTCTTTTACTAAAGTAGGTTCAAAAAATAAATCTTTTGTATTTAAATTCTTTCCTTCTTTGGTTTGAAAAGCCAGATTGAGCTGCGCATTATTATTTTTTATTAATTGGACTAGAGGTCCTTTTTCATCTATTGATTTAAAGTTTTTTAAAGTAGCTTCTACAATATATCCTCCTTTGTTAGCAATTTTTAAACGTACTAATTCATTTTCTAAAGTCGTAAATTCCCCTTTAGCTGAAGGCAAGGTTGCTGAATAAGCAAAACTTCCTAATGTAGCCTTTAAAGCCGCTGTTAGTTTAGTAGAATCTTCTACTACAGAGGTTAAATCTGTTGTTTTAATTAGTGTCTGTTTAGCTTTTACTATTTTTTCTTTTTTAGCTTTTTCAGCATCAATTTCGGCTTGTGTGGGTTGATTTTTATACATTATCCACATCATAATACCGAAAATTAACGTAAATCCGATAATCGAATTAAGGTCTAACTTTTTTTCTTCCATTTCCTTTTTAGTTCAGCGTTTAAAATTCGGAAAGTTTAATGTTTTAGAACCACCTAAACATCAAACATTTTATTTTAAACTAATTAATTTTATTTTTCACGGCAGCCTCCACAAACTTAACAAAAATAGGATGTGGATTAGCTACTGTACTTTTATATTCTGGGTGGTATTGTACTCCTATAAAAAATGGGTGATTTTCTAATTCAACTACTTCTACCAAGCCCGTATCTGGATTTACTCCAGAAGCTTTTAGACCTGCTTTTTCCATTGCTTCTAGGTAATCACTATTAAATTCATATCTATGTCGATGGCGCTCTAAAATGTCAGTTACGCCATAAATATTTTTAGCTAGAGATTCTTCTTTTAACTGACATTTCCATGCTCCTAAACGCATTGTCCCTCCTTTATCTGTTATACTTTTTTGTTCTTCCATTAAGTTGATAACAGGTGCTGAAGTTCCTTTATTCATCTCTGTAGAATTGGCATCTTTTAATCCTAATACGTTACGACCATATTCTATAACAGCCATTTGCATTCCTAAACAAATTCCAAAAAAAGGTATTTTATTTTCACGGGCGTATCGAACGGTTTCTATTTTTCCTTCTATACCTCGTTCACCAAATCCAGGTGCTACTAATATTCCGTCTAACCCTTTTAGTTGTGTTTCCACTGATTTAGCATCTAAATACTCTGAATGAATAGAAATAACGTTTACTTTTGTTTCATTTCTTGCTCCTGCATGAATAAACGCTTCTAATATGGATTTGTATGAATCTTGTAATTCTACATATTTTCCTACTAGTCCTATATTTACTTGATGCTTTGGATTTTTTAAACGATGTAAAAATTCATTCCATTGTTTTAAATCAGGTGTATTTTTTTCTGGTAAATTTAATTTTTTTAGAGCTACTTGATCTAATCCTTCTTCTAGCATCAGGTTAGGTACATCATAAATAGTAGAAGCATCTATAGACTGAATTACAGCTTCTTTTTTTACGTTACAGAATAAAGCTAACTTTTGACGCATATCGGAAGTTAGTTCATGTTCTGTTCTACAAACCAATATATCAGCCTTTATTCCACTTTCCATTAATGTTTTTACAGAATGTTGTGTTGGTTTTGTTTTAAGTTCTCCAGCTGCTGATAAAAATGGAACTAAGGTTAAATGTACTACAATTCCATTATCATCGCCTAGCTCCCATAGTAACTGACGAACAGACTCTATATAAGGTAAAGATTCAATATCTCCTACTGTCCCTCCTATTTCTGTAATGATAATATCATATTCACCACTTTTACCAAGTAACTGCATACGTTCCTTGATTTCATTTGTAATATGAGGTACCACTTGTACTGTTTTTCCTAAAAACTCACCACGTCTTTCTTTTTCTATAACAGACAGATAAACTCTACCAGTTGTAACGTTGTTAGCCTGAGAGGTAGGCACGTTTAAAAAACGTTCATAATGACCTAAATCTAAATCTGTTTCTGCTCCGTCATCTGTTACATAACATTCTCCATGCTCATAAGGATTTAGTGTTCCTGGATCTACATTAATGTAAGGATCAAATTTTTGAATAGTGGTTCTATAACCTCTTGCTTGCAATAATTTTGCTAATGATGCCGCTATAATTCCTTTACCCAAGGAAGATGTTACCCCTCCTGTAACAAAAATATACTTTGTTTGATTCATTTTGTTGTGTTGTTGTGTTGTTGTTTAAAACCGCGCAAAAATACAATTATTTAGAATGAATTTCCAATTTAGAAATCACAAAAAACAAATAAATTTAAACAACAATTTTAAATTTAGAATTTCAAAAAAACAAAATTTTTAGATCTTTAAAATTCATATTATTTTTTAGGAAAATTTCGTTGAATATTACGCACTAATTCCTCAATTCCATTAAGTTTAAGTTCATACACTAATGCTAATTGTTGTCCTAATACACCTTTTGGGAATCCTTTTTGTTTATACCAAACTATGTAATGTTCTGGCAAATCAATTAAATAATGTCCTTCATATTTTCCAAAAGGCATTTTAGCATGAGCTAATTTTATAAGTTGTTCTTTGTCCATTCCTTTTTACTAAAAAACTATTACTTTTTAAGAGAAATTTTTAAAATTATAAAAATCAATATTTTTATAGAACAAAATACTCTTTTATGTAAAGTCTTTTTTATTTATTACAATTCAAAAAAAATAATCTCATCCTATTTTTATTGAATTACTTCATTTTTTTCTAAATAGTAATGAAATTATTTTTTGATTTTAAAACCATTTATAATGATTCTTAAATTACTTCCAATTAAAAATTATTTCTTTTTTAATATCAGGATGTAAGCTATAAAAAACGGGACAAGTCATAGCAGTGCGTTCTAAAATAGTTTTTACTTTTTCATTCGAATCTATAGACATTGAAAAAACAATATGGATTTCGGCAATACGTCTAGGTTCTGTTCCCATGATTTTAGTTACCTCTGCTGTTGAACCTAGAATTTCTAACTCCATTTCTTGTGCTTTAATTGCCATAATCGTTAACATACAAGAAGCTAAAGCATTAGCTACTGTATCTGTTGGCGAAAATGCCTCTCCTCTACCATGATTATCTATTGGGGCATCTGAAATAATTTCAGAACCTGAATTTAAATGAACAGAAGAGGTGCGTAAAGCCCCTAAATAAGTTACTTTAGAAGTTGCCATTAATTTGCTTGTTTAATTGTTAAATCAGTATCGTAATATAAAATATAAATTCCTTTGTTATAAAATCCTCCTTCTGAATTAGACTGGTAATCAAATCGACTCTCTGCTTGTTCCGTACTGTTATCATTAGCAGTATCGGCAAAAGGTTTTTCTTGCATAAGTCTTAAAAGAGTATCAAATGTTACATCAAAACCTCTAATTGCAAATGTATTAGGATTAATTTTATTTTTTTCTTTTGTATTGGGTTTCAAAATTTTGGTATTCTTTAGAGGTATTTACTCTATGTTGTGAAGGATAGTGCATTTTTAATTTGGTCAATCTTTTCATTTGAATTTCTTCAAAATCAAGTGCTTCATTTTCTCCTAGAATAACTAATTTTACATCAAACTGTTTTTGTAATGCTAAAAGATTAGTTGTAATAGACAAAATTAAATTTGTCTTTTCTGTTTCCATTACCACATAATTTGTTTTACCTGTAACTAATAATGATTTTAGACTAGAAACATCTAAAACACCTGAATCAGAAACATTTACAAACCTAACTTCTTTACAATTTTCTTGTATATATTGTTTTGCTGATTGTTTTTTAGGATCTACTATTGCTATAATATTTCCATTTTTAGATCGCATAAATTCAAACATGGTTTTCTTTATATCATCTGGCAATGGAGTAGCTTGATAAAGATTAGGATATTTTTTATCATAATCTTTAGACAAAGGTGAAATAACAGGTACTTTTTCTAATATGGCTGCTAATTTTTCAACATTGTTTTGATAAAAAGGACCTATGATTGCATCGTATGATTTTAATTCGTATTCATTTACTAAGGCTGATACATTTGAAGAAGAGCGAGTTTCATCAGAGTCTAAAATGGTTACATCTACTTTTGCGCCTAGCTTATTAATTGAATCAATAGCCATCAAAGCTCCTGAGTAAAAATCTAAAGTCATATTTAAAAACTTATCTTTCTTCAATCTTGATTTAGTTGAATTGATCGTATCTTGATCTAGTTTGGCTATATTAAAAGGTAGTAAAAGAGCCATTTTTTTAGAAGTTCCCATTGAAATGTATTTTGATAAATCAATGATTTCTTTTTTCATTTCTTTTCTTTTAGAAATAGTTGGTATTTTTAATATCATACCTTCTTTTAAACCTTCTTTTAACTCTGGATTAAGTCCTATTAATTCTTCTTGTGAACAACTAAACTGATTAGCTAAAGCATACAAAGTCTCTTGAGGTTTCACTATATATGTCGTTCCTAACCCTTTAAGTATTTCTGTTTTTTTTTACTTGACTTCCTTCTTCTACTTTGAGTTTTATTGTTTCTTTTGATTTATTTCCTCTAATAAATAGGATTTGACCTATAGCCAATTCTTTTCCAACGATATCAGGATTTTTAGTTTCTAATTCATCTACTGTAATACCGTATTGTTTAGCTATTCCAAATTTAGTTTCTTTAGCTTCAACCGTATGCTCTATACGTGTTTTTTCTTGTGGTGTTATTTTTTTAGGAATTGTTTTAAGTTCTGATTTTACAGGTATTTTCAATACTTCATCCATCTTTAAACCTGTTACAATTGAAGGATTTAATTTTTCTATTTCAGCTAGTGTTACCTGATATTTTTTTGCAATGCTAAATAATGTTTCACCTTCAGCTACTGTGTGATTTATAATTTTTAAATCTTCTTTCTTAACGGTTTCTTTTTTCTTTTTAACAGGTATGATTAATATCGTATTTTCTGTTATTTTGACGCGCGCATCTGGGTTTAAATCATATACTTCAGAGGCTGGAACTCCATATTTTTGTGCAATTTGAGAAATACTTTCCCCTTTTACCACTTTGTGCTTGATCATTGCTACTTGAGCTGACACAAATTGTCCTCCTAAAATCAATAAAATCCCAAAAATTTTTTTCATGTGTGTAAATTATATTTATTACAATTCTTTTAAATTATTATGACAACTAGTCCTTTAAAGCAAAACTTTATTATGCGTTTTCAATTTCAAAATCTTGATTAGATTACTATAAACAATTGATAACAAAATGATTCGCCTCTTTTTATTCAAAAGGTTTTTAGTACTATTTGCAAGGCCAAATTTAGAGTTCTTTTTTGATTTGAACAATGAACAGTTTTTTAAATAAATCAGATCTTGGTTTTACCTTATATTCAAACAAAGCTTCTTCTAATGTTTGATATTTATTAGTATAAACGTAATATCCAAAATTATTTATATTATAAAAAAACTTGGTTTGACGCTCACCAGAATAACTTAACCGAAGCGCAAAAGCATCGCGCTCTACTGATTCAGTAAAAGTGTTTGCAACTAAATAATAACCTGTTTCTAATTCTGGAAGGTTATTAATAATTTCAATTTTAGTAGATTCTTCATTAGTGTTTTCATTTAAAATTTTTCTTTTTTCTTCAAGTGTTGTTTCTGTATTAGAAATTTCTGTTATTGGTATTTCTTTTTGAACTCGTTCTAATTTCACTAAGGCTAACCGATCATCATAATCTCTTGCTTCCAGTACTATAAAAAGTAGCCTTCGCAATTTTACGTTTTAAAACTGTTTTTTCTTCTAATTCTAAATCATTGATTTTAGACAGTAAACTTTCTTTCCTTTCTTCTTTCATTGTCAAATCTTGATCTATTTTTTTTATTTCATTAAGTCTTACTTGATCTCTATCAGAAAGTTGCTCTCGTATTTTTTTCTTATATTCTTGATTTTCTTGTTGATTTATCTTTTGAACTTTTTGCATAACTCCAACAATTATGCGACGATTTTCAGATAAATCATGTTTTAATTGTTGTACCAAATCCGTTGTTTCTTTTCTTTTTGATCTGATTCTTTTTGCAAACGTTTTGATTCTTCTAAAGATTCTATATTTTTTATTTTTAATTGTTTCAAGTCATATTCCATCGTAATAACCAAAGAATCTAATTTAGCAATCAAAACTTCTTGAATTTTTTTATTAGCATCTAAAATTAATCGCAATCGTTCTACAGAACCATTTTTTGTTTCATCAATAGTATTTAAATTAATATTTAATTTATTGAGTGTGATCATTTTTTTATTAAATTCTTTTTGAACTTTTAAACGATCTTCTAAATCTTCAATTTTTAAGGTTTGTGATTTTGACTTTTCAATAACAGCTTGTTTTTCTGCTAGCGCAATCATTAATTCTTCATTTTCGTTTTTTGCTTTAATCATATTTTTATTAATAGCTAATTTATTACCAATAATCAGACCATTAATAATTTCAGGATTTTGTTTTTCTAACTGATCAATTGTTATACCATATTTTTTTGTAATTGAATATTTAGTTTCTTTAGCCTGAACTATATGAAAAATAGTTTCTTCATTTATAATTCTTGCTTTTCCGTCTAGTGTCTTTTTTTTATTAGGAATTTCTATCTTTTGTCCTATTTGAAGTCCTTCTTTTAGTATAATTTCATTTTTTTCATCTAAATCTTTTACCGATACATTATACAAACGAGCAATACTAAATAATGTTTCCTGTGATTGTACTTCATGAAATTTACCATCAAAAACTACTTTTTTCTGATAAGGAATTCCTCTTTGGGGAATATTTAAAACATAGCCTTCTTTAATATTGGTTTGAACAAGTAACGGATTAGCTTCTTTTAATTCTTCTACGGAAAGTTGATACTGTTTTGCTATACTATATAAAGTCTCTTTATTTGAAACCTCATGTTTATCATAAGATACCGCGTTTACATCATTTTTTTTAAACATATAAGAAATAGAATGCACATTGGGTATTATTAAAATCGTATTTTCCTGAATTCCTTTTTCAGCACCTGTGTTTAGTTTTAGAATTTCTGTTTTTGAAACTTTGTATTTTAAAGCAATAGATTCTAAGGTTTCGCTTTTTTGAATCAGGTGTTTAAATGTCTTTTCTTGTTGGGCGTAATAATATTGAGATAAAAAAAAGAAAATAAAAAGTAGGTATTTAAGCATAAGTTTAGTAATTTATTTGAGAACACCAATTTAAATAAAAATGCCGTGTATTTTTTATTTTACACGGCATTTTTATTTAAATATCAATATCATCTACAATTACTCCCACTCTATCGTTGCAGGAGGTTTAGAACTAATATCATAAACTACTCTATTAACACCTTTTACTTTGTTTATAATTTCGTTAGACACTTTCATTAGGAAATCATAAGGTAAATGAACCCAATCAGCTGTCATACCATCTGTAGATTCTACTGCTCGAAGTGCCACTACTTTTTCGTAAGTACGTTCATCTCCCATAACACCTACACTATTTACAGGTAATAAAATAGCACCTGCTTGCCATACTTTATCATATAAACCATGCTCTTTTAAACCTTGTATAAAGATAGAATCTACTTCCTGTAGGATTCTTACTTTTTCTGGTGTAATATCGCCTAAAATACGAATGGATAACCCTGGTCCTGGAAAAGGATGGCGTCCTAAAAGTTCTTCATCTATACCTAAACTTCTACCTACTCTACGCACTTCATCTTTAAATAGCATACGTAAAGGCTCTACCACTTGCAATTTCATAAAATCAGGTAATCCTCCTACGTTATGATGTGATTTTATAGTTGCCGAAGGACCTTTTACAGATACAGATTCTATAACATCTGGATAAATTGTGCCTTGTGCTAACCATTTTACATCTTCTATCTTATGCGCTTCATCATCAAATACTTCAATAAATACGCGACCTATAATTTTTCGTTTTGTTTCAGGATCTTCAACACCCGCTAACTCAGATAAAAAACGTTCTGAAGCATCAACTCCTTTTACGTTTAATCCCATTCCTTTATATTGATTTAATACATTTTGAAACTCATCTTTGCGTAATAAACCATTGTTGACAAAAATACAATACAAATTTTCTCCTATAGCTTGGTTTAACAAAACAGCTGCTACAGTAGAATCTACACCTCCTGATAACCCTAATACTACCTTATCATTATTGATTTTAGCTTTCATTTCAACCACTATATCTTCAACAAATGAATTAGGTGTAAAATTTTGAGGAACTTGCGCTATTTTTACTAAAAAATTTTCAAGCATTTGCTTCCCATCTTCACTATGGTAAACTTCTGGGTGAAATTGAATAGCATAAGTAGTTTCTCCTTCAATACGATAAGCTGCATTTTCAACATCTTTAGTAGAGGCTAAACGAACCCCATTTGTTGGTAACTGTTTGATCGTATCACTATGACTCATCCATACCTGACTATTGATATTTACTTCTTCAAAAAAAGTCTCATCATCTTTTATAAATGACAAATTGGCTCTACCATACTCTCTAATATTAGAAGGAGCTACTTCACCTCCATGAAAATGAGCTAAATATTGCGCTCCATAACAAACCGCTAATAATGGCATTTTACCTCTAATTTGAGATAAATCGGGATGAGGCGCATCTTCAGCACGAACTGAAAAAGGACTTCCTGATAAAATAACAGCTTTATAGCTGCTTAAATCTGATGGAACATGATTAAAAGGAAAAATTTCGCAGAAAATATTTAACTCGCGAACGCGGCGTGCAATAAGCTGTGTGTATTGCGACCCGAAATCTAAAATAAGTACATTGTGTTGCATGTACAAAATTAAAAAAAATCTTAAAAAATGAAAATTTTAATTATAAGAAGATTTTTAATGTTTCCTAAAACAAATTCTATACCTAATAAATGAATTTCTAAAAATCATTTATTCAAAAGTGGGTGTTTTAAAAGTAGTAACTTAATTTTTGGTTTTCTACTTTTTAAAAGTAAAAGAAATCACATTATCAATACTCCATTTTTCCATCTGTAAAATTCATTTTAGTCTTCTTTTTGACTAAAACAAACCCAATTAAAATCTTTTAAAACACCCTCTTTCCCTCCTTTTTATAAATTAAAAAAATATATTTAAACTTATTTTTTATCTTGTAAAGCAAAAACCTTTTTCAATAAATCACTCGTACGAGAATCAAAATTAGTTCGAATATCCTTCTCCTCTACTGCTATCATTTTAAAAACACCATCAAGCGCTTTATTCGTTACATAATCCGTTATATCAGGATTAACTTTAGAAACAAAAGGAATCATATTATATCTATCTATAATTGTTTTCCATACAGCATCCGCTCCTACCTTTCCAATTGATTTTTGTACAACAGGGTTAAATTTTAGATAAAGAGGCTTACGAGTTCCCGTCTGTAAAAACTCAGTAGCAGCATCTTCTTTGCCCAATAAAATATTTTTAGCATCCGTTATCGTAATATTTTTAATAGCATTCACAAAAATGGGTGTAGATTCCTTCACTGCATCTTCGGCTGCTCTATTCAATGCTTTTATTCCATCGTCAGCCAAATTTCCCATCCCCATCTTCCGTAACATACTATCTACTTTTTGAAGTTCGTCAGGAAGTACAATTTTAACTAATTCATTACCATAAAAACCATCCATTGCAGTAAGCTTAGAAACTTGATTGGTAACCCCTTTGTTTAACGCTTCTTTTAAACCTCCTGAAATATCTAAAACATTTTTTTTAGTAGTATTAGTCATTACGGATTCCGTTGTTTTTTTTATAAAGTCTTTTAATTGAGCTTGACTCATACTAGGAATCAAAAAAGCTAGGATAAATATTTTTTTCATTTTTCTAATTATGTTTTTCAAAAATACACAAATTATGTGCCTAATTTTTTTTATTTGCTTTCCTTTTTTTCATCTCTTTTTTACTCTAAAATCAGTAAATTGCACCCGATAACTAAAAATCAAAATGGAACAAGTACAACCATACCAACCAAAAAATAAAGTTAGAATTGTAACGGCTGCGTCCTTATTTGACGGACACGATGCAGCCATTAATATCATGCGTCGCATTATCCAAGCTACTGGAGTCGAAGTAATTCACTTAGGACACGACCGTAGTGTAGAAGAAGTAGTAAATACGGCTATTCAAGAAGATGCCAATGCCATCGCAATGACTTCCTACCAAGGTGGTCATAACGAGTATTTTAAATATATGTATGATTTGCTAAAAGAAAAAGGAGCAGGTCATATCAAAATTTTTGGTGGCGGTGGAGGAGTAATCCTTCCTTCTGAAATTGAAGAATTACACGCTTACGGAATCACGAAAATTTATTCTCCAGACGATGGTCGTGCCTTAGGGTTACAAGGAATGATTAATGACTTGGTGCAAAAATCTGACAGCCCCCTAACCCCCGAAGGGGGAATGGTTGAGTCAAATCCAACCGACAATCAAAAACGTTTAGAAGATAAAGATGTAAATACAATATGTCGTTTAATATCATTAGCTGAAAATTATCCTGATGAATTTCATAAGCTTTTCCAAGCTCCCCCTTCGGGGGCTGGGGGCTTGTCCCAGTTCTTGGTATCACTGGAACAGGAGGAGCGGGTAAATCTTCGTTAGTAGATGAATTAGTACGTCGATTTTTAATCGATTTTCCTGAAAAAACCATCGGATTAATTTCTGTCGATCCTTCAAAACGTAAAACAGGTGGTGCTTTATTAGGAGACCGTATTCGTATGAATGCGATCAATAACCCACGTGTGTATATGCGTTCGTTGGCGACCCGTCAATCGAATTTGGCTTTGTCTAAATATGTTGCCGAAGCCATTCAAGTACTTAAAGCAGCAAAATACGATTTGATTATTCTTGAAACTTCTGGAATTGGTCAGTCGGATACGGAAATTTTGGACCACTCTGATGTTTCGTTGTATGTTATGACACCTGAGTTTGGTGCGGCTACGCAATTGGAAAAAATCGATATGTTAGATTTCGCCGATTTAGTAGCTTTAAATAAATTTGACAAACGTGGGGCACTTGATGCGATTCGCGATGTGAAAAAGCAATACCAACGCAATCATAATTTATGGGATGTAGATCCTGATAAAATGCCTGTTTTTGGTACAATCGCTTCACAATTCAACGATCCAGGGATGAATACTTTGTATAAGTCGATTATGGATAAAATCGTGGAGAAAACGGGAGCTGACCTAAAATCGACTTTTGAAATTACTCGTGAAATGAGCGAGAAAATCTTTGTGATTCCGCCACATAGAACACGTTATTTATCTGAAATTGCTGAGAATAATCGTAAATATGACGAAACGGCTTTATCGCAAGTTGAAGTAGCACAAAAGTTATACGGTATTTTCAAAACTATCGAATCAGTAAATGGCAATCTGCCACAAATCGATAAAGCTGGAATCATTGAATCTTCGTTGAAAATAAATGAAAGTAACAAAGATTTCTTAGGCTTATTAATCAAAGAATTCGACCGCGTAAAAATGAATTTAGACCCGTACAACTGGGAAATTATTCAAACGTGGGACGACAAAGTAAACAAGTATAAAAATCCAATATATTCTTTTAAAGTACGTGATAAAGAAATTAAGATTCAAACACACACGGAATCGCTGTCACATACTCAAATTCCAAAAGTAGCCCTTCCCAAATACCAAGCATGGGGCGATATCTTAAAATGGAACTTACAAGAAAACGTACCTGGGGAATTCCCATTTGCCTCAGGATTATATCCATTTAAGCGTGAGGGCGAAGATCCTACGCGTATGTTCGCGGGTGAGGGAGGTCCAGAAAGAACCAACCGCCGTTTCCATTATGTATCCTTAGGAATGCCAGCTAAACGTTTATCCACCGCGTTTGACTCGGTTACTTTATACGGAAACGATCCAGACCACCGACCTGATATTTACGGTAAAATTGGTAATGCAGGGGTGTCTATTTGTTGTTTAGACGATGCTAAAAAATTATACTCTGGTTTCGATTTAAGTCATCCTGCCACTTCGGTGTCGATGACGATAAACGGACCAGCGCCTATGTTGTTAGGGTTCTTTATGAATGCGGCGATTGACCAAAACTGTGAAAAATACATCAAAGAAAATGGTTTGGAAGCCGAAGTAGAGAAAAAATTCAAAGAGGTTTATGATGCGAAAGGTTTAGAACGTCCTCGCTATAACGGAGAATTACCAGAAGGTAACGACGGATTAGGGTTGATGCTTTTAGGGCTAACAGGGGATCAAGTGTTACCTGCCGATGTGTATCAAGACATCAAAGTAAAAACCTTAGCACAAGTACGTGGAACGGTTCAAGCCGATATTTTAAAAGAAGACCAAGCCCAAAATACCTGTATATTCTCGACTGAGTTTGCCTTACGTTTAATGGGTGACGTACAAGAATATTTCATCACACAAAACGTTCGTAATTTCTACTCAGTTTCTATTTCAGGGTATCATATTGCCGAGGCAGGTGCGAATCCTATTACACAGTTGGCATTTACCTTAGCCAACGGATTTACGTATGTAGAATATTACCTAAGCCGAGGAATGAATATCAACGACTTTGGTCCTAACTTATCGTTCTTCTTCTCTAATGGTATTGACCCAGAATATGCGGTGATAGGACGTGTAGCACGTAAAATTTGGGCAAAAGCCTTAAAGAATAAATACGGGGCTAACGAAAGAGCGCAAATGTTGAAGTACCATATCCAAACATCTGGACGTTCGTTACACGCACAAGAAATTGATTTTAACGATATTCGTACGACTTTACAAGCCTTGTATGCGATTTATGATAATTGTAACTCGTTGCATACCAATGCGTATGACGAAGCGATTACGACACCAACAGAAGAATCCGTTCGTCGTGCGATGGCAATCCAGTTGATTATTAATAAAGAATTAGGACTAGCGAAAAACGAAAACCCTATCCAAGGTTCGTTTATCATTGAAGAGTTAACCGATTTAGTAGAAGAAGCGGTATTAGCCGAGTTCGACCGAATCACCGAAAGAGGTGGCGTACTAGGTGCGATGGAAACCATGTACCAACGTTCGAAAATTCAAGAAGAATCACTGTATTACGAAACCTTAAAACATACGGGCGAATTCCCAATCATTGGAGTAAATACCTTCTTAAGTTCAAAAGGCTCACCAACGGTAGTACCAGCGGAAGTCATTCGTGCGACTGAAGAAGAAGAAAACAATTCCAGATCAAAACATTAGAAAACCTACATAAAGCCAAAGCCAAAGAAGTGGAAGGACAAATCGCAATCATTCAAGAAGCCGCGATTCAAAACCACAACATCTTTGGAAAATTAATGGATGCCGCTAAGGTATGTTCGTTAGGTCAAATTACTAGCGCGTTGTTTGAAGTGGGTGGGCAGTATAGAAGGAATATGTAAGCAGAATTAATTCATAAATCAAAAGGTTGTCTGAAAAGTTTTAGACAACCTTTTTTATGTTTTTAAAATAATTTCTTGCTCAACTCAGATGTATTGATCTATAGTTGATTTCCAAGTCAAAAAACCTTTTAGTTTATCAGAATAATCGTGAATAATTCTTGTAAAGTTGTTTGGGCTATCTTCTAAAAAAATATGTCTCCCTTTTTCTCTAATGATATTTAATTGTTTGTCAATTTGTTTTATTTCTTCAATTAGAGACAATTTGTTTTTAGGGGTATGCCAAATGTAAGTAGCTTCTTCTGTGTCTAATGTTTCCAAAACAACAAAATAATTTTGCTCTCCTGAAAGGAGAAATAAGAATGAAAAAGGGGTCAACACAAATCGAATCTTCATTACTTGACTTTCGTGTTTGTCTGCTAAATATTGAATTTGCTGTGAATGTTTGTATTGCTTGTTTTTGAGAATTTCATTCATCAACTCCTCTGCATTAGAATAAATTTTTCCCTGCTCTTGTAATTCATCAGATGTCAGGATGTTTTGTTTTTTTGATGCGATTTGCCTTAACAAACTTTTATTTAAGAATTGAAATTTCACACCTTCAACGACTTCTTTATTTATATGGTCAATATCAGTTGATAGTGCTAATTGAGAAACCAATTTTCCGTTTTCAAACTCGGCGAATAGTTCTACAGTAATCTTCTTCGATTTTAATGTTTTGATGAAATAGTGTTTTAATACCTCAAACTCAGGTCTTATTTCAATGTTTTCAATTTGGAATGCAAGTGTGGTGTTCATTTCATCTATAGTATATTCAAATGTGACACTTCCATAATGAAACTCCAATTCTTCAATTGGAACTTTGATTGTTTTTTCAATATTTACAATTTTATTTGAAGAAATGATTTCTTCCTTTGGTTCATCAAATAAAGTTGCTTGCTTGTTAATTTTTCGATAATAAGTATTGCGTTTCAGGAAAAGCTTATTGAGATATTCAACTCTATAATCTCTGTAGTCATAAATAGTAGGGTTTATTTCCGAGCGTTGCACTCTGCCTATATATTGAATTAGTTTGCCTTCAAAAGAAAATGGATAGACCAAAAACAAACAGTTTATATTTTGTAAATCTGTTCCTTCACCAAAATATTGTCCTGTGGTAATTAAAACCTGAAAATTACCCTCTTCTAATGTTTTCCATTTAGATTTTTTAGAATTTTCTGAATCTTCCCCGCTGAGAGTAATGGTTTCATACGATTGTTTTAAAAACAAATATAGGGTATCAATATGCTCTTTTCGTTCGGTAATGATAACTATCTTTTTTCCTTGATTTAGTTCTTTTTTACATCTTCTAAAATAACTTTATTTCGGATGGTATCGTGAACCAAAATTTTTGATAATGTTTCAAAACTGTCTGTCTTGGAGTTATATGGAACATCTAATTCTGTGTTGCGGATAATGATTTTAGCCTGCTTATAATTCTCAATTTCCGTTGGTTTAATATTTGTAATGATTTCTCCTAAATGGGTGAAAATCATTTTTCCATCACTGTATTTGCGGAAAGGGGTAGCAGTCAATCCATACAAATAATATGCTTGTAATTTTTCAATTGAATTTCTGAATGTTTCGGCAGGAACATGATGGCATTCATCCACAATGATAGTTCCGAATTGATTTTGAACAGATTCTATTTGTTTTAGCAAACTTTGAATTGTTGCTACTGTGATTTGTTTTCCGATTTTTGATTTTCCTTGTCCAATAACGCCAATATCTCTTTTTGGAATACCCAAAAAAGCTTCAATCCGTTCTGCCCATTGCTCTAGCAATTGTTTTCGATGTACAAGAATAAGCGCAGGTTGTCTTTTATTCGCAATTATTTTTAGGCCAATAACTGTTTTTCCTGAACCAGGTGGGGCAACTATTACTCCGAAATCTTTTTTAGAAACAGTTTCAATTACATCTAGTTGATGATTTCGCAAAGCAGCATTGAACGCAAAAGGAATAGATACTTTTAGTTTTCTTTCATCAACAAACTCAAATTCGATTTGTGATTCCTTGCAAAAGCGTAAAAGCTTTCCGATAAAACCTCTTGGAATGAAAATTTCACTTTCCGTTTCCTCAACTAATTTAAAATATCGTGCTGTTTCAAATGTATTTCTACCTGATTTCTTTTTGATAAAAAACTCAGAGTTAGCAAAATTCAATTCTTCTTTCAGAAAATTGATCAATGTGGGTGTTAATCCAATTCGGGTTAGTCTTATATTATTGTTTAAAGTAATGTTGAGTTTGCCGTTTTTTATTACCGAAATATTACGTTCAATACCTGACTTCAATGTTTGTACTGATGGTTTTAAAGCATCATATAGTTCGTCTAAATGATTTGTGGAAACTCTTTTGATATTTTTCAGGAAGTCCCATTGGTCAGTGATAGGTTTAAATGATTCAGGATTGATAAAACAGTTATTTCCTTTTTCAAAAGTTGGTTTAAAAAGTGGCAATGCAATCAGATTCCCGAAACCTTTTCCTGAAAGAAAATCTTGATTTGGAAACAATCTGTCAAAACTTGAACTTTTGTCAAACATTGAAAAGACACCCGATTGTTCTAAAATCGAAATGAATATTTTTCGACTTCTTATAGCAGGATAAGGTTTGTCAAAAATATCCAAACGTGTCCGCCATTTCCTGAACGGGAACGCTCCAAGTAGGCAGGAATTGACTTTTCTTTACAAGCGTTTAGAAAAGTAATAGCTTCATTTTGCCAATTGGTTTTGTCAAAATCAGCTGCTAAAAACCAAGTGGTATTGTCTTGCAGTAAGGGATAAATTCCAATATGGTGAAAACCGTCCAAATGCTTTTGTATTTGTTCATTTGTAAGTTTCAAATAAGACTTTTCAGTAAAATTCTGAAATGTTCCACCATTCATTTTATGTGCCCGAAAACGATATGGGTCATAAAAATAGGCTGGTATATAACCCGATTTATTTTCTTTTTCCCAACGAACAGCAAACACATCTTCTCGTCCTTTGAAGAGGGAGCGGAAGACTTGAATTTGAGTTGAGGAAACATTCATAAAGTATTATTTTATGTAACAGTATTTAACCAATATCAATTACATTTTCATCTCCAAACCATTCTTTAGCCTTTGCTATCACTTGAGGAGCAGGGCTATGAAAAAAAACTGCCAAATTCTCTTTAGCTCTTGTGCAACAAACATAAAATATCTTTTGAGTTCTTTCGGACACACTTGGCGAAGCTGTACCTAAAAACATTTTTTCAAAATTATAATTGTTCCATCCTCCGTTATCAAGAATAACTAAAACATTGTCAAATTCAGCTCCTTTAGTTTTATGCTGTGTTGAGAATGGTGTTTGACCTTCTAAATATTCATATAGCTTTTGAAATTCACTAAACTTGACATCTTTCACACGGTTATACAGGTACTCTTTTTTCTCTTTAAAATCATTTAGCTTATCATCAATCATACAAATTCCCTTTTCATTGGCATCTGTAATTACTTTCTCAATTGTTTTATCGCCAACATTTATAAGGTTTTCAATATTTTCTTTTAAAGTTCTTTTGCTTGCTATACTTGTAATTTTAAAACGAAAATCTGTGGCTCTCAAAAATTCATTGAATTTTTTATTTTGATACAATGAAATATTCGTTTGAATTTTGAAAAGATGCTTTATTAAGTTGTCTCTTTTTGATCCCTTCTTATCTTCATCATCTTCATCTTGCTTTTTGTCATCTACAAGAGCATCTTTTCCCAAATACATCTTCCGTACTTCGGAAAATGGTTTATTTTTCAACTGGTTGTACAGTTCCGCTTTTGCAGGGTCAGATAATAAAAGATTCTTTTTGAGTTCTCCTTGTCTGTTCTTTAATTCAAATTTATCAACCACAGCATCAAAAGTATCTTCATCGGTGATTTCAATTTCGGGTCTGTTATTTTTCTTATTGTATTTTATCTTTTCAAGAATTTCAGATTTCAATCCAAGCACAGGGTCTCTGTCATAAATATCCATTAACGTTCTGAACCCTGCTTTCCCTGCTATTAAATTATGGGTTAGGTTCAGTTCCTTTGTTTCTTTTGAATTACTGAAATCCCAACTATATGTTTCTTCCAAGAATTTTTCAACCTTATCAATACCACCATCAGTAGAATGAAGGAATAGTACAGTGCCTTGTTTTACTATACCTTTAAATATATTGGGTGCATTGGGGTCGGTAGAAGGTTCTTGTGTAATACCATCAGTCCGAAGTTTATTTGCTAAATCAATAACAAGCTGAGGGTTTCTTCTATTCTGTTTCTTTGGAATTTCATTTACTGTATCTGCATCATCTCCTTTGTATTCGTCTAAATTTCCAATCCCATCATCATAAATAGATTGCATTGCATCACCAAAGAAACCGATGATATTTTTTCTTTCGCTCTTTTTGAAGTGAGTAAGAAATGTATCAACAACAGTTTTGCTTGTATCTTGATATTCGTCAATAAAAATATACTTGTATTTATCCTTTACGATACTGCTAAGTTTCGGGTATTTCTCAAAAAGATAATTTGCAACGATGAGCAACTCATCGTGAGAGATTATTCCTTCACGCAACCTAACAAACTCTTTATATTGTATTCCGTCTGGCAAAATATCAAAATGGTTTTCGAGAATAGGATTTACTCCATCTATTGAAACGTTACTAACTTCATCATCATTTGCTAAGGAAATAATTGCTTCTTTAAGCTCTTTTTGAAAGTATTTTATATTATCCCATAAAAAATCGTGGATTGTAGATACATTGAGGTTTTTGTGGTTTACTCTTTCTTCGATTTCCTTTACTGCGGCATTGGTGTATGTCATACAAGCTACTTTTGCAGTTGGATTCTCAACTATTACCTGTCTTATAACACTTACCAACGAATAGGTTTTACCACTTCCTGCACCGCCACTTAAAAGAAAATTTCTTCCCTCATCAATTGATTGGAAAATTTGCTGTACTTCAGGTTCTAAACTTAATCTTCCTTCAACCATAATAAACCATTTTTTATGTAGGCAGGAATATTCCAGTTACTAAAATTCATATCACTGTGGTATAAAATGTCTAATGCAAAATGAGTTTTCTTTTTGATGCAAGAACCCGCTAATTCATAAGGACTTTTTGCATCATCATCAAAATAAGAAGCATTTTTTAATCCTTGAAAAGTAGCTTTGCCTCCTTTCACAAATTCTCTATTCAAATGGATAAAAGCATCTTCAAAGCTCCTTGCGTGATAGGCATTTTCATTTTGTTGATAACATATACAAACTGTAGCACTTCCAATAGTAATTGTCCTATTTGCAACAGGAAGTGCTTTTAAATCATCCCAAGTAACTTCTTTCAAAAAATGATTAATCGCAGAATTACTTGTTTCAGAGCCATTAATTACGGGGCAAGCTTCAATTTTTGGATTTCCCTTTTCGTCTTTATTTCCTATATCTCCAATAGAGTCAATGTCCGTTAAAATCAAAGATTTAATACCTAAAAATTCTATAAACTTCTCGAAGATTTGTGAATAAGCACCAACTTCAATTATGGATATATTTTGAGATAATAGTGGAAGAAAGGTGTCTTCTTTACCCTCTGCTTTTAGACGAGCTGCTTCTTCCAAATCGACTTTTCGCATAAAGGTTGGTATCAATATTCTTTCCGTATCCCCCTCAATTAAAACAGCCTTATCAGCAAAGAAAATTTCAGCCCTACTTATAGTTAAGTATTGTTTTAGAAACTGGTATTGATTTGGGTAGGCATCATATTGCTTTCTCAAATCTGAAAGATTTTTTGCAGTTACATTGTTCTTTGTTTCCGCTTTCAAATATTTAATATCATCAAAATCACTATCAGCAACAATGTGAGATGAATGTGTTGTAATTATGTATTGAAGTGGTCTATTTATTCCGTCATCTCTTTTGATACCTTCAGCAAGTAATTTTTTTATGTTTTTAATAAAGACATACTGCATTTGTGGGTGGGTATGTGCTTCAGGCTCTTCAATGATTAACAAATTAATATCTGCTGGCTTTTTGTCTTTATCCCTTTTGAAATCCTGGACAAGAATTTCAATTTCAAAAATCATACTTATAAGGTTCATATAACCTAAGCCATTGTAATGTTCTGGTAGCTTATGGTCATCGTGGGTATATACTACGGTTGTATTTCCTTCAAGTAATTCTCTATGTTGCAATGTTGAAATTATTGCTATGTCTGTATCGTTCAGTTTTATTCCTCCAAAATCTTGTACTTTCTTTATTACATCACTGAACAAGACTTTGTATATTTCACTTAATGTACTATCGGTTTCTGAAAGTTGGTCTTTAAAGTTTTCGGTAGCTTGATTTTTGTCGCTATTATCTTCTTTCTTTTTATATAGGCTTGAAGTTTGTTTGGACAGGGTGTTTTCTTTTTCTTTATTGGTTACGTCTCTTCTTGCACTAATGTACTTAAAGCTAATAATATCTTTAATACCAGTAATTTCATCCTTTAAGTCAATAAAGTTATTTTCATTAGCTGTTTCGGTTGGTATGTCATACTCAAAAGACATCTTATGAGTGTTGAAATAATTATCTAACTCTTGTTTTAGAAATTCTTTTAACTCTCTGGGCTTGTTTTTCTTTTTCTCTTCAACTTTAGCCTTTTCACTTATGGAAAAAGCTACATAATCAGACCTTAATTTTAGAAAATTAGTATAGCTTAATGTATATTCAAAACCCAATACAATTTTATTATTTTCAGGGTCTAAATCCATCAATACCCTGCTGACGTTTGATAAATCATCTTTCTCGTTATATTCAATAAATACCTTTAATTTGATGCCTTTGGGGTGAAATTCATCAGCAACATCAGGGGATTTTATAAGGTTTTCTAATTCGTTCCTAAAATCTATATTCAAGTCGTCATAAGAAAATTTACTTTTCTCATTCAAGAACTTATCAAGAACAGAAAGAATAGAAGTTTTTCCTGTATTATTTTTACCAATAACTAAGGAAAGATCTTCTTCTAAATCCATTGAAAATTGCTTAAGCAAACGAAAATTATCTATTTGCAGTTTAGTTATTTTCATAATGCTTAATTTTTATTTCTATTTAATCTCCTAGCCGAAAGTTTTTTCCAAATACTATCCGCCAATTTTATTTCTTTATCCGTAAAGCCGTATCCGTCTTTCAGGATTTGCTTATTGGTGATTTTTAAAATTTCATCAATGCTTTTTTTCTCTCGCATCATTTTGTCAATGACGGTTAGTAAATCAGCATTTTCGGTTTGGTAGGGGAGCAGTATTTTTTCTGCTTCGCTTGGCATCAATTCTAATACACCACCTCCATAACTACGTCCAACAATTTCAGAAAAAGCCAAAGACAAGGAATTGTAAAAACTTGCTATAAAAGCGTTTTTGTCCGTGTCTTTTTCATAAATACACGGTGCATTGTGTCGGTTGTATAGGCGTTTGCTTCGTTTAAGATTAAGCGAGGATAGAGGTTGTTTCTACGAATAAACAAAGCATCAGAAAGTTTGATGGAAGGAATCACAAACCAATCATCACGAATACCTGTTTTGTAGCCTTTGTTTACACCCATTGATTCACCTAAACGAATGTATGAGTTTGCTCCTTTGTGTCCGTTTATTTTCTCTTTGGCTGGAAACACTAATAAGTGTGCTTTCGCTTTGGTTTGTTGGTTAAGTTTCCAATCCTTTTCCGTAAAAATTACGCTGTTGACTTGAACACTTCTGCCAACCATTGGTTTTGCATATTCTTTAAGGTCATAAGCTTCTACAACTGGCAATGGAACGGTGAAATAATCATTTGCACCAGTGGTAATGCCAACTTCAACACTTGCGTAATTTCCAATTGTAGGAACTTTTCGTTTCTTGGCAATTTGTTCTAAAAAGTCAATTTCTTCTTGTTCTAAAAAGTAATAAGTCCATTTATTTGATTTAAAATCTATCTTTTTGGTTGGACTTTTTAGGATATTCACATCAAGCTTTTTAAGGTCTGGAAGCATCTCGTAGCTCAAGGTGTTCAATCAAATGTGAATCGCTTTCGTTTTTCTCGCACAACAACAAAACAACTTCTTGCTGAATATCAGGGAAAACTAACTTCTCAAAGGAAATGATATTGATTTTATTGTAGAAATGAGCCAAAAAATCACGGAGTTGTTGAGCATATGATACTTGTAATAATTCCGCAGGAATTACAAAACCTATCTTTCCTTTTTCTTTGAGCAACAAACTTGAACCAACGACAAAAGAAACCCAAGCATTGGTAAGTTTAGAGTATTTTAGTTTTGCTCGATTGAAAACCTTGATAGCTTCATTTTGCTGTTCTTCCTGAAAATATTGATAGCGGATGTAAGGCGGATTACCCACTACTAAATCAAATTTCTGTGTAGTTTCATTGCAATACAAATGAAAATCGGTATTAATTACATTCTTGTTGTTGAGGTTGATTTTATCGGCTTTATCCGCTTCCACTTCATCAAACTCAATGGCTGTTACCGATTTGAATTTATGGTTGTTTTCTTTCAATTGTTCAAGAAAAACCCCATCGCCACAACTCGGCTCTAAAATTTCATAATCAGAACTTCCATTAATGCCCCATTTCAAAATGAATGTAGCAATTGGCTCGGGTGTGTAAAACCCACCTCTCAATTTCTCGGCTGTTGCGTTTTTAATTAGCTTCATACAATTCCTTTATTAATGGGATTAATGAATCTTCACTACCTAAATCGTATAGTTTAGCTAATAGCTTTTCTAGGTTGGTTTTCTCTCTTGCAAATTGTCCTTGCAGTGGAGTTAAAGCTCTTTTATTTCCTGCGTTTGCATCTATTTGGTCATAAATGCTGATTAACTCTTTTTGAGTTTCTACGATTTTGTCGTGAAGTGCTTTTTGTTTGGGATCTGAAAAATCAATCTTTCTGATGGGAAGATTTTTCAAAACCTTTGTTCCTCTTGCTTTATAGCCACCTCTATAAACTTCACCTCTTAAAGTAATAATCCACTCTACGTATCTTGAATTAAGAATAGCTTGGATATAATAAATGGAATAAGGACTGTCTTGATTTAAAAAAATGCTACAATATCCTGCGGTTCCTCCAGCAGTGTGTAATGTTTGATATTTATCTATAGGGTATTTTTCACCTGTTGAGTTAACTCCAATAATAATTTTTTCTTTTATATTACCAAGTTCAAGATATTGACTTCTTCCGTATCTGTACCATTCATTGTTAGATTTTGGAGTTGGTTTAATATCTCTCTTTAATAATCGAGTCTTATTTTTGTTTAAATATTCAAATGCAAGGGGATAATTCTTTTTGAATTGTGTTTCATCAATAAATTCTACTTTTTCGGCATCTATTTGATAAGGATAAATGACAAAAGTATTAGGTTTAAAATTTCTATAAGTGTATAATTTGTCTTCTCCTTTTTTTCTAACCGTTTCATAATACGGCTTTGTAATGTTTTTTTCTATTTTATAAGAATTTCCATTCTTTTCAAAAAAAATAAAATGTTTGTCAGTCTTTATTGGATTTAATACAAAAACATCATTGGCACTTGTCTGAATGCCATTGTTTATATTCTTTTTGCCTACAATTTTTTCAAGCGTTTCACTTTGACTTAAAATAGAATTATAAACAGGTTTTAAATGTGGTGGTATTAAAAACCATAATTCATTTGAAAGTTTCTTAGATTCGAGGTTGTCAAATTCAATTCTTTCATAATTTCTAACTTTCCATTCTCTCAGGCTTTTAACTTCTGTAAAAGAAAATAACTTTTGTTTTTTCTTATTAAGAATTAAAATGCTAGTGTATGTTGTTTTATTTGTGAAAACTTGATTTGCACCAAATGAAACGATTGAATGCAGATATTCATTATTTGAAAGTAATTCACGAAGTTTTTTGCCTGCACCAACTTTTGTAAACTTGCTTGGAACGATATAGCCTAAAATTCCATCATCAGCCAACAAATTAATTCCCTGCTCAATAAATAGAAAATATTTGTCATACTGTTTGAATGCAGATTCATATATCTTTTCATATAAATCTTTCTCAAGTCGAGTAATATTTTTCATATCCTCTGATTTCATATAAGGCGGATTGCCTACAATAACATCAAAACGAAGTTTTGAAAAATCAAATGGATTAATAATTATCTGGTCTTTTTTATTGGTGACTTGTTCTGGATTCAGTAAACTGTTTCCGAAGAATATGTTTCCAGAAAGGTCGGGCAAAACAGGTTTTGTTTTGTTAGTTGAATTCACATCTTCACTTTCAAGTAATTTGAGAAGCAAACCAAATTTAGCAGCTTCAACTGCATTATAATCTTTATCGACACCATAAATACAATTCAATAAAAGTTGTCGCTTAATTTCAAACGGCAGTTTGTAGGTATTGATATTAGTTTGAATGAGTTTTGATTTGTCATTTTTTAGATAGTAGTCAATCAAAATATCATTGAGCAACTGAAATAATTCCAATAAAAACGCACCTGAACCGCAAGAAATATCAGCAAATTTGAGTTTGATAATTTCTTTATCTGTTTTTCCTTCGCATTTTTTCAAAACGGTATTTCTTAAAATATCGCTTATAATGAAAGTTGGTGTGGTGATAATGTCACGGTCAACATTTTCAGGTTTCTTTACCAAAATAACTGAACCGCTTTGAACGATCAATTTTTCTGAAAGGAAGATTTCATAAATGCTTCCTAATACATCAGAAGAAAAAACGCTGAATGAATAAGGACTTTCAGGATAATACAGTTGCTTTATGATAGTCCAAAAAACAGAACTGATATTTTCAATAATCTTGTCTTTTAGAAGCTGGTCAAAAAGTCCTGAATTATATCGTTTGTCGGCTTCTTCAAATTTCTTTATGAGTGCTTTGAAGTCGTTTCTGTTGGCAAACTTCAAAAGCGTTTGATAATCTTCTAAATTTCTGTCCTCACAAACACGCAGAAACAAAACCCTGTTTAAATAACTTTGAACAATGTCATTCAGTTGTTGCTCATCAATTTTTGGGTCGTGTTTGTATATTTCAGTACCGAGGACTTTTCTCCATTCATTGATTTGATTTAGGAATAAATTGTCAATCGAGTATTGATTGATTTTAGTTTCAATTTCTTTCCATTCCGTTTCAAATGCTCCTGAATAAACTGATTCCTTTCCAAGAAGTTGTTTGATTTCTTCAAATTTACTTTCGTATTCTGTGTAATGATATTTTTTTACAAGTGCCTTTATGTGGTTATCGTCTTTCTCAACTTTTATAGAAGTGTCGTAAATGATTAAATATTCAAAGTTTGAAAGAACTGAAATTTTCAACTTCGCTGTAAATCCATATCGTCTGACTTGCTTTGCAGTGTCATTATTTGATTCAATGGAAACGCACGGTTTCTTAGCTTCCAAAAAGAATTTTCTTTCAGAAAAAAGTCGGAAAGTGTAATCTGGTTTTTTGGAGTGTTCGGAAGCGTTTGCTTTTAGTGCTTCTTCCAAAATTACTTCTCTTTCGTTGGTTGGTTTACCTGCATTGTTTTTAATGTCCCAACCAAGCAACTCGAAAAACGGGTCTAAGAAATCACTGCGAAGCAGTGTTTCATTATACTTGCTTGTCAAGTAGTAATCCCTGTCGGCTCTATATTTTTCTATGAGTTGCTTTATTGTCATTTCTTCTTATTCGCTTTAATATATTTGGCTCTTTCCTCCGCTACTTTCAACGCTTCTATTCCTAAATCTTCGCCCTGGATTTCATATAAAATCTTGTCACTTAGGAATGAAACCAAAAGGGCGTTCGCGTTATATTCGTATATGTTGGCAAGTTTCAGAACTATTTCTTTTGTAATTCTGCGTTCTCCACGCTCCATTTTGCTCAAAATAGCAACGTCAATGTCGAGTAATGCAGCAACTTTCCGTAAGGGAAGCTCCTTTTCTTCTCGAATGTGTCTTAGCTTTTCGCCTATCGTTTCTGTTGATATACTTCTTGTTGACATAATGTGTCAAAAATAGGGATAAAATGTTTTAATATTTACATTATTGGAATTGTTTTTCAATAAAAATTGTAATATTTAAAAATTTTATATTTTTTAAGTATTTAATTCAAGTTGTTAGTTGATATTTATAAAAAACAAAGCAAAGGTTAAGTAATTTTGTTTTGTGAACCAAAAAAACAACACCAATGCTTTGCAAAGACAAAATTATATCAATTTTTGTTTAATTGATGATATATTAAAAGGAATTGAACATCCAAAAGATATAAGAAGACAAGTTAGTGATAGTGAAATTATTTTAACTGCGATTGTGTCATCGACAAGCTTTTATGGAAATCATAGTTCAGCTATAAAGTTTATGAAACAATATGGATTTATACCAAAGATGCTTGACAAGAGTAGATTTAATAGAAGATTACATAAAATTGGAAGTTTGCTTTATGAGTTATTTGAAATAATAAGTTCATATTTTAAAGATTTATGCTGTGAGATGCAGTATATCATAGATTCATTTCCAGTTGCTGTTTGCAATAATATGAGGATTTCGAACTGTAAAATCCTCAAAGAAGAAAAATGGCGAGGTTACACAGCAAGTATGCGAAATTATTTTTATGGAGTTAAAGTACAATTACTTACCACAAAAAATGGAATCCCAATAGCTTTTCATTTTACACCAGGAAAAACAGCAGATGCAAAAGCACTAGGAAAAATGATTGATAAATTACCAGTAGAGGCTTCAATATATGGAGATAGTACTTATACTGATTATAGTTTAGAGGATGCTGTATATAAGAGAAGATGTATTTCATTAAAAATTCAGCGTAAATCAAATGCTAAAAGAATGGATACTTTAGAACAAAAAAATGAAAAACTAAAAATGAGAAAAAGGGTAGAAACAACAATAAGCGATATTAAAAAAATGTTTCCAAGAAGTATACATGCAATAACTTTAGAAGGTTTTCTAATAAAACTTACATTATTTGTCTTTGGCTTGCAATTAAATAAATCAATTAACTAGCAACTTGAATTATTTAATTTCCTAGCTTAAAGTTTTTCCAAATACTATCTGCCAATTTTATTTCTTTATCTGTGGAGCCATACCCAGTTATCGCAAAAATACTTTAAGTTCCCATTCCTATTAGATTTAAAAAAATATAAAAGTAAAATTTGAAGAATTTTAGTAACAAAGAAGCCTCATCAAAATTTAGCATTAAGATGTCTCCCTTTGGTCGAAATGAAAAAGATTGCGAACTTTTTGTAGAATCTCCTGTTTTGTTATTCTTTTATGAATAGATTCTATTCTTTCTAACTAATTCTTAGGAAAACCACTTAATGACAAATTTTAACACAATTTTAATTTCACATTCAAATTTAAAAAATACGTTAAAAACAAGCATAAAAATCATTAAAAATAAATTCCTTCCCTATATTCTTAAGCACAAATTAATATTTTATTAATACTTTGTTTTTTTTGATAACAATATGCAAAGAAAAAATTGATTTCCATTTATTTAGAATAATCTATAATTTAAAATTCTTTATTTATATTGCAATAAAACTAAAATTTTGAAGAAACAACTCTTAATAATCATTTTATTTTTCATACTTGGTCATATAAATTATACATACAGCCAGCAATCACTAAATTGTAAAGTTTTTCTAGAATCTCATTCTAAAAAACTGGTTGTTCAGCAAAAAATAATTTATAAAAATCAGTACCCCTATCCTATTGATCAATTAACATTTAGTGATTGGAATCATAGTTTTTCTAACAGGCAAACACCCCTTGGAAAAAAATTATCGGATCAATTTGTTCGAAATTTTCACTTATCCAATAAAAGTGAAAGAGGAGAAACTTTTTTAAACACAATTACAGTTAATAATAACGTAGTTACACCACAAAGATTTTCAAATCAAATAGACCTATTTTCTATTCCTGTTTTTAATCTAAAATCGGGTGATTCAATAGAAATACAATTAAACTACGAACTTCAAATACCTAATAGTAAATTTACTCGATGGGGAACAAATAAAGAAGATTTTTATTTGAAAGATTGTTTTTTGTTAATCAACAAACAGATAAACAGTAATACGGGTGTTACTTATAGCAATGAAAACACAGAAGATGCTACTTATGAAGAAGTTAAGGAAATGCTGTTTTCTTTTGAAATTCCCGATCAATATAATATTATTTCTAACTTGGACTCAATAAATTCCAAAACGTTTAAAAGCACCCATTCAAAAGAATATCAATTCATAATAGAAAAAAATAAAACGTTTGAAACTCTTTCTAACGATAATATATCTATTATAACCAATCTAGAAAGTAAAAATGTTAATGATATTCAAAAATTCCTTATCATTGATAGAATCATTAAGTATTTTGAAAAACACATAGGAAAGTCTAAAACAAAACGTTTGCTTATTTCACAAGTTGACTATGACCGAAATCCTTTCTATGGGTTAAATCAACTACCAAGTCTTTTGAGTCCTTTTCCTGATAGTTTTTTATATGAATTAAAATTTTTAAAAGTGTATTCACAAAGTTTTTTGAAATCTAATTTAAACATTGATTGGCGAAAAGATCATTATTTATTAGATGCTATTCAACACTATTACCTGATCAATTACATTGAAGAATATTACCCTAATATAAATTTAGCGGGAACACTTAACCGATTTAAAATACTAAAAGGATATGAGTTCACAAATGCTAAGTTTAACGAACAGTATTATCATGCTTATCTTATAATGGCTAGAAAAACACTAGATCAAGCTTTAAACACTCCTAAGAACAAACTCAGTAAATTCAACGAGCAAATTGCACTCAAATACAAAGCTGGATTAGCATTTAAATATCTTGAAAATTACTTAGAAGATCAATCATTAGAAAAAAGTATCCAAGAATTCTTTAATATTAATCAAGAAAAATTTTGTAACACAATTGATTTTGAAACTATTTTAAAAAAAAATACTAAAAAAAATATAGATTGGTTTTTTCACGAATTAGTTTCTTCTAAAGAATTAGTTGACTATCATTTTGGTAAAATTCAAAAACATAATAACCAAATTCAACTAGAAATTAAAAAAATCACAATTCTAGTATTCCCTTTACATTAAGTGGTTATAAAAACAAAGAAAAGATATTTCAAAAATGGATTATTCCTCATTTTGAAAAGGATACAACTTTTGCTTTTAATACAAAAGAATTAGATCAATTTGTTATCAATGAAAATAATTATTTTCCAGAACTAAATAAAAAAAATAATTATAAGACTACTAATTTTTTTAAACCTAACCGCCCAATAGATTTTACTTTTTTAGGGATTTAGAAAATTCTAAACGAAACCAAATTTTTTATTATCCCAATATTGATTATAATGTGTATGATGGTGCTTTAATTTCCTTAATTTTAAACAATGAAAGCTTTATTGCACGTCCTTTTAATTACGAAATAAATCCTAGTTATTCATTTAACACCCAGTCCTTAACAGGTAGTGGATTTATAGGTTATTCATTAAACAAACCTTCTAATACTAATTTCCAAACTCGTTTTACCTTATCTACTTCTTACTACCATTACATACAAAATGCTTCCTATTTTAGGGTTATACCTGCTCTTATCTTTAGATTCCGAAATTTAGATATTACGAAAAATGAATACAAAACCCTTTCTTTTAGACAAGTTTTTGTAAACAAAGAATTTAGTCCTTTGTCTAAAGATACGTTATCTCCATTAAAATACTCCGTTTTCAACGCTCGTTATTCATTTGGAAATAATGAAACCGCAAAAGGATACCATATATCAAATCAAATACAAATAGGTAATGAATTTGCAAAATATATTAATGAAATTAGTTATAGAAAACTTTTTGAAAATAATTATCAAATAGGTTTTCGCTTTTACGGCGGAATATTTCTTTACAAAAACACTAATTCTTCCTATTATGATTTTGGATTAGATCGTCCAAAAGATTATCTTTTTGACTACTCATTTTATGGAAGAAGTGAAAAATCAGGTTTTTTTAGCCAACAAATTATTATAGCAGAAGGTGGATTTAAATCTAAATTTAGTAATCCTTATGCTAATCAATGGTTAACCGCCGTTAACATAACTTCCTCTTTATGGAAATGGGTTCAAGTATATGGCGATGTAGGCCTCTACAAAAACAAATATAGTAATCCTAATTGGGTTTATGACACTGAATTCATTTTAATATAGTCCCTGATTATTTCGAAATATTTTGTCCTATTTATTCAAAAAATGGATGGGAAATAGGACAAAAAAATTATGCCGAAAAAATACGTTTCCAATTTACTATTAATCCCAAAACTCTTTTAGGTATTTTCAATAGAAAATGGTTTTAAAACAATAAAAACACATTTTAAGTAAAAATATCTAATAAAAAACAACATTTTTATAAAAAATAAATAATTAAAAAGATTATATTGAATTAAAAATACGAATAATTAAATTTTATTTTTTCAAAATAAAGCACAACATAACGGCTTTTTAATTAAATTTGCGTACTTACATTTAAGAAAATGGCACAAGTAGAAGAAAAAAAAGAATTAACTTTTGAAGATTTTAAAACAGAAGTTTTAAATGATTATAAAATTGCGCGCATCAGTCGCGAATGTAGTTTATTAGGTCGTAAAGAAGTTTTAACAGGAAAAGCAAAATTCGGCATTTTTGGCGATGGAAAAGAAATCCCTCAACTTGCTTTAGCAAAAGCATTTCAAAATGGCGATTTCCGTTCTGGTTATTATCGTGACCAAACTTTTATGATGGCCATAGGTGCTTTGAGTATTGAACAATTTTTTGCGGGTCTTTATGGACATACAGATTTAGCATTCGATCCTATGAGTGCAGGTCGTCAAATGGGAGGCCATTTTTCAACACACTCATTAGATGAAAATGGAAATTGGAATGACTTAACCAAACAAAAAAATTCAAGTGCTGACATTTCTCCTACAGCGGGACAAATGCCACGCTTATTAGGTTTGGCACAAGCATCTAAAATATTTCGAAATGTAGAAGGAATAGACACTACTAATTTTTCTGTAAGAGGAAATGAAGTAGCTTGGGGAACCATTGGAAATGCCTCAACTTCAGAAGGATTGTTCTTTGAAACAATCAATGCAGCAGGCGTATTACAAGTTCCTATGGTAATGAGCGTATGGGATGATGAATACGGTATTTCAGTACACGCACGTTATCAAACCACAAAAGAAAATATATCCGAAATATTAAAAGGTTTCCAAAGAGATCAAACAAACAATGGTTTCGAAATACTAAATGTAAAAGGTTGGGATTATCCTGGCTTAGTAGAAACCTACCAACAAGCTTCTAAAATAGCAAGAGAAGAACATGTACCTGTATTAATTCACGTAAATGAATTAACCCAACCCCAAGGTCATTCAACTTCAGGATCGCATGAACGTTACAAATCCGTTGAACGTCTCGCTTGGGAAACAGAATTTGACTGCCTATCTCAAATGCGTAAATGGTTACTAGAAAACAGTTTAGCCACAACCGAAGAATTAGACGAAATTGATACTCAAGCTAAAAAGGATGTATTAGAAGGCAAAAAAACAGCTTGGAATAATTTTACAAACCCTATAAAAACCGAAAGAGACGAACTAGTAACGATCTTACAAAACATTGCATCTGAGTCAACAAATAAAGTTTTTATAGAAAAATATGCTCATGATTTAAATAGCATAAAAGAACCTATTCGTAAAGACATTCTTATAACTGCACGTAAAGTGTTAAGAATGCTAATACAAGAAAATACCAAAACAACTCTAGCAAATTGGATTAGTCAATATATTACTAAAATTCAACCTAAATTTAGCTCTCATTTGTTCTCTCAATCAGAAAACAATGTACTTGCTATCAATGAAATAAAACCTACTTATGATGAAAATTCAGAAGAAGTAGACGCTCGTTTAGTTATAAGAGACAATTTTGATGCTATTTTTGCAAAATACCCACAAACTTTAATCTTTGGTGAAGATTCTGGAAACATTGGAGACGTAAACCAAGGTTTGGAAGGAATGCAAGAAAAATATGGCGAAATGCGTGTGAGTGATGCCGGTATTCGTGAAGCCACTATTCTAGGTCAAGGAATTGGTATGGCTATGAGAGGATTAAGACCTATAGCAGAAATTCAATATTTAGACTACTTATTATACGCCATTCAAATCATGAGTGATGATCTTGCAACACTACAGTATCGTACAGCAGGTCGTCAGAAATCACCTTTAATCATAAGAACTCGCGGTCATCGTTTAGAAGGTATTTGGCATTCTGGGTCACCTATGGGAATGATTATAAATGCAATTCGAGGCATTCATGTATTAGTTCCTCGTAATATGACAAAAGCGGCTGGATTTTACAACACTCTATTACAAACAGATGAACCCGCATTAGTAGTAGAATGTTTAAATGGTTACCGTTTAAAGGAAAAAATGCCTACGAATCTAGGTGAGTTCAAGACACCTATAGGTATTACAGAAACACTCAAAGAAGGGAAAGACATAACTATAGTATCCTACGGCTCTACTTTACGTTTAGTAGAACAGGCAGCAAAAGAATTACTAGAAATAGGAATTGATATAGAAATTATTGATATTCAATCATTGCTCCCTTTTGATATTAACCATGACATTGTAAAATCAGTAGCAAAAACAAATCGTTTGTTAATTGTTGATGAAGATGTACCAGGTGGTGCTGCTGCCTATATTTTACAACAAATTGTAGAAGAACAAAAAGCTTATAAATACCTAGATAGCCAACCAGAAACTCTTACTGCAAGGGCACACCGTCCAGCTTACGGTACTGATGGCGATTATTTTTCAAAACCTTCTGTGGAAGATATTTTTGAAAAAGTGTATGAAATTATGCACGAATCTAATCCTAGCAAATTTCCAAGCTTATACTAAAGTTATTTTTTTATTTTAAATAAAAAAGGAAAGTCTTTTAAAATTTTTCCTTTTTATCATTCTCATCAAAGAATGTAAATAGACAATATGAATTAAAAAGTACTGATAATAAGGATTTTACTATCCTCCAAGTACCCAAGCTAGAAGTCACGTTATTACTTTTAGACACTCTCTTTTTATTTAGAGCATAAAAAAGACAAGGAAAAAGAATTACACGTAAATTTTATCTTAACAAAACTAACCTCATTAATTATTTTAAAGGAGGTTAGTTTTATTATTTTATAAACAAAGGCTATTTTACTAAATCATAGCGATCAGAGTTCATAACTTTTACCCAAGCTTTAACAAAATCGTGTACAAATTTTTCTTTATTATCATCTTGTGCATAAACTTCTGCATAAGCTCTTAAAATAGAATTTGATCCAAATACTAAATCAACTCTTGTAGCAGTCCATTTTGTGATTCCGCTTTTTCTATCAACAATATTATAAAGATTTTCTGAAACAGGGGTCCAAGTATAATTCATATCTGTAATATTTACAAAAAAGTCATTACTTAAAATACCTTCTCTTTCTGTAAAAACACCTTGTTTTAGACCTCCATAGTTAGTACCTAAAACTCGCATACCACCAACTAAAACAGTCATTTCAGGTGCTGTAAGTCCCATCAGTTGTGTTCTATCTAGAAGTAACTCTTCTGGGGCAACAGCATAGTCTTTTTTTAGCCAGTTCCTGTACCCATCATGAATTGGTTCTAAAACAGAAAATGATTCCACATCTGTCATATCTTCTGTTGCATCCCCTCTTCCTGCATTAAAAGGTACTTTAATATTTATCCCTCCTTCTGCTGCTGCTTTTTCAATAGCTGCACAACCTCCTAAAACAATCAAGTCTGCTATACTAATATTGTGAGCCAATTCGATTTTAATTTCTTGAAGTTTATTTAATACTTTTTCTAATCTTTGAGGCTCATTTCCTTCCCAATTTTTTTGAGGTGCTAAACGGATTCTCGAACCATTAGCTCCCCCTCTAAAATCAGAACTACGGAAAGTTCTTGCGCTATCCCATGCTGTATTAATTAGTTCTGTTTTAGTTAGTCCTGAGTTCAAAAGTTTTATTTTTAACTCTTCTATTTCAGCATCATTTAATTTGTAATCAACAACTGGGATAGGATCTTGCCAGATTAAATCTTCTTTTGGCACATCAGCTCCAAGATACCTATTTTTAGGACCTAAATCACGATGTGTTAATTTAAACCATGCTCTTGCAAATACATCTTCAAAATAAGCTGGATCTTTATAGAATTTTTCTGCTATTTTTCTATATTCAGGATCTAGTTTCATAGCCATATCTGCATCTGTCATAATAGGATTTCTACGTACTCCTTGTATATGCGCATCGAATGGTTTGTCTTCTTCTTTTATATTGATTGGTTCCCATTGCCAAGCATCTGCTGGACTTTTTCTTAGTTCCCATTCATAATTTAATAAAAGATGAAAATACGTATGATTCCATTTATCTGGAGTGGTTGTCCATGCTCCTTCTAACCCACTGGTTACAGTATTTTCGGCATTTCCTTTCCCTTCTGGATTAATCCAACCAAAACCTTGTGTTTCAACATCTGAAGATTCAGGATTTGGTCCCAAGATAGAAGCATCACCATTTCCGTGTGCTTTACCTACTGTATGTCCTCCTGCTGTTAATGCTACGGTTTCTTCATCATCCATAGCCATACGTTTAAACGTAGTTCGAACATCTTGAGCTGTTTTTAACGGATCTGGCTCTCCGTTAACTCCTTCCAGGATTTACATAAATTAATCCCATTTGTACCGCTGCTAAAGGATTTTCAAGAGAGTCGCTATCCGCATCATCAAAATATCTTTCTTTTGCTAACCATTCTTTTTCTGCTCCCCAATAAATATCTTTTTCAGGATGCCAAATATCTTCACGCCCGCCTGCAAAACCAAATGTTTTAAAACCCATTGATTCATAAGCCATATTTCCTGCTAGGATTATTAAATCTGCCCAAGAAATTTTATTTCCATATTTTTTCTTAATGGGCCATAACAATCTACGTGCTTTATCTAAATTACCATTATCAGGCCAACTATTAAGTGGAGCAAAACGTTGATTTCCTGTATTGGCTCCACCTCGTCCATCTGCTAAACGATACGTACCTGCTGCATGCCATGCCATTCTAATCATTAAACCTCCATAATGTCCCCAATCTGCTGGCCACCAGTCTTGGCTTTCTGTCATTAGTTTTTTTAAATCATTTTTTAATGCTTCAAGATCAAGTTTTTTAAATTCTTCTGCATAATTAAAATTTTCACCTAAAGGATTTGTCTTAGTATCGTGTTGATGTAGAATATCAAGATTAAGTGCATTAGGCCATTTATCTACAACCGATTTTTTAATTTCGGTGTTAGCTCCTTGGTGAAAGGGACATTTTCCTTCTTTTGATTTGTTCATAGTTTTTTATTTAAATTTTATTTTTTATTATATTAGGGTTTTAAAAATTTACCTCATGGCTTTTTTGTAATTCAGTAATAACTTTTATAAAAGTGTATCATCATTTTGGTTTGATTACAAACCTAAAGGATAGTCAATTTATAAAGATTTTATTTTTTATCTAACTCAAATATACCAAAAATCGTTATGTTTTCTAAAAAAGACTACCTTAATTATTTATTATTATTAAGTCAAATGAGTTAATTTTTCTAATATTTAATATTAGTTTTTATATAAGTAAATAGTATGCTTTTGTTTTTAAAATAAATGTTTTTTAGTGAAAGTGTTTTTTCTAAAAGGAATAGGAATTTTTCAATGATAATTTATTTAGATTAAATTATACGATTGAAATTTATTACGGATATAGTATTTTAAAATTTTAGTTTGGTATTTCTTCTCCCTTTTTATGAACTAGGGTGTAAAAATTAAGGTAATTTGAAAATATCTCTTTATTTGTTCAATTATTTAGGGTTTATTATGTTTGACTTATATATTAATAACTAATTTATGGTGATTTCGTACAATTCAATTGGCAATTGATCGGGATCTTGAAAAAAGGTAAATCTTTTTTGCGTAAATTCATCAATTCTTATAGATTCGACTATGATATTATGTTTTTTTAATTTTTCTATCATTTCTTCTAGATTTGAAACTTCAAAGGCTAAATGTCTTAATCCACAGCTTTCTGGTCTTGAAACTCTCATTGGAGGATTTGGAAAGGAAAATAGTTCAATAATATAGTTTCCATTTAATGCTAAATCTAGTTTATAAGATTGTCTTTCTTCTCTATATGTTTCTTTAATGATTTCTAATTCTAAAATTTTAGTATAAAAATATTTTGACTTTTCGTAGTCTGAACAAATAATGGCTATATGATGAATACTCTTTAACATATTTTGTTTTAAACGCATTAAGGCAACATATAATTGTTGCCTTAAATTATTTTTGAGAATTAAATTAAAGTTTTTGAAGTTCTTTTAAAACGGCTTCTCCAACTCCATGAGCGGATTGTGGATTTTGTCCTGTCACGACTCTTTGGTCAACTGCTACATGAGATTGCCATAGTCCTGATTTTTCAAATTTTGCACCACGTTCAATAAGTTTAGTTTCTAGACTAAATGGCACGACATTTTCTAATTTTATTGCACTTTCTTCTTCATTGGTAAAAGCGTTTATTTTTTTTCCATCAACTAAATATTTACCATTACTAAGTTTAATATTTACCAAACCTGCTGGTCCATGACAAACAGCACTTACTACACCATTATTTTCATAAATTTTTTGTGCAATTAGTGCTAGTTCTTCATTGTCTGCAAAATCCCACATGGTGCCATGTCCTCCTGCATATAAGATAGCTACGTAATCTGACGGATTAATATCCGATGGTTTCATTGTATTTTGGATTTTAGCTTGATATTTTTTGTCTGTTAAAAATCTTTGGTCGATAGGGTCTTCATTATTTTCTCCATAATATGAAGGATTACCTCCTTTAGGGCTAACAAATTCTATTTCATATCCTGCATCACTTAAAACAGCCCAAGGGTGAGTTACTTCTCCTAAATAATATCCCGTAGATTGACCTGTTTCTCCGAGTTTGTTGTGGCTCGTAACCACAAATAAAATTTTTTTATTCATTTTTTTCTATTTAAAGTTTGCGCATTTACTTGACATAAACCACTAAAAGTAATATAACTTAGAATTATTATAATTCTTGTCGAAATGTTTTGAAACAATTTATTCATTGTCTTACTATTTTTAGTTGGTTGCAAATTTCATCGCATTCTTTTTCTTCTCATAGGAGATAAATCACAAGTTTTGTGTGATGTATATCACACTTAAGAACTAAGACGGCTAAGGGTTTCTCTTGAAACACCTAAGTAAGAAGCAATTAGGGTTTTAGGCACTCTTTGAAATAATATTGGATAATTTTCACGAAGTTGCTCGTATCTTTCTTTAGCATTGCTATTTAATAAAGATAGTATTCTTCTTTGTAAGGCCATATAACCTGAATTGGATTTTTTTTTTAAAAAGTGTTCTATTTTGTGCATATCTGCACATAATTTTTCTCTATTACACAAGGATAGACAAAGTACTTCTGTTGCTTCAATGCAGTCTATATTTAATATAGACTTTGTTTCATTAAAATAAGCTTGATAATCCGTAATCCACCAATCTTCCATTGCAAACTGCATGATGTGTTCTTTACCGTCTTGATTAACATAATAAGCTTTTAAAAGACCTTTTGTGACAAAATGATCATTTTGCACAAAATCTCCTTCTTGAATCAAATATTGGTGTTTTTTTAACTTTTTGGTTGTAAAATGAGACAAAATATATTCAAATTCTTTATCTGTTAATGGCGTAATTTTTTCTATTTGATGTCTTAGTATCTCGCTCATCTTTTTGTAAACTGTATTTTTTTAAATCGGATATTATTTTTGGTTGTTTAACCTGCTATTAGGTAAATATAGTGTAAAAGATAAAAAAGACAAAGTTAAGCTAGATGGTTTTCTGTTAATCTTGATTTAAAAAGTATGATTTTTTAGAAATATTGGTTCTTTAGCAACAATAATGTTTTGTCTATTTTTCTACATTATTCAACTTTCATAATACCATTTAAACTTAAAATATACTGGATTAAAAAATAAAGTTCTTGATACGTTTTTTCTTTTTAAAACAATTTGAACAAACGGTTGAGTATATCGAGCGCGAAGCGTATCGAGAACCAACGCTAATTTTTATTGTTTTTGTAGGATAGTGTCTAAATCAACATTATGTGATTTCTCCCTTTGATAGAAATGACAAGATTGCGAACTTTTTGGACAGTCTCAAGGTTAAAAAATATTATTATATGGAAATTTCAAAGTTTAAATGGTATTACTAATTTATTTTCAATTATTTTTATCTTTTTTACTATGGAAATACAGATTGGTTTTATAAATATTAGGTAAAGACTAACACTCCATACTATGAATACAATTTTCGATTTTTTTTTATGTGTATTTCCAGAGTCCTCTTTTGTGAATAAGGGAATTAAAAATAGTGAAAGTAAGGAGTTCCTGATTATAGAAAAAAATTAGCATCTTAATTATTGGGTCATTGAGTCCTCTAACTAATATGGAATCTGAATGATTATACGGATTTATATAAATTCTTATTTTTTAAGCTTTTTTTAATTTATCAAATAACTTTTCACAATCTTCCACGCTGTTAGATCCATAACCAAAAGCAATTTTATTATTTTTATATTTTTTGTTTTAAACAATATATACGTACCTAATCTTAACTTCGGATAACTTGTCTTTGTTATTATAAGCAGACGTTAGATTTTCAACCTCAACAATTACTTCAATTCAATACTTTGTTTTTTCTGATTTACAAATATTTATTACAGTAAATAATAAGATCCAAAACTCTCTTAAAATAAAAGGGATAAAGAATAATATGACATATCTTGTGTGTGTTTGATAATTCTTCTTTATTTATTTATTTTTCTTTGAATATTATTTTTTACTGAATAACTTTTTATCAACTATAAATTAAACATTAAAGATACTATCAGATAGCATGAAAACTTTATATATTATTTTACTTAATTGTTTTTTAATGGTCGTTATCTCTTGACAAGGTTTGACAACCTGTTATTTTTAATGTGTTTTAAAAAACTAAATTAAAGGTTTAACAAATAAATACAAATATTTATAAATCAATTAATATAGTTACTTTACCTCATCTATTAATTTACCATATTATCTATAATCGCAATATGCACTGCTCTAAAAAAGTTAAATCTATTTAGGTGCAGTGCATTCTTATATGTTCTTATAATTTGCAAGTTAATTTTTATTTTTTTAGTATTCTAGTTCTGTAGCATGTTCTATGTTCCATTCTCCCATTATTTGACGATGAATATAACACGCATTGGCTTGTTTGAGTAATTCTTCTTTTTGTTCTTGGGATATATTTCCGTCAATGTGAATAGCTACTTTTATAGTGGTTTTTAATCTGCTAGGTTCTTTCTTTATCTCTTCTGAAAGTTCTGCTTTGACTTCTCCTATTTCCCAGTTATTTTTTCGTGCAATAAAACGAACTGTTGCTACCTTACACATAGCTAAACCACTCAAGACTAATTCTGATGGACTTAAGCCTAGATCAGTACCTTTGCTTTCCAAAGGTTCATCACCAACTATGGTATGTGTTCCGTTAGTAATAATACTTTGGTATCCTTCTGGTAAATTTTTTATCTTGATTACTGCTCCCATAATGGTTTTTCTTTTTAAATTGATCTAATGCTAAACCTAATAATGAACCCAATAATGCTATATGAATCATAATATTCATCCAATTTGCGGAAGGTATATGAACTGTTGTTAGAGCAACAAACATAACAAATGATAAAAAGCTATAGGAATAAAATAGTTTTTTATTAATAATGAGTAAAATTCCTGCAAGTAGTTCTAATGATGCTAAAATAATTGCTAAAATAAAAACGCCTGTATCTCCTAAAAAGCTCCAACCTGTGGACTTTAGAAAACCTGCCATATTTTGTAAACCTGCTCCTCCTAAAAACCTTCAAAGAATTTTTCAAGTCCTCCCCAAATGAATAATAAACCAAAGGCTATTCTGATAATTAAATTTCCTAAATTCATTTTTTTTTTGTTAATAATTAAATTTCAGTTGCTATTGGAAAATCAATTTCAAAACCAGCTAAATTATGAATATAATTACTGATGATTTTATCCCCTACAGTAATAACTAAGTCTATTAAATTAGCTTCTGTATAACCCGCTTCAAAAAAAGTCTTTTTAGTTTCTTCTGTAGCTCTTCCTTTATTTTCTACTACTGATGCGGTAAACTTAACTAGGGCATCTAACTTAGAATCAAAAGAAGCTGTTCCTTTTCTTAATTCTATGATTTGATCATTAGTAAAACCATTCATTTTTCCCAAAACAGTATGCGCTGATTGACAATAACGACAACCATTAATTTGACTTGTAACAAGATTAATAACTTCTCTTTCTTTTGCTTTTAAAGTGTTTTTTCTATTTTGTAAAGTTAAGTAATCACCTAGTGCTGTTTCGTTTTTTGCATAATAGGCATATAAATTAGGTACGAAACCTAAGTCTTTTTGTAAATTATCAAAAATTACTTGATTGTTTTCGGATACTTCTACTCGTGTAGGAACTGTAAACTTTATCATTGTTTTTAATTTTAAATATTAATAAATTAATTACAATGCAAAGATGAGGTAAGAATAAAGGAATCTGTTAGGTTATCGTTCCCGATGAGTTGTCCATATTTCCCAAAAGATGTTTTTTAAATTCTGACGGACTTAGATTTTCAGATTTTTTAAAGAAACGACTGAAAGTTTGTATATCTTCAAACCCTATTTCGTATGCTATTTCTTTTATAGGTTTGTCTGTATATCTAAGCATTCTTTTAGCTTCTAAAAGTTTTCTTTCATGAATAATTTGTAATGGACTTTTGTCCGAAACTTTTGAAAAAAGATTAGCAAGAGTTTTTGCTGATTTATTTAATAATTCAGCATATTCTTTTACGGTATGTTTGTTTCTAAAATGTTGTTCTACTAAATAATGATATTCTCTAACTAAATCTACTTCTTTTATCTCTAATTTAGAAAAGTTCATTTGAGATTTATAGACACGTGTACAAAGTATGATAAATCTTTTTAACATCATTTGTAACATTTCTAATTGTAAATCATCTTTTGATTGCATTTCTACTTGAAACATTTGCCAAAATATTTCAAATTTATCAATTTCTTCTTTAGGTATTTGAAAATAAGGTAATTGATTGGCTCCATAAAATAAAAGTCCTTTACAACTTACTTCACTATCATGGTCTTTAACACAATAAAACTCGCGATTGAATTTTATTATTCTTGCTGTTTCTAAGTTTATAAATTCTATTTTATGGAATGCTGTCAGACAAAAAATAGTATTATTATTAAGAGATAATTTTATGCCTTCATAAGATACTTCGGATTCATTTCCTTTTATCCATACAAATAAAAGAGGATAAGATGAAGTATCATCAAAGGTTAATGAACTTCCTTTTTGTAAGTTTATTAACTCTATGTATTCGTCATTTAATCCTCTATATATCATTTAAATTTTATTTTGTAAATGGGTGAATATTTTCTTTGTTATGACTTGTTATTATTTTATAAATAAAATTGTATACAAATATAAATGAACCCTTTGAAATGTAATAGTACTTTTTGGGATAGTATTCATTAGTAGTTATTTTATCTTATTTCCCATATTTTTTTACTATTTCATAAAGTAGTTTGCTTCTGTATTCTAATGCTTCATTATCAAAATTATCAATAGGAGTAAATTCTATTCCTGTTTTATTCTTAAACTCAAAATTAAAGTTAGCAAATCTCGAATTTGTCTTGTGATAAAACGTATCAATTAGCATCCTTTCGCAAACTAATCCATTATTATAAGTTTTTTTCTTTCCGTTATAATATTGTTCGTTATTAGAAATAATATTACCCAATTGTGAAGAAGTAACAATCCTCCTAATTTATACCATTTAAACTTAAAATATACTGGATTAAAAAATAAAGTTCTCGATACGTTTTTTTTCATTTTAAAAACAACTCGAACGGACGTTTTAGTATATAATTGAAATCATCGCATGGTATAAAATAAGAGCTATTTATTTTCGTTTCTTCATCAATAAATTTTTATAATTTCACTTTATTGTAGGTGTTTAGTATGTATGAAACCTTAATATTTATTTAAATAAAAAGGAAATGATAATACTTCTTATATGATTTTGTCTTTCTTATTTCTTTCGTAATAAACAAATAAAAAACTTCTGTTAATCTAAAAAGTCTAACAGAAGTTGCTTCTTTATTTCATTAAGTTTTTACATAATTTTATAAATACGATGTATTGGAATAGTAACTCCTTTTTTTAGAATTATTTCTTGATCTGTTACTCCCCAAACCGTTGTATCCACTACTTTTTTGAAACGTCATCTTCAAAATAAATTTTAATTTTAGCATGTTCTACATTTCCTAATACCTGTGCTCTTTCTAACTCTGCTTTTAACTGTGTTCTATCCTTTAATTCTTCCAATACTTGTTCTGTAGGAAAATGTAGATTTTCAATTAATTCTTTTTCTATTAATTCAAATTTTGTTTCCATATATTTACACTTATTTTTATGGGTCTGAGATATTATAAATTTAATGATTTTTTACAATAAATTACATTTTTTTATGAATCTCCTTTGCTTTTTTACCGTTTCAAAATTTAGAATCAGAACGATTAATCTTAAGAAAAATGACTCATAATGATGTAGATGAGGTATTTGCATTACGAAGTAATGCTGATAATATGCAATTTATACCGCGTCCTTTACTAAAAAACAAAATAGAAGCCTTAGAATTGATTGACACAATCAATAATAAAATTAAGGAAAATGAAGAAATTAATTGGGCAATTACTGAAAAACCGAATGATAAATTAATAGGTTTTTTGGGTCATTATCGCATACAAAGAGAAAATTATCGTTCTGAAATAGGTTATATGATATTACCCGAATATAGAGGCAAAGGTATCATTACAGAGGCTACTAAACTTATATTGGAGTATGGTTTTAGTCAAATGGGATTGCATTCTATAGAAGCTGTAATAGATCCCAAAAATCAAGCTTCTGCACGAGTATTAGAGAAATTAGGCTTTATAAAAGAAGGTCATTTACGAGAGAATGAATATTTTGAGGGTAAATTTTGGGATTCTGTTATTTATTCGATCTTAAAATCAGAATTTAACTTAAAAGATAGAAAGAAGTAGCATTCATATTAAGCATAAAAATTTGATTAAAATAAAAACTCCATTTTTTAGACAAAAGTTCTAAAAAATGGAGTTTTAAAAATTACAAGATCTACCTAATAATGGTTGTATTTAGAACCCTCTATGAATTTATCTTTCATTAGTCTTTTTCCCAATTTCCAACTACGGAAGTTGCTAAGGCATTACCTAAAACATTTGTTGCACTTCTGAACATATCGCAAAAATGATCTATTGGCAATATTAAAGCAATGCCTTCTACGGGAATATCAAACATTCCGCAAGTGGCTGCTACAACTACTAAACTAGCTCTTGGAACTCCTGCTATTCCTTTACTTGTTAGCATTAAAACTAATAACATTGTTAATTGAGTTCCTAAATCTAATGATACACCGTAGGCTTGTGCTATAAAAATACTGGCAAAAGTCATATACATCATACTACCATCTAAATTAAAGGAGTAACCTAATGGTAACATAAATGATACAATTTTGTCTTTTATACCAAATTTTTCTAATTCTTCTGTTAGTTTAGGAAAAACAGCCTCACTACTTGTTGTACCAAATGCAATTACTAAAGGTGAAACAATATGATTTAAAAGTATTTTTATTCTTTTTCCTAAAAACAAAGAACCTATAATTAGTAATACAATCCATAATGAAGTAATTCCTACTAAAAAGGAACCAAAGTACTTTGTATAAGTTAATAAAAGTTCTCCTAAATCACGAATGGCAAATACGCCTGCTATAGCTCCAAAAACACCTAGTGGGGCAAACTTCATTACATAGTTTACCATTTTTAAAATGATATGAGACATTTTATCTAATGCGTTTATAACCGATTTTGTTTGCTCTCCTAAGGAAGCAGCTGCTAAACCAAAAAAGATTGAAAAGATTACAATTTGTAAAATTTCATTAGTTGCCATTGCTTCTACAACACTTTTGGGAATTATGTGTTCAATAAAATTCTGTGCAGAAAAATTTTGTGTTTTTTTCGGTAACTTCCGCTGCTGTGGTTATATCTACTCCACTTAAGTTTAATCCAGCTCCTGGTTCTAGAATATTTACCCAAAACATGCCTATTAATAATGATATAAAAGAAGCAGTAAAAAACCAGCCTAAGGCCTTTCCTCCTATTCGTCCAACCGCTTTGATATCTCCTAATTTAGCAATACCTACTACTAATGTTGTAAAAACTAGAGGTGAAATAATCATTTGAACTAAACGAATGAAAATAGTGGCTAACATTTTTATGTATCCACTAAAATCTTTAGCAGTAGTCTCATCACAATTATTATGTATAAAAATCCCTAATGTTGCACCTAAAAGCATTGCTAATAAGATTTGCATAGTAAGATTTGAAAAAATAGATTTCTTAGAAACCTCGTTTTTAGTTATTTCCATTATTTAAATTGATAAATTTTATTTAATAAATAATAATCTGCCATTACTAAAGCAGCCATTGCTTCTACAATTGGTACGGCTCTTGGCACCACACAAGGGTCATGCCTGCCTTTTCCTTGTTGCTCTACAATATGTCCATCAACCGTTAGTACTTCTTGTTTTTGAATTAGAGTTGCCACAGGTTTAAAAGCTACCCTAAAATAAATATCCATACCGTTACTTATTCCTCCTTGTATTCCTCCTGATAAATTGGTTTGGGTGGTTCCATCTGGATTAAAACGATCATTATGTTCACTCCCTTTCATTTTAGCTCCACAGAAACCACTTCCATACTCAAAACCATGAACTGCATTTATAGATAGCATAGCTTTTCCTAATTCAGCGTGTAACTTATCAAAAACAGGCTCACCTAAACCTATTGGTACATTTTGGATTACACAAGTTATGGTTCCTCCTATTGTATCGCCTTGTTTTTTAATTTCTTTGATATGGTTTTCCATTAATTCTGCAACCTCTAAATCAGGGCATCTAACGGGATTAGATTCTATTTTAGAGAAATCCAATTTTTGATACGGTTTGTTTATACTTATTTCTCCTACGGAAGATACGAAAGCGTTTATTTTGATTTGAGGAATTATTTGTTTTGCTACGGCTCCTGCTAATACTCTACAACTCGTTTCTCTTGCAGAACTGCGTCCTCCTCCTCTGTAGTCACGAAAACCGTATTTTTGATCATAAACATAATCAGCATGACTAGGTCTGTATGTATCTTTTATATGACTATAATCCTCTGTTTTTTGATTGGTATTAGGGATTATAAAACCTATAGAAGTACCTGTTGTTTTTCCTTCAAAAATTCCAGATAAAAATTGTACTTCATCTTCTTCTTTACGTTGTGTAACAATAGAGGATTGACCAGGCTTACGTCTTTGCATCTGTTGATGAATGAAGGACATATCTAACTCAATTCCTGATGGACATCCTTCAATTACACCTCCCAAAGCTTGTCCATGTGATTCTCCAAAAGTGGTTACTTTTAATATATTTCCAAAAGAATTTCCTGCCATTAGATTAGAGTATTATTAACAAATAGTAAGAGAATGTTTTTTAAATAAGTTTATTTTGTTTTTTTCAGAACATTCAAAAAAATTAAGGCTGTCTATCTAAAACAGCCTTATTTAATATTTGTACTATGAATTAAAAAACGAACATAGCTCGCTCGCTCATCATTTCATTTACTTCATTAGCTACTTCTTCAATTACTTCTTCATTTGTATGATTCATCAATACACGATCTATCAGTTCTACAATTTTATTCATATCCGCTTCTACTAGACCACGAGTCGTAATAGCGGGTGTTCCAACACGAATACCTGATGTTATAAAAGGTGATTTATCATCAAAAGGAACCATATTTTTATTTACTGTAATCTCTGCTTTTACTAATACATTTTCGGCTTCTTTTCCTGTTATTCCTTTATTGCGTAAGTCTATTAACATCATGTGATTGTCTGTTCCTCCTGATATAATGTTATAGTCTCTTTTTATAAATGCTTCTGCCATTGCTTTTGCATTTTTTTGTACTTGCATTGCATAAGTAAAGAACTCATCTGATAAACATTCACCAAAAGCAACTGCTTTAGCAGCTATAATGTGCATTAGAGGACCTCCTTGATTACCAGGAAAAACAGCCATATCTAATAAGTTAGACATCATCTTTACTTCTCCTTTAGGGGTTGTATAGCCCCAAGGGTTTGGAAAATCTTGTCCCATCATAATCATACCTCCACGAGGACCACGTAATGTTTTGTGGGTAGTGGTTGTTACAATGTGGCAATGAGGAATTGGGTCATTCATTAATCCTTTTGCTATTAAACCTGCTGGGTGAGAAATGTCTGCCATTAAAATAGCTCCTACAGAATCCGCAATTTCACGAAAACGTTTAAAGTCCATATCACGAGAATACGCAGAAGCACCTGCAATAATTATTTTAGGTTGTTCTTTCGTAGCTATTTCCTGAATTTTATCATAATCTAACATTCCTGTTTCTTGATCTACTCCATAAAAAACAGGGTTGTATAATTTTCCTGAAAAATTTACAGGAGATCCGTGCGTTAAATGGCCCCCATGTGATAAATCAAAACCTAAAATTGTATCTCCTGGTTGTAAACAAGCTGCAAAAACAGCTGTATTAGCTTGAGATCCTGAATGAGGTTGTACATTTACATACGCTGCTCCAAACAAAGCTTTCGCTCTATCAATAGCAATTTGTTCTACCACATCTACTACTTCGCAACCTCCATAATACCTTTTACCTGGGTAACCTTCTGCATATTTATTAGTTAAACAAGAACCTGCCGCTTCCATTACTTGGTCGCTTACAAAATTCTCAGAAGCAATTAATTCAATACCGTGAATTTGTCTATCTTGTTCATCAAGAATTAAATCGAATATTTGTTCGTCGCGTAACATTTTTGAATATTTTTTTATAAATGGTTGTCAAAAATACAAAAAGTGTTTGGTATAATCCCAATAGAAACTATATTTGAGGTGTAAAAATTAATTAAAATCACAAAAAAATATAATATGCCTATTACAGCTAACAATCCTGAAAGAAGATCATGGTTAGAAGTATCATCTACCAGCGATTTTCCTATTCAAAATATTCCATTTGGTATTTTTTTAACAAAAGACGATATTGTAACCGTTGGTACCCGTATTGGAGATTACGCTATTGACTTAGGAGCATTGCATCAATTAGGATATTTTGAAGGAATTGATTTAACAGATGATGTTTTTCTTCAAGATGCTTTAAATGAATTCATTTCTTGTGGAAAAAAACATGGCGATTAGTTCGTAATCGTATTGCAGATATTTTTGATGCTGAAAATGCAGATTTAAGAGATAATGATAAACATCGAGAAGTAGTCATTTTTAAAATAGAAGATGTAGAAATGCAACTTCCTGTTTTTGTAGGGGATTATACTGATTTCTTTTCAAGTAGAGAACATGCTACAAATACAGGAAAAATGTTTCGTGATCCCGCTAATGCTTTATTACCAAACTGGTTACATATCCCTGTAGGGTACCATGGAAGAAGTTCTACGATTGTGCCATCAGGAATTCCAGTGCATCGTCCTATGGGACAAACTATGCCTCCTGATGCAACAGCTCCTATATTTGGTCCTTCTCGTTTGGTAGATTTTGAATTAGAAACAGCCTTTATAACTACAGATGCCAACCTAATGGGCGAAAATATCCCAGTAGCTGAAGCCGAAGACTATATTTTTGGTATGGTATTACTAAATGACTGGAGTGCTCGTGACATTCAAAAATGGGAATATGTTCCTCTGGGTCCTTTTTAGCTAAAAATTTTGCAAGCTCTATCTCTCCTTGGATTGTTACTATGGATGCTTTAGAACCTTTCCGTTGTGCATCACCTGTTCAGGAACCAACACCTCTTCCTTATTTACAACAAACTGGTGAACATGCTTTTGACATCAAATTACAGGTAAGTATAACTCCTGAGGATTCGGAAGAAACCATTATTAGCAATACTAATTTCAAATATATGTATTGGACTATGAATCAACAGTTAGCACATCATACTATTAACGGTTGTCGTATAAACTCTGGTGATATGATGGGATCTGGTACAATATCTGGCCCTACTGAAGATTCTCTTGGATCTATGTTAGAATTAACATGGGGTGGAAAAAACCCTATTCTTTTAAAAGATGGTTCTGAAAGAAAATTCATTAATGATGGTGATACTGTTATTATGAGAGGCTACTGCCAAAATGAAGAGATAAGAATTGGTTTTGGTGAGGTTTCAAGCAAATTATTGCCTCCTATTCCTACTAAATAAAACATTTTTTAATACTCCGAATCTTTCGGAGTATTTTTTGGCTTGAATTTTGCATAATCAGATTTAAAATTAAATTGTATGAAAAAAATTACCTCCCTAATAGTATTTGTTGTTTTTTTATTTAGCTGTAGTGGTGTAAAACAAACACAATCAATGTTAAATGATGGCAATTATGATGGAGCCATTAGTAAATCAATTGACAATTTGAAGAGTAATAAAAATTCCAAAGGCAAACAAGATTATGTTTATTTACTAGAAGAAGCTTTTTCTAAAGCCAAGAAAAGGGATTTAGAAGCTATTTCTCTCTGGGAAAAAGAAGGCAATCCTAATCACTTAGAAAAAATATACAATACATATATCAAGCTACAAAACCGTCAAGAAAAAATACAACCTTTATTACCTCTAACTTTAATAAAAGAAGGTAGAAATGCACAATTTTCTTTTGAAGATTATTCAACTGCCTTAATTACTACTAAAAGTAAACTTTCTGATTTTTTATATGAAAACGCATTAAAATTAATGAAAACAAAAGATAAGATTAGTTTTCGTCGTGCTTTTGATGACTTTGAATATTTAAATACTATAAATCCAGGATATAAAGATTGTAATAAATTAATGGATGAATGTCATCTTAAGGGAACTGATTTTGTACATGTTTACACGAAAAATGAAACTAACATGGTTATTCCTTCTCGTTTACAAAATGATCTTTTAGATTTTAGCACTCTTGGATTAAATGATAAGTGGACTATATATCATAGTAATAAACAAAAAAATACAAATTATGATTTTGCGATGGTTGTTAGTTTTAGAGGCATTAATATTTCTCCTGAAAAGGTTTTTGAAAGAGAGTTTTCAAAAGAAAAATTAATTAAAAATGGCACTAAACCTCAATTAAATTCAAATGGTCAACCCGTAAAAGATGAAAAAGGAAATACAATTATGATAGATAACATGATTACTGTTAGAAGTACTGTATATGAGTTTAGACAAAACAAATCATGTAGTATTAGTGCCAAAATTGATTATTTAAATTTAAACACTAATCAGTTAATAAATACATTTCCTATAACCAGTAATTTCGTATTTGAAAACATTTATGCTAATTATAATGGTGATCCTAGAGCTTGTGATGAAAACTATTTACCATATTTTAATCGTAGGCCTACTTCTTTTCCAACAAATGAGCAAATGATATATGATTCAGGAGAGGATTTAAAAAATAAGTTAAAAAGTACTATTACAAGAAATAGACTTAGACGATAAATATATTTTATTTAAATTCTTAAAATATTTCATAATTATCTTTTTTCAATTTATCTACTTTATTTTTGACATCTAAGATTGCACTAATTGAATAATAAAATAGGTTGATAAAGTATTTGTATTAATAGATTTTTATTTTTAAAATTTATATAGCTCAGCTCTATTACTTTTGTTAAAGAAGCTTAATTATTAGTACAATCAAAACCAAGGCTCGGATTTATAAAAAATCCGAGCCTTATTATATTACTTAAATAGGTATTTTATCTTAAAGTAGCTCCTAATTCTGTTTCAAAATTTTGAGTTAATTTATTCATCACTTTATCAATTTGTGAATCTGTAAGTGTTTTAGTACTATCTTGTAATAAGAAACTTATTGCGTATGATTTTTTACCTTCTGGTAAATTTTTACCTTGGTAAACATCAAATAAATCAATTCCTTTTAATAGATTTTTTTCTGTTTTATTTGCTATATCAAGGATTTTTGCAAATTCTACACCTTCGTCTACTAATAAGGCTAGATCACGACGAACTTCTGGATATTTGGAAATTTCAACAAATTTCACATTAGTTGATAAATGTTTTAATATAGCACTCCAGTTAAAATCAGCAAAAAATACTTCTTGTTTGATATCAAAATGTTTTAAAATTGATTTTTTTACTGTTCCAAATTCTACTAAACAAGAAGTTCCTAATTCATAAACCATTCCTTCGCTTAAAATATCACTTTTCATTGGCATGGTAACAATATTTTTGATTCCTAATCTTTCAAAAATATTTAGTATATATCCTTTAAATAAAAAGAAATTGGTCATTTTTTGAGGATTTGTCCAAGATTCTTTTGAACTATTTCCGCTCATAGTTAAGGTTAGGTGCATTTTTTCTTCATGTCCTGCTAATTGTTTATGATAGGTTTTCCCAAATTCAAACAGGCGTAAATCAGCATTTTTACGATTTACATTAAAGGAAACTGCTTCTAAGGCTGAGAATAACATAGATTGACGCATAGCAGATAGGTCATTACTTAAAGGATTAAGCATCAAAACATTATTTTTCTCGTGCAAACTATCGCTTAAACTCACATAATTAGGGGTAGTTAATGAGTTTGCCATCATTTCATTAAATCCATTACCTACTAACAAGTTAGCAATAATATTTTGTATCTTATAATCTTCTGTTTTAGATGAGTGTGCAGTTGTAGCGTTTAATTTTTGGGAAAATTCTATATTATTATAACCGTAAACTCTTAGAATTTCTTCTATTACATCTATTTCACGAGTTACATCCACACGATAAGCTGGTACTGTTAATCCTAGACCTACTTTTGAGATACTATTTACTTTTATATCTAGTGAAACGAGAATATTTTTAATTTCCTCATCTGGAATTTCTTGACCAATGATTTTTTTAACTTTCTCTAAATTTAAAAAAACAGGAAAATCTTCTGTTTTTTTAGGATAAACTTCCATTATATCTGAAGTCATCTCTCCTCCTGCAATTTGGCATATAAGGATTGCTGCTCGTTTTAAAGCGTATTCTGTAATACTAGGATCTATTCCTCTTTCAAAACGAAAAGAGGCATCTGAATTAATTGCATGTCTTTTGGCTGTTTTACGCACGGAAACAGGATTAAAGTAAGCACTTTCTAAAAATAGAGAAGTTGTTCTTTCTGATACTCCTGAGTTTTTGCCTCCCATTACACCTGCAATACATAAAGGTCCTTTTTCATCACAAATCATGATATCTTCTTTATGTAAAGTTCTTTCTACATCATCTAATGTGATAAACTTTTCTCCTTCTGTGGCATTTTTTACAATAATTTTACCGTGTATTTTAGAAGCATCAAAAGCATGTAAAGGTTGTCCTAATTCATGCAATACATAGTTTGTTATATCTACAACATTATTTTTAGGTGTAAGTCCTATTGCTTTTAATCTATTTTGTAACCATCCTGGTGATGGTGCTACTTTTATATCTGAAATTGTAACACCACAATATCTAGGTACTAATGTTGTATTTTCAACATTTACATCTATTTTCAAAGTTCTTTTTTCTACTTTATAAGAACTTACAGATGGTGTAATTAATTCTGTACTAATATCTTGTTGAAGCATACCTGCTCGTAAATCTCTGGCTACTCCCCAATGACTCATAGCGTCTGCTCTATTAGGAGTAAGTCCTATTTCAAAAACTTCATCTATTTCTACATTAAAAACGGTCGAGGCTAACGTTCCTGCTTTTACAGTTTCTTCTAGAACTATAATACCTTCATGGCTATTTCCGATACCTATTTCATCTTCTGCACAGATCATTCCGTGGCTTTCCTCTCCTCTAATTTTACCTTTTTTTATCTCAAAAGAATTTCCTTCTTTATCATATAATTTTGTTCCTATAGTTGCTACTATTACTTTTTGACCCGCCGCTACATTACTAGCTCCACAAACTATTTGAACTGGTTCTTCATTTCCTAAATCTACTGTAGTAATTTTTAGTTTATCAGCATTTGGGTGTTTTTCACAAGTTAACACGTGTCCTACTATTAAACCTTCTAATCCTCCTTTTATTGAAAAAAACTTTTCAATACCTTCTACTTCAAGACCAAGATCAGTTAATAATTCAGCTGTCTTTTCAGAACTCCAATCCGTCTTAATAAATTGTTTTAACCAGTTATATGAAATTTTCATTTTGAATATTTATCAAATTTTAAAGCATCGCAAAGATAAAAAATTACTTAGGAGTTTAAAGATAAATTTTATACCTACTTTTTTATATATAATCCTTTTTTTTATTTGATTTTTTCTTTTGAATGATAGTATTTAGATTTTTTTGGATAAGCAAATAATTAATAGGTTTTTATGATTATCTCTTTTATTTCCATTATATCTAATCTGGTTTTAAAATCTATCTCTTCAATTTAAGTATTTATTATACACTTGTCATGATGACAATCTAATGTTTATACTTTTAGATTAAATTTTTAACTTTTTTAGAGGGCAGTGCAAAAAGGTGACAATCTTCTGATTCAACTAAAGAGAGGTTCAAACGAAGTAAACAAGCTAAACAAAATTACATAACGCTAATAATCTAACTTCTTCCTTTAGTCAAAGTGACAGGGCAAACATTCAATTTTGACTTTTCAGATACTTTGAATCTAAATATTTTTTCAGGTTAAATTTATTATCATTATAAAACAAATAAGTTTTTTTATTTAAACAAATAACTTTATTTAACTTTTAAAAAATAATTAAACAAATAAACGATAAAAAACAACAAAGATAGAAATACTGACATAATATACTGACATAATTTCACAAATAAAGTTTTTTTTTGACATACCGAAACAGATTATTACTCAAAAATTCATTTTGTTATATAATCAACACAAACAAGAACACAATCAAAATTAATCTAAATATCACTATTTATTTTTAAATTAAAACATTTTTGTTTTATTTAAATTGAATATTATAAAAAAATAACATTTCAAAAAACCTTAATTATTAATTTTAACTTTTTTTTTGGAATAAAATTTGAAAAAGTCATTTTGTTAATTTTTAAAACATAGTTTTTATGAAAAATTTTTTAATTGCAAGTGCAATATTAATTACTTCAGGTGTATTTGCTCAAAAGGGAAGTTTTTATGTAGGAGGTCAAGTGGGCTATTCAAGTAGTAAGACAAAAATAGAGAGTACAACTACATTAGAGGGTTCAACATGGAACTTTTCACCAGAAGTAGGTACTTTTTTAACAAATAATGTACAATTAGGTGTGGGCTTTACAACTCAAGGTTCTACAAAAGAATTTGGGAATACAGAAGTAAAAGAAAATCAATACGGAGGTACACTTTATGGTCGTTATTTTTTTGGAGAAGGAAGTAAAGCTTTTAGACCTTTCGTAGGGGTTAATATTGGATTATTACCTGGAAACTCTACTACTACTAAAAAAACTCTTTTAGGTAATCTAGAATCTAAAAATACTCTTTTTGAACTTAATACAAATTTAAATGCAGGATTTGGTTATGCTCTTTCTCCTAAAATTACGGTAGTAGGTTCTTTAGGTGTTTTAGGATTTTCATCTCATACATCAAAAAATAAAGAAACAGATGTAAAAGAAGAAACGAACACATTTAATTTTGATCTTAATTCTCTAGGAAATAGATTTAACGTAGGTATTTATTATACTTTGTAGAATAAGATAAATTATTCATACTAAAAAACAATAAATTTTTAATTAGGAGACTGTCTAGAATATTTTTAGTTCATCTTATCTTAAAAGAGATTCATAATTATATAACACCTTTTATTAATGGTTCTCTCTTATATATTATGATATATTATACTCTATTTTTAAGACAGTCTCTTTTTATAAATTTAATTTACGTGGTAAAAACAAACGTATTAAAGCTAAAATAACTTTGAATCTAAAAAGTTATTTTAGCTTTAATATAACCCGTTTCTTTTATCTTTTTTCTCCTTTATTACAAGGTATAACATTTAATTTGGGGCAAAATATATAGTCTATATTATGTAGTAGTATTATTTTGTAAAAGCATTAATTTTTTCTGCTATTTTATGTGCCTCAATAGTATGATGAGAATCTCTATAAATTACTTTACCATTTATAAGAACAATGATTTGTGGTGATTGATGAATTACTTCTAAGGTTTCTGCTATAAAATTTGATACGGATCTATAAGTTAATAGGTCTAAATAATTAAAATCACATATATTTTCTATTAGATTAAAACCATTTGTTAGTCGTTCTTTTGCAAATGCACTAATACCACAAGTTACACTATCTTTAAAAATAACTTGTGGCTTATTATTAGATTTTTCAACAATATTAAGTACTTCTTGTTCTGTTTTTATTGTATTCCAATTTTGTGTTTTCATATATTTTATTTTAAATATTTTCTTTAAGTTTATCGGCATATTCTTTTTTAAGTCTAGCTATTTTAGGAGAAATAACTACTTGACAATATCCTTTATTTTTGTTTTTATTATAATAATTTTGATGATAAATCTCTGCAGGATAAAAATCTCTTAGAGGAGCTAATTCCGTAACTATCTTATTTTCAAAGACAGGATTTAATTTTTTGATTACTTCTTGTGCTAATATTTTTTGTTTTTCATTATGATAAAAAATAACGGATCTATATTGGGTTCCATAATCTGCTCCTTGATAATTAAGGGTTGTAGGATTATGATAAATCATAAAAACATTCAATAATTCTACATAAGATAAAGAATCTGTGTTAAAAGTTACTTGTATTACTTCAGCATGATCAGTATCTCCTTTGCAAATCTCTTCGTAAGTAGGGTTTATTATTTTACCTCCTGTATAACCTGACACTACTTTTTCTACTCCTTTTAGTCTTTGAATTATTGCCTCAATGCACCAAAAGCATCCTCCTCCAAAAGTGGCTATTTCTATATTTTTCATGCTTTTTATTCTTTTAATTTTCATTTTTATATAGTGAGACAGAATTTATACAATAACGTAATCCACTAGGTTCTGGTCCATCAGGAAAAACATGTCCCAAATGACTATCACATATATTACACATTACCTCTACCCTAATCATTCCGTAAGAACTATCTTTTATATATTGAATAACATTTTCTTTAATTGGCTGGGTAAAACTAGGCCATCCTGTTCCTGAATCAAATTTTTCTGAGGAATCAAAAAGAGGTGTATTACAACAAATACAACTATACACACCCGGTTGATATTGAGTACAATGTTCACCCGAAAAACGAGCTTCTGTACCTTTTTTTCTCGTAATATAAAATTGCTCTTGGGTTAGTATTTCTTTCCATTCATCATCTGTTTTTTTAATTCTTATATCTGGAGTTAAGTTTCCTTTTGTAGCAAATCGAATTACATCTGTCCAATTTAATTCTTTGTTTCTCATAACTCTTTTATTTTTGTTTTATTATACAAAGTTACGATTAAGTAACTTTAAAAAAATTGTTCATTTTTCCTTAAAACTGGTAAATAATTCCCGTTTCTTTAAAAACCATTTAAACTTTGAAATTTCCTCATAATATTTTTTTAACCTTGAGAGTGTCCAAAAAGTTTGTAATCTTTCATTTCGACCAGAGGGAGATTCCTTGATTCTACAAAAGCAATAAAAATTAGTATTGGTTCTCGATGTGCTTCGCGCTCGAACTAACGATGATTTCAATGATATACTCAACCCTTTGTTCGAGCTGTTTTAAAAATAAAAAAAAACATATTGTATGCTTCTTAGATTATCTTTAAATCTGTTTTTATATACCTATATTATTTTTAAACAATTATAACTGCATATCTTAATTAAAAAGAATATTAGTTTTATTATTTGATTTCATTTTTTCTTTGTCCGTTAGATAAAATAAATAAACAGTATAAAAAATTTGGATAATCTATATTCTTCTAACATAAAAATCGTAAGACATTTTTTAGAACAAAATAGACCTAACAATCTTAGGTTTTCAACCAATACGCAAACCGTTTATTACTTTTTGATCTGTAGATAGCAATACGACATCATTATTTTCTCCTAGGGTTCCAAGAATCAAACATTCACTCATAAACTTGCCTATTTGTTTTTCAGGAAAATTTATAACAGCTATAATTTGCTTACTAATCAATTCTTCTTTTGAATATCGTTTTGTTATTTGAGCCGAAGTTTTTTTGATCCCTAATTGACTTCCAAAATCAATTGTTAGTTGATAGGCGGGCTTGTGTGCTTCCAGGAAAATCATCTACGGTAATTATTGTTCCAACCCTCATTTCTACTCGTTCAAAATCAGACCAAGAAATTTTCATATTTATTATTTTTAATGATTATTTGATGTATAAAAAAAGTCCCGAGAAATCGGGACTTCTAATTTATTAAAAAATGTCTGACACTAAGCATTTATTTCTGCATGTCTTTTTTCTATTTCTTCTTTATCTTTTTTAGATAAAGTATCTACTAACACTGGTGTTGCAATGAATAATGAAGAATAAGTACCTACAATAATACCTATTAACATAGCAAAGATAAATCCTCTAATAGACTCTCCACCAAACACGAACATAATAGCTAATACTAGAATCATGGTTAATGATGTATTGATTGTTCTTGATAAAGTGGTGTTAATAGATTCATTTACAATATGATTAAAGTTACCTTTTAAGTTACCTGCTAAGAACTCACGAATACGGTCAAATACAATTACGGTATCATTCATTGAGTATCCAATAACTGTTAGGATAGCTGCAATAAAATGCTGATCCATTTCCATGTGGAAAGGCATAAACTTATAACATATAGAATAAATACCTAATACAAAAATTACGTCGTGTGCTACTGCTGCTACTGCTCCTAGTGAATATCCTAATTTACGGAATGAAATTACTAAGTACAGTCCTACTACTAACATTGCTCCGATAACTGCCCAAAAAGAGTTTGTTTTGATATCGTTAGAAATAGCAGCACCTACTTTTGAACCTGATAATACTGCTATTTTTTTACCATCTGTTAGGGTAATAAATGTTTTATAATCCATACCAGGGAAATATTTAGATAATCCTTGGTATAATAATTTATTAACTTCTTCGTCTACAGCTACACCTTCTTCTTCAATTTTGTATTTAGTTGTAATTCTTAATTGATCTGAATCACCAAATACTTTTGCTTCCAGCAGGTACACCAAATACTTTTCCTAATTCCTCTGATACTACAGCAGCATCAACTGGTTTTTCAAATTTTACTTGAAAAGTTCTACCTCCAACAAAGTCTACACCTTGATCTAAACCATTTATAAAGAAAATTGAAACTAAACTGATTACAGTTACCACTAATGAGAAACCATACGTGAATTTTTTAATTTTTAAGAAATCGAAATGGTATCCTGTAAACCAATTTTTAGACCAATCTGTAGTAAATGATAAAGTAATGTTTTTAGCTACCGCTCTGTCTAAGAATATTCTTGTGATAAAAATAGATGTAAATAATGAAGTTACGATACCTATTAATAAAGTAGTGGCAAAACCTTTAATAGGACCTGTTCCAAAGGTATATAAAATAGCACCTGTTAAAACGTGTGTTACGTTTGCATCAATAATAGAACGCATAGCTCCAGTCCAAGAGAATGATTTTTGTACAGCTTCTCCTAAATTTAAACCGTGTCTCAACTCTTCCTTTGCTCTTTCATAAATAATGATATTAGCGTCTACTGCAGTACCTAACGTTAGTACGATACCTGCAATACCTGGTAATGTTAATACAGCACCTAAACTTGCTAAAATACCAAATAGGAATAATAAATTAACTACTAATGCTATATTTGCATAAGTACCTGATTTACCATAATATACCCACATCCATAACATTACAGCTAATAAACCTACAATAGCTGACATAGTACCATTATCAATTGCTTTTTGACCTAAAGAGGGACCTACTACTTCTGATTGAACGATTTCAGCTGCTGCTGGTAATTTACCAGCACGTAAAACATTAGCTAAATCTTTTGTTTCATCAATTTTAAAAGTTCCAGAAATTTCAGAACGACCACCTGCAATAGGACCTGGAAGTTACACCTGGTGCAGAATAAACTACATCATCTAAAACAATTGCAATTGCATTTTTTTGAGAAAACACTCTACCTGTTAGTTCTTCCCAAATTTTAGCTCCTTTTCCATTCATTTGCATAGAAACAGCTGGTTTACCCATTTGATCAAAAGTATCTGCTGCATCTATTAAAACACTTCCACTCATTGGAGGAGTATTAGTTCTATTACCTTTAATAGCATAGACCTCAACTGCTTCTGCTTCGTCATCTTTTGCTTTTCCGTATAAGAACTTAACATCTGTTAGATTAGCGGGTAACAAAGCTTTTATATCAGTTCTTCTCAAATAAGCATTAACTACCGCTGTATCTTTAGTTGCAATCATACCTATAATAGAACCTCCTTGCTGTAACGGCATTAATTTATCAAACAATGGATTGTTTCCTTTTGTATTATTTGTAGAATCTTTTGATTTATCAACTAATAAATCGTTTACTTTAGAAGAAGATTTAGTTTCTTTAACAACTGGCTCTACTTTTTCTGTTTTCTTTAAAGCTTCATTAACAGTCATTAAATAAGAAGCAACTTCCTCCATTTTATACGTTTCCCAAAACTCTAATTGAGCGGTAGAAGATAATAATTTTTTAGCGCGATCTACGTCTTTAGCTCCTGGTAATTCTACTAAAATACGTCCTGTATTTCCTAATTTAACAATATTAGGTTGTGTTACACCAAATTTATCTATACGTTCACGTAATACTCCAAATGCACTTTGTACAGACTCATCAACTTTTTTAGCAATTACAGCTTTCACTTGTGAATCTGACATATTAAAGTTGATTTCATCAGCTAAATTTCTATTTCCAAAAACATCAGGAGAAGCCAATTTAGTTCCTGAGCCAGCTGGAAGCTTTTTCAAATGCTTCGAAAAAAGCATCTAGAAAAGATTGATTTCCTTGTTGGTTTTTCTTTGCTTCTGCTAAAGCTTTATTAAATATGGCATTTGATGTATTATTAGCTAAACCTTTTAATACATCTTTCACAGAAATTTGCAAGGTAACATTAATACCTCCTTCTAAGTCTAAACCTTTGTTAATTTGCTTATCAGCTACTTCATTGTAAGTGAAATCAGTAAACCCTAAACTAAAAACTTTTTGTTTACCAATTGAATCAAGATACTTAATCTCCTTTTCTTGATTTCCATTTGCAAATGCTTTTGCATCACTTTTAACTTTATTGGCTACAAAAGTGAAAGTAAGCTGGTAAATACTTACTAAAGCAAAGATGATTGCAAAAACTTAATGAGTCCTCTATTCTGCATTCTTTGTAAAAAATTAATTAATTTGTTCTACGTTAGTTTTTGGTTAATAAAAGACTCCTAAACACAATAGGAGTATTTACTAGAACTTGCAAATATATAATTCTGAATACGATAAACCAATTAATTTAAGAAAATTATATCAAAAAAAAGACTGTTTTAAAAAACAGTCTTTTAATAAAATTAAAATTCTTTTCATAATAATTCTGAAAGAGTATCATTCATGCCACGAACTGCCAATGAAGATTTCACAAACAATTCGCTCTCTTGATTATCTAATTTTATATCTATTATTTCTTCTACTCCATTACTTCCTATTATACAAGGAACTCCTATACATATATCATCTTGACCATACTCACCTTCTAAATATGTTGAACAAGCAATCATTTTTTTCTGATTATTTAGGATAGAATCTACCAAATAGGCTACTGGAAGCTCCTGGTGCATACCAAGCTGATGTACCTAATAGAGACGTAAGAGTAGCACCTCCTACCATTGTATCCTTAGCTATTTTAGTCAATTGTTCTTCTGATAAAAACTGTGATACTGGAATTCCATTATAAGATGCTAAACGCGTCAATGGAATCATCGTGGTATCTCCATGACCTCCAATAACCATAGCTGCAATATCATTAGTTGGTTTATCTAAAGCTAGAGCTAAATATGTTTTAAATCGTGCACTATCTAAAGCTCCTCCCATTCCTATCACTCTATTTTTAGGAATTCCTAAAGTTTTGTAAGTTAAATAAGTCATTGTATCCATAGGATTTGAAACAATAACAAAAATTGCATTAGGTGAATAAGCAAGAAGATTTTCAGCAACTGATTTCACAATTCCTGCATTAATCCCTATTAATTCTTCTCTTGTCATTCCTGGCTTTCTTGGAACTCCAGAAGTGATAACTACTACATGACTATTAGCTGTCTTAGAATAATCATTCGTTACGCCTATTAATTTAGTATTAAATCCTGTATTAGTTGCACATTGTGATATATCTAATGCTTTTCCTTCTGCAAATCCTTCTCTAATATCTAATAAAACCACCTCGCTAGCAATACCTCTATAAGCCATAACGTCTGCACAGGTAGCTCCAACATTACCTGCTCCTACAATTGATACCTTCATAATAAACTATCTTTTTTTGTTAAATTTTATTTTATTTTTTTAAGCTGTTTTAAGTAATTAGCTTCTTTCGAATATACGAAAAAATACAATATCAATTCATTAACAGGAAAATTTATACAAATAAAAAGAGGCTGTCCAAAAAGTTTAGGACAGCCTTTTTTATTGCTGTTTTACTCTAAAACATGTATTTTAGAGGTGACAAAAAACAAGCAATGGCTAAAGTAACATTTAAAAACCAGACAGGCAATTCTCCAGAACTTTTTCCAATCAATATTTTCGATAAAATTGATAACAACCACCCTGTTCGACTGGTCAATTCTATAGTTGACAGACTTGATATTAGCGACATAGTTAAGCTTTATCGCGGTGGTGGATGCCCTGCTTACCATCCTAGAATGCTAATCAAAGTATTGTTTTATAGCTATTTGTCAAATATCTATTCTTGCCGAAAAATAGCCAAAGCACTTAATGAGAACATTCATTTTATGTTTATCTCAGGCAATTCCACTCCTGGGTTTAGAACCATTAACGAGTTTAGAGGCAAAATTTTGAAAGATAAAATCAAAGTTTTATTCGCAGAAGTAGTAAAAATATTGGTCGACCTAGGTTATATAAGCCTTGATGTTCAATATATTGATGGTACTAAAATTGAAGCAAAATCCAACAAATACACCTTTGTTTGGCGTGGTTCGGTTGAAAAATACAAAGAGAAATTAGAAGTAAAAATCGACACTATTTTATCTGATATAGAAAACAGTATACAATCAGAAAACCAAGAACTTAACCAAGAAGCATTGCCAAAAAAAATCAATTCAGATGAATTAAAAGAAAAGCTATCAGAATTGAATAAAAAGTTAAAAGAACCGACTAAGAAACAGGTAAAAGAACTACAGAAATTACAGGAAGAACACCTTCCAAGATTAGAGAAATACGAAAAGGATTTAGAAATACTTGGAAATAGAAACTCTTATAGTAAGACAGACCCTGACGCTACTTTTATGAGAATGAAGGAAGATCATATGAGAAATGGGCAACTCAAACCAGCTTACAACCCTCAAATATCAACTGAAAATCAATTTATTACACACGTTTCTATACATCAAACGACCAACGATACCAACACATTAGAGTCACACTTAAACAGTTTTGAAGAAAACTATAATAGACAAAGTAAAGAAGTTGTCGCCGATGCTGGATATGGCAGTGAAGAAAATTACCAAATGCTTAAAAACAAGCAAATTGAGCCCTTTGTAAAGTACAATTATTTTCATGCAGAGCAGAAAAAGAAACTTAAAGAGAATCCTTTTTAGTGCAAAATTTATTTTACAATCAACAATACGATTTCTATATCTGTCCTATGGGGCAAAAAATGGAAAACATAGGAATAGGTAAGCCAATCTCTAGCAATGGATATGAATCAGAAGTGACTTATTATCAAGCTAAACGATGCGTAGGATGCCCATTAAGAAGTTTATGCCACAAAGCAAAAGGGAATCGAAAATAGAAGTCAATCACCATCTAAATTACCTAAAAAACGAAGCTAAAGAATTACTAAACTCAAAAATCGGTTTACATTTTTTGGAATTGAAATGGTAGAAATGGAGTTTCTACTAATGGTGCTTGGTCATAATTTCAGAAAAATGGTAGCTACAACTTCAAGTTCACTGAAAAAAGTTTTTAAAACAACTCGTTCTTGTTCAACATACAACTATATAACTCGATTTTAGCTTCTAATTGTTTTAGAAAAATTAAATTTTACTAGCAATCACCAATATCGTGAATTTGCGACATAAAAAAAGCTGCCCTTTTAGGACAGCCTCTTCTATATCTTTTTTATACTTTATAAATTATGCATCAATATTAGCATAAATAGCATTCTTTTCAATAAATTCTCTACGAGGAGGAACTTCATCTCCCATTAACATAGAGAACACTCTATCAGCCTCTGTTAAGCTGTCAATCGTTACTTGACGCAATGTTCTGTATTCAGGATTTAATGTTGTTTCCCACAACTGTTCAGCATTCATCTCTCCAAGACCTTTATAACGTTGAATATTTGCACCACCGCCCATTCTTTCATTAATCGCGTCACGCATTTTCTCATCCCAAGCATATTCTTTTTTATTTCCTTTTTAACTAAATATAAAGGAGGAGTGGCAATATAAACATGTCCTTCTTCTATTAATTCTTTCATAAAACGGAAGAAGAAAGTCAAAATAAGTGTAGAAATATGACTACCATCAATATCAGCATCACACATGATTACTACTTTATGATAACGAAGTTTTTCAAGATTCAATGCTTTACTATCATCGGCAGTCCCCACTGTTACTCCCAAAGCAGTAAAAATATTACGAATTTCTTCGTTTTCAAACACTTTATGATGCATTGCTTTTTCTACATTCAAAATCTTACCTCGAAGTGGTAAAATCGCTTGAAAATTACGGTCACGTCCTTGTTTAGCCGTTCCACCCGCCGAGTCCCCCTCGACAAGGAATATTTCACATTTTGTTGGATCTTGCTCGGAACAGTCTGATAATTTACCTGGTAATCCACCACCGCCCATTACGGTTTTGCGTTGCACCATTTCACGTGCTTTTTTAGCTGCGTGACGTGCTTGTGCTGCAAGGATTACTTTTTGAACAATGATTTTAGCATCATTAGGATTTTCTTCCAAGTAATTTTCTAACATCTCAGCTACTGCTTGGGATACTGGAGAAACTACTTCTCTATTTCCTAATTTTGTTTTTGTTTGACCTTCAAACTGTGGTTCAGCAACTTTTACCGAAATAATAGCTGTCAAACCTTCACGGAAGTCGTCACCAGAAATCTCAAATTTCAACTTATCTAATAAACCAGAAGCATCTGCATATTTTTTCAACGTACGAGTTAACCCCATACGGAAACCTTGTAAATGTGTACCTCCTTCGTGTGTATTGATATTATTTACGTAAGAGAATATATTTTCTGAATAACTGTCATTGTAAATTAAAGCTACTTCAACCGAATTTCTCCTTTGTCATTTTCCATTGAAATCACGTGACCAATGATAGGCACACGATTACCATCAAGAAACTTAACAAACTCTTTTAAACCTTCTTTAGAATGGAAAGTTTCACCTAAAAAGTTACCGTCTTTATCTTTTTCTCGTTTATCCGTAAGCGTTATTGTAATTCCTTTATTTAAAAATGCCAACTCACGCATACGAGCTGCAAGCGTATCATAAGAGTACTCCAAAGTTTGTTGAAAAATTGTTCCATCAGGTTTAAACCAAACGGTGGTACCTCTTTTTTCCGTAGTTCCTATTTGCTTTACAGGATATTGCGCTTTACCTCTTTCATATTCCTGTTCGTAAATTTTACCATCGCGATAAACTGTCGCTTTTAAATGGTCAGAAAGTGCATTAACACACGACACCCCAACCCCGTGAAGACCACCAGAAACTTTATAAGAATCTTTATCAAATTTACCTCCAGCACCAATTTTAGTCATTACAACCTCAAGTGCGGAAACGCCTTCTTTTTATGAATATCTACTGGAATACCACGACCATTATCTTCAACAGTAATTGAATTATCTTCGTTAATTGTTACAAAAATAGTATCACAGTGTCCTGCTAAAGCCTCATCAATTGAGTTGTCTACTACCTCATATACTAAATGATGTAGACCTCTAACTCCAGTATCTCCAATATACATGGATGGGCGCATACGCACGTGTTCCATTCCTTCTAACGCCTGAATACTGTCAGCAGAATAATTATTCTTTTTAACTTCTTCGCTCATAATATCTTTTTCGTGTAATTATATTCTTTTGTCAAACACGCAAATATAGTGAAATACTGCTTTTTAAAATTACAAAATCGTTTAAAACCTTTTTAGTTTATTAACATTAAAGCGTTAACAAAGAGATCATTCTTTAAATCAACCAAAAACAGCCTTAAATCATATTTTCTTTATTTTTTAGAAAATGTTAAAATTAAAATCTTATAAAAAACCTTTTAAAATCCCTCTATTTACCTTTTTATACATTAAAGTCAAATTATGGGATAGATATTAATTCTTTTTTGTAATAAAAGCAATACGTAATTTAAATTAAAATTTAAAACCTCAAAAGAAAAACTATTGAGGTTTATACTTTCTATTGAATTGATAAGAAAGTCAATCAGAACACAAAATCATTTTATCTATTTTTCATACGCATCATCATGTACTTTTGCCACAGCACGTCCTGGAAGGATCGTTTAGTTTTTTAAAAGCTTCGTCCCACTCTAATGCTATTTTTGTACTACATGCCACACTAGCTTCTTGTGGCACGCATAATGCTGCTGTATCACTTGAATAATGTTCAGTAAAAATGGTACGATAATAATACTCTTCTTTATTCATTGGCGTTTGAATTGGGAATCTGAATTTAGCATTTGCTAATTGTTCATCTGAGACTTCTTTGTTTACAATTTCTTTCAATGTATCAATCCAACTGTACCCCACTCCATCGCTAAATTGTTCCTTTTGACGCCAAGCTACGCTTTCTGGCAACATATCTTCGAAAGCTTTACGTAAAACCCATTTTTCCATACGTTCTCCATTAATCATTTTATCTTGGGGGTTAATTCTCATAGCCACGTCCATAAATTCCTTATCTAAGAAAGGAACACGCCCTTCAATTCCCCATGCCGCTAAACTTTTATTAGCTCTTAAACAATCGTACATGTGGAGTTTACTTAATTTACGAACCGTTTCTTCGTGAAATTCTTTCGCATTAGGTGCCTTATGGAAATATAAATAGCCACCAAATAACTCATCAGAACCTTCTCCAGAAAGCACCATTTTAATCCCCATAGATTTAATTACACGAGCCATTAAATACATTGGCGTACTGGCACGTACCGTAGTAACATCATAGGTTTCTAAATTATAAATCACATCACGAATAGCATCCAACCCTTCTTGAATAGTAAATTTAATTTCATGGTGAATCGTTCCTAAATGATCAGCCACTTTTTGAGCCGCAGCTAGATCTGGAGAACCTTCTAAACCTACAGCAAAGGAATGTAATTGTGGATACCAAGCTTCCGATTTATCATCAGTTTCAATACGACGACTCGCATACTTTTTAGCGATAGCCGAAGTAATGGAAGAATCCAATCCGCCAGAAAGTAATACTCCATAAGGTACATCACTCATCAACTGACGATGTACAGCTGCTTCTAAAGCTTCACGTATGGCCTGAATACTCGTTTCATTCTCTTTTACTGCCTCGTACTCTGTCCATTCTCTATCATACCATTTTACCAACTGACCGTCTTTACTATGTAAATAATGTCCTGGTGGGAATAATTCGATTTTAGAACAATATCCTTCTAAAGCTTTTAATTCAGAGGCAACATAAAAAGTTCCGTGTTTGTCCCAACCGATATACAATGGAATAATTCCGATATGGTCTCTAGCAATGAAATATTCGTCTTTTTCAACATCGTACAATGCAAAACCAAAAATTCCATTCATTTCATCCACAAATGTGGGTCCTTTTTCTTGGTACAATGCTAAAATAACTTCACAGTCGCTTTGAGTTTGAAACTCATATTTACCTTCAAATTGTTTACGCAATTCACGGTGGTTGTATATTTCGCCGTTTGCAGCTAAAACGAATTTTTGATCAGGACTAAAAAGAGGTTGCTTTCCAGAAGCTGGATCTACAATTGCTAAACGCTCATGCGCTAAAATAGCTTTGTCATTAGAAAAAATCCCACTCCAATCCGGTCCGCGATGACGTATAATTTTTGCCATCTCTAACACTTGAGGTCTTAAAGTTTCTGTTTTTTGTTTTAAATCAAAGGCACATACAATTCCACACATACTATATTTTAGTTTTTAATTACCTGAATCCAGATTTGATTAATAATATATTTATGAAGCAAAATTGATGTATTTAATTTTAATTTTAAACCATAAACAATGTTTTAATTATAATTTTAAACAAAAAACACAATATAACAAACAAAAAAAAACAAAAGCATATTATTACATAATTAAAACTTAAAATCTGTAATTTATTTAATATTTAAAAGCACTATTTAATAGGTCTATTCTATTTTTTACTCTGATAAGCTATTAAAAAAAGACGAAAATAAATGATATAATAAAACTGAAGATGCTTTATTAATCAAGTTTAATTAAGAAGTTAAATAGTAATTTTATTACTTCTATTAACATTTATTTCCAGCCGTATTAAAAGTAATAATTTGAAAATTCTTTTATAGTTATTTTAAAAAAAGAGGGTGTCTAAAAAGTCAAAACTCAACGTTTAACATATCACTTAAATGACAGGATAAATCACATTTTCAGCATTATATAATTTTCTTTTCCTTGTTTCCTTCGTTCAAACCTCCCTTTCGTAGAAATGAGAGATTGCGACCTTTTCGGACAGCCTCTTTTAAGACAATATTTTATTCTTGCATTTTTTTATTTTTTTCAAAGAGAAGTTTAATATTTTCGTAAGAATTAGTTAATGCTTCGTCTATTTGATTAGGATTAAGCCAAGCTACCTTTTCAATACCTTCTTCTAATTGTCCTACTAATAAGCCTTCATAATCGGTCTGCATTTCATACCATTGAGTAATTTTCAACCTATACTTACCATTTCTTCTAAAAATATGGTATGTCTTTTGAAGTTTTTTAGTAATTCTAAGATTTGTAACCCCCGTTTCTTCTTCAACTTCACGAATAGCTGTTTCTTCTATTTCCTCTCCTTTATCAATCCCACCTTTAGGTAAATCCCATTTTCCTCCTCGATAAATAAAAAGAACTTCTCCTTTATTATTATATACTAAACCTCCTCCTGCAAAATTTACTTTTATCTTAGATTTTAAAGTATTAAGAATTTCTTTTTCATCAGGATGATACAAATAGGCCTTTTGAATTTTGTTTTGAAAATAGCTCACAATAAGCTGTTCGATGTCAATACTTTCAAGCAAAAAAAACTTGAAATCAGTTTCCTTAACAAATTGATTTGTCAGGAAAAGTGGTTTGTCGTTCACAAAAACTTTATACATTTGCAGTATGATTTTTAATAAAGATACAGCGAGTAAAACTGCCGAATTGCTTTTACAAATAAATGCAATTAAATTGAATTCTAAAAATCCTTTTACATGGGCCTCTGGTTGGAAATCGCCAATTTACTGTGATAATAGGATATTACTTTCGTTCCCGGCAATACGAAATTATGTAAAAGATGAATTTGCAAAGAACATTGAGAAACAATTTGGTAAACCTGATGTAATTGCAGGGGTAGCTACAGGTGCTATAGGTATAGGTATATTGGTAGCACAAGAATTGGGACTCCCTTTTGTATATGTACGCCCTGAACCTAAAAAACATGGTCGTAAAAATCAAGTGGAAGGTTTTTTACAAAAAGGTCAAAATGTGGTAGTAGTTGAAGATTTGATCAGTACAGGAAATAGTAGTTTATTAGCTGTAGAAGCTTTACGCAATGAAGGTGCTAATATTAAAGGAATGGCTGCTATTTTTACTTATGGTTTTCCAATTGCTCAAGAAAGTTTTAAAAATGCAAATGTAGACTTGTTTACCTTGAGTAACTATGAAAATCTTTTAGAATTAGCTGTAATAAAAGAGTATATTACAGAAAAAGAACATGAATTACTTATAGATTGGAAAAAAATCCAGCTGAATGGAATATTAACATATAATATCTAAAAAAAATCAAGTATGAATTTAGAAAGCCCAAAAGTAACAGTAGCAAAATCTGCAGAATATATATTTAAAGAATTATCTGAGGTTAAAAATTTTGAAAAATTAATGCCTGAAAATACGGCTAAATTTGAGGTAATTGATGAAAATTGCTTTGAATTTGGTTTAAAGGGTATGCCTGAAATTAAATTAGTTAAAAAAGAATCTGTACCTACTTCAAAGATTGTTTTAGGAGCTGCTTCTAGCAAATTACCTTTTACATTAACCGCTAATATAAATGAAACGGCTGTTGACTCTACAGACATCCAATTAATATTTGAAGGTGAATTTAATGCTATGATGGCAATGATGATAAAAGCACCTATTACTAAATTTATCGAAACATTAGCTCAAAATATGAGTAAATTATAATTTTTGACAATAATACAAGGGGTGTCTAAAAATTAGTAACTTAATATCTAGTTTGTCACTTTGACAACAAGAAAAGTAACAAATTTGTTTCATCTTTTCAATTCGTTCGAGCCTTCCTTTGATCGAAATGATAAGATCAGAATCTTTTAGTTCACCCTCTTTTTTTAAATTTTATTTAAAATTTTAATAATCAAACTCTTATTTTTTTGAGGATATTTAAAAAAAAATATATTTCGCAGCATTAACTTATAACTTTTCATTACCTTTGCGCCCAATTTAAAAATAAGTAATGAATAAATTTGAACAATTAGGTCTTAATGAATCGCTAGTGCTGGCGATTAAAGATCTAGGATTTGAAAATCCCTCTGAAGTACAAGAAAAAGCGATTCCTCTATTATTAGAGCAAGATACCGACATTGTTGCATTGGCGCAAACTGGTACTGGAAAAACAGCTGCATTTGGTTTCCCTCTTATTCAAAAGATTAATGCAGAAGACAAAACAACTCAAGCATTAATTTTATCGCCTACACGTGAATTATGTTTGCAAATCACAAATGAAATTAAACTTTATTCTAAGTACATTAAGGGTTTACATACCGTGGCAGTATATGGTGGTGCAAGCATTAATGAACAGGCAAGAGAAGTAAAAAGAGGTGCGCAAATTATTGTAGCTACTCCTGGACGTATGCAAGATATGATTAACCGTGGAATGGTTAACATAAAAAACATTTCAATCTGTGTATTAGATGAAGCAGATGAAATGTTAAATATGGGATTCTATGATGACATCTGTTCTATTTTAGCGGATACTCCAGAAGACAAAAACACTTGGTTGTTTTCGGCTACTATGCCAGCTGAAGTAGCAAGAATTGCCAAACAATTCATGCACACTCCACAAGAAATTACAGTGGGACATAAAAACCAAGGTTCAACTAATGTATCTCATGAGTTTTATTTAGTTAATGCTCGTGATCGTTATGCTGCTCTAAAACGTTTAGCAGATGCTAATCCTGATATTTTTTCTGTTATCTTTTGTAGAACCAAAAGAGATACACAAGCAATTGCTGAAAAATTAATCGAAGATGGTTATAATGCTGCTGCTTTACATGGTGATTTATCGCAAGCACAACGCGATGCTGTTATGAAAGCATTCCGTAGTCGTCAGATTCAAATGTTAGTAGCTACTGACGTTGCAGCTCGTGGTATAGATGTAGATGATGTAACTCACGTAATTAACTATCAATTACCTGATGAAATTGAAACCTATACTCATCGTTCTGGTCGTACTGGTCGTGCTGGAAAATCAGGTACTTCAATGGTTATTATAACGAAAAGTGAACTTCGTAAGATTAATCAAATTGAGCGAATCATCAAAACTAAATTTGAAGAAAGACCAATTCCTAATGGAATTGAAATTTGTGAAATCCAATTATATCACTTAGCCAACAAAATAAAGGATGTAGAGGTAGACCATGAAATAGATACTTACCTACCCGCTATTTATGACGTTCTTCAAGATTTAACTAAAGAAGAATTAATTAAAAAAATGGTATCAGTAGAGTTCAATCGTTTCTTGTCTTACTATAAAAAATCACGTGATTTACATCAAGAGTCTTCAGGTGCTAAGGCAACTATCCCTACAGAAGGTGCTGTTCGTTACTTCATTAACATTGGAGCTCGTGATGGTTTTGAATGGATGGAATTAAAGGATTTCTTAAAAGAAAAACTAGAATTAGGTCGTGATGACGTATTTAAAGTAGATGTAAAAGAAGGTTTCTCGTTCTTTAATACAGATGCTGAGCATGTAGATTTAGTTATGAACACTTTAAACGGCATTACCTTAGAAGGCAGACGTATAAACGTAGAAATATCTAAAAACGATGGTTCTTCTAACAGCAAACGTCGTGATCATGGCGGTAGAGGAGGAAAACGCGAAGGAACAGATCGTAGAGAAAGACGCGGAGAAGGTGCTCCTAGAGGCGAAAGACGTGATGGAGGTAGAAAATCTGACAGAAGAAACTCTTCTGATGATAGAGCTCCTAAAAACGAAAGACGTCCTCGACGTTCCGATTCTTCTTCATCTGATCGTAGAAGTCGTAGAAGCTAATTATTTTTTAAAACTACAATATATAAAAAGTTGTTCAAAAATTGAACAGCTTTTTATTTTTTAAATAATTCTTTTAATAAATATTATACTTGAATAATAACCTAAAGGAATAATAATTATTTTACTTGAATAAGAATAATTGCTATTCTTTACTTTACACAAAATATATGCACGATTTTATATACGATCAAAATTTTAATCATATTACATACGGTCTTTATGAGCTTACTAATAAAGAATTTGAAAACTGTACATTCATAGATTGTGATTTTACACAAGCCTTTTTTACGGGAACTATCTTTGTAGATTGTAATTTTAAAAATTGTAATTTCAAGGAAGCAAAAATAGGTCATGTAGGTTTACGAAATGTGTTATTTGTGGATAGTAATTTTACAAATGTAAATTTTGCTATGACTGATCAAGTTATTTATGAGTTTCATTTTACAAATTGTCTTTTAGATTATGCTCAATTTTATAAACTAAAACTTAAAAAAATTCAATTCACAAATTGCAGTATGGTTTCGGTAGATTTTATGGAAAGTGACCTTACGGAGGCTTTATTTGACAACTGTAATCTTCGATTAGCCGTTTTTTCAAATACAAATCTTACAAAATCTGATTTTTATTCCAGTCATAATTTTTCAATTAATCCTGAAAAGAATCAATTAAAAAAAGCTATTTTTTCTCAAGAAAACATAAAAGGCTTATTAGATCAGTATGAGATTATAATTAAGTAGGTATTTTTTAGGTAAAAGTTCAAATAAAAATACATACCTCCTACTTCAATCTGATGTTTATAGAAAGTATAAACTAAAAAAAAGCAAGAGGTAATATATAACAAATAAAGCTTATTTAAACTCGTTTATCACTTCGTTTAGCTCTAGACGTGATTTAGATCTTACATGAGGTTGGTTTCCATCTTTTTGATCTCTTTTTCCTATTGCTACTGCAAATAAAGGCTGATAATCTTTTAATCCTAATATTTTTTTATAAGCATCTGTTTCTATTCCTTCCATAGGAGTTGAATCAATTCCTAAACTGGCACAAGCTGATAAAAAATACCCTAATGATAAGTATACTTGATTTTTCATCCAAGATTTTATTTCTTCTTCTGGAAGAGGTTTTAAATATTGTTTGTAATACCCTGTTGCGCCTTCTGGTAATTTGTTTTCTATTTTTTTTCAAATTTTTCTTCAAATTTTTGTACATCATCAATTACACTAAACACTACCGTATGGCTTGACTCTAAAACTCTTGAGGCATTAAAATAGGATGCTTCTGCCAAAAGTTTTTTTATCTCTGTATTTGATACAAATGTAAAATGCCAAGGTTGACTATTAATAGAGGATGGTGACAAGTTTAATATTGATTTTAATTTTTCAATCATTTCTAATGAAATTTTTTCATTAGGATCGTATTTTTTTGTAGTGTAGCGTTCTTTTGCTAATTCTAGAAAATTCATGTTTATTTATTTTAATTAAACTATACTTTTTATAGTTGCAAACATATTTATAGTTTTTTATATTTGCAATAACGGTCAAAAAGGATAGTAAAATGTATAAAATAGATCATAAAAAATTTCCTTGTAGCACGAGTCTAACTATGAATTTTATAGGAGGTAAATGGAAAGCTGTTATCTTAATTCATCTTTTTAATAAAAAAAGGTATAACGAGCTACGAAAAGAAATACCTATGATAACGGAGAGAACTCTTAGTTTACAGTTAAAAGAGTTAGAAGAAGATGGTTTGATATCTAGAACTGTTTTTACGAATAAAGCTCCTTTAAAGGTAGAATATGAACTTACAGAATTAGGTAAAACATTAATTCCTTTATTGAATGAAATTTCAAACTGGGGCAAATTTATTGCTGAAGAACACTTACGTATAAAAACAGAGCCTTGCACAACAATTCTTAAATCTTAATTCTACCATCTTCCATGGTTATAATACGGTGTGTACGATTAGCAAAATCAGGATCATGTGTTACAATTAATAGGGTTTGATTGAATTCTTCCAGCTAATTGATTAAAAATATCAAAGACGATATCACTATTTTTTTTATCTAGGTTACCTGTTGGTTCATCACCCATGATTATAACAGGTTTATTGATAAGTGCTCTAGCAATTGCGACTCGTTGTTTTTGTCCACCACTTAATTGATTGGGCATTTTTAATGCTTGTTCGTGCATATCCAATATACGCAAGTATTCCATTGCATTATATTCTATTTCCTCTTCTGAAAGTTTAGCTAACTTGAGTCCTGGAAGCATTACGTTTCGTAATACACTAAATTCATTAAGTAAATAATGAAATTGAAATACAAATCCTATTTTTTCATTTCTAATTTGAGCTAATTCTTTATCTGTTTTATCTGTAATTAGTTGTTTATCCATTAAAATTTGTCCTTCATAATCAGTATCCATAGTTGATAATAAATACAATAAAGTAGATTTTCCACAACCTGATTTTCCAACAATAGAAACGAATTGACCGTATTCTATTTGTAAATCAATTTCTTTAAGAACCTGTATACGTACAGGGTCATTGAAGTATTTTATTAGTTTTTTAGTTTCTAAAACAATATTATTCATTATTTTCCTCTAATAATTTCTACTGGATCAATTTTACTGGCTTTGAGTGCTGGAAACAGACCTGCTATAAAAGTAGTTAATAAAGCAAATGTAATTCCTATGATATAAAAAAGAGGGTTGTAATTAATTGGAAATGTTTTAACTGTAGGTAGAGCGGCTGTATTAAATGGAATTAGGTCTATAATGTTTGAAAAAACAAAACCTAAAAACAAACCTAAAACACCTCCTGTAATTCCAATAACCATAGATAACAATATAAAAATCCATTTCACATCATTTCCTGAAAAGCCTGTTGCTTTTAGAATTGCAATGCTATCCATCTTTTCAAAAATCATCATATTTAATATGTTATAGATTCCAAAACCTGCTACGATTAAAAGGACAATACCTACTGCATAGGATATAATACTTCTAATAGTAGTACCTGTTTCAAATTGTGAATTAGCTGTTTGATAATCTATTGTATCTGTTTCATATTTTATTTTATATTCTTTAGCTAAGACGGAGGCTTGTAAGATGTCATAAATTTTTACTTGAATATCAGTAATATAGTTTTTGGGAACACCTAAAATTTTTTGAGCCATGGACAAAGAGGTATAACTGGTTATATCATCTATATCTGCAATACCTATTTGAATAATTCCTACAATTTTCATAGAAGTTAAATTTCCTTTGGGTGTAGTAATTTTAAGAATATCTCCTTTTTTTAATAACATTTTATCAGATAAACCTTTCCCGATCACAATACTATTGTTTTGTTGTAAATCTTCTATTTTTCCTTCTATCATATAATCATTAAGAGCAAATAATTTTTGTTCTACTAGAACATCAATACCGTTTACAACTCCAGAAATTTCTATTGTTCCAGAATTAAAAAAAAACAGGTGTATTAATCTTGGCTGCCACATCATATACACGGCTATCTTGCTTTAAACTCTGAATAATTGACTTAGCGTTGTAAATAGATTTTCCTCTATCTTTAGGTTTTATTGAATGAATGAAATTACTATGCTTTTTATATTCTTGATCAATAGTTACAGGTTGATTTTGAGAAGGTTTTATTTCGTTATACAAACGAACATGCGGTGTACGATTAATAATTAAACCATCTAACAAATCGTTCATTCCATACATAAAACTAACCAAAGTAATAAACATGGCAATTCCAAACATGACCCCTGCTCCTGCAATGATTGTTTGTTTGAGTCTAGAGCGCATTAAGTGTAGTGCTATAGAAAAAATTAATTTACAATTCATTACTCAGGTAAATAAATGATTTCATCTTCTTTTAATCCGCTCATTATTTCTACTTTTTGGTAATCTTTTAGTCCTGTTTTTATTTTTCTTTTTCGTTTTCCTTCACCAAAACGTATTGTTCTTCTACTAAATAATTCCTTGGTATAGTGAGTATATTTTTACGTGTTTGGATAATAATATTTGCTTCCAGCAGTTAAGTTAGGATATAGTTTTTGTGGTGATTTTACAAAATGGGCTTCTATTTTAAATGTTCGTGAACGCACATCCATAATGGGATAAATTTTAGTAACAGTAGCTTGAAAAATTTTACCTTTATAACTATCCATTGTAACCCTTATTTTTTGACCAACTTGCACGCGTACCATATCATTTTCATCTATATCTAACTCTAATATATAATTATCTTTTTTACCTACGATCGCTAGAGGTGTTTGTGGATTTACAACAGTTCCTTCTTTTACTAGAACATCAAATAACTCGCCCGAAAAGGCACTTTTAACAGTAAAATCACTTTCTGTTTTTTGGTTTATTTTTAAGTTTATATTACTCCGATCTTGTTCATTTCGCAACTGATTTTTTAATTGAGATAATTGTTTTATAGCCGTTTCGTAGGCTAATTTAGAATTTTTATAGGCTAACTCTACCTTTTCAAAATCAACTTCAGAAATAGCGTTATACTCCTTAACATTTTTACTACGTTTGTAAAGTGATTCATCTAAAATTAATTTGTCCTTAGCACTTTGAATGCGTAATTCTGCTTCTGCTATTTTATCTTGGATATATCTCCCATTTTCTTGTGTGATTTCATACGATAAACGAGCATTTTCGGTGGCTAGATTAGCTTTTTCACTTTCTATTTGAAATAATGATTGTCCTTTTATAATAGGTTGTCCTGGTTTTACATTAATATATTGCAAAACACCTGTTACGGTACTAAAAACTATATATTGTTTGTCTGCCTTTACTACACCAGAAGCATAAACACTTTCTGTAACTGTTCCTTTTTCAGGTTTTATTTCTTTAGTTGCTTTTTTAGAGCAAGCAATAATAGAAAATAACGAAACCAGTAATATTTTTTTCATTTAAGGTAATTAAATTCGAATGAATAAATTTACGAATTTTATTAGTTTTTATTAACCCAAACTAAGACTTTTCATTCTCTATTAAAAAAATAAGGCATATTATATATTCTTAAAGTGTATTAATAGAATTTAAAATCAGACAAACTTATATGGATAAAATTTCTTCTAAAAATAAGGTGAAAGTTTTTATATAATTAGTTTTTTACTTTGTAACCAAATTTACAAACCTTTTAAGATTGTTCACAAATCTAATTAGAGGTATTGATAATAAATTTATTTATTATTTCTTTACATAAAAAATGTAATACCATTTTAACTTTGAAATTTCCTCATAATATTTTTTTAACCTTGAGGCTGTCCAAAAAGTTTGTAATCTTTCATTTCGACCAGAGGGAGATTCCTTGATCCTACAAAAGCAATAAGAATTAGTGTTGGTTCTCGATGCGCTTTGGGCTCGAACTAACGATGATTTCAATTATATACTCAACCGTTTGTTCGAGTTGTTTTAAAATAAAAAAACAGATCAAGAATTTCACTTTTTAATCTAGTATATTTTAAGTTTAAATGGTATTAATTTCGGATAATAATCAATTGATATAAATAAAAAAGAGTATTGAAAATGTTTTTTCAATACTCTTTTTTAAAATTATTAATACTTATAATTTTACATCTCTCTAAAGATTGTGTGCATTAATCTTTTTTATCATTAATACTTTCTTCTAAAGAAATCATGGTTTCTGTTCTATATACTCCATCAATATCATCAATCATGTAAATTACATCTTTAGCGTGTTTTGTATCTTTTGCTCTAATCTTACAAAAAATATTAAATTTTCCTGTTGTCACGTGAGCAACAGTTACAAATGGTATTTCATTAATTCTTTCTAAAACAAACTTGGTTTGTGATGTATTATTTAAAAATACTCCAACATAGGCAATAAACGAATAACCTAATTTTTCATAGTCTAATGTTAATGATGATCCTTGAATAATACCAGCATCCTCTAGTTTTTTAACACGTACATGGACAGTTCCTGCTGAAATTAAAAGTTTTTTTGCAATGTCTGTAAATGGTATTCTCGTATTATCAATTAACATATCAAGAATCTGATGATCAACCTCATCTAGTTTAAACTTACTCATATAATTATTTCTTTGTTTGTGTTTTTATTTTTTAGTTTTTGTTTAAATACGTCTAAAATATTACTTTTTAAGCACTCCATTTACAAAAATATTGTTAATGTTTACAGAAAAGTTAGTGTTTTTTTTAGTTTGGGATAGTTCCCTAATTCATCTTGATATAACTCACCTTTTAAGTCGTAAACCTGATGTGCAAAACTTCTTTCTAGCTCTCCGATTTCTACGATCTCGGCTTCAAAATGAACCTTCTCATCAAGAAGGGTTTCTTTATAGTGGGATGCAAATTTAGTAATAATATCTAAAGAATCATCTTTTATTCTAACATTTTTATAAATAAAATCATAAAAAACAACTTTATTTTGCGGAATATTCAAATATTTGTTTAAATCTACTTTTGTCTTTTCTGAAGAAATAATACTTTCTAATGCTGTTATATAAGCTATAAAAATATATTTTCTTGTTTCTTCTCTTTCATAATCATTTTGGTAATGTCCTGCTTCAAATAAAATAGTGGGTACTCCTGAATATTGAAAATAATCGCCAATGCAATTTAAGTTAAAAGCATCATCAAATCTACCTATTTGGCTGGGTATATATTTTTGTAATTCGTTATTCATTGCTAAAATAACCTCTACCGCACGTAATCTACATTCATTATATTCACAAGCTTCATTAAAAGAAGGTGCCAAAAAGAAACAGTTGCTGGCATACCTGAATCTCCTACTCCAAATATTGTTCGTTGATCGTGTAAATTAAAGCAATAATGAGGTTTAATTTTTTCAAAAACTTTACGTAAAATTTTTGATTCAGGTTGCGTTAAAGTTATAGAATCTCTATTCAAATCCACCTGATTTGCATTTTCTCTTGTATAGGCAAGTGCTCCGTCAGGATTAACTATAGGAATTATAAAAAAAGTACACGTTTTTGCTAACCTTTGAGCTAATGGTTCTTTTGAAGCTAAAAAGTTTAAAAAGTCAAACAATGCTTTAGTGGTTGTAGATTCATTTCCGTGCATTTGTGACCACATAAATATTTTTGTAGCTCCAGTTCCAAACTTAACAGAATAAATAGGACGTTCTTGAACAGATTGTCCCAATATTTCAATTTCAAAGTTTGAGTTTAATTGATCTAATATTGCTTCTAGGTGGGTATTGGTAATATAACGCCCTGAAATACTTTTTTCTTTATAATCCGAATAAAATTTCATTTGCTTTACTTGATTTTTTTAAAAAAAAAATTTAATTGAGACAGTCACATACCTCATCCAAGAAAAAATTTATTTTTTAAAATTCATCAAATTTAAGAACTTAAATTTTTCTCTTTATATATACTAAAGGCTATGTAAAAATCAAATTAACAGAAATAGTGGTGATAATTTATTTTATATAAATTATCTAAAAATTATTTGGTAAAACTATATTCAGGAACTTTACCTACGATTCCATTGAAATAGCTTTCTAAGATAGCAAAATCTTTTTCTCTGTCTCCAGAGGGTATCATTTTAGGAAAAGCAATAACTTGCTTATTTTTCCAATCAAAACCAATAGCAACAATAGGAACATTTGCTTTTATAGCTATATAATAAAATCCCGTTTTCCATTCGGATACTTTTTTTCGAGTCCCTTCGGGTGAAATAGATAATCTAAATTCTTCTTTTTGTGAAAAGATTTTGGCAATTGCGTCTACTTTGTTTTCATTTTTAAAACGATTAAGAGGTTCTCCTCCTACCCATTTAAAATAATAACCAAAAGGAAATTTAAAAAGTTCTTTTTTAGCAACAAAATTAATATTAATACCTAATGAACCTCTTGTTAATAATCCTATATAAAAATCATGCCAACTAGTATGTGGAACTACAGGCATTACACTTTTTTTTATATCAATCATGTAGGATTGGTAGTCCCCTACAATTTTCCATCCCATTAACTTAAAAAATATAAATTGGTATACTCTTTTTTTCATTTCTTTGAGGCTTCATATCTATTGCATACAAAAGTAATTCAAAATTTTCATCTTATACCAAAAAATTGTTTTTAAAAGTCTAAAAAAGACTTTTTTAAGTGTTTTAAATCTGTTTTTATTTGGGTTAATATAATAATTCAAATGCAGGGTTAACATTGCTTAATTACAAACCGTATCACAGTTATTTTATTTAAAAATTTTAAAATTTCACACATCTAAAATAAAAAAACTAGAATCATTCCATCTTAATCTGTTCAAAGTATCTTTCAGTAATAAAATCAATATCTTTAATAGATTTACGAGTCCAATCAATTCTTTTTTCTAAAAATTCTAGATCTGTTAAATGCCAATTAACATTAGAGTGACGTAGTCTATTGGTTAAACTTTGTATAATAATAGCTGCTGATACTGAAATATTTAAACTTTCAGTAAATCCAACCATTGGAATTTTTAAAAATCCATCTGCATTTTTTATAACTTCTTCTGATATTCCTAGTCTTTCAGTTCCGAAATAAATTGCCGATGGCTTAGAAATATCAAAATCCTCAAGCATACTATCTTTTTCATGTGGAGTAGTTGCTATAATCTGGTATCCTTTAGCTCTTAAATCATTAATACAATCTTGATTATTAGAAAACCGCTTAATATCTACCCATTTTTCTGCTCCAAGCGCAATTTCTTTATCAATTCTTTTCCCGAATCGTTGTTCTACTACGTTTAACTCTTGAATACCAAAAACCTCACAACTTCTCATTACGGCACTGGTATTATGTAATTGATAAACATCTTCACAAACTACAGTAAAATGTTTAGTTCTATTAGCTAAAATTTTTTTAAAACCTTCTTTTCTATTCTCTGTAATAAACGTTTCTAAATATTCTAAATATTTTTCATCTTGAAATAAAGATTGCATTGTAAATGTTTTTAATTATATTGGCAAAAGTAATTAAAGTTCTCTATATGTTTTTATGAATTACTTTAATGATAGAACCGTTATCTTTTTAAATCCTAAAATTACCCAATATAATGAAAAAAAAACTAGTTATTTTAACAGGAGCTGGTATGAGTGCTGAAAGTGGTATCAGTACTTTTAGAGACTCTAATGGTTTATGGGAAAACCATGATATTATGGAGGTGGCTTCTCCAGATGGATGGCAGAAAAATCCTGCATTAGTTTTAGATTTTTATAATCAACGTAGGGCTCAACTGAAACGAGTTCATCCTAATAGAGGACATGAAATAATTGCAGAATTAGAAAAAAATTTTGATGTACATATCATAACACAAAACGTAGATAATCTACATGAGCGAGCTGGTAGTTCAAAAGTATTGCATTTACATGGTGAATTAACGAAAGCGAGAAGCACAAAAAACAATACTTATATAATTGATTGGACGGAAGATTTACATATAGGTGATACAGCTCCAGATGGATCACAACTAAGACCCCATATTGTTTGGTTCGGCGAAGCCGTTCCTGGTATAAACCAAGCAATTCCTATATTAGAAAAAGCTGATATTTTAATTATCATTGGAACTTCTTTAAAAGTTTATCCAGCAGCAGGACTTATGCACTATGTTTCAAAACAGACTCCTATTTATTACATAGATCCTAAACCCGCACATGTAAAAAATTCACGTAATCTTATTGAAACAATTCCTTTAAATGCTAGTGAAGGGATACAAAGTTTAATAGAAAGAGGGATTTAACCCTCTTTCTAACGTTTTTACAAAGAATACATTTCATTTTTAGCCTGTTCAAATTCTTTTAATAATTCATCAACTATTTCTTGAACGGGCTTTATATCTTTTATTAATCCTGCTATTTGACCTATTTCTAACTCACCTTCTTCTAAATCTCCTTCAAACATTCCTCTTTTTGCTCTAGCCCGCCCTAATAAAACCTTTAATTCTTCTGGCGAAGGACATTGAGTATAGAGTTCCTGCACATCATTATAAAATTTATTTTTAATTAAACGTACAGGGGCTAATTCTTTCAAAGTAAGCTGAGTTCCTCCTTCTTCGGTGGTAAGTATTCTTTCCTTAAATTTTTGATGGGCAGAACTTTCTATAGAAGCTGCAAATCGTGATCCTAGTTGTACACCATCTGCACCTAAAACCATAGCTGCTAACATTCCTCTACCTGTAGCAATACCTCCTGCAGCTATTAATGGAATTGTTATTTGTTCTTTGACCATAGGAATCAAGGTAAAAGTTGTGGATTCTTCACGTCCATTATGTCCTCCCGCTTCAAATCCTTCTGCTACAATCGCATCTACCCCTGCTTCTTGCGCTTTTAATGCAAATTTTGTACTACTTACAACATGGACAACTACAATTCCTTTTTCTTTTAGAAAAGAAGTCCAAGTTTTAGGATTTCCAGCGGAAGTAAAAACTATTTTAACTTCTTCTTCTATAATTATTTGCATTATCTCTTCAATATTTGGATAAAGCATTGGTATATTTACACCAAAAGGTTTATTCGTTGCTTTTTTACATTTTTGGATGTGCTCTCGTAAAATATCAGGATACATGGATCCCGCTCCTATCAATCCTAAACCGCCAGCATTACTTACCGCACTAGCTAGTTTATATCCTGAATCTCCAGATCATTCCTCCTTGAATAATTGGATATTTAATATCGAAAAGTGATGTTATTGTATTCAAAATATTTATTTTTTAATTAATTTATCTTGTTTTTTTAATCGAATTAACTACTACATAACATTAAACACCTGTATTCAAATAACTTACATTTATTTCTTCGGCTTTATTAGTCAATTTTTTTATGTTATCAATTGTCCTAAATTGTCATCAATCTTTAATTTTGAATTAATACTATCTAATGAATTTCACAATTAATTACTTCAATTGTTGAATTAGAATAAACTTGTTTGAATTCCATTCAAATTCTTTTATACTTAATTCATTATTTAAAGCATTCTGAAAATTAGGTATTCCGTAACCATAATTATTATCTGGTGAAATAAAACGATCTGTTTTTTCTACTGTTTCTACCCCGTTAGATCGTTCTATTTCTTTTTCCGTGGCAAAATCTTTTGTTATAAACAAATAATAACTTGGATCGGGTACCGTTCCTATTAAATTTGTTGTATTAACTCCCATTATGAATAATATATTTGTTTCATGCGAATTACCTTTATAAAAATTATTCGAATCTTTTACAAAATCATAACCTACTAGAATTATTTTTTTATTATGTAAGCTTACAAACAGTGTGGGTGTATTTACTCCTAGAAAACCAGCGTCTAAAATAGCCACTATTTTTCCTTTTTCTGTATAATTTTGCTTATGTAAAAAACGCGCATTCAACATTTGAATTTGAGGAGCTGAATTACCACAATTATAATCAACTCTTAAAGCATTTTGTTCAGACTATTTGTTAACAAAAAATCTATTATCTTGGCTCATTATTTTTCTATTTAATGAATGATTAGCCTACTCAATACGTCTACAAAAAAGATTAGTAAGGACCTCTATGTTTTTTGTATTTCTTTTATGTGTACGCAATTTAACGATTTAGATTTTGCTAAAATAATAATTTCTATAGATAGAGCCTATTTGATTAACATACAGTTGATGAATAAAAACCATCTTTATTATCTAAAAGAATTCCTTGAACTTTTCTTTTATCTAGCGAACGTTGTGACAGTTCTAATAATGGATTAGCAAAGAAAGTGGGTGCATCAGGTTTGTCTTTAGAAAAAATGCAAACATCCTCTTGAGTAAAAAAATAATTTAAAAACAACAGGAATGCTAAAAGTATTTTTAATCTCATATTCTTATATCCTTTTGTTTCCAAATATACACAGAAAACCTGATCTTTTAAGCTATTACTCCTGAACCTATAAGCTCCTCTCCTATATGCCAAGATACAAATTGTCCTTGGGTTATAGCAGACATAGGTTCTTCAAACTCTACATACATTCCTGAATCAAACTGGTGTAAAATAGCATTTTTTAATTCTTGTCGATAACGTATACGCGCTTTTACTTGCATTTTTTGACCTGTTTTAAGAGCTAGATCGGTTCGGGATCCAATGGATCTCTTCCTTAGCTACAAATAATGCTTTTTTAAATAAACCAGGGTGTGTATTACCTTGACCTGTATAGATAGAGTTACTATATATGTCTGTTGCTATTATAAATAAAGGTTCTTTAGTACCTCCAATATTAAGTCCTTTTCTTTGACCAATAGTGTAATAATGAGCTCCTTGGTGTTTCCCTACAAGCTTTCCCATTTCTGGTGTATATTTAATATTGGATGCTTCAAACTTTAATTTTTCTTCTTCTGTAGTAAATTCAGGTTTAGGCGTACTATATAGATTATTTGTAGCATCTATTTCGTATATAAAACCTTCTTTAGGTTGTAATTGCTGTTGTAAAAATTCAGGTAAACGAACTTTTCCTATAAAACATAATCCTTGAGAATCTTTTTCTCAGCTGTAATCAGTTCCATTTTAGCCGCTATTTCACGTACTTGAGGTTTTGTCAATTCTCCAATAGGAAATAAGGCTTTTGATAATTGTTCTTGTGATAATTGGCATAGAAAATAGGACTGATCTTTATTACTATCTATACCCGCTAATAATTGATAAATGGTTTGTCCTTCTACTTGAGTTTCTGATTTACGACAGTAATGCCCTGTTGCCACATAATCAGCACCTAATGACATTGCTATTTTAAGAAAAACATCAAATTTAATTTCTCTATTACATAAAACATCAGGGTTAGGGGTACGTCCTTTTTCATATTCAGCAAACATATAATCTACAATTTTTTTCTTTGTATTGTTCACTTAAATCAACTGTTTGAAAAGGAATTCCTAATTTTTGTGCAACTAATAAGGCATCATTACTATCTTCTAACCAAGGGCATTCATTAGAAATAGTGACTGAGTCATCATGCCAGTTTTTCATAAATAAGCCAATTACGTCATAACCTTGCTCTTTTAATAAATAAGCGGCTACACTTGAATCTACTCCTCCTGATAAACCTACAACAACTCTTTTCATGTATTCTTTTTTTTAGCCCACAAAGATAATTATTTCTTTTTAACCAATGAAGGCTTCTTATAACCGTTAATTGTATCCGTATTTATTTCTTTTACTAGATTTTTATTGGCATCAAAATATTTCCAAAGACCTTTTTTCTTACCTTCTTTATATTGTCCTTGAATCAGGATTACACCATTATCTTCAAAAACTTTATAATCACCGTGCATAAAACCTTGTAAAAAAACAGCTTCTTCTTTTAAAGTTCCTCCTTTAGAATAAATCTTAGAAATTCCATTTTTAACGCCATTTTTATACATTACCTCTTCTGCTAATACTCCATCTGTAAAAAATATTTTTTTACTTCCTTCTACTCTATCATCTATATAGTTTTCTATACACATAACAGTTTTTAATCCTTTGTGATAGTATTTCCATATTCCTTGTCGAAGTTTGTTTATAACTTTTCCTTCGCTTACTTTTAATCCGTTTTCATCAAAAAAAAATGGTATAGGCTCCTCCTTTACCATCAAATTCGCGTGTTGCTTTTAAAATTTTTTTATCACTATCTGTATAGTATTTAAACACTCCATCCTCTACTCCATTTTTAAAATTTCCTTCATAACGAACTCTATTGGATCCTTCATAATATCCTTTCCAAAAACCAATACGTTCTCCTTTACTATTAATTTGATTTTCTGATTCTTTCTTAATTTGGGAAAAAATACTAAATGAACTTAAAAACAGAACTATAAACAACCTATGTATTTTCATCTTTTTACTTTAAAAATAAAACTCAAAATTATTAGTTTTATTTTGTAAACAAAAATAAAACCTATTTAAATCTCATTTGAATAAGTAATTCTCAAAAAATTATCTTCAAAATAAGAATCCCTAAACAGTCTTTATAAAAGACAAAAAAATGTCTAAAAAGCAATAAATTAAAAATCAAACTTATCACTTTTTAGACATCTTAATCTCTAAAAATAGTATTTTATATAATTTTTAAGATAACAATTCTAATATTGCTTCTGCTACTCCCTTAGCAGAAGCAGGATTTTGACCTGTCACCACTCTTTCATCTACAGTAATATGTTTTTCCCACAAACCTGATTTTTCAAAAATAGCACCTCTCTCTATTAATTTAGTTTCAAGCATGTAAGGAACTACTTTTTCTTGCTTTATAGAGATTTCTTCATCATTTGAAAAAGAGTTTATTCTTTTTCCATCAACTAAATATTTTCCGTTACTAAGTTTAATATTTACTAATCCAGAAGGTCCATGACATATACCGCCTACAACACCCTCTGTTTCATAAATTTTTGCTGCTATTTCTGCCAACTCAACATTATCTGCAAAATCCCACATAGTACCATGACCTCCAATATAAATAATAGCAGAATAATCCGTTGCATTAACTTCCGATGGTTTTAGAGTATTATGCACTTTATTATTATACGTTAAATCATTCCAAAATTTAGCATTTATAGGATCTTCTAAATCAAAACCTTCAACTGGAGCAACTCCTCCTTTAGGACTCACAAAATCTATTTCATATCCTCCATTGACTAAAACATCCCAACAATGACTTACTTCTGATAAATAATAACCTGTCGATTCTCCTGTACTTCCTTTAACATTATGACTTGTTAGGACAAATAAAATTTTTGTTTTCATAGTTTGTATATTTATTTTATATTATTTAAACTTTCAAAATAATAATGAAATTTATTTTTCTTAAAGTATTCTCTAGGACTCATTCTAATAAATTCTTTAAAATCCTTATTAAAATGACTTTGATCATAATAACCAAATTCAAGACAATCTAATAAATTTCTTTTTGATAGATGAATTGATTTAATTGTCTTTTCAAGGCGAACCAGCTTTTGAAAATATTTGGGGGTTACACCAAAATGATCTTTAAAATTTCGTTCAAAAGTACGCTTCGAAAAATTTGAATAATCAACTAAATCCATTATTCTTATTGTTTTATAGTCACTATAAATCTTTTGATTAAAATAATCCCAATTAACTAATTCTTCTTTTTTAAAAGAAGACAACAGATCTATTAAAAAATCTTCTATTAATTCTATCTTTTTTGAAATTTCTGTTGTATCTAAAAATCTTTTTTGAAATTCCTTAAACTGATTTCCCCAAACATCATCAGCCCAAACAATTTTATTCTTAACATCTAAATAAGAAACATTAGAAAAGTGTCGAAACATTCCTGATTTAAAACGAACTGCTATAAATTGTTCTTTTAAAATATTTTTATTTAATATTTCTCTTGGACAAACAAGATAAGAATAACTTAATTCTGATTTAGACATAAAAACACTTTCGCCAAAATGAAAAAAAAGGTCTAAACCTGTACCTGGCAAAAAAAAAGATAATGATTCATCATCACAGTACTCCTTGTCTTCATAAAAATATCTATCTATATAAGGCTGTAATTTAGTAGAAGGTTTTACGGACAATTTAGCCATACAAATATTTAATTTTAATCAAGAATAAAGACTTAATATAGAATTTTATTTCAAAATCAAAGTTAATATACCTATAAGTTATTTATATAACCTGCATGCAAATAAAATTCAAAAATTTCAATTTTTATAAATTCTTCAACAAAAATAAAATTAAATTTATTATTATCGCCTATATAAGGTATACGAAATATTTCCTTTTTATTCTCTCATATCCTCTATCTATTACTTTAGCCTTTTCTAAAAAAGTGATACATACTGATTTTATACTTTCTTTTAACCGTTATATTCATCGTTTTCCCTATTATTTATAAATTTAGTACACCTTTTAAAGTTTATTTTTAAGTACAAATTTACTCCTTTTACACAATCAAGAATTGTAAAAAAACGACATCAAAAAAAATAATATGCGCGCATATTATTTTTTTTGTATATTTGAATTTTAGAATCCAAATGAAAGATAAAACAATAGATTATTTACTTAGAACAACTTGGCAAGCCGTTTCTAGAATGTATAATGAAGAAGGATCTAAATATGAGGGTTCTATGGCTATTGGTTTTGCCCTTTTAAGCATAGACAAAGAAGAAGGTACCCCTTCTACCAGTGTAAGTGCCCGTATGGGAATGGAAGCCACTAGTTTAACTAGAACCTTGAAATCATTGGAAGAAAAAGGATTAATTGAAAGAAAACCAAATCCTAAAGATGGAAGAGGCGTTTTGATTTATCTTACTAAAGAAGGAAAATTAAAACGAGAACTATCTAAACAAACTGTTCTTAGATTTAATGAAGTCATCAAACAACATATTAATGAAGAAAAATTAATACACTTCATAGAAGTCACAGAAAAAAATAAATGAATTAATACAAGATAAAAAAATATTCAATCAACCAGAGTAATTACAAAATGAAGAGAACAATTAAAAAAGTTGCTGTAGTTGGTTCAGGGATTATGGGTTCAGGAATTGCCTGCCATTTTGCTAATATCGGAGTAGAAGTTTTACTCCTTGATATAGTACCACGTGAACTTACAGAAGCAGAACAAAAAAAAGGGTTAACACTAGAAAATAAAATAGTTAGAAACCGAATCGTAAACGACAGTTTAACTGCCGCTTTAAAATCGAAGCCCTCTCCTATTTATCATCAAAAATTTGCTGATAGAATTACTACAGGAAATTTAACCGATGATATCACAAAAATTAAAGATTGTGATTGGATTATTGAAGTAGTTGTTGAAAGATTAGACATCAAAAAGTCAGTTTTTGAACAAATTGACACACACAGAAAACCTGGAACATTAGTAACTTCAAACACTTCCAGGTATTCCTATTCAGTTCATGAGCGAAGGTCGTAGCGAAGATTTCCAAAAGCATTTCTGCGGTACACACTTCTTTAATCCAGCTCGTTATTTGAAATTATTTGAAATTATTCCAGGACCACAAACTTCTTCGGATGTATTGGATTTCTTGAATAATTATGGCGAACAATTCTTAGGAAAAACTTCGGTAGTTGCTAAAGACACCCCTGCTTTCATCGGAAACCGTATTGGTATTTTCGGAATCATGAGTTTATTCCACCAAGTGAAAGAATTAGGGCTTACTATTGAAGAAGTAGATAAATTAACAGGTCCTGTAATTGGTCGTCCAAAATCGGCTACTTTCCGTACGGTTGACGTAGTAGGTTTAGATACCTTAGTACACGTAGCTAATGGTATTTACGAAAACTGCCCTAACGACGAAGCTCACGAATTGTTCAAACTACCTGAATTCATCAACAAAATGATGGAAAACAAATGGTTAGGTAGCAAAACAAAACAAGGGTTCTACAAAAAAGAAGGTAAAGACATCCTTTCATTAGATTTAGATACATTAGAATACCGTGCCAACAAAAAAGCGTCATTTACTACTTTAGAAATGACCAAAACTATCGAAAAACCTATCGATAGATTCAAAGTATTAGTTAAAGGAAAAGACAAAGCAGGTGATTTTTACCGTAAAAACTTCTCAGCGATGTTTGCTTATGTTTCTAACCGTGTTCCTGAAATTACAGACGACTTCTACAAAATTGACGATGCTATGAAAGCAGGTTTCGGTTGGGAAAATGGTCCATTCGAAATTTGGGACGCAATAGGCGTTCAAAAAGGTATCGAAATGATGCAAGCAGAAGGCTATACGCCTGCTTCTTGGGTAACTGACATGGTTGCGTCTGGAAACACTTCTTTCTATACTGTAAAAGAAGGAGCTACGCAATACTACAATACCGCATCAAAATCGCAAGTTAAAGTTCCTGGTCAAGACGCCTTTATTATCTTAAACAATATTAGAGAATCTAAAAAAGTTTGGGGTAATGCTGATTGTACTGTTCATAATATTGGTGATGGTATCCTAAACTTAGAATCCCACTCTAAAATGAACTCTATTGGTGGTGGTGTTTTACAAGGAATCAACAAAGCAATTGATTTAGCTGAAAAAGAATACAACGGATTAGTAATTGGAAATCAAGGCGCTAACTTCTCTGTTGGAGCCAATATCGGTATGATTTTCATGATGGCGGTAGAACAAGAATACGATGAGTTAAATATGGCTATCAAAATGTTCCAAGACACGATGATGCGCGCGCGTTACTCTTCTATTCCAGTGATTGCTGCACCACACGGAATGACTTTAGGTGGTGGTTGTGAACTTTCTATGCACGCGGATAAAATTGTTGCTGCGGCTGAAACATACATTGGTTTAGTTGAATTTGGTGTAGGTGTAATCCCAGGTGGTGGTGGTTCTAAAGAAATGGCACTACGCGCTGCGGACACCTTCCGTAAAAATGACGTGGAATTAAACGTTTTACAAGAATATTTCTTAACTGTAGGTATGGCAAAAGTGGCAACTTCTGCTTATGAAGCTTACGACTTAGGTATTTTACAAAAAGGTAAAGATGTTGTGGTGGTAAACAAAGACCGTCAAATTGCCGAAGCTAAAAAACATGCCTTGTTAATGGCTGAAGCAGGATACACACAACCAGTACGTCGTAAAGACATTAAAGTATTAGGAAAACAAGCGTTAGGTATGTTCCTTGTGGGTACAGACCAAATGGTTGCGGGACAATACATTTCGGAACACGACCAAAAAATCGCAAACAAATTAGCTTACGTAATGGCGGGGGGTGATTTATCAGAACCAACTTTAGTAACGGAGCAATACTTGTTAGATTTAGAAAGAGAAGCTTTCTTATCACTTTGTACCGAGAGAAAAACATTGGAGCGTATCCAGTTTATGTTAACTAAAGGAAAACCGTTGCGTAATTAGAAAATAGAACATAGAGAAAAGACCATAGATAAATGACCATTATAAAGTCTATTTTCTATACTCCAAAAAATGATTTAAATGAAAACAGCATATATAGTAAAAGGATATAGAACAGCAGTAGGTAAAGCACCGAAAGGACTGTTCCGTTTTAAACGTCCAGATGAATTGGCCGCTGAAACCATCGAGCACATGATGGCTGAATTACCCAACTTCGACAAGTCAAGAATTGACGATGTAATGGTAGGTAATGCGATGCCTGAGGCGGAACAAGGATTAAACATGGGACGTTTAATCTCTTTAATGGGATTAAAAGTGACCGATGTTCCTGGAGTAACAGTGAACCGTTACTGTGCTTCTGGTTTAGAAACTATTGGTATGGCTACTGCAAAAATCCAAGCAGGAATGGCACATTGTATCATTGCCGGTGGTGCAGAGAGTATGAGTTATATTCCAATGGGAGGTTATAAACCAACTCCAGATTATAAAGTTGCCGCAGCAGGTAACGAAGATTACTACTGGGGTATGGGATTAACTGCTGAAGCCGTAGCAAAACAATTTAATATTTCACGTGCAGACCAAGATGAATTTGCTTATCAGTCGCACATGAAAGCGTTGAAAGCACAAGCAGAAGGTAAATTTGATGCTCAAATCGCGCCTATCACCGTAGAACAAACGTTCATCAACGAAGCTGGCAAAAAGAAACTAAATCTTATGTAGTTACTAAAGACGAAGGACCACGTGCGGGTACTTCTGTTGAAGCGCTTTCAGGATTAAAACCTGTATTTGCTGCAGATGGCTCAGTAACTGCGGGTAACTCATCACAAATGAGTGACGGTGCCGCTTTCGTACTGATTATGAGCGAAGAAATGGTGAAAGAATTAAATTTAGAACCTATTGCACGTTTGGTAAACTTTGCATCTTCAGGTGTTGAACCAAGAATCATGGGTATCGGCCCTGTAAAAGCCATTCCAAAAGCGGTACAACAAGCAGGTTTAAAAATTTCTGATATCGAATTATTCGAATTAAACGAAGCTTTCGCAGCACAATCCTTAGCGGTAATCCGCGAGTTAGACTTAAACCCTGAAATCATCAACGTAAATGGTGGTGCAATCGCTTTAGGTCACCCACTAGGTTGCACGGGAGCTAAATTATCAGTTCAATTATTTGACGAAATGAAGCGTCGTGGTAACAAATACGGTATGGTAACCATGTGTGTGGGTACTGGACAAGGTACAGCGGGGATATTTGAGCTATTGTAGACCAAAGAGCAAAGAAAATAGAGAATAGAAATATGAGCTTACGTCATAATTATAAAAATCTTAAAATTTGGCAAATTGGTATCGAAATCGCTAATGACATATCCGATATCCTTTTGGATTTCCCAAAACACGAGAGATTTGATTTAAGTTCTCAAATAAGTAGATGTTCAGTATCAATTCCAAGTAATATTGCTGAAGGTTCTTCTCGAACAGATAAATCTTTCAGCCATTTTATAGATATTTCTCTAGGCTCTTCTTTTGAATTAATAACTCAATTACTTATTGCAAAGCACAGAAAGTATATAAATGAATCAATTTTTAATCAATTAGAATCAAAAATAGAAGAATTTCAAAGAATGACGATGTCGTTTCAAAACGGCCTAAAATAATCTATTTTCTTTATTCTATTCTCTATTTTCTTAAAAAATAAAACTATGGAAGATATTACAAGAGGCGGACAGTTCTTAGTTAAAGAAACGAAATGCGAAAATATATTTACTCCTGAGGATTTCTCAGAAGAACAAATCATGATGCGTGATTCTATCAAAGAATTCGTAGACAAAGAATTATGGTCAGAAAAACCTCGTTTTGAGAAAAAGACTACGCTTACACCGAAGAATGTATGCGTAAAGCAGGTGAACTTGGTTTCTTAGGCGTAGCGGTTCCTGGAAGCTTACGGTGGTTTAGGTATGGGCTTCGTATCTACTATGTTGACTTGTGACTATATTTCTGGTGCTACAGGTTCATTCTCTACAGCTTTCGGAGCGCACACAGGTATTGGTACTATGCCAATCACTTTATACGGTACAGAAGAACAAAGATTAAAATATGTTCCAAAATTAGCTTCGGGTGAATGGTTTGGTGCTTACTGTTTAACTGAACCTGGAGCAGGTTCTGACGCTAATTCTGGTAAAACAAAAGCAGAATTATCAGCAGATGGTAAATCATACAAAATCAACGGTCAGAAAATGTGGATTTCTAACGCTGGTTTCTGTAACGTAATGATTGTTTTTGCTCGTATTGAAGATGATAAAAACATCACGGGTTTCATCGTAGAGTATGACCCAGCAAATTCAAACGGAATTACGTTAGGTGAAGAAGAACACAAATTAGGTATTCGTTCGTCTTCTACACGTCAAGTATTCTTCAACGATACAATTGTTCCTGTAGAAAACATGTTAGCAGGACGCGGTGAAGGTTTCAAAATTGCAATGAATGCGTTGAACGTAGGTCGTATCAAATTGGCAGCTGCTTGTTTAGATGCACAACGTCGTACCATTACAGAAGCTGTAAAATATGCTAGCGAGCGTATCCAATTTAAAACCCCAATTGCAAACTTTGGCGCTATTCAAGCTAAATTAGCTAACATGGCTACTAACGCTTATGTGGATGAAGCAGCTTCTTACCGTGCCGCTAAAGATATCGAAACAAGAATTGAATTACGTGAAGCAGCGGGTAACACCCACCAAGAAGCAGAATTAAAAGGAGTGGAAGAATTTGCTATCGAATGTTCAATCCTTAAAGTAGCAGTTTCAGAAGACGTTCAAAGCTGTACTGACGAAGGTATCCAAATTTTTGGAGGTATGGGATTCTCAGAAGAAACACCAATGGAATCGGCTTGGAGAGATGCTCGTATTGCTCGTATCTATGAAGGAACTAACGAAATTAACCGTATGTTATCGGTAGGTATGTTAGTGAAAAAAGCCATGAAAGGTCAGGTAGATTTATTAGGTCCTGCAATGAAAGTGGCTGAAGAATTAATGGGTATTCCTGATTTCAATACTCCTGATTACACGGAACTATTTGCTGAAGAAAAAGAATTAATCGGCAAATTGAAAAAAGCGTTCTTAATGGTTGCAGGATCTGCTGTACAAAAATTTGGTCCAGATTTAGAAAAACACCAACAATTATTAATGTGTGCTTCTGATATGTTAATCGAGATTTACATGGCAGAGTCAGGAATTTTACGTACAGAAAAATTAGCGAAAGCTAAAGGAGCTGAAAATGTAAAAGAACAAATTGCTATGGCGCAATTGTACTTATACCAAGCGGTAGACATCGTTTCTCAAAAAGGAAAAGAAGGCATTGTTTCTTTTGCTGATGGCGATGAACAACGCATGATGTTAATGGGATTACGTCGTTTTACAAAATATACCAATATGCCAAATGTAGTAGCACTTCGCGAAACTATTACTGCTAAAATGATTGCAGAAAACGGCTATTGCTATTAGTCTTTAAATTTTAATTAGTTTGGTTGAAAGGGTCACTATTTAATAAAAATAGTGGCCTTTTTTATAAATAAAACCTTTTCTAGAACGAATTGATTAAAAATAATATTATTTAAACTTAAAATATACTGAATTAAAAAGTAAAATTCTCAATACGTTTTTTTCATTTTTAAACAACTTGAACAGACGATTGAGTATATAATTGAAATCATCGTTAGTTCGAGCCCGAAGCGCATCGAGAACCAACACTAATTTTTATTGCTTTTGTAAGATAGTGCCTAAATCAACATGTAGTTTGCCACTCCGATAAGGAGGAATCTGATAATCAACATTATGTGATTTCTCCCTTTGATCAAAATGAACAAGATTACGAACTTTTTGGACAGTTTCAAGGTTAAAAAAAAGTATTAAGAGGAAATTTCAAAATTTAAATGATATTAGGTTCAACGAAGACTCTTTTTGATTCAACGAAGACTCTTTTTGGTTCTATTTTTAATCTCTTGATTGTCACTAAGTAAGGAAGAGTCATATAATCGATATCAAAAACACTTAATAAAAGAGGAATATAATCATCAGAATTTAAAAACGGTATGTTACGCACTTTATGAGATCCCTCCTAAAGTCGGGATGACAAGAACCCGAAATAAATACCTCTTGTTTGTTACTCCGAATGTTACGCATTTTATGAGATCCCTCCTAAAGTCGGGATGACAAGAACCCGAAATAAATGCCTCTTGTTTGTTACTCCGAATGTTACGTATTTTATGAGATCCCTCCTAATATCGGGATGACAAGAACCCGAAGTAAAATACCTCTTGTTTGTTACTCCGAATGTTACGCATTTTATGAGATCCCTCCTAATATCGGGATGACAAGAACCCGAAGTAAAATACCTCTTGTTTGTTACTCCGAATGTTACGCATTTTATGAGATCCCTCCTAATATCGGGATGACAAGAACCAGAAGTAAAATACCTCTTGTTTGTTACTCCGAATGTTACGCATTTTATGAGATCCCTCCTAATATCGGGATGACAAGAACCCGAAATAAATGCCTCTTGTTTGTTACTCCGAATGTTACGCATTTTATGAGATCCCTCCTAAAGTCGGGATGACAAGAACCCGAAATAAATACCTCTTGTTTGTTACTCCGAATGTTACGCATTTTATGAGATCCCTCCTAATATCGAGATGACAAGAACCCGAAATAAATGCCTCTTGTTTGTTACTCCGAATGTTACGCATTTTATGAGATCCCTCCTAAAGTCGGGATGACAAGAACCCGAAATAAATGCCTCTTGTTTGTTACTCCGAATGTTACGCATTTTATGAGATCCCTCCTAAAGTCGGGATGACAAGAACCCGAAATAAATACCTCTTGTTTGTTACTCCGAATGTTACGCATTTTATGAGATCCCTCCTAAAGTCGGGATGACAAGAACCCGAAGTAAAATACCTCTTGTTTGTTACTCCGAATGTTACGCATTTTATGAGATCCCTCCTAAAGTCGGGATGACAAGAACCCGAAATAAATACCTCTTGTTTGTTACTCCGAATGTTACGCATTTTATGAGATCCCTCCTAAAGTCGGGATGACAAGAACCCGAAATAAATACCTCTTGTTTGTTACTCCGAATGTTACGCATTTTATGAGATCCCTCCTAAAGTCGGGATGACAAGAACCCGAAATAAATGCCTCTTGTTTGTTACTCCAACGTAAGGAGGGGTCTCATAATCAGTATTATGTGTTTTCTCTTTTTGGTCGAAATGAAAAAAAAGATTGCGAACTTTTTGGACAGTATCAAGGTTAAAAAAATAGTATTATGAGGAACTTTCAAAGTTTAAATGGCATAATAGATATTCATAAAATTTTAAGTTTATTTATTTTTATTTTAATCACAAAAACGTTCTTTTTAAAACAAAAAATGAAAATAATATTTTGTTTAACTTATATTTATATAAATTTTAACTATTATCAATAACAAAATGATTAATTCTATATTTTAAATTTGCAATACGGTGAAGTTCTATTATGTTTAATAGAATATAAACTTAAAAAGAGGCTTTTCAAAAGGTAATAAATCAACATGCAGTTTGTCACTCCAACGTAAGTAGGAGTCTCATAATCAATATTATGTATTTTCTCCCTTTGGTCTAAATGACAAGATTGTGAACTTTTTGAACAGTCTCATTAATCTCAAACATATTTAAAATAATGAAAAAAAAAATTGTATCTAGTCTTTTTATTTTAGGATTATGTGCTAGCTGTCAAAGTTCTCATGTAACAAAAAATGAAATTAAAGTTGTTCTTAATTCAAAAAGTGATAGTCAAGTAACAGGAACTGCTGTTTTTTCCGAAAAAAATGGTATTATAACAATGGTAGCTAACATGAGTGGTTTAACACCTGGAGAACATGCTATTCATTTACATGAAAAAGCAGATTGTTCTGCTCCAGACGGAACTTCTACAGGTGGACACTGGAATCCTACTTTTAAAAAGCACGGCAAGTGGGGACAGGCAGAATATCATAGAGGAGATATTGGGAACTTTACTGCAGATGATAAAGGAAATGCGGTGGTAACATTTTCAACTAATGAATGGTGTATTGGGTGCGGTGATCCAGCAAGAGACATAACAGGTAAAGGATTAATTGTTCATAAAGGAGTTGACGATTTTACGACTCAACCTACTGGAAATGCTGGAGGTAGAATTGCTTGCGCTGGTATTTTAAAATAATTTTTTCAAGAGGCTGTTCAAAAATCAAATTATAAATTATTTGTTTATTGCTTTAGTAAATATTATATTGATTTTATATAATTTATATCTTCTGTTTAATTTTAAGTCTTTTTTAGCTCAACTAAAAAGAAATGAAATAATAAGATAAAGTACCTTATAACAGCCTCTTTAAAAAATCTGTTTAGACTACTAAAGGATTTATTTTTTCCTTAAAATTTTTGATAACGTTTATCTTCTGGTTCTGCTTTATTAATAATGAAATAATATTATGAATTATTAACGAAAAGTATGAAAATGTTTTCATATTAAACCCTAATTAAGAGTTATCAATTTATTATAGATCAAAATGATTTTTTATTCTTTTCATCTTTATCATAAAATCTAACACATAATATAGATTAATTTCATACCTATCACTTATATTCCTAACTCTTAATTATTTTTTTTATATATTTTAAAAAATAATTAAGAGTTAGGAAAAAATAATTGTTTTTAAATAAAGTTTTGTTAAGTTTTGATCTTTATTGTTTCTATTTATTATTTTTAACACTCAATTTGACATTTATGTACGACGAACTTAAATACTGGTATTTACGTGATCATAAACTTTTTAAAACCTTAAGTATGTCTCAACTTAAACAATTATGTATTATTGTTGGTTTTAAAAAAGCAAAAAAAGGTGAAATTATATATTTTTCTGATTCTGAAACACCTCGGGTTTTTTTATTAAAAAAGGGAAGTATAAAGATTGTAGCTATAGATCAAGAAGGAAATGAAACTATAAAGACATTATCCAAAAAGGGGATCTTTTTGGAGAGCTAACTTTAGAACCTGATAAAACATCTAATGAACTAGCTATGGCACTTACAGAAGAAGTTTCTATATGCAGTTTTTTATTATCTGATTTTGAAAATTTAATGCTTAAATATCCTGATTTAGCATTAAGTTACATGAAATTTGTAGGACTAAAACTAAAACGAGTTAAAAACAATTATTCAAACCTAATGTCAAAGGATGCTAAAACACGTCTTAAAACATTTTTATTAGATTGGTGCGAAAAAGAAGGAAGTCATCAAGGGGATAATATTATTTTAGAAAATTATTTAACTCAAACAGATATTGCCCAAATTATTTGTACTTCAAGGCCTACCGCTACTAAATTATTAATAGAGTTAGAAGAAAATGGTATTATCCGATATACTCGTAAGGAAATAATTATTCCTAACATTGAACTTTTACAATAATATTTAGGTTTTTGTAAACTATCTTACAAAATACATTTTTTAGTCCTCTTAATTTTACACTGTAACAATAAAATAAAGAGAATTATGAAAAATGTATTTTTTTATTTACTGTTTTTACCTTTAACACTTTTAGGACAAAAACATATAGCTTCTTCTTCTACTGAAATCAACCCTATCTTAATAGGAGAAACTTTACCTAATGCTCAAATTCAAAAAATAGATAGCAGTTTTGTTTCTAGCCATTCTATTATTAACAAAAAGAAAACGGTATTAATCGTATACCGCGGTGGTTGGTGTCCTTATTGCAATGTTCATTTAAGCAACATAGCATCAATAGAAAATGACATTATCAAATTAGGTTATCAAATAATTGCAATTAGTCCAGACTCTCCTAGTTCTTTGATTAAAACTTCGGATAAAGATAAATTAAAGTATACTCTTTATTCTGATAGCAAAGGAGAGTTATTGACCGCTATGGGAATTACATACGAAGCTCCTTTAACCTACAAACCTATCATTAGTAAAGGTTCTAATAAAGTAAATAAAAATTTCTTACCTGTGTCTTCGTTATTTGTAATTAATGAGGAAAATAAAGTCATTTTTGAATATATAGCTCCTGATTACAAGAATCGTATTTCAGACAAACTATTACTTAATGTATTAAAAAACTTATAATCAAATAAAATTAAACATGAAATTACTTACCACTATTGCCACACTTTTAATTAGTTTTTTCTTTTTTCGGGCAAACTTCCAAAAATTTAAAATTAGATCAACAGGAAAAAATAAAATTAGAAAAATTAACAATTGAAAAATATAATCAATTATTATCAAGAGATTCAATAATAATTGTTGATTTTAATGCTAAATGGTGTGGTCCTTGTAAAAAATTAGCTCCTATTTTAGAAAAAGTTTCTAAGGAAAAAAAATCAAGCTAATTAAAATAGATACTGACAAAAATCCTGAATTGGCTCAAAAATTAAACGTTGAAGGACTTCCCACCTTACATTATTACAAAAAGGTAAATTAATTTGGGAAAATTTAGGTTTTATAAACGAAGAAGAACTTCTAAAAAAATTAAATTAATCTATTATGAAAAACAAATTTTTAATTCTAACATTAAAGGCATTTTTTGCAAGTTTTATAATTTTATCTTGTGATAAGAATAATGATGATCATAACCAAAATTTATATGAAGAAACGGTTGTCGTTGCAAACAGAAATTCTTCATCTGTAAGTTTTTTGAATGCTAACACAAATGCTGTAACCAATACATTAAAAATTGCCAATTCAGAGCCCATGTATCTTGTTTTTGTTCCTTCAAAGGATAAACTATATGTTGGAGATCGAAAAAACAAACAGGTTCATATTATTAATCCTAGTACACAAAAATTAGAAAGTTCAATAAACGTTGGCAATGGGGTTTTTCACATGTGGGCTGATGGACTAGGGAAACAACTTTGGGTTAATAATGATATAGACAACACGATTTCTGTTATTGATCTGAATACTAATTCCGTTAGTAAAACTATAAATGTAGATATGAAACCTCATGATGTTTTTTTAACAAAAGACGGAACGAAGGCTTATATATCTGTTTTTAATTCTGATCAGCAAATGCCTGACAAGGTATATTTATATTCTACTAGTAACTATGAAAAGTTAAAAGAAGTAAATGTTGGTAAAGATCCTCATTTATTTCACTTATCAAATAATAATAGGTTAATTGTTCCTTGTCAATCTGGTGAAATATATAATATAAATGGAGAAAATTTACAAATTATTTCACAAAAGTCATATCCTGGTGCTCATGGTCTATATCCTAATCCTAACTTAGAAAATATTTTTGTTACCAACATTATGGGTGGACAAATGTATTCTATTAAGACAAATGATTTAGTTCAAAATTATGATCCTATTTCAACTAGTAAACCTGTACCTCATAATTTAGTTTTAAATAAAGATGGGAATAAAATTTTTGCCACTCATTCAGGTTCAAATAGTACAACTGTATCTGTATATAAAATAAATCAGAACAAATTAGTTTATGAGCAAGATATAACCGTTGAAAATAATCCATTTGGTCTAACCTATTATATAAGAAATAAATAATTTTTTTATTATTTTAATAATACCATTTAAACTTAAAATATACTGGATTAAAAAATAAAGTTCTCGATACGTTTTTTTTATTTTAGAAATAACTCGAACAGACGGTTGAGTATATAATTGAAATCATCGTTAGTTCGAGCGCGAAGCGCATCGAGAACCAACACTAATTTTTATTGCTTTTGTAGGGTAGTGTCTAAATCAACATGCGGTTTGTCACTCCGACGTGAGGAGGAGTCTTATAATCAACATTATGTGATTTCTCCCTTTGGTTGACAAGATTGCGAACTTTTTGGACAGTCTCAAGGGTAAAAAAATAGTATTATGTGGAAATTTCAAAGTTTAAATGGTATAATAAATACGATCAAGTATCTATTTAAATAAAATTTTCAATGTAATATATCTTTAGTGGAGAAAGGAATATTTTTAAAAATCCCTTATATTATTCAATCATTTAATTTAGTCTATCAAAAACAAGATTTTATAGTAATGTAGTAATAAAAATTCTTGCTATAATAAAAATTATGACTAATTATTATTCCTTTCTCTACTATTCTCTAAGAACATTTATTCCTTTAAGATATAAAATTAATTTTACCAATTGTACTATTTTGAATAGCATTTTATAAATTTATTACTAGCCTAAATTATATTTCTTTTACAATAAATGTTTACTTCTCTATTTTATATAAAATAGATTTCAAAAAGACTTTAATCAATTTAAAAAGACGTTTTTATGAATTTTACTTCAGTTAAAAATAGGCTTATTGAGCTAAAAGAAATTATGATACAATTAAATGATTGTGATTTTATTATTCCTATTTCTTCTTTAAGTAACGCTACAATAGGGGAACATATTCGACATATTATTGAATTATATCAAGCTCTTTTAAAAGGATATGATAATAATATAATTAATTATGATACTAGAGAACGAGATGTTAGTATACAAACTGTAAAAAAGTGTGCTATTTCAGCTATTGATTTAATTATTAATGAAATAGAAAAAGAAAATAAAAAATTAATAATAGAGCATTTTATTTCTGGTATTCCAACTTTTATAGAAACGAATTATTTTAGAGAAGTGCTTTATAATTTAGAACATTGTATTCATCATCAAGCTCTAATAAAAGTTGCTTTATTAAATTTTAATTATATACAAATTTCAGAAACATTTGGTATTGCTCCATCTACTATTGAATTTCGAAAAATATGTGCACAGTAAGTTACGTTTTTAGCAATAACACGATCATCATTACTTCTAATAGAGATGAAAAAAATGGGTCGCCCTAAAGCATTAGTTCCAAAATCTTATATGGGTGAGCAAAAAAAAATGTTTTTCCCAAAAGACTCAAAAGCAGGTGGCACTTGGTATGTATTAGATGATAAGGGAAATATAATTGTTTTACTAAATGGTGCATCTGAAAAACACATTCCTAAAGAAAATTACCGAAAAAGTAGGGGTTTAATTTTGCTTGAAATTTTTGATAGCGGTCATTGTATAAATAAATGGTTAGAAATAAACCTAACTGATATAGAACCTTTTACATTAATTGTTTATACTCATAAACAACTCTATCAACTACGTTGGGATGGTACTGCAAAAAATACTTTAAAATTAAATCCTCAAGGAAAATATATATGGTCTTCTTCTACACTCTATTCTAATCTTATAAGAAAAGAAAGAGAATCATTATTTAACACATTTATCCAAAATAAGGATATAATTTATGCTAAAGATATAGCCTATTTTCATCAACATACAAATTCAGATGATAAAGAAAATGGATTGGTCATTAACCGAAATGATACTTTCATTACACAAAGTATTACTCAAACGATTATAAATCAAAATAAAATGATTTTTAATTACAAAGATTTGATTACTGAAGAAATTTACGAGAACTCTTTTTAATGTTATAATGAAACTTTTCATACATAAACTAACACATTGGGAATATTGGCCCTTTCAGATTCTTTATATACCTATTTATTTTTTATGGATCTATTATGCTATCCGTTCTCGTACTTTATTCTTCTTTAATACCGTAAATCCAACCATTAAAAATGGAGGTTTTTTTAATGAAAGTAAGAATGATATATATCATTTAATCCCACAGCAGTACTATCCTAAAACATATTTAATAAATTACAAAGATTCTATTGAACAGGTTTCAACACATTCGCTTGTTTTTCCTTTTATTGCAAAACCTGACATTGGTTTACGAGGAAGTGCTGTAAGACGAATTTATTCTTTGGAAGATTTAAAAAAATACCATAAAAATGTTAATTTTAATTACCTCCTTCAAGAATTAATTCCTTTTTCTAACGAAATTGGGATCTTTTATGTTCGTTTTCCGAATGAAAAACAAGGTCGTATTACAGGAATCGTATCAAAAGAGTTTATGATTATAACAGGCGACGGAAAAAACACTATTGAAAACCTCATCAAACTAAATCCGCGTTATGAATTACAGCTAAATGTCTTACGAAAAGAATTAGGCTCAAAAATTCATACTATTTTACCCAAAGGAAAAACCTATAATCTTGTCCCTTTTGGTAATCATTCTAGAGGAACAAAATTTGTTGATATCAGCTACAAAATTTCCGAAAGACTAACACAAGTAATCGACAATATGTGTCAACAAATAAATGGTTTTTATTATGGTCGCATGGACTTAATGTATAATACTTGGGAAGAGTTAGAAAATGGAAAAAATTTTATGATTGTAGAACTAAACGGCTCTGCAAGTGAACCTACCCATATTTACGATCCTAATCATTCTATCTTCTTTGCTTGGAAAGAAATAGCTCGACACGTTCGTTATATGTTTAAAATTAGTCAACAAAATCATATAAAAGGAGTTCCTTATCTTAACCATAAAGAAGGCATGAATGAATATCGTAAGCATCAAGAACATTTTTATAAGCTTACTCAAATTTAATCATAATTTAAAAAAATTATAAATATAACTTAAGACAGAATAAATTTTATACTATTGAATTTAAAAATAAAAAATATAGTAGTAGGTTTTACTATTAGCTTTATAGGTTCTATACCACTTGGTTATTTAAACATAATAGGTTTACATTATTATAAAAAAAGCAACCTGTTTTCTACCCTAGTTTATTTACTAGGTGTAGTGCTTATAGAAAGTTTTATAATTTATTTTACAGCTAAAGGTATTTCTAGAATTAATTTAAATCCTAAATTAAAAACAAAAATTTCTTTATTCAGTATACTTTTCTTATTACTTCTCTCCTATTTAGCTAAACAACCCGTTGATTTAGAAAAAACAAACAATCAAGTTTTTATTTTAAAACAAATACTAGAACATCCTCTTTGTACAGGGATGCTATTTAGTGGTCTTAACTTTTCCCAAATTCCATTTTGGTTGAGTTGGAATGTATATATCCTAAACGAAAAATATATAATTCCTTCACAAAACGGACTTCTTTTATACACTTTTGGAGCTGTAGTAGGAACTTATACTGGTATGCTTAGCTTAATTATTTTTTTAGATAAAACTACAAACTATATTCAATTACCACTTCAAAAATACATCTCTGTTTTTTTTATTTCTTTAGCCATTTGGCAGAGTTTTATCCTAATAAAAAACAGGTACATTTCTAAAAACTAAACATTCCTTATACAAGTATTATATATTATTATATTCTTCTTTTTAATATTTATGTTATCTGATAATATGATTTCTCCTATAGTCAAAATAATAGACTAAACGTTGAAAGTTTTAATTTTTCAGACACCCTCCAATTATTTACTTATATCCAAGAAGTAATCTATAAACTATTAATTTTAAAGGTAAAGATAAAAAACGTATAGAATTGATATAATCTATTTTATAACATATTAATTAAATTAATAAATTAAATCATAATTTGTTTAATAAACAATTTTTATTAGTAGGCATATTTTACACAATATTACAGTATATAATACCATTTAAACTTAAAATATAATGGATTAAAAAGTAAAATTCTTTATCTGTTTTTTTCATTTTTAAAACAACTCGAACAAAGGGTTGAGTATATAATTGAAATCATCGTTAGTTTGAGCGCGAAGCACATCGAGAACCAACACTAATTTTTATTGCTTTTGTAGGATAGTGTCTAAATCAACATGCAGTTTGTCACTCCTACATAAGGAGGAATCTCATAATCAGCGTTATGTGATTTCTCCCTTTGGTCGAAATGAAAGATTGCGAACTTTTTAGACAGTCTTAAGGTTAAAAAAATAGTATTATGAGAAAGTTTCAAAGTTTAAATGGTATAATACTTTCTTTATTATCATTTAAATCAGTTAATTCAAACTTTTCTTTATCTATTTTAAATATTTATTTTTCAATTATATAAAAGGGTTTATTTAATTTAAAATTTTAATTATTTCGTTAAAAAATATAAAACCCATAAAACTCTACATATTATTTTAAAAAGTCTGTAAAATGAAAATCTATAGCTCTTATTTTGAAATTATATTTCTTTACCTTTGTAAAAATTGGTTTTGCTTAAAATGATACAAGATATTCATACTCTAGACCCCAAAAAAAATATACTTATAAAAGGAGCACAGATTCATAATCTAAAAAATTTAGATGTTGCAATTCCCAGAAATAAACTAATTGTTATCACAGGATTATCAGGCTCTGGAAAATCAAGTTTAGCATTTGATACATTATATGCAGAAGGTCAACGCAGATATGTAGAAAGTCTTTCTAGTTATGCACGACAATTTTTAGGTAGGCTTGACAAACCAAAAGTTGATTATATTAAAGGAATTGCACCAGCTGTAGCAATAGAACAAAAAGTAAATACTACAAACGCAAGATCTACAGTAGGTACTTCCACCGAAATTTATGATTACCTAAAACTACTATTTGCTCGAATAGGTAAAACCTACTCTCCTATTTCTGGTTTAGAAGTCAAAAAACACACAGTAACTGATGTAATAGAACACGTCCAAAAACTAGAAGAAGGAAAACGCTACTTACTTTTATCTCCAATACATTTAGAAAAAGGAAGAACATTAGAAAACAAATTAAAAATTCTCTTACAACAAGGTTTCAGTAGAATATTAATTAATAATGAAACCATTCGTCTAGATGAATTTACTGATTCCCAAGAATTACACTCAAAAGATATTTATAAAGACAAGGAAATTTTATTAATTATAGATCGTTTAGTTGTAAAACACGAAGAAGATTTTTACAATCGGTTAGCCGATGCTATTCAAACAGCTTTTTATGAAGGCAAAGGATTTTGTTATTTACAAGAGCTTAATACTACTGAAAAAATAATTTTTAGTGCTAATTTTGAATTAGATGGTCTTTCTTTTTTAGAACCTAACGTTCATCTATTTAGCTTCAACAATCCTTATGGAGCCTGTCCTACCTGCGAAGGATATGGAAATATAATAGGAATAGATCAAGATCTCGTAATCCCTAATACGGCATTATCTGTGTATGAAAACTGCATAGCACCATGGAAAGGCGAAAGCATGAGTTGGTACCGGGATCAATTAGTAAATAATTCGCATAAATTTGATTTCCCTATTCATAAACCCTATTTTCAGCTAGAAGAATCACAAAAACAGTTAATTTGGGAAGGGAATCAATACTTTGAAGGACTTACTTCTTTTTTTAAAGAATTAGAAGAAAAAAACTATAAAATTCAAAATCGTGTTTTGCTATCACGCTATAGAGGCAAAACAAAATGTTCAATATGCAAAGGAAAACGATTAAGACCTGAGGCTAGTTATGTAAAAATTAATCACAAGACATTACCAGAACTTGTAGATTTGCCCATCCGTAAATTAATCCCTTTTTTTAACGACCTAACATTATCAGAATACGATGCAAAAGTAGCCAAACGATTACTTATAGAAATCAATAATAGATTAGCTTTCTTAGAAAATGTAGGTCTAGATTATCTGACTTTAAATAGAAATTCTGCTACTCTTTCAGGCGGCGAATCACAACGTATCAACTTAGCTACATCACTAGGAAGCAGTTTAGTAGGTTCTATGTATATACTAGATGAACCTAGTATAGGATTACATCCTAAAGACACTGAAAAACTAAATAAAGTACTAGAATCATTACGCGATTTAGGCAATACCGTAATAGTAGTAGAACATGATGAGGATATTATGAAATCAGCTGATATGATCATAGATATTGGTCCCGAAGCAGGTACCTACGGAGGAAACTTAGTAGCACAAGGCACGTATGAAGAAATACTAAAATCTAACTCTCTTACTTCCCAATATTTAAATGGAAAACGCACTATAGACGTTCCTAAAAAAAGAAGAAAATTTAAAAATCATATAGATATTATTGGAGCTAGAGAAAACAATTTACAAAATATTGATGTCACTATTCCTCTAGATGTACTAACCATCATTACAGGTGTATCAGGATCTGGTAAAAGCACATTAGTAAAAAAAATACTATATCCCGCCCTACAAAAACAATTAGAAAGTGTAAGCGAAAAACCAGGTCAATTTACCGAAATATCTGGCAACTATTCTCATATTAAACATGTAGAATATGTAGACCAAAACCCTATAGGTCGTAGTTCTCGATCCAATCCCGTTACATATATAAAAGCATACGATGATATTCGTGATTTATTTGCTAAAGAAAAAGTTTCAAAACTAAGAGGATACCAACCTAAACATTTTTCTTTTAATGTAGATGGAGGTAGATGTGAAAGTTGCAAAGGAGAAGGAACAATCAATGTCGAAATGGTTTTCATGGCAGATGTTTCATTACCTTGTGAAACTTGTAACGGAAAACGTTTTAAAAAAGAAATTTTAGAAATACAATTTGAAGGTAAAAATATAGATGACATCCTCAACTTAACTATAGACGATGCCTTAGCTTTCTTTAAAACAAACAATCAAAATAAAATCATTCAAAAACTACAACCTCTACAAGATGTTGGACTAGGTTATGTACAATTAGGTCAATCTTCTTCCACTCTATCTGGAGGCGAAGCACAACGAATTAAGCTTGCTTCTTTTTTAGTTAAAGGAACTACAAAAGATAAAGCTCTTTTTATTTTTGACGAACCTACAACAGGTCTTCATTTTCATGATATTAAAAAATTATTAAAATCTTTTGATGCCTTAATAGAAAAAGGACATTCTATTTTAGTTATCGAACACAATCTTGATATGATTAAATGTGCTGACTATATTATAGATTTAGGTCCTGAAGGTGGAGAAAATGGAGGACAATTACTAGCTTTTGGTACACCTGAACAAATAACAAAAGAAAAAAAATCAATTACAGGATATTACCTAAAAAGTAAATTATAAATTGGCACGCTATTTGTGAAGTCAAAAACCAAGAATTTGATTTAAATTTAATTGGTTCGTTTTGTTTTTATAAAGTGTGTATCAAAATACACAATCTCGCCGTTTAACTTCGTTCAATCTCCTCTATCATCTAAAAGAGATTTGAACGAATTGAACAGGCAAAAAACGTATCATTCTTATTTAAAAGTTAATTAACTTACACACTTTGGTAAGATAGTTTCTTTATAAATTTCCACCTACACCTTTAAACTTCTCCACAAATGCACTTATTTTTTGAAATACACTTTGTTTTTTTGTGAGGTATAGAGGGTTTAACGGACTCATTTTTGGTAAAATGGCATTGAGTTCTGTGCCGTTTTCACTTGCAAATTCACGTTTTAATGATGCAGTGATGTATCTTTTTGTGGCTTCTTCATTTAAATTCTCTTCTTCAATTAACTCTTTTGCTTCTATCTTTTGTTTTTGTTGTGCATATTTAAAGAATGAATCGATAATATTTGCTTTTTCTTCGATGGCGTCTAATTCTGTTTCGTTTATAAAATCAACTACTAAGCTTTCTTTTGCTCTATTGCCAATACTAGCACGAATAACTCGACGCACTTCTTCTATTAACGCAGCTTTATCTTTGGACTTTTTATTGTGCTCAAAAATTAATTCCAAAATATAATCTAGGTTGATTTCTTGTGATTTTAATAAATCAATTTCAAATACTACATCATCCCAATCAATTTTTGATTCTTCCGCTTCCTTACCGTTTTTCTCACGACGTAACCAATCACGAATGTCATTATAGGTGGAACGATAATCCTGAACGGTTCTTTCTGGCAATACACTTATTTCTTGCATTACGGCAATATCTTCATCAGATACAAAGTAAGTTTCCTTAAAAGCTTCGATTGCTTCACTATCATTTATATCAATATCCTGTAGAGCTTTTAGATGAGTGAATTCATCGTAATTCTGTAAAATATTCTCAACTCGTAAGTATTCTCCAAATAGTTTTGCAAACTCTTTTTTGTCCTTTTCGGTAACGATTTCATCTGGATTTGGAAATTTTTCATTTAACTCATTCACTACATCCTTAAATCCTCTACGTGCTTTACCTGTAACAATATCTGTAAAACCTTCTAAATATTCTTTATAGCTTTTTTCAAGCACTACATTTTTGGTGTTATTATCTCCAAATAAAGTAATAGCATCAATGGTAGCTTGTTCTAAATCTCGGAATGTTACAATATTTCCAAAAATTTTGGTTGCATCGTAAATTCTATTCGTTCGTGAAAAGGCTTGCATCAACCCATGATAACGCAAATTCTTATCTACAAATAAGGTATTCAAGGTTGGCGCATCAAAACCAGTAAGAAACATTCCGACTACAATAATCAAGTCGATTTCTTTGCTTTTTACGCGTTTTGCTAGGTCACGATAATATTCTTGGAATCCACTTTCAATGTTAAAATTCATTTTAAACATTGCATTATAATCGTTGATGGCTTTGGTTAAAAACTCTTTTGCGCTCAAATCTAATGCAGTTGGCTCAAATGTTTCATCTAAAATCTCTCCGATGGAATTTTGCTCTTCGTTAGCTGCAAAAGAAAAAATGGTTGCTATTTTAAGCGGTTTTTCGCTTTCTTTTTGTAAGTTGTTTAATTCCTCGTAATAACATTTTGCCGCATCCACACTACTTACAGCAAACATTGCGTTAAACCCAGTGTTGCCTCCTTTAGTTCTGTGCGTTTTTTGTCTGAAATTTTGTAAAATGTATTGCGAAATTTCTTTAATACGCTTCGGGTGTAGTAAAGCAGTATTGTTTTCGGCAGCAGTTAATTTTTTTTCGTCTTGTTCTGCTTCGATGTTTTTAAATTGCGGGCGAACGTTGTTATAATCTACTTTGAACTTTAGTACTTTTTCATCTCTAATGGCATCTGTAATCACATAGGAATGTAACTCACGACCAAAAACACTTGCCGTAGTTTCTGCACCTAAAGCGTTTTGCGGAAAAATAGGCGTTCCTGTAAAACCAAATTGGTAGAATTTTTTAAACTTTTTATTTAGGTTTTTTTGGGCTTCACCAAATTGTGAACGATGTGCTTCATCAAAAATAAACACCACTTGCTTTTGGTAAATAGCCAAATCACTTTCGGTTTTCATTAAGTTATTTAACTTTTGAATGGTGGTAACAATAATCTTATTATCATCTTTCTCTAAGTTACGTTTTAAACCAGCCGTACTATCAGAACCATTTACACTATCAGGCGAAAAGCGTTGGTATTCTTTCATAGTTTGATAATCTAAATCTTTACGATCGACCACAAAGAATACTTTGTCTATAAAATCCAGTTGAGTAGCTAAACGTGCGGCTTTAAAACTGGTTAGGGTTTTTCCTGAACCTGTGGTATGCCAAATGTACCCACCACTCTCTACATTAGACCAATTTTTAGCGTTAAAAGAACTTTCTATTTTCCATAACATTCTTTCGGTTGCTGCAATTTGGTAAGGACGCATTACTAACAACGTATCACTAGTATCAAAAACCGAATAGGTTAACAATACATGTAAAAGCGTGTTTTTTTGAAAGAAGGTAGCCGTAAAATCTTTTAAGTCTTTAATTAAGGTATTATCGGCTTTTGCCCAGTTCATGGTAAAGTCGAAACTGTTTTTATTGCGTTTCGTAGTGTTGGCAAAATATCGGGTATCAGTACCGTTAGAAATAACAAATAGTTGTAAGTATTTAAAAAGCGAATTAGTAGTATTGAAACTCTCTTTTGAATAACGGTGTACCTGATTGAAGGCTTCACGAATTGCCACCCCACGTTTTTTAAGTTCCACTTGTACCAAAGGCAACCCATTTACTAAAATCGTAACATCGTAGCGGTTGGCGTGCGTTCCTTTTTGTTCAAATTGAGAAATTACCTGCACTTTATTACGGGTAATATTTTTTTTATCTACTAAATAGATGTTTTGGATATGCCCATCGTCAAATACAAAATCGTAGATATAATTATCGTGTATTTTTCTTGTTTTATCTACTAAGTTATCACTTGGTTTGTCTAAATATTCTTCTACAAAACGCGCCCATTCGCTATTGGTAAACTCCATATTGTTTAATGCTTGTAGTTGTACCCTTACATTTGCTAACATGGTATCGATAGATTTAATATCGAAAGCATTTTCATATCCTTGATTGATTAAATCTTGGATAAATTCCTTTTCCAAAGCCGCTTCGGTTTGATAGGATGACGGTGATTCGTTAAATGCGGAATGTTTGGTATATTTATCTAATACAATAAAATTGTTGGATTCGGCGATGGTTTTGTAGTTTGACATTTTATTTTTTTAGTTTATCGTTTTCCCATTTTTGTGGGTTGTTTATAATATAATTAGAAATTCGATGGTAAGCGTTTTCGTTACGGATAATGTGTTCCCAATAATTGCGTTGCCAGATTTTAAAATCTAAAGATTTAATTATTTCCGTCGTTGGGGCGGTTGGGGCGGTTGGGGCGAATTGCAATTCGCCCGTACTCAGGGCGAAATCCAATTCGCCTTTATTTGAGGCGAAATTCAATTCGCCTTTATTTGAAGCGGAATTCAATTCGCCTTTATTTGAGGCGAAATTCAATTCGCCTTTATTTGAAGCGGAATTCAATTTGCCTTTATTTGGGGTAAATTGCGATTCGCCCGTTCTATTATCGATATTATTTTCTAGAATTAAATCCTTAATCTTTTTTATGGTAGCTATTTTATAGCCTCTAATTATTGAGCCGATGGTTTGGGATGGCGATTGAAATTTTCCAATTTCATCTTCTGTTCCTTTTTTTGGGTAATTTCTATAATGCCGTGCATGTGATTGGGCATTACTACAGATTCATGAATCACGCAATTATCACGTACTTGCTCTGTATGATACCATTCTGTCAAGGCAATTTCTCCAAATGAATTTAAAATCATTTTTCCATTTTCAATGTACCCAAATAGAGGGGCTCTATCCTCACAGCAAAGAGTTATAAAATACAATCCTGCCTGCGAATAATCGTATCCTTTAAGACGGATAGATTTACGATGGTGTATATAAGGATTGTATTTCATTTATTTTATTTTTTATCGTTGTCGGGGCAAATTGTCGGGGCAAATTGTCGGGGCAAATTGTCGGGGCGAATTGCAATTCGCCCCTATCGTGATGCTGAAAACGATAATAACTGATTTCTATAATATTCATATTGTTTTTGTCTCAATTCTATCTCTTTTGGTAAACCTTCGCTTATGGAAGTGGTAAGCACGTCAAATTTATCAAGAATGGAAACGATGCGCTCTTGTTCTTCGAGGGAAGGGATTGGAAATAACAATTTTTCTAAAACATTTTTCGAAAGTCGTGGAATACTTGCTCTACGTACTTGAGAAGAAATTTTATTTTTTTGTGTCTGTAAAAAGTGAAATAAATACCTGCTATTGATAAAATCTGGAGTTATAAAAGAGTGAACATCATCAGCAGCCCAATAATCAACATCACTAAATCCGATTTCGCCTGCTGCACCTGCACAAATTATGAAAGTTGTATTAGCTTTTACATTACTTTCATGATAATAACCAAGTGGTGTCAATGCGTTTTGGTAAACTGCATATTCACCAGTTACTTCAAGCTGACTTTTCACAAGTCTTCTCCCTCTTTGAAGTATAATTACTTCTCCTAATGTTTTCCACTCCACTTCTCCCTCTTCAAAACTCAACAACTTTTCCCTATAATAACTATACTGCTGTTTACGTGCTGTAAGCTCTGTTGTTAGCTCTGTTGTTAGTTCGGTGAAGGTATCGAGAATTCCAACTATTTTTTGTTGAATTTCGAGTGATTTTTTTGGGTTATTTGGGCTCGGAATAGGGATTAAAAGCTCTTCAAATTTTTTTCTAGAAATATATGGTATAGTACCTGTTGTAGCTAATTCTTGTAATACTCTTGTTTGTGTTTCCATGAAGTATAACAAATATTTATTAAATAAAGAATCTCCGCAGACAAGCCCAATAAATGTTTGATTTGTGATAAGTGGTGTAGTATTAATAGCGTATGAACCTAGTGAAGCGCTACACGAACAAATCACTGTTCCTGTAGGGTAAACTTTCAGGTTCATTTTCTTTATCATTTCTTCTGAAACGCATAAACCTGATTTTGATTTATTAAAATATTGACCTTCCTTATCTTCTATTCTACACCAAGGTATATTTCCATCAAAAATTTTGGGTCTATCACGCATAGGTACAATAAAATCAGTACAAACATCTTTCATTTGTTTCCATTCAACATCAATACCCTTTAATAATTTATCTAAGAAACTCATGGTTTTAATACTGCTCATTAGTAGGTAGTTGTTTAATTATTCTATCAAAATCGCTTTCAAAAAGTCTATCCTGAATGATTCTATATTTCTCAAATTCAGTTTCGGCGTGAGCTTTTGCTATTTCAGCAGTTACTGCTCCAGCATCTTGTAAAACGTTTCTATCGGTAGCTTCTATAAATCTATTGAGTCGGGTTTCCCAATCGTGCATAGTCATAGGTATTTGTCGGGTTGCCATATCTTCTGCTATATCTAAATATGCCGAAACCAATCTTTGGAGTTGTTGCATTTCGTTTTCTAATAAATAATTTTTAGCTACAGTAACATCAAATTTTTGTATTTTACCATTAGGTGCATCTTTCCAAGAAGTTAAACCCATATTTTCTTTTTGATGGTCAGCGCGGTTTATAATAATTTCAGCAGCTGTATTTCCGTGTATTGCCCAGTGTAATTTATTTTGAACAGTAGCAAAAAAACGTTGGGTAGCAGCGGCTTTTACATCATAATCAATGGAGGTAGCGTATAAATCGGTAATTTTTTGGTAAAACTTTCGCTCACTTAAGCGTATTTCTCGTATTCGCTGTAGTTGTTCTTCAAAGTATTTTTTACCGAGTATGGTACCATCATTTTTTAATCTTTCATCGTCTAAAGTAAAACCTTTGATGGTAAATTCTTGCACAATTTGAGTAGCCCATTTTCTAAACTGAACTGCTCGTTCAGAATTTACTTTGTAACCTACAGCTATAATAGCAGAGAGATTATAATGTTGGGTATCGTAGGTTTTGTTATCTGACGCAGTTATTCGAAATTTTCGAGTAACTGAATTTTCATCTAATTCACTATCCGAAAAAATCTTCTTTATATGATAATTAATCGTATTGGGTTCTATTTCATAGAGTGTTGCCATCATCTTTTGTGATAGCCAAATGTTTTCATCGGCATAAATTGTTTCTACACCACTTTGACCAGAAGCACTTATAAATGTTAAGTATTCTGCTGCCGAAGACCTTATAAAACCTATTTTTGATTTATCTTTACTCATTGCTCAATATCCATTATAATAGCATCAATGTCTGTACGAAGTTGGGTGATTTTTTCAACCGTCGAGGCAATTTCTGCATTTAGCTGTTTAATATCTATTTTCTCCCGATTGTCTTTGGCTTCCACATACGAACTTACCGAAAGGTTATAGTCGTTATCGGCAATTTTAGCATTGTCGATAGTAGTTGCTATATGAGGTACTTCTTCTTTGCTATCAAACATATCCATAATTTTATCAATATGCTTGTTAGTCAGCTCATTATTGTTGGTTACTTTTTTAAAGAAATCTTCGCCTGGAAGCATCTATAAATTGGGTTTTCGTTTCAGTTTTATTTTTGGCTAAAACTAAAATATTAACCGCTATAGAAGTTCCATAAAAAGGTTGGGTGCTAAAGCAATAACCGATTCTACAAAATTGTTATCTACTAAATATTTTCTAATTTTTTGTTCGGCACCGCCACGGTAAAAGATACCAGGGAAACAAACCAAAGCCGCTCGTCCTTTACCTGATAAATAACTTAAGCAATGCAAGACAAAGGCAAAATCGGCTTTTGATTTTGGTGCCAATACGCCTGCTGGCGCAAAACGGTCATCGTTTATCAAGGTAGGGTCGTCAGAACCAATCCAATTTACCGAGTAAGGCGGATTAGATACAATGGCATCAAACGGTTTGTCATCTAAAAAATGGGGGTCTAACAAGGTATTCCCTAAAGCAATGTTGAATTTATCGTAGTTGATGTTGTGCAAAAACATATTCATACGCGCCAAGTTGTAGGTGGTATGATTGATTTCCTGCCCGAAGAATCCTTCTTCTATAATATGGCTGTCAAAGTGTTTTTTAGCTTGCAATAATAAGGAACCTGAACCGGCAGCTGGGTCATAAATTTTATTCACTGTGGTTTGCTTGTGCATGGCTAGTTGTGCAATCAGTTTGGATACCGTTTGTGGGGTAAAAAATTCACCCCCGATTTACCTGCATTGGCAGCATAATTGGAAATTAGAAACTCATAGGCATCACCAAACAAGTCGATTTGATTGTCTTCGAAATTGCCAAAGTTTAATTCTTCAACTCCTTTTAGAACCTTACCCAACCGATCATTTTTACTTTCAACCGTATTTCCTAAACGGGTACTTGTTGTATCAAAATCGGCAAACAAACCTTTGATGTCTTGTTCTGAAGGATAGCCATTTGCTGAACTTTCAATAGCATCGAAAATCGCTTTTAAGTCGGTGTTTAGATTGGTGTTCGTTTTGGCAGTTCTAGCCAAGTTTTCAAAAAGCTGACTTGGATAAATAAAATACCCTTTCGTTTTAATGGCATCGTCTTTAATTTCGGGCGTAATAACGCTGTCCGATAAGTTGGCGTAGTTAATGCTATCATCACCAGCTTCGATGTAATTTTTGAAGTTTTCACTAATGAAGCGATAGAATAATGCGCCTAGAACGAATTGTTTGAAATCCCAACCATCTACGGCACCACGTACCTCATTGGCGATTTTCCATATTTTATTTTGTAATTCTTGTTTTTGAATGGTGCTTGTCATCATTTTAAGTTGTAAATTCTAAATGCACTAAATTTTTAGAAAGAATTTTATTTGTTAAAGTTAATTAGATAATCTCCAAATATAGTGTTTTGAAATAACAAAAAAATCACACTTTATAGTGATTTTTTTTGATCAAGAACAAAAGTTAGGAATATTTATTAAACAAAAACCCTAACTCCTTTATTTACAAGGGTTAGGGTTTTAAAGCTGCGGAGAAAGAGGGATTCGAACCCCCGGACCTGTTACAGTCAACAGTTTTCAAGACTGCCGCATTCGACCACTCTGCCATTTCTCCAGTATATTATGCACTACTTTTGTAATGCGAGTGCAAATATACAAATGTTTTTTAGTTTTACAAGTATTTTAAAACGATTTTTTAAAAAAACAATTTCGTTTTATAAAGTTTTTAATATCAAATAATTAGTATTTTACATATTCTACAATTTCTAATCCGTAACCTATCATTCCTACGCGTTTTCCTACTTCTGTGTTAGAAACTAAACGAATTTTTGTAATATCTATATCATGAAGAATTTGAGCTCCTATCCCATAATCTTTACTATCTATTACTATTTTAGGGGCTTTCATTTCACCTTGTTGTTGTAATTCCTTTAATTCTGTAATACGATTTAAAAGGCTTATCGTTTGTATATCCTGATTAATAAAAATAACGGCTCCTTTTCCTTGTTCGTTAATAACTTTAAACATATCGTCTAATTGTTTATCAACATTATTGGTTAAGGTCCCTAGTAAGTCATTATTTACTTGAGATGAATTAATCCTTGTTAAAACAGCTTCACCTGAATTCCAGTTTCCTTTTGTTAGAGCAATATGAATTTGTTTGTTTGTTATTTGTTCATAGGCTCTTAAGCGAAAAACACCAAATCGAGTTTGTATATCAAAATCTTCTTTTTTTACAATTAGACTATCATGTTGCATTCTATAGGCTACTAAGTCCTCTATAGAAACCAATTTTAAATTAAATTTTTGAGCAACTTTAACTAATTGGGGCAATCTAGCCATTGTCCCATCTTCATTCATAATTTCTACAATAACTCCAGCTGGTTTTAAACCAGCCAAACGAGCAAAATCTATAGCTGCTTCTGTATGTCCTGTACGACGCAAAACGCCTCCTTTTTTTGCTATTAAAGGAAAAATATGTCCTGGACGTGCTAAATCAAAAGGTTTTGTATCAGGATTAACTAATGCTTGAATTGTTTTAGCTCTATCTGAAGCTGATATTCCTGTAGTAACACCATGTCCTTTTAAATCAACAGAAACCGTAAAAGCTGTTTCCATGTGATCCGTATTATTCGTTACCATTGGATTTAATCCTAGTTCTTTACAACGTGTTTCTGTAAGTGGTGCGCAAATAAGCCCTCTACCATACGTAGCCATAAAATTTACCATTTCTGGTGTTATTTTTTCAGCAGCAGCTAAAAAATCACCTTCATTTTCTCTATCCTCATCATCAACTACAATTATTACTTTTCCTTGACGGATATCTTCTATTGCTTCTTCAATGGTATTTAATTTAATGGTTTGTGTTTCCATTTTTGTTTTTTTTGAGTTGTGTTAGTTTTGTGTATATATTCTTAAATGGCTCTGTAATGAAGTCAAAATTAACATCACCATTATCATTTATTGCTTTCCTAGTTAAATAAATTGCCAAAGGAGTTAATAGTATAGATGCCAAGGAAGCTCCTAAAAAAACAGGAATTTGAGATTCTTGCGCCATTTTTTTACTAAATGTATTCATAAAATGAAACGAAATAAAGATGAGCATGGCAAATACAATTGGCAATCCTAATCCTCCTTTTCGGATAATAGCTCCTAAGGGTGCACCTATAAAAAACATGAGTATACAAGCGTAACTAAAAGTAAATTTTTCAAAAATAGCGTTCAGGTATCCGTTAATTTCTTTTTCCTTGGCTAGCATGGCAAACTCATACATTTCTAAATTACTTTTAGAACTTATTAAGTCGCTTTCTGCTACGTTTAAAACATTAATTTTAGATGTTTTTTCCTTAACAATACTTAACAAATCAATTTTTTTTGTATTCTTAATCTTTACTGTATCTACATTATAATTACTAGTAACTCCAAGACGTTGATAAGTATTATCGGCAAGTGCAATGAGTTCTTTATTGTAATTAGCTTTTAAGGAGTCTCAGGTATATTTTAGATCGTTAATTTTGAGCATTGCATCTGAATGTTTTAACTCATCTTTTAATGCTGCGCTTGTATTTAATTTGGATAAATCAATGTTGATTGTATATTTATTGAAAAAAACTTTTACAAAAGGTAATTTTTGACGCTGTTCGTAATTAACGGGACTAATATCCTCATAGTAATATCCTTCTTTTAGTACTAACTGTAACAAATCACTTGTCTCAGAAGATAACAAAAGACCTTCTTTTGATTTTATTACTGTTTTTGCTCCTTCTCCTGTGTTTGATTTTTTATGTATGGTAACTCCTTTTAATTTTTCTCCTTTTTCTCCTGTCTTTTTTTCAACTTTTATATTAAATTCTCCTATATCACAAAACTGTCCTTCTGCTATAGCCAGCGCAGGTTTAACCTGTGCTAAATTTCTTCTAAAATTAGTAAATTTATATTCAGAATAAGGTATAATATTATTGGCAAAAAAGAAAGCTAGGATACTCAAACCTAAAATAAACACTAGTAAGATTCTTAAGCTTCTAAAGAAAGAAACACCTGCTGATTTCATTGCAGCAAATTCATAATGTTCTGCTAAATCTCCAAATGTCATAATGGAAGCCAGTAGTACCGTCAAGGGAATGACCATTGGCATTAATTTAGGGGTTGCAAAAATTAAAAACTTGATAATCATAAAAAAATCAAGGTCTTTTCCTGCTAATTCAGATATAAATAACCAAACTGTTTGTAGAATAAATATAAAAAATAAGATTACAAATACTGATGTAAATGTAATCAAGAAAGATTTGAGTAAATATCGGTCTAGGATTTTCATTAGCAAAATTAATCCAGGTTATTGATGTAATAATTTGGGTATTTTGATTTTACAAAAGTAAAATAGTTTTTGGGTAAAGTTTCATTCGTTTTTAGAGAATCAACTAGTAAGGTTACTTTAGTACCGTTTTTATTTAATGTAATCGTATTGTAAATTAATTGTGTAGACAGATCCACTCCTACTAAAATTTGTTTACGATCATCTTTCGATCCTATTGGTATTAGTTTTATATATTGAATTTTTTTACCTTTAATTGTCTGACTGATATCCCAATTGTATTTAAACCCTTTATTAAAAAAGGTTAACATTTTAGCGGGTGTGTCTGCTTCTTCCTCATTTCCAACTTTTGCAATTGAGATTTCTTCGTCTTCTTTTGATATAGTATATACTTTGGTTCCATCGCATATTTTAGTAACACCAAGAAAATTTAAAAGATACTTATTACCTGATAAAGCAACACTCCCTTTATTATCTTGATTAATTCCTTCCTTTGTATTTTGTAAATTATATTTAAAATCTACTCTAATCGTTTTAAAAGACTTAACTTTTGCTGCTACTTTATCTAACAAAGCTTTTGCTTTTGCTTCATTTTGAGCTTGAAAAGTAAAAGATGTTAAGACTAATAGTAATGCAATTATTTTTTTCATTTTATTTTTAATTGTTTTTCTCATTATTTAAAAAATGTTCTAGAGCCACTAAATCAGGTATATTTACGGTACGAGCTTTGCTACCTTCAAAAGGCCCTACAATACCTGCTGCTTCTAACTGATCTATTAATCGGCCTGCACGGTTATAACCTAACTTTAGTTTTCGTTGAATTAAAGAAGCTGAACCTTGTTGAGCTGTAACGATTACCTCGGCAGCATCTCTAAAGAGAGAATCTCGTTCTGAAATATCTATATCAAGACTTGACCCACTTCCTTCTTCACCAATAAACTCAGGGAGCAAATAAGCGTTTGGATAGGCTTTTTGAGCGCCAATATACTCTGTTATTTTTTCTACTTCTGGAGTATCAACAAAAGCACATTGTACACGCACTAAATCATTTCCATTTGTGTATAATAAATCTCCTCTACCTATTAGTTGATCAGCTCCTTGTTGATCTAAAATGGTTCTAGAGTCTATTTTAGAAGTTACTCTAAAAGCAATACGAGCAGGGAAATTGGCTTTAATAATACCTGTAATTACATTTACTGGAAGGACGTTGCGTAGCTATTATTAAATGAATACCAATTGCTCGAGCTAATTGCGCTAAACGAGCAATGGGCGTTTCAACTTCTTTACCAGCCGTCATAATTAAGTCCGCAAACTCATCAACTACAAGAACAATATAAGGTAAAAATCTATGTCCTTGTTCAGGATTTAACTTACGTTGTTTAAACTTTTCGTTGTATTCTTTTATATTACGAACCATCGCATCTTTTAATAAAGAGTAGCGATTATCCATTTCTACACACAATGAATTTAGTGTAGTAATTACCTTTGAATTATCTGTTATAATAGCATCTTCTGTATCAGGTAATTTTGCTAAATAATGCCTTTCTATCTTATTAAAAAGAGTTAGTTCAACTTTTTTAGGATCTACTAGAACAAACTTGACTTCGGCTGGATGTTTTTTGTATAACAATGAAGTAAGTACAGCATTTAAACCAACTGATTTACCTTGTCCTGTTGCTCCCGCCATTAACAAGTGAGGCATTTTAGCTAAATCAACCACAAATGTTTCATTTGAAATTGTTTTCCCTAAAGCTATTGGCAACTCCATTTCTGCTTCTTGAAATTTCGCTGAGGCTATTACCCCTTTCATAGGAACTAACGTTGGGTTTTTATTAGGTACCTCAATACCTATAGTTCCTTTACCTGGCATTGGGGCTATAATACGAATACCTAATGCTGCTAAGGAAAGTGCTATATCATCTTCTAAACTTTTTATTTTAGAAATACGAACTCCTGCTTCTGGTACTATTTCATATAAAGTTACAGAAGGACCGACAGTAGCTTTTATCTGAGCTATGTCTATTTTATAGTTTCGAAGTGTTTCTACAATACGATTTTTATTTTCTTCTAATTCTTCCTGATTAATTGTTATGCCTCCGGAACCGTATTCTTTTAACAAATCTATTGTTGGAAATTTATAATTAGAAAGATCTAGAGTTGGATCAAATTCACCAAAATGAGCTACTAAACGCTCTGCTAAATTTTCTTCTATAATATCTTCTTCTTCTATTTTTTGAATTACTAATTCATCTGAGGTAGATTCTGACTCAATTAAGGGTTTTATAATAGGATTAACATCTAAGGTTAATTCTGAAGAGTTCCCTTTAATGGGCTTCAAAAAATCATCATTAATTTCTTGCTGAGAAGGAATTGTTTTTAGTATTATCCCTTCTAAATCTTCATCCTCATATTCTTCTTCTATAGGCTTTATGGGGTCTGTAAAAACGTTTTTATTCTTTAAAACGGGTTGTATTTCGTCCTCATGAACAGCAAACTCTTCTAAATTATAAGCTGTTGTACTTTCTTTAGACAACGGGTTTTTAAAATCTTCTTTTAATTCTGATTTTGTTTTTTCAAAAGCGGCTTTTATTTTCTCAGGCGATATTTTTATTTTAAAGATAAGGTAAATAAAAATTCCAAAAAGTAATGTAAGTAAAGTACCTGCTTTCCCTAAATAATCTTGTAAAAAGAATTCATTTCAAATCCAATTACTCCACCTAATTCTGGAAGAGAGGTACTAAAAAAACCAAAAAGAATAGACAGAATTATTATTACAAAAATATCCCAAAACCATGTTTTTTTAATTTAGAAACAGCTAAATCTAGAACCAAATAAGAACCTGTTAAAAACAACAAACGAACAAACAAAAATGCCGCAACGCCAAATCCTTGGTAAACAAAGGAATTAGCTAAAAATACGCCGAATTTACCTAACCAATTTTGAACCTGTGATTCTCTATTACTAAATTCATGTATTTCGCTTTGATCTAATTTGCCATTGACAAAATAAGAAACAAAGGAAATTGCCAACGCTATAGAGAATAGTATCAGTAAAATTCCAAATGTAATTTTTGCTGACGATTTAATGAAAATCGTCTTTGTATAATTTCAGATTCTACTTCGGCAGATGTGTTTTCTTTCTTTTTGATTTAGCCATTATAATTTAAAAAAATAGGTCGATTTATAACAATTTAGCTTACAACACTTTAGGTAAATAAATAAAGCTTCCTATAGCAAAAGCTGTCATAGCTGCAAAAAAAACAGCCCCAGCCGCAATATCTTTTATAAAGCCAATTTTTTCATGAAAATCGGGATGTACAAAATCAGCTAATTTTTCAACCGCTGTATTCAATCCTTCGATACTTAAAACCAATCCAAAGGCAAATATCTGAAACATCCACTCTTCACGAGTAATTTGAAAATAATATCCTGCTAATGACATTAAAACCGCCAAGGAAGACTGAACCATTACGCTATGTTCAGTAGTAATTAATTTAAACGCTCCTTTAGCAGCAAATCCTATACTCTTTAATCTACCTGTAAATAAGGTTTCGTCTTTTTCAAATTTCATTATAAAGAAGCTAAAGCAGATTCATAATTAGGTTCTTGAGCAATTTCTGCTACTTGCTCCGTATATTTTACTACTCCGTTTTCATCTAATACTATTACACAACGTGAGTGCAAACCTGCCAAAGGCCCTTCTACTATAGTCAAACCATAATCAGCCCCAAAATCACCTGTTTTAAAATCTGAAAGATTAATAACATTATCTAATCCTTCTGCTCCACAAAAACGAGTTTGCGCAAATGGTAAATCTCTAGAAATACACAATACTTTTGTATTTTCTAAATTCGATGCGGTTTCATTAAATTTTCGAACAGAAGCAGCACAAATTCCAGTATCTATACTAGGAAAAATATTTAACACTAATTTTTGTCCTTTAAAATCTTCTAGTGTCTTTACGGATAAATCCGTTGCTACTAATTCAAACGATTTTGCCACTGATCCTACTACAGGTAATTCTCCAACTGTATTTATCGCATTTCCTTTAAATGTTATCTGTCCCATAATTTTATTTTTTTAAAGCTCCAAAAATAAGGATATTTTTCAAATATTTTTTCTTAATAAAAGTGTAATTATTTATATTTAACATCGTAATATTGCAATATGTAAATAAAAAAAATATGGGAGCCTCAAAATCAGCCTTTTTCAGCAATTCACAAAATGAATTAGCCAATTTATTTAAAGCTCTGAGTAATCCTGCTCGTTTAGCTATTATAGAGTATTTAATAAAAGTAAACTCCTGTATTTGCAATGATATAGTAGAAGAATTGCCCCTAGCCCAACCTACTATTTCTAACATTTAAAAGAGCTAAAACAGGTAGGACTCATTAAAGGAAATATAGAAGGAAAATCTATTTGCTATTGTATAAATAAAGAAACATTACAAAAAATAGAACATTATTTTTTGTTCTTAGAAAAATATAAAAAACACTAATTGTTGTCAATAATCAAAAAATATATACTTAACACTACAAATTTCACATAGCCTATGAAATTATCTGAATTTAAACAACACTTATCAAAACTTGATTCTTTTGATATTTCATTTGTTGACGGAACTTTTATTCCAAAACATTTCCATATTACAGAAATGGGAGTATTAAACAAAAAATACACTGATTGTGGAAATACATTTAGAGAAGAAAATTATTTTACCTTTCAACTATGGCACGCAGAAGATACTTACCATAGATTAACCAGTCATAAAACAATTAAAATAATTGAGGCCATAGAAAAAAATATTGTTTGTAGTGATTATGAAATATTAGTAGAATATCAGGACAAAAATACTATTGGCAAATACAGATTAGATTTTCAAAAAGAACACTTCGTGCTTTTACCTACTCAAACAACTTGTCTTGCTCAAGATAATTGTGGAATTCGAATGAAAAAATTAAAAAAAATTTAAATAAACTTGTTAACTCTTGTATACCCAATTCTGGTTGTTGTTAGATTATGAATAAGAAAGCACACTGGGAAAATGTTTTTTCCACAAAAAAAGAAAACGAAGTTAGTTGGTACGAAAAAAAACCTGAAACTTCTATTCAATCTATTCAAAAACTCAATCTTCCAAAAGATGCTAAAATAATAGATGTTGGAGGTGGTGATAGTTATCTAATAGATTCTCTTTTAGATCTAGGTTACACCAATTTATATTTATTAGACATTTCAGATAAAGCAATTGAACGAATACAAAAAAGATTACAAGCAAATTCTGATAAAGTTCATTTTATAACTAGTGACATCATACAATTTATGCCCAAAGAAAAATTTGATGTTTGGCATGATAGAGCTTCTTTTCACTTCTTAACCAACCCTATTCATATTAATATCTATAAAAAAATAGCCATTGAGAGTATAAAAGAAAACGGTACACTTATTCTTGGCACATTCTCAACATCTGGTCCTTTAAAATGCAGTGGTCTTCCTATCACACAATACACTGCTAGTGGATTAAAAGAAATTTTTGAATCTGATTTTCAACTTATAGAAAATCGTGACATAGAACACAAAACACCTTTTGAAACAATCCAAAATTTTATATTTTGTACTTTTAAAAAAACGCTTATGCTTTTAAATCTATCTAAAAACATTAAAAAAATAGCGTCGTTTTCACCTTCTAGCGACCGAAAATTAATTCTTCAACCGCTCATTGAATATATAAAAGAAAAAACAGAAGAGAAAGAAAACATCAATCTTAATTTTATTTGCACGCACAATTCCAGAAGAAGTCATCTTTCACAAATATGGGCTCAAACTTTAGCTTCTTATTTTGAGATACCTAATATTTATTGCTATTCTGGAGGAACAGAAAGTACCACTTTCTTTCATAAGGTAATTGAAACTCTAAAAAAACAAGGTTTTTCCATCATTCAATTAAGTAATGAAGCAAATGCTATTTATAGTGTAAAATATGATGAAAACAAGACTGGGATTATTTGTTTTTCAAAAACTTATGATCACGCATTTAATCCTAAATCAAATTTTGCGGCTATTATGACTTGTAGTAATGCAGATGAGGGATGTCCTATTGTTATAGGAGCAGATAAAAAAATCACAATAAGATATGAGGATCCTAAATTATTTGACAACACAGAACTAATGGATTTAAAGTACGAAGAAAAAAGCATTGAAATTGCAAGTGAATTTTATTATATTTTTTCAGAAATTAAAAAATATATACTAAAAAACGTATAAATCAAATAACGTGAAAAGCCGGCATTTGCTGGCTTTCATCTTTATTTATCAATAGATCCTAACACGCGTTTCATAAATTCATTTAACGCTACCTTTTTTCTTTTCCTTCTTTAACTAATTTTTGAACTTCCAAAGCTCCATAAAGATTAGAAATTAACTCTCCAATAACGTCTATTTCTTCATCTTTTAACGACTCTAACTCCGTAAGATTTTCCAGTACAGCAATTGTTTCTACTAAATAATCACTGTCATTTTCTTCTATAAACTGAGTCAAATGTTTTATAACAGGTAATTTCATAATTTCTTTTTCTTAAAGAATTTCACTAACTAATTCACTTAATACTTCTGCTTTATTAGTTTGTGTTTCTTTTACTAATTTTCCATTAACAAAGGTTGCAAATGTAGGCAAATTAGAAACATTTGCTAATTTTCTAGATTCTGGTGAATTTTCAGCATCTACAATTACAAAGGTAAGACCTTCATTTTCAGTTGATAATTTTTTAAACTTTGGCTTCATAATTCTACAATTACCACACCATGACGCAGAAAATTGTACAATTACTTTTTCATTTTCGTTAATTACGTTTTGTAATATATCTTCGTTTAATTCTAGTAACATATTTTTAAAAATTGTAATACCAATGACAATGCTTATTATTGACAAAACATTGCCATTGATATATTGTAAAATTATTTGGAATAAATTAGTTTTGACTTAAGTAAGCAGCTGTACTTAATCTATCTGCATTCATAGCTTCTTTACCTTCTTCCCAGTTTGCAGGACAAACTTCTCCTTTCGTTTGAACGTGTGTATAAGCATCTACTAAACGTAAATATTCACCTACATTTCTTCCTAATGGCATATCATTTACACTTTCGTGGAATATTTTTCCTGTTTCATCAATTAAGTAAGTAGCACGGAAAGTTACATTTGAACCATCTAATAAAATATCATCAGATTCTTCATCATATACCTCTTCTGCATCTAAAATACCTAATGCTTTAGATAAATTACGAGTAGTATCAGCTAATAATGGGTATGTAACACCTTCAATACCTCCATTATTTTTAGGTGTATTTAACCATGCAAAATGCACTTCATTCGTATCACAAGAAGCTCCTATTACAACTGTGTTTCTTTTTTCAAATTCTGGTAAAGCAGCTTGAAAAGCATGTAATTCAGTTGGGCAAACAAATGTAAAATCTTTTGGATACCAAAATAATAAAACTTTCTTATTATTTTTTGTTGCTTCTTCAAGAACATTAATTCTTAAATTGTCTCCCATTTCTGAAATTGCATCTACCGTAATATTTGGAAATTTTTTGCCTACTAAAGCCATAATATTTAATTGTTAAATTATTGTTTTCTGGATGCAAATTTAGCTATTAAAAACACTCTTTTTACCCTCCTAACCTATTAATTTTCTATTGAAACATAAATATTCTTTATAGCTCTAATAAGCCTTTATTCAAACTAAAACAAAACAATAACACTATAAGAAATATTTATTAAAAATAAAAAATGAATAAATAAAATCACTTTAGTTTTGCCTAAGAAATAAGAAATTAAACAAATACAACAATACACCATTAAAACAGTATAGTGAACCTAATATAATCTTTTAAAAACGCATTATACACCTTTTAATAAAAAGTATTATTTATAAAGTTTAAACCTTATTCTTCATTATTAATTAATTATAAAACGATTGAAAATGAGTTATAATAAAGAAAACAAAATGACATCAGTATCAGGCAGACCTATAGCTGATAATCAAAATTCCCTAACTGCTGGCAAAAGAGGACCAATGCTTTTACAAGATATTTGGTTTTTAGAAAAACTAGCTCATTTTGATAGGGAAGTAATTCCTGAAAGACGTATGCACGCAAAAGGTTCAGCTGCATTTGGAACGTTTACCGTTACACATGATATTACCCAGTATACCAAAGCTAAAATATTTTCTGAAATTGGCAAACAAACAGATTTATTTTTAAGGTTTTCAACAGTTGCTGGAGAACGCGGAGCAGCTGATGCAGAAAGAGATATTCGTGGTTTTGCAGTGAAATTCTACACTGAAGAAGGCAATTGGGACTTAGTAGGAAACAATACTCCTGTATTTTTTATTCGTGATCCGTATAAATTTCCAGATTTAAACAAAGCGGTAAAAAGAGATCCTGGAACAAATCTTAGAAGTGCTAATAATAATTGGGATTATTGGACATTGTTACCCGAATCTTTACATCAAATCACCATGACTATGAGTGAACGTGGTATTCCTAAAAGTTACCGTCACATGAATGGTTATGGTAGCCATACATTTAGCTTTATAAATGCTCACAATGAGCGTTTTTGGGTGAAATTTCATTTTAAAACAGCTCAAGGAATAGAATGTTTAACGGATCAAGAATCAGAAATAATAATAGGAAAAGATAGAGAAAGTCATCAAAGAGACTTATACAACAGCATCAAAGAAGGAAATTATCCAAAATGGCACCTGAAAGTACAAATAATGCCTGAAGAAGATGCTAAAACATATCCTTTTAATCCTTTTGATTTAACAAAAGTTTGGCCTCATAGTGATTATCCTCTTATTGATGTTGGAGTATTAGAATTAAATAAAAATCCTGAAAACTATTTTGCAGACGTAGAGCAATCTGCCTTTAACCCAGCAAATATCGTTCCTGGTATAGGCTTTTCTCCCGATAGAATGTTACAAGGTAGACTCTTTTCTTACGGAGATACACAACGCTACAGATTAGGAGTTAATCATTATCAAATCCCTGTAAACGCCCCAAGATGTCCGTTTCATAATCATCATAAAGATGGTGCTATGCGTATTGACGGTAACGGCGGAGGAACAGTACATTATGAACCTAATAGTTATGGAAAATGGCAAGAACAAAAAGAATATAGAGAACCTGCTTTAGCTCTAGAAGGAGCTGCTGATCATTGGGACTTTAGAGAAGATGATAATGATTACTACACACAACCAGGTAACCTATTTAGAATCATGACTCCTGAACAACAACAAACATTGTTTGAAAACACAGCACGTTCTGTAGGAGGAGCTGAAAGATTTATACAAGAACGTCATATTCATAATTGTTACAAAGCAGACCCTAACTATGGTAAAGGAGTTGCCGCAGCTTTAGGCATCAGCTTAACCGATTTAGATTTAATATAAATATTTAAATAGTAATGAGAAAATCATTTTTAACCTGTGCATCACTTATTATTTCAATGAGTGCATTTGCCCAAAAAACACTTACAACCAGTGCTGGAGCACCTGTAAATGGTGACTTACAGTCCTTAACTCTAGGACCAAATGGTCCAGTTTTACTAGAAGATGTGCATTTAATTGAAAAATTACAACATTTTAGTAGAGAAAGAATTCCTGAACGTGTTATGCACCCAAGAGGAACTGGCGCTCAAGGTTATTTCATTTTAACTAAAAATATCAGCGATCTTACTAAAGCTAAAATCTTTACAGAGGTAAATAAAAAAACTCCTGTTTTAGTTCGTTTCTCAAGCGTTATTCACTCTAAAGGTTCTCCTGAAACAGCAAGAGATCCAAGAGGATTTGCTATAAAATTCTATACAGAAGAAGGAAACTGGGATTTAGTAGGCAATCATATACCTACATTTTTTATACGAGACGCTATTAAATTTCCTGATTTCACACACGCTAACAAACCATCTCCTATCACGGATCTTCAGGATGAAAATAGAATTTTTGATTACTTCTCAAAAACACCAGAAGCTACTCAAACATTAACTTGGTTAATGTCTGATAATGGAACCCCTAAATCTTATAGAGAAATGGATGGTTTTGGCGTAAATACGTTTAAATTTATTAATGACAAAGGAGACATTTCTTGGGTTAAATTTCATTTCAAATCATTACAAGGAATTAAAAATTTAACAGCAGAAGAAGTAATTCAAGTGCAAGGGAAAGACTTTAGTCACATGACCCGAGACTTATACGATAACATTGCTGCTGGTAATTTTCCTAAATGGGATTTATATGTACAAATAATACCTAATAAAGACATTAACAAATACGATTTTAATATTTTTGATGACACAAAACAATGGTTTAATGTTGAAGAAATAAAAGTAGGTACACTAGTTTTAGATCGTATACCAGCAAATTTCTTTCAATATACAGAAAGTGCTGCTTTTGCTCCTTCTAGAGTAATACCTGGAATTGGTTTTTCTCCTGACAAAATGCTTCAAGGTAGAAATTTTTCTTATGCTGATGCACAAATGTACAGATTAGGTAAAAATCATCAATTATTACCTGCTAATAGACCTTTAGTAAAAGTAAATAATTACCATATAGACGGTGCAATGAATTTTGAAGAAAGAACAGGAGACACAAACTACTTTCCTAGTCATAATAATCCTACATATACAGAATTCAACGCAGATGATAAAAGACTTTTAGACGGTTATATGGTACGTGAAGAAATAAAAGACTCTAAAGATTTTTATCAAGCAGGTATCTTATATCGAGGTTACTCAAAACAAGAAAAAGATAACTTAATAAAAAACTGGACTAATAATTTAAGTAAAGTTAAAGATAAAAACATTCAGGCTACCATTGTTAGCTTTTTATACAAAGCAGATCAAGAATACGGAACAAGAGTTGGTAATGCTCTAGGTTTATCTAAAGATAGTTATAATAAATAAATTCCCTTAACTCGTTAGAATGCTATAATATTAGTTTTTAACCGTTCTAATATCTATAGCATTCTTTCTTTTAAAACATAAGATTATGTATATCAAAAAATTTTTCACACTTCTTTTATTAGTAAACGCTTTTTTCTTTTCCTATGCTCAAAATTCTAATGCGCAACATGAACTTGAAAAATCTTTCTTTTATGGAGCAAGAACATCTAACATAGAAATACTAGATGAATTTATTAAAACGGGTGTGAGTGTTAATTATCAAGGTGAAAACGGCTATACTGCAATAATGATTGCGGCATACAATGGGCAGAAAAAAGCAGTAGAATTTTTACTTTCTAAAGGAGCCGATTTATGTATAAAGGATAAAAGAGGAAATACTGCTCTAATGGGAGCAATCGTGGCTAGTGAAGATGATATTGCTAAATATTTAATAAATAACGAAAAATGCGATGAAGAAACAAATAAAAGAACTCTTGAATATGCACAACGTTTTGGAAGAACTGAAATAATTAAGTTTTTATCTACAAAAAACACCAAATAAAAACAATCTGTTTTTAACAAAATTTAATATCAATTAGTCTAAAAAGCATACCCTCCTAATTTAAAATAATTCATTTCAATAAATTATTTTACTCACAAAACATTGAGTAGCCAATATCACTAACTCTATAAATTTAATAACATACAAGATGAATCATAAACAATTTTAGAATATTGATTAAATAACAATCCTTAAAAACATATTTGCATTTATAATTTTATTGTCTAGTAGAATTTAATCTAAAAATATCTAAAAAACGTTAAAAATGTAAGTTATCTTTGTTTATAATTTTTAACACAAAGAATCATATATTTTAAAATGAAAAAAACAATTTATTTATCCGTTTTCAGTTCTTTGATTTCGCTTTTTTCATTAGCTCAAGAAACGGTTTCAGAACGTTATACTGCACATAATAAAGGTAAGTTCTATGTATATTGGGGAGGAAATCGCGAAACTTTCAGTAATTCTGACATTACTTTTAAAGGAAATGATTACAACTTTACCATTTATGATGTACCAGCTCAAGACAAACCTAAAGGTTGGCATATAGATTATATCAATCCGCTTAGAATGACCATCCCACAAACAAATTTCCGATTAGGATATTTTATTAACGATCATTACAATATTTCATTAGGCTTAGACCACATGAAATATGTTATGTATCAAAATAAAGTCGTAAATTACACAGGTAATTACCCTAACAGAGGTTTATATGGTGAAGATAAAAATGAATTAGGTCAACCTATCAGTTCAAATCAAATAAATTTAACCGAGGATTTTTTAACATTTGAACATACTGACGGGCTTAATTATGTTAATGCAGAAATCAGCCGAGTTGATGATCTCACTAAATACATCGTTCCTACCCTTAATACAGATAAAGTACAACTAAATCTGACAGAAGGAATTGGTGCTGGTATTTTATTACCTAAAACAAATACCAAACTTTTTCATAAAGAACGCTACGATGAATTTCATTTAGCAGGTTATGGTATAGCTGCTAAAGCTGGTTTAAATTTAACCTTTTTAAAACATTTCTTTGTACAAGGAGAACTCAAAGGAGGCTATATTAACATGCCTGATATTCGTACTTCCTATGATTCATCAGACAGAGCAAGCCAACATTTTTGGTTCTTACAACGCATTATAGCTTTTGGTGTTACATATAAATTATAATACCTTATTTTCATAAAATTTTAACTAGAGGTGGTTTAAAAAACAAAGAACCCAACCTCTAGTTTTTCTTTTCTTCTCTAGAAAAACATCAAAACTATTTCCTTTTCCTCAACTCCCCCTCAAATTACTTTTAAAATTCAACTTACACATTAGACTTTACAGTAATACCATTTAAACTTTGAAATTCCCTCTTAATAACATTTTTTTAACCTTGAGACTGTCCAAAAAGTTCGCAATCTTTTCATCTCCCAAAGGGAGAACACATAATGTTGATTATGAAGAGGCTGTCCTAAAAGGGCAGCTTTTTTTATGCCGCAAATTCACGATATTGGTGATTGCTAGTAAAATTTAATTTTTCAAAAACAATTAGAAGGCAAAATCGAGTCATATAGTTGTATGTTGAGCAAGAACGAGTTGTTTTAAAAGCTTTTTTCATTGAATCTGTAGTTGTAGCCACCATTTTTCTGAAATTATGACCAAGCGCCATTAGTAGAAACTCCATTTCTACCATTTCTAACCCAAAAAATGTAAACCGATTAAATTTATTGTTGTTTTTTAGTTGTCCGAATACTGCCTCTACTTCAACAGGTCTTTTACTTCTGTGTTTGTGTCCTTTTTTTGAGTTTAGTAATTCTTTAGCTTCGTTTTTTAGGCAATTTAGACGGTGATTGACTTCTATTTTTCGATTCCCTTTTGCTTTGTGGCATAAACTTCTCAATGGGCATCCTTCGCATCGTTTAGCTTGATAATAAGTCACTTCTGATTCATATCCATTGCTAGAGATTCGCTTACCTATTCCTATGTTTTCCATTTTTTGCCCCATAGGACAGATATAGAAATCGTATTGTTGATTGTAAAATAAATTTTGCACTAAAAAGGATTCTCTTTAAGTTTCTTTTTCTGCTCTGCATGAAAATAATTGTACTTTACAAAGGGCTCAATTTGCTTGTTTTTAAGCATTTGGTAATTTTCTTCACTGCCATATCCAGCATCGGCGACAACTTCTTTACTTTGTCTATTATAGTTTTCTTCAAAACTGTTTAAGTGTGACTCTAATGTGTTGGTATCGTTGGTCGTTTGATGTATAGAAACGTGTGTAATAAATTGATTTTCAGTTGATATTTGAGGGTTGTAAGCTGGTTTGAGTTGCCCATTTCTCATATGATCTTCCTTCATTCTCATAAAAGTAGCGTCAGGGTCTGTCTTACTATAAGAGTTTCTATTTCCAAGTATTTCTAAATCCTTTTCGTATTTCTCTAATCTTGGAAGGTGTTCTTCCTGTAATTTCTGTAGTTCTTTTACCTGTTTCTTAGTCGGTTCTTTTAACTTTTTATTCAATTCTGATAGCTTTTCTTTTAATTCATCTGAATTGATTTTTTTTGGCAATGCTTCTTGGTTAAGTTCTTGGTTTTCTGATTGTATACTGTTTTCTATATCAGATAAAATAGTGTTGATTTTTACTTCTAATTTCTCTTTGTATTTTTCAACCGAACCACGCCAAACAAAGGTGTATTTGTTGGATTTTGCTTCAATTTTAGTACCATCAATATATTGAACATCAAGGCTTATATAACCTAGGTCGACCAATATTTTTACTACTTCTGCGAATAAAACTTTGATTTTATCTTTCAAAATTTTGCCTCTAAACTCGTTAATGGTTCTAAACCCAGGAGTGGAATTGCCTGAGATAAACATAAAATGAATGTTCTCATTAAGTGCTTTGGCTATTTTTCGGCAAGAATAGATATTTGACAAATAGCTATAAAACAATACTTTGATTAGCATTCTAGGATGGTAAGCAGAGCATCCACCACCGCGATAAAGCTTAACTATGTCGCTAATATCAAGTCTGTCAACTATAGAATCGACCAGTCGAACAGGGTGGTTATCATCAATTTTATCAAAAATATTGATTGGAAAAAGTTCTGGAGAATTGCCTGTCTGGTTTTTAAATGTTACTTTAGCCATTGCTTGTTTTTTGTTACCTCTAAAATACATGTTTTAGAGTAAAACAGCAATAAAAAAGGCTGTCCTAAACTTTTTGGACAGCCTCGACAAACTGTATGTTGATTTAGACACTATCCTACAAAAGCAATAAAAATTAGTGTTGATTTTCGATGCGCTTCGCGCTCGAACTAACGATGATTTCAATTATATACTCACCCCTTTGTTCGAGTTATTTTAAAACGAAAAAAACATATCGAGAATTTTACTTTTTAATCCAATATTTTTTAAGTTTAAATGGTATAATCCTAACATTTTAAGAAACTTTAATCAAAAAAATGCCCTAAAAGCATGACCTCTACATAAATATAGACGATTACCTTTAGGGCGTATAATATAGATTTCTAATTATTTTAAATTTTATATTCTATTTATTAGAAAATATCTTTTGCTACAATACCTATCAAACCAATGATCTCTTTACTAACAAATATTAAAATCTAATTAAAAACCACAATTACTCAAAATTATTTATTTCAATGATATTTCTACTTGAATATTACCTCTAGTTGCATTAGAATAAGGACAGATTTGGTGTGTTTTAGCTAATAAATCTTCAGCCACTTCTCTTTCTACTCCTTCTATTTGAGCAACTAAATTTACGCTTAAATCAAAACCCCCATTTGCATTAGCACCAATGCCTACTTCAGCTGTTATACTAGTGCTTCCTAATTTAATTTTTAAATTACGAGCGACTAAATTTAACGCACTATCAAAACACGCCGCATAACCTGCCGCAAATAATTGTTCTGGATTTGTAAAAGCACCTCCTTTTCCTCCTAATTCTTTTGGAATTTCTACTTTAAAATCTAAAACACCGTCTTCAGATTTTACACTACCTTCTCTTCCTCCTGTTGCAGTTACTTTTGTAGAATATAATGTTTTCATTTTTTATTAATCTATTAACGTTACTAATTCATTCATAGGTTTTCGTACCTTTTTAAGATTTACTAACCAATCATTAGGCACATTCTTGTATCCCAAAGGAAGAATTAATGTACTTCTTAAATTCTTCGCTCTTAAATCAAGTATCTTATCTAACTCATCACGATCAAAACCCTCCATAGGCGTACTATCTATCCCCTCATACTCAGCCTGTGTCATAGCTGACATAAGAGCTATATAAGTCTGTTTTGCAGCATGATTATAGTTTTCTTCTGGGTCTTGGTCTGGATAAAATGATAAAAGTTTTTGGCGATACGCTTCCCATCCTTCATTTTTAATTCCTCTTATTTCATTAGTCAAATCAAACATGTGATTGATCCTTTCTGTTGTATAATTATCCCAAGCCGCAAAAACTAACAAATGAGAGCAATCAGTAACCTGCGACTGATTCCATGCTATTTTCCTAATTTCTGCTTTAACATCTGGATTTGTAATTACAAAAACTTCAAAAGGTTGTAATCCACTAGAAGTTGGAGTCAATCTAATAGCCTCCAAAATGTTTTCTATCTTTTCGTTTGGAATCGTTTCTCCCGTCATTGCTTTACAAGCATAACGATTATTCAATAATTCTAAAAAATCCATTTTATTTATTTTAATGTAATCTATTATTTTTATTATTCTATTTTTGTAAGTATCTATTATTTCTTAATACTATACCAAGCCATATTATATGCGTTTTCTAACACTTCTTCATCAAAAAAAAGTTCACCCGTTTGCTGTTTTGCAACCAAAAGGAAAGCGGATTTATAGCAAATCCATAGATCAAATAAAGAGAACAATCTTTAATGATTCCTTCTTCTTGCCCTCGTTTACATAAATCCATAAACTTTTGCAAATACGAAATCCCCTTACTACGTGTTTCCTCATTAATCATAGGCGTAATATCACACAACGATTGAAAAAGAGCTTCTTTAATATGAGTACGTTTATAATTAGCTATACTATTCCAGATTACTCTAAACCCCTCTTCTACCGACATTCCTTCCTCGTAATCTGCAAAAATACAATGGCTAATCTCCTCTTTTAAATGGAGATAAAGCTTATTTATAAGATCTTGCTTATTTTCAAAATAAATATAAATAGTAGCTGGTGCTACATTTGCTTTTTGTGCAATTTTTGACATTGAAGAAGCATGAAAACCATTATTATTTACTAATTCTAAAGTCGCCTCTAATATAGCCTTCTCTTTATCTTTTAATTCAGCTCTCATCTCTACTACTCTTTTGTGATGACAAATATACATAAAAAGAATGAACGTTCGTTTTTTTTATTCTTTTTAAAAAAAGAAATACTTTTTTATTTTTCTATCCTCCCCTATATCATTCTATCAAATACTGACTTACTACAAACCTCTCTAATAAAAACAAAACACTAAAAATCTCTTCCTTCAAATCCCTCCTTATTCATTAAAAACAAAAAAAGGACACTTTTACCAGACCTAAAATCATTTTATCTGTACAAAATCATCTTTACACTATTTAAATAAAAAAGTCTTATCACTTTAAAATCTTATATTTTTGTACGGATTTTCCGTAATTATTAATTAAATCATTTTTATACCTTGGCTTCATGAATCAACAAAAGAATATCTAATGAAAAAAAATCACAAAACCCTTATATCCTTACACAATACACAACTCATTCCTTATTATTTTTAGGAATACCCTCTAAAATCAATTATTTTTATTAAACATAATTAAAATCATATCTATTCAACATTTAATCATATAAATACTAAATAGAAACATTTATCGTTAAAATAATATCTTTATTGCAATACTAATTTTATATACGAAATATAAAAACATAACTTTTTAATTCATAGTTAAACCTTCTTACCAAACAAACTAATAAAATGAAAATTAAACTTTTAACTCTTACCCTAATAGCAACACTCTTTTCTTGTAATAAAGAAAACGAAATAGCAAGTTTAAAGACTGAAGAACCAATTGACTTTAAACAAAAAATGAGAGAATTTGTAATCGGTATCAGCAAATACTCTAAAGCAATTAATTCTGATTTTTATATAATTCCTCAGAACGGTATCGAATTAGTTTCAACAACTGGAAATGATTTAGGAAATCCTCACGATTCTTACCTTGATGCTATTGATGCTAATGGACAAGAAGACCTGTTTTATAGCTCTGAAAATGACAATCAAGCAACTCCTAGCAATCGAACAGAATATTTAAAAAAATTACTTAATATATCTAAAAATTCAGGAAATAAAATTCTAGTGATTGATTTTTGTTCAAACAATACTGATATTTCTGATTCTTATTTACAAAACAATAACAACAATTACACCTCTTTTGCCACAACCGAAATAGGATTAAACTCCATCCCCCCTACCCAATCCTATAAATCAAGAAAATGACACAAATATTAACAACATCAATAACGTCAAAAATTTCTTATATATCATAAACCCTACTCAATACAAATCTAAAACTGATTTTATTGCAGCCGTAAATAAAACAAACTATGATTTAATAATAATGGATCTATTTTTTAAAGGAGTCCCTTTTACCTCTACCGAAATAAATCAACTTAAAAACAAAGAAAACGGAGGACGAAGACTCGTTATCTCATATATGTCAATTGGAGAAGCCGAAAGTTATCGTTATTACTGGCAAACCAATTGGTTTGCCAACAAACCTTCCTGGTTAGATGAAGAAAATCCTGATTGGAAAGGTAACTTTAAAGTAAAATATTGGGATGAAAAATGGCAAAGCATTATTTATGGAAACAATAATTCTTATCTAAAAAAAATACTAGATGCTAACTTTGACGGAGTCTATTTAGACATAATTGATGCTTTTGACTATTATACTAATTAAAAAAATTACTTCCGCTAACAGCTAAGGTTTCGTTGCGTGCAGAGCACGAACAATGAAACCTCTGTTGAACGAAACCGTTGAGATTCCATGCACTATGGGAATATCGAAGTGAAAATTTAAGAATATACAAGAGGCATTTACGCCTCTTTTTTTGAAGTGTAATAGTTATTTTATTTTGGTTTTTATACCATCTAAACTTTGAAATTTCTCATAATAGTATTTTTTTAACCCTGAGACTGCCCAAAAAGTTCACAATCTTGTCATTTCGACCAAAGGGAGAATTCACATAATGTTGACTATCAGAATCCTCCTTACGCAGGAATGGCAAACTGTATTAATTATATACTCAATCCTTTGTTCTAGTTAGTGATTACAATTTATTGTTCGTGCTCTACACGCAACGAAACCTTAACTGTTGGCGGTAGTGCCTTATTATAATTTGTTTATTTCTTCTTTGGTTAAGCCTGTTGCCTGCGTAATGATTTCTACTGAAACACCTAATCTTTTTAAGGATTTAGCCGTTTCAATTTTTCCTTCAATTTTTCCTTTTATTTCTCCTTCAATTAATCCTTCCATCTTTCCTTCAATTAATCCTTCCATCTTTCCATCGTCGAAAGCAGTGTCAATAACGCCTTTTAAATCTCGGTAAACTTTAAGGCTGCTCTCGTATTTGTCTAAATCTAATTGCCCGAAATTTGCCAATTCTGCCTTTTCAAAGGCTTGGGTAAATACTTCGTCTTTGAAAATTGTGGGAATATTTTGAAAATCTTCCAAGTTTTTGATGAAATATAACCATTTGTCTAAACGGGAATTTAATTGGTTTTCCTGTTTGTTAAAATTGGGCATTTCTAAGTAGATATAGGTCAGTTTATCGTAAAATACTTTTCCGTTTTGGTTTTTTAGTTTGATGGTATGTACTACTTCGCTTCTTTCGGGTTCTGTTTCGTAATCGTCGAAGGTAAAATCTAAAACACCTACGCAATAAACCGCTTTCAAGTTATAGTTCCATTCGCCTTTTTCGGCTTGTTCTCTAATGGGAAATGTGGAGTAATAGATGGTTCTTTCTTTGAAGTAGTTTTGCTTGGCTTTTTGGAGTTCTACGATGAATTTTTCGCCTTTTTCGTTTTCGCAATAGATGTCGTAGATGGCTTTTCTGTCGAGGTCGCTCTGCCCGAGTTGCTCGGTGTTTTTAAAAGAAAGTTCTTTGATCTGGTCATATTCTGGCAACAAGGCATTGAGGAAGTCGATAAGCAGGTTTTTACTGGCTTCTTCCCCAAATATCTTCTTAAACCCAAAATCCGTAAAGGGATTGATGTATTTTGCCTTCATGTTCTCAACTTGTTTTCTTTGTCAAATTTACAAAAAATAATCTTTGATGTTAAATCGATAAATCAAATGCTTTATCCTCACAATCAACTGAATTTTTTTTAACCTTTTTCTTAACTAATTTCTACTTATTTGTTACATCATTTTGATAGATAAATATTTCCGTCTCTGTTTTGTTAATTTGATCAGTAAGTTATAAGTGGTATTGTGTAAATACTTCTTTTATAGTATATTCAAAATAATTAATAGATTAGGTTACAATAAATATAGGTAAGTTTATTTTGTCAAGTTAATTTATTTCCCAATACAAAAAGTAACTTGTGTTGACTATCAATAAGTTATGTAGATTGGGCAACAAATAGGCAACAAAATCTGTAAAATTGATGACAAATAAGAGAAAATGAGCTTGCTTTGTTAGAACCTATCCACCTGCAAATATAAACCTTTTTTCTTTGTTTTAGCCTTCAAATTGAGTTCTTGATACTTTGGTAGTTCGGTACAATAAAGTTTATCATAAGCCTTTGCAAAGCCGTTTTTGACCATTATTTCGTTTAAGGTGTTGCCGTTAGGCAATACCACATAAGCCAAAGTTCTGCCGTATGGGTCTTGCTCATTGCCAACTTCTTGAATTAATGTAATCCGCATTCCAATCTTTGCCTTAGTTCTTAAAAATTCATAAGACTGGTGTGCAAGCTCTATCAAAAAACGCCCTGATAAATGAGTTTCTCTTTCGTCCTGCTTTAGTTTTTTGCAAGGTGTCAACTCTGGTGCATCAATACCATAAAATCGTATTTCTTCCTCTTTATTTGAAATAATATTCTTTGCAATTATACCATCTCCATCAACCACTTTTACAATTTCGTAATTGGTTTTAATTATTGTCGGACACTTTACATCTAATTGCCTCATATTGCACTAATTAAGTAATTGATTTACAGCTTTTTACGGTGTAAATTTACACTAAATTTTATAATTAAAAAAGCGTATCATTATGGCAAGACAGAAAGGACATATTAAATATGTTGGAACACTCGGAGAAGTTAGACACTTCAAAATTAAAGGTAACGATGGCTACTATGCAGGATTAAAAGGTGGACCATCATCGGAACAAATTGCATCTGACCCTGCTTTTGTTCGTACTCGTGAGAATATGAATGAATTTGGAGGTAGTGCGATTGCTGGAAGATCATTGAGAACCAGTATTGCAAATCTTATCCGTAATAATGGCGATAGTCAAGTTACTGGGAGAATTACCGCAATAATGAAAAGAATCAATCTTGAAGATGGTTCGGAGGTAAGGGGTCAAAGAGCAATTTTAGTAACTGTAGCACCGCAATATTTAGACGGTTTTGAGTTCAATAAATTTGCTTCTTTAAATGGCGTATTTAATGCTCCTTACACTATTACTCCAAGTGCAGGTAGAGATAGTTCAACATTGGATATTGCCCCATTCAATCCATTAGATAGAATGTATATTCCTGCTGGAGCAACCCATTTTAAAATTATCAATGCTATTACAGTGTTGTCTGATTTTGAATACAACAGTACAACTGGAACCTATGAGCCGAAGGATATTGCCACAAATGGATTGACAGATGTACAAGATTCGGGATATTTACCTGTTAATGCTTTAACTTCTGCAATAAGTGTTGTTAGTACTTTGCCAGGTTCTCCAACTGTTTCAGCTGATGTGTCGGTGGTAAATTTATTGGCAGTTGAATTTTATCAAGAAGTTAATTCAAATTACTACTTGTTTTCGCAAGGTAATGCGATGAAAGTTGCAAAAATATTCTAATTCTTCATCAGTGAATTAGACGATTTCGGAAAATCGGGAAAGCCTGCTCTATTGAGTAGGCTTTTTTCTTTTGCACCTATTTTCTTATAATGGCGAAATATGGTTTAAATATCTATGCTTTAAGCATAAAATAAATATAAGATAAGGGCTTTACCTTTTTTGATATAGCGGTAAAAAATAGCTCTTTTTGCATCATTGATAAGTAGCAAGGTTTCTTTGTATTTTTTCTCCTGCTGCTCTAAAATTTCTAATGCCTTTACTAACTTATTGAAGCCTTTTAAATCGGTGCTGGCTTGCTCTAATCCAGTATTTATAGCTTGTTTACAATCGCCTATGGTAATGAATGGAATAACAGATCCTTTTAAAAAATATTCAAAGGATTTTGCCTTCCACAATCCGAAACAAAGCGAGTAAAAAAACTGCTTATCCTCTTCGGTTTTGGCGGTTAAAACAAAGCAATTCGGGCAAGGCTCGGAAAGTGGTTTTCCGCTGTTATTTCCTTTGCATAGGATGTAAAAATGAGGCTCATTTATTTGAGCTTTTGTGCTGTACGTTTTAAGTGAGAATTTTGCCATTTTGAGATGATTTTGTTTGCTTCCGAAATCCCCTCTGACAAAAAATTTTTGACAAAGAAAAAAACGAAAAAAAAAGAAAGCCATCTCATCAGGTGGTGGAGATTGGACAAGCAAGGTTTTTGAGAAAAAAATACTACCCGATAGGGTGGAGATTTTTTTCAAAACCCGTAGGGCTTGACCTTGATGGGCCAATTGTAACCACCTACTTTTGCTTCCTTTTTTATTCTTTTTGGCAAAACATCTTTACTATAACCTATTTAAAATGATAGTACTTCTTTACAATTCCAATGGGGTAAACACTTCCAGAAAAAAATAAACTATACCTTATTTGTGCGGTGGGTTGTGCGTTGCAAGTGTAGTAACTGAACGGAATGGAACGATTGCTTGGGTATGAAATGGAGCAATACTGTATGCTTTTGCAGGGTTGCAAACTTTGCAATCTTTTCATTTCTGCAAAGTTTATTGGGATGGGGAAAGCATACGGATTGCGTAATGGAATAGTGCGTTGGGTATCGTGGAATGTAGAGAAGGCACTACTCTTGCTGGCAAATTAGGCTGTAGTGGGTGCTATGTAGAGAAACGGAATAGTACCTACTAAAAGCCGACACTAAACATCATAGTTTATTTTTTTTCTGACCGCTGAAAGGGTGGTGGGGAATTGTGGTTCTTAGGGTGGGTGCGGCTGGTTAAAACACGGCTACGATACAAAAAAATATTTGCGTTGGGTTTTGCGTTGGGGAATATTTTTTTGGTAGCGTCTATGGTGCTGGCTATTTTACATAATGTTATTATAGGACAGACTGTGCGGTTGGGTGCTTGCACAAGCAGGGGAAAAGGCTGTACTATAATGCCACATTATGTAACTTAGCTTCCGACATTTTTAATACTGGCATAAGCGGAACGGTGGTGGTGGTTGGAGTGTAGCGGCTTTTTGTTTGGGCTGTGGGGGATGGCAACAGCTCTTTGCTTTTTTAGTTTATACCGCTAAAAAATAGATGCTTTAAACAAAAAAGCAATGTGCTGTATAGCGTTGGGAACAGCCCACACAAAAAGTATGACAGTTTAAAAATGGCGGCAGTACCATAGTATGCACTGGAAGCGTTGGCATTGTGCGTTTGGAGTGCATAAGCCGTGTTTTGTGCGTTGGCTGGGTGGGTCATAATAAACTCGTGGCTCTGCCACACCGCTTATTTTTTACTGTATAAGTTATAATTAGCTGTTAAGACCTTGATACTATGAGAATCAAAGTCGCCATCATCTGTAACAACAGCAAACTGATACTTCTCCATAAGTTTCATATAGTATAAATCATTAAAATCAACTTCTCTATTTAAATGATTTAATAAACTCATTGGTTTTAATTCAATAAAATCGTCATTTACATATTCATACATAAAAGAGTATGCCTGTATATCATCAAGAAGAATTTTAAGCTGTTTGTTGTAGTCTGAGAATTTATTGTTTCTGTAATCTTTTTTAAAATTACCTTGACCGGGTTGACAATTTAGAAACGAAGGCATCGCAACAACTCTTAAATAAGTATTTATTATCTCCGATAATAACATACTTGTCATTACTATTTTAGGTATGTTTTTTACCCTCTTTATTGCTTTAGGATCAGAAATTGAGTTGAGTTGAACTACGCCTTCAAAAAAGTCTATATAAGGTATAAACCTTTTTTCTTTATCGTTTTTATGATTATATTTTAGAAATGCAATCCAAACATTAGAATCAAAAAAATAATGAGAGAATGATTCAGGGTAATTATCGGATAGTTTTACTATTTGAGCCATAGATTAATCAAATAATGCAAGGATTGCATTATCGATAATAACAGCCTTTTCTGGGTTTTGAGCTAAAACTATTGAATCTTGTATTTTCTCAAACCAAACAGAAGATTGGTCAATATTTTCGACAATGATATTGGATGAAGCTGTTGAAGGATATTTAGTATATAACTGCCCAATAGATGCATTACAAAAACCAGAAGTTAGATTTGAAATACCTTGAAAATCTAAAATAATTGAAGTGCCAGAGTTTAAGTAAGAAGAAGCTACTTCAAATATCTGATTACCAAACTTTTGAATGATAGCATTGGAAGTACCAATTACGTCAACTATTTTTATTCTGACTTGGCTCATAGTTCAAAGATACAAAAAGGGTTGCAAATGTACAACATTTAATTTAAATAACGAAAAGTTAAGTGAATTGTTGCACCTGCACGAAAGTTATTGAGATTATGAGAATTGATTGATTTATTTTTTAATGACCAAAAACAACCATCTGATACAATACTTAACTCCCCACCATTTTTAAAACAGTACATCATAATTTTTTTCAGACCATTACCACCTTTAATTGCATCAGGTTTGGTGCTACCACCTTTGACAGCCCAACTTATTGCTTCTGCTCCTGATTTGATTTCATTCAAGGTATGTTGAGCAATTTTTTTTAGAAAACCGTCACCATAATCTGTTAAAGTAAATTTAAGCTCGCCAGATGCTGGAAAATGTTGACCACAACAAATTATTGGAGATTTGGAATTAGCGTGAATACCTACGTTGTCAAAAATTTCAAAGTAGCTTGACTTAATTCGGTCTTTTGAATCTTTATCTATTTTATCAAGCCCTCTTTGCTTTAAGAAAATATTTTCAATATAATCAGCAAAACTATCTACATTGTCAGGCTGAAAAGCTTTTATTGGAATTACAGTTTCTCTATCATCCACTGGTTTAAAATGTTCTTTATTGTGTACAACATAGTAAGCAAAGCCATTCCGATATAAAACATTCAAATCACCTTTAAGGATAGAATAATCAATGAAAAATTTAAGGTTGTTATTTTTTTTAAGATTGTAACAATATAATAGTAACTCTGATGATAAGTTAGCATCAAACCATTCTAAATTTGCAAAATCAATCGTAAACCAACAGTTAGAAAATTGTTTAGCAAATTGATAGAAATCAAATAATTGCTGAACTCCTTTTGGATCTGTTTGAATCCTACCTTTAAATGAAAATTTAGACATTTTATTTAACTTGATATTGCAACCATATACCCCATAAAACCAATTAGCCCTAATATGCCAATTATAGCCCACCAACTGAATGGTCTTGTGTGATTGGGTGAAAACATTAAAGACAGCATACAGCTGAACGAAAACCGAAGGTTTCGTTCTATTCGTTGTAAAGGTGTATATCTGCTTTTGCGTTTCACTATTTGTTTAATTCATTTGCTAATAATTTAGCTTGCTCAATTACTGTTTCCGTTGCTTTTAATTCTAAGTCTGGTGGATAGCCGTGTTTACGTAAAATCTTCTTTACAGCTATTCGCATTTTGGCTTGTACGTTTTCTCTAACAGTCCAATCGATACTGCTGTTTTTACGAATGGTATCTACTAATTCCCTGGCAATGTGCCTTAAAATTTCATCTCCTAAAACAGCTACTGCACTATCGTTTACTTCTAATGCTGAGTAAAACGCAAACTCTCTAAAGTCTAAGCCCAAATCTTCTCCTTTACGGTCTGCTTCTTTTATTTCTTTGGCAAGGTTGATAAGTTCTTCAATGACTTGGGCTGATGTAATTAAGTTATTTTGATAGTTACGGACAGCATTTTCTATCATTTCAGAAAACTTTTTGGATTGTACGATATTGGTTTTCTGTCTTGTTTTTATTTCATCGTTGAGTAATTTTTTAAGCAATTCTAATGCTAAGTTTTTATGCTGCATTCCTTTTACTTCTGCTAAAAACTCGTCTGATAGAATAGAAATATCGGGTTTCTTAATACCTGCTGCATCAAAAATATCTACTACTTCATCTGCTACTACGGCATCTGATAAAATTTGTTTAATGGCTGTTTCTATTTCTTCATCACTCTTGGTTTTGCTACTTTGGGTAACTTTAACAATTCGTGCTTTAATGGCTTGAAACAAGCCTACCTCATCTCTAATATCATTTGTATAAGGATGCGGTACTGATATAGCAAAAGATTTACTCAATGCCGTTACTGCATTGGTATATCTTGCCTTTCCATCTTCTAAGCCTAAAATATAGTTGGCTGCTTGAATAGGGAAATACAATTTTTCTTTTGGAGTAAGCCCAAAGAAACTTTTGTAATCGAAACCTTTAGGTTGAGATTTGTCTGTGGGTTGTTCCTCAAACAGTTGAGCTACTATCTCATATTTACTCATCATTACTGATGCTGCTTCTTCTTGGTCAAATGCTGGTTTTCCCTTTCCACCGCTTTCTGTGTAAACAGAAAGGGCTTTTTAAGGTCGGTAGCTATGCCGATATAATCTACTACTAAACCGCCTTCTTTGTCTTTGTAAACACGGTTTACTCTTGCAATGGCTTGCATTAGATTATGGCCTTTCATTGGCTTATCAATATATAAGGTGTGCATACTTGGGGCATCAAAACCTGTAAGCCACATATCTCTTACAATAGCCAATTTTAAACTATCTTTTGGGTCTTTTAATCTTTCGCCTAAAGCTTTGCGTTTAGGTTTGTTTCTTACGTGCGGTTGAAAGTTTAAAGGGTCTGATGATGAACCAGTCATAACTACTTTAATTGTGCCTTCTGTTTCATCATCACTATGCCAATCTGGTCTTATTTTAATAATTTCATCATATAAATCCACACATATTCTACGGCTCATACACACTATCATTGCTTTACCGTCTAATATGGCGTTTCGTTCTTCAAAGTGTTTCACAATATCAGCTGCTATGAGTGATAAACGGTGTTGATTGCCTACAATGGCTTCTAATCTTGCCCATTTGGCTTTTAGTTTTTGTTGGTCTGTGAGTTCTTCGCTTTCTGTGAGTTCTTCAAAATCTGCATCAACTCTTGGTTTTTCTTCATCTTTAAGATTAATTTTTGCTAAACGGTTTTCATAAAAATACGAACCGTTGCACCATCTTCTACTGCTTGCTGAATGTCGTACACATCTATATAATCACCAAAAACAGCTTGGGTATTTTTATCAGTGTTTTCAATGGGTGTTCCTGTGAAACCTATAAATGAAGCATTGGGCAAAGCATCTCTCATATGTTTGGCAAAACCATCCATAAAGTCGTATTGGCTACGGTGAGCTTCGTCTGCTATTACTACAATATTTCTGCGGTCTGATAATTCTTCAAATTGCCCTTTGATGTTTTTAAACTTCCCATTTCCTAAATCAATCTTTTCCTCTATTTCGGGTAAAAATTTTTGAATGGTTGTGAATACAATACCACCTGATGTAACTGATAATAAATTTTTTAAATGGTCTCTGCTTTCAGCTTGTACAGGAGTTTGTCTTAGTATATCTTGACTTAATGAAAAGGTATCAAATAATTGGTCGTCAAGGTCGTTTCTATCTGTTAATATTACTAATGTAGGGTTGTTGAGTGCTAACACTAATTTACCTGCATAAAACGCCATAGAAAGGCTTTTACCACTGCCTTGTGTATGCCAAATAACACCTGCTCTTTGGTCACCATTTTCGGCTGTTGCTTTTCGTGTAGCTTCTACTGCTTTATTGACTGCAAAATATTGATGATAACGAGGTACAATTTTGGTAATCTTTTCTTTGTTTTGGTGGAATATGGTAAAATGACGGATTAAGTCAGGCAATACTGTTTTGTTGAGCATTCCTTTTGCCATTACTTCCATTTGAGGAATATTTTCGTCTGCTACTAAATGGCCATCAATAGATTTCCAAGGAACAAAAAATTGTTTAGGAGCTGTAAGCGAACCGTAGAGAGCATCCCAACCATCAGAAGCAATTAATAAAGCATTGAATTGAAAAAGGCTTGGTATGGTTTGTTTGTAGGTTTGTAACTGATTGAATGCTGCATTAACATCTGCATTTTCGTCTGCTGCATTTTTAAGCTCTATTACTACTAATGGCAAACCATTTACAAACAAAATAACATCTGGTCTTTTATTAGTATTATTTTCGATTACCGTAAATTGATTGACGACTAAAAACTCGTTTTTACATGGGTTTTCATAATCGATAAGCCACACTTTATCTCCTGCAATACGGTCTGTTTTGCGATATTCTACATCTACACCTTCAGTAAGGTATTTATGGAATTGGTAATTGTTTTGAAATAAATCTGGACTATCAGAACGCAAAACCTTACGCAAGGCTTCCTCTTGTGCTTCATAAGGAATACTTGGGTTGAGTTTGGCAATGGCTTCTTGTAAGCGGTTTTTGAGTACTACTTCGTTGTACTCTCGTTCAGGCATTGAGCCATCTGGCGAAATGTCTGTGCCATTGATGTACTGGAAGCCTAACTCTATAAACTCTTGTATGATAATTTGCTCTATGTGGTCTTCTGATATTACTGCCATAAATAATAGTTATGAATTATGAGATTTTAGCTGATAACATCAAAAATCTTTACAAATTTATTTTTTGTTTCTTCCTCCAATTCAAACACACTCTCCTCAATGTAAATACTTTGAAGTGCTGTATTAAATTTTGATTTATTAAATTCTTTTGAAGCAGGATCGAATATTTTTGTAATAGCTAATTTTTCATTTACTGTGAATAAATCTTCTGTTGGAAACTTGTAACCTTTATCAATATCCAATAAAGTAATTATTTTGTTTTCGACTATTGGACCAAACTCCTTTAAATATCTTTTTTAGCTTCTTCTCCTGCTTTATCGCCATCCAAAAGAATAATGAAATCACGATTCCAAGCTAAGTAAGTTGCAATAATTTGATTGTTTCTATCCGCTCCATTACCGGGATAAAAATTAATAACATACTTATTATTTAAAATAACTTCGTTTATGTATTTAAATGTATAGTAATCATTTTTACCTTCAAGAATAACAATATTATTTACTTCCTCTAAGTGACCTGGACTATATTCTAATGCGTCTAAAATCGGTTGAAAATATGTTCTTTGCTCAGGATGTTTCACTACAAACTGTTTATAAAGTATTGCTTCAACATCTGTATTATCACTTATATAATCAAATTCTTGAGTATAATCTAAAGCTTTATTTTTTATTATATAGGCACTTGAAAGCCATTTAGGATTTATAAGATGATGGCTATGAGTAGTATAAATTAATTTGCAATTTGAAACTAATTTTTGGAATGTAGTAAGAAGGTTTTTTTGAGCAGTAGAGTGTAAATTAGATGCAGGTTCATCAAGTAGGAAAAGGATTTCTCCTTTTTCACCTGATCTATTTTTTCTAAATTCTGTAAATAATAAGAATGTGAAAAACCATTTAAAACCTAAACTTCTTTCAGATATTTGAAATTGATTTAACCCCTCTTTTAACTTTACTTCTAAATAAGCTAAACCATTAGTTTCATCAATTCCAGTTTTCAGTTTTATTTCTTTGCCCTTAGAATCAAATAACTGCCCCCAAGCACTGAAAACAACCTTAGTAATTTGTATGCTTATCCTTTCAATAGTTGATTCTAAAGCTTCGTCAGAACCTTCTGATTTGTTTTTTAATCTGTAAATTATATGCTCTTCAATAGTAAGACCTTCATTTAAGGTATCCATAATATCATCTAAAACAGCACGATATGTTGCTTGTTCTTTTTCTTCGTCCTTTGATTTTTCCAAATATATTCTATTAGGAAAATCGAAAAGAAAATTGGGATAATAAATTAAAGGAGGGATTAAATTTTGAACTACATACTCTTGAACCTTGAGAAACTCCTCATTTTCCGAACTAAATTTACGAGAATACCTTTTGTTTTTTAATAACCCTTCAAGTTCAAATTCCCACGTAATGCCCGACTCAGCTGGAATAAATTCCGAATTTTTAAAACTGTAAACTAAACTTTGAGATACATTTTTGATTGGGTTGTTATTTTTAAACCCAATTCCTTTGCAAAAGGAATTTATATTTTTTTCATCTTCAATTTCTAATTCTAAAAATGCCGTAACTTCAATAGTATCAGTGAAATTAAACTTTCTGTTTTTAGGGATTAATTTATGGACTTCATTTGCATTAGGTTCATTGTGAATTAAACTTATTGCCTCTAAAATCGATGTCTTACCACTTTCGTTTAACCCCACAAGCGTAATTATATTTGAATTGGGGTCTTTATCCAGCTCCAACTTTAGGTCTTTTATTCCTTTATAATTTTTTATATAAAATGATTTGTACTTCATAATTATATTTTTATTTCCCCCGAAATAAGCTTTGGTAGTAGCGTATCTCTTAGGTTGGTTAGTTCTTGGTTTTCGCTGGTGTTATTAAATATTGTTTCAAAAAAGGGTTTGATGCAATTATCAAATTCAATATTTATGAATTTGGGAGGCAATAAAACCTTTGATGATTTTATTTCAGATGTTGAAAGATTTACTTGAACACCACTATTTGCTCTACTTCTTAAATCTTCAATAAAATTGTTACTATTTGTAAGAATGTATAAATAAGGAAAATCAATACCTAAGTCGTTGTTTGGTCTCAATAAACCTACACGTTGATTGACTATATATTTATCATTTTCATTCATTAACGCTGTATGTCCGAGTAATGCAACATTACCTTTCATATCGGTCATACACATCAGTAAATCACCAACTCTTAAAACATACTTATCAAGTTTTTTTGCTTTAGACTTTTCATAATAGCTTTTTGTGCCGTCTGCATTTAAGCCACCGCCTTTTTTGATATGACCCATTTTAAAAACGTGATAGCAATCACCAGTATTTTCATTTAAAAGCTCATTACTTTTAAATGCATTGCCGTTTGAAAAATCAATTAAATCATTAAGAGTTCCAACTTCCCACCCCTTAGGAATTGCACCTAACTCACTATCTACCATTTCGCCACCTGATGATTTGTAAGGTTCTCCGTTTTCGTTTGGAAATTCAAAATCTATAAACCACTGTTTAAATAGTGTTTGGGCAAGGTTTTCTAACTCTTGGTTTATTTTGTTGTTGAGTTCTATTTTGTCGTCAAGGGAGGAAAGGATTTCTGCAATGGCAGTTTGTGTTGGCAGGTCGGGGAGATTAATTGGTAAATCTTTTAATTCCTCTGCCCTAAAAGCAGGGAAAGTTGTAGTGCCGCCTTCCGCAATTGTATTTAGAAACTCTGTAATCTCTGCCTGTGTTAAGAAATAATATAAAAAACGAGGATCAATTCTTTTAGGTGTAACAACTGCAAAACCTGTAGAAACGACTTGATTGGCTTTTGCTTTTTTATAAAACCGTAATGTTTTTGAATAGGTCTTACGGTAGATATTATTGTATCACCATTTGCAATTAAGCGTTTTGCCCTGCTTGGTGCCTCTGAAATAGTTGTGTAAATTGGTGTATCAAATTTGTTTTCGGTTACTGAAGAAGTATCAATATATTCAATAGACTTAAATTCAAAATTACGTCCAATACTTCTTTCATTGATAGCAACCAATTCACCTAATTTGTATTCTTTCCAGTTTGTCATATATTAATCTTGCTCAACAAATGAGATTAGTAAATCTGTAAGTTTTGGCTCTTTAGAACCTGTTTTTAATTCTTCCTTGCGTTTTACAATTACATCATAGGTTTTATCCCATTTAATCTTATACGCCATTTCTAAACGGTCGCTATCCAAGTATCCTTTTGATCTGTTTGTTTCATCTTCAAAATCCTCAAATTCATAATGCCCTGTTTTTAAATTTAGGGCTGTAAAACGCCCTGTTATTTTTATATCATCGGTATCAGAAAACTCTAATGTTTCTAAATTTTGCAGAATAACTTTTGCCTTTTTATAATCAATATCACTATTTATAAAATGCTCTGAGATAGCATTTACATAGTTCAATTTAAAGTTTGTTTTTGCTCCTGTTATTGTTTTTAAAAGGCTTTTGTAACTATTGACTACCTTTTTATCTAAAGTAGATATGTAGGCTTTGAAATCCTCTATGTTGTTTGAAGATTCGTAAAAGCCAATTACAAATTCTACAAATTTATCTTCGGTTGATTTAGTGCCTGGAAAATTAATTTCATTGCCAACTGGCTTGAATAATGCACCAAAAGAATTTCTGGTATTGCCTATGTAATGAAAGGTTGATGCTCCTTGTAAAAGTGCTGTATCAATCTTGATATTGTCTTCTTTAGCTTTACGCTTTGTTTTGTTTATATAGTCTTTTTTTAGCCCTTTGTTAATCGCAACAAATTGTATTAATGAGTTTGCCCATAATTCGGCATCAATAGTGCCATAACCTACTTTTTCGGAGTTGCCGAAATATGCTTGAAATATACCTTGATTGTGTTTTTTGGAATAGCTGCTTAAATCAACTTGTTGTTTGAGTGGCTCAAAACTGTATAGGCTGTTTTTATTTGGCAAATAAGATTCTGGTAACTCATAAATATATAATAATTCAAAATTGTGATACTGAATATCTTTATCAATATCTACCTTATACACTAAGCCAGCATCTAATTCTGTAATAAGTTGATGTAGTGATATTTTACGATTTAAGTAGTCTTGAAGTTTAACTATGCTAATATTGATAATGAGCCATCTATTATAAGTAGCATCGGTATCTACCCAATAAAATAAATAATCTTCACCCGATAAACTTTGGTAATGAGAAAGCAAAGGGCCATCATAATATATGAGGTCGCTTACTTTGACTAAGTCTTTTAGCCAATCGGACTTAATTGATATGCCTTTTACTTTTTCCATTATAGCTTTTCTATAACATTAAATTTGTTCTTTAATTCTACATTTTCAAACTCATAGAGACCAAAGTGAGATGAGTAGTTTTCTTCTGTAATTAAACCATCCTCAGCATCAAGAATACCATTTGCAATATGTGTGCCTGCTGTTTTCTTGAAATTTGGAAATGAATTTGCTAATTCATAATATTTCTCTTTTGCACCTTCAATTTTAGAATACATTGATAAGTTTAAATAATCACATTTTTTCTTACCATTTGCATCTATAAATCTTGCAGGGTCATCTTTTAATTGTGGTAAAAATTGCTCTTATAATTTATGTCTTCAAATACATAGCGGTATGCTTCAAAAGTGGTTATTGCTTTTAAATCTTTATTTGGACAATCACAATTATGCTCATTTTTGATAATGTCCATATCTTCTTGGTATTTGAACTTTTTACCCATTATATCTCAATGCCTACTTTTACTAAATTGGTTTTAATACGCTGCTGTAACTCAATAGATTTTTCAAAATAACCCTTTAAGTTTTCAGAAATAGCTGTCACTTTTTCATCGTAGGGTATGCCGTCATCTTCTACTTCTTCAGTGCCTACATATCTGCCCGGTGTTAGTACAAAATTGTTTGCTTCTACTTCTGCAAGTTTTGCAGACTTGCAAAACCCTTGTACATCTTCATAATTGCCATCTATATTTCGCCAATTGTGGTATGCTTGTGAGATTTGGGCAATATCTGTATCTGTAAGAATTTTATTTTTACGACTGGTCATAGTGCCTAATTTTCGAGCATCTATAAACAGTATTTCCCCTGAACGATTTCGGAATTTGTGATTGGTTCGGTTACGAGCCAAGAACCAAAGACAAGCTGGAATTTGAGTATTGTAAAATAATTGAGTAGGTAAGGCTACCATACAATCTACCAAGCCCTCTGTAATTAGTTGCTTTCTTATTTCGCCCTCTGTACCTGCATTGGTAGTCATAGAGCCATTGGCTAAAACAATGCCTGCTGTTCCTGTAGTACTTAGCTTATTAATGAATAATTGTAACCAACCATAATTGGCATTACCAACGGGAGGTATTCCATATTTCCACATATGACTGTCTTGCAATTGCTCGCCACCCCAATCTGAAATATTAAAAGGTGGGTTTGCAATGATGTAATCTGCTTTTAAGTCTTTGTGTCTGTCGTTATGGAAAGTATCGCCTAACTCAATTTTGGCATCAATCCCTCTAATGGCTAAATTCATTTTAGCCAATTTGTAGGTTGTAGGGTTACTCTCTTGACCGTAAACGGCAATATCTCCAATTCTACCACCGTGGGCTTTTAAAAACTTCTCACTTTGAACGAACATACCTCCACTACCACAACAACCATCATAAATACGACCATTGTAAGGTTCGAGCATTTCAACTAATAATTTAACTATACTTTCAGGTGTGTAGAATTGACCGCCTCTTTTACCTTCGGCATCAGCAAACATTCCTAAAAAGTACTCATATACTCTACCTAATAAATCTTTACTGCTATGACCTTCTTGTTTGAAGCCTACGTTACCGATTAAGTCCACTAATTCACCCAAACGTTTTTTATCTAATGCAGGTCTTGCATAATCTTTAGGTAAAACACCTTTAAGCGTTGGATTGTCTTTTTCGATGGCATCCATAGCATCATCAATATCTTTGCCTATACTCGGAAGCTTTGCTCTTTGATGTTGTAAATAGTTCCATCTTGCTGAAGGTGGTACATAGAAAACATTTTCAGCCAAGTACTCGTCTTTGTCTTCTGCATCTGATAGATTATCTTCTTTGAGCTTGTTGTATAAATCTTCAAAGCTGTCTGATATGTATTTTAGGAAAATCAAACCTAATACAATGTGCTTGTATTCTGCTGCATCCATATTGTTACGCAACTTATCTGCTGTAGCCCAAAGGGTTTTTTCGAGTTCTTGATCCATATTTATTTCTTGTCGATTTCTGTTAAAACTATTTTTAGAGCATCTGTTGCACAATCTTCATTTTGAACAACTGTAAGCACTTTTTCGGCAAGCCAATAGGGTAATAGTACTTTTTCGTTTATGTGATAAAATTTTGCTAACGATTTCAGTTTTGCACGGCTAACTGGTTTATCGTTGTTTTCCATTTTACTTACATAGGCAGTATCTACGCCTAAGGCGGCTGCTACTTGCCTTTGAACAAATCCGTTACTTTCTCTTATCTCTTTGAGTTTTTCTCCGAGCATATTTCCCTTATTAGTTCTTGTCCTTAAATGGACAAATATAAATAGTTATTTACAAATTATGTTAGATATTCACAATCTTTCGATAAAAACCTGTCTTTGGCTTTTCTAATAGCATTGGTACAGAGTTGTTTAAGAAATCATCAACTGACCTTTCGGATAAGCCTAATTTTAAGCCAAAAGCAACTGCTTCTTTGCGTTGAAATTCTTGCGGAAGCTGGTCTAAAAGCTGTTTTTTGTTGTTTGGCATTTTGTAAATTGTAGGCTCTTTTTGTTGTTCCAAATTATTGAACATTAAAAGACTGTGTTGTAAATACACATCTGAAAGCATCAAAGATGCTTGAAAGTCGTCATCAGTGCAGGTTACATCTTTTGAGCAATCGCCATTTTCGAACTTCCGTAGGGCTGTGAATATCATACAAAAACGATACAGAATTAAGCCTAAACGAAATACTACACTTGCTGCATCCTCTCCAGTGAAAATGACAACATTTTTGAGCTTGTCGAAAAAAACTTGGTTGAGTTTATTCCATTGCAATTGGGTTAAAAATACTTCTGTTGGGTATTGATTTAAAAAATCGACAATTAGCAACACTTGCTTTGATAATGCTTCAAAGTGGTCGTTGTAAACAATACCCCCTGGTCTCGGTGATGGGTCTTGCCAAACGATTTCGTTTTTGAACGCATAGAATATAAAACGACTGAATAAACCATCTTCTGCCGAAGCGATTAGCTTAGGCACTTGGGCTGGTGTGCCTGACAAGGCCACCGCCAATTGTGGGTGTTTTATTTCTAAAAGTTCACGGTTGGTTTTTCTTGCTGCTGATATTTTTTCGTGATGAAATGCTGCTCTCATAATGTGAGAGTAATTTCCCCAATCTTGTTTGTTTGCTCCACTCATTGCATCTGCTTCTGTTTCGCAAATGATACCTTTGCCGTCATTGTCTTGTAGTATTTGCATCATCATAGCTTGGCTACAATCGGCAGGAATAAATAATAATTTGAAAACAGGCTCTTTTGGTTTCTCAGGTATTGGGTCGTCTTTCTTCCTTTTACTCAATTGGGCTTTGTATTCTATCATTTCATTTTCGTGTTGGTCTTTGGCTTGTTTGCTACTTTCCACCATTCTTTCGTGGATTTTATCGCCTAATCTTTTGGCATTTTTTAAAACCCCTTTGCCACTTGCTGCCGGTGCAATAACGAAAGAAAACAAATGCGGATAAACTCTTTCTTGATGATATACGCCTTGAACATCAGGCAAACAACCACTAATGATACATAAGGCACTGGTTAAAAAAACATCTCTTTTACGAGGGTCATTTTCAAAGGCTCTTGCACCTTCTCGAAACAAATCAGGCATTAAATTGATGGCTTCTATTGGAATGGTTGGGGTTGTTTTTAGATAATCTTCGGTAGTATCGTTTATGATTTCTTTCTTTTGCGAACCTGCAAGGTTTGCAAACTTGCCAAACTCTGCGGAATTATTTTGATAAGCACTTTCTATTGATTTGCGTATTTCGGTTTGGTTTTCGTGGCAGAAATTTGATGTAATCAAATTTTCTGCTACTGGGTGTGGAATACCTCTACGATTGCAATTACAAGCTAACTGATATAAATAATTGTTGCGGTTTCCATTATTGTAATTCAAAATGTTGTTAGTGAAACTAACACATTCATCAAAAATGGTGTTGTTAGATTTTTGAGCTTGCTCAAAAAGAGGTTCGCTTAAAGGAGCTTGCTCCTGCAAAGCAATATTAAAAGTGCTTGCACTTTCATTTAAAAAGGCGTTTGTGTCGTTAGACACAAAACAAAGCCTTGTAATGTCTTTGCATTTTGGATCAGCTTCAATATTTATTTCCTTTTCATAAAAGACTTGTACTTGCTTGTAGGCTTGCTCGTGGTTGACCTGTACTGTATTTACTTTGATAAACACTTTTAACCCATCACCACTTGGGCTTGTGAAACAAGCATAAGTGAAAGGTATTTTGACCGCAAGGTCAAAAGCCTGTTGTAATTCCTCTGATGTAAGTTTGTCAAAATCAAGATGAACGAAACCGCTGTAAGCGGTGAGTAACTCTTTTTTCTGCCGTCTTTAAAAGTAGCTGAAGGCGTGAACGCCAAAAGTTCTTTTTGAGTTGGTCGGCTCTTTCGGGTTTACCCATACCTTTTGCCATACGAATAGCATTTATGCTATCGTGATAAGTGCCTGTTTTGATGTTAGAAATAATTGAGGAAAGTGTAACGTCCTCAATAGGCATATTGAAGTTTTTAAATATCGTTACTTTTTCCATCAGTAGTAAATTTTAGGTTAGCCAATTGATTTGCAGGAATGGTGCTTCTGTCAAGAAGTGCCATAATTTCTGAAAGTCGGTAGTAAATTTTATTACCTACTTGAGAATATCCAATTATGTTTTCTGTACGCCAATAAGCTGCGGTACGCTTGCTTATATTCATAATTTGGAGGAACTCCTGATTATCATACCAAACTTGGTCGGGTTCTGTTCTTTGCTTGTTGCGTACTTCAATGGTCAAGGCTTCTAAACGCTGTTTGATTTCTTGAACCTCTTCTTCGGAAAATCTATAAAAGCTCATAATTATTTACGTTTGTTTCTGATTAAATAATTAGCTGCTGCCGTTTCGATGTCTTCCGAAGTTTCTTGCTTATTACGCATTAACCATTCGTCTATTTCTTGGCGATTGAAATAGAGTTTTTTTCCCTGTGGGCAAAAATGCGGGATTTGCTTCTGAGAAGTTAGTTTGTACAAATGTGATGCACTGATGTCAAGATATTTGCAGGCATCATTGAATGTGAGTACTTCTTTTTGAAGAAGATTTTGTTCGTCAATTTTTGTTCTAATTGACTAAGTTTTTCGAGAATTTGATTTACTTCCATCATTTAATATTTTTATGATTACGGAAGCAAAACAAGGCACTATATGGGTGCTATGGTAGTTGCATAGGGTTGTGCAACCCTGTGTTATTTCTTTTATTATCAAATAGTTATGTTATTTATTTTTCTTTATCTTTTTTGCTCTTTGCATTAAATGGGTGAATTTTCCTTGCCAAAAATCTATTGCGTTAAAGTCAGGAACATCAAAAGCATTCTTTACAGAATTAGCACTTACTTCTTCTTTTTGCTTTGATGAAAAGTTTTCGGAAATGAAATTGAAAATATCGGTTTTGTGTTTGGCTTCAATAATACCTTCATCATATAAAGCTCTGAATAAATAGGCTATTTCTTTGACTGTTAGATTGGTTTTAAGCTTATTTTTCGGCTCTTGATGGGTTTGAATAGAGAAGTCGGCAAATGAACCTAAATATCCTTTTTTGAAGTCTTGCAGGGCTTGTTCTGTGGCTTCTTGGAATAGGTGGAAGTGTTTCTCATACCATTTGAAAACGTGACCGAAATATTTTTGGTCATATTCTGACATTGAGGAATAATGATTTGGCTCTGAATTTGGAAACCAATAATCTTTCCAATACTGTTCTTTCATCGCTTCAAAGCGTAGCTTTGGGCTATGGGTTTTAAACTGGCTCAATGATACCGTAAGGTATTTATTGATTTCGTTGTTGTTGAGGTGTTGGGTTCTTTTGTAAATGGTTTGAACAAATTCACTCAATAGTGGTCCTTCCATAAATCGGTTGAAATATTCAGGATCAAATTTATACTGCTCCCAAAGGTTATCAAACTTATGTTTGTACTCAACTGCTTCAATTGAAATTCTTAATTCCAATTCTTCTACTAAAAATATTTGCGGTGCTTCCATTTTTATAATTTGATTTTGATTTTGTTGGCAGCTTCTACCTTTTTTTCGTTGATAACCTTTGCGTATATCTCGGTAGTAGAAAGGTTTTTATGCCCTAATAATTTTGAAACTGTGTAAATGTCTGTGCCTAAAGTCAACTGGAAGCGTAGCGTAAGTATGACGAGCACAGTGGAAAGTGATGTGCTTATTGATGCCTGCATCAATTAACCAATCCTTTAAATAGGTTTTATTCCAATTACCATATTTAAGCCCTGTAAATACTCTTTCCTTTGGTTCTTTTTGTTCGCCTAATAATTCTCTTGCTTCTTCTGCAATAGGTAAGGTTTCAGCTCCGTTTGTTTTTTGCTGACGAAAACGAATAAAGTAACCTAAATTATCAGAGTGCTGAATTTCTGACCATTTTAGTTTCTCAATATCCGACCATCTTAAACCAGTCAAACAAGAAAAAATGAACATACGCTTTAGCGTTTCATTACGGCAATGGGTGTTGGCTAACTTTTGTAATTCTTCAAGGGTTAAAAATTCCCTTTCAACATCATCTTGTGGAAATGGTTCTACCTGTTCAGATGGATTGAATTTGATTAAGCCTTCTTTTAATGCTTGTTTTAGTGCAGCTCTTAATTTATTAAAATAACTGTACTTGGTATTTAGTGAAATGCCTTCACCTGTTTTGGTTTTGGCTTCATAGTCCAGGTAATCTTTGAACCCTTCAACCCATTCTTTATCTAAACGTTCAAACGTAACATCTTTGGGGTTGTATTCTTTAATCAGAATACGGACTGCATTCCAATTGCCGTAATTACCCAAACTGGCTTTTTTCTTCTCTGTAAGTGCATCAAAAAACTCAAAGAAACTGCCTTTCAATTTCTCTTTATCTCGGAAACCGTAAATACTGTTTTGAACTTCTAAATGTCTTTTGCTTCGGATGCTTTCAGCCAATTCAAGGATTTTTTTATTCTCGTCCTTTTGGGCTTTGGATAAACTTCCTTTATCGGGTTCGGGTGTGAGGTATAAACCTAAATGTTCATACTCTCTTTTTCCTTGGTCGTAGTAGTCAAGGTAGAGGGTTATTTTATTCCCCTTTTGCGTTGTCTTAATGCTATTTTCATACTTCATCAGTTAAAAAGATTATCAATTTCGGAACGTGGTATAATTGTTCTTCTGCCCAATTTGCCAGCTTTAAGTTCAGCCCTCTGAATCATTCTTTGAATAGTCCAACGACTTGCCCCTAATAGAAAGGCAGTTTCTTGAACGCTTAAAAATTCTTTATCTCTAAGGTTTAAAAAATTACCTGTTTTGATTGGCAAACTTTGCAGACTTTGCAGATTTTCGGAATTTGCAGAAGTAACGGATTTGATTTGGTCGGATAGAGTAGTTTGAACCTTCTCTTCTCGCTTTCTTTGTTTGTATGCTCTACTGGCACATTTATGACCACAAAAACGAGTTGTAGTGGTTTGGGCAACAAATGCCTGACCACAATGTTGGCAGAATTTCGGAATTTTAATATTACTACTCATATGTTGCTTATTAGAGCCTGATGTTGCTCGGTGGTGCTAATTGGTGCATCATTTCACCAGTACCTTTTAATATGTGCCTTTGGGCAACAAATTTGTTGTTTGAGCAACAACTGGGCAACAAAAATAAGTAAATAAGTGTAATTGGGCAACAAAAAGAGAAGAATGTTTGTTTATAAACCCAATAAAAACAAGCAGTTAGAAGATAAGAGAAAGATAACTACTTTCCGATACAAAAGTTTGCAAAGATATTACCTAACAATTCATCGTTAGTTACTTCCCCAGTAATTTCACCAAAATAATACAATGCCTGTCGTATATCAATTGCCATCAAATCTGAAGACAAACCTTGTTGTATGCCCCATTGTACTTTTTGAATTTCTTCTAGGGCTTTGAGTAACGAATCGTAATGACGGGTATTCGTTATAATCGTTTCGTTGTTGCGCAGGGCTCCTGTCTTTACAAATGATAATAGGGTGTTCTTTAACTCATCGATACCTATTTTTTGTTTAGCTGAGATGAATAAACAATTTGAAATTTGAGATTTGATGTTTGACATTAATTCGGTTGGCATCAAATCCATTTTATTGAAAATTGTCAGTAACGTTTTTTGAGGATATTTGTTTTTAATTTGTTCTATTTCATTTTTAAGTGAATCTAAACTACTGACTATTAGCTGTGAACTGTCAACTAAAAATAGAACCACTTGTGCTTGTTCGATTTTTTCGAAGGTTTTTTGGATTCCTATGCTTTCTACGACATCTTTTGTTTCTCGTATGCCTGCGGTGTCTATAAAACGAAAGCCTATGCCGTTGATGACTAGTTCATCTTCTATGGTATCACGGGTGGTTCCTGCAATATCAGAAACAATGGCGCGTTCTTCGTTTAATAGTGCATTTAATAGGGTCGATTTACCTACATTAGGTTCGCCTACAATGGCTACGGGAATTCCGTTTTTAATGACGTTACCTACGGCAAAGGAGTCAATTAAGCGTTTTAAAACAAATTCGATGCGGTTTAATAAATCTATAAACTGACTTCTATCGGCAAATTCTACATCTTCTTCGGCAAAATCCAATTCCAATTCAATTAAGGAAGCGAAGTTTAATAATTCCTCGCGTAGTTTTGCTAATTCATTGCTAAAGCCGCCACGCATTTGTTGCATGGCAATTTGATGACTGGCTTCGTTGTCCGAGGCAATCAAGTCGGCTACGGCTTCGGCCTGTGAAAGGTCCATTTTTCCGTTTAGGAAAGAGCGCAGAGTAAATTCGCCTGCTTGTGCCATACGGCAGCCTTTGCGAAGTAGTAGCTGGATGATTTGTTGTTGTATGAATATAGATCCGTGACAGGAAATTTCTACGGTGTCTTCGCCCGTGTAGGAATTGGGTCCTTTGAATAAGGAAAGAAGGACTTGATCTAGAATTTTATCTCCATCTACAATATGCCCTAAATGTAGCGTATGGGATTTTTGTTTGGCTAAGTCTTTATTTTTAATGGATTTAAAAACTTGTTGTGCTTTAACAATTGCCTCTTTACCTGAAATACGGATTACAGCTATGGCTCCCGCTCCTGATGGAGTAGCAAGCGCTACAATAGTGTCTAGATTCATGAATATCTTAAAAAATTTAGTAGCAAAGTTAACTATATTTTTTTAAGAATAAATGAATGCTAATGATGTATTAAAAAAGATGAATTAGATAATTTTTTTATCACTCTTAATTTGTGTGTATGTTTATTTTGTTCGGCATTGTATATTCCTAAATGGTCTAAGCGATCTATCCTAACTTTTCCACTGGCATGTATGATATAATTGTTTTCCATTATGATTCCTACATGAATAATATTACCTTCTTCGTTGTCAAAAAGGCTAAATCACCTGGTTCGCTTTCTTCTATAAAACTTAGAGCATCACCTTGTGCGGCTTGTTGAGAAGCATCTCTGAGTAGTTTATAGCCGTTTAATTTGTATACCATTTGAGTGAAACCGGAACAATCTATTCCAAAAGGTGTTTTTCCTCCCCATAAGTAGGGGCTGTGTAAGTACATAAAGGCCGTATTAATAATTTCGGTTTTTGATTTCTGTCCTGTTATTTTTAATCCTTCAAAATGATAGTTTTCTGTATTTATGGTTGGCAGATCTAAAAAACGTAGAGAAGCTCCAAGAGGGATAGCCATTAGTCCTTTTTCTGACGTTGTAACATATTCTATAAAATCGCCATTTAGTAGTAAATCAGAGTTTTCAAGTTTTTGATAGGTTTGAGCTGTTATAGGTTTAAATTGTTTATTGTCTACCCATCCTTCATAGGCATCAAAGGCTAATTTTATTTTAGACCATTTTGGGTTTTGCTCTATTATCTGAAAATGCTCGCCAAACAAAACTTGTGAAACGAGTTCACTGCGATCACTTGGTTCTAGACGTAAAGGGATATTAGCTAAATTACAAATGCCAAACATTTTGTGTATTCTATTTTTTAAATTATGAGTTATGAAAAAATTCTTTTTAAGGACTTTACTCATAACTCATAGGGATTTTATTATTAGATTTTTTCTATTACAATAGCAGAGGCTCCTCCTCCACCGTTACAAATGGCTGCTGCTCCTATTTTTGCATTGTTTTGCTCTAATACGTTCAATAAAGTAACGATGATTCTTGCTCCAGAGCATCCTAGTGGATGACCTAATGAAACAGCTCCTCCATTTATATTTACTTTTTCATTATTTAACCCTAGTATTTTAGCATTTGCTAATCCTACTACTGAAAAAGCTTCGTTAAATTCAAAAAAGTCTACTTGATCTAAGGTTAGACCTGCTTTGGCTAGGGCTAATGGTAATGCTTTAGCTGGGGCTGTTGTAAACCATTTAGGCTCTTGTGCAGCATCCGCATATCCTTTTATATAGGCTAATGGTTTTAATCCTAATTCATTTGCTTTTTCTTCGCTCATTAAAACTAATGCGGCTGCTCCATCGTTAATTGTTGAAGCGTTTGCTGCTGTAACAGTTCCTTCTTTTGTGAATACAGGGTTTAAAGCTGGAATTTTATCTAATTTTACATTTGTATACTCTTCATCTTTAGAGACTACAATAGGCTCTCCTTTTCTTTGAGGAATTGTAACGGGAATAATTTCGTTATCAAATTTTCCTGACTCCCAAGCAGAGGCTGATCTTTGATAGGATTGGATCGCAAAATGGTCTTGTTCTTCACGGGTAATATTATGTTCTGTTGCGCATAAGTCTGCACATACTCCCATAGCGTTATTGTCATAAGCGTCTGTTAAACCATCTTTTTGCATTCCATCTATAAATGTGGTAGGACCAAATTTCACACCATTACGCATGTGTACATAATGAGGAATTAACGACATATTTTCCATTCCTCCTGCTACAATAATATCTGCATCACCACACATAATAGCTTGTGCTCCCATCATAACCGCTTTCATACCTGATGCACATACTTTGTTTACAGTAGTACAAGGAACCTCATTTGTAAGTCCTGCAAATAATGCTGCTTGTCTAGCTGGGGCTTGTCCTACTCCTGCTTGAATAACATTTCCCATATATACCTCATTTACTAAGGCTGGATCTAAATTTATTTTATTTAAAGCACCTTTAATGGCAACAGCACCTAGTTGTGGAGCTGTAACCGTTGATAAAGCCCCCATGAAACTTCCTATTGGTGTACGGGCAGCTGATACTATAACCACTTTTTTCATTACGAATAATTTTCTAAATTAGTTTGTGCGAAAATACTAATTTAAAATAGAAATAGTAAACTCTTTTAATGATAATTCGTATAAGAAGTTGGTATAAAACTTTATTTGATTTTAATTTGTTTTATCATGGGTTTTCCTTTTTTGATTTATTTTCTTATCTTATTTTGTATTGAAGATATTAAATTAAGAGTTCGTTAATATGATTTAACAACTCTAAACATTTAGAGTTTAAGACATTATGTTTTTAAATAAAATGATCCTTATTTTTTTTTAAAAAAAAACAAATAAATACTTGTAAAAACACAATCTTATTATATCTTTGCAACCGCAAAACGAAATAAAAGTTCTTGTAAAAATCGTTGGAGAGGTGCCGGAGTGGTAACGGAGCAGATTGCTAATCTGTCATCGGGTAACCGATGCCAGGGTTCGAATCCCTGTCTCTCCGCTTTTCTAAAGTCTTACGGGGTGTAGCGTAGCCCGGTCATCGCGCCTGGTTTGGGACCAGGAGGTCGCAGGTTCGAATCCTGCCACCCCGACAAAGAAAAGTTTAGATTTTATCTAAAAGGTCCAATAGCTCAGCTGGATAGAGCAACTGCCTTCTAAGCAGTAGGTCTCAGGTTCGAATCCTGATTGGATCACAAAAATCAACTTAAATAGGTTGAAAGTTCATTAAAATATTTAAAATTAAGGAGAGGTGCCGGAGTGGTAACGGAGCAGATTGCTAATCTGTCATCGGGTAACCGATGCCAGGGTTCGAGTCCCTGTCTCTCCGCTTTTCTAAAGTCTTACGGGGTGTAGCGTAGCCCGGTCATCGCGCCTGGTTTGGGACCAGGAGGTCGCAGGTTCGAATCCTGCCACCCCGACAAAGAAAAATTTAGATTTTATCTAAAAGGTCCAATAGCTCAGCTGGATAGAGCAACTGCCTTCTAAGCAGTAGGTCTCAGGTTCGAATCCTGATTGGATCACAAAACATAACAGTTTAAAGCTATAAAGCTCATAGATCATTTTGTCATGATGTATGAGCTTTTCAGTTTTATCAACAATTCATCAAACTAATGATGGATCAAGAAAAAAGTTAGAAATTAATTATACAAAAATTTAGATAATCTGAATATAAAGGATAATTAACTTAACTTTATAGCTTATTTTATCATATCTAACAAGATTATTACCACTAGCAAAGTAATTAAATAAGATTATTTTTTTAGATTATCTCAATACAGATCTTATACATTAGACAAGTAGCCCCCCCTTTTTAGCCAGAAGTATTGACAAGTCTTTATTTATTTTTTTTTAGACTTAAAACATATTTTATAATGCAACTTTTCTTTTGATTGCAAAAGATTAAAAAAAGGAATGCCTAAGTTTAGTTTAATAGTTTATCTTTTTTATTAAAAAAAACAGAAGTTAAAAAACGACTCCCAACCACCAAGTTTGTCATTTTTAAAACTTTTTTTCTACAAACATTTAACTGTAGACATTCCTAGGGGAAATACATTAGACCTCATTAATAGACCTAAAATTAAAGACTAAAAAAACTAAAAAAAAACTAAAAACTGTAAGCTTAATAGATTATATAAGGATGCCACAAGACTTTTAGGTCTTTTATTTTTAGGTGTTTTTATTTCATGAGTTAAAAACAAATTGTATTTTTTCTAATGTATTTTTTTGATTATAATATCAAATAAAGTATAGCTTGAACGAATAGGTTTAATATTACTCCTATTAATAACCAGACCAAACAATTATTACACATTCCTATTTTTTTTATAGTTTTCATATATAATTTTCAATGTTAATAAAAAATAGATTTGATAATGATTTCATGATTTTTTTATCCTTTTATTTTTGTTATATTATCTGAATCTGTTTTTAATGACTTCTTTATTTCATCAATAAATATCTTTTTATCAAATAAATTATCTCTATAAGATCTATTTTTCACTATCTATTTCGTAATAGTTTGATTACTAAATAATTTATTGAAATATTATCTCTGAATTAACTCTTTTTTTAAGTTTATTTTTGGGGTCTTATTGATTAACCAAGACTCCTAGAACTAATTCTATTTTATTACACACTTCTTCATTTACATTTCTGAAATGCCAAAAATCAAACACTTTTGATTCTGGTATTTCTGGATAATAATTTTGAATAACTGCTTTGAAGGCATCAAAACTTCTAAAACCTTTATGAAAAAAACCCATCAAAAGGCTACTTGAACGCTGAATTAGCTCAATACGTTTTAATGTAGACAGTTCTCTCTTCTTCATTGTATTTTTAGAATCAACTAACATAACTTTTGTATATTTGTTTTTAATATATGCACAAAATATTTGCACAAATAGTTTGTGTAAACTGCGTGTTATAATTAAACGGATTATATACACACTCAAACTATATGTGAAAACCAGATATACAAATATATAAAATATTTGATGTTAAACAAATAAAAAATCAAATAATTTATAAAATAATAAACAATGTTAAAATTAGACCAAACCACAGAAAAATCTATGACTCCAGAAAAATTAAAAATAGCTAGAAAGAAGAAGGGCTTGACTCAAAAAGAAGTAGCTGATTTAATAGGTGTCTCATTCCAAACTTATAACGGATACGAAAATGGGAAGAAAATTCCATCAACAAAATATCAAATTTTAGAAAATGTCTTATTCAGTGCAAATTATGTAAACGAACCTGCTTCTATTTATTTCAAAGAAAACGGACATGATAAAACGATCAAGCATTTGAATGATATGATTGCACAACGTGAGGAAATCTTAAAAATTCTAAATCCAAATTCTTTAGATTATTATCACAATTTAGAGATGATTCAGATTTACAAGGAACGAATAAAATATATAAACCTATTTAAAGAGAATGATAATAGCTAGAATCTTATTTAATTTTTTAAATGATTTTTAAGAATAATGAAAGTAATAAAAAGTTAGATTTTATCATTTTTCACCTGTCTTTTTACTATAAAAAAATAGATTACGGGAAGGTGTACTTTAAATTGAATACTTGATTATATCGCTTTTTTTGCTCAAAAATGATAAACTGAAGTTTTGTTTTTATTTTTTTAGATAATTATTAGGGATGATTATCTAATTAGGTAAATGTGTTTTTTAGAACTGATATAGATTTTTTTTTTAGAGTAATACCATAACTATTTTCACAAATAGTTTGCATAAACTGCATGTTATAATTAAACAGATTATATACACGCTCAAATTATATATGAAAACCAGATACACAAATATATAAAATATTTGATTTTAAACAAATAAAAAATCAAATAATTTATAAAACAATAAACAATTTTAAAATTAGACCAAACCACAGAAAAATCTATGACTCCAGAAAAATTAAAAATAGCTAGAAAGAAGAAGGGCTTGACTCAAAAAGAAGTAGCTGATTTAATAGGTGTTTCATTCCAAACTTATAACGGATACGAAAATGGGAAGAAAATTCCATCAACAAAATATCAAATTTTAGAAAATGTCTTATTCAGTGCAAATTATGTAAACGAACCTGCTTCCATTTATTTCAAAGAAAACGAACATGATAAAACGATCAAGCATTTGAATGATATGATTGCACAACGTGAGGAAATCTTAAAAATTCTAAATCCAAATTCTTTAGATTATTATCACAATTTAGAGATGATTCAAATTTACAAGGAACGAATAAAATATATAAACCTATTTAAAGAGAATGATAATAGCTAGAATCTTATTTAATTTTTTAAATGATTTTTAAGAATAATGAAAGTAATAAAAAGTTAGATTTTATCATTTTTCACCTGTCTTTTTACTATAAAAAAATAGATTACGGGAAGGTGTACTTTAAATTGAATACTTGATTATATCGTTTTTTTTGCTCAAAAATGATAAACTGGAAGCTTTGTTTTTATTTTTTAGATAATTATCAAGGATGCTTATCTAATAGGTAAATGTGTTTTTTAGAACTGATTTAGATTTTTTTAGAATAATACCATTTAACCTTTGAAATTTCCTTATAATACTTTTTTTTAACCCTGAGACTGCCCAAAAAGTTCGCAATCTTGTTATTTCGACCAAAGGGAGAAATCACATACTATTGATTATGAGACTCCTCCTCACGTCGGAGTGACAAACCGCATGTTGATTTATACTATTTAAACTTTGAAATTTCCTCATCATACTATTTTTTCAACCCTGAGACTGCCCAAAAAGTTCGCTATCTTGTCATTTCGACCAAAGGGAGAAATCACATAATGTTGATTATAAGACTCCTCCTCACGTCGGAGTGACAAACTGCATGTCGATTTATACTATTTTTTTAACCTCGAGACTACCCAAAAAATTCACAATCTTGTCATTTCGACCAAAGGGAGAAATCACATAATGGTGATTATAAAACTCCTCCTTACTGAGTAACAAACCGCATGTTGATTTACACCATCTAACTTTGAAATTTCCTCATAATACTTTTTTTAAACCTCGAGACTGTCCAAAAAGTTCGCAATCTTGTCATTTCGACCAAAGGGAGAAATCACATACTATTGATTATGAGACTCCTCCTCACGTCGGAGTGACAAACTGCATGTCGATTTATATTATTTTAAACTTTGAAATTTCCTCATAATACTATTTTTTTAACCCTGAGACTGCCCAAAAAGTTCGCAATCTTGTCATTTCGACCAAAGGGAGAAATCACATACTATTGATTATGAGACTCCTCCTCACGTCGGAGTGACAAACCGCATGTTGATTTATACTATTTAAACTTTGAAATTTCCTCATCATACTATTTTTTTAACCCTGAGACTGCCCAAAAAGTTCGCTATCTTGTCATTTCGACCAAAGGGAGAAATCACATAATGTTGATTATAAGACTCCTCCTCACGTCGGAGTGACAAACTGCATGTCGATTTATACTATTTTTTTAACCTCGAGACTACCCAAAAAATTCACAATCTTGTCATTTCGACCAAAGGGAGAAATCACATAATGGTGATTATAAAACTCCTCCTTACTGAGTAACAAACCGCATGTTGATTTACACCATCTAACTTTGAAATTTCCTCATAATACTTTTTTTAAACCTCGAGACTGTCCAAAAAGTTCGCAATCTTGTCATTTCGACCAAAGGGAGAAATCACATACTATTGATTATGAGACTCCTCCTCACGTCGGAGTGACAAACTGCATGTCGATTTATATTATTTTAAACTTTGAAATTTCCTCATAATACTATTTTTTTAACCCTGAGACTGCCCAAAAAGTTCGCAATCTTGTCATTTCGACCAAAGGGAGAAATCACATACTATTGATTATCAAACTCCTCCTTACTGAGTAACAAACCGCATGTTTATTTATACCATCTAACTTTGAAATTTTCTCATAATACTATTTTTTTAACCCTGAGACTGCCCAAAAAGTCCGCAATCTTGTCATTTCGACCAAAGGGAGAGATCACATACTATTGATTATAAGACTCCTCCTTACTGAGTAACAAACCGCATGTTGATTTATACCATCTAACTTTGAAATTTCCTTATAATACTTTTTTTAACCTTGAAACTGCCCAAAAAATTCACAATCTTGTCATTTCGACCAAAGGGAGAAATCACATAATATTGATTATGAAACTCCTCCTTACTGAGTAACAAACCGTATGTTTATTTACACCATCTAACTTTGAAATTTCCTCATAATACTATTTTTTTAACCCTTAGACTGCCCAAAAAGTTCACAATCTTGTCATTTCGACCAAAGGGAGAAATCACATAATATTGATTATCAAACTCCTCCTTACTGAGTAATAAACCGCATGTTGATTTACACCATCTAACTTTGAAATTTCCTTATAATACTTTTTTTAACCCTTAGACTGCCCAAAAAGTTCGCAATCTTGTCATTTCGACCAAAGGGAGAAATCACATACTATTGATTATCAAACTCCTCCTTACTGAGTAACAAACTACATTTTGATTTATACCATCTAACTTTGAAATTTCCTCATAATACTATTTTTTTAACCCTGAGACTGCCCAAAAAGTCCGCAATCTTGTCATTTCGACCAAAGGGAGAAATCACATACTATTGATTATCAAACTCCTCCTCACGCAGGAGTGACAAACCGCATGTTGAGACACTATCCTACAAAAGCAATAAAAATTAGTCTTGATTCTCGATGCGCTTCACGCTCGAATTAACAATGATTTCAATTATATACTCAACCAGAATCCTCCGAAATTTAAGATCAACATCAAAGATTATTTTTTGTAAATTTGACAAAGAAAACAAGTTGAGAACATGAAGGCAAAATACATCAATCCCTTTACGGATTTTGGGTTTAAGAAGATATTTGGGGAAGAAGCCAGTAAAAACCTGCTTATCGACTTCCTCAATGCCTTGTTGCCAGAATATGACCAGATCAAAGAACTTTCTTTTAAAAACACCGAACAACTCGGGCAGAGCGACCTCGACAGAAAAGCCATCTACGACATCTATTGCGAAAACGAAAAAGGCGAAAAATTCATCGTAGAACTCCAAAAAGCCAAGCAAAACTATTTCAAAGAAAGAACCATCTATTACTCCACATTTCCCATTAGAGAACAAGCCGAAAAAGGCGAATGGAACTATAACTTGAAAGCGGTTTATTGCGTAGGTGTTTTAGATTTCACCTTCGACGATTATGAAACAGAACCCGAAAGAAGCGAAGTAGTACATACCATCAAACTAAAAAACCAAAACGGAAAAGTATTTTACGATAAACTGACCTATATCTACTTAGAAATGCCCAATTTTAACAAACAGGAAACCGACTTAAACTCCCGTTTAGACAAATGGTTATATTTCATCAAAAACTTGGAAGATTTTCAAAATATTCCCACAATTTTCAAAGACGAAGTATTTACCCAAGCCTTTGAAAAAGCAGAATTGGCAAATTTTGGGCAATTGGATTTAGACAAATACGAGAGCAGCCTTAAAGTTTACCGAGATCTAAAAGGCGTTATCGACACTGCTTTCGACGAAGGAAAGATGGAAGGATTAATTGAAGGAAAGATTGAAACGGCTAAATCCTTAAAAAGATTAGGTGTTTCAGTAGAAATCATTACGCAGGCAACAGGCTTAACCAAAGAAGAAATAAACAAATTATAATAAGGCACTACCGCCAACAGCTAAGGTTTCGTTGGGCTCGAAGAGCTAACAATCAAACCCATGTTGGACGGAACCGTTGAGATTCCATCCACTATGGGAATATCGAAGTAAAAATTTAAGAATATACAAGAGGCATAAACGCCTCTTTTTTTTGAAGTTATTTTATTTTGGTTTTTTATACCATCTAACTTTGAAATTTCCTTATAATACTTTTTTTAAACCTCGAGACTACCCAAAAAGTTCACAATCTTGTCATTTCGACCAAAGGGAGAAATGACACAATGTTGATTATCAAACTCCTCCTTGTGTAGGAGTGGCAAACTGCATGTTGATTTATACTATTTAAACTTTGAAATTTCCTCATCATACTATTTTTTTAACCCTTAGACTGCCCAAAAAGTTCGCAATCTTGTCATTTCGACCAAAGGGAGAAATCACATAATATTGATTATAAGACTCCTCCTTCGTAGGAGTGACAAACCGCATATTGATTTATACCATCTAACTTTGAAATTTCCTCATAATACTATTCTTTTAATCTTGAAACTGCCCAAAAAGTTCGCAATCTTGCCATTTCGACCAAAGGGAGAAATCACATAATATTGATTACGAGGCTCCTCCTTACGTTATCGGAGTGACAAACTGCATGTTGATTTAGTCACTATCCTACAAAAGCAATAAAAATTAGTATTGGTTCCCGATGTGCTTCGCGCTCGAACTAACGATTTTTGTTGTTAGTATGGTAAACTGTCTATATGAAAATTTTTTTATTCTTTTTCATTTTCATCACAAAGTCTAATATATAATCTGAGTTAAAAGATTTTAAATTGATTATTACAATTTTCTTAAAAAATCAATTGCTTTTTTATTGAAGGCGTGGGCTTGTTCTACATTTACAACATGTCCACATTTTTCAATAATGGTTAGTTTTGCTGATTTATAATGTGCTTCTACTACCTTTTTTACAGCTGGAAGGAACATATAGTCTTCTTCTCCCATTATATATAAAGTTGGAATATTTAATTCTACTTGTCTAAACCAACTTAATACGGGATTTATTTCGGTTGTTAGTTTAAACCATTTTATAAATTCTTTTTGATATATTTTTTTGGCTTCATTGATAAACATTAAACGAGATTGTTTATGGTTCTCCTTTGGCATAATAATAAAGGCAAATAATTTATAGAGAACTAAATAAGGGAGTATGTATTTAAAAACATTTCCTATTCTCATCAATATTTGTGAACGGAAATTCATTTTTAAGATTGCTCCTCCCATTATCATACTTTTAACTCTTTCTGGTTGTATTTCGGCTAATTGTCTAATTACTATAGTTCCTAGGGAAATTCCAATAAAATGAGATGATTGTATTTTTAGATAGTCTATAACTTCTAGTACGTCATGAGCTATAGATGTAAAGGTATATTTTTTTGAGAGGCTTGTTTTTTTAGAATTTCCATGTCCTCTTAAATCCAACAGTAAGACATTGAAGTGTTTTTGAAATTCTCTAATTTGTTTAAACCATATAGAAGAACTCCCTCCTGCTCCATGTATAAAGGTTACCCATTGATTTGTGGAAGTATTTTCATAAATGGTATAATGAATCATATTTTTTGAGATGTTTATTATGTTATCGATGTGTGTGGTGAAGATGTAGTTCTCCTATTCTTAAACGTAATTTTTTAAAGTAATCAAAGGCTTTTACTAGTCGTGAACCGTACCAAGAAAACATTTCTCCATCAACAAAAACGGTTTTGGCATGATGAGAATATCGTCCTAATTCAAATGCGTGTTCATCTTTGAATGGATATGGTTCTGATGATAAGAAAATAAGATCGGGATCGCCTTGAATACGCATTTTTTGTACAATAACTTCCAGGATATCTTTCAGGATACTTATCATTAGTTGCATAAATGTTTTCTAATTTATTGATCTCTAGTAAGTGATTTATGAAAGTATTTCTTCCTGCTGCCATATAGGGTTTTCCCCAAATGAAATACGCTACGGTTTGTTTTTCATAATTTTCTATAAAATGTAGAAAATCATTTTTTAGAAAATTAATTTTATCAATCCATTTTTGTGATTCGGTACGAACGTTGAATAGTTTGCCAAAATCTTCAATCATCTTGTTATTATCTTCTAGTGTATAAATATCAGTTACCCAAACTGGGCAGATTGAACTTAGTTCTTGAACTATTTCTTGTGTGTTTTCTTCTTTATTACAAATTATAATATCAGGTTTTAATTCTTTTATTTTATCAAATTTTATATTTTTTGTACCTCCTACTATGGTTTTAGTTGATTTAAAATGGAAAGGGTGTACACAAAATTTTGTAATACCTACAATTTTATTTTCTAATCCTAAATCATATAATAGTTCTGTTTGTGAAGGTACTAATGAAACTATTCTTTTTGGTGTTGTTTCTAAATTATGTTGATTTCCTATTTGATCCGTATAAATCATTTGTTTAAGTTTGATAATTCAACTCTTTTATAGTTTCTTTTTATAGAATTGCTCTTTCTTTTAAAATTTGTTTCATTTCTTTTTGTATTTTCAGGGCTTCTTCTCTTGATTTTATACCAAAATCTTGATTTTTAGAGGCATAAATTATTCCTCTGGAGGAATTAATTAATAAACCTACATTTTTATTCATTCCGTATTTACATACTTCTTGTAGGTTTCCTCCTTGTGCTCCTATTCCTGGAACTAGCAGGAAGCTTTCGGGAATTATTTTTCTAATTTCTTGAAAATATTCTGCCTTAGTTGCTCCTACTACATACATTAAATTTTGGGTATTTTTCCAAGTTTTAGAAGTTTCTATTACTTGTTGGTATAATTCTTTTCCATTAGTAGTTAGTGTTTGAAAATCAAAGGCTCCTTCATTAGATGTTAGGGCTAACATGATTGTATGTTTATTTTCAAATGATAGGAAGGGTTCTACTGAATCTTTTCCCATGTAGGGTGCTACGGTAATTGAATCAAATTCTAAATCTTGAAAAAAAGCTTTTGCATACATAGTAGAAGTATTGCCTATGTCTCCTCTTTTTGCATCTGCAATGGTAAAAATTTGAGGATAATTTTCGTTGATGTACTGGATGGTTTTTTTTAGTGAAATCCATCCTTTAACTCCATAGGCTTCAAAGAAAGCTATATTGGGTTTATAAGCTACGCACAAATCGTGTGTAGCATCTATAATGGTTTTATTAAATTCAAAAATAGGGTCTTCTTTTGTTAATAGGTGTTGTGGAATTTTTTCTAAATCTACATCTAAACCTATACAAAGGAATGATTTTTTTGTTGGATTTGTTGGATCAATTGTTGTGTTGTCATCATCTTATTTTGTGGTGCAAAAATAAAAAAAGGATATTCAAATTGAACATCCTTTTAAGAAATATATTAGTTTTAGAATTGATAGGAAATTCCTCTGTTTAAAATTCTTTTATAACCTAATCCTGATTCTACGCTGATTCCTAATTTTTTCCCATACCTAAATACTATGTCTTTGATTTAAAAACTAAATTGGCTTGAATTATCAAAGGATATTCCTTCTGATAATAATTGATTTGTTCTATTTCGTATAAGAGTATATCCTATTGCTAGTCCTGAACATAGTCTAAATTTATGGTTTAAAAAATAGTTATAATTAGATTTTAGGGCTAGGGTAATGTTTTCTTCTTTTTGCTTATTAATTACTTTATTATTAGATAATACATCTGATTCAAAAACTTCATAAGCTAGATGTAATCATAAATTTAATCTATTAATTATTGCATAGTTATACTCTAGAGTAAATGTACCTTTACTGACTTCATTGTCAATTGGTATGGTTCCTAAACTTGCTGGTCTGGTAGCTGTTCGTAACAGTATTTATAATATTATTTATGGAAACTATTCGGCAGCTAATTTTTAATTCATTCGTTTCTTTTTCTTGAGCAGTAAGAGAAAAAAGAGGCTGTCCTAAAAGTAATAAATCAACATTATGTGATTTGTTCCTTTAGTCGAGATGACAAGATTGCGAACTTTTTGGACAGTCTCTTTTTAAAAATTTATTTTTTTCATATTGAACGTTATTGTGTTTCAATAACGTTCAATATACTAAAGAAGGATGAATTATTCAATGATTAATTTCACTTCTACTCTTCTATTTAATGCTTTTCCTGCTTTTGTTTTATTAGAGGCAATGGGTTTTGATTCTCCGTAACCTATAGCTTTTAGTCGAGATTTATCAATTCCTTTATCTACTAGGTAATTCATAATAGCAGACGCACGAGATTCTGAAAGTGTTTTATTAACTTCTGCTTTACCAACACTGTCAGTATGTCCTTCTAATGAAAATTTAGCTGTAGGATATTCATTTAATAAGGCTGTCATGGCTTCTAATACTGAATAGGTAGAGGCTTGGAAAGTGTTTTTTCCTGCATCAAATAAAATTGTTTTTGCATAATCGTTTAGTTTTTTAACAACTGCTTGTGTAACTTCTGGACATCCATTATTTTTAATTGTTCCAGGAACGTTTACACATTTATCATCTTTATCTAAAACCATGTCTCCATCAGTATCAGGCCAAGGGCAACCGTTGTTTTCAACAGGTCCTACTACTGTTATACATTTATCTTCAGGGTCTATAACACCATCATTATCTGTGTCTTTATAAGGGCATCCTTTATTTTCTTTGGGTCCTTTTTCGTTAATACATTGGTCTAGATTATCTAGGACTCCATCATTATCTGTATCAGGTATTATTTTTTCTTGAGCTACGGGAGTAGGTTCTGGTATTTTAATTTCTTTTGGTTCTTTTTTACGTTTTTCTCCTTTGTAGATTGGCACTTTTAATCCAAAATATACATCTGCTCCTTTTGATTCTGAAGAAATTAAATTGCTTAAAACAGATCCTGATCCTATAAATAAAGGACCTAAGCGTAAACTAGTTCCTACATTTAGTCCTCTATATTCTAAATAATTAATAGGTATTGCAAAACTAAACCATTTGCTTTCGTAACGTGGAGTTACAATATAGGTGTTTGCAATTGATGTTGTATTTAGTGCTTTTTTATCATTTAGATTAAAATCTCCATTAATATTTAAATAAAATTTTCTAAAAAAATTCCAATCTATATTAGTATGCAAGGCTGTTGGCAGCGTTACTTTTTGTGAAGAATAGATTTCTGGTCTTGTATCAAATAGGGCTAATATCTTTTCTAAATTACCTGCTGATTCTACTAATACTTGATTTACGGTGATGCTATTAAATTCGTAATGGTTTTCAGTATTTGTTTTATAATTAATAGTACCTATATCTGTTACAGATACTCCAAATTTCCATTTATAATTAGGTCCATATTTTTTTTGAACATTTTGGTTTTTTATTTCAAAAATTAATCCTAGATCACCTCCAAAACCATTTGAGTTTGGGTTGTATTTTAGTTCTTTATCTAGGTTATTAAAATCTTTTGTACCTCCATAAACAAAATCTCCTGTAGCTGTAATTTTTTGATTATTAGGAAAATTGTTTGCGTTGAAAAATAGGTTTATGTTTTTTCCATAAGCGTAGGAGTTAGCAAATCCTTGTAAGTATTTTAGTGATATACCTCCTTTTAATGAATATTGCTCATTATTTAATATAATAGCTCCATAAGATAGCCCTAATTCTGCCCAGCTATTTGCTACCATATTAAAGTCTCCTTCATCTATGTTGTAGTCTTTAATGTCTTTAAAGTCTTTTCTAAATTTATCAAATAGAGTACCATTTAGTTCGTGTATGTTTGCATTTCCTCTAGCTCTGGAGAAGAATCCAATAGAATGTTTTGGTGTTATATTAAACATAAATGAAGGACCTAGTATGTCTGCATTTACGATTATATTATTATTTGATGAAGCAAATTTTTTAGATTGTAAATCTATGTCAAAATCTTTTTTTAAAAGATCTGTAATTTTTACACCAAAATAATCATTGCCTAGCAAGGCACTCCCTGAAACTAGATTTAAATCCAAACGATAAGGAGATGCTACTATAGTAGCAGGGTTATAAATCATCCCATGCACACCGCTGTAATTATCGGGTACAAATCCTATATAGGATTGTGCTTCTATTTGTTCTGTACAAAGAAATAGGGAAAATAATGCTAAAATTTTTTTCATTTAAATTTATTTGATGGTTAAAAAGTTTTTTTTCGTGGGGTCTGAAAAGTTAAAGATCAGTATCTATTATAGGATAAACACATTATTAGTATTATATAATTTACTTTTACTATTCACTTCGTTGGAGTTTCTATTCGGTCAAAATGAAAAGACTGTTCCTTTCGGGACAGTCTTATTAATATACTTCTGATTCTTTTAGTTTTTCTGTATTAGCTACTAATTGTAATTCGTCTATGAATTTTTGAATTTTCCCACTCATCACCCCATCCATATCAAAGATATCCATTCCTATTCGGTGATCTGTTACACGTCCTTGTGGAAAGTTATAAGTTCTAATTTTTGCAGAACGGTCACCTGAACTAACTTGCGAATTACGTTTTTTAGCGTCTTCTTCTTGTTTTTTAGCTAGTTCCATTTCATATAAGCGGGAACGTAGTACTGATAAGGCTTTATCTTTATTTTTATGTTGGGATTTTTCGTCTTGACATTGTGCCACTAATCCTGTTGGAATATGTGTCATCCGAACAGCTGATTTAGTTGTATTTACGGACTGTCCGCCTGGTCCTGAAGAACAGAATAAGTCTATACGTACATCATTCATATCTATATGTACATCAAATTCTTCTGCTTCTGGTAATACCATAACAGTAGCTGCTGAGGTATGTACTCGTCCTTGCGTTTCTGTTTGTGGTACACGTTGTACTCGATGTACACCTGCTTCATATTTTAGAGTTCCATAAACGTCTTCCCCTGTTACTTCAAAAATAATTTCTTTAAATCCACCTGCTGTTCCTTCGTTTAGATCTACAACAGAGGTTCTCCATCCTTTTGTTTCACAGTATCTGGTGTACATTTTGTATAAATCTCCTGCAAATAAAGAAGCTTCATCTCCACCTGTACCTGCTCTAATTTCTACCATTACATTTTTAGCATCTTCTGGATCTTTAGGAATAAGCATAAACTTGATCTCTTCTTCTAATTGTGGTAGTCTTTCTTGTGCTTCTTCTAATTGCATTTTGGCCATTTCTACCATTTCTGCATCAGAACCATCTGCTATTATTTCTTTAGCTTCATTAATATTTCCAACAAGATTTACGTATTCTTCTCGTTTTTCAACCAATGCTTTTAAATCTTTGTATTCTTTATTTAATTGTACATAACGTTTCTGATCAGCTATAACATCTGGCTGAATAATTAAGTCTGATACTTCATCAAAACGTTGTTTTACATATTGAAGTCTGTCTAACATATTGTAATTCTTCTATTTTGGAATACAAAATTACGATTTTTGTTTCAAGAACCAAGAATTAGAGATTTAAGTTTTTTTATCTGATCTAAATATCTTCTTTTGTGTCTTTGTTTTAGTGTAAAAACAGAGTGTTATTTGTTATATTATTCTTACTTTTCTTATATTTTTTATTGGATATTGTATTTTTTTTTATACTTGTCGTTTAATTGAGTTTGATGCGATTCTAAAGAAATTTTTCTTCCTTGAATGTAAGCTTGTGATAAATTATTTGTTCGCATATCCAGAGCATCTCCTTCTGAGATGAATAATGTTGCTTCTTTACCTACTTCTAAGGAACCACAAGTTGAATCTATTCCTAAAATTTTGGCTGTATTTAGTGTAATGGTTTGTAGGGCTTGTTCTTTTGTCAATCCGTATGCTACTGTTGTACCTGCTAAAAATGGAAGGTTTCTTGTATTCATTCGCTCCATATCACCACTATTTTCTAATCCTACTAAAACTCCTTTATCCATTAAAATCTTTGCTAGTTTAAAAGGCTGATCTATATCATCGTGATCTAAATTGGGCAAACTGTGTACTCTTCCTACTAAAACTCCAATATTATTTTGAACTAAAAGGGGGGCTACTTTATCTGCTTGATAGCCTCCAATGATTACCATTTTTTGTATATTATTTTCTTTTATTATTCGAATAGCGTCGATGATTTGTTTTTCTTCATAGGCGTTTACATATAGTGTTTGGGTTCCATTAAAAATTCCTCTCATAGATTCAAAAACAATATTTTTTTCTATTGATTCGTTATTCAAATATGCTTTGGCTTGTTTTAAGAAATCTGAAAATTCGGTTACTTCTTTTAGATACTCTTTATTTACTTCTATAGTACCTGGTTCAGCCCACCAACCTGTTTTTTTGAATGTAATTGGAAAATAACAATGAATTCCGTCATTTTCCTTGATTATTGCATCTTCCCAAGTCCAAGCATCCATTTGTACAATAGAAGAGGTTCCTGCTATATAGCCTCCTCTAGGTGTAATTTGAGCCGTGAGAACTCCATTTATACGAGCTGTTTCTATTATTTTAGATTCTGTATTATAGGCTATTAAACTTCTTACATTAGGAGTAAAACTTCCTATTTCTCTTTCGTCATTGGTTGCTTTTACTGCGTCTATTTCTACTAGTCCTATGGTGGAATTAGGTGCTATAAAACCAGGATATATGTGTTTACCTTCTGCCTTTATTACCTCATCATAAGAGTTTAAATCAATACGTGTCAGACGTGCATCTGCTATTAAATTTAGCTTCCCGTCTTTAAATCCTATCGCGCTATTTTCTATTAGCTGACCATTTCCTAAATGGGCTATAGCATTTATAATAAGTATTGATTTAGTTTGTTTAGGAGCTGGTATTTGTTGAGCATACATTCCTGTTATAAATAATACGGAATATAGAAGTTTTATATATGTTTTCATTTATTTAAATCTTTATTGGTTATCATGAGTCTTTTAGTCTTCTATTGTATCGCAATGGTAATGCTTTTTTTCTGTTTTAGTTGCTGGTCGCACAGGGGCTCCTTGGTTTTTTTGCTGCAACATTTGATTTATTAATTCTATTTTCTCCAGTTGAATTGTTTGTCTGTATTGTTGATCTTGTATTCTATCATAATATATAGTTCCTTCAATTATGGTCTTCTCTACTTTTGCATATATTGATAATGGATTATCATTCCATAAAACTAGATCTGCGTCTTTACCTATTTTTATACTTCCTATTCTATCATCTAGGTGTAGTAATTTAGCTGGATTTAATGTTATCATCTTCCAAGCTTCTTCTTCTGATATGCCGCCATATTTAACTATTTTTGCTGCTTCTTGATTTAATCGTCTTGACATTTCGGCATCATCAGAGTTTATTCCTACAAGTACTCCTTGTTTATGAAGAATGGAAGCATTATAAGGTATGGCATCATTTACTTCATATTTATAGGCCCACCAATCGGAAAAAGTGGAAGCTCCTGCCCCATGTTTTTTTATTTCATCCGCAACTTTATATCCTTCTAATATATGCGTAAAGGTATTTACCTTAAAGTTAAATTTTTCAGCTACTCTCATTAAAGATAAAATTTCAGACTGAACGTAAGAATGACATGAGATGAATCGTTTTTTATTTAAGATTTCAGCTATTGTTTGTAATTCAAGATCAATCCGTGGTTCTTTTAGTTTACCTGATTTTCCTTGTGTATTGTAGAGTTTCCACATTTTATCATATTCTAATGCTCGGGTAAAATAATCTATAAATACTTGTTCTACTCCCATACGGGTTTGCGGGAAACGGGTTGGATTTGAAATTCCCCAATTAGATTGTTTTACATTTTCTCCTAAAGCAAATTTGATAAATTGAGGTGCGTTTTGAAAAATCATTTCATCGGGTGCTAATCCCCATTTCCAACGTACTATAGCTGACCGCCCACCTATAGGATTGGCTGAACCGTGTAATAATTGTGAGGTGGTTACTCCACCTGCTAAATTTCTATAGATATTAATATCTTCTGAATTAACAACATCTTCTATTGTTACTTCGGCTGATGAATTATGTCCTCCTTCATTTACTCCTTTAGATATTGCTATATGTGAGTGTTCATCAACAATTCCACTTGTTAAATGTTTGCCTTTTGCATCTATTACTTCGGCTGTAATATCACTAATATTCTTTCCTATTGTTTTTATTTTTCCATTTTTTATTAAGACATCTGTTTCTGTTAGTATTCCTTCTTTTTCATTAGTCCAAACTGTGGCATTTTTAAATAGTATATTTCTTTCTTTAGGTCTTTCAGGGTTTCCATACGGTAAATTTGGGTAGGTTATAGGGGAAATTTTTTTTATCTCGTCTTTCGATGGTTTTTCTTTGGTTGTTACAAAAACATTTGTTTGTTTAGCTTCCCAAGTAGATTCTAATCCTTGGGCTGTTACAACTTTTCCTTGTATGTTTTTAGCATCTGAAATAAACCCTGTTAATCTATGAAATTTTATTGTGGTGGAATCTGTTGTTTGTAATAGAAGATTTATCCAATTATGAGAAACTGTTAATTTAGAGTTTACTTTTTTATCCTGATCGTTTTTAACTTCTATTTTGGGAGTATTTATTTCTCCTTCTATATTCATTTTATATTTTTCATCTCCAATGGTTAATTGATAGGTTCCTCTGATATCTTTTGTTTCTAAATCGTTTATTATATATTTTCTACCATTAACCCAATTTTCAAACAAGGTAGTTTTTACATCAAAAATATCTCCTGAAGTAATTAAAAAATTGGCATAAGCTCCTTTTTTCAGACATCCTATTTTATTGGTTTTCCCTAGCAAACTAGCTGGAACTGTAGTTAATGCTTCTAGTGCTTTAGTTTTGTTTAAACCGTATTTTATGGCTTTTAATAAATTCGTTTTAAAGTCCTCTATTTTTTTTAATTTATCTGTTGTTAGGGCAAATACAACGCCATTATCATCTAATATTTTAGGGTTTAAGGGAGCTTGATTCCAGAATCGTAAATCAGCCAATTCTATTTGATTGGCTATATAAGGATCTGATACGTCATAAGCTTCGGGAAAATTAATCGGGATAATAAATTTAGAATTTATTTTTTTAATTTCTTCAATACGTTCAAATTCGTTTCCTGCTCCTTTGAATATATAATTAATTCCAAATTGTTTTCCTATTTTGGCTATTCGTAAACTGTTTAATTTATCTTCTGTGTCAAAAATTTGAACTAGTTTTTCATTTTTTATCAAAGATTCTAAAGAAGTATCTTTATAGTCTGAATTTTCTTTTTATACCAATTAGCATCGTGATACATCTGCTTCAACAGTGCTAATGTTCCCATTAATGAAGATGGATACGCTTGATTAGAAGATGTACTTCTCATTAAAGAGAAATGATGAGTTATTGTTTTTTCTAAAAAATTATGGGTTTCTTGTTCATTATTCAAAAATACTAAAGCACCTGTACCTCTAGCAATTCCATCTGGAATATGGGTACATAAAAGACCAAATCCTGCTTTTAAAAATTCTTCTGCTCTTTGATTGTCATACTTATAAACTTCAAAAGCATTATTTTCTGTTTTAATGTGTTCATTCCAATAATATCCTTTTCTTTTAGTATCATAAAAAGGATTATCATTTCTATTTGTATTAGATTTTGTCGTTGTTTCGATTCCAAAATTAGTGTACAAATCAATAAATGAAGGATAAATTGTCTTTCCTTTTAAATCAATACTAATAGTTTCTTTAGGAATTATTACATTTTGACCAACTTCTATTATTTTACCCTCTTTAACTAATAGTATTCCGTTTTCTATTATTTCAGAAGGTGTAATGTAAATTTTTGCATTAATAAAAGCTTTTAGGTTATGGAATCTATTTTTAACATTTTCATTATTTGGAAAATATTCTTGCGAATTTATTGTTTGTAAAAACACTAAATTTAGGAGTAAAAATGCTTTTATATTTTTCATTATTAAAGTTTTGTTTAATTCTTGAAAATTAAAAATAAGCAGTCAATATATTTTATTTTAATTAAATTTTAACAAAATTTTAAGTTTAAAATAAGAATTAATATTCTTTTTTACTAATTTTATTAGATATAAAGCCTTTAAAATAATATAAGCCATGTTAGTAAAAGTATTTGGAAGCGCCGTTTTTGGCGTAGATGCTACTACTATTACAGTAGAAGTAAACACAGAAAAAGGGATTGGTTATCATCTAGTAGGATTGCCTGATAGCACCATCAAGGAAAGTTGTTTTAGAATAGCAGCTGCTCTTAAAAATAATCATTATCAATTTCCAGGAAAAAAATAATCGTAAATATGGCTCCTGCTGATTTACGCAAGGAAGGATCCGCTTATGACTTAACGATTGCTATTGGTATTCTAGCCGCTCCAGAACAAATTAGCAAGGATAAAATAGACCAATATGTCATAATGGGCGAACTTTCTTTAGATGGAAGTTTACAACCTATAAAAGGTGCTTTGCCTATTGCTATAAAGGCTAGAGAAGAGGGTTTTAAAGGATTTTTCTTACCCAAACAAAATGCCAATGAAGCCGCAATCGTATCTGATTTAGAGGTGTATGGCATTGAAAACGTGAGTGAAATTATTGATTTTTTTGAAAATAAAACACAACTAAAACCTATAAAAATAAACACTCGAGAAAATTTTTTTAAGACTATTGATTTTCCTGAGTTTGATTTTGCAGAAGTGAGAGGTCAGGAATCAATTAAAAGATGTATGGAAATAGCAGCAGCTGGAGGACATAATATTATATTAATTGGTCCGCCTGGAGCAGGCAAAACCATGCTAGCTAAAAGGTTACCCAGCATTTTACCTCCTATGACATTAAAAGAGGCATTAGAAACAACAAAAATACATAGTGTTGCAGGAAAATCAAAAGATTCAGGTTTAATTAATCAACGTCCTTTTAGGGCTCCTCATCATTCTGCCTCAAGTGTTTCTCTTGTAGGTGGAGGCAGTTATCCACAGCCTGGAGAAATATCCTTAGCTCATAATGGCGTTCTTTTTTTAGATGAACTCCCTGAGTTTAAGAGAGAAGTTTTAGAAGTAATGCGTCAACCATTGGAAGATCGAGAAGTAACTATTTCCAGAGCTAAATTTACAATTACCTACCCTTCATCCTTTATGCTTGTTGCCAGTATGAATCCTAGTCCGAGTGGCTATTTTCATGATTCTTCTTCTAAATTAAGTTCAAGTTCTAATGAAATGCAACGGTATATGAACAAAATATCAGGTCCTTTATTAGATCGAATAGATCTACATATAGAGGTAACACCTGTTCCTTTTGAAAAACTTTCAGACAATCGTCCTTCCGAAAGTAGTTTAGAAATTAGAAAAAGAGTCTGTAAAGCACGTGAAATACAGAGTTTAAGATTTGAGAAATATGATTATTTACACTATAACGCTCAAATGACTACAAAACAAATAAGAGAATATTGCTCTTTAGATAATGATTCTCTTCATTTATTAAAAGCTGCAATGGAACGACTAAGTTTATCCGCTAGAGCTTATGATAGAATATTAAAAGTATCTCGTACTATTGCTGATCTTGAAAATTCAGATGGTGTACACGCTCATCATATAGCGGAAGCTATACAATACAGGAGTTCAGATCGAGAAGGTTGGCTTGGCTAGATCCTATAAATTTAAAAAAGAGAATATTATCATTATATGAATATTCTCTTTTTATATAAATCTATAATATCTAAGACTATCCAAAAGTTTAAAATCTTATCCACTTAACTTGATCAACTATCTTCATTTTAATCGCCAAAGACATTGTTGTCAAAATATTTTATATGATTTTTACAATATTATTTATGTGCATAAAATTTTTCTTTTTGGAGATTTATTTTTTTAAACTAATTGTTTTAATGCTATTTCAAAAGCTCTTGCGCTTATATTCTTTTTATCAGAACTTGAATCAAATGTTTTTTGGATAGCTGTTTTAATAACGTCTGAAGTATCATTAAAAATAGCTTCGTCTGTCATTTGTACTTTTCGTTCCATAAAGTAAGCAAAAACACGAGCCATACCACAATTTGAAATAAAATCAGGAATTAAACTTACTTTGCTATCTGTTTCTTCCATAATAGGACCAAAGAAAATTTCTTTATCTGCAAAAGGAACATTGGCTCCACAAGAAATCACTTCTAATCCTGGAAGTAATCATACTTTCAACCTGTTCTTTTGTAACTAAACGTGATGCGGCACATGGTGCAAAAATATCTGCTCCTATAGACCAAATTTTTTCATTAATTTCAGAAAAAGAAATCATATCATTCGTTACTAATTTATTTCCATCTTTATTTAGGAATAATGTTCTAATTTCTTCAAAACTAAAACCATTTTCATTAATAAGACCACCATCTCTATCTATTATTCCTACAATTTTGGCTCCCATTTCTGCTAAATAAAACGCAGCTGCTGAACCTACGTTACCAAAACCTTGAACAATGGCTTTTTTACCTACAACACTCCCTCCATAAATATCATAATAATGTCTAACGGCTTGCGCTACTCCATACCCTGTAATCATATCTGCTACAGTATATTTTCTATGAATATCAGGTGAAAAGGTGGTATTTTCTATAACTTTTACAACTCCTTGACGTAATTGTCCTATACGGTTTATTTTATCAGCCTCAGTTGGTTTAAAATGTCCATTAAAAACACCTTCTTGTGGATGCCAAACGCCACATTCTTCGGTCATTGGTATTACTTCGTGAATTTCATCTACATTTAAATCTCCTCCAGTACCATAATAACTTTTTAGTAAAGGAGAAACTGCTTTATACCAACGTTGTAATACTTCTTTTTTTCTAGGGTCATTTGGATCAAAATTAATTCCTGACTTTGCGCCTCCTATAGCTGGTCCAGAAACTGAAAATTTAACCTCCATTGTTTTGGCTAACGATAAAACTTCATTCATATCTAATCCTTTACGCATACGAGTTCCTCCTCCAGCAGCTCCTCCACGCAACGAATTAATTACAGTCCAACCTTCTGCTTCTGTTTCTGGATCCTTCCAATGAAATACTACTTCTGGTTCTTTATTTTCAAATTTCTTTAAAAGCTCTTTCATGTTATTCTATTTATTTTTAGATGTGTATCTTATAAAAAAAGTTGCGCAAATGTAAATATTTTGCACAACTTTTTTTATAGGTTAATTTTTTAATGTTTTCCTAAAAGTTCATTCTTTAAATCTTCATCTGCTGGCTCATTTGATAACCAAATACCGAAAAGAGCTTTTTTAAAATCTTTTCCTTCTACTTTACCTTTTAACTTATCATTTTTAGTAACTGAAATAGCTTCTTCTTTTGGATTGTAAGATAATACGTATACGTCTCCTTTTACAATCTCTTCGGAAAGCAATGATTTAAATTGGTTAATTTTAGGCATCATAGCGTTTAGTTTTTCTCCACATGATTTTTCAAAACCTTTTTCCATTGCACTGGTTAACTTTCGAGCTGTAACCATTTTTGAAATTATTTCAATACGAATGGCCATATCTGTTTCACTATCCATAATAACTTGTGGATCTTGAGATAAAGCTGTTAAATACAAAGCTTGTACATATACATCAACCCAAGCTTTTGATCGAGTTCCAAATCCATTTAATTGAATTTTTTTCCTCCATTTACTTCTATGTTTCTAGGAACAATTACGCCTTCTGTCTCAAATTGTGTTTGTGCATTAGACCAGAATGTTACAAACATAAAAGCGGTAAGAAATAACTTTTTAGTTTCATATTTTTGAATTTTTTAGGGTAATACAAATGTATTACATTTAAATTTCATTCCAAAAAATGATTTTTTTTATTCTCATTCAAAACGTATATATAAATCCTGATGAGTGATCTTCAAAAGCCCCTGTAACACTTGAAAGTACGTTAATTTTATTTTCTAACTTTAAAACTCCCAAAAATGCAAAAATTAGTGCCTCTTTAAACTCAATTATTTTTTGTTCAGGCACAACAATTTCTATATTTGGATTATTCTTTTTTATCCTTTCTATCAAATCATCATTGTAAGCTCCACCTCCTGTAACCAACATTTTACCTGATTTATTTAATAGTATATTTTTAATTTGAATGGCAATATGTTCTGAAAATGTTGATAAAATATCTGGAATAATTAAGTAATTAAATTTATTAATTATAGGCAATACTTCTTTTTGACATACTCTATTCCTAACGATTTAGGAAATGGTAATTTATAAAAGTTCAATTCGTTTAGTTCTGCTAATAAAAGATCATTAACAGAACCCGAAGCAGCCATTTTTCCTTTGTTATCAAATTTATTTCCGACTTTTTCTGATAAAAAGTTTAAAACTGTATTTACAGGAGAAATATCAAAAGCTATTCTTTTTCCTTGAATTCAAATGAAATATTAGAAAATCCTCCTAAGTTTAGACAATATTCAAAATCTGAAAACAAAATCTGATCTCCTATAGGGACTAAAGGAGCTCCTTGTCCTCCTTTTTCAACATCTTGAACCCTAAAATCACACACTACTTTTTGCTTTATTAGCTCGGCTAGTATAGGCAAATTTCCAATTTGTAAAGTACAGCCGTTTTGAGGTTGATGTAAGATCGTATGCCCATGAGAGCAGATAGCATCTAAGTCTTTTAGTTGATACTTATCAATAAATCTATTTATAATAGAACTTAAATAGACTGTGTATTCTTCGTTTAAAATCTGTAATTCTTTATTATTAAAATTTACGGCAGATTTTAATTTATACAACCATTCTTCTTCATAAGATATGGTCTCTACTTCTAGGATTTCAAACTTCCAAGTTTGAAGCTCTTTTTTAGAAATATATGAGCTAAATCAACTCCATCTAGGGAGGTACCAGACATAACGCCTATAACATTAAAAAAGTTCTTTTTCATGACTTGCAAAAATAATTAAACTCATTGGTAAATTAGTATAAATAACTATATTTGAAAACTTTTATAAAAACAAAAACACAAAAATACAATGAACTTTAATTTAAGCGAGGAACATTTAATGATTCAGCAAGCGGCAAAAGATTTTGCTCAAACTGAGTTATTACCAGGAGTTGTAGAAAGAGATGAACATTCTATATTTCCAACGGAGCAAGTAAAAAAAATGGCTGAACTAGGCTTTTTAGGTATGATGGTTGATCCTAAATACGGAGGAGCAGGTTTAGATAGCGTTTCTTATGTATTAGCTATGGAAGAGATAGCTAAAATTGATGCGTCTGCAGCTGTAATTATGTCTGTAAATAACTCATTAGTATGCGCAGGTTTAGAAAAATTTGCTAGTGAAGAGCAGAAAATGAAGTATTTAGTTCCTCTAGCTAAAGGTGATGTTATTGGTGCTTTTTGTTTATCTGAACCAGAAGCGGGTTCAGATGCTACATCTCAAAAAACGACTGCTATTGACAAAGGAGATTATTACTTATTAAATGGTACTAAAAACTGGATTACAAATGGTGGTTCAGCTTCTACTTATATAGTTATTGCTCAAACAGATGCTGAAAAAGGACACAAAGGAATTAATGCTTTCATCGTAGAAAAAGGATGGGAAGGTTTTTCTATAGGTCCTAAGGAGAAAAAAATGGGGATCAGAGGTTCTGACACACATTCTCTTATGTTTTCAGATGTAAAAGTACCAAAAGAAAACCGCATAGGTGAAGATGGTTTTGGTTTTAATTTTGCTATGGCTGTCCTAAATGGCGGACGTATAGGGATTGCTTCTCAAGCTTTGGGGATTGCTTCTGGTGCATACGAATTAGCATTAAAATATTCACAAGAACGCGTAGCATTTAAAAAACCTATCTTCCAACATCAAGCTATTGCTTTTAAATTGGCAGATATGGCTACTCAAATTACGGCTGCTAGAATGCTTTGCTTGAAAGCAGCTTGTGAAAAAGATGCTGGACAAGATATTTCTCATTCTGGTGCAATGGCAAAACTATTTGCTTCAGAAACAGCTATGAACGTAACAATAGAAGCCGTTCAAATACATGGTGGTAATGGATATGTAAGTGAGTACCATGTAGAAAGGATGATGCGTGATGCTAAAATCACTCAAATCTACGAAGGAACTTCTGAAATTCAAAGAATTGTAATTTCTAGAGGTTTAATAAAATAAAACTCAAAAAAGAAGCTCTCTAAAACAACATACTAAATTCTTATTTTCTAAAGAGCTTCTTTTTTACAAAAGAACACACATCATATTCAGTTCTAAAAAGAACTCGGAAAATATTATGAGCTAAGTTAAACCAAAGTGTATTTTTATCAGTAAAATTTATTCCTAAAAAGATTATATATATTTATAATTTATCTTCGTTAGAATATTTTTTTAATACCATCTTTTTTTATTTTTCTTAGAATTATCTGACTTCCTTGATTTTTTTCCACTTTTTTCCTTTGGTTGGATATTGCCTTTAAGGATGGTTTTTTTTTGATTTAGTTGATTTTTTTTACTATTATTTGATTTCCAAGGAAAGGGATGATCTTCTTCTATTGTTACTTTATTCTTTAATAATCTGGTTATATCTTTCCAATATGTTTCTTCATCTTTTCCACAAAAAGAAATTGCTATACCTGAATGTCCTGCCCTCCCCGTTCTTCCTATTCTATGAATATAGGTTTCAGGAATATTGGGCAAATCATAATTAAGAACTACAGGAAGCTGATCTATATCAATTCCTCTTGAAGCAACATCTGTGGCTATCAAGAAATCAATTGTTTTATTTTTAAAATTTTCTAATACTTTTTGGCGTGCACTTTGTGATTTATCCCCATGCAAAGCATCACAGTTTAATTGATTTTTTTGCAAAAACTCAGCAAGATTATCTGCTCCTTGTTTTGTTCTTACAAATATTATGGTATTAACGAGTTCTTTTTGCTTAATAACTCGCAATAAAAGTTGTTTTTTTTCGGTTTTTTCTACAAAATAAACCAATTGTGTTATGTTCTGACTACTATGTATGGTTGATTTAACTTCTATATATTTAGGTTTTTTAAGAAATTCTTCAGCAATTTCTCTAATCTCTATGGGCATTGTAGCAGAAAACAATAGGGTTTGTCTGTTCTGAGGAGCTATTTTCGTTATTTTTCTTACGTCATTTATAAATCCCATATCAAGCATTAAATCTGCTTCATCTATAACTAAATGATGTAGGTGATTGATATCTATTACTCCTTGTTTATTCAGGTCTAAAAATCGTCCTGGGGTAGCAATTAATATATCTATTCCTTCTTTTAACTTTTCTACTTGAGTGGTTTGTGATACACCTCCATAAATGGTAAGTGTTGTACAATTTGTATATTTTCCGTATTTATTAAAGCTTTCTTCTATTTGTAAGGCTAATTCTCTTGTGGGAGCTAAAACAAGTGTACGAATGTGTTTTCTTTTTTTAAAAGATCCTACTATAGGAATTAAATAATTTAGGATAGGAATTGCAAAAGCGGCTGTTTTTCCCGTTCCTGTTTGGGCACAACCTACTAAATCTTCTTCTTCAAGAATGATTGGTATTGCTTTTTCCTGTATTTCTGTCGGTTTTATATAGGTTGCTTCCTTTATTGACTGTACTATATTTCGATGAAAACTAAACTGTTCAAAAGTCATATATATATATTTTAGGTAAAGGTACTATTTTGTGACTGAAGAATGTGCTTTTATAAAATCAGTTATTAAATATCCTATTAGTTTACCTACTAATTGAGGATTTTTATCTTCTCCTAAAGAAGGAGCTCCTTCACAAATATGTAAATAAGAAGCATTTTTATGTTTACCAAAAAAATAACAAAACTGTCTTACTTCTTCTACAGAAAAACCACTTAATGTCATGGCACTAGAAGGTATATTAGGAATAGAATCTAAATCTATTTCAATTCCATACGGATCTCCTTTTACATGTTCGTAGGCTGCCTTTAATTCTGACTGATAGTGTTTTTCTTGACGAATTTTAATTTCATCATAGGTAGTATATCTGACACGATCATTTTTACTTTTTATAATATCTAATACATTTTTAGATGTATAACTTTCATGTAATCCGAAAATAAAATAATTTTTTAAAAAGCCTTCTTCAAAGGCATACGAAAAACCATTACCGCTATGTCTTCCTTCTAAAATTCTAAAATCAGAATGGGCATCAAAATTTACAGCGTTAATAGATTTCCCTAATCCCAATGCGGTTCCTTTAATATTTCCGTAAGCATTATTATGTCCTCCGCCAATCACAATAGGTACTTTACCCGCTTTTATAATATGATAAATAATATGAGATACTTCTTTATCTATATTTTCAACTATTTTAAATAATTGTTTTCGATCATCAGGATTATTAGGATCTAAATCTTCTGCCTCACTCATTTCTTGTGAAACATCTACACGTCCTAAAATAATAATTTGGCTTCCTTTACAAAACTTGTTATGTTGTATATTAGCTACACTTTGAATGGTACTTTCCCATGCTGTTTTAGCTCCTTTTCTTCCTAAATTAGCACGTATTCCTATATCTTCTGGAATTCCTACTAGTACGTATCTTGCTTCACTTCTTTTTAAAAAACTAAAAACATCTTCATCTTTAGGGAGAATTTGAATTTTTTCTCCAAATTTTATTTCTCCATTACGATAAGATGTAATTTTTGAAAGATCAGATTGTCTAAAACGAATTAATTTTTCCATTGGGGAACGAAATTATGTTGGGTCAAAAATACTATTTTTATGTAAAGTTACGTTAACTCTTGGTACAATCACATTAAAAAATTATTTTAGCATACTATAATAACCCTAAATAAATAAATTTAATATGCAAAGAAATGCTCCAAAAAGACCTAACAACATAGGATTCAAAATTGTTATAGGTATTTTATTAATCATGTTAACTGCCAGCTTGGTTTACATTTACAAACTAAATGAAGATTCTAAAAATACCTTATCTGTAGTAAAAAATGAAAAAGAGGCTTTAATGAAAGATTTAGAAATAACTAAGCAATCTTTAGAAACTGCCATGGAATCAAATACTACAATGACTGAAGAATTAATGGCTGAAAAAGAGAAAATTCAGCAATTAATGAATGAATTAGAAAAAACAAAAAGCACAGACACAGTTTCTATCAACAAATATAAAAATGAAGTTCAGAAACTAAAATCAAAAATTGCAAATTTGATAAAACAAATTGATGGATTAAAAAAAGAGAATGCAACACTTAATACTAAAATTGATAGTACTAATACTGTATTAAAAGAATCTCGTTCTAAAAATGACACTTTAATCTCAAAAAACAATATGCTTGCCAAAGCAATTGAAAAAGGATCAAAACTTTCTATTGTAAACCTACAAACAACGGCCGTTAAGCAAAAAAGCAGTGGTAAACAAATTGTTACAGATAAAGCAAGTCGCGCTAATCTTTTAAAAATTAGTTTTACAATAGCTGAAAATCAAATTGCCAAATCAGGAGATAAGTCATATTACGTACAAATCATAGATAGTAAAAATAATGTATTAGGCGATAAAAAGATTGAAAGCTTTGGCGATAAAATGCTTACTTATAGCTTTATGTCTTCTGTTCGTTATGAAAACAAAACTGTAAAAGTAGAAAAAGATCTTCCTGTAGAAGATATTTCAGAAGGTACCTTTTTGTAAATGTTTTTGATAAAACCGAATTAGTTGCCAAAACAAGTTTTTCTCTAAGATAAAAAATTACATTGTTTTTACCTCACTTCACTCCAAGCTAAGCTGATCTAAAAATAACAAATTCAAATTAGATAAAGAAGATAATAGTCACGTGATGTATAAACATTACATTAGGCAGTAAATACAATACAAATTGTATAAATTAAAAAGTCATTCTAAAAAATCAACTCCTTTTAAAAGAGCTAATTTTCCCGAATGACTTTTTATTATTTAAATTCATATAGTTATAATTAACAAAACAACTTCTTTAAACAATAAAGAATTTTAGAAATTTGTCAAGATGGCAAAAACATTATAGTAAGAGATCAAAAAACTCTTTTTTGAAGCATTTCCCCCTAAAACACACTATACTAGGAGTATTTAAGATATTACAATCTTTATAAAAATATATATTTTTTTAGGCTCTTACTTTTAACCTATTGAAGATTTTTTTCTTCTTTTACTACTAAAATTGAACCTTATCAAAAACAGAATTTTAAAAATTAAAAACGAAAAAATGTCTTCATCTATTGATAATAGCACTTTAAGATCAATCTACTTAGTATTAAAAAAAACAATTAAAAATGATAATTACTAATTTAAAATTGAAGCATTTTTTTAAATCCATTTTTTATTTAAGAAAAGGCCCGAATTATAAAAACCCAAGCCTTACTTTTTAACTTACATTCTTTCTGGAAAGATAATATCTTATAAAAATTAATATTTAACCTATCCCCTCTATGATAGGAATATATTCAGGATAATACTTATACTTTCTTTATTTTATTTTGTTGATTCTTTATTTTTAGCATTTCTTCTCTTGCCTTTAGCATTTCTTCTCTTGCTTTTAACATTTCCTCTCTTGCTTTTAGCATTTCTTCTTTAGCTTTTTTTATTTCGGACTCGCTCTCTTTTTCATTCCAGTTAAAATCAAAATCTTCGGGTTTAATTTTTTTCATTTCAATTTTCATTTGATCTATTTCAGGACGAATATTGTTCATTTTATCATGTAATTTTTGAAAATATTTTTGTGTATTAGATAACGCATCTTCGGTTATTTTTTCAATTTCTTTAGAATCAAATTTCAAAATATTTTCATTATTAAATTTTAACATCATAGGACCACCTTCTGGGATATTGAATTCAAAATTACCATTAAAATCATTTAGCATTTTTTTATATTCTTCAGAATCAGTTTCTATTGGTTTACCATTTATGATTACTTCAGGTTTCCCATTATTTCGTTTTTTTATAACGATGCTTTTACTATAATTTTTTAGCGTTTCTTTGGAATCATTTTTTTTATCTAATTGGCTTAGTGTATCTGAAATTTCAGGTATAGCAATTCGTTCATTAGGATCAGATATTAGATCATTTTCTTTTTCTAAAAATGAAAAACCAAAGTAATCTTCTTCATTATTTGATTTATGAAAATTTTTAGATATACTGGGTTCATTTGATTTTCCAAAACCAATTTTATTTTTTATTTTATGAAAATAAATAGGTTTAATGGGTTCTTCTCCCTGAATATGAGTCATTCCTTTTTTACCATCAGCATCTTTATATTCTATTTTTATAGCTGTTATTTCACCTTTTGTATTACGTTTGATCTTAGAAAATTTAAGTGTAATACCAAATCTTTCTTTTGCAATTTTAGCATCGTCTTTCATTTCTTGATCAGTCGAATTTTTATCAGTAGTAATATATAAACCATTAGAGCTTGACTGATTCATGTTTCTTTCTTGTGCTATTGTTCTTATTTGAAAAAAAATATAAAAACGGCTAACATTGGAATTATTAATGCGTATTTCCAAGATTTTCTTTTTTTTGATTGAGATTGGTTTAACATAATGATTCGATTTTTAATTAATGATGAGTTAAAATGGTTTGAAATTGAAAAATAATTTCGTTGTGTAATTACTTTTAATAATGTTTTTTGATATTTGATTTTATCCTTTGATAAATAACTTGCTTTTTGATCTGCTATATACTCTAAGTTTTGAACAATTGCTTTTTTGTATAACCAAATAAATGGGTTAAACCAGAAAAGAATACAGAATATAGAAGTAATTAGCATATCTATTGTGTGCTTTTCTTTACTATGAACCCTCTCATGTACTAACACATATTGTAATTCCTCTTCGGTATAAAAATCAGAATTATAGACTATATAATTGAAGAATGAAAAGGGAGCAATATCTTTATCTGAATCTACTAATTTGAAAGATCCTTTTCTAATAACGTCTTCTTTACTAAGGAGTTTATACAACGAAAAAAAACTAATGACGAGTCTAATTAATAAAGTCAGAGAAATTATAAAATAAACAGATGCTATTATGATAGTCCAATTAATAAACGATGTGGATTCAGAATAATCTATTGAGCTATAATTTGTAGTTGTTTGTAAAAAAGAAGGATTAGATGTTATTTGAGACCTGATTATAATATATTTACGAATAAAAATAAGAGGTAAAATAACAGATGTTATTAATCCAGATAGTAAAAACCATCTATTTTTGTAAAAAAAAGTTTCTTTACTTACAAAAAAATGATACGCAATATAAAAAATGGTTATCAATATATTTACTTTGGTTATATATGAAATAAGTGTTTCCATATTATTCCTTATTTTCTATTAATTCTAAGATTTCTCTAAGTTCAGCAGCGGAAATTTTTTCTTGTTCTGCAAAAAGGAAACTAAATTTTTATATGAATTATTAAAGTAGTTTTCAATAGCATTATTAAAAAACTTTTTTCTATATTCTTCCAAGGTAATAATTGGGTAGTATTGATGTGTATTACCAAAAATATAATGGCCTACATAACCTTTGTCTTCTAAATTTCTTATAATTGTAGAAAGGGTATTGTAATGTGGGGTTTCATTTTTTATTTCAGCCATTACGTCTTTTACAAAAGCTTTTTTAAGCTTCCACAAAATTTGCATAATTTCTTCTTCTTTATTTGTTAACTTTTGCATAATTAAAATCGTTTCTACTACTTTTAATAAGTAAAGCAAAACTAAAACGATGTTTTTAGTTAGGCAACTATTTTTATAGTTGTTTAACTAAAAATTAAGTTATTTTTAAGAAAAAGACAAAACAATCTATTCTTTTTTGAGGGTAAGATTATAGATAAGTATACCTAATAAAACAGCAATGATTCCTAAAAACCCCATAATTAACCAATTTGTCGTATATCCAAAATAATCTACGATAGACATACCTATTTTTGCGCTTATTATATTAGCAGCACTAAAACTCATACTAAAAATAGCCATATATCTGCCTTCATGTCCTTTAGGAGCTCTACTCATAGCAAAAGAGTTTGAAAAAGGAAAAACAAACATTTCGCCCAAAGACATTAAAATCATCATAATTATTAATATTATACTCCATGACGAAACTAAAAGTATAAACATACTTAAAGACATTACAAATGCACCTATCGTAATAATTTTTATTTTATTAATTTGTTTTCTTTCAACATAACTTACAATGGGCATTTCTAAAAAAAAGATAAGTAAACCATTGAACATCAGAAGTAATCCCGATTGAAATTCCGTTAAATTAAACTGAATCTTGTGATAAAGAGGTAAAGTAGTGAAAAGTTGAAAAAACAAAACAGCTATAAGCACACAACAAGATAAGAAAATCCAAAAAAGAGTATCACTAAATACGCTGATGCTATTACTAGATAAACTTTCGTCTTTTTTAGAGTTATGCCTATTCGTTTTTATTTTTATAAAATATCTAAAAAGACTAATAGCCAGTATACAAGTTATACCATCAACCCAAAATAACCCTTTATACCCTATTCCCATAATAATTAATCCAGCCATAGCGGGACCTAATGCAAACCCTAAATTAATAGCTAAACGAACTAACGTTAAAGCCCTTGTTCTATTTTCTTTAGTAGCAAAAGTATTTAAGGAAACAAACATGGCAGGTCTATACATATCAGCTATCATCATAATAAGAAAGATTCCTATACATAAACCTATAAATGAAGTGATAAATTGTAAAATAATAAAACAAATACCGCTGGTTAGAAGACTAAAAAGCATGACTCTATAAAAACCTATTTTGTCTGAAAGTTTTCCCCCAACCACGAACCGATCATAGAACCAATACCAAAACTTACTAAGACCCAACTCACTTCTTTGTAACTAAAATGCAAATCTTCCTTTAAATACTTAGATAAAAAAGGAAGTACCATAGTACCTGCGCGATTGATAAAAGTGGTTAGAGTTAATATCCAAATTTCTCTTGAAAATCCCTTAAAATTGTTAACATAACGAATAATTCCAGCTTTTATCATAATAATGTAATAGTTTTTCAAAAATACTAAACATCAATAGAAAATATATGTAATTTATAGATATTTACTTAATTTTAACAAATGAAAAAATAACATTTATTTATAGTCTTTTATTTTTTTTATCTTTTTGGACAAAAGGAGGCTCTTCAAAAAACACCTTTAAATAAAGAGTTTTTAGATAACTTAAGCACACCTTTAGAAAAAACAGATCTTACTAATTTAAAAGCTTACTTTTTTCTCCTATGAACGACAAATATTTAGTTAAAGCATTTTTTTCAGATGAAAGACGGCAAAATTTTTAAAATGACTACAACAACGGAACACAAAGTAAGACACAAAAGATATGGTCTTTTAGATTTTAAAGTAAAAAAAGAATCATCTGTCTATCAAAAGTTAAAAAATAAAAAAGATTTAAAAAATTACTTTTTTATTTCATTTAAAGATAAAACAAACGGAATAACAACCTATGCAAACAGAAAACATTTAGAAATATGTATTCCTAAAAACTCTTCGATATTAGTTAATTCTAATCAATCACCCCCTATTCTACTTATAATGAAAAATATTCATGCTCTTTAGTACTTTATAAAAATACTTTATCAATCTCCATTCCTACTGGAGTTAAAAAATTTCATGACTGATGAAATATAATTTACATACACATTCATTTAAAAATCAAAAAGAGGTATTAGAAATTGTAAACCAATACCCTTTGGAATTTAATGAAAAAACACCATATTTTTCTATAGGTATACATCCATGGTATATAAAAGAAGAACATATTAGTACAGAATTGAAAATAATAGAAGATAAATTACCATTAAAAAATTGTTTAGCAATAGGAGAATGTGGTTTAGATAAACGAATAGATATAAAATTAGAGGATCAAATACAAGTCTTTGAAAAACAATTAGAACTTGCAAAAAAATATAAAAAACCCTTAATTTTGCACTGCGTTTCAGCTTTTCAGGAAATAATTAGTTTAAAAAAAGCAATAAAAATAGAGGAACCTGTTATCATACATGGCTTTTCTAAGAATATTCAAGTTGCTAAAAGCTTATTAGACAACGGATTTTATCTTTCTTTTGGAAAATATTTAATAAGAAATCCTGAGTTAGCATCAGTGTTTAATTATGTACCAGAAGATCGTTTTTTTTTAGAGACAGATACAATAGAAGAAACGATTGAAGAAGTATACAATAAGGCTTCAATAATTAAAGGCAAAAATATAGAAAAATTAATTGAAGCTAATTTTATGAAAGTGTTTCAACTTTAATGAATAAATAAAAAATAAAATTGAATGGCAGTTTGGCAGGAAAGAGCAGAGTTATTATTTAAAACAGAAGGCTTAGAAAAATTAAGAAATTCCAACATTTTAATTGTAGGAATGGGAGGAGTAGGTTCATTTGCAGCAGAATTTGTAGCACGTGCAGGCGTAGGTAAAATGACTATTGTAGACGGTGATGTAGTTGATATTACAAATATTAATAGACAATTACCCGCTTTACATTCTACTGTAGGAATACCTAAAGTGCAGTTAATGGCCGCACGTATTAAGGATATAAATCCTGACATAAATCTGACTGTTATCGAAGAATTTCTTTCGCCAGAAAGAGCTTATGAGCTTGTTACAGAGGATTTTGATTATGTTATGGATTGTATAGATAGTATTACACCTAAACTAAATCTTATTATTGCAGCTAAAAAGAAAAAAGTAAAAATAATCAGCAATATGGGAGCTGGAGGCAAGTTCGAAGCAAGTAAAGTATGCGTGAAAGATATTAGTAAAACAGACTATTGCCCATTAGCTAAGCAAGTGCGTAAAAGACTTAAATCAGAAGGAATTTCAGGAGGAGTAAAAGTAGTTTATTCACACGAAAGACCTGATTATTCAAGTGTAAAAATGACCGATGGATCTAATTTTAAGAAGTCATTTTATGGCACGAACAGTTGGATGCCTGCCTTGTTTGGTTTACATGCAGCCGAAAAGGTAATTAGAGATTTACTTAAAAATAAAAATCCGCTATCTTTTTGCGGATTCTAAGGGCTATCAATTTGAGTTTTTGTTGTGTCTTTTTTACAACACTCACTTTGGTAGCTATTTTTATAGGTCTGACAGGAATGTAAATTTCAGTTACCCAAGAAGAAGCGGATTGGTATGCTGTACTATTTTTAACTAAAACTTCTATTTCTCTATACTTATCACTTTGTTCTAATTTATTTTTTTGCATAAAAGCATATAATTGAGGTATAGCTTTTGCTAAATGAATATAATTTCCTTTTACAGTTGCTTTTACAGTACTTGAAGGATTAATCTGACCACTTAGTATATCACTATCTCCACTCGTATATATTTTTTTCTTTATAGGTATGGCAATAGAGTACTTAAATTGGTTTTGTATACTATCTTTAGCATGGTAAATAAGAAAGGGAGCTCCGTTTATGGGGGTATTTGTACTGGTTAGTATTTTTTGTAATTTAGGAACAAAACGTTTAATCATCAATGGAATTTGTTCTTTTTAGAAACTATAGGTCGTTGTATATAATAAAGAGTATCTCTTTTTACAAATCCATCTAGTTTTATCTGAAAACTATTAATCTCTCTTGTTAATGTTGTATTTACAAAATTTAAAGCCGATTCAAAACGATCTTCAAAATCGTTTTGTACACCTTTACCTATAATACTAAGAAATTTATCTTTAAATGTTAATTCTCCTTCGGTAGACCAAATAGCTTTGGTCTTATTTTGTAAAGTATCTTTAAACTTTAGCATCAATTTATTTACTGCTTCATTCAAAACAATTTGATGAGAGATAGATTCATTAGAAACTTTTTGGAGTTGAATTACTTTAATTTTTCCATCCTTCCAAGGGTTAATAGAATCCCAATTGGCACGATCACTCACATATTTAAAAGCGATTTCTTTAGAAACCCCTATTAACTTTTCATGTTGTATCTTATATTTTCCATCTTTTGTGGCTACAAATACAGCTATAGTCCCTGTAAGTAATAGCATTAATAAGAATAAGTATTTAGCTACCTTCATGTTTTTAAGTGTAAACTCATGTAAAGCTATAAAAAAATGTTAAAAACGCAAATTTCTTATTGATTTTTGAGTGTTGTTTTTATCAGAAATAAAATTCCGATGAAAATTAAAAAAGAGATCAGTATCCAAAAACTACCTTTGTAATGTAATTTATGTAATTTTATATCTTTTCTGTAAGAAAAAATCATTAATATAACAAAGCAAATAAAAAAAGAAATTGCAAATATAATTTGACCTTGACTAAACATAGTTTTTTATTGCAAAATTAAGTATTAGTATTGGTATATTTTTATTTTAAACATCTTAATTATCATATAAAATTTATAATCAAATAAAAATGGAAAAACAACTCGAATCAGTACGCGTATTTCATCAATCTTTTGGTTTAGGGGTAAAAGAAGTCCCAGTGGCAGATTTAGGCAATGATTTAAACCAACTTCGTTTTAATTTGATGAAAGAAGAAAATGAAGAATATTTAGAAGCAGTTAAAAACAATGATTTAGTAGAAGTTGCAGATGCTTTAGGAGATATGCTTTATATATTATGTGGTACCATTTTAGAGCATGGATTACAATATAAAATAGAAGAAGTTTTTGAAGAAATTCAAAAAAGTAACATGAGCAAACTTGGTATAGATGGAAAACCTATCTATCGAGAAGATGGAAAAGTTTTAAAAGGACCTCATTATTTTAAACCCAATATTGAAAAAATTTTATTTTAAAAACAAAAGTCTGTTCATAAAAAACGAATGATAATCTTTAATTCAGGTTTTAAGGACAGACTTTTTTTGATATAAAAATAAGAAATTACATAATTTTACCCTCTATAATTACTTGATCAATAAGATGGCTTCCAAAAGCGTATGGCAACTGATAATAGGTTGGAATTTCTTTCGTAATAATTAAATTAGCAACTTTTCCTTTCGTGATACTACCATGTGTATCACTGATGCCCATAGCATACGCTCCATTTAACGTGGCTGCATTAATGGCTTCTTCAGGAGTCATTTTCATTTTAATGCAAGCAGTAGCTACTACAAAATTCATGTTTCCTGACGGAGTAGTACCAGGATTAAAATCAGTAGCAAGAGCTAACGGAAGACCTGCTTCTATCATTTTTCTGGCAGGTGTATATGGTATACTAATAAAGTATGAACAACTAGGTAATGCTACAGGCATGATATTTGAATTCTTTAATACTTCAATATCATGATCCGTTACAATTTCTAAATGATCAACACTAAGAGCTTGGTGTTTTACACAGGCCTCAATTCCGTTAATGGCAGTAAATTGATTAACGTGAATTTTAGCTCGTAAGCCATATTCCTGACCTGCTTTCATAATACGTTCTGTTTCTTCAACAGAAAAATAACCTGTTTCTAAAAAAGCATCTATATAATCAGCTAAGTTTTCTTTAGCAATTATAGGCAGCATTTCATTTATAATTAGATCTATATAAGCACTATGATTTTCTTTGTAGGAAGCAGGAAAGGCATGAGCTCCTAAAAAAGTAGATTTGATTTTAATAGGATATTGCTTTGCTAATTTTTTAATAACCCGTAACATTTTAAGTTCTCCTTCAACTGTTAACCCATAACCAGACTTTATTTCAATAGCTCCTGTGCCTTGTTGGATAACTTCTTCTAATCTAATTTTTGATTGTTCAAAAATTTCTTCTTCAGAGGTTTCATTTAATTTTTTTGCAGAGTTTAAAATCCCACCTCCTTTTTGAGCAATTTCTTCGTATGATAGGCCCTTGATTCGGTCTACAAATTCTTGTACTCTGTTGCCCGCATACACAAGATGTGTATGACTATCACACCAAGTAGGTAAAACTACTTTTCCTTTAGCATCTATAATATGAGCATCTACTTTTTCCGGACAGTTTTCCATAGGTCCAAAATCAGAAATAAGATTATCCTCAATTAATAAATACGCATTGTTGATTTTTGGAAGTTCAGCCATATCTTTTCCTGAAACTTTCAGAATAGATTGTTCTCTTATTTGTAATAATTCTTGTATGTTTATAATTATTTTTTTCATCTTTATAAAAATAGTCTTGCTAAAGTACTTTGTTTTATAGTATTCAACAAAAAAAATGTTTTTTAAAAAGAAATCAGATGTTTTTTTAGAATAACAATCTTATTAAACTGTTCTTTTTACTCTAAAAATAGATATAAAAGACTGATTTTAATAGCCTTTATAAAAATAAGATAAATGATTTTCAAGAAATAAAAAAGATAACAGTATTATAGATTCTTCATATAAAAGTGTGTTAAAAAATTATTATCAAAAAAAAGAAACTACGTTTTTTAAGAAGACATCATTAAACGCACTAAAACTGCTTATTTTTTTAACAGTTTTTTGTCTTTTAAAATATATTTTTGTGTTGTACTAAAAAGAAATGAATCTTGCGAAAAATAAAATATAAAAAGGAAAAAAATAATTCCTACTTTTTTAGAGTATACAGGAAGTTATAAAAGTATACCCACCACCATGCAGTTATTTGTTTATGACACACATACTCTAGTAGAAAGTGCTGATGGATTTTTTGAAGAAATGATTGTAGATGTAGATCTAAAAAAACAAAATTGGATTAATATTCATGGATTAACAGATTTAGAAAAAATTCAAAAAATAGGTGCTTTTTTAAATGTTGATAAATTTATTTTAGGAGATATTCTTAATACAACAAAACGCACAAAAATAGATGAGTATCATAATGTCCTCTTTTTTAGCATCAAGTCTATTTTACCCATTGAGCATTCTGATAATATAAAGGTAGAGCAAATATCGTTTTTATTAAAAGAAGGAATTTTAACTTCTTTTCAAGAAAAGAAGAGTGATTTTTTTGCACATATAAGAGAGCGCATCCGAACACATTCAGGTATAGTACGTGATAAAGAAGTTGATTATTTATTGTATTTATTATTAGATGCTATCATAGAAAATTTTTTTATAACAATAGAGGCAGAAGAAGATAAAGTAGAGGCGTTAATTAATATTTCTAAAACAAATTCTAAACCCGAAATATTAGAGCAAATAGAAAAACATCGAGACAATTTTAATTTTTTAAAACGTTCAATAATTCCTTTACGAGATTCATTATACTCTATAAGAACAACAAAAGACGACAATGTATTTAATGTAATAAAAAAGGAAAATTATAGTTTTTTTGAACGATTACATCAAAAATGTTTAGAGTTATTAGAACAAATAGAATATGATTTAACAACTTTAGAGAGTGCTTCAAATTTTTATTTTGCTTCACAAAGCCACAAGATGAATGAGGTGATGAAAACTTTAACTATAGTTTCCGTATTTTTTATGCCTTTGACTTTTATAGTAGGTGTTTATGGAATGAATTTTGACAATATGCCTGAATTACACTGGAAATATGGTTATTTTATGGTATTAGTTTCTATGGTGATATTATTAATAGCTATGGCAATTTATTTTAAATGGAGAAAATGGTTCTAGGATAAAAATAACATTTAATTGTTTTAAAAAGAAAACTTTAGTAAATAAAAAAAGAGTCATAATTATTGGCTATAATAAATAGTATTTTTACTTTTGTAGAGTATACAAAAAAATCCGGAAAATGTTTGAATTTCAACAGTATTTAGGTTTCTTACTTTTCTTAACCATTTTAACTATGGGATTTTGGTTAATGATTTTCTTAATTAATTTCGTATTCTATTGGGTAGGAGGTTATTTATGGAATGAATACAAAGAAAAGAGAGCTAATAGAGAAAGCTTAAAACAGTAATTTTATTATTGTTTTAAACAAAAAGCCCCACAAATGGGGCTTTTTTTAATTATACTACCCCCCATATAATCATTATCATTACCATCATGATTTAGTCTCTGCTTAGAATCTTTTTCTTTTTCGGTTTTTGATTTGTTAAAACGATAAGTAAAAGATAAAGTAGCTACACGCATACGATTTTGCATTTCAGAATAAGAATTTACACTTGGTAAATTTAAATCACGTATCATCTTACGTGAATTAAAAACATCATTGATATTAAAGGCTAAAGTAGCTTTATCCTTTAGGATGTCTTTACTAAATCCTAAATTAAGTACTGCAACTCCTTCTTGAACTCCTTGTGCTATTTTTTGTGATGCGTTGTAAGTAAAATTAGATTGAAAATCAATTTTATAAGGTAAATTAATTCTTGAATTTAAACGTGCTGTCCAAGTAGAAGATTTAAAATTAAAATCTTGAACAATTAATTCATTTTTGGTATTGGTATATTGATAATCTCCTTTTGTAATATTATAGAAAAAGTTAGCATTAGCATTTAATTTCCACCATTTTTTTAAGGTATAATTAGCTGTAATTTCTAGGCCATATTTATCGTCTATTGAAAGATTAAATGGTGTATTAATGATTACAGGAGTACCATCAATAAAATCACCTCTTTCTTTACGAATAACCTGAAAAGCATCTTTTGTATGATTTAAATAAACAGAGGTATTTAATGTCAATTGATTCCACTTCTTTAAAAAACCAATATCAAAAGCGTCACTATAAGCAGGATTAATATCAGGATTCCCTTGAAATAAGTTAATATTACTTGTATAAGAAGCAAAAGGATTAATAAAACGATCTCTCGGTCTAGTAATACGTTTGCTATAATTGGTGGATATACTTGTATTTTTCCCTAATTCATAAGTTAAGAAAACGCTTGGAAAAAATTATTGTAATTTTTTGATTTAAAAATTTGCGAGGTCAATTGATTGATTTCTATATGTGAATTTTCCAGACGCACTCCTAAAAGATAGGATATTTTATTCATTTTAGACCCAAATTGTGTGTAAAACGCATTTACATTTTCTACATAGTTCATTGTATTAGAAAAACCTATAATATTTTCAAAAATACCTGTATTTGTATTAAAATTTTGTACAGAAAAATCAGCTAATAACTTTACAAAATTACCACGATAGCCTGCTTCAAATTGGGAATCTTTTTTTAAAGGTAGTACATAGTCTAATTGTAATAAATTTCGTAGTTGTGTATCGTGTTTTTTACTACGTTCGTTTCTAACAAATTGATTGTTATTTAGGATTATTTGTAAAATATCAGAATCATCTTTATCCGTGTTTTTTGAAAAAGCACCATCAAAAGTAATTTTATGTCCTTCTTTTTTAAAATTTTTAGTAAAATTAGTGGTATATTCTACATTATCACCTGTAGATACTAATTGATTATCACGTTTAGATGTATTGTTATAAATTTTATTAGCATCAAAGTTATAGTATAAAACGGCTTCATTATTTCCTCCTTTGTTATTTCTATAATTAAAAGCATTGGTCCAAGATGTATTCTTACTGATAGCAATTTCAAGACCAAAATTTAAGTTGATTCCCTTAGCATACTTTTCGCTTTCTCTTCTTTCTTCTAAATAAGAATCTAAAAGCCCTGTTTTTTTATTAAAAGTTTCTTGATCAATTTTTGTTCTTCCTGGATTAGCACGATCATTATAACCTACGGTTGAAAAAAAATTTATCATTTCATTTTTGTAATTTACATTAGTAGAAAGACTATTGTTTTTTGGTGTTCCTTCTGCCACTATAATACTTCCATTAATTCCTTGGTTTTTACCTTGTTTAAGAATTATATTAATGATTCCTCCTCCTCCTTCAGCATCATAACGAGCAGAAGGTGTTGTAACCGTTTCTACTTTATCTATTGCATCGGCAGGAATCATTTTTAGAGCATCAGTTACACTAACTGCATTAGTTGGTTTACCATCTATCAAGATTCTAACATTTTCATTCCCTCTTAGGGCTACAGTTCCTTCACTACTGATAGAAATAGAAGGAATATTATCAAGAACATCACTTACAGTTCCTCCTCTAACTAATATATCTTTACCTACAGTAAAAACTTTTTTATCAAGTTTTAGATCTACCGTTGTTCGTTCAGATCTTACCACTACTTCACTTAATATTTTAGCATCAGGCTCTAAGGAAATAATTCCAATATCTAAATTTTCGTTGTATAATTTAGGAGTGGTTAATAAAGTCTTAAATGATAAATATTCATATTTTAATATAAAATTACCCGATGTATTTTGAAGAGTAAATTCTCCTTTTAAATCGGTAACTGTACCATTAACAGGTTTATTGTTACTCGGATTAATAACAGTTATGGTGGCATATTCAAGTGGTTGCTGAGTTGTCTTATCAACAAGCCTACCTGTAATTGTGATTTTTCTTAATAAATTGTTTTTCTTGTGCATTAAAAACAATTGTAAAAAGAATAAAAAAGAGAAATAGTATTTTTTTCATTTAGAGGGAATTAATGGGTAAAATTAACGGATATACTTGAATTAAAAAATTAATAAAATATTAATTTATAAAATTTCATTGATCCGTTCAGTAGGTCTTGCAATGACAGCCTTATCCCCTTTAACTACAATGGGTCTTTCTATAAGTTTGGGAAACTCTACCATTGCCTGAATAATTTCCTCCTCGTTTAATTCTTTCGATTTAAAATTCTCAATCCAGATAGTTTCCTTTTTCCGAACTAAATCAATAGCAGGTATATTTAATTTTTTTAATAAATCTTTCAAATCTTCTGCAGTAGGTGTGTTTTCTAAATAGTTAACAACTTCAAAATTTTGATTTTGATTTTCTAAAAAACAAACTCCGTCTCTTGATTTAGAACAACGGGTATTATGGTAAATTGTAATCATAAATTAAAATATTTTTTTTGTAACAAAAATAGATTAAATTGCTCTTATACTTTAAAAATAAATATATGTTTTTAGAACAAGCTTTTTTAATGGAAATAAATTTTGGAAATACCTTTTAGGAACCTTTATTATTTTTATTTTTACTTTAATAGGGCAAATACCCTTTATGATTGCTGTTTTTTCTAAATTAGAAGAAAAAAGAGATACTATTTATGGAAAAGATGAGACAGCTCTTTTACAAGTTTTAGATAGCAATTTTCAACTTTTTCTAATGTTATTAAGTTTTGTTTTTGCTTTTTTGGGTTTTATTTTTGTCGTTAAAACGTTGCACAAACAACCTCTTGTTAAAATTATTACAAGTAGAGCATCTATAGACTGGAATCGTGTTCTTTTTTCGTTTACCGTTTGGGCTGTTCTTCAGGTTTTAATATTATTAGTTTCTTATTTTATATCACCTGCTGATTACCAATTAAATTTTGAATTAAAACCTTTTTTAATCTTGTTTTTTATAGCTTTATTCATGATTCCTATACAAACTTCCATAGAAGAATTAATGTTTAGAGGTTATTTAATGCAAGGTTTTGCATTAGTATTTAAAAATAAATTAATACCCTTATTTTTTACTTCTGTTTTGTTTGGAGTATTACACATCAGTAATCCTGGAAGTCGCTAAATTAGGTAATATCCTAGTACTCTATTATATAGGTACAGGCCTATTTTTAGGCATTATAACTTTGATGGATGAAGGAATGGAACTTTCATTAGGATTTCATGCCGCAAATAATTTAATTACCGCTTTGTTGGTAACTTCCAAATGGACTGTGTTACAAACGGCATCAGTTCTAAAGGATGTTTCTAATCCAAAATTAAGTTTCGAACTTTTTTTACCAATAGTTATAATTTTTCCTATTTTATTAATAATTTTCTCTAATAAATATCATTGGAAAAATTGGGAAGAAAAATTAAAAGGTACGATTTTAATACAAAATAAATAATGATAATTCATTCGGAATTTAAATTAAATGGAATATCTTATGATGCAAAAACTTTGTCTTTTTGGGCAAAAGAAAAAAGCAAAGTAGGAAAAGAATACGAAAAAATTATAGGAACATTCTTTTTAGAATGGTTAAATAATGATTCTGATCTAAAAGTGCAAACATCAGGAACAACAGGAACGGCTAAACAAATAGCACTAAAAAAAGAGCGATGATTTATTCCGCTAAAAGCACAGGTGCCTTTTTTGATTTAAATGCAGGATCAAAAGCATTATGCTGTTTACCCGTTAAATATATTGCAGGTAAAATGATGTTAGTTAGAGCAATGGTGCTAGGATGGGATTTAACCATTGTAGAGCCAAGTTCATCTCCTTTAAAGGATTCTTATCTTAAATATGATTTTGTAGCTATGGTTCCTTTACAAGTTCAACAATCATTAGAAAAATTATCAAATATTAAAATTGTATTAATAGGAGGAGCAAAAGTAAATCCCAATTTAGCTCAAAAACTAATTAAAAATAAGGTTAATGCTTATGAATCTTATAGTATGACCGAAACTATTACACATATTGCATTAAAAAAATAGGAACAGAAAGTTTTAAATTATTATCAGGGATAACAATTAGTCAAGATCAAAGAGGATGTTTAATAATAGATGCACCTAATATAAATGATGAAATGATAGTGACTAACGATTTAATAGAATTAGTTTCCGAAACAGAATTTATATGGAAAGGAAGAGTAGATCATGTTATCAATAGTGGGGGTATAAAATTATTTCCTGAACAAATAGAAGCTAAATTAATAGAAAAAAATCACACAACGTTTTTTTATATATGGTTTACCTGATGAACGATTAGGAGAAAAAATCATACTCGTAATAGAAGGATTAAAAAAAGATACAAACCCCTCTATTTTTAGTGAATTAACTCATTATGAAACACCTAAGCAAGTGGTTTTTATAACTAAATTTGAAGAAACGGAAACAGGAAAAATAAAAAGAAAAGAAACTGTATTAAAATATATGTGAATTATAAAAAAGGCTACCAAAAATAATATATTAAAACTCATAAGCTTATTATTTTGAGTATTGATATGAAACATTTTCATACAGTCCCACTAAACTAACAGTCTGAAACATACCCCAAAAAAATTCCCATAGCGTACTCTAATCTTAAAATTACAATTCTTCAGAGTACATAAAGAAACTGAAATCTAGGAAAATGAAAAAATTTCATTTTCCTAGATTTCAACATTTTATTTTGACTTATTGATTCTTACTGCTTCTGGCACTAGACCTGTATAATCGCCTCCATTACGTATCACATCACGTACTATACTGGAAGAAATAAATGAAGTATCAGGTGCGGTTAAAAGAAATACGGTGTCTATTTTTGATAATAATCTGTTAGTATGTGCAATAGCTTTTTCAAATTCAAAATCAGCTGGATTTCGAAGTCCTCTTAGAATAAAATCGGCTTCTAAACGTTTGCATAAATCAATTGTTAGTCCTTCATAAGATACAACTGTAATTTTGTCTTCATACTTAAATGTTTCTTCTATAAAATGAATGCGTTCTTGTAATGAAAACATATACTTTTTATCAGCGTTAACCCCTATAGCTATTACAATTTCATCAAACAAGGGAAGACTTCTTTCTATAATATCAATATGTCCTAAAGTTATTGGGTCAAAAGACCCAGGAAAAATCGCTTTTCTCATTATTTTCTCCAAATTAATTTTCTTTGAAATGCTAATTGAATTTCGTTATCTAACATTTCTCCAAAATCTAACTTTGCGTACTGAGCTTGTTGTGGAAAAATACTTTGTGGTGACAAACCTGGATTTGTATTCATTTCTATAAAATGAGGCACCTCGTTCATAATAATAAAGTCCGTTCTAGAAAAACCACTCATTCCTAAAGCCTCATATACTTTTTTTGCCGTTTGTTCTACTCTTATACGTACCTCATCAGTTAATCTTGCAGGTGTAATTTCTTCTGATTTACCAAGATATTTCGCTTCGTAATCAAAAAAATCTGTTTGCGAAACAATTTCTGTTATTCCTAAAACTTTTGTTTCACCTTTATAATGAAATACTCCTACCGAAACTTCTGTTCCTTCCAAAAAGGATTCTATTAATATATCACTATCTTCAGCAAATGCAAATTCTAATGCTTTATCAAACTGACTTAAATCTGTTACTTTTGAAACACCTAAACTACTTCCTGATTGATTTGGTTTAACAAAAAAAGGTAATCCTAACTCATCTATAATTACTTGTTTATCTATTTTCATTCCTTTTGTTAGATAAATAGATTTGGCTTTAGGAATATTAAATTTAGCTAATACAGAAAGTGTATCTCGTTTATTAAATGTTAACGCTGATTGGTAAAAGTTACATCCTGTATAAGGAATTTCTAGCAACTCCCAATAAGCTTGAAGATGACCGTCTTCACCTGGAGTACCATGAATTGTGTTTACGATTACATCAAATGTTATTTTTTCTTGATTCAATGTAAATGAAAAATCTGATTTATCCAAAGTATACTTTTGATCATTTATCAAAACATACCACCCTTCTTTAAGAATATGCACTTCAAAAGTTTGGTATTTACTCTGATCTAAATTATTTAATATCAACTGACCACTACGCAACGAAATTACACTTTCGCCTGAATAGCCTCCCATTACCACAGCAACTTTCATATTTGTATATTTATTTTTTATAAAATCGTTTAAGAAAGATTTAAAAACTTATTTTTTATCTAAAATCTCTTCAAACAAAAATATCATTTTTTTTCAAATGAATTCGTTTTACTATTTTTATATCTTTGCACATATTGCTTTTTTTCTAAAAAAAACAGCATAAAAAAATTAACCCTTTGAAAATTAGCATTTTTATATGAACTGGAAACGTTTTATACTTAGTTTTACTTTTTTTAAGCAACTATTTTTCGCATTTTTAATAGTATCTGCTTCTTTATTTATTTTCATGCAATGGATTCATTTTACTACTAATCATGGAGAAGAAATTACAGTTCCTAACCTAAACAAATTAACATTAGAACAAGCGGAAGAAAAACTAGATGAACTAGATTTAGATTATGAATTATTAGACACTACAGATTATAATCCTGCATTTCCAAAACTTTCTATTGTTCAACAAGACCCTAAACCTGGAAGTAAAGTAAAACAAAACCGTGTAATCTATGTAAAAATTAATGCAGAAGAATATGCTAAAGTAAGACTTCCAGATCTAATACAAAAAACATATCGTCAAGCCGTTCCTACTCTTAACGCATTAGGATTATCTGTAGGAGACACAACCTATGTCCCTAACCTTGCTAAAGACATGGTATTAGAAATGAATATTAATGGTAAACCTATAAGACCTGGGCAACAAGTTTTAAAAATGACACGTGTTAATCTTATATTAGGAGATGGTAAAATAGGTTTTGAAGAAGAAAATACTGATCCTGAAAATGAATCTATAGACTCTACTGTTACAGAATAAAAATGGCTATTACATTTATAGAAAAGGAAGAGGAATGGGAAAACGATTTATATGAACACTATAAATTTGATATTCCAAAAGGGCAAAGCTCAATGCGTGTAGACAAATACTTAATGACCAGCATAGAAAATACTACACGTAACAAAATACAACAAGCCGCTGAAAAAGGATTTATATTAGCAAATGGCATAGCTGTAAAATCCAGTTATAAAATAAAACCATTTGATGAAATAAAGGTTGTACTATCACATCCTCCTTTTGAGAATAAGATTATTCCTGAGAACATTCCTTTAGACATTATATATGAAGATGATGCTCTTATAGTCATTAACAAACCTGTAGGATTAGTTGTTCATCCTGGTCACGGAAACTATACCGGCACTTTAGCTAACGCATTGGCTTTTCATTTTGAAAACCTACCTATGAATTCAAGTAACCGACCAGGGCTAGTACATAGAATTGACAAGGATACTTCTGGACTTTTAGTTGTTGCAAAAACCGAACAAGCTATGGCTCATTTAGCCAAACAGTTTGAAGAAAAAACTACAGAAAGAGAATATATAGCCATTGTATGGGGAAATGTAGAAGAAGATTATGGAACCATAAAAGGCAATATAGCCCGTCACTCCACTGATCGTATGCAAATGGCCGTATATACTGATTCATCTATAGGGAAACACGCTGTAACACACTATAAAATCATAGAACGGTTAAGCTACGTTACTGTTGTATCCTGTAAATTAGAAACAGGACGTACACACCAAATACGTGTTCACATGAAACATATAGGACATACCTTATTCAATGATGAACGTTATGGTGGTCATCTCATTCTAAAAGGAACTACTTTCTCTAAATACAAACAATTTGTAGAAAATTGTTTTAAAATTTTACCTCGCCAAGCTCTTCATGCAAAAACACTAGGATTTGAACACCCTGTTACAAAAGAATACATGCGTTTTAATACTGAATTACCAGAAGATATGGTTTTATGTATAGAAAAATGGAGACTTTATGGAAAATCTAATCATTTAGAATAACCATACCCAATATATAAAGTGTCCAAAAAGTAAAAAATAAATAGTTAATTGAGCACTCTAAGAACAAAAGAAACATCGTACTTAATTCTTAGATTCTTTTCAATCAAAACAAGAAAACTAGAGATTCATAAAACAAATTTGATTACTTTCTGGACACCTATTCTATTTTCTCAACGATTTTACTTGCACTATTTAAAAGATATAATTCTTGCTTGTAAGCCAACATTTACCTATATTCGTCTATCAAATGTTAAATCATGAATAAAAAGACGATCTTATTAGGACTTCTTTCCTCCCTATCACTAAACTGCTTTAGTCAAAAAAAAGTAACAAAATCAGACCATAACAATAAAAATTTAGTTACAACCTATCTAAATACCATAACAGAAAAAGAACTTAAAGACCACCTCTATATAATTGCTTCTGACGAAATGCAAGGAAGAAATACGGGAGAAGAAGGACAAAAAAAAACAGGAAAATATATCATTTCAGAATATATAAAAAACAATATTAGCTTTCCAGATGAAACTACATCTTACTACCAACCTATCCCCTCTTCTTATTTTCAAAAAGCATTTAGCCCCCGTTTGGGTGATTCTGAAAATATTTGGACGTTTATAAAAGGAACCGAAAAACCTAAAGAAATAATAATTGTTTCTGCTCATTATGATCACGTAGGAATGAAAAACGGTGAAATCTATAACGGAGCAGATGATGATGGCTCTGGTACCGTATCTTTGCTAGAAATTGCAGAAGCTTTTCAAAAAGCAAAAAATGAAGGACATGGCCCTAAACGTTCTATATTATTTTTGCATGTAACAGGTGAAGAGCATGGATTACACGGATCTCGTTTTTATTCCGAAAATCCTCTTTTCCCTCTAAAAAACACAATTGCCAATGTTAATATTGATATGATAGGTCGTAGAGATGATTTACATAAAGATTCTAACAATTATCTTTATATAATAGGATCCGATTATTTATCATCTGATTTATATACAATTGTTGAAAATGCCAATTCTGATTTTGTAAATCTAAAATTAGATTACAAATATAATGACAAGAATGACCCAAATCGTTTCTACTATCGCTCAGATCATTATAACTTTGCAAAACACAACATTCCATCTGTTTTTTTATTCAATGGCACCCACGAAGACTATCACAAACCAACGGATGATCCTGATAAAATTGAATATGATGCGTTAGCAAAACGTGCAAAACTTGCCTTTGCCATTATATGGAATTTAGCTAACAGAAATGAAAAACCTGTAGTAGATAAACTTTAAAATACAACTTTCTTTTTATTTTTAAAGTTTCATTTTGTTTCGCATACATTTTTTATAAAAAGCCCTAATGACTACTATACAATCATTAGGGCTTTTTCATCCTTGCTCTTAGTTCTTATTAATCTTGCTTTACCCCAAAGAACATTCATTCAGAAAACAAACACACTTCTCTAAATAGAACTGAAATAACAATATACGGATAGATGTAACAATGTTTTTAAAATAAAACCCAGATTACGCGTTAGACTTTGTGATGATAATGAAAAGAATAAGGATAGAAAAATACACCTATTTTTTTTATCGCAGCCACCGTTGTACTTCATTGAAGGCAAGAAATAACGTACTTTTTTAAAATCGAAGTCTTTTTATCTGTCATAAATTCCTAATATACAATTTAGTTTTATAGTAGTACAACCTCTATTTTTTTATATAGAATAAGAATGTCCTAAAAGGTTGTAACCTTTATCCTCTGTTTGAAAAGAAAAGTTCGAACGAATTAAACAAGCGAAATACACATAATACTAAAAATGTGTTCTTACTTCGTCGAAGTGACAAACTGGATATTGAATTACTATTTTTTAGGACATCCTTTATATTAAAAGTCTAAAATAAAATAGTTTTTTTCTTTTAAAACGATCCTTAATTAGTAAAATCTTGATCTTCTAATTTAGCATCTGCTATTTTATTATTATGTAATTTAACAGGGTTTTTAGATTTTTTCATTCTTAAGTTTAAGAATTCTACAAATAGAGAGAAAAAGATTGAGAAATATAAATATCCTTTAGGAATACTATGTACTTCTGTGCCTCCAAAGAAAGCAATATGAGCAAGATGTCCTCCTTCTGCTAACAACATTACACCTATTAGTATTAAGAATGATAACCCTAAAATTTGAATCGTTGGGTGATTATTTACAAATTTACTCACTGGTCCCGCAAATATCATCATAATAACAATTGAAATAATAATTGAAAGAATCATAATCACTAAAGCTCCTTCATATCCAAAACCCTCAGGGGCAGGTTTCATACTTACCAATCCAACAGCGGTTAAAATACTATCAAAAGAAAAAACTAAATTTAGTGCTGCAATTTGAAAAACAGCTGCTGACAAACTACTACTTGCACTTCCTTTTTCACCTTCTTCTTCGCCTTCTAGTTTGTGATGTATTTCAGATACTGATTTGTATAATAAAAACAAACCTCCTCCAAATATGATAAGACTTTGCCCTGTTATTCCTGCTTGAAGCCATCCCCAATCAAGGTGAAATAAAACTTCTTGCAAGCTTAAAACCCATGTAATACCAAATAGTAATACAATACGAAAAGCCATGGCTAATAACAACCCTATTCGACGCGCTTTGGGTTGCTCTTCCTCTTTTAATTTTCGGAAACGATTGATAAAAAAACAATGTTATCAATTCCTAAAATAATTTCTAAAAATGTTAAAGTTAATAATGCTATCCAAGCATCTGGGTTAAATAAGATTTCCATTTTGTTTTTTTGAATTTACAATCATTATACGCGACTATTTTATTTTTGTTACAAAACCTTTTTGTTTTTTTGATTCTCCTACAAAACAATATTCAAAATAATAACCTTTTTGATTGGTACTCAGTATCTTTATCTGAATTGCTTTTTTTTCTTCTAAATTTTTAGGATTTACTTTTTGCAGTATGTATTCGCAATCGTTAACCCATCGTACTTTAGCTGTATCTATTTTTCCTCCAAATGTTTCTATTTGTAAAGAATCATTACGTACAAAAGTAGAAGTGTGTTTAACCCCTTCTATTTCTTCATCAAATTTAAAAGTACCTGTTTTAAAATCATTGCAATTACGTTCTACATTATAACAAGAAACAAAAAAAAGTGTTAGAAGGAAAAATAAATTTTTAAACATTTTAATAGTTGTTTAAGGATTTTATAAATTATTTTCTTTTGAAAATTTGATATTATTATATTCTTTTGATTGATTTTTAAGAATAGATAAACTGTTCCAAGTTTTATTTTTTAGCATTTTAGCATAAAAAACAATTTGTCCGATATGATATGGATAATGTGCTAACTGACGATTAATAGCATCTATAACAGTTTGTTCTTCATTTCGAATGTAAATAATTTGACTTAAATTTTGAGGTTTTAAGTCATTAATTGCATCAAAAAAACATTTCCATCCTTTTTCCCATAAGACTAAAAGCTCTTCCTTAGTCATTATTTTATTTTCAAATTCAGCATCTCGATCACGCCATTCTTTCTCTCCATCAGAAGTAAGAAAATCGGTCCAACGAGATAACATATTACCCGCTATATGTTGTAGTATTACAGCAATTGAATTGGTATCTTCGTTAGACATTACAAATAATTGTTCTGAATTCAACTGATCTATAGCCTTCTCAGCAATAGTTTTGTAATAAAACATCTGTTTTTTTACACTTTCTAAATAGAGATTAGTATTTTCCATCAAACAAACTTTTCATGATAGTCTGAATTCCTTTGAATATAAGATATATTGAAAAGAAACATAAAATAACTCCTAGACCTAGAACAGGAATATAAAATGGATGCCCTTGATTTTTGAATGCGCTAAAAATAACAGACGGCCCTATGAACATAAGAGGCAGAGCCATTGCTAACGTTTTTATTCCTTTTAATAAAACATCTTTATTAGTTGACATATTGATTAATGTTGTTTATATTTTAAAGATAATTTACAATTGCTTTTCTAACACTTCCATGTTCTTTTAAAAGTCTTTCGGCTTCCTGATAATTTACAGGTATTTCATTCATTATCATTCTTACGCCGCGATCAATTAGTTTTATGTTACTTAATTGCATATCAACCATTTTATTCCCTTTTATATGTCCTAATTGAATCATAGTAGAGGTTGAAATCATATTTAAAACTAACTTTTGAGCTGTACCTGCTTTCATACGACTACTTCCTGTTACAAATTCTGGCCCTACAACTACTTCTATGGGAAATGTAGAGGTTAATGCTAAGGGACTTCCAGCGTTGCAGGTAATTCCGCCTGTTATAATCCCTTTATCATTGCATTTTTCTAACCCTCCTAAAACATAAGGTGTAGTTCCCGAAGCGGCTATACCTATAACGACATCATCTTTATTTATATCCCATGCTTCTAAATCATTCCATGCTTGTTCTCTATCATCTTCTGCAAATTCTACTGCTTTTCGGATAGCGGTGTCTCCTCCTGCTATTATTCCTATGACTCTATCAAACGGAACTCCAAACGTAGGAGGGCATTCTGGAAGCATCTACAATTCCTAATCTTCCAGAAGTTCCAGCTCCTATATAAAACAATCTTCCGCCTATTTTCATCTTTTCTACAATTTGATGAACTAATGCTTCTATTTGTGGCAATGCTTTTTCTATTGCCAAGGGAACGGTTTTATCCTCATTGTTAATATTAATCAATAAGTCATGAACCGACATTTTTTCTAAATCTTGATATTCTGATGATTGTTCTGTGGTTTTTATGAAGGTCATTTTTTATACATTTAAAGTGAAAGCATCTTTAATTTACATTTTACATAAAATAAGCTAAAACAATTCCCAATATAATAGCAATTAATTTAGCTAGATTAAATTTATGTCCTTCACTACTTTCAAAAATAATAGTAGAAGAAATATGAAATAAAATACCTATAACAAATGCTGTAATTTCTTTATGAAAAGGTACAAGAAAATTCATACTAACTGAAATATACGTTCCCATAGGAGTCATTAAAGCAAAGCTTAACATAAATATAGCTATTTGAATTTTATTTAGATGGGATTGAATTAAAAAAATTGTCAAAATAATTGCAATAGGAAAGTGATGTATTGATATTCCCCATGCCACATGAGGGTGTTGACTGATTGGCATTCCCTCTAATAGAGCATGCAAACACAGACTTACAAATAAAGCCCAAGGAATATGTGCTAAATCATTGTGTCCATGTACATGACCGTGTTCTGCTCCTTGTGAAAAATATTCTAAGATAATCTGAAATAAAATTCCAGCCATAATAAACATTCCTATATTGTTATGCAAATGCTCCCCTATCTCCTTATTTACACCTGTAAAAATTTGAGGAAGCAAATGAGAAACAGTCAACGCTAATAGAAAAGAACCACTAAAAGCTAATAATAATTTTAGATTCTTCTTGTTTTTAGGTTGCAAAAAAATAGCTACTATATAACCTAATACAACAGATAAAAAAGGAATTAAATATATCATTTATGTTTATTTCTGATAAATTCATTTGAAAAGCGGATTTTGAAATAAACCAATATTCAAATGAATCCGTCAACTTTTATTTAAAAATCATTATTAATCGTTCCGATTCGTTTTTATAAAACTTACGCAGTTTATAATCTCCAAAAATTTCTAAAAGGTAGATCCCTGCTTCTTCCATCATAGTTTCAAAATCTTGTAGTGTCAAGGCACGAACTTTTTCTGTAAAATGGTATTTTTTCCCTTTATCTTCAAAATTAATTTCTTTAAAAATATGTCCTTCTCTTAGATCCCTTTTAATATAAAAATCAATTCCATCAACTGTTTTGATCTCTTCAGGAACTAAATTATTGATCACATAATTAACATTTAAAAAATCAATAACCGCAAAACCATATTCCGTTAAGCTTTCCTTGATAGCTATTAAGGTTTTTAAATTATCACTTTCATTCTCAAAATAACCAAAACTAGTAAAAAGATTAAATACCGCATCGTATTTTTCTTCTGTACGTTCGCGCATATCATGTACCTTAAATTGTAACTTTTCATTACTAAACTGAGCTGCTTCTGAAATGCTGTTTTCTGCTAAATCTACTCCTGTAACATCATATCCTAATTGATTCAGATAAATAGAATGTCGTCCTTTTCCACACGCTAAATCTAGAATTTTAGCTTCTTTAGGTAAGTTTAAATAATGTGTTAAGTTATCCATGAATAACTGTGCTTCTTGGTCATTTCGTTCTTTATAAAGAATATGATAATAAGGGGAATTAAACCAAGTTTCAAACCAATTTTCTGATTTGGCTTCTGGGGTCTGTGCTTTATGATTTGATAATTCTGACATTTATACTTATTTGCATACAAATTTAAAGTATTTTTGCATTCCAATTTCAGTTTTAAAATTTCATGTTTGAAAATATTATAGGATTTGAGATTGGGAAATTAAAATTTTGACTATTGGAATTTAAAATAATTTATGGATAATAATTTTAAAATGGTTGCTAAGACACTTTTTGGTTTGGAAGAAGTGTTGGCAAAAGAACTACAAGTTTTAGGTGCTCAAAAAGTAGAAATAGGAACTCGTATGGTGAGTTTTCTAGGCGATAAAGGATTTATGTACAAAGCTAATTTAGCATTGCGTACAGCCTTAAAAATATTAAAACCAATTCATCAATTTAGAGTTTATAACGAATCTAGTTTATATAAAGGGATTCAACAAATAGATTGGGCTCAATATTTTGGAGCCAATCAAACTTTTGTAATTGACACAACGGTAAATTCAGAATATTTTAATCATTCGCAATTTGTGGCATTAAAATGCAAAGATGCCATTGTAGATCAATTTAAAGAAAAATTAGGCCATCGTCCGAGTATTGACAAAGAACGTCCAGATATACGTATCAATGTACATATTGATAGAGAAAACTGTTCTGTTTCCTTAGATTCTTCAGGAGATTCTTTACACCATAGAGGATATAAAACAGCAACCAATATTGCGCCTATAAATGAAGTATTAGCAGCTGGAATATTATTATTATCAGGATGGGATGGTAGTTGTCATTTTATGGATCCCATGTGTGGTTCAGGCACTATTTTAGCCGAGGCTGCTATGATTGCTTGCAACATTCCTGCCAATATCAATCGCAAGGAATTTGCTTTTGAAAAATGGAATGATTGGGATAATGATTTATTTGATAAAATAATGGATTCATTGTTAAACAAAACAAAAGAATTTCATTATAAAATTATCGGTTACGATAAAGCTCCAAGTGCTGTAATGAAAGCCCGAACCAATATTACACAAGCCAATCTAGATGAATACATCATTATTCGCGAACAAAACTTTTTTGAAACTAAAAAAACATTGGAAGGTCCATTACACATGGTTTTTAATCCACCCTATGGAGAGCGTCTTGATATTCATTTAGAACGTTTTTATCGCGAAATAGGTGATACCCTAAAACAAGGATATCCAAACACCCATGCTTGGTTCATAACGGGTAATATAGACGCATTGAAATTCGTAGGATTAAAACCTTCAAGAAAGATCAAACTATTCAATGGAAAGCTAGAAACCCGTTTAGCTAAATTTGAAATGTATGAAGGTAGTAAAAAGGAAAATTTTTAAACACCAATAGTTAAAATTACCCTATCATTAATTCAGCCGTTATTATTTTAAAAATATAAATATTGAAAAATATAATTCTAGAATGTTTATTAAGTAGTATACAAACACTGTATTATTTTGCATTAATAGAATTATTTTTTTCTTTATTTAACTCAACCCTTAGTTATAGGAACAAACACCCCTTTACATTATTAGTTTTCTTAATATTGGTTTTAATAATAAAGCAGGATACAATTTTATTCAAAAAAGATTACATCTACACTAAAATCTAAATAAAAACTTAATCAATTTTTACGTACAAAAATTCTAAAAAACATATAATGAACAAAAAAACAAAAACCTTTATTTATAATTTTTTATCCTTCGCTCTTTTCTTTTTTTCAGCACGTTACTTGGTTAATCAATATACCCATTTAAATGGCTGGTGGATTCCTATGACTGCTTTTGTTATTAGCACCATATTAGCACCTAAATTTCAAGCAATTACAACACGTGATGGAGAAAAAATTTTTATGAAGTGGATTTTTATTAAAGGTGTTAAAACAATAGAATAACAAAAAGGGTGTTCTAAAAGTTCGCAATCTTTCATTGGATCAAAAAGAAACTCAAACGAAATCTCATAGTCCTTGATAAGATAACTTTTCTTCCCGTTGAAGCAACAAGTTAAACATTAAGTTACTGCTTTTTAAACACCCACTTCCCTTTTTCATACCTTTATAAACACAAACTCTATGTTTTTTCCTAGATTATCTACAAATCCTTGTAACTAAACGTTACCCCTTTTGGATTTACCTCTTGAAGTCCGTGGTAGCTAATGGTGGGTAGTTCACAACGTTGTTGGAATCTTCCCAAAATAAAGCGCAACGGCAGCAACGTGCCGAGCATAATTACTAAAAGTACTTTGACTTCTACCGAGTATAGAAATGCTACGCTCAAAACGGTAAATAAATTCGCTAAAGCCTTCTACTTCTCGTTTGGCTTGATTGAGGATTTTGTTTTCTCTTAAATCATCAGGATGCTTTTTTGTAGAGATAATAAATGATTAAGTTATCTTTGAAAGATAATCAAAATACACAATGCAACTACCGAAGGTTTAGTTCAATCGACAGCGTGTGTCCTGGATATGCAGACTGGAAACAGAGGTTTCATTGTTCGTGCTCCGCACGCAACGAAAACTTAGCTGTCGTAGTAGCACCTTATTATAGTTTGTTGATTTCTTCTTTGCTTAAGCCTGTTGCCTGCGTAATGATTTCTACTGAAACACCTATTTTTTTTAAGGATTTAGCCGTTTCAATCTTTCCTTCCATCTTTCCTTCAATTAATCCCTCCATCTTTCCATCGTCGAAAGCAGTGTCAATAACGCCTTTTAAATCTCGGTAAACTTTAAGGCTGCTCTCGTATTTGTCTAAATCTAATTGCCCGAAATTTGCCAATTCTGCCTTTTCAAAGGCTTGGGTAAATACTTCGTCTTTGAAAATTGTGGGAATATTTTGAAAATCTTCCAAGTTTTTGATGAAATATAACCATTTGTCTAAACGGGAATTTAATTGGTTTTCCTGTTTGTTAAAATTGGGCATTTCTAAGTAGATATAGGTCAGTTTATCGTAAAATACTTTTCCGTTTTGGTTTTTTAGTTTGATGGTATGTACTACTTCGCTTCTTTCGGGTTCTGTTTCGTAATCGTCGAAGGTAAAATCTAAAACACCTACGCAATAAACCGCTTTCAAGTTATAGTTCCATTCGCCTTTTTCGGCTTGTTCTCTAATGGGAAATGTGGAGTAATAGATGGTTCTTTCTTTGAAGTAGTTTTGCTTGGCTTTTTGGAGTTCTACGATGAATTTTTCGCCTTTTTCGTTTTCGCAATAGATGTCGTAGATGGCTTTTCTGTCGAGGTCGCTCTGCCCGAGTTACTCGGTGTTTTTAAAAGAAAGTTCTTTGATCTGGTCATATTCTGGCAACAAGGCATTGAGGAAGTCGATAAGCAGGTTTTTACTGGCTTCTTCCCCAAATATCTTCTTAAACCCAAAATCCGTAAAGGGATTGATGTATTTTGCCTTCATGTTCTCAACTTGTTTTCTTTGTCAAATTTACAAAAAATAATCTTTGATGTTAATGTTGCCTCTAGTATCTTATTTTAGAGCTTGTTGATTTCTTCTTTGGAAAGTCCTGTATATCTTATGATTTTTTCAATTGATTCGTTTTCCAATTTCATTAATTTCGCCATTTCTATTTTTCCTTCCATCTTTCCTTCCATCTTTCCTTCGTCGAAAGCAGTGTCAATAACGCCTTTTAAATCTCGGTAAACTTTAAGGCTGCTCTCGTATTTGTCTAAATCCAATTGCCCAAAATTTACCAACTCTGCTTTTTCAAAGGCTTGGGTAAATACTTCGTCTTTGAAAATTGTGGGAATATTTTGAAAATCTTCCAAGTTTTTGATGAAATATAACCATTTGTCTAAACGGGAATTTAATTGGTTTTCCTGTTTGTTAAAATTGGGCATTTCTAAGTAGATATAGGTCAGTTTATCGTAAAATACTTTTCCGTTTTGGTTTTTTAGTTTGATGGTATGTACTACTTCGCTTCTTTCGGGTTCTGTTTCGTAATCGTCGAAGGTGAAATCTAAAACACCTACGCAATAAACCGCTTTCAAGTTATAGTTCCATTCGCCTTTTTCGGCTTGTTCTCTAATGGGAAATGTGGAATAATAGATGGTTCTTTCTTTGAAGTAGTTTTGCTTGGCTTTTTGGAGTTCTACGATGAATTTTTCGCCTTTTTCGTTTTCGCAATAGATGTCGTAGATGGCTTTTCTGTCGAGGTCGCTCTGCCCGAGTTGCTCGGTGTTTTTAAAAGAAAGTTCTTTGATCTGGTCATATTCTGGCAACAAGGCATTGAGGAAGTCGATAAGCAGGTTTTTACTGGCTTCTTCCCCAAATATCTTCTTAAACCCAAAATCCGTAAAGGGATTGATGTATTTTGCCTTCATGTTCTCAACTTGTTTTCTTTGTCAAATTTACAAAAAATAATCTTTGATGTTGATGTTGCCTCTAGTATCTTATTTTAGAGCTTGTTGATTTCTTCTTTGGAAAGTCCTGTATATCTTATGATTTTTTCAATTGATTCGTTTTCCGATTTCATTAATTTCGCCATTTCTATTTTTCCTTCCATCTTTCCTTCCATCTTTCCTTCGTCGAAAGCAGTGTCAATAACGCCTTTTAAATCTCGGTAAACTTTAAGGCTGCTCTCGTATTTGTCTAAATCCAATTGCCCAAAATTTGCCAACTCTGCTTTTTCAAAGGCTTGGGTAAATACTTCGTCTTTGAAAATTGTGGGAATATTTTGAAAATCTTCCAAGTTTTTGATGAAATATAACCATTTGTCTAAACGGGAATTTAATTGGTTTTCCTGTTTGTTAAAATTAGGCATTTCTAAGTAGATATAGGTCAGTTTATCGTAAAATACTTTTCCGTTTTGGTTTTTTAGTTTGATGGTATGTACTACTTCGCTTCTTTCGGGTTCTGTTTCGTAATCGTCGAAGGTGAAATCTAAAACACCTACGCAATAAACCGCTTTCAAGTTATAGTTCCATTCGCCTTTTTCGGCTTGTTCTCTAATGGGAAATGTGGAGTAATAGATGGTTCTTTCTTTGAAGTAGTTTTGCTTGGCTTTTTGGAGTTCTACGATGAATTTTTCGCCTTTTTCGTTTTCGCAATAGATGTCGTAGATGGCTTTTCTGTCGAGGTCGCTCTGCCCGAGTTGCTCGGTGTTTTTAAAAGAAAGTTCTTTGATCTGGTCATATTCTGGCAACAAGGCATTGAGGAAGTCGATAAGTAGGATTTTACTGGCTTCTTCCCCAAATATCTTCTTAAACCCAAAATCCGTAAAGGGATTGATGTATTTTGCCTTCATGTTCTCAACTTGTTTTCTTTGTCAAATTTACAAAAAATAATCTTTGATGTTAAATTTCGGAGGAGTTTCGGTGACGGTATTCTAACTAACGTTTTTTGATTTAAGTCGGCTAGAGTATCATAAATTTTCATTGCAATTTTACCTTTCATCCATTGCCAGATTTTTTCAGCAGGGTTGAGTCCTGGAGAATATAGAGGAATTGGTAACAGAAATATGTTCTCAGTGATATTACATTTTTTGTGGAATGAAATGCTACATTATCAATTATCATAATCTTTAATTCTGTTGGTTTATGATTCCAAATATTTTATAAATAATTCTTTACAAACACTCTGTGTTGTCATACAAAAACTCTCAACTGTTATGGGGAAAAACTTCCCCAAAGCCAATTATAGAGATAACTGCGCTTATAGGTACCAATGGCTTTCATTCTTTTTGCCATAATAACTCTTTTTATTTTGTGATCAACCCGAAGCGACTTTCATCTTGAAAGTATAAATTTACAGATTTTAAATTATTTTTATCAAGAATAATTCTGTACTCTTCGAGCTTATTTACAAGGTTTTCCAAAAACACTTCCGTGTTTTCTTTCTTTTGTAATGGGATTTTCTTGCTATTTCTAACTTTGATTGATGTTTTCGTCTACAATATAAAGTTCCATAGTTAACCGTTTCGTTTTGCTTCAAGTAATCTTAATAATTCTATATAAGATGTAATTGTTGTTTTTGAATCAGTCAATTTCTACTCAATAGACTTCACCATTTTATCTGATATTTGCTTAGTATTGTTTCCTCTACTTCTAACACATAACATTTCAGAAATACCATTTTTTAAATAGTCTTTAAACCAAACTCTTACTGTCTTTTCAGTTCTCCCAAGCTTCTTAGTTATATCACTAAAACAAACACATTTCCCTTTCTTAATTAGGATCAAGGTCTTTACTAGGTCTTTCTTCAAAGAACCTGATGTCTTTGTTAGTAATTTTTCTAAAAAATCAAGATCTTCACTTATAGGTTACATACTTAAAAGCACAAAATTTATTTTTTAAAAACTAATCATTTTAGTTATATTTGACATAGTTTGTGATTTTTTTTTCATAGACTGACGTTAGTACAATTTTGTAAAATGACCGAGGATAAAATAAATTATAACTTTTAATAAAAACAATTAACAAAAAATGACAACAAACACTTATTTAATTATTGGAGGAGTTACAGTACTATTTATTGTCTATATGATTTTCTTAAAAACAATAATGAAAAAAAGAAATCAAAAGCTCTTAGATGAATTTGAGAAAAATAATTCAGGGTTGCCATTAACCGAAGAACAAAAAAGATTACTATCCTTTGGAGGAATATTATTTTATTATAGAGGCGAAAAAATACTTGGAATGAAACCTGAAAAAAACTTGTTTGAATATATAGGAGGACTAAAACAACAGTGGGAAATTTCAAATACCGCAGAAGCAAAAGAAACCCTAAATAAATTATTAAATTTAGAAAGAAGTAATGAATTTGAACCAATTATTAACCAACAATCAAAAGAATTGAGTTCAATTCAAAAAAAAATTGCAAAAGGGTTAGGAATTGAGCAAAATAAAGTAGAGCAAGTAAAATCTGCTTATGCTTGGGACATTTGTAGAGCTGTATCACTTACAAAATGGTGTCATTGGGTTGGGTATTTAACAGAAAACGAAACTTGGGAAATTATGAAAAAAGCTTCTGAAATAGCAAATATTAAAGGTAAAAATTGGGATGACTACACAATATCCTTTTTACTAGGAAGAACAATTCAGGGATTTGACTTAGATCAAATCATAATTGAAACGAAGCAAATCTACACAAGTAAAGGGGCGGCTTATAGAAAAATTGAAGACATAGATATTTATACAAAATATAAATTTAAATAAAAAACTACCACCAACAGCTAAGGTTTCGTTGGGCTCGAAGAGCTAACAATGAAACCTCTGTTGAACGGAACCGTTGAGATTCCATCCACTATGGGAATATCGAAGTGAAAATTTAAGAATATACAAGAGGCATAAACACCTCTTTTTTTGAAGTCTACTTTGGGTGGTTTTTATAGTGATTTCCTTAACTTATGGGTACAAATCCCCATACTACTCAAAAAAACGTAATGTCTTATTTTAAAAAAGTTTTTAGGGAGTATATGCAAAGCAAAACGTCTTGTAATTCTTGTAACTAAAAGTTACACCTTTTAAATTTACTTCTTGGAGTCGATGGTTACTAATGGTGGGAAGAGGCTGTCCAAAAAGTTTAGGACAGCCTTTTTATTGCTGTTTTACTCTAAAACATGTATTTTAGAGGTGACAAAAAACAAGCAATGGCTAAAGTAACATTTAAAAACCAGACAGGCAATTCTCCAGAACTTTTTCCAATCAATATTTTTGATAAAATTGATGATAACCACCCTGTTCGACTGGTCGATTCTATAGTTGACAGACTTGATATTAGCGACATAGTTAAGCTTTATCGCGGTGGTGGATGCTCTGCTTACCATCCTAGAATGCTAATCAAAGTATTGTTTTATAGCTATTTGTCAAATATCTATTCTTGCCGAAAAATAGCCAAAGCACTTAATGAGAACATTCATTTTATGTTTATCTCAGGCAATTCCACTCCTGGGTTTAGAACCATTAACGAGTTTAGAGGCAAAATTTTGAAAGATAAAATCAAAGTTTTATTCGCAGAAGTAGTAAAAATATTGGTCGACCTAGGTTATATAAGCCTTGATGTTCAATATATTGATGGTACTAAAATTGAAGCAAAATCCAACAAATACACCTTTGTTTGGCGTGGTTCGGTTGAAAAATACAAAGAGAAATTAGAAGTAAAAATCAACACTATTTTATCTGATATAGAAAACAGTATACAATCAGAAAACCAAGAACTTAACCAAGAAGCATTGCCAAAAAAAATCAATTCAGATGAATTAAAAGAAAAGCTATCAGAATTGAATAAAAAGTTAAAAGAACCGACTAAGAAACAGGTAAAAGAACTACAGAAATTACAGGAAGAACACCTTCCAAGATTAGAGAAATACGAAAAGGATTTAGAAATACTTGGAAATAGAAACTCTTATAGTAAGACAGACCCTGACGCTACTTTTATGAGAATGAAGGAAGATCATAGGAGAAATGGGCAACTCAAACCAGCTTACAACCCTCAAATATCAACTGAAAATCAATTTATTACACACGTTTCTATACATCAAACGACCAACGATACCAACACATTAGAGTCACACTTAAACAGTTTTGAAGAAAACTATAATAGACAAAGTAAAGAAGTTGTCGCCGATGCTGGATATGGCAGTGAAGAAAATTACCAAATGCTTAAAAACAAGCAAATTGAGCCCTTTGTAAAGTACAATTATTTTCATGCAGAGCAGAAAAAGAAACTTAAAGAGAATCCTTTTTAGTGCAAAATTTATTTTACAATCAACAATACGATTTCTATATCTGTCCTATGGGGCAAAAAATGGAAAACATAGGAATAGGTAAGCGAATCTCTAGCAATGGATATGAATCAGAAGTGACTTATTATCAAGCTAAACGATGCGAAGGATGCCCATTGAGAAGTTTATGCCACAAAGCAAAAGGGAATCGAAAAATAGAAGTCAATCACCCTCTAAATTGCCTAAAAAACGAAGCTAAAGAATTACTAAACTCAAAAAAAGGACACAAACACAGAAGTAAAAGACCTGTTGAAGTAGAGGCAGTATTCGGACAACTAAAAAACAACAATAAATTTAATCGGTTTACATTTTTTGGGTTAGAAATGGTAGAAATGGAGTTTCTACTAATGGCGCTTGGTCATAATTTCAGAAAAATGGTGGCTACAACTACAGATTCAATGAAAAAAGCTTTTAAAACAACTCGTTCTTGCTCAACATACAACTATATGACTCGATTTTGCCTTCTAATTGTTTTTGAAAAATTAAATTTTACTAGCAATCACCAATATCGTGAATTTGCGGCATAAAAAAAGCTGCCCTTTTAGGACAGCCTCTTCCCGAAATAAAGCGCGGCGACGGCAACGTGTCGAGCATAATTGCTAAATGTCCTTTGACTTCTCCCTAATATAGAAATGCTACGTTCAAAGCGGTAAATAAGTACTAAAAAGCCTTCTACTTCTCGTTTGGCTTGATTTAGGATTTTGTTTTCTCTTAAATCATCAGGATGCTTTTTTTTGTAGCCATAATAAATAATTAAGTTATCTTTGAAAAATAATCAAAATACGCAATGCAACTACCGAAGATTTAGTTCAACATAGTTTAATTTATATTCTCTAAATAAATATGATACGAATAATTTTATCAACCTTTACCTTTTTATTAATGTCTTGTAATTCTATGAACAAAGACGAAAAAACCATTTATATTGGAGCTCAAACAAAACCTTGTAACGCAGGAGTAATGGAAACCCAATGTTTACAAATAAAATGGGACAAAAATCAAAAAGAATGGGAATTCCTTTATAATAATATAGAAGGATTTAAATACGAACAAGGCAATGAATATGAACTTATTATTAAAGAAGAAAAAATACCAAATCCACCAGCTGACGGATCAAGTATAAAATATACTCTGATAAAAGAAGTCTATAAAAAGAAAAAATAAAGTTTTTCCTTAAAAAAACATTCAAAAAAATCCAATTTCAAGAGACTACCCAAAAAGTTCGCAATCTTGTCATTTCGACCAAAGGGAGAAATCACATACTTTTGATTATGAGACTCCTCCTCACGTCGGAGTGACAAACTGCATGTTGATTTACACTATTTAAACTTTGAAATTTCCTCATAATACTATTTTTTTAACCCTGAGACTGCCCAAAAAGTTCGCAATCTTGTCATTTCGACCAAAGGGAGAAATCACATAATATTGATTATGAAACTCCTCCTTACTGAGTAACAAACTGCATGTTGATTTATACTATTTAAACTTTGAAATTTCCTCATAATACTATTTTTTTAACCCTTAGACTGCCCAAAAAATTCACAATCTTGTCATTTCGACCAAAGGGAGAAATCACATACTATTGATTATAAGACTCCTCCTCACGTCGGAGTGACAAACTGCATGTTGATTTATAACATCTAACTTTGAAATTTCCTCATCATACTATTTTTTAAACCTCGAGACTGCCCAAAAAGTTCGCAATATTGTCATTTCGACCAAAGGGAGAAATCACATACTATTGATTATAAGACTCCTCCTTACTGAGTAACAAACCGCATGTTTATTTATACCATTTAAACTTTGAAATTTCCTCATAATACTTTTTTTAACCCTGAGACTGCCCAAAAAGTTCGCTATCTTGTCATTTCGACCAAAGGGAGAAATCACATACTATTGATTATGAGGCTCCTCCTTACGCAGGAGTGCAAACTGCATGTTGATTTACACTATTTAAACTTTGAAATTTCCTCATAATACTATTTTTTTAACCCTGAGACTACCCAAAAAGTTCACAATCTTGTCATTTCGACCAAAGGGAGAAATCACATACTATTGATTATGAGACTCCTCCTTACGTCGGAGTGACAAACCGCATGTTTATTTACACCATCTAACTTTGAAATTTCCTTATAATATTATTTTTTTAACCTCGAGACTGCCCAAAAAGTTCACAATCTTGTCATTTCGACCAAAGGGAGAAATCACATACTATTGATTATAAAACTCCTCCTTGTGTAGGAGTGACAAACTGCATGTTGATTTATATTATTTTAAACTTTGAAATTTCCTCATAATACTTTTTTAACCCTGAGACTGCCTAAAAAGTTCACAATCTTGCCATTTCGACCAAAGGGAGAAATCACATACTATTGATTATGAGACTCCTCCTCACGTCGGAGTGACAAACCGCATGTTTATTTACACCATCTAACTTTGAAATTTTCTTATAATACTTTTTTTAACCTTGAAACTGCCCAAAAAATTCGCAATCTTGTCATTTCGACCAAAGGGAGAAATCACACAATGTTGATTATGAGACTCCTCCTCACGTCGGAGTGACAAACCGCATGTTTATTTACACCATCTAACTTTGAAATTTTCTTATAATACTTTTTTTAACCTTGAAACTGCCCAAAAAATTCGCAATCTTGTCATTTCGACCAAAGGGAGAAATCACATACTATTGATTATCAAACTCCTCCTTACTGAGTAACAAACCGCATGTTGATTTATACTATTTAAACTTTGAAATTTCCTCATAATACTTTTTTAACCCTGAGACTGCCCAAAAAGTTCGCAATCTTGTCATTTCGACCAAAGGGAGAAATCACATACTATTGATTATGAGACTCCTCCTTCGTAGGAGTGAGAAACTGCATGTCTATTTAGAGACTATCCTATAAAAGAAATAAAAATTAGTCTTGATTCTCGATGCGCTTCACGCTCGAACTAACGATGATTTTAATTATATACTCAACTCTTTGTTCGAGTTGTTTTAAAATGAAAAAAACAGATCGAGAACTTTATTTTTTAATCCAGTATATTTTAAGTTTAAATGGATAAAACTACCAAGAACTAAATATTTAGATTAACGTAAGCGATACAATAAATATTCAAAAAAGAGAAAAAAAGGAATTAAAACGAGCAAAAACGTTCCAGACAGAATGGTCAGTATTAGCAAAAGTTATATCCGCCCAATTCTAAACCACAAAATAGCAATATATATTAAAAAATCCAGAAATCTAAGGTTTTCAAATGGTATCACAAAAATAATCCATCTAGAGGACTTTTTATTTTAGAAAGTGTCACATCGGTAACATGCGTGTAAATTTGAGTTGTTTTAAGATTGCTATGTCCTAAAAGCTTTTGCAAAAAACGAATATCTGCCCCTCCTTCAATTAAATGTGTAGCATAACTATGTCGCAATCCATGTATTCCAATAGTTTTAGTAATCTTAGCTTTTTTCATAGTACTTTTAAAAACAGCTTGAATACTACGAATCGAATAATTGCCACCGTAAGCCCCTTCAAACAACCATATCTTAGGACGATATTCTAAATAATAAGCTCGGAGGTCTTCTAAAACCGATTCAGGAAGATTCGTATAACGATCTTTTTTTCCTTTTGCATTTACAATCAAAACCCGCATAGACTGACTATCAATATGTTCTACTTTTAGATTAACAATTTCACTCACGCGTAGTCCCATCCCGTAACATAATTTTAAAATAAGCCGATGCTTTTTATTTTCCAAAACTGAGAATAATTTCACAATTTCATTTTTGGATAACATTTTGGGTAATGTTAAAGGGCTTTTGGGTCTGGGAATATCAAAAAACATTTGCTCGCGATGCAAGACTTTTTCAAAATAAAATTTGATTGCATTAATTTTAGAGTTCATACTTTGCTCCTTAAGTTCATTTTTTTGCAAACAGTACAGAAAGTAATCTTTCAATCTATCTGGTGTTAGAGAATTTACAGAAACGTTCCCCAGTAGTGACAATAATTGCATAAACTCTTGCAGATAGGTACGCTTGGTGTGGGGGCTGTAAGCCATTAAATCTAACTGATTACTATATTGAATTACAGCCAAGCGATTATTTTCTGAAATATGACTAAAAGTTTGCTCTTCCAAAGTTTTAAGAGGCAGTTTTAGCTCCTTACGAACGGCAGCTAAGTCAGGTAAATACCATGCTTTATGTGTACTACTATAACGGGCTGATGGAAAGCGTTCGCGGAGTGCGTCTTTCAAACTAAGCTGATATTTAAACTGAATCCAAATGATGTTTCGACCTTGATGTATGCCGAATGAAAATTGATATTGTGATAAATCCATAACTGCGCATTTTAAATATTTAAATATTATTTTTCGCAATAAAACTATATAAAGATACATAAAATACGTATTTGATGTATCTTTTAAAAGTATTGATTTTAAAGGCATTAGCTAGATGAACCTAGTTTTGTTTGTTTTTCCTTGTAATCATCGCTGAGTTGCGTATATTTGTGTGTTACCTGCTATACTAAAAAAATGACGACAACAGAATACATTTCAATTGGAACACTTGTAACATCAATTTTATTACTAATTTTTAACGCAAAAAAATTACTTTCTGTAAACGTAATTACGAAAGAACGAATTAATTATATAGAAAAATTAAGAAATACACTAGCAGAATTCATAAGCCTTATTGAATATGAAGCAACCAATAAAAATAAAGAAAATTCAGAGAATTATCAACAGATTATTCTGAAATATAATTATTTAAAACTGATGCTAAATCCTGATAATGAAATTGACAAATTAATATTATTAGAAATTGAAAATTTATTTAATTCATTCGTTAACAATGATAAAAACATACTTGAAAAGTGTAGAAATTTTACAATTATGTCCCAAAGAGTAATTCATTTTGAATGGAAAGGAATACAAAACGAAACAAAATATTTCATTAATAAGTCGAAATTCACTACAAATTTTTTAAAAATGGTCAAAAAATCAATTCCAGTTTTATTTTTACTTTTTCCAATTTTTTCTTTTTCTCAAATTACTATTGGAAGTGTTGAGAAAAAGAAATAGAAATTGTTGAACCAAAACCGATACCTTTTGATAGCATCAGCAATTACAAAGAACAAGAGGATTTGATTAATTACAAAATGTATATTGGGCAAAAATTTTATTTACCAAAATATAACAATACTGAAAACGCAGATTATACAGGAAAAGAATATCCTTTTATGTTTTCCGACAGTCTATCACTTGTAAATATCGAGCCATCAAAACAATTAAAAATGGTTGATAATATTGGTAGTGCAACTAATAAATTTTATAAAAATATTTTCACATATAAATATAAACCATTTCATTATTTTTCAGGAATTGTAAACGGTAATGCTTACGCTTCAATAGTTACAAATGCTGACGAAGTTTCAAATAGATATTACACTGTAATTGATGTGTTTACTGGAGAAAAATTGAAAAATATTTTAAACAATATCAAAACACTTATTAATAAAAGTAATGATAATTATGAAAACTATATTGACGATGTTGGATTTAATAATTATGATATTTTTGATATGTCTAAAACCATATTTAAAATTCAAGATGATATTACAAAAGAACAATTATATGTATTTAACTTAAATTACTTCATTCTTGTTCCATACTTCGTAAAGCAAAAAGAAATTTTCAATACTAAAAAAGTTATTGCTATTTTAACTGATGAGAATTTTGAAACGACTGATTTTTCAAAAAATGAAAAATTCATTCTTCCAAATAAATCAATTTGGAATTGTGAAGTAACATTATTGAGTAAAAAGAAATTTTAGCAAAAGATGATATTAAATTAAAAATTGGTAGTTATTTCATTGCATATAAACTAACTAATGAAAAAGGACAAATAATGATATTTAAAGGTTTAAATGGAAAAACTATAAACTTTAAAATATATGAAGATTATATTAATGAAGAAAACGACAAAAAACTTCTACAAGCACAATTGATTGCTAAAAACAAAAAATTAAAACAAATTGAAACTGAAAAAAGACTTGCCAAAGAAAAAGAGTATTTAAATAAATGTATTACAATGTTTGGAGATTATTATGGAAATCTTGTATATAATAGTTATATTGTTATTGGAATGACCAAAGAAATGTGTGAAATGTCTTGGGGAAAACCATTTGACAAATCGACAATAATTTATAAAAATATTACTAAAGAGTATTGGTATTACTCTTGGAAAAAGAATTTGTATTTTGAAAACGGAAAACTAGTAAGAATAGAAAAATAAGTACAGCAGGTAACAGCAGTTTGGCTATATGGCGGGTTTTGGGCTTAATTTAAAGTTGGTTTTGTACTAGTAAATTCAATGCTAAATCAAAAATTCAGGCTTTCTTAATCCGCCACATCGCCAAGCTGGCGGGACGTTATAGGCAACCCCTACCGAACGACCGTGCTAACATCAACGGACAGACAGAAATGAACAATCCAAGCCCACCCACCACCCAAAAATTTTACTAAACCTCTTCAACTTAAAAAAAATTTACTACTTTTGTCAAATAATGTCAAGACGAAATTATGTCAACAATATTTGGTAACAAACTCAAAGCGCTTAGGGAAGAACAGCAAATTCCCCAAAGACAGTTAGCTTCCATTTTGGAAATTGACACAGCTACTTATTGCAAAATCGAAAAAGGCGACAGACGTGCAAAAAGAGAACAGGTAATTGAACTTGCTAAAATTTTGAATACCGACCCAAGAGAACTTTTGCGTTTGTGGTCGGCTGACAAGGTTTATGACATTATCGCTGAAGAAGACGAGGCTACACAAATTCTAAATGTAGTTGCAGAAAATATCGTTATTTATAAACGTCAAAAAACTAAAATATGAAACCGTTAGTCAAATACAGAGGAGGAAAATCAAAAGAAATTCCACACTTGGAAAAACATATTCCAGAGTTTGACGGTCGTTATATTGAACCGTTTTTTGGTGGTGGTGCGATGTTTTTTTATTTAGAACCTAAAAAAGCAATCATTAATGACATCAATGCAAAACTTATGTCGTTTTACAAAGGAGTAAAATCAGACTTTGAAACTTTGCAAAAAGAACTTTCAGAAATTGAAAAGATATATCGCATAAACCGAAAAAAGTTTGAAGAATTAAAAGCTCAAACACCAACAGAACGAGTTGATGACGGTAACGAAGCCCTTTACTACCAAATCAGAGATATGTTTAACGATTTGACAGATAAAAAGTATTCAGACGCTTTGCTTTATTTTTTTCATCAACAAAACGGCATATTCGGGAATGATACGCTACAATTCAAAAGGTGAATTTAACGTGCCTTACGGACGATACGCTAACTTAAATACATCATTGGTAACAAAGGCACACAGCCGACTACTTACTAATACGGAAATTTATAACTGCGATTACAAAAACATTTTTGAAATGGCGGAAGAAGATGATTTTATGTTTTTAGACCCGCCTTACGACTGCATTTTTTCTGACTACGGAAATGCGGAACACAAAGACGGTTTCAACGAAAAAAATCATACCGAATTAGCCAACGCATACAAACAACTAAAATGCAAAGCACTTATGGTTATTGGCAGAACGCCACTAACCGAAAAACTTTACAGCGATATGATTGTGGACGAATACGGAAAAACGTATGCTGTAAATATCCGAAACAGGTTTAAGTCGGAAGCGAGTCACATTTTAATTTCCAACTATGGAAATATAGCAAAAGAACAGTTTCCCGAATTAGAATTTAATCAAGCATTGGCACTTTAAACAGTATGGCAAGAATAGACAGCAAAGTAATTTTCGTAACGACTTCCCCGAGAACGCCAAGTAAAATGATTCCTGAAATTGAGTTGTTAAACGCTCATTTTTCAGGTCAAAAATGGAACACAGATACGCAAAGAGCATTTATGGAACTGTTGAAAGAGGAAAACTTTTTCAACGGAGAAGGTGCAAACGACCCAGCGTTTAGTGCAAGAGATAGAATTAATCGAGCACCAAAAGCACTTGGCTTTGTTATTCTTTCGCCAACAATACTGCTAACTTCCGCAGGAGAAGAATTAGTAAATTCAAAGCGGAAAGATGAAATCTTTTTGCGACAACTTTTAAAATTCCAAATTCCATCACCATTTCACAAACCAAGCGAAAATTCAGCCGATTTTTGGGTAAAGCCGTATCTTGAATTATTTCGTTTAATTCGTCATTTCGGTTCACTAAAATTTGACGAGTTAATGATTTTCGGTTTGCAGTTAGTGGATTATCGACAATTTGAAAATATCGTTTCAAAAATCAACAATTTTAGAACAGCCAAAGCACAAAATGATGGCAATTACAAAAATTTCGTGCTGAATATTTGGAAAGTGAACTACAAGAAATTTACAGCGATGATATAAATTCGGGCAACACCAAAACAAGAGAAACAAATGACAATTCCGTTTCAAAATTCCTAAAAACCAAAGCAAGCAATATGCGAGATTACGCAGATGCTTGTTTTCGTTACTTGCGTGCAACAGGTTTGGTAAACATTTCGCATATCGGAAAATCTATTTCAATCGTTCCCGAAAAAATTGCAGAAGTAGATTATTTTTTGGAGCATACAAACAGAGAACCGCAATTTATTGACAACGAAAGACAGTATGTTGCTCATCTTGGAAACGCTGAAACGCCAACGCTTTTGACTGATAACAGAGAGTTGCTAGAACAAAAAATTAATTCTGAATTTCCGAAAATCAAAATCAGTAAAACACTTTCCTTACAACAACTAAAAGACATTTTTGCTGATGAGTTAGAGAAACGAAAAGAGCAAATTATTACCGAACAAGTTTCAGCAATCAAAGATTATCGTTTGTTTGATGAAATCAATACAACATTTGGGCAAATACTTGACAACTCACTTTACGACACGCCTTTAATGTTGGAATGGAACACTTGGCGAGCAATGACAATGCTTGACGGTGGAAACATCAAAGCAAACTTGAAATTTGACGACTTTGGAAATCCAATGTCCACAGCACAGGGAAATATGGCAGATATTGTTTGCGATTATGAAACTTTTGGATTGATCGTAGAAGTTACAATGCAAAGCGGACAACGACAATATGAAACGGAAGGAGAACCTGTAACTCGACACCTTGCAAAACTAAAACGAGAAATTAACAAACCAGCATATTCTTTGTTTATCGCACCGAAAATAAACGAGGCTTGTATTGCTCATTTCTACGCCTTACACAAAATGAATATCAGCTATTACGGAGGAACTTCGACAATTGTTCCACTTCCATTGAACGTATTCTTAAAAATGGTTGAAGACTCGCATAAAGCAAGTTATGTCCCTGAACCAAAACACGTTCAGCGATTTTTTGAACGCTCAAACGAACTTGCAAACACTACAGACAACGAAAAAGATTGGTATAACGGAATAACAAATGAAGCATTGAATTGGCTGACGGAATAAAAGGGGCTGCCTATAACAAGGTATTGCCAAAAGCGGGGCTGAACGGCTTCGATTGGACATCTGTACAAGGTTCAACTTTCGTTCTTCTATTGAACTTTTGTGCTAAATTCCCCCGCCTTCGGCAATACCAGAACCGTTATGGGCAATACTCTGAAAACATTGTTAAAAAGTAATTTCATCGTTTCAAATTCTGTTAATTTTTTTCATTTATTTTTGAAAAAAAACATTAGTTCATGATTGAAAACAAAGCAATTACTTATAGTTTATTAGCACATGTCCGAAATAGTGGAACATTAATTAAAGGACCAATAGATGTATTTGTTCCTCTAATTAAAAGAACTCTTCATCAATTAAATATGAAGGGAATATTAAAAGGTGAATCCGTAATTGAAATTCAAAAGGAAGCCAATTGCATGTATTCTATTGACTTTCCAATTCCAGTATTAAAATCAATTCTTAGCCAAATAGCGAATGAAGTAAACACTAATGATAATGCACAAAATTTTGTCATCCATAATGATGGCTCATTCATTCTACGTTCGTTCTTTTTGAAGACTTTGAAGAAAAAATACAAGATATAAAGCGTGAAACAAATAGCCTTGAAAAATTGTTTCAAGATTTTTGTAGCATACATAATTTAAAATCAGAAAAAAAACTACTCTATTCGATTTTATAGATAAAAATAAACTTTCTATATCACGTTATCTAAGTAATTCAACTCCTCCTAATGGACATGATTATACAATAGAAGCTCAATTTGTAGATTTTTTCAAGAAAATCCCAAAAGTTTTTGACACAATTCGAAGAATTTATCTAGGTTCAATAATATCTAGTTTTCTTGAATATAAAACTGAAGATTTGCAACATGATTTAGAACTCTTATTTGACACAAACTTCTTGATTAGCTTGATTGATTTGAACACACCAGAATCGACTCATTCTTGTAGAAAACTCATTGAAGTTGGAAATAATTTAGGCTTTAAATTTACAGTGCTTAACGAAACAATTGAAGAAACAAAATCATTGTTACAAAAAAAAAGCTGAAACTCTACATAACTCTTTCTTTATCTAGACGTATTAATGCTGAAGACATTTATAATGCTTGTGAAAGAAGAAATCTCAATGCTAGTGATTTGGATAGAATTGCAGATAATCTTGAACAAACTCTAAAAGATTTTGGCATAAATATATACATCCACACATCTGCACTTAAAGAAAAAGCAAAAAAAAGTACTGAATTCGAAAATTTTAAAAACATTCGAAATTCCACAATTAGTGCACTTCACGATGCTATTGCAATAATTTATGTTAAGGAAAAAGAACAAAAAAAATACGTGACTTTGAAAAAGTAAACTGTTGGTTTGTTAATAATTCTACATCACATGAAATTTATGATATCAAAGAAGAAACTAGATTGACTTTTGAATATCAAAAAGAGACAATAAAGGTTGATGAATTATTAAATATTTTATGGTTAAGTCAGCCTAGAATTAATTCAAGTTTAGACAACGATGATTTGATTGACATTGGTCTTTCATCTATTGTAGCATATACATTAAATGATTCTTTACCCAAAGCAAATATTATTCGTGAATTAGAGAGTAATATTCAAAAATATAGAGGTGAAAAGATAACCGATAAGGATATACTAAATATTTCAACTAGAATTTCAAATAAACAGCTTAGAAATATTGCAGAATTAAATAAAATAGCAGAAAAAAATAGCGCAGAGTTTATTGAAAAATTAAAAGTCGAAGCAGATTTACAACAAAAAGTTGAAAACCAAAGAGTTGAGCGCTTTGAAGAATTATATAAAAAATTTCAAGATCAGGTTTCAACACTGCAAAAAGCAAAATCTCAAGTAGAATCAAAAGAAGAATTACTAAAAGAAAAAAGTAAAGCTCTTGATGAATCTATAAAACAACTTGATAATAAAAAGATATTGAAAACGAAAAGTTGAATGCGTTAACAATTGAATTAGAAAGAGAAAAAGAGGAAAAAAGGAAATTAAAATTAGAAATTAAAACCAATGAAAAACAAACATTTGTAAATTCTAAATTACGTGAATGGAGAAAGAAATCATGGTATCAGTTAGGACTTTGCATAATATTAATTGTATTGGGAATTATATATTTATTCTATTTATCAAATTGGCAATTTGATAAACTCAAAACTTTAATAGAAGAATGTAAAACTAATTCAATTGTAACAGGACTTTCAACATTTGTAATTTTTATAATGACATTTTTTGTTTTAAGAAATCTGCGTGAAAAGTATTACAATCATTCAAACATCAAAGCTTTTAAAGAAATGATAGAATTACCTGAACATCTAAAATAAGTACTGCCCATAACAGCGGTTTTGAGAAATTGGGGCTTTAAGGTAAAACTTAAAGTCCTTTTTGTATATTTGACTTCAGTCCTAATGGAAAGGTTTGGGAACAAAAATCCCCAACTTCTCAAAGCCGGCGGGACGTTAGCTGCTACTTTACCGAGAGACCGTCAAAATGAAGAAATATACTAAATATATAACACTTATTACAATTGGACTTATCCTGACAATCTTGTTTTGGAAATATCCTGCACCACACAACAGAATACTAAATATTCAGAATTATTTAATTACAGTTGGAGGAATAATTTCTGCTTTTGTTATAGCATATCTGTCAGCAAAAATATTTAATATAAAAACGGACAGAGACAATCGACAAACTCAAATTGACAAACTTGGCGAAAGGTTAACAGCATTTAGACAACTACTATATTTTGTAATGCATAGTAGAGATTTTTGGGTAAGGTATGATGACATTGCTAAGTTTAAAAAAGAATATCCAGGTTTTGACTACGAAAGATTAAGAGGTTCAGGTGAAGACCCATTAAGATATAAGTTTCATTTAGAACAAACTGAAATTTCACAAGGAACTATTTCATTGTACACTGCAATGGAAGCTATTTATGACAAAGAAGAAAAATATTTAATTCCTTGGGCTTATGAAAGAACTGCAACGGAAAGATATAATATTGACGACCTTTCAAAATATCACGAACCTTGCAATCAAATATGGTATTATTTAGACGGAAGATATGCAAAACACGGAGTTGGCTTATTCAACGATGAAGGTTTGAATAGAATGGACATTGAAAATTTCCAAGAAAGACTTTCAATTGCTGACATTAGACAAAAAGGAAAAGATTTTCACAGGGTTTTATTGGCAAGTTTAGGAAGTGAATTTTATGAGTTTGTAATTCCTAAAATGGCTGAACTTATTAATCAAAATACAGGTGTTCCAAAAGGTCTATTAAAGACATTTTATAGTTTACTTTCCATAATGCTATTTGGAGTACTTCTACCAATAATTCTTCAATCAATTTCCGTTAATAAATGTATTGACACGACATTGACACTAATTTTTGTAAACTTGACAACGCTTTCATTAGTATATTTTTTATTTGAATTTTATGACTTGTTAAAAGACGAAATAGACACGAACAAAAAAAAGCAGCTGCTAACAAGCATTTTGCAAAATTGCGATTTATACAGTAATATTATATTTTTATTTCGCTTAGAATGTTTATTCTAGTGGAAAGTAAGTTGTCACGTAATCCGCAACTATGCAAAGCGCCGGAACGTCAGGCTGTGAAAAAACCTCTTTTTTGAATATAATTCATCCCACCAAACTGACATAACTTTGTTTTAAACAATGCTATTTTTAAACTTACTTTGAGGTATTTCAAAAAATATAAAGCCTATAAACAGGTTTAAATAAGTCGTTTTTATCAAAAACAAGTCCTTTGTCTTGTAAGGTGAGTTCCAAACTTTAATTTTTGCTATTAAATCAAGGACTCCAAGGATATTTATGGTACGCTTGATGTTGTACACCAGCATAATCAAGCTATGTTCACCGTTTACTTTTTCTAATCCTATCAAATTGGTATGATTGTATCCCCATCGGCATCTTTCAAAAAAGAAACAAATAGTTTAAAGAGTTGTTTAAGAGCTTTGGGATTGTCTTTTCTAAAATCAGAAATACTGTGATAATTAGGACGAATATCTTCCAGTAACCATTGTATTTCAATATTACGAATACACTCTTTTTCTAGCTTTTTGGAACTGCGAATACCATTCAAATAACCATATAAATAGATTTTAAGAAACACTTGATTCTTAAAACTAGGACGACCTTCGGATTTTAAAACAACAGGTGTAAATCCTACTTTTTGAAGGTCTATGTGTTCAACAAAAGCATCTATGAATCGAACTGGGTTTTCAGAAGTAATTTTGTCTTCTAAACTCGATACATGTAGCTGATTACGAGAGATTCCTTTGATATGCTGCATTGTTAAAAAAAAGAAAATACTTCTTTTCAAACAAACTATTTTAGCTATATTTGGTGAGGTTTGTGAGTTTTTTCACAGACTGGCGTTAGCAGTCATTATCCGAAAAATCGTACACAAAAAGAAATATATGATAGAGAATTTACCTAAAGAACTAACAATAAACCAATTACAAAGAATAAATTTTGGAGATATTGAAGCGAATGATGATAGATTACTTTTTGATAGCGTATGTAAAACCGCATCTGTTATAGAATTTATAAATGGAAGTAAAAATATTGTTTTAGGAGAAAAGGGAACTGGAAAAACTGCACTTTTTAGACTAATAAAAGATAATAAATTAAAGTTTAATCAAAATAATGGTTATAAGAACATAATAATTCCTGTAGAAGATAATTTTCAATATAAAAATATTAAAAGTAGAATTTTAAGCATTATCGATTCAAAAGATGAGGATTCCACTTTTAAGTATCAAGTTGTTTGGGAATTATTCTTTTTTCAAAAAATAGTTTCTAAAATTGAAAAGTCGGATATTTCACTAACTAATGAAATTAGAAAAGCTATTGATTTATGCAATAAATTTTTCAACACATCACAAATTGAGAATTTAATTAAAACAAAAACAACTTTTGGAATTAAACTTTATGATACACCAACAACAATATTACCCGATTTATATTATTCTAATGAACCTGTAGTTACTGAAAAAGATTCAAAAGTCGATTCATTTGAAAAACTTGAAATCGATCTTGATCATTTTAAAAATGAAATTAATCTATTCTTAATTGAAAATGATTTAAACATAATTATAATTATTGACAGGTTAGATGAATTTGTAAGTAAAACTGACCAGAAAACTCAACTTGAAATGTTAGAGGCATTAATTGCAGTTGAAAGAGAATATGGTAGATTTTCAAATATTGAATTAAAAATATTTTTAAGAGATGATTTATTTAAACAACTAAGCTTTGAGGGCATTGGTTATGATAAAGTGATTTCTAAAAAAGTAGATTTAAAATGGAATCCAGAAAAAATAAGAGAATTCATTGCAAAAAGGATATACGCAAATTATCTTAAAATATTTAAAATTAATAATTTAGTTCTATCTGTTGATAATGAAACGCTCGAAATTGATACCTCAATTGACACCGATGAATTTGTTAGACCATCTTTTTTTGTTAGAAAATATCGAAAGCTTTTAAAAAGATTAAATCCAGCACATTATGCTCAAAAATTTCCAAGAAAAACAAATCTAAATGACAATTTAAACAAACAAATTATACTTTCTGTTTTTCCTAAATATGTTGATTTTAAAAACGAAGAAGGTAAAATAATTGAAATGGATATTTTTGATTATTTTTCTGAAAATTTCAATTTAGGTACTGGAAACTCAATACCAAGACTAATTTTAATTTTTCTAGACAAGGTAATTTCGGTTGCTAAAAATTATTATATAGAAAATTCTGATCAAACACCATTCTTAAAATCAGAACATCAATGTTCTGAGATATTTAAAAAAGGATTTTTCATTAAAGCATACGCTGAATTCAAAGAAGATATTTACTTGAACTTTGCAAAATTAAACCCAGAATTAGAAGATAAAGTTATGCTTTTTAAAGAGAAGATTGGTTACAGATATTCATTTAGAGCTAAAGAATTAAAAGGTCTTCTAAACATAAAAAATGATTTAGAAATATATCATTTTTGTGAATATCTTGTCCATATTGGCTTTTTGAAAAGAATAAATTCTTCTACTTTAATTGAAGATATGAAATTTGAATTACCATTAATTTTTAGAAATATAAAATAACGACTGCTAACAGCAGTTTTGTGTCATTGCTTGTTTCGGGCTTTCTTCCGAATTTTCTACCGAAAATTAGGCTTTGTTTTGTACTTGTTGTGGTAATTGTTATATTTACGCAACGAACACAAAGCTGGCGGAACGTCAGGCTGTGAAAAAACCTCTTTTTGAATACAATTCATCCCACCAAACTGACATAACTTTGTTTTAAGCAATGCTATTTAAGAATATACAAGAGGCATTTAACGCCTCTTTTTTTGAAATTAATTGTTTGGTAGTTTTTATAGTGATTTCCTTCACTTATGGGTAAAATCCCCGTACTACTTTATTTTGAAAAAGTTTTTTGGGAGTATATGCAAGACAAAACGTCTTGTGAGCTCCTCTATAGAAAGTGTCATCTACTTTTTTAAATCCCTTACGACTTGTAATGTTTATAGTGTAACTTGAGCCACACTTAGGACACTTTTTTATTTTTTTCACAAAATAAAGAAGTATATTGAAAGTAGTTTCAATATACTTCTCTTTATCTACTTATTTCATTGGGCTTAATAACATTTTTTAGGTGCTATTTACTACATTGTCTTTTTAGCTATTCTTTACAACTAATCGAAATCCTTCTCCATGAATATTAAGTATTTCGACGTTTTCGTCGTGTTTAAGATATTTACGTAACTTTGCAATATAAACATCCATACTACGAGAAGTGAAATAATTATCATCTCTCCAGATTTTAGTTAAAGCTAACTCACGTGGCATTAAATCATTTTCGTGCAACGCTAACATTTTCAATAGCTCATTTTCTTTTGGAGAAAGTTTTACTGGCTCGTCACCAGGATATGTTAAAAAACGTAATTTAGCATTTAAATGGAATTTACCTATACTAAACTCATATTTACTACTATCTCCTTTCATTTCAGAAGCTTTTCGTTGAATAATAGCTCTGATTTTCATCAGCAACACTTCTGAATCAAAAGGTTTGTTCAAATAATCGTCTGCTCCTACCTTATATCCTTTTAGAACATCTTCTTTCATGGTTTTTGCTGTAAGAAAAATAAGAGGTACTTCTTTGTTTTTTTCTCTTATTTCTTTGGCTAATGTAAAACCATCTTTATAAGGCATCATAACATCTAGAATACACAAATCGTATTCGTCTTTTTTAAACTTCTCGAAGCCTTCCATTCCATTTTTAGCCAACGTTACTTCAAAATCATTCATACTTAAATAATCTCGAAGAATTGAACCAAAATTAGGGTCATCTTCTACTAACAATATTTTTTTACCATTTCCATAATCAAACTATTAAGGGTAATTTTATTATAAATGTACTTCCTTTACCTTTTTCACTTTCTACTACCACTTCTCCATGGTGGTCATCCATAATTCTTTTTACATAGGCCAATCCTAATCCATGTCCTTTAACATTGTGTATATCGCCTGTGTGTTCTCTATAGAATTTATCAAAAATCTTTTTTTGTGCTACTTTACCAATTCCTATTCCATTGTCTTTAATTTTTATAACAATAAAATTTTTAACGTTTTCTGTGCTTATATTTATTACAGGTTTTTCAGGTGTGTATTTAACTGCATTTTCTAAAACATTTACTAAAACGTTCGTAAAGTGTATATCATTTAGTAAGGCTTTTGATTTTAATGCTTTAAAATCGGTTTTCATTTCGCCTTGTCGATCTTCTACAATTAAACTTACATGTTCAATTGCTTCTTCTAACATATCATGTACATCATGACATTCTTTTGTTATATCTAATTCTTTTCTTTCTAATTTTGAAATTCTTAAAACATTCTCTACTTGTGCATGCATTCTTTTATTTTCGTCTTTGATCATTTGCAAATAACGTTGCACTTTTTCCTTGTCATCAATTACTTTAGGGTTTCGAATAGCATCTAAAGCTAAGTTAATTGTTGCAATGGGGGTTTTAAATTCATGTGTCATATTGTTGATAAAATCTGTCTTGATTTCGGAAATATGACGTTGAGTATTAAGCTGTTTTAAAGCACTATAATAGGCTACGATTATAATAGATGTGAATAAGAAAGCTAGAAATGCAATTCCAACAAAGTCAGAGGCTAAAAACACTTTCTTTTTAGGAAAACTCAACAATAATTGATATCTACTAATGCCATCGTTATCCGTAAATAAGGGTGTATCGTAGGTATTTTTTTTATCGTATTTAAAATGTTCCGATTTAACTTTAGTGGCTAAACCGTTATTATAAATTCCGAACTCAAAAGGAGTATTTATCCCTAATGCTTTTAGTTCATTTGCAAATAAAACTTGTAATTGTTCTACACTTACTCTTTGCGAAACTTGTCTGGTTGCTGCTATATCTTTAAAATTAAGTTCAAAAGTTGCTTTATCTAAAATTTCAACCACCCCTGCTTTTTCTATTCGTTCAGAAGGATAAACCACTGAACTCATCTTTTGATCATTTAAAGTGGTTTCATTATACACTTCTGTTACACGTTTTGCCACATAATTTTTGATTCGTGTAGAATCATTGTTTTTATCAAAGAACGATGAAGATACGGAGTAATCTTCGGGAATTATACTATTTGAATAAATTATGGTTTGATTTGTTAATTCATTTTTTTCTACATAAAAAAACTTCATTAATTCACTTCGTTCTGGTTCTTTTCCTATACTGTCTTTTATTTTACTAAATCGACTCAAAAAGGTATAGGCTTCCTGCTCTTCTACTTCTCTTGCTACGTTATCAATAACTTGTTTTACTTGATATTTAAATTGTTCTTCTTTATTTTTAAAAGAAACATTTATCAAATATCCTTGCACAACTACAATTCCTAGAAGAGCGATGGACATTAATACTACGACAAAACGGAACCAATTCTTATTCATTGAAGCAAATATAATATTTTAACATTCATTTGTTAAAAAAATTAACCAAACATTAACAATAAAAGATTTTAGTATGAATTTGATAAAATTTTAAGAATATCATCAAATTGTTTTTGAGTTTCTTTTAAATTTTCATTTATTATAACAAAATCACTTTTTAGACGCTTTTTCTCATCTGATAATTGATTTTGCATACGATCTAAAACAGCTTTTTTAGTTAAGTTATCACGTTGCATTACTCTTTTGATACGTGTTTCTTCTGGAAGCGGTAACTAAAATAATTTTATCACATTTTTTATAATTTCCACTCTCAATAAGTATGGCTGATTCTTTTACTACAAAGGAATGAAAATGATGTAGTTGCAACCATTGATCAAAGTGTTTCGCTACCAAAGGATGTATCAAATTATTTAATGTTTTTAATTTGGAAGGATTATTGAAAACAATTTGAGCTAATTGTTTTCGATTTATTTTACCTTCTAGCAATACACTACTCCCAAATAATTCGGTGACTTGCTGAATTGTTTGGGGTAGTTCCATTATTTTACGAGCTTCTTCATCAGCTATATAGATAGGGATTCCTTTATCTTGAAATAAACGGGCTATTGTGGTTTTTCCACTTCCTATCCCTCCTGTTAATCCAATAACTTTTGTCATTAAACTTTAAAAAATAATTCAGGAAAAGCTTCCTCTGGCATTTTTTTTAAGATATTAATTTTGTAATACGATTCTATAAAGCCCATACCGTATCCAAAAAACTGTCTCCAAACAGCTATAATAGAATACAGCCCTACTTTTAAATTTTTATTTTTATAGGTTGAAACAAGAAATATGGCTACTGTGTATAAAAAATATAGTTTTAATAACCAATCAAACAGAAATAGGAAACTCAGAAGTATACCTGTAAAAAAACCTAACACAAATAATGAGGGTAAAAAGAATGTGGGTTTTGCGTGTTCAGGATACCATTTATTTAAAATAGGCCTTACCTTACCAAATTTATTAACTTGAATATAAAATTTTTCCCAATCAATTCTTCTTTTATGGTATACAAACGCGCTAGGAATTAACTTTGTTTCAAATCCCATTTTCCATAATCTAATTGACAAATCAGGATCTTCTCCTGGATGAATATTAGAAAATCCTTTTGATGCTTCGAAGGCTTTTTTAGAAATTCCCATATTAAAGCTTCTAGGCTGAAATTTTCCAATTTTTTCACTAGCTCCTCTTATACCTCCTGTAGTGAGTACAGAGGTCATAGCAAAATTAATTGCTTTTTGAATTGGTGTAAACGTGGACAACATATCATCTGGTCCGCCAAAACAGTCTACATATTTTTCTGACAAGGATTTTTCTACTTCTAACAGATACTGTGGCGGAAGTATACAATCTGAATCCAAAATAATATAATAATTTCCTTTTGCATATTGCATTCCAAAATTACGAGAGTCTCCTGGGCCTGAATTATATTTTAAATAATAAGTCAAATTCAACTCTGCTCTATACTTATCTACTATATGTTCACAAGGTATTGTAGAACCGTCTTCAACAATTATAATTTCAAAAGGTTTATTATAAGTTTGTTTAGTCAAACTTTCTAATAATTCATCTATTTCATCTGGTCTATTGTAAACAGGGATAACAAAAGAAAAATTCATTCTTCTTACTTTTTTGACAAAGTTACATTTTTAACAAAAAATAATAATGAAAAATAAGTGCTTTTTTACCTTAATTTGTCTTTTTTTTTACAAAAAACATTTCAAAATAGGGTTCTAATATAAACTACTTTAATTTTGTCATTATATCTCAGTTTATTCATTTTTTTATAAAAATACTATCTTTTTATTTTTACAAAAGTTTATTTTCTTTATTTTATTGGAATTAGTTACCCAAAATCACTGTGAAACATTTTTTAAAAGGGTTTAAGCCTGCTCTGAAAATTTCAAAAAAAGATTCTAAATACCTTTTGTTTGTATTTAATTTTTAAAATTAAAAAACATATCGAGAATTTTACTTTTTAATCCAGTATATTTTAAGTCTAAATAAAAAGAGGTTTTCTAAATAATTAGAAAACCTCTTTTTATTTATTTATTAGGCTATTTATTTTATACTTTCAATAGGAACTATTTCGCTTGTATCAGCTAAATAATCAACTCCTTCAAAACCGAAACCAAATAGGTTTAAGAAATCATTTTTATAACCTGCTAAATCTCCAATTTCTTTTAAAGTTTCTGTATCAGCTTGTTTCCACAAAGTTTTAACAGTTTCCTGAACATCATCGCGCATTTCCCAATCATCTACACGAATACGTCCTTTTTCATCTACTGGTACTGTTGCTCCATTATATAAGCATTCTGAAAATAAACGCTGCATTTGTTCAATACATCCTTCGTGTATTCCTTTTGCTTTCATTGTTTTATATAATAATGATATATACAATGGGATGACAGGAATTGCTGAACTGGCTTGCGTAACCAAAGCTTTATTTACAGATACGAAGGCACGTCCGTTAATATCCTTTAATTTTTCGTCTATCCCAAAGGCTGTTGCTTCAAGGTGATCTTTAGCACGACCAATCGTTCCTTTTCTATATACTGCTTCTGTTACTTCTGGACCAATATAAGAATAGGCAACAGTAGTAGCTCCTTCCAGCTAATACTCCAGCTTCTTTCATAGCATCAATCCACATTGTCCAATCTTCTCCCCCCATTACAACTACTGTATTATCTATATCTTCTTGTACAGCGGGTTGAATAGAAACTTCCGATACTACTCCGGTATGAAAATCAACCGTTTTATCACTAAAAATCTGACCAATAGGTTTTAATACAGAACGATGTAACACTCCTGTATTTGGGTGCATACGTACAGGAGAAGCTAAACTATATACGACAAGATCGACCTGTCCTAGATCTGATTTTATCATATTAATTGTTTTTTCTTTAATTTCTTTTGAAAAAGCGTCTCCATTAATACTTTTAGCGTATAAGCCTCCTTTTTTAGCTTCTTGTTCAAAAGCGGCAGAATTATACCATCCTGGGGTAGCTGTTTTTCCTTCTGTTGGTTCTTTTTCAAAGAATACTCCAATTGTAGAAGCATTACTACCAAAAGCAGCTGTAATTCTAGAAGCTAAACCAAATCCTGTAGAAGCACCAATTACTAATACTCTTTTTGGTCCGTCTATTTTTCCTTTAGATAATACGTAATTAACTTGGTTTTTTACACTTTGAGCACAACCATCAGGGTGCGCTGTCAGGCATATAAAACCTCTCATTCTTGGTTCAATAATCATATCTTTTCAATTAGTTTGATTAGCAAATTTAATTTAAATAATTAGTTAAGCAAAGCTTTTGCATGTGCAATGGCTGAGTCTGAAATATTTTTACCTGATAACATTTCTGCTATTTCTATAATTCGTTCTTCTTGGGATAGTAGTTTTAATTCAGAAATAGTAACATCTACTCGATCTGATTTAAAAACTTTATAATGCTGTTGTCCTTTTGAAGCAATTTGAGGTAAATGTGTAATAGCAAAGACTTGCATTTTATGACTCATTTGTTGCATGATATTGGCCATTTTTTGAGCTACTTCGCCAGATACTCCTGTATCTATTTCATCAAAAATTATAGTAGGTAATTTTGAATAGTTTGCTAAAACTGCTTTTACAGCTAGCATTATACGAGACATTTCTCCTCCTGATGCTACTTTTTTTAGCAATCCAAAATCAGTTCCTTTATTAGCAGAAAACAATAACTGGATTTCATCTTTTCCATTTGGCAAGAATGTTGTTGACTCTTTTATATCAAATTCAAAACGAGCATTTGACATTCCTAATTCGTTTAGAATTTCTGTAATTTGAGTGATCAAAACTGGGACTATTTCTTTACGTTTTTTTGAAATTTTTGTTGCCAATTCTGTTACTTGTTCATTTTTAATATTTATTTCGGCTTGTAACTTTTGTATTTGTTCATCAAGATCATCTGCAAATATCACTTTTGCATCTAAGTTTTTTTGAATTTCAATTAATTCTTCAACTGTATTTACTTGGTGTTTTTTTTGAAGGTTGTAGATAAGTTGTAATTTCTGATTAACGAATTCTAATTTTTCAGGATCATTAACTAGTTTTTCGCTTTGATTTTCTAAATCTGTAACTAGGTCATCCATTTCTATCAAGATGCTTGTTATTCTTTCTAACAGAATTTGATATTCTGGAGAAAAATCTCCTATTTTTTGAAGTGAATTTTTTACTTCTTTCAAATTTTGTAAAACACCTATTTGTTCTTCATTACTTAACGCAATGGATTTGTCGAGATTTTCTTTTATAATTTCGATATTATTTAGTTTTTCAAAAATATCTTCTAATTCTTGTTGTTCTCCTTCTTTGAGATTGGCTTGAAATAATTCTTGTAGTAAGAAAGTGTTATAATCTGCTTCTTTTGCTAAGGATTCTTTTTCTGATAAAATCTTTTTAAGTTTGCTTGAAGCGACTTATAATGTTTTAATTTTTTTTGATAGAGTTGTAATAGGTTTGCATTAGATGCAATGGCATCTAATATTTCAATCTGATAGGATTCTTCCGTTAATTCTCTTGTTTGTTGTTGTGAATGAATATCAATTAAAAATGTACCTAATTCTTGTAATTCGGTTAAATTAACAGGACTATCATTTACAAAAGCTCTTGATTTTCCAGAAGGAAGGATTTCACGTCGAATAATAGTAATTTCTTCAAAATCCATATCATTTTGTTCGAAAAATTCTCTAAGATTATATGCTGATAGATTAAAATGTGCTTCTATTACACATTTTTGTTCTTTATCTTTTAAAGAGCCTAAATCTGCTCGGTTTCCTAAAACTAGTCCGAGTGCTCCTAATAAAATAGATTTACCAGCTCCTGTTTCACCAGTAATTATAGAAAACTGATTAGAAAAATTCATTTCTAATTGTTCTATTAATGCAAAATTTTTAATTGATAATTGTACGAGCATGTGGTAAAATTAAAAACTAATTTGACTCCATTTGTTAATATTTGTAGGAGATAATTTACTTAATGTTTCAACTAATTGATTAACTTCCATTTTAGGTCCACCAGAAAATATATTTAAAATTTCATCTGATTTAGTATCAAAAAAAACGCGAGTTAAATAAGCATTTGGTCCAGATGTGGCTATTTCTTTTAAATTAAAAATAGCTTTTTGAATGGTTTCTTTGCTTTGTTTAGGATTTTCATTCATTCTATCTAACGCTCCTAAATGGTAGTCATAAGTCATTTTGCGATAAGGCGAAAAAGTTGGTGACAATATATCATTTACTAAGAAATAACGACTTTGTGGTGAGGTATTCCCCCATGCTTTTTCTTGTGTAACTTGTGCTTGTGCTACAATATTAGATGCTGTTTCGAAAGATTTTGTTCCTCCTTCTAGAGCAAAGGTATCTGCATCTATTCCAATAATCATGTTAGCATAAAAAGCTACAACTGAGATGAGATTGGATTCGTAAGCGTTTGGGTTAAAAACTAAATTTTGAAATTCATTATAGGTGAAACTAAATTCTTTATCATTGATATTTAAAATAGGGGTTGTATAGGTTGTATTGTATACAGGACGAGTAGCTGTAACTTGTAAGCTACCAGAAAATTGATTTACATTATCGAAAGAAGTAATATTAAAGAAAAATGAACAATTGATTTTTTCATTTGATTTATAATTTTTATCTGTCCATTTTGTATTATTCATAAACTCTGTAAGTGATTTTTTCAAAGTTTTAAATATTTGCTGATTAGTTCCTGTAACTTGACTTGTATTAAGTTCTACTATACAATTCAACTCCTGTGCATGATAGGAATTGAAGAAGAAATAGATAAATAAGATGAAAATTTTACGCATAATGATTGACAATTTTATTTACTATATCCAAAGCTACTTCTTCTTTTGATTTCAGATTATGGGGTTCTATATGGAAGTTTTTATCAATAAAAGTGACTTTATTGGTAGGTTGTCCAAAACCAGCTCCTAAATCATTCAATGAATTTAATACAATTAAATCTAGATTTTTTTCTGAATTTTTTGTTTTGCATGTTCAATTTCATTTTCCGTTTCTAAGGCGAACCCAATCAAGAATTGATTTTTTTTATTTCTCCCAAGAGAAGCTAATATGTCTTTTGTTTTTTCTAATTCTATTGTAAACGTTGGGTCGTTCTTTTTTATTTTTTGAGTGGCGATATTTTTAGGTTTGTAATCTGCTACTGCTGCTGCTGCGATGACTGCATCTGCTGTGTCATAATATTCAAGAGAGGCATTATACATATCTTCTGCTGAACGTACTCGTTTTATCTGAATTGTTTTGTTTTTAGGTTGAAGATGAGTAGGGCCTGTAACTAGCATTACTTGGGCTCCTAAATTGGCTGCGGCATCAGCTATATCAAATCCCATTTTTCCTGTTGAATGATTACCTATAAATCGAACTGGATCTATAGCTTCATAAGTAGGTCCTGCGGTAACTAATATCTTTTTTCCTTTTAACGGTAATTTTCTTTCTAAATCTTTTTCAATGAAAGCTATGATATTTTCAGGTTCAGCCATACGTCCTTCTCCAGATAAACCGCTTGCTAATTCGCCATTTTCAGCAGGTATCATAGTGTTTCCAAAACATCTTAAAGCTTCAAAACTTGCTAAAGTAGAGGGATGTTTGTACATGTCTAAATCCATTGCTGGTGCAAAATATACTGGACATTTAGCAGATAAATAGGTTGCTAATAAAAGATTATCGCAATTTCCATTTACCATTTTAGACATTGTATTTGCAGTAGCTGGTGCTATAATCATAAGATCAGCCCATATCCCTAACTCTACATGATTATTCCATAAAGCTGGAAGTATTTTCTTCATTAAAAAAATGGATATAAACAGGTTTTTTAGATAATGTTGAGAGGGTTAACGGAGTAACAAAATCAACAGAAGCAGGTGTCATAATTACTTGAACCTGAGCACCTGCTTTTATTAAAAGTCTTACTAATGAAGCCGACTTATAAGCGGCAATTCCACCAGTTACGCCTAGTATTACTTTTTTACCACTTAAAACCGACATGTTATAAGCCTATATTATTTAGTATTTTTATGATAGATTTTTCCTTCTAACCACTCTTGTACTGCTAAAGCATGTGGTTTTGGTAATCTTTCATAAAATTTAGAAACTTCTATTTGTTCTTTATTTTCAAAAATTTCTTCAAGACTATCATTATAAGTAGCAAATTCGTCTAATTTTTCTATTAATTCTTTTTGATCTCAGAATTAATTTGATTAGCTCTTCTTGCCATAATTGTGATAGCTTCATAGATATTTCCGGTTGGTTCTTCAATTTTGTTTTTATTATAAGTAACCGTGTTAACTGGAGCTGTTGTCTTTTTTAAATCCATTCTAATATCCTATTTTTGAAATTGTTGTAAATCCTTTTCTATACGAACCAACATTTGATCCGCTTCTTTTTTAAAACTTGAATCTGTTTTAAATTTCATTAATCCATTATAAGCTATTCGAGCTTCTTTTAAACGTTCTTCCATCTTACTAGGAATACTATTTATTGCTAATTTATAAGAAGAATCTAGTTTATAGAATAATGCTTTTTCTTTATAAGTTGTTCCTGGATAATCTATTAAGAAATTATCAAATGCTTTTAAAGCTGCTTTATAATCTGAAATGGTATTATACTGCTTTGCTATTTCGAATGCTTTTTTTTCTAATTTTTGTTCTAATTCTAAAACCACTTTATTTGCTTCTGATAGGTATGTTGAACTAGGATACTTATTAATAAATTCTTGCATTTTTGAAATGGCTTTTTCAGTATCTGCTTGATCTAACGAATAAACAGGTGATAACTCTGAGTAAGCCTTAGCTCCTAAGAATGCTGATTCTTCTGCATTTTTACTTTTAGGATATAAAGCGCTGAAACTTTCAAACTGATAACCTGCTAGATAATATTGTTCTGTTATAAAATATGATTTAGCAAACATATAGTAAAGATCCTCAGCTTCTGATTTTCCTCTATACACGGGAGCTATTTGTTCAAAAAGACGAATAGCCTTAGTATATTTCTTTTGCTCATACTTATGAGTGGCAGCTGTTAATTTTACAGCTGGATCCTCTGATTTTAATGCTTTTTGATATTCACTACAAGAAGCTAACAGCATTGCAGATAAAATACCGCTTATATATTTATTCATAAAAATTCACCAACTTTTTTCAAAGACTTATTAGAATACCACAAAACACTCTCAAAAGTCAGAGTGCAAAGTTAATTATTAATTTTTTACTTCAAAACTTTATTTTTCTGCTATTTAGTCAATTGTTTTGTAAACGCATCTAAACGATTAGCTAAATCTTCATTTACATTCACTAAAGGTAAACGTAACGTATTTTCAGATAAGCCTAAAGATTTGAAAATTTCTTTTACTCCTCCTGGATTTCCTTGCTCAAAAATCATATCTATGCTATCCATTAATTTATAGTGTAAAGCATACGCCTCATCTACTTTTCTTTTCAGTCCTAAACGTACCATTTCTGAAAATTCTTTTGGATAACCTTCTCCTATTACGGATATTACACCAGCTCCACCTGCTAGTACCATTGGTAAAGTTATCATATCATCTCCTGAAATAACCAAGAAATCCTTAGGTAGTAATTGTATTAATTTCATCGCTTGCACTATATCTCCTGCTGCTTCTTTTATACCTATCACGTTTTTACATTCATTAGCAATACGCAAAACGGTATTGGGTTGCATATTACTTGATGTTCTCCCTGGTACATTATATAAAATAACAGGAAGAGGAGAAGCCTCTGCCACCATTTTAAAATGTTGAAAAATCCCTTCTTGTGTAGGTTTATTATAGTAAGGCGAAACTGACAAGATAGCATTAAAAGATGACAAATCACGTGTTTTTAACTCTTCTACTACTTTCATTGTATTATTTCCTCCTACTCCTAAAACCAGAGGCAATCTACCTGCATTAGCTGCAACGATAGTATTTATTACTAATTCTTTTTCTTCTGATGACAAAGTAGCTGATTCTGCGGTAGTTCCTAATACTACCAAATACTCTACTCCTCCTTCAATAACGTAATTAACTATTCTTGTTAATGCTTGCACATCTACCGAAAAATCTTTTTTAAAAGGTGTTATCAAAGCTACACCCGTACCTATGAATGATTGCATTTTATTATATTCTTTTTAAAATTTTTAAATATTTAACTAATTCTTCTAGAAAAATCTTGAAATTTTGAGCATTTGTATTTATTATCAAATGATTTAACCTTTTATCTATTGTTGAAAAACCTACCTTAAATAAGGCTTTTGAGTTGTGTGTAACTAATAACAAAGGTGCTTTTTCTACATCATAATAACTTATTAACAGATCAAAAGGGGTATATATAAATTCATTAACAAACGGAGCCGAAAATTGTCCATTCCAGTTAATATCTTTAAAAGAAAAAGTGGGCAAAGTTAAATTTACCTTTTTTTCTAACGGATCTCTATAAACTAACACTTTAATATTATCTCGTTTAAACCCTTTATTTATCAATTCATTTATGAGTTCTTCTTTTTAAAAGAGTAAGAATCTTCTAATAAAAGCCCTACTTTTTTGACAGAATTAACTAATAAAGTATCTTTTACGGGTTGTAAAGTAGAATTTAATATTTTTTTAACGATAATGCTTTTATATAGTTTATAAACATATTATTTTTGTCGTCTTGTTTCTTTTGAAACGAATTAATGTTAACAAGCTTTAAATAGTATATTAAATACTAGGTAAAAGTATAAAAAGAGTAGGAATAAATGAAACATTTTGGTTTAATTTTAACGTTAATAACGTTTAGCTTTGCTACAGGTGCTCAAAATGTAGTAACAGAAATTCATGGTAAACAAATTAAGGTGGAAGCTAGTGTAGGTAGTATTCAGGAATATGAAACCTTAATTTTACCTTACAGGCAACAAATAAACAAAGATCTAGACAAAGTACTAGCTTACAATCCTCAATTGTTAGACAAAACAAAAGGAACAAAATTCCAAAGTAATATTGGCGATTTATTTGCTGAAATTATATTGGAAAGAAGTAGTCAAGTACTAAAAGAAAGAGAAAATAAAGTGGCTGACATCTCAGTTTTAAACAGTGGAGGAATAAGAACTGTTATTCCTCTAGGAAATGTGACGGCTAGAAACGCTTTTGAAGTAATGCCTTTTGAAAATGCAGCTATGATTTTAGAAGTGAAAGGAGATGTTATTTTAGACTTTATTAATTTCTTTATTAAAGAAAAAAAACCACATCCTTTTGCAGGAATGACTTTTTCTATAACGGCTGACAACAAACCTAAAGATATTAAAATAGGTAAAAATAATTTAGATTTAGAAAAAACTTACTATGTAGCAGCCAATGACTATTTAGCTAGTGGTGGCGATCGAATGGAATTTTTCTTAAGAGCTACTCGCAAAATATCTATTGATTATAAATTAAGAGATATGCTAATTGACTATTTTGATTCAGTAGATATTGTAAAAGTTCCACAAATTATTAAAGTTACTCAAGAATAACACTTAAAGAAAAGAGATTATGAAAAGAAGAGATTTTTTAAAAAAATACAGTTGCTAGTTCTACTTTATTAGGATTAGGAGGTTTATCTTTAAGTAGCTTTAATACAGCTGGTTCTTTACGAAAACTTACTATTTTACATACTAATGACACACATAGCCAAATAGATCCTTTTCCTGGAAGGACATCCTAAAAATCCAAACCTAGGAGGAGTTGCAAGAAGGGCTGCCCTCATTAGCCAAATTCGCAAAGAAGAAGATCATGTATTATTATTAGATGCAGGCGATATTTTTCAAGGTACACCATATTTTAATTACTACGGAGGAGAGATTGAGTTCAAAGTTATGAGCATGATGAAATATGACCTTGCTACGATAGGTAATCATGATTTCGACAATGGCATTACAGGATTATATGGGCAATTACCTAACGCTTCTTTTGAGTTTGTTTGTGCTAATTATGATTTTAAAAACACTATATTAGATACACATATCAAACCTTATAAAATCTTTGAAAAAGCAGGAATTAAAATAGGAATATTTGGTTTAGGAGTAGAACTATATGGTTTAGTAGATCCTAGGTATTACAAAGAGACTAAATACCTAGATCCTGTAGAAATAGCAAATGATATAACGAAAAAACTAAAAGAGGTTGAAAAATGTGATTTAGTCATTTGTTTATCCCATTTAGGTTTTGAGTATAAAAATGAACCAGAAAGAATTTCAGACATCAACTTAGCAAAAAAAACAAAGAATATTGATTTAATTATTGGAGGTCATACACATACTTTCCTAGATAAACCTGTAATTGAAAGAAATTTAGATGACAAAGAAGTCTTAATTAATCAAGTAGGCGCTTATGGTATTAATTTAGGTCGTATTGACTTTTATATAGATGATCAAAAAAACATAGCTCCAGGAACAGGAAGAAAAATCGTTATATAAAATGGTTACGATAGGCATTCTTTAGTCTCTACTGAAGACAATTACTTTATTATTTAAAAAAGAAATAGCCTAATAATAAAATAAACCCCGTCTTGATTTTTTTCAAAAACGGGGTTTATAGATTTAATACCTTTTAAATTTAAAATATACTGGATTAAAAAGTAAAATTCTTGATCTCTTTTTTCATTTTAAAACATCCAGTTTATCTCTCCGTAAGGAGGAATCTCATAATAAACATTATGTAATTTCTCCCTTTGGTCGGAATGAAAAAGATTTCGAACTTTTTGAACAGTCTCAAGGTTAAAAAATTATTATTATGAGGAAATTTCAAAGTTTAAATGGTATAAGAAAGATACTTTAAAAAAAGAAAAAGAATTACAAATCATTTTCTTTTTAATTAATGATTTCTTTATAAATATTTTCATAAATAGGCACTATATTTTCTACGGAAAATAATTTGGCTGTTTCAAAAGCTTTTCTTTTAAATTCGTTTAGCACATCATCATTTGAAAGAATTTTAAGAGCATTTTGAGCCATATCATCTATATCTCCAACCGAACTTAAAAAACCTGAAACACCATTTATATTAACTTCTGGCAAACCACCTGAATCGCTTGATATGACAGGTACTTTATTAGCCATAGCTTCTAATGCTGCCAATCCAAAACTTTCTGTATCAGAAGGTAATAAAAACAGATCTGAATAACATAAGATCTGACTAATTTCATGACTGTTCCCAAAAAAAAATAACTTTTTCTTCAATACCTAATTCTCTACAAAGCCATTCTGCCTTTTCTTTTTCAGGTCCATCACCCACCATCATCAGTTTAGCAGGTATTTTTTCTTGTATTTTATAAAAAACTTTAATAACATCAGGTATTTTTTTAACTTTTCTAAAATTACTAATATGGGTAATAATTTTCTCTTCTGGTGTAGCCATTACAGACCTCTTACAAATTAGATTCTGAGCTTCTATTTCTTCTATTTCTATAAAATTAGGGACTACTTTTATTTCTTTTGTTACATCAAAATATTTCAACGTATCTTCTTTTAAGCTTTTTGAGACAGATGTTACTACATCTGACTTATTGATACTAAAAGTAACAGCTGGTTTATAGTAAGGATGGTTTCCTACTAAGGTTATATCTGTACCGTGCAATGTGGTAACCATTGGCAGATTAATTCCTTCTTCTTTTAAGATCTGTTTGGCCATATAACCCGCATAAGCATGAGGTATAGCATAATGTACATGTAATATATCTATTTTATAAAGTTTTACCATATCTACTAGTTTACTCGAAAGAGCTAATTCATAGGGTTGGTAATGAAATAATGGATATTCAGGCACATTTACTTCATGATAATGTACATTATGATTCAAAAGTGCCAAACGCACAGGTTGACGATAGGTAATAAAATGAATTTCATGACCTCGGCGAGCCAACTCTAAACCTAATTCTGTTGCTACTACACCGCTACCTCCAAATGTTGGATAACAAACTATTGCTATTTTCATAAATAATGAAAAATATTATTATTCTAAAAATTGTTCTACTCTTTCACCTAATCTTTATGGTGTTAACAAACTAATAGGAGTAGATATTTTTTAAAAATTATTAAAAAAATGAGGTTGTCCAAAAAGTAATAAATCAACATACAGTTTTTTACTCCGACGAAGGAGGAGCCTCATTCAATATTATGTAATTCCTCCCTTTGGTCGAAATGATAAGATTTCGAACTTTTTGGACAGTCTCAAAAAAAAATTCGTAAAGTAAATTTATTACTTTACGAATTTACTATATTTTAAAAAATTAAATACTAGTTTCACTAAATATTAACGATTAATCAAGAATTGAATCATAAACTATTTGTTGAATTTTTTTCTCTTGTATTTTCTTTTGCTAGTTTATTTGGGGCATTACTATCAGGAAAAGTTCTATTGGATAAGAATATATAAATGAGTTCTTTTTCTGGATCAGCCCAAGTCATAGTACCAGTAAAACCTGTATGTCCAAAACTAGTTATTGATGCACATCCACAAGTTGGGCTTTCCCCTTTTAATTGAGGTTTATCAAACCCTATTCCTCTTCTATTTCCCTCAGTACAAAAATAACAAGTATTGAAATCGTCCATTGTTTTAGAAGAAAAAAAACTGAATTCCTCCGTAACTTCCCTTATTCAAGTAAAGCTGCATCATTTTTGCAATATCACTCGCATTTGAAAATACCCCTGCATGACCTGCTACGCCTCCTTGCATAGCTGCAGCCATATCATGTACATATCCTTGAATTATATCCTGACGAAAATAAGTATCTCTTTCTGTGGGTGGTATTTGATCTATTTCTATTTTTTTCAAAGGATTATACATCGTATAATTCATTCCCATTTTTGAAAAGAAATTTTCATTTGCCAATTTATCTAAGGTGGTATTATGATTTGTTTCTAAATATTCTTTTAACAAAATAAAGGTAAAATCGCTGTATTTATATTCTTTTTTAGGTAATAACGGACTTTTTAATATTTTGGATATAATTGAATCTTTATAACTGTCTATTAAAAATAAACTTTCAGATACTTGTGTTGTAAAACCTTCTGTTTCTGTTTGACGATATAATTTTTCTGATGGTTTTTTAGTAAGTGAATCAATTGTTTTTTTATAGAAAGGTTCCCAGGGTTTTAATCGTGCATAGTGTGACAGTAAATCTTTAAAAAAAATAGAATCTTTGTTTGTTCCTCTTGCTTTAGGAAGCATTTCCCCTAAACGGGTTTCTAAATTTATCTTTCCTTTATCATAATCAATCATTACATTGGGTAAAGTACCTATAATTTTAGATAAAGATGCAATATCGTAAACATCTGTATTTTTAACTTTTGAATCTTGTTCATAGGTGTGATAACCGAATGATTTATGATAAATTATTTTTCCTTTTCTTGCAACTAAAATTTGTGCTCCTGGTGTTATTTTATCATCAATTGCTTTTTTAACTATATCATCAATTTGTTTTAATTTATTAGAACTCATCCCTACTCCTTCTGGGACAGAAAAGCCTAATCTATCAATTTTTTCGGTAGAGAGCCCTTCTCCTACCTTAAAATATTCTTTAATAGAAACAGGCAATTTACCTTTTGATTCTATTGCTCCAAAAATTAATTCAGCTGAAATAGTTTGTGGTATATCCCCATTTTGGTAGCTAACTATTAGTCCTTCTATATTGTCAAAGGATTTAATTTTAAGCAATGTGTATGGTTTCACGAAAACATCTAGGATTACATCGTTTTGAGCTGCTATTTTTTCTAACCAAAGTAAATCTTTTTCAGAAAAATCATGTTTACGCCATGCTTTATCCGACTTATGGTATCCTATAATTACCGTATTAAATTCTTTTAAATTAATTAAAAGACTATCTAGATTTTTTTCTTCCATTTCTTGTACTTCTGCATATTTTTTCAATGTGTTCAAGAAGACAGTACTCGAATCATCTCCTAATTTTACGTAGGCAATTTTAGCTTTTGTTAGATCTTTTATAGGTAATAGAGAATGTTCATTTTTTAAAACCGTAATTGCGTTTTCAAATAATTTATATTGTAATTTATTACCTTCTGGAGCATTTAAATCATTAGACAACCCTACTAAATCTATAGGCTTATACTGGTGTAAACCTGCTTTATATTTATAACTTAAAATCTTTTTTACAGAATGTTCTAGACGATCATCTGTAATTATTTTATCGTTATAGGCTTGTGTAAATTTAGTAATGGCTGCTGGAACATCTTCTGCAAATAACATAATATCATTGCCTGCTAAGAAGGCTTCTAAATCTATATCGCCTGGTTTTTTAAAACTACTTGCTCCTTTCATATTAAGAGCATCTGTAAAAATCAATCCTTTAAAGTCTAATTCTTTCTTTAAAATATTTGTTACTATATTATAAGAAGTAGAAGAAGGATAATTTTGACGTTCTTCTAAACTTGGCACATTTAAATGAGCTACCATAACAGAAGATAATCCCAAGTTGAACATTTTTTTATAAGGATATAATTCAACTGAGTCTATGCGTTCTTTTGTAAAGTTTACGACGGGCAAGGTATGATGAGAATCTGTTTCCGTATCGCCATGACCAGGAAAATGTTTTCCTGTAGCAAATATGCCTTGACTTTGAATTCCTTTCATTAAGGCTACTGCTCGCTTGGTTACCTCTTCTCTATTTTCCCCAAAAGAGCGATTTCCTATAATGGGGTTATTAGGATTTGTATTAATATCAATTACAGGAGCAAAATTAAACTGTAATCCCATTCTTTTGGTTTCCTTAGCCATTCTTTCTCCTAATTGTTCTATTAATTTCATATCTTGAACAGCACCTAAAGTCATATTCCAAGGATAAGCATAAGTAGAATCTAATCGCATATTAAGTCCCCACTCTGCATCATTACCTACAAAAGGGGGTATTTTAGAATTTGCTTGAAAACGATTTGTTAATTTTGCTTGACGCATTGGACCTCCTTGAAAGAAAATTAGTCCTCCTATTTTATAATTCTTTATAAGTTTATCTAATGCGTTAAAATGAACTGTATCTTTATTAGAATACGCTGCAACCATAAAAAGTTGTCCTAATTTTTCTTCAAAACTTAACGAATTATAGATACTATCAACCCATTGACGTTCCCCTGTTAATTCGTTAAATAGATTGAATCCTTCCTTAGTAGGATCTATAAATTTTTGAATTACAGGTATATTTTTTGTTTCTGTCATAACAGTGCCTTGTCTTTTACGATTTTTTATAACCGCACATTGCATCATTAATAAAGCTATTACAGAAAAGAATAAATACTTAAAAATAGAAAACTTCATGTTTATTGATTAAAAAAAGCGGCTATGCCAGCTTTCATTTGCAGGAACTTCCCAAGAATCATTCAGTTCCTCTATAGTATTAACTAAATTATTAAAAACAATGGTAGACGCTGAAACTGCTTTTTCTTTAGCCATTTTCTTGAAATCTATTAATGATTTATGCGCTATAAAATCCCCATTTTTAAAAGTAACGTTCATTTTATCCAACAAATCAATGTCATATTTTTTTTCTAATTGCTGAATAAATTGTACTGAGCTATCAATTGAACACCCTGTAGGTGCTTGTACATCAGCATTCACTGCTAAAATAACGAAACGATTATATCTAATATCAAATGATGCTTCTAAAGAAGCACCATGAGCTGACCAATCATCAATAAATTTTTGGACATGAGCGGCTATTTCTACCACTTCGTCATCACTTAATTTACGGTTGGATTGATAAATCCAAACACGTGAATCAAGTGGCATTTTTTCAAAAGGTATATACATCTTAATATTATAAATCTTGGGCGTTAGCAATTAATTCTGCTACATCCAGTACTTTTACATCATGTTCACGATGTTTTGCTTTAGTACCGTCTGTTAGCATTGTATTACAAAAAGGACATCCAGCAGCTATGATATCTACTTTAGTTGCTAGTGCGTCTTCTGTACGTTCAACATTAATGTCTTTATCTCCGTTTTCAGGTTCTTTAAACATTTGTGCTCCTCCTGCTCCACAACATAATCCGTTAACCTTAGAACGTTTCATTTCAACGAGTTCTGCATCTAACTTTTGAATTAGGTCACGAGGTGCTTCATATATTTTATTGGCTCGCCCTAAATAACATGGGTCGTGGAATGTTATTTTTTTACCTTTAAACTGACCTCCTTCAATAGTCAAACGACCTCGATCTAATAACTCTTTTAGGAACTCAGTATGATGTACTACTTCAAATTCTCCTCCTAATTCAGGATATTCGTTTTTGAGAGTATTAAAACAATGAGGGCAAGCTGTAACAATTTTTTTTGTTTCATAAGCCTTTAGTACTTCAATATTCATAAAAGCTTGCATTTGAAACAAAAATTCGTTTCCTGCACGTTTTGCAGGATCTCCTGTACAAGCTTCTTCGGTTCCTAAAACCGCAAAATCAACACTTGCTTTATTTAAAATTTTAACAAATGCTTTTGTTATTTTTTTAGCTCTATCATCAAAACTACCTGCACATCCTACCCAGAATAAAACTTCTGGCTGTTTTCCTTGAGCTAACATTTCTGCCATTGTAGGCACTATTAAATTTTCTGACATAACTCTCTATATTGATTTGTCTGCAATTTCAACTATTAATTTTCGTCTTTCCAATTCAAACGATCCATCTGACTATATTGCCAAGGTGCGCTATTATTTTCAATATTTGTCATCATGGCATTTAAAGACTGAGGTGCTGCGCTTTGTTCCATTACTAAATAACGACGCATATCCATAATGATTGAAAGAGGACTTATATTAACTGGACATTCTTCTACACAAGCATTACATGAGGTACAAGCCCACAATTCTTCTTGTGTTATGTAATCATTTAGTAATGTTTTTCCATCTTCTACAAATACCCCTTTATTTTTATTTATATTATCTCCTACTTCTGTTAAACGATCACGCGTATCCATCATAATTTTACGAGGAGATAATTTTTTACCTGTCTGATTGGCTGGGCAAGAAGATGTACAACGTCCGCATTCAGTACATGTATAAGCGTTTAACAATTGAACCCAATTTAAATCTGTTACATCAGAAGCTCCAAACTTACTTGGTGTTACATCTGCTGGTGCTGCCGCATAAGGATCAGCATTGGGATCCATCATTAATTTTACTTCATTAGTAACACTTTCTAGGTTATCAAATTTACCTAGAGGGTTTAAATCTGCAAAAAATGTATTAGGAAAGGCTAATATAATATGTAAATGTTTAGAAAAATATAAATAGTTCAGAAACACCATTACCATCGTAAAATGTCCCCACCATCCTACTCTTTCTAAGATATGTAAGGCTCCTTCGTTTAAACTTCCAAAAAAAAACAGGTCCTAGATACTGAGATACAGCAAAGCTAAAAGTTCCTTGTCCTTCAAAGTGTGATTTTCCTAGTGTGAATAAAACTTCATCGGTTCCGTTCATTGTAAAAATACAAGATACTAATACAATTTCCATTATCAGGATTAGGTTTGCATCTTTTTTAGGCCATCCTAACAATTCTGTCTTATTTAAACGTGGTAATTTTAACAAGTTTCGTCTCATTAAAAAGGCAACTGTTGCCACTAATGCGGTAACTGATAAAATCTCAATAAAACTGATTAAAAATGTATAAAACCCGCCTAAAATCGGCTTAAAAAAACGATGAGTTCCGAAAATGCCATCAATAAGAATTTCAACTAATTCTATTTGAGTAATTATAAAAGCTGTGTACAATACGAAATGCAAAACTGCAGGTATTGGACGTGTAAACATCTTTTTTTGACCAAATGCTACTAGGAGCATATTTTTCCAACGATCTGATGCGCGATCTGACCGATTTACATCTTTTCCTAACTTTATATTTCGAATGATTTTTTTTACATTTTTTGCAAAAAATCCTATTCCTACACCAAGAATAATTAGAAAAAATAAGCTGCTTAAATAATTCATATATCTATAAAAGATTGATTGGTTTAAAATTATTTTGTTTGTAATTCAGGTCCTTTATAAGGTTTTTCTTTTTTACCAAAAAGGGAAACATTTACATAACGGGTAGGATGTAAACGTAAATCTTGTAATAACAGTTCAATTTCTTTAGCGGCTTTCGTGAAGTTATTATACATTGCCTCATCTTTCATTGCTTTTCCTAAAGTTCCTTGTCCCGCTTGCATATCTGCCATTAGTTTATTAACATTAACTAAGGTTCCTTCTAAATTTTTTAAAGTTTTTCCTAACTCCGCTTTTTCTAGTTCGGTAGATACTTTAGAAAAATCTGTTGTGATTTTTTCTATATTTCCTAATGAATGATTTAAGTTTTTTTGATTAGTTGCTAATAATTGGTTAGCTCCTTTACCTAATTTATTAAACTCTGCCATTGTTTGACTAAGCTGAGCTATAGCTTGTTGAAGATCGTTCTTTGCCTGATCATTTAAAATTTGATTAACATTGACCATTAATTGATCTGCATCTTGAACTAATGATTCTATTTTTTGTTGAGTTGGAGCTAACTTTTTACCTAAATTATCTGTTAATCCTAGTTTAACATCTGCCTTTAAACGATCTCCATCAACTGTTATATTTTTATCATTAAAATTAGGAATAATGGCTATTTGTTTTCCACCAATAAAACCAGGCTCATATATTTGAGCTACACTTGTTTTAGAGATTGGAAAATCATCTTGATTAATTTGTAATTCAGCTAAAATTTTACCGTTTTCTGTTAAATTTAAAGATTTTACTTTACCAACTACTTTACCACTAATGGTAACGGACGCAGAAGAGAGTAAACCTTCTACATTATCAAATTCCACAAATAATCTTTTATGACTATTTAACAGATTACTTCCTTTTAAAAAACTATATCCCCAGATAAATAATAAAATAGAGGCAATTACTAGGATTGCTGTTTTAATTTCACGTGTTATTTTCAAAATATAAACTTTTTTTTGCAAAAATACTAATTACTTGGCAGATTTCACTGCTTCATTAAGGGTAATTTTAGTTCCATTTTTATAGGGAACAATAAAAGCTGATTCATACCCTTTGGTTTTAGCTTCTATTAACATTTTTCTAGATTCTTGATAATCATTTGTTTCTCCATACATGTATTTATAGTATCCCCCTTCAAAAACAGAAGAAATACTAGATAAACCATTAAAATTTTCAGGTTTAATATCTATTTGCATGTTACTTGCTTTCAATTGTATTTTAAAAATAACTTTTTGATTATCGACTACTTTATTTTTTGTTTCTATTTTTACGAGGTCTTGTTTTACAACCTCTTTTACTGGTGTCAATATTTCTTTAGTTTTTGGTGTTGTATCTTTTGGTGCTGGTTTTTCTGATTTTTTTATATCTAAAAAGGGATAGAACCTCCAAAATGTTCTGCTTTCATTCTATAGATTGCATCTGCTATAGATCTTGCCATATTTTCTTGTCCTTCTTCTGAATTTAAATAAGCTCCTTCTATTGGATTAGATATAAAACCTGTTTCTACTAAAACTCTTGGCATAAAGGCTTTATGTAAAACCATAAAGGGAGCTTGATGTACTCCTCTATTTTTACGGTTTACTTTTTGATCAAAATTGTCTTGAATTCTACTGGCTAACTCAATACTTTGATCTAAATATTCTTCCTGTGCAATTGTAGCACTAATCAAGGATTCAGGAGCATTAGGATTATAACCCGCGTATTTAGTTTTATAATTATCTTCTAATTTAATAACTTCATTCTCTTTTCTTGCTACGGCTAGACTAGAGGCACTTTTTGAAAGTCCCATTACATAGGTTTCTGATCCATACGCTTCTAAATTTTTATTAGCATTACAATGAATGGAAACAAAAATATTAGCTTTATTTTTATTGGCAATATTAGCGCGTTCAACGAGTTCTATAAAAGTATCTGTTTTACGAGTGTAAATAACATCAATAGTAGGATCTTTTTCTAAAATAGCTCCTAATTTTAAAACAATAGCCAAATTAATTTGTTTTTCCACATAACCATGATACGTAGCTCCAAAGTCTTGATTACCATGTCCTGCATCTAAACACACCTTAAATTTACCATTATTTTGTGCCTGAAGAATACCTGACAAAATAAATAAGGCTGTAAAAAAACATATTTCATTTTATTTCTATTTTTCACCTTCATTTCACTAATGAATTAAATGGTTATAATTTTATTAAATACTTACTTATTTCTAAAAATAGCTGTAAGTTTGTGGCTTCAAAAATTAAGCCATATTTTTACAAAAATAGTATTTATAGCTTTGCGTACAAACTTATTTTACATCGTTTTAGTTCCTTTTTTCATAACCGTTTGTAGTCTTAATCTACGATCGCAGGAACTTCCTAAAAAAACACTAGTCTACTATCTGTAAAACAGAAAGATAGCATTAAAGTTAATTCTAATATTTTAAATAAAAAAGAAGACGTTACCAAAAGTAAAGACAGTATAAAAAGAAAAAATCTTTTTTAGAGGGCAAAATATTCTATAAATCAAAACACTCTGTTAAGTTAGACAACAAAAAAAAAGCTTGCTATTTTAAAAGATGAAGCTGAAGTAAAATATAAGGACATTGAACTTAAGTCTGGTATTATTGTTATAAATTATAACAAGGACGAAGTATATGCTGGTAGACTAAAAGACTCTACAGGTAAATACATACAATATCCTGTTTTTAAACAAGGAAACAACGTTGTTGAACCCGACTCAATTCGTTTTAATTTTAAAACAAAAAAGGCATTAATTTGGAATTTCTAGAACTGATCAAGGTGAATTTAAGATTAAAGGCGAAATAACAAAAAAAGAAAATGATTCTGTTTTTTTTATTAAAAATGCAAGATTTACGACTTCCAAAAATTTAGATAATCCTGAGTATTATTTTTTAGCTCGAAAAATAAAATTTGTTCCAAAAAAGAAAATAGTAGCAGGTCTAACCAATATGGTAATTGCTGATGTTCCTACTCCTATAGGGGTACCTTATGCTTTTTTCCCTATGACTGAACAAGCAACTTCTGGGATTATAATGCCTACTTTTGGACAAAATAACACACAAGGATACTCATTACAAAATGGTGGATATTATTTTGCAATTAGCAATAATCTAGATCTAGCATTACTAGGAGATTACTTTACAAATGGTAGTTATGGACTAAGAGCCGAAACAAATTATGCTAAACGATATAAATATAGAGGCAATTTTAATTTTCGTTATGAAAATCAAATAAATGGAGAAAGAGGACTACCTGGTTATGGAAAATCTACATTATATAATTTACAATGGAGTCATTCTCCAGATGCTAAAGCAACACCTAATTCAAGGTTTTCTGCCTCGGTAAACTTAGGAAGTAGTAAATACTACCAACAGTCATTTAATCAATTAAATACTTCTAATTTTTTAAATAATACGTTAAGTTCTTCTATTTCATACGGAAAAACATTTAACTGGACTCCGCAGGTAAACCTATCTTTAACTGCTTCACACTCTCAAAACACAAATACAAAACAAATTAATATGACACTGCCTACCCTTCAAATTGGTGTAGATCGTGTTTTTCCGTTTGCTTCTAAAAGTGGCACTAAAAAGGTTTTATTAAAAACTTAAATTTCACTTATAGCTTACGTGGTGAAAATCGTGTCCAAACAACGGATTCTTTATTCTTCAAACCTGCTATGTTTAGAAATATGCAAAATGGGATTCAGCATAACATCCCTTTTAGTACAAACTTTAAACTCCTTAAATACTTTAGTATCACAGCTTCTTCTAATTTTAATGAAACTTGGTATTTTAAAACTATAAGAAAACAATACAATACAACTCTAAAAAAGGTAGAAGATATAGAAAAATCAGGTTTTGACTCTTTTAGAACTTATGATTTTTCAAGTAGTATAGGAACCACTATTTATGGAACTTTTAATTTTAAAAAAAGTGGAAAAATACAATCTATAAGACATACTATGCGTCCAAATGTTAGCTATGCCTATGCTCCTAGTTTTGAAAAATATTACGACACATACGCAATTGACGGCAGTGGAAAAATGGCCAATTATACACGTTTTGAAAAAGGCATTTTTGGAAGTCCTTCTGAAAGAAGAAATAACAATCTCTCTCTTTCTCTTAACAACGTTTTTGAAGCAAAAGTAAGAGACAAAGATTCTACAAAAACAACTCCTAAAAAAATAATTTTAATTAACAACTTAAATATATCTACTAACTACAACATTGATGCTGACTCCTTAAAATGGTCACCTTTAAGATTAAGCGGTGGTACTACCCTACTCAAAAACAAGCTCAATATTAATTTTGGTATGACCTTAAATCCTTATGCTATTAATAAAAAGGTAATATGATAGAGAAACTTAACATTAATAATGGTGGTAGCTTGTTTCGTATGACCAGTGCTAATATCACTTTAAACTACTCTATTAATAGTAATGAATTAAGCGGGAAAGGAAAATCTGAGCAAAATAACCTTAACAATTCAGGTTTAAGAAATGGCGGTAGAGCAGATGATCTTTTTGGTAGTTCTAATGATTTCAGTAATCGAAATCAAAATCCTTTCGATAAAAAAGACAAGGAAGACTCTAATTTCAAAGGCTTTTATTCTTCAGTGATTCCTTGGGATTTAAACCTTGCTTATTCTTTAACCTACTCTAATAATAAAAGAGAAAATACTATTACTCAAAATTCACTCATGATTTCAGGAAATGTAGATCTTACTCCTCGTTGGAAAACAGGAATATCAACTGGATATGATTTTGTACAAAAGGGCGTTACATATACTCAATTACGTTTTCAAAGAGATTTATTAAGTTGGCGTATGGATTTCCAATGGAATCCATTTGGAGATAGAGCCTCATGGTATTTTTTCATAGGAATTAGTTCTTCTGTACTAAGTGATATTAAGTGGGATAAAAGAAGCTTACCTGACAGAAGACTATAATAATTTACTTAACAAAATATATAAAACACTATAGAATAAGGAGGTTTTAAAAACAAAAAAACAGGAGTTAATAAGATAATAATATATTTTAACCAATAAAAAATGAATTTTTAGTATATGAAAAAAATAATTTTCACAAAAAAAGCACCAGCTCCTATTGGACCTTATAACCAAGCAGTACTCATTAAAGACACTTTATATACATCTGGACAAATAGCTATTAATCCCGAAAATAACGAATTGATTTTAACTTCAATTGAGGAAGAAACAGAACAAGTTATGCAAAATTTAAAAGCAGTACTTGAAGCTGCTGATATGACTTTTGAAAACGTTATTAAAACAACTATTTTCATTATGAATATGGGCGATTTCACAAAGATCAACTCTATTTATGGAAAATATTTCGAAGAAGCTACTGCTCCTGCTCGCGAAACAGTACAGGTTGCTACGCTTCCTAAAAACGTAAACATTGAAATTTCTATGATTGCTGTTAAATAATCATACAAATCGATATAAAAATAAAAATGAGACAATTTAGAAAGATCGTCTCATTTTTATTTTAATCAATAGCTAAACTAAAAGTTTATATGAATTTTAAAATATAAAAAGAGAAACCTTAGTTTTTTATTCTAGTCTATTTTTAAGTAATATTTTTTTTATTATACCATTTAAACTTAAAATATACTGGATTAAAAGTAAAGTTCTCGATAGATTTTTTTCATTTTAAAAACAACTCGAACAGACAGTTGAGTATATAATTGAAATCATCGTTAGTTCGAGCGCGAAGCGCATCGAGAACCAAATACTAATTTTTTATTGCTTTTGTAGATGTACTATTTTTAAAAAGAAAATTCAAAATTTAAATGATATAATATTTTTATTTGATTCCGTCTTATAAGACTTACTAATTATTTTAAAAAGAGACTGCCCAAAAAGCTCGCAATCTTGTCATTTCGACCAAAGGGAGAAATCAAATAATTTTGATTATGAAGAGGCTGTCCAAAAAGTTTAGAACAGCCTTTTTTATTGCTGTTTTACTCTAAAACATGTATTTTAGAGGTGACAAAAAACAAGCAATGGATAAAGTAACATTTAAAAACCAGACAAGCAATTCTCCAGAACTTTTTCCAATCAATATTTTCGATAAAATTGATAACAACCACCCTGTTCGACTGGTCAATTCTATTGTTGACAGACTTGATATTAGCGACATAGTTAAGCTTTATCGCGGTGGTGGATGCTCTGCCTACCACCCCAAAATGCTAATCAAAGTATTATTTTACAGTTATTTATCAAATGTTTATTCCTGCCAAAAAATAGCCAAAGCACTTAATTAGAACATTCATTTTATGTTTATCTCGGGTAATTCTACTCCAGTATTTAGGACAATTCAAGGTTTTATTCGCAGAAGTGGTAAAATGTTAGTTGAGTTAGGATATGTAAGTCTTGAAGTTCAGTATATTGATGGTACAAAAATCGAAGTAAAATCTAATAAATACACTTTTGTTTGGCGTGGTTCGGTTGAAAAATACAAGGAAAAACTAGAAACTAAAATCAATACAATTTTATCCGATATAGAAATAGTATACAATCAGATAATCAAGAACTTAACAAGGAAAAATTACCTAAAAAAATCAATTCAGAAGTGTTAAAAGAAAAGCTATCAGAATTGAATAAAAGTTAAAAGAACCTACTAAGAAACAGGTAAAAGAACTACAGAAATTACAGGAAGAACATCTTTCAAGATTAGAGAAATACGAAAAGGATTTAGAAATACTCGGAAATAGAAACTCTTATAGTAAGACAGACCCTGACGCTACTTTTATGAGAATGAAGGAAGACCACATGAGAAATGGATAACTCAAACCAGCTTACAATCCTCAAATATCAATTGAAAATCAATTTATTACACACGTTTCTATACATCAAACAACCAACGATACCAACACATTAGAGTCACACTTAAACAGTTTTGATGAAAACTATAATAGACAAAGTAAAGAAGTTGTCGCCGATGCTGGATATGGCAGTGAAGAAAACTACGAAATGCTTAAAAACAAGCAAATTGAGCCCTTTGTAAAGTACAATTATTTTCATGCAAAGCAGAAAAAGAAACTTAAAGAAAATCCTTTTTTAGTGCAAAATTTATTTTACAATCAACAATACGATTTTTATATCTGTCCGATGAGGCAAAAAATAGAAAACATAGGAACAGGCAAGCCAATCTCTAGCAATGGATATGAATCAGAAGTGACTTATTATCAAGCTAAACGATGCGTAGGATGCCCATTAAGAAGTTTATGCCACAAAGCAAAAGGGAATCGAAAATAGAAGTCAATCACCATCTAAATTACCTAAAAAACGAAGCTAAAGAATTACTAAACTCAAAAATCGGTTTACATTTTTTGGAATTGAAATGGTAGAAATGGAGTTTCTACTAATGGTGCTTGGTCATAATTTCAGAAAAATGGTAGCTACAACTTCAAGTTCACTGAAAAAAGTTTTTAAAACAACTCGTTCTTGTTCAACATACAACTATATAACTCGATTTTAGCTTCTAATTGTTTTAGAAAAATTAAATTTTACTAGCAATCACCAATATCGTGAATTTGCGACATAAAAAAAGCTGCCCTTTTAGGACAGCCTCATTATTTTCAAAATTAATTATAAATCTGTCTAAACTTTTGGATGCAGTGCATTTTTTGTTTCGGACAACTTTCTTATTTATAATATTTTATTTTACTTCTTCAAACTCTACATCTTGAGTAGCGTCACCACTTGCATCGGCTTGTGGCTGTCCTTGAGGAGCTTGCTGCCCTTCTGCTTGAGCTTTATACATTTCTTCTGGAAGCATTTTTCCACGCTTCATTGATTTTTTCTAAAGCTGGAGTAATAGCAGAAATTTCCTTAGTTTCATAAGCAGCTTTTAACTCACTTAAAGAATTTTCAATATTTGTTTTATTACCCTCTGATAATTTATCTCCAAATTCTGTCAATTGTTTTTCGGTTTGGAAAATCATACTATCTGCTTCATTCAGCTTATCAGCTTTTTCTTTAGCTGCTTTATCAGCTTCGGCATTCATTTCAGCTTCCTTACGCATTCTATCAATTTCTTCTTGTGTTAATCCAGAAGAAGCTTCAATTCGAATGTCATGTGATTTACCTGTTCCTTTATCTGTAGCTGACACTTTGATAATACCATTTGCGTCAATATCAAAAGTAACCTCAATTTGCGGCACTCCTCTTGGTGCTGGTGGAATACCATCTAAATGAAAGCGACCAATTGTTTTGTTATCGTTAGCCATTGGTCTTTCACCTTGTAATACGTGAATTTCTACTGATGGCTGATTATCTACTGCTGTTGAGAAAACCTGTGATTTTCTAGTAGGAATTGTAGTATTAGACTCAATTAGTTTAGTCATTACACTTCCCATTGTTTCAATACCTAAAGAAAGTGGTGTTACATCTAATAATAATACATCTTTCACATCACCTGTTAACACACCTCCTTGAATAGCCGCTCCAATTGCCACTACTTCATCTGGATTTACACCTTTAGATGGTTTTTTACCAAAGAATTTTTCTACTTGTTCTTGGATAACTGGAATACGAGTTGAACCACCTACTAAGATTACTTCATCAATATCAGAGGTTGATAAACCTGCATCTTTTAATGCTTTAACAACAGGCTCCATTGATCGTTTTACCAAACTATCTGCTAATTGTTCAAATTTAGCACGTGTTAAAGTTTGCACTAAGTGTTTTGGTCCAGAGGCTGTAGCCGTAATATAAGGTAAATTGATTTCAGTTTGTGCTGATGCTGATAATTCAATTTTTGCTTTTTCAGCAGCTTCTTTTAAACGTTGTAAAGCCATTGGATCTTGACGTAAATCTAACCCTTCTGCTGATTGAAATTCACTAGCTAACCAATCAATGATTACTTGATCAAAATCATCTCCTCCTAAATGAGTATCACCGTTAGTTGACAATACTTCAAATACTCCATCACCTAATTCTAAAATAGAAATATCAAAAGTACCTCCACCTAAATCATAAACAGCTATTTTTTTATCGTGAGCTGCTTTATCTAAACCATAAGCTAAAGCTGCTGCTGTAGGTTCATTAATAATACGCATTACTTTTAAACCTGCAATTTCACCTGCTTCTTTAGTAGCCTGACGTTGAGCATCATTAAAATAAGCAGGAACTGTAATAACTGCTTCCAGTTACTGCATGTCCTAAATAGTCTTCAGCTGTCTTCTTCATTTTTTGAAGTGTCATGGCTGATAATTCTTGTGGTGTATATAAACGTCCATCAATGTCTACACGTGGTGTATCATTATCTCCTTTTACTACTTTATATGCTACGGTTGAAGCTTCTTTTGCACTTTCGGAGTATTTATTACCCATAAAACGCTTAACAGACGCTATTGTTTTAGTTGGGTTTGTTACAGCCTGACGTTTTGCTGCATCTCCTACTTTTATTTCTCCTCCTTCAACAAAAGCAATTACAGATGGAGTAGTTCTTCTACCTTCTGCGTTTGCAATTACAACTGGTTCTCCACCTTCCATTACTGCAACACATGAATTAGTAGTACCTAAGTCGATTCCAATAATTTTACTCATAATATAATTCTCCTTAAATTTTAATTCTTTTTAATTGACTATTTTTTATCTTAGTCTTGTTCTCAAACACTTTCGAAATGACAAGGACTATGCCAATACAAAAAACTTCTCTGTTTGTCAGTACTGTTCTACTCCTTTATGACAAAATGACAAATAAATAACTTTTTTTTGTTTAAAAATTGACAAAAAGACCAAAGTTTTTTATCTATTTTGTATTAGATAATATTGAAGATGATGATATGATTACATTTTATCGAATTTATTTTGTAAGCCTTGTTATAATGACAAAAAATATAGTTTTTTTCACAGATATGGTTTTATTGCATAGAGAATAAAAAAAATCGAATTCTTTATTAAACTTAAAATCATTTTTTATATCTAATAATTTTCTATTTTTTTAATTTGATTATTTTATAGGTGAAATAAGATCACAAAAAAGCCAGCTATAAGTTTGTAGCTGGCTAAAAATATTTTTAATTGATTTAGTATAGGTTAAAATATTCTTCATCAGACATTTTTCCTGATTTAATTTTTTGTAATTCTTCCATTTTACTCATAATTAATCGGTGGCCTTCGTCACTCATTCCTTCTGGTTTAGCCATTCTATAAGAAGCATTTAATACTCCATTATAGTAATAAAAGAATTCAGTATCAAACTGAGTTGCTGTTAATTTAGTATTTGCAGGATCTGCTAACAAAAATCCTAAACGAACTGCTGAGCGTCTTTGTGCAGGTTTACCATGATGATCTGATTTTGTTATTTGATTATCTCCAATTGAATATGCAAATTCATAAGCTGCGGCTATTTGAGAATAAGTAGTTTTCCCCATACCCCCTTTTCTTAAATAATATCCTGCCATTCCATCTGCTTCTAACTCACTTGCTCTGGCGGTTGATTCTTTTACAGAAGGTAAACGAAACGTATATTGTAATTGATGTCCATACTCATGAGCAAGAATCATTATGTTAACTAAATTTGAGGCATCTTTAGATTTTGCATCTCTAAAAATTCCTTCTCCATAATAAATTTTTCCAGTATTATAAGAAATAGCATTATAAGTAGATTTCCAATCCGTGCCATTTTTTACAAACCTAAAAACTGGAGCTGCTACAGAAATTCCTCTCCAAAAAGTTTTAATAGCTGTATTTTGATCATTCATTAAAATAGCATCTGTTACTGTTCCTGCTCCATCAGATAAGGTTTTTGATAGAGTAGCCGAAGCTGGCCAATTATCATCAACAAAATCACATTCTTTTTCTACCTCTATTGGTTTTTCAATAATTACTGCTTCTTCTTGTTTTTTTACTTCTTCTTTTTCTTTAGAACAAGAACATAATATTAAAGAAACTACCCCCAACAACAGAGTGCTTACTTTGATTTTTTTTTCATAAACTTAGTTTGTTTTAAAATAATTTCTACAAATTTAAATTTTAAAAATCATAAATAAATTATAAAATACAACAATGTTTCAAAAAAAACACATAATTATAATTTAATTAATTTTTGTTAAATTTAAATTGCAAATAAAATTATAGTATATCATAAAAGAATAAAGACTTCATATAATTAAATTTATTTCTTCTTTAAAATAAAATAATATCAAAAATAAATGATCAGTAGATTAATATTCATTAAAACGCCTACTTTTTTAAGTTAGTATCTTTAAGTTCATGCAAATTTAAAAACAAAGAAAAAATAGGATAGTAAGCAATATAATTACAAAAAATTACCTACTAAAAAATGATCTTGTAGATAATATTTATAATTTAAAAAAATAACAAGATAATAGTTTAGCTATGAAATAATTCTTAATATTATAACTAATTCTATTACCTCATCATTATTTCTTATATTGTTTTTCTTTGGATATATAAATAAGTCAACATTATTATATTATTAGACAAATAGAACATTTACGAACATCATTTATAACGTATCAATAAAACTCCATTTTAGCATAAGTAACAAACCTTCTAAATTACTTTTTTAGTCTTCATACTTAGTTTCTAAAAACCTCAAAATCATTTAGAAAGGATTTATTTTTTAAATAATAAAAAGGAGTATAAAAAACGTCATAAAATAAATATATCTAAAAAGCGATAAATCTAAATGATTTTATTACCAAACTAAAAAAATATATAAAAAGAGGGTTATTTTCTCTAATATTTTCTAATACGCGATTTCGATTAAAATAAGATTACAAAAAAGCCAGCTACAAACTTATAGCTGGCTTAAAATAATATTAGCTGAATTTAGTATAGATTAAAATATTCTTTATCAGACATTTTTCCTGATTGAATTTTTCGTAACTCCTCCATTTTGCTCATAATTAATTGATGACCTTCATCACTCATTCCTTCTGGCTTAGCTAATCTGTGAGTACCTGCTAAGACTCCATCATAATAACGGAAGAAGTTTGAATCAAACTGAGTTGCAGTTAATTTAGCATTCGTAGGATCTGCTAATAAAAATCCTAAACGAACTGCTGAACGTCTTTGTTCAGGCGTACCGTGATGATCAGGGCTTTTTGTTTCTCTATCTCCAATTGAAGAAGCAAACTCATAAGCTGTAGCTATTTCAGAGTAAGTAGATTTGCCATATCCTTTTCTTAAATAATAACCTGCCATTCCATCTGCCTGTAATTCACCTGCTCTAGCTGTTGATTCTTTTTTAGAAGGCAAACGGAACGCATATTGTAATTGATGTCCGTACTCATGAGCAAGTATCATTACATTGATTAAGTTTGAAGCATCTTTAGATTTTGCATCTCTAAAAATTCCTTCTCCATAATAAATTTTTCCATTACTATAAGAAACTGCATTATAGGTGGAATTCAGTCCGTGCCGTTTTTTACAAATCTAAATACTGGAGCTGCTACAGAAGTCCCCCTCCAAAAAGTTTTAATAGCAGTATTTTGATTTGTCATAAAAGTAGCATCTGCTGATGTTCCTGCACTAGCAGATAAGGTTGTAGATAAACTAGCTTGAAGCTGGCCAAGAAGAATCTACATAACTACATTCGTGTTCACCCCCTGTTGGTTGTTCTACAATTGCAGATTCTTCTTGATTGGTTAATGCCTCTTTTTCTTTGGAACAAGAAAATAATGCTACTGATGTAGCCACACTTAGCAACAAAGTGCTTACTTTGATAGCTTTTTTCATAAATTGATTGGTTTTTAAATTATTTACGCAAACCTATAACATTTTTTTAAAAAACAAGAATAAAACAAACAATTGTTTTAACAAAAACTTAAACAAAAAGACAAAATAGATTAATTTCACCCCTGTTTTCCATGTTTTTAACAAAAAAATAAAATTTTGTGTAAAAAATCAACCCTCCTTTTTACAAAATAATTGATGTTAAATAAAATTATAGCAACTATTATTAATAAGTAAGCACTTAATTGAATTAGATTTATTTCCTCTCTAAAATAAAATAATGCTAAAAAGAAATTAATCAGTGGATTAATATACATTAGAACACCTACTGTTTTTGAGTCAACACCTTTAAGGGCGTACAAATTTAAAAACAAAGGAAGGATGGTAAATAATATGACTATAAGAGTCATTACCTCCCAAAATAATAATACTATAGGAGTTTCTGATTTATAAAAAAATAAAAAGGCAATAACAGTAATGATGAAATTATCAATTGAATTGTTAATACCACAAAACGATCAAACTGGTTATTTTTTCTTTGACTTATAAGATACATTGCAAAGGTTGATGCAATTATTAAGGAATAGATCAAATCTTCAATATGTCCATAAGATAAAATACCACAGCTAATAATAAATAATCCTACTGCTATCCATTGTCCTTTATTCAAATTTTCTTTGAGTATAAAATAAGCTAACATTGTTGTAATTATTGGACAAATTAGATAGGCAAATGAAGCAGATTGTATACTAACATGATTTACGCAATACATGAATAAAAACCAATTTAACACAAGTAACAAACCTCCTAAAACGGTTAAAAAAATTGTTTTTTTCTTGATCTTTATACTTAATTCATTAAACGTTTTAAAATTATTAAAAACGACGTGTTTTCTGAATAACAAATTAATGAGTAACAACAAAAAGGTGGCATAAAAAACGCGATAGAATAATATATCTAAAGAAGGATAAGCATGAAGTTTTTTTATCGCCAAACTAAAAAAGCCCCATATAAAGAAGGATGAAAAGGCAGCTACAAAATATTTGTTAAGGTTCATAAAATCAGATTTATAATTATAAAAAAAGGATAAAAATACTCAATTCCTTTTATCCTTTTCTAAAATTAATATTTTTCAAAATTCTAATGTCCTTCTTTGACTTCTATTGAGTCAACATCAATATTTTGTTTTTTTAATATATTCTTAACTAGAATTGCAAAAAATGTTAAATAGGCAAAACAAAGAACAGCTACAATATATGAATTATGTATACCTATTAAATCTGAAATTTTACCTTGAATAGGAGGTATTATTCCACCACCTAATATCATCATGATTAAAAAAGCGGAACCTTGTGAAGTATATTTTCCTAAACCAAAAATAGATAAACTAAAAATTGCTGGCCACATAATACTACAAGCTAATCCTCCCGCTAAAAACGCATAAACTGCAATAATACCTGTTGAAAACAAACCTATCAGCATAGCCATCAGACCAAATAAGGCAAAGATCATTAATGTTCTTGCTGGTTTATCTTTAGATAAAAACATGGCTATAATTTGTAATAGAACACATAAAACATAAAAATATAAAGGTTTCATATCTTTACCAGAAAGTATATTAGCCCCTAATACTATTCCAAATGCTATTAGAGGGACTACAATTAATGCTATTATCTTTTTAATTACTTTCAAATCAAAAACACTAATAGCACCAGCCCAACGTCCTATCATTAAACCTCCCCAATACATAGATATGTAAGGTGCAATATCAGAAGATTGTAAACTACCAAATTCAGGTAATTTTAATAATTCTCCTAGGTTACTTCCTATAGAAACTTCAACACCTACATAAACAAAAATAGCCAACATTCCTAATACTAGTTGAGGATACTGCATAGCTCCCCAGCCTTCAGGGTTTTTCTTAGCAGATGTATAAGCATAAAAAATGCCGCCTAGAACTACTACTAAAGCTCCAATTAGCCAGTTCATTCTATACTTATTTAAATCTAATAAATCAGACGAATTTAAATCATTTACATTCTGATATGTTTTAAAAATAAAGGTAAAACAAGCGGCTAAAAGTATGGTCATAACGACCAATGTCATTAAGGCTTTATTAGCTTTTTCCATAGGTTCATTAGAAATTCCTGAGGGTACCTTTTTAGAAAAATAAAACAATGTTGCTGAACCTACAAATAGTAAACCTACACACACATAAAGAAAAATAACTTTATCTAATTCTAAATGTTTAATTTGATCATCTGAAACTGTAGCGGTTGTTCCAAACAAGGCTAAAGCTACAATTATTGGCCCAATTGTTGTTCCTAATGAATTAATTCCTCCTCCTAAATTTACTCTACTTGCTCCTGTTTTAGGATCTCCTAATAAAATGGCAAAAGGATTAGCGGCTGTTTGTTGCAACGAAAAACCTAGTGCCACTATAAACAAACCTATTAACATTCCAGCATAAATACTTCCTTTCACGGCTAAAATCATGGCTCCTGCTCCTAAAGCAGAAAATAACAACCCATAAATTATACTTTTTTATGCCCCCAACTTCCTACAATATCCTTTCCCTTAGCATTTCCAAAAGCAAATAATAATAGAGCTCCTAAGTAATATGCCGTATAAAATGCAAAATCTATTAGCTGAGACTGAAACTGATCTAGAGAAAAATAATTTTTACAGAATGGAATAAAAATACTATTTCCAGCAGCAATAAAACCCCAAAAAAAGAAAACCGTTACCAGGGTATATAAAGCTGGATAATTTGTTTTTGTTACTTGTGAATTCATAAATCTTTTTAGTTAGCGATCCAAATATAACAATAACTTTGATTAAAATTTTAAAATTGTATTTTTGTTTTAAATTTAAGAAATATGAAAAATTTTTGGTTTTTACTAACTTCACTAGTACTACTTAACTCTTGTGATGATGGGAATATAATAGAGGAAACATTTAATTTCAGTAGCATTACAACTCAAAAATGTAACAATACTAACACACTATATAAAATTAATGATAGAGAAGCTCTTATCTTTATTACTCCTGAAACAAGCTTTCCTAATGAAGAAGGAACTAAAACGTACACTATTGGAACAACTCATAATTTAGTTTATAAAAAGTTTTATTCTACAATTAGTAGTAATGAAATCTGTTCTACGGGCAGTGTTCCTATTGCAGAACAATGGACCGTATCGGGCGGGACTATTGAAATAACTTCTAACAAAATAATCTCTACCAATGATCCTTCTAAAATAGTAGGTTACAACCACAAGATCTTATTTAAAAATATAACATTCAACACCCCTAACAAACAACTGGTATATGATCAATATGATTTTGGCAATTACACAACTGATTTAATTGATTTAAAATTTGATTATAAAAATGCTGTTATGCAAAATTGTTCTGGAAATAACCTTATATTTAAATACAATAATAATAACGCCTTATTGTTAGATATAGATTCTAATTTATATAAACACCAAACGGTTGGTACAAAAACGGCATTAATAAATAACGTTAATAAAATAAGCTATAGAGTTTACAATGGTAATTTAAATAGTAATTTTTTCTGTCAATCTATCCCTCCTACAAGTCCTAGTTTAACTGGAGAATGGATTGCACAAAACGGGACAATAGATAACGATGGTATTATTGTGATAGAAACCACTCAACAAACCTCTACCACTTATCGTCATGTTATAAAACTCAGAAAAGTATTTTTTAAGAATGGGATTAAAACATACAGTCCAAATCCTAATGGAGATTATGAATTTGGCGAAATTATAAACTAGTTTACAAAAATTTTTTTGGTTAATATATACTTCTGTTGCACCAAAACCGTATTTTTGAAAACTAGCTTCTTGAAAGCTGATGTAACTATATTTATTTAATAGAAAATCTAATTCAGCTTTCAAGATCCCTTCTCCAACACCATGAATAAGTACCACTTTCTGAATTTTATTTTTTATTGCAAAATCTAGCTGTCTTTGTGCTGTTTCAATTTGAATATTTAAAATATCATAATTATTCATGCCTTTAGTACTTTGTACTAATTTTTCTATATGAAGATCTACTTCTAAAATAGTTTCATCTTTTTTAGACTTCTTTTCTTTTATAAAATTTTTAGGTTTAGAAATTTCTATTTCTTTTTCTTTTTTATTGCATAAAAATTTGTTGTAGAAAAATCCATTCCTGATTCTCCAATCAAGATTAATTCGTTATTTTTAAAAGGTAACTCAAATCCTTCTTCTGTTTCTATCCAAACTTGATCTGTAGCTATCTTAATTACTACTCCATTAATATTATCATCTAAAACGGATACTTTATCTCCTTTGGAAAACATAACTTTTTTTTTGACAAAAATAGGAAGTAAATATTTAATTTTGCAATGAACTTTGTTTTTACATGGGTAGAAAAAATAATCATGAACGATTTTATGATTCCTTGTTTGTTTAAAATGGTTTTTAAAGTAGATTGCTTGGGGTGTGGGGCACAAAGAGCTTTTATTTTATTACTAAAAGGAGAGTTAAAAAATGCTTTTTTTATGTATCCTCCTCTTTTTAGCGTACTGCCTTATGTATTACTAATAACTGGACAATATTATAAAGCTTTTAGTTTTTCTAATAAATACATCCGATCATTAGGTTATATAAACTTAATTATTATGTTTATTTCTTATTTTATTAAACATTTAACATAAAAAGGAGGCTGTCTACAAGATAATAATTGTATCATTTCATCTTGTACCCTAACAGTAAGAAATAGCATCAAAAATGAAGCTTTTCGTGTTATTAAATAAACAAAATAAGATTTTCTATGCTTATTTTGTAGACAGCCTATTAGTTTTTATTTTTCAAACGCTTTAAGAGTATCTATAATTATAGCAACACAATCTCTTAATTGTTCTTCATTCATCACTAAAGGTGGTGCAAAACGAATAATATTGCCATGTGTTGGTTTAGCCAATAAGCCTTTCTCCGCCAATTTCACACAAATATTCCAAGCTGTATCACTTTCTTCTGTATCATTAATTACAACAGCATTTAACAACCCTTTACCGCGGACTAAAGTAGCTACATTCGATGTTTCTATAAATTTAGCTAATTCTTCTCTAAATATTTTCCCTAAACGTTCTGCATTTTCGGCTAGTTGCTCCTCTTTTACCACCTCTAAAGCTTCTATAGCCACAGCTGCAGCTACTGGATTTCCCCCAAAGGTAGATCCGTGTTGACCTGGTTTTATTACATTCATAATACCATCATTAGCCAATACAGCTGATACAGGATATGCACCTCCTGATAATGCTTTTCCTAAAATTAAAATATCAGGCTGAACACTTTCATGATGTACTGCCAGTAATTTGCCAGTACGAGCAATACCTGTTTGAACCTCATCGGCTATAAACAATACATTATGTTTTTCACATAATGCTTTTGCTTTTGCTAAATATCCTTCACTAGGAACATAAACTCCTGCTTCTCCTTGAATAGGTTCTACTAAAAAACCTGCAACATTAGGAGATGACGTAATTGCTTGTTCTAAAGCTTCTAAATCATCGTATGCAATTTTTATAAATCCTGCTGTATAAGGACCAAAGTTCTTACGAGCATTTTCATCATTAGAGAATGAAATGATTGTGGTTGTTCTTCCGTGGAAGTTATTTTCACAAACTATAATTTGAGCCTCATTTTCATTAATTCCTTTTCTTTCATAAGCCCATTTACGACACAATTTCAAAGCTGTTTCAACTGCTTCCAGCCCCTGTGTTCATTGGCAATACCTTATCAAAACCAAAATAGTTGGTTACGTATCGTTCATAAACACCTAACTTATCATTATAAAATGCTCTTGAAGTTAAAGTTAATGTTTGAGCTTGTTTTACCATAGCATCGACAATTCTTGGATGACAATGCCCTTGATTTACGGCAGAATACGCTGATAAAAAATCGTAATATTTCTTACCTTCCACATCCCAAACGTACACTCCTTCTCCTCTACTTAAGACTACTGGTAGTGGATGATAATTGTGTGCTCCGTGTTTGTCTTCTAATGCAATAGCTTCCAGCTGAACTTAATTTTTCTAAAACTGACATAATAATTCTTATTGATTGGTAAAATCGCAATTCCTTCTTATGGTGAGAAATCAACCCTATAAACGTCAAAAGTACAAATTTCTACGATCATTCTCCAAACAATTCAATTTCAAACATCTGATCTTTTTCAAGAAACATTTTATTAACAAACATTTTTATTTTTTAACTATAAAGAAATCATAATATAACAATCTAAAAAAAAATCACAAACGTTTAGCTAACATAAAGCTTGTAGGTTTGCCAAAACAAAAAATAAATTTATGAACTTAAAAAACATGTTCTTTACCTCTATTATTATATCAGTAATAGCTTGTAATAAAGAGGAAAACACAAACACGGATTCAGCAGTTGAAAATACTCGTATTGAATTTAAAAACCATTCTAAAACTCCTGCTCTTATAAAAACAATGCCTGAGTTTTCAAGTATTCAAACCTATTCTTTATTTTCAAGTGAAGACCAATTTATTAATTCTCCTAGCTTCGTTTTTGGGGGTTCCGCAGACGGATCGGGACTTATAAAAAACCCAGACGACAGTTTTACCTTTTTAGTAAACAATGAAGATAATTTTTCTGTTTCTAAAATAACTTTTGATAAAACCTTTAAACCTATTGCTGGTGAGTATGTTTTAAATTCTAAAGGTGCAGGAACAAGACTTTGTTCTGCTACTTTAGTAATGCCTGAAATTCACGGTTTTGGTCCTTTCTTTTTAACTTGTGGTGAAAGCGATAGTGAATCTCTTGTACATAAAATAGCGCCTACTGATAGTCACATAAATGCCAGTATTCCTAAAACCATTCCTGCTTTTGGTAGATGGAGTGCTGAAAATGCAGTTCCTTTGTCTAAAAATGCTTACGCTGGTCAAACCATTATTATGATTGGAGATGATGACAACAAAGATTATGGAGGTCAACTGGTAATGTATAAATCAACAACAGGTGATTTAAACAATGGAAAAGTATATGTAATCAAACGTACAGATAACGAATCTATTGAAACTAAAATGACTGAAAATAACACCTATGACATAGAGTTCGTTGAAATTACAAACGCTAAAACCAATACAGGCTTACAAAACAATCAAGCAGCCCAAGCCGCAAATGCCATTATTTTTGGACGTGTAGAAGATCTTGACTGGAATAAAACCACAGGAAAAGAAAGAGAGATTTATTTTAATGTTACAGGTCAAAACAATACGGGAGTAAACGCAAATAATACCCGAACTAAATACGGAAGATTGTATCGTTTAGAATTAGATCCTAGCAATCCTTTAAAAGGAAAATTAACTGTTATGTTAGACGGTGATAACAAATCAGGTTTAGCAAAAACATTTCAAAACATAGATAATATTTGTGTTACAAAAAACTATGTGTATCTACAAGAAGATGCTAATGGTTATGGTGACGAGTCACATGACGCATATATTTATCAATATGATATCGCTAAAAAAACACTAAAAGTAGTTTTTGAATTAGATCACAGACGAAATGACACTTCTGATAAGTATTTAGGTGCTAAATCGCCCAAAGGCTCTTGGGAATATGGTGCTTTATTAGACATTTCTGATATTATTGGAAAAGACAATACCTTTATGTTATCTATACAACCCCATTCTTGGGAAAAAGAGGATTTTAAAGGTAAAGATGGTGGCGGTTTACGCCCAGATGAAAAACAAGGAAGCCAGGTTATTCTTATTAATGGTTTACCAAGATAATCCTTTCTAAATACATTCTATAAACGAAAACTAGAGACTGTCTAAAGAATATTCATCTATCATCTGTTGTTCAACAAGAACCAAACTATTAAACGATTTAAATTCTAATTATACATTAGTCTTTATGATAAAGATGAAAAGAGTAAAAGCAGTCTCTTTTTTTTTACTAACCCAATTTTCATGAAAAATATAGTCTTTTTAATCCTATTCATTTGTTCTATCTCCTGCAAAAAAAATCAATACCAATCCATACAAAGCATACAAAACACGCAAAACCTACTCAAACTTAATTTCAAGTACTTTACTAATGAAATAAATACATTTGAAGAAATAACAAAAAAAAATGTAACAGCGGATCAATTACGAAATCAATTCCAAAAAACTCGGTTAGCTTTTAAAAAATCAGAAGAATTTATTGCTTACTATTTCCCTAGTAGTTTTATAAAAATAAACGGTGCTCCCATTGACGAAAATGATCTCAACGAAACCAATAGAAAAATAGAATATGCCACAGGATTTCAAAAAATTGAAGAACTAATATTCCGCCCTTCAATTAACAAAATTCTGTTATTAGAAAACATTGAAATACTAAAAGGACATCTCGTAGTATTAACCCAACAAATTAACAACTTACAATTAAATGACAGCAACATATTTGAAATTCAAAAATTACAATTACTTCGCGTTCTAAGCTTAGGAATTACAGGTTTTGACCTCCGCTCTAGCGCTACATTCATTACCCGAAGCACAAAGTTCCTTAAAAGGTATTCAAGAAGTTATTAACGGTTTTCAATTTGATAAATCATTCAATACAGCTATTAGTAAAGCAATATCTTACCTCAAAAAAAACAATTCGTTCAACACCTTTGATCGTGCGGTATTTATCACACAATACGCCAATCCGATATTTCAAAATATCTTTCGAATTCAACAAAAATTGCATATTAAAAACAATCCCTTTTTAACAGCTATTAATTTTAATAAAAAAACGCCTTTTGAAACAGAAGCTTACGACCCAAACTACTTTGCTCCTTTTTACAACAAAAACCCTAGCAAATTACAAATTCACTTGGGCAAACAACTTTTTTTTGACAAAATTTTGAGTGGCAATAATCAAATAAACTGCGCCAGTTGTCACATTCCTAACCAGGCTTATGCAGACCACAAAACGAAAGCCGTTGCAAATAAAACATCACGCAATACGCCAACCTTATTAAACGCAGGATTGCAAAACACCCAATTTGCAGACAATCGCATTCGTTATTTAGAAGATCAAGCCAAAGCCGTTATAAATAATCCCGATGAAATGCACGGTAGCTTTACATTAGCCCTTAAAAAACTTAATAAAAACCAAATGTATCGAAATCTTTTTCATAAAGTTTTTCCTAGTTCAAAAAATATAACCGAAGAAAATTTATTACAATCCATTGCTAGTTTTGTCAGAAGTCTATCTAAACTAAATTCTAAATTTGATGAATATCTAAGAGGAAAAGCTTCTTTAACCATACAAGAAAAAAAAGGTTTTAATCTTTTTATGGGAAAAGCAAAATGCGCAACTTGTCATTTCTTTCCTTTATTTAATGGCAGCATTCCTCCTTTATACCAAAAAACAGAAAGCGAAATATTAGGTGTTCCCTCCCGTATCCATTCAAAACAAATAGATCCCGATTTAGGAGAATATCATATTACAAAAGCACCACTCAAAAAATATGCTTTTAAAACACCAACCGTTCGTAATGCCTCGATTACCTTTCCTTATATGCACAACGGTGTTTTTAACACGCTAGAAGAAGTCATTAATTTTTACAATAAAGGAGGTGGCAAAGGAAACGGAATCATAGTAGAACACCAAACTTTAGCCCAAAATCCGCTCCTTTTATCTAAAGAAGAAATGCAAAACATAATTCGTTTTATACAAACCTTAAACAATCCATAGTTCTAAAACCACTATGGATTGTTCAGGTATTTTTAAAACATTTCTAACAACTTAGTTACAGTATTAAAATTACGAATTGTAGAAAGTACATTTAATTTTTTTTCTATATACTTATTATCCATTCGGGTTTTACCAGCCCCATTAATATATTTCAAATATATCCGATTCTTATCTACTGTTGCCTCATCTGGTTTAACCTGACTTATTTTTAAATCATGAATAGCACTTTCATTTAGTTCTTTATTCAAAAAAGCAAAGTATATTTTTGAAGGATCAGCTTCCTTTTCTTTTAAATATGGATTATTAGAAAGAGCTCCTTCTAAATCTTCTTTCCCTAAAACCATTACAGGTACTTCATAGCCCCATTCCTTAAAAATTTCTTGTTTGATTTTGAACCCTACCGAAGGACCATTTGCTTCCTCACATTCAAAAAACACATTTCCTGACTGGATATAAGTCACCACATTTTGAAACCCCATTCGCTCCAATAAAACTTTCAAATCATCCATCTTTATCATATTGTGTCCTGATACATTTATACCGCGAAGGAGTGCAAGGTGTTTTTTCATTATTACTTTTTTAAAAAAATTATCAAAAGAGATAGAATAACAAATTTAGATTAATTTAAAAAGTTCACAAGATAAAATTTAAAAAGCCTTAAATAATTCCTTATTTTAGAACAGTCAAACACAACTATAAAACCAACACATCTACAATGAGTTCAAAAAATGAATCTTATAACAAACAAAAAACTTTTAACCACTACAAACAAGAAGACAAATACTTTTTTGGTGGCTTTTTGAATAATGCTGACGACAATTTAAGACAAGTTGGCAAAGAGTTCAAAACAAGGATTAATTTTAATCACAACAATAATGAATTAGCAAGTGTTTTTAAAGATTATTTCAACAAAGAAAAATCAGTTGCCAAAAGAGAGCATGCGTTAAACTTATTAAGTAATTACTTTCCTGTTTTAGAACGAATTCAAAAGCATACTAATCATAACTTTGAACAAACCAGAGAAATTTTCGAATTGCTACTTGATACAATAAAAAAATTAAGAGATTTTTATACACATCATTATCACAAACCCATCACTATTAATCCTAAAATATATGATTTTTTAGATGACACCTTATTAGATGTTTTAATTACAATTAAAAAAAAGAAAGTAAAAAACGATACCTCTAGAGAACTACTAAAAGAAAAACTTAAACCTGAATTAACACAATTAAAAAATCAAAAAGAGAAGAGTTAATTAAAAAAGGCAAAAAACTATTAGAAGAAAATTTAGAAAATGCAGTTTTCAATCACTGTCTAAGACCTTTTTTAGAGGAAAACAAAACAGATGATAAACAAAACAAAACAGTTTCTTTACGAAAATATAGAAAATCTAAACCAAACGAAGAAACATCGATTACGTTGACCCAAAGTGGATTAGTCTTTTTAATGTCCTTCTTTTTACATCGAAAAGAGTTTCAAGTTTTCACATCTGGATTAGAAGGATTTAAGGCAAAAGTAAACACTATTAAGGAAGAAGAAATCTCTTTAAATAAAAACAATATTGTATATATGATTACACATTGGTCGTATTCATATTACAATTTTAAAGGTTTAAAACATCGCATAAAAACAGACCAAGGCGTTAGCACCCTTGAACAAAACAATACTACACACAGCTTAACAAATACTAATACAAAAGAAGCTCTACTAACTCAAATAGTAGACTACTTGAGTAAAGTACCAAATGAAATCTACGAAACTCTTTCTGAAAAACAACAGAAAGAGTTTGAAGAAGACATAAATGAGTATATGCGCGAGAATCCAGAAAATGAGGACTCAACTTTTTCATCAATAGTTTCTCACAAAGTCATTCGCAAACGCTATGAAAATAAGTTCAACTATTTTGCAATGCGCTTTTTAGATGAATACGCCGAACTACCTACATTGCGATTTAGGGTCAATTTTGGCGACTATATTAAAGACCGTCAAAAGAAAATATTGGAATCTATCCAATTTGATTCCGAAAGAATCATCAAAAAGAAATCCATCTTTTTGAAAAACTGGGTTTAGTTACAGAATATAAAAAAAACGTATACTTAAAAGAAACTTCCAATATAGACCTTAGTCGTTTTCCTTTATTTCCTAGTCCCAGTTACGTAATGGCTAATAACAATATACCTTTTTATATAGATAGCAGAAGTAACAACTTAGATGAATATCTAAACCAAAAGAAAAAAGCGCAAAGTCAAAACAGAAAAAGGAATCTTACTTTTGAAAAGTATAACAAAGAACAATCTAAAGATGCTATTATAGCAATGCTTCAAAAAGAAATTGGTGTAAAAGATTTACAACAAAGAAGTACTATTGGGTTATTAAGCTGCAACGAACTGCCTAGTATGCTTTATGAAGTGATTGTTAAAGATATTAAAGGAGCTGAACTTGAAAACAAAATTGCTCAAAAAATAAGAGAACAATACCAAAGTATTAGAGATTTCACCCTTGATAGTCCTCAAAAAGACAACATACCAACTACACTAATAAAAACAATAAACACAGACTCGTCAGTTACTTTTGAAAATCAACCCATAGATATCCCTCGTTTAAAAAATGCTCTTCAAAAAGAATTAACGTTAACACAAGAAAAACTTCTAAATGTTAAGGAACATGAAATTGAAGTGGACAACTACAACAGAAATAAGAATACATATAAATTTAAGAATCAGCCAAAAGATAAAGTTGATGATAAAAAACTCCAACGTAAATATGTATTTTATCGTAACGAAATTCGACAAGAAGCTAATTGGTTAGCCAGCGACCTTATCCATTTCATGAAAAACAAATCGTTATGGAAAGGGTACATGCATAACGAATTACAATCATTTTTAGCTTTTTTTGAAGATAAAAAAAATGACTGTATAGCCTTATTAGAAACTGTTTTTAACCTAAAAGAAGATTGTATTTTAACAAAAGACTTAAAAAATTTATTTCTCAAGCATGGTAATTTTATTGATTTCTACAAAGAATATTTAAAATTAAAAGAAGACTTCTTGAGTACTGAATCTACTTTTTTAGAAAACGGGTTTATTGGGTTACCACCTAAAATTTTAAAAAAGAATTATCAAAAAGGCTCAAATATATATTCATTGTATTTCAAAAACGCCAATTTATAATTAAAGAATTAGAAGAAAAGAAAAACAATTTATATGCTGATGCCATCAATTTATCCCGTGGTATATTTGACGAGAAACCTACAATGATTCCGTTTAAAAAACCAAATCCAGATGAGTTTGCTTCTTGGTTTGTCGCATCTTATCAATACAACAATTATCAATCTTTTTATGAATTGACACCAGACATTGTAGAAAGTGATAAAAAGAAAAAATACAAAAACCTACGAGCAATTAACAAAGTAAAAATTCAAGACTATTATTTAAAATTAATGGTAGATACTTTGTATCAAGACTTGTTCAATCAGCCATTAGACAAATCTTTATCAGATTTTTATGTTTCTAAAACAGATAGAGAAAAAATAAAAGCCGATGCCAAAGCTTACCAAAAGCGCAACGATAGCTCCTTATGGAATAAAGTCATCCATTTATCTTTACAAAATAATAGGATTACCGCTAATCCGAAACTGAAAGACATAGGAAAATATAAAAGAGCCCTGCAAGATGAAAAAAATAGCCACGCTGCTTACTTATGATGCTAGAACGTGGACGTATGCCTTACAAAAACCTGAGAAGGAAAATGAAAACGATTATAAAGAATTGCACTATACCGCTCTTAATATGGAATTGCAAGAGTATGAAAAAGTGCGTAGTAAAAAACTACTAAAACAAGTACAACAATTAGAGAAACAGATTTTAGATAAATTTTATGATTTTTCTAATAATGCTACTCATCCTGAAGATTTAGAAATTGAGGATAAAAAAGGAAAAAGACACCCTAATTTTAAACTTTACATTACAAAAGCCTTATTAAAAAATGAATCTGAAATCATAAATTTAGAAAACATAGATATTGAAATTTTAATTAAATATTATGATTATAATACTGAAGAGTTGAAGGAAAAAATAAAAAATATGGATGAGGATGAAAAAGCCAAAATAGTTAATACTAAAGAGAATTATAACAAAATAACCAATATTTTAATTAAAAAAGCACTTGTTTTAATTATCATTCGCAACAAAATGGCGCACAATCAATATCCTCCTAAATTTATTTACGATTTAGCTACTAGTTTTCAAAATGATAAAAGGAATAAAGATTGGGAAAAATTTGTACACCAAAAAGAAAGCGAATACTTTGCGACCTATTTCAACCGAGTTTTTGAAACCATAACAACAGAATTATGGGAAAACAAAGAGAAAAAAGATAAAACACAGGTCTAAATACAATTGCTCTTTGACATTTTAAATTAGGATTAAAAAAATGACTACATTTGCAGTGATTAAAACAAAAAAGTTCATTTTTTAGTATAAAAATTGTAGTAATCCCTTACTATGAGAGGCTTACCAACACTTAGGGTTGGGAAAGCCCTTATTTTGAAGGGTATCTACAACTAGTAACATAATCAGTTGTCATTTGATATTGTTGGGAAAGCCCTTATTTTGAAGGGTATCTACAACTAGAATCTCGTTTATAATTTGACCAATTATGGTTGGGAAAGCCCTTATTTTGAAGGGTATCTACAACGAGATTTAGTTAAACCTGCAAAATCAGGATGTTGGGAAAGCCCTTATTTTGAAGGGTATCTACAACACAATTTTTAATCTCTCCTGATTTTATTGGTTGGGAAAGCCCTTATTTTGAAGGGTATCTACAACTTTGATGTAGTATTTTTCATTATATGCTGGTTGGGAAAGCCCTTATTTTGAAGGGTATCTACAACTTGCCTCTTGTAATTTAATTAGCTCCTTTCTGTTGGGAAAGCCCTTATTTTGAAGGGTATCTACAACTGCGGTCTTGTTACCTCTATTAGTTGCAAGGTTGGGAAAGCCCTTATTTTGAAGGGTATCTACAACATTTTCTTTTTCTACCGCTGGGATTCGTTTAGTTGGGAAAGCCCTTATTTTGAAGGGTATCTACAACCAATCCCTCGGAATAAACAATTTTACCTTCGTTGGGAAAGCCCTTATTTTGAAGGGTATCTACAACTTGAACTTCTTTATAAGTCATTGCCTTACGGTTGGGAAAGCCCTTATTTTACTCACGCTGTTTCTATTGTTTTTTATAGGAGTTCGTGAATGATTATTTGAAGGGTATCTACAACTTATAGTTCATCGTCTTTATGTAGTACTACGTTGGGAAAGCCCTTATTTTGAAGGAGGGACGAGCGTTAAGAAATAGTCCAGTGGACTATTTTAGCGATGTAGCCAGGAGGCGCGTGGGCGTTTAAAACCGAATTCATTTTTTTTGAAGGAGGGACGAGCGTTAAGGAAGCTGTCCAAAAAGTACTAAATCAACATCCAGTTTGTCACTCCTACGTAGAAGGAGTCTCATAATCAATAGCATGTAATTTTTTCCTTTGGTCAAAATCACAAGATTGCGAACTTTTTGGACAGTCTCTAGCAAAATAGCGAGCAGGCGTTTGAAACCAAATTTAATTATTTAAAAAATAAATAAACCATAATTCTTATTCATAGAAATACCTCTTTTTAAAAATAACAAAAACAAACCTATAACACAATCAAGTAAATATGATCCATATACTGCCTCCTAAACTTCCTTATAATTTAACCTCAACACCTAAGATATTTTTGTAAATTTGAATCATCAAACCATTTGGAATCATGAAGGCTAAATACATCAATCCGTTTACCGACTTTGGATTTAAAAAATATTTGGGGAAGAAGCCAGCAAAAATTTGCTTATAGACTTCCTTAACACACTATTGCCTGAACACGACCAAATTAAAGAACTTTCTTTTAAAAACACCGAGCAACTCGGAATTACCGACCTCGATAGAAAAGCCATATACGACATCTATTGCCAAAATGAAAAAGGCGAAAAATTCATCGTAGAACTACAAAAAGCAAAACAAAATTTCTTTAAAGAACGAACCATTTATTATGCCACTTTTCCCATCAGAGAACAAGCCGAAAAAGGAGAATGGAACTATAACCTCAAATCCGTTTACTGTATAGGTATTTTAGATTTTACTTTTGACGATTACGAATCTGAACCCGAAAAAAGCGAAGTCGTACATACCATTAAACTAAAAAACCAAAATGGAAAAGTTTTTTACGATAAACTAACCTATATCTATTTAGAAATGCCCAACTTTAAAAAACAGGAAACCGACTTAAATTCCCGTTTAGACAAATGGTTGTATTTTATTAAAAACCTAGAAGACTTCCAAAACATACCTACCATTTTCAAAGATGAGGTTTTTACTCAAGCTTTTGAAAAAGCTGAATTAGCTAATTTTGGACAATGGGAATTAGATAAATACGAAAGTAGTTTAAAAGTGTACAGAGACCTAAAAAGTATTATTGATACAGCTTTTGACGACGGTAAAGAAGAAGGAAAGATTCAAGGAAAAATTGAAGGAAAAATTGAAATTGCTAAGCAAGCAAAAACAATGGGGCTTTCAATTCCTGATATAATAAAGCTAACAGGATTGACCCAAGAAGAAATAAACAAATTATAAAAAGCAGTGCTCCTACCTTTTTGTAAATTTGAATCATCAAACCATTTGGAATCATGAAGGCTAAATACATCAATCCGTTTACCGACTTTGGATTTAAAAAAATATTTGGGGAAGAAGCCAGCAAAAATTTGCTTATAGACTTCCTTAACACACTATTGCCTGAACACGACCAAATTAAAGAACTTTCTTTTAAAAACACCGAGCAACTCGGAATTACCGACCTCGACAGAAAAGCCATATACGACATCTATTGCCAAAATGAAAAAGGCGAAAAATTCATCGTAGAACTACAAAAAGCAAAACAAAATTTCTTTAAAGAACGAACCATTTATTATGCCACTTTTCCCATCAGAGAACAAGCCGAAAAAGGAGAATGGAACTATAACCTCAAATCCGTTTACTGTATAGGTATTTTAGATTTTACTTTTGACGATTACGAATCTGAACCCGAAAAAAGCGAAGTCGTACATACCATTAAACTAAAAAACCAAAATGGAAAAGTTTTTTACGATAAACTAACCTATATCTATTTAGAAATGCCCAACTTTAAAAAACAGGAAACCGACTTAAATTCCCGTTTAGACAAGTGGTTGTATTTTATTAAAAACCTAGAAGACTTCCAAAACATACCTACCATTTTCAAAGATGAGGTTTTTACTCAAGCTTTTGAAAAAGCTGAATTAGCTAATTTTGGACAATGGGAATTAGATAAATACGAAAGTAGTTTAAAAGTGTACAGAGACCTAAAAAGTATTATTGATACAGCTTTTGACGACGGTAAAATTGAAGGTAAAATTGAAACTGCTAAATCTTTAAAAAAATTAGGCATTTCAATAGAAATAATCATCCAATCAACAGGATTGACCCAAGAAGAAATAAACAAATTATAAAAAGCAGTGCTCCTACCTTTTTGTAAATTTGAATCATCAAACCATTTGGAATCATGAAGGCTAAATACATCAATCCGTTTACCGACTTTGGATTTAAAAAAATATTTGGGGAAGAAGCCAGCAAAAATTTGCTTATAGACTTCCTTAACACACTATTGCCTGAACACGACCAAATTAAAGAACTTTCTTTTAAAAACACCGAGCAACTCGGAATTACCGACCTCGATAGAAAAGCCATATACGACATCTATTGCCAAAATGAAAAAGGCGAAAAATTCATCGTAGAACTACAAAAAGCAAAACAAAATTTCTTTAAAGAACGAACCATTTATTACGCCACTTTTCCTATCAGAGAACAAGCCGAAAAAGGAGAATGGAACTATAACCTCAAATCCGTTTACTGTATAGGTATTTTAGATTTTACTTTTGACGATTACGAATCTGAACCCGAAAAAAGCGAAGTCGTACATACCATTAAACTAAAAAACCAAAATGGAAAAGTTTTTTACGATAAACTAACCTATATCTATTTAGAAATGCCAAACTTTAAAAAACAGGAAACCGACTTAAATTCCCGTTTAGACAAGTGGTTGTATTTTATTAAAAACCTAGAAGACTTCCAAAACATACCTACCATTTTCAAAGATGAGGTTTTTACTCAAGCTTTTGAAAAAGCTGAATTAGCTAATTTTGGACAATGGGAATTAGATAAATACGAAAGTAGTTTAAAAGTGTACAGAGACCTAAAAAGTATTATTGATACAGCTTTTGACGACGGTAAAGAAGAAGGAAAGATTCAAGGAAAAATTGAAGGAAAAATTGAAGGAAAAATTGAAATTGCTAAGCAAGCAAAAACAATGGGGCTTTCAATTCCTGATATAATAAAGCTAACGGGACTATCCGAAAAAGAAATCAACGAGTTATAAAAGTCTATAATACAAGAACTTTTTTTCTTATCCATGATATACAAATAAGAAACTAAAATTAATTATATAAAAACGTAAAGCACACTAAACAATGATAACTTCCGAAGTTTACAAGTTTCTAAAATTGTAAAACATTCGAAACTATATTTCAAAAACAAGTAAAAAACATCTATTTCAATCAGTACTTATGGGATTTTTTGACATTTTCTTTAAGAAAAAGCAAGCTGTAACTAATTTAGAAAACTCAAAGCAAACTCAAGACGTTCAACTAAACAAAGAAAATACGTTCGTTTCTACAGTTCATCATTTAGAACATAAGATAATTCGATCTTTAACAAATGAACAAAGAGAAGCTATTCATAAATCGACTATTTTGCTTCAAGCGGGACAACTTTATATGCACTATTGGACAGATCATTTAGTTTGTAAAGACCGTAATGATCCTGAATGGCAAAATAAAGTCATGTTCTTTTGGAAAGCAGAAGAGCCTTTTCCTAAAAAAATCTTTACCCCCTATTTTTGAAACTTTTAAAACCAAACATTTTCTCTTTGTTGGAGATACGTCTAAAATTTCATTACAAATAGGACAAGCTATTCCTTGGTTTGGAATGCCTGGCCTTGGTCAGAAACATTCCTGTGAGATGAATGGACAAAAAATAACAATTCCTGAATTAAACAAAATTGGTTTGGTTGAATACATAGAACCCGTTGAACTAAAAGATGACAATCTAGATATATTATCCGACAAAGACAATTACTTTTTTTTAATTGATGAAAGAATTACGCCATTTCAAAACGGTAATTTTCTTCTAAATGGCATTCCAATCCCTATAGATGTGGCATATAGCATTGGAGGTATTCACATCATCAAAAAAATAGATTTGGAATAATCTAAAAATAAATAGAAATTTCAAATTAACGTTTTATCAGACTCAAGAATAATAGATTATTTATTATTCAAACTAAACTGGTTTTTTCTAAAATCCAAGAGCAAAAATCATAAATATGATAGCAATTATTATCTTTGCACTATGGGAAGAAAAAAAGATAAACAAGTCGTATTCGAAAACGTAAAAGTCCTTGATGCAGGAGCAAAAGGCGTATGTGTGGCAAAAGCCCCAGAAGGTCAGGTTATTTTTTTAAGTAATGTAGTACCTGGTGATGTAGTAGATATTCAAACCTTCAAAAAGCGAAAATCGTATTATGAAGGCAAAGCTTTCAAATTTCATTCGTATTCTGAGCATCGTGTAGATCCCGTATGCGAACATTCTGGTGTATGTGGTGGTTGCAAATGGCAAAACATGAATTACAACCAACAGTTATTTTACAAACATCAAGAAGTAGAAAATAACTTAAAGCGTATTGGAAAAATAGAATTACCCGTATTTGAACCAATTTTGGGCTCTGAAAAACAGTTTTTCTATCGTAATAAAATGGAGTTCGGTTTTTCTTCTAGTCGTTGGATGACCCCCGAAGAAATTAATAGTGGCGAAGAACTAGACAATAAAAATGCAGTAGGTTTTCATATTCCAAAAATGTGGGATAAGATTCTTAATATCAACAAATGTCATTTACAACAAGATCCTTCTAATGATATTCGTAATGAAATAAGACGTTTTGCTAACGAAAATGACTTAACCTTCTTTAACCCTAGAGAACATGGTGGTTTGTTACGTACTCTTATGATTCGTACTGCTTCTACGGGAGAAATCATGGTAGTTATTCAATTTTTTGATCATAATCAAAAACAAATAGAAATGGTTATGAATTTTTTGGCAGAACGTTTCCCTGAAATTACTTCGCTACAGTATGTAGTCAACCAAAAAGCAAACGATACTTTGTACGATCAAGAGATTATTTTGTTTAAAGGTAGAGATTATATCTTAGAAGAAATGGAAGGCTTACAGTTTAGCATTAATGCTAAGTCTTTCTACCAAACCAATTCAGAACAAGCGTATGAATTATATTCTATTACTAGGGATTTTGCTGGATTAACAGGGAACGAATTGGTATATGATTTATATACAGGAACAGGAACGATTGCGCAATTTGTTTCTAAAAAAGCAAAAAAAGTAATCGGAGTAGAAGCTGTTCCAGAAGCTATTTCTGATGCAAAAATAAATGCTAAACGTAATAACATTAATAATTGTGAGTTTTTTGTAGGTGATATGAAAAACGTATTCAATGATGACTTTATCGCTACAAATGGACATCCTGACATCATTATTACAGATCCCCCTCGTGATGGTATGCACGCAGATGTGGTTGAACAAATCTTAAAGATTGCACCTAAAAAAGTGGTATATGTAAGCTGTAACTCTGCTACACAAGCACGTGATTTGGCGTTAATGGATAAGATGTATAAGGTAACTCGTGTACGTCCTGTGGACATGTTTCCACAAACCCATCACGTAGAAAATGTTGTACTTTTGGAAAAGAGATAAATAATAAAAAGTGATTAGCAATCTATAACTAATCACTTTTTATTTAATTACTAAAACAAATATGAAAAAAATATTTTTGGGATTATTCGTCATTCTGTCTACTTTGCCTTTTTTAAATTGCGAACCCGATGATGTCTGTCCACAAGGAACACCCACAACTCCTAGAATGATTGTACAATTTTTTGACAACAACAATCCTACTAATCCTAAAACAATAACGGATTTAAAAGTCACTGCTGAAGGCATGTCTAGCTCCTTGGATTTTGCTAGTAGTAACAAAATTGAATTACCTTTAAAAGTAAATAATAATCAAGTACGTTATACTTTTCAAATTAATTCAAAAAACAGTACTTTAGCTAAGGAAGATCAAATTACTCTTAATTACTCACGTAACGATGTTTATATTTCAAGGGCTTGCGGATATAAAACTGAATTTACTCTAAATACACTTAATGGAGCCACCCTTACAACACCTAAAAACTGGATACAAGAAGTAACTATTCAAAAAACATCTATAGTAAACGAAAATGAAACACATCTCAAAATTTTCTTTTAGCCTGTTGTTAACGATTTATACTTTTACAATTAGTCAGGCACAGGAAAAAACAAACGATACTATCAAAAAAACAGAACGTTATGGAATACGAATAGGAACGGATTTATCCAAAATTACTCGTTCTATTTTTGATAAAAATTATAAAGGATTAGAATTAGTAGGTGATTACAGGATAGGTCAGAAGATGTATCTAGCAACCGAGATAGGCAACGAAAAAAAAATAACAGAAGATAAACGTCTTAATTTTACAACGACTGGTAGTTATTTAAAAGTAGGATTTGATTACAATTTTTATCAAAACTGGCTCAATATGGAAGATATGGTTCATCTTGGTTTGCGCTATGGTTTTTCTTCTTTTAGTCAAGCACTTACAAGTTACAAAATATATAATACTACGGGATATTTTCCGCAAGCAGATGCTGTGATAGCAAATCAAAATTATAAAGATCTAACAGCTCATTGGACGGAGGTTGTAGCTGGAATAAAAGCTAAAATTTTCAATAATTTTTATGCAGGCTTTAGCTTAAGAATTAATTATCTATTATCCGAAAAGAAGCCAGAAAATTTTAACAATTTGTATATCCCTGGATTTAACAGGACGTATGATGGGCAATTTGGTGCTGGTTGGAATTATAGCATTACCTATTTTATTCCTTTATATAAAAAGAAGGGGTAATTTTTATATTGAACTTTGAAGGGTTATCTAATAAAATATAGTTATATAATTCAATGAAAAGCTTAGGCTGAAATAGTGTTAATAATAGGTAAAAACATAACGTTAACTAAAAATCATCTTAGCATTGAAACAAAAAAACATTTACTAGATAACCTTCTCTTATAAGGGTTTATTATGATTTTAATAAATAAATACCATCTGGTCTTAATTCTATTATCTTTTCTCTATAAAGAGTCCCAATGGCTTTTTTAAAAGTCTTTTTACTCATTTGTAAAATTGTTTTAATATCTTCTGGGCTACTATTATCGTGTAATTTTAGCATTCCTCTTCCTGCTTTTAATTCTTCTAATATTTTTTGAGCGGAAGCATCTATTCGTTCAAAACCTAATGGTTGTCTTGAAATGTCTATTTTGCCATCTGGGCGAATATTTTTGATATATCCAATGATACGGTCTCCTGTTCTTAAATCTTCAAAAATTTGATCTTTATAAATTAATCCTTTGTGTTTTTCATTAATAATTACGTTAATACCTGTATCTGAAATATGAGAAACGATCAAATCTACTTCTTCTCCTTTTTCAACGTTTAAATTTTGGTTGTTTAAAAATTGGTTCAACCTACTAGAACCTACTAAACGATTTGTTTGTTTATCTAGATACATGTATACAAGGTATCTTTTTCCTTCTTCCATAGGTCTTGCCTGTTCTTTGAATGGGACAAATAAATCTTTTTCTAAGCCCCAATCCATAAAAGCTCCAAACTTATTAACGTAATTAACTCTCAATAACGAAAATTCGTTTAAAAATATATAAGGTTCTAAAGTAGTTGCTACAGGGCGTTCTTCATGATCTAAATAAATAAATACTTCTATATCCGCTTCTATCTCATATTCTTTGGGTACATATTTATTAGGTAATAACACATCTTTTTCACCATCTGTTAAATATAATCCTACATTAGTATTCTGAGCTATTTTTAGGGTATTGTATTTTCCTATTTCAATCATCTGTTAGTATTTAGAATCGCAAAGATACAAATAATAAATCCCGATAAAAATCGGGATTTATAAACTTTATTATATAAATTAATTATATATACTTTCTTTTTTAAAGTGAAGCGTTAACAAATAATACACGACTGCACGGTATTTGTTACGGTTGGAGCGTCCATATTGTTCCATTACACTATCAATTGCAGCATCTAGCTCTGGATTATCAGACAGACCTAATTTTTTTATTAAAAAGTTGTTTTTAACTGTATCTAATTCCGATTGTTGTGATCCTGAAACGGTTGCTGAATCTTGATTATAAATAGAGGGACCACATCCTATTACTACTTTTGTCAATAATTCCATATCAGGTGTTACTCCACATTTTTCTTTTAAATCTGTAGCGTATTTTTCAATCAGTTCATCTCTTTTACTCATATTTTTTTCTAGTTATGTTATTGTATATCTACCAAATATATAAAAATATATCAGAATAAGCAAGATTTAAAAAGGAAAAAAACAATCATTTTAATTTCTTAAAATATTGCAAAAGAACTTCATTATTTTGTTTTTCAGGTGTAAAGATTTCATATATGGCAGGTTTATTTAATGATGAAAAAAATGCCCAATTAGTTCGTAATTCTTTTTCTTCTTTAGCCTTAAAATAATCCAATCCATACATTTTAGCTAAATATTCTGCTGTTAAATTATGAGATGTTTCAAAAAAAGTATTGAATGTTTCATTTTCTTGATGACCTGGCAAAATTCTAAAAATCCCCCTCCTCCATTATTTATGATAATAATTTTAAAATCGTTGGGTATATAATGATTCCATAACGCATTGCTATCATAAAAAAAACTAATATCTCCTGTTATAAGATAAGTTGTTTTTTTACTTGCCACAGCAGCACCAATAGCCGTTGTAGTACTTCCCTCTATCCCACTAGTTCCTCTATTACAATATACTGAAATACTAGGATCTATAGGGAATAATTGGGCGTATCGTATGGCAGAACTATTACTAATTTGTAATTGAATATTCTTAGGCAATAATTCCGTAATAATTTGAAAAACTTTTAGATCAGAAAAAATCAATTCTTTTAAGTAGTTGTTATGAGCTATTTTTCTTTGAAAACGAATAGCTAATAATTCTTTTTGAAAAGAACTTTCTTTATAAGATGTTAATTTCAGGAAGCGTTCAAAAAAAAGTGTTAGGTTTTTCTTTAAAATGATAATTAAGACAATCATAGGTATTATAAGCCCTTAACGGGTCTATATGCCAATGTGCATTGGGTTGATATTTCCTAAAAAACGCTTTTATGCGTTTTGAAACAATCATTCCTCCTAAAGTCAACAATATTTCGGGTTTATAACGTTCAAATTCTTTTTCAGAAAAAGGGGTTATGATTGTATCTATATTAGTAATAAAATTTTCATGATGTAGATTAGACGTAACCTCAGTCATAACAATAACAGAAGGATCTCTAGCTAGTATGTCTAAATATTTAGTATCAATAGAATCAGAGTGATTTTCTCCTATTAATATTATTTTTTTTTGAGCTTGACTCCATTCTTCTGCAAAAAAATCTAGGGTTTCTAAAGGTTCATTCTGTTTTTCAAAATTAAACCATGTTGGTTCAATAGTTGGTTCAGAAATTGTTTCATATAAAGGTTCTTCAAAAGGTGCGTTTATATGAACAGGTCCTTTTTGGGAAACACTAAAAAAAAGGGCTTCTTGTATCAATCTATCATTTTCTAGAGATGCGGCTTCTTGTAGATTTGCATTATACAAGATATGATTAGCAAAAACATTAGCTTGCCTAATAGTTTGCCCATCTCCTATATCTATTTTATCAATTGGTCGATCAGCAGAAATAACAACTAAAGGTATTTGACTATAAAATGCTTCTGAAATAGCAGGATAATAGTTTAACAAGGCTGATCCTGAAGTACAAATTAGTGCTACTGGCTCCTGTAATTGTTGCGCCAAGCCTAATGCAAAAAAGCCTGCACAGCGTTCATCTACTATACTATAACAATTAAATTCAGCTTGATTAGAAAATCCTATAGTCAAAGGTGCATTTCGCGAACCTGGGGAAATGACTATATGTTTTAATCCTTTTTTTTGCACATTTCAATTATGCTTTGTGCCAAAGGAATTTTGGGGTAAATAGCGGTAGGTTTCAATTTTATAATAAACTCATGTTCTATCGCAAAAGTATTAACTTATCGTCATATTTTGAGTATTTTCTTTTAAAATTAAAAATTTATAAATCATGTAATAGGCTAACGCAGAAAAAATGACAGTCAATTTATGCAAAAAAATTGATTTGCAATAAAACATGTTAAAGAAAAAGAGCGACATTTTAATAACTAAAAAAGCTGTAGCTAGAAGGAAAAACAAATTATCTCTTTTCATTTCGTTAATATAAGTAATTATTCCAACAGCACCTAAAAAAGCGGTAAACAAAGAGTTAAAAACCCAATAAATATAATATTCTTCTACTTGATTAAAAACAAAATAAATCATATATAAATATAGAACGAACAAAGGTATTAAGGCAATTCCAATAGCTATTCTATATTTTTTTTGGATAAATTCTAGTACTAAATAAATTAATCCTATTTTAGAGGCTAAAGAAAAGAGTGTTGCTATTTTAAAGGCTATTTTTTCTTCTATTGCAAATAATGAAGATGTTATTTGAAACAATACCAAACACAATAAGAAACTCATATTTATTCTTGAAGATGACACAACATATAACACAAAAAGTATAGGAATTCCTGTATAGCGTAAATATTCTTCTAGTATATCAACTTGTAAAATAGTCATTACACTATACAAAACAAGGTTAATAATAAATAGAAAATCAAAAATTTGAGCAATTTTTTGTAATTTCATAACTTCAATTTATTAATATTTTTAATTATAAACAAATGTCCATTCTAATAAAAGAGGCTAAGTATGAAGATCTTTCTGAAATTCTTGAAATAATAAACTATGAAATTTTAAATAGTACTTCTATTTGGGAATATCATATCAGAACTTTAGAACAGCAACAAAAGATTTTTGAAGAAAAAAAAATAAATAATCAACCTTTTTTAATTGCGATAAAAGAAAATAAAATAGTAGGATTTGGGACTTATGGTTCATTTCGTTTTAAAATAGGGTATCAATTTACCGCAGAACACTCAGTATATATACATAAAGACTACCACGGAAATGGAATTGGCTCACTCCTTTTAAAAGAACTCATTAAAATTGCAAAAAAAGAAAAAATTCATACTTTAATTGGTGTTATTGATTCTGAAAATTTAGGAAGCCTTGCATTCCATAAAAAATTAGGATTCCAAGAAGTTGGGCATATTAAAGAAACTGGTTTTAAATTTAACAGATGGCTTGACTCTATTTTTGTACAAATTATGTTATAAGTTAACAACTATTTACGACTCATTCTTTTGAGAAATTTTATCTAAATTATAATGACAGTTTTTAACCTTGATCCTTATAATCCTAGTTATTCCGATCATAAAAATATTTTAATTTTATAAAAAATTTATTCTTAAACAAAAAAATTAAAAGACCTAACACTAGAAAAATGTTCATTCTTTTTCATATTTTATTTTTTTTCGTGCGCAAATTTACAATTTCTATTTAATAAAGATCCCTAAACTCAAAACTATAATCTACTAAATAACTACCTTTGCAAAAAATAAATCAATGCAAAATACATACATAGGATACCATTTTGAGGTAGAACCAAAAGAGTTGGGTTCTGAAATTTTAATAGCTGAACTAGGAGAGCTTCCTTTTGACAGTTTTATTGAAACAGATAAAGGTTTTTCTGCTTATATTCCCAAAGAAAATTGGAATAAAAATATTCTAGAAGACATTTATATATTACAAAATCCCGAATTTAAAATTTCGTACACTTTTGAAGAAATTGAACAACAAAATTGGAATGCAGAATGGGAAAAAAACTTTGATCCAATTGATGTTGATGGTTTATGTCATGTACGTGCACCTTTTCATCCTAAAACAGACGCTCCGTTTGACATTATAATAGAACCCAAAATGAGCTTTGGAACAGGCCATCACGAAACCACCCACATGATGATCCAACATCTATTAGAATTGGATCTCAAAGGATTAAAAACACTTGACATGGGATGTGGAACTGCTATTCTAGCAATACTTGCTGAAATGAAAGGAGCACAACCTATAGATGCCATAGACATTGACAATTGGTGTTATTTAAATTCTATTGAAAATGCAACACGCAACAATTGTAAACATATAACGGTTTATGAAGGAGATGCTTCTTTATTAAAAAACAAAAAATACGATTTAATTATTGCAAACATTAATAGAAATATACTCCTTAATGATATGCAAACTTATGTGGATTGTTTAAATCCTAATGGTATTATTTTATTCAGCGGTTTTTACGAACAAGACATTCCTACTATTGATGCTTCTTGCATAGAAAAAGGCTTAACTTTTGTCAAAAAAATTAACCGTAACAACTGGGTATCATTAAAATATATAAATTCATAGACTAATTTTCCATTAATAAATATTTAACATACATGAGTATTATTGAAAAAACACAGGAAAACGTTGCCATTTTAGAAAAAGTTTCTATTAATCACGAAATAATTCTATACAATGATGATGTAAATACGTTTGATCATGTAATAGAAACATTAATACGCGTTTGTAATCACGAGGAATTACAAGCAGAACAATGCGCTATTTTAGTACATTATACAGGCAAATGTGCTGTAAAAACAGGTTCTTTTGACGAATTACAACCATTATGCCTTGCTCTTCTTGATGCTGGACTAAGCGCAGAAATTACATAATTCTTAAATAAAGTTATAAAAAAATAAATTTATTTAAAAAAAATAATTAGATTTACTAGAAGCAGATATAATCATTTTTAAAATTTCTGAATTTTTAAAATCTAAATATTACAATGGAAACTTACGGCAAAATACTGATCATTGCAATGCCTGTTTTCTTATTCTTAATTATCGTTGAGAAAATATATGGCTATTATAAAAAAGTAGATTACGCTCCTATGATGGATAGCATCTCTAGTTTAAGCTCTGGAATGACTAACGCTACTAGAGATGTCTTAGGCTTAAGTATTTCTATCATTACGTATGAAATCATGGTTTCTAAAATAGCCTTTTTTCATATTGAAGAATCTACTTCAGCCTATATTATTGCATTTATTGCCATTGATTTTCAAGGATACTGGACACACCGTTTGGCACATCAGATTAATATTTTTTGGAACAAGCATGCTATTCATCACAGCAGCGAAGAGTTTAATCTATCCTGTGCATTAAGACAATCTGTTTCTGATTTTTTTAAATTATTTACTTTTTTATTATTACCTGCTGCTTTATTAGGTATTCCTTCTAGAGTAATTGCAATTACCCTACCTATCCAATTTTTTTTGCAATTTTGGTATCACACACGTTATATTAATAAACTAGGATTTTTAGAAAAAATAATTGTAACCCCCTCTCATCATAGAGTTCATCATGCTATTAATCCTGAATACATGGACAAAAACCATGCGCAGATATTCATTATTTGGGATAAACTTTTCGGTACTTTTCAAGAAGAATTAGCAGATGTACCACCCGTTTTCGGTATCACACGCCCTGCCCAAACTTGGAATCCTTTTAAAATCAACTTTCAACATCTTTGGGTATTAATTAAAGATGCTTGGTATGCTGAAAAATTTATGGACAAACTAAAAATTTGGTTTATGCCTACTGGCTGGAGACCTGAAGGTTTCGATAAAAAATACCCCATTTACAAAATTGAAGATGTCTATAATTTTAAAAAATTTGGCACTAACCATTCCACATTATTGATAGGCTGGTCATTCATTCAGCTGTTTTTAACCCTTATATTAATATCTTATTTATTTGACAATATAGCTAAAATAGGTTTGCCGAATATCTTCTATTATGGCTTCTTTATTTTCATAACAATATATAGCTATACTGAATTAATGGGAAAAAACAAATTTGCACATATTTATGAGACCATCCGTTTCGTATTTGCTATTGTTATCATTTATCACTTAAATGGCTGGTTTCAAATAGATCAAATTATTCCATACGGTACACACATAGTCTTCGGCTATTTTTTAATTGCTCTTTTTATGAGTTTTTATTTTGTAAAAATAGAATTTAAACAAAAAAACATTAATTCCTTTTAAACTAATTTTATGAGCCAATATTTAAAGAGTTTTATAGGTATTAGCCTATTTTATTTACTTCTACTACTAACTAAACAAGAAGCTATTGCTTGGTATTTCAAACCTCTATTACTTCCTTTACTAATTTTAGAAACTTATAGTTCTCATAATTTCCGAATAAAAAAACTCCTCCTTTTTGCCTTGTTGTTTTCTTGGATTGGCGATGTCGTTTTAATGTTTGCAGACAAAGCTGAGCTATATTTTATTTTAGGCTTAACCTCTTTTCTAATAAGCCATATTTTCTTTATCTTTTTATTTATAAAACAAGAGCAAACCAAACCTAATTCTAACTTGTTTTGGATAGGATTTATATTTGTAATGATGTATTTATTAGGTATGCTAAATCTACTTTTCCCTAGTTTAGGAAATTTAAAAATACCTGTTGCATTATATGCCACAACCATTTCTATTATGTTGTTAATGGCTATTAAAGGTTATTTTAAGTGGTCTAAACCAAACAACCTAATCGTACTAATAGGCGCTTTATTTTTTGTAAGCTCTGATAGTATATTAGCAATCAACAAATTTCATTCAGAACTACCCAAATCTGGTTTTCTAATCATGCTAACATATATCGTTGCTCAATTCCTTATAACTAAAGGAATTTTAGGTCTAAACAAAAATAAATAGCATTCTTTTTCCTATTTAACCCAAATTACGCATTAGACTTCGTTGTGAAATTTGGGTTTAAATTTCATCAAATAAACAGATACAAAAATCAACTCAAAACTATGTATTAAAATTTATGATGAAGGTAAAAAGCTGAGGTGATAAAAATCCCTGTTTTTTTTCGTAGATGTAGTTTTTGCATTGAAGATAGAAAATGGTTATTTTTATCTGTAATAAATTTTCAATCCATAATCTGAACCTAAACTATCATTTAAATAAAAATCTGTATATTATGCAATATAAGCCTAAACAAGTTTCTTGAAAACAGGTTAAATCTTATATAAGAATACATATAAATACGCAGAAAAATAGATCCTGAAAGGTAATGAGGTATAAAATGATATTTTTAAAGAGAGACTTTACGTGGCTCGGAGAATTAAATGAGAAGATCTCCAATATCAAGATAGGTAGTTTAAACAATGAGGGTGTCTTAAAAGTTTTCTTATTATCATTTCAACCAAAGGTAGAAAATAAAATTACATAGTACTTATATCGTTCTTGTCTTATCGTTGAAGCAATAAACTAGATCTTATTTTAAGGCACTACTTTTTAGACACCCACAATGTTTTTAAAAATATGTTTGATTAAAACATTTCTCTTCCTGCAAAATGAAAAGCACCTTCAATAGCAGCATTTTCATCAGAATCAGAACCATGAACTGCATTTTCTCCAATAGAGGTAGCATATTTTTTACGAATAGTTCCTTCCAGCAGCTTCTGCTGGGTTAGTAGCACCAATTAAAGTACGGAAATCTTCTACTGCATTATCTTTTTCTAAGATAGCTGCAACAATTGGACCACGAGACATAAACTCTACTAATTCACCGTAGAATGGTCTTTCAGCGTGTACAGCATAAAATTTTTGTGCATCTGCAACTGTTAACTGAGTTAATTTCATAGAAACAATTCTAAAACCGCCTTCAGTAATCATATTTAAAATTCCACCAATGTGTCCTTTTTCAACAGCATCTGGTTTAATCATTGTAAAAGTTCTATTTCCTGCCATTTTTTATTTTTTTAATTTTGGTGCAAAAGTACAAACTTTAGTTTAAAAGTTTAAGAGTTTAAAAGTTTATTTTTTAAGTTTTTTTAAAAAACGATGGTATTAAATTCGTTACTAAGCGGATTTAGCTTTTCTAATAAAGTAGCAATAAAGTTTTCGCCATATTCTATGTAAAACATGCTAAAGTTGAGCTGTCTTTCTTGCAAGCTTTTATTAGGAAATAATATATTTTGTAAATCCACAATACGCATTAGTTTATCATTCTGATTCTTTTTTTCTGCTTTTAAAAGACGTTTTTCTAGATTTTCTAATCCTTTTATTTGTCTTACTTCTTGGGCTTTTACTGCTTTTATAAATGTTTTATCTGTTCTGTTTGCAATATCTAAAAGATTTTCAAATTGTTTTCTTAAATGTTCCTTTTCTTTTGAAAAATCTATTTTAAATTCTGAAAATTGTCTTGTTTTATAGTTTACTAATTCAGCTTGTTTAAGAAACAAATCAAACCAAGTTAATTTTAATTTATCTGCTTTTTTACATTGTTTTTCAGAAGCTATAACTACTGAATTACGAAGTAACAAAATTGGAAAGGTTATCTTAAATGCTTCAAACATTTTTTTTAATTCTATCCAATAGGCTATCTCTCCTCCTCCTCCTACATACGATAAATTAGGTAATATCAATTCTTGATACAAAGGTCTTAAAATAACGTTAGGACTAAATTTTTCTGGTGTTTTTTGAAGTATTTCTAAAATTTGAGTTTCAGAAAAAACAAGCTGTGTATTATTTATTTTATAAACTCCATTTTCAAAAAGAATACGTTCGCGCAAATGATCTTCCATATAAAAAAGGTTTATTTCTCTTGGATTTACCTGAATGTCATAAGATAATTTAGATAATGTTTCTGTAACTTTTTTATAAGATGTTTGTTGAAGTAATTCTTCCTTAATAACAGGTATCAAAAGTTGTTTTAACTCTTTGTCATCTCCATCTAAAATGACTAGTCCGTATTCTTTAAATAGTTCATTAACTAAATAACGTGTTGCATTCGCTAGATTATCGTGTTCTAAATAGGATTTTTCAAAAAGTAAAGTAAGTTTTTTAGCGTGTTCACTGGTTCCTAAGAATGTCTTTATTTCTTCGAAAACATCATCTAGTCCTTCCGTGGATAGCCTTCCTACAGGTCCTTTAGATTTTTTGTTCCAGCTAATTGTCTTTTTATTATATTTAAAATGGTTAATTTCCTCAAAATCGTGATCTTCAGTTGCCATCCAATAAATAGGCACAAAACGGTATTCTGGATATTTTACTTTTAATTCGTTACACAATTTAATGGTAGAAATAATTTTATATATAAAATACAAAGGTCCTGTAAATAAATTTAGTTGATGACCTGTCGTAATTGTAAACGTTTCTGGCTGATTTAATGAATGTATATTATCAAGGGTAAGTTGACTAATATCAATACCTTGATTTTGTTTTAACAAAGATTTTATTAAAACTGCTCGATTTTTTAAATTATAATTACTTGATTTTTCTTCTATCTGATTTAAAAAATTTTCAATTTTAGGCGATCTATTATAGAATGACTGTATGGCTTTTTCTTCATTTAAATAATCAATAATTAATGGCGTAAAATAACCCGAGTTTTGAAAAGTTATACAATCTGTTGGCATATCTTTTTTTAGGTAAAAATAGCAAATAGATTCTTTTCTTTTTAGGTTTTAACATCTTCTTAAAAAATGATTTCTATCTGTACTCATTTTTTTATAGAAATCACGAAGTAAAAAGAAGCTGTCAAGATCTAAATTTAAAACCTTTAACAACCTCTTTTCTTCTCATTTACATCATTTTTAATATATTGAAGACTCTTATTTTTATGCTAATTTGTATTCTGGACAATCAATTCTAATATCTGAATCTGCTAACCTAACATCCATCAGTTTACAATAATGCAACTCTTTTTCAAAGGTGTAATAAAAACAGCTAAAACACATTCTTTGGATGTTTATTACATTGGTTTTATTCAAATCATATATCAATTTTAATAAACTATTTAGTAATATTGTTTTTTCTTCTTTTGATAAACTTTCAAAAGGTTTTTGCATAAAAGAAGCAAAAAAGATCCTTTTGAAGCAACTCTCTTCCCTTCTTCTGTTAATGATAGCAAAAAAGCTCTAGTGTCTGAAAAATCGACTTTTTTAATCAATAAACCTTTAGCTATCAAAATCTTAACACTATCACTTATAGTGGCTTTGGTCATATTAAACTCTTCTGCTAAATAACTTATTTTACATTTTTCCTCAGAATGGAAACAGATAAAAATTAAAATTTGAATTTGAATAGGACTCAGAGAATTTTCTTTACTTTCTTTCCATAGCAAGACTCTAAATGCTTCTGAAATACGTTCTAAAGCAACTACTATACGACTTTCTATCTTTTGATTTTGATCGTCCAAATTAAATACTGAATATTTCATTTATTTAAAACATATAAGGTTTAATTCTTTTTACTTGACCTTTTTTTATTCAGGTTTATATTTAGAATGTCTTTTCTACATATATCCAAGCTTTTTTTCCCGATTCAAAAGTTTCTTCTATTCTTTGATATTGATCTACTTCATATCTATCTGTTTCTTCTAATTCGGCAGAGGATATTTCAAATATCATTCCTTTAATGAAATCTGATTTATTTTCTGTTTTTACTGCTATTGGATGCTGTTCGAGTTCACTTTTAGCCAAAACTTTAGGATCTGTTATTAACAAATTTTCAATTTTATATCCTTTCAAAACATCTTTTTGACCTGCTAGAATTCTTCCATAATTTTCAAGCTGAACTTTTTCTAATTGTAAAGTACCGTAAGAAAAGAGTAAGTGTATAGTATCTTTCATTAGCAATTTTCTATTTCTATAATAAAATATCCTTTTTATTTATTTCTTCTTCCCATTTAGGTTCAAGAAAATCTATATGACAAAATTTACATTCTTCAGAAGTTAATTTTTGTCCTTCTTGTCCTTTCGTTTTTAAATATTCTCTACCATAATCATAAACGATGGCTGGATCTGTTATAATTTCTTGAGGTACAATTATATCAAAGTGCATAACATCTCCTTCTTTTTTGTTACATAGGTGTCCCAAACTGCTATTTTCATTTTTATTAGGTGTTATAGAGGTCATAATTTAACCACATAGTATTCATGAAAGGTTGTAATACGAATATCTAGTATAATGTCTTTAATTATTATTTTAGTATTTTTTAAAACAGTTAATAAATCAAAAACATTTTTATTTTATTTTCTAGATTTAAGGTAAACTATGACCTCAACGATATTAATTTATTATTAAGATTCTTATTAAATTTCTAAACGTATGAAATAAGATAATTATTTTACTTTAAAAGGTAATGATAATTTTTCACTGGCTATAGAATATACTTTATAAACACCCAACATAGGCTTATCTCCTCCTCCTTCGTGGCCACCATTATCATTAGCCTTAACCTGCATATAAACCGTTACGCCATCATACGAGAAATCTTTTTTATTGTTTATTCTATAATCTGGAACAATCACTTTAATTGTATTTCCTTTAGTTACAACCTGGAAACCAGGCGAATCCATATACATAGGCATACCAGGATTGGTTGACGGCAAAATAATTGTCTTATCTTTAGGATCAAATTCTTTTACAGACAATCCTCCTTGAACACGCTTATCCTCTGTTAGAACTACCCAATGTGGATGCCATATTATTCCATCATTTTGAAAATTACGATCTGCATTTTCATCCCATAATGGCGTATCATCAAAATCTGGATGAGATGTCAAAGCTAATGCTACAATTCCTTCTGTTTTACCAAATCCAACATCAGTTGGTTTTAAAGTTGTAGGAAATACATATCCCAAAACAGGAGCTCCATTAAGTTGACCTACTGGTCTAGGTGTTGTTTTTCCTGCTTGTCCTTTAACTGTTATTTCCCAAATAGTAGCTCCTATTTCAGCTGAATGCTTTACATTTACTTTTTGAATTTTAAAGTTATCATTATCATATTTACCACATTTATCGCAGGCAAAACCATAAAATGTGAAAAGAAAAAATCCGAAAGAAATAAATAAATTTTTCATTTTTGTATGATTTTAAATTATTAAAAAGATTAAAAATAGGAATCCTAATTTTTGAAATATCAATAAGTAATTAGGACTCCTAATTAAATAGGCTAAAAAAATTTACCCTTTTACATCAGCTAAAGTAGCTCCAAAATTTATATGAAGTACATTTCCGTTTACTGTGAGTAAAGCGGGTACTGATTTTACACCTGCTTTTTCTGCTTCTGTAATACGATTACGATCTTCACCAAGATGTACAATTTCAACATTAGCCTCACCTATAAGGTTTACAATATCGTGTTCTGCACTAATACAAACAGGACAACCTGCATGATAAAAAATTGATTTTTCCATTTCATTAATTGATTTTATTGTTAGCACTATTGCTGGTACAAATATAGTTAGGATTCCTAATTAAACAAAATATTTTTTATATTTTTTTCAAACTACAAGTTAAATGAAAATATCTTGGGTAAAATACTTTATAAAAAGACCCTTTTTATTGGATATAATTTGTTTAGAACTTAATTGTATTAGACTTGTGATGAAATAATAAGGAAAAGGAATGTTAAAAAGACGCGTTTTTTTCTTACGGATATAGTTTTACTTCCATTAGATTTGTATTATTTAGATTATAACATATTTATTATGTTAATATATGCGGCAGCGGGGCTAACAATTTCTAAAACTGTTGATCTCTTTACAAAATTTTAAAATGAATAAGGTGAACATTTAGGATAAAAGAAGAAGTACTTTTTTAGATTCAAAATCATTTTATCTGTACTAAATTTCTAATGTGTAATCTGATTTAAAAAAGGTAATGTATTAAAAAGTTTGTAAAGCAATAAAAATTAGTATTGGTTCTCGATGCGCTTCGCGCTCGAACTAACGATGATTTCAATTATATACTCAACTGTTTATTCGAGTTATTTTAAAATGAATAAAAAGATCGAGAATTTTACTTTTTAATCCAGTATATTTTAAGTTTAAATGGTATTATCTATTAAATATAGGAAGTAACGTATTTTATGAAAAATGAGAGTATAAAAACTGCTAATTTTATAGAGAGGTTTGGGGATATTAGGAAAGATTTAAAAAAAACAGGTATTTTTACAACACCTGTTTTCTTATTATTTTGTTAAAAAGTCGATATCCTAATACAGAACGCAGGGTACTCATGGCGTTTGCATCAAAACCAACGGTATAACGGGTAAATTTTACACGTGGAGTATTTGCTATTTTAAAAAATGTTTGTACGACTTCTTCTATCAAATTTGTATTTTTTGATTGTTTTTTGATTAATATCCCTGAAATTTTATCCATCATAAGATCATATATATCTATACCTGTATTTTTGCTTTTCACCACATTTTTTTGAAAAGCAGTGGGAGCATTTCCAAATTGCACAGTGCTTACTCCTATTCCAAAGTTCATCAGTTCATACGACATACATTCTGAAAAACTTTCTACTGCGCATTTAGTAGCATGATAAAAACTTCCTAAAGGTAAATTCACTAAACCGGCAATAGATGTAACGTTTATAAAATGTCCAAAGCCTTGCTTTCTAAAAACAGGTATAAAAGCACGACAAACTTTTACACATCCTAACCAATTTATGGAAACAATATTATCTATACCTTTATCTTCTGAAAATTCAACAAATGAGCGGTAGCCAATACCTGCGTTATTTATAATAACATTAATAACAGGATGGTTTTTAAGTATTTCTTCCTTTGCTTTTTCTATGCTTTCTGTATTTGTAACATCAAGCAAATAGCTACTTATATTTGGTAGATCCACTATTTCTTTCCCTTCTTCTAAACAAATCATGGTAGCAATAACATGCCATCCTTTTGCTGCAAAATATTTTGCTGTAGCGGCTCCTATACCACTAGAAGCTCCTGTTATTAGAATAGTTTTCATTTTTTAATTTCGTTTGTCTATTAATGTAATGGGTTTACGGCTCATAGGAGGGAAAATTATTTTTTGTAATTCTTCCATAGGTAAAACTTCAACTTTGGGAGAGACTCTTAGTTTAGCTCTAAAGTGATCTTTAATTTCGGTCAAAAATCGTTCTGTTGTATCCGTTGATGCAATCTTAATTATAATTTCATCTGTCCCTAGATCATTTGTTGATATTTCAATCAAATGACTTTTTATAGATTCAAAGCAAGTCATCAAATCGTGCATAGCGGGTGGATATAGGGTTGTTCCTTTATACTTAATCATGTGTTGTTTTCTTCCTATAACAGGTCCTACTCTTTGTGTATTTCTACCACACGCGCAGGGTTGTGTGTGGAGTTGTACAATATCTCCCGTTTGAAAACGCAATAAAGGCATTCCTTCTATTCCTAGAGTTGTTATAACTAATTCTCCCGATCCTTCAGTAACTGGGTTATTACACTCGTCTAATACCTCTGTAATAATTAACTCTGGATGATGATGTCCTCCTTGAAATTCTTTACATTCTGTAAATGCTGTACTCATTTCGGTAGAAGCGTATGTAGAGTACAATGGGACATTCCATTTTTTAGTAATTTTTTGGGTTAAAAGAGAAGGTGAAAAATCTTGATTACGCAATGATTCTCCTATACAAATAACCCCTTTTACACTTGATTTTTGATAATCTATTCCTTGTTTTTCTGCGTATTCGATCATTTTTAATAAAAAGGAAGGTACTCCAATTAAATATTTGGGATGGTATTTGAGGATGGAATCCCATTGGAGTTCAGGAATTCCTGCTCCTACTCGAATAATACCTGCTTTTAATTTCCGCAAGCCCATAAAGTAAGCCAATCCTGCCATAAAACGACGATCCATCGTAGTCATTAATTGTACCACATCGCCTTCTTGTATGCCTGCACAGGCAAAAGACAGTGCTTCATTATATGCTAATCGATCCAAATCTGAATCTGTTAAACCAAAAGTAACAGGGTTTCCTAGTGTTCCTGAAGTGGTGCTATAATCAATAATTTTATGTCTAGGTACGCACAAAAAATCTTCATTATGTTGTTGTAAATCATTTTTTGAGGTCAACGGTAATTTTTGTAGATCCTCTAGTGTTTGTATTTGTTTTATATCTACCTGATGATGATCAAACATATTTTTATAATATGTTGAATGTGTGTTTAAATATACCAGTAATTCTCTTAATTTTTGCTCTTGAAATTTTTTAATTGCAAGAGGTGATAATACTTCTATTTCTGGTATCATGATAATTTCTTTTTGTTTTTTTTTAAATAGTTTTGAACCTTATTTCGATCTAATAGGGTTGTAATTTCTAAAGTAAGTGCTTTTTCAAAATTATATAATGCCTCTGTATAAAATTTATGAGAGTATTGATAAAGTCCTAATTTATAATAAACAGACCACAAATTAGGATTTAATTCTTGGTATTTCCTAATAAAATCAGGTGTTAGAGTTTCTTTTTCATTAATTGTTTTATCTAGTAGTTTATCATATTTCCTGTAGAGTTGATAATCAGCATACGCTTTTGTATCTAGAAAAGAGTCTTTAGCAATGGTTAGTTCAGGTAAATGAGTGACTTTTGTTTTTTGTTGATCAAAAACTTTATTTAAATCATAAGCTACAAAGGCTCCTAATTGATAGGGACTAGAAGATACCCACATTATACGACTTTCTGGCTTAAAAATTACGGCATGATGTGCTAGAAGTTGATTAATAGCTTTTTCATTTCCGTAACCTATTAGCTGCTCTTTTAAACCTTCTTTATTTCTAAGAATTTGAGCTATTTTCTCGGGAGTCATTTTTTCTTCATTTGCTAATAATTCTTGTATTCTTTCCATACGATACAAAGAATGACTTTCTTTTATATGTTTTATATTCCTTTTGTCATTTTGATAAGATGAACTCTGAAAATGATTCGAACAAACTAATTGATTGGTGTTTTGTACTTCGTATACGCCAAAATTATTAGGAGATACTTCTATAATTACTGCTTTTTTATCTTTTGCACTGCTTACTAAGATAGACTCTGACACAAAAACGGGTCTTTGTTTTGCTATTTTTATTGCTTCATCTATAGTTGTGGCGTATTGTAATATTTCTCTCGTAAGAAGAGAAATGGGTGTTTTAGCTACTAATGGCATTTTAGATTTTCCGGCATTTATGGTAACGGTTAGTCCTTCTTTATTCATTCCTGAAAGTACACCTATCATACCCGCCCAACTAACACTAGCAAAAGGGATTCCTTTTTCTGGATTAACAAAACTGATTACCTTGTCTTCAGCGAAATCATCTCCAGCATAAAAATCTAAATTTCTACCTATTAGCAATTCTCCATCCATTGTTTTATTTCCCCAAACAGCTAATGAAGTACATCCTACTAATGCTAAATCCTGTACAGCGTGTCCTATATCATGTGCTCCATGTAAATATAAACTTCTTAAATAAGGTGATGCCATATAATTAAAAGAAGTATCGGTATATTGGGATACTCCATATATTTCTGTTTTGTATTCCTCTTTTATATTCAAATAGAGTTTTCTGTTGTACCATCTTAAAAAAGTACGTAATAGTTTTTGTTTAAATTTAGAAGGAACAATTTTTCTTAGGTGATTTAAAAAAATTCGTTCTTGTTTTTTTACTAAATCTTCGGCTAAGGCTCCTGAAAGCAATCCTAATTGAGAAGGGTTTCCTTGAATATGTAATTCCCAAATTTTATGAGCATTTCTTACTAAATATCCTTGTTGATGGGTTATTAGCGTATCGGACAAACGAATTACTGTAGGTTTATCACTTTCTTTAGGAAGTTCTAATGGAACATGATGAAGTGATCTATTAATTCCACACGAATAAAAAATCGAAATAAAGAAAAAAAAGCATATATGTTTTTTAAAGTCACTCATTTTAAAATTTCTTCATTTATTTTGTTTATTAAATATTCGGTTCCAACGATCTCTCCACAAGTAGCTACTGCTCCTATTGTTACCCCTAATACGCCGTGCATTTTAACACTCTGTCCTGTAAAAAAAGATTTTCTATTTTTGTTTTAGGCGAAATAAAGGTTAGCATAGGATTATTAGAATCTTTTACGTATCCGTACAAATTACCGTTTTGTCCTCCTATATAATCTCTATAAGACAAAGGAGTAGATGCGTACACTGATTTAATAGAAGATCGTATGTTGGGAATTTTTTTTCAATTTCATTTAAAAAAATTTCAATTTTTTGTTTTTTAAAAATTTCATAATCTTCACCTCTTTCTTTTGATTCTGAGACGGTATTATGAGTGGTACTCCATTTTTCTACTTCTTCAAAACGCATATAGGTTAAGGCTGTAAGACTTTCAGCCCATTGTTGATTATCCGAAGCGATATTCATTGATAACATATAACTTTCTGGCCATGATTGTTCTGTATACTCACTGGCTTGCCAGATTCGCTTGTAATCTTTAAAATGGTAGCAATTATGATTTAAATAAGGAAATGTTTGGGGTTTAAAAACTATATAAATGCTAAATGGGGCAATTTGAGCTTCAAGATTTTGAATTCGTGTAAAATAGGCTTTTCTAAAATATTCTTCTCCCACTAATTTTAAGGTGGTTTTGGGCTCTATATTGGAAATAAATGTTTCTGCAAAATACTCTTCTCCATTTTTAGTTGAAACGGAAACGATTTTTTGATCCTTTACTTGAAATTTATTTACTTCTTGATGTTTAAAAACTTCACCGTCATATTTGCGGATTATTTTTATAAGTTGTTTGGTTATCTGACTTCCTCCGTTTATACAACGCCACGCACTTTGAATGTAAGAGTTAACTGACAGGGCGTGTACATAAAAAGGGGTTTTGTTAGGTACGCCTGCATAAAGAAAATTAGAGCCTAGCAATACTGCTTTTAATTTTTCATTAGACGTGAGTTCATCAAAATATTGTTTTGCGTTTATAGATAAGATTTCTTGTTGATAACCTCCCTCTGTTTTTAAGTTATACAAGGGGAAGGAATTACATACATATTGCATTTTTTGACAATATGCCTGTAACGCTTCTTCTTCTTCTGGAAAAAAGGAGACCAATTGTTTTATAAAATTTTCATATCCTTGGGCATGAGGGTATTTATTAGGATCGTTATCAAAAGTAATATAGTCATAAGCATCTTCTTCCATTTTTTTTAGCTTTAACTTATCAATTATTTCTATATACTTAAAATAACTATGTAAATTTTGATCTTTACATAAACCACCTATATAGTGAATACCTGTATCAAAAATGGTTTTATCTCGCACAAAGGTTTGTAAATTACCTCCATATTGATTATTTTTTTCTAAAACACAAACCTTTTTGCCTTCTTTTGCTAAAATAATAGCAGATACCAATCCTCCTAATCCACTTCCAACAATAACAACATCGTACTTTTTTTTCACTAGACTACTTTATTAAAAATTTTGATTTTACCTATTTCTTTTGAAAGTTCAAATCCATTGTTTAAAATATATTCAACATACAGATCAGTTTCAAACAATACTACTTTGTTAAGTTTTTCTAAGTGAGGAAATAATTCTTTTTCATCAAAAGATGAGGTCGAAATTAATAAACAATCATACGGTTTCAAAATATCTTGAGGATTTAAATATTGTATATTTCTTATTTTGTTTAAATAATTAGTAGATGCTATTTCAAATTTTTCTAATGAATGAAAAAAAGTTTGAATTTTACGTTTAGGATACTGCAAAGTAAGAATTGTATTTAACTGACCATAATCATTGGCAAAATGCAAAATTTTAGCATCTTCTGCTATAGTGGTAAACAATGTATGGTAATGCTCTTTATTTAAATCAAAGTCTTTTAAAACTTTTTTATAAATGTCTTCTTCTTTATACAGATACCCGTCTATGAGTTTTCTACGGAAAAAATCTTCGTTTTCTAGTTCATGTCGTATTTTATCAAACGTTAGTCTATAAAATTTATTTATTTTTTTTGTCCTAGCAATATAATCTTCTCCAAAGCTTTTGTCTTGATATGATATATAATTACCCACTACTACTGTAATACTTTCATTATGAATCATAAAATCACCTTTAGGCAATGTTTCTGCATTTCCATGTAAGTATACAGGCAAAATATCTAATTTAAATTCTTCGGCTAAGTAAAAAGCTCCTTTATGGAAGCGTTTTACTACATTATCTTCAGAACGAGTTCCTTCTGGAAAAATCATCAAGGAATAACCTTTTTTAATCTTATCGCGTAAATGCTCTAATCCTCCTTCTATTCCTTTAGAAACAGGGTAATATCCCATGGCTTTTACTGCTTTGCCAAAAATAGGCGATTTATAAACCCAATCATTTACAAGATATACCATTTTGTGGCTTAGCATACCTAATGCTAAAGTATCTAAAACGGATACATGATTGGCTATTACAATAGCTTGTTTGCTAAAATTAATTCTATTAGGATTTATAACTTTCTTTTTTACGATAGGGTTTGTATGTAATACGGTTTTAAAAAAAAGAACCATCATTTTTCTAAAGCACATCATTTTTGTTTCTCTTTTTAAGGGCAAAATACCCATTAAAAAACGGCCTATGGTAGATAAGAAAATCCCTCCAAGAACATAATATGTTAACGCTATTATAGAAATTATAAGAGTAAAAAAACGAATGGGGATTTTTCCTTTTTAGGACGATTAAAAAACAACCATTTGAAAACTATTGGATAAAAAACAAATGTTATTAATAATGCACTGATAACGCCTAACAAGGATACTGATGAAATAGAAACTAAGGCTGGATGTTTAGCAAAAACTAAGGCTCCAATGGCCAAAATAGTGGTTAACGCTGCTAAAATAATTGAAATACGATAAGCAGGCATTTCATCTTTACCTGTGGTATATTCTTTTTGTAAAGCACTTGTCATAAAAATAGTAAAATCTACTCCATGCCCAAATATTAAGGTACAAACGATGGTACTAAATATATTTAATGGAATATTAAAAATCCCCATTAAACCCGCGGTAACGAATCCTGTAGCTATAATAGGTAATAAGCTTACTAAGACTAATTCAATACGTTTAAAGAAAACAAACAAAATAATAACGACTGCTATAAAAGAATAGTTAATTAGATTGTTAAAATCATCTCGTAGTTTTCCTAGAAAAGTTTCATTTAGTTGCTGACGATCTATAACTATAACGTTTGCTAAATCTTCAACGGTTTTAATTATTTTTTCTTTCTTTTTTTCATCTATTTTTACGACTGTAGCAATCGTATAAAAGTTAGATGATTTAGCCACATATTCATCCGTCAAATCGGGCAATAACTGTTTTAAATCACGTAATTGAATGGGTTTAATATCCGAACGGATTATAGTATAAAAAGCTTGATGAGTTGTTGGTTTAAACCCAAAGGTTTTGCCATTTTCTACTAATTCGTTTTGCACTTTTTGACAAACAGAATTTGACCAAAAAGATTTCCATTTTTTAATCTTATTTGCTTGTTCTACTTCTGAAGGTAATAACCCTGCTAATGAACTGTAGTTATAAATATTTTTTTGTTGTTTTTGCTGAGTTAAAATAGCATTTAATCTTGTGTTTGTATTAATAACTTCTTTCTCATTTTTCCCGTATACAACGATATAAATGGCTTTAGAAGTTAAACGTGTAGATTCTTCTAATTTTTTTTCAGCTTCTTTTACTTCTTTTGGAATAAAATTTAAGTCACTTAAATTATTATTAAAGCTTACTCTGCTGAAGGTAAAACAACTTATAAGAAGCAATAGAAATGTTCCTATAATCAAGAATTTGTTTTTCTCGAAAGGTATTTTTGACAAACGATCTAAGATTCCTGCATGAGATAAGCCATTGCTTTTAGGTTTATACAAGTGAGGGATGATTAACAGTGAAAACAAAGCGGATATCATAACACTTATAGAAGCAAATATCCCTAAATCTTTAAGTGCATCTGATTTCACAAATAACAAGCATAAAAAAGCGACTGCCGTTGTTGAGCTACTCATTATTAAAGGCTTAGCCGTATCTTTATACAACTGTTTTATATCTGCATTATATCTATAATGCGTCATAATATGAAGCGAGTAATCTATAGTTACTCCTAACAAAACAGCTCCTACACTTAATGAAATAGCGGAAATCGTTTGTCGTAAAAAATAAAGACAAGCAATAGCAAATAAAACACCAAAAATAGTAGGTATAAAGATGATTATAGGAATTGTTATTTTTCTAAAAAATAAGATAAGAATCAACATAAGTGTTCCCATAGATAAGAGGACTGTAGTAATAATATCCGTCTTTATTTGGTTAGCATTAGCCACCGCAATAATAGGAGAGCCAAAATACGATAACTGTACTTTATTTTTATAATTCTTGTTAATTGCTAATTGGATGTTTTTTAATAAATCTACAAACTCAGTATTTTTTTCGGTTTCGCTCCCACCATTTCGAGGATTTATAAATAATAATAACTTGTTTTGATCACGAGTTAGCAAATAACCATCTTTTATGATGAACTCATCTCCTATGGCCAATTGTTGCATTTTTTTAATCCTATAAAAGCAATTCCTAATGGATCTTTTATGATAAAATCACGAGTAATTAGACCAGATGGGCTAATTAGGGATTTATAATTATTTTCTACCAATACTTTTATACTATCAGATTGGATTTTTTGTCTAATTGTTTTATAATCCTTTTCTTCTAGAAATAAGGGAATATTTTGATAGATAAATTCAAAAACTTGGTTAATATTTTCTTCTGCAGCCGTTCCTTGAATTCCTTTTATATAAGGTTTTACCAAATGAAGGCTGTCTATAAAAACATGAGCCGCTTGTGTTAAATCTTCAACAGAGCCTGTTCTTTCTTTTTCAATAATAACGGTAATTTTATCCGCAAATTTTAATTGTTTAATAATTTTAGAAGTTACATCTGCTTTGTCATTTTTTGGTAAAACACGTGTAATATCTTCTTCGAATTTAATTTGAAAAGCAAAAAAAGTTATTATCACTAAAAACGCTAATGATGACAAGAATGTTAGAATCCGGTTCTTTTGAACGAATTCATGAATTTTAATAAAAAAAAAGTGCATTTATACCCTATTATTTTCCCGACGCGAAAGTACTAAATAACTTCCAACTCCAAAAATAAATGCTGTTATGAATGCTAGGATAAAACTTCCTATAAGATATTGAAAAAAGTGTTCTTTGAGTTGCGAAAAATCAAAAACGTTAACAAGTTTAAAAGGTGCTTCTTTTTCTACAAATAGGCTTCCTATTTTTAGCGAACTATAGATAATAATAGGAATCATAGGAGGCACACTAATGTTTGAGAAAGCAAAAGCTAAAGTTTTATTTAATCGCAATAGCACAGCAGAGGTAATTACAATAGCAGTCTGAAACCCCCCAAAGGGGAGCAACGCCACAAAAAACACCTAATGCTATTGATTGCGATTTTTTAGTAGCAGAATCTTGGGTAGAAAAAAGGTCTTCTTTTAGAAATGTTTTAAAACTTTTTTTTTTAAAATTTCTTAAAAAATCACGAGGTTTTATGTACAAAAATAGAATTAAGACCAATATTGTATTTAAAATACTGATCCGGGTAAAATCTTTAAACGGTCTGAAATGAGAAACTCTTTCGGTAGGATCGTATAAAACTTGAATGGGAATGTTTTGAACAGCAGTACCATTCCAAGCTGTTCGTACAATAATTTCTATTTCAAATTCAAATTTATTTGTATAAAATGTTTTGGGAATGGCATAAAGTGGGTATAATCTGTAACCTGATTGTGTATCTGTTAACTGAATACCTGTTTCAAACCAAAACCAAAAGCTAGAAAAACGATTACCAAAGCTACTTTTTTTAGGTACTGAATCATGATTCATGTTTCGGCTACCAATAAATAAAACAGGATTATTTGATTCTTCTAATGCTTTTATAAAAACAGGAATATCGTCTGGATAATGTTGTCCATCAGAATCAATTGTAATAGCATAGTCGTATCCTAAATCGAGTGCTTTTTTAAATCCGTTTTTCAAAGCATTTCCTTTGCCTTTATTTTTAGGTAGATTGACTACTGTAATGGTCTTAGCGTAGGTTTTTAAAACAGATGATGTACTATCTGTAGATCCATCATTTACAACAATGAGTTTTGAAGTATAATTTAATACTCCATCTATTACTCTCTTAAGAGTTTTATGATTATTGTATGTAGGAATAATGACGCACAATTTTAAATTATTGATGCGTTCAGACAACGATAAATTGGAAATCATTATTTTAATTTAGATTTTTCAGAATCCATAAAAACCTTAGATTGAGCAATATAACGATGTATATATTCTTTTAGAGCGACATTTTGTTTATTAAAGCCTTCCAATATTTTTTTTTTATCTTCTTCTATATTACTCTTGTATTTTAAGAACTTAGGAGTATGTTCTTGAATACTAAGTCTAACTAAACGGATTTCAACATTATTTTCATCTTTGCTTACGGCTTGTTCTACTGTCTTTACTCCTAATATGAATTGTTCTTTTCGCTCTTCTTTATTAGTTGCAAAACGTGATTTTAATAAAATAGCAGCTCCTTTATAAGCCATTAATACGGGAGAATCCCCATTTGTTTTTTGAAGTAGTTCGTAAAAGTTTTCAGTATTTTTTTTTGATTTAGAGGCATATTCATATTGATTGCGCAAATCTGAAAAATTCTGAAATAATACTAATAAAAAAGTAATTCCTGAAATAAAAAGAGGGTTCATATAATTTTTATTAAAATAAAAAACGACTTAAGTAGTTTGCAAAAATACAAACTAAACTTAAGTCGATAAAAATTTATTTAAGCTTTACGATATGTATTTGTTAATTTTAACGCTACGGTATCACCAAACTTTGTTGTATTTTTTTACTTTTATTTCGGTATCCAAATCTCCTGACAGATCTAACTCTAAAACTAATTCAGGATTTGTTTCTGGATTAATAATAGCCATAAATTTCACATTTGAAGAGGCTGTCATTCTTAATTCAGTATGAAGAATTTCTTCTAAAAGTTCTTTTATAATCTGCATCATACAAACCCCAGGGGTTACAGGATTTCCTGGAAAATGCCCCTTAAAAATTTCATGTCTTGGATTTAAAGTTACTTGCGCCAGATATTTATTATCTGTTAACTGATCTAACTGATTAACGTTATAAAAACCGTTTAAAAGCATTTATTATTTTATATCAAATTTATAATAGGCTCCAAAAGAGAAAAGCGCATTTGAGTGATTTTCTGTTCTAGAAGAGAAAGAAGTTCCGCTGTACGTAGAATGTGTCGTTTGAACTACTGGTGCTACTCCTACTTTAAACCTAGCTTCTACCCCAAAGTTTTTAGTAATGTCATAACCTGCTCCCATAGAAAGAGTTAAATCTACATCATTTTCAGCTTTAAAGTTCTTACTCGTGATAAAATCTAATCCAGGTCCTACATGCAAATTAAATTTCTTAAAATTAAATTTGTTTATAGCTTGTACTCCTAAATAAGAAACATCTAAGTTTCCATCCTCTAATTTATTCGTTCTGGGATTATAAACTATTTTTGCGCTAGCTCCTTGAGATGAATAGTTTAGCTCTGGCTGTAACGTATAAAGTTTATTGAATTTTAACGACGCTCCAAGACCTAAATAAAAACCAACTTTTGACGAAAAAAGATTACTATTTTCATTTTTAATAGTTTGTCCTGTGTTTGCATCATAAGTATAAGAATATTGAAATCCTAATTCTCCATTAGTAAAACGGGAAACATTTAAACCTCCACGAACTATAGGGTTAAAAGTTACTTGAGCTTGAACTCCGCTTACTCCTGCAATAAATAAAGCTAATGCTATAAATACTCTTTTCATATTTATTATTTAATTATTTGTTTTAAAATTATTTTTATATCAAAATTATAATGTTCTAAAAAAATTTGGTCCGCAAAATTTATGTTTTTAACATCAAAAACTATCGAAAATTTAGCTTTCCTTTTTGAAGATTGTATTATTTTAAACAACTGATTTGTATTATTTTTAAAGTAAAAATAGTTTTGATTTGTTTCTAAAACTTTTTCTTCTTTGTTTTTTCTTTCTGTTTTAGTTATATGTTTTTCTTGAACTAATAATTTTAGATCATCTGTTAGTATTTTTAATACGATCTTTTTATTCAGATCTTCTACTACATAATTTAGTTTTACTTCTTTTTCTCCTATAGTAAAATCTAATAATTTATTTCCAAAATCAGTAGTCATAACGACTCTATGTAAATTTTGGTCTATTTTTTTAACAACTAACAAACCGCTTAAAGCATTTCCGTATACTTCTATCTGAGCTTTGTATACATAATCCAGTTCAGGGTTTGCAAAATAAGGATTTACGATCGTTTGCTCTTTTTGTTCTATTACAGAATTAGGAAGAGGCTCGTATACTTTACAGCTTTGAAAAAAAATTATACATATACTAATTATCAAAAACCTCATCGTTAAACTTTGCATTTACTTGTTTATTTTTAAATACTATCCTCGTAAAATCATCTGTAGGTTCTATTAATTTAACTTGTGAAACGCTTAGATCTTCTTTTGGAAATATTAATTCAATTCGTTTGATGTATTTTTTTACTTGATTTGATTTTGATACTAATTTTACAAGATATTCTTCTTTTGTTTTGAAATACGAAATTATAAATTCTTTATCATCAAACATATTACCACTTACACTACCAATAATCATTTTATTGATTTTTTCAAATAGTTTTCCGTCAACTGTACTTTTTTTCCCTTGATCATTGATAAAAACTTTATTATTCTTAAAAACAATACTGTATTGGTATGGTTTATTATATTGCCAATTCAGTAGATTGGGTAGCTTAAAATACATTTTACCTGCACTTTCAATATCTTTTGATAAAAAATCTAGATGTTTATATTGTATAAAGTCTGTTTTTATCGTTTTAATATTTTTATTTTCTTTTTCTATCAAATTCTTAAAATTAATAATTTCAGAATCTGTCATTTTTTGTTCTTGTGCTTTAAAGCTTACAAAGAACAAACAAGCGAATAGTATCAGTATATTTTTTTTTATCATTATACTCTTTTTCTAATTATTGTTTTCTAACTCTTCTATAGTAATGGTTTCATACTGATTTTCACTCAAGAATACCAATAATCGTGCCAAAACATTTACTGTTTTTTGAGAAATATCATGAAGTAGTATAATTTTTCCTTTTTCTAATCTGAAAATGATTCTATCTAAAATCTTATTTTCATCCTCAATAACAGTATCTAATGAACGAATGGTCCAACCAATAACTTGATAGTTTTTTTCACGAACGGCTCTTGCTATATGAGGATTTGTAACACCAAAAGGGGGTCTGAAAAATTTATTTTTTTGAGTCGTTAGTTCTTGTATAAGTTGGTCGGTTTGATCGAATTCTTTTTAATATTTTTTTTTTCCTAAAAAAACCCATTCGATTTGAGTGTGAATAGGTATGATTGGCAATTATATGGCCTTCTGCTACTATTCTTTGGGCTATTTTCGGATATTTTTCTAGTTGTTTTCCTATACAAAAGAAAGTAGCTTTTATTTGATGTTGTTTTAACAAATCAAGTATTTTGGGGGTAAATTCCGTAGGCCCGTCATCAAATGTTAAGGCTATTATTTTTTTATTTGTTTTGAAACTATTGATGGTGGGCAAAAAGTAACCTAAACGGATATCAAATGCTCCCCAAGCTGTACAACTTATATATATATGAATCAGGATAAGGTATACCCACCAAGGCATTTGCCAATATATAAACAAAGGCAATAATAGGAAAAATAAAAAACTTAGGTAGGTATGTTTTAACATTGTGACAACAGTACTAAACTATGATCTCTTCCTTGATATTGATTATATAATAAAACTTTTTTTAAGCTGGTTGGTTTTATACCATTCCATTGTAAGACTTCGGGAATTTCTTGTTTTTTAATCAAATGGGAGGCAATCCACAATCCAAAAGCAGAAGCTGTATTATATTCTCCTGATATATTTTTATAGTATAGTTGCGATGTAGAACTAAACATAGAGGCTACTTTATCATAAAACACATCGTAATGTACGTCGCCATTATATCCTAAAACTAAAGCATCTATATCTTCTAAGTCTATTTTTTGTTCTAAAAGGAATTTACGTACAAAATCTTGAATTTCTTCTTTATCTAATATATTTTGTAGGCTTATTGCTTCTACCTTTGCGTAGGTCGATTCTTTTAATTGATTAGAAAGTGTAAAAAAGGTAGCTCCCTCACTAAAAACTACACCTGTTGTTTTTGTATTTTTGATAGAGAAAGGTTTGTCTTCTTCTTTTTTATTATGTTTACTAACTTGTAAAGTTCTAATGTATGAGAAGAGGTTTCATCTATTCCTCCTACTAAAACTGATTCTGCCTCTCCTGTTTCTATTTGCATTTTCCCATCTAATAAAGCGGTTTCAAAAGACACAGCTCCATTAACATACGTAAAATTATAACTTTTACATTGGAGTCCTAGAGCAATCTGTCCTGCTACTGTGTTATGAGTAGACTGAATAAATGAAGTAGGTGTTAAAAATTGTTCTTGGTTATCTATAATTGCTTTTAAAAATTTTTCAGAATCTTCTACGCATCCCATACCTGTTCCTGTAATAATAGCATCAGGATAATTTATACCTGCTTCTTCCAATGCTTTATTAGATGCAAAAATACCCATTTTTACTCCTTTAGCCATTCTACGAATCATCGCGGGTGGAATTATTTCTTTATAAGAAGGTTGAAGGGCAAATAATACATTTTGATTGTCATGAATTGTTATTTCATTCAAAAATTTCCTTCGTGTGTTTTTTGAGCGGATACACTCCCAACACCATTTATATAACACGTTTTCATTGGTTATTTTTTTGAAAAAATTAAGGTTGAACAATTTCCTCCGAAACCAAATGAGTTAGATAATACATAGTTTATTTCTTTATCTAGTACTTCTGTTTGAGGAATTAAATCAAATTCTTTCATTGGAGTCTTAAAGTTTAAATTTGGAAAGACTTTATTATTCTGAAGGGCAAGAATACTATATACTGCTTCAATAGCGGCGGCGGCGGCTAGTGTATGACCTGTAAAAGCCTTAGTAGAACTAAATTGAGGTATTTTGTATCCTTCAAATGCTCTTATGATAGCTTTTCCTTCAGACAAATCATTATTAGGTGTGGCTGTACCGTGTACGTTTATATAATCAATTTTATCAGGTGTAATAGTCGCTTTTTTAAATGCTTTTTGCATCGCTAAAAAGGCTCCTTCTCCATTTTCTGATGAAGCTGTTTGGTGGTACGCATCATTAGCATTTCCAAATCCAGTAAGATAGGCTAACACTTTTTTATTTGTTTTTGTGATCATTCTATCCGATTCTAGAACAATGAAAGCAGCTGCTTCACCTAAATTGAGTCCTTTTCGTTCATCATCAAAAGGGGTATTATAAGTATCTGAAAGGATCATTAATGTTTTAAAACCATTAATTGTAAATTTTGACAGGGCATCTGTACCGCCTACAATTACTCGATCTAACTGACCTGGAAGCAATCATTCGAGCTCCTAACATAATGGCATTTGCTGCTGATGAACAAGCGGTACTTACAGTAGAGACAAATCCTTTTAATCCAATATAATCTGCTATTTTATGAGAAGAATTACCTGCATCATGTGCCTCTATGTATTTTTGTAATGCTGGATTTTTAAAATATTCATAATAATATCTTTCTGTCATATCCATTCCTCCTACACTAGTTGCAGAAATGAGTCCTGTTTTGTATTCGTTAAGATCAAAGATACTCGCATTTTCAATTGCTTTTTTAGCGGCATAAGCACCTAACATGGCTGTACGAGAAAAATTATTATTCTCAGATAAACCTAACATGGTAGATAATTCTTTATTATTTAATTTTATTTCACCTACTTTAATGGCATCTTTATGAAGGGTTTCAAAATTTTGAATTTGGGAAATTCCTGCTTTTTTATTCAAAAGTGCTTCATAATTTTCTTCTACTGTATTTCCTACAGAAGAAATTATTCCCATACCTGTTATAGCAATTTTCATTTAAACGAAAGTTTATGGTAATTAATTAACAAAAGGAGTTTAAAAAGGCTGTTTAAAAGAATTTCAAACAGCCTCAAAATTATTTTGTTCTATTTTTTGCAATAAATTCTGCCATTGTTTCAACCGAAGCAAAAATAGTTTTTCCTTCTTTTGGATCTGTTAACTTTATTCCATACTCTTTATCTAATAGAACGATTAGTTCTAACGCGTCAATTGAATCTAAACCCAAACCGTCTCCAAATAATGGATCGTTATCTTGAATATCTTCTACTGTTGTATCTTCTAAATTTAATACTTCAATAATTTTAGCTTTTAGCTCTCCTTTTAATGCTTCCATCTTAATTAAAAATTTGTTTTATATTATCTATTTGGTGTACAGTACCTGTATTCTTTTTATCTACTAAATAAACTACTGCTTTATAGTTTTCTTGAAATAATTCTACCCAACCACAGAGTACTTTATCTGCTTTTCCTAAATCCAACAATTGTTTTGTATAGGTGTATATAAACGATGGTTGAAATTGGTCAAAAACAAAAAAGGCATTTTCTGAATTTAACTTATGTTTTATACTTACTTCGCCTATACATATATTGGGTAAAGTATAAACAAAAACGGCTGGGCTTGGAAAATAATTTTCTTTGTCTGCAATAGATTCTTGATGTTTAACATCTGTATCTAAACTAGCTGATTGGTTTGCAAAGACAATAGCTATATTATTTTCTTGTTCTTTTTAATTTCTTCTCTTAATACAATTTCAGATGCTAGAAAAGCCAACTTACTTAAATTATCCATTTTAAAAAATTTTGGATAATTGATTTCATATTTTTATAAATTTTTTTTGCAAATTCTACAAATGAATTCTGATCGTTAATCATTAGTTTTTGTCCATCTACAACTAATCCTTTGGATGTAATTGTACAAACTTTTTTTATATATAATTTAGTTTCCAAAATTACTTTATTTTTTTTAATACTATAGCGGTATTACATCCTCCAAAACCTGATGCTGTTTTTAATATAACATTAATAGGCATTTTTAATGGTTGGGTAATTACATTAATAGGTTGCGTTACTCCACAGGTTTTATATCCTTTTGAAACTATTAATGTATTGTGCTTTGCGCTTTCGATAGTCATAATCGTTTCTAACAATCCTGGAAGCGCCTAGTGTATGTCCGTAATACCCTTTTAAGCTATTTAGGGGTTTATTTTGCAACTCTAGTCTATTAAAGGCTATTGCTTCCATCTCGTCGTTATAAGGGGTAGCTGTTCCATGGGCTGAAATTATATCTACGGAATTACTGGAAATAGTAGCTTCTTTTAATGCGGATTGTATACTTCTATAAAGTCCTTCTCCTGTGCGAGAAGGACCTGATATATGATTGGCATCATTTACGGCTCCTTCTCCTAGTATTTCAAAGTCATTAGGTTTAACTTCTTCTTGTAAAGAGGTTATATAAATTGCTGCGGCTGCTTCACCTAATGTTACTCCTGTTCTATTAGCATCGTATGGTTTACAAGGTTCGTCACTCATTGCTTGAAATGAGTTAAATCCTGATAATACGAATTCAGTAACTTCATCTGCAGCCACCACGTATGCGTTATCATACAATCCTCCTTGTATAAGTCTTTTGGCTACAGAAACAGCTAGTACGCCTGATACACATGCATTAGAAACAACTATGGGTTCTGTTTTAAACCCGAAAAAAATGGGCTATTTTTTTTGCTAAAGTACTTAAAAAAGCTTCGGTAAGACTGTTAGATGTATTTTCTAACTGAACAATATCTCCTTTAGTGGTGGAAAAAATAAAAGCTGTTTTTTCTGTTATTTTATTTGTATCTAAAATTGGTTGTAATACTTGAATTAAGGTACGTTCTATTTTTGAATTAGCTTTTATTGATTGGTCTATTAAGTTATCGGGTATGATAGCTGCATAAAAATCTTTTAGCATTCCTATTTGTGAATGCTTTTTTATACCTGTTTCTTCTGATTGTATGGCTAACCAATTTTTTTCAACGGAATTACCTAAAGGGGTAATACAGTTGGTTTTTGTTATATAACAACGTTTCATTTTATTCTATTAAACCACATTTGCGTTTCCATTCTTTAAAAAAAGCGGGAAGACTTAATGATAAATCTCCGTTAGCATCTAAAAAAACTTGGACTGTTTCTCCTGTACAAACGATATTATTATTGTTATCAAAAATTTTATATCTAAAAATCATTTTGGCGGCGGGGGTATCTACAAAGGTAGTTTCTATCCTAGCGACATCTCCATATCGCAATGATAATTTATGTTCGCATGATGATTTTACAATGGGAGTTGTATAACCATTAGCTTGTACATCTAGATAAGAAATTCCGTGCTGTCGACCAAAAGCTTCTCTTCCATCTTCAAAATAAGTAATATAATATCCGTGCCAAACGATTCCTAAAGGATCTGTTTCGTTAAATCGAATACGTATATCATGAGCTACTGTTAGCTGAGGAATTTCTTTACACAGCTCTTTTCTTTTTATCATACACAATGGCTATTGTAACTGTTAAAATAAAAAATAATATTAAAAGGATTAAATTGGGCAGGATAGATAATAATCCTGTATTTCTTAAAAGTACATCGTAAAACGCGTTTAATCCCCAGTTCATTGGGGAAATATGTGAAATATATTGCATTATTTTTGGCATGGCAAAAACGGGAACCCAAACTCCTCCTATAGCGGCAAGGATAACTACTGAAGTGGCTCCAAAAGGTGCTGATTGTTCTTGTGTTGTAGCTATAGTACCCAACAAAATTCCAAATCCTATGGCTGCTAAACCTGCACATATTGTAACTAAATTCATTAGTAAAAAACGCCCACTTATATCTAACTGAGGTAAATTTAAATAAGGGAATATGTACAGACCTATAAGCATCATTAACCAAAACTGAATCACACAAATGATTAAATAGGTAATTGTTTTGCCTAATATGACGGTGCTATAAGAAACGGGGTTAGTAATTAGTCTGATAAATGTTCCTTGACTCTTTTCTTTGACTATGTTGATAGATAAGGGGAACTACGATGAAAAAAATAGCAAATAATGTCCAAGCAGGAACATTATGTTGTACTGAATTAGGTATTATTTCTTTGTTATTTATTTTTGGTATTATTTCTTTATAAGTAATAAAGTTTTTTTGTTCAAAAATAAGTTCGTCTGTCTCCCCTATTTGTTCTTGAAAAGAGGTATAGATTGTTTTATTTTCGATAGTAGCTACCATTTTATCAATAGCATTTTTTATATTGTTTTTAAAGCTTAACTGTGAAGCAGGATCAAAATATAATTTAATTTCTTTTGAGCTAATATTTTTTTGAGTTTGGTTTTTAGGAGCTTCTGTTACTCCGAAACTACTCATTATTTTTTCAACATTTTGATTTACTTTGGTTTCTAAATCATTACTTAAATTTTCAGGAACTATTATTGCTAATTGATATTTTCCTTGAAAGACTAATTCCTTTGCTTTTTCTTCGTTTAATTTTATTCTCTCATTTTGGGTTATTACCTCTAAAGCGCCACTTTTTCCTAAACTCTGAATGATATTTTCGGCAATGGTTCCGTGATCTAAATCTACTAGAAGAACAGGTATTTTAGTATCTGAAACTGTTTTAAAAGCCTCATTCTGAATGAGTGTAATGGTAATTATTAATACTAAAGGCATTACAAATAATATTACCAAACCGCCAAAATCGCGTTTCAGTAATATTATTTCCTTGTATATAGACATCCAAAGTTTATACATTATCTCTTAATTCTTTTCCGGTTAAAGCAATAAAAACATCTTCTAAATTGTAGGCATCTGGTGTTTTTTGTATTAATTCATCTGGTGTTCCTTCTGCAAAAATGGTTCCTCTATCAATAATAGCAATTTTATTGCAAAAATCTTGTGCTTCTGTTAAATGATGAGAGGTATAAATAATGGTTGTTCCTTTTGTATTTAATTCTTTTAAAAAATTAATAATGACATTTTTAGATTGTACATCTACACCTACAGTAGGTTCGTCTAAAAAAGGACTTTAGGATCATGTAAAATACCAGCTATCAAATTCACTCTTCGTTTCATCCCTCCTGAAAACGTTTCAACTCGTTTATGGGCAAACTTTAACAAGCCAAGGTGTTCTAATAATTGATCGACTTTTGTTTTTAGTTCATTTCCTTTTAGACCTAGCATACTACCGAAATACAATAAATTTTCACGGGCTGTTAAAGTAGGATATAAGGCGTATTCTTGTGGTACCACTCCTATGTTTTGTTTGATTTTTTGGGCATCATTTGAGTATGTTAATCCATCTATAGTAAAAGTACCTGAGGTAGGTTTTACTAAACCACATAAGATAGAAAGCAATGTTGTTTTACCTGCTCCATTAGGTCCTAAAAGACCAAAGATATCATTTTCAGCAATTGATAAGTTTAGGTCGTTTACTGAAAAAAATCAGCTCCTTTATATTGTTTATAAAGCTTCGTAATATGTATGATTTCTTTATTCATTAATTACACTGCTTTTTTAAGTTTTTTAAAAAAATTTTCTTCTAATTGTGCTAGTGCCTCTAATTCATTAGCTAGAGTATTATACACATCGTGCTGATTACTTCTATTTTTGTACACTCTTGCTGCCATTACAGCAAAATCTCTCCATTTATCACCTATTGTTGTCATTTCTTTTGATAACTCGGCTAAATAAGGATTTTTTAAAATAATAGAAGCTTCTTGTAAGAATGCTGCATAAATAAATCGAAAACCACCGCCTCCTGTTCCGATTTCTTCTTGCATCCGTACCATTTGTGCTAGGTAATGATTCGTTACTTTAACACCTCTTTTAGTGGGCCAAATCCGAATGTGTTTAGCCAAACGACGCATTGCGGCAATTCCTATAAATGGCAATGGGGCTAACATATCTTTACATGTATTTTTAATTCCTTTAACAATAGCTGGTTTTAATTGTATTTGTTTTAGGATATTTACGGGATAATACATGTGTCCCTTGGGAGCTAAAGCTCCTTTTGCAAAACGTACTTTTTCTAATTCTTTTTCGCTCAAAGTGGTAACCGTTTGCATAACAGGGTCGCTAATTAGATAGCTTTTATTTTCTTTGCCATATACCACTAGGTTGTGAGCATTGAAATGAAAACGATATTCATCAGGGAAATAGGTAAGATGGTATACTCCTACTTGTAAACCTGTAGGAATATTATTTTTTAAATTAGATTCTAGTGCTTGCTGGGCTTTTTGAGGGTTTGAGAAGCGTGTTCTTTTTACTTTTATTCCTAATCTTCTGGCTGCTTTATTAAAGATACTTCCGGGCATTGGTCTATAACTAATAGCAGGTGCATGATTAACTTTTAATAATGGAAAATAAAAAAGAACAAACCTGAACCAATACCAAAAACCATGGGTTCACTAAGATTAATCCCATTAAACTTTAACAAATTAGATGCTACACCATTTTCACAATGAGCTGATTGATGATGTGTAAAACGAATCTCCATTATATTCCTCTAAAACTTTTCAATTCTTCAATTGTTATTTCAAACGCATCTGCATAACGCTGTAATTGTTTTTGGCTTAATTTTTTAAAAACAGAGGGGTTTGCATGTCGTTTTACTCGCCAAGTCCACATATTAACATAACCTGCAAGCGTAACCCAATCCATTTTATGGTGTTCCATAAAATAAACAATTGGACTTTGAGTTCCTTGCTTCACTGCTTCGTTAGCCTGTGCAACTCGTTCTTCAATATCTTTCATAGAATGCTCTAATGCAATGGTTTTGGGTTCCCAACCACTACTTAAAGCGGTTGTATAAGATCCATCTTTATCTACTGCGTAACAAAGTTCTTTCATGTTATGTTTAGAAAGATTACTTTGATCTTGAGGCACTTCTTCTTTTTTCATAATTAGTGAGTTTGTTGAATAAATAAATTAATTTCAGCTTCTAAAAGCTGAGTTTCATCCTCTGTATTGGATATACAATTCATTGTACAAATACAATAATTATCACCGTCAAAACGGGATTTTAATTGAGCTTCTGTAATAATTGTTTGTCCTACTTTGGGTATATTAAACAACTGTACTTTTTTTATTCCACTAATAAAACCTATTAGTTTTACATTTTCTTTTATTTGTTTATTTTCATCAACAAAAAAAGTCTGTCCTACAATAGCTGAACAGGTTTGTGCCGCATTTTCAAGCATTCCTGTTTCAACAAAAAAGTTATTTTTTAGAAAAATATTGTCTTCTTGTATTTTAAAAATAGTTTTTACAGTAGTTTCTGATAAATTTAGGATATAATCTACCATTAGCATAGGAGCTCTATGTGGTAAAAAATTTTGTATTTCAATTACTTCCTGAATATTATTCATTAGATTCTGCAATTACTGTTTTCATCTTGCCTGTTGCTATTATTTTTCCATTTACGGACGAATTTATTTCTACTAGCGTAACCCCCATAAACTCATGTAAAACAACAACCTGTGTCGTTATTTGATCATTTATTTCAGGTAATTTTATGATGTTTATTCCATTTATGGAACCTATATAACCCGTAGGGGCTGGTTCATTTTTTAAGAAATATTGATAACCTGTGTAAATGGCTACTGATTGTGCCATGTGTTCAATTAATCCTGACTCTTGAAAAATAGCATTGCTAGTAAATATGTTATCTATAGTCACTGTTAATCCTGCTATTACACTTCCTTCTTCGTAAGCGATTAGTTTATCTATCATTACGAAAGGAAATTTTTGTGGTATTAAATTTTCCACAATTTTTTTGTCTAGTATTGGGAATTGTGTAATGGTCATTAGCAAACAGTTAAATAAGCATACGAATATGAAAATCTTCCACTTTCGGGAACTGATAATAGGATGGTATCTCCTTTTTTCAGTTGTTTTGAGTTCATTAGTTCTTCTAACATTAAATAAATTGAAGCCGAGCCTACATTTCCTACTTTATGTAAATTCATAAACCAATTTTCCATTGGTACATTAACATCTACTTTTTGTAGTTGTTCTGCTAATCCTTTGACAAAATAATGAGAGGATACGTGTGGTAGGAAATAAGTAATTTCGTTTGCATTTATTTTGTTTTTATCTAGTGCATTTTTCATACTTATGGCTCCTTTTACTAGAATCTGGGCATCTAATAACTTAACATCTTGTTTGATTGAAAAAACAGATTGCTCTAGCCACTCGTTTGTTGGATAGTCACTCCAAGGTTTAATAGATCCGTCTTCATTTTTATCTCCACCTGCATACATACAGGCTTCTAATTCGTGAGCATACGAATAGGACTCCATCCATTCTATCTTTAAAGAATATTCTCCTCTAGGTTTATTTTCTAATAAGAAAGCACCTGCTCCGTCAGATAACATCCAACGTAAAAAATCTTTTTTGAAGGCTATAATAGGTTGTTCTTCTAAATTTTTCAGGTTTACTATTTCGCTTTCAAAACGATTGGCTAACATCCAAGTTGATACTCTTTCTGATCCTGTAGCTACTGCATTTACGGTATTGCCTGACTTTATAGACATATAGGCAAATTTCAAGGCTATCATTCCTGCATTGCATACTCCTGAAGAAGAGTTAATTTCTATTGGTTTATTTTTTAGTAATCCGTGTACCATAGCGGCATGTGACGGTAATAAATGATCAGGAGTAGAAGTTCCACAGGATAAAAGTTGAATATCATTTACATCAAATGCATGGTCTAAAAGGGTTTCAATTGCTTTTTGTGTTAAATCAGCATTTGAATGGGTGGGTATCCCTTGTGTATCTAAAGCATAATAACGTGATATAATTCCATTATTACGCAAAATAATACGACGCGCTTTAGATGGTTTGTTGTTAATTAATCCTAAATAGGTCTCCATATCTTCATTAGATATAGGGTTATTAGGCAAAAATTTTCCAGATCGAGTAATGTAAACGTCAAACATATATTTATACTCCTTGATAGTAGGATTTTAGTTTTTTAATTTTAGTTTTTATAAATGGTTTTTTAAACAAATATATTAAATATACTAATGGTGAAATGAACCAAATAGCAACAAATAAATAATAATTAAAGAGTTTCAACCAAAAAGGTCTGGATTGTTTTTTTTTGATAATAAAATTAGCCCAAATATTAAACATTTTGTTAGCCTTTTGATCCATTTCTAGTAGAAATGGGCGAATTTCAACAGCTCCTTTTTTTATTAATTCTTCTTGTAGGTTAATTGTATTATCTTTTAAAAAGGATAATAAGATTGTTCCAAATTTATTAGAATCTTCTATTTCTTTTTAGATACTCCTGGTTCAGGAAAAATTCCTAAGTATTTTTCCTTTTTCCCTGAAAACATCCATTGAACAATGGTAATAACACTAATATAATTATTATTTCGATCTACCAAAGCTATATTTCCTTTTAGAATAGCACCTAAATCTTGTAATTGTTTTTTTACTTTTTCTTGTGCTAAGCCCCACATATTTCTTGCTCCTATAACAGTTACAACAGGGGTGTTTTTTAATATTTTTTTGCCTCATCACTCTTTAAAAAAGAATTTATGGGAATGGAGGGGCTTAAATACCAAACTTGGTATGCTAGTATGACCAAATCATATTTTTGATGTAAAATTGCGTTTTGAGAATCCTTTAACGGATATGGTATTTGTAAAAATGATTCTGGAAAAGCATCAAAAAAAGAGGCTTTGTCCCAAGGAAAAGGGAATTCTTTTTCTATTGCTACGTCATAATAGTTAACTTCAACATCTTGATTTCCTATTAATGGAGCTGTAATGTTTTTAATAATTTGTGTTAACTGTCCTGATTGACTAAAATGTACTATTAAAATTTTTTTCATTATTCTTAAACACTACTATGAATTAGCTTTCCAAAAATCAAAATAATTAAACCATTGTAAAGGATATTTCTTAAGTATTTCTTCTACATTTTCTGTATAAGCTTTTAGTAAACCTTTTTCATCTCTTTGTTTTACTTGGGCTATTCTTGCAAACAAATGATAATGTAATTTGGGTTCTTTCATTACGTATACAAAGACAACGGGAACTTTTAACCTAGATGCTATTAAAAAGGGACCAGCAGGAAATAGAGCTTTTTTTCCAAAAAGTTCTTCTTCAAAACATTTACTTCCTTCAAAATAGCGATCACCTGTAAAACAGATTAATTCGTTATTAGCTAATGCTTGATTAATTTCAAATATATGAGATAAATCGTCTCTTACTATTATAAATTTTACAGATGGTTTTTGGGTAACCGTTTCTAAATATTGTTTAATAATAGAGTGTTCTAAATCTGTGGTTACTAGATTAATCTGACATTCTAGATCTATTTCTCCAAAAAAGTGTTCCGCTATTTCAAAATTACCTACGTGAGCACTAATTAGTACTCCTCCCTTTTTTTGGGCTAATAGTTTTTTTAAAATTTCGATACCATCAAACTCATAGGTAAATTTATTTCTTAAGCCTGCAGAAATAGCTACTTTATCAATTAATGTTTGTCCAAAAACAAAATAACTTTTGTAGATATTAAGAAAGGCTTGAAATTTATTTTGTTTTTGACGATTGTGTAAATAATAAAAAATAGCTCTATTAGATTTAAATTGTGTAAGAAAATAATAAAAAGCTACGAAAAAAAGAACGGCATAAGCTGTTCGAATTCGAGCTTTTTTATACAAAATACAAAAATCTTATAACCTAAAAGAGTCCCTTTGGATTTACCATCCCATTGGCTCATAAGCAATTATTTTTGTGCTATTTTTGTTTCAATTAAATGATAAAAATCCTGAAAAGTATTAACACCTGCAAAATCTGCTTCTACTAATTTAACACCAAAATTAGCTTCTATAGAGACCACTAAATCAACATAGTCTAAACTATCCAATCCTAGTGTTTCTTTTAAATTTGCTTCTGGTGAAATAGTTTCTACATCTACTTCAAATTCGTCTACTAAAATTTCATTAATTTTTTCTAAAATAACTACTGATTCCATTTTATACTTTAAATTTCTTAACTATAACGGCAGAATTTGTTCCACCGAACCCAAATGAATTTGACAAATATAGGTCAAATTTTTTATTTATAGTTTCTTTTACGATATTTAACTTTGCTGAATCCTCATCTGGCTCTTCAAAATTAATATTAGGAGCAATGAAATCATTTTGCATCATTAGGGTTGAATAAATCAACTCACTGGCTCCCGCCATCCAACATTCATGCCCTGTCATAGACTTGGTTGAACTTACATAAGGTTTACTTCCAAACACTTCGTAAATGGCTTTTGCTTCATTTGCATCTCCTAAAGGAGTAGAGGTTGCGTGTGCATTAATGTACTGTATTTCATCTGCTTTTAGGCCTGCTTGTTCTAAAGCTCTACGCATGGCTGTTGAAGGACCATCTACATTTGGAGTAGAAATATGACCTCCATTAGACGAAAAACCATAACCTACAACCTCAGCAATAATGGGTGCTCCTCTTTTTATGGCAGACTCATAACTTTCTAGTATTAAAGTGGCTCCACCACCACTAGGAACTAAACCATCTCTATTTTTATCAAATGGCCTAGAAGCTTTTATGGGATCTTTTTCTCTTGGAGAAAAAACACCTAATCCATCAAAACTAGCCATACTGTATTTGTTAATTTCTTGAGCTCCTCCACAAATGATTATGTCTTGTAACCCACTTTTAATCAAATGAAATCCTAAACCAACGGAGTGAGAGCCGCTTGCGCAAGCAGCACTAATGGTCATATTTACTCCTCGCAATCTAAAAATAGTTGCTAAATTCATCGTTACAGTGGAGTTCATCGACTTAAATATAGCTCCTGAACCTATTAAAGCCGTATCTTTTTTTTCTCTTACAATATCCGTAGCATCTATTACTGCCTTTGATACGCTATCATTACCATAAAGGATTCCTACTTCATTCGTATCAAAGAAAGCGTCATCTATATTTGCATTTTTTAAAGCATCTATAGTGGCCATGTATGCAAATTCAGTTTCTTGTCCTATACTAATTCTTTGTCTTCTATTTAATAATGTTTTTAATTCAGGGTTAGGAACCATACCTGTAAGTGCTGACTGAAAACCAAAGTCTTTTCTTTCTGCATCAAAAACAATACCTGACTTACCTTGATATAATGATTCTTTAACTTCTGCTAAAGAAGTTCCTAAACAAGAGTAAATCCCCATACCTGTTATAACTACTCTTTTTTCCATTTTATCTACAAGCTATTATTAAGAATAAATACCGCCATTAATATTAATCACTTCTCCTGTGATATATCCCGCATTTTTAGAAGTTAAAAAACTTACTAAAGCAGCTACTTCTTCCGCTTCTCCAAAACGATTAGCTGGAATCATTTTTACTAATTCTTTTTCATCTAAATCACCAGTCATATCAGTACGAATAAATCCTGGTGCTACAGCATTTACCGTAATATTTCTTTTGGCTACTTCTTGTGCTAATGCTTTTGTAGCAGCCACTACTGCTCCTTTGGCTGCGGAATAATTAGTTTGTCCTGGAGTTCCTTTTACACCAGAAACAGAAACCATATTTACGATCCGACCGTATTTATTACGTAACATTTTTTGAATAAAGAAATGGGTTACATTATAAAAACCATTCAAACTGGTATTGATAACGTTATTCCAATCTTCTGGAGTCATCCACATAAATAATCCATCACGCGTAATACCTGCATTATTAACAAGAACTTCTACTATAGCATTAGGGTTTTCATCTTGCCATTGTGTTAAGACTTGTGTTACTTCTGCATGGTTTCCTACATTGAACTTTAGTATTTCTCCAGTTGCTCCTAGAGCCTGAACTTCTTTCAACGTTGTTAAGGCTGCTTCTTGATTACCTTGGTAATTAATTAAAATATGGTAGTTCTTTTCAGCCGCTAATTTTTTACAAATTGCACTTCCAATACCTCTTGAGCCACCTGTAACTAATGCACACTTCATTTTGTATAAGTCTTTATTTATATCGTTATATTTCAGAAGAAACTCTTTTTTATCTTTTCAAATTAGACTATTCTTTCTGTTTCTTTATTTTTTGTTAGGGCGGTATTTAGAAAGATGTATTTGATTCACTTTCATAGATACCACTTAAATATATTATTTTGTTAACAAATTATGACTAAGTACCGAACGTTTTTCTTTTCACGTTGGTTATTGCATTAAATAGTCTTTTATTTGTTGTATATAGGGATACATTATCATATCATCTTTAAAAGGAGGCACAACAGTACGTACTTGATCGTAAAACGCGCGTGTAGAAGAGGATACTTTATCGGCAAAGCCTAATGCGTCTATAGCTTGAACAACTGTAATTATTTCAATTGCTAAGACTTCAAAAGCATTTTCAATAACTTTTCCTGTCATAACTGCGGCATTGGTTCCCATAGATACAATATCTTGATTATCATTGTTATTTGGAATACTGTGTACATACATTGGGTTTGATAATGTTTGTGATTCCGCTGTTGTTGATACAGCTGTGAACTGAACGCCTTGCATCCCAAAATTAAAACCTAAAGTTCCTAAATTTACAAATGGTGGTAATAATTCATTAATTTTAGAATTTAATAAATAATTTAGTTGTCTTTCGGCTAACATGGTCATTTTGGTTATGACAATCTTTAGCTTGTCCATTTCTAAGGAAATATAGTCTCCATGAAAATTACCTCCGTGATAAACGTGTTTATTTTTTACATCTATTATAGGATTATCATTTGCGGAATTTATTTCATTTTCTAAAACTTTGGCTGTATTATGAATGGTATCTAATACAGGTCCTAGAATTTGAGGCACACAACGTAATGAATAATATTCTTGTACTTTTTCTTTAAATACTTCTTCTGTGTTTTCTCCGCTATATAAATGGTCTTCTCTTTTACGTACTAATGTACTATTACTTAAATGCTGACGCATCATTTTGGCTATTTCTTGCTGACCAGAATGATGTTTTGTATTGTTTAATTCCGCTGATAAATGATCATCATAAGCTTGTACAATTTCATTGATAGCACTAGCTATTTTAACAGACCAATCGAGTGCTTTTCGGGCGTTATGAACATTAACAATACCTATACCTGTCATAACAGAGGTACCATTCATTAATGCTAATCCTTCTCTTAGTTCTACTTTTATAGGTTCTAATCCTTCTAATTCTAGAACTTCTTTGGTTGTTCTTCTTTCGCCTTTATAAAAAACTTCACCTTCTCCTATGAGGGTTAATGCTAGATGAGCTAATTGTACTAAATCGCCACTTGCTCCTACTCCTCCGTGTTCAAAAATTAATGGTGTAATATCCCGATTAATGAATTCTTTCATTAAATTGATTACAGATGGATGAACGCCTGAATTTCCTAATGATAATGTATTTAATCTTGCTAGAATTGCGGATTTTACATTAATGGGGCTTAAAGGTTGACCTGTACCTGATGCGTGACTTCTTATTAGATTATACTGGAGTTGTAGTCTATCCTGATCTTTTATACGATATTGTGCCATAGGTCCGAAACCTGTATTAACTCCGTATATCACTTTATTTTCCGAAAATTCTTTTAAAAATTTAAAACTTTCTTCAACTCTGTTCAAAACTTTTTCACTAATCTCTACATTTTGATTTTTAAAGACTATGGCTATAAATTCTTCAAGTTTTAGGTATTCTTGTATAACGCTCATTAAAACTAATTTTTACAACAATTGAATAATATCTTTTTATTTGATATTATGTATTTACTTTTGAAAAGGCAAAGTTAACACATTCTTATAAAGAAAAAAGCAAATATGAAACAAGAATTTGTAGATGTTTTAATAATTGGCGCAGGACCATCAGGCTGTGTGTCAGCATCATATTTACATAACAATGGTATCCATGTAAAAGTTGTTGAAAAAACAAAATTTCCAAGACTGGTTGTGGGCGAGAGTTTAATACCCCGAGTTATGGATCATTTTTATGAAAGTGGTCTTTTTCTGCCTTGGATTCTATGAATTTTGAAAAGAAATTAGGGGCTCGGTTTATAAGGGGAGAGGAAATATGTATTTTTGATTTTAGTGTCAAACATGGTAAAGGATGGGATTGGACTTGGCAAGTTCCTCGTGCAGATTTTGATAATACATTAGCAGAAGAAGTTATTCGAAAAGGTATTGACTTAGAGTTTGAAACAGAAGTATTAGATGTAGTATTTAATGGATCAAACTCTATAACAACTGTAAAGGAAAAAAATGGCGAATCTAAAGAAATTCATGCTAAGTTTATAATTGATTCTAGTGGTTATGGTAGAGTATTACCTCGTTTATTGGATTTAGACACACCTTCTAAATTGGATCCTCACTCTTCTATTTTCACACACATAAAGGATATTAATAGACCTGGAAGGTGAGGAAGGGACTTTAATTTCTTTTGACATTTTAGAAACTGAGGTATGGCTTTGGGTTATTCCTTTTTCTAACGGAAATACGAGCGTAGGTATAGTTGGTCCAACTTCATTTATTAATTCATTATCTAAAAATAATGACACTGCTGAGGCTCTAAAAAATGCGATTCAAAAATCAGATTATTACATTAAACGTTTTGGTGGACTTGATTTTTTGTTTGAACCAGTTAAATTAGAGAACTATTCTAGATCTGTTAAAAAAATGTATGGAGAAGGTTTTGCTTTAACAGGTAATAGCTCTGAATTTTTAGATCCTGTATTTTCATCAGGTGTGGCATTTGCTACAGAATCTGGAATGTTATCTGCCAAATTAGTTCATCGTCAGTTAAAGGGAGAAAAAATTGATTGGGAAGTTGAATTTACTCAATATATGCGATCTGGTATTGATGTTTTCACCACTTATGTAAAAGAATGGTATACAGGAAATCTTCAAACTTTATTTTTTCATCAACCTGAAAATCCAGATGTAAAAAAGAAAATATGTGCTGTTTTAGCAGGTTATGTTTGGGATGAAACAAATCCTTTTGTAAAAAAACACGATAGTGTTATTAAAAATATGGCACACTTGATTCACATGGAAAAAGAGCAAAAAGAAACCCAAGTTTAAAACTTGGGTTTTTCATTAACTTCTATTTTGATTATTACTTAGATTCTAAAGTCATTCTTGTATATTCATAAATCAAGAAACTAAAATAATCCCATTTTACTGAATCTAAAGGGTAATTTTTCATAAACTCCGCGTTATCTCCAAATAAGTTGTTATATGTTTCTTTAAATTCATCTTTATGTAACCAAATCATTTTATCTCCTTTTTTGACATAATAAGATTTAATAACACCTCCGCCCATTTTCATTCCTCCAATAGCTACACCTCCTGTTTCATTTGCATTTGGATCTCCATAAACTTCAATAATACTATTAAAAGAAGGGTTTATTAATTGCATCAAATATTCCTTTTCTTCTTTTTTATTTTTCAAAGAAACCAATTGATTTTTATAAAAAACGGTTTCTTTATTAGTGGCTTTTTATGATTTTTTGTACTCATACTACGAATATTTGTAAAATGTTTCATAGTTTTTCTAAATTTTTCAGAGCCACTTGGAGATAAATACAATTCAGAAATTTTTGAAGCTTCAAAATCTTCTACTTTTCCTGTAACGCTGTCTTTTACCTCAACTTCCTCTATTTGACCTTTTTTTCTATTGATATCTTTAAAATAACCAATAATTGTACGACCATCTTTTAAAATAACCGTTGAAGTCTTTTTATTGTTAACGGTAACAAAAGTCTCTTCAAAAAGAACAGTTTCCATTTCTTTAATTTTTTCTTTTTCAAACTTTACTGTTTGCCCCATCATAACATTTGTTATGAACAATAATGATAATCCTACTTTTTTCATATTTATTTAATTTTAGAAATCAATAATACTAATTTAAATCAACTTTAATCATAACATCTTCTTTACGCTTTTTATACACTTCAAACATGAATGTACTTTTAGCTATTTGTATGATACCATTTACAGAAAACTGATAGATTTTAAAATCTTCTACTTCTTTTGAATTTAAAATAGCTCCTTTAGACCACTCTCCTGTAACATCGTCAATTTTTACAGAAGTCAGGTATCCTCCTTTTTCATCTTTATGAAGAGCAGGTTCTTTATCTAATGGCAAATCTATATTTTTAATATTATCTAAAAACACTAAATAATGTTTATTATTTGCACTAAAGTATTTATAAGACATCCCTCCTCTTCCTTTAAATCCCATTTGATTCTTAGGTATTTTTTTCATCCAAGCTAAAGATCCGTCTGCTTTTAATTTTGTTACTAAAATATTACAGTAATGATAGGTATAATAATTTCCTCCTGGAGAGCCATTCACTCCTTGAATATAGTTATTAATAATATAGTTTTGTTCTCCTATTAATACGACACTTCCGTCAGGATTTAATACCATATCTCTAAAAACAAGATTCCTAAACTGAGGATCATCTCCTTTTCTTTCTTTTTTTTCGTTTCTTCTTCTTGTTCTATTGCTTTCATACTGATTGATGATTTCTAAAGGGATTGGCTGAAAGGTTGAATAAATTGTTTTTCCTTGACTATCAAATTTAATTAAAGCCACTCCATCTATATCATCATAATCTGATTTCCCTTTAGCTATTTCACTATAAAAACCACCACAAATTAATTGATCTTTGTTTGTGTCTAAAATCCAAAGGTTATTCACAAACTTGTTGGCATTTTCATATTTTGAAATATTTATTTTATCAGTACCTGCTTTAACTGTTAACAATTCTATATGATAGTTTGCTTCTTCATCTTTTTTTTTTTTTTTCTCATCTGCTGAATCATCATGATAAATTTTTTTCTAACATATACAGATTTCCTTTTGAATCTAGTTGGTAATCTAAATTTTCCATTCTACGTTCTGTATAAGGCATCGTAACTTCATTAGAATACAGTTTATTTAGTGATTTATCATACGAACGCAAACCAATTATATCATAGCTCTTTGTATCTCTCTTTACTTCGGGTTTTTTTCTGTACTGAATTAATAATTTGCTTTTATCATTAGATTGATAAAAGTCAAACTTGTCTTCTACTGCATAGGAAAATCCCATTCCGCTTGACATTAATGTTCCTGCTATTTTACCTCCAACTTGGAATAATAATTTTGATTCTGGGAAAAACTCTCCTTTATCAAAATTAATTTCTCTAAAAAACAATTGTTCTTTTTCAGCATCGCCATCCCAAGAAGAATAAAACAAATAATATTTGTTATTTATTTCTAAAATTTCTTCGAAAGAGTAGTTTCTAGGGAATATCTTTTCATATTTTGTTTCTTTTATAAAAGCTGGTTTATTTGAATCAAATTTTTGAATTAAAATTTCTTCTCTATCTAATTTTACTGCCATAACTTCATTTCCTTTGGATAAATAAACTTTATTTCGGGCGTCAAAAACCTTATATGGTTCACTTATCTTATAAGAATATTCTGGCGATATTTTTATCTGGGAATAATTTGTTGTAATGGCTAAAACCGAGACAAGAAGCATTAAAAATGTTTTTTCCATTTTATTTTTTTAATTGGGTTCAAAGGTATTAATTTCAAAAAAGATGTAGGAGTATAAAAGCTTAAAAAACAAAATACCTCAAGAGTGAAATAGATTTTGAGGTATTTTTAGGTTTAAAATATATTTTTAGTTACGTGGTATATACTATACTATTTTAATTTGTTTACTTCTATTGAATAACCAAAATATAATAGGAAAAACGAGTAGGGTAAGTACAGTTGCGGTAATCAATCCTCCTATAATTACAATTGCTAAAGGCTTTTGACTTTCGGAACCTATTCCTGTGCTTATAGCCGCAGGTAACAATCCTATTGATGCCATTAGAGCGGTCATGACTACGGGTCTTGTACGCATTTTTACTCCTTGCAAAATGGCTTCTTCAATAGGCATTCTTTCTCTTATATTTTGGTGAAATTCAGCTATTAGTATTACGCCATTTTGTATACAAATTCCAAATAAGGCTATAAAGCCTACTCCTCCTGAAATTCCAAAGTTCATACCTGTAATGTGCAGTGCTAAAATACCTCCTATAATAGCAAAAGGAACGTTAGTTAGGACTAATAATGAATCTTTTATATTCCCAAACATAATAAATAATAATACAAAGATTCCTACTAAACTGATTGGCACCATTTGTCCCAAACGGGTTGTGGCACGTACTTGATTTTCAAATTCGCCAGTCCATCCTATGCTATATCCTGTAGGCAATTTTAATTTAGATACATTTTGTTGTGCTTCTGCAATGGTACTCCCTAGATCACGATCTCTAACTGAAAATTTAACGCCAATAAAACGTTTGGTATTATCACGATAAATAAATGCTGGTCCTGTATTTTTTTTGATGGTTGCAAACTCTTTAATAGGGATTTTACTTCCGTTAATAGTGGGTACTAACAAGTTGCTCATATCTTTTTCGTCTTTTCGGTATTCTTTTATATAACGAACACGAACATCAAATTTTCTTTCCCCCTCATATTTTTCAGTTGCTGTTTTACCACCAAAAGCCATCTCTAAAACTGCTTGTGCATCTGAAATTTTTACTCCATAGGCAGCCATTTTATCGCGATCTAAAATTACACTCACTTCGGGTTGTCCTACATTACGTAAAATCCCTACGTCTTTTATTCCTTCTACTTTCTTTATATTAGAGATCACCAGATTTGCTAACCGATCTAATTCTTCTAAATTTTCACCATAAATTTTCACCGCATTAGAAGCATTAATACCTGCTACGCTTTCGGCTACGTTATCAATAATGGGTTGTGAATAATTAAATCCTATTCCTTGATATTGCGATAGGTTTTTATCCATTTCACGAACTAAATCGTCCATAGATATTTTGCGTTTCCATTCGTCTTTAGGCTTTAAGTTTACTTGCATCTGCACGTAATAAAACCCACTTGGATCTGTACCATCATTACTACGGCCTACCTGACTTAAAACACCATTTACTTCAGGGAATTTTTGTAGTTCTTTACGTAAAAGGGCTGTTTTTTTTACCGTTTCTGTTAAGCTTTGACTCATAGGGAATTTTGCTTCTACCCATAAAGCCCCTTCATTAAGCTGTGGTAAAAATTCGGTTCCCATAAATTTGGCTGAAAAAAGAATCAAGGCAATTAAAGAAGTGGATACAATCAATGTAATTCGCTTGTTTGCAAAAGTCCAACCAAAGCCTTTTTGAACCAAGTTGTCCCAAAAATTAACAAAAGGATTGTGCTTTTCTTTTACATTTTTATTCAAAAAGATATGGCATAGTACTGGTACGAGTGTTAATGTAAAAATTAAGGCTCCTAATAAGGCAAAACCTAGAGTGTAAGCTAAAGGAGAAAACATTTTTCCTTCCACTTTTTGAAATGCAAAAATGGGAAGTAAAGCTGTAATAATAATAAGTTTTGAAAAGAAAATAGCTTTTCCTAACGTGGTTCCTGTTTGTTTAATAATTTTTCCTTTGGCAAACTTATTAAATTTATCCATTCCTTTTTTATGTGCGAGGTGGTCTAGAGTTACAAAGATCCCTTCGACCATAACGACGGCTCCATCAATAATAATTCCAAAATCGACCGCACCAAGAGAAAGTAAATTAGCACTCATTCCTTTTAGTTTCAAGCATAAAAATGCAAATAAAAGAGATAACGGAATAATAATAGATACCGTAATGGTGGTTCTCCAATCGGCCATGAAAAGAAATACAATAACTGTTACAAAAATGATCCCTTCAAACATGTTATGCAATACCGTTTCGGTAGTGAAATTCATCAAATTATCCCTGTCGTAGAATGTCACCATCTTAACATCTTTAGGCAAAATAGACGTATTTAATTCCTCTATTTTTGCTTTTACACGCTCTAAGACTTCTTTTGGGTTTTCACCTTTACGCATCACGATAATTCCTTCAACAGCATCATCATTATCATTTAAACCAACTTGTCCTACTCGTGGCATTGCACTTTCATGAACATCGGCAAGGTTTTTAACTAAAATAGGATTACCGCCTGCATCGTCAACAATGATATTTTCAATATCTTGAATACTTCCTAGTAAACCAACACCACGAACCACATAAGCTTGACCATTTTTTTCGATGACATCTCCTCCTACGTTAATATTACTTTCGGTTACGGCTTCATATACTTGTAACGGGGTTACACCGTATTTTGCCAATCTATTAGGATCTACACTTATTTCGTATGTTTTTTCTTGCCCTCCAAAAGCAACTAAATCAGCCACACCTGGCACTGCTCTTAGTTGTCTATCGATTACCCAATTTTGTAGTGTCAATAATTCTTTACTATCGCGATTTTTACTTTGAAGTGTATATCTAAAAATCTCGCCTGTAGGTCCATAAGGAGGTTGTACATCTGGAGTTACTCCATCGGGAAGCGACACATTTCGTAGCTGATTGTTTACTTGTTGCCGTGCAAAAAAGTCGTCAACATCATCTTCGAAAATGATTTTAATTACTGACAAACCAAACATGGTAATACTACGAACGCTTGTTTTCTTTTGTACTGAATTCATAGCAATTTCCACAGGTGTAGTTACAAAGCGTTCAATTTCTTCGGCACTTCTTCCATTCCATTCTGTCACAATAATAATTTGTGTATTGGTTACATCTGGAAAGGCTTCAATAGGCATATTTTTAAAAGCAACAAAACCAGAAATAACAAGTATTGCGACCCAAAAAATGTAAAAGGTTTATTCTTTAATGAAAAAGCAATTATATTTTTTATGAATTTGTTCATAATTTATTTTTTTAAATTCGGCAATGTACTCTTACTGAAAAAACATTTACTGGACCTTGTCTATCTGCATTATATCCTGGATTTAGGATAAGCTGATAGGTTCCTGTTAAATACATTTGATTTTTAACTAACTCCGCAGAATAATAAGTTTCAACAATATGTTCAGGAGTATAATTTAAATAACCATCACCTAACATAAAGCCTTTTCCTCCAGCTTTTAGATAATCTTGATGAGGTTTTGAAAGTCCGTTAACTAAATAAGCCAAGCCTAAAACATCGCTTTTACGATTCCAACGATTACCGTTTAAAACTCCTCCTAAACTAAAACTTCTATCTATTTCTGTAAATGCCCAAGTTTCATATTTTCCGTCATTCCAGCTTAAACGCGCAAAAACACCAAAATCATTGGCTAATTCTTGTTCAGCATTCAAACCAAAACCGAACTTGGTTCCGCCATGCACTCGTACTTGTTTTGTATCTGGACTAAAAGGATTTAGGGCAATACTTTTTTCATAATTGCCCATATAAGTTGTGTTGAAAAAAGTAAGTGCTCGTACCGCTCCTGATCGTTTATTTATACTAAACTTATAAGTATATTCTAAATTATGTGAAGAAGATTTAGGGTAATTCCAGTTCATATCATTACCATTTGCTAGTAAAGGCAATAAAGCGGTACCGTAACGTAATTCGTGTTTTGGTGTTACATATTCTAAAACAATTGCGGGAGTGTAACCACGGGTATTAGCTGCATAATCCCAAGCTCCATTAGCCATTAAGCCCCAATTCATAAACTGCGTACGCGCATCATGACTATAACGGTTATCATCAAAAAAATCGGCAAGACTTACCTTTCCTATTGTAAAGGTTAAATAGTTATTTGGAATATATTCGTCTAACTGATTAAAATCACTGTGATTATGAAAATAATTTTGAATATCTTTTTGTGTTCACCTCTGTTCAAATCGAAGATCTGTTTAAAAAACATCCTAGCCACATAAATCTTTGGTTCAGGATTGCCTATTCTAAATGTTTCTCCATTTGTAGCACCTCCTAGCCCTAATGCTTCACTAAGACCAGAACCTCCTGCTATTTCAGGATTAAGATAAATACTTGCACCTTTCCATAATTTAGCTCCTAGATAAAGTGTACCTGTCATAGAGGTTTTACTTTCATTATCTGTTACTAAACTATTATCACCTGAATAAGGAGCATTAAACCCTGCTTTTGTTTGATTGATAACGGTAGTTTGTGCGTGTATAGTAAATCCTTTTTGATGATTTATAGTATCATTAACTTGTGCAATGCTTTTTAGGGCAAAACACATTACAAGAATAAAAATTGATTTTTTCATTAGTCGTTTAAAGCATCATAAATTAACAATTGGTTATTTGTAATAACCTTTTCTCTTTCGTTCAATCCTGCTGATATAAAGGTTACATCACCAACTTGTCTAAAAACTTCAACCTGACGTGTTTCTATATTGGTTCTTGATTTAAAAATCATCACAAAATTTTTACTTTTATCAAAAATAACCGCATTGGAAGGTACAGCCATCATATATTCATTTTCTTTATAAGATAGCTTTATATTAGCGCGCATTTCGGGTTTAAGCAAAAATTTAGGATTATCTAACACAATTTGTGCGCTCATGGCTTTTGTTTCTGGGTTAATGATATTGAAAATTTTATCTACTTTCCCATAAAATTTTTTGTCTGGATAGCTGAGGGTTGTAATTTCAGCATCTTCTCCTACTTTTACTAGTTCTATATCACTTTCATTAATATTGGCTATGGCCCATACTTTGTTAATTTGTGCTATATCAAAAATATTATCTGTCTTATCGTCACGCAATAATGTGTTTTCATTAATTGACTTTTGTGTAATAAATCCTGATATAGGAGCTCGAACTTCAAAAATTGATCCTGCGTGTATTTGATAAATTGTATTGGTTTCTTGTGTTCTTTTTAACTGGGCTAAAGCTTTATTATAGGCGCTTTTAGCTTCTAATACATCGCGTTCTGTATTAAGTTTTCCTTCGTACATTTCTTGTGCGGCTTTTAGATTGCTTTTGGCTACTACTACTTCATTTTGGGCATCATCATACTCTTTTTGAAATCCCGCGACTGAGGTACTTTTAATTGTTGCTAAAACCTGTCCTTTTTCAACATAATCGCCTAATTGTACAAAAACTTTTGTAACATTTCCTCCTACTACGGGGTATACTTCTATGTATTTGTTATTATCAGCGGTAATTTTACCAAAAAATTGAATTTCATTTTTTAGTTGTTCTTTTTGGCTTCTTTCATTTGTGTAGATGCCAATACTTTATCTGTTAAAGAAAAGGATTCTTGAACTTCTTCTTTTTTTTCTTGTTTACAAGAACTCAATAAGTTTAAAAAAACGCCTGTTATAATTACTATAATTATTTTACAATATCTCATACCTATTGGTTATTTAAAAATTTGACTATTGGTTATATAATTAATTCCTATACCTGAAATTACCCATTGTTTTTTGATTTCATTTTTTTGTATGACAGCTTCATTATAGCTTTCCATAAAATCTGTAAACTCTAAAAGGGTTATGTTTCTTCTTTCAAAATTTTGAACTATTCCTTCATATACTGCTTCTAGTTCTTTTTTATCGTCTTCTAAAATAGTTTTATATTGTTGGGTATATTGCTGCCAAATTAGATATGCTGTATCTAAACTGTTTTCAAGTTCTTGTTTTTTATACTCTAAATTGGTTTTACTTTGCTCTAATTGTGCTTTTGCTATAGCTACATTTCCTTTATTTTGTCTCCAAAGTGGTAGAGGAACAGCAAAAGTTAAATTTATTTGATTTTTAAATGCTCCTCCTGTTTGATCGTAAGACCCTCCTAAAGTAACATCTGGTGTATTTAATGATCGTTGCCATTTGAGATATAATTCTTGGCTTTCGGTCATTTTTTGGGTCCACAAATATTCTGGATTATTTTCGATAAGTTTTTTCTTCATATCTTCTTTGGAAAAGAAGGTGGCTGAATAATCATCCAATATTTTTTTTTCGTTTAAATTGGGTTCTATAACTTCCAGAAATACCTGTAATTAATGATAAAGTTTGCTGATTAGAAATAATGTCTTTTGTGATGGAAACCTTGTCATTTTTTAGACCCTAAAACAAGTGTTTGCAAACGTACTACATCCTTTAAAGAAACATTTCCTTTTTTGCTTGTTCATTATAGGCACTTAATAATGATTCTAATTTTTCAATTTGTTCATTAATGACTTTTATTTTTTGGTTATCAAAGTAAACACTAGAAAAACTTTGTGCTAACTGGTATTTTAAACTTAGCATGACCTGCTCAAATTGTAACTCGGCAAGCTGAGAATTTGATTTTGCAAAAGCAACCTCATTCCGTTTTTTACCTCCCATATAAATTAGCTGTTGAATAGCAAAAGCTTTTTGCCCTGTTACACCCACATCAAAATAAAGTTTTTTTCAGGATTATAAAGATTTACTTCTCCCGACACTAGAGGTTGCTGCCAAATCTTGGCTTGGATTATCTGAGCCTTAGATACCTCAATATTATATTGTTGTGCAATTAGTTGTAAATTATTTTTTTTTAAAGCTAATTCGCATTCTTCTAATTTGAGTACTTTTTGTGAATAAATAGAACTAAAAATAAGAAAGAAAAAAAAACTTTTTATTTTTTTATTTAACATTTTTATTTATTTTTTTAGATAGCATACGTTTTTTATTTATCGTAATAAATAACTCAAAAATCTTTTATTTAGTATACCAATCAAAATTTGTTAGGTAAGATATTCTTAATGTTGGGTTATTTTCTTGAATTGTATTTCCTAGATTCCAAATATTTTGGTGAATGTAATTTAATTGTACCTGATGGTGTGCATTAATATTATATCCAAAACCAGCAATGGCTCTATTTTGTTGAAATAAAGTTTTAGCACCTGTTACATCGATATTTAAAAAGGCTTCATCACCAACGTTTAAAAACAATTTAGATTTTCCATTTGTATCTTTAGTTAAAGGATAATTAACTAAAAACATATAACGCAAACGGTTTCTATGCTCATAATGATCTATTACATAATCTCCAGAAGCGTTTTTAACTGGAATCCCTACAAATCGAAATTCATCACGTAATCTATTTATAAATTTAAAATTACCAAGATTTACGGTATAGGTTCCTTGTATCCAAACGTGATCTTCTGGAGTATCTATTTTATTTAGAGGAGTTTCACCATACACATAAGTATCATAATGTGAATACCCTACACTACCTACTATACTTTTGTTAAATTGATAATCTACCGATGGTCTAATAAACCATTGTTGCTTTTCATTAAAACCATTGGCATAACGCATAGTTGCTTCAAGGGTAATAGATAGCCTTTTTGTAAGCATATTTTTTCCAACATAATGTAACCAAACATCATTGTTGTGGTTTACTTTTTGAGAAAATGATTTTTGAATTATTATGAAAGATAAAACAAAAAAAAAGAAATAGTTTTTTAAATTCGTTATTTAACATATTGTAAATTTTTTCTAGATGAATTAGGATGATTTGAAAAAGCTTGATGAGATTCTAAGCCTACTATATTTACTTTTCCTCCATTGGCTTCATAATCATGTTTAAAATGTTCTAAATTCTCTAAAACGGAATTATCAACCATTTTTGTTTCTTTGAGATTTATAGTTACGTTAAATCCGTAAGGTATTTCTTCTAATTTTCTTTTAATTCCTAAAAAATTGGTAAAAATTGCAGCTTTACTAATATTTATCTGATATTCATTTCCTTCAAACAAAACTTCAGTAGGTGCTTTAAAAAAAGAACTAAGAGGAGTACCGTGATACAAGTGAATAATTATATTAAGAAGCATACCTGCACCGATACCTACTAATAAATCTTCAAATAAAGTAAAGAAAATAGTTACTAAAAATATTGCTAATTGTTCTTTTCCTATTTCAAAAGTATGAATAAATTCTTTAGGATGTGCTAATTTAATTCCTACTGTAATGAGCATTGCGGCTAAAGCTGCATTAGGAATCATTTCTAATATGGGAGCAGCCATTAATAAGAATAATAAAATAAATAGTCCATGAAAAAAGTTAGCCCAACGTGTTTTTGCGCCATTATTTACATTGGAAGAACTACGAGCTACCTCAGCAATCATAGGTAATCCTCCTAAAAATGCTGCCAACACATTTCCTACTCCTACTGCAATTAAATCTTTGTTGTTGTTTGATTTCCTTTTAAATGGATCTAGTAAATCAATTGCTTTTACTGTCAGTAATGATTCTAAAGTCCCTACTAAGGCAAACATAATGACATATTTTATAAAAAGCCCTGTTTGTGATATTCCTGAGAAATCAACATTTATATTTAGATTTTCTACTAGATTTCCTATTTTGACTAAAGCAAAAGGTGGTTCCGTGTGTTTAAAATCCATAAACAATTCAGCAGGAATAGCAAAAAGCAAAACTACAAGTGGTGCTGGGATTTTTTTGATAAAAGTATTTTTAATAAATGGCCATCCCATCATAATCGTTAGACCAATTATACCTATTAAAGTCGCTTTTGGATCAAGATTTATAATAAAATTAGGTATATTTATTAACAATTCTAAAGGTTTTTTGCCTTTTGCTAAAGTTGGATCATCATTTAACAAAACAGGAATTTGTTTTGCAATAATAATGATACCTATTGCAGCTAACATTCCATGTATAGCCGAAAGCGGAAAGAAATCAGCTAGTTTTCCTAACTTTAGTAGTCCAAAAAGTATTTGCACTACCCCAGCTACCGCCATGGCTCCTAAAGCAAGTTTCCAACCTAAAGTTACATCTCCTTTACCAAATTCGGCTACAGAACCTGCAACAATTACAATTAACCCAGCTGCTGGTCCTTTGATAGTCAACTTTGATCCAGATAGTATACTTACTAGGATACCTCCTATAATTGCGGTAATTAAACCCATTATCGGTGGAAAATCTGATGCTTTAGCAATTCCTAAACTTAGAGGTAATGCTAATAAAAAAACGATAAAACCTGAAATGGCATCAGATGAAAAATTTTCTTTTAATCCTGCTAATCCGTCAGTAGGAATATTAATTTTATTTTTTGTGTTCATATATAATGAATATTTTTTTATTTAAGAAGATTTATAAGGTAATTCATGATATGTTTTTACGTGTGGTCCTAAGAATAATCGTGTATAAATACGTACTCCTGCAATTCCTGAAACCACAAAACTACTGGCTATAAAAAAGGCAAGTATTACTTGATCACTTTCTATATGACTAAACAATAGGTCTTCACCTATAAAAGTAGTCGTAATGGGAAAACCTGTTACACCAAGAGCTGCAACTAAAAAGAAAAAGGCATATTTGGGATGTTCATATACATGTCCTAAATATTGATTTAATGAGGTTTTACTTTCTATTTTACTTAATTTTACAAGTGCTATATATCCTAATATCCCAGCCATTATTATTCCTGTGAGATATAGAGAAATTTCATAAAAATCAACTTTTTCATTAAATAGAATAGCTAAAACAATCCAAAAGTGATTAAATATTATCAAAACCCAAGCTACAAAAGGGCTTTTTCGTTCTGAAAATGATTTAAAGACTGAGATTAAACCTATAAAAGCAAAAAATTCAGGCAATCTATTATTTAGTTGTTCTAATAAATGGATCTTACTTTTTAGTAATAGTATACCTCCTATATAAATTGGCACAAAAAGAAGAAATATTCTTTTTAAGTTCAAGAAATTCAAAAATTTACCAATGAATTTAAGGGGTTTCCATAGAAATAAATTTACTATTTTTTCCAAATTAAACTCTTTAATGCTTAATATATAAAGTGCATATTCTAAACGTTTAGGCAAAGAGTCTTCAAATGTGTGTTCTACGGGTTCGTAATGATAAAATTGTTCTCTTATAAGATAACTTACAACAGACGGAGAAACCAAAAGTTGATAGGTTCTTAAAAAAGCATTGCCTGCAAAATGCAGTAAGGCCAAAGTATCTAACCCAAGAGCTATTTCTATAAAAATTAATCCTATTTGAGAAATGGAGCTATAAGCAATTTGGCTTTTAACAGAAGACTGAACCCGAGCCATAAAAGTGGCTACTAAGCTAGTCAGCCCCCCATTACTCCAATAGCAATTCGTAACGAAGTTTGATGTTCCCAAAAAGGGTGAGTTCGTAACATAAGGAATACGCCTAAATGTACGGATAAGGAACCATAAAAAATAGCACTCGACGGAGTAGGTCCTTCCATAGCACGAGGCAGCCAAGAAGAAAAAGGGACTTGGGCTGATTTAACAGCTGCTGCACATACTAAACATAAACCAATAAAAACACCAATAAAAGAATGCGTTTGAAGATGTTCGCTTACTAACTCATAATTATACATCTTCATAAAGGTAATATTTTCATGAAACAAGTGATGACTTGCCCACATGGCTAACAATAGGCCAACGTCTCCTATTCGATAAATCGAAAATACTTTAAACGCATTCTTTACTGGTAAATAGCGTTCTCTATAAAATGCAATCAATAAAAAGGAGGAAATTCCTATAATTTCCCAACCTATAAATAAGGTTTCAAAATTTCCTGATAAAACAGCTAAATTATACCCAAAAAGAAAAATAAAACCGTTATAAAAAAACGCTTATATCCTTTTTCTCGATGTAAATAATAACGACTATAGGTGGTAACCATTGAAATTAACAAGGCTCCTACAAATAGATAAACAGCGGTTACTTTATCAAAAAGAAATCAATAAAAAACTCATAATGATTTGTTTTTACTAAACTTACTTCAAAAAGATTAAATGGTTTAGCACCTTTTAATATCCAATAAAACAAGAATACTACCAAGGAAAACAATTGAACTAAAACGGTACCTAAAGCGGTTCTAGATAACCATGATTCTTTTTCTTCAGGCAACCAAAAACTAATAAAAAAACCAGCAAAAGGGATTAACACAAATGCTATTAAAATTTCATTCCACATATCCGTTCCTCTTATTTAATAATACCTACTTTTAAATTATCCATACTAGTTTGTGTATATTTAAGTATGTCCTGAATATCACCTAATGCAACCTTTAGAGGTTTATATAACTCAAAACTGCCTTTAATAAATCGGAAAAGTTGTTTCGTTTCTGGATGTAATACAACTAGATTAACCCATTCATTATAAAACCATTCATAAGTAGCTGAATTTTTGGTAATTGCATATTTTACCACTTCTGGAAAATGTTCGACAACTACTAACAATCGAACAGGGTCGTGTACTTCAATCATTTGATTGGGTAGTCCTGGACGTAAATCACCATCAATTCCGTTAGCAACACCTATTAATCCCATAACATTATGAGGCAGTTTAGATCCTGCTCCTAGCTTATGATTGTCTACTCTAGAAAAATAATATTCCAGATTAATACCTCCTCCTACTGGAGCTACTGCATTTAATATTCCTGCCAAATAATCGCCTTTAGGATCTACTTTATAATCAAAAGAATTTAAAAAGGAACGTCTATCTAAGAATAATTGTTCAGATACTGTTCTTCTCCCGACTATACACATGGCATTGGTAGCATGATTGAGTTCTGGACGTGGTTCGAATAAAGAAACAGAACGACGTTTAACGGAATTATGTATTTTTTTTAAATCATCTGATTTGGTTATGATTTCAAAACGACGAGAACGCTCAACAGCATTTTTATCCAAAGCTTTTTCAAAAGTTTTTTTGTTCTGGATGTGAATATCTAAATTGATTTGGGTCAATACTTTTTCATCATAAAACTCAATTTCATCACGAGTTGTATCATGTAGTGCTGGCAAGAATTGAGTAGTATTAGGAATTTCTATTCCTTTTTTGATAAAAGAATACGTACTTCAGGATGATTGGCTGCAAAAGATAAGACTTTGGCATTTACGGAACTTGGTCTTCCGCTACAAGCACCACAGTCATAACCTGCAAAATGAGTATTATTTACACTAGTGGCACCATGCCCTACTACATATACTATGGGAGCAAAATTTTTCACAAGGCCTATAGATCTAAGTAATCCTTCTACACGAGTAGCCATTTCTTCTACTGTAAAACCTACTTGTAACCCATCTTGTTGTAACCCATTATCGTTCTCAATTACTAATTGTGATTTTGGATTTAAATGTTTAAATGAAGCTGATGTTGCAGGGGTAATGGTGGGTTTAAAAATATTCAAAAATAATTTAAAAGCTGACGCAAAACCTAATGATTGGCTTATTAACCATCCAAATAACAAAGAATGTGTACGCTTGTGATAATGAAGATCTGTAGCATGTTTTTTCTTTCTGGGTAATTCTTTTATCAAATATTTAGGTGTTACTGGAGCAGGACAAAGCTTTGTAAAAAATTTCCCTTGTATTGGTTGATAAAAAAATTCAAAATTAAAGAAGGCTGCTGTACCAAAGGTTTGAGCATTAGGATCTTCTTCTTCTATATATCGTCTAAAAGAGCATTCTCTATCATCCATACAAAACATGGCTTGAAAACTCGTTTGTTTTTTAGGTCGTATTTGGGTACTCGTTTGTTGTATCCCTAATAATGCTTGGTTATAAAAACTCCATTCAAAAGCTTCTTGCCATATAGATAATACTTCAAAATATTCAGAATACTCAGGAGCTGAAAAAATATCTTCAAGTGGTTCTTGTAAATTGTAAGCAATTGGTTTCCAATTTTTGCCAAATTTTTGATCTAAAACATCTATTTCTAATAGCAATTCAAACTTTATAAGTTCTTGTAATGTAATCCTCTTTTTGGCTAATAATGAAACTGGATTTTGCTCCAATGTTGCCACCATACCACTCCAACCTGGATGTGAAAATTGTTGATCAAACAAATAATGGGTATAATAAGCCTCATTACCCACTATAATATGCAATAATTCTTCTATACTAATTTCACTTTGTAATAATGTTTTTGCTCTTGGCGTTTTAAAGAAACCGGTGATTCCATTTTTATCTAATTCTTTTATAGAAGCTAAAAATCCTTTATCATGAACAGGAAAAGGCCATACTGAAATTCCTTGATCTAAGTAACTACATAATACTCTAAACAAAATTCCATGTGTTGCTTTGTCTAAATTCATAGCATAGTATTCTTTCCATAAAGAACGTACACTACCTATTCTTGAAGATAAGGATTCATCATAAATTTCATTTAATACTTTATGTTCCCATAGTTTATATGAATATTCTAGTTTCCGATCATATACAACTTTTTTTAGAATTTCTTTCGAAATTTCACCATTAGCGTATTTAGCTCTGAATTCAGCTAATGATAAATAGGTTTTATAACCAAATACTGTAGATGCTTGATGTAAAGCATCATAAAAAAGGTTGTTTTTGAAAAGCATGCAAAGTATTGTGGTGCACAAAGTCTTTCAATGGATTTTGCGCAGGTAAGTAATGCGATAGTTCGTGAAGTACATCATGCTCCACGAATCGCTGATTCGTTAAATTCATTTTTAGGAAATATTTAATTAATACCTCTTTTTGATGTAAATACATCGCTTAAGGAATTAATTAAATTAGATCATATTTCCAGTTACAGTAGAGTATATATAGGGGTTGATTATATATGAGTTTAAAACTCTTATAACCTATTGTATTGTAGTCTTTTTTTAATAAAAGTAACTGGAAGCGAAAAAACATATTCTTTAGAGAAAATAAATTCCTCAATGTTATCATCTTCAAGATCTAATTCTGTTAATTCTTCATCGTCATCGTCTAAGCTTTGGTTAACAGAAATAATTTTTGATTTAGAAGAATTCTTTTCTTTATCTATTTTTACTGGATTTTTAAAAAATTCTCAGCATTAGAGAAGCTTTTACCTGATATTGATAATAATAACAAAAAAGCCAAAAGGAATGAAATCCATCCCTTTTTTTCAAAAGCTTTTTTATTATTTAATATCTTAAACATATAGTGGTTTTTATTTAATCCAGTAAAGGCAAAATTAATATTTTTTTATTCAATATGTACTTTCTTTTTAAATATTTTCCATAAAACAGGCAAAGTGGTAAAAGCTACAATTCCTATTACTATGAACTCTATATAATGTTTTAGATCTATTCCAAAACTTTGTAAAAATAATGTATGAAGATAGTGTCCTGCAAAAATCATGGAAAAAGCCCATAAAAAAGATCCTAGTATATTGTAGAACATAAATTTCTTTTTATCCATTTCAACGATACCCGCTACCACAGGAGCAAAGGTTCTGACAATAGGTAGGAAACGAGCAAACACAATGGCTCTGTTGCCATATTTATCAAAAAAATCTTTTGCTTGATATAAATATTTTTTCTTAAAAAGAATGTATCTTTTTGATTGTATAAATAGTTTCCGCTTTTAGCTCCAAACCAGTAACCTGCCATATTACCAATAACTCCCATAAGTCCAACTAGGAAGGCAAAAACCGTTACATTTAAAAAGTCATTCCCCAAAGTTATTTGACTCATTAAGGTTTCACTATAAATTCCTGCAAGAAAAAGCAAACTATCACCTGGCAAAAAGAAACCAGCTAACAATCCTGTTTCAGCAAAAACGATGAATAAAACGACAATCAATCCTATTTTAATTCCACCAAATTCTAATAGGATATAAAACTCTGGATTTAGTAATTGTAACCAATTGAACTCTTTCATAAATATTTAAACATTTAAAAGGGCGAAGGTACTATTTTTAGCACAATCGCCCCTATTATATTCATTAAATTAATCATAAAAATGATTAAACCTCTAATTGATACATTTCATGTAAATCAGAATTACATGAAAAATTTACTTGTAAATCCGTTACATATCCTGAGTTCAAACCGTACACCCAACCATGTAAAAATAATTCCTGTCCGTTTTTCCACACTGTTTGTACAATAGATGTTTTAGCTAAGTTTAATACTTGCTCTTTAACATTTAGTTCTACAAATTTATTGAATCGTTCTTCTTCATTTTCTATAGAGTTAAGTTTTTCTTTATTAAAACGATAAATATCCTTTATATGTCGAATCCAATTATCAATGACACCAAAAGAACTATTTCCCATAGCTGCTTTTACACCTCCACATCCATAATGACCGCAAACAATTACATGGCGGACTTTTAATACATTTACAGCATAATCTAACACGCTTAGCATATTCATATCTGTATGTACCACCATATTAGCTATGTTACGATGTACAAAAACCTCACCTGATTTTGTTCCTGTAATTTCATTAGCGGGTACACGGCTATCTGAGCAACCTATCCATAATAAAGGGGGATTTTGTCCTTTTGCTAAATCTTTGAAAAAATTGGGATCTTGATTTAATTTTGTTTCTACCCACTTTTTATTATTATCTAATAATTTTTTATAGAAATCACTCATTTTTTTATTTAATTAATTCTTTTAGATTAAAATTAGTATCTAAATCGGATTTTATAAAAGCGTAGTCTTCATAAAACTCAACTAAACCTGTTTCTATGTTATACATCCCGCCTATAATTCCTATTTCTCCATTTTCTACCATTTGTTCTAAAATATAACTCCTTTGTAAAATTGATTTTACAGTTCTCTTTACATTAATCTCTGCTACATTTTCTACAAATGTACTATTCTCTGAAGTTCTATTTTCTTTTGTTATACGTTCTTCATATACTGCTGGTTGTAATTTAGAAAGGAGTTCTGTTAAATTTCCCATTTCTACATGATCACAAGCTCCTTTCACAGCACCGCATTTAGTATGTCCTAGTACCACTATTAGTTTAGACCCTGCTACTTTACAGGCAAATTCCATACTTCCTAGAATATCTGTATTTATTACATTTCCTGCAATTCTTACCGAAAAAACATCTCCTAATCCCTGATCAAAGATTAACTCTGTTGAAGTACGACTATCTATACAACTCAAAATGGTAGCAAAAGGCCATTGTCCGTCTCGTGTATCATTTACTTGTTCCAATAAATCCCTATGAATCTTTAGATTTTTTACAAATCGTTGATTTCCTTCTTTTAATATTTTCAGAGCGTTATTTGGACTTATTTGCGACTGTAATTCTTTATTTAGAGTTCTCATTATGATTACTTAATTGTGTGTTCTACATAAATATGTTTTTCTTCTTCTCCTGTATTTTCTAACTCATAAGCTTCTTTAAAGCCTACTAATTTCACATTAATATTTTCTTCTTTTGCTCTAATTTTTTTAAATTCTTTTATTAGATCTAATACATCATGTGCTATATACACTGTATCTGAAGCATTAATTACCACAGAAGAATTTTCAGGAATAGAAGCGAGGGTTAATTTAATAGCTGCTTTATTTAAAAAAGATACTTCTTGTGCTAAATCAATATGAATAAAATCTCCTTCTTTATAATTTTCTTTTCTAAAATTATAAGCACGTTTCATATTTCCTTTTAAAATAAAAATTACGCTTATTATCAATCCTAAGGCTACTCCTTTTAACAAATCTGTAAATACCACTCCAATCATAGTTGCTATAAAAGGAATAAATTGATATTTACCTCTTTCATAAAAGTGTTTTATTATTTTTGGATTGGCTAATTTATATCCCACTAATAATAAAACTGCTGCAAGAGTAGCTAATGGAATTTTATTCAGAACAGAGGGTATGGCTACCGCACAAACAATTAGCAAAATACCATGAAAAATGGTTGCCATTTTAGTTTCGTTACCCGCATTGACATTAGCTGTTGTACGAACTACAACAGATGTCATAGGTAAACCTCCTAAAAGGGCACTTACTAAATTACCTATTCCTTGTGCTTTCAACTCGTTATTGGTATCTGTATATCTTTTATGTTTATCCATTCTATCAGCTGCCTCAATACACAACAATGTTTCTATAGAAGCAACCACTGCTATTGTAATAGCTACAATCCAAACCTTTTGATTTGAAAATTGTGTAAAATCGGGCATTGTAAAACTCTCCTGAAATTCTATAAATGATTTTGGAACAGGCAATTTTACCAAATGACCATCTAAAACAGCTAAAGAAGAGCCTGTTAGTAAGAAAACTTGATTTATAACAATTCCTACTACCACAGCAACTAAAGCTGGCGGAACTAATTTCAAATCTTTTAATATAGGTATTTTAGGCCACAACACTAAAATAGATAAAGATATAATAGCAATTAGAGTAGCTCCCAAATGTATATTCCCTATAACCGAAAATAATTCAGAAAAAGTATTTTCTCCATCGGGTTGCAAAAATGCTAAATCACCTTCATAATCCTTATCATAACCAAAGGCGTGAGGCAATTGCTTCAAAAATATAATAATTCCTATACCTGCTAACATTCCCTCAATTACATTATTAGGAAAGTAACTAGAAATAGCTCCAGCTTTTAGAAATCCTAAAATTATTTGAATAATTCCTGCTATAAAAACAGCTAATAAAAAGACATTAAATGATCCTAAATCCGAAATAGCAGTTAAAACAATTGCAGTAAGACCAGCTGCAGGTCCTGATACAGACAAATGTGATTTACTCAAATAACCTACAACTATACCGCCTATTACTCCCGAAATAATTCCTGCAAAAAGAGGCGCACCAGAAGCTAACGCAATACCTAAACACAAAGGCAATGCTACTAAGAAAACCACTAGTCCTGCTGGCAAGTCAGAACCAAGGTTTCCAAAAATATTTATTTTTTTTGTCATCCTAATTAAATTTAAATCAATAAAATATAAGTACACGAAATGTACTTAAGTTATAGCGATCTAAATAATCTCTGGAGGTGTATCGTGAAGTAGTAAGTGAACCAAATAATCTTTTAGTATATAAAGATGATTATTTATATTCGTTTTTTTGAAAATAATTTTTAATTCATTAGTGAAAAACTCAAGAATAAACTCCGCTTTATACTCCTTTATTTCTTTCGTTTCTTTAGAGTCTTCTGTATCTTCTTCAAGCAATAACCAAGAAACCTTACTTTCTTTTTCATCATCCATCAACACCATAATGCTTGGCATAAATTGAAAAGAAAGAAAGGATAACAATAATATGCTTGTTAAAAATTTCATTAGACTAAGTTAGTATTTTAATATTTGATTGCAAATAATAATATATATATTTTAACATAAAAATTATCTCTTCTTTGAATTTACAAAACTTTTCACTCTCATCTTAATCCAAATTACGTGTTTTATTTTTCAATAAAAATAAAAGAATAAAAAAACTAAATTTTCATCTTTTTTATCTTTAATAAGTTTTCATTACGTAATTTGGATTTAATTTATTATCTTTTTGACTAAAGAAGAATCTATTAAAAAAAGATTCAATATACTAAATAGTGTATTATTTGTAAATCCATAAACTTAAAGGAGCTAATATAATCTTGGTAATATTTTCTTATTTTATAAGATATACTTTTCTTTTATTTAATGGTTGAATATTTCTAAAATTAGGTTTTGTATAAATTGATTTATAGAAATCAAATTGAGAAGAAGAAATTTCTAATTTAGATTTAAATACAAACCATGTAACAGGTCCTCCATTAACAACATCAGAGTTTATTCCAAAATTTGGTGTTGTAAGAGAACCAATATATGAATACATTTTACCTTGGTCTTCTGGAAGCATTTCCGTAATAGATAAAGCAATATTAGGAGTATTTACTTGATCTGCCTCAGTAGGGGAATTTTGAAATAATTTTTGGATTGTTGAGTTCACAGATCCTAATTCAACCAAAACACCTAAAACTGCATACGAGTTATCTGCTGCTTTATTTACAAGATGTATTTCCATTTTGCTATATATTCCATCTATTTTATGCTCACTATTATAATGAAAGTGTATATTAGCTAAATTATATCTTTTCTTACTAATAGTAATATAATTATTATCTGAATCTGTTTTATTAATATTAATCTTCAACTCTTCGTTAGCGTTATTTGTAACGTTGGTTAAAGTCATTTTTCCATAATGAATCTCTAAATCACTTTTGTTAAGTGCAATCGTATTTTTTGTTTGAATATCAATGGGTGTTTGAGCAGATACAACAAAAGAAGGAAAATTAGTGGTAAAAATAGGCGTACTAATCAAATCTAATGGAAATCGTGCTAAACCAATTGAAGGATCTCCATCATTTTCTAAATTCGTAACATTAGTATTATTATCCGTACTACATGAAATAAATAGCAACTGAACAGAAATAACAACAATACATGACATGGTTAATTTACAAACTGATTTTTTAATTTGCGAGAAATAAAATGTATTTGTTTTCATTTTAATATAGTTTTAGATTTTTAATAGTTCTTATTCAACATAAATCGTCTTAATATGGTAATAATTTAAATTACTCTTTTTATATCTTTTAACCTTTGAAATTTCCTCATAATACTTTTTTTAACCTTGAAACTTTCCAAAAAGTTCGCAATCTTGGTATTTCGACCAAAGGGAGAAATCACATAATACTGATTATAAGGCTTCTCCTTACGTAGGAGTGACAAACTGCATGTTGATTTAGGCACTATCCTACAAAATCAATAAAAATTAGTGTTGATTCTCGATGCACTTCTCACTCGAACTAACGATGATTTCAATTATATACTCAACCGTTTGTTCGAGTTGTTTTAAAATAAAAAAACATATCGAGAATTTTACTTTTTAATCCAGTATATTTTAAGTTCAAATGGTATGATATTCATGATTTCTTTTCAAAATAATTAATATTAATTCATTTTTCATCTAGATTACGCGCTGAACTCTATTCTTTAAATGAAAATAATTAAAAAATGTAAAAATTTCTTTTCAAAAAAAATAGCTTTTCCTCTTTTAAAACGAAAAAGGAGTTCTTTTTGCATCTTAAAGTTATTTTTACCTATAAAAAAACTAGTGCCGCGTAATCTGAGTTTAATGAATAGAGATATGATTTAACAATATCTTTATTTTCGTTCATATTGACAGCAACCATGAAGTTTTTCGTAATCTTCTTGACTTGCTTTTACATTTTTAGTGTCATGACCTATTTTCCCTATAGCTTTCTCCACATCTAACAATGTGCATTTTTCTTCATTTATTACTAAATGCAATACTTTTCCTTCAATAGTATACTGTGCCATTTTTACTCCTGAAATAGAAAAAGCAGCTTTTTCTATTCGTTTTTTACACATTTCGCAATTACCATTTACTTCTATATCGTATTTTGCTTTTTTAATTTTTTTCTCTTGAGCAAAACTCAAAATACTCATCAATACAGCTAAAATTAGAATTATTTTTTTCATTTTTTTAGAATATTAAATTTTTAAAAAGTATTAAATATTATTCAATAAAAGTATCATTTGTTTACTTTAAAACGCAAGCCAGCATAAATCATTTGTCCAAAAATGGGCGCGTATACTACTGAACTATCAAAATTTTCCCCAAATGGATTTTCTGCTCCTACAATAGCCTTTTGTTGTTTATAGTTACTTAAATTTTCAACTCCTGTATATATCTCAAAGACTGAAGAAAATGTATGGGTTATCTGTGAATTCATTACAACAAAATCAGGTGAAAATGAAGTTAATTCTAGATTTGTATTAGGTAATTGTTGCTTACCTGTCCAATTCAGTGTAAAATCAAAACGCCATTGCTTTCCTTTTTCTTTCATCCTTGTTGCATACTCGATATTAAAGAAAAAACGATGTTTTGGTTGTAAAGGACGTTGGTATCTACCCAATTTATAATCTGTTTCGATGTCATATAATTTATATGCTGAACGCAAGTTTAATTGTTTAATAATTTCTATATTAAATTCTGTTTGAAAACTATTGGCAAATGAACGTCCTTCTAGGTTATAAAAATTCACATCTTGATATGATTGCAAAACATCTATCACCACCTGATTTTGAAAATCAGTACGATAAATATCGACCGAAGCATCAGCATTCATCCCAAAAAATTTAAATTTCTGTAAAAACCCAAAGCCATAATTCCATGCTATTTCTGGGTGTAAACCATAAATCTTACCTGAATCTCCCAAAACATTCAAGTTTCTATTACTTGCAAAAAGAACTTGATTTTCGGCAAAAACATTAGCTGCTCGTTTCCCTCTTCCTATTGAAATTCTGAAAACAGCATCTTTCCATGGATTATAACGAGCATGAACACGAGGCGTAATAAAAAAACCTAAACGATTATGATAATCTGTACGTCCGCCTAAAATAATACTAAATTTATCCATATTATCATACGTATACTCAAAAAATGCTCCAATAGAATTATCTCTTCGACTTACATCTTTCCCCAAAACAAATTCATTATAATCATCAGAAGTAAAATTCAAACCCACGGCAAATTTGTTCTTTGTATTTTGTATAATGGAATTGAAAATTAAATTAGAATAAAAACTGTTTTGTTTTATATCATAAGTTCGTAACCCAAAATAAGAATTTTGATTATGTGTTGTAAATGCGTTTTGTAAACCAATACTTTGATAAGGAGCATCTCTCCATACATAACCAATTTTAGAAGAAAAATCCATCCGATCCGTATTAATCTCTGAACCCCATCTATTTTTAGTCAATTTATCTACCATCGGATTAAACTCTATTTGTCCTGTTAATTTTTCATCTTTCATATAACGAAAATTCAAAAAACTCACCCACCCTGTTTCAGCGTTAGCATATTGCCAACGATTCATCACATTTACTTGACGACCTAATGGATTATCCAAGAATCCATCTCCATTTATATCCATTTTAGATACCCTCATATTAGAATGCGTTAATAAAAGAGTGCTCCACTTAGTGCCTATTTTTTTCTGTGAGATGTGTATTTAATTCAAAACGAGAATCAGTAGAACCATAAAAATTCAAGTAGAAAGGTATTTCTTTAGCTGGCTTTAACAACTCTGTATTTATTTGCCCCGAAATACTTTCGTATCCATTAATCACACTTCCTGCTCCTTTTGTGACTTGAATATTTTCTACCCAAGTTCCTGGAGTAAAAGACATACCATATACCTGTGAAGCACCCCGAACAGAAGGTATATTTTCTTCCGTGATTAATAAATAAGGAGAAGTTAATCCTAGCATTTTTATCTGCTTGGTTCCCGTCAGAGCATCTGAATAATTAACATCAATAGTAGGATTCGTTTCAAAGCTTTCGGCTAGGTTACAACAAGCTGCCTTTAACAACTCCTTACTAGACAAAACGGTGGTATTAGTGGGCTTTAGTAATGATTTTTGTATTTTTTCACGCTTAGATTGAACCGTGATCGTTTGTAGAGTGTCTACATCTTGTCCGAGTAGTACAGTGCTAACTAACAAACATATAAATAAATAGCTATATTTCATCTTTTTAATTAAATTAGTAAAAATTTACAATCGAAAAAATTTCCGAAAACCAATTTCACTAATTTAATTAAGCGTAAAATACTAGCCTAGAATATAATCTATAGAGCGGTGGCGCATGTGTATCACAATAATAAGCAAGTAGATTGTCTTTTTTTATTAAATCTACTTTATATCTCTTTAATATAAGTTTGAATGATTCTAAAACAACAAAAGAAGGAATTTTAAGTTGAAATGATTTTATTAAAACATTTTCTGAAGTCGTTTTTTTAATTTCAACCTTTTTGTCTTTACAACAAGAATCTTGTATCTGTACTTTATTTTCACAACAATCTGAATCACTTTGTTTTTCAACATGTTCAACAGTAATAGCTGCAACTACCTCACCGCAATAATGGACATTAATCGCAAAACCTGTATTAGAAATCAATACAAGAAAAGCCAAACAAATATTTATAAAACCGCGGAGTTTCATCACCACAAATATATTAATTATTTACAATCCATAATTCTAAAACAAATGTTAATTATTTTCCAAATTCTTTTTTGGTAATAAAAAGCAGGAATAAACAAAATTAAAAACAACGGTTGAATTAGAAATCGACGCATATAAAACAAGGTCATTACAAAAGTTTCATCACAAAATTCTAAAACTAAAACAATTAAAGAAACTAGAAAAAAGAAAAGAACAACATAAAGAAAAATTGAAATTTTAATGATCGAATTTTTTTGGAATAGCATATACAAAATAACCAAACTTAATACTGTATTTAAGCCATAACGAATCAACCAACTAAACACTAGCTTAAACAAACTATATTCTGGATATAAACTTCCTTGAAATTCTCCTCTAAAATACGCTATAAAAGGATCATAAAACCAATTTGATTCATAATTCCTAATCAATATCAAACCAAATACTGACAGAATAATTATTGCAATCTTATATTTATTTTGAAATATATTTCGCATATTTTTTTATCCAATACAACCAAAGTAAACACACTATACCATAAATAATGAAAGGAAACAATACTGAATGTAAAAAATGTTCATATTCAGGATAAAGATCATACAAAATCGTTAATAAAACGATTCTTAAAATATTGACAACATATATAAGAACACTTCCAAACCACAAGAACATAAATGTTTTTTTAAAACTTGTCGAAAAAGCGATTACAAAAGATTCAAAAAGAATAATAACACTTATTGCATTACAACCTTCTATTATACGAGCCAAATATTTCCCATTAAAATATAACTGATACTGTTCATTCAGAGCGTCTTCTACAATTTGAACTCTTTGTCCTAAAAAGACTAATATTTTTCCCGTTGTATAAGACACATTTTCAGTAAAACCATCTACCTGATTTACAAAACCTGACAAATAAAGCCTATAAAGAATTGTAAGCATCAAATAAGAAACAAAAAATTTTCCTAAAAAAAGAAAAAAAGGGGCGATATTCTTTTAACAATGTCTTCAAAAAATCATTTTTTAACAAATTTATATAATTTTTAAAAAACAAGTCATTTACATTTGCAAAAAACTTAAAAATCATGCCATTCGAAAATCTAAAACCACAGATCATATCTATCATAGCAAATGATTCATTATCCAAAAATGAAAAACTATTGAACATCTGTCAATTATTACAAGATAAAATCTCCTATTATAATTGGGTTGGATTTTACTTTGCTAATCATGAAACACGCACCTTGCATTTAGGCCCTTATGTGGGAGCAGAAACAGATCATACTATTATTCCTTTTGGCAAAGGAATTTGCGGACAAGTAGCAGAATCTAATCAGAATTTTGTAGTACCTGATGTAAAAGCACAAGACAATTACATAGCTTGCAGTTTTACTGTAAAATCTGAAATTGTTGTTCCTTTATTTGTAAATGGCATAAACATTGGACAAATAGATATTGACAGTCATGTCATAGACCCTTTTACAGAAGCAGACGAACGCTTTTTAGAATTCGTAACTTCCAGAAGTTGCTAAACTTTTTTAAAAATAATTCATAAATCATAATTTATAATTCATAAATATTTTTAACTTTGCACCCGTATTGAGAATATCTCAGTCTACATAATAATCATTTAAATAATATTAGAATGTATTTATCAAAAGAAAAAAAATCTGAAATCTTCGCTCAACACGGAGGAAAAGCTGAAAACACTGGTTCTGCAGAAGGTCAAATAGCATTATTTACTTTCAGAATTAATCACTTAACTGAGCACTTAAAGAAAAATCGTCATGATTACAACACTGAGCGCTCATTAGTAAAGTTAGTAGGTAAAAGAAGATCCCTTCTTGACTACTTAAAAAACAAGGAGATTAACAGATACCGTGCGATTATCAAAGAATTAAACATCAGAAAATAATCCAAAAGAAAAGAGGTGCCCGCGCGCCTCTTTTTATTTTTTAAATATTTCAAAACTAAAGTTTGGTTTTTCATTGGGTTTCAAACAACTACACACACAACAACACATCAACAACACAACTAGAACCCATTGTTTAATTTAACAAAAAAAGATTTTATGATCCCAAAAGTATTTCAAGAAGTTATCGATTTAGGAGATGGAAGAACTATTACAATCGAAACTGGGAAATTAGCCAAACAAGCCGATGGGTCTGTAGTTGTGCGAATGGGCGACGCGATGCTTTTAGCAACAGCTGTATCTGCTAGAACAGCCAACCCTGGGGTAGATTTTCTACCTTTAACTGTAGATTATCGCGAAAAATTTGCGGCAGCAGGTCGTTTTCCTGGAGGCTTTTTTAAAAGAGAAGCACGTCCTAGTGATAGCGAAATATTAACAATGAGATTAGTGGATCGCGTACTACGTCCGCTTTTCCCAGATGATTATCATGCTGAAACTCAAATCATGATTCAATTAATGTCTCATGATGAAAATGTAATGCCAGATGCTTTAACAGGTTTAGCTGCATCCGCATCATTAGCCGTTTCGGATATTCCTTTCTATAATTTTATTTCAGAAGTTCGAGTAGGACGCGTAGATGGAAAACTAATTATCAATCCAAACAGAACAGAACTCGAAAAATCAGACATTGACATGATGATTGGTGCTTCTAAAGATTCCGTTTGTATGGTAGAAGGTGAAATGAAAGAAATTTCAGAAACCGAAATGATAGAAGCCATCAAATTTGCTCACGAAGCTATCAAAATTCAAATCGAAGCACAAGAAAGACTACGTGAGGCCATTGGTACTTTAACCTATCGTGAATACGAACCGGAAAAAAATGACGAAGCTATTTACAATAAAGTAAAAGATGCTTGTTATGACCAATTTTATGCCGTAGCTCAAGAAGCATCAGCAAAACACCAAAGAGGTGAAAAATTTGCAACTATTGCAGAGGAAGTAAAAGCCTTGTATTCAGAAGAAGAATACACTGAAAACGAAGATTTAAAAGAATTAGTAAACAGATATATCTATAAAACACAAAAAGCAGCTGTTCGTAATGTAATTCTTGAAAAAGGAATTCGTTTAGATGGTCGTAAAACAACTGAAATTCGTCCAATTTGGTCTGAAATTGACTATCTACCATCTGCTCACGGCTCCGCTATCTTTACACGTGGCGAAACACAAGCTTTAGCTACTGTAACTTTAGGCACTTCTAGAGAAGCTAATATTATTGATCTACCTTCTGAACAAGGAGAAGAACGTTTTTACTTACACTACAACTTCCCTCCTTTCTCTACAGGTGAAGCAAAACCATTAAGAGGCACTTCACGTCGTGAAATAGGACATGGTAATTTAGCACAACGTGCACTAAAAAACATGATTCCATCAGATTGTCCTTACACCATTCGTGTTGTATCAGAGGTTTTAGAATCTAACGGTTCCTCTTCTATGGCAACCGTATGTTCAGGAACATTAGCATTAATGGATGCTGGTATACAAATGGTTAAACCTGTTTCTGGTATTGCAATGGGACTCATTACAGACGGAGAAAAGTTTGCCGTATTATCAGACATCTTAGGAGATGAAGACCATTTAGGTGATATGGATTTTAAAGTAACAGGTACAGCTGATGGCATCACAGCCTGTCAAATGGATATAAAAATTGATGGACTACGCTACGACATTATGGAACAAGCATTAGCTCAAGCTCGTGATGGACGTATGCACATCTTAAATAAAATCATTGAAACCATTTCTGAACCAAGAGCCGCTGTTAAACCAAAAGCACCTAAAATCATTATGAGTTCAATACCTGCCAGTATGATTGGAGCGTTTATTGGACCTGGCGGCAAAAACATTCAAGAACTACAAAAAATCACTGAAACAACCATCGTACTAACAGAAGAAGGAGATAAAGGTATTGTTGAAATTTTAGGAACAAATCAAGCAGGTATAGAAACCGTATTAGCTAAAATTGAAGCCATGGTATTTAAACCTCAATTAGGAGAAGCTTACGAAGTAAAAGTAACTAAAATGCTAGACTTTGGCGCGGTTGTAGAATACACCAAAGCACCTGGTAACGAAGTCCTATTACATGTTTCTGAATTGGCTTGGGAGCGCACCGAAAAACCAAGCGACATCATAAACTTAGGAGATATTTTTATGGTTAAATACCTAGGTATTGACCCTAAAAACAGAAAAGAAAAAGTTTCAAGAAAACAATTACTTCCTCGCCCACCCCGTGAAGAAAAAAAAGATGATAAAAAAACAAACCCTCAAGGTTAATTAATTTTATTAATTCAAATAGATGAAACCTCGATTTTTTTCGAGGTTTTTTTTTATTTTTTGTAACTTTTTATCAAGTGCTTACGTATAACCATTACAACTTTTAAAAAGCAAAGAGATTTTTAAATGAGACAGCTCAAAATTACTAAGCAGGTAACCAACCGTGAAACTGCTTCCCTAGACAAATACCTACAAGAAATTGGTAAAGTAGATCTAATCACTGCAGATGAAGAAGTAGAATTAGCACAACGCATCAAGGCAGGGGATCAAAGAGCCTTAGAAAAATTAACAAAAGCGAACCTACGTTTCGTAGTATCCGTGGCAAAACAATATCAAAATCAAGGTTTAACCCTTCCCGATTTAATCAACGAAGGAAATTTAGGACTAATTAAAGCAGCTCAGCGTTTTGACGAAACACGTGGTTTCAAATTTATTTCATACGCTGTATGGTGGATTCGTCAATCTATCCTACAGGCTTTAGCAGAACAATCTCGTATCGTACGACTTCCTTTAAATAAAATTGGATCTATTAACAAAATCAATAAAATGTATGCGCTCCTAGAACAATCTAACGAACGCGCTCCATCTGCTGAAGAAATAGCAGCTGAGTTAGATATGACTGTAAATGACGTAAAAGAATCAATGAAAAACTCAGGACGTCATTTATCTATGGATGCCCCGTTAGTAGAAGGTGAAGACTCTAATTTGTATGATGTACTACGATCTGGAGAATCACCAAATCCTGATAGAGAATTAATCCATGAGTCACTACGTACCGAAATCGAGCGTTCTTTAGAAACACTAACACCTCGTGAAGCAGATGTAGTACGTTTATATTTCGGTTTAGGCGATCAACACCCCATGACATTAGAAGAAATTGGAGAAACCTTCGACTTAACCCGTGAGCGTGTTCGTCAAATTAAAGAAAAAGCAATTCGAAGATTAAAACATACCTCTAGAAGCAAAATCTTAAAAACTTATCTCGGATAAGATCAATTTTCTAATAATTACTAACTTTACCAATAAAAGTTATAATTAAAAGATTATATACCGCAACAACAGTCCAAGACTGTTCGTTTTTTGATTGATGATTGAAACTCCGGCTGATTACCGGAGTTTTATTTTATATCTAATTCATAGAATAATTACAAACCATACTCACTACACACAAACCCATTAATAGAAATTTATTAAAAATAAAAAGAACTTTAAATCTAAAAAATATTCTTTTTTACCTACAACATAACAAAACTACATCTGTAAAAAAATCCTTTATATTACTTCCTTCTTTTACTTTTTTATTATAAAATTTAAAACATACCCCTCCTATAATAAACAAAAATCTTATTTTATATTTTATTAAATTAAATAAAATATTTTTATAACAAAAACTTGTTTTTATAAAACAAGTTTACTATATTTGAGTTAATCATATTTCCATAAATGGTTATTATTATTAAAAACAAAATATGTTATGAAAGCACAAAAACCAAACGATCCTACTCAAATTGGTTATTACCTAACAAAACCCACCCCCAAATCATTTTTTAACCTACTCTATACCTTTATAGGTATATCCTTATGTATTTCTTAATTTTTTAAATATTTATAATTATGTCATTTAAAACAAAATTAGCAGTAGCAGGAAAAGAGTACACAGTATTAAATGTAAACTACGGTTTATTTCAAGAAACAGACGCAACGGGTAGACCTTCTACTGTAACTAGAGGAGGAAAAATTGAATTAACAATTGAAGGTACTGCAGACACTTCATTCTTCGAGTGGATGACCAACTCATTTGAAAGAAAAGACGGAAGTGTAAAATTCTTTAAAAGAGACAGCGAAGCAGTTCTAAAAGAATTAAAATTTTCAGAAGCTTACGTAGTAAAATTCAGAGAAAACTTTGATTCAACAGGCGTAAATCCGTTAACAGAAACCTTTACCATTTCAGCTAAAAAGATTGAACTAGGTTCAGGAGCTTACGAAAACGAATGGGTATAATCCCTTCAAAAAGGCGTTCCCTAAAAGCAACTTTTTAACCCCCAGTTCTTTGTTACTTTCCATAAGGAAATGACATTGGCTAGATCAATCATTGTATTACCCCCTAGGTTTTACACTGGTCAACCCTAGTCTAAAAAGAACTCCATTAAATGATAGTTGCGATCTTTTGGGATCGCCTTTTTCTTTTTTCTTTCAAATAAACAACCCTAAAAACAAATAAACATGTCCTTTTTAGCTAAATTAGAACTAGACGGAAACACCTATAACATACTCAGTTGCGACTATAATTTTACACAACAAATAGACGCTACAGGAAAACCCGAAGGAATGCCTCAAGGAGGTGAAATTAATATCCGTATAGAAAGCAACGGAAAATCCAACTTATTACAATGGATGCTCGACCACAGTCAAACCAAAAACGGTACCATTACATTCTTTAGAAGAGATGCCATGAGCAAACTACAAGAGTTAAAATTTGAAAAAGCCTATTGTGTTTCCTTTTCCGAATACTTTGATGCTAAAAACAACGAACCGCTACAAATAGCCCTACGCCTAATGGCCAAACGATTTGTTCTAAACGAAGCTACACACGAAAAGAAATGGAAAGATTAAACAACAACTAAACAACTAAAACACACACACGATATGGATACTTATAACAGTGACTACGGAAGACTCAATCATCCTGACGACATAGCACAATACGCCTCATTACGTTCCTTTAAAGACTTTTTAGCCGACAAATCCAGTCCATTAGTCTACTGCACCCTTACCATAGAAGGCAAATCCTTCCTAGAAAAATCCCATTTTAACCTACAATTCCATCAAAAAACCAACGAACACGACACCTTTACCCTAGATACCCGTGCCGATTCCCTAGACAATGAAGAAGCCTACATCATGGAAAATTCTAAAAATTATCTAGGAAAAACCATACACATCCACCTGCACCGATTTGGAGAAATAAAACAAACCTTTACAGGCATTATAACCCATTTAAACCTTTTAAAAAAAGACGGTTACGGTAGGCTATATATTACAGGACACGCTCCTACCATTATGTTAGAACAAGGACTTGAATCCCAAAGTTTTGAAAACAAAACCCTAGAAGAAATCTTTCAAGACATAACCGCCCAATACCCCAAAGACACCCTTCATACCATTGTCCGAAACAACAACACCCAAAATGTGTTGCCTTACACCGTACAATACAACCAAACAGATTATCAATTTTTACAACAACTTGCCATGCGCTATGGCGAATACCTGTATTACAACGGACAGAGCCTAGTGTTAGGCAACAAAGTAGGTCCTAAAATCATAAACCTAGACGAAAGTGTAGACCTAGTACACGTATCCTTTGAAATATCAGTAAAACCACAACAATTTACCTACACCACCTACGATGTAGAATCAGGCACCAGCCTACAACGAGATAGCGCCTCGGCTCAATTACAAAACAAAGTCAACCCCTATCAACAAGTAGCCCTAAAAGCCTCAAAAAACGTATTCCATAAAAAACCCAACAAACTCCACAACCCCACGGGTATCAACAACCGAACCGATAGAGAGTTACAAGATGCCGTACGAAAACAAAAAGAACTCAGAGAAAACCTGATGATCGTAAAAGGCAAAAGCAAAGACCCCCAACTCAAACAAGGCGATCTAACCAAACTAGTTGATATAAACGACCGCCCTATGGAAACCTATCGCATCATAGAAATTCAACATTTTCATGATGGCAATAGCTATTACAACGAGTTCGTAGCCATTCCCGATTTATGGACCCCTCCTTATTTTGACGACAACACCTATCCTAATTGCGAAGAACAAACTGCACGGGTAGTAGACAACAACGATCCTATGAGCATGGGGCGTATACGCGTACAATTTCCATGGCAAGAAAGAAAAAACCAAAAAACCCCATGGATTCGCCTAATACAACCCCACTCAGGAGCAGGCAAAGGATTTCATTTTATCCCCGAAATAGGCGAAGAAGTCCTTGTAGGTTTTGAAAGCGGCAATGCAGAAAAACCTTTTGTACTAGGCACTCATTATAACGGAAGCGAAACCAGTGGGTACCATACTAGCGGCAATGATGTAAAAGCCATTCATACCCGATCTGGAACTAAAATTATTCTAAACGATGCCCAAGGTTCTGTTTTTATAGAGGATCCTAGCGGCAACACTTGGACGATGGACGGTCATGGGAATATTAATGTGAATGCGCCTAATGATATTACTATGAATGCTGGTGGAAATATTAGAATGACAGCAGGCATGAATATTACAACCTCCGCTGGTATGAATATAACTGAAAGTGCAGGAATGAACCATAGCACTACAGCAGGAGCCATGATGATACAAAATGCTATGGGGGATTACAACTTGATGGCTGCAAATATTATGGAAATTGCTAATGGAGAAAGAAAATCCAGTGCAAAAGAAACGAAGGAAGTAACTCAAAAAAGAGAGATTTTAACAGAGAAAGACAGTATGATACATTCACAAGAAACTTTCCATAATAATGCAGGAGAAAAAACAAACACTTATTAAATCGATATACAATGGCAGGTGGAAAAATAACTAGAATTTGTAATGGAAGTTTTGTTTCGGAAATTTCGGGTAGCTATGAATGTTATACAGATAAATTCGAGATAAATGCAGGAGGAAAAAGTACAATAGGTGGAAAAAAAGAAACAAAAAAAGGAGAACCTGAAAAGGCAAAATCTGACCATAAACATATTATAAGAGGTTGGTGGAGTGCTGATACAGCTGGAAATAAACCTATAAGAGAAGCGTTATTGGGTGATATTGTATATTTTCACGCAGAGACTGAAAACATAGCTGATGGCGATGGTATATTTATGTCACTTTTTGACGATGATGTGCATAGCGCAAAGGAAGAACAAGACGATAGCAAAGGTTCAGACCGAATTGTTTTGAACGGTAAGCAAGACGATTTTGTAAAAGTAAAAGGTAATAAAGTAGTAAGAAAAATAGATTTAACTAACCTTAGCAAATGGGTAGAATCCGAAGCCGACAAAACCATTGAACTATTTTTTACTTGCTCCTATAAAAGGAAAATGTACAGTTACCTGTAAGTTTTGCTGATTATTTGAAGGTAAAAGGGATGCCGAAGATTATTTTTGTAAATGGTCACTGGAATAATATAGCAAACAAAATTGGGATGTCGCCAGGTCAAGGAGGGGAAAAATATTGGGATTTTTTTACTGGAAAATTTCAATCATTTAAGAATCAGGTAGATATATATCTAAATTATAATAAAAGTGAAGAGTATTTTATAGACGGTTCTTCATTATGGGGAGGGAGTGAAAATGGGCAAGAAAGAAAAGACAGAGGATATAAATATGCTAAAGAGCATTTTAATGAAATAAACAAGAGATTAGGAGGTCAGCCTATTTGTCTTATTTCTCATAGTGAGGGTGGAGCTTGCGCTTCTGGAGTTGCAAAATATTTAATTGAACAAGGAGTTAATATTAAAGAATCTATTTTACTTTCTTGTGATGAAGGTGATGAGTTCATAATTGAAAATAATTACCCAAGTTACCAACTCGTTGCAGGTTATTTAGATATTGACATTATAACAAAAAAATCGTACTTTAAAATTGATCCTGTTGTAAAAGATAATAAAATAAAAGGTGTTACTAAATATGGAGTATATATATCAAAGTCAAGTTTTACCACAGTACATGGTGCAACAGTTGATAGTTTCATTTTTGATTTGTTAAAAAAACTTAAATTATTAAGAATTGAGCAAGTTTGGAATGCTAAAGGCAAAATAGTATATCAAACATCTCCAAAAGATGAAAATTGGGCTAAAATTGATGACTATATTCTTAATAATAGTAAAGTTGATTACTACCCAACGAGAAACTCAAATATTGTTGAATTTTACAAAAAGAGAGAGGATTAGATGAAAAAAAAAAGAATTATACTGATAAGCGTTATAATAATTGGTCTTGGTTTTTTACTAAATCCATTTTATTGGTTGATGCAAAGCAGTGCAGTTAAACAACCAGATTTTTCTATTGAGGAAGAAAATTATTTTAAAAAATTTGGTGATGAAGATAAAGTTTTTATTGGAAGATATTATGAGAATTTTGATTCTAAAGGAAATGATACTTTGTATCTAAATTATTTTAATAATCGAACTTTTGATTATAAATTAGTAATTCATTCTACTAAAAATAAAAATATCTTAAAATTTGAAGAAGATTCAATTTTAAAGATTAGCATTCACATTAAAAAAGAGATACTAAAAAATAATAAATTTTTAAGATATATATATATATATGACGACTTTAATGAATATAAATTTATTAGTAATAATGAATATTTGGAGAAGATAAAATAAACAAAATAGTTTTTTTAGTTTTCCATAGCGAAGGTGGTGCTTATGCAGCTGGAATTGCAGACTATTTACATAATCACGGCATCAAAATAGGCGAACACGTGTTATTATCACCAGACGAAGGAGACGAATTTTCTATAAACCCTGCAATACCAAGCTATGAGTTATTGTATATGTTTTTTGCATCAAAATATAATCCATTAGGAGCATTAACAAAAACTGCTAAGTTTAGACGCTGGGGCGATTATTATACCGTAGTCTATTGGGTAGTAAACGAGCATCGTATAAAAGGAGTCAAAAAAAGGTATTGTATATTATCAAAGTACAGGTTAGTAAGGTGTACATGGTTCAACAAATTCAAAATTAGTTTTTTGAGTTAATCATTTAATTTCTGTATCTTTAAGTCTTTAAAATCATGTATTATGGAAGTATTTGAAGGATAAAATATACTAAACTTTATAAAAGAATTACCAAATGATGAATCTTGTAAGGCATATTTAGCACAAATAAAATGGAAAGATGGTTTTATTTGTATGAAGTGTGGTCATACAAAAGGATGTGAAAAATCGGGATATAATTACCAATGTTATAATTGTCAACATGTTGAAAGTGCCACTGCCAATACGTTGTTTCACAAGGTTAAATTTGGTTTACATAAAGCTTTTTGTATTGTGTTCGAAATGACAACTAGTAGTAAAAGTGTATCAAGTATTCAAATGGGCAAACGTTTTGGTATTCGCCAAGGTACTGCTTGGTATTTTATGCAAAAAGTGCGCAAAGCAATGCAAAGTAGCCAGAAATATCCTTTGTCAGAATTGGTTCATGTAGACGAATTTACTGTGGGTGGAAAAGAAGAAGCAAAACAAGGAAGAAGTTATGATTCTAAAAAGAAAAAAGCAGTAATAGCAGTAGAATTAAACCAAAAACATCAGATAAAAAGAGTCTATGTGAAATCTATTGACGACTATTCTTCAAAATCACTAACTCCAATTTTTGAAGAACATATAAGTCAAACGGCAAAGATAGTAACCGATAAATGGAGAGGATATGAACCTCTAAAAAAACTTTACAATATTGAACAGCAATTAAGTAATAAAGGAAGAAATTTCAACGAATTACATATTATAATAATGCAATTGAAATCTTGGATTAGGACAATACCAACCCATGTTAGTAAATGGCATATTCAAGCTTATTTTGATGAGTTTTGTTTTAGAATAAACCTCTCTCAATTTAAAATAAGTATTTTTCATAAAATTATAGAAAGAATGCTAAATACAAAACCAATTTATCAAAAAAACATAAAACAGATATTAAATCTATAACTCAGTTAAATTTTATTATTTATCATTTTTTTTTATTTTATTAAGTTGTGATAATTATGAAACTATAAACGATTCTTTTAATTCTATAATGATAACAAATTGGGATTCTGATGAAGATTCTTTAAAAATTGACTTTTTTAAATACAAAAAAGGAAGTAACTTCAAAATAGTTGAATCTAAAAATTCTGATTTTATTATTGAAAACAATAAATCCTTAAAAATATTATATTTAACTCCAAAATTCAAAAATGAAGGAGAAATAAATTCGGATATTGTTTTAACAATAAACGATAGTTTGAAATATAAGTTTGAAAATATACAATCAATTAGAGACACTACCCATTTATCATTTACTTTAGGAAGACGATATACTATTTTTTATAAAATCAATGCTACAGTAAATAATCAAATTATAAAAGGGGAAGATTCTTTTATTGTATTGGATTCAAAATCTTCATTAAAAATAAAGAAATAACAACACCTAAAAACAGTTCGTACTAGGAGCAATGTACATTGACAGTGAAATTTCTGGTTATGAAACAGGCGGAAATGACAATAAAGTAATACAAACGCGAAGCGGATGTAAAGTTATCATTAACGACGCACAAGGTAGCATTCACCTTGAAGTCCCAAGCGGCAACACTTGGACAATGGATAGACAAGGGAATATTAGTGTGAATGCGCCAAAAAACTTTACAAAAACGAAACCATTGGAGCCATGAAAAATACTACAGTTGCAATGGATATGATGACGATAGTAACAGGTAAGTTGACGGAAGTTATTCAAGGAGATGTGCATAGTGAGACTAAAAAGGCAAGACCTCCGTTAGCTCAGATAAAGGAATGGATATAACAAGTACAAAAAAATTAAATAAACATTCAGGCGAAGAAGTTCAAATAAATTCAGCTAATAAATCTAAGCAATATTAATTATGAGTAGAACTAGAATTGTTGGAGGGAAAATTACAGAAATTGTTGGAGGTGAATATAACATTTATTCTGGAAGGACCTATTACTTTAACTTCTTTAGAAGGAAGTGTTAATATAACGGCAAGACAAGGAATTACACACGGAAATCCAGGAACTGCTCCTACAGTAGAATCTGGGAAAATTGAAGCTAAATGTATTGTTCACTTTAGACCTAAAAAAGATTGGAAAGGTGAAGAATATGGCTGTGATTGGATGCGAATTGAAGATACTGCTCTAATTACAGGAGGAAGTAATATTTTTGGTGATACTAATTATGAAAAAATAATTGTCAAACAATATAAAGAAGCAGCTTTTACAAATCTAGTAACTGATTCTAATTTTAATGCTGGTTTTTACAAAACAGACCCAGGTTTATTCAATAAACTCAAAGCAGCTTATAAATATCACACCATAACTTGGAAAAACAAAAAAGATAGCTCAGGTAACGAAATTAAAGATTCACAAAATAACCCTATAAAAGAAGATTATTTTTGTACGTGGATTTCTTTATACCCAAAAAGAAATCACAAAAAAAATACCTCAAGGTAAAGGAAAACCGCCACTAATTGAAAAAAGAGCCACTAACTACAGCAATACAAAAGCCACTCTTAGCCTTATTGTAGATATAGAAGAAGAGCCTGAAATATTGCGATTTGAAGAAAACAAAACTTTTTAATCTTTTTAATCACACCAATGGAGATTGATGTAAAGGGAAAAGGTAGAGGAAAACACGCTCTTATAGACCATCTAACCATAGAATGTATAGATGAATTTACCTCAGACCAAACTATTACACTTAACGCTATTACCAAAACCACCAATGCAAATGGTACAGTTATTGAAGAGAAAAAACTAGCAGGCAAACTGCTGGTGTGGAAAAACAAACAACGTAAAAAAGCAAAGGTAGTGTTAGTAGCAGTAAAAACACCACAATTAAATGTGAGCAATGGCATTCAAATTGGCAATAATGCTAACCAGCAAGCTCTGTTTGAAAAATATTTGCATCAGGCACTAATAGATGTAAAAGTAGCTACCGAAATACTTGATATGAGTACCGAACCTGAATTACAAGCAGGAGGAAAATATGTAACACAAGATTCTAATAAAAATAATAAAAATGTATTAAAATGTTATTATAAACCTATGCAAAAATACTACTACTAACACTTTAATGATTAGCACACATCAACCAGCTCGATTTGAAGATTTAGAAAAATTTTTAAGAAAAAAATTGAGTGATAAACTAAAAGCAATAAACCCTAGAGATCAACATAAATATGACAATCACTTTATTGCATTCTATTTTGGGGAAGATGGAGGTTATATGGATACCAGTAATGCATACAAAGGTCTTAATGGTTATTCTAGTGGTAAAAATGTAATGCTTTTTGCAGGTAAAAACGATCAAACCGCAGCACACGAATTTTTGCATAGTTTTAAACTACCCCACACTTTTGCAAACAAAGAAGCAGATGCAAATGCTAAATTCACCTTTGAATACACTAAGACAGAAAATTTACTAGATTACTCCCATATATGTTGAATCCACCACAAGAACGCTATACTCTATGGCAATGGCAATGGATAATAGCAAACGGTAGCATAACCTAAAAACAAAATAATTATGAGACCTTTTTATTACTACTAGTACTTTTTTTAGAAACGTGTACTGCTCAAAAAAAAACAGATACAATTAAAAACATCACTATGGAACCAATAGTTACTAAAGATTTTGAAAAATTTAATCAAAACGAATATCCTTTTTTGGAGGAAGAACAGCCTGAAGTCTATCGCGGTTTCGATCAAGAAAAAAATTACATTGTTATAGTTAAAGCAAATGCGGGGATTAGTTATATAAAAAACTTTAATAATTCTTATTTTGCTGTGTCAAAAATCTTTTATTCTAACGGTAATATTAAAAGAAAAGGGATAGCATTCAATAATTCGTTTTGTAAAGCTACTTGGTATGAGTTTAGTGAAGATGGAAAACTTATAAAAGAAACCAACTATGATGCACCTTACAAATTTACTTTTGAGCAAGTATTACAATTTTGCGAAAAAGAGAAAATCCCTTTAACCAGAGGTCCAATCACTGGAGGCATTCATACTGAAATAGCTAGAGGAATGGATAATGCTTTGAAAAAAATGTTTGGTATGTGAGTTGGTTCAAACAATCTGATTTGATTGAAACTTTTGTCCTTGATGCTGAAACTGGTAAAGTTATAGATAAAAAATATAGTGAATATATCAATAACTAAGTATTTATGAAATGGTTCTTGCTTCTACTATTGTTTTATCAAATGGGATATGCTCAACAAACGATTACCGACTATAACACTATGGAACCAATAGTTACTAAAAATTTTGAAAAATTTGATAAAAAATATTATGATGAACTGAAAATAAAATATAATGATGTTAGTTTTACTATTTATTTAAAAGATAATTCTTATTTAGAATTAACAGATAGTTCTTATAGACTTACAGTTCCAAATTCTTATTTTACTTTAACAAAAGGATATTATAAGAATGGTAATATTAAAATTAAAGGTTCTGCTTTAAATAATAATTCACAGTGTAAGATAGGCACATGGTATGAGTTTAGTGAAGATGGAAAACTTATAAAAGAAACCAACTATAACGCACCTTACAAATTTACTTTCGAGCAAATATTACAATTTTGTGAGAAAGAGAAAATACCATTAACTAAAGGACCGATCACTGGAGGTATTCATACTGAAATAGCCAGGGGAATAGATAATGCTATAAAAAAAATGTTTGGTATATAAGTTGGTTCAAACAATCTGATTTGATTGAAACTTTTGTCCTTGATGCAGAAACTGGTAAAGTTATAGATAAAAAATATAGTGAATATATAAATAACTAAGTTTTATGAAATGATTCTTGCTTCTACTATTGCTTTTTGAAAGGGGATACACTCAAAAAACAATTATCTACAGGAGCAGGCAAAGGATTTCATTTTATCCCCGAAATAGGCGAAGAAGTCCTTGTAGGTTTTGAAAGCGGCAATGCAGAAAAACCTTTTGTACTAGGCACTCATTATAACGGAAGCGAAACCAGTGGGTACCATACTAGCGGCAATGATGTAAAAGCCATTCATACCCGATCTGGAACTAAAATTATTCTAAACGATGCCCAAGGTTCTGTTTTTATAGAGGATCCTAGTGGCAACACTTGGACGATGGACGGTCATGGGAATATTAATGTGAATGCGCCTAATGATATTACTATGAATGCTGGTGGAAATATTAGCATGACAGCAGGAATGAATATTACAACCTCCGCTGGTATGAATATAACTGAAAGTGCTGGAGCTAATAAATCAGCAACAGTGGGTATGATCAATAGTTTATTCGTAGCAGGCAATAGTTTAATAGATGTCAAAGGTAACTTAATAGAGAATATTATTGGAAATCTAGAATCGCACACTGAAAAGGAAAGGATTACAAATAGCCAAAAAGGAATTACCTCTAGTAGTGAAGGCGAAATAGCTAAACATTCAAAAAAAGAAGCAAAAATAAACAGTGCTGAACAATCTAAATCTTTTTAAAAAATGACTAGGATAAGAAATGTTGGCGGAAAAATTATAGAGACAACAAAAGGAAATGATATTTGGTATGCCAAAGAAGATATAGTATTAAATTCACTTAAATCTATAAGTTTTAAAGGTGATGAAAAAGGTGTGAGTTATGGGAAGCCTGAAGATCCTCCAGAATTTAAAATTGAGTCACAAGAACAAATAGTATTTATAGAATCTGATTTATATTTTAAAAACACAGGAATATTAAAGCCCCTTATTTAAACAGTAAAGATGTTTTTGATTATATAACCTCAAAACCATTTGTTGCTGGAATGAAAGGGATCTTTGGGAAAGATATTAAACATTCTTCAATTAAGAAATTGATGGAAAATTTAAAAAATGGATCTGTCCCAAAGTTAAATTGGAAAGCTAAAAAGGACTTTCAGAATCAGAGCTAGGTTTTTATCATCAAAAAACAGTTTACTTAAATGAAAATTTAATATTTGAAGCGGAAAAAGATTCAAAAAAAAATTGGTTATTATTTAGAGTAATGCTTGAAGAGACAGGACATTACATTGAGGATCTTTTAAGAAATTATTATGATGATATTGGTGGAGAAACGTCTGGTGATGAAGGAACAATTTTTGCGGCTGATTTTATAAAATATAATAATTTATTAAATAAGGATTTTAATTATGCTTCTTTTAAGATTAAAAATTCAAAAGGAGAAATTCGTGATTTTGAAGGAAAAGTGGATAGTAATAATCCATCAAGAGAAGAAAAATCAAAAGATCTAATCTTCATTGAAGATGATTTAGACGACCATGGCTTGGTAACCCTTAAAAATGGTGAAAAAATAAATGTAGAGTTTTTTAAAATTAGAGGTGGTGCTGCTATCCATGAAGAGATTACAAAAACAGCGGCTAAGAAGGTAGGATTTGTTTATGACTATCGTTTAGATGAAGGATGTGCATGGCCAGATGTTCCTTGTAATAGTAACAATATTGAAACGTGTTACTATCGAACTTGGCGAGATTTAGATAAGAAGGGCACACTTGCCTACGAAAGTCACAATGGAAGTAAACAATTTTGGCATTCAATGGCACCAAAAGGTAAAAACACCAATGAACAAGTTAGAAATTTAATTCTTAACCAGGCTAAAATTTGGTTTACTGGAAGCCATTAAGAGGAAAGGTGATGATGGTTTATTTGAAATAGGAAAAATATTGCATATGGTACAAGATTCATATTCATTATCGCATGTGCAGAGAAATAGTAAAGATGAAATAATTAAATTTCAGGGCTATGATGCACAAGATTCTCACAAACATGGGGGAGCCTGACAAGCAAGGAAAATCAAAGGAGGCTATGAAGGCAACTGTGGCTTCTGAAATTGTATTGTTAGTTTTTAAACGACACCGAGAAGAATGGAAAGACTTGAAAGTTTCAATAAAAGTCCTTGAAAATGTGTTGCTTGAAAAAATTTATCCTATAGAAAAAGGACAAGAAAACAAAATTGCGGGAGGATCTCTCGAGGCTTATAAAAAATAAAAAATCATGAATAAAGTTATTCCGTTTATAATATTTATATTTCAATTATTATCAATTGTAAGACTTTGGTATGTGCATAAATATCAAAGTTCAAAAATTCCATCAGATTTTATTGAATTTATTATTTTTTCAGGGGTTAATATAATTATATTGATTTTAGCATATTTTTATGTTTCAAATCTAAGAAATTCTGTTTGGCTATTTCCAGTAAGCATTTCAATAATTACAATAATAATAATGATAATCATACTCTTTATTATGTTAATAAATAAGTATTGATTTCCGTTTTTTTTAATTAAATGAGCTACAGGAAAGATAGAAAAAGCACCTTACACTGGCAATGGAAAATCGTTAAAAAAAATGTGCAATTAAACAATTGATAATTAATGCAATTTTATCACTATTAATGATGAATTGTAAAGGACAAATAACCTACGCCAAAAACATTAACAATCCAAAAAAAGATACAATGGAATACTTTAATAAAGATAAATATAAAGATTTGCCTGTCAATAAAAATAGACTACCATCAACAACCGAACCGATAGAGAGTTACAAGATGCCGTACGAAAACAAAAAGAACTCAGAGAAAACCTGATGATCGTAAAAGGCAAAAGCAAAGACCCCCAACTCAAACAAGGCGATCTAACCAAACTAGTTGATATAAACGACCGCCCTATGGAAACCTATCGCATCATAGAAATTCAACATTTTCATGATGGCAATAGCTATTACAACGAGTTCGTAGCCATTCCCGATTTATGGACCCCTCCTTATTTTGACGACAACACCTATCCTAATTGCGAAGAACAAACTGCACGGGTAGTAGACAACAACGATCCTATGAGCATGGGGCGTGTACGCGTACAATTTCCATGGCAAGAAAGAAAAAACCAAAAAACCCCATGGATTCGCCTAATACAACCCCACTCAGGAGCAGGCAAAGGATTTCATTTTATCCCCGAAATAGGCGAAGAAGTTCTTGTAGGTTTTGAAAGCGGCAATGCAGAAAAACCTTTTGTACTAGGCACTCATTATAACGGAAGCGAAACCAGTGGGTACCATACTAGCGGCAATGATGTAAAAGCCATTCATACCCGATCTGGAACTAAAATTATTCTAAACGATGCCCAAGGTTCTGTTTTTATAGAGGATCCTAGTGGCAACACTTGGACGATGGACGGTCATGGGAATATTAATGTGAATGCGCCAAAAAACATGATCTTTACCGCAGGCGAAGATATGATTATTAATGTAGGCAAAAACATGAGCACAACTGTTGGTATGAATATAACTGAAAGTGCAGGAATGAACCATAGCACTACAGCAGGAGCCATGATGATACAAAATGCAATAGGCGATTTTAGCTTACTAGCCAAAAACATAAAAAAAATAGCACATGAAAACATACAAACCTCCAGTAATGATATAACAAAACAAGCCTTAAAAGACATAACCGTATCAAGCCAAACCAATATTAATAAACACGCCAAAAACGAGGTATTTGTAAACAGCGGTAAAAACACTAAAAATCATTAATTATTATGAGCAATAAATCAGGAAATTATATTGAAATTGCAGGTGGATCTATAACAGAACATTGTACAGGAGAATACAATTTATTTGCTCAGAAAATGAGTTTCAATGCCGAGGGTACGGTTTCTATTAACGGTGCCCAAAAAGGCACATCATATAAAACGCCAATAGAGCCTCCCAAAATAGTATTAAACCAAGGAAAAGTAAAAAAAGTAGAACTAGTTACAAATCTAGATCTGGGTTCAAAGAATGATAAATCAGGAGGTACTCAGCTAGGAATGATTTTTGGAAAAGAATATACGTTTCAAGTCACACAATATGATAATGAAACACCTTTAACTCGTAGGCTAACCAAATGGCAAATGCGCTACCATAGTCCAAAATACTCACAAAATAAATGGATAGATGTACCGTTAAAAGTTACAGAGGACACTGTTAAAATTACTATGAATGAAGAGGATATGTGCGGCAGATTTATTTATGTTAGAGCTTATATTGACGACCCTAAAAGCGAAGGAGAAACAAAAGTTTGGAAACATAATAGGTTTAGATGGTTTGATAAAATGGTTGTTTATGAGCAAGCAGAAGCAAGAGCAAAAGAACCGTGGAGAATTGATCAAGGTGGAACCTCACTATGTGGAATGGCAAGCTTATTTTATTTATTAGCAAAAAAAGATGGGAAAGGTTACGAAAAATTAGCTAAAGAACTATTCAGAACTGGCGAATATAAGTACAATAAATATATTGTGAAACCACACGAGAATGCTATTGAAATGTACTCTGTAAATCCCTACAAAGATAAAGACCACCCTAAATTACCAGAAGTAGATTGGTTAACTTTAGCTTGTGTGAGGAGCAAAGAAAGTTCATTTTTTGGAAAATTATTGTATAAAGGTAAAAAAGGGCAAGATGCAGAGGCAATAAATTGGCCTACGCTAATGAAGCCTCTAGGAAAAAACCTTTTGGGTTACACAGATGTTGAAATGGATTATTATAAAGTTAATAAATCGTATTTGAGAGACTTTTTTGGTTCTGATGAAAAATTAAGAATACTTGAGAAAGATATTGATGTAGATTTTAAAAATGGATATCAAATATGCTTACTTATTGACGGAACTATGGTAGACTACAAACCAGGAGATGATTATTCATTAGATGATTTCAGCGAATATCACTGGGTTGTATATGAAGGTGGACTAGAAATTCTTAATGGTTTAAAACCTGAGTCAGATTATGACAATGTAACAAATATAAACTTCAATGTATTTACTTGGGGAGAGTTAAGAAATGATTCTGTGAATCCAACATCAGGTTTACCAATGAGAAAAATTAGATTAACAAAAAATCAGTTTAGAAGTAATTATTATGGTTATTTAAAGTTAAAGTAATGGAATATAAAAGTATAATTAAAATGTTTTTTTAATGGCAATAATTAATTCTTGCAAAAGTGAAAAAAGAAAATGTGATAATGCAGAATTAAATAATGAAATAATTATAAAAGATTGGGGAGAAAATAAAATCAAGAAAGAAGACATCAAATTATACAAATATGACTCATTATTTTCAAAAAAAATAGATTCTTTTAAAATAGTTAAATTTTCCACTTATAATGATAAAAAAACAATAAAAGAATATTATGGTAGCATGAGTATTATTTTAGATAAGGAAATAATATCAAAAGGCAACTATAGACTTATTTTATTAGACTCCTTAAAATACGACATTTCTAATATAAGAATTTTAACAAAAACAGTAATGATAGGGACGAGAGAAGAAAATATGTGTTTGATTGAAAGCTACAAAATAAATAACCGTGTAAGTAAATTAGGTTCTGGAGGAGTTCAAATAATTCTAAAAAAGGATTATAAACAGTAAGAGTTCACGATTATTTTTCAAATAGTGATTTAGAAAAATTAATAGAAATTGATAAAAGTCATAAATTAGGGCATACAAACTTGATGATGATTGATGCCGATATGATTGATAACAAATCGAGTTACAACTCTCTTGTAGATATTGGAAATGATTCACACTGGGTAGTTTATGAAGGTGGCTTACAGTTTTATGATAAAAATGGGAAAGTAACGTCAGTATTAGATGATGTTGACTCGTTAACTTTTAGAATTTTTACGTGGGGAAGAAATCCTAAAACTGGAGAATATAAAAGAATGGATGGGAAGACAGATTTTGACAAAGAGGTAATAAACATTCAAACATCGCCAGGCATAGGAGTAAAATCATTTAAATCAAACTATTATGGATACATTGAAGTATATTAGTTTTTTCTTAATTTCTCTTAATTTTTCTTGTAGTGATAATTCTAAAAAACATATAAAAAGTGAAATATGGGTTTCAGATTGGAATAATAAATCAATACCCAAAACTATTTCATTATTATCTTATGATAAAAATAAAACTACAATAACCTATAAAGTTAATTACACAAGAATTGCTTATGACACATTAAATAAGAATAAATATTTATTAATAAAATTTAAATCAACTCAAAACAAATTATCAACTAGTAATAAATATAAATTAAAAATTAATGATACAATTTATTATAAAATTTATGACTTTAAAACTAGATCTTCTAATCAAGGAGGAGATATAGAAGTGAAAGTAAACAACGGGTATTCTGAAATAGGTGATAGCGAAATACTTGTTTTAGATTTAAAATCTTCAATTATAATAAAAAAGTAATAGGACAAATAAAAGTAATTTGTTATGAGCAAGCAGAAGCAAGAGCAAAAGAACCGTGGAGAATTGATCAAGGTGGAACCTCACTATGTGGAATGGCAAGCTTATTTTATTTATTAGCAAAAAAAGATGGGAAAGGTTACGAAAAATTAGCTAAAGAACTATTCAGAACTGGCGAATATAAGTACAATAAATATATTGTGAAACCACACGAGAATGCTATTGAAATGTACTCCGTAAATCCCTACAAAGATAAAGACCACCCTAAATTACCAGAAGTAAATTGGTTAACTTTAGCTTGTGTGAGGAGCAAAGAAAGTTCATTTTTGGAAAATTATTATATAAAGGTAAAAAGGGCAAGATGCAGAGGCAATAAATTGGCCTACGCTGATGAAGCCTTTAGGAAAAAACCTTTTGGGTTACACAGATGTTGAAATGAATTATTATAAAGTTAATAAATCGTATTTAAGAGACTTTTTTGGTTCTGATGAAAAATTAAGAATACTTGAGAAAGATATTGATGCAGATTTTAAAAATGGATACCAAATATGCTTACTTTTTGACGGAACTATGGTAGATAAAATACCTGGAAAGAATTATTCTTTGGACGATTTTGGTGAATATCATTGGGTAGTTTATGAGGGAGGACTCGAAATTCTTAATAATGGAACAAGAGAAACGGATTATGACAATGTAACAAATATAAACTTCAATGTATTTACTTGGGGAGAATTAAGAAATAATACCATTAATAATAAAACAGGAAAAATTATGCCAAAAATTCAATTAATAAAAAGTCAATATATCAGTAATTATTATGGCTATTTAAAATTAAAGTGATGATTAGATATATATATGATATTTTTTACATTATTATCTTGTGAAAATAAAAAGAATGTAATACTTCTGATTTAGGAAATCAAATTACAATTGTCAATTGGGGAATATCTAGAATCAAAATGTCAGATATTAAATTATATGAATATGATTCATTATTTAATCAACAAATAGATAAAATAAAAATAGATAATGTAATTGTATACGATGATAGTACATTATCAAACTTTAAAAATCTTAATATTTTATCTGAAGAACATATTCTTTCAAATAAATATTACAAATTAATTATTAAAGATTCTTTAAAATATAATATAGGTAATTTCAAGGTATGCCCCGAAGCAGTAATGATTGGTTCTAGAGAAGATAGTATTTGTTTTTTAGAATCTTACGAAATTAACAAAATAGAAACAAAACATAGATATCATAGTCCAAGATTGCATATAGTTGTTGATACAAGTGGAAAGTGAAACAAAACTTCTGAGAATATGTAAGAAACAGACTAGATACTATTGTTATCCTAAAATCCTATTTGATGAGTAAATTCTAAAATAATTATTATGAATACTTAAAATTGAAATAAAATGAAAATGTATTATATAATACCACTGTTAATCATTTTAACATCTTGTAATAATTCTAAAAAGTGCTCCAGGGATGATTATAAACTACATGATTATATCACCATTGAAGGTTGGAAAAAATCAGACTTACTGTAAGCTTCCCCAAAAACAGCTACGATTAAAAGTATAATTTTTTAATTTTAGCAATATGAAGAAAAGTAAGTTTTGCCGAGACACAAACATCAAGAAGCACAAAAGCTTAATGATAAAATGGTGAAAAAAGTACAAGAAATAATGAACTATTTTAAAGAAAACACTCAATGAAAATAAAATCATTTTTACGCATCATCATATTAACTTTTTTAAATGTAAGTTGCCAAATGAAACAAGAAAAAAAATAGATTTAGAAACCGCAACGATCAAAGTAGATAGTTGTGGTATTTATTACAAAGGCCATCGCTTAGATTTAGGCGACTCGGTGGCACAATGGGAAAAAGTTTTAGGAAAACCAGATAGAACTACGGATCAAGGTTACACTTGGGATAAATTAGGAATTTCCATAAGCGATTGGGAAATAGGAGAAAACGTAGTAGATGCTATTTACATTTATTTTGTCAATTTGGACAGTCCTGATGGAAAAGCTGGATTATTAAGTAAGGCTAAAAGTTATGAACCTTTGACAAAAGAATGGGAAGATAGAATTAGAAAATCGAGATATGATGATGAAACAGACAATGATAGAGAAAATAGAATAAAAAGAATAAAGGAAGAAAATCACCCTAAAAAATTTGTCTATCCTTTTACCACTTATCAAGGAATAGTTAATCTACATGGAAATCCAGTAGGAGCAGGAATGAAAGTTAAAGAAATCAACGAAAATCGTGAAAAATTATCTTTTTCAGATCGGTTTGGCTATGTTGATCAAGATATTGATGGCGTTAATGATTCTCACAATTCAACAGATACTTTTGGAGGCGATTATCGCGCACCAGGTTGCGAGTGTAAAGACGGTAGGTTACAGTATTATGAATTAACTTTTACCTCTAACGGAACACTAGAATTCCTTAAAATAGCTCGTGAAGAGAAAACAAATTATGAATTCAGAAAAGAATACAGAAAAAATAACTAATAGTACTAAATTATGAAGTTAAGTTTTTATCTATATCTGATCCTTTTAAGTTTCATAAATGTAAGTTGCCAAATGAAACAAGAAAAAAAAATAGATTTAGAAACCGCAACGATCAAAGTAGATAGTTGTGGTATTTACTCTTACCTTACAATGATGTAATAGCCACTACTTTACCTGACAGTTGTAAGTTAAATTAAGTTTGTCAGATTGTTTGTTTTTTCAATTCCTTGAGGGGCTTTTTCAGATGAAAGAAAAAAATGATTCTGATGCAATTTATTCAAGTTTTTTTCATCTGCCAAATATTTGGTATCTAAAAAAGTTTTTAAAGGAGTTTGTCCATAACAAAACTTACCAGAATGGGGTCTGTTTTGATTGTATTCTATCAGCCAAAGGTCAAGGTCTATTTGAAGTTGTTCAATTAAGTTATAAACTTTTTTCTAAAAGCTATGGCATAAAATTCATTTTGTATAGTTCTATGAAAACGTTCGCAAATACCATTAGTTTGAGGACTTCTAACTTTGGTTTTAGTATGATCTATGCCTTCAATAGCTAGATAAAGTTGAAAATCGTGATCTTCTGAACCATAATACTCTGTTCCTCTATCGGTAAGTATTCTAAGTAAAGAAACATCTTGTTCTTGATAAAATGGGAGTACTTTATCGATTACTATTGTGAATATAAATATGAATATGGTTTTGAATTAGAAGATACAATCAAAATAAACATTGATAATAATTTATTTAAAATCTATAGTTTCAAATTTGATACTTTTATTATAAATAAGAAAAAGGGATTAGAATGTGAATTTAAGGAGGCTATTTTAAATGGTAAATTAAATAAAACAAATATTTTTGAAATTAAAAAGTAGCATTGAATGAAGTGTTTTTAAAATTTAAACAAAGCAAAATAATCGTTTTGAATTTTACACTAAGTAATGTTGATTATGACATAGTCGATTGAATAGTAAATAAACTATAAGCTCTTAAAGATAAGAAAAAAGAAGAAGCTTTAGTAGAGTTATGAATGAATTATGTACTAATTTATTAGGATATAAAATTATTTAAAACTCATAAGCAGTAATTACTTCTTAATCCTTTTTATAGATCACTCAAAAAGTATAAAAAAAAACAATTTCATAGATTTAAAACCTTAACAAAATGCTTTTTTAGATTTACCTTTGCAAAAAAAATAATCCCTTGAAAACCATTTTACTCATAACTCCTCCTTTTACCCAACTAAATACACCCCTACCCAGCTACTGCCTATATAAAGGGTTTTTTGAATACTAAATCTATTTCTTCTTTTCAAATGGATCTAGGTATTGAAGTTATTTTAAAATTATTTTCTAAAGAAGGTATTGAAAAAATATTTGAAATTAAAAATTTAAAAATCAAACATTTAACTAAAAACACTCAACGAATCTATTCTCTTAGAAATGACTACATAAAAACAATTGAAAGTGTTATTGCCTTTTTACAAGGGAAAAAACCGTCACTAGCGCGCCAGATCTGTTCAGGAAATTTCTTACCCGAAGCCTCTCGTTTCCAACAATTAGACGACATGGATTGGGCTTTTGGTAATATGGGGATGCAAGATAAAGCAAAACATTTAGCCACTTTATATCTTGAAGATTTATCTGATTTTATTATAGAATGTGTTGATGAAAATTTCGGTTTTAGTCGTTACGCTGAACGATTAGGAAGAAGTGCTAATTCTTTTGATGAATTATATAATTTCCTAAAAGAAAAACCTACTTATATAGATTCTATTACACTAGAAATTCTACAAGAGAAAATTAAAAATACAGCACCAAAACTCATTTGTCTTTCTGTTCCTTTTCCAGGTAATTTATATAGTGCTTTTCGTTGCGCACAATTCATTAAAAAACATTATCCTGAAATAAAAACCGCTATGGGGGAGGTTTTCCAAATACAGAACTCCGCGATTTAAAGGACAAAAGAGTTTTTGATTCTTTGATTTCATTACTCTTGATGATGGTGAGTTACCATTAGAATTATTATACACTCATATTCACAATACGAACTCTAAAGAAATACAACTAAAACGAACTTTTATCCTTAAAAATGATGAAGTTATATTTAAAAACAATTGTACACAACCTGATTATAAACAAAGTGAGGTAGGTACTCCTGATTATTCTGACTTATTACTTGATCAATACATATCAGTAATAGAAATAGCCAATCCTATGCACAGTTTATGGAGTGATGGTCGTTGGAATAAACTTACTATGGCACATGGTTGCTATTGGGGAAAATGTACGTTTTGCGATATTTCATTAGATTACATTAAAATTTACGAACCTATTCATGCCCGAATTATAGTAGACCGTATGGAAGACCTCATTCAGCAAACAGGTGAAAGTGGTTTTCATTTTGTTGATGAAGCAGCTCCTCCTGCTCTTATGAGAGAAGTGGCATTAGAAATTTTAAGAAGAAATCTAGTGGTAACTTGGTGGACAAACATTCGTTTTGAAAAAAGTTTCTCGAGAGATCTGTGCTTGCTTCTAAAACTCTCAGGTTGTATAGCTGTATCAGGCGGATTAGAAGTAGCCTCTGATCGTTTATTAACTTTAATAAAAAAGGGTGTAACAGTAGAACAAGTGGCTCGTGTAACACGTAATTTTACCGAAGCAGGTATTATGGTACATGCTTATCTCATGTATGGGTATCCAACCCAAACAATTCAAGAAACAATTGACAGTCTAGAAATGGTACGTCAACTTTTTGAGATGGGTGTATTACAAAGTGGTTTTTGGCATCAGTTTGCCATGACTGCACATAGCCCTGTGGGAATGAATCCTGATGATTTTGGTGTAATTCCAGAAATAAACGAGATCACTTTTGCTAATAATGATATTGTATTTAGAGATAAAACAGGAATTAATCACGATCAGTTTAGTTTTGGTTTAAAAAAATCACTTTTCAATTATATGCACGGTTTATGTTTTGATTTTCCTTTGCAAGATTGGTTTGATTTTAAAATTCCTCGAACTAAAATTGCCCCTAATTTTATTGAAAATTGCCTCTTAACTGAAGATTCATTTAACTTTAAACCTAATCAAAAAGTTTATTACATAGCTCCTCTTCCTCAAATTAAATTTTTTACAAAAAATAAAAAAGGAAAATCTTGGGAAATGGCAGAAATGATTTTTGATACAAAAACAAACCGTTTTTCAATTCATCTAGAAAAAGAACACGGCCTCTGGCTACTTCAAAAGCTAACTGATTTAGATATTAGAAACAATGTTGTACAAAATTTAGGGCAAATGAAAAATAGCTTTGAAGAAAAATTTGAAGATTTTGAAATATTTTGGTTTTCAAAATCATTAAACCTAATTAAAGAAAATGGTTTAATATGTTTATAGTATTATTTTAAATTATGTCTATCAGTTTATACTATAATCTATATATTCATTTTACGAGTTATTATAGACTTCTTTATACTAAATTAAAGAATTTCACTAATTTCATTTGGTGTTCTTTTTATAAAAAAACTGTATAAAAAGAATATTTAAGATTCAATTGCTCTTCTTCTATTGTTGACGGGCATTCACTTCTGTGTTTTTTAGAGAATCCAAATAACACAACAACTTCCTTTTTATACAGTCTTTTTATCAATAATCTACTATTTTAAACGGGCTCGCCATACAAATCAAACTCACTTGCATCAATAATAGTAATAGTTGCAAACTCTCCTGTTTTTAAGTAAAACTTGGAAGCATCTATCAAAACCTCATTATCTACATCTGGGCTATCAAATTCCGTTCTTCCTACAAAATAAGGTCCTTCTTTGCGATCTATAATACATTTAAAAGTTTTACCTATTTTTTCTTGATTTAATTCCCACGAAATTTGAGCCTGAATTTCCATAATTTCATTAGCACGTGCTTGTTTTACTTCATCTGGCACATCATCTTCTAATTCAAAAGCAGTTGTATTTTCTTCATGAGAATAAGCAAAACAACCTAAACGCTCAAATCGCATTTCTTCAACCCAATTTTTAAGTATCTGGAAATCTTCTTCTGTTTCACCTGGATACCCAACAATAAGCGTTGTACGGATGGTCATGTTAGGAACTAATTTTCTAAAATCATGTATCAATTGGGTTGTCTTTTCATACGTAGTACCTCTACGCATTGATTTTAAAATTCTATCTGAAATATGCTGCAAAGGAATATCTAGATAGTTACAAATTTTAGGCTCTCGTTTCATTAACTCCAATACATCCATAGGAAACCCTGTAGGAAAAGCATAATGCAAACGAATCCATTCTATACCTTCTACTTTTGCTAAGTTTTCTAATAACTCTGCTAAATTTCTTTTTTTATATAAATCCAATCCATAGTAAGTTAGATCTTGCGCAATTAAAATTAATTCTTTTACACCGTCTTTGGCTAAATTTTCAGCTTCTTTAACTAATTTTTCTATAGATTGTGATACGTGTTTTCCTCTCATAATAGGAATCGCACAAAAACTACAAGGACGATCACAGCCTTCTGCTATTTTTAAAAACGCATAATTTTTGGGGGTAGTCGTTAAACGTTCACCCAATAATTCATGTTTATAATCAGCTCCTAAAGCTTTTAAAAGCAAAGGCAAATCTGTAGTTCCAAAATACTGATCTACGTCTGGAATTTCATTTTCTAAATCGGGACGGTATCTTTCCGATAAACATCCTGTAACGAAAATTTTATCAATCAAACCCTGTTCTTTCTTATCTACGTATTCTAATATTGTATTAACCGATTCTTCTTTTGCATTATTAATAAAACCGCAAGTATTAATTACTACAATATTCCCTTCTTGTTCATGCGCTACGTCTTTGCCACTTGCTTTTAGTTGCCCCATTAAGACTTCGCTATCATATACATTCTTAGAACAACCTAAGGTAATTACATTGATTTTATTTTTTTTTAACGACTTGGTTCTCATGACTGTAAAAAATTGGAGTGCAAAATTACGATAAAATTTTGAAAGATAAGACACTCTAATTCAAAAACACCTATTACTTTAAAGCAAAACCTCTTGTTAGTCTTTATAAACAAGAGGTTTAATATATTTTTATTTAATTTACTTATAACTCAAATGAAAGTGTTAGGGTTGCATTATTATTCCTTCTAGAATAACTAACAAAATCAGGAACTCCTTCAAAAATCAATTCTTTATAGTTTCTTTTTGAAGTAGAAAAAGCAAAATCTAATTTTGTGCCTCCCCAATTATATCCAAAACCTCCTGAAAAACCAATTAAATCGCTCATTAAATTTTTCTCTTTATAAGGTGACTCTTCATATCTATACCCTCCACGTAAACTCCATTGTTTTATTTTTTTCTCAACACCTACTCTAAACTCATTAGATGTTCTAAATAAATTTGAGAATATATTGTTAGAATTATTTTCATTTGGATTATTAAATTGGTTAATAGGCTTGAAAATAATTGCAGAATAGTCTTTTACACTATAATCAAAACTAATAAACCCTTGTTTACCAAAAACATATCCCCCACTAAAACTCCATTTACTAGGTGTAACTACTGTATAGGGCGCAAAAATAATGGTTGTTCTCGGATCTACTTTATTAGCAACAGGACTATAAATCGTACTTCCTCCTACTGGTTTGACAACGACTCCTGAAGTAGTAATTCTTTGTATTAGTTGGTCTTCTAAAACCATCCAAGTAGGCGATTCATACGTAAGCCCTAGTCTCAACCCCGCAACAGGTTTATAAATAGCCCCTACTTGAAATGAAAACCCCGAACCTTTTGTAGTTAATTCATTATAAAATAACACCTCATTAATAGTAGCTCCTTTTGAATAATATGCTTTGTCATTTTTTTCTGTAAACGTTTTTTGTTGTGTATAATCAGAAAAATGAGCATTTAAATTAAGACCTAACATCCATTTTTTATCATATTCTGTAGAAAAATTAAAAGCTAATTTGCCATTATATCCTGTATTTGTTATGTAACTTTGTTGTGTATATTTCTTACCATCGGAAGCATGTGAAATATTAGCATAAAATACATTATTTACTGTATCATAATCTAACAATTGAGACCTATAACCTAGAGCTACCTGAGTTTGAGTAAAGCCCATTTGATCATAATTTAAACCCGCAATATCAGAAAAGCGCATTCCTCTTGCATGGTTTAAAAAATATTTATCAATAGAATTTATTGAATTTTCACCTAATACAGTTACAGCATTTTTAAAATTTGCTTGATTATCATAATTCAACGCTAAAGCAAATTTGTTCCAATCTGAATACTTATTATTATTTTCAAAAACAAAAACACCTCCTATTTGATTAAAATTCAAATTACTAGTATTTGTATTTGTACTTGTTTCAAAATATTGAGATCTAATAGCATTGTATCTATTATTCAGGGTAAAAGCAAATTGATTATTTGCAAATATCACAGAACTAGCTGGATTTATACTTATCGCTGACAAATCTCCTCCCAAAGCACCGAAAGCACCGCTTAGAGCCCTAAATCGAGCGGTTCCATTCATATCTATTATGGAATATTGCAGAGCTTCTTTTACTCCTTGTGCATTACTATTCAAAAAACTTATAAGAATAATAAATACTAAATAAAACTTTTTCATTTTTTTACTTATAAAACCTTAAATATAAGATAGCATTTAACAAATTTTGAATCTTAAACTATGATTACCTACGTCCTCCATTATTATAAAATCTAGGTGAAGACTCATAATTTCTAGGTGCTTCATAACTCCTTGGTGAAGATTCATAATTTCTAGGCGCTTCATAACTCCTTGGTGAAGATTCATAATTTCTAGGCGCTTCATAACTCCTTGGCGAAGATTCATAATTTCTAGGTGTTTCATAGCTCCTTGGTGAAGATTCATAGTTTCTAGGTGTTTCATAGCTCCTTGGTGAAGATTCATAGTTTCTAGGTGTTTCATAGCTCCTTGGTGAAGATTCATAGTTTCTAGGTGTTTCATAACTCCTTGGTGAAGATTCATAGTTTCTAGATCTAGTATTAGTTATATAATCTTGTGTATCTCCCCCATTTCTTCTTGAACCAATATAATATGGATTCGTATTATAATTTCTTTTATACAATACATCCGTAGTTCTATCAAAATTTAAGAACGAATTTGAATAGTTTAAATAACTTCCTCCATCATATCCTCCTAACCTTCTTTCTCCACTATAACTGTAATTTCTTCCATAATAATAAGAATTATTCCAACCATAATACGTATTAGTATAGTAAGGGTCATACCAACCAGATCCCCAATAAGGACCATAATAAGTATATCCCCAATGAGGGCTATAATACCAATCATTCCAATAACTAAATCCAGAATAATAAGGTCTATATCCCCAATGGTTCCACCATGTTCCATAACTCCAACCCCAATGATTCCAAGAATTATTGTATACATTTACCGTTACCTCTTTATTATTGCCTCCCCAACCTTCATAATTCTTTCTAGATACTATTTTAGTAGTATCTAAAGTTGAAGTATAACTAGCAATATCTGTAAACACTTCTTTATTAGAGATTTTAAAATCATTTGCTTTAGCACCAAAATACTCTTTATAACGTCCACCATCATTATTTTGATCTCTAACCTCTTGAATTATTTTGGTTTCCTTATGAGTAGAACCATAAATCCCATCATTATCATAATAGGAAATATTTTGATAAGAAGCACAAGCCTGTATAAGTATACTTATGCTTACCAATACTATTTTAACAACAGCATTTCTTAAATATTGAAAGTTTGTTTTCATTTCTCAATTTTTTATTGTTGGACAATACAAAAATAACTAGTTTTGCACAAATTATTTCAACTTTAACAAATCACAATTTTTGTGCCAAAATATTGATAATGAGCAAGAACTTGACAAAACGCGCAGACGATTATTCTAAATGGTATAATGAACTAGTAGTAAAAGCAGATTTAGCTGAAAATTCAGCAGTTAGAGGATGTATGGTTATTAAACCCTACGGGTACGCCATTTGGGAAAAAATGCAAGCGCAATTAGATAAAATGTTTAAAGAGACAGGACACAGCAACGCTTATTTTCCTCTTTTTGTCCCTAAAAGCATGTTTGAAGCCGAAGAAAAAAATGCAGAAGGTTTTGCAAAAGAATGTGCTGTGGTTACACACTATCGTTTAAAAAATGATGAAGATAGACCTGGTAAATTAATAGTTGACCCTAATGCTAAATTAGAAGAAGAACTAATTGTACGCCCTACTTCTGGAAGCCATTATTTGGAGTACCTACAAAAACTGGATTCAATCATATAGAGACCTTCCATTATTAATTAACCAGTGGGCCAATGTAGTACGCTGGGAAATGCGCACACGCTTATTCTTACGTACAGCTGAGTTTTTGTGGCAAGAAGGCCACACAGCACATGCTACAAAACAAGAAGCATTAGACGAAACAGTACAAATGATGAATGTATACGCTCATTTCGTTGAAAACTTTATGGCTATACCAGTAGTAAAAGGGGTAAAAACCGCTAATGAGCGTTTTGCAGGAGCTGAAGAAACTTTTTGCATTGAAGCATTAATGCAAGACGGAAAAGCATTACAAGCAGGAACATCTCATTTTTTAGGTCAAAATTTTGCAAATGCTTTTGATGTAAAATTCACAAATGCTGAAGGAAAACAAGAATATGTATGGGGAACCTCTTGGGGAGTTTCTACTCGTTTAATGGGAGCTTTAATTATGACTCACTCTGACGATAACGGATTAGTACTACCTCCTAACTTAGCTCCTATTCAAGTCGTTATAGTCCCTATTTTTAAATCAGATGAAGAATTAAAGAAGATCACAGCAGCAGCTGATGAACTAACTGACTCCTTAAGAAAACTAGGACTTTCTGTTAAGTTTGACAACAGAACCACACAAAAGCCAGGGTTTAAATTTGCTGAATGGGAACTAAAAGGGGTCCCTGTTCGCGTAGCTATAGGACCTAAAGATTTAGAAAATGAAACTTTTGAAATTGCTCGTCGTGACACTTTATCTAAACAAGTAGTAACCAAAGAGAAAGTAGTATCCTTTATTCAAAGCTTAATGGAAGAAATCCAAACCGAAATGTTTGCCAAAGCTTTACATTATAGAAATACCCATATTACAGAAGTAAACACATTTGATGAGTTTAAAGATATCTTAGAAAACAAAGGAGGATTTGTATCTGCTCATTGGGACGGAACCCCAGAAACGGAAGAAAAAATAAAAGAATTAACCAAAGCAACTATACGTTGCATCCCTTTGGAACGAAAAGAAGAAAATGGAATTTGTATTTTTTCAGGAAATCCTTCAAACGGAAGAGTCTTATTTGCAAAGGCTTACTAAAAAAAGACAAAAAAAAACAAAAAAAATTGCGAGTGCTATTGCAAAAACAAAAAATGTGTGTATCTTTGCACTCGCAATACGGAAATGATCGCTCAACAAAAGCAATCAAAGTACAAAAAGGCCCGTTCGTCTATCGGTTAGGACTCAAGATTTTCATTCTTGCAAGAGGGGTCTGATTCCCCTACGGGCTACAAAAATTGAAATACTGAAAAAAAACAAATGCCTTATGGCCCGTTCGTCTATCGGTTAGGACTCAAGATTTTCATTCTTGCAAGAGGGGTCTGATTCCCCTACGGGCTACAACTTTAAAACACTATAAGGCATCTTGGCCCGTTCGTCTATCGGTTAGGACTCAAGATTTTCATTCTTGCAAGAGGGGTTCGATTCCCCTACGGGCTACAAATTAGTTGTAAATAAGTTTTATAAAATAACTACTTAGTGTCTCAAGTATTATTTTATTAGTTAAAACCAAAGTGATTATTCAAGTAATTATGGGAGGTTTTTCTTTTTAACTAATAGTTTATAAATTATTATTACAATTAACATTAAAAAAAATGGCAAATCATAAGTCCGCTTTAAAAAGAATTAGAAGTAACGAAAAAGAAGAGTATTAAACAGATACCAACACAAAACTACTCGTAACGCTATCAAAACTATCCGTTTAGCTACAGATAAAGCAGAAGCAGTTGCTAAGTTACCAATCGTTATTTCAATGATCGACAAATTAGCTAAGAAAAACATCATACACGACAATAAAGCTTCTAACTTAAAGTCAAAACTAACAAGACACGTAGCAGCTTTATAATTTATAATTAAGTGTTCAAAAGCAAATCCCGAATTATTCGGGATTTTTTCTTTATAATACAAATCAAAACTTCATTATAAACCCAGAATAAGATCAACAATCTATACACATAAAAGACATCTCCTTATAAATTCATTCCAAAAACCAAATATCTTAATACATAATATCAAATTTACCATAAAGGAGATAAATCTTTTTAAACTAATCATCACTTAACGATTGAATTAGAAAAAAATAATTGTAATTTTGCACCTTCAAAAATCACACACATGGAATCAATTAGAAATATTGCCATTATCGCACACGTTGACCACGGTAAAACAACTTTGGTTGACAAAATTATGTACCACTGTCAATTATTCAGAGAAAATGAAAACACAGGGGATTTAATTCTTGACAATAATGATTTAGAACGCGAACGCGGTATCACAATTACTTCTAAAAACGTATCAGTTACCTACAAAGGGACAAAAATTAATATTATAGACACTCCTGGTCACGCGGATTTTGGAGGAGAAGTAGAACGAGTATTAAATATGGCTGACGGAGTATGCTTGTTAGTAGATGCCTTTGAAGGACCTATGCCACAAACCCGTTTTGTATTACAAAAAGCAATTGATTTAGGTTTAAAACCATGTGTGGTTATAAACAAAGTAGACAAAGAAAACTGTACTCCTGAAGAAGTACACGAGAAAGTTTTCGACTTAATGTTTGAGTTAGGAGCTACTGAAGAACAATTAGATTTCCCTTGTGTATATGGTTCTGCAAAAAACAACTGGATGAGCGAGGATTGGAAAGTTCAAACTTCATCTATAGAACCTCTTTTAGACATGGTTTTAAACAATGTACCTACTCCTAAAGTTTCTGAAGGTACTCCGCAAATGTTAATTACCTCATTAGACTTCTCATCATTTACAGGTCGTATAGCAATTGGCCGTTTACAGAGAGGTATTTTGAGTGAAGGAATGAATATTTCACTCGTAAAACGTGACGGATCAATCACAAAGTCTAGAATTAAAGAATTACATACTTTTGAAGGTCTTGGTCGTAAAAAAGTACAAGAAGTCGTTGCAGGTGACATTTGTGCTATTGTAGGTTTAGAAGGTTTTGATATTGGTGATACTGTAGCTGATTTTGAAAATCCAGAAGCGTTAGCTACTATTGCTATTGATGAACCTACGATGAGTATGCTTTTTACAATTAACGACTCACCTTTCTTCGGAAAAGAAGGTAAATTTGTAACTTCTCGTCACATTAAAGATCGTTTAACAAAAGAATTAGAAAAAAACTTAGCATTACGTGTTAACGAAACTGATTCTGCTGATAAATTTATGGTTTTTGGTCGTGGTGTATTACACTTATCTGTTTTAATTGAAACGATGCGCCGCGAAGGTTATGAATTACAAATTGGTCAACCTCAAGTTATTATTAAAGAAATTAATGGCGTAAAATGTGAGCCTGTTGAAGAATTAACAATTGATTTACCTGAAAACGTATCAGGTAAAGCAGTAGAATTTGTAACGGTTCGTAAAGGTGAAATGTTAAGTATGGAGCCAAGAGGTGAACGTATGATTATTAAATTTATCATTCCTTCTCGTGGTATCATTGGATTACGTAACCAATTATTAACAGCTACAGCGGGTGAAGCTATTATGGCACACCGTTTCTTAGAATATCAACCATATAAAGGTGAAATTGCAGGTCGTATCAGCGGCTCTTTAATTTGTATGGAAAACGGAAAAGCAATTCCTTATTCAATTAATAAATTACAAGAAAGAGGTAAGTTTTTCGTAGATCCAAATGAAGATGTATACGAAGGTCAGGTAATTGGCGAGAACTCTCGTGGTGACGATATGGTTGTAAATATCACTAAAACGAAACAGTTAACAAACTTCCGTAGTGCGGGCGCTGATGATAAAACTAGAATTGTTCCTGCTATAAAATTCACATTAGAAGAAGCATTAGAATATATTCAAAAAGATGAGTATGTGGAAGTAACTCCTAAATCACTTCGTTTACGTAAAATCTTTTTAAATGAAAATGACAGAAAACGTAATAAAATAGCATAATTAAATACCTAAAACCAGTCTTTAAAGGCTGGTTTTTTTATTTTATGAAATAACCCTAATTATGATTCCTTTTTTAAATATTGATTATGTGACTCCTCCTTACTGGAGTGATAAACATGAGGTATTTTATTTAGGGTTCTTCTTGTCATCCCGACCCTAGTAGGAATCAGATAAAGTGCATATATCATTTAAACTTTGAATTTTCTTTTTAAAAATAGGGTATCTACAAAAACAACAAAAATTAGTGTTGGTTCTCGATGAACTTCGCGTTCGAACGAACGATGATTTCAATTATATACTCAACCGTCTGTCCAAGTTGTTTTTTAAAAAACGTATCGAGAACTTTACTTTTAAATCCAGTATATTTTAAGTTTAAATGATATTATTTTTGACTATTAAACCTTATTTTCCTCTTCGTTTTCGGAAATAAAAAGAGGCTGTTTGAAAAGTAAAAAATTAACGTTAATTTTTTACTTTTCAAACAGCCTCTCTAAATTAAATACTATTTAGTTTACATAGCTATTTCCTTTTCCATTAACTTCAAAATTTACATAAGGAGCATCTCCTGTTGCAATAGTACCTCTTACTCTAAAAGAGCCTTGTAGTTTTTCAATAGAAGGGCGCACACTATTATTATATAACTCTGATTCTGTTATTTCTTTAAAATCAACTAAAACATTATTGGTTCTAAACTGATCCCAAGGTGCATAGGTTCCAAAACTTACTGTTTTATCATCTATAGTATATGCTATTTGGTTAAATGTACCTGTTGACGCTCCTGTTTTATGAACTGCTAAAACATATCCGTATTTTTTTACTGGAATAGAGGTTGGTGGTGTATTGTAAAAATAACTTCCATACCAAGGTGTATAATTTTTCAATACAATTTCTCTATCTGTATTATTGAATATGATAATTCTGGCACAATTAGCTATACCGTAATCTGATTTTAGTTTATCCACTGCTTTTTTGGCTTCATCATAAGTCTTTGCTGTATATAAAGTTTCTTCACATTCTGAATAGTTTGATACTCCGTTAACATTAATGGTAACATCAAGGTTTGATTCAATATTTACAGCGGTATACTCTATTGGGTATCCTGGGTTTTCTTTAGAAACTTCTGCTCCTTTAACTATAAAGTCTCTTACTTTATCAAAATTTCCTGCAAAAGCTCCTAATGAAGATTCTAATCCACTGGTTGCATTACCTCCTAATTGTTTTACATATACTCTTGTATTTTGTAGTGTATTAGCATATTTTATTTTTTGATCTACTGTAATATTAGCCGTAGGGTTTTTATAAGCAAAGTTTAAAGCTTGCTCTATTTCTAAAGAACTTTCATCCGATTCATAAACCAATGCGTATAATCTACCATACGTTACAGACGATATATAAACTGCTGGATTATCTACTCCTATATATTTATCAAATTCAGATCTTGGATATTCTTTTTTATCCAACCAAAATCGCCTTGAAGTCCTGGTTTTGCAGATACTGACACGTTAAAGAATTTTTGTTTAAGCGTAACAGCATAATAGGTTTTATTCTTTTTAAAGTCTATTCCAAAACTACCTGACAACCCTATAGCTGGTCCTGTATAACCAACCCCCAAAGCCACTTGTAATTGTTTGCTATCATACGTTCTTTTAATATCAATGGTATAGTTAGCAGGAAATTTAGTTCCTGATGTATAATATCCTTCAATGATTTTTTCTAAGGCACCTTGTACTTTTCCTGCTGTTGGATTTTCTACATTTAAACTGGATGGACTGGATGAACTGGATGAGAAGGCATCAACTTTTACTTCAATGCTATTTCTTCCACTTGCATCTACAGGAATAGAACCTAAGTTTCCTGTAGCAATAGTGCTTCCTTGAATCAGGTTACCTGGCCACATTAGGTGAGATCCCGTTCCTAATTTTGAAAAGTTACCAAATGTTTTATCAAAATTTTCTTTAATAATTTGACAGCTTGAATAGCCTCTTTCATTTGATGATGGAGAAAGGATTCTTCTACTAATTTTTAATTCTGTTTTAGGACCAGCATAAATCCCTTTCTCATTAAGAACTTTATCCTCTTTTAAGGATTCATTACCCGAAACGTCTTCGTTGTTACAACTCAAGACTGACATTTGCATTACAAATAGTAATGCCAACCTAGCATTTAGTTTTAAAAAATTCATACACATTTATTTGTAATTATCTAATCAATAAGCTTATTCTTTATTTTAAACATTATACATAACTCTAGTTGTTTTGGATAAATTGAAAAGTTACCGTAAAACAACGTCTTTTACAATTTCTCCTCCTAACTCTTCGTTTATCATTTTTATAATTTTATCTTTTCCATAACTTAATTCTTCTCTTAAAACGGCAGATGTTAATTCAACATATAAAACAGAGCCCTTTAATATAACTCCTTGTGTATAATAATTTACTCCATTTCCCATTAAATTTTTCCAAGCATCAACTACCGAAATTTGATTTAGTCCTTTCTCTAATTTGTTGGTCTGAATAATTTGTTTTAGAATATCTCCTATTGGACTATCATTATTCAATCGTTTTGCCATCTTTCATTACTTTAGTATAATAATTTTCATTTCCATTTTCTGTTTCTAAAATCATTTCTTGGTCTGTAATTTTTAGGAGTTTGTCCTTGTGTTTTCCAAATTTGGAACTAAATTCTAAATAAATCTTACCTTCTTTTTCTATTCCTTTTATTGTTTCTTGTAAATCGTTAATTAAAAATTTACCTGTAGGTTGCCAACGTACTTTTTTATGAAATCCTTGATTTTCTATGACCTCAAAATAATCATAATTTTCATTTATTTCATATTTTTTATCCTCTCCTTCAACAACTTTTACTTTTTCTATTTGCCAATAACCGTTTAATTTATTTAATTCTTTTAATTCTATTTTTTTAGTACATGAAATAAGTAAAAAAACAAGTAGAATATTACTGGTTAACCTCATATTTATTGTTATTATTATGTGGACGAAAATAAGGAGTATAAAACGATAATAAAACTATTTTATAGAATTTTTTATAAAAAAACCTTGTATTTTTTCTATTTTTTATAACAACAAACACTAAAAACACACTTAACCCACTGTTATTTTATATATTGTTAAACATTTTTCACGAGCTATTTTATGGTCTACTATAGGTTTAGGATAGTTAGGAGTTTCTAGCTCTGGAATCCATTTTTTGATGTATTGTAAATTAGGGTCAAACTTTTTAATCTGCTCGGTTGGGTTAAAAATCCTAAAATAAGGTGCTGCATCTACCCCACTCCCTGCAGCCCATTGCCAGTTACCTACATTACTTGATTGTTCATAATCTAATAATTTTGTAGCAAAATAAGCTTCACCCCAACGCCAGTCTATTAATAAATGTTTGCATAAAAAGCTTGCCACAATCATTCGTACGCGGTTGTGCATGTGCCCTGTTGCATTAAGCTCTCGCATACCTGCATCTACAAAGGGATAACCTGTTTGTCCTTGACACCATTTTTGAAAAAAAAAGCTCATTATTTTCCCATGGTATATGATCATATTTATCCTTGAAACTCTTGTGAATTGTATGGGGAAAATGCCATAAAATTTGCATAAAAAATTCTCTCCAAATCAGTTCGTTTAGAAACGTTGGGTTTTCAAAGGTGCGCACATGTTCTACTAATTTTCGTATGCTTAGAGTTCCAAAACGTAAATAAATGCTTAATAATGAGGTTCCTGGTAAACTGGGATAATTACGAGTGGTTTCGTAATGGTTTATCAAGGCATCTGAAATATTATATTTAGGTACTACAATAGTAGTAGGTTTAAAACTAATGTCATTTAAACTTAAAAAAGGGTAATTATGTTGTATTATTTTATGTATTAATTTTTCAGAGGGGTAATATGGTAATTGTATTGTATTTAATTTTTCTTTCCATTTTTTAGAATAGGGTGTATAAACCACATAAGGTGTTTGATTGTTTTTTAGTATTTCTGATTTTTCAAAAATAACTTGATCTTTACATGTTTTAAAAGCTACTTGGTGTGATTTTAGTAACTCATTAATGGCTTTATCCCGTTTTCTGGCGGCTGGCTCATAATCATGGTTTGTGTAAACATTTTCAATTTTATGCTTTTTTATAAGTTCTGAAAAAATTTCTACCGGATTTCCATAAAAAATAGCTAAAGACTTGTTTACTATTTTAAACTGCTTGTCTATATATTGTAATTGTTGATGAATAAAGGAAACCCGAGCATCCGTTTTTTCTAATTGATTTAAAATAGTAGTATCAAAAATAAAAATGGGTAATACGCTCTGGTTTTCTTGCAAAGCAAAGTATAAGGCTGCATTGTCCTCTACTCGTAAATCTCTTCTGTACCAAAAAATTGTCATTTTTAATTAATTATTGAAACATGTTAGCTAAAATACGGTATCGACTCTGAAAAATATAACGCACTTTATTAGACACCCACCATCCTGCCATTAAATTACCTAGAAGCCCTAGTGGTAGTTTAAAATTAACAATATCGGTCATTAATACGTTTCCTTCTGGTGTTTCTTCAAAATGATGTTCATGATGCCACATAGTATAGGGACCAAAACGTTGTTCATCTACAAAAAATTTTTGGTTCTCTAAATGTGTAATTTCGGTTATCCAATTATTTTTAAAAAAGGAAAAACACCTATTTTGTAGGTAATAATTTGCCCTGCATAGGTAGTATTACTGGGGTTATTAGTAATACGAAAATCCATATCCTTAGGTGTAATTTTATCAAGATTTTTGGGCAAGGTAAAAAAATGCCATGCTTCATCTAAACTAATAGGTAGTATTTGCTTAGAAGTTAGGGTATAAATACCTGATTGTTTTTTTATGCTAATATTCATCTTTTTAAATTTTTATAGGATAATTGAGTAGTATAGTTCCATTTTTCTCTAAGATATTCAAACAGGAGTATGCTACTATAAAGCATTGTAAAACAATAAAAATTGTCTTCTAAAGGCATGGTTCCTATTTGAATATTTAAGTTTTCGGTATTGTTGTAATACACAACAGCTTGCGAGGTAAACATTCCTGTAAGTGCTGAATTAACTAAAAAAAAAGGAATGTAAATAATAACAAAACTTATATAAAACTGACGAGCATAACGCCATTGATATATGCTTTGTAAGAACATAATTAATGCAAAAAGACCTAAACTTGAAGCGGTGTATTTTTTTTCTAAATTAAAAAAAAGTAATAATACGCTAATAATGAACAGACTAACACTTATGTTTTGGGTTGCTTTTTTAGTCAATTTAATGTAAGGAAAAAAATAACACATGGAATAATGTATAAAGTTACTAGCATAGGGTATTAGCAAAAAAAACAACCATTCTTCTATGGGTAATTTTAAAAAGCGAATACCCATTAAGTAGGTGTTATTAAAACCCCAAATTTCTTGATAGGCAAAATAAATATCCCAAATAATAAAAAATAACCCTACAACAATAATGGATAGAAAATAAGGTTTCCAAAAACGAATAAAGTGGATCCATTTCTTCTCAAAACTAAATAGAAAGGGAATGGCAAAACTGGTTATATCTAATATGAGGTAGTAGTATTTTTCCAAGATTTTAATATTTTGTATTCGATTTTCTAGCTTCTTTAAAATATTTTATGGGTACAAATAACATTCCGAAACATTCGCCATCTGTTTTACCTAGGTGTTTGTGATGTACTTTATGAGCTTTTCTTAGTCCTCGTAAATACCAATTATTTGTATTTTCAAACCATTTGAATCTTCTGTGAATAAGAATGTCATGTATTAAGAAATAGGCTAATCCATAAAAAAAGATGCCTAATCCTATAAAAAAAAGTGCATTTATCCCGTTGTTTGCTCCAAAAAAGAATAATAAAATGCTTGGGGTGGCAAATACTATAAAAAAGAAATCATTTTTTTCGAAAACATGAGGATATCCTGGTTGATGGTGGTCTTCATGAAAATACCAGCCTAAACCGTGCATAATGTATTTATGTGTAAGCCAAGTAATACCTTCCATTGCTATAAAAACAAGTAGCGTAATAAGTGTGTAATAAATCATTTGCATAATTTTTTTTATGTTTGTTATTGTAAGGGATTTTATTTAATTAAATTTAAATTTTTAAATACCATCATTTCGCCAAAAAGGTAAACTTTTCTAATATTAGAAACTCTAATTCTTTGGGTAATTAAAACTTCGGGTTTACACTGCTTAATTTTTTTAAATAGGCTTAAGTAATATTTATAAGCCATATAAACGGCTATTTTAGAAGAAATAGGCAATCGTTTTATTCCTATTAAAGCATTTTGAAAATCATTTTCAATGTCATTTTCTATATTTATTTTTTCATACGTAGAAAAACATTTAAAATTAACCTGAGGAAAATAAGTTCGCCCTAAATCGTTAAAATCAGCACTAATATCTCTTAAAAAATTAATTTTTTGAAAAGCAGCTCCTAAACTTTGTGCATAAGGTTTTAATTGTTCATATTCCAGAACATTTCCATTTAAAAACACTTTTAAACACATTAATCCTACTACTTCTGCACTTCCGTAAATATATTCGTTGTATTTTTGATCGTTTAGATTTTGTATTTCTCCTAAATCCATTTTCATAGAATGCAAGAAAGAATCTACTAAATGTTGTGGAATATTCTTTTCGCGCTGGGTTTTACAAAACGAATTAATAATAGGATTAAGCGAAATACCATTTTCAATAGAGGCTCGGTATTCGTTTTCAAAAAGCATCATTAATTTAGCTTTATCGTATTGATGAAAGGTATCTACAATTTCATCAGCAAAACGAACAAATCCGTAAATGTTATAAATATGCTGTCTTATTTCAGGTTTAAACAATTTAGATGCCCATGAAAAAGAAGTGCTATATTTTTGGGTTACCATTTTTGAAGTAAGCCCTGAAATATGATCAAAAAGTTGCTCGTTATTCATAGTCTAAAGTTTAGAAGTTTATAATTGTTTTTTTAGAATATAATCAGTTACTACTTTACCCGAAATTAAGGCGGGAGGTACTCCTGGTCCTGGAACGGTAAGTTGCCCTGTATAAAAAAAATTTTTGAGTTTTTTATTATTTATACGGGGGCGTAAAACAGAGGTTTGTAGTAGCGTATTAGCCAGTCCATAGGCATTGCCTTTACAAGAATGATAGCGTTGTTTAAAATCATTTACTCCAAAAGATTTTTTAAAGATTATCGCTTCCTTTAAATCTTCTCCGGTGCATTTTTTTGATTCTTTCTAAAATGATATCAAAATATTTTTCATGTATGGTTGGGTTATCATTTAGATCCACTGCTACGGGTATTAAGAAAAACCCAATTTCTTTTCCTTCTGGAGCCAAGGCATCATCTGTTATACTTGAAAAATTAGCATAGAATAAAGGTTTTTTAGGGTATTCAAAAGTATCGTAAATTTCTGTTGCATGTTGTTCAAAATCGGTATCAAAAAATAAATTATGGTGTAACAAATGTTTTACTTTTTTATTAAATGCCACATAGTACAAAAAGAACTTGGGGCAAATGTTTTATTTGACCAATAATTAGGGGGGTAATTTCTATTTCTATTTAATAAATTTTCGGTATGAGCATAATCTGCACCTGAAATAAATACATCTGCTTCAAACTCTTTATTTGTGGTACGTATTTTAGTTATTTTATGTTTTATATTTTCAATAGATAGAACTTCTTCATTTATATGAAAAACAACACCCAGTTCTTTAGCTAACTGTACTATACCTAATGCTACAGCATTAAAACCTCCTTTAGGGTACCAGGTTCCTAAACCAAAATCGGCATAGTTCATAAAGTTATAAAAAGCAGGAGTCTTGCTAGGCTTAGCACCTAAAAATAAAACAGGAAATTCTAAAATACTGCGCAGCTTAGTATTTTTATTCTACTTCGTACTTGCTTTGCTATGGTTGTGGTAAATAAATGTAATCTTTTAGCTGTTTGTATTGAAATTAATTCCGTTATTGATCTTCCTGGATTGTATACTAGGTCGTGAATAGCTATTTGATAATTATGATGTGCTTCTTTTATAAATTGTTTTAATATTTTTCCACTTCCTTGCTCTATATTTTCAAATGTGTCTACAATTTTTTCAAGGTTATCATCAATATCTATAGAGTCATTTTCACCAAAAAACACTCGGTAAGCGGGGGTTAATTTTTCTAGCGAGTAATAATCTTCTACTTTTTTTCCAAAATCAGCAAAAAAACGTTCAAACACATCGGGCATCCAGTACCAACTGGGTCCCATATCAAATTTAAAACCGTCAATTTCCATCATGGAAGCTCTCCCTCCTAGCTGTTCATTTTTTTCAACAACTTGTACACTATAGCCCGCCTTTGCCATATAACAGGCTGCTGTTAACGATGAAAATCCTGAACCTATGATAACTGCTTTTTTCATTTTGAAAAATTTAATTAGTACAAATCTATACTATTTTATTGTAAATAGAAAAATATTTTACTAAATTTGAATTAACCTAATAAGTTATTAAACTAGAATACAGCTATTTACATAAAGATACAGTAATTTTTCTTATTTAAGAATATTTTTTTACACAATTAACAAGTAGTTATTATTTAGTTTTTTAATGATAAAAAAAACACTTTACTAATTCAAAAAGGACATTTAGTATTAGTTTATCTCAAAGAAAACCAATAACTTTTAAAATGTTTACAGATGAAGATATTAATTACAGGGACTACAGGATATATAGCACAACGTTTAATTCCCTTGTTGCTAGAAGCAAATCATAGATTGGTATGCTGCATTCGCGATTTTAACCGAACTCCTTATATCTATGAAAACCATCCTAACATTACTTTTATAAAAATAGATTTTTTAAATATTGAAACAATTCAGTTACCACAGGATATTGATGTTGCTTACTATTTAATCCATTCTATGTCTGCCTCAGGAGGAGATTTTGAAAAAATGGAAAAAATTTGTGCTGAAAACTTTAAAATATTAATTGAAAAAACAAATTGTGTACAGGTCGTATATTTAAGTGGCATTGTAAACAATAATACTTTATCAAAACATTTACAATCTAGATTGTGTGTTGAAAAAACCTTACAATCAGAAAAATATGCTCTAACAACTTTTAGAGCAGGCATCATCGTCGGAAGTGGCAGTGCTTCTTTTGAAATTATACGTGATATTGTAGAGAAATTGCCTCTTATGATAACTCCTAAATGGCTCAATACAAAAACCCAATCTATAGCAATAAGAGATGTTTTAAGTTATCTCACCAAAACTATTTTAGTAAAAGCAACATATAATAAGTCATTTGATATTTTTGGTCCAGAAATACTTACTTACAAACAGATGTTGTTAAAATTTGGAGCTGTTAGAAACTTAAAACGATCTATTTTTACCCTACCCGTCTTGACCCCAAAGTTATCTTCTTATTGGCTGTATTTTGTTACTTCTATTTCATTTAATTTAGCTAAAGCTTTAGTTGATAGTTTAAAGGTTGAAGTCATAGGAAAACCAAGTACTATAAATGAGTTGTTAAACATTAGTCCTATTCCTTATGAAGAATCCGTTGCTTTAGCCTTTCAAAAAATAGAGCAAAATGCTGTTATTTCTAGTTGGAAAGATGCTATGAGTAGTGGTTTTTTTCAGAATCAATTACATGATTATATACAAGTTCCTTCCTATGGTTGTTTTAAAGATTTACGAGTAAGAAATATAATTGATGAAAAATTAACATTAGAAAAAATTTGGTCTATAGGAGGAAAAAACGGATGGTACGCTTTTAACTGGATGTGGGAATTAAGAGGAATTGTAGATAAATTTTTTGGAGGAGTAGGATTGCGTCGTGGCAGAACACATCAAAATGAAATTCAATCAGGTGATTCTCTGGATTTTTGGCGAGTTATTTTAGCTGATAAACAACAAAAACGTTTATTATTATTCGCAGAAATGAAATTACCTGGCGAAGCTTGGTTGGAATTTTCTATCAAGAAAAACAAATTGTATCAACGAGCTGTTTTTAGACCTAAAGGAGTTCTTGGTCGAATTTATTGGTATGCTGTCTCTCCGTTTCATGTTTTTGTATTTAATGGGATGATTGACCATTTAATTAAAAAAGACTAGGATGAATTTTTACCCCAGATTATACGTTGGCCTTTTTGATGAAAAAGAAAATAACAATACCTTTTTTTTTGCACAAATGTAGATGAATCACATTGAAAACAAAAAGAACTTCTTTTTTAATTAAAAGTCATTTTTATGTGTCATAAATTACTAATGTGTAATCTAGTTTTAGTAATCGTTGTTTCGTTAAACTTTTGATTACAAAAGAATTATAAGTATTCATTTTATAAACATTAAAAAAATGAAAAATATAGTTGTTATAGGTTGTGGAAGTGGTATAGGACTTGCTACCTTAAAAGCATTACATAATACCAATCATGTCATAGGTATTTCAAAAACATATACTACAGAATTTGATTCTTTAGACATTCAGTTTTATAAAAAAAACATCATAACTGATCAATTAGATGATATTGTATTTCCGGAAATTATTGATGGAATTATTTATGCTCCAGGAAGCATTAATTTAAAACCTTTTCATCGTTTTATAGAAGAAGATTTTAGAGCAGATTTTGAAATAAATGTATTAGGTGCTGTTAAAATAATTCAACAATTATTACCTCGTTTAAAAAAATCCAATTCTGCCAGTATAGTCCTTTTTAGTAGTGTAGCAGCAAAAATTGGCATGCCTTTTCATGCTTCTATTGCAACTAGTAAAAGTGCAATTGAAGGATTGGTTCGGAGTTTAGCCGCTGAATTTGCTCAACATAATATCCGCATTAATGCAATAGCTCCATCATTAACTACAACAAAACTATCCGCTTCATTACTATCTACTCCTGAAAAAATAGAAGCCGCTGCAAAAAGACATCCATTACAGAACATTGGAGATCCTAATGATATTGCAAAAATGATCGTATTTTTGCTCTCCGATTTCTCCTCTTGGATAACAGGACAAATTATTAGCATAGACGGCGGAATGAGTAATATAAAACTGTAATTAACATGAATACTGATTTTTTCATACAACTATTACTACAGGTCAAAGAATTTGAACAAGAAATACCTATCAAAACAAATGTTAGTATTGATGACTTTAGGCTATGGATGAACGAAAAAGCTTATCAAAACACTAATCCTACAGCTTTGTTCAAAAAGAAAAAAAAAGACGGTATTTGATATTGAAAACGAAATTGCTAAACAAGTCATTTTATTAGGTCGTTTTTCCAAACAAATGATTCGTAGAGGATTAAAAGATTTCCCTCAATTAGCAAACGAGGAATTTACTTATTTGTATCGCATCATAGATGAAGAATCCTTGACAAAAATGCAGTTAATTGAACGAAATGCCCACGAAAAACAAACTGGTATTGAAATAATAAAACGCCTCGTAAAAAATCTTTTATTAGAAGAATTTCCTGACGAAAAAGACAAACGTATTACACGATTACGAGTCACTCAAAAGGAAAATCTTTTTTCAACGAATCCGTAGAAGATGTAACTCAAATAGCAAGAATACTTTCAGCAAAATTAGATGAGGAAGAAAAAAAGAATTTACTTTCATTACTCAAAAAACTAAATGAATTTCATTTTAATGTATATCATAACCATAAAGATTCTAGTATTGATCAAATTAATGAATTGATCTAAAATCTTGTTTTTGTTTCATTACTTATAAAAATCTAAAATAGTTTATGAAAAAAATATTCTAATGACTAAGTTATTATTTATTTTCTTAGGAATAATCAGTTGTCAATCCGAGAAAACCTTTGAAAATAACACTACAACAGAAGAAATGTATTTTCCTCCTAACTCTTTAGGTACTTGGGAAACTAAAAACAAGAGTGATCTTAACTGGAATTCTGCTGCTTTTGAAACATTAAAAATGTATTTAAAAGAAACGAATACTAAATCATTTATGATTTTAGTTAACGGTCGTATTGTGGTAGAAGAATATTTAAATGGTCATTCAGTATCTCAAATATGGCAATGGAATAGCGCAGGAAAAACCCTAATCTCTACTCTTACAGGAATTGCACAACAAGAAGGAATATTAAATATAAACGATAAAGTTTCTAAATACTTAGGAATAGGATGGACTATTACTCCTATTGAAAAAGAAAATTTAATTACGTGTAAACACCTCCTAACGATGACTTCCAGGTATTGATGACGAACAAGGAGAAAAAACAAGTCCTTCTGATCTTATCTATAAATCAGATGCAGGTAATAGATGGGCTTATCATAACATTTTTCAAAAACAAATGGATGTGATAGCAAATGCTAGTAACTCTTCTTTTGAGGATTATTATAATTTGAAACTAAAAAATAAAATTGGAATGGATGGTTCTTGGTATTTGGGACCTATTTATAGAATTTATTATAGCACTACCCGAAGTATGGCTCGCTTTGGTCTATTAGCTCTCAATAAAGGGAAGTGGAATAATGAACAAATAATAAATGAAACCTTTTTTAATGAGAGTACTTCAAGTTCTCAAAATATAAATCAAGCTTATGGCTATTTTTGGTGGTTAAATGGTAAAACTTCTTTTATGCTACCTAACTCACAAAATGTATTTACTGGCACATTAATCCCAAATGCTCCTTCTGATATGTATGCTGCCATGGGAGCTTCTGATCAAAGAATATATGTAATTCCTAGCAAAAAGATGGTTATCATAAGAATGGGAGAACCTAGTAATCCTAAAAATCCTAATTTTGCTTTGTCTGATTTTGATAACACCCTATGGCAAAAGATAAATGCGTTAATCAATTAAGAAATAACGCATTTATTTTTTATGATTTAATCCACTCTAAAACAGCTGGATTATCTGGTGCTACATGAGGTCCTAAAACCTGATCTACATGACCGCTTTCATTAATTAAATATTTTTGAAAATTCCAATGGAGTACGTTATCTTTTAAACCGTTTTTATTTTTACTCATCAAAAATTGATACACAGGATGTCTATTACTTCCCTTTAAGCTAACTTTTCTCATTATCGGAAATGTTACACCATATTTTGTCTTACAAAAAGCATTGATTTCTTCATTTTCCAAAGGTTCAGAATCTCCAAAATCATTAGATGGGAACGCAACAATTTCTAATCCTCTTCTTTTGTATTTAGTATACATTTTTTGTAAGGACTCTAACTGATCCGTAAAACCGCAGTCAGTAGCAGTATTAACAACTATAACCTTTTTACCTCTTAATTTTGAAAAATCAAAAATTTTTCCATTTATATCTACAACTTGATATTGATAAATAGTCTGTCCTTCTAAATTTTTTTCAATAACAATTTCTTGTAAACTCTTAGCTTCTTTACTTGAATCATCATTTTTTAACGTCTCTTCTTGATTTTTACATGAAAATACAAGTATAGACATTAACAATAAAACTCCTCTTTTCATTTTGGTCTTATTTTAATTTGCTGTTTGTGGATATAGCGAATTTAAAAAAAAAGTTAAGACTATGCTTATCTTTTTAATAAAAACAAGTGTAAATAGTAAAAGATTATAATCATTCTATCTTTTTTGAATGAAAGATCCTTAGAATACGTAATAAATTTTATCTTCTTTTAAAAAAAACTAAGGTTTCAATATTTTTTACGATAGCATCTATATTATGATTTCACCCAATTAATCACTTCTTCAGCATTTGGTAAAGTTTGAGGGGCTACCACCTTAACTAGTTTTCCTTTTTCATCTATCAAATATTTCTGAAAATTCCATTTTACTTCACTATCTAACACCCCATTTTTCTTTTTTTCGGTTAAAAATGAATAAAGAGTGTGTATATCACTTCCTTTTACAGATATTTTTTCCATCATAGGAAAAGAAACTCCATAATTTTTCTTACAAAAAGTAGCAATCTGTTCATTACTACCTGGTTCTTGCGCTCCAAAATTATTAGCGGGAAACCCTACAATAACAAAATTATGTTCTTTAAAAGTTTTGTATAATTCTTCTAATTGAACATACTGAGGTGTTAAACCACATTCTGATGCGGTATTAACAATCATGATCTTTTTGCCTTTTAATTTAGCAAAATCAAACATTTCTCCGTTTATATCTTTTACTTTAAATTGATAAATGGTATTCTCAATTTCAGTATTTGATTTACTTTTTTGTGCCCATGTTATCGCACAAAAAAGCATACATAAAGTTGCAATAATTCTATTCATTTTTTTTAAATTTTAAAATTTTATAATATACTATTATTGAAAACAATAAAAATCCAGTCAGAATTTTAATATAAATTTCTACATTTTGACGCTCTCCAGTTGCATAGGAATGGAGTCCGCTTAAATGAAAATTAACCCCAAAATAGGTCATTAATACAGAAGCAAAAGCTAAAACGCTGAAAAAATTATAAACAAACTTTCCTCTTAAAGCAGGCACAAAACGCATGTGAATAACAAAGCCATAAACCATAATACTAATTAAGGCCCATGTTTCTTTGGGATCCCAGCCCCAATAACGTCCCCAACTCTCATTAGCCCACTGACCTCCTAAAAAGTTACCTATTGTTAACATAACTAGACCTATTGTTAATGCCATTTCATTGATATAAGTAATTTCTTTAATATTTAAATCCATTACTTTCTGATTCTTTTTATTAGTAAATAACATTAAGAACATAGCTACCAATCCTAAAATGGCACCTAAAGCAAAGGGACCATAGCTTCCTACAATTACTGCTACGTGAATCATTAACCAATACGAATTTAATACGGGTTGAAGATTTGCTATCTGAGGATCTAACCAGCTCTGATGTGCCACCCATAAAATCATAGAAGCCACAAAAGCTGTTGAAGCCACTGTTAAATTAGACTTTCTTCCAAAAAACAACCCAAATAACATAATAGACCATCCTACATAAATCATAGATTCATACGCGTTACTCCAAGGAGCATGTCCTGAAATATACCATCTAGCAACAAGACCTAAAGTGTGGATCAGAAAAAACACTCCTAAAAGTACATGAAAAATTTTAACAGAAAGACGAACCCATTTTGCCTTATTAAATATTTGCACAATAACAAAAACAAACATTAACAGTCCTGCTAACATATACCAAGAATACAATTTTTTAAACACATCATATTTATTATATAATATTTCTGCATCAATTTTTTTATCCGAAGGTCTTACAGCTGATCCGTATTTTTTTTGATACTTTTCTAATCCTATCACTAAACTATTGGCTAATTTATAGTCCTTAGAAGCTGTTGCTTTATCCAATGAATTCAAATAAAAAGGCAAAACATTTTTAATTGTGTCTAGTGAAGTTCCAGTAGAATGGCTAATTTCTAAAAAACTAACCCATTTATTATTTTTATCAGCTGGTACTGGAAATATCTTTAAGATTTGTCCTGAAATAGCCGAATATAATAAGTTTACTTTTTTATCTGCGTCTATAAAATCTTTTTCAAATTGATTAGGCACTATTGCTTTATAAGCTTTATCCAATTGTTGGGATAATTTATAATTCCCTCTTTCATCAAAAAAATCAATTAGTTTAGCATATTTAGCTTTCTTTTCAATACCTAATAGTTTATGAATACTATCATTATCTTTTTGCATAAAAATGATAGGAATTTCATACCAAACTTGTGGAAATTGTGTCATAGACAAAAAAACTTGATCAGAGTTCATTTCTTTATAAGTATCTTTTTTACTGACTTTACGCAATAATTCGGATGAAAAAGTATTGATTGGCTTCATACGCCCTCCTTCGTCCTGAATTACTAAACGACCGAATTTTGCTGCTTGCTCTTCAGGTACTTTATAACGATTTAGTATTGAATCAATCTGTTGTTCTGTAGGAATTGCGTGTGCATGTTTTTTTTTGGGCATTTAAAGAAAATGCAAAAAATAAAATAACAATAGTTAACATATTAGTTTTCTTATTACGTACTTTTTCTAATTTTCTTTTAAGATCATTAAAACGAGTATCTCCGAAAAACAATATCGCTATTAATCCTATATATAATAAAGTATAACCTAGATAAGTCATCCAAGTCCCCCAAAAATCATGATTTACAGATAATTTTGTTCCTTTTTCATCAGGATCAAATCCTGATTGAAAAAAACGGTATCCTCTATAATCTAAAATATGGTTCATATAAATACGTGCATCAAATGGTTTGTCGTCTAATATACTTACTTGACTCTCAAAAGCGGAATAGCTTTTTTCGGTACCTGGATATTTAGCGGCTATAAATTTGTTCAAACGAACTTTAAATGGTAATTCATAAATTTTACTACCATACTGAAAGGTATATTCTAAACCTCCTTGTTTAAAAGCAACTGGTTCACCAGGACTCCCTTTTTGACCTAATAGAATTATTCTTTTTCTTTTCCTTCATTTGTTATTTTAAGTACCAAAGCGTCATTGCTTTCTTTATCTTTATAGTTTCCATTAGACTGATAATCTTTTACTCCTTTTATTGCTGTTTCAGGAAACACAAATTGCGCGCCTCCCACGTTATATAAAGAACGATACATTAATGTGGATTTATTGTTTTTTACAACAACTCCTTTTAACTGATCTGCCATTCTCATAAAATTACCATCAAAAGGTGATTCTATTGTAGATTCTTGACCATTAATTGTAATATTAACAGCTCCTTTTGTATATTGATTGAGTGAGAACAAAATATTATGTATACTGGCTACTTCTCCTTCTTTTAGATAATGTTCATGACGCTGTCCTCCTCCTGCTTCTACCATCTTAAGATACAATTTACCTTTTGGATCTTCTTTTACAATTTCTTTAGCTCCCATTATAAAATCTACTAGCTCTACTTTAAATGGAATTTCATCAAATTGTTCCTCATCCATAAAGTGATTATTAACAGTGGCTGACAATAATAGAGGTTTTTCAAAAATTCTTCTTTTAAATTCATTTTGGCGCATACCATCTACAAAATAAGTCAAATAAGTACGATCTGAATAAAATTGATTTTCAGTAGCACCTTCTCTAATGGGCATTATTCCTTCATAACTAATATAACGGGTAATAAAAGCACCTAATATTATGAATAAAAAAGAAAGATGAAGCATAAGGGTAGCCCATTTTTCTTTTTTATACAATTGATATCGTTTTATATTTCCTAAGAAATTAATAATAAAAAACACGATTATCACCTCAAACCACCAAGCATTGTAAATAATAATACGTGCGGTATCTGTATTATAGGCATCTTCTATAAAAGTTCCAGCCGCCATAGCCGCCGCGAAAACTAGAAATAAGAGAGCCATCAATCGGGTTGAAAACAGAAAGGAATAGATCTTTTTATCCATGATTGGGAAATTCAAATTTTTAAGCTGCACAAAAATACTTATTTTGTTTCTTTAATACTTTTATCTTGCTCTTTTTTAAGATTTTTTTATCAATAAAAAAACGAGACCCTACAAGTAAGATCTCGTTATACAAATGCTCTATAAAATATATTAAGATTTCTCAAATAATTTTTTAACCTCATCTAACGTCATTGCTTCCGAAATACCTGTGGTAGCTGTAGCTTTATTAGTAGTCATAAACTGCACTGTTGTTTTAGCTGTTGACTTTGTGTAATGCAACCAAATAAAATCGTTTGGTAGTTCTAATTTTATATCATACATTGGAGAAGCACTAAAACCGTCTATTATGATTTTAAAAAAGTTTTCATAATCATTCTCTAAATTTTTAAAAGAAAAATTACGTATAGGTGATTCTTCTGGATTTTCTATATCTTTATAAAAAAAGGTATAAATATTTCCTTCTTTATGCACATATATACTATTGTTCCCTACCCTTCCTAAACGCTCTAAAGGAGTCGTAGGGATTACTTTTATCTGACTAAAACCAGAATAAGAACAAATAAAAAATAGGGATAAGCTTAATAATTTTCTCATAAAATATTATTTTTAGAAATTGAATATTCGCAAAATAAAACTTTTTTCTTTTCGTTTGTCGATTTAATAAAAAATATATTCACTTTTTCATTATTTTTTCTTAGCACCCAAGCATTCTAAGGTAAAATTTTGGACGAAATTTCTTTTTAGTAATTTCGCTTCATGACAACAGTGGTAATTTTAGGCTCAGGAAATGTAGCCTCTCATCTTATAAATGCTTTTCTACTAACAGAAGAGATAAAAATAACACAAGTATATACACGAAACACTACAACTGAAATACCTAATTTTAAAAAAGAAAATATAGTTCATACTTTAGAAGAATTAAAAAGAAGCAGATATATATATTCTATCAGTTAGTGACACCGCAGTACACTCTTTGGCAGAAAAAATACCTTTTCAAAACAAATTAATTGTACATACATCAGGAACTCTAAACATTCAAATACTTCCTAAAACCGCAAGAAAAGGTGTTTTTTATCCACTACAAACCTTTTCTAAAAACAAACCCCTTAACTTTCAAGAAATTCCTATTTGTATTGAAGCAGAATCTGATCAAGATTATTTTTTATTAGAAAAAATTTCACAATCCATTAGTAATCACACATTTAAAATTAACTCAGATCAGCGAAAATCATTACACGTATCAGCCGTTTTTGTTTGTAATTTTGTAAATCATTTATACCAAATTGGACATGAAATTTGTATGGAACATAAAGTCCCTTTTGAAATCCTTTATCCTCTCATAAAAGAAACAGCTAATAAAATAAAACAACTTAACCCAAAAGATGCACAAACTGGTCCAGCAAAGAGAAAAGACTCCATTACAATTAATGAACACCTTCATTTTTTACAAAATGATACTCATAAAGAAATTTATAAATTATTAACAAAATCGATTATAGACAATGTATAAAAGTTATAAAGAAATAATGAACGAAATCAATACATTTGTATTGGATGTAGACGGTGTTTTAACCAATGGAACCGTACATATTACTCCTACAGGCGAAATGCTTCGAGAAATGAACATACGCGACGGTTTTGCCATGAAAGCAGCCATAGAAAGTGGCTATAATGTGTGTATTATTTCTGGAGGCAGTAATGAAGGCGTACGAATCCGATTACGAAACTTAGGCATAACAGATATTTACCTTGGATCAACTAACAAAGTAGAAACTTTTAAAGAATATTGCGACATTTATAATATCCAACCCCAAAACGTATTATATATGGGCGATGATATTCCTGATTATCATGTCATGCAATTAGTAGGTCTTCCTACTTGTCCTCAAGATGCAAGTCCTGAAATAAAAATGATTGCCAAATATATTTCACACATAAACGGAGGTAAAGGAGCCGTTAGAGATGTCATTGAACAAGTTATGAAAGTCCAAGAAAAATGGAATACTTATTTTGATGGAAAGTTTTTTTAAACATTCAAAATAAAATTAAAAAATATGAAATTCCTACACCTCATACGATACAAAAACTTACTTCTAATTGCACTAATGCAATTAGTATGTTATTTTGGTTTTTTAAAACTACAACCTACTCTTTTGGCTATTAACAATTGGCAATATATATTACTAATCGTTGCAACCCTTTTTATTGCAGCAGGTGGATACATTATAAATGCTATTTTTGATCAAGGTACTGACGCTATTAACAAACCCAACAAAAATCCTATAGGTAACACCATTAGTGAATCTAAAGCATATAATTTCTATACTGCTTTTACTCTCATAGGGGTTCTTACAGGCTATTATTTATCACACGTAATTAAGCATCCCAACTTTGTAATTGTTTTTATTTTATGTGCTTCTCTATTGTATTTATATGCTACCGATCTAAAACAAATAGTACTCATTAAGAATATTATTGTGTCTTTATTATTAGCCTTTAGCGTTATTATTATTGGATTATTCACCCTCTTCCCTGTACTTCCCATGGGAGATAAAGGACATTTACTCTTTTTATTCTCAGTATTAATTGATTTTTCCATAATAGCCTTTATGATTAATTTTTTACGAGAAATTATAAAAGATATTGAAGATATAAAAGGCGATTATAACGAAGATATACGTACACTACCCATTATCTTGGGAACTAACAGAACATTAAAACTTGTTTTTGGTCTTACTTTTATTCCCATCACCCTAATCTTATCTTATGTATATATCAACCTTTTTGAACTCCTATACGCCACTCTTTATATTCTTTTTTTTATCATAGGACCTCTTATTTATTTTGCTATAAAAGTATGGAATGCTCAATCTCAAAAAGACTATAAACATCTGAGTAATGTATTAAAACTAATCATATTATTAGGCAGTCTTTCTATAGGAATTATTGGTTTAAACATGAATTTTTATGCTACACACTAAATTTAAAAATCATCAAATAATACTAGCTTCTGGCTCACCCCGTCGTCAACAATTTTTCAAAGATTTAGACATTCATTTTACTATTAAATTAAAAGAAATTGAAGAAAAATACCCTGAAACATTAAGTTTTTTAGAAATTACTGATTACTTAGCAAAGTTAAAAGCCTCTGCTTTTAATGAAGAATTACAATCCAACGAATTACTTATTACAAGTGATACTTTAGTATGGCATAACAACAAAGCTTTAGGAAAACCCATAGACTATAACGACGCATTTAATATGCTTAAAAGCTTATCTAATGACACTCATGAAGTCATTACCTCTGTTTGTTTTAAAACCACAGAAAGAGAAGATCTTATTAACGAAATAACAAAAGTAACTTTTGGATTACTAACAGACGAAACTATACATTATTATTTAAAAAACTACAAACCTTTTGACAAAGCGGGAAGTTATGGTATTCAAGATTGGATAGGTTTAATTGGAATTTCAAAAATTGAAGGCTCTTATACCAACGTAGTAGGATTACCAACAGAAAAAGTTTACCAATATTTATTAAATTTTTAAACGATCCATTCTTCATTTTTTTGGCATAATAATTGAAAAGTATAACAAAGACAATTCAACAAAACCATAAAATATGAAAAAACTATCATTTATAATCGGAGTCTTTTTAGTTATACTAAATTTTCAAATTTCTGCTCAGGTTTCAGTAAATTTAAACATAGCAGAACACCCTAATTGGTGTACCAATTATTCTGAAAACCAAATTCAGTATGTGTATTTACCTGAATTAGAATGCTATTATGATAACTTTAACCAAACATATATCTACTTAGGACCAAGAGGCTGGTGTCGTTCAAGTACTATTCCAGACTATTGCAGAGAATATGATATACAAAGAGCACCTAGAGTAATTATAGATTATAGAGGAAACTGTCCTTGGACCTCTTTTAATTATCACAAAAAACATCATTGGAAAAACAACTACCGTAACTACCATAGCGAATATTACGGACCTGCTTATTCAAGAAGAGGAAATTATGTAACTTATAGAAATAGAGACTATGATCATGATTATTATTACAGAAGAAATGATGATCATTATGAAGACAGAAGAGAAAATAACAATTCCTATAGAGATCAAAAAGAGTATAGAACTGAGGAAAGAGAACCTAACCATACACATGGTAGACGATTTTAAAACATTTTAATCAAATCAAAAAAGCAGTAATATCACATACTGCTTTTTTTAATAGTATTATAAGATCATTCAATATCTGTTTCATTTCTTTTATCTTTGTTCTCAAATTTTTACACCTTGAGATATTTTATTGAATTTGCATATAAAGGCACTCATTATCACGGTTGGCAATATCAACCCAATGCTATTTCCGTACAAGAGACTTTAAATAAAGTTTTTTCTACACTTTTACAAGAAAATATAGAAATTGTAGGAGCTGGTAGAACCGATACTGGCGTACACGCTTCGCAAATGTATGGGCATTTTGACACTCAAAAGAACTAGATTTAGCGAAACTAAAACAAAGGGTTAATTCTTTTTACCAAAAGATATTGCTCTCTTTCGTATTATTCCAGTACATGATGAAGCACATGCTCGTTTTGATGCCACCTCTAGAACCTACCATTATTATATCAGCACTCAAAAAAATGCCTTTAATACAGAACTTGCTTGGTATAATCATCATATTTTAGATATAGATGCCATGAATAACGCATGCAAAATTCTTTTTAAATACATTGACTTTGAATGCTTTTCAAAAACACATACAGACGTACACACTTTTAACTGCAAAATAACAGAAGCCTACTGGCGTAAAGAAAACCAAAATTTGGTTTTCACAATCACTGCCGATCGTTTCTTACGAAATATGGTAAGAGCTATTGTAGGAACTATGGTTAATATTGGTACTCATAAAATCACCAAAGAAGATTTAATTTCCATTATTGAAAGTAAAGACCGGAAAAAAGCAGGTTTTTCAGTTCCTGCACAAGGATTATTTTTAAGTAAAGTAACCTATCCTTACATAGATGAAAGCATTTGATAGTACATTATTCAAAAGAATACTCACTTATACCAAACCCTACAAATGGCGGTACTACAGCGTTATTATATGGGCTATTCTATTATCTATTTTTGCTGCATTACGCCCCTACTTGTTACAAAACATTATAGATCATTATGTCATTCCTAAAAAACTAACAGGTTTTTTGATTATGCTAAGCATCATGGGTACTACATTATTACTTGAAGTATTAGCCCAGTTTTACTTCGTTTATTGGGCCAATGTATTAGGGCAAGATATAGTAAAAGATATCCGTGTAAAATTATTTCATCATATAAGTAGTTTCAAAATACAATATTTTGACAAAGAACCTGTGGGAAAATTAATTACTCGTTCTGTCTCTGACATTGAAGCTATAGCTCGTATATTCAGTCAAGGTTTATTCATGATCATGAGCGATTTAATGAAAATGGGAACTATCTTTTTTTTTATGCTATACATGAATTGGAAACTAACTCTAATCGTAATAGCAGCTATGCCAATATTATTGTACGCCATTCGTATATTTCAAATAAAAATGAAAAACGCATTTGAAGATGTTCGAACTCAAATTGCCAACATGAACACTTTCATTCAAGAACGATTAACAGGAATGAAAATTGTTCAACTTTTCACACGAGAAGAAAAAGAATTTGAAAATTTTAAAAAAATAAACCATTTACATCGTAAAGCTTGGGTTAAAAATGTTTGGTATAACTCTATTTTTTTTCCAATTGCTGACATTGTTACCTATTTAACCTTAAGTGCTATAATTTGGTTTGGCTGTAATTTATTATTAGAACATGATTCTTTTACTAACATAGGACATCTTTTTGCATATACTATGTATATTACAATCTTCTTTACCCCTTTAAGGCAAATAGCAGATAAATTTAACGAAATGCAAATGGGAATGATTGCTGCTCAACGAGTATTTGAAGTTCTTGATTATCAAGAAAACATAGAAAAAAATGGAAAGATTGAAGCTCCTAAATTTATAGGAAAAATAGAGTTCAAAAACGTCTATTTTGGTTATAAATCTGATGACTATATACTCCAAAATCTTAATTTAAGTTTAAACCCTGGCGAAACCGTTGCCATAGTAGGAGCTACTGGAGCTGGCAAAACAACTATTATTAACTTACTCAACCGATTTTACGATATCCAAGCAGGATCTATTTACATAGACAATCAAAACATTAAAGATTTTACCATAGAAAGCTTAAGAACCCAAATAGCTATTGTTCTTCAAGATGTATTCTTATTTGCTGATAGCATCTATCACAATATTACCTTAAGAAATCCTAAAATATCTAAAGATCAAGTCATAGAAGCCGCCAAAATAATTGGAGTACATGATTTCATCATGACTTTACCCAACAATTATCATTATAACGTCAAAGAACGAGGTGCATCTCTTTCATCAGGTCAAAGACAGTTAATCGCTTTTTTAAGAGCCTATGTAAGCAATCCTAGCATATTAATTTTAGATGAAGCTACGTCTTCTATAGATCCTTATCTAGAAGAAAAAATTCAAAAAGCAACGCAAACCCTAACAAAAAATAGAACTTCTATTATCATTGCACATCGTTTAGCAACAATTATAAATGCAGATCGGATCTTAGTCCTAGACAAAGGAATCATTGTAGAAGAAGGCATTCATACTTCTCTCTTAAAAAAAGAGAAAGGAGTCTATAGAAAATTATACGAAGCACAATTTAGTAATCACATAAAATAAACCAAATACAATGGAAAAATTTTTTATTGAAATGTCTGTTCGCAATTACGAATTAGATGTACAAGGAATTGTAAACAATTCCGTTTATCAGAACTACCTAGAACACGCTAGACACCAATTTTTACACCACCATGGAGTAGACTTTGTTGAATTTGCTCAAAACAACATCTTATTAGTCGTAAAAAATATTGAAATCAATTTTAAAAATTCACTTGTTAGCCGAGACCATTTTAAAGTAGAAGTAAGTGCTGAAAAAGAAGGAAATCTAAAAGTAATCTTTCATCAAAATATCATTCGAGTATCCGATAACAAACTCATTGTATCTGCTAAGGTAACAGGAGTAGCTATAAAAAATGGTCGTCCTGTAGCTCCCGACACCATCCCACAAATAGCACAATTATTTACAACAGCAGTTATTTAATAATAAAACTTTTTTCTAAAACAAATAATCAACTAATTAAAATTAATTAAATTTGATCTTTAAATCCTACTAATATGAAAAAAATAATCTTTATTATTACTTTATTATCAAGTCTTATCACATTTGCTCAAAATGGAGAAATAATTGATAATCCTTTTACACCTGAACAAGATACTCTTTTTTCTAAAGCACTAGAAAAATTAAATTCTAAAAAATACCCTGATGCTATAGAGATGCTAAACAAATTAATTTCATCTAATAAAGAACAGAAAATACCTTATTTTTATTTAGCACAAGCCTATTTTGAAAACAAACAATATTCAGAATGTGCTGAAATTTGTACTAAAGGTTTAACTATTGGTCCAAAGGAAAATGCATTAAATTATTATAGAGCTAAGGCTAATATTGAACTGGGAAAAACAGATTCAGTATGTAACGATTTGAAAAAATCAGGTACTCAAGAAAAAGAATTATTAAAATATTGTAACTAAAAAGAATCTTATTTAACAATATTTCCTTCTAGAAAAATATCCGATATAATAAAATTTTATCTAATAGATTTCAAAACATTCAAGAGGCTGTCCAAAAAGTAATAAATCAATATGCAGTTTGCCACTCCGATAAGGAGGAGTCTCATAATCAACATTATGTAATTTCTCCCTTAGATTGAAATGACAAGATTGCGAACTTTTTGGATAGTCTCTTCTATATCATTTGACAAAGGCGGATAGCCTCTACTGCTTCCTTTACATCATGCACACGCAAAATAGAAGCCCCTTTAGTTATTGCAATCGTATTTAGAACAGTAGTCCCATTTAATGCCTCCTGCACCGTAATATCTAATGTCTTATAAATCATAGATTTTCTGGACATCCCTACTAAAATAGGTAATTCAGCTATAGATAAAAGCTCCATTTTAGATAATAACTCAAAATTTTGTTCCAATGTTTTAGAAAATCCAAAACCAGGATCAAGAATCAAATCGTTAATACCATAACTCCTTGCCTTTTCTATTTTTCCTGAAAAATAAAACAATATTTCCTTAAGCAAATCATCATAATCTACCATTTTCTGCATTGTTTTAGGAGTTCCTCTCAAATGCATCATAATAAATGGAATATTATGCTTAGCAATAATCCGAAACATATTCTCATCTAATTCGCCAGCTGAAATATCATTAATCAAAGAAGCACCTATTTGCAAACACTCATCCGCTACCTTACTATGAAAAGTATCAATAGATAACAATACTTCTGGAAATTTAGTTATCAAAAGCGAAACAATTGCTTCTATCCTACCTAATTCCTCATCTGCAGACAAGAACTGTGCATTAGGTCTTGTTGATTGACCTCCTATATCTAAAAAAGTAGCTCCATCAAGCAGCATTTTTTCCGCTTGTTTTAAAACAGAAACATCTGTTTTTAATTTTCCTCCATCATAAAAAGAATCAGGCGTTATATTTAAGATCCCCATAACCCTTGGAATCATCAAATCAATAAGTTTACCTTTACAATTTATCGTAGTCATTTGCATTTTATTAACAACATTTTATTTTAAAATCCCTATTTTTGGAAAAATTTGACACAAATATAGCATACAAATGAGTAATACATCTCAACAATACGACACAATAATAAACAACTGTCGCGATTTATACACTAAAAAAATGAAAGATTATGGTAGTGCTTGGCGTATTTTACGTTTACCTTCTCTTACAGATCAAATTTTTATAAAAGCTCAACGTATTCGTTCCTTACAAGAAAACGAAATAAGAAAAATAAATGAAGGAGAAACCTCTGAATTTATAGGAATCATAAACTACTCTATCATGGCTCTAATCCAATTGGATAAAGGCGTTGCAACACAACCCGATCTAAATATAGAAGAAGCCACAAAACTATATGATGAAAAAGTACTAATCACCAAACAACTTATGGAAGCTAAAAATCATGATTATGGAGAAGCTTGGCGTGATATGCGAGTAAGTTCATTAACAGATCTTATTTTACAAAAAATTTTACGAGTAAAACAAATTGAAGACAACAAAGGAAAAACCTTAGTAAGTGAAGGCATTGATGCAAATTATCAAGACATGATTAATTATTCCGTTTTTGCCTTAATTTTATTAGAAAACATGAAATAATCTCAACTTTATAAATCCTGAAATATACAGGGTTTATATGCTTTAAAAATAAAAAAATGAAAAAAAACCTGACGCTCCTATTACGAATTATAATAGCATTACTCTTTATTATATCAGCTATTGCAAAAATGTACCCATCACCCTATTTTGCAATTTCAACTTTTGAAGTAAAACAATTGTATCCTTTAGGATTTTCTGAAAGCATAGCCCCTTGGTTTTCAAGAATTTTGATAGGTATCGAAATGGCGCTAGGAATACTAATTCTACAAAATAATTATCTTAAAAAGTAATTATTCCTGCAACCATTACGTTGCTTATTGTTTTTATTATTCATTTATCTTATGAAACTTTCATTAATGGTGGTAATTCAGGGAACTGCGGTTGTTTTGGAGAATTAATACCTATGACTCCCATAGAAGCCATCATCAAAAACTTCATTGCTATTATCATTCTTGGCTTAATTCTTTTTATGCTACCAAAAGACAATACACAAATCCATAAAATTTGGCCAATAAATCTAATCACATTAGTCTCTATCCTTATAATTTTCATATTAGCCCCTATCAAATCAGCAAGTGAGTTAGCATTACCAACTGAAATTGTAACAAATACAACTTCCATAGACACCTCTACAACCAAAAAAGATAGTATAAAAGAACAAATAACTATTCAAGATTCTATAATAAAAAACTCAGAAAAGAAAAAAGAAGAGAAAGAAAAAACAACCAATGAACCTCTAAAAAAGAAATCAGGCTATACTCAATTCTTTTCTAAAATTGATAATGGTCGTAAAACCTTGTGCTTCTTTGTTCCTGGTTGTGATCATTGTCGTCAAGCAGCAAAAGAACTAACAGAGTTAAAACGCACAAATAAAAATTTCCCTGAAATCCTAGTTCTATTCATGAACGAAGAACCAGAAAAAATACCTGATTTCTTCAAAGAAACAGGCGCAGAATACCCTTATAAAATCATAGAAATCATCCCCTTCTGGAAATTATTAGGAACAGGAAAAGATACCCCTGGTGTAAAATATTTATGGAACGGAAATGAATATAAATACTATTTTGGAATAAACGAAAATCAATTCAATCCTAAAGACTACCAAGAATTAATTAATAAACCCTTTACACAATTAAAATAAATGAAAAAAATAATAACATTAATACTCACAATGATACTTAATATCTCATGCTCAAAAGCACAAGATACACAACTAAACAATGAAACCTTAAATTATTCTTTAACTGACATTAACGCTCAAAAAATTACATTAAAAGAAATAATATCTCAAAATGCAGGAAAAAGTATTGTTCTAGAATTTTGGGCTTCATGGTGTGGAGATTGCATTAAAAATATGCCCAATCTAAAAAAATTACAAATAGAAAATCCTGATACTAAATTTATTTTCATTTCTTTTGACAAAACTCCAGAAACATGGAAAACAGGAATTGAAAAACACGAACTAATAGGAGATCAATTGTTTGTAGGAGAAAACATGAAAGGAAATTTTGGAAAATCAGTAAATCTAGACTGGATTCCTAGATACATTGTTTTAGACAAAAAAGGAAAAGTAGTTTTATTTAGAGCCATTGAAAAAGATACTGAAAAAATAAACCTTCTTTTAAAAACATTATAAAGCATGCAATAAAAATATTTTAACTCTTTAAAAGACATATCTTTGCATCTTAAAATACTAACAAATACAATATGAGACAAAAAATAGTAGCTGGTAACTGGAAAATGAACAAAAATGCTAAGCAAACACAAGAATTGATAGCAGACCTAATTACAAATCTTCCAGAAACAGACGCTAAAATAATCATAGCTCCTACTTTTGTTAACTTATCACAAGCAGTTCAACAAACAAACGATACAACTATAGAAGTTGTTGCGCAAAATATGCACCAAGCAGAAGGCGGTGCTTTTACAGGAGAAATATCTGCTGATATGTTAACAAATATTGGAATCCAAACCGTTATTTTAGGACATTCTGAACGCCGTGCTTATTTTCATGAAACCGATGCTCTATTAGCCAATAAAGTAGATACAGCACTAAAGCATCAAATGAACGTTATTTTCTGTTTTGGAGAAGAATTAAAACACCGTCAAAACACACAACATTTTAACATAGTAGAATACCAACTAAAAGACGCTCTATTTCATTTAAATGCTTCTGATTGGAAAAATATAATTTTAGCTTACGAACCTGTTTGGGCCATTGGCACAGGAGAAACAGCTTCTCCTGAACAAGCACAAGAAATGCATAAATTCATCAGACAAACAATCCTAGAGCGTTACGGAAATGAAATTGCCGAAAATGTTTCCATTTTATACGGAGGAAGTGTTAAACCAGAAAATGCCAAAGAAATTTTTTCTCAACCTGACGTTGATGGAGGTTTAATAGGAGGCGCTTCTTTAACTACAAATGATTTTATAAATATTATAAAAGGAATATAAGTTAATAATACCACTTCAAAAACCGGAGTTTTTTGAAGTGGTTATAAAAATATCAACCCATTCTTTTCCATAAAAAACTTAAAAACGAAAAGCTCAATAAAAACCCTATCTCTCTATTTTCCTTTAGCCCTTCTAAAAAAGTAAAAAAAAGTTCTATTCTTTTACTTTTTCCACACCTCTTTATTTTTCATATAAAACTCTTTTCATGAATACAATCCAAAACAATAATTTCAATCTTAAAAACCATTCATTTAAACAAAAACAACCAATATTTAAACATTTTAGTAAAAAAATCAATCCTAAATAATAAATATTCTAAAAAACACTTGCATATTACAAACAAAAATTTCTATATTTGCAGCCGCTTTCGGGGTGTAGCGTAGCCCGGTCATCGCGCCTGGTTTGGGACCAGGAGGTCGCAGGTTCGAATCCTGCCACCCCGACGAAAGCTTACCAATAAAAATTCAAAAACACCTTCGGGGTGTAGCGTAGCCCGGTCATCGCGCCTGGTTTGGGACCAGGAGGTCGCAGGTTCGAATCCTGCCACCCCGACTAAGAGGCTGTCCTAAAAGGGCAGCTTTTTTTATGCCGCAAATTCACGATATTGGTGATTGCTAGTAAAATTTAATTTTTCAAAAACAATTAGAAGGCAAAATCGAGTCATATAGTTGTATGTTGAGCAAGAACGAGTTGTTTTAAAAGCTTTTTTCATTGAATCTGTAGTTGTAGCCACCATTTTTCTGAAATTATGACCAAGCGCCATTAGTAGAAACTCCATTTCTACCATTTCTAACCCAAAAAATGTAAACCGATTAAATTTATTGTTGTTTTTTAGTTGTCCGAATACTGCCTCTACTTCAACAGGTCTTTTACTTCTGTGTTTGTGTCCTTTTTTTGAGTTTAGTAATTCTTTAGCTTCGTTTTTTAGGCAATTTAGAGGGTGATTGACTTCTATTTTTCGATTCCCTTTTGCTTTGTGGCATAAACTTCTCAATGGGCATCCTTCGCATCGTTTAGCTTGATAATAAGTCACTTCTGATTCATATCCATTGCTAGAGATTCGCTTACCTATTCCTATGTTTTCCATTTTTGCCCCATAGGACAGATATAGAAATCGTATTGTTGATTGTAAAATAAATTTTGCACTAAAAAGGATTCTCTTTAAGTTTCTTTTTCTGCTCTGCATGAAAATAATTGTACTTTACAAAGGGCTCAATTTGCTTGTTTTTAAGCATTTGGTAATTTTCTTCACTGCCATATCCAGCATCGGCGACAACTTCTTTACTTTGTCTATTATAGTTTTCTTCAAAACTGTTTAAGTGTGACTCTAATGTGTTGGTATCGTTGGTCGTTTGATGTATAGAAACGTGTGTAATAAATTGATTTTCAGTTGATATTTGAGGGTTGTAAGCTGGTTTGAGTTGCCCATTTCTCATATGATCTTCCTTCATTCTCATAAAAGTAGCGTCAGGGTCTGTCTTACTATAAGAGTTTCTATTTCCAAGTATTTCTAAATCCTTTTCGTATTTCTCTAATCTTGGAAGGTGTTCTTCCTGTAATTTCTGTAGTTCTTTTACCTGTTTCTTAGTCGGTTCTTTTAACTTTTTATTCAATTCTGATAGCTTTTCTTTTAATTCATCTGAATTGATTTTTTTTGGCAATGCTTCTTGGTTAAGTTCTTGGTTTTCTGATTGTATACTGTTTTCTATATCAGATAAAATAGTGTTGATTTTTACTTCTAATTTCTCTTTGTATTTTTCAACCGAACCACGCCAAACAAAGGTGTATTTGTTGGATTTTGCTTCAATTTTAGTACCATCAATATATTGAACATCAAGGCTTATATAACCTAGGTCGACCAATATTTTTACTACTTCTGCGAATAAAACTTTGATTTTATCTTTCAAAATTTTGCCTCTAAACTCGTTAATGGTTCTAAACCCAGGAGTGGAATTGCCTGAGATAAACATAAAATGAATGTTCTCATTAAGTGCTTTGGCTATTTTTCGGCAAGAATAGATATTTGACAAATAGCTATAAAACAATACTTTGATTAGCATTCTAGGATGGTAAGCAGAGCATCCACCACCGCGATAAAGCTTAACTATGTCGCTAATATCAAGTCTGTCAACTATAGAATCGACCAGTCGAACAGGGTGGTTATCATCAATTTTATCAAAAATATTGATTGGAAAAAGTTCTGGAGAATTGCCTGTCTGGTTTTTAAATGTTACTTTAGCCATTGCTTGTTTTTTGTCACCTCTAAAATACATGTTTTAGAGTAAAACAGCAATAAAAAAGGCTGTCCTAAACTTTTTGGACAGCCTCTTTTTTATTATATACTAACTAAATTTGATAGAACTTCAAAAAATCCTACTTTTGCATTTTTAAATCCCACAAAAATATGTTAATTATAGGTATTGCAGGCGGTACAGGCTCAGGAAAAACAACTGTAGTTCATCAAATCATGAATGAATTACCCGAAACAGAGGTAGGTATCATTTCTCAAGATCATTATTATAGAGAAACTAGCGATTTAAGCTTAGAAGAAAGAACAAAAATTAATTTTGACCACCCTCGTTCAATTGATTTCGCATTACTAACCGAACATTTAAAAGACCTTAAAGAAGGAAAGGCAATCGACCAACCTGTTTATTCATTTGTCAAACACAATCGTACCGGAGACACCATTCATACGCTACCTCGTAAAGTAATGATCGTTGAAGGTATTTTAATACTAACAAACCCAGAACTAAGAGACATGTTTGATATTAAAATCTTTGTTCATGCCGACTCGGACGAGCGACTAATCAGACGACTAAAACGTGACATTGCCGAAAGAGGACGTGACATGGAAGAAGTATTAAATCGTTATCAAACCACACTAAAACCAATGCACGAACAGTTTATAGAACCTACTAAAGCATTTGCAGACATCATCATACCTAATGATAAATACAATACTGTTGCTATTGACGTAGTGAGAGCAGTTATCAATCAACGTATTTCTTAAATACACCCCCCTTTTTAATTCATTATCGAATATGTTTCAATCCTTCAAAAACTTCTTAAAAAGAAAATATTGGTTTAAAATAATCAGTAATAAATACTTTTTAGTAAGTGCCTTCTTTTTAATATGGATGCTTTTTCTAGACAACTACTCCTATTTAGATCATCAAGTCCTAAACAAAGAAATTGAAGAACTAGAAGATAACAAAAAATATTACAAAGAAGAAATTCAAAAAGACCTTGAACAAATTAAAAAATTAAAAAGTTCAAATGAAATTGAAAAATACGCTCGTGAAAAATATTATATGAAACGCGAAAACGAAGATATTTACATCATAGAATTCTGAAAATGACACATTAAAATAAAACATTATTGCTATTATTTTAAAAAAGGGTTAAATTTGCATTTATTACTAATAACAATTTAACCCTTTTTTTTATGAAAAAACTTTACTCGTATTATCATTAATCTTCTCTCTATCAACCCTTGCCCAGCAACCAGGCGATTTGATTAGTGTAGAAAAAAAAATGGACGATTCAGCCCCCCAAGTACTTCAAAGAATGGCTGGTTTTGGCAATATTAAATTACCTACTGCTGTAGCTAAACTTTTTCAATTTCTTGTTAAAGGATTAGAAGGATACAAAGTAACCTATTGGACTACAGACCATCATGATAAACTTGTAAAAGCACATGGTTTAGTTATGTTTCCAAAAGTAGACTACCCTCTTTCAACCGTTCTATTAGAACATCCTACAGCAGACAAAAGAGTTAATGTACCTTCCAATTTAAAGAGCACACGAGAAGGCGGATTCATTCTTGATATGTTATACGCTCTTAACGGCTACTATGTAGTCTCTCCTGATTACTTGGGATTAGGTGATTCAGAAGGCGTACACCCTTATGCTGATGCAAAAACAGAAGCATCTGCTAGTATAGATATGCTTACAGCTGCTGACACATTCTTAAACCAAAAAGGAGTAAAAAGATACAACGAATATTTCCTTTCTGGCTATTCTCAAGGCGGACACTCCACTATGGCTGTACTAAAATACAATACAGAAAAATACAAACGTTTTAACTTCAAACAAGTATATGCTGGAGCAGGTCCATACGATTTATCTAAAACAACCTATGAAGATCGCGTCTTAGGCAATGAAGACTACCCTTCATCTGCTTTTATTGCATATATTGTAAATGGAGCACATAGTTTAGGATATAAACAATATCAGAAAAACTTCACAGAAATGATTTCTCCAGAATTTCAAGAAATTTACAAAAAACACGTTCTTCAAGAAGAAGGAGGACTTGATTGGGGACCTCTAAAATGGAAAACCCTATTTACTAAAGAATATATTAAAACAGCATCTAGCCCTAGTAACCCTCTAAGAGATTTCTTAAAGAAAAGCGATGTATATGACTTCCATAATACAACACCTACAACCATGTCATACACTACAGCAGATGCTGAAATCCCTTTTCTAAATGCCCTTAAAACTGAAAAAGTACAAAGAAACTACTATTCTCTTTTTGATTTATCTAAATACAAAATTAACGCTACCAATCTAGGTCCTTTAGGTCATGCAGGAGGCGTTTTCCCTTGGTTAATTGCTTCTATTGCAAAATTCAACTGGCATAGAACAGGCGGACTATTAAACTGGAACGCAATGAGTTCAGATAGAATTTCTAAAAATCCTACATTAGAACTCAACAAATCACAGTTACATCCACTCATTACAGCAAAAAGTAAAAATCCTGATTTTGAAATCACAAACATCTATGGTTTTGACCAAAATTCAGCTAGTAACAGAATGGTTAGCAAAAAACTAGAAGACCTAAAAGAAGGTGCATATATTCTAGAAATGAAACATGACAACCAAATTTATAAGATTGCCTATGCAAAAGAAAACTCTATAAAAGTAGCAACTGAACAATTAATAACTGAACACAAAGAAGGCAATTGGACTATTAACAGAAAAGGACTTGATAATGAAGACATAACAATTTATGTTTTTGACCAAAAAAACAATTTAGTTCAAACTGAAAGTTTCAATAAAAACGAAGATATAACAATTGATTATTCAGATCTTAACACAGACCAGTATACTTTAGAACTAGTAACTCCTACTATTTCTTTAAATACCGAAGTATTCCGTAAAGCAATGGAGCTAAAAGATCAATTGATCATATTAACCGAAAACGAAGAAATCACACTAAAATCTAACAAAGAATTTAGTACTATTTTAATAACTGATGTACAAGGTAAAATTCTTTCACAAGAAACAGTAAACAATACTAAAATTTTTACTAAAAACTTACCTAAAACAAACAGCGTAATCATTACAAAAGTAACTTATACAAATGGCGATTACGAAACTAAAAAAATCGTTTGGTAATTAAATTAAGTTCTATAAAACAACAAGGAGGTAGTTTTTAGACTACCTCCTTGTCTTTTTACAATAAATTATAATCATTTTAAAGCAAGATTCTTTTCTTAAATGTTATTTTTTTAAATTTGTGAAAAATCAATCAACTATTTCATCTAAAAATAGTTTGTTTATTACAACATGAAAGAAAAACTATTCCATGCCTTCGATAATGTTGCTACCAAACAATGGAAGCAACAAATTCAATACGAACTAAAAGGTGCCGATTATAATGATACTCTTGTTTGGGAAAGTCCTGGAAGGAATTAAAGTAAAGCCTTTTTATCACCAAGATGAAACGATTGTTCCCTACGAACCTACGACCAAAACAGATGCCTTTAGCATAGTTCAAAATATTTTTGTCTACGATTTAGACAAATCTATCAAAAGAGCTTTAGAAACTTTAAACCGTGGTGCTGAAAGTTTACGCTTTACTATAGAAAACGAAGATACGGCTATTGAAACACTTTTACAGTCGATACCCGAGCCCATTCCAGTTTACATCAAAACTACCTTTTTGAATGAAGCTTTCATTAAAAAGATAAACACAATTCGACCTAATGCCATCATTGAAATTGACCCTATAGGTCAGTTGACCAAAGACGGGAATTGGTTCCATAATTTAGAAGCTGATTTCAAATTGCTCAATGAAATCAAACCGACTTTAGCCATTAATGCAGACATGTACCAAAATGCTGGAGCTAACATCGTACAGCAATTGGCCTATACCCTAGCCCATGTTAATGAATATTTCAACAGAATCACTACTATTACTAAACCTATAACCATTCATGTAGCTATAGGCAGTAATTATTTCTTTGAAATAGCTAAACTTCGTGCTTTACGTTTACTTTTTAACACTTTAGCTAAAGAATACAACCATGCTTTCGATTGCCATATTTTAGCTACACCTACCAAACGCAATAAAACACTTTATGATTACAATGTCAACATGTTGCGCACCACTACTGAATGTATGAGTGCTATTTTAGGTGGTGCAGATGCAGTGGCTAATCTTGCGTATGATGCCATTTATCATAAAGACAACGAATTTGGGGATAGAATTGCGAGAAACCAATTGTTAGTGTTAAAACACGAAAGTTATTTTGATAAAGTAAACAACCCTTCTGACGGCGCCTATTATATTGAAGAATTAACGCAGCAATTAGCGGACAAAGCGTTAACCTTATTCAAAGACATTGAAAACAGTGGCGGGCTCATCACTCAATTGATAGAAGGCACTATCCAACGTAAAATCAAAGAAAGTGCTGATAAAGAACAAGAATTATTTGATACGGGCAAAGAAGTATTATTAGGAACAAACAAATACCCTAATAAAAACGACCGTATGAAAAATGATTTGGAATTGTATCCTTTCATCAAACAGAACCCACGTAAAACATTAATCACTCCTGTTATAGAACGTCGTTTAGCAGAAAAGTTAGAACAAGAACGTTTAGCCACAGAAGAATAAATAAAAAACGATAATCTGTATTTCTAAACCCTTAACCCGATGAAAAAAGTATTTTCAATAGTATTCTTAATTGCTTGCTTCAATTTATTTGGACAAAAACAATTTGAAGCGACAGACAAAAAAAGTGGACAAGCAACCACGATTTTGGAAGGCTCTCGAGTAAAACTAACCACACAGGACAGGAGTCAAATGCTAATTAAAAATGCCGAAACACTTACTATTGAGGGACAAGAAGTTGCTTTAACAAACATCAGTAGCATTAAGAACTACCCTCATGGTGGTCGCAAATCTAAAAACGGAAGTGCTTTAGCCTTGTTTACTGGAGGTACTAATGGGTGCATTAGTCAACAACAAGCATAAAACCTTAATCTATTGCAATTATATTTTTAAAATTGTAGAATAATTCAGCGGGTTATAAAAGCATTTGAATATAAAGAAGTGAATTCATTCTTTTAACTAAGAAAAAAGACAACTAATTAGATGATGCGATAAAATACATTTTGAACACAATACTACATGAGTCTGAATGAGCCTATAGGACTTCAAAAGAATCATTGGAAAAATAAAAAAAAAAAATTCTTGATTGTTTTTACACTTCAAGAAATACAAAAAAATACCCAAAATAGTTTTCATAACTATGAGAAAAAACATACAACATTTAACTTTGGAGCAATCCAAAGGCGAAAAACAAGAAACGTTAAACACAGCTCAAGACTTTACCACTGCCGAAGGCATAGCGGTAAAACCTTCCTATGCCTCATCGGATATAGAAGGATTAGAACACCTGGGCTTTGGAGCAGGTTTTGCCCCCAACTTACGTGGACCTTATGCAACCATGTACGTTCGTCGTCCATGGACCATTCGTCAATACGCAGGATTTTCCACTGCCGAAGAAAGTAATGCTTTTTACAGAAGAAACTTAGCCGCTGGGCAAAAAGGTTTATCTGTAGCATTTGACTTGGCGACGCATCGTGGCTACGATTCAGACCATGAGCGCGTAGTGGGAGACGTAGGAAAAGCTGGAGTAGCCATCGATTCGGTGGAAGATATGAAAGTCCTTTTCGACCAAATTCCATTGGGCGAAATGTCGGTTTCTATGACCATGAATGGTGCCGTATTACCTATCATGGCGTTTTACATCGTGGCAGCCGAAGAACAAGGCGTAGCGCCTAACCTACTCTCAGGAACGATTCAGAATGATATTTTAAAAGAATTCATGGTGCGTAATACTTACATTTACCCACCTACCCCATCGATGAAAATCATTGCCGATATTTTTGACTATACCAGTAAAAATATGCCAAAGTTCAATTCGATTTCTATTTCAGGCTACCACATGCAAGAAGCTGGAGCTACCGCAGATATTGAATTAGCTTATACTTTAGCCGATGGTTTAGAATACATCCGCACGGGTTTAGCAGCAGGGATGAATATTGATGAGTTCGCTCCACGCCTCTCGTTTTTCTGGGCTATTGGTATGAACCATTTTATGGAAATTGCTAAAATGCGTGCAGGTCGTATGCTTTGGGCAAAACTCCTAAAACAGTTTGATCCAAAAGATGAAAAATCATTAGCCTTACGTACGCACTGTCAAACATCAGGTTGGAGTTTAACCGAGCAAGATCCTTTTAATAATGTGGCACGTACTGCTATTGAAGCGGCTGCGGCTGCCTTTGGCGGCACCCAATCGTTACATACCAATGCCCTAGACGAAGCTATTGCGTTACCTACCGATTTCTCGGCACGTATTGCCCGTAATACCCAAATTTACTTGCAAGAAGAAACCAAAATTTGCAAAACAGTAGACCCTTGGGCGGGAAGTTATTACGTAGAAAGTCTAACGGCAGAAATTGCTGAAAAAGCGTGGGCTTTGATTGAGGAAGTGGAAGCACTAGGTGGTATGACCAAAGCTATTGAAGCAGGCATCCCGAAACTTCGTATTGAAGAAGCTGCAGCACGCAAACAAGCGCGTATTGACAGCGGACAAGACATTATTGTGGGGGTTAACAAATACCGACTGGAAAAAGAAGACCCATTACATATTTTAGAGGTCGATAACCAAACCGTTCGTAAGCAACAAATCGAGCGTTTGGAACAAATTAAAGCGACTCGCGATGCTGCAAAAGTAGCCGAATGTTTAGCCAAACTGACGGAGTGTGCACAAACAGGTAACGGCAATTTATTAGATTTAGCCGTAAATGCAGCACGTAACCGAGCGACTTTAGGAGAAATAAGTGACGCCTTAGAAAGCGTTTTTGGAAGATACAAAGCACAAATTAGAAGTTTTAGTGGGGTGTATAGTAAAGAAATAAAAAATGACGAAAGCTTTGAAAAAGCTCGTCAACTCGCAGATGCCTTTGCCAAACAAGAAGGACGTCGACCGCGTATTATGATTGCTAAAATGGGTCAGGACGGACACGACCGTGGCGCTAAAGTAGTCGCCACAGGTTACGCCGATGTAGGTTTTGACGTGGACATTGGACCACTATTTCAAACCCCGCAAGAAGCAGCTAAACAAGCCGTAGAAAACGACGTACACATTTTAGGCGTTTCTTCGTTAGCGGCAGGACACAAAACCTTAGTCCCTCAAGTAATTGAGGAATTGAAAAAATACGGTCGCGAAGATATTATGGTCATTGTAGGTGGAGTAATTCCTGCGCAGGATTATGAATTCTTATTTGAGACAGGTGCTGTAGCGGTTTTTGGCCCTGGGACTAAAATTAGCGATGCAGCGATTACGATATTGGAGGTGTTGCTGGAGGAGTAATTTTCAGTCACTTTTTACCTTTTATAAAAACACTAACAGAAATGTTGGTGTTTTTTATGCTTAAAACTTGTTAACAAATCAAAGTATTATGCGGTCAATTGTAAGCGGGTCAATTGTCCGCACAATTATACTTTTAACGAATGAATATCAAAGAAAAATTTGGTCAAAAAGTAAAGCTACTTAGAGAAGAAAAAAGCATTTCTATTGAGCATTTAGCCAATATTTCTAATGTGGATAGAAACTATATCTCTGACATTGAAAAAGGTAAGAGAAACCTTTCTATTGAGATAATGGAGAAAATAATAATTGCTTTAGGGACTGATTTCAATGCTTTTTTGACGATAAAACTTTTAAGAAATGAAAAAATTAGAAGAAAATCTTATTGAATTGAAAGAAACGTTTGACTCTTTAGAATTCAACAAAAAAGACAAGAAAATTGAAATGGCAATAAATAATCTAGAAAAAGAATTAAAAAACTTTAGAGAAATAGAAATTTACAGAGAAGATTTCACTGATATAAGTTGGTCTTATATCACTAAAAACAAAGAGTTAAGTTCTGTAACAGCCTATTTAAACATTGTAGAAAATAATGAATTATAAAAAACATTTTGAAAATTGGCTAACTAAAAACAGTAAAACAGATTCAAATAAAATTGGAAGTTATTTAAAAGCTATAGAATTATTAGAAAAACCTTTTAAACAAAAAAAATTAATCGACAAATCAATTTATGAAATTGATGAATCTCACATTATAAGTTTGTTATACAAAGAGGCTAAGGAAAATCAAAAAATAAAGGATAATTACTTATTAGTCGAAAACGCAAAGTCTTATGGGGAAAGTGGTTTTTATTCAGCTTCTCTAAAAAGTTATAAAAAATTCTTAATTGAACATATGTCAAAAAACATAATCTTTTTTGGAGCACCTGGAACTGGAAAATCCTACAAAATAAACAATAAACTTAAAAACATAGACCACAAGTATTATGAAAGAGTCACATTTCATCCTGAATACGACCATACAAATTTTGTAGGCGGTTATAGACCAAAGTCTGAAAAAAATGAAAAAGGTGAAGATATAATTACCTACCAGTTTGTACCCCAAGCCTTCACAAATATTTATGAAAGAGCTTGGAATGATACCGAAAATCAATATTATTTAATTATTGAAGAAATAAATCGTGGAAATTGTGCGGAAATCTTCGGTGATATTTTTCAATTATTGGATAGAAATAGCAATTATACAGTTTCTCCTTCAACAGAATTAAAAGAACATTTAGAAAAAGTATTGACAAATCAAGATGGTATAAATAAAGGATTAAGACTGCCTTCTAATCTCACTATTTATGCTACTATGAATACATCTGACCAATCACTTTTTCCCATGGATAGTGCTTTTAAAAGACGATGGGATTGGGAATATATACCTATCTGTTATGATGACATTCCTGAAAATGAATCTTTTGGTTATAAAGTAATTATAGATGATAATCTTTCATTTAAATGGATTGACTTTATTCGCAATGTTAATACCAAAATCGAAAATAATCCAAATCTTGGTATGGATAAATGTATTGGTAATTATTTCATTAAATCTGAAACTAAAGAAATTTCTCTAAATGATTTTATAAATAAAGCTATTTTTTATTTATGGAATGATGTTTTTAAAGATGAAGATAGTTCAGTTTCAATATTTGAAAATATCACTTCATATGAAAAATTCTTCCCTATTAACAGTAATGGAAAAAATTTGGTGCTCAAAATAATTGAAAAACTAAACATTACTATTGAAAATAAATAATGAAAGTCTTAGTAGAAGGTGAAAACTATTCCATTACACAATTAAGTCAAATCTTTGATGACCCTAAGTTTTACATTCAAAATGGTAATCAATGTAAAATTACTTCGGTAGGATATTACCACTCTTATGAAAAAAAAGAATTGGTTTATATGCTACCAAAAGTTTTTATGTTCAATGATGAAATAACAGTTTTTGACATTTCTAAAGATGAACTTTTCGATTTAAACAGTTCAGAAACATTTAAACACAAAGAAAAATACAATTGGATACGCCAATTGTTGGTATATTTTTACTTTAGTTTAAAAGAATATAAAAGGAGAATAAATGACACATCCATAATAGACTCCTCTTTACTCTATGAACTAAATTCTAACTTAGGGAACTTTGAATATTCCTACTTAGATTTATTACTAAGTTTTGTTAATTTTTATAAAAAAATAAAAACACAATACTTTATAAACATATTGATTTTAAATCAAGCCAAGTCAAAAACCCGAAATGGGAAAAAACGATACAAAAACATTTACCTTTTATTGATTCAAAAAACAAACCTATTTATGTTGAAATAAGAAACAAAAAGAAAGTTGTTAATTCAGAAGAGGAGCTTTTAATTTACTTTTTTTCTATTCTGAATCGCTTTAATGAAGATCATAATCTACATTTGAAAATTGATAAAAGTTACACATTAATAAAAGGAAAAAAATTTGATTTACTTCAAGAAAGTGGTTTATCCAAATTAAGAAAAATTAAACATCGCTACTTTTCAGACACCTTAAAAAAAATGTATTCTCTATGCGAGTTATATTTTTCAAAAACAGATACAAGTAGTTTCAAAAATAGTAATGAAGAATTCATTTCTGTAAGAAACTACAATATTGTTTTTGAAGATATGATTGACAAATTATTTTCAGACAAATTAGACGAAACTAAAGAGGTTGGCACGATTTCTTTAGACGAACTAAAGTATAATGATGATGGAAAGATAATTGATCATATTTATGATTATCAATCATTAATTGACACATCAAACATTTTTTACATTGGCGATTCAAAATATTATAAATCTGGAAACGAAGCAAATAAGCTTTCTAAATATAAACAATTTAATTATGCTAAAAATGTAATTCAGTTTAATATAGACTTATTAAATGACAATAAATGCTATAAAGAAAATATAAGATATCGAGACGAAATCACAGAAGGCTATAATATTACTCCAAATTTTTTTATTTATGGAAAAATAGAAAATTATTTAGATTTTGAAAATGACCACTTAGAGTACAAAAATGAGACTCCTGTAAAATCTTTTCATTTCGAGAATAGACTTTTTGACAGAGACACTCTTTTTGTACACCAATATGAAATTAATTTTTTATATGTTTTAAAATCTTATTCTACTTTTAATCAATTAAAAATTAATAACTTTAGAACTGAAACAAAATTAAAATTCAGAAATAAATTTATAGAGTTTTTTAATAGTCCTCATTTATCAAATTTCGAATTATATTTTAAAAACTTAAATAAAGATGAAGCAAAAAGCTTAGTAAATAATAATTTCAGAGAGTTAAATGGTAAATGTTACTATTCTAAAAATGAATCACTTATTTTATCAAAACATATAAATGATGAATCCTTAAATTCAATAATTCAAAACAATAATTTTGAAAAACTAATATTAACTTAAAAACCAGCCTCACAACTGGTTTTTATCTTATCCTTCAAACCTCCCTAAACTCCTGTAAAATCATTTTGTTATCCTGATCATTGTACATGCGGGAGAAATACACGCTGGGATTTTATACCATTATCAAAATAAAAAATTGAATTTTACATTATCTTTGACAAAGAAATAAGTAAACGATACGTAATGAAAATGAAGGAGACAATCACCATCGATGAATTTGATGGTAAAAAATTCAAAATACGTTTTATCGAGGAGGAGGATAACAGAAAAGCGGTACTAACTCATTACCTTCATAATTATCATAATGGTGTAAAAAAACATTATGAAAAAGAAGCTTTACAGTATTTAGACCAAATAGTCGAATATAAAAATACAACAGAAAATATCAACATTGTTTCTGATGTTGCCTTACAACAACTTTTATTTGAGGTTGAAAACGTACCGTTTCCTACGCCTACAGATTATAAATTCAAATTTATTGATTTATTTGCTGGAATTGGTGGGTTTAGATTAGCTTTACAAAATTTAGGCGGCAAGTGCGTTTTTACAAGCGAATGGGATCAAAGTGCAAAAAAAACGTATCGTGCAAATTTTGGCGAAACTCCTTTTGGTGATATTACTAAAGAATATACTAAAAATTATATTCCAGATAATTTTGATTTTTTATGTGCTGGGTTTCCTTGTCAAGCCTTTTCAATTGCTGGTAAAAGAGGTGGTTTTGAAGACACAAGAGGAACACTATTTTTTGATGTAGCTGATATTATAAAAAGAAAACAACCTAAAGCCTTTTTTTTAGAGAATGTAAAAGGGTTAAAAAATCACGATAAAGGCAAAACTTTAGCTACTATTTTAAATACTTTACGAAACGATTTAAACTATTATGTCCCTGAACCTGAAATACTAAATGCCAAAGATTTTGGTACTCCTCAAAATAGGGAAAGGATTTTTATTGTAGGTTTTCATAAATCTACTGGTATTACAAATTTTGATTACCCAACACCAATTAATCAAAAAGTTGCTTTTGAAGATGTAAGAGAAGAAAATGTAGTGGATACTAAATATTATCTTTCCACCCAATATCTTCAAACCTTAGAAAATCATAAAGCCAGACACGAAAAAAAAGGAAATGGCTTTGGTTACCACATTATAAAAGATAATGAGATAGCAAATGCTGTGGTTTGTGGAGGAATGGGCAGGGAACGAAACCTTGTTATTGACCATCGAATTACAAATTATACCCCTACAACAAAGATTAAAGGTGAAGTCAACAAACTTGGTATTCGTAAAATGACACCACGTGAATGGGCAAGATTACAAGGATTTCCTGATAATTTTGTCATCCCAGTTGCGGATGCTTCGGCTTATAAACAATTTGGTAATTCTGTAGCGGTTCCAGCAATTCAAGCCACGGCTAATGAAATATTAAAATTAATACTAAAACCATAATGGGAAAATTAAACGATTTAAGTATAACCATTGGAAAAGATAATAAAGCAGAAATTATTTTTGATAGTTTATTTCCTAATTTCCTTGAAGTTTCGTACACAAAACCTAACGAATATGTTCAAAAATATTGGGATGCCTATGCTTTACACCCAGAAAGAAATAACAATCTAAACGGAAAAATATTCGAATATATCTTAGCTACAGTTTGCATTCGAGAAGGTATTTTACCCATTTATATGAGTGCAAAAGTGGCATTTGTCCCTAATGTTATTTATGATTTAATGTTTTACACTTCAGAAAGAGGGCCTATTTGTTGGAGTGTTAAAACAAGTTTACGTGAAAGATATAAACAAGCGGATTTAGAATCTATAGCTCTTAAATATGTACACAGAAAAGCTTTGAGTTATCTGATTACACTTGAAGAAAATGAAGCAAAAAGCGTAAAAGCAAAAATTAAAAGCGGTGATGTTATAGGTCTTGACAATGTAATTGTTGCAACTTCGGAAGAATTTAATCAACTAATTATAGAATTAAAAGAGTATGAATTTTCTGAACCTCCAATAGTAAAGGTTATTGAAAGTAATCAGATTATAACAAAAGAAAAAGTATCCCATATATTATGAGTTTGCCCTAAAAAGTTCAAAATCATATTCGGTCAATAAGAGAAGTCACATAATGCAGATAATGTGACTTCTCCATTCATCTGAGTGACAGACTAAACGATGTGTTTTGACTTTTTGATGATAGATCTCACCCCTCAAACATTTCCCTAAACTCCTGCAAAATCAGTTGAATATCCTCATCATTATACCTACGGGAGAAATGTACAGGAATAGCATTTTTTACTTGACATTTTTTCATAATTCGGGCGGATTCAATAGAATAGCTATGGTAATTTTGTTGAGCTTGCTCTTGATCTTCGGCTTTGTAAAAACTCTCGATATAAACGGTATCGCAATCTTTAAACATGCTATAAATCAAATCGTGGTTTGCTGCATTAGCCGCGTGATCCATAATAACTCCTAGTTGGTGGCCTTTTTTAAGATCAAGCAAGTAATATAACTCTTTGGCTAAATAAGTAACCGCTGCAATCGTGATTTGCGCATCGTCCTCATGGTTGGTATAAGCATTTTTCAATGCATTCACCCAAGCCCCACCTTTAAATTGGGCTTTGCCTAAATCAATTTTTAATGTATCGTGTTCTTTAAAAAGATAGGCTACAGAAGGGGTTTTATGATCCAACAATACAAATTCGACGGTGCATTTTTCATTTTGATATAGACAATCCAATTCCTTATCGATGGGTTCAATGTTCCAAAATGGTGGTTTAATTTCGGAGCAGGTTATTTTACCCTCGTTTTGAATCTCTCGTACTTCATACACAATGGCATCTTCTGCAATCAAATTCCATTGATAGCCTTTTAACTTCGATTGCACTTGTTGGGTAATCCCTATTGGTCCACAAATGACCACTCGGCGTTGTATACCTATTTGGTGTCGGAGTATCGTATCAAAATTGATAAAATGATCAATATGGGTGTGACTGATAAAAATCGCTTCGGTGTTTTGACAGTCTTTTACGGTCAAATCACTGGCGTCGCCACATTCGCAAATAAAGTTATACGAATAATTTTCGGGTTTTATTAAAATGGAGATGTCCTCTCCTATTCTACTTTTTATTTCGGCTGTAAACATTTTTTTCTTTTTTATAAACCTAACAGGTTAGAAAACCTGTTAGGTTTTGCATTATAATAACTACTAATTTAGTTTGTAACTATTCAGCCAGTTAGATGAAAAATAACAAAACACAAATGACAAAATACAAATAAATCCCAATATTTTAATGATTCAAAAAGTCAAAAATTTTGGATATTTGATACTTTTTGTCCCGAAGTTTCGGAATTGAGATTTGTTTCTTTGAATTTATTTATTTTTTGGGTTTTGCTATTTGGTATTTACGTTGTTTTGAATTTTCTGTCAAACGAATAAAGCTATAACTGAATAGTCACGTTAGTTTTAAAATTGAGTAATGGCACTATGAAAATCATTAATTAAAAACAAAAATTCAATGAGGTATATTCAGTAACTCACATAAATCTAATACTTTTTGTGGTGTGTCATAATTTTTTCTAAGCTCTTGAACTGATAGTTTATTCGATTTACTAAGAAAAAGGTATCTACTAAAATTATATTGATTAGCTATAGCTGAAAAATTATTCTCATTTGATTTTAAAATCTCTTTGGTAATTTTATCTAACTCATTTTTTATTACATCAAACAAGGTTTCCGTTTTAAGGATAATAGTTCTTATTTCTTGTAAATACGCTACTACTTCCAGGATCAACCAGATAGTGCAATTTATCCAAATTCTTTTTAATTTGATCAAAAGGCATGGTCAACCAAGGTTTTGCTTTCAACACATCTATTTGCCATTTAGCTTGCTCTTCTTCCCAATAATCTTTTTTTATTTTTACTTGATGAATAAAAAAACCAGGCATCTCAACAGCAGTTAGATACCCTCCGTGACAAGCACCAGTGTCTATACCAAAAGTATTGTTTATTTTTTTTACTTCATTCCCTACTACATGATGACCATAAAAAATTGCTTTATTTCCTGTATAGTATTCATTCCAATAGGTATCTGGTGCATATTTTTTTGATAAATATCGGTCACCAGAAGTAGTACCGCTTAAAACTTCTTCACGTTGTTCTTTCATTTTTTTGTCATGTTCATAAGCCGCATGCACTACCATAAAATCTGCTGCCTCAAATGAATAATCCAGATTTCCAATCCATTTTACAAAATCTTCATATTCTTGACCCATCTGAATTTTTACTATTTCCTGTGCATAACTCAAAACACCGTTTAAATGTTTCCGCTCATGATTGCCCATAATTACTTTTGATAGGGGACGATTTTTGAAAAAATGATAAACTTCTTTAGATTTTGGTCCTCTATCTACGATATCGCCAACAGAAAGTACAAAATCTTCTTCTTTTATTTTAGCCTTATCAATCAATTCGATAAGTTCATCATAACAACCATGTATATCTCCTATGATAAATGTTTTCATCTTTAAATCATTTTTTTAGGTGTTAAAACTATTTCAAAATCTCCCTTAAAATCTTGGCGATATTTTTGGCATCATCCACACCTCTGTGGTGTGTACCTTCCAGAGGAATACCTAAGAATTTAAGCGCTCCATCCATTCCTAATTCGTGACCCAATTTGTTTTTGAGTGCGAACAGGGTTTTGACATTGATATGCGACGGACTAAACGGATAGCCTTTTTCTAAGGCTTGACATTGTTTTTGAAACTGCTTCAAATCGTAGGCTCCAAAACTTGCCCAAGCGCGACTTTGACTCTTATAGTCATTCTTTAAGATACGCAATGCTTCTGAAAACGAAATCCCTTCCTTTTCGATTAACTCGGGTGTAATGGTAGTCAACTCAGTGCAAAACGGACTAATAGTGGAACGTTCAGGATGTACTAAAATCCCCCGATTATCGCTTATTTCGCCTGTTTGTACATCGAGTAAACAAACGCCTATTTCTATAATATCACTAATCATACCTTCCAGGAAGTTTGCCTTCCCAACACGTAGCTTCTATATCGACTACGATTATTTTATCTAATAATTTTGCCATAATTTTTTGTTTTTTTATTTCACAGAGTTTTTAATAACCACAGATTCACAGATTACACTTTATAAGTTAATTTTACAATTAGATTATGTGACTCCTCCTTAGGTCGGAGTGACAAACAAACCGCATAACTAATAATGAATGATTTCTGCATACTGAATACAAAACCTGAACACTGCGACTGAATACTGAACACTGTAAACTGAACACTGTAAACTGTAAACTGTCACTGAACACTGATTACTGAACACTGCGACTGAACACTCCGAGACACACTAATCACTTCTTACTTTTCTTCTTCTCTGCTTTCTTCTTTTCCGATTTTTTCTTTGGTTTTAACAATTCCTTTTTAGCTAACAAACGTCTTTCAGTAGTATCTAATTCATAGGTATCATTATTATAAACTACCAATTTTACATCTTTAATTAACTTTAAAGCATATTTAATTTTTTGTTGACGCTCTAATAATTGGACTTTTTTTAATAAAATCGCCATTTTATCTATACCTTTTATTGTTAAAGCAAAATCAATTAAGTTTTCTGCTTCTTTAAAATCCTCATTCAACAATAAGGTTTCTATATAATAGGGATATACTGCAACAGCATCTATATTTATAGCGATAGCGTCTTGAAAATAGTTTTTTGCCGTTTCGTAATTTTGCAAATGTTCCGACTCTAAACGTGCATATAAAGACAATGCGGTTACGTTTTTAGGGTCGTATGATAAAGCATAATCTAAGGATTCTACCGTTTCCTCTAAAGAATACGGGTAGTTGTCTAACGCTTGAAATAAGTATTTATCTATTGATTTCATTTTTTTTGAATTTGTTGGGTGACAAGTTTTGGAGGATGGATGATACTACTCATCATATAAACTATTGTTTATCATCTTCTTTCCCTCTTGTCGTTCTTTTTTGTTGTTTTTACTTTTCTTTTCTTTTTTAAAATCGGAACCTTCAAAAGTGCGGATTGGGTTTCCTCTTTGCACTGCCATTTGATTGGTCCATTGGTTTTGCACTTGCTGTTGGAGTTGGTCGTACTGCGTCTCTTTCAGTTTGGCTAGTAATCGTTCGGTTGCCAATTTTTTATTTTGGTGCTGCGAACGAGAATCCATACTTACTACACTTATTCCAGTAGGAAGATGTGTGGCACGAATGGCAGAACTCACTTTGTTTACGTGTTGTCCTCCAGCTCCTGAACTACGCATCGCTTGATATTGAAAATCTTTTTCTGAAAACGTAGGCAAGAGGGTTGGAGGCACTTCAAAAATTCCGATAAACCAATTTTTACGTTTGTGAAATTTCCGAAACGTACTTTTCCCAATCCACTGAATGGTACCCACCCAACTACGCACAAAGTCGTTAGTATTGGCACCTTTTATCGCCACTAGTGCCGAAACTACGGTTCCGTTTTCGGGTCCAGGCTCTCTTTTAATTACTTCCACTTTCAGCTTCATTTCTTCTGCTTCGACTAATACTCTTTTGAGCACTTGCGCCACTACCCAATCGCATTCGGCTGGACCTCTTCCTGAGGTGATTTGAATTATTTTTGTTTCCATTACTTTTTTTCTTTTGCTGGCTTCCCTTTTTGAAACTCTTTAGGAATTTCAGAAAGTTCGTTTCGCCCTATAGGGTTAATCCCTTTTTCTAAAAACGCTTTCGCTCTCATTACCGCCCAACATTTATCACTAGAATGAATATTTCTGTAAAAGGTTAGTAATTGGCTAGGTTTTACAACATTAAAACCATTGCTTTCTACTATTTCAATATCCTCTCTTTCAAAAAAACGATAGTGACTCTAAAAGGTTTTTCCTTTTCCAATTCAATTACCTTTTCATAGCGTCGAAAATTCTCTTGACTAGGCAAATGATCATAACGTGTCCATACTTTTTGAAAGCCATTAGCTTGTAAAAGCACCATTACTTCTGAAACATTTTTAGGATGTACAAAAACATCTATATCCTTATGATCGTGAGCGTGTTTGTATTCTGTATGATTAGGGGCACTCATAAAGTGCCAAGCCCAACCTCCAGAAATAATTATGTATTCTTTCAAAATCGAAAGAATTTTCAATCCCTCGTCAATACGTGATTGATTCCACAATTCGCCGTATCTATTTATATTATGTGGTGCTCCCATAGTACAATCTTATTTATCCATTCGCACAAATTTTGGGGTGAATGTTCCCAATACTTCTACTAATTCTTCTTGAAGCGCCATTACTTTATGGATGTCTTTATACGCCATAGGTGCTTCATCGATACTACCACCAATCAAATCGACTTCCTTGTCTTTTAAAACTTTTTTGATATCGCTTTGCGTGAACTTGGCTTTACACTTGGCTCTAGAATGCAATCGTCCTGCACCGTGCGAAGCAGAATTCAGGCTACTTTCATTTCCTTTGCCTCGAACAATAAAACCAGGTACTGTCATCGAACCCGAATAATTCCTAGTTCGCCCTTGGCAGCAGGTGTTGCGCCTTTGCGATGTACAATACATTCTTGTCCGTTTACCATTTCTTTCCAAGCAAAATTGTGATGGTTTTCGATGGTTACTAACACTCGTTTCCCGATGGCTTTCGCAATTCGTCTATGAATATCTTCGTGACACGCCTTAGCGTATTCTCCCGCTAAATTCATTGCCATCCAGTATTCTTGTCCGTCGTGTGTGTTCATATCTAACCAAGCCAAATGCTGTACATTTTTAGGTAACGGACATTGTTTAGTAGCCAAATAGGTATAATGTTTTGCAATATTGGCCCCCAAACCTCTGGAACCACTATGCGATAAAACCGCTACATATTCGCCTACGTCTAATTTCCATTCGTTCATAGGGGTGTCGATTTTTACGATTCCTATTTCGACAAAATGGTTTCCTCCACCCGAAGTACCCAATTGCTTGTATGCTTTATCTAACAATTGTTTTACCAAAGGAATATTTGAAAAAGCAGGGTTTGAAAACACTTCGTGATCGGATTTGATTTTGTGTGTTTCGTACATTCCAAACTTGGTGTTATCCAACAGTATTTTTCGCCATTGATGTTCTTTTCCTTTGAGATACGAAGCGGGTAAATCGAATATAGACAAGCTCATTCGGCAACCTATATCTACTCCTACCCCATACGGTATCACTGCATTATCTGTGGCTAACACACCGCCTATAGGCAATCCGTAACCAGAATGTGCATCTGGCATTAAGGCTCCTTGCACAGCAACAGGTAATTTCAAAGCATCATACAATTGAAACTTGGCTTGCTCTTCGATTTCATTTTCACCAAAAATCGAAAATGGCGCTCGTGTGTTTCGTAATTCATTGAACTTTACTTGTACTGGATTCACTAATCCTTCGGCTACTTTGCCCCAAGTTCCGTGATTTTTGAACTTTTCAGGATAAAGTAAAACCTCTTTGGCTTCGTTAAGAATACTTTCTTTTTTTTCTCTTTTGCGATATCTATTAATTTGCCCTAAAGCAATATTGATGGCATTATTTTTTGGAAAACCTATTTTAATAAGGTCTTTTCCTGATAATTTATTTCCCATAATTGTTTTCTTTACTTTCGTCAAGATATTCTTGATATATCTGGACGATGGACTTTGCTTTTAGAGGGTTTTGTATATCCTTTACCTCTAAATCCCACTTAAAACTCCTACCATAAACTAATTTATTTTGAAGGTATCTGAGATGATTTCTTTCGATGTAATTCTCAATCTGTTTTAATTCTCTTTCTAATTCTACATCTAGTGCTTTGGTATGGGTAATCATATACGGTCGTACTCGCAGTACAAAGCGCCATTTTTCCTTAAACTCATAATAAGTACAATAGCACTTTTTGTGTATATCCCATTCTTCTACAGCTTCAAAATATTCTTTCTCTTTTGGTGTTAGTTTAAAATTTGGATGTGTCCATTCTGTTTCACTAAATCTTTTTAATTTTTGTTCGATAGGAACATCAATTCTGCGTCGGAATTTTCGTTTTCTTTTGGTGAATCGCTTATTTTCAGACCATAATTGGTTATTAATTTTCTCTAGCAATTCGGTAAAAAATCCCAATGTATCTACTCGTTGTACGTCGTCGCGCACTACAAAAAACGCACCCAACCTTTTTGATAAGGTTTTTCAAGGGGTACTAAAGGCAAGTTTCTTTTTGATGCCACAAATCCATTTCCAAATGGTGTAAAGCAATCAATTGTTTTTCTTTTGCCTTTTTAGACAAACGCTTTCTTCTTCGTTTCGATTTTAAACGAGCTCCCAACGCATAATCGTTGGCACTACAATCCATTACATTGTTGTAACTGTTAAGTGATTAATTTTAAAATTTTCTTAAATACAATGTGAACTAAGTCATTACAGACTTTTGCGCGTCGCTGTCGGGAAAATTTTGTGAGGTATCTAGGATGTACAAAAAAACCCGAAACTAATTGTCTTCGGGTTTTCTCATATAGTGAAGTTATTTTTCTAACTTAAAGTAAAACCACGAAGAGGCGTTACACCAGCTCCTGCTGATCCGTAACGGTAATTTGCTAAATTGAATACAAACATTTTTCTTCGTTTTTAATTGTTACTAATTTTCTGACGCAAATTTTGTAATTATTTTTTTTAATTTCCAAATGATTTTTAAAATTTTTATTCAGTCTAAAGAAGTCTATACAATTGTATTGATTTTTTTGATCTTGTTCATACCATCATTTTAGTAAAAAAAATTACGTTGCGGTGTATTTACAAACTTATTATCAACTAATGAGCGAGACGTATGAAAAACACTAACCTATAGCACTTTACCCCAGAATATTCTTCAGTTGATTTCTAAAACACTAAAAATTAGTTGGCTTACCTTTGCCCCGTTTTTAAAAAAGCCAGTCCAAAGGACTGTTATAAATATACTTTTATGCTAAAAAAATCTATAGAAGCCTTACAGAGAGAGGCTGCCACAACGGGAACCCATAGTTTGAAAAGAAGCTTGGGTGGTTTCAATTTAATCATGATTGGAATAGGTGTTATTATTGGTGCTGGTCTATTTTCTTTAACTGGAATTGCCGCAGCTAACAATACAGGTCCGGCAGTTATCCTATCCTTTATTGTTGCCGCAGTAGGTTGTGCTTTTAGTGCTTTATGTTATGCAGAATTTGCTTCGATGGTACCTGTTTCTGGTAGTGCTTATACTTACGCTTATGCTACCATAGGAGAGTTATTTGCTTGGATAATTGGTTGGGATTTGATCTTAGAATATTCTGTAGGCGCAGCTACAGTAGGTATTAGTTGGTCTCAATATTTGGTCAAATTTTTAGAGAAATTTGGGATATACCTCCCGCCCCAATTAATTATGTCACCATTTGAAACTGCTACAGGACAAAATGGAGAAATTGTTCGCGGTTTTATTAACCTTCCAGCCGTATTAATCATTGCATTAATTACAGCTGTTATTATCAGAGGAACAAAAGGATCTGCGATATTTAACGCTATTGTTGTAACCCTTAAAGTAGGTGTCGTATTATTATTTATAGGCTTAGGTTGGCAATATATAAATCCAGCAAACTACAGTCCGTTTATCCCTGCTAACACAGGAACTTTTGGAGAATTTGGTGTTTCAGGAATACTTCGTGGTGCAGGAGTTGTTTTCTTTGTTTTTATAGGCTTTGATATCGTGGCTACGATGGCACAAGAAACTAAAAACCCACAAAAAAATATGCCAATTGGGATTTTAGGGTCATTAATTGTATGTACGCTTTTATTTATTGCTTTTGGTTATGTAATGACTGGATTAGCCCACTATACAGAATTTAAAAATAGTGCTGCACCTGTGGCTATTGCCATTGCAAAAACGCCTTATATATGGTTAGCTACTGCCGTAATTATGGCTATTCTAATTGGGTATACTTCTGTTATTTTAGTCGACTTATTAGGACAATCACGCGTATTTTATGCCATGAGTAATGATGGTTTGTTGCCTAAGGTGTTTTCGCAATTGCACCCTAAGTTTCATACTCCTTATAAATCAAACATCTTGTTATGTGTATTCATTAGTTTGTTTGCTGGATTAGTTCCTATTCATGTGGTGGGTGAAATGACTAGTATAGGTACTTTATTGGCTTTTGTAATGGTATGTATAGGTATTTTAATCTTACGAAAAAAAGAACCTAATTTACCTAGACCATTTAAGACGCCGTTAGTTCCTCTTGTGCCTATTTTAGGTATAGCTACTTGTTTGTTAATGATGTTTTCTTTACCTCTAGGTACTTGGATTAGGCTCTTTGCATGGCTGGCAATAGGCATATTAATTTATTTCTTTTACGGCAAGAAAAACAGTAAGCTACGAAACGATAAAACATCAAGCAATTAATTTTCTGCTTTCTAAGACATAACAAAAGGTTCGTTTTTTATACTCCTTTATTAGGATAAAAAACGAGCCTTTTCAATTTTAATGAGAAAATATATATTTGATTTTACCTGATGATTTTGACCTTAGGTAACTATCATATTTTTTCTAATTCCATTACAGCTTCTAGAAATTGTATTCCTTTTACTTCTTCAAAAAAATCGATTTCGGTTTCGTGAGGTAAAAAATCTGAGATAATTCGAATGATAAAATCCTGCGGCTTTTTTAAATACATAAATGTGTAATCCTCCATGTTTACCACTGTTTGAACGGCTAGATTAGTCGTTCTAACAAATTTATCTGAAGTTAGTGAATGCAAACACGGTAAATTTGTTTGAGGATTGACCGCTATGGGTTTTCCATTTTCAAACAATCCTCCTTCGTATCCATACAAAGAGGCATTAGTAATTTCGATAGGTTTCCCCATAGCAAGATAAGAAGGTAGTTCGCTTTCTTTTCCTACAACTGCTGCAAAGCCCATTAATACACAAAGATCATGGGCTGGTAAATTCATTAGGGTCTTTGCGGTACTCTCTCTTCCTATTCCAGAAACAACAATGTGATAAGAATGTGTTAAGTTAGAGAATTGCGATAATGCCGTTTCTACTTTCTCCTTTTCAATCTCCATAGGAGTGAGTATAATAATTTTTGCCATTTTCTTACAATAAAAATAGAACTTGCGAAGTTACTGTTTTTACTTTTAGGAGAACCAATTTTATTAAAACTTATACAAACAAAGAGGGTGTCTGAAAAGTCAAAACACAACGTCTAGTCTGTCACTTTTCCTATCGTCGAAGTGACGTTATCAGCGTTATGTGATTTGCTCCACCTGCTCACTTCATTCGAGCCTCCCTTTGGTCGAAACGAAAGATTGCTCCCTTTTCGGACAACCTCTTTGATAAGTACTATTTATTATTGAACTGCTTTTAAAGCATCTGGCATACCGTAACCAAATTCAGGATGTTTCTTTCCATAAAATTCGGAAGATTGGCGTAACTTATTTAAAACCTGATCCCTCGTCCAAGTAGGATTTTTAGCCCATATTAAGGTTGCTATACCAGCCGTTGTTGCTGTAGCTACAGAGGAGCCTCCTACATAATCACTTTGTCCTTCATAATAACTATTTACGGGTATTTTATTTCCTGTATTGTTTCTTTGCATCATAATAGCAAATTCAACTTTATTTCCTGTATGACAAATATCACATGCTTCATAACCATTTGCCTCTCTTAAACCAGTAACAGCAACGGTTTCAGGCATCCATGCTGGAAAAATAACTCCAACTGATGAGGTAAAATTAGTAGAGGTTCCAGCTGCACAAAAAATTAATTTTCCTTTACTATAAGCATATTTAATACCGTCTTCAATTTTACTAGAAGAAATAATATTCCCCATTGACATAGATATAACACGAACAGATGGATTATTTCCTAGATCCGTAAAGGCTTTTTTAACACCTTCTAATTCTTGATAACCATCTAGCACAACATTTGAAGCAGCTCTATAGGTAATTAAGTTACAGTTATATGCCACTCCAACGGGTTGTCCTTTATCGTTTCTAGGAGAGGCTGCCACAGAGGACATACTTGTACCATGACCACATTTATCGTTTGCTCCATCATATCCTGTGGACCAAGGCCAAATAGAATCTACATAAACGCCATATTTTTGAATTGTTCTTCCTGAAGAATCTCCATTATTGAAATTTGCATTAAGTAATGAATTAACAGTAGAAGCTCCTGTATCTACAATAGCTAACGTAATTCCTCTACCTGTAGAGTATCCCCATGCAGAAGGTATATTGTGATTATAAAATGCCCAAGGAACTTTGGCATTAGGTGTAATTGTTGTAAAATCTCCTGAACTAATTGTTTCGCTCTCTAGTCCACATCCAGACGAAGATGAAGAATCTTTACTTGTAGGATCTGATCCTGGTTCTATTTTAAAATCTCCTGGTTCAACATAACGTACATATCCCAATCTTTTTAGAGCTATGATGGTTTCTTGCTTTTCAATATAAACATCTACAAGATTAAGATAAGGATCTTCTTTTAGTAATATTTTCCCTATTTCTTTTTCTTCATACTTGGCTATAATTTTGAGTAATTGATTTTGTAATTCTGCTTGGTTTACTGTTTTTTTCTATCAAATTCATTTTTATTGTTCCCAAAACCTATGGTACAGATTTTATTTCCATTTTGAATTGCACTCCAAACTTCATGTGCTGTAGCCATATTCCAGTTAAACTGTTCGCCTGTTTTTACACGAAAAAGAACCTTATCATTTATTTCTTTATTTGACAAAGGTTCTTTTTGATTTTGAGCGATTACAACACTCTCTTCTTTAGAAGAAGAATCATCATTAACACAAGAAGTAAAAGATATTACAGATAAAAAATAAATTTTAATTAACTTTTTTTTCATTTTCAGTATTTTTTTTTGGTTTGAATTACGAATATAATAATTTAAAAATTAAAAAAAATAATTACTCATACTTATAAATTCATTTTAATACATAATAATTTTTATAAATTTGCAGTCCTATGCAAAAAACAATCAACATACTAAATAAAAGAGCTAAGTTTGATTACGAAATAATTGATAAATACACGGCTGGAATCGTATTAACTGGCACTGAAATAAAATCTATTCGATTAGGAAAAGCTTCAATTGCTGAAAGCTTTTGTGAGTTTAATGAAAGTGAATTATTTGTCATTAACTCTACTATAGAAGAATATGCTTTTGGAACACATTATAACCATAGAGCTAAAAGTGAACGAAAACTTCTTTTAAACAAAAAGAATTAAAAGGACTTTTAAAGGACGTTCAAAACAAAGGTTTAACCATTATCCCTTTGCGCTTGTTTACAAACGAAAAAGGACTTGCGAAATTAGACATTGCTTTATGTAGAGGTAAGAAAAATTATGACAAACGAGAAACTATAAAAGATCGTGACAACAAGCGTGATTTAGATAGAATTAAAAAAGCCTATAAGTAATTTATAGGCTTAGTTTTTATCTTCTAGCAGTGGTACAAATCGAAAATCGCCAAACTCATGTTTTTCAAACTGGGTTTCGTTTTTACGAATTAACATGGTCATGATCTGAACATTTTCTCCTACTGGTATAATTAGTCGCCCTCCTATTTTTAACTGTGCCATCAAGGGTTGTGGAATAAAAGGAGCACCTGCCGTAACAATAATCCCATCAAATGGTGCAAAATTAGGCAAACCCTTATAACCATCTCCAAAGGTCAGATGCTTGGGTAGTATACCTAGCTTAGGCAATAACAAGGAAGTAGTTCTATACAATTCATTTTGTCTTTCTACGGAATAGACTTTAGCTCCCATGGCACACAAAACAGCAGTTTGATAACCACTTCCTGTACCTATTTCTAATATTTTATCATGTTTTTTAACCTGCAAAAGCTCGGATTGAAAAGCCACCGTGTATGGTTGCGAAATCGTTTGACCTGCTCCAATAGGAAAAGCCTTATCTTGATAAGCAAAATCTTCAAAACCAGAGTTTAAAAACAGGTGCCTTGGAATTTTCCTAATAGCCTCTAATACATTTCGATCCGTAATTCCTTTTTGCTCTAAAAGGCTTACTAACTGATTTCTAAGTCCTTGATGTTTGGGTAAATCTCTCATAATTCTCGGGTAAAATTAAGACAAAAATCACATTTAACAAAACCTCTTTTTCTAATTAAACTAACAATTATCATATTTTAATTTTGATCTACTCCCTAGTTTTGTCCAAACTTTTTAGGTATGAACGATTTAGAAATTGCCAGAAAAAATTTAATTAAAAATGGTTATTTAAAGCTAGAGAAACAAAATATTAATTACATTGAAGAAATTAATACATTACGTAAAGAAAAAAATGCTATCATCTTAGCTCACTACTACCAACGTCCTGAAATTCAAGATATTGCCGATTTCGTAGGTGACAGCCTCTCATTAGCTCAGCAAGCTGCGCAAACAACAGCCGATCTAATTGTTTTTGCAGGGGTTCACTTCATGGCAGAAACAGCTAAAATTTTAAATCCTACAAAAAAAGTGGTTTTACCCGATTTAAAAGCTGGTTGTTCCCTAGCCGATTCTTGTCCTACTCCTGATTTTGAATCGTTTGTAAAACAACACCCTAATCATGTTGTTGTTTCCTATGTAAACACTTCGGCAAGTATTAAAGCTTTAACAGATATTGTATGTACCTCATCAAATGCCGAAAAAATAATTAACGCCATTCCGCTTGACAAACCTATACTATTTGCCCCCGATAAAAATTTAGGAGCTTATTTAATAAAAAAAACAGGACGTGATATGCTCCTTTGGGATGGAGCTTGCTTAGTACACGAAGCTTTTTCTATTGACAAAATCCTAGAATTATATAAAGAAAATCCCAATGCCGAAATTATTGCACATCCTGAATCTCAAGCTCATATTTTAAAAGTAGCAAAATATATTGGTTCTACTGCTGGTTTATTAAATTATGTAAAAACATCTAATGCCAATACATTTATCGTGGCTACCGAAGTAGGTATTCTTCATAAAATGAAACAAGAAGTTCCTAACAAAAATTTTATTGCCGCTCCTGTTAATGAAGCTAATTGTAATTGTAGCGAATGTGCTTTTATGAAACTAAACACCCTAGAAAAACTCTACTTATGTATGAAACATGAATTACCAAACATAGAAATAGAAGAAAACTTACAAAAAAAAGCCATAAAATCAATTAATGCCATGTTAGAAATTTCTAAATAATGAGTATCTTTAAAACCGACTTTTTAATTTTAGGCTCAGGAGTAGCTGGTCTCTCAACAGCTATTAAACTAGCAAAAGCTTTACCTAATAAAAAAATAACTATAGCTACCAAAGATACTAAAGAAGAATCAAACACTAAATATGCACAAGGCGGCATAGCAGCTGTTTGGGACCAAGAAGATACTTTTGAAAGTCATATAGAAGATACTTTAAAAGCAGGCGATTACGAAAACGATTTAAATACTGTAAAACTTGTAATAGAAAACGCCCCTAATCGCTTACAGGAACTAATACAGTGGGGAGCCGAATTTGATTTGAATAGAAATAATCAATATGATTTAGGTAAAGAAGGAGGCCATTCTGTAAATAGAATTTTACATCATAAGGACATAACAGGATATGAAATTCAAACAACATTATTAAAACAAATAGATAACTTACCAAATATTGAATTTCTTTCCCATCATTTTGCCATCGAATTAATTACCGAACATCATTTTACAAATATAAAAATTGAAGTAGGACAAGAAAACATTCACTGCTATGGTGCCTATATTTTAAACGAAAAAAACAAGTAGTATTAACACCTATTTAGCTTATAAAACCATTTTAGCAACAGGAGGATCAGGACAAACTTATGCCACGACTACAAATCCCATCATTGCAACAGGCGACGGAATAGGTATGGCCTTTAGAGCCAAAGCCGTTATTGAGGACATGCAATACATACAATTTCACCCTACAGCATTGTATGAACCAGGCAAAAGCCCTGCTTTCTTAATATCTGAAGCCGTAAGAGGCTTTGGGGCTTATTTGCGCAATCAATCTAACGAACGCTTTATGCTTCGGTATGATCAAAGAGCCGAACTAGCTTCTCGAGATATTGTATCACGTGCTATTAACATGGAAATCAACATCTCTGGAAACGAATGTGTGTACCTAGACTGTACTCATTTAGATCAGCAAAACTTCTATAATCATTTCCCTAATATTGTTAAAAAATGCCAAAATATAGGCATAGATGTTTCTAAAAATTATATACCAGTACTACCAGCTATGCACTATATGTGTGGTGGCGTAAAGGTAAATAAGCTAGGACACACCTCTATCCATAATCTATATGCTAATGGCGAAGTAGCAAACACAGGGCTTCATGGGGCAAATAGACTCGCCTCTAACTCACTTTTAGAGGCCTTAGTTTTTGGCCATATTATAGCAAAAGATATAATAACAAATCGCAACCATTTAAAAACGCATTTACCCGAAATACCTCAATGGAACTCTGAGGGAACAGTAGCTCCAAAAGAACTAATACTTATTTCACATAACAAAAAGTCAGTTCAAAATATTATGAACGATCTAGTAGGTATTGTACGTTCAAATCAGCGTTTAGAAAGAGCATTAGATCACTTGCATTACTTATACGAAGACACTGAAAAATTATTTAAAAAAGTAACCCTTTCGCCTCAGATATGTGAACTACGAAACATTAATGCCACCGCTTATTTAATTGTAAAACATTCGCTAGAAAGTCGTAAAAATAAAGGTGCTTTTTACAACTTAGATTTACATTGATTTTTGAATAAATCGAATAAATGATTTACATTTGTTCAAATTCTTAATTATGCTTAAAGTAGGCGTTTTAGGTGCTGGTCACCTTGGAAAAATACATTTGCGATTACTTAATCAATCTGAAAAATACGAATTAATAGGTTTCTTCGACCCTTTTGAAGATAATGCGACCAAAGTAGCGCAAGAATTTGGTTATAAAAATTTGATTCTATTACCGAATTAATTAATGCTGTTGACGTGGTGGACATCGTAACCCCTACGCTACAACATTTTGAATGTGCTCAACAAGCAATCGAAGCGGGTAAACATATTTTTATAGAAAAACCTATAGCGACCACGGTTGAAGAAGCTGGAAGCCATCATTGCTTTAGCTAAAAAACACCACGTAAAAGGACAAGTAGGACACGTAGAGCGTTTTAACCCAGCCTTTATGGCAGTTAAAGATAAAATCAGCAACCCGATGTTTATAGAAACCCATCGCTTGGCTGAATTTAACCCTCGTGGTACAGATGTTCCTGTGGTTTTAGACTTGATGATTCACGATATAGATGCGATTTTAAGCGTTGTAAAATCAAAAGTAAAATCGATTAATGCTAGTAGTGTGGCGGTTATTTCTGACTCTCCTGACATTACGAATGCTCGTATCGAATTTGAAAATGGTTGTGTGGCCAATATTACTTCAAGTCGTATTTCGATGAAAAACATGCGCAAATCGCGTTTTTTCCAAAAAGATGCCTATATCTCGGTGGATTATTTAGACAAAGTATGCGAAGTAGTTCGTATGAAAGATGCGCCTGAAACACCTGGTGATTTCGACATGATACTTCAAAATGCCGAAGGAGTTAAAAAACAAATTTATTTTGACAACCCTGATGTACATTTGAACAACGCTATCCTAGACGAATTAGAGTCTTTTGCCGATGCGATTAATCAAGATGCGACACCTGTGGTTACACTAGAAGATGGTACGGAAGCCTTACGTGTGGCGTATCAAATTATTGAGTGTATTGAAAAGTAATTACTTTATACTTTTTAAAAAATAAAAATGCTCTCCAATCCAACGATAATAACCGATATTAAATCTTTAATATCGAATGCGCGAACCTCAGCCATAAAGGCTGTAGATTATCAGCGCTCCTTATTATATTGGCATATAGGCGAGCGGATTTTCAACGAAGAACAACAAGGAAAAGATAGAGCTGATTACGGAGAGTATTTGATAAAATATCTTTCAGAACAATTACAACCTGAATTTGGAAGCGGGTTTTCGTATCGAAATCTCTATTGGTATAGACAATTTTACAGAACTTTCCCAATTGTGGACTCACTGCGTACACAATTGAGTTGGACGCATTATCGAACACTAATTCGTATGGGTAATGAAGAATAAAAAAGAAGTATTATATAATTTAAAAATAAACTCCAAACTATTGTTTAATAAATTAATAATATTTTTGTACAAATAACATCAGAGTTTATGCATATTAAGTCAATTCAGATTAAAAATTTTAAATCATTCGAAAATATCATTATACATTTGAATTCTGATTTAAATATTTTTACAGGAGTAAATAATAGTGGAAAAACTACTCTTTTAGAAGCTATAGCTTTGTGGAATGAATGTTTTAGAAAATTAATAAACCAAGCTAGAAGAAGTGGTACAAATTATAATAGTGGTGATTTCATTTTTGGACCAACCTACAATAAATATTTTGAATTTGATGAAATAAATAGTGTACGAAGTCCTTACTTTGTAGATATATTTAGAGATAGAAATAAAAAAAATATAGTTAGTATTTCCGCTGTTTTAGAAAATAATAATAAACCTATCACCATCGGTTTTAAAATAGGCGATTCTACAGGAAGATATATAATAGAGTTAATTAATCATTCTTCATTTAATTATAGAGAGTTTAACATTTTTTTAAAAATTTACCAGATGCAATTTCTACTTATTACGCATCTCCTGTATCATTTATAAAGACTTATGAAGATTTTACCTTACCAACAAAAATCGAGGATTCGATAAATAAAAGGGAATCTTCAAGTTTCATGAGAAATAGAATTTATAGATTACGAACTGACAATTCTAGTGAAGGTATTTCACGATATCAAAATTTTGAAAAAGACTTGTCTTACATTCTATATAATAATTATACGGCAAAACTCTTATTAAATACAAATAGCGATATTCATAGAGATACGAGAGTTAAAATAAACTATCAAATTGGAAATAGAGATTATGAAAAAGATATCGCTTTATTAGGGAGTGGTACATTGCAAATTATTGAAATTCTTTTAAATGTATATCAACAAAACAATTCTATTAACAAAGATTTGAATTTAATTCTATTAGATGAACCTGATAGTCATATCCATAGGGACATACAAAAAGACTGGTAAGCAAGTTGGTAGATTTTGGAAAAAACAATCAAATCTTTATAACTACACACAACGAGTCCCTAATAAGAAGTTCAAGCTTGAAAAATTTATTTCATATAGACACTAATACAAACGGTGAAATTCACAACTTGTATAGTAAAGATTTAAACAAAACAGAAATTCCTCATTTCAAAGGACTTTTTCCTAATCAAATTTCTCCAGTAATTAAATCAATCGGAGCAAATGATGGTTTAGATTTTATTAATGCTATTGAAGCAGACAAAATTATTTTTGTTGAAGGAGAAGATGATGCAAGGGTTATAAATAGACTTCTACAAGAAATCCATGGAAATGACCAAAGAAAATTTATGTTTTGGGTATTAGGAAGTGTTTCAAAGGTTTTTTCAAAGATTAATTCATATAAATTGTTTTTTTCTGAAATAAAAAATGAAAAAACACTCTGGGAAAAATCTTTTTAATAATCGACAAAGACAATCTAACTGATTCTGATTCGGAAGAAATAAGTAAACAAATTAAAGAAAAATTAGGTTTGCCAAATTTTATTTTACCTTCTTACACTTTCGAATCCATACTTTTTAAAGACATTAATAAATTAGCTCAATTATTAGTCATTAAATATGAGATAGATGATATAAAAATAAATATTGATGAAATTAAAAACAAACTTGAAACAAACTACCTAGATTACAAAGACATTTTATTTGAAAGATATCATGATGAAAAGATAGACAAATCATCTGGTTTTCCTTCATATAAAGATTATAGAGGAAGGTATATTACTCCTTCTCAAAATATGTTTGACTTATTTATTAAAATTGAAGATGTACCATTATCTAATAAATTAAAAAAGTACTATAAACAAACTATTCAAAATAGAGATTTTTTTAAATTAATGAATAAAACAGATGTAGAAAATATTATTAATCAAAGTCTTTCAGAATATTCTATCACTTTTGATATTGAATCAGATTTTTATACTCTAGTTCAATTAATTAATAATTCAAATTGGTACGAGGAATTTAATTTTTTAAAACAAATATAATTTAATCCCTACTCACCCCTAGTAGGAATCCGCCATGGCGGGATTAGGGGCTAACTATGAAACACATTGCAGTTATAGGTGCGGGTACTATGGGCAACGGAATTGCTCATACTTTTGCACAAAGCGGATTTACCGTAAAATTGATTGACATTTCTGAAAAATCGTTAGAAAAAGGGATGGCAACTATTGCTAACAACCTAGACCGTATGGTGGCTAAAGGTTCTATTACAGAAGAAGATAAACATAAAACCATAGGCAACATTATCACGTACACGGACATTAAAGACGGTGTGGTAGGTTGCGATTTAGTTGTAGAAGCTGCTACTGAGAATGTACAATTAAAATTCAATATTTTCAAACAATTAAGCGAAGTTTGCGACCATAACACCATTTTAGCAACAAACACTTCTTCTATTTCTATTACACAAATTGCAGCCAACGTAGTACATCCAGAACGTGTGATAGGTATGCACTTTATGAATCCTGTGCCTATCATGAAATTAGTTGAAATTATTCGTGGTTACAACACTTCTGACGAAGTAACTAAAATCATCATGGATTTATCGGTTAAATTAGGTAAGACACCTACCGAAGTAAACGATTACCCTGGATTTGTGGCGAATCGTATCTTAATGCCAATGATTAACGAGGCTATCGAAACTTTATACAACGGTGTAGGTGGTGTGTATGAAATTGACACGGTTATGAAATTAGGTATGGCACACCCAATGGGACCCTTACAATTAGCCGATTTTATTGGTCTTGATGTATGTTTGTCCATCTTAAACGTAATGTACGATGGTTTCAAAAACCCGAAATACGCTCCATGTCCTTTATTAGTTAATATGGTTATGGCAGGTAAATTAGGTGTGAAATCTGGAGAAGGTTTCTACGATTACTCAGAAAGTAAAAAAGCAGAGAAAGTTTCATCTCAATTTAGTAAATAGTAAAAAGTAATTAGTGAATAGTAGTAGCAAAACAAGCTAATTACTATTCACTTTTCACTAATCACTCAAAAAAATGAGCAAAATAATCCCTTTTAAAGCAGTTCGCCCCACGCATGATAAAGTAGCGTTAGTGACGTGTAGAACCTATGATGAATATTCCGCAGCAGAATTAGCCGCTTGGTTGGATTTTAATCCCTATTCGTTTTTGCATGTTATTCATCCTGCTTACACACATTCGCAAAAAATTACGGCGGACAAGCGTTTTAGAGGAGTTACTCATAAATACAACGATTTCAAAAAAGAAAACATTCTATTTCAGGAGGAAAACCAATGTTTTACTTATACGAAATCCAAACCAAAACAAATACTTTTACCGGTATCGTTGCTGGAACTTCTATTGAGGATTATCAAAACAACCACATCAAAAAACACGAAGACACCCTACAATACCGCGTGGAATTGTTCAAGGATTATTTACATCAAACGGGATTTAACACTGAACCCGTGTTGATTACTTATCCTGACAGTACTGAAATCAACACTTTTATTGCGATTCATAAAAAGAACAGACCTATTTATGAATTTGCTACGCCTAACAAGGAAAAACATACGCTTTGGAAAATCGATACGGAAACAGAAATCAACCTTTTGATAGAACATTTCAAATCGATTCCTAATTTGTACATCGCAGACGGGCACCATCGCTCAGCATCGGCAGAAATGCTATATGAGCAAGACAAAACCACTGGCAATCCGAATTTGAATTATTTTATGAGTTTTTTAATTGCGGAAAGCAATGTCAAAATTTATGAATTTAACCGCGTTATTCATGACCTCAATGGACATACTAAGGAAGAATTCATCAAGCTTTTGGCAGAAAATTTCATCATTAAAGACAAAAAAAGTGAACTCTACCAACCCAAACGCAAATATGAATTTGGGATGTATTTAGATGGTCGTTTTTATGCTTTAGAATACAAGAAAAATGACAACAATAGTACGAATAATCAAATTTTAAAAAAACCTAGATGCGCAAATTTTGTACGACTATGTTCTCCAACCTATTTTAGGCATTGGCGACCTTCGCAACGACGAACGCATTGATTATATTCCTGGCAAACAAGCTATATTACACATGAAGGAATTGATAGACGAAGGTACTTTTGAGGTAGGTTTTATGTTGTACCCATCGGATATTCATGAAATTAAATTACTAGCTGATAATAACCTGATTATGCCTCCAAAATCGACCTATATTGAACCGAAGTTTAGAAGTGGGTTGTTGGTGTATGAATTATAGATTGAAGAATTAGGATTTACGATTTTTGATTTTAGAATTTTTAAACTAATCGGAGTTGATATTTTAACAAAAAAGAATCCTCATACACATATAAAAAATGAAAATTCTTTACACAATCTTTCATTTATCGATTTTTTATCCAATATTATTTCAAATAATTTTTGGAATATTATTTTGGCTTAAGAAAACTAGATTTTCGTTTTCAAAAATTTGTTTGATAAGTTTTATTTCTGAAATAATCTTTTCATTTTCAATTTTTATATACAACTATATATTAGTCAAAAAATGTTTAAATCCTCTTTTAGAATTAATAGGTGTGTTCTTTGCGGCTTTTATAATATTGTTTGTAATTATAATCATTCAACTAATTAATTCAAGTTGCTAGTTAATTGATTTATTTAATTGCAAGCCAAAGACAAATAATGTAAGTTTTATTAGAAAACCTTCTAAAGTTATTGCATGTATAGTTCTTGGAAACATTTTTTTAATATCGCTTATTGTTGTTTCTACCCTTTTTCTCATTTTTAGTTTTTCATTTTTTTGTTCTAAAGTATCCATTCTTTTAGCATTTGATTTACGCTGAATTTTTAATGAAATACATCTTCTCTCATATACAGCATCTTCTAAACTATAATCAGTATAAGCACTATCTCCATATATTGAAGCCTCTACTGGTAATTTGTCAATCATTTTTCCTAGTGCTTTTGCATCTGCTGTTTTTCCTGGTGTAAAATGAAAAGCTATTGGGATTCCATTTTTTGTGGTAAGTAATTGTACTTTAACTCCATAAAAATAATTTCGCATACTTGCTGTGTAACCTCGCCATTTTTCTTCTTTGAGGATTTTGCAGTTCGAAATCCTCATATTATTGCAAACAGCAACTGGAAATGAATCTATGATATACTGCATCTCACAGCATAAATCTTTAAAATATGAACTTATTATTTCAAATAACTCATAAAGCAAACTTCCAATTTTATGTAATCTTCTATTAAATCTACTCTTGTCAAGCATCTTTGGTATAAATCCATATTGTTTCATAAACTTTATAGCTGAACTATGATTTCCATAAAAGCTTGTCGATGACACAATCGCAGTTAAAATAATTTCACTATCACTAACCTGTCTTCTTATATCTTCTGGATGTTCAATTCCTTTTAAAATATCATCAATTAAACAAAAAATTGATATAATTTTGTCTTTGCAAAGCATTGGTGTTGTTTTTTTGGTTCACAAAACAAAATTACTTAACCTTTGCTTTGTTTTTTATAAATATCAACTAGCAACTTGAATTAATTATTTATCATAGCTTTAAAAATGTCAATCCAACAAAATCTCAATAACATAAAATCCTCTCTACCATCACAAGTTACCTTGGTTGCAGTTTCAAAAACCAAACCAGTTAGTGACTTAATGGAAGCTTACCAAGCTGGGCAACGCATTTTTGGAGAAAACAAAATCCAAGAAATGACGGAAAAATGGGAGCAAATGCCAAAAGATATCCAATGGCACATGATAGGCCACGTACAAACTAACAAGGTAAAATATATGGCGCCTTTCGTGAGTTTGATTCATGGTGTAGATAGCTTAAAATTATTGCAAGAAATCAACAAACAAGCGCAAAAAAACAATCGTATCATTGATTGTTTATTACAAATTTATATCGCTGAGGAGGAAACAAAATTTGGTTTAAATGAAACGGAACTAGAGGAAATTCTTCACTTAGTGCAAAATGAAAATTCGTTACAAAACATTAGAATTATTGGTTTGATGGGAATGGCTTCCTTTTCTGAAGACCAAAACCAAATAAAAAAAGAATTTTTAGAGTTGAAATCTTTGTTTGACAAACACAAAGCTGTGAAAACTGAAAATTGTCACCTGCAAACCCTTTCTATGGGAATGAGTGGTGATTATCAGCTGGCTATCGATTGCGGGAGTACCATGGTTCGCATTGGAAGTAGTATTTTTGGGGTTAGATAAAAAAAAGCCCCCTAGCCCCCAAAGGGGGAACGAAATAGATTATGTATATTTGTCACGAATTATTAACTTATAAATATTCCCCCTTTGGGGGCTAGGGGGCTTGTACTGCATACTCGACATAGAAACCACGGGCGGTCAATACAACGAAGAGGGTATTACCGAAATTGCCATCTATAAATTTGATGGGCATGAGATCGTTGACCAATTTATCAGCTTGGTTAATCCCGAAATTCCGATTCAACCCTTTGTGGTTAAACTTACGGGCATCAACAACGCCATGTTGCGCAGTGCTCCTAAATTTTACGAAATCGCCAAACGTATTATCGAAATCACCGATGGTTGTATTATTGTGGCTCACAATGCATCCTTTGATTATCGAGTGATAAAAACAGAATTCCGAAGATTGGGATTTGATTTTCAAAAACAAACGCTTTGCACCGTAGAATTATCTAAAAAATTACTTCCTGATTTGCCCTCGTATAGTTTAGGTAAATTGGTTCGTAGTTTAGGCATTCCTGTAGCCGACAGGCATCGTGCGAGTGGTGATGCTATGGCTACTGTACGCTTATTCAAACTTCTTTTAGCTAAAGATATTGAAAAAGATATTGTCAGAAGTTTTGTAAAAACCGAAATCAAATCGGGAATGGCGCCTAAATTATTGGATATAGTAGAGGCTTTACCCTCTAAAACGGGTATTTACTATATTCATAATGAAAAAGGCGACTTGATTTATATAGGTAAAAGTAAAAACATCAAAAAAAGGGTCAACCAACATTTTACCGGCACTTCTAAAAAAAGCAAAAAAATACAAAAAGAAGTCTATGCTGTTACTTTTGAAGAAACAGGCAGTGAATTGATTGCCCTTTTAAAAGAAAGCGAGGAAATTAAGATAAACAAACCCATTTATAACAGAGCGCAACGCAAAACCATTTTCCCTTGGGCGCTGTATGCAGAAAAGGACACTCAAGGCTATCTAGCCTTGAAAGTGTTGAAAGCTGATGGTCGCAAAAAGGAAATCACTTCTTTCAGCAGTCAACTGGAAGGCAAAAATGCCCTGTTCCAAATTACAGAAAAATACCAATTGTGTCAGAAAATTAACGGCTTGTACGATACTAAAAAAAGCTGTTTTCAGTATGACATTAAACAATGTTTTGGTGCTTGTATCCAAAAAGAAGCACCTGATGCTTACAACTTGCGTGTGAATGAATTCATCAGCAACCATCAATTCCATAATAATACTATGGTGATTGTTGATAAAGGTCGAACGTTAGAAGAAAGAAGTGCGGTGGTCATTGAAAACGGAATTTACAAAGGCTATTGTTTTTACGATTTAAACCATCAAATCAATACCTTACAAATATTAAAAAACATTCTTGTTCCGATGCAAAACACTCGTGACAGTCGTAATATTATTCAACATTATATCAATAAAAAGAAGATGTTGAAGCTTGTGAAGTATTAACATTAAGTTCGGTTTACTGTAAACTATAAACTAAATTCAAAACATGTTCAATATTCCAGATAAAAACAATCCCTTTCCATTAAACGGATATAAGAAACTTTGTTTTTTAAAAATATCATTCAAAATCCTAATATCATAGTGGGCGATTATACTTATTATGATGATTTTGAAGATGTTGAAAATTTTAAAAAGAACGTCAAATATCATTTTGACTTTACAGGTGATAAATTAATCATTGGTAAATTTTGCATGATTGCCTCAGGAGTTAAATTCATTATGAATGGAGCAAATCATCTCACGGAAGCCATTTCGGCATATCCGTTTGCTATTTTTGGACAGGATTGGCAAGACGCTATGGAAGGTAAATCGTATCCTACAAAAGGCGACACCGTAATAGGCAACGATGTTTGGATAGGTCATAATGCCACGATTATGGCTGGCGTTACTATAGGTGATGGCGCCATTATTGCCACCAACGCCACGGTTACTAAAGACGTAGCGCCCTACACTATTGTAGGTGGTAATCCCGCGCAATTAATCCGCAAACGTTTTTCTGAAGAAAAATCCAAGAACTACTGCAACTAGCTTGGTGGGATTGGGATATTGAGAAAATCACAGCAAATGTTCAGATGTTAACAAGTTCGATATCATTATAAAAACAATATATTTAATTGAAAAATGGATAAAGAGTTTACAATTGATAATTTACAAGAATTATGGCAAAAAGTAAGTCTTTTACATAAAGGACAAACGTATGGTGGACAATATAAAGGTGAAAAAATTGAATACATAAATCATATTGGAAGTGTAGTATTTGAAATAATTAATGCGTCCAAAAGTACTTCAGATTTTAATCTAGGGCTTGCTATTAAATGTGCATTATTACATGACACACTAGAGGACACAAACTATACTAAAGTTAGTCTTGAAAAAGAATATGGTAAGCAAGTATTAGATGGTGTATTAGCTTTGACTAAAAATCCCACACTTGATAGAAATCTGCAAATGATAGACAGCTTAAATAGAATACAATTACAACCAAAGGAAGTTTGGGCAGTTAAAATGGCTGACAGAATTTGTAATTTATATGCACCGCCATATTATTGGAATCAATCTAAAAAGGATAAATATCTTGATGAAGCAAAAATTATTTATGAGCAACTTAAAACTGGAAATAAATATTTGGCAAAAAGACTATTATCTAAAATTGAAGAATACAAAACTAAATAAAAAAACTCTTACCAACAGTTTATACACATAAAGATTAAAGTCTCCATTTTAATTTTGATTTTATATCTTATAACTATTATCTTTAGCTGAATTTAAACGTTTTGCTTTTACCACCAAAACACCAAGCTGGTAAAGCGCAATAACATTAAAAAAATTAAAATCGTTATAAAAACATATTTTGAATAAAACGAATTATTTGATTACCATTATAGGTCCGACAGCTATTGGCAAAACAGCTTTGGCTATTCAACTAGCTAATCATTTTGGTTGCGAGATTATTTCTTGTGATAGCCGTCAGTTTTTTAAGGAAATGTGTATCGGAACGGCTGTGCCTTCACAGGAAGAATTAGCACAAGCACCACATCATTTTATTCAAAACAAATCCATTTTTGAAAGTTACTCAGTTGGTGATTATGAAGTTGAAGCCTTAGCAAGGCTGGAGGAGTTATTCCAAAAAAATAACATTCAAGTGCTTGTGGGCGGTAGTGGCCTGTATGTAGATGCCGTGTTAAAAGGGTTTGATGAATTTCCTGATATTGATGCTTCGGTACGTGAAACCATTAACAGCAAATATGATGAATTAGGTATCTCCTACCTTCAAGATAATTTAAAAAAATTAGACCCTGATTATTATCAAAAAATAGCGATCGAAAATCCACAAACGCTTCAAAACCCACAACGTATGAAACGTTTTGTAGAAGTTTGTATCGGTTCAGGGCAACCTTACTCTAGTTTTTTAGGCAAACGCAAAAATCCACGAAACTTCACGCCTATAATTATAGGTTTAGAAGCAGACCGCACGTTGATGTATGAACGCATTAACCTTAGAGTTGACTTGATGATGCAAAATGGTTTATTGGAAGAAGTTAAAACTCTTTTACCGCACAAAGAATTGAACGCCTTACAAACTGTAGGCTATCGCGAATTATTTGATTATTTTGAAGGAAAAGTTTCTTTAGAAGACGCCATTGACCAAATTAAAATGAATACGCGTCGTTTTGCCAAACGCCAAATGACTTGGTTCAAACGTACTGAAAATGCGCTATGGTTTGATTTTAAAACCGCATTAGTTGAAGTTATTAAAAGTATTGAAACAAAAATGGGAAGCTAAAACTTCCCATTTCTTTTAGTCCAAACTCAAAGTAATCTGACCATCATCTTCTAAAGTGATGTTGTAATCTGTTAAATCAGTTCCATCACCAGTTTCACTATCTTGACGCACTATTTCTGTGGGATGCACTTCAATAGGCTCTTCATACGGCAATGGTTCAAGCATACTAATCTGTTTGATTTTGTCAGCTGTCAATTGGTTTCCGAGAGCTTTTATTCCTTTTACAGCAATAAATTGTTCCAAATCAACTGTCATATTTTCTTTTTGAACACCTCCTTTTTTAGCAAATACAATTTCTGCTACTGGACGCCAATCGGTAGAAACAATTTCTAACTGTGATTTTTCATGTTCAGAAATAAACAATTCTTCTTTGTTCTCGTTTTCCATCAAGAAACGTTTTACAAAATAACGTTCCTTTTCACCGTCATAATAAATAGCTGAAATAGGCTTTTTAGGATGCCATTTTTCTAATGCTATCATATCATCTTCAAAATGAGTAGTTAACTCAGGAACTACCGTTTTAATTTTACCCGATTGATGGATAATTAGCAAACGGTCATTGGGCTTAAACTCGCCTAGCAACTCACCTCTTCCATCTACATTCAAACGTTGCACGGTGTCGTCAAACCATACCTTACGTGGACGCAACGTAGAAATACCTCTTTCTTTTAATTCAATTTTTTTGATAGGATATTTAGCTACCGTGTTTCCTTTAGAAGCACGTCCTTTAATCATAATTTCAGCAAAATCAACGTCCCATTTCAGTTTCTTCACGCTACCTACTTGGCGCAACAAAATCGTAACCGTTTCTGCTTCTCCATTAGGATTGGCAGAAAAATACAAGACTTGCGAACCTGTTTTTTCTTGGGTTAAATCATATTCTTTATCACGAGTTACCCCTGAAACATTAAAACGCTTGATAAACGATGGTCCTGATTTTCCATCGCGGTAAATCATGTTATAAATAGTACGCTTATCGTTTTTATCAAAAACAGCAATATGAATAATATCTTTACCAATGAATTTTTTATCGTCTACTTTAGTAATAATCATTTTACCATTGCGCAAGAAACAAATTACATCGTCAATATCCGAACAATCCGCTACGTATTCGTCTTTCTTTAAACCAGTACCTATAAAGCCTTCTTCTCGGTTTACATAGAGTTTTGTATTACGTAAAACTACTTTTGTCGCTTCAATATTCTCAAAATTTCTGATTTCAGTTTTACGCTCACGTCCTTTTCCATATTTTTCTTTTAATCGGGCAAAGAAATCTATAGCAAACTGAGTCAAATGCTCTAAATGATGTTTTATTTGTGCAATCTCATCTTCTAGTTTCGCAATCAATTCATCTGCTTTAGCCGAGTCGAAACGTGTGATACGAATCATCGGAATTTGAGTTAACTTTTGTAAATCCTCATCAACTATATCACGCAACAATAGATTTTTGAAAGGTTCAAAACGCTCGTACATATAGGTATATAATGATTCTTTATCACTATATAACTTAAAGTCAATGTACATTTCTTCACGTATGAATATTTTTTCTAAGGTTGAAAAATGCCATTTGGTTTCCAACTCTGCCAATTGCACTTCTAGCTCTTGACGTAACAAATCGACAGTACGATGCGTGGACATTCTGAGCATATCAGAAACCCCAATAAACAAAGGTTTGTTGTCCTCAATAATACAGCCCAATGGAGAAATAGAAGTTTCACATGCCGTAAAAGCATACAACGCATCGATTGTTTTATCTGGAGAAACACCAGGTGGCAAGTGAATCAATATTTCAACTTCCGCTGCCGTATTGTCTTCAATTTTCTTAATTTTAATCTTCCCTTTATCATTCGCTTTCAAGATACTATCTATCAAGGAAGTTGTATTTGTAGAAAAAGGAATTTGTGTAATTACCAACGTTTGCTTATCTAATTGCGAAACCTTTGCACGCACGCGTACACGACCGCCTCGCAATCCATCGTTATAGTTGGACACATCAGCAATACCAGCCGTTGGAAAATCAGGATAAAGTGTGAATGCTTTTCCCTTTAATATTTTAATTGAAGCGTCAATTAACTCATTAAAATTATGGGGTAAAATCTTAGTAGATAAACCTACAGCAATCCCTTCTCCCCCTTGTGCTAATAGCAATGGGAATTTCACGGGCAAGTTAATGGGTTCTGCACGACGACCATCATACGACAATCCCCATTCGGTAATTTTAGGAGAATATAAAACTTCAAGAGCAAATTTACTCAAGCGTGCCTCGATATAACGGGATGCCGCAGCACCATCTCCCGTTAGTATATTCCCCCAGTTTCCTTGGGTATCTATCAACAAGTCTTTTTGACCAATTTGTACCATGGCATCACCAATACTGGCATCACCATGTGGATGGTATTGCATAGTATGTCCTACCACATTGGCCACTTTATTGTAACGACCATCATCCAACTCTTTCATGGAGTGCATGATACGACGCTGCACGGGTTTGAATCCATCCTCAATGGCAGGCACTGCACGCTCCAAGATTACATAAGAAGCATAATCTAGGAACCAATCCTTGTACATTCCAGTAACCTTGGTAATCGTAGCTTCTGGATTTTCGTCTTGTTCGTAAAAATGTTCCCCTTCAAAATGACTTTCCTCAGCAGTATTTTCTTCGGCTTGATCTCCGTCTTGCGGGGTTAAATCTTCTATATTTTCGTTTTCTTCTTGCATAATCATATTTTTGTTACACGAAGTTTCTCAAAGTACTTCACAATGTTTCACAAAGTTTTTTAAACTTCTTTGACTTTGTGCTAAACTTAGGGTGACTTTGTGTAACCATACTTACGAAATTATCTTTTTAAATTCTTCTACTGTTGGCAACACTGTTTTGTATTTGCTAGCGAATATTTGGTCATTTTCTTCTGGCAATGAATATTCTACTAACAAATCGCTTTTATTTTGACATAAAATTATTCCAATAGTTTTGTTTTCGTCTTCCAAACGCATTTCTCTATCGTAATAATTGACATACATTTGCATTTGGCCTAAATCTTGATGTTTGAGTTCGCCAATTTTCAAATCAATTAACACAAAACATTTTAAAACTCGGTTATAAAACACTAAATCAATATAAAAATGTTTTTCATCAAATGAAATTCTTTTTGACGCGCCACAAAGGTAAATCCGTGGCCTAATTCCATCAAAAAGGCTTCTAATTTGTCTATGATTTCAGTTTCTAGTTCTTCTTCCGAATACTGTGCTTTTTCAGCTAACCCTAAAAACTCTAATATATACGGGTCTTTTATTAAATCTTTTGGTTTTTCGATAATTTGACCTTCTTGGGCAAGTTTTAATACTTCTTCTTTATCTCTACTTAATGACAATCTTGCAAATAATGCTGAATTGTATTGACGTTTTAATTCACGAACACTCCAATTGTGCTTGATAGATTCTATTTCGTAGAAGTTACGCTCTAGTTTATCTTCTATGCTAATTAAAAAAACATAATGTGTCCATGTCAATCTAAACTCCGCAGCCAGTGATTGCATTTTTTTATCAATATCAAAAATCTGAGATTGAACCTCATTTATTGAACTTTCAGATTTCCGCGTCAGTGATGCGGAAATTTCAAAATTAGAAATCCGAGTCAGTGATGCGGAATTTGAATATACAATATAAAACTTCCTAAATCGTTCTAAATTATCAACTGAATAACCTTTTCCAAACTCTGTTGTTAACCTATCTGATAATAATTTGAGTAGCTGTTTTCCATATTCAGCCCTATTTTCTCCTCTTTGTTCTTCTTCAACTATTTTACGACCAATTTCATAATTAGTCATAACTAAAGTTTGATTAACGGTACGAAGTAACTGCTGTTGTGAACTTTTAACAATAGTAATCACCTCCTGAAAGAAATTGTTTTCAGGGTTGTGTGATATTTTATTGTTATTTTCTTCACTCATAATTTAGGGTCACAATGTTTCACAAAGTTTTACACAAAGTTTCACTATGTTTTTAAATTACTAATCTTTTTATTCCGTCTTTTAATGATTTCTTATAAAAATTTAAAAGTAATCCCAATCTACAATCTGCTAAACGCATATATGTTAAACATTGTGCAGTATGTTCGATTGTAAATTCTTCAACTACTTTTAACTCAATAATAACTTTATCATTTACTATTATATCTACTCTGTATCCGCAATCAAATTTGATATCTTCATAAACTACTGGAAATCCTTTTTCTTGTTTAACATTTAATCCACATTTTTCTAATTCATAAGCTAAACACTCTCGATAGACTTTTTCCAACAATCCTGACCCTAATTTTGTATGTACTTTGTATGCACAATCTAAAATTATTTTACTGATATCGTTTTCATCTTGCATAATCATATTTTTGTTACACGAAGTTCCTCAAAGTACTTCACAATGTTTCACAAAATTAAACCTAAAAAACTTCTTTGACTACGTGCTAAACTTTAGGTGACTTAGTGTGACCTTTTCTCAATAAATAGTAATAACACTAAATTTCTCAAAGTTAAACCTAAAAAACTTCTTTGACTTCGTGCCAAACTTTGTGTGACTTTGTGCTACGACGTCAATTCCTCCACCGTATCCAACTCCACTTTCAGATTCTTGATAATAAACTCCTGACGGTCAGGGGTATTTTTACCCATATAGAATTCTAATAATTTTTCGATAGAAGTCGCTTTGTCCAACATTACAGGGTCTAAACGAATATCTTCCCCAATAAAATGCTTGAACTCATCAGGTGAAATCTCCCCTAATCCCTTGAATCGGGTGATTTCTGGTTTTGGTTTTAACTTTTCAATGGCATCTCTACGTTCTTCATCGCTATAACAATAAATCGTCTCTTTCTTGTTACGCACACGGAACAAAGGCGTTTGCAAAATATACAAATGTCCTTCTTTGATGATTTCTGGGAAAAACTGCAAGAAAAAGGTAATTAACAACAAACGGATGTGCATCCCGTCGACATCGGCATCAGTTGCAATTACAATGTTGTTGTAACGCAAATCTTCCATACTTTCTTCGATATTCAATGCGGCTTGAAGCAAATTAAATTCCTCGTTTTCATACACTATCTTTTTGTCATTCCATAGGTATTCAAAGGTTTTCCGCGTAAACTAAATACCGCTTGTGTATTCACATCACGTGATTTAGTTATTGACCCCGAAGCTGAGTCTCCCTCGGTAATAAACAAAGTACTCTCTAAACTACGTGAATTTTTAGCATCGGTAAGATGTACACGACAGTCACGCAATTTTTTATTGTGTAAACTCGCTTTCTTAGCACGTTCTTTAGCCAATTTACGAATACCTGACAATTCTTTACGTTCACGTTCTGCTTGCAGAATTTTACGAAGTAATAAATCAGCAATTTCAGGGTTTTTATGTAAAAAATTATCTAAATTCGTTTTGATGAAATCATTAACATAAGTACGAACAGATGGCAAATTAGGTCCCATATCGGTAGAACCTAATTTGGTTTTCGTTTGCGATTCAAATACAGGTTCTTCTACTTTAACCGAAATAGCAGAAACTATGGATTTACGAATATCAGATGCCTCAAAACTTTTATTGTAAAACTCTTTTATAGTACGAACTATAGCCTCACGAAATGCTCCTAAGTGTGTACCTCCTTGAGTTGTATTTTGCCCATTTACAAACGAGTAATATTCTTCTGAATACTGAGTTTTACTATGGGTCATGGCAATTTCGATATCTTCACCAGTCAGGTGAATGATAGGATATTGCATATCTTCTTCAGCAATGGTCTCTTCTAACAAGTCTTTCAATCCACTTTCAGAGAAGAATTTTTCACCATTATAAACTATTGTCAATCCTTTATTAAGATAACAATAGTTTTTTAACATCCTAACAATGTATTCGTTACGATACTTATAATTTTTAAAAATCGTATCATCTGCTATAAAACTAACTTTGGTACCTTTACGCTTAGTAGTCTCTATAACATCTTCTTCTAAGGTAAGTGTTCCAGCAGAAAATTCGGCTGCTTTTTGTTGATTATCACGTACTGATTCTACTCTAAAGAAAGTAGAGAGTGCATTTACTGCTTTAGTACCGACTCCATTTAAACCAACTGATTTTTTAAAGGCTTTTGAATCGTATTTTCCTCCCGTATTCATTTTAGAAACTACATCCACCACCTTTCCTAAAGGAATTCCACGTCCGTAGTCACGCACCGTAACAGTACGGTCTTTAAGAGTAACTTCTATTGTTTTGCCAGCACCCATGACAAACTCGTCGATACAGTTATCTAGAACCTCTTTTACTAAAATATAAATACCATCATCAGGAGATGACCCATCTCCCAATTTACCAATGTACATCCCAGGACGCATACGGATATGTTCCCTCCAGTCGAGAGAACGAATATTGTCTTCGGTGTATTGATTTTGTTCGAACATAAATAAAAAATCGATTTGGTGCTAAGATACTTGAAAAGTATGTAAAAAGAAAATAAAACAACCTATTAACAAAAATAAATAAAGAAAAAAAATACATACATTATTATTTTATTAACATTTTTTTTAGATATTTGATAAAACAATAACCTAAAAAAATAAATATGAAAAAAATTCATTGCTTATTATTACTAATAATGACTTGGACAGGTTTTACTCAAAACTTCATAAAAGGATCTATTAAAGACACTGGAGGCCTAGGGAATTCCAGGAGTTAACATTATTGCTAACAATGCAGGTTCTACTACATCTGATTTTGATGGTGGTTTTTCTTTAAAACTAAATCCAGGAAAGCATACCTTAAAATTCAATTATATGGGGTACAAAACAGAAGTTAGAGAAATTGAAATGAAGGACCAAAATATTGAACTAAACATAATACTTCAAGAAGAAAATAAAAGTCTAGACGAAGTAGTTGTAGTAGGCACTAGAACAGCTCCCCGAAGTAATACTACCACTCCCCTACCTGTAGACTTATTATCTTCTAAAGAACTAGCTTCAACAGGGCAAGCAACATTTGATAAAGCATTACAATATAGAATTCCCTCATTTAATACCGTTCAAACTCCTGTAAATGACGCTACATCTTTATTAGATCCCTATGAGATACGAAATATGGGACCTAGCCGTACATTAATATTAATAAACGGCAAACGTAAAAACATGAGTGCCTTAGTATATACACAAACCTCTCCTGGACGTGGCGAAACAGGATCTGATATTTCTGCTATTCCGCAAGACGCTATTGAAAGAGTTGAAATATTACGTGATGGTGCCTCAGCTCAATACGGATCCGATGCTATTGCTGGGGTTATGAACATCATACTAAAAAACAATCCTAATTCAGGTTCTACCACTCTACGAACAGGAATTACAGGAAAAGGAGATGGAAAAATGATTGGCGCAAGCCTTAATAATGGCACCACTGCTTTTAACGAAAAAGGATTTATTAATTACACCTTAGATTTTTCCAAAGTAACTTTAGCTAATAGACCAGGCACTGTTGATGCACAAGGTGAAGCTAAAGATTTTGGTGCCAACATAACAGATGTACAAGATTTTCTAAACAGACATCCAGATGCAGGCAACATAAATGGAGCGCCTGCAACCGCAACTGCTAAATTTGAAATCAATGGAGGCGTAGATACATCTGAAAATTCAAAATTATATTTCAATGGTGCTTATGTTTACAAAAAAGTAAATTCATTTGCAAACTACAGAACTCCCTACTGGAGAACCTTAACAGACTATCCTTTTTTAAATCAATTATTCCCAGGAAATGGAAAAAATGGATATGATGGATATGCCCCTACATTTGAAGGAGATCTTAACGATTACAATGCTACCTTAGGCTTAAAATCAACCAAAAACGGATGGAATACTGATTTAAGCATCACTTTTGGAGGTAATATGCAAGAATACACAGTAAACAATTCATTTAACCGTTCTAATATTCTAGATAGTAACGGTGCCAATCTTTATCTTCAAAACAGTCCTATTTCATTTAAACCAGGAGGAACAAAATTTGATCACATAGTAGGAAATATAGACATAAATAAAAATTTAACTGATAAAATCAGTTTTGCTATAGGCACAGAGTTCAGAACTGAAAACTTTACCATTATTGAAGGAGACAAAGCTTCTTGGGATGGAATGGGTGCCGATTCATTTGCTGGCAACAGACCCGAAAACTCAGGAAAATTCAATCGCTATAACATTGGAGGATATATAGCAACCACAATAGATTTTACAAAAGATTTTCTACTAGATGCTACTTTACGTGGTGAAAATTACAGTGACTTTGGTACAACTTACATCGGTAAATTAAGTGGCAGATATAAATTTTTAGATGACAAAATAACATTAAGAGCATCTATATCATCTGGATTCAGAGCTCCTTCATTACATCAAATTTACACCCAAAAATCTCAATATAGCTTTTTCCCAGGACAAGGTGTTTTAGCAAGCGGATTAGTAAACAATGTATCACCTCAAGCACGTCAAATGGGAATTGAAAAACTAAAAGCTGAAAAATCTGAAAATTACACAATTGGACTAGGTTTTAAACCAATGAAAAACATAACATTAACACTTGACTACTACCACATCAATGTTTACGACAGAATCGTTTTAAGTGATGAAATTAAAGATGTAACTATTAACGGAAAAAATCTCGGAACATTATCTTTCTTTACTAACGCTTTGGATACAAGAACAAGAGGTATTGATGTTGTTGCAGGCATACGAAACATTAAATTAGGAAGTGGAGATTTAGGATTTAATCTATCTGGAAATTACACATTTGAAAACTGGAATACCAATAAAATCCCTGTAAAGTTCGGAAAAGATCTTATAGATGCCACACAACAGCATTTATTATTTACTTCTCGTCCTAAAACTAAATGGATTTTAGGAACTAATTATGACATTGGAAAATTTGGTTTCTCATTAAACAATACCTTATTTGGAAAAACAGTATTCAAACAAGCTGGATTAGATTCTAATTTAAGAACTGAATTCAAACCAAAAGTCGTAACTGACTTAGGAATAAATTTTAATCCCACAAACAAATTAACTTTCGCCTTAAACATCAATAACTTATTTAACATTTTACCTAAATGGGAATTTAAAGCTGAAAATAGTACGGGAGAAGCTAGTTTAACAGACCCTAATTTTGTAAAAACACAATCAAATTTAATTACTTTCAACCAACGTTATTCGCAGATGACCTATGACGGATACCATTTCAGCCAATTAGGAACTATGTTCAATCTATCTTTAAACTATAAATTTTAAAACAAAGAAGGCTGTCATTTTGACAGCCTTCTTTATTACTAAATTATCCGGATACCTCGGAAATAATTTTCATATAATCGATTCTTAGAAAGTAAGCTCTACACTACTAGTACACCTTCTTATAAACCAATATTAAAAATACCAATAACCAAGCTATACATTAAACCTAAAGTGCATCACATCACCATCCTTCACTATATACTCCTTACCTTCCACACGCAATTTACCAGCTTCCTTCACCTTACTTTCAGAACCAAAAGTCACATAATCGTCATAAGCAATCACCTCTGCACGAATAAACCCCTTCTCAAAATCTGAGTGAATCACACCCGCAGCTTTCGGAGCCGTATCTCCAACTTGAATTGTCCAAGCACGAACCTCCTTCACCCCAGCCGTAAAATACGTCTGTAAATTCAATAATTTATATGCAGAACGAATCAACTTCGACACACCAGGCTCCTCTAACCCCATGTCCCCTAAAAACATCTGACGCTCTTCATAAGTTTCTAACTCCGTAATATCCGCTTCCAGTAGCAACCGCTAACACAATCACCTGCGCATTCTCATCTTTCACCAACTCTTTCACTTGCTCAACATACGCATTCCCGTTAGCCGCCGAAGCTTCATCCACATTACACACATACAACACAGGCTTTGAAGTAATCAACTGAATCATATCTAAACAATCCGCCTCATCCTGATTTTTAGGCTCAATTACACGAGCCGATTTCCCTTCTAACAAAACCGCCTTAATACGCTCTAATAAATCCGCTTCAACAATCGCTTCTTTATTTCCAGACTTAGCTGTTTTCTTAGCCTTATCTAAACGTTTTTCAACCGTTTCAAGGTCTTTCAACTGCAATTCAATATCAATCGTCTCTTTGTCACGAATCGGGTTCACATTCCCATCCACGTGCACAATATTATCATTATCAAAACAACGCAACACATGAATAATTGCATTACATTCGCGAATATTACCCAAAAACTGATTTCCTAATCCTTCACCCTTACTCGCACCTTTTACCAATCCAGCAATATCCACAATCTCTACAGTCGCAGGCAACACACGCTCTGGATTAACCAATTCTTCTAATTTTTCCAAACGCGGGTCTGGTACATTCACCACCCCAATATTCGGTTCAATCGTACAAAACGGAAAATTAGCACTCTGTGCCTTCGCATTCGACAAACAATTGAATAAAGTTGATTTTCCTACATTCGGTAAGCCTACAATACCTGCTTTCATGGTTAATTATTTTTAAAAAGTCTGCAAATATAGCCTTTTTATCCTTCAAATACTAATTTTTTGGGCGTGCCCCGCCTCAAACAAAACTTTCGTCAGCCTTTGGCGCGAGTTCCCCCTTTCGGCGGGTCGCGTGCTTCGCGCTACACGGTAGCTTGCTACGCCCGCTCACGCGGTGATTTCGGTGATAGCACAAACACGTATAAAACAAAAAACCCTTCATCGTTTCGGATGAAGGGTTTCTAAAGAAAGGCGGCGATCTACTCTTCCACAGTATGCAGTACCATCGACGCTGGCGGGCTTAACTTCTCTGTTCGAAATGGGAAGAGGTGAGCCCCGCCGCAATAACCACCTTAAGGTTTTTAGTGATGAGTGATGAGTGAGAAGTGATTAGCTTAAATCTAGTCACTGGTTACTTATTACTTTTCACTGCAAGCTTTGCTTGCCAATATTTTAACATATTGAGATAAATATTCAATTTGGAAAGAATTTTACGCCCCACCCTTGCTTCTCTCCTTTGGGGAGGTTGGGTGGGGCACCAATAAGCTTACGGGTTATTAGTACTACTTGACTGTGACATTACTGCCTTTACATCTATAGCCTATCAACGTGGTGATCTTCCACGACCCTTAAAAGAAATCTCATCTTGTGGTGGGTTTCGCGCTTATATGCTTTCAGCGCTTATCCCTTCCCAACGTAGCTACTCTGCGGTGCTCCTGGCGGAACAACAGATACACCAGCGGTTGGTCCAACTCGGTCCTCTCGTACTAGAGTCAGATCCACTCAAATTTCTAACGCCCACAGTAGATAGAGACCGAACTGTCTCACGACGTTCTGAACCCAGCTCGCGTGCCACTTTAATGGGCGAACAGCCCAACCCTTGGGACCTTCTCCAGCCCCAGGATGTGACGAGCCGACATCGAGGTGCCAAACCCCCCCGTCGATATGAGCTCTTGGGGGAGATCAGCCTGTTATCCCGGCGTACCTTTTATCCTTTGAGCGATGGCCCTTCCATGCGGAACCACCGGATCACTATGCTCTACTTTCGTACCTGATCGACCTGTATGTCTCTCAGTCAAGCTCCCTTTTGCCATTGCACTCTACGCACGGTTACCAAGCGTGCTGAGGGAACCTTTAGAAGCCTCCGTTACTCTTTTGGAGGCGACCACCCCAGTCAAACTACCCACCAAGCAATGTCCCCGCCAGAGGCGGGTTAGATCTCAGATAAGCAAAGGGTGGTATTTCAACAATGACTCCACAACGCCTGGCGACGCCATTTCATAGTCTCCCACCTATCCTACACATCACTTATCCAAGACCAATACTAAGCTATAGTAAAGGTGCACAGGGTCTTTTCGTCCCACTGCGGGTAATCGGCATCTTCACCGATACTACAATTTCACCGAGCTCATGGCTGAGACAGTGTCCAGATCGTTACACCATTCGTGCAGGTCGGAACTTACCCGACAAGGAATTTCGCTACCTTAGGACCGTTATAGTTACGGCCGCCGTTTACTGGGGCTTCAATTCAATGCTTCTGATTGCTCATAACATCTCCTCTTAACCTTCCAGCACCGGGCAGGTGTCAGGCCCTATACGTCATCTTACGATTTTGCAGAGCCCTGTGTTTTTGATAAACAGTCGCCTGGACCTTTTCACTGCGGCCAGCTTGCGCTGGCGACCTTTCTCCCGAAGTTACAGGTCTATTTTGCCTAATTCCTTAGCCATGAATCTCTCGAGCGCCTTAGGATACTCTCCTCAACTACCTGTGTCGGTTTACGGTACGGGTACTTATAATCTATGTTTAGAAGGTTTTCTTGGCAGCCTTTAGGTACACTATCCCTTTGTCCGAAGACTCCGAGTACTATCGCATTTCACCAGTCCCAGCGGATTTGCCTACTGGGCCTATAGTTAGGTGCTTTAACGAACTATTCCGTCAGTTCGCGGTACTTTCACCACTGCGTCGCTCCATCACAATTATAAGTAGTACGGGAATATTAACCCGTTGGCCATCGACTGTTCCTTTCGGATTCGCCTTAGGACCCGACTAACCCGCAGCTGATTAGCATAGCTGCGGAAACCTTAGTTTTGCGGCGGGGGTGTTTCTCGCACCCCTTATCGTTACTTATGCCTACATTTTCTTTTCTAACTTCTCCAGCATCTCTCACAAGACACCTTCGGCGATGTTAGAATGCTCCCCTACCACTTGTACAGTGTACAAATCCATAGCTTCGGTAGTATACTTATGCCCGATTATTATCCATGCTCGATCGCTCGACTAGTGAGCTGTTACGCACTCTTTAAATGAATGGCTGCTTCCAAGCCAACATCCTAGCTGTCGATGCAATCAAACCGCGTTTGTTCAACTTAGCATACATTTGGGGACCTTAGCTGATGGTCTGGGTTCTTTCCCTCTCGGACTTGGACCTTAGCACCCAAGCCCTCACTGCTGTGTATATTATATAGCATTCGGAGTTTGTCAGGAATTGGTAGGCGGTGAAGCCCCCGCATCCAATCAGTAGCTCTACCTCTATATAACTAGACCACAGCGCTGCACCTAAATGCATTTCGGGGAGTACGAGCTATTTCCGAGTTTGATTGGCCTTTCACCCCTACCCACAGGTCATCCGAAGACTTTTCAACGTCAACCGGTTCGGACCTCCACTGTGTGTTACCACAGCTTCATCCTGCCCATGGGTAGATCACACGGTTTCGCGTCTACCACTACTGACTATAGCGCCCTATTCAGACTCGCTTTCGCTACGGATCCGTGACTTAATCACTTAACCTTGCCAGTAACGGTAACTCGTAGGCTCATTATGCAAAAGGCACGCCGTCACAGCTTGTGCTGCTCCGACCGCTTGTAGGCGTATGGTTTCAGGTTCTTTTTCACTCCGTTATTCACGGTTCTTTTCACCTTTCCCTCACGGTACTGGTTCACTATCGGTCTCTCAGGAGTATTTAGCCTTAGCGGATGGTCCCGCCAGATTCAGACAGGGTTTCTCGTGCCCCGCCCTACTCAGGATACCACTATTCTTTATATTCTTTGCTTATACGGGACTTTCACCTTCTTTGGTTAACCTTTCCAGGTTATTCTAATTCTGTTTATAAGAAATATTGTGGTCCTACAACCCCGTTATTGCCATAACAACAACGGTTTGGGCTATTCCGCGTTCGCTCGCCACTACTTACGGAATCACTTTTGTTTTCTTCTCCTCCGCCTACTTAGATGTTTCAGTTCAGCGGGTTTGCCTCCTATTTGGATACTATGTCTTCTACATAGTGGGTTGCCCCATTGGGATATCTACGGATCTATTCGTGTGTGCCAATCCCCGTAGCTTTTCGCAGCTTATCACGTCCTTCTTCGCCTCTGAGAGCCTAGGCATCCCCCATACGCCCTTATTTTGCTTATTGTTTTCTTTTTTTAGTGATTAGTTCTTAGTAATTAGTGACTAGCCCTAAGACTAATTACTATTTACTCTGTACTAATTACTAAAGTGTTCTTTCTACTTGTTTGTATGTTTATCTCAATATGTCAATGAACTTTTTTCTAGTGATAAGTGATAAGTAAATAGTGATTAGTTAATTACTTTTCACTTTTTACTCTTTACTATTCACTCGAATAGTGGAGAATATCGGAGTCGAACCGATGACCTCCTGCGTGCAAGGCAGGCGCTCTAGCCAGCTGAGCTAATCCCCCAATCTTAGTGATGAGTTATGAGTATTCATAACCTCTCAACCCCTAGAATTTCCTTTTTAACTTAAATCATTTTCAAATTTTCAAATTAATCAATTTTCAAATTTACTTGTAGTCCCGGGCAGACTCGAACTGCCGACCCCTACATTATCAGTGTAGTACTCTAACCAGCTGAGCTACGAGACTCTGTATTTTAAGTCTTTTCTTTTTTTGAATTAACAGCGAGAGTAAGGGTCTATTTTCTTTTTTGTCTCTAGAAAGGAGGTGTTCCAGCCGCACCTTCCGGTACGGCTACCTTGTTACGACTTAGCCCTAGTTACCAGTTTTACCCTAGGCAGCTCCTTGCGGTCACCGACTTCAGGTACCCCCAGCTTCCATGGCTTGACGGGCGGTGTGTACAAGGCCCGGGAACGTATTCACCGCAGCATGGCTGATCTGCGATTACTAGCGAATCCAGCTTCACGGAGTCGAGTTGCAGACCCGATCCGAACTGAGAACGGTTTTGTAGATTCGCGCCTACTTGCGTAGTGGCTGCTCTCTGTACCGTCCATTGTAGCACGTGTGTAGCCCAAGGCGTAAGGGCCGTGATGATTTGACGTCATCCCCACCTTCCTCACGGTTTGCACCGGCAGTCTTGCTAGAGTTCCCGACTTGACTCGCTGGCAACTAGCAACAGGGGTTGCGCTCGTTATAGGACTTAACCTGACACCTCACGGCACGAGCTGACGACAACCATGCAGCACCTTGAAAAACGTCCGAAGAAAGATCTGTTTCCAAATCTGTCGTTTCCCATTTAAGCCTTGGTAAGGTTCCTCGCGTATCATCGAATTAAACCACATGCTCCTCCGCTTGTGCGGGCCCCCGTCAATTCCTTTGAGTTTCACTCTTGCGAGCGTACTCCCCAGGTGGGATACTTATCACTTTCGCTTAGCCACTCAGATTGCTCCAAACAGCTAGTATCCATCGTTTACGGCGTGGACTACCAGGGTATCTAATCCTGTTCGCTCCCCACGCTTTCGTCCATCAGCGTCAATGTACTCGTAGTAACCTGCCTTCGCAATTGGTATTCCATGTAATCTCTAAGCATTTCACCGCTACACTACATATTCCTAGTTACTTCCAAGTAATTCAAGTCTTACAGTATCAATGGCCGTTTGATCGTTGAGCGACCAGATTTCACCACTGACTTATAAAACCGCCTACGGACCCTTTAAACCCAATGATTCCGGATAACGCTTGGATCCTCCGTATTACCGCGGCTGCTGGCACGGAGTTAGCCGATCCTTATTCTTACAGTACCGTCAAGTTCCCTCGCAAGGGAGTGTTTCTTCCTGTACAAAAGCAGTTTACAATCCATAGGACCGTCATCCTGCACGCGGCATGGCTGGTTCAGACTTGCGTCCATTGACCAATATTCCTCACTGCTGCCTCCCGTAGGAGTCTGGTCCGTGTCTCAGTACCAGTGTGGGGGATCTCCCTCTCAGGACCCCTACCCATCGTTGCCTTGGTGTGCCGTTACCACACCAACTAGCTAATGGGACGCATGCTCATCTTGTACCGTTGGAACTTTAATAATTAAATGATGCCATTTAATAATACTATGGGGTATTAATCCAAATTTCTCTGGGCTATCCCCCTGTACAAGGCAGATTGCATACGCGTTACGCACCCGTGCGCCGGTCTCAAAGGAGCAAGCTCCTTCTACCCCTCGACTTGCATGTGTTAAGCCTGCCGCTAGCGTTCATCCTGAGCCAGGATCAAACTCTTCATCGTATGTTTTTTATAGCTTTTGAGCTAAATATTTTTGACAAAGAATGCTAGTTTTCTTACTCTCTTATTTTTTTGTTTTAATATTGCTATTAAAACGTGCTGTCAATCCAATATGTCTATGAACTTGTTTCTTTTGTTTTTTCGCTTTTGACTTATTGTCTTAGCGGCTGCAAAGGTAGTGTTTCTTTTAGTATTTCCAAGTGTTTTTTTACTTTTTTTGAAAGTTTTTTATTTTCTTGGTTTTCTTTAATAATAGGAACGTAGTTGCTTTGTTGGGATAAAAATCCCCTGTTTTGCAGGGGATTTTTATGTTTAATTCTGTTTTTTCAGAATAAAGAAAGGCAGCGATCTACTCTCCCACAGTATGCAGTACCATCGACGCTGGCGGGCTTAACTTCTCTGTTCGAAATGGGAAGAGGTGAGCCCCGCCGCAATAACCACCTTAAGGTTTTTAGTGATGAGTGAGAAGTGATTAGCTTAAATCTAGTCACTGGTTACTTATTACTTTTCACTGCAAGCTTTGCTTGCCAATATTTTAACATATTGAGATAAATATTCAATTTGGAAAGAATTTTACGCCCCACCCTTGCTCCTCCTCTTTGGGGAGGTTGGGTGGGGCACCAATAAGCTTACGGGTTATTAGTACTACTTGACTGTGACATTACTGCCTTTACATCTATAGCCTATCAACGTGGTGATCTTCCACGACCCTTAAAAGAAATCTCATCTTGTGGTGGGTTTCGCGCTTATATGCTTTCAGCGCTTATCCCTTCCCAACGTAGCTACTCTGCGGTGCTCCTGGCGGAACAACAGATACACCAGCGGTTGGTCCAACTCGGTCCTCTCGTACTAGAGTCAGATCCACTCAAATTTCTAACGCCCACAGTAGATAGAGACCGAACTGTCTCACGACGTTCTGAACCCAGCTCGCGTGCCACTTTAATGGGCGAACAGCCCAACCCTTGGGACCTTCTCCAGCCCCAGGATGTGACGAGCCGACATCGAGGTGCCAAACCCCCCCGTCGATATGAGCTCTTGGGGGAGATCAGCCTGTTATCCCCGGGCGTACCTTTTATCCTTTGAGCGATGGCCCTTCCATGCGGAACCACCGGATCACTATGCTCTACTTTCGTACCTGATCGACCTGTATGTCTCTCAGTCAAGCTCCCTTTGCCATTGCACTCTACGCACGGTTACCAAGCGTGCTGAGGGAACCTTTAGAAGCCTCCGTTACTCTTTTGGAGGCGACCACCCCAGTCAAACTACCCACAAGCAATGTCCCCGCCAGAGGCGGGTTAGATCTCAGATAAGCAAAGGGTGGTATTTCAACAATGACTCCACAACGCCTGGCGACGCCATTTCATAGTCTCCCACCTATCCTACACATCACTTATCCAAGACCAATACTAAGCTATAGTAAAGGTGCACAGGGTCTTTTCGTCCCACTGCGGGTAATCGGCATCTTCACCGATACTACAATTTCACCGAGCTCATGGCTGAGACAGTGTCCAGATCGTTACACCATTCGTGCAGGTCGGAACTTACCCGACAAGGAATTTCGCTACCTTAGGACCGTTATAGTTACGGCCGCCGTTTACTGGGGCTTCAATTCAATGCTTCTGATTGCTCATAACATCTCCTCTTAACCTTCCAGCACCGGGCAGGTGTCAGGCCCTATACGTCATCTTACGATTTTGCAGAGCCCTGTGTTTTTGATAAACAGTCGCCTGGACCTTTTCACTGCGGCCAGCTTGCGCTGGCGACCTTTCTCCCGAAGTTACAGGTCTATTTTGCCTAATTCCTTAGCCATGAATCTCTCGAGCGCCTTAGGATACTCTCCTCAACTACCTGTGTCGGTTTACGGTACGGGTACTTATAATCTATGTTTAGAAGGTTTTCTTGGCAGCCTTTAGGTACACTATCCCTTTGTCCGAAGACCTGAGTACTATCGCATTTCACCAGTCCCAGCGGATTTGCCTACTGGGCCTATAGTTAGGTGCTTTAACGAACTATTCCGTCAGTTCGCGGTACTTTCACCACTGCGTCGCTCCATCACAATTATAAGTAGTACGGGAATATTAACCCGTTGGCCATCGACTGTTCCTTTCGGATTCGCCTTAGGACCCGACTAACCCGCAGCTGATTAGCATAGCTGCGGAAACCTTAGTTTTGCGGCGGGGGTGTTTCTCGCACCCCTTATCGTTACTTATGCCTACATTTTCTTTCTAACTTCTCCAGCATCTCTCACAAGACACCTTCGGCGATGTTAGAATGCTCCCCTACCACTTGTACAGTGTACAAATCCATAGCTTCGGTAGTATACTTATGCCCGATTATTATCCATGCTCGATCGCTCGACTAGTGAGCTGTTACGCACTCTTTAAATGAATGGCTGCTTCCAAGCCAACATCCTAGCTGTCGATGCAATCAAACCGCGTTTGTTCAACTTAGCATACATTTGGGGACCTTAGCTGATGGTCTGGGTTCTTTCCCTCTCGGACTTGGACCTTAGCACCCAAGCCCTCACTGCTGTGTATATTATATAGCATTCGGAGTTTGTCAGGAATTGGTAGGCGGTGAAGCCCCCGCATCCAATCAGTAGCTCTACCTCTATATAACTAGACCACAGCGCTGCACCTAAATGCATTTCGGGGAGTACGAGCTATTTCCGAGTTTGATTGGCCTTTCACCCCTACCCACAGGTCATCCGAAGACTTTTCAACGTCAACCGGTTCGGACCTCCACTGTGTGTTACCACAGCTTCATCCTGCCCATGGGTAGATCACACGGTTTCGCGTCTACCACTACTGACTATAGCGCCCTATTCAGACTCGCTTTCGCTACGGATCCGTGACTTAATCACTTAACCTTGCCAGTAACGGTAACTCGTAGGCTCATTATGCAAAAGGCACGCCGTCACAGCTTGTGCTGCTCCGACCGCTTGTAGGCGTATGGTTTCAGGTTCTTTTTCACTCCGTTATTCACGGTTCTTTTCACCTTTCCCTCACGGTACTGGTTCACTATCGGTCTCTCAGGAGTATTTAGCCTTAGCGGATGGTCCCGCCAGATTCAGACAGGGTTTCTCGTGCCCCGCCCTACTCAGGATACCACTATTCTTTATATTCTTTGCTTATACGGGACTTTCACCTTCTTTGGTTAACCTTTCCAGGTTATTCTAATTCTGTTTATAAGAAATATTGTGGTCCTACAACCCCGTTATTGCCATAACAACAACGGTTTGGGCTATTCCGCGTTCGCTCGCCACTACTTACGGAATCACTTTTGTTTTCTTCTCCTCCGCCTACTTAGATGTTTCCAGTTCAGCGGGTTTGCCTCCTATTTGGATACTATGTCTTCTACATAGTGGGTTGCCCCATTGGGATATCTACGGATCTATTCGTGTGTGCCAATCCCCGTAGCTTTTCGCAGCTTATCACGTCCTTCTTCGCCTCTGAGAGCCTAGGCATCCCCCATACGCCCTTATTTTGCTTATTGTTTTTTTTTTTAGTGATTAGTTCTTAGTAATTAGTGACTAGCCCTAAGACTAATTACTATTTACTCTGTACTAATTACTAAAGTGTTCTTTCTACTTGTTTGTATGTTTATCTCAATATGTCAATGAACTTTTTTCTAGTGATAAGTGATAAGTAAATAGTGATTAGTTAATTACTTTTCACTTTTTACTCTTTACTATTCACTCGAATAGTGGAGAATATCGGAGTCGAACCGATGACCTCCTGCGTGCAAGGCAGGCGCTCTAGCCAGCTGAGCTAATCCCCCAATCTTAGTGATGAGTTATTAGTTATGAGTTATGAGTTATGAGTATTCATAACCTCTCAACCCCTAGAATTTCCTTTTTAACTTAAATCATTTTCAAATTTTCAAATTAATCAATTTTCAAATTTACTTGTAGTCCCGGGCAGACTCGAACTGCCGACCCCTACATTATCAGTGTAGTACTCTAACCAGCTGAGCTACGAGACTCTGTATTTTAAGTCTTTTCTTTTTTGAATTAACAGCGAGAGTAAGGGTCTATTTTCTTTTTTTGTCTCTAGAAAGGAGGTGTTCCAGCCGCACCTTCCGGTACGGCTACCTTGTTACGACTTAGCCCTAGTTACCAGTTTTACCCTAGGCAGCTCCTTGCGGTCACCGACTTCCAGGTACCCCCAGCTTCCATGGCTTGACGGGCGGTGTGTACAAGGCCCGGGAACGTATTCACCGCAGCATGGCTGATCTGCGATTACTAGCGAATCCAGCTTCACGGAGTCGAGTTGCAGACTCCGATCCGAACTGAGAACGGTTTTGTAGATTCGCGCCTACTTGCGTAGTGGCTGCTCTCTGTACCGTCCATTGTAGCACGTGTGTAGCCCAAGGCGTAAGGGCCGTGATGATTTGACGTCATCCCCACCTTCCTCACGGTTTGCACCGGCAGTCTTGCTAGAGTTCCCGACTTGACTCGCTGGCAACTAGCAACAGGGGTTGCGCTCGTTATAGGACTTAACCTGACACCTCACGGCACGAGCTGACGACAACCATGCAGCACCTTGAAAAACGTCCGAAGAAAGATCTGTTTCCAAATCTGTCGTTTCCCATTTAAGCCTTGGTAAGGTTCCTCGCGTATCATCGAATTAAACCACATGCTCCTCCGCTTGTGCGGGCCCCCGTCAATTCCTTTGAGTTTCACTCTTGCGAGCGTACTCCCCAGGTGGGATACTTATCACTTTCGCTTAGCCACTCAGATTGCTCCAAACAGCTAGTATCCATCGTTTACGGCGTGGACTACCAGGGTATCTAATCCTGTTCGCTCCCCACGCTTTCGTCCATCAGCGTCAATGTACTCGTAGTAACCTGCCTTCGCAATTGGTATTCCATGTAATCTCTAAGCATTTCACCGCTACACTACATATTCTAGTTACTTCCAAGTAATTCAAGTCTTACAGTATCAATGGCCGTTTGATCGTTGAGCGACCAGATTTCACCACTGACTTATAAAACCGCCTACGGACCCTTTAAACCCAATGATTCCGGATAACGCTTGGATCCTCCGTATTACCGCGGCTGCTGGCACGGAGTTAGCCGATCCTTATTCTTACAGTACCGTCAAGTTCCTCGCAAGGGAGTGTTTCTTCCTGTACAAAAGCAGTTTACAATCCATAGGACCGTCATCCTGCACGCGGCATGGCTGGTTCAGACTTGCGTCCATTGACCAATATTCCTCACTGCTGCCTCCCGTAGGAGTCTGGTCCGTGTCTCAGTACCAGTGTGGGGGATCTCCTCTCAGGACCCCTACCCATCGTTGCCTTGGTGTGCCGTTACCACACCAACTAGCTAATGGGACGCATGCTCATCTTGTACCGTTGGAACTTTAATAATTAAATGATGCCATTTAATAATACTATGGGGTATTAATCCAAATTTCTCTGGGCTATCCCCTGTACAAGGCAGATTGCATACGCGTTACGCACCCGTGCGCCGGTCTCAAAGGAGCAAGCTCCTTCTACCCCTCGACTTGCATGTGTTAAGCCTGCCGCTAGCGTTCATCCTGAGCCAGGATCAAACTCTTCATCGTATGTTTTTTATAGCTTTTGAGCTAAATATTTTTGACAAAGAATGCTAGTTTTCTTACTCTCTTATTTTTTTTGTTTTAATATTGCTATTAAAACGTGCTGTCAATCCAATATGTCTATGAACTTGTTTCTTTTGTTTTTTCGCTTTTGACTTATTGTCTTAGCGGCTGCAAAGGTAGTGTTTCTTTTAGTATTTCCAAGTGTTTTTTTACTTTTTTGAAAGTTTTTTATTTTCTTGGTTTTCTTTAATAATAGGAACGTAGTTGCTTTGTTGGGATAAAAAATCCCCCTGTTTTGCAGGGGATTTTTATGTTTAATTCTGTTTTTTCAGAATAAAGAAAGGCAGCGATCTACTCTCCCACAGTATGCAGTACCATCGACGCTGGCGGGCTTAACTTCTCTGTTCGAAATGGGAAGAGGTGAGCCCCGCCGCAATAACCACCTTAAGGTTTTTAGTGATGAGTGAGAAGTGATTAGCTTAAATCTAGTCACTGGTTACTTATTATTTTCACTGCAAGCTTTGCTTGCCAATATTTTAACATATTGAGATAAATATTCAATTTGGAAAGAATTTTACGCCCCACCCTTGCTCCTCCTCTTTGGGGAGGTTGGGGGCACCAATAAGCTTACGGGTTATTAGTACTACTTGACTGTGACATTACTGCCTTTACATCTATAGCCTATCAACGTGGTGATCTTCCACGACCCTTAAAAGAAATCTCATCTTGTGGTGGGTTTCGCGCTTATATGCTTTCAGCGCTTATCCCTTCCCAACGTAGCTACTCTGCGGTGCTCCTGGCGGAACAACAGATACACCAGCGGTTGGTCCAACTCGGTCCTCTCGTACTAGAGTCAGATCCACTCAAATTTCTAACGCCCACAGTAGATAGAGACCGAACTGTCTCACGACGTTCTGAACCCAGCTCGCGTGCCACTTTAATGGGCGAACAGCCCAACCCTTGGGACCTTCTCCAGCCCCAGGATGTGACGAGCCGACATCGAGGTGCCAAACCCCCCGTCGATATGAGCTCTTGGGGGAGATCAGCCTGTTATCCCGGCGTACCTTTTATCCTTTGAGCGATGGCCCTTCCATGCGGAACCACCGGATCACTATGCTCTACTTTCGTACCTGATCGACCTGTATGTCTCTCAGTCAAGCTCCCTTTTGCCATTGCACTCTACGCACGGTTACCAAGCGTGCTGAGGGAACCTTTAGAAGCCTCCGTTACTCTTTTGGAGGCGACCACCCCAGTCAAACTACCCGCAAGCAATGTCCCCGCCAGAGGCGGGTTAGATCTCAGATAAGCAAGGGTGGTATTTCAACAATGACTCCACAACGCCTGGCGACGCCATTTCATAGTCTCCCACCTATCCTACACATCACTTATCCAAGACCAATACTAAGCTATAGTAAAGGTGCACAGGGTCTTTTCGTCCCACTGCGGGTAATCGGCATCTTCACCGATACTACAATTTCACCGAGCTCATGGCTGAGACAGTGTCCAGATCGTTACACCATTCGTGCAGGTCGGAACTTACCCGACAAGGAATTTCGCTACCTTAGGACCGTTATAGTTACGGCCGCCGTTTACTGGGGCTTCAATTCAATGCTTCTGATTGCTCATAACATCTCCTCTTAACCTTCCAGCACCGGGCAGGTGTCAGGCCCTATACGTCATCTTACGATTTTGCAGAGCCCTGTGTTTTTGATAAACAGTCGCCTGGACCTTTTCACTGCGGCCAGCTTGCGCTGGCGACCTTTCTCCCGAAGTTACAGGTCTATTTTGCCTAATTCCTTAGCCATGAATCTCTCGAGCGCCTTAGGATACTCTCCTCAACTACCTGTGTCGGTTTACGGTACGGGTACTTATAATCTATGTTTAGAAGGTTTTCTTGGCAGCCTTTAGGTACACTATCCCTTTGTCCGAAGACTCCGAGTACTATCGCATTTCACCAGTCCCAGCGGATTTGCCTACTGGGCCTATAGTTAGGTGCTTTAACGAACTATTCCGTCAGTTCGCGGTACTTTCACCACTGCGTCGCTCCATCACAATTATAAGTAGTACGGGAATATTAACCCGTTGGCCATCGACTGTTCCTTTCGGATTCGCCTTAGGACCCGACTAACCCGCAGCTGATTAGCATAGCTGCGGAAACCTTAGTTTTGCGGCGGGGGTGTTCTCGCACCCCTTATCGTTACTTATGCCTACATTTTCTTTTCTTAACTTCTCCAGCATCTCTCACAAGACACCTTCGGCGATGTTAGAATGCTCCCCTACCACTTGTACAGTGTACAAATCCATAGCTTCGGTAGTATACTTATGCCCGATTATTATCCATGCTCGATCGCTCGACTAGTGAGCTGTTACGCACTCTTTAAATGAATGGCTGCTTCCAAGCCAACATCCTAGCTGTCGATGCAATCAAACCGCGTTTGTTCAACTTAGCATACATTTGGGGACCTTAGCTGATGGTCTGGGTTCTTTCCCTCTCGGACTTGGACCTTAGCACCCAAGCCCTCACTGCTGTGTATATTATATAGCATTCGGAGTTTGTCAGGAATTGGTAGGCGGTGAAGCCCCCGCATCCAATCAGTAGCTCTACCTCTATATAACTAGACCACAGCGCTGCACCTAAATGCATTTCGGGGAGTACGAGCTATTTCCGAGTTTGATTGGCCTTTCACCCCTACCCACAGGTCATCCGAAGACTTTTCAACGTCAACGGTTCGGACCTCCACTGTGTGTTACCACAGCTTCATCCTGCCCATGGGTAGATCACACGGTTTCGCGTCTACCACTACTGACTATAGCGCCCTATTCAGACTCGCTTTCGCTACGGATCCGTGACTTAATCACTTAACCTTGCCAGTAACGGTAACTCGTAGGCTCATTATGCAAAAGGCACGCCGTCACAGCTTATGCTGCTCCGACCGCTTGTAGGCGTATGGTTTCAGGTTCTTTTTCACTCCGTTATTCACGGTTCTTTTCACCTTTCCCTCACGGTACTGGTTCACTATCGGTCTCTCAGGGTATTTAGCCTTAGCGGATGGTCCCGCCAGATTCAGACAGGGTTTCTCGTGCCCCGCCCTACTCAGGATACCACTATTCTTTATATTCTTTGCTTATACGGGACTTTCACCTTCTTTGGTTAACCTTTCCAGGTTATTCTAATTCTGTTTATAAGAAATATTGTGGTCCTACAACCCCGTTATTGCCATAACAACAACGGTTTGGGCTATTCCGCGTTCGCTCGCCACTACTTACGGAATCACTTTTGTTTTCTTCTCCTCCGCCTACTTAGATGTTTCAGTTCAGCGGGTTTGCCTCCTATTTGGATACTATGTCTTCTACATAGTGGGTTGCCCCATTGGGATATCTACGGATCTATTCGTGTGTGCCAATCCCCGTAGCTTTTCGCAGCTTATCACGTCCTTCTTCGCCTCTGAGAGCCTAGGCATCCCCATACGCCCTTATTTTGCTTATTGTTTTCTTTTTTAGTGATTAGTTCTTAGTAATTAGTGACTAGGCCCTAAGACTAATTACTATTTACTCTGTACTAATTACTAAAGTGTTCTTTCTACTTGTTTGTATGTTTATCTCAATATGTCAATGAACTTTTTTCTAGTGATAAGTGATAAGTAAATAGTGATTAGTTAATTACTTTTCACTTTTTACTTTTTACTATTCACTCGAATAGTGGAGAATATCAGAGTCCAGACCGATGGTCCTCCTGCGTGCAAGGCAGGCGCTCTAGCCAGCTGAGCTAATCCCCCAATCTTAGTGATGAGTTATTAGTTGTATGAGTTATGAGTTATGAGTATTCATAACCTCTCAACCTAAATTTCCTTTTTAACTTAAATCATTTT